>CAWEBN010000008.1:0-531212 GCA_963807305.1 uncultured Actinomycetes bacterium
AAGTGGAAGCGCTCGGCGTGGGCGGCCAGCCAGCCGTAGGCCGCGGGCGGCCCGAGGTCGAGCTCGGTGCCGAGGCGGTGCAGCGACCGGCCCGGCGGCGCGACCCACTTGGGATCGGGGTGCGCGGCGAAGAGCTGTGCCTGCTCGGCGTCGCTGCGGAAGGCCGAGGTGATGAGCAGCGCGATGCCGTCGGCGCGGGCGGCGGCGGCCATGCGGTCGAAGGCCAGCGCGACGTCGGGGCGCATGGGCTTGCCCTGACGATGGGCGAACGGGCCCCGGTACTCGCCCGCGGTGAGCGCGCCCGAGCCCGGGTCGGTACCCGGCGGGGCGAGCTCGGCCTCCGCGACCGCCGCGTTGGGTACGGCGGGTCCGTCGCCCACTCCGATCGCGTCGTGGACGGTGACCCGCACCCGGATCGGAGCCAGCCCGCCGCCGGGGAAGGCGACGCTGACGTCGTGCGCGCCGTTGCGCGCCGCGGTCGCGCGCGCCGCCTGCTCGCCGAGCGCGAGGTACTCGGCGCGCTCGAGGTGGCGCGGGTTGGCGACGCCGCCGACGGCCGACGGCGCGAACACGCGCGGGTAGGCATCGTGCATCGCGCGGGCGCCCGCCAGCGCCGACAGGTCCGCGGCGCTCTGCAGCTCACCGCGCACGCCGACCCCGCGCGCGATGCCACCGAGCACCACCGCGCCGATCACGACCGCGACGAGCAGCCCAAGCAGCACCATCCCGGCCTGGCCGGACTCGCCGGCCGAGCGCGCGCGCCGGCGGGCACCGGCCACAGCCGCGAGCGCGAGGCGGCGCGTCATGCGACCAGCCCCCGAGCGCGCGCGCCGGCGGGCACCGGCCACAGCCGCGAGCGCGAGGCGCCCCGTCACGCGACCAGCCCCCGCACGACCGCCGCGATCGCGCGCGGCGCGCGCGCTCCGGCGAGGGCGAGCGCGCGCTGCACCGGATCGAGGGCGAGAGTGAGCCCGGCGGCAGCCGGGGCGAGCGCGGCCGCGCCCGCGAGGGCGAGCTGCGCCATCGCCGGCTCGGCCGACGACGGGAGCGCGACGACGATCGCGTCGCGCGCCGCCAGCAGCGCGTCGACCTCCTCGTCCCGCCCGGCGACCGCCAGCACGCTGGGCAACGTGCCCGCGGCCGCCAGCGCGCGGGTGGCGGCGTCCGTGCGCTCGTCGGCGGGGAGGTGCACGAGCGCGAGTCGCCCGCGAGCGCAGGCATCGAGGCCACGCGCGCGCAGGGAGGCGGCCAGGCGGGCGGCGCCGGCGCGGGGCGGAACGCGGAGGGCCGGTAACGGCATCGGCGCCCCGAGGCAGACGAGGACCGCCGGCGCGGATCGACCAAGGGCCAGCCCGACGCCGGCCGCCGCCGCGGGCAGCTCGCGCGCTGGCGCGAGCAGGCCGATCGTCGGCGCCGCCGCCTCGACGGGCGCCGTGGCCGTGCGTGACCGGCGTACGCGCGGAGCACGGTCGTCGACCGCTGCTTCCCCGGCCCGCGGAGCCACGAGGAAGTCGCGCACGAAGCTCATGGCGGACCGGCGTCGGCTGTCGCCGTCGCCTCCAGGCGCTCGGCGAGCAGCGGGACGACGGTCCGCGGGCGCACGTGGACCTCGACGCGCCGCCCCGTCACCTGCACCGTGGTCCGCGCGCGCGACCACCCCGGGAGCGCGTCGCGCGCGGCAGCGGTCGGGTCGCCGCCCTGCAGGAGCGCGGCGGCGCCGGCCTCCGCCGCATTGCCCGCGAGCTCGCGCGCTGAGCCGGCCGCGAGCAGCTGGCCGATGGCGAGAGCGATGAGCGCGGCGAGTGGCAGCAGCGCGACGAGCTCGACGCTGGCCTGGCCCCCCGCGGCGCGGGCGGGGCTCACGGCGTCTGCCTCGGAAAGGCCGCGCGCGCGTGGACGGTGGCGATCGAGCCGAGGCTGAGCACCGACGGGACGCGGACGGTGATGCCCACGCCCCCACCCGCGGCGCGGACGCGCAGGCCGGACTCCAGGCGCGAAGGCAGCGTCGCCCGGGCCGCGGCGTCGGCGTCAGCGCCCACCGCGGCAGCGCGCGCCGCGGCGCGGGCGGCCGTGCCGGACAGCCACAGCGCCTGCCCGGCGACGACGGCCTGCCAGAGCAGGGCGCCGACGAGCACGACGAGCGGCAGCAGCGCCACGGTCTCGACGCTCGCCTGTCCCGCCTCTCGTCTCCTCGTCCCCATGCGACCAGCGTCGCGGCCCGCACGTCACGGCTCTACCGCGCAACCGTGACGAAACTGCGCAGGCGCTGTCCGCGGTCAGACCGGCGAAGCGAGAGGCGCCGGCCCCGTTGGCACGCCGCCGCGGCGATGCCTAACGTGGAGGCATGCCCGATGCTTACCCTGCCCAGGTCGACGTCGCATACCCCGACCGCCCGCTCAACCGGCTGACGACGGGCCTGCGGATCTTCACGATCATCCCCATCGCGATCGTGCTCGCCACCGTCTCCGGCCAGACGTGGAGCTGGTACGGCGGCCACGGCGCGACCCACGCCGGCCGAACCGTGGTCGTCAGCGCCGGCGGCCTGCTGTTCGCCGGGCCGCTGCTCATGATCCTCTTCCGCCAGAAGTACCCGCGCTGGTGGTTCGACTGGAATCTCGAGCTCACGCGCTTCTCTTCGCGGGTCGCGCTCTACGGGGCCCTGCTCGACGACCGCTACCCGTCGACGGACGAGGCGCAGTCGCTGCGCCTCGACATCGCCTACCCCGATGTGCGGACCGACCTGAACCGCTGGCTGCCCCTCGCCAAGTGGTTCCTGGCCATCCCGCACTACATCGTGCTGGCCTTCCTCGGCATCGCCGCGGCCGTGTGCATCGTTATCGCGTGGTTCGCGATCCTGTTCACCAGCCGCTACCCGCGCGGCCTGTTCGACTTCGTCCTCGGCGTCGGGCGCTGGAGCGTCCGCGTCAGCGCCTACGCGTTCCTGCTGACCACCGACCGCTACCCGCCCTTCTCGCTGAGCCCCTGAGAGGTCGAGGCTCGTCGCGTGGCTCAGGCGTACTCGCGGTAGTGGCGCCAGACGGCGTAGAACGCGTACGCCGCCGCGCCGAGCACCGCGATGACGACGAGCGTGCCGCCCGAGGAGCCCGAGAGCCGCGGCAGCGCCGCGAGGGCCAGGACGACGGCGCCGATCGCGCTGTAGAGCAGTCCGCGCCAGCGGTCGCCGAGCCCGTCGAGCTCCAGGCGGTGCTCGCGATAGAAGCGATAGGCGAAGAACACGAGCGAGACCATGATCAGCGTCGAGAGGATCGCGCCGACCAGCCCTGCCGTCGTGCCCCCGCCCGGGAGGAAGGCGACGGCCGCCGCCAGGACGAGCACGATCGCGACGTTGCGGGCGGTGCCCATGCTCATTGCAGCGCCGACTCAGCCGCCTCGGCCGACGTGCCGGAGCGCTCCTCGACGGGCAGCCCCTCGATGACCGGCTCGGGCGCCGTGCCCTCGCCGACCGCCGGCTCAGGGGCGAAGCGATAGCCCACCCCGAAGTGCGTGTGGATGTAGCGCCAGCCGGGCGAGGCCTTCTCGAGCTTCTGGCGCAGCTTGCGCACGAAGACGTCGACCGAGCGATCACCGCGCGCCATCGCGTAGCCCCAGACGCGCTGGTAGATCTCCTCGCGCTCGAGCACGCGGCCCTCGGCCCCAGCGAGCAGCTCGATGAGCTCGAACTCGCGGCGCGTCAGGTCGATCGAGCTGTGGCGCACGAAGGCCTGGAAGCGATCGGAGCGGATCTCGATCTCGCCCGCGGTGATGGGCCCGCCCGACGAGCGTGCCTCGGCGCGCCGGCGGCGGCGCACGACGGCCTCGACCCTCGCGATGAGCTCCTCGGGGTGGCACGGCTTGGTCAGCCAGTCGTCGGCCCCCAGGCGCAGGCCGCGGACGCGCTGGGCCACGGTCGACTGGCCCGTGCACACGAGCACGCCCAGTCCCGGCAGCGCCGCGCAGAGCTTCTCCAGGTACTCCCACGCCGGCGGCCCGAGCACTGCGAGATCGACGACGATGGCGTTCAGGCGCATGGCCACGACGGTGTCGACCGGGACCGCGCTGGCCAGCACGCGGTGCTCCCAGGCCAGGCGCTCCAGGCGCTTGGTCAGCACCTGCAGGAAGCCCGAGTCGGTATCGATGACAGCGAGCCTGAGCGGCGCGGCGTCGGCGGCAGATGACCGTTCCGTCATGGCGGGGCCAGTCTAGTGGCATGAAGGGACGAGGCAGGGGCATGTGGCCACCCCAGTCACAGCATCTTCACAACGCCCGACGCGCCCACCGCGACGGCCGATCAACGCTATTTGCGACCCACGATCGCGGGCGGCTCGTCGAGCCGGAAGCGCTTCGCCGTCGCCGAGCCGTTGCCCGGATCGATCTCCACGAGGTCGGCCGCCAGCGGCGTGAACGAGCCGCCGGTGGCGTAGGTCATCCGCGCCACGCCGATCTTCGACCCCTCGTTGAGGTTGCCCGTGCCGCCGGCGCCGACCGTCCCGCCGTTGAGCAGGGTGAAGTCGCGGGTGATGTTGATGTCCGCTCTATGCGTGTGGCCGACGAGCAGGACGATCGGATGCGACGGCGGATCGCGGCGCAGCGCGTCGATGGCCTTGGCCGCCAGTGCCGGCTCGTGGACCATGACGACGTCGACCTTGTCCTCCAGCCTGGCCAGCCATTCGGCGAACAGGTTCTGCTCCGCGGCCGACGGCGCGGGCAGCTGGGTGGGTGGGTACGGCGTCCCGTAACCCCGCGCGCGCCGGCGGCGGAAGGGATCGCCGTACCCCGCCACCCGCAGCCCGGCGACCCGCACCACCATCGGTCCGTAGCGCGCGCCGTGCAGGAGCCGCCCGTGCTCGGTGAGCACGATGGCGCCGTCGTCGGCCAGCTCCTGCGCCTCGGAGTCCGAGTCGTGGTTGCCTGTGACGAAGATCAGCCGCGTGCCGGCGTGGAGGATCCCGTTCGTGAGCTGCGCCTCGAGCGGCGTGCCGCGATCGGTGAGGTCGCCGACGAAGAACAGCGGCGTCCCGCGCGCGACGCGCTGCAGCGCCGGCACCGCGAGCAGGTTGTTGTGCAGGTCCGACGCGACCGTGATCTGCGGGCGCCCGCCGAGCGTCGTGCGGCCGGCCGGGTCGGTGACCAGGCGTGCGAGGCCCACGATCTGGCCGTCGAGCTCCTCCGTAAGCACGTTGGCGCTCGCCTCGGCCGATTCGACCGCGCGCAGCGCCCGCGGGATGTCCGGGCCATGGGCGTAGTACTCCGGCGTGCCGAGGTTCCCGCGCGGGGGCAGCAGGACGATGATGGCGACCGCCAGCGCGACCGCGGTCGCCCCGGCCGCGATCGCGCCCGGCAGGAGCGGCAGCCCCGCGCCGCGCAGGGCCAGCGCGACGATGAGGCCGAAGCCCAGGGCGCAGCCGAAGACGAGCGCGACGAGGATCCGCAGGTAGGACGCGATCGCGTTGCGCGCGTCGCGCTTGACGCGCGCGATGACCCTCGGCGAGCCGGCCCCCTCCCGCGCCACCGACACCGCCGCGTCGCGGTCGACGCGCTGCACGTCGACGCGCAGGCGCACGGGGGCGCGGACGCCGCCGAAGCGCACGCCCCAGTCGACGAGCGGGACGTAGAGGTCGAGCGCGCCGTGGTGCCCCGGATCGCTGAAGATGCGCACCGTCCCGACCGACAGCTCGCGATCCAGGCGCAGCGCGGCAAGGGCCGTCACCCCCGCGCCCGTGGACGCGAGGCACACGACGGCCACGGTCAGCCAGCGGCGCCCCATCGCGCCTCGGCTACCCCGTGGTGGGCTAGATAAGCGTCGGCGCCGAGGAGTCCGAGAACTCTCTGAACAACCCGGTGACCACGAACGCGGTGACCTCGCCGATGTCGACGGCGTTGTCGCCGACGCGCTCCAGCGCCCGCGCGACCATCGTCATGTGCATGGCCCACTCGCGCGTGTCGGGGTCGTCGCCAATGTCGATGGCGAGCCGGAAGATCTCGCGGTTGAGGCGGTTGATCTCGCGATCCTGGCGCACGAGGTCCTCGGCCAGGGCCATGTTGCGACTGGAGAACGCGGCCCGCGCCTGGACCACCTCCGAGCGCGCCGCGCGCCCCATGCGCAGGAGCAGCTCGAGCATCTCGGCGCGCACCGGCGGCTCGTGACCCGAGAGCGGGATGAGCTTGCCGATCGTCACGCACTGGTCGCCCATGCGCTCGACGTGCTTGATGAGGTGCAGCAGCGCGGCCACCAGCCGCAGGTCGCCCGCCACGGGCGCCTGGCGGGCCAGCAACGTGAGGATGCCCTGATGGACCTCGAGGTAGCGGCCGTCGAGGCGGTCGTCGTCCATGATCACCATCGTGGCGAGCTCGACGTCCTGGTGCTCGAGAGCCTCGAGCACGCGGTCGAGCTGCTCGAGGACCATGTCGATCCCGCCCAGCGCCGATTCCTCGAGCAGCTTGAGCTCTTCCTGGAAGTGTCGGCGTCCCTCTCCCGTGGACACGCGCTCTACCCGAACTTCCCGGTGACGTACTCCTCGGTCCGGCTGTCGTCCGGCGTCGAGAACATCTTGTCGGTGGCGGCGTGCTCGACCAGCTCGCCGTCGAGCATGAAGGCCGTGGTGTCCGCCACTCGCGCCGCCTGCTGCATGTTGTGCGTGACGATGACGATCGTGTAGCGGTCCTTGAGCTCCTGGATGAGCTCCTCGACCTTCAGCGTGGCGATCGGATCGAGGGCCGAGCACGGCTCGTCCATCAGGATGACCTCGGGCTCGACGGCAATCGTCCGCGCAATGCACAGGCGCTGCTGCTGGCCGCCGGAGAGCCCGATCCCGGGCTCGTGGAGCCGGTTCTTGACCTCCTCCCACAGCGCGGCGCCGCGGAGCGAGTGCTCGACGCGCTCGCGCATGTCCTTGACCTTGGTCCCGGTCAGCTTCAGCCCGGCCGCGACGTTGTCGAAGATCGACATCGTCGGGAACGGGTTGGGCTTCTGGAAGACCATGCCCACGGCGCGACGCACCGCGACGACGTCCACGCCGTCGCCGTAGAGGTTCGTGTCGTCGAGCATGACCTCGCCCTCGGAACGCGCGCCGGGAATCTCCTCGTGCATGCGGTTGATGCAGCGCACGACCGTCGACTTGCCCGAGCCCGAAGGGCCGATCAGGGCGGTGACCCGGCTGGGCGCGAAGTCGATGGTGAAGTCCTTGATGCTGTGGAGGTCTCCGTACCAGGCGTTCAGGCCGCGCACCGTGATCCGGTGGCCCGCGGCGGTCGCCTCGGGTCGCCCGTCCACCGCCGTGGCGCCGGCCTGTCCGTCCGCGGGCGGGCTCGAGGCTCCGGTGTTGATCTGCTCGTTGGACGGCTCGGTCATGGGCGTGGTGGGACGGTCGGGGGTCATACGGTCCTCCTGCTGGCTAGGAGACGCGCGAGAAGGGTGAGCAGCAGGATGAGGGCGACGAGCGTCAGCGCGGCGCCCCAGGCACGCTCCTGCAAGCGGTCCTGGGCCTGCTGCACATCGGAGAAGATCTGCAGAGGCAGCGAGTTGGTGGGCTTGCTGAGGGCGAAGTTGGTCCCGTTGACGAGGCTCGCGGTGAACAGTAGCGGCGCGGTCTCGCCGGCCGCGCGAGCCACGGACAACAACGCGCCCGTCACCAGTCCGCTCGCGGCCGTCGGCAACACGATGCGCAGGACCACGCGCCAGCGCGGAGTCCCGAGTGCGAGCGCCGCCTCCCGCAGCGAATCGGGCACGAGCAGGAGGACGACCTCAGAGGAGCGCGCCACGATGGGGAGCATGAGGAGCGCGAGGGCGACCGAGCCCTTCCATGCGGCGTAGCCGCCGCCGACCACGAGCGTGACGTAGACGAAGAGGCCGAAGACGATCGACGGCACGCCGGTCATGACGTCGATGAAGTAACGGATCGCCGCCGCCAGCTTGCCCTGCTTGCCGTACTCGACGAGGTACAGGGCGACGCCGATGCCGACCGGTATCGCGATGACGGTCGCCAGCGCGACGATCTCGATCGTGCCCAGGATGGCGCTCTTGATCCCGCCCGGATCGCCGAGGAAGTTCCCCGTGGGGTCGGTCGTGAAGAAGCTCCAGCTGAGGGCGCCAAGGCCCTTGCGCAGGACGTAGTAGATGACGAGGACGAGCGGGATCAGGGCCGCCACGGTCGCCGCGCCGAGCAGGGCCCGCATGACGAGGTCGGTGCGCCGGCGGCGGGCGCTCACGGGAGGCAGCGAGCTCATGTGCCCACCGCCGCGGCCGAGGCGGCCCCGGCCGTCTCGGCGGGCGCGGCGCGCTGGCCGCGCTCGGAGCGCTGGACGATGGCCCGTGCCGCGGCGTTGACCGCCAGCGTCAGGAGGAAGAGCACCAGGCCCGCCGCGAAGAGGGCGGACTTGTGCAGCGGCTGGTTCGCCGCCTCGCCGAACTCGTTGGCGATCACGGCGGCGAGCGTGTAGCCCTGGTCGAAGACCTGCTTGCCGATCGAGGGCGAGTTGCCGATGACCAGCGTCACCGCGATGGTCTCGCCCAGCGCGCGGCCGAGGCCGAGCATCGAGGCGCCCGTGATGCCGGCGCGCGAGTAGGGCAGCACCGCCATCCGGATCATCTCCCAGCGCGTCGCGCCGAGCGCGAGGGCCGCTTCCTTGTGCTCGACCGGGACCCGCGAGACGACCTCGCGCGTGATGGCCGAGACGATGGGAAGGATCATGATGGCCAGGATCAGGCCGGCGATGAAGTAGCTCGGGCCCGCCACCGTGCCGCCGACGAAGGGCAGGAACGAGAACGTGTCCGCGAGGAACTGCTGGAACCCGCGCAGGTGCGGGACCAGGAAGAGGAAGCCCCACAGCCCGTAGACGACCGACGGCACGGCCGCCAGCAGGTCGACGAGGATGCCCAGGGGTCCGCGCAGGCGCCGCGGGCACAGCTCGGTGAGGAACAGGGCGGTGGCGACGGCGATGGGTACGCCGATGATCAGCGCGATGGCCGACGAGACGATCGTCCCGAAGAGCAGCGGCCACGCCCCGAACTGCAGGCGCGACACGTCCCAGTCGGCGCCGAAGGTGAAGCCGAGGACGCCGAACTTCGAGAAGGCGTCGCTCGACTCCGCCGCGAGCTTGATGAAGAAGTAGATGATGATCGCGAGCACCCCGAGCCCGAGCCCGAGGAGCAGCGCGCGAAAGACCGGGTCCGCGGCGCGCTCGCGCGGCGACCGCTCGAGGACCGAGCGATCGCCGCGGGGGGTGAGCGATCCAGCTTCCATGACTAGGAGAGCGGGCTCCCGTTGCACTGCAGCTTGGTCACCTGGGCCTTGGCCTTCTCCAGCAGCGCCGAGGGCAACGGCGCGTAGGACAGCTGCTTGGCCGCGTTCTGGCCATCCGTGCCCAGGCCGTAGTCGATGAAGGCCTTGAACACCTTGGCCTTCTGCTCGGTCATCCCGCCCTGGCACAGGTCGGTGTGGACGATCACGAACGTCTGCGACACGATCGGGTAGGCGGTGGGGCCCGGCGCGTCGATGGCCGTGAAGCGCAGATCGTCCGGGAGAGTCAGGCTGTCGCCGGCGGCCGAGGTGGATTCGAGGGTCGGCGAGACGTACTTGCCGCTCTTGTTCTTCACCGCTGCGAAGGTGAAGTTGTTCTGCAGCGCGTAGGCCTGCTCGACGTAGCCGATCGCGCCGTCGGTCTGCTTGACGGCCGCCGCCACGCCGTTGTTGCCCTTGGCGCCGGTGCCCGTCGGCCACTTGATCGTCTTGTCGACGCCGGGGCCGCTCTTCCACTCGGGGCTGTAGTTGGCCATGAACTGCGTGAAGCCCTTGGTCGTGCCCGACGAGTCGGAGCGGTGGATCACCGTGATCGGCTTGTCAGGCAGGGTCGTGCCCGAGTTCTGCCCCGCGATCTCGGGGTCGTTCCACTTCGTGACCTTCTTGAGGTAGATGTCGGCGATCGTCTTGCCGTCGAGCTTGAGGCCCGCCTTGACCCCGGAGAGGTTGTAGGAGACCGTGATCCCGCCGAAGACGGTCGGGATGTGGATCGGCGCCCCTCCCTTCTTGGACGCGGCGGCGATCTCGTCGTCGCCCAGCGCCGGGTCACTACCTGCGAAGTCGGCCGTGCCCTGCTCCCAGGCCGTGACGCCGGCGCCCGAGCCGACCGGCTGGAAGTTGAGCGTGATGCCCTGACCCTTCAGGTTCGAGCCCCACTGCGAGTAGATGGGCGCGGCGAGGGTCGAGCCGGCGCCGCTGATGGAGCCGCTGACCTTCGACGAGCCGGATGAGCTCGACGCGCCCGAGGAGCTCGTCGAGCTGTCGCTGCTGCCGCACGCGGCCGCACCGAGTGCCAGTAGGGCTGCCGTCCCTGCGGCGAGCCATCTATGGAACCTCACAGAACACCCCTCGTGTCGTTTCGAATGTGAGGGTCGGCAGGCTGTCGCGCCACACCGGGCAGCCTGTTACCGACCCGTGGCCGGAATGTGAAAAGCGTGTGAAGGCTCCGGCGAGAAGCGGTAGCCGAACCCGACGTGTGTGTGGATGAAGCGCCAGTCGGGCAGCGCCTCTTCGAGCTTCACGCGCAGCTTGTGGATGTAGACGTCGATCGAGCGGTCGCCCCCGCGCAGCGAGCCGCCCCACACGCGCGCGTAGAGGTCCTCGCGACGGACGATCCCGCCGCCGCTGCGCGCCAGGGCGACGAGCAATCCGAACTCGCGTACGGACAGGTTGAGCGCTCGGCCGCCCGCGAGCACCAGGCCGTCGACGGGCCTGATCTCGAGCGCGCCGACGTAGAGGACGTCGTCCAGGGGACGCTCGGCCGCTTCCATGGTCCGTTGAGGATCTCGGCGCGGGCGCCCGCGCTCGTTACCCGGCGGTAAATCCCCTGTGAAAGACCGGTGAACGCGGCGGGTCGGTGCTCGGAAGGCGGGCTAGGCTGGTTTCGATGGCTCGCGTTCGCCGCGCCGGTCCCGACAACGAGGTTCTCATGCTCCTCGAGGAGAGCGGGCGCAACGTCGAGCGCGCCGCTCTGCTGCTCCGCGACCTGCTCGTCGACTACCCCGAGCACGCCGAGCTCGCGCGCGAGCTCGTCCTCTGCGAGCACGAGGGCGACCGCATCGCCCACGACATCATCCACCGCCTCAAGGGCGGCGACGGCAGCCGCGCTCCGATGGACCCGATCGACGGCTACCAGCTGGCCACGGCCCTCGACGACATCGTCGACTTCGCCGAGCAGGCCGCCGACAACATGGGCCTCTTCGGGGTCGAGGCGCCGATGGAGCAGGCGTCGCAGATGGGCGACGTGCTCGTGGGCGCCGGCGAGCAGGTGGCGCGCGCGCTGCGCTCGCTGCGCACCGGCGCCGACCTCGCCCCCTACCTCGTCGAGATCCACCGCCTCGAGAACGAGGGCGACCGGATCAGCCGCGACGGCGTCGCCTCGCTGTTCGCCAACGGCATCGACCCGATGGTCGTCATCCGCTGGAAGGACATCTTCGCCTCGCTCGAGGCGAGCGTCGACGCGTGCGAGCACGTCGCCCACGTGCTCGAGGGCATCACGCTGCGCCGGCGCGCCTGAGCCGCTACCTCCGCGCGCTGACGCGCTCGAGTATCCGTCGGAGCGCCTCGAGGTCGTCGGCGCCCAGGGCGCTGAGCGCCGGCGGCGGCGTGGCGAGGATCGCGTCGGCGCGTCGCGCCATGTCCTTGCCCTTGCGCGTCGCCTCGACGAGCTTGGCCCGCCGGTCGGTGGGGTGCGGCCGGCGGCGGACGAGCTTCAGCGCTTCGAGGTCGTCGACGACCACGGTCGCGTTGGGAGGGTCGATGCCCAGCGCCGCGGCCAGCTCGCTCATCGACATCGGCTGTCGCGCCAGCCGGCGGACCGCCCGGGCGCGGCCGAAGCTGATGCCCAGTGCGTCGGAGACCTCGCGCCGGCGCTGATTGTCGAGCACGAGGTCGCTGATGAGCAGCCAGACCTCGCGCGCTGCGTGGTCGGAGTCGGAGTCCTCGACGGCGGGCGCGTTCATCCGAGCATGAGCCTACGCGGCGAGTGCCTCCGGGTTGAGCTCCGCCGCCGTGCGCCGGGCTGACACGGTGGCGCGACCGGTGGTGGCCACGAGACCGAGCAGGAGCACGACCGCACCGCAGGCCGTGAGCGTCCACCAGGCCGCCGTGCTCGCCGACGACAGGTCTGCCCGCACCGACGCGCCCGCGCGCGAGGTGACGATCGCACCGACGACGGCGACGCCGAGCGTCTGGCCGAACTGCCGGGAGGTCGTGGCGATCGCCGAGGCGACGCCCGCCTGGGCTCGCGGCATCCCCGACACGGCTGCGTTCGTGATCGGCGCGTTGACGAACCCGAAGCCGAGTCCGAAGACGACATAGGCCGCGAGCAGCCACGTCGAACGGGGTCGCCGGGCCGATGCCGGTGAGCATGGCGGACGCGGTCACCAAGGACACCCCGGAGATCACGAGGGGCAGGCGGGGACCGCGGCGGCCGACGATCCGGCCCGACAGCGGGGACGCCAGCACGGTCATGACGGCCAAGGGCACCGTGGCGAGACCGGCGTGCGACCGGGGAGAGCCCGCGTACGTCCTGCAGGTACAGCGTGTTCAGAAAGAGGAAGCCGCCGAACGCGGCGAATGCCGCCACCGAGATGGTGATCGACGACGCGAACGGGATCGACCGGAAGAACCGCAGGTCGAGGAGCGGGTCGTCTCGGCGCGGCTCGTAGAGGAGCAGGCCCACGAGCGCCATCCCCGACGCCGTGAACGCGGCCAGGATGACCGGCCGAGGACCACCCTCGGCTCGGGGCTTCGATGATGCCGTAGGTGAGCGTCGCCAGCAGCACGATCACGAGTGCCTGGCCGACCGGATCGAAGCGGCGCGGCCTCGGCGCCCGCGACTCGGGGATGAAGCGGAGGGTCAGGATGATCGCGGCGAGCCCGACGGGAAGGTTGATCAGGAAGATCGACCGCCATCCGACCGAGGAGACGAGCGTGCCTCCCACGATCGGCCCGAGCGCCATCGAGATGCCGAACACGGCGCCCCAGACGCCGACCGCCTGAGCCCGCTCGCGCGGGTCCGTGAAGGTGTTGGTGATGATGGACATCGCGACCGGGTTCATCATCGAGGCGCCGACCGCCTGGAGGACGCGGAACAGCACGAGGAGGCCGACGCTCGGTGCCAGGCTGCACAGCAGCGAGGCCACCGAGAACACCGTGAGACCGAGGACGAAGGTGCGCCTGCGGCCGAACCGGTCCGCCGTGGAGCCCGAGAGCATGAGCAGGCTCGCCATGACGACGGTGTAGGCGCCGACCGTCCACTGCAGCCCGGAGATGCCGGCGTGCAGCTCTCGCCCGATGGACGGCAGGGCGACGTTCACGACGGTGATGTCGAGCCCGACGATGAAGAGGCTCATGCAGCAGATGAGCAGGACGCCGATCGCGCGCCTGCGGCTGAGCTCGTCGATGGCCACCCGGGCCCCGCCGGGTGATTCCTCGTCGCGAACTCTTTGCCATTTCATAATTATTATGAAATCATAAGTACCTTCGTCCTGTCAAGAACCGCGCCAGATCGGCCAGGCGACAGGTCGCGTCCTCGGATTGCAGCTCACGCAGCGTCGCCGAGCTGCTTCTCGTACATCACCCAGCCAAGCACGGACGCCATCCCGGCGCGCTCGTAGAGGCGAAACGCGCCGGTCTCGCTCGCCGCGTCGACGCCCAGCCCGACGCTGTGCTCGCCGCGCGCCCAGAAGCGCCCGAAGGCGTCGCCGAGAAGCGCTGCGCCCACGCCCTGCCTGCGCCACGGGCGGCGCGTGAAGAGCGCGTGGACCCAGCCGCCGCCGAACGTGTCGCCCGTGCAGATCGTCCCCGCAGCGATGTCGTCCCCGGCGCGGACGACGCACCAGAGCGCCGGGTCGAAGCGCTCGATCCCGAGGTGCGCGGTCGACCACGGTTCGAAGGTGCGCGGCGAGTAGTCCCAGTGATCGGCGAACGCCTCCTGGTGCGCGGCGTGGAACTCGCGCGCGTCCTGCTCCGGGGCGAACGGGACGACGCGCAGCCCATCGGGCCACGCGGGTGGCGGCGGCGGCGCCTCGAGCTCGATGCGCAGCTCGCGGAAGACGCGCACGACGCCGTAGCCGAGCGACTCGAGCAGCCCGCGGGCGGCGGCGTCGGCCTCGAAGACGCTGTTCTGGATCCTGCGTGCGCCGCGGCGGGCCGCGTGCTCCTCCAGCGCGGTCGCGATCAGCCTCCCGATGCCTTGCCCGGTCGCGTCGGGGTGGACGTACCCCTCGGCCCGCGAGCCGTCGCCATGCTCGCGCGCCACGCCGTAGCCGACGATGCGGTCGCCGTTGCGGACCACGCGTGTGTCCTGCTCGAGGTCGAGGTCCGACCATTCGTCTTCCAGATCGGCCTGCGAGAACGCGGTGTGGCCGTACAGCGCCGATTCGAGCGCCGCGACGATCTCGGTCACCGCCGGCGCATCGGCGGCCACGGCGGATGTCGGGAGCGCGCCCTCCATGTCGGCGGCACGCCCCGTCATCGGGCACCGACGCTCGCGGTCTCCCCCAGGGCGTACGCGATCGCGTCCTCGAAGCTCAACACGCTGCCTTCGCGCGCGGCGGCGTCCCATGCATCGGTCCCGCCCCGGCTGCGGGCGGGTGTGAAGAACGTCTCATCGAGTCTGGCCTCGACCGGATCCTCGGCCCGGTCGTAGCGGTGTGCGTCCGCGGCCCCGACGAGCGTGGCGGCACGCTGGTCGTCACGGTGCACCACGGCGACGGCGGCCAGGCCACGCAGGCCCTCGAACACCGCGGGCCGGATGACCATGTCGCGGCAGAGCGTGAGCTCCTCGTGGAAGGCGTGCGCCGCGGTGTCGGTCTCACCGGTCAGCAGCGCCGCCAGGCCGACGTTGCCGCGGGTCATCATCCGTGCGAACCGACTGTCCAGCACGTGCTCGATCGACGTCGCTCGGGCAGCGAAGTCCGTCGCGTCACGATCGCCGCCCAGACAGAGCGCGGCGTAGGACGCGCCGCTGAGCAGGTTCTGGAGCTGGTGGACGTTCCCGGCGTCGCCGAGCAGCGCGGCGGCCGCGTCGACCCGCTCCCGGAGATCGGGGATGCTCGACGCCGCGATCGCCTTCCCGTGGGAGGCCTCGGCGATCTCCCACGGGTCTTCGGCAGCTCTCGCCCAGCGGAGGGCCTCGTCGGCGACCGCGTCGGCGGCATCCAGCCGCTCGGCATTTATCTCGTGATCGACACGTCGGCACAGCGCTTGGGAGAGGATCACGGGATCGCCGAGCCGCCGGGCGATGGCCTCCATCTCGGCCACGATCGTTGACTGCTCGGCGCTACGCCCCATCTGCCACACGCACCTCGACTTCGTGCAGAGAGCGCGGACGCGCAGCGCAGGATGGGCGGCGGCGCCGGGCAGGTTCAGGGCCTGGTCGATCCAGTCCACAGCGTCGGCGTACCGGTTTCGCATGGTCCAGTAGCAGCCGAGCGCGGCGGCCGGCGCGAGGGCGAGCTCGGCGTCGGCCTGTCGGAGCGCCCACGCGAGGGCCGCGTGGATGTTGTCGATGTCAGCGTCGAGCTCGGCGAGATGCCCCCTGCCGCCCGCCCGCCACAGCGCGCGTTCGCTTCCATGCCGCTCGGCCAGCGCGACGTAGTAGCGGTAGTGGCGCTCGCGGACCGCCTGCTCGTCGGGGGTGGAAGTGAAGCGTTCGCCGGCGTAGGCGCGGATCGTCTCGAGCATCCCGAGTCGCGACGGGGCGTGGGCCTCGTGGCGGAGCGTGAGCAGGTTCTTGGCCACGAGGCCGTCGAGCACGTCGAGGGAGGCGCCGGTGATCGCCTCGGCCGCTGCGACCGTCGCGCCGCCGGCGAAGACCGCGAAGCGCGCGAAGCACTGCTGCTCGGCGTCGGCGAGGCGCTCGTGGCTCCAGTCGATCGTCGCACGCAGCGTCCGCTGGCGTGCGGGCGCGTCGCGCGGGCCCGAGCCCATCGCACCGAGCGCGTCCCCCAGGCGTTGGGCGATCTCGTCGGGTGACAGCAGCCCGCAGCGCGCCGCCGCCAACTCGATGGCCAGCGGCAGCCCGTCGACGCGCCGGCAGATGTCCACGACAGCGGGGGCGTTGGCGTCATCGAGGTCGAAGCCGGGGTCGCGGGCGCGCGCTCGCGCGCAGAACAGCACGACGGCAGGCACGCGGGCCAGCGCTTCCCCGTCCTCGGGCATGGCGCGCGCCGGCAGCGCGAGCGATGCCACCGGATAGCGCTCCTCGGCCTGCAGGCCGAGCGGTTCGCGACTGGTGGCGAGGACCGTGAGCGACGGACAGGCCCCCAGCAGCCTGCCGATGAACGGCGTGGCCGCCAGCACGTGCTCGAAGTTGTCCACCACCAGCAGCAGTCGCTTGGCGGCGAGGAAGCGCTCGGCGGCCTGCTCGGCAGACTCGCCCGAGAGGACGACGATCGCCAGGGCTTTGACGAGCGCGGCGGGCACGTCCTGCGACCTGTGCAACGCGGCGAGCGAGATCAGGTGCGCCCCGTCCGCGAAGTCCTCCTTCAGCGCGCGCGCCGCGTCCAGCGCCAGGCGTGTCTTGCCCACCCCGCCGGGGCCCGTGAGGGTCAGCAGCCGCACGCCGTCGACGCGCAGGCGGTCCACGATCGCCTGCACGTCGTCGGCGCGGCCGATCGTCTGGTTGGGCGGCTGGGGCAACCCGTTCGCCCCACCGGATCCGGGCGACAGCGAGGCCGGTGGCGGGAACTCCGCCGGCAGATCGCCGACGACGAGCTGGAAGAGGTGCTCGGGGCGCTCGAGGTCCTTGAGCCGGTGCTCGCCGAGATCGCAGAGCGCGACGTCCGCCGGCAGCTCGTCGGCGACCAGCGCGCGCGTGGAGCTCGAGATCAGCATCTGCCCGCCGTGCCCGGCGGCGCAGATCCGCGCCGCGCGGTGCACGTCCAGACCGACGTAATCGTCCTGTCGGATCTCCGCCTCGCCGGTGTGGACCCCCATGCGGACGCGCACCTCGACGCCCTCGGGCCACGGCTGGGACGCGAGCGAGCGCTGCGCGCTCACCGCTGCGGCGATCGCGTCGCTCGCCCGCGCGAAGGCGACGAAGAACGCGTCACCCTCGGTGTGGACCTCGCGGCCGGCGTGCTCGTCGAAGGCCGCCCGCAGCAGGCGCTGATGCTCACCGAGGACCTCGGCGTAGCCGCCGCGCAGCCCCGTCAACAGCCGCGTCGAACCCTCGATGTCGGTGAACAGAAAGGTGACGGTGCCGGTTGGAAGCTCCTCGATACGAGCAGCTACGCCCAATCACCGCCGCGTGTCAAGTCCTGCCGCATGGCATCGGGACGGCGAGCCGGTCGAAGACCCGTGGACCGATCGACAGATCGTGGTCCTCTGCTAGCCGGCCGGCGCAGGGCGGCGATGCTGCTCGCGCAGCAGTTGCACGAGGCTCCACGCCGACACGAGCGCCCAGCAGAACTCGAGCAGGAGAAAGCCGTACTGCTGCTCGCGAGCGGCCAGGACGGTGAGGATCGTCGAACCGGCGAGGTTCAGGAGCAGGTAGCCGCGCGACTGGGCCGAGAGCGCGCCGCGCTGTGCGCTCACGAAGGCGATGAGGATCAGGAGCGATCCGAGGATCTGGACGAGCTGTGCCATGGAGACCTCCAATCGCGCCGTCGTCAGACCGGGTACGGCGCGAACTCTCGTCCGGGTGACCACCTTTGGCGGCCACCCCGTGAGCATAGCCAGGTGCGCCGGCGGCGCAGGGCGTCACCCCTGGGCCGCGCGGCCGCGAGCGCTAGCGTCACCACGCGTGAGCGTCCTGTCGCACGCGCGGGCGGGTGCGCAGCGCTACCGGGCGCTGCTCGCGCTGCCCGGCGCTCGCGCTCCGGTCGTCCTGTCGGCCGCGGGGTCGATGCCGATCGGCATGTTCGGCCTCGGGATCCTGCTCCTCGCCCGCGACGCCACGGGCTCGTTCGCCGAGGCCGGGCGCGTGGTGGGCGCCTTCAGCGTGGCCAACGCGCTCGGGGCGGTCGCGCAGGGCCGGCTCATGGACCGCCTCGGGCAGACACGGGTCCTGCGCGCCGCGGCCGCCGGGCACGTGCCCGCTCTGACGGCGCTCGTGATCGCCGCCAACTCGGGCGCGCCGACCTGGGTGCTCGCGCTCTGCGCGCTGTGCGGCGGCGCGACCTTCCCGCAGGTCCCCGCGGCGATGCGCTCGCTGTGGAGCGCGCTGGCGCAGGACGCCCGGCAGCGCGAGACCGCCTACGCGATGGTGTCGATCGTCTTCGAGGTCGCGGTGGTCACGGCGCCGGCGCTCGTCGCCGCGATCGTGGCGGTCAGCTCGCCCCAGGTGGCCGTGCTCGCGGCGGCGGCGCTCGGGGCCGGCGCCGCGGTCGCGTTCACGACGACGCCCGCCTCGCGGCGCTGGCGCGGGACGCCGCACGACGTCGGATGGCTCGGCCCCCTCGGCGCAGCCGGGATGCGCACCGTGTTCGGCGTGCTGGTCGCCTTCGGCACCGCCGTGGGGATCGTGCAGGTGGCCGTGCCGGCCTTCGCCGCGGACCGGGGATCGGCCGCGGCCGGCGGCGTGCTGCTGGCAGCGCTCTCCGCGGGCAGCCTCGTCGGCGGCCTCGTCTACGGCGCGCGCACGTGGCCCGGCCCGCTGCCGCGGCGCCTGGCCGTGCTCCTCCTCGGCCTCGGCGCGGCTTTCGCGCTGCTGGCCGTGGCCGGCACGCAGGCCGGGCTCGCCGCGCTGCTCGTGCTCAGTGGCCTGCTCCTGGCGCCGACCACGGTCATCGGCTCGACGCTGCTCGACACCGTTGCCCCGTCGGGCACGGTCACCGAGGCGTTCACCGTCATGGTCATGGCGATCGTCGTCGGCACCGCGGTCGGCAACGCCCTGGGCGGCTCGATCGTCGAATCGGCCTCCTACGAGGCCGCGGTGCTGTGGGCCGGTGCGGCCGCAGTCGCCGGCGCGGCGCTCACGCTGGCCCGGCGCCGGACCCTCCTCGCGCCGACGGCGGCGTGAGCGAGCGGATCGTCCGGCCCGCGGCGGAGTCCTCGATGAGCTGCTCCAGGCGCCGCTCGCGGGTCTGCGGGCGCTTGGCGCTGATGACCCAGTAGGTCGCGGTCCGGCGGTAGCCCGCGGGCTGGGCCTGGAACCACTTCCACGCCCGCGGGTCGGCCTTGAAGCGCCGCTCCTGCTCACCGTCGAGCCTCGCCGTCCTGCGCTGCTCGTAGGCGTAGATCGCGGTCCGGTCGTCGCTGCGCCGCTCGAAGGCCGCGACGCCCGCCGGCCGCATGAGCCCGAGCTCGGTGAGCTCCTCCACGCGCCTGACGTTCACGGCGCTCCAGGTACTGCGCTGCTTGCGCGGCGTGAAGCGGATCGAGTAACTGTCGTCGTCGATGCGGCGGCGCACGCCGTCGATCCACCCGAAGCACAGCGCCTGGTCGACCGACTCGGGCCACGTGATGCTCGGCCGCCCCGAGCCCTTCTTGTGGAAGCCGACCAGCAGCTCGCTCTCAGTGCCGTGGTGCGCCTCGAGCCAGGCGCGGAAGTCGTCGGGCGTGGCGAAGAAGGTGGGCTCCATCGCCGGGACACGCTAGCCCCGGCGACGGAACACCAGATGCTGGACCGCGGGGGGACTAGCGGGGCAGTGCGGTCACCGTGAACGGCGGGGTGCTGGTGGCGAAGTCGGGGTTGACCACCAGATAGCGATCGCGGGCGCGCGCGATCGTCGACGGCCCCTGGAACGAGCTGTCGGTGCGCTGGTCGGCGAGCCGCCCGTCGCGGCCGCCGCGGCGCACGTCGATGAAGTCGACGACGCCGTTGGGGAAGCCGTCATCCGGGTTCGAGCCCTGCACGACGAGCAGCCGGCCGCGGTCGATGAGCAGTCCGTCGCCGCCCTTGAACGGGCCGCCGGCGACCGCGAGCTCGCGGATCTTGCGCGCGGCGTTGCCGTCCCTGCCGACCTTGACCGTGAACAGCTGCCCGGTGTCCGAGTCGACCACGATCAGCTTGTCGGCGCGCCGGTCGCCGTGACGGCGATGACGGTCGCCGTGATGGCGGCCGGCGTCGTCCCCGCGGTCGTCGCCGACGACGATGCCGTTGAGGTTGAACGCCGCCGGCGCCGCGTTGAACGGGATCTCCGGCGACGTCGAGATGACGTCCGCGGGGTCGATCGGCTTGGGCGCCGGCGTGCCGGCGGCGATCTCCTCGGCCGTCAGGTGGTAGATGGCCGGGCGCTTGGAGTCCGTCGCGTAGATGTCGCCGCGCTTGGTGACGTCGAGGTCGTTGACGAAGGTCGGCGAGCTGTCCCCGCCCTTGGTGTCGAACGTCGCCAGCAGCGCGCCGCCGTCGACGTCGTAGACCTTGATCGTCCCTGTGCTCGCGCCGGCCGCGTAGAGCTTGCCGTGGGCGACCTTCAGGCCGGTGGCCGACTGGCCGGCGGCGCCGCGGATGAACACCGGCACCGGCGTTGCGGTGTCGCCGAGCCTGCCGCGGTAGATGCTGCCGTCGCCGGTGGCCGAGACGAAGAAGAAGCCGCTGCGCTTGTCGAAGGCCACGCCCTCGGGATTCCCGTGTTGTGGGTCGGCCAGCGTGTAGACGTCGGCCGTGCGATTGTCGGCGGCCTTGCCGGGGCCGTTGTCGACGCCGCGGTCGTCGCCTGGCTGTGGCTTCGCTCCGCGATCGTCGCCGGCATCGTGACGGGCGTTGTCGTCGCCGGCGTTCTGGCCGCCGTTGTCGTCGCCGGCCTGGGGCCCCTGGCCACCGTGCTCGTCGCCGCTCCCGCTGCCGCTCGAGCCGCCGGAGCCGTGGTCGGCGAAGGCCACCGTCCCGCCGCCGCTCAGAGCCGCCAGGGCGCACAGGGCCACCATCACCCGCAAGATCTGTCGCACGTCAATGCTCCTTCGTAGGTCGCGTCCACCTGCTGTGACCCGCGCGGGCGGCAGGCGTCACGCCCCCGGCGTGACGAGCCCCGTCTCGTAGGCGAGCACGACGGCCTGCACGCGGTTGCGCAGGCCGAGCTTGGAGAGCACGCTGGCGACGTGGGTCTTCGTCGTGTGCTCGCTGACCACCAGCTGCGCCGCGATCTCCGCGTTCGAGAGCCCGCGCGCAACGAGCTCGAGGACCTCGACCTCGCGCGGCGTGAGCTCCTCGAGCTCGGGCGGGCGCAGCGGCGCGCGCACGCGGCGCGCGAACTCCTCGATCAGCCGCCGGGTGACCGTCGGCGCGAAGAGCGATCCGCCCGCGGCCACCACGCGGATCGCGGCCACGAGCTGCTCCTCCGGGACGTCCTTGAGCAGGAACCCGCTCGCCCCCGCGCGCAGGGCCTCGTAGACGTACTCGTCGAGGTCGAAGGTGGTGAGCACGAGCACGCGCGGCCCGTCGGTCACGGCAATGCGGCGGGTCGCCTCAACGCCGTCGACGCCTGGCATGCGGATGTCCATGAGCACGACGTCGGGCGATGTCTCGCGCGCGCGAGACACGGCCTCGGCGCCGTCGCCTGCCTCTCCGACGACCTCGATGTCGGGCTCGGCGCGCAGGATCATGCGAAAGCCCGCGCGCACGAGCCCCTGGTCGTCGGCCAGCAGGACGCGGATCATCGCGCCGCCGGCAGCGGCAGCCGGACGCGCAACGCGTAGCCGCCCTCCGGCCGCGCGCCCGACTCGAGCCGCCCCCCGTAGATGGCCACCCGCTCGCGCATCCCGGCCAGGCCGTAGCCGCCGCCGTTGGCGCTCGGGACGCCTGGGCCGTCGTCGACGATGGCCAGGTCGACCGCGTCGCCGGCGTAGGTGATGGTCACGCGCGCGTGCGCGGGGCCCGCGTGCTTGAGCGCGTTGGTCAGCGCCTCCTGCACGATCCGATAGGCCGAGACGTCGACGCCGGGCGGCAGCTCGACCGGCTCGCCCTCGATGACGACCTCGACCGGGAGGCCCGAGGCGCGGGTGCCGGCGACGAGCTCGTCGATGCGGCGCAGGCTCGGCGGCGGCGCGAGCGACAGCTCGGGCTCGTCCTCGCGCAGCAGGCCGAGCAGGCGGCGCATCTCGCCCAGCGCCTGCTCGCCGGCGTGCTCGATGACGTCGAGCGCCTGGCGCGTCTCGGACAGGTCGTCGGACAGCATCCGGCGCCCTCCGCGCGCCTGCAGGACGATGACGCTGATCGCGTGGGCGACCACGTCGTGCAGCTCTCGCGCCATCCGCGTGCGCTCCTCGGCGACGGCCTCCTGCGCGCGCACGTCGCGCTCGGCCACGAGCACGCGCTCGCGCTCGGAGCGGTGGCGCGCGTAGCGCCCGACCACCCAGGGCCCGCCGAAGAGGACCACGAAGAACGCGATATCCGTGAAGGCGACCGGATCGCCGGGCTCGATCGCCGCCAGCGGAATGGCCGCGACGACGAGCGCGACCCCGGCGATCAGCGCGCGCCCGCGCGTGTAGCGCCCGGCCGAGTAGATCGCGACCAGGATCCCCACGTCGTGATCATCGAGCTCTCGAACCTCGCGGCCCCGGCGAGCGAGGCGAGATGACCTGCGCTGCCGATGTGCGCCGGCCTCGTCGCTGCGACCGTCTGCGCCGCAGGTTCCAACGACCAGAGGGAGAACGCCATGAAGACCCTGCTCGCCACGCTCGCCGCCGGGACCGCCGTCGCCGCCGCCGTCGCGCTGCCGGCCACCGGCCAGGAGACGCCGGCCGCGAGGACGCTGACGCTGACCAGCATTCAGGCCAAGGACGCGGAGCGCTCGATCGACGCCCCGCCGCGCGGGCAGTCGATGGGCGACAGCTTCATCCTCGCCTCGACCCTGCGCAACGGCGCGCAGCCGGCCGGGCGCATGGAGGGCGATTGCGTCGCCATCGACGTCAGGTTCCAGGGGCTGCAGTGCACGCTCACCGCCGTGCTCGCCGACGGCTCCATCACGCTCCAGGGCGCGTCGCTGTCCAAGCACCTCCCCGGCGCGACCGCCCCGAGCCAGGACGTCTACGCCATCACCGGCGGCACCGGCGCGTACGTCGGCGCCTCGGGCACGATGCACCGCAGCGGCAACGGGAAGACCGACACGGACGTCTTCGAGCTGCGTTAGCGGCTGCTTTCGTCATCCGCGCGCGTGTCCGTCGCCGCGCGGCCAGGGCAGCGAGGGAGGGTGAGCGCCGGCGCGTGGGGCGCGCCGGCGCAATTCGGTGGGGTGTCCTGCTTTGTGCTCGCAGGACGACCTCTGGGCAGGACGGCGGCCGCGCAGAGCGCCGCAAGCGCCCGGCGGCAGCGCCGCCGAGCCGCGCGTCGATCCGCTGCTCACCGTGGTCTACGCGACGCGCACCGCCACCGGAGTGACGCAGGCCATCGCCGGCCCGTTCGATCTCGGCCGCCCGCAGGGGTGCCCCAAGTCGTCGGACAACGGCAAGTGGCGCATCCCGCAGGAGAAGGAGGAGTCGCCCGAATAGCGACAGGCCGGCTCGCCCTGCGCGTCCGGCCTCAGGCGCCGGGCCGCAGGGCGCGCAGGGCCTGCGCCATGTGCTCGCGCAGCACGTCGGGCCCCTCGCGCTCGATCGCGCGCACGAGCGCAACGTGCTGCGCGCCCACCTGCTCCTTCGTCCATACCGGCTTGAGCTGGCTGACGAAGAGCGAGATCTCCGTGCTCAGGGAGGCGTAGGCGCGCTCGATGCGCGGGGCGTGTCCCGCCGCGACGACCCCCGAGTGGACCGCGGCGTGGGCGCGCGAGATCTCGCTCCAGGTCGAGCGCCGCCGCAGCGCGAGGCGCTGCAGGCGCTGCGCCGCCTCGTGCACCGCGGCGGGCAGCCGGCCGTCGCCGCGCTCCAGGGCGAGGTGGGCCGCCTCGCGCTCGAGCGCGAGACGCAGCTCGAAGAGCTCGCTCAGCTCGTCGCCCGACAGCTCGGCCACGCGCGCCCCGCGGTTGGGCTCGACGCGCACGAGCCCCTCGACCTCCAGCCTGCGCAGGGCCGCGCGGAGGGTGTGGCGGGCGACCTCGTAGGCCTCGACCAGCTCGCGCTCGATCAGGCGCTGGCCGGGCTCGAGGTCGCCGGCGAGGATGCGCTCGCGCAGGACGGCCGTCAGCTGGTCGACGGTCGATGCGCGGCTCAGCGCGGTGGCGTTCACGCGGGCGCCCCCGCGGGTGCGAGGCGGCGCGCGGGCGCCGCGAGGACGAGCAGGCCGGCGAGGACGAACACCGCACCGACACCGGCCACGACCGATGGCTGCTCGCCGAGCGCGATGACCCCGAGCAGCGCCGCGGTGAGCGGCTCGGCCAGGACGATCGTCGCCGTCTCGCCGCTCGACAGATGGCGCAGCCCGCGCGAGAAGAGCACGTAGGCGAGCGCGGTCGGAACGGCCGCCAGGTAGACCGCCATCGCCAGCCCGCCCGGCGTCGCCAGGAAGCCGGGCCCGGCAACGAGCAGCGCAGGGAGAAGGAGCAGGCCGGCGCCGCCGAAGCCGGCCGCCATGACGCCCTCGGGCGCTTCACCGGCTTCGAGCATGCGCTTGCTGAGCACCGTGTAGGTGGCATACCCGACGCCAGAGGTCACGGCAAGGGCGACGCCGGCTGGATCGACCGATGCGCCGCCGTCGCCGGCGAGCAAGAGGACGCCGAGGGCGGCGAGCGCCGTCGCCTGGGCCCAGCGCGCGGTCAGCCGCTCGCCGTTGACCAGGCGCCCGAGCACGCCGGCCGCGGCCGGGCCGGTGCCGATGGCGACCACGGTTCCGACCGCGACTCCGGTGAGCCGGATGGCGGCGAAGAAGGACAGTTGATAGACGGCAACGGCGCACGCCATGCCGACGAGCCCGGCGTCGATCCTGGGCAGGCGCACGCGCAGGACGCGCGCCACGAGCACGAGCAGGAGCCCGCCGAAGACGATCCGCGCGGCGCCGACGGCGACCGGCGACCCGCCCGGACCGATCGCCTGCGCAGTCCCGGTGGTGCCGAAGCAGATGGCCGCGAGAAGGACCTGAAGACGTGCGGGCATTGTGCGATTGTTGAACAATTCTCGTTGAACGTCAAGGTCGCCGGCGCCGTGTACCGTTCGCGCGATGCGCCAAGCTCGCGTCGCCTTCGCCCTCGTTGCCGCCCTCGCCCTGCCCGCCGCGCCGGCCCGCGCCGACGAGACCGGCCTCGTGAGCGCGAAGATCGGCCGGCCGCCGCTGTCGGACGCCGCGGCGGCCGCGAAGGTCGTGCGCAGCTCCTTCGAGCCGCGGCGCGCCAACGCGAGCGCCACCCATCGCATCCCGACCAGGGCCCAGCTCAGCGCCTTTCACCACCAGAGCGACCAGCCCTACTCACACTGGGTCACGGGCCGCTTCCGCGGCACCACCGACGAGGTCCTGCAGTGGGCCGGCGCGAAGTGGGGCCTCGCCCCCGACCTCGTGCGCGCCGTGGCGGCCAAGGAGACCTGGTGGCGCATGAGCCACGTCGGCGACAGCGGCGACAGCTTCGGCCTGTTCCAGGTCCGCCGCCCCTACCACTGCCGCGGCACGCGCATCTGCGGGCTCTTCCGCCATGACGCCGCCCTCAACGCCGACTACTGGGGCTCGATCATCCGCTCCTACTACGACGGCCGCCAGACCTGGCTGAACACCGTCTCGGGCAACGGCGCGCGCTACGCGGCCGGCGACCTCTGGGGCTCGATCGGCGCATGGTTCTCGGGGCGCTGGCACGACGCCGGCGCCGAGGGCTACGTCGGCGCCATCAAGGACAACATGGCCCAGCGCATCTGGCGGACGCGGGACTTCGCCGGGGGCTAGGAGCGGACGAGGTCGGTGCACCGGCGCCGCGGCGCCGCCCTGGCGTGCAGCTCAGCTGTCGCTCGACAGGCGCTCCGCAAGGTAGGCCAGGCCGCGCGGGTAGCGATAGTCGATGCCGCCGTGCGTTGCGTCGAAGAGCTCGCATGCGACGTCCGTGACGCCGATCTCGGCGAGCGCATCCCGGAAGGCGAGCGCCCCGAGGTCCAGGTACCACTCGTCGCGGGTGCCACCGTCGACATAGATCGCACGCAGACCGCGCAGGGCTTCTGCGTGGGCGGGGACCATGCGGACGGGATCCCAGGCCAGCCAGCGCGCCCAGACGTCGTCGACGAGCCGCCCGGTGCGCAGGTCGAACGGCAGATGCACGGTGCCGTCCTCGTCCGCCGAGAAGGCTGCGGCGACCCCGTAGTTGATGACGAGATCCCCGTCGGTGTCCTTGCTCATCGGTGGGCGCGACGCGAAGTCCTCCCAGAACTTCTCGTACGAGCCGTCGTAGGCGCGCAGGGCCCGCACGACCTTGCCGAAGCCCTGGATGTAGGCGAGCTCATAGAGCGCGTCGCCGGCGTGGCTGGCCAGCCCTCCGAACAGGTCTGGGCGCAGCATCGGGCTGATCATGGCCCCGAACCCGCCGCTCGACTTGCCGGCGATCCCGCGGTGCGCCGCCGCCGCGAGCGTGCGGTAACGGGCGTCCACGAACGGCACGACCTCGTCGCAGAGGTACGAGTGGTAACGCCCTGTACCCGGCGAGTCGACGAACTGGCTGCCCCCGTACGCGGTCCACGCGTCCACCAACACGATGACGCACGCCGGCGCGTCGCCGCCGGCGAACAGCGCGTCGACGACCTCGGGAAACGTCGGGCGAAACGGCGCGCGGTTGTGCCACATCGGGACTGCGCCCGTGTACCCCTGGATGACATAGATCGACGGATAGCGCCGCTGCGGATCCTCGTCGTAGCCCGGCGGGACATAGACCTCGAGGGGGCGCTCGGCCGGATCGCCGAGCGGATTGTCCGCGAGAAGCTCGCTGACGATCACATGCCGTTCGAGGCGTCCGGCGAGAGCTCGCTCGTAGGCGTTGGGATATGTGGACCAGCGGGTCACAGGCTCGGGCACGAACCCGACGCTACCGCGCGGCCCCGATCGTGGGTGCCCGCCTTCGTCGCCGCGGCTCGGCCCGTCTCGCCCGTCGCGCGCCTCTCAGCCCCCGACGCATCATGCTGGACATGGGAGGTAGCTTGGAGTCATGACCACCAAGGCCGACTTCACCGAAGAGGAGTGGGCACGCCTCGGGCGTGCGCCGCTGGTCGCGGGCATGGCGATCTCGCTGGCCGATCCCGGCGGCCCGATCGAGGCCATCAAGGAGTCGAGCGCGTCGATCAAGACGGTGCTCGAGGCCGCAGAGAGCGGCGACCACGGTGAGTTCGTCCACGCGCTCGCGGCGGACGTCGCCGAGAAGGCCCGGCAGCACCAGAACCCGATGGCGGACTTCAAGCCCAAGGGCGCCGACGTGCGCGAGCAGATCGTCGACGAGCTGCGCGCCGTCAACGCACTGCTGACCGAGAAGACGACCCCCGACGAGGCCGCGCAGGTGCGAGAGTGGCTGAAGTCGGCGGCGCAGCGCGCGGCCTCCGCGGCGAAGGAGGGCGGCTTCCTGGGCTTCCACGCCCAGCGCGTCAGCGAGGGGGAGCAGCGCATGCTCGACACCCTCGGCGAGGTCTTCGCCGATCCGGCCGCCTGACGGCGGCGAGCCGGCCGCCTGGCAACCACGCCGGACCAGAAGCGCGATGCAGCGCGGCTCAGCGCCGAGGTAGCCTGCGGCCGAAGCAACCCACCGTGCCTGGAGCGTGCGACATGCCGTACACCGTGGACTTCGACACCGTCTCGACCATCGGACTGGAGTCGTCACCGTTCGTGGACGCGCTGGCTGGTCTGCGGGCCAACGAAGCGCGCTACTTCAAGAACAAGTACGACCACGACTTCACGGTGGAGCCTGCGAGCGACGCCGAGGCGACAGTCGAGTGGGTGCACCGGATCCTCAAGGAGGAACGGGACATCGTCATCGACTCTCGCCCTCTGGAGGCGACGGCGTTTCAGGTCGAGAACATCCGCATCGCCTACGTGTTCTACGAGAGCGGGCTGTCGGTCAACGTGATGTACACCGTCGACGGCCCCGAGAAGCGGGCGGTCGGCTTCAAGCTGTCCGACGGAATGGACATCCCCGCTGAGCTCGAGTCCCGCTTCAAGTTCGCACGGCAGAGATCGAAGCTGGCCGGGACGATCCGGGGGTCGTATTTCGTCATCAAGCACGAGTACTGATCGGCCGGGCCGGCGCGGCCTCTCGACGGAGATCCAGTTCCCGCTCATACCGTTCGCAATGCCACGGTAGGGGGCATCCGAGACGCTCGGACGGCCGGCAACAGGCCGGCGAACGCGCCGATCAGGATGGCCGAGGCGATGCCGCCGGACAGCGCCTCGGCGGGGATCACGATCGCCCAGTGCTTCGTGCCGGCATAGACCGCGGTTGCCGCCGCCCCGGCCAGGACGCCGACGACGCCGCCGATGAGGGCGAGGAGAATCGACTCGGTGAGGAACTGGGTCCGGATCTGGCTCTTCGTGGCGCCGAGGGCGCGGCGCAGGCCGATCTCCGAGCGGCGCTCGAGCACCGAGATGATCATGATGTTGGCGACGCCGACGGCGCCCACGATCAGGGCCACGACGCCGAGCCCGAGGAAGAGGCTGTCGAAGGCGCCGGCCGCGGCAGCCCGGGCGGTGAGCACGTCGGAGGGCTGGCTGACGTTGACCTCGTCGGGTGCCGCGGGGTTGGCGGTCGGCGCGAGCAGCGATTGCACCGCGGCCTCGTGGCCGGTGGCCGTGCGCACATAGATCGTGCTCGGAGGGCCGGCCTGCTGCTCGCCGCGGACGATGCTGAGGTAGCCGAGGTACTTCTCGGCGGCGGGGTAGCCGACGAGGGCACTGGTGTCGATGTCGGTCGCCAGCGGCGAGGGCTCCAGGATCCCCGCGACGTTGAACCACTGGCCTCCCAGCCAGATCCGCTGATCGGGGTGGACGCGATCGATGCCCAGGCGCTGGGCGGCGACCGAGCCGAGGACGGCGACCGGCTCGCGGGCGGTGGCGGCGTTGAGCCAGGAGCCGCGGGCGATGCCGGTGTTGAGTACGGACAGCAGGTTCAGGCTGGTGGCTCGCACCTGCAGGCCGCCGCTGTTGGCCGCCGGGATCAGCGAGCTGCGGTAGACCTTCCTGTCCTTCAGCAGGCCGGTGTGCGCCAGCAGCTGGACGTGGTCCAGAAGCGTGATCCGCCCGGGCGCTTCGAAGGGCAGCTTCGCCGGTTCCCCGGTGAGGCTCTGCCCAGCCTCGACGGTCAGCAGGTTCGTGCCGAGCCGGTCGATCTCGGCGAGCAGGCCGGCCTGCGAGGAGGAGGAGAGCCCGAGGACCGCCACGATCGCCGCCGTGCCGATCGCGATCCCCAGCGCCGACAGCGCGGCGCGCAGCGGCCGGGCGCGCAGCCCGATGCTCGCCACGCGCAGCCCGTCGCGCGGCGACAGCCGCCCGGCCGTGGTGCTCATGCCGCGGCTCCGACGTCGGAGACCACCTGGCCGTCGAGCATCCGGATCTGGCGGGGCAGCTGGTCGGCGAGGCCGGCATCGTGGGTGATCATGACGATGGTGGCGCCGGCGCGGTTGAGCTCGCGGATGAGCTCCATGATCGACGCGCCGGTCGTGCTGTCGAGGTTCCCGGTCGGCTCGTCGGCGAGCACGATCGCCGGACGCCCGACGAGGGCACGGGCGATTGCCACGCGCTGGCGCTCGCCACCGGAGAGCTTGGCGGGCTTGAAGGTCGCGCGCGCGGAGAGGCCGACCCGTTCGAGCGCCTCATCGGCGCGCCGGTGGCGCTCGGACAATGACCCGCCGCCCCCCCGGCGTAGAGCAACCCGTCGGCGACGTTCTCGCGCGCCGTCGCGTGTTCGGCCAGGAAGAACTGCTGGAAGACGAATCCGATCTGCCGCGCCCGCAGCTGCGACAGCTCGCGGTCGTCGAGCTGCGCCACGTCGACTCCGTCGATGCGGACCACGCCGCCGGTGGGCCGCTCCAGCGTCCCCATGATGTGCAGCAGCGTGGACTTGCCCGACCCTGAAGGCCCGACGATCGCCGCCAGCTCGCCGCCCTGGACGGAGAAGGACACCCCGCACAGGGCGAGGACTCGAGACCCACCGACGCGCTGCTCGCCGTAGACCTTGGTCACGCCATCGAGTTCCAGGACCGCGTCGCTCACAGCGACGGCACCGCGACGCGATCGCCTTCGCGCAGGTCGCCCTCGACCTCGACGCGCCCGTCGGCGGTGTCGAACAGACCCACGGTCACGGCGACCAGCTCGCGCCGCCCGCCGGCGCGGACAACCTCGACCGCGAACCCGCCGCCCGACTTGCCGACCAGGGCGGTGACCGGAACGCTCAGGGCGTTCGCCACCCCCGCGGTGGTGATGTCCACGCCGACCGGGGCCTTGTCGAGCCCGCGGGCCTTGCCTGGGTCGTCGAGGCTGATGTATGTGGAGATGGTCGCGTCCGCGGCGCTGCTGCCCTGCCCGGCCGGTGCCTCGGCGACCCGTCCGAACCCGTCGACCTTCCCCGTCACCGTCGTGTTGCCCGGCAGCGTGATCTGCGCGCGATCGCCCCGCTTGACCTTGCCCTGCTCCGACGGATCGAGGTTCACCTGCACGTGAAGGGTGTCCGAGGTCGCGTTCAGCGCCTGCGCACCCGGAAGCGCGGATCCGCCGAGTTGGCCGGTGACCTTGGCGATCCGCACCGCCTCGGGCAGGAACACCGCATCACCGAGGGCGAGCGCGCCGGTCACGTGAACGCCCTTGCGGCGCTGGAGCGCCTTCAGCGCGTTCCCTGTCTTCGATGTGAAGGCACCGCCGCGCACGTGCAGGTTGCGGTTGAGCTGATGGACGTCGTTGCCCACAGCGCCCTTGCGCAGGTCGCGGTAGGCCGGGACCGTGCCGCACAACAGCAGCACGGGTTTGGCATCCACCCGATACAGCACATCGCCGCAGTCGACCTTGTCGCCCGCCGCGGGCAGCTCCGTGTACGTCCCGCGCGCGTGGTTGATCGCGGAGAACGGCGAGCCGTCCGGCCGCGCCCGGTAGGTCAGGGTCCCGTCCTGGGAGACCGCGGCCGACAGCTTGCCCTTCTGGACCGGCGCGGTGCTCGCCGACGCCGTCTGCGCGGCCGCGGTCGCCTGCTCGCCACCGGACAGCACGACCACCGCGCCGGTGGCCGCTACGGCGACCAGGCCGGTCGCGCCCGTCAGCACCCAGCCTTTCCGCCTCACCCCTGGCCCCCCGCGGCCAGGTTCAAGACAGAGCCGCACTTGTGCGTCGCGGCGTTGAGGATGGTCATACCACCGGGCTTGTTCGACGATGGGATGTGAGTCGTGTCGATGAGGGGCTCACCATTGGCGGGGTCCGGGAAGTCCTTCACGCCGTTCTCGCGCACGCACTCGGCGAACCTGAGGGCCGCGGACTGCTGCTTCGGGCTCCGCCTTCCACTGAAGGCGCCCGGTGGTGCCAGGTCCTTGCACGCCGCGACGGCCTTCTTCCACACCGCGGGGCTCACGTCGATCCCGAAGGCGAACTCGCCCTTCGCGTCCGGGTCAGGGAAGTGAGGGACGCCGTGTCCCCGAATGCACTCGGCGAGCTTCACCGCCTTGGCCTGATCGGTCGCCTTCTTGGTGGCGCCCGTGTCAGCGCTGCTGGTGGTGCCGGTGCTGCTGGAGGTGGTGCCGGAGCTCTTGGCGGCGCCGGAGCTGCCGGCGGTGCCCGTCTCGGAAGGTGCGTTCGAACCACAGCCCGCGCTGATCAGGCCGATCAGAGCGAGCAGCGCAAGGGCGGCCAGCGGCCCCAGTTTTCTCCTCATGTTTGCTCCATATGGCTTGGGGGTTGCGTTGACAGCGGCGCTGTGCGGACGCGTGCTCGTCACTGCTGCATCCTTGGGTCGTGCGTCGGGTCGGCGTACATGGGAGGGCAACCGTGATCGCCGGCTTCGGGGCGCAGTTCGTAGTGCCAGGGTTCGTTGCCGTAGATCTGGCACAGCCCGTACTCGGCGCCGTGCTCGGACAGCCACGCGGCGGTACGGGAGGGCCCGATGTCGACCGCGTCCCCCGAGACATGAGCAGACGTGTTGGGGGTGGCCACCCATCGGGTGGCCTCCTCTTCTGAGCCGTACTTCGAGATCGCCTCACGGAGCAGTCGCTCCTGGTATTCCGGGGAACGCCAGCCGCTGTCGACGTAGAAGTCGATCCCGTCGCCTGCGGCATGAGTTGCCGCCCGGCGCAGGGCGCCGAGGAGGGCCGGATCGAGCTTGGCCACGCCCGCAACCGCGTCGTCGAAGACCGTCGTGCGGTCGGGGACGGCACCGTCAGCCTCGCCAAGCGCACCACGGTGCCGACCGACCGCCGCGCTGCCGGGGACGACACCGTCAGCCTGGCCAGGCGCACCACGGTGCTGACCGCGACGGGCGTGGATGGGTGGTACGGCCCTCGGAGACGAAGACGCCGTCGACGGCGCGCGGGCATTCGAGGACGAGGACGCCAGCGACTGGAAGCCGAGGACTACTGCGAGCGCCACGATGACGACGAGCAGGCCGACACGGATCCGGCGGATCCGACTCCGACGGGGCGCTGTTCGTGCTGGTTCGCTGCGGGTCACGCCGCCATTGAAGGCAGCGCGGCGTTGCCAGCACATATGTGGTTTTCGATACGCCGACGATATGCGCCGCTTCGCTAGCTTCGGAGCATGCGGGTGTTGATCGTCGAGGACGAGCCCTACATGGCGGAAGCCATCCGCGACGGCCTACGCCTGGAAGCGATCGCGGCAGACATCGCAGGCGATGGCGACACCGCCCTGCAGCTCCTGAGCGTCAACGCCTACGACATCGCCGTCCTCGACCGGGACATCCCCGGGCCCTCCGGTGACGAGATCGCCACACGCATCATCGCCTCCGGCGACGGCATGCCGATCCTCATGCTCACCGCTGCCGACCGGCTCGACGACAAGGCCACCGGGTTCGGGCTGGGCGCCGACGACTACCTCACCAAGCCCTTCGAGCTCCAAGAACTCGTGCTCAGGCTCCGAGCGCTCGACCGCAGGCGCGCCCACAACAGGCCGCCCGTGCGAGAGATCGCAGGCCTGCGGCTGGATCCGTTCCGCCGCGAGGTCTACCGCGACGGCCGCTACGTCGCGCTGACCCGCAAGCAGTTCGCCGTGCTCGAAGTCCTCGTCGCCGCGGAAGGCGGTGTCGTCAGCGCCGAAGAACTCCTGGAACGGGCGTGGGATGAGCACGCCGACCCGTTCACCAACGCCGTGCGCATCACGGTCTCGGCACTGCGCAAGAGGCTCGGCGAGCCCTGGATCATCGCCACCGTCGCCGGCGTCGGCTACCGCATCGACACAGAACCCGACACCGGGCGCCAGGGAGGGGACCATGGATAGAGCACCCGGTTTGAGCGTTCGCCTCAAACTCACCCTCAGCTACGCGGGCTTCCTCATGATCGCCGGCGCATTGCTGCTCGCGGTCGTCTGGGTGTTCCTGCTGCGCTACGTACCCGACCGTCTGGTCCTAGCACCTGGCCCGTTCATTCCGCATATTCCCGACCGCACCGACCTCCTGCGCGCCTTCGTTCCGAGGGCGGCCGAGATGTTGGCGTTCCTGCTCGTGTTCAGTCTCGTGGGAGGGTGGCTTCTCGCCGGCTGGATGCTCGCCCCTCTGACTCGCATCACAGAGGCCACGCGCATGGCCGCGACCGGATCGCTCTCCCACCGAATCCGGCTACCGGGGCGCAGCGATGAGTTCCGCGAACTTGCCGACGCCTTCGACACCATGCTCGAGCGGCTCGAAGCGCAGGTCGCCGAACAGCAGAGATTCGCGGCCAACGCCTCCCACGAGCTGCGCACGCCGCTGGCCGTCACGCAGACGCTGCTCGACGTGGCCCGCAAGGATCCGAGCCGCGACAACGGCGAGCTCGTCGACCGCCTCCACGCCGTCAACACCCGAGCGATCGACCTCACCGAAGCTCTGCTCGTGCTCAGCCGCGCCGATCAGCGGTCCTTCGCCCGCGAGTACGTCGACCTCTCCCTCGAAGCGGAAGAAGCCACGGAAACGCTCCTCCCTCTCGCGGAAGAACGCGGCATCACCGTCGAGACCTCCGGGGAGGAGGCCCCCACGATCGGCTCACACGCGCTCCTGCTGCAGTTGACCACGAACCTCGTGCACAACGCGATCGTCCACAATCTGCCCGACCAGGGCACCGTGTGGGTCACCACCAGCGTTCACCCGGAGAGCGTCGTGCTCACTGTCGAGAACACCGGCGAGAAGCTGACCCCACAGTTGGTTTCCACGCTTGCAGAGCCGTTTCAGCGCGGCAGCAGACGCATACGCACCGACCACGCGGGGGTCGGCCTCGGCCTGGCCATCGTCAACAGGATCACCCAGGCACACGACGGAACGCTCACCCTCACCCCCCGGGCCACCGGGGGGCTCCGCGTCATGGTGCAACTCCCCGCCGCACCCGCTCGTTCCTGAGCGCGGCGAGGTCGGTCGGCGCCTCGGCCGCCGGCCGCACGCCGATACCCTCCCCCGCGATGCTCGCGATCCGCGAGGAGGGCGCCGGCGATCCCCTCGTGCTCGTGCACGGCGCCGGGACGAGCGGCGCGATCTGGCATCGGGCCACGCCGCGCCTGGCCGCGCGCCGGCGGGTGATCGCGCCCGACCTCCCCGGCTACGGAGGCTCGCCGGCCGCCGGTCCGGGCTTCGCGCTCGAAGAGGTCGCCGACCACCTCGCGGCCGGTCTCGAGCGGGCGGGCGTGCCGGCGCGCTATGACCTCGTGGGCCACTCGATGGACGGGACGGCAGCAAGCACCGGGCGAGGCGCGCGTATGGTGCTGATTTGCAGGGTTTTCGTCATGACCGTCCTCGCGCGCGAAGGCACCGTGCCCCTCCCCGACGGCCGTCGGCTCGCATGGTCGTCGGGCGGCGACGACGACGGCGTCCCGGTCCTCTACCTGCACGGCGCCATCGGCACGCCTGTGCGCCGGACGGCCGCCCTCGACCTCCTCATCGCCGAGCTCGGCATCCGCTACCTGGCGGTCAGCCGGCCCGGCTTCGGGCGCTCGGACCCGTGCCCGGGACGCCGGATCGCCGACTTCCCGGCCGACGTCGAGCACCTCGCCGACCGGCTCGGCCTCGGCCGCTTCGCCGTCGTCGGCGTGTCCGCGGGCGGCCCCTACGCGATCGCCTGCGCCCGGGCGCTGGACGACCGGGTCGTGGCGACGGCCGCGGTCAGCTCGCTCTCGCCGCTCTGCCCGCCCCACGCCGGACGCTGGATGCCGGCCCACATCCGCCTGGGACTGCGCGCGCTCGCGCGCCGGCCCGACCTCGCCGCCCGCGGCGGCGCGCGCGTCGTACGCACGCTCGAGCGCCACCCGCAGGCGCTCGCCCGCCTCGCGACGCTCGGCGCCACGCCCGCCGACCGCCGGCTGCTCGACGACGGCGAGATGCGCCAGACCGCGATCGAGTCCTTCCTCGCCGCCGCGGCCGGTGGCGTGCAGGGCATGGTCGAGGACTACGTCACCTGCTGCACGGCATGGGGCTTCGACCTGCGCGAGGTCCTGGGCGAGGTCCATCTCTGGCACGGCGAGCGCGACCGCTTCGTGCCGGTCGAGCACGCCCGGGCGCTGGCCGCCGCCCTCCCGCGCTGCCGCGCGCAGTTCGACCCCGAGGACGGCCACTTCTTCTTCCGCCGCCGCGTGGCCGAGGTGCTGGGCGCGCTGGTCGCGGCCGTGCGTGGCGGCGCGAGGCTCGCGTCACACCCAGAGCCGAACGGTCAGCCCGTCGGTCAGCCCCCGCCCATGGCTCGCGCCGCGGCGGCCACGAGCTCGTCCTGAGGCACGTCGCGGATGCGGTGGGCGAGGTTCCAGCGATGCCCGAAGGGGTCGGTGAGCTGGCCGTGGCGCTCGCCCCAGAACGTCTCGGCGAGCTCGTGCCCGACCGTGGCCCCGGCCTCGACCGCGCGGGCCCAGGCGGCGTCGACGTCCTCGACCTCGAGCTGGAGCACGGTGGCGGTGCCGCCGATGGTCAGCGGCGAGACGATGCCGGCGTCGGGGAACTCGCTCGCGACATGGAGCACCGCGTCGCCGAGCTCCATCTCGACGACCATCACGGCCCCGCCGGGCAACGGGATGCGGCTGCGCTCGCTCGCGCCGAAGGCGCGCGCGTACCAGTCCATGGCCGCTGAGGCATCCGGCACGACGAGGTGAACGCTGAGCTTCATCGGCCCAGCCTAGGACGCGCGGCGGCCCGCGTCTTGTACGTCTGAGCGCAGCGCGGCCGCGTACGCACCGGGCGTCATCCCGAGCGTGCGCGTGAAGTGGCGGTGCAGGTGGCTCTGGTCGAAGAAGCCGGTCTGCGCGGCGACCTCGGCGGGCGCCCCACCGCGCTCCAGCAGCCGCCGTGCGGCGCGCAGGCGTTGCGCGAGGACGAACCGATGCGGCGGGACGCCGTACGCGGCTCGGAACAGCCGCGTGAGGCGATGGCGGCTGACGCCGCCCGCCGCTGCCACCTCGGCGAGCGTGAGGTTGCGGGCGAGATCGTCGCCGAGCAGCTCGCACGCGCGCCGCAGGGCCGGGTCGCGCCGCGCGGCATGGGCCACCGCGCCCGGCACGCGTCCGGTGAGCGCGCACAGCCACTCCTGCAGCAGCGTGTCGCGCTCGAGCCTCCATGCCGGCCGCTCGAGCGCCGCGTGCAGCTCGAGGAAGCGCCCCGCGAGCCGGCGGTCGCGCACGCGCGGCGCGCCGAGGACCACGTCGCCGCCGGCCGCCTCGGGATCGCGGACGAGCTCGCGCACGTCCGGAAGCTCAAGGACGACCAGGCGCGCCTGCCAGCGCGTCGAGTGCCATGGGCGTCCCTCGTGGCGCGCGGAGGGGTCCCAGGCGCACACGTCGCCCGGGCCGAAGCGATGGACCTCGCCGCCGCGGCGGACCCGCATCCCGCCGGCGAGCACCGTGCCGACCACGTACTCGCCCACGGGATCGACGGCGTAGGACGTGGTGGTCCCGGCCATGCAGATGGCCCCGGACCCGACGTCCGCCCGCCAGACGCGCACTGTCGCGTCGCCGTGCATGACGCTCATCGTGACGTACTGTGCGCTTATGGCTGACCAAGACGATGGCCTCGACGGCCTTACGAGCAAGGAGCTGCACGACCTCGCCGTTCACTACGGGCGCCGGCACCTCGACGCGAAGTTCTTCTGGAACCTCATGTCGGTCCTCCCCGCTGCCGAGGCCGCGGCGGGCGAGAAGGGCGAAGCCGCCTTCGACATCGACCACCTCAGCGCGCATCTCGATGACGTGACCGAGTCGGGCAAGGGCGAGGTCGCCGACAACCTGCGGCCGTTCTACCTCGACTACCTGCGGAGTCACGGGGTCACGGCGCCGTCCTGATATAGTTAGATACCCATCTAACACAGATCGTAGGACGCGCCATGACCGAGACCCTGCCCTCCGCCGCCTTCGACCCGACCACCCTGCCCGTCGCCCGCAAGCGCCGCATCAAGCGCGGCATCATCGCGAGCTACATCCACGAGATCTCCGGCCGTCACGCCGACGCGAGGTCGGCGACGAGCGCCGACCACGAGAAGCCCCTCGCCGCCAACCCGGCACCGGTTCGCGGGTCGTAGTACTCGCGCAGGCCGTCGCGGGCGACGGCCTCGGACATGCCGGCCGCGATGCGGTCGGCATCGGCGTCGTAGCCCAGCGCGCGCAGCGCCGGCGTGAGCAGCCAGGCGACGTTCATCCACGACGGCCCCCCGCCACGTGCGCCACAGATCGAAGCCGGGCCTGAACGACGGCTCGTCCATCGCCACCGACGGGATGCCGAACGGCGCGCGATAGCGCCGGGGTCCAAGAGGTGCTCCTCGACCAGGCGCCGGCGGACGTCCTCGGGCAGTGTGTCGAGCATCAGCGGCGACAGCGACGACCACGTCGACACGTGCACGGGGCGCTCAGCGCGCCCGGCGAGGTCGTAGAACAGGCCCGTGGCCGGATCGAGCGAGCGCTCGAGCAGCGCCGCCTCGACGACGTCCGCACGCCGCGCGTACGCGCCGTCTGCGGCGAGGCGCGCCATGGCGCGCAGACTGAGCGCGTAGGCGACGTTGACCCACACGTCCTCGACGTGCTCGTCGTGGTCGGCCGCGATCTCGTGGGCGCTCCAGCCCAGGCCGCCATAGCGCGCCACCAGGCGGAAGTAGCCGGGCTTGTAGTGCGCGTACGCGCCGTAGACGGGGTCGTACTTCGGGCTGTCGTCGAGCCCCGACTCGTCGGGCAGGATGATGCTGATCAGACCGTCGCCGTCGACGTCGCGCTCGCGCTCGAGCCAGTCCAGGTGCGCCTCCAGCGCGTGCAGGGACTCGGTCGCGAAGCCCGGGTCGTCGCTGCTGGCGGCGGCGACGCTCCCATGCGAAGGGCAGCAGCGGCGGCCCGATCGTCGTCGTGTGGCGGCTGCCGCGCACGCGCTGCGTCGCGTAGCCTCGCGCCAGTTGGCGCCCAGGACGGCCCGCGCCTGCTCAGAGAAGCCGTTGGCGGCCGCGAGGCGCAGGCTGGGCAGCTCGTGTCGCCCGTCGCGGTGGCGCTCGCGCGGACCGGGGACGACGACGTGGTGCTCGAAGGCACCGGTGGCCCGCGCGTGGCGGACCTTCGCGTCGAGATACGTGCGGATCCCGCCGGAGCGCTCGCCGTAGAAGAGGGCGACGTCGACAATGCGCAGATGCCGACGATCCTGGTCGACCCCCAGCCGCGCACGCTGGACTCGATGCTCGACTCCGCGACGCGCGCGCGGCTCCACGCGCTCGGAGACGTCGTCGTGCATGAAGGCGCGGGCCGGATGCCCGACGCGGTCGTCGAGGCCCACCTCGCCGACACCGTCGCCATCGTCGGGCAGACCGACCTCGACGCCGAGCGCATCGCCCGCGCCCCTGCGCTGCGGGCGGTCGTCAACGTCGAGGGCAACTTCCTGCGCAACGTCGACTACGACGCGTGCTTCGCGCGCGGGATCCATGTGCTCGTGGCCAGCCCCGCCTTCGCCCCGGCCGTGGCCGAGGCGGCGCTCGGCATGGCCATCGACCTCGCGCGCGGCATCACGGCGGCCGACCGCGCCATGCGCGCCGGCACCGAGGCCTACGAGCTCGAGGCCAACCGCGACTGCTTCCTGCTCGCCGGCAGCGACGTCGGCGTGGTCGGGCTGGGCGACCTCGGGCGCGAGCTCGTGCGGTTGCTGGCCCCCTTCCGCTGCCGGGTCCGCGCCCACGATCCGTGGCTGCCCGACCTGGCCGTGCGCGCCGCGGGCGCCGAGCCCGCCGGCCTCGACGACCTGCTGCGCGCGTCGCGGGTCGTCTTCGTCTTCGCCGCCCCGACGACCGACAACATGGCGATGCTCGGCCGGCGCGAGCTTGAGCTCGTGCCCGACGGCGCCGCCGTGCTGGTCATGAGCCGCGCCGCCGTCGTCGACCTCGACGCGCTCGTCGAGCTCGCCGCGGCCGGGCGCCTGCGCGCGGCCGTCGACGTGTGGCCGCGCGAACCGGTCCCCGCCGACCATCCGGCCCGCTCCGTGGAGGGGCTGCTGCTCTCGCCGCATCGCACCGGCGGGATGCCCGAGGCCTTCCGGGCCATCGGGCGCCTCGCGGTGGCCGACCTCGAGCTCGTCCTGCGCGGCCTGCCGCCGGTCGCCTGCCGGCGCGCCGAGCGCGAGACCGTCGGGCGGCTGCGCAGCCGCCCCATCGACGAGCCAGAGTGAGCTACGCGGCACGCCGCGTCCCGGCGGCCTGCCGCTCGCCCAGCGCCCGGCGATGGCCCTCGGCCAGGCGGCCGAGCGCCCGCTCCCAGGTGCGCTCGCGGACTGTCTCGAGCGCCTGCTGCGCGAGGCGCTCGCGCTGGAGCGGAGCGGCCGCGAGGTCGACGACCGCGCCGGCCAGCGCCTGCGCGTCGGGCGGGCAGAGGCGCCCGGTGACGCCGTCCTCGACGATCGAGCATGGCCCGCCCTCCGCCACCGCGACGACCGGCAGCCCGCTGGCCTGGGCCTCGAGCAGGACCTGCCCGAAGGTGTCGGTCCGGCTGGCGAAGAGGAAGAGGTCGGCGCTCGCGTAGGCGTCCGCCAGGGCGTCGCCCTCCAGCCAGCCCGAGGAAGCTCGCGTGCTCGCCGAGGCGCTTGCGCAGCGCGTCCTCCTCCGGGCCCCCGCCGGCGAGGCAGAGGTGCAGGCGCGGGTCGCGCTCGCGGGCGGCGAGGAAGGCGTCAGCCAGCAGGTCGGCGCCCTTCTCGCGAGTGAGTCTGCCCGAGTAGAGCACGCTGAGCTCGCCCTGGAGCGATGCCGCGTCGCGGCGCGCGGGCGAGAAGCGGTCGACATCGACGCCGCGATCCCAGCGCCCGATGCGCTCGGCCTCGATGCCCATCCCGCGCAGGACCTCGTCGGAGGCGGGGCTCGGGCTGAGGACGACCTGGCACTGCCCGTAGAGGGCGGCGATCGCGGCGCGGGCGATGAACTCGAGCTTGGGGTCGGCCGCGCGCAGACCCGCGTAGGCGGCCAGCTCGGTGTGGTAGGAGCCGAGGACCGGCACCTCCATGACGCGCGCGATGACGGCCGCGGCCACCCCGGCCGGACCGGGGCTGCAGAGGTGCACGAGGTCGTAGCGGCCCTCGGCCAGCGCCTCGACGATCGCCGGCAGCGACGGCACGCCGACCTTCAGGCCCGCGTAGAAGGGGATGTCGACCTCGGCGACGGCGCTCAGCCGGCGGTCGACGTTGGCGTCGGTGCCGACGACCTCGACTTCGAAGCCGGGCACGCCGCGCTCGCGGATCTCGTCGAGCGTGTGGGTCACGCCGTGCATGCCGCCGACGGCGTCGGCCACGAGCGCGACGCGCAGCGCGTCGCCTTCGCGCTGGACGAGCTTGCCCTTCTCGCGGCCGAGGAAGGCGGCCGCGGGCGCGTATGGGATGGCCGCGACGCAGGCGTCGAAGAGGCCTGCCGCGGCCGCGCCGAGGTCGCCGCCGCTGGTCGTGGCGGCCAGGACGCCGTCGACCGCGCCGGCGAGCTTGCGCTCGTGCGCCCGACGGGCGCGCCGGAAGAGGTCGGCGTGGCTGAAGTCCTCGTGCTGCAGCAGCGCGAGCAGGTCGCCCTCGCCGAGGCGCAGGTCGATGGCCTCCAGCCAGGCGTGCAGCAGCCCTCGCGCGTCGTCGGGGCCGAGGTCGGCGCCGACCGCGCCGCGGCGCACGTCTCCCTCGCGCATCACGCGCTCGAGCATGGTCAGGACGGCGCGCGGGTCGACCGCGCCGCCCTCGCCGCGCCCCAGCGCGCGGACGGCCAGCGCCATCGCGCTGTGCGCCCACTTGGCGGCGCTGGGGGCGCGCCCCGCGGCGGACGCGCGCTCGCACGGCTGGCCGACGGAACGGTCGTGCGGTGGCGGCGCGGGCGCTGGTCGGCCGCCGGCCGGGCCGACGTGACCTTCGAGCAGCGCTGAGGGTTTCGACATCCGGGCCATCCCGGCCGGCCACGGTTCCTCCCGCGGTACATACAGCTTTGCCCGCAAATGCCGACAAATACAGGGATGCGTCCGCTCATCGGCATCACGACCTCCGAGCTGCGCCCCGGGACGTTGCGCACGCTGGGCCGCGAGGGCGTCGCGCCGCACGACGAGATGATGCTCGGGACGACCTATCCGAAGGCCATCCAAGCCGCGGGCGCCATCCCGGTCGTGCTCGCCGCCGTCGACCTGGAGGCCGTGCCGTCGCTCGTCGCGCGCCTCGACGGCATCTGCCTGGCCGGCGGCCCCGACCTCGACCCCGTCGCCTACGGCGCTCTGGAGCGCCACCGCGAGCTCGGCACCACCAACGCCGAGCACGACGCCTTCGAGCTCGCCGTCGCCCGCGCCGCCGACGCCGCCGGCCTGCCGCTGCTCGGCATCTGTCGCGGCGCCCAGGCGCTCAACGTCGCTCGCGGCGGGACGCTGCACCAGCACGTCGACGGCCACCGCCAGGCCGAGCTCGCGGGCACGCCGACGCAGCGCGTCGCCGTCGCGTCCGACTCCCTGCTGGCCGCCATCACCGGCGCCGGCGACAGCCTCGAGATCAACTCCTTCCACCACCAGGCCGTCGACGCCCTCGGGGCCGGCCTGCGCGTCGTCGCGCGGGCGGCCGACGGGACCGTCGAGGCGATCGAGGACCCGGCGCGCCCGTTCCTGCTGGGCGTCCAGTGGCACGCCGAGACGCTCACCGAGCGCCCCGAGCACGGCGCCCTGTTCGCCGCGCTGATCGAGGCCGCGGGCGCGCAGCCGCAGCGCCTCGCCGCCGCCGCCTAGGGGCGAGCGCCGCTACGAGGCCGTGGTCAAGCGGCCGCGCGCGCCGCCGGCGCGGCCAGCGTGCGCAGCAGCCCGGCCGTGAGCTCGGGCAGCGCCGGGCGCTGAGAGGGCTCGACCTCGAGCAGCAGCGGGGCGTCGTGGTCGCGCAGCGTGGCGGCGATGCGCCCCCAGGGCAGCGACCCGCGCCCCGGCGGCAGGTGGAGGTCGAGCTTCAGCGGATCGATCCCGGGCGCGCCGATGTCACGGCGGCGCACGCCGAGGTTGTCGTGCACGTGGAAGAGCACGACGTCGGGCGCGACCGCGGCGGCGACGAGGGCGGGATCGCTGTGCGACGCGTCGGCGGTGATGTGCAGGTGGCCGACGTCGAGCAGCATCCCGGCGGCCGGCGAGGCGAGCCGGCGCACGAGGTCGCGCACGGCCAGGGGGTCGTGGCACAGCCGCGGCGGTCCCGGGTGCACCGGGGCCAGGTTCTCGATGGCGATGGTCACGCCAAGCGTGTGCGCCCGCTGGAGGTGGCTGAGGAGGGAGCCTTCCTCGAGGCGAGCGCGCTCGTGGGCGCGCGGACGGTCGGGACCGCCGGCGTCCACGAAGTTCAGGCCGTGGTAGGCGACGAGCTCGGCGCCCGCCTCCGCGGCGTAGTCGAGAAGTCCCGCGACGGCGCGATCGTCCTCGATCGTCCCGGCGCTGAGGTTGTCGGGCGCGTGGAGGACCAGCCGCAGCGAGCTCGCCTCGAGCGCGGCGCGCAGCGCCCGCGCGTGGCGACGGCAGCGCGCGCGATCGGCCAGCATCGGCGCCGGCGGCGTGTGCACCTGCAGCCAGCGCACGCCGGCCTCCTCGTGCGCGGCGAGCACGCGGGCCGTGGGCCATGCGTCGCGGTGCAGGTTCAAGCCGAGGCGATCGTGCATCCTCGGTCATGGTTCGCCAGCGGCCTCCGGGTCCTGTTGCCGACCCGTGACCTCGCGGTGAACAGGCGGTGACTCCCGGCCTACCCCAGCGGCAGCGACCGGCGCGGCACCGGCGAGGAGTGGACGATGGAAGTCGTCGTCTGGCCGAACGGGGTGAAGCGGTCGAGGACCTCCTCGAGGTCGTCGATGGCGCGGACGTGCAGGCGCAGCAGGAAGCAGTCCTCGCCGGTGACGCGCTCGCACTCGATGACCTCGGGCGTCTTGTCGGCGAGCTCGGGGATCTTGTGGATCTGGCGGGCAAAGGGGCGCACGCGCACGACGGCGGCCAGCGGGAAGCCGATCGCCCGCGGGTCGACCTCGGCGCGATAGCCGGTGATCACGCCGTCGCGCTCGAGGCGCCCCACGCGCTCGGCGACCGCCGGCGCGGACAGGCCGACGCGGCGCCCGAGCTCGGCGAAGGCGACCCGCCCGTCGCGCTGGAGCTCTTCGAGCAAACGACGGTTGATGTCGTCGATGCCGTTCGTTTCGTAGCCCACGGCGTCAGAACTCCTTCGATATACCCTGGATCAGCGCGCAGATGCCATTGACCATACCTGGCATGGCCACAGCGTCAACCGACGTCCGCCGCCGCCTCGTCCAGACGGCCCCGCCCGAGGCCTACTTCGTCGTCAGCGCGATCTTCCACTACCTCGGGCCCGCGTTCGCGGTCCTGCTCTTCGCCCGCGTGGACGTCCTCGGCGTCGCCTGGCTGCGGATCGCGTCGGCGGCCGCGATCTTCGCGCTGTGGCGCCGCCCGTGGCGCAGCGCGCGGCGCAGCGGGACCTGGCGGCTGCTGCTCGCCTGGGGCGCGGTCCTGGCCGTCATGAACAGCACCTTCTACCTGGCCATCGACCGTCTGCCGCTCGGCACCGTCGCGGCGATCGAGTTCCTCCCGGTGATCGTCCTCGCCGCCGTCGGCGCCCGGACTCTGCGCAACCTGGGCGCGCTGGCCCTGGCCGTGCCCGGCGTCTACCTGCTCACCGACGTCGCGCTGAAGGGCGACCCGCTCGGCGTCGCCTTCGCCTTCGTCAACGCCGCGCTCTTCGCCGCCTACATCATCGTCAGCCACCGCGCGGCCCAGAACGGGTCGGTGCCCGGGATCGACCTGCTCGGGATGGCGATGCTCATCGCCGCCGTGGTGGCCACGCCGATCGGAGCGTGGGCCGCGGTGCCCGCCTTCTCCGACCCGGTGGCGATCGCGGCCGGGATCGGCGTCGGGATCTCGTCCTCGGTCATCCCCTACGTCACCGACCAGCTGGCGATGGCGCGCATGTCGCGGTCGACCTATGCGCTCATGGTTGCGCTGCTGCCCGCGACGGCGACGGTCATCGGCATCGTCGTCCTCGCGCAGCTGCCGAGCGCGGTCGAGGCGATCGGCGTCGCGCTCGTGATCGCCGGCGTCGCCGTGCACCGCGACGCCGGCACGGCCTAGTCGCGGCCCGGCCAGTCGGCGGCGAGCATCGCGTAGACGACGCCGTCGAGCATGCGGTCGCCGACGCGCTCGACCTGGCGCAGGATGCCCTCCTCGCGGAAGCCGAGCCGCTCCGGGATCGCACGGCTGCGCGTGTTCTCGACCGCGGCCTGGATGAGGATGCGATTGAGCCCCCACGTGGCGAACCCGTGGTCGACGTGGGCGCGGACGGCCTCGGTCATGGTGCCGCGCCCCTGCTCGTCGCTCGCCAGCCAGTAGCCGATGCTCGACTTGCGGTTCAACCAGTCGATGCTGTGGTAGCCGACCATCCCCACCATCCGCCCGTCCGCGGTGACGATCGCCGTCTGCAGGCCGTCGTTGTCGGCGATCTGCCGGCGCGTGGCGCGGATGAAGGGCAGGACGTCGGCGGGCTCGTGCTCGTGCTCGACCCAGGGCATCCAGCGCTCGAGGTGGGCGCGGTTGGCGTCGATCAGCGCGACGAGCTCGTCGGCGTCGGACTCCTCGAGCAGGCGCAGCGCATAGCCGTTGGGCAGCTCGCGGCGCAGCATCAGACCTTGGCCTCGAATGCCTCGAGCGCCTCGTAGGCCTCCTCGACCGCGCGCTTGGCCGCGGTGTGGCGAGCGGTCGACTTCGCCGTCTCGTATTTGGTGGCCCACGCCTTCGCGTCGGCCAGCTCGTCCTCGACCACGGTCAGCGCCGCCTCGGCCTGCTCCACGGCGCGCTCCAGCCGCGCCTGCTCGCGGACGCGGTTCTTCGACGGGCCGTCGGGCTTGAGCTTGGGCGGCCTGGGCTTCGCGGCGGCGGCACTCGCCTTGGCGGGTGGCGCGCCGTTGGTCGCGGGAGGCGGCGGCGAGGACGGCGGCAGGCCCATCGCCTTGCGCTCCTCGCGCACGCGCGCGTACTCCGCCCAGCCGCCGACGTAGGAGCGCAGCCCGTAGTCCTCGACGGCGACGGTGCGCGTGCCGACCGCGTCGAGCAGCGCGCGATCGTGCGTGACGAGCAGCAGCGAGCCCGGGAAGGACTGCAGCGCGTCCTCGAGCGCCTCGCGGGACTCGAGGTCGAGGTGGTTCGTCGGCTCGTCGAGGATCAGCACGTTGGACCCGGACTGGACGAGGATGGCCAGCGACAGGCGCCGGCGCTCGCCGCCGCTGAGCCCGTCGAGCGGCTTGTCGACCTCCTCGCCGCTGAAGAGGAAGCGCCCCAGCAGCGCGCGGGCCTGGTTGGGCGGCAGGCCGGTGCGCTTCGCGGCGGCCTCGAGCACGGTGCGCGCCCCGCCGCCCTCGAGCTCCTCGGCGTGCTGGCTGAGGTAGCCGACCTTCACGTTGTGGCCGGAGCGCAGCCGGCCGCCGTCGAGCTGGCGCTCCCCGACGAGCGCCTGGATGAGGGTCGTCTTGCCCGTGCCGTTGGGCCCCACGAGCGAGACGTGCTCGCCGCGCTCGAGCCACAGCTCGGCATCGGCGAGCAGGACGCGCGGCGGATCGGCGCCAACCTGGAGGCGGGCGTCCTCGAGCTCGAAGATGACGCGCCCCGAGCGCTCGGGCTTCTTGAACGCGAACTCGAGGCCGCGGCCGTCACGCGGGTCGCGCTCGATGCGCTCGATCTTGTTGAGCTTCTTGAGGCGGTCCTGGGCCTGGCGCGCCTTGGTCGCCTTGTAGCGGAAGCGCTCGACGAAGCGCTCCATGCGCTCGATCTCGGCCTGCTGCTTCTCGATCGCCCGGCCGAGCGCCAGCTCGCGCGCGGCCTGCTCGCGGCGCCACGCGTGCCAGGTGCCGTTGAAGAAGCGCGCGCGGCCGGCCTCGAGCTCGAGCACCGAGGTGCCGACCGTCTCCAGGAACCAGCGGTCATGGGCGACGAGGACGATGGCCGCGTCGAGGTCGAGCAGCGTCTGCTCGAGCCACTCGAGCGATTCGATGTCGAGGTGGTTGGTGGGCTCGTCGAGGAGCAGCAGGTCGGGCTGCGCGGCCAGCGCCCGGGCCAGCGAGGCGCGCGTGAGCTGCCCCCCGGAGAACGTTCTCAGGGCGCGGTCGAGGTCGTCGTCGACGAAGCCGAGGCCATGGACGACCGAGCGCGCCCGCTCGCGCCAGCCGTAGCCGCCGACGGCCTCGAAGCGCGCCTGCACGCCGGCGTAGCGGTTCATGGCCTGCTCGTCGCCGGCGGCCATCGCGAGCTCCAGGCGCTGGAGCTCGGCCTCGAGCTCCAGCGGCTCGCGGGAGCCCGAGAGAACGTATTCCCGGAGGCTGAGGTCGCGCTCGCGCGGCGGGCGCTGGTCGTGGAGGGCGACGCGCGTGCCCTTCGCGAAGACGAGCTCGCCGCCGTCGACGGAGGTCTCTCCGGACAGCATCCGCAGCAGGGTCGTCTTGCCCGCGCCGTTGCGCCCGGCGATGGTCATGCGCTCGCGGCGCTCGAGCTTGAACGAGACGCCGCGCAGCAAGGGCTCGCCGGCCATGTCCTTGGCGAGATCGGAAGCGATGAGGACCGCCACACCCCCATGGTAGGTTGCGCCGCCATGCGATCCGGACTGGCTGCGCTGATCGTCCTGCTGGCGCTCGCCGGCCCCGCCGCGGCGGCCGAGACGGTGACCACGATCGCCGGCGCCCCCGGGCCGGGCCCGTCGAAGTACGACAAGGTCTTCGTCACCAAGTTCGGGCCCCAGAGCGCCAAGCGGGTGCTCCTGCTGATGCCGGGCTACTACGGCGGCGCGGGCGACTTCACCCTCGACGCGCGCGAGATCGTCAAGCGCGTGCCCGGGCTTCAGGTCTGGGCCTTCGACCGTCGCTCGCAGGCGCTCGAGGACACGTCGCGCTTCGCGGACGCCCTGGCCGGGCGCATCACCGTCCAGCAGGCCTTCGACTACTACCTCGGCTGGCTGACGAACCCGGCGATCCAACCGCACTACCAGCCCCTCGACCCGGCGAAGTTCGCCTTCGCCAAGCAATGGGGGCTCTCGCTCGCCATGCAGGACGTGCGCCGCGTGGTGCTCAGCGCCAAGCGCCAGGGCAAGCATGTGATCCTCGGCGGGCACTCGCTCGGGGCGTCGATGACCGTCGCCTACGCGAGCTGGGACTTCGACGGCCACGCCGGCTACCAGGATCTCGACGGCTTGGTGCTCATCGACGGCGGACTGCTCGGCTCGTTCAGCACGCCGGACCTCGCCGCGACGAAGAAGGCGATCAAGGCTCTCGACACGAACGGCCCGTTCGTGGACCTGCTCGGACTCAAGCTGCCCTGGGCCGCCGGCGTCTTCGCCGAGAGCGGCGCGGTCGCCGCCCTGAAGGAGCCCACCGCGCCGTCGACCGCGCAGTCCTTCCCGCTGCTCCCAGAGGCCTTCAAGCCGCCGATCCCGCCCACCAACCGGGGGCTGCTCGGCTACGCGCTCGACGACTCCACCTCGCCCAAGGCGCTCTCCCTCATCCATGTCCGCGCGGGCGTGCTCGGGGCCAACGGCGACTGGGTCGACGGCGAGGTCACGCCGATCGAGCGTCTCGCGCAGATCTTCGGCCAGGAGCCCGCCAACGCGGCCGAGTGGTACTTCCCGGCCAAGCTCTCCATCGACGTCGACGGGGCCAACGCGCTGACCCGCAACGCGCAGACCGACTACCTCAAGCTGCGCCCCTGGCATCGGCGCGCGGTCGACCTCCCGCTCTACGCCGTGCAGACCGACCTCACCCACGGAGGCGTGCTCCGTGGCGCCCGGCGCTTCATCGCGGGCTCGAAGGTCCCGCGCGGGCGCTCGGTCCTCGTCGACGCGTCGGCCAGCGAGAGCCACCTCGATCCCCTGACCGCCGCGCCCGACCGCAACAGGTTCCTAAAGACCGTCGTGCCTTTCCTGCGCAAGCTGCGAGCATCGCAACCATGAGCGAGCGCACCTCTTACGAGCCCGGCGTGCCGTCCTGGGTCGACCTCTCGAGCCCGGACACCGACGCCTCGGCAACCTTCTACGGCGGCCTCTTCGGCTGGGAGCTCCAATCCGCCGGCCCGGTCGAGGAGACCGGCGGGTACGGGATGTTCACCCTCAGGGGCAAGCAGGTGGCCGGCGTCGGTCCGATCATGCAGGAGGGCCAGCCCCCGGCGTGGTCGGTGTACGTCGCCACCGACGACGCGGACGCCTCCGCCCAGCGCGCCATGAGCGCGGGTGGCAGCGTGCTGGTCGAGCCGATGGATGTGATGGACGCGGGGCGGATGGCGTTCTTCACCCATCCCGCCGCGGGCGTCCTCGGCGTCTGGCAGGCGGGGCGCCACACCGGCGCGGAGCTGGTCAACGAGCCCGGGGCGCTCAACTGGACCGAGCTGCAGACCCGCGACGTCGAGGGCGCGAAGGCCTTCGGCGAGGCCGTGTTCGGCTGGAAGCCCGACGACCAGGACTTCGGCGGGATGACCTACACCCTGTTCACCGTCGGCGGCACGGGTGTCGCGGGCGCGATGCCGACGCCGTCCCAGGTCCCCGACGAGGTGCCGGCCTTCTGGCTGAGCTACTTCACGGTCGAGGACTGCGACGCCTCGGTCGCCACGGTGCAGGAGCTCGGCGGGCGCGCGTTCGGAGCCCCGCACACCCTCGAGGGCGTCGGGCGCTTTGCGGTCGTCGCCGATCCGCACGGCGCGACCTTCGGCGTCATCGCCGGCGAGCCGCCCGCGGAATGAATCACACCGGCGGCGCCGCCGGCCATAGACTCGCCCGGTGGCGCGCCGCGATGGATGGGCAGCGCTGTTCTGGAGCGCATTCAAGGACTCGCGCAATGCGATGGTGCTGCTCGACGAACACCGCCGGCACGTTGACGTCAACGGCGCCTATCTGAGGCTGGCCGGCTACGCCCGCGACGAGGTCATGGGCCGGCCGGTGTGGGAGTACATCGAAGGCGGCCCGCAGCTGACCGAACGCCAGTGGGAGCTGGCGCTCGCGCGCGGGGAGCTGAGCGGTCACGCCGGACTCGTGTGTGCGGACGGGTCGATCGTGACCGTCCAGTTCGCGGGGCACACCGAGGTCGCGACGGGGCAGCGGCTCGTCCTCTTCGTCGTGCTCAGCACGTCGCGGTGGGGACGCCACTCGCGGCGCGAACCGGAGACGGGCACGGACGAGGCGCTGTCGGCGCGCGAGAACGAGATCGTGCGGCTGGTGGCGGCCGGGCAGACCGGGCCGGAGATCGCCGACCATCTGCACATCTCGCACGCCACGGTGCGCACGCACGTGCGCAACGCCATGGCCAAGGTCGGCGCGCGGTCGCGAGCGCACCTCGTGGCCAAGGCCCTGGGCGAGGGGCACGCCGTGCGTTGAACACGACGCCGGGCAGATCGCGCAACTGCGGTATGGACGCGCGGCGGCGCCGGGCCCGGGGATGGCGGGCCCGGTTCGCCGGGTTCTGAGCCATGAATCAGAGCGACGCCGCCGGCGTGGCGGCGGCACGCGCTCTGCGGCGGATCAGAGGGGGTCGCGGGTGGGCGGTGGCACTCCGCCGCTCAGCCCGCGGCTTCCCGCCCCGCGGCGGCCGAGGTCGGCCGCCCTGAGTACAGGACCTGGCGCTCCCACGAGCCGGCGGGCTGCGTGTGCAGGCGCCAGTACTCCTCGGCGATGTCGTCGGGGTCGAAGGCGGTCCCCGGTGCCACCGCGCCGGCCACCGTGACCGTCGCGACGTGCACGCCGGCCGGCTCGTAGGCGCGTGCGAGCAGCTCGGTGAGCGCGCGGACGCCGGCCTTGCCCAGCGAGAGGCTCGTCACCTCGGGGATCGGCTCCGGCATCCCGCCGGTGATGAGGATCGTGCCCGCGCCGACCTCGGTCATGGCCGGGCCGACGTGGGCGGCCGCCGTGATGGCCCCTACGACGTTGACCGCCCACGCGTCGAGCTGGGCGCGAGCAGCGAGCTCGCCGAGAACGTCCGACTGGATCAGCGCGGCGTTGTAGACGAGAACCTCGGGCACGCCGAACCGGTCGACCGCCTCGTCGAGCGCCGCGCGGAGCCCCGCCTCGTCGGTCACGTCGACCGTGAGCCCGAGGGTCTGGACCGGTCCGTCGTCCAGGGCGGCGAGGGCCCCGTCGACGGTGCGCCGCGAGCGGGCGAGAACGGAGACCGCGAGGCCCTCGCGGGCGAGGCGCTTGGCGACCGAGGTCCCGATTCCGGGTCCGGCTCCGATGACGATTGCTCCGGGCATCGTGCTTACGAATCGTAAGTCATGTCCGGGTACGGTTACCCGGCCTCTTCGTCGCCCGCGAGCCCGGCGGCCTCGATGAGGCTCCTGGGGGCCACCGCGAGGTAGGCGTCCTCGATGGCGCCGGCGATCTCGTCCCACGAGAGGTCGCGGTCCAGGCGGACGCCGAGCCATCCGCGGTGGCCGACGTACGGCGGGCGGAAGTAGTGCTCGGGCGCGGCCTCGACCAGCGCCTCCTGCATGCCCTCCGGGGCCGCCAGCCACAGCGCCAGGCGACCGTCGTCATGGTGGTTGTCGAGGTACATCACGAACGTCTTCTTGTCGCGGATGAAGAAGCTGGGCTGACCATGGCTGAGGCGCTCGGTCGTCTCGGGGAACGAGAGGCACAGCTCGCGCACGCGCTCCAGCTGCGTCTTGGCGGGCACGCCCGGACGCTACCCCCGCAGCCCGCCCTGCGGTAGGCCCCCGCCCGTGCGCTGCCACTCGACGAGCAGCTCGTTCTCGCGCGCGACGTGCCCGGCGGCGCCCGTCAGCTCGCGGAACATGGCCTTCAGGCGGCGCATCCCCTCCGGCGGGTGGGCGGCGAGCTCGCGCGCCAGCACGATCGCCGCCGCCTCGGCCCTGGCCACGGGAGCCGTGCGGTGCAGCAGCCCGAGCGCGCGGGCCTCCCCCATCCCGACCGTGCGGCCGGTGAAGACGAGGTCCTTGGCGGCGGCGAGCCCCACGAGCGGGGTCAGCCGCGCCGGACCCACCGGGACGCCGAGCCGCGCTCCGGCCCACGCGAGCTTGAGGTTGTCGGCCCCGACCCGCAGGTCGCAGCCGGCGGCGATCTCCGCGCCCGCGCCCACGACGTTGCCCACGCAGACGCACACGGTCGGAGCCGGGAAGGCCTCGACGGCGGCGTAGACGCGGGTGAAGGCCTCCATCCGCGCGAGGCCGCCGGCGCGGTCCAGCACCTCGGCCACGTCGGCGCCGGCGCACAGCGCGCGGGTGCTCGTGGTCGAGACGACGAGGACGCGCAGCTCGTCGTCGGCGGCGAGCGCGGAGAGCGCCGCCTCGAGCTCGGCCAGCGCAGCGGAGTCCAGGGCGTTGCGCGCCTGTGGGCGATCGAGGCGGACCACCTCGATGCCGGCGTCGAGCCGCTCGCGTTGCATCGTCGCCATGGCGGCCACGTTCTATACGATGCGGGAGCCGATGAAGCGTCTGCTCGCAGTGCTGCCCGCCACCTTCGTGACTCTCCTGGTGCTCGCGCCCGCCGCGCTGGCCCACGACGGCGGCCAGGGCTGGTGGGGGGAGACGAACGACAAGGTCGTCACCAACGCCGGCTTCATCCTCATCGTCTTCTTCCCGCTCTTCGTCCTGGTGATGAGTCTGCTCCAGGGCGCGCTGGAGCGCCGCAAGGACCGCCGCAAGAAGATCCAGAAGTCCCTCGCCAGGGAGCAGCAGTACTGGCGCGGCGGCTGGTAGCCGGATCTTCACAGAGCCCGCCGCGGCCACGGCCATCATGCTGCTTTGAAGACGAGTTCCCTCCTCGTTGATGGCACGCGGCGTCCCGGACTCTCCCTGCCCGGGACGTTCGTGTTTGTAGGGTCGGCGCCATGACCGACGAGGTGCGTTACGAACGGGTCGGCGCCGCCGCCGTGCTCACCATCGACCGCCCGGACCGGCGCAACGCAGTCGACGGACCGACCGCCGAGCGTCTGCTCGAGGGCGTGGAGGACTTCGAGGCCGACGACGGCGCGCGGGTGCTCGTCCTCACGGGCGCGGGCGGCATCAGCTTCTGCGCGGGCGCCGATCTCAAGGCGCTCGACACCTATGCCGGGCGCCTGAGCCTCCCTGATGGGCCGATGGGTTTCACGCGCCGCACCCCGAGCAAGCCGACGATCGCGGCCATCGGCGGCTGGTGCCTGGCCGGCGGCCTCGAGCTCGCGCTGTGGTGCGACCTGCGCGTGGCGGCCGAGGGCTCGACGCTCGGCTTCCCCGAGCGACGCTGGGGCGTGCCCCTGATCGACGGCGGCACACAGCGCCTGCCGCGCATCGTCGGCATGGGGCGGGCGCTCGACCTCATCCTCAGCGGGCGGCTGGTCGGCACCGACGAGGCGCTCGCCATGGGCCTGCTGACCGAGGTGGTGGCCGCCGGCGAGCACCTCGCGCGAGCGCTGGAGATGGCCGAGGGGCTTGCGGCCTTCCCCCAGGAGACGATGCTCGCCGATCGCCGCGCGGCGCTCGAGGGCTTCGGCCTGCCGCTGGCGGACGGGCTCGCGCTGGAGGCGCAGGCCGGCCCCGCGGTCTTCGCCGACGCGGTGGCCGGCGCCGCCCGGTTCGCGGGCGGCGAAGGGCGCGGCGGGGCCGGGACCGGCGTATAGGCTTGCCCTCCCCAGGAGGAGACCGCTTTGACCTACTTCGTCACCGGCGCCACCGGCTTCATCGGCCGCCATCTCGTGCAGGAGCTGCTGCGCAACCGCGACGGCGAGGTCTTCGCGCTCGTTCGCGAGGGCTCGCAGGAGCGCCTGGCGCAGCTGGCCGAGGCCTGGGAGGGCGGCGAGCGAGTCACGCCCATCGCCGGCGACCTCACGCAGGAGCGCCTGGGCGTCGAGCAGAGCTGGATCGACGAGCACCGCGGCGACGTCGACCACTTCTTCCACCTCGCCGCCGTCTATGACATGACGGCCGAGGACGAGGACAACGAGCGCGCCAACGTGGCGGGGACGCGCAACGCCGTCGCGCTGGCCAACGCGCTCGAGGCGGGCACCCTGCACCACGCCTCGTCGGTCGCGATCACCGGCTCCTACAAGGGCATGTTCCGCGAGGACATGTTCGACGAGGGCCAGAAGCTGCCGTCGTCCTACCACCGCACGAAGTTCGAGTCCGAGAGGATCGCGCGCGAGGAGTCGACCATCCCGTGGCGCGTCTACCGGCCCTCGGTCGTCATCGGCCACTCGCAGACCGGCGAGATGGACAAGATCGACGGGCCCTACTACTTCTTCAAGACGCTCCAGAAGGCGCGCCACGCCCTGCCCGAATGGTTCCCGCTCGTCGGCCTCGAGTTCGGCTACACGAACATCGTCCCGGTCGACTACGTGGCCGGCGCCATCGACCACATCGCCCACCAGCCCGCCCTCGACGGCCAGGCCTTCCACCTCATGGCCCCCAAGTCGCAGCGCTCGGGCGACGTCCTGAACACCTTCGCCAAGGCGGCCCACGCGCCGCACATGGCCATCCGCATCGACAAGCGGCTCACCGATGCGCTGCCCAAGGGCGTCGGCTCGCTGCTGCTCCAGCTGCCGGCCCTAAAGGGCGTCCGGCACCAGATCCTGGCCGACCTCGGCATCCCCGAGGAGATCCTCGGCCACCTCGCCTTCACCGCCCAGTTCGACACCCGTGACAGCGAGCGTGCCCTGGCCGGAACGGGCATCGAGGTGCCGCCGCTGGACAGCTACGCCGAGCGCATCTGGGACTACTGGGAGCGCCGGCTCGACCCCGACCTCTACAAGGACCGCTCGTTCGCGGCCGCGATCAACGGGCGAACGGTCGTCATCACCGGCGCGTCGAGCGGCATCGGCCGCGCCGCGGCGATGAAGATCGCGCAGGCCGGCGGCATCCCGCTGCTCGTGGCGCGCTCGATGGACAAGCTCGAGGAGGCCAAGGCCGAGATCCAGGCCACCGGCGGCACCGCATACGTCTACTCGGCCGACCTCTCGAACCTCGAGTCGATCGACGAGCTGGTCAAGACGATCCTGGACGACCACGTCGCCGTCGACATGCTCGTCAACAACGCCGGCCGCTCGATCAGGCGCTCCATCGCGCTCAGCCAGGACCGCTTCCACGACTTCGAGCGCACGATGCAGCTCAACTACTTCGGCGCCATCCGCCTGACGATGGGGCTGCTGCCGCACATGCGCGAGCGCGGCTCGGGCCACATCGTCAACGTCTCCTCGATCGGGGCGCAGACCAACCCGCCGCGCTTCAGCGCCTACGTCGCCTCGAAGGCCGCGCTCGACGCGTGGACGCGCGTCGTCAGCTCCGAGGTGGTCGGCGACGGCGTCACCTTCACGACCATCCACATGCCGCTCGTGCGGACGCCGATGATCGCGCCGACGAAGATGTACGACTCGTTCCCCACCATCACGCCCGACGAGGCCGGCGATCTCGTGTGCGAGGCGCTGCGCGCCAAGCCCAAGCAGATCAACACGCGCCTGGGGACGTTCGGCGAGGTGGCCTACGCGTTGTCGCCGAAGGCCGTCGACCAGGTCCTGCACATGGCCTACAAGGTCTTCCCCGACTCCGCCGCCGCGAAGGGGCAGAAGGACGACAACGAGAAGGCTTCGATGGAGCAGGTGGCGATGGCCAACCTCATGAAGGGCGTGCACTGGTAGCACGCGTCGGCGCGAGCGGCGCGTCGATCGCGAACGGCACGCGGCCCGAGTCGCACGCCGTGCTCGCGCCGGCGTCGCGGGAGACGCTTGCGGTCAGCCGCACCCATCCGCGCACCTGCGTGGCGCCGGGGCCAAGTGTCGCGCGCATCGAGAACACGAGCTGCCTGAAGGCGCCGTCGCCATGGCTCTTGCCGGAGATCTCGACGACCCGCAACGCGCGACCACTGCGGTGGAAGGGAACGGCGGTCCCGTCGAACGGCGACCACCGGGCGGCCCAGCTCGAGCCGTCGCTGCAGCGTGCGTGCACGCCCATGTCGAAGGCGAGCGGATGCGCGGCGCGATCGAAGCGCCCCTCGATGGCGGCACCTTGGGCCGTGCGACCGTGCCCCTCGGTGAGCTTGAGCCAGTCGGCGTTTGCAGGGTGGCTCGCCGCCCGCTGGACGACCAGGACGAGCAGACCAGCCGCGAGCAGCCCGAGCAGGACGCGGAACATCCACAGCCCGCGACTCGGGCGGTCGTTTCCCATCTCCAGGCAATCGGTCGCGCGTCAGGAGGCTTGAGCGAAGCGGTGGACTTCGTCGGCGTCGACCTCCAGCGCCGCCCGCGCGCCGGCGGGCAGGCGCCCGAAGGGCTCGAGCGCGACGACGCCGCGCGGCGCGGTCCAAGTGCCCACCGCCAGACCGTCGACGGTCGCGGTGGCGCGCACCATCCCGCCGCCGGGATGGACACGCTCGGCGTGCCGCGCGGGGACCGCGAACGCGCGGTCCTTCCAGCCGAGGAGATAGGGGTCGAACGCCCCGAGCAGGCGCGCGGGGATGGCGTCGGGCGCCGGCTCGCGCGCGGCGAGGTCGACGAGGTCGTCGTCACGGTCGGCCAGCTCGGAGGCGATCGCCTTCAGCCCGGCCCGCACGTCGCGCAGTGGGAGGCCGCTCCACGCCGCGAGGTCGGCGGGTGCGGCCGGCCCGTGGCCGGCCAGGTAGCGGCGGGCGAGCTCGGCCAGCGCCGCGTCGCGCTCGGCGCCCGCGAGCTCGGGCGCCGGCGCAGCACCGAGCCAGTCGTGCGTGAGCGCGAAGGCGTGGGCGCCGTCCGCGCGCACCGGTCCGAGCACCGCCACGCCCCGCAGCGCGGCCAGCATGAGCAGGTGCGGCGTGGCCTGGCCCTCGGTGCGGATGTTCGCGGCGGCGAGGCGCTCGGCCAGCTGGGGACGGGTCAGCGGGCCGTCGTCGGCCAGCGCGCGCTCGACGATCTTCACCGCCCGCTCGGCGTCGGCGGGCGCGACGCCCTCCTGGGCCAGTCGTCTTCGACTCGTGGCCGAGCGGGTGGGCGCCGTGAGCCCCAACAGCCACGGGTAGTCGTCGCGGCCGGCGAGGTGCAGCGTGCCGCGCCCGAGCCACGCGACGACGACCGAGCGCTCGTCGCTGAGCGCCGCGTCGGCGTCGGCCGGCGTGACCGACGCGGTGCGGGCGCGCAGGGCCAGGCGCGCCGCGCGCAGGTCCTGGGCCTGCACCGCGAGCAGCCGCCCGACGACGCCCGCGACGCCGGCCGCGCGCGGGCGGTGCAGCAACTGCGCCGCGGCGCGGGCGCGACGCACGGCGTGCCCCGTCACGCGTGGAGCAGGCTCCGCACGAGCGCCAGCAGCTGCGCGGGACTCATCTCCGGCGTGACACGCACGCGCGGCATGGCGTACGGGTCCCCGGCGCGCGTGGCCTGGCCGAGCTGGGTGGTCGTCGCGCCCATGTAGCCCGCGGCGCGCACCGCCGCCTCGACGGTCGGGTTGTAGCGCCCGGACGGGTAGGCGAAGAAGTCGACGGGCACGCCGAACGCGCGCCGCAGCCAGCGGCGGGAGCCCCCCACCTCGCGGCGCAGCCGCGCCGCGTCGACCGTGGTCAGGTCGGGGTGGGTCAGCGTGTGGGCGTCGATCTCCCAGCCGTCGCGCATCATGGCGCGCACCTGGTCGCGGGCGAGGCCGCCTTTGAGGCCGACGTTCTTGACCTCGAGGTTGAGGACGCCGGGCCAGCCGAGCCGGTGCAACATGCGCCGCGCGGCGGTCGACTGGCTCTGATAGCCGTCGTCGAAGGAGATCACGACCGGATGGCGCGGCAGCGATCCATGGCCGTGCCAGGCGCGCCACACGGCATCGAGCGTGGTCGCGTGGTAGCCGGCGTGGGCGAGGGCATGCATCTCCTGGGTGAAGCGACCGGGCGCGACCCACAGGTCCTTGTAGGGGGCGCCCGGTGGCGCGGCCGCGACGACGTGGTACATGAGGATCGCCACCGGCGCATGATGCGGGCCGGTGGGGGCGGCGGGATGCGCCGCCGGCGCGCTCTGGGTGTCCACGACGGCCGGTGGGGACGGCGCGGGCGCAGCGTGACGCGGCGGCGGGGCAGACGTGCCCCCGCAGCCCGCGGCCGGCGCTGCGGCGGCGACGGCGGCAAGCAGGGCGATGCGGCGAGGTGCCCCCACGGAGGCCCATGGTACGGCGATCGGCCGTCGCTATCGTTGGCTCATGCTCTTCGGCCAGGAACACGTCAAGCGTTACATCGAGACCGACGGCGAGGACGGGCACGACTGGCGCGACGGGGTGCCAACGCTGATCCTCACCACGACGGGCCGGCGCTCGGGCGAGCAACGTCCGACGCCGCTCATCTACGGCCGCCACGGGGACGACTACCTCGTCGTGGCCTCCAAGGGCGGAGCGCCCGAGCCGCCCGCCTGGTACCTCAACCTCAGCGAGGACCCGGACGTCGAAGTCCAGGTCAGGGCCGACCGCTTCCCCGCCCGCGCGCGCACCGCGACGCCCGAGGAGAAGCCCGAGCTCTGGCGGGCCATGGCCGAGATCTGGCCCGCGTACGACGAGTACCAGACCAAGACCGACCGCGAGATCCCGGTGGTGGTGCTCGAGCGCGACGCATGACGCCGGTCGCCGAGCAGCTGGCGGCCTGGGCCGCCGGCCTCGAGCCATCGGACGACGACCTCGCGCTGGCGCGGCGATCGCTCGCCGACACGGTCGCCGTGGCGGTCGCGGCGCGCGCGCACCCGATCGGCGACCTGCTCGGCGGGCTCTCGGAGGCGGAGGCCTGGGCGGTGCTCGCCCACGTCCTCGACTTCGACGACCTGCACATGGAGTCGACGTCGCACGTCAGCGCGGTGTGCGTTCCCGCGGTGCTGGCGGCCGGGGGCGACGCGCGCGCCTACCTGGCGGGGGCGGGCGTCATGGCGCGCCTCGGCATGGCGCTGGGCTGGCCGCACTACGCGGCGGGCTGGCATGCCACCTGCACCGCGGGGGCTCCGGCGGCGGCGGCCGGCGCAGCGGTCGCGCTGGGCCTCGGCGCCGACGAGGTGGCGACGGCCATCGCGCTCGCGGTGCCCGCCGCCGGCGGCGTCCAGCGGGCGTTCGGCACCGCCGCCAAGGCGCTGCAGGTCGGGGCCGCGGCGCAGGCGGGCGTGCGCGCCGCCCGGCTCGCCGCCGCCGGCGCGTCGGCCGATCCGCGCGCGCTCGACCAGTGGCTCGCGTTGGTGGGCGGCCAGGCGGAGCACCTGTCGCTCGACGGCCCCGCGGTCCCCGGCGGGCTGGCCGTGAAGCTGTTCCCCTGCTGCTACGCGCTCCAGCGCCCGATCGCGGCTCTGCGTGCGCTCGACGTCGATCCCGAGCAGGTCGCGCGGGTGATGGTCCGCACGCCGCGGAGCGCGCTCGCCCCGCTCATCCACCCGACGCCCACGACCGGCCTCGAGGGCAAGTTCAGCCTCGAGTACGCGGTCGCGGCGACCCTGCTCGACGGCCGCCCCGGGGTCGAGAGCTTCACCGATGACGCCGTCGCCCGCCCCGCCGCGCAGGCGCTCCTGGGCCGCGTCGAGGTCGACGCCACGCCGGGCGGCGACTGGCTCCTGGCCGGCGACGTCGCCATCGAGCTGACGCTCGCGGACGGCTCGACGCTCCGCGCGCAGCTCGACCTCCCGCCGGGCGCGCCCGACCGCCCGCCCTCATCCGCCGAGCTGGCCGAGAAGGTGGCCGACTGCGCCGGCGACCTGGCGGACGAGGTCCTCGCGGTCGACTGGGCCGACGCCGGGGGCCTCATGCGCGAGCGGGTGCCGGGGCCGCAGCGCGCGCTGTGAGCGCCCGCGGGAACCGTCAGGCGCCCGCCGACACGCGCTCCGCCAGCCGCGGATAGCGCACGACCAAGCCGTCCTCGTCGAGCTCGAGCTCGGCCGTGAAGTCGCTGTCGAGCGCGACGAAGCGCGCGACGCCGGTGCGGACGTGCTCGTAGCGCTGGGGCGACGCGTGCAGGCGCAGGTCGGGGACCGAGACCCAGGCCATCACGAAGTCCTCGCTGCCGGTCCGCTCGTGGAGCCCGCTGCGGCGCACCGGCATCAGGTTGGTCAGCGGCGAGAAGGCCAGATCGCAGTCCAGCGCGCCGTCGACGTCGGTGATCCGCTCGCCGTTCGCCGTCCAGCGCCCGTGACCGTCGTGCTCGAGCGTCAGCGAGCGCCGCCACCCGGCGCCGGACGCCTCCACGTCGAGCCGTCGCGTGATCCAACCGCTGGGCACGTCGAGGCGGTACTCGACGAGGTAGGGCTCGGGGTCCGCGCCGAGCTGCACGCCGGTGGCCAGGACGCCGTCGTCGTCGAGGTCGACCTGCGCATGCTCGGCCAGCCACTCCTCGACGCCGCGCCACGCCAGCGCGCGCATCACAGGCGGAAGACGGGCACGAGGCGCTTCTCGTGCTCGCCCTCGATTCGGGCGATGACCTCGATGTGCTCGGCCAGCGGCGTGCCGCGCAGCTTCTTGCCCAGCCCCTCGTCGACCTGGAAGATGCCCGCGCTGTTGGACATCTCGATCTCGACGCGCACCGCCTTGTCCTCGCCCGCCTCGATGCGGACCTCGTCGATGGCGTAGGCCGAGATCGAGTGGATGTCGAGCCGGCCGGCCTCGAACTCCACGCGCGAGCGCCCCTTGGCCATGTCGAGCGCGTCGGCGACGCGGACGATGCCGCCCTCGACGGTGAGCGGCCGGCCGCTCGAGCGGTGCGAGATCACCGCGTGCATCACCTCGGCCACCACGATGGAGCGCTCGGGCTCGGAGTAGATCTCGGTCAGCAGGCCGCCGAGCTTATCGGCGGTGAGGAAGAGCGAGTAGTTCTCGTGGTCGATGCGGTGGATCGACATGCCCACGCAATGGAAGAGCGCGGCCGCCGCGACGACGACCTCGGCGTCGCGCTCGCTCATCCCGTGATCGTCCACCATCGCCGGCGTGATGCCGCGGCGGAAGAGCAGCCGCCCGAGGCGCAGCGCGATGTTGGTGACGATCTGGATGTGGACCCACGAGTGGTCGGTGAGCCCGAGGCGCTGGGCGTTGACGCCTGCCATGTGCCACCACGCCTTGACCTGCAGGTCGCCGTTGACCGCTTCGAGCAGCTGATCGAGGCGCCGATTGCCGCGCGTGGGCGCGCGGATGTGGATGTCGGCCAGCGGGCCGTCGGCGGGTGCCACTCCCCGCAGCCTAGTGCAGCTTCAGGCGCGCCCCGGCGACCTCGACGACCCTGGCCTCGCCCTTCCATGAGACGCTCAGCGGGACCGTCGCGCCGGGGGCCATGGCGACCTTCGCCCCGTCGCCTGCGCCGGGCGTCGCCGAGGCGAACATCTCCGCGCCGAAGCCGCGCAGGGCGATGCCGGCGTTGTAGCCGCCGGAGAACGCCGCCGCGGCCGACAGCTCGTGTCCGCTGCGATCGAGCACATGCACGTCGGCGGCGCGCAGCCGCAGCGGGCGGGCCGATCGGTTCACGAGCGTGCCGAAGAGCATCTCCCCGCCCTCGATCGGGCCTGAGCGCGGCTTGCCCTTCCAGGCGACGTTCGCGCCGCCGCCGCAGCCCACGCCCCCGGCCATCACCGCGAGGGCGACGGCGAGAGCGCAGACCGAGCGACCGGACATGCCTGCTGCAACGCAGGCGCGGCGGCGAACTTGCGCTCAGCGAGCGGCCGTGCCTAGGCGGCCGAGGTGCCCTCGGCCGCGCGGGCCTGGTGGCCGAGCATGAGCTCGCGCTGGACCGAGCGCGGCTCGTGGCCCGCCTGGGTGCGCCGGTGCCAGATCTTGTCCGGGCTGAGGTCCCAGGAGTTCGTGTCGTCCGCGAGCGACCGCTCGAGCGTGTCGAGCAGGTCGTCGCGCAGCGACGGGTCGTCGACCGGCGTCACGAGCTCGACGCGCGTATCGAGGTTGCGCGGCATGAGGTCGGCCGAGCCGATGTAGACCTTCGTCTCGCCGTTGCGCTCGAAGGCGAAGATCCGCGAGTGCTCGAGGAAGCGGCCGACCACCGAGTTGACGCGGATGTTCTCCGAGACGCCGGGCACGCCGGGGACCAGGCAGCAGATGCCGCGGATGTTGAGGTCGACGGGTACGCCGGCCTGCGACGCCCGGTAGAGCGCCCTGATGCAGCGCCGGTCGACGAGCGAGTTGAGCTTCATCGCGATCCGCGCTGGGCGGCCCTCCTCGTGCGCGGCCACCGTGCGCTCGATCTCGGCGATCATCGCGTCGCGCAGGAAGTTGGGCGCCACGAGCTCCTTGCGGTACCGGCGCGGGCGCGCGTAGCCGGTCAGGAAGTTGAACATGTCGGCGACGTCCGCGCCGATCTGCTCGTCGCAGGTGAACAGTCCGAAGTCGGTGTAGAGGCGCGCCGTCTGCGGGTGATAGTTGCCGGTCCCGATGTGGACGTAGTGGCGCGCGCCGTCCCCCTCGCGGCGCACCACGAGCAGGCACTTGGCGTGGGTCTTGAGTGCCGGGTGCCCGTAGACGACGTGGACGCCGGCCTCTTCCATCGCGCGCGCCCACTGGATGTTCGCGCGCTCGTCGCCGCGCGCCTTGACCTCGACGAGGCACACCGCCTGCTTGCCGCGCTCGGTGGCGCGGATGAGCGCGGGCACGAGCGGCGTGTCGTCGCTCGTGCGGTAGACCGTCATCTTGATGGCAAGGACCTCGGGGTCGTTGGCCGCCTGCTCGACGAAGCGCTCCACGGACGTCGCGAACGAGTCGTACGGATGGTGGACGAGCACGTCGCCGGCGCGGATGACGCTGAAGATGTCGACGTGGCCGTCGTCCTCGCCCTGAAGGCGCGGCTGGGTCACCGGCGTCCACGGCGTGTCGCGCAGATCGCTGAAGCCCGGCAGCTTGACGATCTGCCACACGTCGGTGAGGTCCAGCAGCCCGTCGATGACGTAGACCTGGCGCTCCTCGACCTCGAGCGCCTCGGTGAGCTCGCCGCGCAGGTCCCCGCTCATCTTGCTGTCGACCTCGAGGCGCACGACCTCGCCGAAGCGCCGCCGGCGCAGCTCGGCCTCGACCGCGCGCAGCAGGTCGTCGGCCTCGTCGGAGATGTCGAAGTCCGCGTCGCGCGTGACGCGGAAGAAGCCGTGGTCGACGATCTCCATCCCGGGGAAGAGCGCGTCCAGGTTGGCCGCGATGAGCTGCTCGAGCGCGACGAACGTCCTGCCCTCGCCCGCCTGGACGAAGCGGGGAAGCATCTCCTTGGGCACCTTGACGCGGGCGAAGGTCGTCACCTGCGTCTGCGGGTCGCGCACGAGGACCGCGAGCGACAGCGAGAGGTTGGAGATGTAGGGGAACGGGCGTCCGAGACCGACCGCCAGCGGCGTGAGGACCGGGAAGATCTGGCGCCGGAAGCGCTCGTTGAGCGCGTCGCGCTCCTCGGGGCCGACCTCGTCCATCCCGACGATGCGGATGCCGTGCTCGGCCAGCGCCGGGCGCACCTCGTCCTGCGAGCAGCGCGTCTGGCGCTCGTTGAGGTCGAGGATGCGCTCGCGCAGCTCGTCGATGACCTGCGACGGCGTGCGCCCGTCGGGGCCGGGGTCGTGGAGCCCGGCGTCGACCTGGTCGTGCAGCCCGGCGACGCGGATGGTGAAGAACTCGTCGAGGTTGGAGGTGAAGATGGCCAGGAACTTCAGGCGCTCCATCAGCGGCATGTCGTCCTGCTCGGCCAGCTCGAGCACGCGCGTGTCGAACTCCAGCCAGGACAGCTCGCGGTTGTTGTAGAGCCGCGGGTCGTCGAGGTCGCTCGCGTCGGGCTCGCTCTCGGGCTCCGGCGGCGGGACGTCGCGGATCGTCTGCTGCTCAGCCATCGGTGCCCGTCGGCGAGGCTACGACGGCCGACGCATGGGCGCCGTTGTCAGACGGTGAAAGCGGGGTCGGCGGCTCGGGCCGCTCGCTGATCGCGTAGCGAAGGCGCGCGTGGAAGCCCTCGCGCTCGAGCTCGCGCCACAGCTCCAGGAAGCGCTCGAAGAGCAGCCCGCGGCGCGCCTCGACGTAGATGCACAGCGTCTCGAGGCCGCGCCATGCCTCCGCGTGCGGCGTGCCCGAGGCCAGCGTCGGGTCGAGGTCGGGAGCGTCGCCGGCGCGCGCGCGCGCCTCCAGCGCGTCGGCGGCGCGCAGCTCGTCCTGCAGCGCGCGCACGCGCGGGAGCTGGACGTCGCAGTCGTGCAGCTCGCCGAGCAGGTCCTGCAGGTCCCTGGTGCGCTTGATCGCGGTCGTGGCATACGGGCCGAAGCACGGCTCGGCGCCGACCTCGAGGATGTAGCGCAGGCGCTTGGCCGCGATGCGCATGTCGTGCAGCGCCTTCATGCGCGCCGGGTCGAGCGCCTTCGGGACGAACGACCACAGCTCGTCGAGGCGCGTCGCGACCATCCGCTGGAGGTTGTCGGCGAGCGTGGCGTCCGGGTCGAGCCCCTTGACGGTCCGCGCCTTCACACGACCTCCGGGCGCTGGAGACCGAACGACTTCCGGGGGTCGTTCTCGGGTGACGCCGCGGCGCTCAGCGCGGCAAGGCGACCACGCAGGTCGGTCTGCTCGATGGTGGCCAGGGCGCCGGCGAGCGCCTCGTTGCCCGCGTCCTGCTCGGTACGCACGCGCTCGGCGAAGACCTCGATGCCGGGGCGGTCGGCCTCCGTGACCGCGCCCGCGAACTCCTCGAGCTGAGCCAGGTGCACGTCCGGATCGCGGCGTTCGCCGAGCGTGTCGGCCAGGGCCTTGACGTCGTCGAGGACGTCGCGCATCGCCTTGGGCGGGAAGCACGGCTCGTAGATCTCGAGCACCGCACGCAGCCGCCGGCTGGCGACGCGCATGTCGTGGACGCGCTCGATCTCGGAGGTGTCGAGGACGCCTTCGGCATGCTCGAACAGCTCCTGTGCGCGGACGGCGACCGTCCGCGCAGCCGCTTCGCGGTAGCTCAGATCCGCGCGCAGGCCGGGGATGTCACGGGCTTTCGCCATTTTGCCAACCGCTATTCAACTACACCGCCGAAGGTGCGCAGGACGACGCCCTCGCGCAGGCCCCCACGCGCGATCTGCAGGGGCGCCTGGGCGAAGGCCTCCCAGGTCGCCTCGAGCGCCAGCAGCCCCGCGGGCAGCAGGCGCACGCGCTCGACATGCAGCCCCAGCCGCTTCGCCGCCTCGGCCGCCGGCTCGGTGAGCAGGACGGCCAGGATGCGGGCGATGGTGGCCGGCACCAGCTCGCCGCCGCTGGCCGCCGCCAGCGTCGTGGCGCTGCCGCCGACGGCGAGGACGAGGTCGGTCGCAGGGGGATCGACGCCGTCGAGTGCCAGGTCTATCTCGGCCCGGGCATCGGCGAGCTCGGAGAGCTCCGGCGGGTCGGAGCGCAGGTGGCGGGCGGCCAAGGTCCCGGAGCCGATCGCGACCGATCGCCACCACGTGACGCCCTCGGCGGCGGTCCCGGTCACGAGCTCGCACGAGCCGCCGCCGACGTCGATCACGCCGATGGTGCCGGCCGGCGGGCTCGCCAGGGTGGCCAGCGCGCCGGTGAAGGCGAGCGCGGCCTCCTGCTCGCCGGTGAGGATCTCGACGTCGATGCCGCAGGCGCGCTGCACGGCCGCGCACAGCTCGTCCCGATTGCTCGCGGCGCGGACCGCCGCGGTGCCCACGACGTGCAGTTCGACCACGCCGTGCTCGCGCGCCGTGCGCGCGTGCGCGGCCACGATGGCGGCCAGCTCGGCCAGCGCATCGGCCGCGATCGCGCCGCCCTCGCCCGGGACCAGCCGCAGGAAGCGACGCACGGCGGCGACCTCGCGCAGGCGGCCGCCGTCGCGCTCGGCGACGAGGAGCCGGGTCGTGTTGGTGCCGATGTCGACGCACGCGCAGATCATCTGGTTGCCATCATCTCCACAGGTGACCACTTCCGCACCTGCCATCCTCGTCCGCGACCTGCGCAAGGCCTACGGCGAGCACGAGGCCGTGAGGGGCCTGGACTTCGAGGTCGCTGTCGGCGAGGTGTTCGGCCTGCTCGGGCCGAACGGCGCCGGCAAGACGACGACGGTCGAGATCCTCGAGGGCTACCGGGCCCGCACCGGCGGCATCGTGTCCGTGCTCGGGCACGATCCGCAGCAGCGCTCGCGCGAGCTGCGCGAGCGGGTCGGCATCGTCCTGCAGTCGACCGGCATGTACCGGCACATCACGCCGCGCGAGGCGCTGCGGCACTTCGCCCACTTCTACCCGCGCTCGCGCGACGTCGACGAGGTCATCGCGATCACGGGCCTCGAGGAGAAGGCGGACGCGCGCATGCGGACGCTCTCCGGCGGGCAGCAGCGCCGGCTGGACCTCGCCCTCGCCCTCATCGGCGACCCCGAGCTGATCTTCCTCGACGAGCCGACGACGGGCTTCGATCCCGCGGCGCGCCGCAACGCGTGGGAGGTCGTCCGCTCGCTGCAGGAGCTGGGCAAGACGATCCTGCTCACCACGCACTACCTCGACGAGGCGCAGGCACTGTGTGATCGCGTGGCCATCGTCATGGAGGGGCGGATCGTGGCCGAGGGCCCGCCGGGGGAGCTGGGCGCGGCGCCGGCACGCTACCGCGTGGCCTGGCGCGACGAGAGCGGCGAGTCGCAGACGCGCGAGGTCGACGACCCGACCGCGCTGCTGCACCAGCTCACGAGCGCCGCGCTGGCCCGCGGCGCGCCGCTGCGCGACCTGTCGGTGACGCGGCCCTCGCTGGAGGACGTCTACCTCGAGCTGACCGCCGAGGCGCCCGAGGAGGCTCACCATGGCTGACGCCGCCGTGCTCGCCTATCGCCAATGGCGCCTCGAGCGCCGGATGTTCTGGCGCAACCCGACAGCGGCCTTCTTCTCCTTCACCCTCCCGCTGCTCTTCCTGTTCCTGTTCGGCGCGATCTTCTCGGGCGACCAGAAGACGCTCAACGTCATCGTGCCGGGCATCCTCGGCATGAGCGTCATGTCGACGACGTTCAACGCCCTGGCCATGAACATCACCTTCCTGCGCGAGGAGGGCGTGCTCAAGCGCATCCACGGCACGCCGATGCCGCCGATCTCCTATCTGGGCGGCGTGACCGCCAACGCCGTCTCCAACGCCACCGTGCAGATCGTCATCGTCGTGCTGGCGGGCAAGGTCTTCTTCGGCCTCGGCTGGCCCAAGGACTGGCTCGAGCTCGCCGTCTTCTGCGTCGCCGGCGTCTCCACCCTGGCCGCGCTCGGCGTCGCCTTCTCGCACATCATCCCCAACTTCGACGCCGCGCCGGCCTACACGAACATCGTCTTCCTGCCGGTCATCTTCATCTCCGGCGTCTTCTACGACGTCGACACCGCCCCGCAGTTCCTGCGCGACGTCGCCCAGGTCCTCCCCCTCACCCACATCATCAACGGCGTGTCGGCGGCGATGGTCACCGGCGAGTCCCTGGCCGACAACCTGGGGAATCTGGCGGTCGTCGTGGCGTGGGGGATCTTCGGCGCGTTCTTCGCGGTGCGCGGGTTCAGCTGGCAGGCGAAGCGCGACTAGCGTCCGCACCCGCCCGCGGCTCTGCGCGGCGCAACACTGCATCACTGAGGGGAAGGGGAGCAGGCGGTGTGCGTGACGCTCGCGGTCGTCCTCGGAGCGGCGCGTGCTGCGAAATGCATGCATGTGATGCATTAGGCAGCACGCGCGCCCGCGGAGTCGGCGGGCGGACGACCTACCGCGGCGCCGTCGCCGCGAACGCCTCGGGCGCGTGGCCTTCCACCGCGACGGGCACGCTCGACAGCGGCCCTGTCTCCCAGTCTGGGCGCAGCATGCCGAAGACGTTGACGTCGTAGTAGTCGTCGCCGTGGCGGTGCCAATGGCGCAGGACGCCCTCGTGCGTGAAGCCGACGCCCAGCAGCGCCTTGGTCGAGCGGACGTTGTCGGGGTTCGAGTACGAGCCGAGACGGTGCATGCCCAGGACCTCGAAGGCGAGGTGGGCGATGAGGGCCTTGGACTCGCGGTTGGCGCCCGTGCCCCAGAAGCGACGGCCGAACCACGTGCCGACCATGCAGCGCAGGTCGCGCGGGGAGAACTCGTTGAGGCCGGTGATGCCGGCCGGGCCGTGCTCGCGATGGACGATGAGGAAGTCCAGCTGCTCGCCGCTGTCGCGCCACGAGTCGAGGCCGTCGATGTAATAGAGCGGCTGCTCGATCGAGGTGTACGGACCCCACGAGAACCAGCGCGTGACCTCAGGGTCGCCGGCGAGGTCGAGCAGCGCGGCCGCGTCCTCGCGGACGGGCAGGCGCAGGGTCAGCGTGGGACCATGCAACGCGATGCTGGCGCTGCTGTTCGACATCCACGGGAACCTACCGGCGCTTGAGGCCGTCCTCGACGACGCCCGGGCGGCCGGCGCCAAGCGCTATCTGCTCGGCGGCGACTACGCGGTGTTCGGCGGCTGGCCCGCCGAGTCGGTGGCGCGCCTGCGCGACCTCCAGGACGCGACCTGGATCCGCGGCAACGTCGATCGCTGGGCGGCGAGCGAGGCGCCGGACGGCGAGCCGGCGCGCAGCGGCGTCGAGACCTGCCGCGCGATGCTCGACGCCGCGACCATCGCCGAGCTGGGCGCGCTGCCGGAGAGCGCCGACCTCGGCCACGGCACGCGCGCCTGGCACGCCTCGCCCAAGACCGACCTCGCCTCCTTCTGGCCCGAGCCCGGCGCCGACGAGCTGGAGCTGCTGGAGGGCGTGACCGACCGGCGGCTCGTCTTCGGCCACTTCCACGTCTCGTTCGACCGCATCGGCGCCCACGAGATCGAGCTCGTCGCCCCGGGCGCGGTCGGCATGCCGCTCGACGGCGATCACCGCGCCGCGTGGGCGCTGATGGACGACGAGGGGCGCATCGAGCGCCGCCGCGTCGCCTACGACCACGCGGCCAGCGCCGCGCGCGTGCGCGAGGTCGCCGACGGCGCCCCGTGGGGCGAGGTCATCGCGGAGCGCATCGAGCGCGCGGGGCTGGCCTAGCCGCACGCGCTCGGCGCCATCGGTCTACCCGGTGACGCGATCGATGAGGATCGACAGGCGCACCCGCGGCGTCCGAGCCTCCTTCCCTGTCGGGGGCGGGGGACGCGGCGACCCGATCCTGCCCGCGCAGAGCGGTTGCTAGCGTCACCGCATGAACAGCAGCACCCTGCACTTCCTGGCCGGCGCGGAGGGCGACAGCGCCGGTTCAGCGTCCGAGGAGCGCCCCTCCGACGGCGAGGCGCTCGACGCCTACTCGCGCGTCGTCACCGCCGTGGCCCGCGACCTCGCCCCGAGCGTCGCCAACCTGCGCGTCACGCGCCGCCTGCGCGGCGGGCGCACGGCGATGGGCGGCGGCAGCGCCGTCGTCATCACCCCCGATGGCTTCCTGGTCAGCTCCGCGCACGTCGTCGAGGGATCGGGGAGCGGCAGCGCCTCGTTCGTCGACGGCCGCGAGATGCGCTTCACGGTCGTCGGGGCCGATCCCCTCTCCGACATCGCCGTCCTGCGGGCCGACGCCGAGGACCTCGCGCCCGCCCAGCTGGGCGACGCCAGCGACCTGCGGGTCGGCCAGCTCGTCGTCGCGATCGGCAACCCGCACGGCTACGCCGGCTCGGTCACCGCCGGCGTCGTCTCGGCCCTCGGGCGCTCGCTGCCCGTCGGGCGCCGTGGCGGCCCGCGGCGGATGGTGGAGAACGTCGTACAGACCGACGCCGCCCTGAACCCGGGCAACTCCGGCGGCGCCCTCGTCGACGGCGCCTGCCGCGTGGTCGGGATCAACACCGCGGTGGCGGGCGTCGGGCTCGGCCTCGCCGTGCCCATCAACGACGCGACGCGCCGGATCATCGCCACGCTGATGGCCGACGGGCGCGTGCGCCGCGCCTGGCTCGGCGTCGCCGTCGGCCCGCGCCCGCTGCCGCCGCGTGTGGCGGGCCGCCTCGGGCGCGGCAGCGCCGTCGAGGTCATCGAGGTCGTGGACGGCTCCCCGGCCGACCTCGCGGGCCTGCGCCCCGAGGACCTGCTCGCCGAGCTCGACGGCGTGCGCCTGGAGGGCGCCGACGACCTGCAGCGGATGATGACCGTCGAGCGCATCGGCGCCGAGGTGAAGGCCACCGTCGTCCGTCAGGGCGAGCTGCGCGCGATCACCCTGAGGCCGGCCGAGCTGCCCGAGTAGAGGTGGACGAGGACCCCATCGAGCTGGTCGGCTCCGTCGGGCCGCTCGACGTGGTCGTCATCGCCCTGCGCGAGTTCCTGCACCGCTCGGGCGCGGTGCGCGCGGTGGCCGTGGTGGATCGGGAGCCGGGCGAGGGCCCGGTCGTCGTCGACTGCGCGCGCCTGCTCCCGATCGAGGTCGACTACGGCGATCGCGTCGTGCACATCCCCCACTCGATCGAGCTCGACGCCGAGCCGCCGGCGCTGCCCGATGTCCGCCGGCTGCCGCCGTTCGAGGTCGATACCGACAAGGCCGAGATCGCGGCGCCGCTCGGGGCGGTCGCCCACCTCGCCGGCGCCGTGCGCGACCTCGCCACGGCGCTCGGCGGGCGCAACGTGGCCATGGCCCAGTTCGCCACCAACGATCCCGACGCGCCGCTGGCCATCACGGCCCGCGCGGACGGCAGCGAGCCGATCGTCCTGGCGCTCGGCGAAGAGGAGTTCCCCATGGACCCCGACTGGCCGTAGGCTGGCCACCCATGGAGCTTCCCCTCGTCCTCACCGGCCGTGTCGTGACCTTCGACGAGGCTCAGCCCGTCCTCGACGACGGGGCGGTCTACATCGGCGCCGACGAGCTGATCGCCGCGGTGCAGCCGCGCAAGGACGCGGCGCCGGCGGGCTTCGACGGCGCCCGCATCGTGCGCACCGGCGGCGCGATCTACCCCGGCCTCATCGACCTCCACGGGCACATCGCCTACAACGGCCTGCCGCTGTGGTCTCCCCCGGGCCGCATCAAGCCCTACACCTCGCGCTACCAGTGGCCGGGGGACCAGAGCTACGAGGGGATGATCTCCGACCCCGCCAACGCGCTGGGCGCCCTCGCCGGCAAGGCGCACCTGAAGTACCTGGAGACCAAGGCGGTCGTCGGCGGCACCACGGCGATCCAGGGCACCGCCAAGACCGGGCGCCCGTACGAGGGCTGGCTCGTGCGCAACATCGAGTACGAGACCTTCCAGACCAAGAAGAAGACGGTCTACGTGTCGGCGCTGCCGCTGCGTGACGAGGACGCCTACAAGTCGCAGGCCCAGCACCTCAAGGACAAGCTCGCGTTCGTCTACCACCTGTCCGAGGGCACGGACCCCAAGCTCATCTCCGAGTACACGACGATGAACACCGAGCACTGCCTCGCCCAGGGCCTGGCGGCGATCCACTGCACGGCGCTCGAGAAGGCCAACTACGACGAGTGGGCGCCGCTGGGCGGCGCCGTCGTGTGGTCGCCGTTCTCCAACCTGTGGCTCTACGCCGGCACGACCGACGTGCTCTCCGCCCGTGCTGCCGGCGTGCGCATCTGCCTCGGCGCCGACTGGTCGCCTTCGGGCTCGAAGAACCTCCTCGGCGAGCTGAAGGTCGCCGACATGTGGAACCGCACGCACCTCAACGGCGAGCTGACGGCCCAGGAGATCTGCGAGATGGCCACCTGCAACCCGGCCGATGCCATCAACTGGGGCGACAAGATCGGGCGCCTGAAGCCCGGCCTGCACGGCGACGTCCTCGTCACCACCGACCGCCTCGACGACCCCTACGAGAACCTCGTCAAGTCGATCGAGCGCGATGTGCAGCTCGTGGCGATCAACGGCCAGCCGTTCTATGGCACGACCAAGCTCATGAAGGCCGCGGGCGCCACGCGTGCCGAGCCGATCAGCGTCGGGCGCCTGCGCCGCTCGGTCCAGCTCATCTACGACGACGTGCCCGAGGCCGACATGGGCTGGAAGGCGGTCCTGGCCGACATCGCCGCCGCCGTCAAGGACCCGCTCGGGCGCTACTACGAGCTCGAGAAGCAGCACGGCAACCCGGACCCGGAGAAGCGCCCGCTGTGGCTCATGACCGACAAGCCCTGGGACGACCCCAAGGTCACCGGCAAGCCCGTGAAGATCCTGCCCCAGGTCGTGCGCATCCCGCCGCTGGACTCGCTCGTCCACGACAAGAAGTACTTCGACGCCGTCGAGGCCAGCCCGCTGCACGGCGGGCTGCTCAACGGCCTGCGCGACTACTACGTTTAGTAGGCCCCCCGTAAACGTCCCACCACGTCCACGGGAGCCCTACTAAGGCAGCGCGCTCTTCGGCGCTGTGACCTGGATCTGCGGCTTGCGCCGGCCCGTGCCGGTGCGGTCGGCCCAGCCGTCGTCGGTGGCCATCCAGTCCGGCGAGCCCGCGGGCAGGTCGTCCATCGGGATCGGCTTCTTGTCGCCGTCGGCGAACGCCTCGCCGTAGAGGACGAGGTTGCGGTTCTTGTCCGGATGCGTGATCCCGGGCTTGAGCGCCTGCAGGCCGTCGTTCCAGTTGGCCAGCATCTTCTTGATGAGGTCGGCGTGATTGGCGCCGTTCTTGGCGGCGCCGCTCTCGGGCGCCGTGGGATGCGTGATGTGCCGGTAGGCGGGCGAGAACGACTGGCCGTTGGGCGTACCGGCCCACGCCAGCCACGCCTTGTCGGCCAGCGTGCCGAGCGCGACGACCGCCTCTATCGGCTCGTGCGCGAAGACCGCGTCGAGCCACTTGTTGCGGTACGTCGCGATGCGCGTCAGGCCGGCGTTCTTGGAGGCCGTCCCGTAGACGCTGTAGAGGAAGGTGTTGACCATCACGTAGCTGCGGTCGACGCCGAGCTTGAAGAGGAAGCCCTGGAGGCGATGGCCGGCCTCCCCCACGAGGATCCGCCGGGCGATCGTCTCGTGCTGCGCGGGGTCCTGGCCGATGACGAGCACGCGCGCGGTGCCGTCCAGCCGACCGCGGTGGAAGATCGGTCCCCATTCGAGGCGGAAGCCGCTGGCAGGGTAGGCGACGGCGCCGGGGTAGCTGGCGACGAGGGAGGCGAAGGGCTCCTCGCCGTAACCGGGATCGAAGGCGGTGGGCATGGGCCAGTCCTACACCCGCATGCCGGCGAGGTCAACGCGGCCCCGCCGCGGCGCGAGGCGCCGCGGCGGGTCCCGCTGATGGTCAGAAGGGCGCCACGTGCGGACGCAGCTTCGTGATCTGCGGCGCCGCGAATGCCTGGACGGCGGCCGGAGCCGGGAAGCCACGGTCCTGACGGCACTGCGTGCCCGGAGCGGGCAGTGTCACGTCGTTGACGTAGGACTCGACGGCGGCGCTGATGCACGCCGAGTTGCCCGGGCTGTAGGCCGTGTGCCCGTCGCCGCGCATCGTCAGCAGGCGGGCGTTGCCCAGCGTGCGGACGAGGTTCTTCGCGCCGCGGTAGGGCGTGGCCGGGTCGTACGTCGTGCCCACCACGAGCGGCGTGACCGACGAGTCCGGCACCTTGAAGGGGCCGTCGAACGCGTCGCTGTCGTGGACCGGGTAGAGGCCGTAGTTGAGCTCGGCGTAGCCGTTGTTCCACCAGAAGTGCTCGTGCTGGTCCCACGAGCGCTGGCCGGCCGACAGGTAGGTGCGCACGTCGCGCGGATACTGCTGCTCGGTCGCGCCGATGGTGAAGTAGCGGTCGCCGCCGGGGTCGAAGGTCCCGTCGCCGTTGTCGCCGTAGAAGGAGTCCGACAGCGCCTTCATGAGCGAGCCGTCGCCGTTCTGGGCATCGGCGAGCGCCTGGGCCAGGACCGGCCAATTGGCCTTGCTGTAGAGCGCGGCCGCTGTGCCGGTCGTGACGTCGTCACCGTCGAGCGTGTCGCTGCCGACCGGCATCGGGTTGGCGTTGACCTTCTCGATCAGCGCGTCGTAGGAGTCCAACGGGTCGTTGCCGACGGCCGGGAAGCCGCGGCACGCGGCGTGATCGGCCGCGCACGCCTGCATGAAGCGCCCGAGCGCGCGCTCGAACCCGCTGGTCTGGGCGCTGAGGTCGCGCATCGGGTCGTTGATGTAAGCGTTGGCGTCCACGGGGCCGTCGAGCACCATCGCCCGGTAATGGGTCGGGAACATGCTCGCGTACGTGGAGCCCAGGAAGGTGCCGTACGAGTAGCCGAAGTACGTGATCTTCTGCTCGCCCAGCGACTGACGCAGGAGGTCGATGTCGCGCGCCACGTTGGCCGTCGACACGTGCGCCAGGATGCCGTCGTTGAGGTCGATGCAGCGCTTGATGTAGCGCTGGTCCTTGGCGATCAGGGCGCTGACGTCGAGGTTGTCGGGCGTCGTGACCGGCTGCGAGTAGATCCCGTCGGTCTTCTGGTTGGCCTTGCAGTCGATCGCCGGCGAGCTCTGGCCGACGCCGCGCGGGTCCATGGCGATGATGTCGAAGCGCTGGTTGAGGCCGGGCCGGTAGGCCTGGCCGCGCGCCTCGAAGCGGTCCGCCGCGGTGCCGCCCGGGCCGCCGAAGTTGATGAACAGCGAGCCGATCTTGTGCGCCTGGTCGATGGCCGCCGACTTGGCCAGATGCAGCTTGATGGTCTGGCCCTGCGGCTTGCCGTAGTCCAGCGGCACGGTCGCGGTCGCGCACGTGACGTTGGCCGCGGTGCCGCATGGCTGCCAGTCGAGCGTCGGCGGCGTGGCGCCCTTCTGGGCTCCCGCGGCCGGCGCGATGACGCCTATGAAGGCGCAGACGGCCACGGCCGCCCACGCCGAACGGCGTGTTCCCCTCATGTGTCCCCTCCTGTTGGAACGAGCGTTGCCGGGCCTCCATACCCAGGGCGACGCCAGGTTCGAACCTCGCGGATCAGTCGAGCTCGAGCAGGAAGTCCACGACGACCTCCGCGGCGCGGTCGGGGACCTCGTCGAACATGAAGTGCCCCACACCGTCGAGGATCTCCACCCGCGCGTGTGGGATCTCGCGCGCCAGGCGGTGCGCGCTGGCCACGCGGGCGAACGGGTCCTCGGAGCCGAAGAGCAGCAGCGTCGGGACGCCGAGCTCGGCCAGTCGCCCGCGGTAGCGCTCGAGCTCCCCGAAATCGCCCGAGCGGTAGAGCTCGAGCTGGCCGCGGCGGCGGACCGGGTCGGCGTAGGCCTTGAAGTACTCGTCGCAGGACTGCTCGGAGATGCCCGGCGCGACCGAGGCGAGCATCTGGCCGAAGGCCTGGCGCGTGGTGGCGTCGACGATCTGCTCGCCCTCGCCGTCGGTGCGCATCGCCTTGGCCAGGCCATGCCACTTGCCGTCGGGGAAGAAGCCCGTCGCGCTGATGACGAGCGCGCGCACGTGCTCGGGGTGCTCACAGGCCCAGCGCAGCCCGATCAGCCCGCCCCAGTCGTGGACGCACAGCGCGACGGCGCCGCCGGCGCGCTCGGCGTGGAAGCGCTCGACGGCGTCGATCATCCGCTGCCAGGTGTGCGGCGGGTCGGGCGGCGAGTCGCCGTAGCCCGGCAGGTCGGGCGCCAGCGCGTGCCAGCCGGCCTGCGCCGCGCGCTCGACGAGCACCGCCCACATGTGCCCGGACTCCGGGTACCCGTGGATGCACAGCAGGGTGCCGTGCGCGTCGCCGTCGGGCCCCGCCTCGAGGTAGGAGAGCACCGCGCGACACTAACGCCCTAGAGTCCCGCGCCCCATGCGAGCCCTCCGCGCCCTTGTCGGGCCGATCTTCGCGGTCGCCGGCGCCCTGCACTTCATCCGCACGCCCTGGTACGAGGCGATCATGCCCGACTACCTGCCGGCGCACCGTGCCCTCGTCTACGCCAGCGGCGCGGCCGAGATGGCGGGCGGCGCCGGGCTGATGCTGCCCGCGACGCGGCGCCCCGCCGGCTGGTGGCTGATCGCGACGCTCATCGCCATCTTCCCCGCCAACGTGTGGATGGCCCAGCACCCCGACCGCTACCGCGTGCCCGGCGGGCGCGCCACCCTCATCGCGCGCCTGCCGCTGCAGGCGGTCTGCGTCGCGCTCGTGCGCGCGGCGATGCGCCCGCGCTGACACGCACGCGGGCGCGCCACCGCGAGGTCGGTCATTGCTTTCCGCGGCCCTTCAATATCGTTTGACCATGCGGGACGTCATGACGCAAACGCTCTACGAGTGGGCCGGCGGAGACGAGGCGCTCGATCGCCTCACGCAGTGCTTCTACCGCCGCGTCCACGACGACGAGATCCTGTCGCCGGTGTTCGCCGGGATGTCGGCCGAGCACCCCCACCGTGTCGCGCTGTGGCTCGGCGAGGTCTTCGGCGGCCCGCCCGTCTACACGCAGGAGCACGGCGGCTATCCCCACATGATGTCCAAGCACCTCGGGCTCGCTTTGACCGAAGAGCAGCGCGCCCGCTGGGTCGCGCTGATCACCCCCGCCGCCGACGACGCCGGCCTGCCGGCCGACCCCGAGTTCCGCTCGGCGCTGCTGGCCTATGTCGAATGGGGCACGCGCATCGCGCTGGCCAACTCGCGGCCCGGCGCCACGCCCCCGCCCGAGGCCCCCGTCCCGCACTGGGGCTGGGGCGAGGCGCCCCCGTATCAGCCGTAAGCTCCGGCGGGCGATGCAGATCCGCCCCTTCGCGCTCGAGCGCTACTTCGGCGAGCACGAGTTCTCGGCGCCGTATCTGCTGTGCGCCTCCGACGTCGAGCCCTACACGCTGGCCGAGGCGCTCGCGCTGGCCGACGACGAGACGCGCGCGCTCTGGGACGCGCTCAGCCTCGGCTACACCGAGACGGCGGGCCTACCGGCCCTGCGCGAGGAGATCGCCGCGCTCTACCCGGGCTTCGAGGCCGAGGACGTGCTCGTCGTCGTCGGAGCCGAGGAGGGGATCTTCGCCTTCGCCCACGCGACGCTGAGCCGCGGCGACCACGCGATCGTGGTCACCCCCGCCTACCAGTCGCTGCACGAGGTGGCGCGCGCGGCGGGCGCCGCGGTGACCACCGTGGAGCTCGAGCACGACGGCGGCTGGGCGCTCGAGGTCGACGCCGTGCGCCGCGCGCTGCGCCCCGAGACGCGGGCCATCGTCGTCAACTTCCCCCACAACCCGACCGGAGCGCACATCGACCGCGCGACGCTCGAGGCGCTGGTGGACCTCGCCGCGCAGGCCGGCGCCCACCTGCTCTCCGACGAGGTCTACCGCTGGCTCGAGCACCCGCCGGACGCGCTGCTGCCCGGCGCCGCCGAGCTCGCGCCTCACGCGGTGAGCCTCGGCGTGATGTCCAAGACGTTCGCGCTGCCCGGGCTGCGCATCGGCTGGCTGGCCTGCCGCGACCGCGACCTGCTCCGCGCGGTCGCGCAGGTCCGCGACTACACGACGATCTGCGCCGCCGCGCCGAGCGAGGTCCTCGCGCTCATCGCGCTGCGCCGCCGCGACGACGTCGTCGCCCGCAGCCGCGCGATCGTCGACGCCAACCTCCCCCTGCTCGACGACTTCTTCGCCCGGTCGGAGGGGCGCTTCGAGTGGGCCCGCCCGCGCGGTGCGGCCATCGGCTTCCCGCGGCTGGTGGCCGACGTGGCGATCGACGACTTCGCGCGCGAGCTCGTGGACGAGGAGGGCGTGCTGATCCTGCCGGGCTCCGTCTACGAGCACGCGGGCAACCACTTCCGCCTCGGCTTCGGGCGGCGCAACATGCCCGAGGCACTACGAGCGCCTCGAGCGCTTCGCGGGCGCGCGGCTCTAGCGGGGCGCGCCGTCGCGACGCGACGCGAGCCAGGCGGCGATCGACGGCGCCAGCTCCTGGGCGTCGAGCTCGGCCGGATCGTGCGTCGTCGTGATGCCGACGACGTGCATCCCGGCCGCGCGCCCCGCCTCCACGCCGGCCGGCGCGTCCTCGAGGACCACGCAGTCCGACGGCGCGGCGCCGAGCTCGCGCGCGGCGAGCAGGTAGCCCTCGGGATCGGGCTTGCCGCGCGACAGGCGCTCGGGCGTGACCAGCACCTGCGGCACGGCCAGCCCGACCGCGTGCAGGCGCGCGGTGGCCAGCGGCACGGTGCACGAGGTGACGATCGCGACCGGCTCGGCGCCGGCGAAGAGCTGGTGCGCGCCCGGCAGCGCGATGACGTCGTCGACGTCGTCGGCCTGGCGCAGGTCGATGGCGCGCGACTCGGCCGCGGCATCGAGGCCGGGCGCCAGCACGGCGATGATCTCGCCCGACGGGCGGCCGTGCTGGACTCCCTCGATCGCCTCGGCCTCGACCCCGTGCTCGGCGCCCCACCAGCGCCAGGCGCGCATGATCGAAGCGTGCGAGTCGACGAGGACGCCGTCGAGGTCGGAGAGGATCGGCGTCATGCCGCCACCGACTGCGGCTCGCGCACCACGGCCGAGCCGCCGCGCGCGTAGCGGGTGGTGGGAGCCAGCAGCGCGACGGCCAGGGCGAGCACGACGATCACGCCGAGCGCGGCCGGCAGGCCCATGATCTCGGCCAGGCCGCCGATCGTCGGCGGCCCGACGAGGAAGCCCAGGTAGCCGGTGCTCGAGACCGCTGCCAGCCCGACGCCTGCGGGCATGCCGGGAACCTGGCCCGAGGCGCGGAAGACGATCGGCACGACGCCCGACATCCCGGCACCCAGGCACGCGAAGCCGGCGATCGCGGCCACGGGTGCAGAGACGAGAAGGGCCAGGCCGAAGCCGATCGCGGCGATGCTGCCGCCGGCGCGCACGATGGCCTCCGGGCCGAAGCGATCGACCAGCCGGTCGCCGAAGATCCGCCCGAAGGTCATCGTGACGCTGAAGGCCGTGAAGCCGATGGCCGCGACGGCGGCGGTCGTACCGAGGTCGTCGCGCAGGTAGACGGCGCTCCAGTCGGCGGACGCGCCCTCGATGAGCAGGCAGGCGAAGGCGAGCGCGCCGAGGGCCAGCAGCTTGCGCGGCGGGCGCACGAAGACCGGCTCGGCGCGGTCCTCCATCGCATCCTCGTCGGCGGCCAGGAAGCGCCGCGACCACGTCAGGCCGATGGCGGCCGAGGCGACCGCCACGATCGCGAGCTGCACGCGCACGTCGAGACCGACGGCCGCCGCGAGCGCGCCGAGCGCGGCGCCGGCGAGGCCGCCGATCGAGAACGCCGCGTGGAAGCTGGCCAGGATCGCGCGGCCGTAGCGGCGCTCGACGGCGACGCCGTGCGCGTTCATGGTCACGTCGAGCGAGCCCATGGAGGCGCCGTAGAAGAACGCGAGCGCGCACAGGACCGGCAGGTTCGGCGCCAGCGCGATGAGGCCGGTGGCCAGGCACACGAGTGCGAAGGCGCCGCGCGTGGCGCGGCGGCTGCCGATGCGTGCGGCGCGCCCGCCGGCGATCGGCATGGCGAGGATCGAGCCGACGGCGGCGCAGGCGAGCACGATGCCGAGCTCGCCGTCGGAGAGCCCGACCCGATCGCGCACCGCGGGGATGCGCGCCGCCCAGGCACCGAAGATGAGCCCGTTGAGCAGGAAGATCGCGGTCACGGCGGCGCGCGCCTGCTTGGGCGTTCCGATCATGCGCGCACGACCTCGACACCGAGGTCGCGGTAGACGCCCAGCTCATCGTCGGGGGCGTCGCTGACGAGCGTGTCGATGCGCTCGATGCCGGCCACGGGGTACGGGCCGGCGGTGCCGAGCTTGCCCGCGGTCGTGAGGCTGATCAGCCGCCCGGCATCCTCCACCATGGCGCGCACGACGAGCGCCTCCTCGCGATGGCGCAGGGTCATGCCCGCCTGCGGGTGCAGGGAGCAGGCCGAGAGGACGCAGACGTCGGGACGCACGCGCCGCAGCGCGTCCACCGCCTCGGGGCCGACGACGGTGCGCGCGGCCGGGTGCAGGCGCCCGCCGACGACGTCCACGGTCAGGCGCGGGTGGTCGGCGAGCGCCACCGCGATGTGAGGGTTGGTGGCGATGACCGTCGCCTCGAGGTCCTCGGGCAGCCGCCGCGCGAACTCGAGCGTCGTGGTGCCCCCGCTGATGGCGACGACCTCCCCCGCGCGAATCAGGCCCACCGCGGCCTGGGCGACGGCGGCCTTGGCCGCGACGTCGTCGGGCAGGCGCTCGACGAACGAGTCCGGCCCGGGCGGGCTCGGCGGCAGGGCCCCGCCGTGGACGCGGCGCAGCAGGCCCGCATCCGACAGCTCCTGCAGGTCGCGGCGCACGGTGTCGAGCGACACCCGCAGCCGCAGGGCGAGATCCGAGGCCCGGACCTTGCCCTCGGCGGCCAGCCAGCGCAGGATGAGCTCACGGCGCTCCTCGCCGAGGAGCTCTCGCGTGGTGTCAGCGGTCGCCATACGCGCAGAATAGCGCAGAAAGCCGCAAGAATCCGCACTAGAGGAAGCGGGCGCGTCGGCAGCCGCCGCGGCGCTGCGCGCGGGCTGGTGATACTCAGAGGGATGGCCTTCACCGTCGAGCGCATCGACCACCTCGTCCTCAACGTCGCCGACCTCGAGGCGTCCGCCGCGTGGTACGGCCGCGTGCTGGGCATGCGGCGCGAGATCGCCGAAGGCCGAACGATCATGTGGTTCGGCGAGCAGAAGCTGCACCTGCGACCGGTCGACGCCGGCCAGGAGGAGTGGTTCACGGGACATCACCCCGCTCCTGGCAGCGACGACCTGTGCTTCGCCACCGAGGAAGACCTCGATGCCATCGCGGCCCACCTGGCGTCCTGCGGCGTCGAGGTCGAGGTCGGCCCGGTGCAGCGCGCCGGCGCGCGGGGCACGATGACCTCGGTCTACTGCCGCGATCCCGACGGCAGCCTCATCGAGATCTCGACCTACCGCTGAGCGTGCTCAGGCCTGCAGCGGGCGCAGCGCCGGGTACAGGCCGCGGAAGCGCTCGCGGGCCTCGGCGTACGGCTCGATCCACTCCGGCCGCGGCTCGATCGTGCGCGTGACCTTCACGCAGGCCGACACGGCCTGGCGCGCGTCGTCCCATACGCCGGCGGCCACGCCGCCGAGCAGCGCGGCGCCGTAGGCGGCGCCCTCGTCGACCACGGTCGCCTCGAGGGGCATCTCGAGCACCGACGCGACGATCTCGAGCCACAGCTGCGAGCGGGCGCCGCCGCCCGAGATGCGCCCCACGCGCGGGCGCCCGCCGAGCTCCTCGACGAGGTCGAGCGCGTCGCGCAGGCCGAAGGCCACGCCTTCGAGCACCGCCCGCGCCAGGGCGCCGCGATCGTGGCGCAGGCCGAGGCCCGCGAAGGCGCCGCGCGCCCCCGCGTCGGCGTGCGGCGTGCGCTCGCCGGCCAGGTAGGGCGCGAAGAGCAGCCCCTCGACCCCCGGCTCCCATTCGGCCGCGCCGCCCAGGAGCTCGTCGTAGGTGCCCCCGACCGTCTCGCGCAGCCACTGCAGCGACCCGGCCGCGCTGAGCATCACGCCCATGACGTGCCAGGCCTGCGGCACGGCGTGGCAGAAGGCGTGCACGCGCGCCTCGGGGTCGTGCGCGTAGCGGTCCAGGGCGGCGAAGACCACGCCGCTCGTGCCCAGCACGACGGACGCCGGACCGCCCTCGGCCACCACGCCGACGCCGAGCGCGCCCGCGGCCTGGTCGCCCGCGCCGGCGGCGACCGGCACGCCGCCGTGGGTCACGCCGGTGGTGGCCGGCGACTCGAAGACCTTCGGCAGCCACGCGGGATCGACGTCGAGCGCGCGGACGACCTCATCGCTCCAGGCGCGGTCGGCGACGTCGAAGAGCAGCGTGCCCGAGGCATCGGCGACGTCGATGGCGTGCTCGTCGGTGAGCTTGAGGCGGACGTAGTCCTTCGGCAGCAGGATGTGGGCGATGCGCCCATAGACCTCCGGCTCGTGCTCGGCCAGCCACAGCAGCTTGGGCGCGGTGAACCCGGCCAGCGCGCGGTTGCCGGTCAGCTGCACGAGGCGCTCGAAGCCGATGCGCTCCTCGATCTCCTCGCATTGAGCCTGTGTGCGCCCGTCGTTCCACAGGATCGCGGGCCGCAGCGGCCGCGCGCCGGCGTCGAGCGCGACGAGGCCGTGCATCTGGCCCGACAGCCCGATGCCCGCAGCGCTCGAGGCGTCGAGCTCCTCGAGGACCTCGGCCGCCCCGCGCCACCAGTCCTCGGGGTCCTGCTCGCTCCAGCCGGGACGTGGCGTCGACAGCGGGTAGCCGCGCTCGGCGACGGCCAGCACGACGCCGTCGCCGTCGATCGCGATCCCCTTGACCGACGAGGTGCCGACGTCGAGTCCCAGCAGTCGCGTCATACGCGCGACGGTGCGGGAGCGCCCAGCGCCGCGTAGACGAGCTCGTAGGCCGCGACGGCGTCCTTGCGCTGTTGTGCCTCGCGCAGGGCATCGCCGTCGATGCGCTGGGCGACCGCGTCGATGAAGTGCCACTGCTCCACCGAGCGCTTGACGGCCGCGACCTGGTCCTCGGTATACGGGTACAGGTCGAAGCCGAGGCGCTCGCCCTTGGCCCCGTAGTCGGCCCGGCGCAGCTCCAGGGCCAGCTCGACGGTCTCCATGAAGGCCGTGGCCCCGACCATGTTGTCGTCGTCGAAGATGCCCCACCCCGAGTTGGCGTGCTGGTGGCCGAGGAGCCCCTCGGCGGCCAGCAGCGCGGCGTACTCCGGCAGGTGCTCGCCGTTCATGAGCAGGTGCTGCCAGTCCATGTTGACCTGGATGTTGTCGATCCCCTGGGCGCGCAGCTTGTGGATGACGTGCAGGGTCATCCCGATGTTGCGCATGAAGATCTTCATCGCCGGCTCCGAGTTCTTGTGCTCGAGGAACAGCGTGCGGCCGTGGGCGGCCAGCGCGGTCGCGGCCTGGCCGATGCCGTCGATGAAGCGCGCCCACGAGTCGGCGTAGGGCGTCTGGAACGGGTAGTTGTAGCCCTCGACGCCCGGCCAGATGATGAAGTGCGCGCCGATCTCGCCGGCGAACTCGCAGGCGTCGAGCGTGACCTTGATCGCCGCGTCGCGCACGCCGTCGTCGGGCGAGGAGAGCGCGCCCTTGCCGTTGCGCGGATCGAGGTGCAGCCCGCTGGCCAGGCAGTAGATCCCGTGACCGTCGAGCGCCTCGCGGACCTCGTCGAGGTTGTCGGCGCTGAGCTCGTCGGGGTAGTGGAACTCGTAGTCGTCCATCAGGTCGCCAAGGCCGTCCACCGCGCGGCGGATCTTGTCGGCGGTCGACTCGGAGCCGTGCTCGGCCTGGTAGCCGACGGGCACGAAGCGGGTGACCATCCCGCCCAGTGCCCAGATCCCGAGGGAGGTCTTCAACCGATCGGGCATGGGGCGTTCCTTTCTGCCGAGGTGTAGAGGGCCGCGATCGTGCGGGCCTGGCCGAGTGCGTCGTCGCGGCCGAGCAGCGGGCTGCCGTCGCCGCGCACGGCGGCCTCGAAGTCGGCCAGCTCGAGCGCGTAGGAGTTGGCGGGTCCGGCCTCGATGCGCTCGACGGAGCCGTCGGCGCGTCGAAGCTCGATGACCGCGTCGTTGCCGTGCCAGGGGTCGGCGAGGGCGAAGGAGCCCTCGGTGCCGGCGGCGGCCAGCAGCGAGCCACCCGGGTAGCTCAGCCCGCAGTCGAAGTGGGCGAGCACGTCGCCCGGGAAGCGCAGGGTGGCGGCCAGCGCCACGTCGACGCCATGGCCGCCGGGGATCAGCTCGGCCCAGGCGCGCTCGGGCTCGGCGCCGGCCAGCGTGCGACAGCCGCTGACGCAGTAGCAGCCGACGTCCATGAGGCCGCCACCGTCGAGCGCGGCCTGCAGGCGGATGTCGTCGGGGTCGGCGGCCGCGAACGCGAAGTGCGCGCGGATGATCCGCAGGTCGCCGATCGCGCCGCCGTCCAGGAGCTCGCGGGCGCGGGCGACCTGCGGGTGATGGCGCCACATGAAGGCCTCGGCCAGGACGCGGCCCTCGCGCTCGGCGATGTCGAAGGCGCGGTCGACGTCCGCCGGGTGGCGGGTCAGCGGCTTCTCGCACAGGACGTGCTTGCCGGCCTCGAGGGCGCGGATCGACCACTCGACGTGGAGCCCGTTGGGCAGCGGGTTGTAGATCGCGTCGACGTCGGGATCGGCCAGCAGGTCCTCATAGGAGCCGTGGGCGCGGGCGATGCCCTTCTCGCGCGCGTACGCCTCGGCGCGCGCGCCATCGCGCGAGCCGACCGCGACGAACTCCTGGTCGGTCCCGCTGTCGAGCAGCTTGTCGGTGATGTTGGCGGTGGACAGGATGCCCCAGCGCAGCGGCATCAGGCCCATCTCTCCTTGCTCCTCAACGAAGCCCCCTTCGTGGTGGTGGGGTGAGGCCGGGCGAGCCCCCGCGGAGAGCGGGGCGCGGGGGCCCGCCGGCCATCACGCTCTACCGGCCGACTCGCGCCGCGAACGTCAAAGCGCAGAGCGCACCGCCGATGGCGAGCGCCCGACGAGAGACGGGTGAATGCATCACCGTCTTCCTCCTCCTGTGGGATGGGACATGTGGGGTACGGGAACGGTCAGTGGGTCTTCGGACTCGTGGCCGGCGAGGGCCAGCGCGCCGAGCAGTTCGGCACGGTCGCCGAGCGTGCCGGCGACGATCTCGACGTCCTCGGCCGCGGCCGGGATGGCGAAGCGCCGCACGGCCTCGCGCATCGGCTCGAGCACGAGGTCGCCGGCGGCGCTGAGATCGCCGCCCACGACGACGAGGTCCGGGTTCAGGTAGTTGCAGAGATCCGCCACCGCGCGTCCGACGACGCGCCCGGCGTCGGCGATCACGCGCTGACAGCCCGCGTCGCCGTCCTGGGCCAGCTGCAGCAACTGGTGCACGGTCAGCGGGCCGTGCGAGCGGCGCAGCAGCTCGCACAGCGCGGGACCGGCGACGAAGGTCTCGAGGCAGCCGCGGTTGCCGCAGCGGCAGATCGGGCCCTGGGGGTCGACCAGGACGTGCCCGATCTCGCCGGCGATGCCGCGCGCCCCGCGGAAGGGCCGGCCGTTGATGACGAGCCCGGCGCCGATGCCCGCCGAAAGGCGCAGATAGGCCATCACGTGGGTGCCGCGACCGACGCCGAAGGTCGACTCGCCCAATGCGCCGACGTTCGCGTCGTTGTCCAGGTGGACGGGCAGCCCGAGACGCTCCTCCATCTCGGCGGCGGGGTCGAGCGCCACCCAGCCCGGCAGGATCGGCTGCGAGTGCACGAGGCCGGTCTCGCGGTCGATCGGGCCCGGGAGGCCCATGCCGGCGGCGAGGACGCGCCCACGCTCGACGCCGGCCTCGTCGATCAGCTCCGACACGAGCGTGGCGGCGGTGTCGAGCGCGTCCACGGCGGCGCTGTCGACCTCGAGCTCCGCGAAGGACTCGGCGAGGATCGAGTAGGACAGGTCCGCGACGGCGACGCGCAGGGAGTCGTGCCCGAAGTCGAGGCCGACGACGGCGCCCGCCGATCGGTCGAGGGCGACCAGCACGGGCGGGCGCCCGCCCTGCGAGGCGGTGGCCGCGACGCCGTCGGTCGCGCGCTCGATGACCATCCCCGCCGCCTGGAGATCGGCGACGAGGCTCGACACCGTCGAGCGGCTCAGGCCCGTCTGGCGGGCGATGTCTGCGCGGCTGATCGCCCCACGTGTGCGCAGCGCGTCGATGACGCGCAGACGGTTGCGCTCGCGTAGGGACTCCAGCGACCCGGTGCGGAGTGGACCCACTGGAGCGACCCTCTCCCATCCGGGAGGGGTTTGTCAAGAGTACGAACGAAGGTAGGGCCGTTTTCTCCCTTTTTGGTTCAGGTTTCGGACGAACCCATGACCTCGCCCCCGGCAGCGCGCACCTCGTCGAGGGCAGCGGCGCTGCCGTCCGGGTCGATCCCACGCGAGGCGCGATCGTCGACGGTGACGGCGAATCCGGCCCTCAGGGCGTCCAGCGCCGTGGCGCGCACGCAGTAATCCGTGGCCAGACCGGCGACCGTGATCCGGTCGATCCCCCGGTCGCGCAGCAGCGCCGCGAGGCCGGTTCCGTCGAAGCCCGAGTACCCCTCGGTGCCCGGATCGGTGCCCTTGTCGACGATGACGTCGACGTGCGCCGCGTCGAGGCCCGCGTGCAGCTGGGCACCCTCGGTGTCTGCCACGCAGTGCGCGGGCCACGGCCCGCCCTGCGCGGAGAACGACGAGTGCGCGGGCGGGTGCCAGTCGCGCGTCGCGACGACGAGGTCGAAGCGGTCCGACGCGGCGAGCTCGTTGAGCCGCGGCGCGATCGCGTCGCCGCCGGGCACCGCCAGCGCACCCCCGGGCGTGAAGTCGTTCTGGAAGTCGACGATCACGAGCGCCTCGGGCACCCCGTGTGGGTCCAGGTGGGCGCGGTCGTGCCGCCTGCGTTCGCGCGCTCCGCGGCCGGGCATCGACGGAGGGTAAGCCAGCGGCCGCCCGGCCGGCGAGGCGGCGCCGCACAGCGCGCGCGGAGAGCCTCAGCGCACCGCGTAGTGCGACGCGGCGGCGCCGATGGCGCCCGTGAGCGCCTGGATGAGCAGGTCGCGCAGCTCGTCGCGCGAGAGCTCGCGGCGCTCGAGCCATTCGAGGCTCGCCGCCTCGGCGAAGCCGACCCAGCCGCGCACCGCGATGCGCACGCCGGGCGACGGGTCGCCGCCGGGGATGTCGTCGAGGATGCGCGTGACCATCGCCGAGCGGACGTCCTCGACGATGGCCGCGACCTCGCGGTCCGAGCCGATGCCGGCGCGCAGGACGGTCGAGTAGCCCCGGGCGTGGGTGTCGACGTACTCGAGGTACTTGTCCAGGCCGGTCGACAGGCGCTCGAGCGGCGCCAGGTCGGGATCGGTCTCGGTCACGGCCTGCATCTCGTCGGCCGAGTGCCGCACGACCGCGACGTAGAAGTCGCGCTTGCTCGGGAAGTAGTGGTAGAGCAGGCCCTTCGAGATCCCGGCGGACGCCGCGATGTCGTCGATCGAGACCTCGTCGAAGGGGCGCTCGCTGAAGATCTCGACGCCCAGGGCGACGAGCTGCTCGCGGCGGGCGTCGGTGCTCAGGCGGGCGCGACGGGCGGTTGCCATGTCGAGCCCACGGTAGCGCGCTGGCGGGGCTGGCGCCGGGGCTCGGCGAGGCCCAGCGCCCAGGCCAGCAGCGCCAGCCAGACGGCGACCACGACGCCCAGGACGGCGTAGGCGGTCGTCGTCAGCCACGCGGGGCCGCCACGCGCCTCGCGCTGCAGGATGAAGGTGTCGGCGCGCATCGCGCCGGAACGGGGGCGCGCGGGAACGCCGGCCCGGTTGGCCTGCGGCGAGGGCGGCAGGTACACCGGCAGGCCCATGAGATGCGTCCCCTTGGCCAGGCGCAGCATCGTCTTCCAGTTGCCGGTCACCGGCACGGGGCGCTCGGTGACGTACCGGCCCGGCGCGACCTGGCGCAGCGCGGTGAGCTGGCGCAACTGGCCGGGCGTGCGCCCCTGCCAGGAGAGGATCTCGAACCACTGGTTGTCGCGCGCCGCGGTGGGCGGATCGAGCTTGACGGCGACGTCGACGCGCCCGTCGCCGGCGGGCGTCGGGACGATCGACGCACGCGTGCCGTCGCCGCCGGTGCGCGGCAGCGGGAAGAAGAGCGCCACGAGTGCGACGGCGCCCGCCAGCGCGACCACCCGCGGCGCGATCGCCGGCAGGCCCGCGCGCTCGCTCTCGGGCATCGCGAGGCTCTGGCTCAGGCGCGCGCCGAGGACGCTGCCGGCCAGCCCGGCGGCCAGGGACAGGACGACCGCGGGCACGAGCATCGACGCGGGCCACGGATGGGGCATCCAGACGTGGCTCCAGGCCCACTCGGCCGCGAGGCCGACGGTCCCGATGCCCAGCCCGCTGAGCAGCGCGAAGCGCAGCGGCGAGCGCGGCGCGGCGAACGCGGCGGCCTCGACGGCGGCCGCCTCGGCGATGTAGAGCGGGAAGTGCGGCGTCGTGTACCCGGCGATCTGGCCGACGAACAGGGCCAGCGCGATGCGGATGACGAAGAACATCCCCAGGGCCTGGAAGGCGCCCCAGCGCCCCAGGATCGAGCGCGCGCACACGAGCGCGACGCCTGCGGCGAAGGCGATCAGCACCGGCTGGTAGAGCAGCTGGAACTGCGGCACGCCGAAGTCGAACTCGGCCTGGAAGGTCGACAGGCCGATGATCAGCGCGCCGGCCACGCGCAGGTGGCCGCGGCGCGCGACCTTGCGCGGGCGCCCGAGCTCGAAGCCCTGGCGCATGACCATCCACAGGCCGAGCGTGCTCACGCCCGCGCCCCCGATCATGAACAGATGCGTGGGGCCCCAGAGCGTCACGTCCTCGCCGAAGAGGGCGTGCCAGAAGGCGTCCAGCGGGAAGCCGAGCAGCGCGATCCCGCCGCAGATGAGGATCACGATCCCGCCCGGACTCATGCTCAGGCGCAGCGGCAGCCGGCGCTCGTTGCGGGCCTCGGGCCCACGCATGCGGCCGTGCAGCAGCGCGGCTAGGACGATGCCCTGAAGGCCCACCACGATGAACATGTGCGGCGCGGTGAACACGCCCTGGTCGCGGCCGTGGTCGATGTGGTAGCCGATGTCCCAGTACATCCCGAGGACCGCGACCTGCAGCGAGAGCCCCGCGAGGACGACGGGCGCGATGAAGCGCCCCGGAACTCCCGAGACGCGCTCCTGGTAGCGGACGAAGCGATGGACGAGCTGCACGTTGAAACGCCTCCTGACCAGATGGGCCAGTTTCTATTGAATCGCGTTCAACGATACCCACGCCAACGCTCCGGGTAACTGTGCGCTGCGTCACATGACACTCGTCCTGGGCCGCTGGGCGCGGATGCGCCCAAGCCCAGGTGAGCGGGCGGCGCGGCTCACGGCCGCGCCGGTGTCTACTACTTGAAGCGGTAGACGATGCGGCCGCGGTTGAGGTCGTACGGAGAGACCTCGACGCGGACTCGGTCGCCAGGCAGGACGCGGATGCGGAAGCGGCGCATCTTGCCGGCGAGATGCGCGAGCACGACATGTCCGTTCTCGAGCTCGACGCGGAAGTTCAGGTTCTTGAGGGCCTCTACGACCTCGCCCTCCATCTCGACCTTCTCTTCGACAGCCATTTGCACCTCGTTGTTTCGTAGTGGGACGGTGGCCGCTCGCCACCCACCCTCGGCCGGACGCCGGGGAACCATCACACGAGCGGTCAGGAAGCCGACGGAGCCCGTCGATGGCGAGCGCGCTCACCGCGGTTCGCCCCGGTCGGCTGCTCTACCCAGTGTACGAGGTCGCGCAACGGCCCAACGGAAATCGCCGGTGTTTGCGGAATCGCCCTCGAGGGGCTCTTGACCGGCGTCGGGGGCCACCATAAGTTGCGCCTCGACGCGGAACCGAGCCGCAGAGAGCGAGGCCCAGGGGTTGTGAGGCCCGCCGCTCTGAAGTCGTGACCTGCCCCCTCGGGGGCGGACACGGCGGAGAGCACCCCAGGCGGTTCGGGACCGCGTCTCTTGCTGTCTGCGGCCAGGCAGAGGCCCACCCGCCACTGCCTCCGCAGACGCAGGTCCCCTCCTCCGTAGCATGGTCTCGTGACCGATCGCCGCAAGCGCTTGGCGCTGTTGGCCGCGATCCTCGGCTCGTTCGTGGCGGGGCTCGACGCGACAGTGGTCAACGTCGCGCTTCCGGCCATCGAGCACGATCTCGGCGGCGGCCTCGCGGGCCAGCAGTGGGTCTCGAACGCCTACCTGCTCACGCTCGGCTCGCTGATCCTCGTCGGCGGCTCGCTCGGCGACCTCTACGGCGAGCGGCGCATCTTCACGCTGGGGGTGGCCGGCTTCGGGGTCGTGAGCGTCGTCTGCGCGCTGGCGCCGTCGATCGAGGTGCTGGTCGCGGGACGCGCCCTGCAGGGCATCTTCGGCGCGCTGCTGACCCCCAGCGCGCTCGCCGTCATCGTCGCGAGCTTCCCGCCCAACGAGCGCGGGGCCGCCATCGGCTCGTGGACGGCATGGGGCGGCATCGCGATGGTCATCGGCCCGCTGGCCGGGGGCTGGCTGATCGACGTCGCGACGTGGCGCTGGATCTTCGCCGTCAACGTGCCGTTCGTGATCGCCACGATCATCATCGTGCGCATGGCGGTCCCCGAGCGCCCGCGCGAGGGCCCGCAGATCCACCTGGACTACCTCGGGGCCGTGCTCTGCGCGCTCGGACTGGCCGGCCCGGTCTTCGCGCTCATCCGCCAGCCGAGCGTGGGCTGGGGCTCTCCCGAGGTGCTCGTCCCGGCCGTGGTCGGGGTGGTGATGTTCGCCCTCTTCATCGTCCACGAGGCACGCACACCTCATCCGATGCTGCCGCTGGGCCTCTTCCGCCGGCGCAACTTCGCCGTCGGCAACCTCGAGACGCTGCTCATGTACGGCGGGCTGAGCGCGGTGATCTTCTTCCTCGTGCTCTTCCTGCAGCAGGTCGCCGGCTACGAGGCCCTCCAGGCCGGGTTGGCGACGCTCCCGATCACGATCGTCACCTTCGCGCTGGCGCGCCGTGCCGGGCGCATGGCCGACCGCTATGGCCCGCGCTGGTTCATGGGGTGCGGCCCGCTGGTCGCTGCGGCGGGCCTCGCGATGTTCCAGCGCGTGGACGCCCACATCGACTACGTCACGGACCTCCTGCCCGCGCTGCTGCTCTTCGCGGTGGGGCTGTCGGCCACCGTGGCGCCGCTCACCGCGACCGTGCTGGCCGACGCCGACGAGAGCAACGCGGGCATCGCTTCGGGCGTCAACAACGCCATCGCGCGCGTCGCCGGGCTGCTCGCGGTGGCCGCCCTCGGCGCGGTGGTCGCCGGCCAGTTCGGCGCCACCATCGACCAGCGCCTGGCCGGTCACCAGCTCTCGCCGGAAGCGCAGCGCGTCGTCAGCGCGGCCAAGCACCGCACGCTGGCGCGCGCCGACCCCCACAGCCTCCCCCCGGACCAGGCGCGCGTGGTGACGCACGCCGCCGAGGACGCCGCGGTGGCCGCCTTCCACCGCGGCGCCGGCATCGCGGCTGCACTCGTGGCGCTCGGCGGCGTGCTCGGCCTCGTCGGCATCCGCAACCCGCGCCGCGAGGTGCCGTGCGCGGACTGCCCGGGCGGCCAGCTGACCGGGGCTCCCCTCGACGCAGGGCGCTCGCGGGCGGCCCCGGCCGCGGCCTAACACGAGTCGAACAAAAGGCGTACGCCACCAAAATCCGGCTGTGGCCCGCGCCTCAGGCGCCTGGGGCACCCTGCGTGCGTGCCGGGGCCCCCCGCCGACGTCGTCGTGACCATGCCCCGCCTCTCGAGCGGAGCGCTTCGGCGCTGGGCCCGCATTCCCGGGCGCCTCGCCCTTCCCGCACTCGGGACCGCGGCCATGGGCGCGATCGTGGGCCTGGCGGTCGCCATCCTCCTCGTCGCCTCCGAGCGCCCCTCGGTCCTCTCCGGCCCCGCCCAGCGCGGGTTCCCGGGGTGGATGGTGGGCCCCCTGGCGCACCGGCTGCCGGCGCTGCCCGACAGCCCGCCGATGCTCCAGGCCGACCTCACGCGCGCGCTCGCGGTCCTCGGCATCGCGTGGCTGATCGCCGTGCTGTGCGCGCCGCGGGTGCCCTTGGCCATCGTCTGGAGCGCCGTGGTGGCGACGCACGTCATCCTGCTGCTCGGGCCGCCGCTGTCGCTCACCGACGTCTTCAACTACCTGCACTACGGGCGCATGCCGGCGACGTATGGCGTCAATCCGTACGCCGCCCTGCCGCTCACCGTCCGCCAGGACCCGGCGTACCACTTCTCCAACTGGCACCACCTGCCGTCGCCCTACGGCCCGCTCTTCACCCTCGTCACCGAGGGCCTCGCTCCGCTCTCGCTGCCCGTCGCCTATTGGGCGTGGAAGGGCGTGCTGCTGGCCGCCGCGCTCGGCACCCTCGCGCTGGTGGCGTTCACGGCGCGACGGCTCGGCCGCTCCCCGCAGGCGGCGATCGCCCTCGTGGGCCTCAACCCCCTGGTCCTCGTCTACGGCATCGGCGGCGCGCACAACGAGCCGCTCGTGCTGCTCTGCAGCGTCGCCGCGGTGTCGCTGGCCGTCGTCGGCTGGCAGGACGGGCGCGCCCCGTGGTGGGACTTCGGCGCGGGCGCCAGCGTCGTCCTGGCCGCCGGCTTCAAGCCGTCGGCCGCCCTCCTCGCGCCCGTCGTCATCCTCGCTTGCCGCCGGCGCTTGCCCGCCCTGGGGGGTGCGGGCAGCGCCGGCGCGCTGGTCCTCGCGGTGGTCGGTCTCGTCTACGCCGGCCACCTGCCCGCGACGAGCATCCAGGACGGACTCGTGGGACCGCTGAGCGTGCCCAACGTGCTCGCCGCGCTCGCCGGCCAGGGCGGCCTGACGCCCCACGATCGCGTCATCGCGCACGCCGCGCTGGCGCTGGCCGCCGTGGGCGCGACGGCCGCCGTGACCTGGCGGCGCGCCTGGCTGCCGGGCGCTGCCGGCTTCGTGATGCTCGCCGCCGTCCTGACGCTGGGGTGGACGATGCCGTGGTACGTGTGGTGGGTCCTGCCCTTCGCGGCCCTCGCGCGCACGCGCGCCCTCACGGCGGCATGTGTCGTGCTCACCGCCTGGCTCGCTCTCGGGGCGATCCCGCAGATGCCGAAGGTCATCCATCACTTCGGCTACTACCCCACGCGCACGGCGGCCGGGCTCGCGAACCATCTCTACACCCAGCGCTATCTGCAATGAGCCCGCTGGTCGCCACCCGGCCCCGCGTGCCCCCCGTGGTCGCCCAGCTCGTGCGCTTCGGGCTTGTCGGTGCCGTCAATACGGCGCTCACGCTGGCCACGTACTCCGTCATGCTGGCCATCGGTTCCCCGGTGGCCCTCGCGGGTGCGGTCGGCTGGGGGGTCGGCGCGGTCAACGGCTACCTCCTGAACCGCGCCTGGACCTTCCGGGGCGCCGCACGCGGCGCCGTTCCCGCGGCGCGCTACGTCGTCGTCCAGCTCATGGGCTCGGCGCTGAACGCGGCCCTGGTGGCGATCGCAGTCGGACATGAGCACCTGCCGCGAGTGGCAGGGGAGCTCGCGGTGCTGCCGCCGGTGACGATCCTCACCTTCGTGCTCTGTCGCGGCTGGGTGTTCGCGCGGGCGGTCCCCGCGTGAGCGCTCGCCACCTGCAGGCGGCCGGCACCCTGGTCGCCGGTCTCGCGCTGCTCGCCGTGGTGGCGTGGCAGTCCGGCGCCAAAGCGGTGCACTACGCCTCGGACCCGACCCACGAGCCGTGTCCCGCGCTGACGGCGGGCGACCACACGCTGACCATCGACACAGCGCAGGGCCGGCGCCCGGTTCTCCTGCACGCGCCTCGCGGTGCCTACAAGCCGCGCCCGCTGGTCATCGCCCTGCACGGCGCGGGCCAGACCGCCACCGAGTTCGCGAACAGCACGGGCTTCAGCCGCCTGGCCGACCGCGAGGACTTCCTCGTGGCCTACTCGCCGAGCGATTCCTGGAACACCGCGGCGCTCGACCAGCTCGAGGCCGCCGCCTGCGTCGACGCCGCCCGTGTCTTCGTCACCGGCGTGTCGAACGGCGGCGGGCCGACGGCGCGGCTGGCGTGCGATCTGTCCGGGCGCCTCGCGGGCGTGGCGTCGGTGGCCGGCGGGTATCGGACGCTGCGGCCGTGCACGCCCGAGCGCCCGCTGCCGGTGCTCGAGATTCACGGCACCGCCGGGCAGGTCTTCCCCTACGGCGGCACGTCGCGCGACTACAAGGCCAGCGCGAGGCGGTTGCTGGGGCGGTGGCGGCGCATCGACGGCTGCCACGGAACGGTCGACCGGCTGAAGCTCGCGCCCGGCGTGACCGAGGTCGCCTGGCGGCACTGCAGCGCCGCGACGCGCGTCGAGCACGTCCGCCTCGACGGCCGTGCCCGCGCCTGGCCCCGCGGCCGGCGCACCCAGCCGCTGCCTGCGCCGTTTGCCGCGACATGGCGGACCTGGCAGTTCTTCCGCAGCCTCCCGGCGCGGCCGCCGGTGCAGACGAGCTGAGCGTGCGGCGCGGCCCCCCGCCGGGCCGGTGGCTATCCTCACCCTCGTGCTCTGTCGCGACTGGGCCTTCGCGCGGGCGGTCCCCGCGTGACCGCTCGCCACGCGTGGGCGGCCGGCATCCTCACGGCCACCCTCGCGCTCATTGCGTTCGTCGCCTGGCAGCCGGGAGCGAAGGCGGTCCACGACGCACCGCAGCCCACCCCGGCGCCCTGTCCTGCGCCGACGCCGGGCGACCACACGCTGACCATCGACACGCCGGAGGGCCAGCGCCAGGTCTTGCTGCACGCCCCGCCCGGGGTCAGCACGCCGCGGCCGCTGGTCATCGCCCTGCACGGCGCGGGCGAGACCGGCAGCGACTTCGCCAACGACACCGGCTTCAGCCGGCTGGCCGACCGGGAGGGCTTTCTCGTCGCCTATCCGTCGGCGGGCGGACCGAACTCGTTCTGGAACCTCACCGGCCAGGCGCCGGGCGCCAGCGACGTCGAGGCGCTCGAGCGCTCGCTCGACCAGCTGGAGGCTGCCGGCTGCGTCGACCCCGCCCGGGTGTTCGTCACCGGTGTGTCGAACGGCGGCGGGATGACGGCGCGGCTGGCCTGCGATCTCTCAGAGCGCCTCGCCGGCGTGGCATCGGTCGCCGGCGGCTACCGCTCGCTGCCGGCCTGCAAGCCCGAGCGCCCGCTGCCGGTCCTCGAGATCCACGGCACCGCGGACCAGGTCGTCCCCTACGGCGGCAAGCCCCCCGACTTCAACGGCGCCGTGAAGCGGTGGCTGTGGCAGTGGCGGCGCATCGACGGCTGCCAGGGCAATGCCGACCGGCTGAACCCCGCGTCCGGCGTGACCGAGATCGCCTGGCGCCACTGCATCGCCGGGACGCGCGTCGAGCACGTGCGCCTCGACGGCCAGGCCCATGGCTGGCCGGGCGGCCCGCGGACCCAGCCGCCGCCCGCACCCTTCGCGGCGACGTGGCGGACGTGGCAGTTCTTCCGCAGCCTCCCGTCGCGGCCGCCCGGCGCGTGAGGGCGTAGAGCGCGCCGGCATGCGGCTGGCCGGCCGCGCGGCTGACGTCGAGCCCGTGCGCCCGCGCCCACCGCACGACAGGCAGGCAGCCGGTGCGCTCGTTGCCGCTGTGCGCCGTGCACGCGTCGCCGAGCAGCGCATAGCGGACGCGGCCGCCGGCCACCGCATGCGCCAGGGTCGCGGGCGAGACGAGCTGGTTGCCCTGGCCATCGGAGAGGATCAGCACCGGGCGCGCGTCGCGGGCGATGAGGGGGCCCGCCTTGGCCGGCGCGCTGACCGCGATCTCGTCGGCGGCGCCGGCCGTGCGCGCCTGCAGGAAGTCCGACAGGGCGGCCACGCGCGCCGCCGGCATCGCCCCGGTGCGCCCCGACACCTGGACGCCGCGGCCCACGGCGGCCACGGCGGTGGAGAGCGGCAGAGCCAGGACCGCGCACAGGACCACGGCGGCGGCGATCCGCGCAGGGCGTGGGCGCGCGCGGACGGCGAGCGCGACCCCGGCCCCCAGGCAGGCCGCCACGGCGGGATCCACGCAGGCCAGGTAGCGCGGACGTAGACCGGAGATGCCGCTGCACAGCACGAGGCCCGCGACGAGCCAGAGCACGAGCGCGAGCAGCCCGCCGCGGCCGACGCGGCCGAGCCCCCGGGCACCCCCGAGCGCGAGCGCGACGGCCAGCGCCGCCAGCGCGGCCACCGCCTCGATGCCGATCCACCGCCCGAGGTGGGCCTGGGCCGAGACCAGCCGCAGCGGCCCGGGCGGCGCGGGGCGGCGGCCGAGGGCGGCGGCGTGCTCGCCGGCGCGGCGGGCGACGGCAGCAACCTCGCGCGGCGTCGCCGCGCGCCGCGCAGCCGCGGCTCCGCGCCGCGCGGGCGCTCCACGCGCAGCCGCGGCTCTCGCGCCCCGCTCCCCGCGCAGCCGCGGCTCCGCTCCGCGCGGGTGCTCCACGCGCAGCCGAGGCTCCGCGCCCCGCGGGCGCTCGACGCGCAGCCGCGGCCTCGCTTCCCGCCCCGGCTCCCGGCGCAGCCGCGCTCGGGGGGTTGCCGCCACCGCCCAGCAGCCGCGCGGTGCCGTTGTAGACGAGCGCCGCGCGCCACGGCGAGCCGTCGGACGCGCCCAGCGCCCACGGCCGCGGGTGCAGCGGGACGACGGTGACGATCAGGAGCCACGCCAGGGCGCTGGCCAAAAAGGCGCCGCCCAGCAATCCGAGCCCGAACGCTCGCGGCCGGCGCGCGCGCGGGCCTGCGAACCACCACAGCGCCGCCGCGGCGCACACGGGCAGCAGCGCCTCGGCGAGCTTGACCTCGAAGGCCAGTCCGAGCAGTACCCCGGCGCCGGCCAGGGGCCACAGTCGCCCGCTGCGCGCGGCCCGGGCGACGACCGCGGCGCCCGCCACCGCCAGCGCGGCCATGACGGCGTCCATCGTGTCGCTGCGGGCGACGATCACCGCCGAGGGAGCCACGGCCAGCGCCAGGCCTCCGGCGAGCGCCGCGCCCCGGCCCAGCAAGATGTGCAGCAGCCACATCAGCGCCGCGACGAGCGCGATCCCGCCGAGCGCCTCGGGCAGCAGCAGCGCGACGCCGTCGAACCCGAGCAATCGAGTCGAGGCCACCTGCAGCCACAGGTCCACGGGTGGCTTGTCGATCGCCACGCGCCGGCCCGGCTCGAACGCACCGCTCAGGAACGCGGCCCACGACGTGCCCATGCTGCGCACCGCAGCGTCGTAGTACGGGTTGGTCGGGACGCGGCCGAGCGCGGCGAGCCGCAACACGGCGGCCAGCGCCAGGACCGCAGCCTCGGGCCCGAGGCCGCGCCAGGCGCGGCGCACTAGGCGGCGCGCGGGCGCGACAGGTCGGCGGGGGCGCCGGCCGGCACCTGCGGCGACAGGTCGGCGGGCGCGCCGGCCGGCGTGCCTTCGCGCAGCTCCGTGCGCACGGCACGCAGCTCCCGGAAGGCCCGCAGCACGACCCGCGGGCTCGCGCCCGACGACCGCCCGGCCACCCGGGGGCGATGGCCGACGCCGAGCTCGGCGATCCGCGCGCCCGCTTCGTGGGCGCGGGTGACGAGCTCGGTGCTCACCATCGCGCCCTCGGCGGCGAGGGGCAGCGCCTGCACGAGGTCGCGACGCATGAGCTTGAAGGCACAGTCGACGTCGCGCAACGGGACGTCGAACAGGCGACGCACGAGGAGGTTCCACGCGGCCGCGTTGAGCAGCCGGTGCGGCGGGTCCGCGCGATGCGTCCGGAAGCCGGCGACGATGTCCGACGACTGCGCCAGCGGCACGAAGCGTGCGAGCTCGGTGACGTCGAATTGCAGGTCGGCGTCGGTGAGGAAGACCCACTCCAAGCGCGCCGCGGCGATCCCCGTGCGGACCGCGGCGCCGTAGCCGCGGTTGCCGTCGTGCACGAGCACGCGCACGCGCGGGTCGGCCGCGGCGCGGGCCTGAGCCAGCTCGCGGGTGGCGTCGGTACTGCCGTCGTCCACGACGAGGATCTCGTGGGCGTCCGCGACAAGCTCGCCCGCCGCCGTGGCCTCGTCGATTGCGCGCTCGACGTTCTGTGCCTCATCGTGGCAGGGGAGGATCACCGAGAGGCCGCGGAGGCGCCCGACGACGTGACGTCTGTCGGTCTGCGAGGCGACGGCGGCGGTGCGAGCCATGGCCGAGAGGATCGGCTGCGCACCTGAGTCGGCTCCCAAGGCCCCATTCGCTTGGGCTGCGGCCCATGTTGGGATCATGTTGTGCAGTGACGCGGCGAAGCGCCCGCCGCTCTACATTGGGCCAGATGTTCGGCGACAACGGCCACGGCGCTCTCGGCGGTCGCGTGCTCGTGGTCGAGGACGACGCCGATCTGCGCGAGGTGATGGCCGGGGCGCTGGCCGGCGACGGCCACGCCGTCGTCGAGGCGGCCGACGGGCGCGCCGCGCTCGATGCGCTGGCGGCACAGACCTTCGACCTCATCCTGCTCGACGTCGGCCTCGGGCCGGGGCCCGACGGCGTCGAGGTCTGCCGGCGCCTGCGCGGCGCCGGCGAGGCCGCGCACGTCGTCGCCGTCACCGCTCGCGACGGCGAGGCCGATGCGGTGCTCGCGCTGGAGGCCGGCGCCGACGACTACGTGACCAAGCCGGTCGGGATCGCCGAGCTGCGCAGCCGGGTGCGCGCCGTCCTGCGGCGCGTGCACCTCAGCGGCGCCCCGCGGGCGGTCGTCGTCCAGGGCCGGCTGCGCCTGGACGCCGACGCGCGCCGCGTCGAGCTCGACGGCGCCGAGCTGCCGCTCACCTACTCCGAGTTCGAGGTCCTCGATGCGCTGCTGCGCGCGGGCGGCCGCCTGCTCTCGCGCCAGGAGCTGCTCGACGCCATCTTCGGCGGCCACGAGTTCCGCGACCCGCGCGCCATCGACGTCCACGTCCACTTCCTGCGCGAGAAGCTCGCCGCCGCGGGCGGTGATCCGGAGCTCATCGTCACCGTTCGCGGGGCGGGATACCGGCTGAGGTCCTAGCGCCGATGCGCTGGCACAGGCCCGGCTTGCGTGCGCAGTTCGCGATCGCGCTGCTGGCCTGCAGTGCCGTGACGCTCGCCGCGGCCGTGATGACGCTCGTGCCCCCGCTCGAGCACCGGCTCGCCACCGATCGCCTGCGTGACATGCGCGAGCTCGCGCGGACCGCCGACCTGGGCCTCGCACGCCTGCCGCCCCGCGACCTGCGCCGCGGCTCGTCGCGCCAGAACGCCGTCGTGCGCGAGCTCGAGCGCCGCATGGGCGGCCGCGTCGCCCTCTTCGACGCCCGCGGCATCGAGCTGGCCGACACCGACCCCGAGCGCCGCGAGCCGCGCTCCGAGACCCCCGAGCGGCTCGTCGACGCGGGCTTCGCGCGGGCGGGCGACGTGCGCGACCAGGTCAGCAACGGCGAGGCGGTCGTCGTCGCGCCGGTCCGCACCCGCGCCGGCCGGCGCACGCTCGTGCTGCGCAAGTCGCTCAAAGACACCCACGCGGCCGTGGCGGTCGTGCAGGGTGCGCTGCCGGTGGCCGGCGGCGTGGCCATCGTCATCGCCGCCGGCCTCGGGGTCGCGCTCGGCTTCGGGCTGCTTCGCCGCCTCGAGCGCCTGCGCCGCGATGCGCGCCGGCTGGCCGAGGAGGGGATCGAGCAACCGTTGGCGGTCGACGGCTTCCGCGACGAGGTGGGCGAGGTCGCGCTCGCCCTCGAGACGATGCGCTCGCGGCTGCACGCCGAGGAGCGCGGGCGCCAGGCCTTCCTGGCCACCGCCTCGCACGAGCTGCGCACGCCGCTGGCGTCGCTTCGCGGCACCGTCGAACTTCTGGAAGAGGAGCTCGCGCGCGGCGCGCCGGATTTGGGGGGACTTCGCCGGCGCGCCGCCGCAGCTCGGCGCCAGACCGATCGGATGACGAGCCTCGCCGAGGACCTCCTGGATCTCGGCCGCCTGGACGGCAACGCGCCGCTGGCCAGCGAGCCGGTCGAGTTGGGCGAGCTGGCCGGAACGCTGGCCTCCGAGATCGCACCCGCGGCCCACGCGGTCGATGTCGCCGTCGAGCTCGACGCGCCGGAGGCGGTGTGGGCGATGTGCGATCCGCGCGCCACCGCGCGCGTCCTGCGCGCCCTGCTCGAGAACGCCCTGCGCCACGGAGCGCCGCCGGGCACCGTCGTGACGATCGCCGTGGACGCGACCCCCGAGGGCGCCCGCCTGCGCGTGATCGACGCGGGCCCCGGCGTCCCCGAGGCCGAGCGCGAGCGGATCTTCGGGCGCTTCGAGCGCGGCGGGCGGGCGGGCGCCGGCTTCGGCCTCGGCCTCGCCATCGCGCGCGGCCTGGTCCGGCAGATGGGTGGCGAGGTGAGCGCAACCCCGGTGCAGAGCGGCGCGTGCTTCGAAGCGCTGCTGCCAGCCTGCGCGGCGCCCGTCGGCGCCGCGCAGACCACGCATCAGATCACGAACGCTGAGCCGGTGTCGACCGCCGGCCCGGCCTGAGTCCCAGGGCCACCGCTGCCGCCGGCGGCGTGAGTCACTCCACCGGCCAGTCGTGAACGGGCTCGTTGGCGTGCATGAGCTCGCGATAGCGCAGCGTCATCTGGCGCAGCGCCTCGTCGCGCTCGAGGCCGCGGTCGTCGTAGAGGCGGTGGAACAGGCCGGCCTGCCATGAGGCCCCGTTGCGCTGCGTGACGCAGCGGCGCTCGATGATGCCGAGCAGCCGATCGCGCTCGCCGGCGTCGATGCCGAGCCGGTCGAGGCCCTGGTGCGCGGCGGGCAGCAGCCGGCGCAGGACGAGCTCGGCGACCGGCACCTCCCCCACCCCGGGCCAGTAGACGCGCGCCTCGATGCCGTCGCGCGCCCCGACGTGGAAGTTCTCCTCGGCCGCGGAGAACGACATCTGCGTCCACAGCGGCCGGTCCTCCTCGGTCAGCACCTGGACGAGGCCGTAGTAGAAGGCCGCGTTGGCGAGGATGTCGACGACCGTCGGGCCGGCCGGCAGGATCCGGTTCTCGACGCGCAGGTGCGGGCGCCCGCGCACGACGTCGTAGATGGGGCGGTTCCAGCGGTAGATCGTCCCGTTGTGCAGGCGCAGCTCGGGCAGCTCGGGGATGTCGCCGCGCGTCAGGGTCTCGACGGGGTCCTCGGCCTCGCACACCGGCAACAGGGCCGGGAAGTAGCGGACGTTCTCCTCGAAGAGGTCGAAGATCGACGTGATCCAGCGCTCGCCGAACCACACGCGCGGGCGCACGCCCTGGGCCTTGAGCTCGTCGGGTCTGGTGTCGGTCGCCTGCTCGAAGAGGGCGATGCGCGTCTCGCGCCAGAGCTCCTTGCCGAAGAAGAAGGGCGCGTTGGCCGCGATGGCGACCTGGACGCCGGCGATCGCCTGCGCGGCGTTCCAGTGCGCGGCGAACGCGTCGGGCTCGACCTGACGGTGCAGCTGGACGCTCGTGCACGCCGCCTCCGGGGCGATGGTGTCAGCGTAGGTCGAGAGCCGCTCGACGCCGCGGATGTCGATCTCGAGGTCCTCCCCACGGGCGGCGAAGATCTGCTCGTTGAGCAGCGCGTAGCGCGGGTTGGCGCTCAGTGCGCTCGCGTTGAGGTGCTCGCCGTCGATGGTCGGCAGGATCCCGATGACCACCATGTGCGCGCCGGCCGTGCGCGAGCGGCCCTCGGCGTGGTTGAGGCTCCCGCGGATGGCCTCCTCCAGCTCGGCGAAGACCGCGGCGGCGAACTGCCGCGGCGCGATGTTGATCTCGATGTTGAACTGCCCGAGCTCGGTCTGGAAGTCGGGATCGGCGATCGCCTCGAGGACCGCTGCGTTGGCCAGCGCCGGCCGGCCGTCGTCGTCGGTCAGGTTGAGCTCGATCTCGAGGCCGAACGATCCGCGCGCCGGCTCGAAGCGCTCGTCGGCCAGCATGCGCGCGAACACGTCCAGGCAGGTGCGCACCTTCTCGCGGTAGCGCTGGCGGTCGGCACGGCTGAACACCCTGGCGGCGACGTCCTGGCCCATGGCTCTGGGCGGCAGTGTTCCCGCACCGGGCTGGGGGCGCAACCCCTGTTTGACGGCGCGCGGCTTCGCATGCCCGCCCGCGGGTAGGCGGCCGACGCTGGACCGCGTCAGTCAACAACCGGGTAAGCCGTCAGGTGAGCGGGTCGTAGCGCGCGACGGTGAAACCCATGAGCAGCGGCACGTGGACCGCGTAGACGACCAGCGACAGCGTCAGCACGACGAGCTGGCCGCCGCTCGTGCCGTCCTTGACGAAGACGTACTCGAGGATCCCGGCCGTGATCGCGTAGGCGAGGCCGGCCCACTTGGCGACGAGGAAGAAGGACCCCCAGTTGAAGTCCGGTACGCGCATCAATGAGACGACGTTGACCACGACGAGCAGCGCGGACGCAGCCAGGAGCGCGACCGCGGGGCCGAGCGGCACGTGGTGGGGCAGGTGCGAGGCGATCCAGATCCCGCCGATGATGATCAGCGCCATCGACACGATGGCCACGCCCGTGACGGGCGGCAGCCGGCGCTCGGTCATCCCGTCGCGACCTTGGTCATGATCACGAGCGTGGCGACCTGCATCGCTCCGATGACCCCGGCGGTGTAGATGAAGCGCTTCATGAGCCGCTCGATGACCGCCGGGTTCGGGCGCGGCTTCTTGAGCTCGAAGAGCACCGCGACGTTGGCCGGCTCGAGCAGGCCGAGGGCGATCACCGCCATGACTCCGACGACGATGTAGGACGCGACGATCCAGCCGTGGTTGGCGTAGTCGCTGTTGATCGTTCCCAGGTATCGCCCCAGCTGCCAGCCCGACGCGAGCGTCGCGGTGACGAGCGTCGGCATGATGAGCAGCACCTTCGGCATCAGCCGGGTCGTCATCTCGATGCGCGCCGGGATCGTCAGGCGCCCGAGGATCGGGCCCAGCACGAGCCCGAGGAAGAGGTCGATCCCGGTCCACAGCGCCCCCGCGCCCACGTGGAAGAACTCGAGCGCCCAGATCTTGTTGGCGGCAATCGCCGCGATCAGGGCGACGAGGACGGCGGCCACGATCGGCAGCCCGCGCAGCGGGACGATCTGGAAGTCCGGACGTGGGGGCGCCTCGGCGGCGGCGCTCGCAGCGGGAAGCGCGACCTCGGCCATGGCGCGAGCATAGACCCGGCGGGCTCAGCGGAACAGCGCGTCCACCGAGACCTCGATGCGAGGGCCGGCCCGGGCCGCGGTCACCTCGCCGGCCGGGTCGACGTCGAGGCCGGTGCGGTCGGTGCGACGGCACAGCGACTGGACGTCGGCGCTGAGGAACCGCGACGGCTTGCCGTACCCGTGCCCGTCGTCGATCCCGCGCGGGCGGTGGTAGTAGCGCAGCGGCACGTAGAGGTGCAGGTCGCGCTGAGCCCGGGTGAGCGCCACGTAGAGCAGGCGGCGCTCCTCCTCGATCGCCTCGCGATCGCCTGCCGACAGGTCCGAGGGGAAGTTGCCGTCGTAGAGCGCGAGCACATGGACCGAGCGCCACTCCAGGCCCTTCGCCGAGTGCACCGTGCTGAGCACGAGCCAGTCGTCGTCGAGGCTGCCGGGCCCCGCCAGGTCCGAGCTCGAGGCCGGCGGATCGAGCACGAGGTCGGCGACGAAGCGTGCGAGGTCAGACGACTGCCCGGCGGCCGCCACCAGCGCGTCGAGGTCGAGCAGGCGCACGGCGCCGTCGGGGTAGTGCGCCTCGACGATCGGTGCCAGCGCATCGCGCAGCCCCTCGGCGCGCACCCCGGCCGCGGGCTCGCCGACCGCGGCGCCCAGGGCCGCGACGACCGCGCCCGCCGGTCCGCGCGCCTCGGGTGGGAGGGCGCCGTGCGCGGCGGGCCAGCGCCCGAGGACGTCCATCAGCCCGCCGGTGTCCGGTTCGAGCGCCTCGAGCACGCGCCCCGCCGTCGCCGGCCCGACGCCGTCGAGCAGCTGCAGCCAGCGGAACCACGCGAGACGATCGGCCGGGTTGTCGGCCAGGCGCAGCAGGGCGAGGAAGTCCTTGACGTGCGCGGCCTCCAGGTAGCGCAGCCCGCCGTACTTGACGTACGGGATGTCGCGGCGGGCGAGCTCGAGCTCGAGCAGTCCCGAGTCGTGCGACGCGCGCATGAGGACCGCCTGCTCGCGCAGCGCGGCGCCGCGCTCGCGCGCGTCGAGCACGCGCTCGCACACCTCGGTCGCCTGGGCGGCCTCGTCCAGGCACAGCACGAGCTCGGGCGCGAGGCCCCCCGGGCGCTCGGCGCGCAGGGCCTTGCGGTACGCACGCTCGGCCTGCGCCGCGACGGCGTTGGCGACGTCGAGCAGCGGCTGGGTGGCGCGGTAGTTGCGCTCGAGCGTGACCACCGCCGCGCCGGGGAAGTGCTCGGGGAAGGCGAGGATGTGCTCGGGCGAGGCCGAGCGGAAGCCGTACACGGCCTGCAGGTCGTCGCCGACGACGGTCACGTCCGGGCGCTCGCTGCGCAGCCCGCGGACGAGGTCGACCTGGAGCCCGTTGACGTCCTGGTACTCGTCGACGAGCAGGTGGTCGATCGAGCCGCTCAGGTCGGCGCCCACGACCGCGTCCTGGGCCAGCGCGCGCCAGTAGAGCAGCAGGTCGTCGAGGTCGATCACCCCGAGCCCGCGCTTGCGCGCGCCGTACTCGACGAACAGGCGCGCGAGGTCGTCGGCGTGGCGCTCGCACCACGGGAAGGCCTCGGCCAGCAGCTCGCGCAACGGGCGCTGGGCGTTGACCGTCCGCGAGTAGATGTCCAGCAGCGTCGACTTGCGCGGGAAACGCCGGCCGGTCTGCCCCACGCCCGCCTCCTGGCGCACGAGGTCGAGCACGTCGGCCGCGTCGCCGGCGTCGAGCACCCCGAAGCCGGCCGGCAGGCCGAGCACCGAGGCGTGGCGGCGCACGTAGCGATGGGCCACCGAGTGGAAGGTGCCGCCCACGACGCGCCCGGCGTGCCGGCCCTTCGGCGAGCGCCCGAGGTACGAGCGCGCGCGCCCGAGCATCTCCCGCGCGGCGCGCCGCGTGAAGGTCAGCAGCAGTACGCGCTCGGGCGCCGCGCCCTGGTCGATGAGCCACGCGACCCGCGCGGCCAGCGTCGTCGTCTTCCCGGTGCCGGCGCCGGCCAGCACGAGCAGCGGGCCGCCCGGGTGGGTTGCCGCCGCGAGCTGCTCGGGGTTGAGAGCGTCCAGGTAACTGCTGGTGGTGGCGCCGGCTTCGAACACGCGTTCGCAACCTACGCGCCCCGCCGGACGCCGTGGGAGGACCCTTGCGCTAGCGGCGCTTGCGCTGTGACTTGGTCGACGGCAGCGCGACCGCCGCCTCGGGCGTCGCGACGCGGAAGCTGAAGCTCTCGACGAAGTAGAGCCCGACGCTCTCGGCGTCGTGGCTGTCGTAGCCGATCGCGATGTCCTGCCCGCACTCGAAGAGGAAGTCGCCGCCGCGCAGGCTGAGCACGACGCCGCCGTCGACGCCCGGCGCCCAGACGAGCGGCCCGTCGAGGATCTTGCGCAGGTGATCGAAGAGCGGGTAGCCGCCGTGCTCGGTGGTCTCGACCACGCCCTTGTAGACCTCCGGTCCGAGGGCGAGCCCGTACGGCCCGCCGACACCGCTCGACAGCAGCATCTCGACGGCCCGCGCGATGTGGCGAGGACAGGCCGTCAGGTCGCCGCTCAGCTCGATGGGCTTGTGCGGCGTGGCCGCGGTGATGCCGGTGATCCCGGCCTCCTCCCAGCCGTTGAAGACCGCCACGTTCTCGGCCAGCGCGATCCGCCGCGCGGCCTGCGCGAGGTCGTCGAGGTCGGCGTCCTCGGCGCCGCGGGCGATGGCCTCGAGCTCCGAGCGCGCGACGCTGAAGCCCACGCGCGGCTCGACCAGCGGCAGCACCCGCCGGCGCGTCGGCGCGACGCCTGGCACCACCGCGGTCTCGACCGTCTCCGTGCGCCCGAGGTTGGTCGCCGAGTACTGCCAGCCGTGCGGACCGGAGAAGTCGACGAGCTTGCGGGCGGCCAGCGAGGCGACGACCTGCCGGCGGCCCTCGTCCTCGAGCTGCTCCCAGCCGCCGTCGGTGATGGGCGCGAGCTCTCGCAGGAGGTGGTTCATCGCTGCATCCCCTTCAGGCTCCCGATCCCGAGCGAGCCGTCCGAGCCTGGGATCAGCGGGGCCTCGTCGTCGTCGGGACCCTCCTCGAAGGCCGCCTCCGCGGCGTCGCCGTTCTCGGTGATGTCACCGGGCTGGAAGAGCACGCGCCGGGCGACCGTGCGCCACAGCGGGGTGCGCCGCAGCAGGTACTCGAGGTCCATGCTGAAGTGCTTGAACTCCTCGTCCTGCGCGTCGCGCATGATGGCCGCGGCCTCGGTGTCCTGCTCGACGGCCAGGCGCTGGGCGTACCAGCCGATCGCCTCGGCCTCCTCGATCAGCGACGTGCACATCCGCGCGAAGGTGCGAACGTCCTCGGGCAGCTCGCCGGGTGGCTCGTGGTACTGCTCGGTGGGCATGGCACGGAACACTAGGCCACCGATGAGTTGACGCGACCCGCGGCGTTTCATCGCACATGACCGACACGACGATCACCATGACACCGGATGGACGCGCCGCCATGAGCGACCCCGAGCCCGACCCCGTCGTCGCCGCCGCCAAGGCCGGCGACGAGGCCGCCTTCGCCACCCTCGTGGACCGCCACCGCCGCGAGCTGCACGTGCACTGCTACCGGATGCTCGGGTCCTTCGAGGAGGCCGAGGACCTGGTGCAGGAGACCTTCCTGCGCGCGTGGCGCAAGCGCGAGAGCTTCGCCGGCGGCCCGGGGTTCCGCGCGTGGCTGTACCGGATCGCCACCAACGCATCGCTCGACGCGATCCGCAGCCGCTCCCGCCGCGTGGCGTCGCTGGGCTCCTTCGCGGAGGTCCCCTGGCTGCAGCCCTACCCCGACCGGCTGCTCGACGAGGTCGCTCCCAAGGATGCCGAGCCCGACGCAGTCGTCGTCGCCCGCGAGACGATCGAGCTGACCTTCGTCGCGGTCATCCAGCTCCTGCCGCCCCAGCAGCGCGCCGTCCTCATCCTGCGCGACATCCTCGACTGGTCGGCGGCCGAGACCGCCGCCCTCCTCGATACCACGGTGGCCGCCGCCAACAGCGCGCTGCAGCGCGCCCGTGCGACCCTGCGCGAGCAGCTCCCCCAGCGCCCTGCCGGCCACTCGCGCCCGGCCGACCTCAGCGCCGATGAGCGCGCGCTGCTTCAGGGCTTCATCGACACCCACGAGCGCGGCGACGCCGCGGGCGCGGCGGCGCTCCTGCGCGAGGACGTCCGCATCACGATGCCCCCGTACCCGCTGTGCTACGAGGGCCTCGACGCGATCGCGCCGCTGCTCGATCGGGCCTTCGGGCCGCCCTCGATGGGCGACTGGCGCCTGGTGCCCACGCGGGCCAACCGCCAGCCGGCGGCCGCCAGCTACCTGCTGGCACCCGGCGACACGGTCTACCGTGCGTTCAAGCTCGATGTCCTGCGCGTCCAGGACGGCGCGATCGCCGAGATCACGACATTCGGCTCCGACCTGTTCGAGGCCTTCGGCCTCGCGCAGACGCTGTGATCAGCGCTCTCCTTGCTCCTTCTTGAGGTCTTCCAGCGCGACGTCGAGCGCGTCGGTGCCGGGCGCGGGCGGGCCGCCCGCCTGCGAGGCCTCCGCGTCGGCGACGTCATAGAACATCGCGCCCAGGCGGTCGAGGATGGCGGCCGCGCAGTGCAGCTCGTCCTCCCCGAACTCGGCCAGCGCTGCGCGCCAGAGGGGTTCGAAGCGCGCGCGGCGTTCGGCCACCTTCGCCGCGCCGTGCCCGGTGAGCGAGATCATCACCACGCGCCGGTCGCGCTGCGAGCGCACGCGCTCGACCAGGCCGGTCGCGTCCAGGCCGTCGAGCATCTGCGTGACGGTCGCGGGCGAGAGGTCCGCGGACAGCGCCAGCTCGCGCACGGACAGCTCGCCGCCGTCCGCGAGCCCGAAGAGCAGCCCGTACTGGGCGAAGCTGAGCTCGCCGGGCCGGTGCGTCTCGCGTCCGCGCAACCGTCGCACGGCCGCCATCGCCCGCTTGAACGAGCGGCCGAGCTGCTCGAGCGCCTCGGTGCGGTCCGTCCCCGGCGCCGCGGTCAGGCCGGAGCCGGCGCCGCCCTCGCGCGGCGCGATGCTCACGCCGCCACCGCCTCGGCGATGACATCGGGCGGCGGCGCGCCGCTGTCGCCCTTGACCTCACGCGCGGCCCGCTCGGCGCGCAGCAGGATGATGCACGGCACGATCGCCAGCGCGGTGAGCCCCCCGGCCACCAGGAAGGCCGTCCCGTACGCCTGGGCCGCGCCTTCGAGCGTGTGCACGCCGACCAGCGCCCGCTGGAGCACGACCGCGAGCAGGGCGGTCCCGATCGACCCGCCGACGCGCTGCAGGACATTGAGCTGCGGCGTGGCATCGGCGAGCTCCGAGCGTTCCAGCGACGCGAACGCGGCGGCCATCGCGGGCATGAAGGCAAAGCCGATCCCCATCCCGCGCACGAACATCGCCACCGACAGGCCGAAGATCGGGGTGTGGGCGCCGATCAGCGCGAACGGGATCGTGGCGATGGTCGTCACCACGACGCCGAACAGCGCCAGCGGCCCGCCTCCCCAGCGGTCGGTCAGCTTGCCGGCGAGCGGCATGACGAGCGCCATCCCGAGGCCCTGCGGCGCGGTCAGCAACCCCGTCTCGACGACGCTCTGGTGGCGGACCTCCTGCCAGTAGAGCGGCAGCAGGATCATCGAGCCGAACAGCGCCCCGCCGAGGCAGAACATCGCGAACGAGGCCGACGCGAAGGTGGGGCGCCGGTACAGACGCAGGTCGAGCAGCGGACGCGGCACGCGCAAGGCGTGGAACACGAAGGTGGCGATCAGCGCGAGGCCGGCGAGGCACGGGACGACGACCTTCGTCGCGGTGAAGCTGCCCGTGACGCCGATCTCGGCCAGGCCATAGGTGAGCAGCGGCAGCCCGGTGGCCATCAGCAGCAGGCCGCGGACGTCGAGGGGGTCGGAGCCCGAGGCCTCCACGCGGGGCAGGATCCGCAGCGCCAGGATGACCGCGATGACGCCGATGGGGACGTTGACGAAGAAGATCCAGCGCCAGCTCGCGTTGTCCAGGATCAGGCCTCCGATCGTGGGTCCGAGGATCGGCGCGAGCATCGCCGGCACCGCGACGATGCTCATGACCCGGCCCATGCGCTTGGGCCCGGCCACGTCGGCCATCATCAGCTGGCCGATCGGCAGGATCATGCCGCCGCCGACGCCCTGGATGACCCGGAAGACGATCAGCTGCGTCGTCGTCGTGGCGAGCCCGCACAGCACCGACCCGGCGGTGAAGAGCACGAGCGAGAGCAGGTAGACCCGCTTGGCGCCGAAGCGCCGCGCCGCCCAGCCGGTGACCGGGATGACCGCGGCCAGCGCCAGCATGTACCCGGTCACGACCCACTGGATCTGCGCGATCGTGCTGTGCAGCTCGCGCCCCAGCGTCGCCAGCGCGACGTTGACGATCGTCGTGTCGAGGATCGACATGACCGAGCCGACGAGCACGACGGCGCTGACCCTCCAGACGTGTGCGTCGATGCGATCCGAGTCGGCGGCCATGAGATCCCATCAGGCCGACCGCTGCGTCGGCCCGAGAATGCAACGGTACCGAAAGGGCAGGTACCGAAGCAACGTCACGCTCGGGCGCACGTCGGTGGCCATTTCCGGCCCAAGCGATAGCGTGCACGCCATGCGCTCGGCCCTCTGCGCCGCCCTCGTTGCGTCGCTCACGCTCGCCCTCACCCCTGCAGCCGGGGCCGCCGCGTCGCTGCCGCAGATCGGCCGCTACAAGGGCCAGACCGGCGACGGCCACGTCTTCCAGTTCAACGTCGAGCGCAGCCACAAGGCGAACTCGCCGCGCAAGATCACGCACCTCTGGCTGGTCTACGACATTGCCGACTGCCGCTCGGGCCCGGTCCGCCAGCCGTTCTTCGCCAGCGTGTTCAAGACGCCGGCGTCACCCCACGGCGCGTTCTCGCGCACGATCCCCAAGACCGACGGCCAGGCCAACCAGGTGCAACTGCGCCTGAAGGGCAGGTTCACGTCGACGACCAAGGCGTCGGGCAGCTTCCGCGTCGGCGTGATCGGCAAGTGCCCGATCACCCCGAGCACCCAGGCGCTGAGCTTCACCGCCACGCGCTCGGGCTAGCGCAGTGTCCAACTGGGCCGCCGCCGAGGCGTCCCGAGACGCAGAAAACCCCGCCTGAGCGGGGCTTTCCAGTGGAGACGGCGGGAATCGAACCCGCGTCCGCAATCGCGCATGGAGTGGCGTCTACGAGCGTATCCGGCGCTCTGTTCTCGTCCCGAAGTCGCCTCGCCGGCGGGGTTCTCCGGGACCAGCCTCCTGAAGATGTCCCCGGTTTGGCGGAGGCGGACCGCCCCGGGTTGAGCCGGCATCTGATGCAGGCGATCCCCGCGGCCGGCGGGCGGGGGCCCACAGCTCACGGCTTAGCTAGTGGCTAAGCGGCGAGCGCGTACTCGTGAGAGTCCGCACTTATTGTTTTCCCGGGTGTTTTACGAGGCCGCCCGGGACCTCGACTCGCAACCACCCCTGCGAAACGACCACGTCGAAGCCTGTCGTCCCCAGGGATTTTCCTACTGCGTCCATTCTAGCCGGACCGGGACCGCCGCAGGCCGCCGCGAGTGCGACGCACACGCGCTAGTACGCCTGCGCCCAGACGGCTGTGGCCATCGCCGACCTGCCGCAGCACACGCAAGCGCCGGCCTGGGTCGGCTGCTCTCCGAGGGGCAGGCAGCGGATCGTCGCCGAGCTGTCCTCCTTGACGCGCGTCTCGCACGCGATGCCGGCGCACCACGGCGCCGCCGCGAATCCGGCGGGCTCGCGGAGGTACTCGATCATCTCGTCATAGCGGCGCGGGTCGCGCAGCGTCCGCCGCTCCTGTTCCTCGCGGGCGGTCTGCAAGAGGGACGCCTGGACGTCGCTCAGCAGCTCGTGGACCGCGGCAGCCGCGCGAGCGAGCGGGATCTGCTGCTTGTCGCCGGTGTCGCGGCGCGCGACGGTGACCGCAGACGCCGCAAGGTCGCGCGCGCCGATCTCGATGCGCAGCGGCACGCCCTTCAGCTCCCACTCGTTGAACTTGAAGCCGGGCCGGTACTCGGGCCGATCGTCGACGCGGACGCGAACACCCGCCGCCCGCAGCTCGCCGGCGACGCCCGCGGCGGCCTGGAGCACGTCCGCGCCCTCGCCCTCGCGGGAGATCGGCACGATGACGACCTGCTGCGGCGCGACCCGGGGCGGCAGCCGCAGCCCGCGGTCATCGCCGTGCGCCATGGCGACCCCGCCGACCAGGCGCGTGGTCGCGCCCCACGAGGTCGCGTACGGATATTGCTCGCTGCCGTCACGGCCGGTGTAGCGGACGTCGAACGAGCGCGGGAAGCCCTGGCCGAGGTAGTGCGAGGTCGCCGCCTGGAGTGCCTTCCCGTCGCGCATCAGCGCTTCGAGCGTGTAGGTCTCGACGGCGCCGGGGAACCGCTCGCTCTCGCTCTTGCGGCCGCGCAGCACGGGGATCGCGAGGACGTTCTCGATCGTGTCGGCGTAGACGTCGTGGAGGATCGTCAGCGTCTCCGCGACCGCCTCCTGCTCGGTCTCGTGGGCCGTGTGCCCCTCCTGCCAGAGGAACTCGCTCGTTCGCAGGAAGAGGCGCGGGCGCATCTCCCAGCGGACGGCGTTCGCCCACTGGTTGTAGAGCAGCGGCAGGTCGCGGTACGACTGCACCCAGCGGGCGTACGTCGACCAGATCAGCGCCTCCGAGGTGGGGCGCACGGCGAGCGGTTCCTCCAGCTTCTTGCCGCCCGCCTCGGTGACGAGGGCGACCTCGGGCGCGAACCCTTCGACGAGCTCTGCCTCCTGCGCCAGGACCGAGGCGGGCACGAGCAGAGGGAGGTAGAAGTTCTCGTGGCCGGTCGCCTTGATCCGGTCATCGAGCTCGCGCTGGATCGCCTCCCAGATCGCGTAGCCGTAAGGCTTGATCACCATCGCGCCGCGGACGGGCGCGTTCTCGGCGAGGCCGGCGCGGCGCACCACCTCGCCGTACCAAGCGGGGAAGTCGCTCGACTGGGCGGGTAAGGGCTTCGTGCTCATCGGGACGCTCCCGCGAGCAGGGGTACGGCGAACATCGTGCTCTCCTTCGTAGACGTCTACCGGCGATGCGGAGTGGTTGCGGCGCTCCGGGCCGAAGCGGCGAGAGCGCCTACGCCGGGACGTGCACGAACGGCGGCCGCGGGGCAACGGCCGGAACCGGCAGAAGCGCGTTCACGCGGGGCCGCAGCAACGTCATGGATCGAGGGTAGCGGCTACGAGGCGAAAGCTCGACCTGATCGAGCCGCGTGTGTCAGCGCATTAACGAAAGCGACGCGGTCCCGAGCCACCTGGGGTGCTCTCCGCCACGTCGTCTCCGTGAGGAGTCTCCATGGCTTCAGAGCGGCGGGCCTCGCAACCCCTGGGCCTCGCTCTCTGCGGCTCGGTTCCGCGTCGAGGGGGAACTTAGGTGGGCGCCCCACGGCGGTCAAGAGGCCCCGCGCGACGAAGCCGCATCCTCCGCACAATTCGCGTCGGGAGCGCTCGTGCAGGGCCTGCGCCCGGCCCTTTGCGCCATCCTTCTCCGCCGATGCCGACCACCGAGCGCCTCGTGCTGCGCTCCTGGCGCCCGTCCGACCGCGCACCGTTCGCGCGCCTCAACGCGGACCCCGAGGTCGTGCGCTTCCTCAACGACGGCGTGCCGTTCACGCAGGCCCAGAGCGACGAGCTGCTCGACGCCATCCTGGCCCACTGGGAGCAGCGCGGGTTCGGCCTGTGGTGCGCCGCGGAGCGCGAGGACCCTGACGAGTGCCTGGGCTTCATCGGCCTGGCGGTGCCCTCGTTCCTGCCGTCGGTGCTGCCCGCGGTCGAGGTCGGCTGGCGCCTGGCCCGTCCGGCCTGGGGGCGGGGCCTCGCGACCGAGGGCGCGCGAGCGTCTTTGCGCCATGCCTTCGACGAGCTCGACCTCCAGGCGGTGGTCTCGATCATCGACCCGGACAACGTGCGCTCCATCCGCGTGGCCGAGAAGCTCGGCATGCGCCGCGGGGCCGCGCACGTGCATCCGCGGACCCGCCGGCGACTGCTCGCGTACGAGATTTCCTCGCAGGATGCGGGTTTTTCACCAGGGTCTCCTTGACCCCCGCGGAGCGGCTCGCGTACGTTCGGTCCAGACGCGGAACCGAGTCGCAGAGAGCGAGGCCCAGGGGTTGCGAGGCCCGCCGCTCTGAAGTCACGGCGCTCCTTCGGGAGCCGACGTGGCGGAGAGCACCCCAGGCGGCTCGGGACCGCGTCGCCTTCGTTAAGGCACACTTGCTCAGTGACCCTCACTGACGTCCAGGAGGTCGGCTGGGACCTCGATCCGCTGGTCGACGGCGACGGCCCGGAAGGGGCCGAGCGGCTGCTCGACGAGGCCGATGAGCGCGCGGCGCGGTTCGCCGAGTCCTACGCGAGCCGCGTCGGCGAGCTCGACGGCGCCGGGCTCGCCGCGGCCATGGCCGAGCTCGAGGCGATCGTGGACCGCCTCGGCCGCGCCGGCTCCTACGCGATGCTGCGCTTCGCGGTCGACACGGCCGATCCCGACAACGGGGCGCTGCTGGCACGCGTGCAGGAACGCGCCACCGGAGTCGAGACGAAGCTGCTCTTCTTCGAGCTCGAGTGGGCCGCCGTGGACGACGACCGCGTCGACGAGCTGCTGAGCGCCGACGGGCTGGACACGACCCGCCACCACCTGCGCACGCTGCGCCGCTACCGCCCGCACCTCCTCTCAGAGCCCGAGGAGAAGCTCCTGACCGAGAAGGCGCTCACCGGCCGCGACGCGTGGACACGCCTGTTCTCCGAGCTCACGAGCGCGATCCGGGTGCAGCTCCCCGACGCCGACGAGGGCGTGCCGCTCGACGTCGCGCTCAGCCGCCTCGTGTCGCCCGACCGTGAGCTGCGCCGCAGCACGGCGGAGGCCGTCACCGCCGCGCTCGAGCCGGGCCTGCGCACGCGCGCCTACGTCTTCAACACGCTGCTGCTCGACAAGGCCGTCGACGACCGCCTGCGCTCGTACTCGAACTGGCTGGCCAGCCGCAACCTGGCCAACGAGGCGAGCGACGAGTCGGTGCAGGCGCTGCTCGAGGCCGTGCGCTCGAACTACGACCTGCCGCGCCGCTGGTACCGCCTCAAGGCCGAGCTGCTCGGCGTCGACCGGCTGGCCGACTACGACCGCATGGCCTCGGTGGCCGACGAGGAGGCCACGGTCGAGTGGCCCGAGGCCAGCGACCTCGTCCTCACCTCCTTCCACGAGTTCTCGCCCGTGCTCGGCGACCTCGCCCAGCGCTTCTTCGACGAGCGCTGGATCGACGCTCCCGTGCGCCCGAACAAGCGCGGCGGCGCCTTCTGCGCGTACACGACGCCCAGCGTGCACCCCTTCGTGATGCTCAACTACACGAGCCGCCGGCGCGACGTGCTCGTGCTCGCCCACGAGCTCGGCCACGGCCTGCACGCGGCGCTCGCGATGCCGCGTGGGCCGCTGGAGCAGCACACCCCGCTGACGGTGAGCGAGACCGCGTCGGTGTTCGGCGAGACGCTCGTCTTCCGGCGCCTGCTCGACGACGCCGACACCCCCCGCTCCCGGCTGGCCCTGCTGGCCGAGAACATCGAGGGCTCGATCGCGACGGTCTTCCGCCAGACGGCGATGAACGGCTTCGAGGCGCTCGTGCACACCGCCCGGCGCGAGGAGGGCGAGCTCAGCGTCGACCGCTTCGGCGAGCTGTGGGAGCAGTCACAGGCCGAGATGCTCGGCGACGCGGTCGAGATCACCGAGGGCTACCGGCAGTGGTGGTCCTACGTGCCGCACTTCGTCGGCACGCCGGGCTACGTCTACGCCTACGCCTACGGCCAGCTGCTCGCGCTCAGCGTCTACCGCCGCTACCTCGAGGAGGGCGAGGAGTTCGTGCCGCGCTACCTCGAGCTGCTGGGCACCGGCGGCTCGCGCAGCCCGGAGGAGCTGGCCGCCATCGCCGGGCTGAATCTCGAGGACCCGTCGTTCTGGTCGCAGGGCCTCGACCTCGTGCGCGACCAGCTCGAGCAGGCCGAGGCCGCGGCGGCCGAGGTCCGCGCCGGGGACTGAGCCTCAGCCGAGCGCCCGGCGCTCGAGGAAGTCGCGCACGGCGGTGAGGTAGGCCTCGTTCTCCTCGACGTAGGTCATGTGGCCGCTGTGCTCGAAGACCCTGAGCTCGGCGTCGGGCAGGCCGCTCGCGATCGCCTCGGCCGCCGGCACCGAGCAGGTGCGGTCGTGGCGCCCGGCGAGCACCAGCACCGGGTGGACGACGTCGGCGAGACGGTCCTCGACGGCGATCGCGCCGTAGTCCTCCTGCGCGGCCGCGCGCAGCACGTCAGGCCCGTAGACCGCGTCGCCCAAGGCGGCGCGCAGTTCGTCGATGCGCGGGTCGCGCGGATCGGCGAAGTGGAACGGGAGCTGGTCGGAGAGCAGCGCCGCGACGTCCTCCTGCGTGCGCGCATGGGCCTCGGCGGCCCATGACCGCTGCACCTGCTCGCGCAGCTCGACGGGCTCGAAGGCGGCGAGCTCCGCCTCGACGTGCGCGAGGAAGCGCGCGCCGGGGATGCCGCTCGAGACGATCGTGGCGGCCGGTCGCCCGGGGAAGTCGACCGCGTGCTGCAGCGCGATGAACGCCCCGTAGGAGTGCCCGAGGACGGCGTAGCGCTCGAGCCCGAGCGTGCCGGCCATCGCCTCGATGTCGGCGGCGTGGTGGGTCAGCTCCCAGGTCTCCGGCGCCGAGGGCTCGGAACGGCCCGTGCCGCGCTCGTCGACCAGCAGCAGCCGGCAGCGATCGCCGAGCGCATCGAGGTGGGAGCCGAACATCGTGTGGTCGAGCCCGGGGCCGCCGTGCAGGACGAAGAGCGCGAGCTCGCCGCCGCCGCGCTCGGTCACGTACAAGCGCGTGTCACCGACGTCGATGAGCATCGGCGCACCCTATCCTCGGTGTGAGAGATGAGCGAGCAGCACACCCATGAGGTCCCCGGCGCGTGGCTTCCCCCGGCCGCGCCCGATCCGCCGGCCCAGCGGCCGTCGCCGTTCGGCGAGCCGCGGCGTCCGTGGTGGCGGCGTGCGGGCAGCGGCCTGCTGGCCACGCTGGTCGTGCTCGGCGCCAAGCTGAAGTCGCTGCTGTTCCTGCTGCCCAAGCTCAAGCTCCTCACCACCTCGGGCACGATGGTCGTCTCGGTGGCGGCCTATTCGCTCATCTGGGGCTGGAAGTTCGCCATTGGGTTCGTCGTGCTGCTGTTCATCCACGAGATGGGCCACGTCATCGCGCTGCGCCGCGAGGGCGTCGAGGCCAGCGCGCCGGTCTTCATCCCCTTCATGGGCGCGCTCGTGTGGGCCAAGTCGCTGGGCGGCAACGCGCTGGCCGAGGCGCGCGTCGGCCTCGCCGGGCCGATCCTCGGCACCATCGGCGCTGCCGCCTGCCTGCCGATCGCCGCGGCGACGGGCAGCGACATGTGGACGGCCCTCGCCTTCACGGGCTTCTTCCTGAACCTCTTCAACCTGCTGCCGGTGACCCCGCTCGACGGCGGCCGCGCGATGGCCGCGCTGGCGCCCTGGATGTGGTTCGTCGGCCTCGGCGCGATCGTCGCGCTCGCGCTCGCCTTCCCCAATCCGATCATCCTCATCATCGCCGTCGTCGGCGCCTTCGACGTCTACGGCCGCTGGACGCGCCGGCGCCGGGGCGGCGAGGAGACGCGCGAGTACTACACCGTGCGCGGGCGCGACCGCGTGCTGGTCGGGCTCGTCTACCTCGCGCTGATCGCGCTGCTCGTGGTGGGCATGGACGCGACCCACCTGCAGCGCTCGCTCCCGTAGAGGGAGCCCCTAGGCCCGCACCAGGCGGGCCAGCGTGCCCGGCGCGAACAGCGCCGCGGGCGAGCGGCGGCGCGCGCCGATCGACTCGAACGCGCGGTAGACCTGGTCGTCGCTCACGGCGCTGCGGTACATCGCGCGCTCGAGCGGGTTGGCCGGGCGCGCGGAGGCGATGTCGGAGAGGAGGAAGTGATGCGGCCCGAGCCGGCGGCGATGGACCTTGCGATAGGCGTCGAGCGCCGCGTCGAGGTCCCCGCCGCCGACGAGCGCACCGGCCGTCTCCTCGACGAGCCACTCCGCGCTCTGGAAGGCCCATCCGCAGCCCACGCCCCAGAGCGGATCGGAGGCGAGCGCTGCGTCGCCCACGAAGGCCAGGCCGGGCCGCGCGGCCGCGCGGCTGACGTTCGGCACGTCGAGCTTGCCCAGCAGCTTGGACTCGCGCGTGGCGCGGCTGAGGTCGGGGGCGTCGGGCAGCGCGGCGATGTAGCGCAGGTACGCCCCGTCGAGGTCGTCGCGGAACTCGGGCAGGCGGTCGCGGTGCGGCGCCGCGAGGATGAGGCAGAGGCCGTCCTCGTTGGGGAAGGTGTAGGCGCAGTCGGGCTCCATGAACCACATCCGCGAGCGGTCGTCGGCCGGCTCGACGCCGCGCCAGTAGGCCCAGTAGAAGAAGCGGTTGTGCGGGCGTACGCGGCCCTTGACGCGGGCCATCCTGGCGACGTGTGTGTCGCGACCGTCGGCGGCGACGACGAGCCGCCCGCGCAGCGCGCGGCGCGCGCCGTGGCGATCCTCGACCACGACGCCGCGACTGCCATCGCCGTCGCCCAGAAGCTCCGTCGCGGTGCAGCCGGGCAGCAGCTCCACGCCCGGCGTCTCGGAGGTCATGTGGCGCAGGAGCGGATCGAGGACCTGGCGCGTGACGTTGTAGCCGTACGGCACGTCGCCGCGATGGCGGATCCAGCCGCCATAAGGCGTCCACAGGTCGATCGAGTTGCGCACCGCGCCGTGTTCCTCGATCAGCGCCGCGAGGCCCAGCCGCTCGATCGTCGGCGTCGCGCTGGGCTGGATGTAGTGCGTGCAGACGGTCTTGTAGGCGTCGAGGTCCGGGCGCCTCTCGACGAGCGCGACGCGGGCGCCGCGCTGCGCGAACAGGCGGGCCGCCGTGCAGCCGGCGACGCTCGCACCGACGACGACGGCGTCGAAGTCGGGCTCGGTCATCAGCCCCGGCGGTTGAGCATCCGCGCCTGGAGGCGCTGGAGGCGGACCATCGCCTTCTCGGCGCGGCTCCCCGGAGGCGGCGCGATGGCCAGCTGGCGCGCCAGGTCGTTGACGTCGTAGAAGGCGCGGGAGCGCGCGATGCGCCCATCGCGCATCGTCCACAGGTCGACCCCCTCGACCTCCATCGAGCGGCCGGTGGGCGCGAACCCGGGCGGGTCCAGCGGCCCGCTCATCCTCCCCCGCATCCGCCAGCGCCACGCGACCTGATCGCCCTCCGCGGTGCGATGCGGCGAGTCCGTCTCGTCGAAGCGCAGGTCGGGGAAGCCCACCCAGCTGCCGCGCATGAAGTCCTGGACGGCGGCGACGCCGCGCGCGGGGCCCGGGAGCGCCGGGTCCTCCCACACGATGTCCTCCGTGATGAGCTCGGCCATGGCGCCCGGGTCGTGGTCGTTCCAGGCGGCGAGATAGCGCGCGCAGAAGGTGTCGAGGTCGAGGGAGGAGGCTGCGGTTGACATGCGGACGACCCTACGCGCACCGGTTCGGGGCCTGCAACCAGCCGGGCGGACCGGGTTACGTCGCGAGGGCGGCGACGCGCATCTAGGCGACATCGCGGCGCTGGTCGACCAGCGCCGCGGCGAGCAGGAACACCGCGGTCCAGGCGATCATGACCAGCAGCGCGGCGGCCCATGGCAGCACGTCGCCGCCCGTGTCGCCGCCGAGCGACGTCGCGGTCTGCCCGACGGTGAACTTCACGATGTGGTCGATGAGGCCGCTGAGCGGCTCGAGGACGAAGATCCAGATCATCGTCCCGATCACGGCGGGCACCTGGCTGCCGACGAGGGTGCCGACGCCGACGCCGAGCATCGTGCTCAGGAGGATGGCCACGAGCCCGCCGCCGCACGCCCGCAGGTAGTCGCCGGCAGCGAGGTCCGGACCCGGCTGTCCCGCGAGCAGCGGCACGCCGATGGCCAGCGCGACGATGGTCATGACGATGCCGATGATCACCCCGGCGAGCCCGTACGCGATGACGCGAGCGGCGAGCAGGCGCCCGCGTCCCGGGGCGACGAGCAGCGCGGGCGCGAGCGTTCGGTGGCGGTACTCGGCGCCGGCGCCGACGACGCCGAAGACCAGGAGCAGCGCAGAGATGCTGCTGCCGACCGCCAGCGCGCTGCGTTTGTCGGCGATCGTCTTCGGGTCGCCGGCGAGGATCGTGATGAGGACGATGGCCAGCGTCAGCACCACGACCGCCGCGGTGAAGCCCAGGGCGGTGCGGGTGGTGCGCAGCTTCAGCAGCTCGCCGCGGACCAGCCTGCTCACGACGGTGCGCTCGCTTCCTGGTCGCTCGTCAGGTGGAAGAAGACCTCCTCGAGCGAGGCTGCCTCCACGGCGAGCTCGTGTACCGGCGCGCCGATGGCGAAGGCCACATCGCCGACCTCGTCGGTGCTTCGCGCCTGCACCACGAGCAGCGTCCCGTCGACCCGGACCTCGGCTCCGTCGCGCTCCAGGGCGGCGGCGAGCTCCGTGGCCTTGGGCGAGCGCACCCGGACTCCGGTCGCCGTCATGAGGCTGGCGATCGAGCCGCTCTTGACAAGCCGGCCACGGTGGATGACGACGACGTCGTCGACGGTCTGCTCGACCTCGGAGAGCACGTGGCTCGAGACGAGCACCGTACGGCCCTCGGCGGCGGCGCCACGCAGGAAGTCGCGCAGCCAGCGGATGCCCTGCGGATCCAGGCCGTTGGCGGGCTCGTCGAGGACGAGGACCTCCGGATCGCCGAGCAGCGTGCCGGCGAGGCCGAGGCGCTGGCGCATCCCGGTCGAGTAGCCGCCCGCTCGACGGTCGGCCGCGTCGGTCATCTCGACCAGGGCCAGCACCTCCTCGACGCGCGACGCCGGCAGTCCGGCGAAGTCGGCCAGCGCGCGCAGGTGATTGCGCCCCGAGCGCCCCGGATGCATGCCGCAGATCTCGAGGTTGGCCCCCACCGAGCGCGCCGGCTCCGGGAGCTCGGTGAACGGCCGTCCCAGGATGACCGAGTGGCCGGCCGTCGGGCGAGCGAGGCCGAGCACCATGCGCAGCGTCGTCGTCTTGCCCGCCCCGTTGGGACCCAGGAAGCCCGTGACCGCGCCCGAGCGGACCTCGAAGGACAGATCGTCCACGGCCGTCACGTCGCCGTAGCGCTTGGTCAGCCCGGTGGCCACGATGGCCGGCGCGTCCCCGCGGCCCGTCACGGCTACAACCTAACGCGCAACCTCCTGACCGCGAGCGCCGTTGTCAGGCTGTGGCTCCTCGCGTCGCCCTGCTGGTCACGACCGTCGCCGCCGCGCTGCTCGCGCCCGGCGCCGCGGTGGCCGACACCTCGATCGGGCCTCTGGCGGCGGCGACGCCCGTCCGTGCCTGGGCGGGCATCGCGGTGCTCAGCGTGCTCGATCCCACGACCGGCACCTACCGGCTGGCCACCCAGACCGGGACCGATCCGCCGCGGGCGTTGCCGGGCATCGCCCCGGCGGCCCAGCCCTTCGACGCCGACATCGGCGCCGGTCCCCGCGGCGCCGCGACGATCGTCTTCGCGCGGTGCCAGACGCCGACCCGCTGCCGGCTCTCGCGCACGACGCCGGCCGGTGGGACCGAGACGCCGATCACCGGCTCGGCGGCCACCGACGGCTGGGAGAGCGCGCCGACCGTCTGGGGCAACCGCATCGCCTTCGCCCGCCATTACGCCACGGGCTCGGAGCGCGTCTACATCCGTCCCCTCGACGCGGGCAGGCGGGTGCGGTCCGTCCGGCTGCCCGGCGTGCCGGCCCGCGAATGCGACGAGATCACCCACTGTCGCGCGATCGACGACGGCACCGTGCGCGAGCTCGAGCTGCGCGGCACGACGCTGGCCGAGAACGTGCATTTCAGCCTGAGCTCGGTCGGCATCTGCGGTGAGGGGCAGATGCGCCTCGTCGATGTCGGCCATCGCACCAGCCGCCGCGTGACCAGCACGATCTGCGGGCTCAGCGGCGCCACGCTGCTCGGCACGTCGCTGACGCCCACGCACCTGCTCTTCGTGCGCATCTGCCCCGGCGACCCCGGCGGGTGCCAGAACAAGAACGCGCTGGCCTACCGCTACGGCCTCGTCGACCGGCGCTTCGAGCTGGTGGCGCAGGCCGACGTCCTCACCGGCTTCGCGGCGCTCGACGACGATCACGCGATCGAGGTCCGCGCGCCCAACAGCCACGACGGCACCTGCATCAACCACATCGAGAACACCAGCCCGCCGTGCGAGCTCGCCCTCGCAGGTCCCCTTGCCTTCAGCGGTCGTACACCGTAGCCAGCCGCGCGAGGGTCAGCGCCCCGAGCATGAGGCCGAAATCGCGCAGGGCGATGTCGTAATAGCCGGAGTACGTGAGCAGGTTGAAGATGATGCCTCCGAGCCAGGCGGCGACGAGCAGGGCGCCGTAGCGGGGGCGCACCGCGACGCACAGGCCGGCCACGATCTCGACGACGCCGATCACATGCATCGCGTCGCTGGCGCTGCCCGGCAGGATGTCGTTGATCCACGGCGCCAGGTAGACGGTCCAGTCGACCATGACGTTGGCGAACTTGTCGATCCCGAAGAGGATCGGGGCGACGGTGAAGCCGATGCGCAACAGCGTGAAGGCCTGAAAGGCGGGATCGGTGCGCAGCCGGGTCGCAGCGGTGCGGGTGGGCGCGGTCGACGCGCCGACGGTGGTGGCGGACATTGAGTCTCCTCTCGTGACGGTTACGCGACGTTGGCGGCGCCGCCCGGCGAGGTCTTACGCCGCGTCGTCGTGGCCGGCGTCGGCCGCCACCAGCGCGAGGAGGCTCTCGTGGTCCTCCTTGCAGGCCGGGCAGCCTTCGAGGTGCGCGCTCATGCCCGGCACCGCCGCATCGGCGTCGGCGCCGGCGAGCGTCAGCTCGACGTGGCGGTCGAGCTGCTCGAAGCACTGCTCGCAGGTCAGCTCCGGCCCGGCGGGGCCGAGGACGCGACGCAGGCGCAGCAGGTCGTCGTGCTCGGGGTGGCTCATGGCGAGGGGTCGCGATCTTGGAGGTCGGGATCGAGGCCGCGCGCGGCGAGGCAGGCGCGCAGCCGGCGGCGCGCGTCGTGCAGCGTCTTGTAGAGCGCGCCGCGCGTGGTCTGAAGGCGCTCGGCGAGGACGTCGATCGGCACGTCGTCGAGGGTGACGGCGACGAGCACCTCGCGCTGGTGGGGTGTGAGGTCCTCGGCGATCGCCGCGCCGACGGCGCTCAGCAGCTCGGCCATCTGGGCGTCGTGGTGCGGGGAGGAACCGGGGTCGGCGAAGCCAGGCCAGCCGGCGGGCTCGAGCGTGACCTCGCGGTCGTTCCACGCCCGGCGGCGCATCTTCACGCCCGCCTCGAGCAACGCGAACTTGTAGGCCCACGTGGTGAAGCGGCTCTCGCCGCGGAAGTCGTCGAGCTTGGCCAGCACCGCGACGAGCGCGTCGTGGGCGCTCTGGTGGGCCACGTCGTCGAGCTGCTCGCGGCCGACGTGGTGAGCCGCGGCGGAGCGGCGGTGCACCTCGAAGCGCGCCGCGCGCAGCAGCAGCTCGTGCAGGCGCCCGACGGCCTCGGCGTGGGTGCGCGCATCGCTCGAGCGGAGCGTCGCGAGCCACTCGCGCGAGTCGGGATCCGAAGGCAGCTGGGTCGCGGGGCGAGCGCCGATAGTCGTTCCGACGCTATCGCCCATTCGCCGTCGGCGGCGCGCCGGCAGCGGCTCGGCGTGCTCGCGAAGGTGGTGGGCGGCGGCCTCCATCACCTCCTTGGCGACGCCGGGCGATCGGCTCTTACCTCGTAAGACCCGCGCGGATGCCGACACCAACGCCTCGATGAGCGAACCAGCGCTGCACCTTCTCGACGCCACGCCGGAGCGGAGCATCGACGTCGACGCGGCCACCCGCGCCGCTCACGAGCTCCTGCTCGCCCTCGGAGCCGACGTCGACGACGAGGGGCTGCGCGAGACGCCCCGGCGCATGGTCGAGGTCTACGCGGAGCTCCTGACCCCGCGGGAGTTCGCTCCCACGACGTTCCCCAATGACGAGGGCTACGACGAGCTCGTCGTCGCGTGCGACATCCCCTTCCACGCCTTGTGCATGCACCACCTGCTGCCCTTCCGCGGCGTCGCCCACGTCGGCTACCTGCCCGGGGAGCGGATCATCGGCCTGTCCAAGCTCGCTCGCGTCGTGGACCTCTTCGCGCGCGACCTCCAGGTCCAGGAGCGCCTGACCGAGCAGATCGCCGGCTGGCTGGACGCGCACCTGCGCGCCAAGGGCCTCGGCGTCGTGCTCGAGGCCGAGCACCTGTGCATGACGCTGCGCGGCGTCCAGAAGCCCGGCGCGCGGACGGTGACCTCGGCCCTGCGCGGCGCCGTGCGCGACGACCCGCGCACGCGTCAGGAGTTCCTGGACCTGACGCGCCGGCGTCAGTAGCGCTCGCTGATGGCGCGATCGATGTCGCGCTGCTGGTCGCGCGTCTTCATCGACTCGCGCTTGTCGAAGCGGTCCTTGCCGCGGCCCAGGGCGATCTCGACCTTGGCGTTGGCGCCCGAGAAGTAGATACGCGTGGGCACCAGCGTCAGCCCGCGCTCCTGCGTCTTGGCCACCATGCGCTCGATCTCGCGCCTGTGCGCCAGGAGCTTGCGCGGGCGGTCGGGATCGTGGTTCTCGCGGCTGGCGGGGCCGTAGGGCGGGATGTGGACGTTGTGCAGCCACAGCTCGCCGTCGCGCACCTGCGCGTAGCCGTCCTTGATCTGCGCGGTGCCGCTGCGCAGCGACTTGACCTCGGTGCCCGACAGCACGACGCCGCACTCGAGCCGATCGGTCAGCTCGTAGCGGTAGCTCGCGTAGCGGTTGGTGGCGACGTCGCCCGGCGCCACCTTGCGTTTCTTGCCCTTGGCCATCGCCTTCCACAGTAGCCTCCCGGCCGTGAGGAGGGCTGTGGCCGTGGCGATCGCGCTCGCGTTGGGGACGATCGCCGCGCTGCCGACGGCGACCCTCGCCAAGCGCGCGCCGTCGCGCCTGCGGGCCTTCTCGTCGTGCCCCGCGCTCGTCGGCTACGCGAAGGGCCATTTCGCCCAGACCAAAGGCGCACCGGCGGGCGGCGTGACGCCGCTGGCCGAGCCCGGGCTCCCCGGACGTACCCCAGCCCCGATCGCGGTCTCGAAGGAGTCGACGCCCGCCTACTCGACCACGAACGTCCAGGAGGAGGGCGTCGACGAGCCCGACGTGGTCAAGACCGACGGCACGACGATCTTCACGGTCGCCGGGGACACCTTGTACGCCGTCGCGGCGACGGGCCCCGGCGTGCCACGGATCACGGGAGCGCTGAAGCTCGGGCGCGCGGGAGGCGATCTGCTGCTCCAGGGCTCGCGCCTGCTCGTGATCCAGAGCGCGAGCCGCCCCATCTCGGTCGAGCCGGTCGCCGGCGGCGCGCCCCGCCTCGCGCTCGCGCCGGCCTCCGGCCAGACCATCCTCACCGAGGTCGACGTCAGCGACCCGGCGGCGCTGAAGGTCGCCCGCACGCTCACGCTGGACGGCCAGTACGTCAACGCGCGCCAGAACGGCGCCACGGCACGCGTCGTGCTCTCCTCGGCGCCGCGCGCCTACACGGTCGCCGGTGTGCGCGGCCGGGCGTCGGGCTGGCTGCCGCGCTCGCGCTTCGCCTCCCGGATCTCCGGGCGCCATCGCACGCGGACGATGGTGGCGTGCCGCGCGGTGCGCCGGCCGCCGACGTTCTCGGGCCTGGGGACGGTGTCGATCCTCACCATCGATCTGGACAAGGGCCTGTGGGAGGTCGACGCCGACGCGGTGATGACCGACGCGCAGACGGTCTACGGGTCGACGGGCCATCTCTACGTCGCGACCCAGCGTTGGATCGACCCGCAGACCGCGCCGGGCGACCTGCCCACGACCACGACGCTCATCCACCGCTTCGACGTCTCCGATCCCGACCGCACCACCTACGAGGCCAGCGGCGAGGTCCCCGGCTACCTGCTCAACCAGTACTCGCTCTCCGAGCAGGGCGGCGACCTGCGCGTGGCCTCGACCGCCGACCCCGTCTGGTGGCAGGGGCGCCGGCAGGGCTCGTCGCAGAGCCACGTGACGGTGCTGCGCCGGCAGGGCGCCACCCTCGCCCCCGTCGGCCGCCTCTCGGGCCTGGGCCAGGGGCAGCGCATCTACTCGGTGCGCTTCATCGGCGACGTCGGCTACGTCGTGACCTTCCGCCAGGTCGATCCGCTCTACACGATCGGCATGGCCGACCCGACCGCGCCGAAGCTCCTGGGCCAGCTCGAGCTGCTCGGTTACTCCGCCTACCTGCACCCGATCGCCGACGGCCTCCTGCTCGGCGTCGGCCAGGACGCGACGCCCGAGGGCCGCACCAAGGGCGTGCAGGTGTCGCTCTTCGGCGTCGGCGATCCAGCGCATCCGAAGCTCCTGGCCCAACACGCGCTGGGCGCGGCGTCGTCGTCGCAGGTCGAGTTCGACAGCCACGCCTTCCTCTACTGGGCCCCGCGGCAGCTCGTCGTGCTGCCGGTGCAGGTCTACGACGCGGGCACGGATCCGTCGTCGCCGGGCTTCACCGGCGCGGTCGCGCTGACCGTCACCCCGTCGGGGATCGCCGAGGCCGGCCGGGTCGCCCACGACCCGGCCGATGGCTACGTCCCGGCGATCAGCCGCACGGTCGTCATCGGCGACCAGCTGCTGACGGTCTCCGACGGCGGCGTGATGGCGACGGCGCTCGACGGCTTCGCGCGCGTCGGGTGGGTGGCGTTCCCGGCGCCCGCGGGCGACTGAGTCGCGCTTGCTGCGCTGCGCGACGCCTAAAGCATCATCGAGGGGACGGAGTGAGCGGTGGTCGCAGCGCCCGTGGCGTGCGTGCCGTCATATGCATCACATGGATGAAGAAGACCGCACGCGCCTGAGGACGACGGCCCGCGCCGCGAAACGCCGCCCGCCTCCCTTCCCCCTCGGTGATGCTTAGGCGCCTAACAGCGCCGCAAGCGCCGCGCGGACGACCCTAGATCGCGTCCCGCAGGAACGCGTACTGCTCCGCCCGCGCGGCCGCCGTGACCCGCAGCGGGAAGGCGTTGAAGCCGTGGATCGCCTCGGGCCAGGTGCGCAGCTCCGCCCGCGCGCCCGATGCTGCCCAGCGCGCGTGCATGAACAGGGAGTCGTCGAGCAGCGGGTCCATCGTGCCGACCGTGAAGAGCGCGGGCGGCATGTCGTGCAGGGCGGCGTAGAGCGGCGAGATGTCCGGGTCGCGACGCGCCTCGTCGCTGAGCCCCGGCAGGAACATGTCGCCGAAGTAGTGCAGGATCGGCGTCGAGAGGATGAGGTTGCGCTCGCCCCACAGTCGCTGGCTGGGCGTCATCGACAGGTCGAACGCCCCGTAGATGAGGTTCGCGGCCGCGAAGGCGCCGGTGATCCCGTGGCGGTCGCGCAGGCGCAGCAGGGTCACGGCGCTGAGGTGGCCGCCCGCCGAGTCGCCGCCGATCGTCGCAAGCTCCGGCAGCCCGAGCTCCGCGAAGCCCTCGCGCAGCAGCCACAGCGCCGCGTCCTCGCAGTCGTCGGACGCCGCCGGGTGCGGGTGCTCGGGCGCGAGGCGATAGTCGACGCTCACCGCGCACAGCCCGGTCGTGTCCGCGAGCTCGACGAGCAGCGGGTCCTGGAAGTCGGCCGCGCTCAACGCCCAGCCGCCGCCGTGGATGTGCAGGTACGCGCCGACGGCGGCCTGCTCGGGCGCGATCACCCTCAGCCGCAGCGGCCCCGACCGCGCCTCGATCGTGACGTCCCGCGCGCGCTCGGGACGGAAGGTCGGCGGCGGGAAGATGCCGCCGCCCTCTCGGCGCTGCCGGCGGGCCTCCTCGACCGGCATCTCGTTGGTCGCCGGGTTGGCGGCGAGCTGTCGCTCGAGCTCGGCGTTGAACGCCCGCGTCTCGGCGAGCACGTCATCGGCCACGGCAGTCATGGCCCGATCCTATGACTCCGGGATGCCCACGAGGTCGAGGTCCACGCGCCCACGCGGCGCTTCGACCTGGCGCACGGCCACCCTCACGGGATCGCCGAGCCGGATCACCCCGCCGGTGCGTGTGCCCAGCAGCATCGTCCCCTGCTCGTTGAGCTCCCACCAGTCGCCGCGCAGGCGGCGGACGGGCAGCAGCCCCTGGTAGCCGTCGCCGAAGGTCACGAACGCGCCCGCGCCGATGAGGCCGGTGACCTCGCCGTCATAGATGCTGTCCCAGCCGCCTTCGTACATGTCGCGCTCGAGCAGGAAGCAGCGCGCGACGTCGTCGGCGTCGCGCTCGATGACCATCGCGTCGCGCTCGCGCGCCGAGGTCCACTCGGCCGCCTCGTCCAGGGCGCTCGCGCGCGGCGCGTCCTCGCCCCCGCCGACGGCGCTGAGCAGCGCGCGGTGGCAGACGAGGTCGGGGTAGCGGCGGATCGGCGAGGTGAAGTGGCAGTAGCGCGGCGACTGCAGCCCGGCGTGGCCGAGGTTGACCGGCGAGTAGCGGGCCTGCTTGAGCGAGCGCAGGACGAGCGAGGTGAGCGCCTGGCGGCCGTGGCCGGTGCGGCGCACGTGCTGGTCGACGAGCACCGAGCACTCGGCCACGATCTCGGCCGCCTGCGACGGCGAGAGCGGCTCGGGCACCGGCGGCGTCGCGATGTCCAGCGAGGCGAGCTGGTCGACCAGGCGCAGCACGGCCTGCGTCTCCGGGCGCTCGTGGACGCGGTAGAGCGCCGGGATCGAGCGCTCGTCGAGCATCGTCGCGACGGCCTCGTTGGCGGCGATCATCAGGTGCTCGATGAGCCGATGGGACTCGGTCTGGACGGACGCCACCGCCTCGATGAGGTGCCCGCGCCGGTCGAAGGCGAACTCGGGCTCGACGGACTCGATGGCCAGCGCGCCGCGGCTCTCGCGGCGCGCCTGGAGGGCCGCTGCCGCCGCGCGCGCCGCCGCGAGCGGCCGCGCCCACGGCTCCTCCGCGGCCTCAGCGCCCGCGAAGATGCCGTCGACCCGGTCGTAGTCCAGGCGCTCGTCGGAGCGGATCAGCGAGCGGTAGAAGGCCGTCTTGACCGTCTGCGCCCCCCGCAGCTCCATCTCGACGGTGACGGCCAGACGGTCGACGCCTGGCCGTAGCGAGCAGGCGTCGTTGGACAGCGCCTCGGGCAGCATGGGCTCGACCGCGCCGGGCACGTAGACGGAGGTCGAGCGCCGGAAGGCCTCGCGGTCGACAGCGCCGCCCGGCCGCACGTAGGCCGAGACGTCGGCGATGTGGACCCAGACGCGCCAGTGCTCGTCGCCGAGCGCCTCGCACGAGATCGCGTCGTCGAAGTCACGGGCCGTGACGGGGTCGATGGTGAAGGTCGGCAGGTCCGTGAGGTCGCGGCGGGCGACATCGGGCGGCCCCGCGTCGGCGGCGGCCCGCTCGACCCCGGCCGGGAACGAGCGCCGCAGCCCGCGATCGAGCATCAGCGCCTCGATGACGTCGCGGGCCACGTCGGGGCGCCCGAGCACGCGCGCGATCTTGAAGCGGCCGCCCTTCGCGTTGGGATGCAGCAGCGCCAGGCGCCCGGGGCGCGCGTCGCGCGAGCGCTCGACGGTCGCCCGCCGGCCGCGCTGGAAGAACGGCTCGCCGACGAGGAAGCGGCCGCGCTGCTCGAGCAGGACGACGCGCGGCGGGGCGTCGGTCAGGTCGGGCACTTGGCGCCGGCGACGGCCATCGCCCGGTCCAGCCCCTCGTCGGTCTTCGTCTTGGGGTCGTCCTTGGCCCGGATGTCGGGGATGATCCCCTTGCCCGTCGAGACGCCCTTGCCGCCGAGGTTGCGGCCCTTGGGCGTGAAGTACTGGCCGGCCGTGATGTCCAGCGCGCCGCCGTTCGACAGCTCGAGGACCTCCTGGAAGACGCCCTTGCCGAACGTCTCGGTGCCGACGACCTTCGCGCGGTCGCGGTCCTGCAACGCGCCGGTCACGATCTCGGAGGCGGAGGCGGTGTCGCCGTTGACGAGCACCGACATCGGCGCCGTCGGCACGACCGGGTCACCGGTGGCGCGCAGCGTCTGCTCCTTCACGGAGCGCCCGCGTGTCGTGACGATGGGCCCGTCCTTGAGGAAGGCCGAGGCGATGAGCTGCGCCTCGGACACGAGGCCGCCGCCGTTGTCGCGCAGGTCGAGCACGAAGACCTTGGCGCCGCGCTTCTGCAGCTTGCGCAGCGCGGCGTAGACCTCGGCGTGCGCGCCCGAGCTGAACTGCGACAGGCGCACGACGCCGACCGGGCAGCCCCCCGAGGTGCGCAGCTGCGAGGCGACGACCGGCACCGTGACCGTCGAGCGCGACACGGTCTTCGTGTAGGTCTTGCCGTCACGGACCCAGGTGAGGCGCACCTCGCTGCCGGGCGGCCCCTTGACCCGGTCGACGGATTCCTGCTGCGAGAGCCCGGCGAGCCGGTGCCCGTCGGCGGACACGATGACGTCGCCCTGGCGCAGTCCGGCCCGCTTGGCCGGCGACCCGTCGTAGACGGCGTCGACGCGCAGGCCCTTGGGGTGGCGCGAGACCTGGAGCCCGACGCCCGAGAACTCGGAGTTCTGCGCGTCCTTGAAGCGCTTGTACTGCGCCGGATCGAAGTAGTTGGAGAAGCGGTCGCCGAGCTTGGCCACGACCCCGGCGATGGCGTCGTCGGCCAGCGCCGACTTCGGGATCTGCCGGTAGTAGGTGTCGTGCACCCGGTCGATCGCCTCCTGGACGACCGCGGTGTCCCCGTCGCCCACCAGCGCGTTGCGCACGGGGCCCGGCAGCCAGTCCGAGTGGCGCCCCGCCACCCACATCCCGAACAGCAGCACGACCACCACGAGGGCGAGCAGGGGAACGAAGCGTGGGACGGAGGCGAGCCGGCGCAAGACACCACAGAGTACGAGGCCACACGTCAACGGCACGTCAGGCGACGTGCCTTCGCCGCGCGGGCTAGACGCGCAGGAAGCGCCGCAGCGAGAGTCCCGACCCCGCGGCGCTCACGCCGATCGATGCGGCCAGCAGCACGGCCACGAGCACGCCGAGGTGGATCGTCTTGGGCGCGGCGAGCAGGGCGAACTGGCTGATGAGCGGATCGAGCAGGGCGATCTTGCCCACCAGCAGCAGGAGGATCGCCATGGTGCCGCCGAGCGCGCCGAGGACGATGCCCTCGATGACGAACGGCCAGCGGATGAACCAGTCGGTCGCGCCGACGAGCTTCATGACCTCGACCTCGCGCCGGCGCGAGAAGAGCGACAGCCGGATCGTGTTGGACACGAGCAGGACGCTCGCGACGATGAGCAGCACGGCGAGCAGGCCGGTCGTCAGCTTCACCACGCGCGTGGCCACGAGGATCTTCTGCGTGTCGTCCTTCGAGTTCTTGACCGTGTCGATGGCAGGGTCGATCGTCGTGTGCCCGCCGCCGGGCGCGAGGGGCGCCAGCGCATCACGGAGCTTGAGCGCGTTGTCGGGCTTGTCGGGCGTGACGCGGAAGGTGTCGGGCAGCGGGTTGGAGCCCAGGAGGTCGTAGGCCTCGGGGTAGCGCGCCTTCTGCTCCTTGAGCGCGGCGGCCTTCGAGAGGTACTGGACCTTGCCGACGTGGTCGACGTTGTCGTCGAGCAGGCGCTGGACGCGGGCGACATCGGCCGGCTTGGCGTCGGTCTTCAGATAGACGTTGACCAGCACGCGGCTGCGCACGTCGTTGGCCGCGCCGGTCGTCGCCTGGACGACGGGGATGAAGACGCCGAGGACGAGCACGGTGACGAGCACCGAGGCCATGGCCGCGAAGCTCGGGACGGCGTTGCGCGACATCGAGCGGAACGCCTCGCGGAGGAAGAAGCCGACGCGCATCAGTCGCGGAACGCCTCGTCGAACTCGTCGCCGGGCTCGCGGACCCGCTTGGGCTCGGGCGCGGGCTCGCGCAGGAGCGCGCCGAACTCGGCGGTCGACATGTCGCGCGGCGCATAGAGGCCCGAGACCTCGTCACGGACGATGCGCCCGCTCGAGAGCTCGATGACGCGCCGGCGCATGCGGTCGACCATGGCCGAGTCGTGCGTGGCGACGATCACGGTCGTCCCCGTGAGGTTGATGCGGTACAGCAGCTGCATGATCCCGATCGAGGTCTCCGGATCGAGGTTGCCGGTCGGCTCGTCGGCCAGCAGCAGCGGCGGGTGGTTGACGAACGCGCGTGCGACCGACACGCGCTGCTGCTCGCCGCCGGAGAGCTGGTCGGGGAAGTGGTGCAGCTTGGTCGACAGGCCGGTCAGGCGCAGGATGTCCGGCACCTTGGCGCGGACCTCCTTGCGCGAGCTGCCGGTGACCTGGAGCGCATAGGCGACGTTGTCGTGCACGGTCCGGTTGGGCAGCAGCTTGAAGTCCTGGAAGACCACCCCGAGGTTGCGCCGGAAGAAGGGGACCTTCTTGCGCGTGATCTCGGACAGGTCGCGCCCGGCGACGCGGATCGCTCCGGACGTCGGCTCGAGCTCCTTGATGAGCAGGCGCATGACGGTCGACTTGCCCGACCCCGTCGAGCCGACGAGGAAGACGAACTCGCCGCGCCCGACCGTGAACGAGGCGTCGTCGAGACCCATCCCGTTGTCGTAGCGCTTGCTGACGCGGCGGAACTCGACGACCGGCGGTGCGGTCGGACGTGCCGCCTCGCGAGCGAGGATTTCGGCTTCGGTCGTGGCCATACCCGGCTGCAACTTAGCGTCGCGAGACGCTGATCCCTTCTCGATCGTCCCACATGCAACCGCCCTTGCACGCCGGGAGTTGCGGTCCTCGTTGCGGTGCATCGTCGCCGCACGTCGCTCCTGCACCCTGACGGAGGGACACGCGGAGCGGAGGCTTGGGCTTGACAGGTGGTGTGTGATATTTCACATGCCAGTTCCTTCGGGCGAGGCCGTCGCGACCCGCGTGCTCCTGCGCGACGAGGCCTACGGGCGGTTGCGCGACGCGATCCTCGACGGGACGCTGGAGGCCGGCGAGCAGCTGCGCGATGCGGAGCTGTCCTCGTGGCTGGGCATCAGCCGCACGCCGATCCGCGAGGCCCTGGCGCGGCTGGAGGACTGCGGCCTCGTCGAGAGCGCGCCCAACCGCTACACGCGCGTGGCGCCGCTCGACCGCCGCGATGCCCAGGACGCCTTCCAGGTCGTCGCCGCGCTGCACGCCTTGGCGGCGACCTTGGGGGTGGCGCGCGTGTCGAGCGGCGAGATCGACGCCATGGCGGCGGCCAACGAGCGCTTCTCCGCCGCGCTCGCGAGCGGCGACGTCGACGCGGCGGTCGCCGCCGACGACGCGTTCCACGACGTCCTCGTCCACGCCGCGGCCAACGGCGAGATCGCACGCTCGCTCGAGCGGCTGATGCCACGGCTGCGGCGCCTGGAGCGCCTGCGGTTCGGGTCGCTGGTCGGGCGCCGTTCGGCCGAGCAGCACGCGGCCATCGTCGAGCGCTGCGCCGCGGGCGACGTCGCGGGCGCCGCGGCGGCCTCGCGCGAGAACTGGCTGTCCCTCGGAACCCTCATAGATCGGAGCTTCACGTGACCGACGCCGTCGCCTACCCCACCGCGGGCCTCGAGGCCTACGAGCGCTTCCCGCTCCTGCACGGACCGTCGCCCGTGCACCGGCTCGCGCGCCTGACCGAGCACCTCGGCGGCCCGGAGATCTGGGCCAAGCGCGAGGACGTCAACACCGGCGTCGGGATGGGCGGCAACAAGCTGCGCAAGCTCGAGTACCTGGTCGCCGATGCGCTGGCCGAAGGCTGCGACACGCTCGTCTCGATCGGCGGCGTGCAGTCCAACCACACGCGCTCGGTCGCGGCCGCGGCGGCGGTGGCGGGCCTGCGCGCCCGGCTCGTCCAGGAGAGCTGGGTCGACTGGCCCGACGCCGTCTACGACCGCGTGGGCAACATCCTGCTGAGCCGGATCATGGGCGCCGAGGTCGAGCTCGTGCACTCGACGTTCGCGATCGGGGTCAAGGAGAGCTGGCAGCGCGCGATCGACGAGGTCCGCGAGCGCGGCGGGCGTCCCTACCCCATCCCGGCCGGCGCCTCGGACCACCCGCTCGGCGGCCTGGGCTTCGCGAGCTTCGCGCGCGAGGTCGAGCGCCAGGAGGCGGAGCTCGGCGTCTTCTTCGACCACGTCGTCGTGTGCACGGTGACCGGCAGCACGCAGGCGGGCATGATCGCCGGCTTCGCGGGCGGCGAGCGCCCGCGCCGGGTGCTCGGCATCGACGCGTCGGCCCGCATCGAGGAGACGCGCGCGGCGGTGGCGCGTATCGCGCGCGACACGGCGCAGCGGATCGGGCTGGGCCGCGACCTGCGCGACGACGAGATCGAGGTCCTCGAGGGCTTCGCGGGCGAGCGCTACGGCGTCCCCGTGCAGCAGACGCTCGACGCCATCCTGCTCGCCGGCCGCTTGGAGGCGATGGTCTGCGACCCGGTCTACGAGGGCAAGTCGATGGCGGGCCTCGTCGGGCTCGTCGGCGACGGGACGATCCCCACCGACGCCACGGTGCTGTACGTGCACCTCGGCGGGGCGCCGGCGCTGAACGGGTACAGCGCGCTCTTCTAGGTCGTCCGCACCGCGCGCGCGGCGCCGCCGGCGCCAAGCGGACGAGGCCGCGAGGGGCCGGCGGCAGCGCGCGTGACTAGCCGTGCTCGCCAGGATTGAAGAGCTTGACGAACCGCTCGACGCTCTTGGCGTTGCCGAGGCGGAACTTCACCGTGTACTTCTGGTGCAGCTTCAGCGGCTTCGAGTACGACACGGTCGCGGAGTACTTGATGTCGCTGCCGTGCGTGCCGACGGCCTTCAGGCCGGACACGCGCGCGCCGTTGACGAACGTGATCTTCGCGTCGAGGCTGCCGTAGGCGTTCTTGGCCAGGCGGTCCGAGGCGAAGTTCAGCGTCGCGTGATGGGCGTCGATGACGCGCATCTGCGGGTTGCCGCCGAGCTGCGGCTGGGCGTGGGCGCCGGCGGCCACGGCGGCCGCCGGGGACAGCGCGAGCAGGGTGACTGCGGCGGTGGTGATGTGGGTGCGAAGGGAGGACATGCATCCACTTCACCACCGCTCAGGCGCAGTTCCGCGACACCAAGGTGTCCGGCTTTCACACCCCTCCGCGCTCAGACCTCCGTGCGCCTGCGGTAGGACGCGATGGCCAGCGGCACGGCGATGGCGAGCAGCCCCACGCACCACAGCAGCGCGCTCACGACCGGGTGCTGGAGCGGCCATGCGGCGTCGGCCGGGACCGCCGTCGGGTTGCCGAACAGCGTGCGCGTCGCGGCGACGAGCGAGCTGATCGGGTTCCAGTTGGCGAACGTGCGCAGCACGCCCGGCAGCGTGCCGGCCGGGACGAAGGCGTTGGCCACGAAGGTCAGCGGGAAGATCACGATGAAGACGATCCCGGTGACCGCGTCGGGGCTGCGCGCGATGGTCCCGAGCAGGATCCCGAGCCACAGCATCACGAAGGCGACGAGGGCCAGCAGGCCGAAGCCGGCGACGGCGTGGAGCACGTCGGTGTGGATGCGCCAGCCGACGGCGAGGCCGGCCAGGCTCATCACGGTGATGCCCAGCATCGCCGCCGCGAAGTCCGCGAGCACGCGGCCGGTCAGGAAGGCCGAGCGGGCCACGGGCAGCGAGCGGAAGCGGTCGAGGATGCCCTCGCCGAGGTCGGTCGCCATCGACGTGGCCGGCCCCATGACCCCGAAGGTCAGGGTCTGGATGAAGATCCCGGCCATCAGGTACTCGTGGTAGTCGCCGCCGCCGGGGATCGCGATCGCCCCGCCGAAGACGTAGGCGAAGAGGATCACGAACATCAGCGGCTGGACGGTGACGTCGATGAGCTTCTCGGGGATCTGGCGGATATGGGAGAGGTTGCGCCGCGCGAGGACGAGGCTGTCGGACAGCCCGAAGCGCAGGCGCTCGGCGTAGGCGGACATCAGGCGGCGACCTCCTCGGCCGTCGGCGTGGAATCGGTGATCGCGAGGAAGACGTCGTCGAGCGTCGCCTCGCGGCGGTGCAGGTCGGTGGTGGCGACGCCTGCGGCGTCGAGCGCGCGCACGACCTCGGCCAGCGCGACGCCGGTGGCCACAGGGGCAACCACGCGGGCGGCGTGGACGTCGACGGCGGGCCGGTCGCTGGCGAAGTGCCCGAGCGCCGTGGCCGCGGCCGCGAGCTCGCCGGCGCCGCCGACGGTGACCTCGAGGCGCTCGCCGCCGATGCGTGCCTTGAGCTCGGACGGCGAGCCCTGGGCGGCGACGCGACCGCCGTCGAGGACGACGATGTCGTCGGCCAGGCGGTCGGCCTCCTCGAGGTACTGGGTCGTGAGCAGCAGGGTGGCGCCGTCGCGGACGAGGTCGCCGAGCAGGTTCCACAGGTCGATGCGGCTGCGGGGATCCAGCCCCGTGGTCGGCTCGTCGAGGAAGAGCACCGGCGGTGCCGCGACGAGGCTGGCGGCGAGGTCCAGGCGGCGGCGCATGCCGCCCGAGAACGTGCGGACCAGGCGGTCGGCGGCGTCGGAGAGGCTCAGGCGCTCGAGCAGCTCGTCGGCCCGCGCGCGGACCACTGCCCGCGGCAGGTGGTAGAGGCGGCCGACCATCTCGAGGTTGGCGCGCGCCGTGAGCAGGTCGTCGACGGTGGCCTGCTGGCCGGCGAGGCCGAACTTCGTGCGCACGGTCGCCGCGTCGGCGACGACGTCGTGACCGGCGACCGACGCGCGGCCCTCGGTCGGCCGCAGCAGCGTGGTCAGGATGCGCACGGCGGTGGTCTTGCCGGCGCCGTTGTGGCCGAGCAGGCCGAGCACCGTGCCCTGGGGGACGTCGAGGTCGACGTCGCGCAGCGCCCAGAGATCGCCATAGCGCTTGCCGAGCCCTTCGGCGAAGATGCCGGCGTCGTGGGGAGATGACATGAGGTTCCTCATTCGTACGGTGTACGTGTATTCGTACGGCGTACGGTAGTAGTACACTGTACGAGATGTCAAGGGCCGAGCGAGACGATCGCCACCAGGATCGCCGGAGGCGGCACGACGAGGCCGTGTTCGACCCGATCTGGGCGCGCCCGGAGCCGACCGGCCGGCGCGCCCCCCGCTCGCGCGCCGACGTCGCGCAGGCGGCGATCGCGGTCGCCGACGCCGAGGGCATCGACGCGGTCTCGATGCGGCGCGTCGCAGCCGAGCTGGGGCTCGGGACGATGAGCCTCTACCACTACGTCGGCGGCAAGGACGAGCTGCTCGACCTCATGAGCGACGCGATCCTCGGCAGTCAGATCGTCGACGAGGCCGAGCTGCACGAGGGCTGGCGGCCCGCGCTGCGCGCGATCGCGATCGCCACGCGCGGCAACTTCGAGCGCCACCCGTGGATCATCGGCGCGATGCGCCCGCGCCCGCGGGCGATCCCGGGACCCAACTCGCTGCGCCACTTCGACCAGTCGGTCGCCGCGCTCGCCGGCACGGACCTCGACGTCCAGACGAAGATGGAGATCATCGCGCTCGTCGACGACTACGTCTTCGGCTTCAGCCTGCGGGCGTTCATCGCCGTGCTCGAGACGCGCGAGGAGCAGGCCGAGCCCGGGTGGATGCAGGCGGTCTTCGACTACATGGCAGCGCAGCTCGAGACCGGGGCCTACCCGAACATCGCGCGCATCGCGGAGGCCAACCGCGCCGCGGGCGGCCGGGACGAGGACCTCGCTGAGATGGCCCTCGACCAGGGGCGCTTCGAACGCGGGCTGGACCGCCTCCTCGATGGCGTCGAGGTCGAGCTCAAGCGGCGTCGTGGAAGATGACGCCGAGCGTCGTGCGCCGGCCGGAGCGCACCGTGGCCACCCCGTGGCGCATGTTCGCCCGGTAGTGGCCGCGAGTGCCCAGCACCGGGCGGTGGCGAGTCGGGAAGATCAGGAAGGCGCCGCGCTCGAGATCGATGACGTGCGCGCGTGACTGCGCGCGCGGGCGCTGTTCGAGCAGGACGAACTGGCCGCCCTCGAAGTCCTCGCCCGGGCGGTCGAGCATGGTCACGACCTGCAGCGGGAAGGCGACCTCGCCGTAGACGTCCTGGTGCAGGGTGTTGTGGCCGCCCTCGTGGTAGCGCAGGATCAGCGGCGTCGTGCGCCGCTGGCCGGCGCGGTGGCAGCGGGCGAGGAAGTCGTCGAGCTCGAGCGGGAAGTCGTCGGGCTCGCCCAGCCGCTGCGCCCACTCGTTGGCCAGCGCCGCCAGCGGCGGATAGAGCGCATGGCGCGCGCCGTCGATGAGCTCGGGCAGCGGCGCGTCGAAGTACTTGTACTCGCCCTCGCCGAAGCGGTAGCGGCGCATGTCGATGGTCGAGCGAAAGCGCCCGTCCTCGAAGCGTGCGGCCAGCTCGCGGCACTCTCCGGCGCCGAGCACGGGTGGCGTCTGGACGAAGCCGTCCTCGTCCATGCGCGTGGTGAGCGCCGGCCAGTCGAGGTCCTCGATGCGGCCGGCGATGGTCTGCGTCGTAGCGGTGCTCATAGTCGGTCAACGCGGCGCGCCCTCGCGGCGTGAGATCGCGCCGAAAGCCCGCCTCACCGCCCCGCTATCGTCAACTCACGATGCCGCAGATCACCTCGTCCGTCGCCACCAACGGCCTGCCGGTCCATCGGGTCGCCCTGCCCGGCACCCGCGCCACCACGGTCCTCGTGGCCTTCGACGCCGGCGCGCGCACCGAGCGCCCGGAGGAGAACGGGATGGCGCACTTCCTGGAGCACCTGGTGTTCAAGGGCGGCCAGATCTACGACGACTACCGCAAGGTCAACGAGACCGCGGAGCGCATGGGCGGCTCGCTGAACGCCTACACCTCGCACGACCTCGTCGCCTTCCACATCACCGTTCGCGCCGAGTCGGCCATGGAAGCGATCGACCTGCTCACCGACTTCGTCGGGCGTCCGAAGATCGACCCGGCCGAGCTCGACAAGGAGCGCGGTGTCGTCATCCAGGAGATCCAGCGCTACAAGGACCAGCCCGCCGCCGTGGCCGAGGAGCTGATCGATCGCGCGCACTTCGGCGACCACCCGCTGGGCCGCACCGTGCTGGGCCCCGAGGACCACCTGCGGACCTTCTCGCGCGACGCGATCGTGGCCTTCCGCGAGCGCCGCTGGTCCGGTGCGCGCGGCGGCGCCTTCGTCGTCGGCAACGTCGAGCACCTGCCCGCCAACGGCAAGGTCGACGAGCTCTTCGCCCGCTTCCCCGACCTGCCCCAGCCCGAGGCCTACGTGCCGGCGCCACCCTTCGAGCCCAGGACGCTGGTCGAGCAGCGCGACACCAACCAGTCGCACCTGCGGATGAGCTACCGCCCGCAGGTGCCCGTCGACGACCCGAAGGCCCGCGCCGCCTTCACGATCTACGCGACGCTGCTGGGCGGCTCGATGGGCTCGCGCCTGTTCGACGAGATCCGCGAGCAGCGCGGCCTGTGCTACTCGGTCTACGCCGCCGATCACGCGTACGCCGACGTGCCCGTGCTGCAGCTGGGCTCGGGCCTCGAGTCGAGCAAGTGCGCCGAGGCCTACACGCGCATGCGGGAGATCGTGGGCGAACTGGCCGCCGACGGGCCCACGCCCGCGGAGGTCGAGCGGGCGCGCGCCTACGCGGCCGGCCGGCGGGTCCTGGCCTTCGAGAACACCAACGCGGTGGCGCGCTACGCGGCCAACCAGCGGATCGTCTTCGACGAGGACATCGATCCCGACGCCGCCATCGCCCTGCTCGACGCGGTCACCTTCGACGAGGTCGTCGAGGCGGCCCGCACCGTCGACCCCGACAAGCTCGCGGTGGCCTGCGTCGGCCCCCACGAGAGCGACGAGTTCTGATCCTGTTAAACCCGCTGGCTGGGGGCGTCCGGGTCGGTCAGAATGCTCTCGTGCCGGTGGCCGAGGCCCTCAACGAGCGTGAGCTGTCCCGTTACGTCTCGCGCGTGAGCGACCGTTGGCCGCTGTCGCGCGCGCTGCTCGGCGGGGCGCGCGCCGACGACGCGCGCGGCGCGGCGCCGCAGCGCGAGCGCGGGCCCGAGTACGTCGTGCTCCTCGTGTCGGAGCGGTTCGACGGCGTGCCGTGGCTCGAGCGCGTCTATCAGTGCGGGGCGCTGTGGGACGCGGCCGAGATGGGCGATCACGCCGACGTGCACTGCTACACGCCGCTCGAGTTCGAGCGCAAGCGCGAGAGCCTGCCGCTCGTGCGACGGGTCAGCGACGTCGGGTTCGACCTGCTCGCGTGACGTAGCGGCGCTACCGTGGTCTCACGGTCATGGCGCCTCTGCTGTCCACACCGTTGCTGCGCACCCAGAGTGACAGCCGTCTCGTGGCGCTCGCGGCCGATGGCCACGACCGCGCCTTCGAGGCCATCGTCGAGCGCTACCGCCGGCCGCTGCAGCGCTATCTGCGCCGGCTGTTGAGCGAGCCGCTGGCCGAGGACGTTCTGCAGGCGAGCTTCGTACGCGCCTGGCAGGCCCTGCGCGCCGGCACCGACGTGCGCGACCTGCGCCCGTGGCTGTACCGCATCGCGCACAACCAGGCCCTCAACACGCTGCGCGCCGCCGGCTCGGCACTGCCGCCGGTCGCCGCCGAGCTGCCGGCGATCAGCCTCGAGGCCGAGGTCGAGCGCCGCGAGGAGCTGCGCGCGGCCCTGGACGGCATCGAGGCGCTGCCCGATCGCCAGCGCGCCGCGCTCGTGGCGATCGCCGTGGCCGATCGCCCGCACGCCGACGTCGCCCGTGAGCTCGGCATGAGCGACGGTGCATTGCGCCAGCTCCTGCTGCGCGCACGCACCACCCTGCGCGCCGCCGCCACGGCGCTCACGCCCTACCCCCTGATGTCGTGGCTGGCCGGCGGCCAGGAGGCCACCGCGGCGCGCGTCGCCGAGGTGGCGGTCGGCGCCGGCAGCGCGGGCGTGGCGATCAAGGCGAGCGCCGCCGTGCTCGCCGCGGGAGCGGTCGTGGCCGGCGGCCCCGCGCTGCGCGGCGACCACCAGCCGGCGCGCGCGAAGGCCGCCTCGGCCGCGCCCGAGGCCCATCGCCAGTCGGTCGTCCGGCGCGCCGTGTCCTTCACACCGGCGCCGGCCGCCGCCGCTCATCAGGCGGGCGCCCAGGGCGGCCCGGTGGCCGACCACGCCGCGCACACCCCCGCGGCCGGCAGCTCGTCGGCCGACCACTCGGGCCACGGCTCGACCGCCCACCGCTCGGGCTCGAGCGGCTCGAGTGGCTCGGGCTCGGACGGCTCGGACTCCGAAAGCTCCGGCGAGCACTCGGGCTCGGGGAGCTCGGGGTCGGACGACTCGGGCTCGGGCGGCTCCTCCGGCGAGTCGCACTCGAGTGGCTCCGGGTCGGGGTCGGGCGCTTCGTCCGGGAAGGGCTCGTCGGGCGAGGGGAGCTCGGGCGACGTCGGGTCGGGGACGGAGCACTCCGGCAGCGGCAGCTCCGGCAAGAGCAGCTCCGGCAAGGATGGCGCGACGATCGCTCCCGCGACGCAGCCGGCGACCGTCACCGACGGCGACGGCGCCGCCCCCACGGCCACCATCCCTCCGCCACCCTCCACCTCGGGCGACGGCTCGGGCTCTTCGGGCAGCGGCAGCTCCGGCGACGGGGGCTCCGGCGGCAGCGGCTCCGGCCGCGACGGCTCGGGCGGCGACTGATCTGGCTCGTGCGTGACGCACGCCGCGGGCGTGTGTCCCAACCGGCATGAGCCATCGAACCGTTCGCACCCTGCTGTTGCTCGTCGCGACCTGCGCGGCAGCGCTCGTCTTCCCCGGCGCGAGCATCGCCCGCAGTCACGGCGACCGCAACGGCGATCGCATCCCCGACCGCTGGGAGCGCGCGCATCATCTCAGCCTGAAGGTCAACCAGGCCAAGCGCGACCAGGACCACGACGGCCTGCGCAACCGCGCCGAGTTCATGGCCGGCGACAACCCGCGCGACGCGGACACCGACAACGACGGCGTCCCCGACGGCAAGGAGAAGGCCGGCCAGGTCGCCTCGTTCACCGGCGGCGTCCTCACCGTCCACCTCTTCAACGGCGACGACGTCAAGGGCACGGTCGACGCCGACACCGAGATCGAGTGCGACGACACCGCGACGACGCCCACGACCACCGCGCCCGCGGCGCGCGCGGCCGACGACGGTGGCGGCGACGGAGGGCACCATGGCGGCGACAACCAGGGTCCCGGTGACGACAACCAGGGCGACGACGACCAGGGCGACGACGACGAGCGCGGCCAGCAGGCCGGCTGCGACGTCACGAAGCTGACGGCCGGCGCCGTCGTGAGCGAGGCCGAGCTGAGGGCCACGCCGGCCGGCCTCGTCTTCGAGAAGATCGAGCTCGTCGGCTAGACAGCGAGCCCGCCGGCCGCGTCCGGCGCCTTGTCGTCGCCGAGCCACTCGTCGATGAGGCGCCGGGCGATGGCCGTGGGCGGCGGCAGCCGCACCTCGCCGCTCACGATCTCCTCGCGCGTGAACCAGCGCACGTCCTCGAGCTCGCCGTCGCCGACGGCGGGCTCGCCGTCCGCCCAGCCCGTGATGAAGCCGAGCATCAGGGAGGCCGGGAAAGGCCAGGGCTGCGAGGAGCGGTAGATGATCTCGGCGACGCGCACGCCGGTCTCCTCGAGCACCTCGCGCGCCACGGCCTCCTCGAGGCTCTCCCCCGGCTCGACGAAGCCCGCCAGCGCGCTGTAGCGGCCCGCCGGCCACGTCCGCTGACGGCCGAGGATCACGCGGTCGCCGTCCTGGACGAGCATGATCACCACCGGGTCGGTGCGCGGATGGTGCTCGGTCCCGCACTCCGGGCAGCGGCGGATGTGGCCCGCCTCGCGGCTTTCGGAGGGCGCCCCGCAGTTCGAGCAGAAGCGGTGGCGGCGGTGCCAGTTCAGCAGCGCGACCGCGTGGGCGATCATCCCGCCGTCGGACTGCGACAGGACCGGGGCGAGGTCGCGCAGGCCACTACGCTCGCCGGGAAAGTCGTCACCCGGGTCGGCGGCGAAGAGCGCGCGACCGTCGCCGTCGACGCCGAGGAGCACGAGGTCGACGCCGTCGGCCGGCTTGAGCTCGTCCAGCGCGAACAGCCGCGGGCGCTCCCGGTCGACGACCACGCCCGACCGGCTGGCCGCCACGACGCGCGTCGCGGGATCGGCCAGCCGCGCGGCCAGCCACGGCTCGTCGCCCCGGCGCGGCCCTGCGCGGTCCAGCGTCGCGCCGGCGAACGTGTTCGGACCAGCCAAGCCCGGCTAACCGATGGCGACCATGCGCTCGATCGGCACGCGCGCACGCTCGGCGATCGCCTCGGGCACGCGCACCTCGAAGACCCCGTCGCGCAGGCCGTCGCGCAGCTTGGTCAGCGTGATCATCTTCATGTAGCGACAGGACGCGCGCTCGTTGGCGGCGATGAAGTCGACGTCGGGCGCCGCCATGCGCAGCGGGTGCAGCATCCCGGTCTCGGTGGCCATGATGGCCGTGCCGCCGTGGCCCGCCCGCTCGTTGGCGTAGGTGAGCATGCCGCCCGTGGAGAGCATGTGCACGCCCTCGGCGTCGACGTCGCCGGCAGCGACGTACTCCATGATCGAGGTCGAGCAGCCGCACTCGGGGTGGATGAGGAAGTCGGCGCCTGGGTGCTCGGCACGCGTGCGCGCGATGTCCGCCGGGCGGATGCCGGCGTGCACGTGGCACTCGCCGTCCCACACGTGCAGCGCCCGCCCGATCGTCTTCTCGACATAGGCGCCGAGGAACATGTCGGGACCGAAGAGGATCTCCGTGTCCGATCCGTGCTCGCGCAGGATGTGCTCGACGACGGGCACAGCGTTCGCCGAGGTCACGCAGTAGTCGGTCAGCGCCTTGATCTCGGCCGTCGTGTTGACGTACATGACCGTGATCGCGCCGGGATGGCCGGCCTGCCAGGCGCGCAGCTGGGCGGGCGTGATCGAGTCCGCCAGCGAGCAGCCGGCGTCGAGATCGGGGATGAGGACCGTCTTGTCCGGCGAGAGGATCGACGCAGTCTCGGCCATGAAGTGCACGCCGCAGAAGGCGATCGTCGTGGCGTCGGTCGCCGCGCCCTGGCGCGAGAGGCCGAGCGAATCGCCGACGTAGTCGGCGACGTCCTGCACCTCGGGCACCTGGTAGTTGTGGGCGAGGATGACGGCGTCGCGCGCGCGCGCGAGCTCGCGAACCTCGTCTTGAAGGGCGGCTACGTCCTCGGGCGCGAGGTCCGGCGGGGTGTCAAGCGGGGCCATGGGGAGGTTCACGGCGCGGGCTCCAGGAGAAGTGAGAGGTCGAGGGAGGGGGCCGAGTGGGTGAGGGCACCGACCGATACGAAGTCTACCCCGGTCTCTGCGACGTCCCTGATCGTCTCGAGGTCGATCCCACCGCTGGCCTCGAGCTCCGCGCGACCGTCCACTCGGTCCACGATCGCGCGCATCTGCGCCGGGCTCATGTTGTCCAGCAGGATCCGCTCGGCGCCCGCGGCCAGGGCCTCCTCGACCTCGGCGTCGTCGCGGCACTCGACCTCCACCAGGGTGCCGGCCGGGGCGCCGGCACGCGCCTTGCGCACCGCCTCTCCCACCCCGCCCGCCATCGCGGCGTGGTTCTCCTTGATGAGCACCGCGTCGAAGAGCCCGATGCGGTGGTTGGTCCCACCGCCCGCGGCCACGGCCGCCTTCTCGAGCAGGCGCAGCCCCGGCGTGGTCTTGCGGGTGTCGAGGACGCGCGCCCGGGTGCCGCGGACCGCCTCGACGTAGCGTGCGGTCAGCGTCGCCACGCCGCTCAGGCGCTGCAGCAGGTTCAGCGCGGTGCGCTCCGCGCCGAGCAGCGCCGCGGCTTCGCCCTCGATGTCGAGCACGGGCCCGCCGGCGCGCCACACGCCCTCCTCGGCGAGCACGACGAAGCGCGCGCCGGGGTCGAGCAGGGCGAACGCGAGCTGTGCCGCGTCGAGCCCGTACAGCACGCCCGGCTCCTTCTGGGTGATCCGCGCCCGCGCCTGCGCGCCCACGGGCACGGTGGCCTGCGTCGTCAGGTCGCCGGAGCCGACGTCCTCGGCCAGCGCGCGGCGGACGAGCGGCTCGAGCTGGGTGTGCTCGATCCCCATCGACCGCATGGTAGGCGGCGCCCGGCGAACGGTCGGGGGGTCCCGCCGGAAGCGGGACCCCCACCTATCCCCGTTCGAACGACTGGTCGCGCCGGAAGCGGGACCGTCGTGTGGAGTCGCCGGGAGACACCTTCACCTGACACGACCCGCATAAGGCGGGCGCGTCACGCACTTGTCAGAGCACGATCTCGCAGTTGCGAATACGGTCGCGGCTGTCCTTCTCGACGCGGTCGCGCCCCGGACCGCAGTCGATGACGTCGGTGCCGCCGCCCACCGCGCGGATGGTGTCGTTGCCGGGCCCCGCGTTGATCGTGTCGCGTCCGAGCCCGCCGTTGATCTCGTCCGAGCCGTCGCCGCCGATGATCGTGTCGTCACCGCGGCCGCCCTCGATCTCGTCGCCGCCGAGGCCGCCGTCGAGGCGGTCGTTGCCGGTGCGACCGAAGAGCGAGTCGCGTCCGCGGCCGCCGGCGAGGACGTCGTTGCCGCCGGCGCCCTCGAGGAAGTCGTCGCCGCCCTGGCCGTCGATGTGGTCGTCGCGATCAGTGCCGACGATGCGCTCGGGCCCGTCGGTGCCCGGGCAGGCGGAGTTCTTGCGCTGGCAGGCGTCCATCTGCTCGTAGGCCAGGGCCTTGGCGACGACATCGTCGTCCCACGGCACGCCGAGCGCCTTGTAGGTGTCGGCCATGCCCGCGAAGGTGGGCGGCTCGGCGCCCACCGGCGCCGGCTGGATGCTCTCGCAGCCCGTGAAGCCGATGCGCCGGCGATCGAGCTGATGGCGTGCGTCCGCGGCCTGAGCGGCGGGGGTGAGGAAGGCGACGTCGTTGCCGGGGCCGCAGTCGGCGCTCCCGGTGCCCGTCCCGACGAAGAGCTGGTCGTCGCCCTCCCCGCCCTGCAGGATGGCGAGGCCCTTGGCCCCGACCTGCCAGAGGATGTCGTTGCCGGGGCCGGCGTCGAGAGTGCCTGAGCCGGTGTCGACGAGGGTGTCGTCGCCGTCGCCGCCCACCGCCGCCAGGCCCTGGTACTGGCCCGAGCCGGCGAACAGGATGTCGTTGCCGGGACCGCCGTCGAGGCCGTCGTTGCCCGTCCCGCCGGAGAGCAGGTCGTTGCCGTCGCCCCCGAGCATGACCTTGTCGGCGCCGGCGTTGCCCATCAGGACGTCGTCGCCGGGGCCGCCGTTGATCTCGCGGTCGTCGCCGAAGCGCGACTCACCGAGGAAGTCGTTGCCATCGCCGCCGCGCAGGATGTCGTCGCCGTCGAAGCCGTCGAGCGCGTCGTTGCCGGGTCCGCCGTCGAGCACGTCGTTGCCGGTCACCCCGAGCAGGCGGTCGTTGCCGTCGCCGCCCTCGAGGCGGTCGTTGCCCGAGCCGCCGTCGAGCTCGTCGTCGCCCGCCTCGCCGTAGAGGCGGTCGGCCGCGCTGCCGCCGGAGAGCAGGTCGTTGCCCGCGTTGCCGTAGAGCGCGTCGCGCGAGCCCTCGCCGCGCAGGATGTCGTTGCCGGGCGTCCCGCGCAGGGTGTCGGCGAGTCGCGTGCCCTGTCTGATCGCCGCCCACGCGGTGGTGGCGGGCACGAGCGCGAGCAGGGCGAGGATGAGCAGGACTGTCTTCCGTGACATGTGGTTGCGCGTACCCCCGACGTCCGCACCATATTTCGGTTTGCCGATGGGCGGCTGCTCGTGGACGGCGAGCGGTGGGTACCGTGCGCGGCCGTGGATCACGCGACCCTCGACGCCTGGCTGCCCGAGTTCGCCGTGCGCACGCGCCACCGCCGCCGCTCGCACGCGGCGCCCGAGCGTCTGTGGGCGGCCGCCAACGAGGTCTGCATGTCCGAGGCGCACTCGCTGGGGCGGCTCGTGCGCTGGCGCATCCCCGACACCCGCACCGACCAGACTTTCCGCGAGCTCCTGGCCGCGTATCCGTTCTGCGTCCTCGACGAGGGCGAGCACTGGTCGATCTCGGGGCTGTGCGGGCGCATCTGGACGCTCCATCGCGACTACCCGCGCCTCGATGGCCCTGAGGACTTCCGCGCGTGGTCGGAGCCCGGCACCGTGCGCGTGATGATCGCCAACTGGGTCGATCGCGACGGCGACGGCAGCACCATCCACTCGGAGGCGCGCGTGGCCCCGCTCGACCGCCGCGCCGCGCTGCGTTTGCGCTCGCTGTGGGTCGTGATCGGGGTCTTCGAGCGGCTCATCGGCGGCGAGGCGCTCGCCCTCGCCGCCGAGCGCGCCGGCTAGCGGTGCCCGCGCCGAGCGATCCCACAGCGCTCGCCGAGCTGCTGGCCGACGCCGGGTTCGTCGCCGCCGACGAGGAGGCCGACGAGCTGCTGGCCCGCGCGGCCGACGACCCCGAGCTGCTCGACGCGCTCGTCGCCCGCCGCCTCACCGGCGAGCCGCTGGCCTGGATCACCGGCAGCGTCTGGTTCTGCGGCCTGGAGGTCGCCGTCGATCCCGGCGTCTACGTCCCGCGCTGGCAGAGCGAGGCGCTGGCGCTGCGCGCAGTGGAGCGCCTGCCGGCGCACGGGGCGGCCGTCGACGTCTGCACGGGGGCCGGCGCGATCGCCAAGACCCTGACGGCGCGGCGCCCGGGCGCTCGCGTGGTGGCGACCGACGCCGACGAGCGCGCCGTGGCCTGCGCCCGGCGCAACGGCGTCGACGCCCACCGCGGCGATCTCCTCGCGCCGCTGGCGCCCGCGCTGGAGGGACGCGTCGACGTGGTCGTCGGCGTCGTGCCGTACGTCCCCACGCCCGACCTGCCGCTGCTGCAGCGCGACACCCTGACCTTCGAGTCCACGCTGTCCTACGACGGGGGCCAGGATGGGACCGGGCTCCTGCGGCGCGTCGTGGCCGACAGCCCGCGCTTCCTGCGCCACGGCGGCGCCCTGCTGCTCGAGCTCGGCGGCCAGCAGGCCGATGCGCTGCGCGACGACCTCGCGGGCCTGCGTTACGTCGACGTCGAGGTGCTCCGCGACGAGGAGGGCGACGTCCGCGGCCTCGAGGCGACGCTCGCCTGATTGCGGACGGAAACTGACCTAAATCGTCGTTAGCGTGGGCTGACATCCCTCCGCACGAAAGGCAGCGCTTGATGGATTGGAAGCTCGAGCTCGTCGCCGTCCCCGTCACCGACGTGGACCGCGCGAAGGCCTTCTACGTCGACCAGGTCGGCTTCAACGCCGACCACGATCACCAGGTCAGCGACGAGATGCGCTTCGTGCAGCTCACGCCCCCGGGATCGCTGTGCTCGATCGCGATCGGCACCGGCATCATGGAGACGGAGCCCGGCTCGGTTCAGGGCCTGCAGCTCGTCGTCTCCGACGCCGACGCCGCCCGCGCGCAACTCGTCGAGCGCGGCGTCGAGGTCGGCGAGGTCCAGGAGTTCCCCTGGGGCCGGTTCGTGTTCTTCAAGGACCCCGACGGGAACGGCTGGGCGGTCCAGGAGATCCCGCAGCGCGGCTAGCGCCGAGGCAGCTCTCAGCCGAGATGCCCCCGGCCGCGCTCGAGGCCGGCGAGCAGCGACGTGCCCTCGTAGAGCGTGCGCCCGCGGCGGCGCACGCCCACGCGCAGCGAGCCGGTGAGGTGCTGCGGCGCCCAGTCGTCGAGGCGCCGGCGCTCGTGCGGGACCGGTACGGGCAGCAGGTGCGGGGCGATGCCGTCGGCATGGGCCTCGACCTCGATGCCGCCGCCGGCCAGCCGCCAGCCGCGATCGTCGACGGCGACGCGCAGCGGGCGTAGCGGGCGCACGACGCTGCGGACCTCGTCGCCGACCGCCACCACGAGCGCCGTCGCGGTGGCCCGCAGGGGGCCGAGTCCCGCGCGGCCGCCGGCGAAGGCGACGCACACGTCGGGGCGGTCGAAGCCGTGCGCCTGGCCCCACCACCACGCCGGCGGCATGCCGCCCGCGCCCCAGTTCTTCTCGGCGTAGACGACAGCGCCGTCGAGGTCGATGGCGTCGGTGCCGACGCGCGCGCTGCCGCTGACCCGCGCACGCAGCAGCCACGGGTGCCAGTACTGGCTGAGGCCCGGCACCGCCTGGGCCGGCCCGAGCGCGCCGAAGGCCCGCCGCGGCCACGGCAGCGGGTCGGAGAAGGCGACGCTCAGGCGGCCGTCCTCGCAGAGGTCGACGTGCAGCGAGCGCTCGTCGGCGGCGAAGGCATCCCCCGCGCGCAGTCCCAGGCCGCGCGGCGCCGCCCACGCGTCGGGCAGCGTGGCCGATCGCACTGCGCCCCCGGGGTGCGCCGCCAGCGAGGCCATGGCCCACGGACGCCCCTGCGCGTCGCGGCTGATGGCGAGGATGACGACCACGACGGCGCCGGTCCGCGGCTGCGTGAAGCGCCAGAAGTGGCCCTCCATGGCGACGCCGTGATAGCCACGCGGGTCGCCGTAGGGCGGGTCGGCGCCGGTGGTGCGATAGGCGGCCAGCATCGGCGCATGCTGCCACAGGGCCGGTAGCTTTCTCTCCGATGAGTCGCCCCCCGGTCGCGGTGAGACGGGCGTCCCCGCGAGCGGCGGTGTGGGCGCTGCGCGTGCTGTGGCGCTTCGGGCGCCCACACACCCTGATCGGGACCTCGCTGTCGATCGTCGGCCTCTACGTGATCGCGGCCTCGCTGGGCCGCGCGTCGGACGCCGTCGACCTGCTGTGGACCCTGCTGGCCGGCCTGTGCGTGAACGTCTTCATCACCGGGATCAACCAGATCGAGGACGTCGAGATCGACCGGCTCAACAAGCCCTGGCTGCCGATCGCGGCGGGGGACCTGTCGCTCGAGGCGGCCCGGCGGATCGTGGCGGTCGCCGCCATCGCGCCGATGGCGATGGCGATCACACAGGGCGTCGCCGAGACGGTTGCCGTGAGCGTCGCGCTCGCCATCGGCTGGGCCTACTCGTGCCCGCCGCTGCGGCTCAAGCGCTACCCGGCGCTGGCCGCGGGATCGATCACGTTGGTGCGCTCGCTGGTGGTCAACCTGGGTGTCTGGCTCCACATCGCCGGCACGCCGGTCAGCGCAGGCGTGTGGGCCCTGATCGCCGTGACCGTGCCCTTCTCCTTCGCCATCGCGGTGCTCAAGGACGTTCCCGACATCGAGGGCGACCGGCGCTTCGGGATCGCCACCTTCTCCGTGCGCCTCGGGCCGCGGCCCGTGCTGGCCGTCGGCGTCGGGGCGCTCACCCTCGGCGGGCTCGGGATGGCGGTCGCGGGGCCGCTGCTGCTCGACGACGCCAACGCGGTTGTGCTCGTGGCCGGCCAGCTGCTCGGCCTGGTTGCGCTGTGGCGCTGGGCGCTGCGCCTCGACCCGAGCGACCCGGTCGCCTTCGCCGGCTTCTACCAGCGCGTGTGGCAGCTGTTCTTCTGCGAGTACCTGCTCGTCCCGCTCGCCTACCTCGTCGGCTAGATCGTGCGCTTCATCCAGCACAAGGCCGAGGCGCGCTGGTTCTACCGGGTGGTCTCGCTCGGCTACGACCGCTGGATCAACCCGCTCTTCTGGACCGCGCCGATGCGCGACGAGGCGCTGGAGCTCGCCCGCCTGGACGACCCGGGGCTCGACGTCGTCGACGTCGGCGCCGGCACGGGCTTCGCGACCGAGGCGATCGTGCGCAGCGTCGCCCCCGAGCGCGTGACGATGCTCGACCAGAGCTCGCACCAGCTGGCCCGCGCGCGGCGCAAGCGCGCGCTGGCCGGGGTGGCGAAGGTCATCGGCGACGCCGAGGCGCTGCCCTTCGCCACCGACTCGCGCGACCGCTACGTCTCGACGGGCAGCATCGAGTACTGGCCCGATCCACAGCGCGCCATCGCCGAGGCCTACCGCGTCCTGCGCCCGGGCGGCATCGCGCTGCTGGCCGGCCCGCTGCGGCGCACGCACCCCCTGGCGCGCGCGCTCTCGGACGCCTGGATGCTCTTCCCCGCCGAGGACGAGTACGTCGCGTGGTTCGAGCGGGCGGGCTTCGAGTCCATCGAGCGCGTGCACGTCGCACCCGACTGGTGGGACCCGCGCTGGGATCGCTACGCCGTGGCGATCGCCGCCGTCAAGCCGCGGGCGGGCGCGGCGCCCGCGCTGCCGGCGGCGGCCCTCGCCGCCGAGGAGCCCGCGCCGCCGCTACCGGTGCGGCTCGCGCGCTTCGCCGCCGGCTCGCTCGCGGGCGCGACGTTCATCCCCGTCGCCCTGTGGTTCACGCTCGTGCGCAGGCTGCGCCGGTCCGGCTAGCCCACTCGCGCTCGAGCAGGGCGTAGACGACCTCGCTCTGCCACTCGCCCTTGACGTGCTCGTTCTCGATGAGATGCGCCTCCTTGCGCATGCCGAGGCGCTCGAGCACGCGCGCGGACGCGGTGTTGCGCGCCTCGAGGCGCCCGAAGACGCGGTGGGCGCGGAGCTCCTCGAACGCAAGTGCGAGGAGCGCGCGGGCGGCCTCCGTCGCGTAGCCCTGGCCGTGGTGGTCGGGGTGGAAGACGAAGCCGATCTCGGCCTGGCGATGCCCGGCGCTCGCCCAGCCCAGGGTGCAATCGCCGATCATCTCGCCGCTCTCGCTCAGCACCGCGGCGAGGCTGAGGTAGTCGCCCTCGGCGACGATCGCCGTGGCGCGGACCTTGGTGTCGAGGGTCTCGCGCACCTCGGCCGCGGTGCGCGGGTCCCAGTAGAGGTAGCGCGCGACGTCGGCGCGCGATTGGATGGCCAGAAGGGCGTCGAAGTCGCTCGCCGCGAAGGGACGCAGCAGCAGGCGATCGGTCTGGACCGGGTAGGCCGGCCTCACGGGACCCAGCGCTCGGCCAGCGGCGTGACCTGCAGCTCGTGCGTCGCGGCGCGCGCGCCCTGATCGGCCAGGAAGGCCACGGCGTCGGCGATCTCGCGCGGGTCCGCCAGCGCCGCGCGGTCGACGCCCTCACGGCCGCCGCCCTCGAAGGGCTCGATGCCTGCGTCGACGATCAGCAGGGCGACGTGGATGCCCTGCTCGCGCAGCTCGAGCGCGGCCGCCTGCGTGATGGCCCGCACGGCGAAGGCGCCCGCAGCCCACAGGCCCCGCCCCGGCATCGCGCGCCGCGCCGAGCCGCCGGTGACCTGGATGAGCGTCGCGGGGCGGGCTTGCTCGACCGCGAAGCGCGCGGCGGCCGAGAGGAAGGTGAAGGCTGCGCGACCGGGCGCCGCCGCCCAGTCGTCGAATGCGGTCGGCGCGGCCTCGGCCAGCGGCCCGCCGCCGAACGGGCCGCTGCGCGTGCCGCCGTAGGCGGACGCGGCGTTGACCACCAGGTCGACCGCGCCGTGCGCCTCGGCCGTCTTCGTGAGCGTCTCGCGGATGCTGTCCGGGTCGGTGATGTCGCCCCGCATGGCCAGGGCGCCCGCCGCCTCCGCGGTGGCCAGCGTCGACTCCGAGCGCGCGACGGCGGCGACGGCCCAGCCGTCGGCGCGCAGGCGCTCGATGACCCCCCGGCCCAGGTTGCGCGCGCCGAAGACGAGCGCGCTGCGCTGTTGCTGCGAGTCGTTCATCCATGCAGCATGACGTGCGCGGTGCGCCGGGCCCCGCGGGCGCGATCAGCGATCGATGCTGACCGCGACACCGCCGACTGCCCGGCCCAGGCCATGACGAGGCTCGCGCCGCTGTGGGCGACCGCCGCCAGTGGGTCTTGGCGGCCATGATCGCGGCCGACGGCTCATCCGGGCCCGCCGTGCGCCGATAACAGTGGCGTGAGCGCGCCTCTTCCAGACGCCGGCCAGCTCGCTCGGGTCGTGGCCGGCAATGTCAACCTCGTCGCCGTCGTGCTCGGAACCGACGGCGCAGCGATCGTGCTCGACGTCCACGGCGCCCGGCTCCCGGCCGGGCCTGCGCGGCTGACCTTCAACGCGACCTTCGGCGGCGTGCTGCTCGCAGGCGCGCTCGCGATCGACGAGCGCGGGACGCGCTTCCTGCCCAACGCCAAGGGCCTGAGCTACGCGCAGCGGCGCGAGACGTTCCGCGTCGCGGTCGCCCTCCGCGCGACGATCGACCGCCCGGGCACCGGCTCGGTGGCGTGCACGACGCTGAACCTGTCGATCGGCGGGGCGCTGCTGCAGACCGAGGCGCCGTACGCGCCCCCGTACGAGCTGACGGTCTCGATCGACTGCGGCGAGCGCAAGCCGGTGAGCCTGGCGGCGACCCCGATCCGCAGCGAGCGCCAGGCCACACGCCATGCGGTGGCCTTCGCCAACGTCGGCGGCGCCGACGAGCGCACGCTGAGCATGCTCGTGGCGAGGGCGCAGCGCCGCGCGCTGGCGTCGCGATGACGGCGTATTCGCGACGCCCTCGCCGCGCTCCTAGGACCAGGAGCCTGGCCTGCATGACGCCCTGGACCGCCATCGTGCTGCTGCCCTTCGTGGTGGCGGTGAAGCTGATCCCGCCGTGCCTGGCCGTGGCTGACAGGGTGCTGCGCCCGGGCGAGTAGGTCAGCCCTCGACGAGCACGTGGACCCGCTCGAAGCGCGGGTCGCTCGCGCCGTGCAGCCGCGCGCCGCTGGCGACGAGCTCACGCAGGTAGTCGACCGTCTCCGCCGAGATGCGCTCGCCCGGGAGAAGGGCCGGGATGCCCGGCGGGTAGCCGGCGATCGACTCACAGGAGACGCGGCCGACCGCGTCGTCGACCGCCACCTCCTCGGCCTCGCCCAGGAACGCGGCGCGCGGCGCGACCGCCATCTCGTTGCGCAGCGTGGCCGGCGGGCGGACGATCGGGGAGATCGAGCCCTCGACGGCGATCCGCTTGACGGTCTCCTCGAGGTCGCCCGCCAGGCGCAGGAGCGTCTTGCGCCGCTCGCCCAGGCCGACGAGGAAGACGATCGTGGCCTGGGTGGCGAGCTCGGGGATCACGTCGTAGGAGCGCCGCAGGGCCTCGGCCACCTCGTAGCCGGTGCGGCCGGTCTCGCGCACGTCGACGACGATGCGCAGCGGGTCGTAGCCGGCGATCCCGGGGCGCCCGACGAAGCTCGAGTCGACCAGCCCGATGCAGGGGATCGTCGCCAGCTTGTCGCGACACGCCTCGATCGCGTCGAGCGTCTCGTGCAGCAACTGCTCTCCGTGCAGGGCCATCTGGCGCCGCGCGCCGTCGAGCGAGGCGAGCAGCAGCGAGGAGGGCGAGGTCGAGCGCACCAGGCGGATGGCGCGGGCCACGGCCGCCGGATCGATGCGGTCGCTGTGGCCGACGTGGAGCATCGCGCTCTGGGTCAGCGAGCCCGCGATCTTGTGGGTGCTCGTGAGCACGGCGTCGGCGCCCTCCGAGAGACCGCTGGGCGGCAGCGCCTCGTGGAAGCCGAAGTGCGGGCCCCAGGACTGGTCGACGACCAGCGGCACGCCCGCGGCATGAGCCACCTCGGCGCACGCGGCCACGTCGGCCGCCATCCCGTAGTAAGTGGGCGAGACGATGAACGCCGCCCGCGCGTCGGGCGTCTCCGCGAGCACGCGCTCCAGGGCGCCCGGCTCGACGCCGTGGGCCATGCCGAGCTCGGCGTCGTACTCGGGCGGTACGAAGGCGGGCACGCCGCCCGAGAGGACGAGCCCGTCGACCAGCGAGGCGTGCGAGTTGCGCTGGGCCACGACCTGCGTGCCGAGCGGCGCCAGGGCAAGGCACAGCGCGTGGTTGCCCTGCGTCGCGCCGTTGGTCAAGAACCACGTGCGCGCGGCGCCGTGGGCCTCGGCGGCCAGGCGCTCGGCCTCCTCGTAGGGCGTCGGCGAGGGCCCGAGGTCGACGCCCCAGATGTCCTGCGGGATGTCGAGCCACAGCGCGCGGTCGCCGAGGCCGAAGCGCAGCCCGGGGTCGGCGCCCTGGCCGCCCTTGTGGCCGGGGACATGGAAGCGCCCGGGACCGCGGGTTCCGTACCCGATCACCGCATCGAGATAGGGCGCGGCCGGCTGCTCGGTCATTCGTGACCGGCGGTGCGCATGAGCTCGGCGCGAACGAAGCCGTCGAGGTCGCCGTCGAGCACGCGCTGGGCGTCCCCGACCTCGAACGAGGTGCGATGGTCCTTGACCATCGTGTACGGGTGCAGGACGTAGGAGCGGATCTGCGAGCCGAAGTTGACGTCCTGGGCCTCGCCGCGCTCGGCCGCGATCTCCTCGCGGCGCTTGGCCTCCTCGCGCTCCAGCAGCTTGGCCCGGAGCATCTTCATCGCGGTGTCCTTGTTGGCCGATTGCGAGCGCTCGTTCTGGCACTGCACGACGATCCCGCTGGGCCGGTGGGTGATGCGCACGGCCGAGTCGGTCTTGTTGACGTGCTGGCCGCCGGCGCCCGACGCGCGATACGTGTCGATCTGCAGGTCGTCGTCCTCGATCTCGATGTCGCCGACGTCCTCCACCACCGGCGCGACCTCGAGCCCGGCGAACGACGTCTGGCGGCGATGGGCGGCGTCGAAGGGCGACAGGCGCACGAGCCGGTGGACGCCCTTCTCGGCGCTGAAGAGCCCGTAGGCGTTCTCGCCCGTGGCTCGGAAGGTCGCGGACTTGATGCCCGCCTCCTCCCCCGGCGAGGCCTCGAGCAGCTCGACCTGCAGGCCGCGGCGCTCGGCCCAGCGCATCATCATCCGCAGGACCATCTCGGCCCAGTCCTGGGCGTCGGTGCCGCCGGCGCCGGCGTTGACGGTGACCAGGGCGTCGCCCGTGTCGTAGCGCCCCGAGAACAGGCGCTCCTCCTCGAGCTCGGCCAGGCGCCCCTCGACGCCGGTCATCTGACCGGCGACCTCGGCCGCGACCGACTCGTCCTCCTCGGCCATCTCGGCCATCTCCTGGAGGTCCTCGACCTCGGAGGCCAACCCGCGCCAGCGCTCCAGGCGCCGCGTCGTGCGCGAGTGCTCGGCGCTCACCTGCGCGGCGGACTGCTGGTCGTCCCAGAAGCCCGGAGCACCCATCGCCTCCTCGAGCTCGGCGACGCGCGCCGCGAGAGCGGCGTCGTCGAAGCCCGCGCGCAGCTGGTCCCACTGAGCGGTGATCGCCTGCAGGCGCTGGGGGATGGGAAGTTCGTCGGACGGTCCGGCCATGGCCGGCGTCCAAGCTAGCAGCGGCGCGCGCGAATCGGACCCTCCCACCCGCCCGCGCCGCTGCGATGTCGCTACGGGTCCTGCGGCGTCGGGAAGGAGCCTCCGTCGATCAACTCCACGCGGTAGCCGTCCGGATCGCCGACGAAGCAGATCCGGCCGACCTCCTCGCGACCGCCGGGAGCGAACGGCGGCTTCTCGGGCTCGATGCCCTCCTCGGCGAGCTTCGCGAGCAGGCCGTCGAGGTCTTCGACCGTCAGCGCGATGTGGTTGTAGCCGTCGCCGAGGTCGTAGGGCTCCTCGCGCCCGACGTTGACCGTCAGCTCGAGCTTGTCGCCGTCGCCGGGCAGGCCCATGTAGATGTTGAAGGCGACCCCGAAGTCGAGCTTGCCGCGGCGTTCGAAGCCGAGCAGCTCGTAGAAGCGCACCGCCGCGTCGATGTCGCGCACGCGCACGCAGGTATGGACGAGCGACAGCGTCACAGGCTGCCCGCCTTCATCTCGCCGACCATGTGCTCGGCCTGGCGGATGGCCAGCGCCACGATGGTCAGGGTCGGGTTCGCCGCGGCGCCGGTCGTGAAGACCGACCCGTCCGAGACGAAGAGGTTGGGCACGTCGTGCGCCCGCCCGTACTCGTTGACGACCCCGTCCGCCGGGTCCGCGCTCATCCGGCAGGTGCCCAGGTTGTGGGTTGACGGATACGGCGTCACGCGGTTGACGCGCACCGCGTCGACCGCGTTGTAGACCGACTCGCCCGACTCGTAGGCGTGCTCGCGCATCGCGACGTCGTTGGGGTGGTCGTCGAAGTGCACGTTGGGCACGGGCAGGCCGTGCTGGTCGGTCACGTCGCGGTTGAGCGTCACGCGGTTGGACTCCTGCGGCATGTCCTCGCCGACGAGCCACATGCCCGCCACGCGCTCGTAGGCCTCCATGCGCGCCGCGAAGTCGGGGCCCCATCCGCCCGGGTCCAGGAAGGCGGCGTAGAACGGGAGGCCGAGCGCCAGCAACTGCATGTAGTAGCCGCCGATGAAGCCGCGGTCCGGGTCGTTGCCCGCCTGGTCGGTGATGATCCCGGCCATCGTCTCGCCGCGATACATGCGCACGGGCTGATCGAACTCGCCGTAGACCGAGCCGGTGAGGTGGCGCATGTAGTTGCGCCCCACCTGCCCGGACGCGTTGGCCAGGCCGTCGGGGTGCTGCGGCGAGTCCGAGAGCAGCAGCAGCCGCGCCGATTCGATCGCGTTGCCGGCCACGCACACCGCGCGCGCCTTCTGCACGTGCTCGGTGCCGTCCGCGTCGAAGTAGTGCACGGCGGTGACCTTGCCGTTGCCGTTGTGCGCGATGCGGAACGCGTGGCTGGAGGGCCGCAGGTCGAGCTTGCCGGTCGCCTCCGCCTTGGGCAGGTCGGAGGTCAACGTCGACCAGTGCGCCCGCTGGCGGTCGCCCTGGAAGTTGAAGCCGTCCTGGATCGTGGCCGGCCGGCCGTCGCGCGGCACGGAGTTGATCGCCATGCGCCCGGTGCTGACGTCCTTGAAGCCGGCGCGCTTGCCGCCGTTGCCCATGACCTTGAAGTTGTTGTTGGCGGGCAGCGGCGGGACGCCGTTGGTACGCGTCACGCCCAGCTTGTCCTCGGCGCGGTCGTAGTAGGGCTCGACGTCGGCCAGCCCGATGGGCCAGTCGAGCATGCTCGTGCCGTCGACCGGGCCGTGCTCGGAGCGGTTGCGGAACTCCCAGTCCTTGAAGCGCGGGCAGCAGCCGGCCCAGTGCACCGAGGTGCCGCCGACCGTCTTGCACGTCCACGCGGGCAGGCTCGGGAAGTCCGTGGCCACGCGCCAGGACCCGGAGGTCGTGCGGTCGTCGAGCCAGGCGATCTGACCGAAGCTCGGCCACTCATCGTCGATGAACTCGTCAGGCTTGTGGTGCGCGCCCGCCTCGAGAACGACCGTCTTCACGCCGCCCTGGCAGAGCTCGTTGGCCAGCGTGCCGCCGCCGGCGCCGGACCCGACCACCACCACCACATCCGAGTCGTTGTCATCGAAACGCGGCATCGCTCACGCCTCCTGCTCGGGATCGGGGAGCCAGTCGAGGTCGTTGAAACCGCGGTCGACGTAGCCGCCCTGCGCGAAGGCCGGGCCCTCGTAGCCGAGCAGCTTCCACGTCTGCGGATCGGAATAGATCTCGACCACCGCGGTGGAGCGCACCAGCTCGAAGAAGTCCGAGCCGGCGATGGCCTTGGCGTCGGCGAGCTGCTGCTCGGCGGAGCGCGCGACGAAGGGCTCGTCGCCGCGCCGGTCGAGGTCGGCCACGCCGTCGTTGATGGTCCGCGCCTGCGCCGCGTCCTCGCGGGCGGCCTCGTCGAGCTTGGCCGGCACGCGCGCATAGACCGAGTCGGGCAGCGCGACGTGGGGATACAGGGTGCGAGCGAGGGCCGCCACCGCTTCGGCGACGTTCTGCTCGAGCGCCATCGGCGCGTGAGTGCTCATCCGACATGCCCCTTTCGGGTCGTCTTCTCCTGAGCGACGACCCTATCCCCGCGGGCGCCGCCCGTGGGGATGGGATGTCATGCGTTCGCGCGAGGCGGCGTCAGGCGCCGTGGCAGCGCTTGAACTTCTTGCCCGACCCGCACCAGCAGGGGTCGTTGCGCCCGATCTGCTCGACCTCGGCCACACGGCGCTGCTGGACCGGCTCGGGCAGGGGCTCGGCGTCGCCCTCCGCCGCACCGGCGGCCTCGGCCAGCGCGCTGGCCTGGCCCGATCCGGAGCCGCCCGAGTACGACACCCGCCCCGCGCGGGTGGACGAGCCCGAGGGCGTGTACTGCTGCTCCGGCGCCTCGCCGTTCTCGCCCTCGACCTGCACCTCGACGTGGAAGATCATGCGCGAGAAGTCCGACCAGATCGTGTTCATCAGATCGGAGAAGAGCGTGAAGGCCTCGTTCTTGTAGGCCACCAGCGGATCGATCTGGGCGAAGCCGCGCAGGTGGATGCCCTCGCGCAGGTAGTCCATGTCGTAGAGGTGCTCGCGCCAGCGCTGATCGATGATCTGCAGCAGCAGATAGCGCTCGAGGGCCCGCATGAGCTCCTCGCCGAGCTCGCCCTCGCGGCGGTCGTAGAGCACGACGGCGTCGCCGGACAGCCGCTCGGCAAGCTCCTCGCGGCCGAGGTTCGAGCTCGTGATCTCGGCGGCGTCGACGCTCACCGGGTAGATGTCCGCCAGCGCGACGAAGAGCCCGTCGAGGTCCCAGTCCTCGACGTAGTCGGCGGCGGCGTACTCGTCGACGAGGCGCTCGACGACGCCCGCGATCTCCGAGCGTGCCTGCTCGCCCATGTCGCGGCCCTCGAGCACCTGGTCGCGGTACTCGTAGACGATCCGCCGCTGCTCGTTCATGACGTCGTCGTACTCGAGCACGCGCTTGCGGATGAGGAAGTTCTGCTCCTCGACCTTGCGCTGGGCCTTCTCGATCTGCTTGGTCAGCATCCCCGCCTCGATGGGCTCCTCATGGCCCTCCTCGTCGGTGCTGCCGAGGCGGTCGAGGATGCGGTAGATGCGGTCCCCGGCGAACAGGCGCACGAGGTCGTCCTCGGCGGAGAGGAAGAAGCGCGACTCGCCGGGATCGCCCTGGCGGCCGGAGCGCCCGCGCAGCTGGTTGTCGATGCGCCGCGACTCGTGGCGCTCGGTGCCGATGATGAACAGCCCGCCCGCGTCGACGACCTTCTCGCGGCCCTCCTCCACGCGCGTCTCGATGCTCGGCAGGATCTCCGCGAAGCGCTCGTCGTAGTCGGGATCGCCCGCGCGCAGGCCGAGCTTGGCCAGCTCGAGGTCGGTGAGGTGCTCGGGGTTGCCGCCGAGCTTGATGTCGACGCCGCGGCCGGCCATGTTGGTCGCGATGGTGACCGCGCCGGGCTGGCCTGCCTCGGCCACGATCTCGCCCTCGCGCTCGGCGTACTCGGGCTTGGCGTTGAGCACCGTGTGCGGGATGCCCTTGCGCTTGAGCTGCTCGGAGAGCAGCTCCGAGACCTCGACCGAGATGGTGCCGACCAGCACCGGCTGGCCCTGCTCGTGGCGCTCCTCGATCTCGGACGCGACGGCGTGCCACTTGCCGTCCTTGGTCTTGTAGACCTGATCGTTGCGGTCCGCGCGGACCATCGGGCGGTTGGTGGGGATCTGCACCACGCCGAGCTTGTAGATCTTCATGAACTCGGTCGCCTCGGTGAGGGCGGTGCCGGTCATGCCCGAGAGCTTGTCGTAGAGGCGGAAGTAGTTCTGCAGCGTGATGGTGGCGAGCGTCTGGTTCTCCTCCTGGACGCGCACCCCCTCCTTGGCCTCGACCGCCTGGTGCAGGCCCTCCGACCAGCGCCGGCCCTCGAGGATGCGGCCCGTGAACTCGTCGATGATGCGGACCTCGCCGTCGATCACCGCGTAGTCGACGTCGCGCTTGTACAGCGACTCGGCCTTCAGCGCCTGCTGGAGGTGGTTGACGAGGGGACCGTTCTCGGCGCGGTAGAGGTGGTCGATGCCGAGGAACTTCTCCGCCTTGGCGACGCCGCGCTCGGTGACCGAGACCTGCTTGTGCTTCTCGTCGAACTCGAAGTCGAAGTCGGAGACGTAGTCCTTCTTGGAGCGGGGGTCGAGGCCCTCGGGCTTCTTGCCCGCCTCCATCATGGGCGCGAGCTTGGCGAACTGCTGGTAGAGGTCGGCCGCCTGCTCAGGCGCGCCGGAGATGATCAGCGGCGTGCGCGCCTCGTCGATGAGGATGTTGTCCACCTCGTCGACGACGCCGAAGGGGTGCCCGCGCTGGACCTTCTCCTCCAGCGCTGTGGCCATGTTGTCGCGCAGGTAGTCGAAGCCGAACTCGGAGTTCGTGCCGTAGGTGATGTCCGAGCCGTAGGCGACGTGCTTGTCCTCGTAGGACTGCATGTTCTGCAGCACGCCGACGGTCAGGCCCAGCCCGTGATAGATCGGGCTCATCCACTCGGCGTCGCGCCGGGCCAGGTAGTCGTTGACGGTGACCAGGTGGACGCCCTTGCCGGCCAGCGCGTTGAGCACGACCGCCAGCGTGGCGGTCAGCGTCTTGCCCTCGCCGGTCTTCATCTCGGCGATGTTGCCGCCGTGCAGGACCATCCCGCCGATCAGCTGCACGTCGAAATGGCGCATGCCCATGGTCCGCTTGCCCGTCTCACGGACGATGGCGAATGTCTCGGGGAGCAGGTCGTCGAGCGACTCGCCCTCCCGGGCGCGCTCGCGCAGCCCCTCGAAGCGCTGACGCAGCTCTTCGTCGGACTCGAGCTCCAACTCGGGCTCGAAGCCGCCGATGATGGCGACGCGCTTCTCGTACTCGCGAAATTGCTTGGACTCGCCGATATTCAGCGCACGGTCGAGGAGGCCCATGCGTTGAGCGTAGCAGCGGAGGGGTCAATTCCCGGGCCCTTCGGCCGATGGTTCCGAGGGTGAGAATCAAGGTTCCCTTCGCTCGTGAATCCAGCGCTGCGACGAGCGTCGTCAGCGTGCGCCAGGCCGTCTGCAACGCCTCGCGCGCGGTGATCGGCTACGAGGTCCTGACCGGCGATCCTGACGCGCCGCCCGCGTCGGCGCGCTTCTGCGCGCGCGCCCTGCTGGAGGCGTTCACCGACGTCGACCTCGACCTCGTGGCGCCGCACCATCCCGCCTACCTGACCGTGGCGCCGGCGCTGCTGCTGCGCCTGGACATGCTGCCCGTCTCCCCCGACCGCGTCGTGCTGCAGGTCGAGACCGCCGCGACCGTCCACGAGGAGGTCGTCGCCGCCGTGTCGCGCCTGGCCGGGTACGGCTACGCCTTCGCCGCCGTCGATCCGCCTTCGCCCGCCGCGCTCTCGCACCTGCCCGAGGTCGGGATCGTGCGGCTCGACATGTCCGACATATATCCGATCGCCGTCGGAGGGCGGGTCCGGCCCTTCCTCGCCGCCGGCCTGGAGGTGCACGCCGTGGGCGTCGCGTCCTTCCAGGTCTTCGAGGCCTGCGTCGATGCCGGCTGCCACGCCTTCCAGGGCCCCTTCCGGGCGCTGCCCGCGCTCGACCAGGCACCCGGAGTGGAGCTCGGCGCGATGGCCACCGCCGGCGAGCTGCTCGCACCGGACATCGACAGCGCGCGCCTCGAGGCGCTCATCGCCCGCGACCTCGAGCTCAGCTACCGCCTGCTGCGCTACGCCAACTCGGCCTTCTTCAAGCGCCGGCGCGAGATCGGCACGGTGCGCGACGCGATCACCCTCATCGGCGAGCGCATGACGCGCCGCTGGGCCCTCGTCGTCGCCCTCGCCGGCGGCGGCACGCGTCCCGACGAGCTGCTCACCGACGCCCTCGTGCGCGCGCGCACGATGGAGCTCGTCGCCACGGGCCTGCCCGGGCTCAACGCCGACCACGCCTTCACCGTCGGCCTCTTCTCGATGCTGCCGTCGCTCGTCAACCGGCCGATGGAGTACGCCCTCAGCGGCCTCGGCCTGCCGGCCGACATCGAGGGCGCGCTGCTCGACGGGCGCCCGCCGTACGGCGCGCTCCTGGACCGGCTGATCTGCCACCTCGACGGGGCCTTCGTCCGCGGCGAGGGCGCCGCGAGCTTCGACCGCATCGACGAGGCGTACCGCGCCGCGCTGGCGTGGGTCGAGCCCCTGCGCGCGGAAGTCGAGCGCGGGGCCGCCGCCGCCGCGGCCTAGCGCCGGGCGGAGCCGCCCGGCGCCGGGCCGTTCGGCTCAGCGGCCGGCCGTCCGCCGATAGCGCGCGACGGCGATCGGGGCGAAGACCGCGAGGATCACCAGCGACCAGACGAAGGCGCCCCACACGCTGTTGCCCGCCGGCGCGCCGACCCAGAGCGACCGCATCGCGTCGACCATGACGGTGAACGGGTTGATCTCGGCGAACCACTGCAGCCCCGCCGGCATCGAGTCCACCGGCACGAAGGCCGACGAGATGAAGGTCAGCGGGAAGACGGCCAGGAAGCCGACGGAGTTCGCCGCCTCGGGCGAGGAGACCAGCAGCCCCAGCAACGCGAAGACCCACGAGAACGCGTAGCCGAAGAGCAGCAGCAGCACCACACCACCGAGGAACTCGGGCACGGTCGTGTCGAACGTGAAGCCGATGATCAGGCCGGTCACGATGAGCACGACGGCCGACAGCAGGTTGGTCACCACGTCGGCCAGCGTGCGGCCCCCCAGCACCGCCGCGCGCGCCATCGGCAGCGAGCGGAAGCGGTCGATGAGGCCCTTGTGGAGGTCCTCGTTGAGCCCCAGCGCCGTGACGAAGCCGCCGAAGGCGATGTTCTGGACGATGATCCCCGGGATCAGGAAGTCGACGTACGTGTACCCCGGCGTGGAGATCGCCCCGCCGAAGACGTAGACGAAGAGCAGCACGAACATCACCGGCTGCACGGTGAAGGCGATGAGCAGGTCGGGCGCCCGCGGCAGGCGCACCAGGTTGCGCTCGGCGATCACGAGCGTGTCGGACACCAGCCGCCTCATGCCGCCTTCTCCTCGTGCTCGTCGTTGTCCGCCTCGGCCGCGTGGCCGGTGAGCGACAGGAACACGTCGTCCAGGGTGGGACGCCGCAGGCCGAGGTCGTCGACGGCGACGCCGGCGTCGTCGAGCCGGCGGACCGCCTCGACGATCGTGCCGGTGCGCCGGCGGACCGTGAGCCTGACGGTCTCCTCGTCGGCGACCGGCGGCTCGTCGGACATCGGCGCGAGCGCGCCGACGGCGGTCTCGACGGCGCCGGTGTCGGCGAGGTGGACCTCGAGGCGCTCGCCGCCGACGCGGTCCTTGAGCTCGTCGGGCGGACCCTCGGCGATGACGCGGCCGCGGTCGATGACGGCGATGAGGTCGGCCAGGCGGTCGGCCTCGTCGAGGTACTGCGTGGTCAGCAGGACCGTCGTGCCCTCGGCCACCAGGCCCTCGATCGTCGCCCACACCTCGAGGCGGCTGCGCGGATCGAGGCCGGTCGTCGGCTCGTCGAGGAAGAGCACGGGCGGGCTGGCGACGAGGGCGGCGCCCAGGTCGAGCCGCCGGCGCATGCCGCCCGAATACGTCTTGACGGGGCGACCGGCCGCGTCGACGAGATCGAAGCGCTCGAGCAGCTGATGCGCGCGGCGCTTGGCCGCGGCGCGGCGCTCGCCGTAGAGGCGCCCGACCATGACCAGGTTCTCGAGGCCGGTGAGGTTCTCGTCGACGGCCGCGTACTGCCCGGCGAGGCCGATGCGCGCGCGCAGCGCGACGGCGTCGCGGACGACGTCGAGGCCCGTGACGAGCACCGTGCCGGCGTCGGGCTTCAGGAGCGTCGTGAGCACGCGGACCGTGGTCGTCTTGCCGGCGCCGTTGGGGCCGAGGAGGCCGAGGACGCTGCCCGGCGGGACCTGAAGGTCGACGCCGTCCAGGGCCCGGACGTCGCCGAAGGACTTCACGAGACCGGTGACGCTGATCGCCGGCTCGCTCGCATTGGCTATATGCATTCGACCTACGCTACGACGAATCTAGGTCAGATTCTGGCCGCAATTCCTGGCATCCTTGCGCTCGCACGATGACCGCCACCTCGGGCCGCCTCCTCAAGCTGCTCTCCCTGCTGCAGACCCGCCGGGACTGGACCGGCGAGGAGCTCGCCGGCCGCCTCGAGGTCTCCGGCCGCACCATCCGCCGCGACATCGAGCGTCTGCGCGAGCTCGGCTACCCGGTCGACGCGCTCACCGGTCCGGCCGGCGGTTACCGCCTGCACGCCGGGACCGCGATGCCGCCCCTGCTCCTCGACGACGACGAGGCGGTCGCCATCGCCGTGGGCCTACGGACCGCCGCGCGCGCATCGGTGACCGGCATCGAAGAGACCTCCGTCCGCGCCCTGGTCAAGCTCGAGCAGGTCCTGCCCTCGCACCTGCGCCGCCGCGTCAACGCCCTGCAGACGGCGACCGTGACCCTGCCCACCAGCGGCGGGCCGACGGTCGACCCCGAGGCGCTGACCTCGATCGCCGGCGCCTGCCGCGACCGCGAGCGGCTGCGCTTCGCCTATCGCGGCCGCGACACGACCGACACGAGTCGCGTCGTCGAGCCCCACACGCTGGTGAACCTGGGGCGACGGTGGTACCTCGTCGCCTGGGACTGCAACCGCGAGGACTGGCGGACGTTCCGCGTCGACCGCCTCACGCGGCTCGCCCCGGCCGGCGCGCGCTTCGAGCCGCGCGCGCTGCCCAACGACGACCCGGCGGCCTTCGTGGCGGCGAACCTGTCAGGCGCGCCGGCGCGATACCAGGCCCGCGTCACCCTCTTCGCGTCGGCCGACGAGGTGGCCGAGCGCGCGCTCTTCGCCGGGTCGACCGTCGAGGCCATCGACGAGCGCACGTGCGAGCTGCGCACGAGCGACGACTCGCTGGACTGGCTGGCGGTGCGCGTGGGCATCCTCGGCGTCGACTTCGAGGTCCACGAGCCGCCCGAGCTCGTCGAGCGCGTCCGCGAGCTGGCGGCGCGCTTCGAGCGGGCGGCGGGCCCCCCACCTGCTGGCGCTGGCTCCGTCGCCGGCAGCCGGGGGCGGGCGGGTCCTGTCGGCGGATCACGCTCCTCAGACTCCGCAGGCTCCGTCTGAGGACGTGTCCGCCGCCACCCGCCCGAGGACCGTCCTTGCTCGGCCAGGCGCGATCGCCCGCGTCGCGGTCCGCGAGCGTCTACTCCTTCGCGGCCGCAGCTCCTGCGGCGGGTTCGGTGCGCTGCTGCTCTCCGCCGCGGCATCGCGCGACCGTGGTGTGGCTCCGCGTTGGCGAGCCACCGGTGCGCTGGTGTCTCTCTCGCCGGCGGCCTCCCGCGTGACGTCGGGCATGGGAGCCCTGGTTAGCATCTGTCGTGCGAGCCGGCGACCTTCCAAACTGGCCATGAGAGGGGCTGACGGGTGAACAGCGCAATCGATCGTGACGCCGATATCCGGGCGCGGATCCAGCAGCACTGGGAGGCCTCCGAACGCGGCGACATCGACGCCGAGCACGCGATCTACGCTGCAGACGCGATCCTGGACTACCCGCAGTCCGGCGAGCGCTTCAGAGGCCGGTCCAGGATCCAGGCGCAACGCGGCGGGCACCCGGCCGACCGCCACTTCACCATCCGCCGGATCCTGGGCGCCGGCGACCTCTGGGTGAGCGAGTGCGTGATCACCTATGACGGCGTGCCCACGTACTCGCTCAGCGTCATGGAGATCGCCGACGGTCTCGTGACCCACGAGACCCAGTACTTCGCCGACCCCTTCGACGCGCCTCCCGAGCGCGCTGCGCTGGCAGAGCCGATTCCGGCCCGCGACCAGTAAGCCGCTGCAGCCGTCGGTCGATGGACGAGCATCGACCACCGAGGAAGCCACCAGCGCTCCGTTGGCTCGCCAACGCGGAGCCAGACCACGCTCGACGCTGTACCGCGTCGGAGAGCAGCGACGCACGAACCCGGCGCAGGAGCTGCGGCCGCGAAGGAGTAGACGCTCGCGGACCGCGACGCGAGCGCCCGTGCCCGGCCGGGCAAGGACGGTCCTCGGGCGGGTGGCGGCGGACACGGCCTCAGACGGAGCCTGCGGAGTCTGAGGAGCGTGATCCGCCGACAGGACCCGCCCGCCACCAACTGCAGGCCACGCAAGAACGCCGCCTCACGTCACCGCGGCAAGGCGCCAGGCCGTGGTCCGTGTTACGTCGCTATGGCCGTCCCCTCGCCGAACGCCTCCGGCTCCGTGGCCGTCCGGATGGTCTCGGTCCCGACCTTGCGCCGCCCCCGGCGCTTCTCGCGATGGCGCTTGACCTGGCGGGAGAGCTCCTCCTCGCACAGGTTGATCGCGTGCCTCAGGTCGCGCGCGCGGTCTTGCGCGCGCAGGGTCACACCCTTCAGAGCCAGAGTGGCCTCCGCCACCTGGTTGTCGGCGATGGCCGGATTGCGCTCCTCGTAGACCTCGATCTCGAGACGCGCGAACTCCGACACCTGCTTGCCCACCTTCGTGAACCGCCTCTCGACGTGCTCCCGGAGCTCGTCGGTCACGGGGGTGTTGCGACCCTTGACCTCGATCTGCATACAGATCCTCTCGGTCGGTTGACTGGGCCTCAGGCACGTTACCCCCGTGTTCACGTCATCTCAACGCCCGCGCGTAGGCGACCGCGCACACCGTGTAGGCCCCCGCTCGTCGCAGCGCCGAAGCGCACGCCTCGAGCGTCGCCCCCGTGGTGTGGACATCGTCGACCAACACGGCGTAGGACGGTGGATCGCCGCGCACGCGGACGTCGATGCGACCCGGCGCCCGGCGGGCCGCGCGCGACGAGCCAGCCTGGCGCGTCGGCGCTCCCGTCCGAACGAGGCATGGCGTCACCGCGAGGCCCGCGCGGACCCCGATCGCGGTGGCCAGGCAGTCGGCATGGTCGAAGCCGCGCACGCGGCGGCGCAGCGGATGGGTGGGGACGGGCACGAGCGCGGACGGCGGCGCGAGCAGTCCCGCCGGAGCGCCGGCGACGATCTGGGCCGCCATCGCATCGGCCACGCCGAGGGCGGCGCGGAACTTCAGCGCGTGCACGAGCGCCCTCGCGGGACCCTCGAAGGCGACCGGCGCCCACGCCCGCGCCAGCGCGGCGCCCGGCGACGCGCAGCGCCCGTGGCAGGGCGCGGGCAGCCCGCAGCGCGGGCAGCGCTCGCCGCGCAGGAAGCGCAACTGCCCCCGGCAGGGCCAGCACAGAGGCTGGCCGGCCGCCACGCTCGCGCCGCAGTCCCAGCACGCTGGTGGGGCGAGTGCCGAGCCGAGGGCGGCGAGCAGATTGCGGGCGGCGGTGAGCACCCGCCGATGCTGGCGCGCGGCGCGTCACGTCTCTACCGCGCGATTGCGACAATCCTGCGCAGTGGCTGCGGACGCTTCGTGGACGTTCGACCCCGGCGCCGTCGCGCTCGTGGGTCTGGCCGCGGCGGCGTACGTACCGCGCTGGCGCCGCGTGCGGGTCAAGCACGGCCCGCGCGCCGCGCCCGTCGTCCGCCTGGTCGCCTTCACTGCGGGCCTGCTCGCCCTCATCGCGGCGCTCATCTCGCCCATCGACCGGCTCGGGGAGCAGTCCTTCGCCATGCACATGGTCCAGCACATCCTGCTGCTGGACGTCGTGCCGATCCTGCTCATCGTCAGCCTGACGAAGGTCATCCTGCGCCCGGCCACCCGGCGCCTGCAGCGTCTGGAACGTTCGGCCGGCCCCCTCGCGCACCCGGCCGCGGCGGTCGTCCTCTACGTCGGCGTCATGTGGGGTTGGCACATCCCCGCGCTCTACGACGCCGCGCTGCGCCACCCGCTCGTGCACGCCATGGAGCACACGTTCTTCATGACCGCCGGGGTCCTGTACTGGTGGCACCTCATGTCGCCCATCCGGTCCCGCGCGCGCCTGACCGGCATGGGCCCCGTGCTCTACATGCTCTCGACCAAGGTGCTCGTCGGCATCCTGGGCATCGCCATCACCTTCGCCCCGCACGCCCTGTACGCCTTCTACGAGGACCAGGCGCCGATCTGGGGCCTCAGCGCGGACGACGACCAGGCGCTGGCCGGGGCGATCATGGCCCTCGAGCAGTCGATCGTCATGGGCATCGCCCTCGCCTGGCTGTTCGTGCGCGCCCTCGCGGAGTCCGAGTCGGACGAGCAGCGCGCCGAGCGCTACGCGGCATAGAAAACGCCCCGGTGCCATGCCGAAGGCTGGGGACCGGGGCGTAGTGGGACAGTGTTCCCGATCTTGCGGACGGCGCACCACCGCTATTCGGTCAGTTCCCGCTAATTACGTCAGTTCGGCGCCATCTTCGATGCGCGCCGGCCCTTCCACGGCGACCGCGCCGCGAACGACGACGCCGCGCCCGAAGGTCACGTCGCCCGACACCGTCAGGCGCTCGCACTCCAGGAGCGACGGCGGGCCGGCCGGGAAGCGCGGCTCGAACTCGCCCACGAGCTTGTAGTAGTCGGCGTCGAGGTCGATGACCGGCGGATCGTCGCGCGACGGCGCGAGCTCGACGCGGTGGTCGTCGAGCAGCACGTAGGCGTCCGAGCGCAACGCGAGCAGGTCGTTGGTCGTCTTGACCGGCGCGAAGCGCCGCCGCGGGACGTGGAGCGCGCGGGCGCCCTCGAACACTCCGATGGCGGCCCCCATCGCCGTCTCGAGCTGGACGACCGGCGTCGAGTCGGGGTCCGAAGCGTCGACCGTCTTGCGGTTGACGATGATCGGCAGACCGAGCACGCCGTCGCGCGCCTCGAGCGTGTCACGCAGCGCCTCGAGTCCGACCCAGAGGTTGTTCGTGTTCACGTAGCGGTGGCGGCCGACGTCCTGCAGCGAGGCGAGGTCCTCGTCGGGCGTCTGCGCCGTCTCGCGCAGCACCAGGCCGCCCGCCTTCAACCGCGCGATGTGGCCGCCCTTGCGGTCGGCCTCGGTGCGCCCGGCGACCTCCATCGCGAAGGGCAGCTCCTCGTGGACGACCCAGGAGAGGATCCGCGGGTCGAGGACCGCCCCGAGGTTGTCGGAGTTCGAGACGAAGGCGTAGCGGTAGCCATGCTCGAGGAGGGTCTCGAGCATCCCCGAGGTGACCAGTGCCGTGTAGAGGTCGCCGTGACCGGGCGGCGCCCACTCGAGCGACGGGTCGGCCTCCCAGGAGACGGGCTGCAGGTCGTCGGCGGCGATCTTCGGCACTTTGTTCTGCAGGAAGTCGAGCGGCACGTCGGACTCGATCTCCGGATGGCGGCGCAGCGCCTCGAGCGAGTCGTCGCGCGTCGCGAAGGAGTTCATGAGCACGAGCGGCACACGCGCCCCGAAGCGCTCGCGCAAACCGAGCACCTGGCCCACCACGATGTCGAGGAAGGTCTGCCCCTCCTTGGCCTCGATCAGTGACTTGGCCTTGGTCATGCCCATGCTCGTCCCCAGGCCGCCATTGAGCTTGAGCACGACCGCTGTGTCGACGATGGCGGGGTCGCCCTCGGGCAGCTCATCGAGGGTGGGCAGGTCCTCGGCCGGCTCGATATCGCTCTCGGGCAGCATTCCCGAGGCGCCCTCGCGCAGCTGCTCGTAGTAATGGGCGAAGGTGTCGATCGCGGCGTCGCCCACGCCTGCGGCGCGCATCTTCTCGCTGCTCGCCTGCAGCCCGTCGGGGCTCATGCGTCGTCGTCGTCGCGGTGCACGGTGTCCGGCGCGAAGGCGGGCAGGCACACGGCGACGTACTCCGCACCGCCGGGGTAGGGAGTCGAGTACTGCACCCACTCGCCGCCACGGACGACGATCGCCTGCTCGGCCGGCACCTCGATCACGCCGGTCTCGTGCTCGACGCGCAGGGTGCCGTCGAGGACGAGCGTCCACTCGTCGAAGTCGGGGCGCTGGCCGGGCTCGACCCAGCCCTGCGGGGAGCGCATCCGCGCAACGCTCAGGCGCTCCTCACCGGTGTTCACGCGGCCGACGAACTCGTCGATCAGCTTGGGCTTGGTGCCGGCGGCCTCGACGCGGCTGGGGCTCTGGATCAACTCGGGCATCGGCACGGCAGCCTAGCGAGCGTCCGCTCTCGCACAGGTCCCGCCCAACGACAGATCGTAGGAACCGAGAGCTTGGGTATGGGGCCTGCGCGGAGGCATCGCACGGCGGGGAGCCGAGGCGTGACCACCGCGCCTTGATCCTCTGACGGAGGTATTCCCTTGCACCGTTCCATCGCACGGCGGGCAGCGCTCGTCGTCGTCGGCCTCTTGGCTCTGGCGCCTGCTGCCCAGGCGGCCACGAGCACGAGCCGCACCACCCTCACCAACAGCACGCCGGACTGGGCCACACCCAACGCCCAGGTCGGGACCGTTCCCGACAGCGCCCAGCACACGTTCTGGGTCTATCTGAGCATGCGCAACTCCAAGGCGCTCGATGCCGCCATCGCGGCGGCCACGAACCCGGCGAGCGCCGGCTACGGCAAGTATCTGACGCCCGACCAGTTCCGCGCCCGCTACGCGCCGACCGACGCCGACGTGGCCGCGGTCCGGGCCTACCTCGAGCAGTCGGGCTTCGCGGTCAGCGCCGACCGGCCCGACAACAACCGCTGGGTCAAGGCCAGCGGCACGACGGCTCAGGTCGAGCAGGCGTTCAAGACGCAGCTGCGCACCTACCAGCACCGCGGCAGGACGCTGCAGGCGCCCAACGGCGACCTGAGCATCGCCCGCTCGATCTCGAGCCGCATCGCGGGCATCGCCGGCCTGGACGGCAGCGACCGGTTCATGAAGCCCGACACCGCCGACGCGCCCCCGTCCCCGGCGTTCGTCAACGCGCCCCCGTGCTCGGCGTCGTGGGGCGAGAAGACCGCCGTGGGCGACACGAGCCCCGACGGGCAGACGATCCCGTCCGCGTACGGGGACGACCTGATCCCGTACGCGACGTGCGGCTACACCCCCAACCAGCTGCAGGGTGCCTACGGCACCAAGGCGGCCGTCGCGGGCGGCCTCGACGGGCACGGCCAGACGGTGGCGATCGTCGACGCCTTCGCCTCGCCGACGATCGAGCAGGACTCCAACCAGTACGCGACGACCCACGGCCAGCCCCCGGTGGATCTCAGCCAGATCAAGCCGGTCGACCGCTCCAACGACCCGATCGGCGGCACCGAGCCCGGACAGTGCGACGCCCAGGGCTGGTACGGCGAGGAGACGCTCGACGTCGAGGCCGTGCACGCGATGGCGCCCGGCGCGCACGTCCTGTTCGTGGGCGGCGCCGACTGCCTCGACGAGTCGCTCATCGACGCGGTGAACAAGATCGTCGACGGCGGCCTGGCCCAGATCGTCACGAACTCCTACGGCAACCTCGGTGAGACCGGCGAGGAGGCCGGCCTGCGCCAGGCGTGGAACGACACCTTCCGCCAGGCCGCCCTGGAGGGCATCGGGATGTACTTCTCGTCCGGCGACAGCGGCGACGAGACCGACAACCTCGGTCACGCCGAGGCCGACTTCCCGGCCTCGCATCCGCTCGTCACCGCCGTCGGCGGCACGTCGCTGGGCGTGAGCGGCAGCGATGGCTACCTGTTCGAGACCGGCTGGGGCACGGCGACCACCACCCTGACCGACGGCGCCTGGGACCCGGCCCCGCCCGGCGCCCACCTCTACGGCTCCGGCGGCGGCACGAGCCTGTTCTACGCCGAGCCCGACTACCAGAAGCCCGTCGTGCCGAAGAAGCTGGCCAAGGCCAACGGCGGCAAGCCCGCGCGCGTGGTGCCGGACGTCAGCCTCGTGGGCGACCCGCAAACGGGCATGCTCGTGGGCCAGACGCAGACGTTCCCGGACGGGACGACGAAGTACAGCGAGTACCGCCTCGGCGGCACGAGCCTGTCCTCGCCGCTCATGGCGGGCGTCATGGCCCTGGCCGACCAGCAGGCGGGCCATCACCACGGCTTCGCCAACCCGGCGCTGTACGCCCAGTACGGCACGTCGGCCTACCGCGACACCGTCGCGCCCGACCAGCCGATCGCGGTCGTGCGCAACGACTACGTCAACTCGGTCGACGCGAGCGATGGCACCACGACGAAGCTGCGGACATTCGACCAGACGGAGAGCCTGCACACCACCCCGGGCTACGACGACGTCACCGGCGTCGGCAGCCCGAACGGGCAGAGGTTCCTCGCCGCGCTGGCCGCGGCGGCCGCCCGCTGACGACGAAGGCCGACACGGGGCCGCGCCCACTGGCGCGGCCCCACGGCCCACCGGCCGTCGTCCGCTCTGCGCGGGGGATGTTGCGCGGCCAGGGCGTCGAGGGAGGTGGCCCGCGCCGCGCTGTGTTTGGCGCGGCCGGCGAGCAGCTCGGGGCGGCAAGCCACGGCGGAAGCCGCCGACGGCCGACGAGCCGGGCCGCTATCCCGCGTCGACGAGCTCGAGCAGCCGCAGCGCGTAGGCCGGCGCCGTCGGCTCGTCCTCGTGGCGGAAGTAGCAGTGCACCGCGATGCCGTCGTCGAGCAGCGGGCGCAGGCGATCCGCCCAGGCGCTGAGGGCCGCGTCGTCGTAGGGCGGCTCGCGCAGGCGCAGGTAGCGGAAGGGCGCGGGCGCGTCGAGCTGGTTGACGCGCACCGCGTCGCGGCCCTCGAGCAGCTCCTCGACGCCATCCCAGGAGGGGTCGCGCAGGTCGAAGGCCGGCCAGAGATCGTGGTCGATGCCGTCGAGCAGGGCGCGCAGGAAGCCGTCGTCGCGCTTGCGGTCGTCGGCCGGGCGCACGAGCAGCGGCCCGAGGCGGTCGCCCAGCGCGCGGACGCGACGGCAGAAGGCCGGCGCGTCGTCGACGCGCCCGTAGACCGTGATGGCCCGCGGCATCTTGACCGCGAAGCGAAAGCCGTCGGGCACGGTCGCCGCCCAGCGCTCGAAGGTCTCGGCGCTCGGCAGGCGGTAGAAGCTCGAGTTGACCTCCACCGTCGACAGGACGCCGGCGTAGAAGCGCAGGAAGTCGTCGTTGCGCGTCCCCGCCGGGTAGAAGCCGGGCCGCCACGAGGCGAAGGAGAAGCCAGACGCCCCGACGAGCAGACTCATCCCCAGGAGTCGCGGTAGGTCGCCTGCTCGGGCGTGAGCTCGTCGATGCCGACCCCCAGGGCGCCGAGCTTGAGGCGGGCCACCTCGCGGTCGATCGCGTCGGGCACCGTGTGGACGCCGGGCGCCAGGTCGCGCCCTCGCGCCACGAGGTCCTCGACGACGAGCGCCTGCAGGGCGAAGGACATGTCCATCACCGCGGCGGGATGCCCCTGGCCGGCGGCCAGGTTGACGACGCGCCCGGAGGCCAGCAGGTTCACGCTGCGCCCGCCGAGGTCGTACTGCTGCACGAGCGGCAGGACGTCGCGGACCTCGACTGCGGCGGCGCGCAGCGCATCGAGGTCTATCTCGACGTCGAAGTGGCCGGCGTTGGCGAGGATCGCGCCGTCCTTCATGCGCTCGAAGTGCTCGCGGCGCAGGACGGCGCGCGAGCCGGTGACGGTGACGAAGACGTCGCCGCGCGCCGCCGCCTCGAGCGCGGGCATCACCTCGAAGCCCTCCATCCGCGCCTCCAGGGCGCGCACGGGATCGACCTCGCAGATGACGACCTGAGCACCGGCGCCGCGCGCGCGCTGGGCGAGGCCGCGTCCGGTCCAGCCGTAGCCGAAGATCACGAAGGTCTGCCCGGCGAGGAGGATGTTGGTCGCGCGCAGGATCCCGTCCAGGGCGGACTGGCCCGTGCCGTAGTGGTCGTTGAAGATGCGCTCGGCGTGCGCCTCGTTGACCGCGATGACCGGGCACGTCAGCTGTCCCTCGGCCTCGAGCGCGCGCACGCGCAGCAGGCCGGTGGTCGTCTCCTCGGTGCCGCCGATGAGCCGCTCGCGCACGCGCGCGCGAGCGTGGTGGAGCACCATCACGAGATCGGCGCCGTCGTCGAGGGTCACGTGCGGGCGCCGGCGCGCGCACGCCGCGACGTGGGCGGCGTACGCATCGGCGTCCTCGCCGCGGCGCGCGTGGACCTCGGCCCCGAAGTCCTCGGCCAGGGCGGCGGCCGTCTCGTCCTGCGTGGAGAGCGGGTTGGCCGCGCACAGCGCCACGTCGGCGCCGCCCGCGATCAGCGCCCGCGCGAGGTTGGCCGTCTCGGCGGTGACGTGCAGGCACGCCGCCACCGTGATGCCCTCGAGCGGGCGCTCGTCGGCCAGGCGCTCGCGGATCGAGCGCAGGACGGGCATCTGGGCGTCGGCCCATTCGACGCGCGCCCGGCCCGCCGGAGCGAGCCCGGGGTCGGCGATGTCCGAGACGGATGGTCGTGCCGCCATCAACGCCTCCGCTGCTGATTCAGGGGCGCGGATCGTGGTCGCTGCCAAGGACGCAGGGGTGCGGGACAGTGCGTCAGCACGGCCCGACCCCGAGGACGCCGGCAGCGGGCACGAGGCGCCCCGCTGATCAGTAGCGGTAGTGGTCGGGCTTGTACGGGCCCTCGACCGGGACGCCGATGTAGGCGGCCTGCTCGGGGGAGAGCTCGGTGAGCTTGACCCCGAGGCTGTCGAGGTGCAGCCGCGCGACCTTCTCGTCGAGGTGCTTGGGCAGGACGTAGACCTGCTTGTCGTACTCGTCGTTCTTCGTGAACAGCTCGATCTGGGCGATCGTCTGGTTCGTGAACGAGTTGGACATCACGAACGACGGGTGGCCGGTCGCGTTGCCCAGGTTCAGCAGGCGGCCCTCGGACAGCACGATGATGCTGTGACCGTCAGGGAAGACCCACTCGTCGACCTGCGGCTTGATCGTCACGCGCCGGATGCCGTCGGTCTTCTCGATGCCGGCGATGTCGATCTCGTTGTCGAAGTGGCCGATGTTGCCGACGATGGCCTGGTGCTTCATCCGCGCCATGTCGGCGGCCGTGATGATGTCCTTGTTGCCGGTGGCGGTGATGAAGATGTCGGCGGTCTCGACGACGTCCTCCAGCGTGGCCACCTGGTAGCCGTGCATCGCGGCCTGCAGCGCGCAGATCGGGTCGATCTCGGTCACGATGACGCGCGCGCCCTGGCCGCGCAGCGACTCCGCGCAGCCCTTGCCGACGTCGCCGTAGCCGAGGATGACGGCGACCTTGCCGCCGATCATGACGTCGGTCGCGCGGTTGATGCCGTCGATCAGCGAATGCCGGCAGCCGTAGAGGTTGTCGAACTTCGACTTGGTCACCGAGTCGTTGACGTTGATGGCCGGGAAGAGCAGCTCGCCCTGCTTGGCGAGCTCGTAGAGCCGGTGCACGCCGGTCGTCGTCTCCTCGGTGACGCCCTGGATGCCCTCGCCGATGCGCGTCCACTTCTGCGGGTCCTCGGACAGCGTGCGCTGCAGGAGGGTCAGGAAGACGCGGAACTCCTCCGAGCCGCCCGTCGAGGGCTCCGGCACGGCGCCGGCCTTCTCGAACTCGGTGCCCTTGTGCACGAGCATCGTGGCGTCGCCGCCGTCGTCGAGGATCATGTTGGGGCCGTCGCCGCCCGGCCAGGTCAGCGCCTGCTCGGTGCACCACCAGTACTCCTCGAGCGTCTCGCCCTTCCACGCGAAGACGGGAACGCCCTGGGGATCCTCGGGCGTGCCCTCCGGACCGACGGCGACCGCGGCAGCGGCGTGGTCCTGGGTGGAGAAGATGTTGCACGAGACCCAGCGGACCTCGGCGCCCAGCGAGGTCAGCGTCTCGATGAGCACGGCGGTCTGGACGGTCATGTGCAGCGAGCCCATGATCCTCGCGCCCTTCAGGGGCTGAGAGGCGGCGAACTCCTCGCGCGTCCTCATCAGCCCGGGCATCTCGTGCTCGGCCAGACGGATCTCGTTGCGGCCGAACTCGGCCAGGGAGAGGTCGGCAACCTTGAAGTCGTTCTCGGTCAGCGTGGCGATGGTGGTCATCGTGTCCTTGGAGTCGGGGACGAAGGTCAGGTCAGGGCGGCGGCCGCGGCCAGCAGGCGCTCGTGCTTGTCCTGCTCGAAGCGCAGCCAGTCGCTCACGGGGACGTCTTCCGGGCGCTGCGCCTGCGCCTCGAACCAGGCGTCGACGGAGGCCCGCAGCTCGGAGTCGGTCCGAAGGCGCTGGGCGAAGCCCATCTCGCCCAGGCCGAGGTCGAAATCCCGCAGCAGCTCGCGCAGCGTACGCAGGCGCTGGAGCTCGGCGGCGCCGTAGAGTCGGTAGCCCCCATCCGAGCGCGGGGCGTCGAGGAGCCCGACGCGCTCGATGTAGCGCAGCATGCGGGGAGACCAGCCGGTCGTCTCGGCTGCCTCGTGGATGGTGAGCGCGTCCACGAGGCAACCTTACCACGGTCGTGTCAAGGTTCCGCAAGCAAGACCCTCCCGGTGGGAGGGCGATCCTGGCCTCAGGAGAGGGTCATCGGCGACGCCTCTGCGCGGTTTCGTCCCATGACGCTCGTCACCCGGCCCCGAGGCGGCGCAGCATGTCCTCGTGCGCGCGCTCGCCGTAGTACTCGTAGATCTCCGCGATGCGGCCCTCGCGGAAGGTGACGCGCATGCAGAGGTCGTTCTCGTAGCCGCTGCCGTCGTGCAGCTCGGCGGTCATACGCTCCTCGACGAAGGCGACGTCGGGGTCGACGGTGGCGTGGAAGCGGACGTCGGCGACGCGGACCCAGTTGGCGAGGGCGGCGAAGCCTGCGAAGAGCCCGCGCAGCTGGTCGTGCCCGGCGACGATCGACGGCATGCCGGCGATCGGGTAGGCGACCTCGTAGCGGCCGTCGGGCTGCCAGCGCGCGAGGAAGCTGTCGATGTCGCCGTCGTACAGCGCCGCGCCGGCGGCGTGCCAGACGGCCTCGTTGGCGCTGGGGGCGATGGTGGTGTCGGTCATGCGATGGCCTCCTTGGAGTGGTCGGTCGGTGCGCCATCCACGGTCGCAGCGGCCGCCCGCGCCAACATCGGGGAAATCCCAGCGAGAAGACGATCGAGACGCACATGACCCGCGTCTTCCAGAAGCTCGGCCTGCGCTCGCGCGTGCAGGTCGCGGCGGCGGTCGTCCGCCCGGACTAGTCGGACCCCGGCGCGGCCAGCCGCTCATGGCGGCGCATGTCGAACCTACGCGGGCTCGCCTGCGGCGAGCAGAATCGCCTGGCGGCCCTCGTGCTCGCGCTCGTAGGCGGCCACGACGGCCCGCTCCACGTCGGTGGCGCCCTGGAGCCGGGTCATGACCTCGTCCAGGCGCATCTCGTCATAGCCGGCCCACGGCTCGGCGATGTGGACCTGCGCGCCGACGCTGTCGGCGCCTCCCGTCTCGGCCTCGCGCGCCGCCTCGCGCATCGCCGCGACCTCGCCCTTCGTGGGCTCCGCCCGGCGGGGCGTCGCGCGCCGCTGCGGCGGGCGCTTGCGCGCCGCCGGCCGCCGCGCCGGGCGCGGCGCCGGCGCGGCGGGCTCCGCTGGCTCCGCGGGTGCACGTCCGGAGCGATCGTCGTCGCCTGCACCCACGCCGAGGGCCCGCAGCACGCCCCGGACCAGGATCGGCAGCGCCTTGATCAGCAGCCGCAGCGAGAAGACGAGTAGGCCCGGCATGCTCTAGTCCACGCCGGCCAGCTCGGCCTTCAGGCGGTCGAGGATCTCCACGGGCTCGGGGTCGACACCGCGCAGCGCGGCGAGGTAGACCGAAACGAGGTCGCCCAGGAGCACGAGCGAGAAGACGCGCTCGGCCGTGTTCTGGCCGCGCGACTCCACGCGGTGCACGCCCGCGGCGCCCGGCGCGATGAGGCGCGACGTGACGTCGATGCGCTCCTTGACCCGCGGATGGGTGTCGGGGTCGTCGAGGAAGACGGCGGACAAGCGGGCGAACTCGCCGGCCGAGCCCCAGCCGACGATCTCGTTGTGGTCCATCTCGGGGAGCTCGAGTGCGTAGGCCGGCATCTTCGCGTTCTCGTTGACCTGGGTCTTCCAACGGTAGGCGATCGGCGTCGTCAGCCCTGCGCCGGCGACCACGGGAATCGTCCCGTGCATGGCGCGGGCCAGGCTCTTGGCCAGCCCGTCGGGCGGGCCCTCGGGCCCCCACTCGATGACGAGCTCCTCGAGGTGGTCGGCGGCCACGTCGAGCTCGGAGTTCATGCCCGGCCCGACGCCGCACAGCGCGGCGACCTGCAGCGCGGCCACCGTCATGTACGCGACCGCGGCGCGCGGCTGGAAGCCGCCCGCGACGGGCACCACGGGAACCTGGTCGCCGCGGGCCAGCTCGGCGAGCTGGCCGCCACTCGTGACGACGACGCGCCGCGCCCCGATCACGCCCGCCGCCTCGTAGCAGGCGAGTGTCTCCTCGGTGTTGCCCGAGTACGACGCGCACAGCACGGTGGTGTCGGGCGTCGTCCACGGCGGCAGCCCGTAGGCGCGCGCGCCCAGCAGGGGGCGCGAGGCGTGGTCGCCGAGGATCGCGCGGGCCAGGTGGCCGCCGATGGCCGAGCCGCCCATCCCCGCCACGACGAGGCCGTCGGGCGAGTCCCAGGGCTCCAGGCCGGCCGACTCCACCTTCCACAGCGCGTCGCGCAGGTGCTCGGGAATGGCCAGGACGTCGGTGAGCTGGTCGGTCGGATCGATCTGGGCGATCGTCTCGCGGTCGAGCTCGAGCTGCTCCGTGCTGGACATGTTCGGGCTCTCCTTCCTCAGAACGTGATGGCGCCTTCGGGCAGGTCCGTCTGGGGGAAGACTCGCACGCCGCGCGACAGGACGTTGCGCTCCCCCACCGTCACGCCCTCGCCGAGGACGGCGCCGCCCGAGATCTCCGACCTGTTGCCGATGTGCACTCCGGCGGCCACGATGCAGTCGCGCAGCACGCAATTCGCGCCGATCTCGGCGCCGTTGAGAACCACCGAGCGCTCGATCGTGGTCCCCTCCCCGACCGTCACGCCCTCGGCGAGGACGACGAGCGAGCCGACGTGCGCGCCGGCCGCGATCGTGCAGCCGCGGTCGACCAGCGCCGGCGGCACGATGCGCCCGTCGGCCTGCACGCGCTCGCCCACGGCCAGGTAACCGGGCCCGAGCCGCTCGGCCACGGCCGTGGCGACGTTGCCCTCGAGGATGTCGAACGTACCCTGCAGGTAGCGCTCCGGAGTCCCGATGTCCAGCCAGTAGGCCTCGGCCGCGTAGCCGAAGAGTCCCTTGCCGACGAGCTGGGGCCACACCTCGCGCTCGATCGAGACGTTGCGATCGGCCGGGATGAGATCGAGCACGGCGCGCTCGAGCACGTAGGCGCCGGCCGAGATGAGCCTCGTGTCGATCTGGTCGGCGCTGGGCTTCTCGACGAACTCCTTGACCGCCTGGTCGTCGTGCAGGCGCACGAGGCCGTAGGCGGTGGGGTCGGCGACCGGAACGAGCGCGAGGGTGCCGACCGCCCCTGTCGCCTCGTGCTGGGCGAGCTGCGCGGTGAGGTCGATGTCGGTCAGCACGTCGCCGTTGAGCATCAGGAAGCGCTCGTCGAGGAGGTCCTCGGCGTACTTGAGCGCCCCGGCCGTCCCGCGCGGCTCCGGCTCCTCGACGAAGCGTAGGCGCAGCCCGTACTGCGAGCCGTCGCCCAGCACGTTGCGCACCGCGGTGGCCAGGAAGCCGCACGACATGACGACGTCGTCCACGCCGTGGCGCGCGAGCCACTCGAGCATGAAGGCGATGAAAGGACGGTCGACGAGCGGGACGACCGGTTTGGGCACCGTCGAGGTCAGCGGCCGCAGGCGCGTCCCCTCGCCGCCGACGAGGATCACCGCCTGCATGTCCGCCCCCTCACGATCGCCCGATGCCCTCGTAGGTCAGACCGGCCGCCGAGACGGCCTCGGGATCGAGCGCGTTGCGCCCGTCGATGATCAGCTTGCCGCTCATCGCCTCGGCCACGGCGCCGAAGTCGAGCGCCTTGAACTCGTCCCACTCGGTGACGAGCACGGCCGCGTCGGCCCCGGCCACCGCGCTCAGCGCGTCCTCGGCGAAGTCGAGCCCGGGCATCAGCTTGCGCGCCTCGTCCTCGGCCACCGGGTCGTAGGCGCGGACCTTCGCGCCGGCGGCCTGCAGGCGGGCGCTGAGCACGAGCGACGTCGCTTCGCGCATGTCGTCGGTGTTGGGCTTGAAGGCGAGGCCGAGCAGGGCGACCTTGCGCCCCACGAGCGAGCCGAGGTGCTTCTCGAGCTTGGCCATCACCCGGCGCTTCTGCAGCTCATTGACCTCGATGACCGCGTTCAGCAGCTGGAAGTGGTAGCCGGAGTTGCCCGCGAGCTGCTTGAGCGCGGTGACGTCCTTCGGGAAGCAGCTGCCGCCGAAGCCGACCCCGGCCTGGAGGAACTTCGGGCCGATGCGATCGTCGAGGCCGATCCCCCTGGCCACCTCGATGACGTTGGCGCCCGTGACCTCCGAGACGTTGGCGATCTCGTTGATGAAGGAGATCTTCGTGGCCAGGAAGGCGTTGGCGGCCAGCTTGATCATCTCGGCGCTGGCGATGTCGGTGCGCACGAGCGGGGCACCGAGCGGCGCATAGAGCGCGACCACCGCGTCGCCGGCCCAGTCGCCGTCGTCGCCGACGACGACCCGGTCGGGCTCCAGGAAGTCGCGCACGGCCGAGCCCTCCTTGAGGAACTCGGGGCACGAGACGTAGCGGAAGCCCTCCTTGCCCTGCTCGCCGAAGATGCGCTTGATCGACGTGCCGGTCCCCACCGGGACCGTCGACTTCATGACGAGGGCGTGCGTGTCGGAGGGCGGCATCGCGTTGACCACCGCGTGCACGGCGCTGAGGTCGGCGTCGCCCGAGTAGGTCGGCGGCGTCCCGACGGCCACGAAGAGCAGCCGCGCGTGCTCGAGCGCGTCGGCGATGTCCGTCGAGAAGTGCAGGCGCCCGCGGTGCTTGGCCACGAGGTCGGCCAGGCCCGGCTCGTAGATCGGGATCTCGCCGTCCTCGAGGCGCTTGATCTTGGCGGCGTCGATGTCGATGCACCAGACCTCGTTGCCGAGCTCGGCGAAGCCGGCCGCGGTGACGAGGCCGACGTAGCCGGTGCCGATGACCCCGATGGGTTCGCGCTGAGTGCTCATGAACGGCGACGCAGGCTACCGACAACACGCCGGACGACCTGCTCAGACGTCTAGCGACCTGGTCAGACGCCTAGCGCCCGCCGAGCGTCCGCGTCGAGCGGGCGAGCGCGAGCATCTGCTTGTTCGTGAGCGTGCGCAGGAGCGTGTTCGAGATCCAGTACGAGCCGCGGCGCGTTCGCCAGGCGACCAGCTTGAGACGGCTGCCGTCGTAGAAGAGCTGGAACTTGCGCCCGCCCGAGCTCACGCTCGCGCTCGGGTTGTCGAGGATCGGGGGCGAGCGCCAATCGGTGCCCTGGACTCCGTAGTACTGCCCGATCCGGCCGTCGTAGGCGACGATCCGGTAGGCGCGGTGGCGTTTGTTGGCACGGTCGACGATGTCGTAGGCGCGCGAGTCGTCGACCCGGTAGTTGCCGGTCGCAGACATCAGCGTCGGGTAGTAGACCGGCAGGCGGCCGAGCTTGACCTGCAGCGGCGCGGCGATGTTCTCGCTCGCGTTGCGGTTGCGGACCAGGCCACCGACCGCGTTCGACTGGCGCTTGCGACTGCGCTTGCTGCGCTTGGCCGTCGTCGACTTCGCCGTGCCGCGCGGGCCGGTCGTCGCGCGGGCGGCGAGGAAGCTCGCGACCGTGCGCTTGAGCGCGGTGGGACCGATGACGACGTTGCCCGAGCCGTCGCCGGCGTCCTGGGCCGGGAACTGGACCTCCTGGATCGGCTTGTCGGCCGACTCGGCCACCAGCCGCAGGAGCGAGAGGATCGCGTTCCTCGAGTCGATGTCCGTGCGGACGGACTGCCCGAAGATCCGCAGCAGCTCCTTGCGGTCGGAGAAGACGCTCCCGATGCCGATCTGGTTCTTGGCCTCGCCGAGGAACGACTGCTGGCGTGCGGCGCGGATGAGGTCGTTGTCGAGGTGGCGGTAGCGGACGTAGCTGAGCGCGTCCTCGCCGCACAGGCGCTGGTAGCCCGCGGGGACGTTGATGACCGCGTAGGGCCCGCCGCCGCCGTTGGGCGGGCTGTTGTCGTTGAAGTACTTGTGGTCGACGTCGACGTAGACGCAGCCGAGCCGGTCGACCGCGCCGCGGAAGCCCCAGAAGGTGACCCGCACGTAGTGGTGGATCGGGATCCCGAGCAGGTCGCGGACGGTGCGCAGCGTCAGGCGATCCTCACCGAAGGCGAAGGCTGCGTTGAGCTTCTGGCGGCCGTGGCCGGGGATGTCGACGAGCAGGTCGCGCGGAAGCGACATCAGCGCCGTGGCACGCTGATGGGGATCCAGGCGCACGAGGATCATGGTGTCCGAGCGCGTGGGCGGCGGGTGCTTCCGCAGCGCCTCGGCCTTCCGGCGGTCATCGCCGATGACCAGGATCGTCTGGGGCTTGCCGGGTGCGACATCGGCCAGCAGCGCCTTGACCTGCGGATCGATCGGCGTGGTGTTGCGCTTGAAGATCGCGATCCCCGTGTCGATCTCCAGCAGCACGGCGGAGGCGATCGTGGCCGCGCAGAGGGACGTGATGATCACGCCCGCGAGCACGAAGCGCTTGTACATCCCCCACGCCAGGCGCGGGGGCCCATCCTCGGATTTGCGGCGCACTACTTGCCGCCGAAGCGGCTCAGCGACCGCGCGATAGCGAGCATCTGGCGGTTGGTCAAGGTCTTCGAAAGGGTGTTCGACACCCAGTAGACGGCGCGCGGTGTGCTCCAGGACACCAGGCGCAGGCGGCTGCCATCGTAGAACAGCCTGTACTTGCGACCCGCCATCCGCATCGTGTCGGACGAGTCGTCGAGGATCGGCGGCGACTTCCAGGTCATGCCCTGGATGCCGTAGTACTGGCCGTCGAAGCCGGCGTTGAGGACGATCCGGTAGGCGCGGTAGCGGTGGTGGTGGCTGTCGTAGATGTCGTAGGCGCGCGGGCTGCCGTCGGTCGTGTAGCCCCCGCGGGCGAGCCGCGCCTGCGGGTAGTACAGCGGGAAGCTCAGGCGCGTCGCGGCCTGCGCGACGATGTTCTCGCCGCCCGTCTTGTCGTCGATGACGCCGGGGGGCAGCCCCGGCGAGGTCCGGCTGGCGCGGCGCTTGGCCTTCTTGCTCTGCGGCTTGGGCGCCCCGCGGCCGAGCTGGCGCGAGCCGCTGGAGGCCTTGACGTGGAGGAACTCCGCCTTCGTGCGCTCGAGGTTGTTGGGGGTGATGGTGACGAAGTCCGGCCCGATGTCGCCACGGAAGCGCACCTCGCGGATCGGATGCCCCGAGGACTCGAAGGCGAGCTTGAGCAGGCGCAGGATGGCCGAGTTCGAGTGCAGGTCGGTGTCGGTGTAGCGCCCGAAGATCCGCAGCAGCTCCTTGCGATCGCCGAAGAGCCGCCCGAGCCCGATCTGGTCCTTGGCCTGGCGCAGGAACTCCTGCTGGCGCGCCGAGCGCACGAGGTCGTCGTCGGCGTGGCGGAAGCGCACGTAGTCCAGCGACTTCGAGCCGCACAGCTTCTGGTAGCCCGCGGGGACGTTGATCTCGGCGTACTGCTGGCTGACGGGCAGGCCGGCGTTGGAGTGGTAGTAGCGCTTGTCGACGTCGACGTAGACACAGCCCAGGCGGTTGACGGCGCGCTCGAAGCCTCCGAAGTTGACGTTGACGACGTGGTTGATCGGGATGTGCAGCAGGTTGCGGACGGTCTTGACCGCCAGCGCCGGCCCGCCGTAGGAGTAGGCGGCGTTGATCTTCGTCGTCTCGATGCCCCCGCCCGGCACCTGGATCGGCACCTTGAGGTCACGCGGGATGTTCATCACCGCGGTGGCCTCCTTCGACGGGTCCAGGCGCACGAGCATCATCGTGTCCGAGCGCGCCGGGTTGTCCTGCTTGATGTCGACGAAGCGCCGGTCGGAGCCGAGGACGAGGATCGTCTGGGGCTTGCCGGCGGGGACGTCGTCGAGGGCGCCCTTCAGGCCGGGGATGACGTGCCCGGCGCTCTCGTCGCGGATGACGCTGACCAGGTCGCTGACTTCCAGCAGGCCCGCGGAGGCCACCGTCCCGGCCGTGAGCAGGGTGATGAGAACGCCCGCGATCGCGAAGCGCTTGTACATGCCGAACGCGACGCGAGGCGGCTTTTCGTCGGGGAACGAACTCATACGGCCTGGGAAGAGGGTAGGTCAGCGGGCGGCGTGCCTACGCCAGCCCGCCGTCGACCGCGCGCAGCGCTGGCTGTTCCTGGCGCTCGAGCCACACCGGAAGGTGTTTGACGAAGTCGCCCAAAGCCCTGCGATAGAGCCCCAGCGAGGAGATCGAGACCCACTCGTGCGGACCATGGTGGCCGCCACCGACCGGTCCGAACTCGACCGCGGGGATGCCGGCCTCGATGAAGGAGATCGCGTCCGAAGAGCCGTCGCGCCCGATCGACAGCGCGTCGCCCTCGATCGAGCGCCCGACCGCGTCGCGCAGCGCCAGGACGTAGGCGTTGTGGCGCGAGACGATGACCGGCGCGCGCTGGAAGGACTTGACGATCTCGAGGTCGCCGATGGCGCGGATCTGGGACATGATCTCGGCGGGATCCTGGTTGGGCAGGAAGCGGATGTCGACGTCGATGGTGCACGTGTCGGGCACCTTGTTGAAGGCATCGCCGCCGATGATCCGCGCGAGGTTGATCGACGGGCGGTCGAAGAGGTCCGAGGACTCGCGGCTGAAGGGCAGCGTCTCGATGCGGCGGAAGGCATCGTGGGCCTTGAGGATCGCGTTGTCGCCCAGCCACGGGGTCGAGCCGTGGGCCGCGGTGCCCGAGATCTGCAGGCGCAGCGCGAGCACGCCCTTGGCCTGGACGCCGATGTGCAGATCGGTCGGCTCGCCCGTGAGCGCGAAGTCGCCGTGCAGGCCCTCCTTGACGAGGACGTCGGTCGAGCGCCTGGTGACGTCCTCGGACTCCTCGTCGGGGACGCAGACGAAGCGCACGCGGACCTGGTCCTGCGCCGCGACGTCCTTGAGGGCGCACATCATGGCCGCCAGCGCGCCCTTCATGTCGTAGGCGCCGCGGCCGATGAGCCGATCGCCCTCGACCCGCGGGGTGAACTGGCCCTCGCGCGCGGGGACGACGTCGAGGTGGCCGTGGAAGACGACCGTCGGCCCGTCCGCGGGGCCCGCCTCGGCCAGGATGACCGGCAGGCCGTCGTGGTCGACGCCGTCGACCTTGAGCTCGCGCGACTCGAGCCAGCCCTTGACGAAGCCCGCGGCCGCGCGCAGACCCTCGCCGCTGGCGGTGTCGTACGTGATCAGGCGCTCGGCGAGGACGTGCTCGTCCATGGCCAGCCAGGATAGGGCCCGGACCGCGTGCCCGGCGCAGCGCAGCGTCAGGCGAACAGCGGCGCGGCGTCCATGAAGATGCGGTAATCGGCGATCAGCCCGTCGTCGTTGCGCTTGACGATGGTCACCACCGGGACGGTGACCTGGGAGTCGTCGAACCGCGTGTAGGTCACGTCGGACCAGACGACCGACGTGTCGTCGACCTCGTAGAGCCCCTGACGCTCGTGCCGCAGCGCCTTGATCGAGTCGTAGAACGCGCCCAGCGTGGCCTCGATATTGCCGCGGCCGACGACCTCGTCGGCGTTGGCGAAGCGGAAGACGGCGTCGTCGGCGAGGTACCTGGCGAAGAGCGCGGCGTCCTTGCGATCGACGTCGGCGAAGAGGTCCGTTGCGAAGCTCATACGCCGGATCGTGCCAGACGCCGATAGGGTCGCCCCCGATGGCAGAGCGCATCGTCGTCTTCGGCGCGACCGGCTACACCGGCGACCTCACCGCCCGCGCGCTGGTGGATCGGGGCGCGCGCCCGGTGCTCGCGGCGCGCAACGAGGGGCGCGTCCGCGCGCTGGCCGAGGAGCTCGGCGGCCTGGAGTGGGCCGTCGCCGACGTCGACCGGCCCGACACGGTGCGCGCGCTCGTGGAGCGCGGCGACGTGCTGGTCTCGACCGTCGGCCCGTTCGCGCGCTGGGGCGAGCCGGCCGTCCAGGCCGCGATCGCCGCGGGCGCCCACTACCTCGACTCCACCGGCGAGGGCAGCTTCATCCGCGACGTCTTCGAGCGCTACGGGTCGGGCGCGCAGGCGGCCGGCTGCGGGCTGCTGACCGCTTTCGGCTACGACTGGGTGCCCGGCAACCTCGCGGGCGCGCTCGCTCTGCGCGACGCCGGCGAGGCCGCGACCAGCGTGCAGATCGGGTACTTCAACCCGGGCGCGGGCGCCGGCTCGGCGAGCGGGGGCACGCGCGCGAGCTCGGCCGGCATGATGCTCTCGTCCGGCTTCGCCTGGCACGGGGGACGGATCGTCGACGAGCGCCCGGCGCGCCATGGGCGCGCCTTCGAGATCCGCCCCGGCAAGACGGCGCGCGCCATCAGCTCGTCGGGCTCGGAGCACTTCGCGCTGCCGCGCGTGCATCCGACGCTGCGCGACGTGCAGGTGTACCTCGGCTGGTTCGGCCCCGCCTCTGAGCCGCTGCGCGCGCTCTCGGCCGGGATGTCGGCCGTGACGGCCATCCCAGGCGCCCGGGACGTGCTGCAGCACGTGTTCGCGTACCTGGTCAAGGGCTCGACCGGCGGCCCAGACGCCGCGGCCCGCGCTCCCATCACGACGATCATCCTGGCCGAGGCCTACGACCCCGCCGGCACGCGCCTCGCCGACGTACGCCTGGAGGGCATCAACTTCTACGACTTCACCGCGCGCATCCTGGCCTGGGGCGCCGAGACCGTGGCACGCGGGGGTCTGCAGGGCACGGGAGCGCTCGGGCCTGTGGACGGCTTCGGGCTCGACGCGCTCGAGGCGGGCTGCGCGGAGGCGGGGATCGCGCGGGTCTCGTAGGTCTGCCGCGTCGCGCCTCGTCCGTGCCGTGCTCGCGGTGCTGCGCGGCCGGGCGCCGAGGGAGGTTGGGCCGGATGCGCTCGTGGCGGGCCCAGTTTCCATGCTGGGCTCGCCGCACTTCGCGGGCAGGCACCGAGGGAGGATGGGCCGGATACGCCGTGGCGGGCCCAGTTTCCATGCTGGGCTCGCCGCACTTCGCGGCCAGGCACCGAGGGAGGTTGGGCCGGATGGCGCCGTGGCGGGCCCAGTTTCCGTGCTCGGCTCGCCGCACTTCGCGGGCAGGCACCGAGGGAGGATGGGCCGGATGGCGCGCGCGGGCGCGGTTCGCGCGAACTGCTTCGGTTTAGCGTCGGATTCCGAGCCCAAACCGAAGCAGTTCGCGTCTCGCGCGCCCCAGGGGCCGCGCGATCGCTGAACCAGTCCGAGTTGGACCCGGTTTCCGGGCCTTAACCGCACTGGTTCGCGAAACCGGGGCGGGCGGCCCGCCGCGAGCGACGCGATCCACCCTCCCTCGATGCCCTGGCCGCGAATCGCCACGACCGGGCTCGGACGGGCTCGGCCGGCCGAAGTGCCGCTGATCAGCCCCGGTTTCCGAGGCTGATCAACTCCAGTTCACGTGGGTGCGCGCCGCGAGCGACGCGATCCACCCTCCCTCGATGCCCTGGCCGCGAATCGCCACGACCGGGCTCGGACGGGCGCCGCCGGCCGGCCGGCCGGCCGAACTGCCGCTGATTGCGGACGCCACCAACAACCTCAACCAGCCTCGGCGCGCCCCTTCAGCCCCTCCGCCGCCCCGCCGACCAGGTAGTCGCGGACCTTGCCCTCGACGGGGCCGCGCAGCAGCAGCCCGAGCATGCGGCCCGGGTCGACGTCGAGGCCGTAGGTCGCGCGGGTGCGCCCTTCGCCCAGATCCTCGAGCTGCCACCAGCCGTTCATCGCCTTGACGTCGCCGCGCTCCTGCGCCCAGGTGATCGATGTCGGCGGGTCGTAGGCGAAGGTCATGCGCGAGCGGATCGTGCGCACCGAGGCGTCGGACTCCGTGTCGACGCGCGTCGCGCGCCCGTCGGTGTCGCGCTCGATTACCTCGACGTCCTTCAGCGACTCCTGCCATTCGGGCGCGTGCTCGATGTCCGCCGCGATCTCGAACACGCGCTCCAGCGGCGCGTCGATCTCGACCGTGCGCTCCCCGCGGATGCCCATGGCGCGGCAGCCTACTGGCGAGGCCCGTCAGCTCACGACCGGGTCCACGAGAGTGAACTCGCGCCCGTCGACCAGGCCGCGGTTGGTCAGCCGCAGCGCCGGGATGACGCCCAGCGACAGGAACGAGACCATCATGAACGGGTACTCGAGCGGGCAGCCGAGCGCCTTGTAGGCGCGGTCGAGGCCGCGCACCTCGTCGGCCACCTCGGCCACCGAGCGATCCGACATCAGGCCCGCGATGGGCAGGCGCACCTCGCCGATGACCTCGCCGCCGTCGACGGCGACCATCCCGCCGCCGGTCTCGCGCAGGCGAGCGACCGCGGCGAGCATGTCCTCGTCGTCCATGCCGACCACGAAGAGGTTGTGGTTGTCGTGGGCCACCGTGCTCGCCACCGCGCCGCGCTGTAGCCCGAGGCCCTGCACGAAGCCGACGCCGATCGTCCCCGGCCCGCCGTGGCGCTCGATGCTCGCGGCCTTGGCCAGGTCGATCGACGGATCGGCGGGCACCGAGCCGTCGACCACCGTCGCCTCCACGATCCGGTGCTCGGTGGCCAGCTCGCCGGGGACCATGCCGATCGCGCGCACCTGCACGCGATCGCCGGAGGCGAGGATCCGCAGGTCGTCGGCGGTGGGGGTGCGGGCGATGCGGACCGTGTCGCGCGCCCGGGCCGGGTACTCGTAGTCCGGGGTCTCGCCCCCGATCGCCTCGCCGTCGGCCAGCACCAGGTGCGGGCGCATCTGCGCGAGGTCCTCGACGAGCAGGATGTCGGCGCAGCGGCCCGGGGCGATCGAGCCGACGTCGTGGCGGCGGCCCATGTACTCCGCCGCGTTGACCGTCGCCATCTGGATCGCCACCAGCGGGTCGATCCCGGCGGCGATCGCGGTCCGCACCGCGTGGTTGAGGTGCCCGACCGTGGCCAGCGTCTCGGGATGCATGTCGTCGGTGACGAGCAGCGCGTGGCGCGAGTCGACGCCGTCCTCGAGCAGCACGGGGGCGAGCTTCTCGACGTCGTGCCACGCCGAGCCCTCGCGCAGCTGCACCCACATGCCCGGCGCGCAGCTTGGCCAGCGCGTCGCCGCGCAGGACGGTCTCGTGGTCGGAGTCCACACCGGCGGCGACGTAGGCGTGCAGGCGATGGTCGTCCCAGCCGTGCAGGCTCCAGTGCCCGGTCACCGGCAGCCCGGCCCCGAGCACGTCGCCGATCATCTCGTGGGTCGCCGGGTCGGACTCGATGACGCCGGGCATGTTCATCATCTCCCCCAGACCGGCGACGCCCTCCCACCCCAGCGCCTCGCGGATGTCGCCAGGCGTGATCGTCGCCCCGGCGTCCTCGAAGCCGGGCAGCGCCGGTACGCAGGACGGGACGGCGAGCAGCACCTTCAGCTGGAGCCTGCTGCCCTCCTCGAGCATCCAGCGGATCCCGTCGAGCCCGAGGACGTTGGCGATCTCGTGGTTGTCGATGAGCACGGTCGTGGTGCCGTGCGGCAGGACCGCCTCGGCGAAGCGCGCCACGGTCACCATCGCCGACTCGACGTGCAGGTGCGTGTCGATGAGCCCGGGCACGAGAAAGGCGCCGTCGGCCTCGAGCAGGCGCGTCTGCGGCCCGCGCGTGTGGGCGGCGTCGCCGAACATCGCGATGCGCCCCGACTTGACCGCGACGTCGACGCTGTCGAGCACCTCGCGCGTGTGGACGTTGACGAGGCGCCCGCCGGTGATGACGAGGTCGGCGGGCTCGCGGCCCATGCAGACGTCCGCCAGCGTTCGGGTGAGGCTCGAGAGCGGGGGGCGCCCGTGGATCATGCGCGGCAGCTTTGCAGCCTTCGTGCGATGGGCGCGTGCGTGGGCCACTCGTCTCGGTGATTCGCGGGAAGCGCAGCGCGTTTTCGGCGTCTACGGTCGTACGACACCGAGACTGGGAGATCGATCTGATGAGCAATGGGGGCACCGTCGTGATCGGGGCCGGGCCGGCGGGCCTGGCCTCCGCCGCCGAACTGCGACGCAGAGGCGTGCCGGTGGTCGTGCTCGAGCGTGCCGACGCCATCGCGGCCTCGTGGCGCGGGCGCTATGACCGGCTGCGCCTGAACACGAGCCGCTGGTTCTCGAAGCTCCCGGGCGGGTCATACGCACCGGGCACCGGCGTGTTCCCCACGCGCGACGAGGTGATCACCTACCTCGAGGACTACGCGCGCGACAACGACCTCGACGTGCGCCTGAGCACCAGCGTCGAGCGCATCGACCGCGACGGCGAGGGATGGGTCGTGCGTACGTCGGGCGGAGACGTCGGGGCCGCGCAGGTGATCGTCGCCGCCGGCTACGAGCACACGCCGTTCGTACCGGAGTGGCCGGGGCGCGAGCGCTTCCGCGGCGCGTTGGTGCACGCGGCCGAGTACCGCAACCCCGAGCCCTACCGCGGCGGCGACGTCCTCGTGGTCGGCCCGGGCTGCTCGGGCATGGAGATCGCCTACGACCTCGCCGAGGGCGGGGCGCGGCGGGTCCGGCTCGCGGTGCGGACCCCGCCGAACATCCTGGTCCGGTCGCCCATCGGCCCGGTCTTCGCGCTCGCGCTGATGCGCGTGCGCCCGGACCGCGCCGACCGCGTCGTGAACTTCGTGCGCTCCAAGGAGGTCGGCGACCTCACCGAGTACGGGCTGCCGGTGCCCGAGGAGGGGACGTTCAGCCGCCTGCGCCGCCTCGGCGTCGCGCCGGCCATCGTCGACAAGGTCGTGATCGAGGCGATCCGCGAACGGCGGATCGAGATCGTGGCCAGCCCCGAGGCGCTCGACGAAACCGGCGTCGCGCTCGCCGACGGCGCGCGCATCGAGCCCGATGCGGTGATCGCCGCGACCGGGTACCGCAGCGGCCTCGAGCCCATGGTGGGGCACCTCGGCGTGCTCGACGGCGAGGGCACGCCCCGGGCAGTCGCCGCCGAGCCGGCCGCGCCCGGCCTGCGCTTCGTCGGCTACGTGCATATCCCCGCGCAGATGCGCTACGGGGGGATCGAGGGCAAGCGGGCGGCGAAGGCCATCGCCGCCGAGCTGCGCACGCAGCGCGGCACCGCCGCGAGCGGCCGGCGCGAGGCGCTCGGATCGGCCGCCTAGCACGGCCTCTCGCGCCGGTACGGCAAGCCCCGGAGGACGTCGGCGCTAGCTGCCGCCGGCGATGTCGAGGAAGGCCTGCCAGCGCTTTTTGTCGCGCGCGGCGCGGCGCTGCTCCTCGGTGCCGTCCTCGGCCTGCTCGGCGGCCTCCTCGGCCTTGCGCAGGCGCTCCTGGAGGTCGGAGGTGTCGAGCTGGTCGGGGCTCATCGCCTCCTCGACGAGCACGAGCACGCCCTCGGGGCCGACCTGGATGTAGCCCTCGCCCTGCGCGAAGCGCTCGACGTCGGACTCCGAGCGGTAGAGACGAAGCTCGGTCGGCTCGAGCATGCCCAGCAGCGGCTGGTGGTGGGCCAGGACGCCGATCGAGCCGACCGTCGTGCGGGTCGAGACCATCTCGACCTCGTCGTTGAAGACCTCGCCCTCGGGCGTCAGGACCTCGACCTTGAACGGCGTGCGGGCCATCAGCCCTCGTCGCCGCCGCTCTCGTCGCTGCCGCTCTCGTCGGTGCCGCTCTCGCCGTCGTCGGCTCCGTCGGCCGCGTCGTCCTCGGCCTGCTCGGGCTCGGGCTCGGCCTCGGCCTCCGCCTCGGGCTCGTCCTTGCGGCCCGACCCGCCGCCGGCCGCCGAGACGACCTCGTCGATGCCGCCCTTCATGAAGAAGGCCGACTCGGGCAGCTCGTCGTGCTTGCCGTCGAGGACCTCGCGGAACGAGCGGACGGTCTCGTCGATCGGCACGTAGATGCCCGGCGTGCCGGTGAACTGCTCGGCCACGTGGAAGGGCTGGCTGAGGAAGCGCTCGATCTTGCGCGCGCGCTGGACGGTGACCTTGTCCTCGTCGGAGAGCTCATCGATGCCCAGGATGGCGATGATGTCCTGCAGCTCGCGGTAGCGCTGCAGGGTCTCCTTGACCTCGGTGGCGACGTTGTAGTGCTCCTCGCCCACGATGTCGGGCTTGAGGATCGTCGAGGTCGAGTCGAGGGGGTCGACCGCCGGGTAGATGCCCTTCTCCGAGATGGAGCGCGAGAGCGTCGTCGTGGCGTTGAGATGCGCGAAGACCGAGGCGGGCGCCGGGTCGGTGAGGTCGTCGGCCGGGACGTAGATGGCCTGGATCGAGGTGACCGAGCCCTCGCGCGTGGAGGTGATGCGCTCCTGCAGCTGGCCCATCTCCGTCTCGAGCGTCGGCTGGTAGCCCACCTGCGAGGGCATGCGACCCAGCAGCGCGGAGACCTCCGAGCCGGCCTGCACGAAGCGGAAGATGTTGTCGATGAAGAGCAGCACGTCCTGACCCTGCTCGCGGAAGTACTCCGCCATGGTCAGGCCCGACAGCGCGACGCGCATGCGCGCGCCCGGGGGCTCGTTCATCTGGCCGAAGACGAGCATCGTCTTGTCGATGACGCCCGACTCCTTCATCTCCAGCCAGAGGTCGTTGCCCTCGCGGGAGCGCTCGCCCACGCCGCAGAAGGCCGACAGGCCGCCGTGCTCCTGCGCCAGGTTGTGGATGAGCTCCTGGATGATCACCGTCTTGCCGACGCCGGCGCCGCCGAAGAGCCCGACCTTGCCGCCCTTGGCGTAGGGCGCGAGGAGGTCGACGACCTTGATGCCGGTCTCGAACATCTCGGTCGTCGGCGTGAGGTCGGTGACCGCCGGGGCGTCGCGGTGGATCGGCCAGCGCTCCTGCACGTCGATCGCGTCGCCCTCGTCGATGACCTCGCCGAGAAGGTTGAAGATGCGCCCCAGCGTCACCTCGCCGACCGGCACCGTGATCGGGCCGCCGGTGTCGACGACCTCGGCGCCGCGCGCCAGCCCGTCGGTGGTGTCCATCGCGACGGCGCGCACGCGGTCGTCGCCGAGGTGCTGCTGCACCTCGCAGACGAGGATGCCCTCGTCGCCGCGATCGATGGTGATGGCGTAGTTGATCTCGGGCAGCTCGTCCGGGAAGACGGCCTCGATGACGACGCCCTGGATCTCCTCGATCCGGCCCGTGTTCTGCTTGGTCTCTGTTGCGGCTTCCATGGCTTCCGGTCTCTCGGGATTTCGAAGTTTCGTCCTACCATCGCCGCAAGCGGCGACGTCCGGCCGGCGTCACTTACACCAGCGCCTCGGCGCCGGCGACAACTTCCATGATCTCCTGCGTGATCTCGGCCTGGCGTGCACGGTTCATCTCGAGCGTGAGGTCGTCGATGACCTCCGCGGCGTTCTGGGAGGCGTTGCGCATGGCGGTCATGCGCGCGCCCAGCTCCGACGCCGTCGACTCGAGCAGGGCCCGGTAGAGCGAGATCTCCACGTAGTCGGGGATGAGGCGCTCGAGGATCTCCTCGGGCCCTGGCTCGTACTCGACGAGCGCGTGGTGGCCGGTGCCCTCGTCCTCGCCCTCGTCGTCGGGGGACTCGAGGATCGTCGCCTCCTGCAGCGGCAGCAGCGTCTCGCGCCGCACCTCTTGGACGAGGGGCGAGACGTAGCCGTTGTAGAGGATGTCGACGCGGTCGACCTTGCCGTCGACGTAGGCGGCCATCAGGTCGGCCGCGATGTCGCGCGCGTCGGCGTAGGCCGGGCGCTCGGTGAAGCCGGTGTAGGCGCCGGCGACCTCGCGCCCGCGGAAGGTCAGCGAGGAGACGCCGCGGCGCCCCGACGCGTAGAAGCTGACGTCGCGCCCGTCGCCCTCGTACTCGGACGCGGTGCGCAGGCCGGCGCGCAGGATCTGGGAGTTGAAGGCGCCCGCCAGGCCGCGGTCCGCCGTGACGAGCAGGATGGCGATCGTCTGCTCGTTCTCGTGCTGCTGGAGGATCGGCAGCTGGCCGACCTCGCCGCCGGCGGCCTCCGCCGCCTGGCGCGTCATGCGGCGGATCGCCCCGGCGTAGGGGCGCAGGTGGGCGATGCGCTGCTCGGCACGGCGCAGGCGCGCCGCCGCGACCATCTCCATCGCCCGCGTGATCTTGCGGATGTTCTTGACCGAGTCGATCCGGTTCTTGACGTCGCGCTGTGAGGCCATGGGCTAGGCGGGCGCCGCCGCCTCCTCCTCCTGCTCGGCGGCCTCCTCGTCGCCCTCGTCGCCCGAGCCGTTGCCCTCGGAAGAGCGGATGCCCTCCTGCTCGCGCGAGGTCTCGCCGACCTCGCGGTCGTCGAGCGGATGGCCCTCCTCGTCGAGGTCGTAGCCGAAGTCGTCGGCGAAGTCGCCGACGGCCTTGCGCAGCGCCTCCTGCGTCTCGTCGCTCCAGTCGCCGCCGCTGATCTTCTCCAGCAGGTCGGAGTGCTCGGAGTGCATACGCTGGAGCAGGCCGTCGAGGAACTCGGGGACGCGGTCGGTGAGGATCCGGTCCAGGAAGCCGTTGGTGGCGGCGAAGACCTGGACCACCTGGTCCTCGGTCGCCAGCGGCGAGCGCTCGTCCTGGTTGAGCGTCGCCACCAGGCGCTCGCCGCGGGCCAGCGTGCGCTGGGTCTCCACGTCGAGGTCCGAGCCGAACTGCGCGAAGGCCTCGAGGTCGCGGTACTGGGAGAGCTCGAGCTTCAGGCGCCCGGCGACCTTGCGCATCGGCGCGATCTGCGCGTTCCCGCCCACCCGCGACACCGAGATGCCGACGTTGATCGCCGGCCGCACGCCCGAGTAGAAGAGCTTGGACTCGAGGAAGATCTGGCCGTCGGTGATCGAGATGACGTTGGTCGGGATGTAGGCCGAGACGTCGCCCGCCTGCGTCTCGATGATCGGCAGCGAGGTCAGCGAACCGCCACCCTCGTCGTCGGAGAGCTTGCAGGCGCGCTCGAGCAGCCGCGAGTGCAGGTAGAAGACGTCGCCCGGGTAGGCCTCGCGGCCCGGCGGGCGGCGCAGCAGCAGCGACATCTGGCGATAGGCGTAGGCGTGCTTGGTGAGGTCGTCGTAGACCGTCAGCGAGTGCTGGCCCTTGTAGGTGAAGTACTCGGCCATCGCGCAGCCCGCGTAGGGGGCCATGTACTTGATCGGCGCTGCCTCGTCGGCCGGGGCGGCGACGATGATCGTGTTCTCCAGCGCGCCGGCCTCAGCCAGCGTCTCGGCGATGCCGACGACCGTCGCCATGCGCTGCCCGATGGCGACGTAGACGCAGATGAGGTCCTTGTCCTTGTTGTTGATGATCGTGTCGATCGCGATCGCCGTCTTGCCCGTCTGGCGGTCGCCGATGATCAGCTCGCGCTGGCCGCGGCCGATCGGGATCATCGAGTCGATCGCCTTCAGGCCGGTCTGCATCGGCTCCTTGACGGGCTGGCGCTGGACGACGCCGGGGGCCTTGATCTCGGCCGGGCGCGTCTCGGCGGCCTCGATGTCGCCCTTGCCGTCGAGCGGACGGCCGAGCGGGTCGACGATCCGGCCCAACAGCCCCTCGCCCACCGGGATGTCGAGCAGGTGATCGGTGCGCTTGACCGTGTCGCCCTCGACGATCTTGTCCCACTCGCCGAAGAGCACGACGCCGACGTTGTCGGACTCGAGGTTCAGCGACAGGCCCGTGACGCCGTGGGGCAGCTCGAGCATCTCGAGCGAGCGGCAGTTCTCCAGGCCGTGGACGCGGGCGATGCCGTCGGCCACCGACAGCACGGTGCCGACCTCGGTCAGCTCGGCCGAGCCGGCGTCGAGGCCCTCGATGCGGCTCTTGAGGATGCTGGTGATCTCGTCGGGCTTGATCTGCATTACGAAAAGAAGCTCCTGTTTCGCCCTTCGATCGCCGTGGGCGGCGACCTTCGGGCGACGTTAGCGAGTGACTACCTGCTTGCGAAGGTTCTCGAGTCGGGTGCGGATGGAGGCGTCGATGATGGAGTTCCCGACGCGCACGACGATCCCACCCAGGACTTCGGGATCGACGGTGCTCGTCAGCTCCACGGTACGCCCTGTCTGACGCCCGATCTCGTCGCCGACGCGCTGGGCGACCGACGGATCGAGCTCGACGGCGCTCGTGATCTGGACCGGAAGGAGCTTGTTGGCGTCCTCCCAGAGGCGGTCGTACTCCCGGCGCACGCGGAAGATCACCGGCATGCGGTGGTTCTCCAACAGCAGCGACAGGAAGTTGACGACCGACTCGTGGGCGCCGGTGACCGCCTTGTGCAGGCCGTCCTCCTTCTCCTCGGTGGAGAAGTAGGGCGAGAAGAAGAACATCTGCAGCTCGCGCGATTCGTCGAGCGCATCGGCGAACTGGCCGAGCTGCTCCCGGACGAGGTCGATGTCGTCGTGCTCGGTGGCGACCTCGAACAGCGCCCGCGCGTAGACCTGGGCGATCTCTTCCATGGGCTAGTTGCGGTGCTCCCCGCCGAGCGAGCTGAAGTCGAGCTCGCCGAGCGCCTCCTCGACGAGGCGCTTCTGGTCGTCCTCGTTGAGCGTCTTGCGGGTCACCTTCTCGGTGGCGAGGATCGTCAGGTCGGCGACCTCGGTGCGGATCTCCTGGATCGCGCGGCGCGTCTCGGCCTCGATGTCGCGGCGCGTCTGCTCCAGCAGCTCCTCGCGCTTGGCCCTGGCCTCCTCGACGGTCTCGCGCTCGTGCACCTCGCCCGCCTTGCGTGCGCGGGTGATGATCTCCTCGGCCTGCGCGCGCGCCTCGCGCAGCCGCCCGCGGTACTCCTCGAGCAGCTCGGCCGACTCCGCGCGCGCCCGCTCGGCGGTCTCGATCGACTCCTCGATCGCACGCTGGCGCTTGTCGAGCGCCTCGGTGATGGCCGGCCACGCCCACTTGCGCAGGACGAAGAACGCCACCAGGAACGCGAGCACCGTCCAGATCATCAGCCCCACGTTGGGACTGACGAGGAAGTTGGAGTTCGGCTCCGTCGTCGTGGTGGCGGCGAGCGGGGTGACGAGGGCGAGCATCTGTCTCCTAGCCCAGGAAGAAGGCGATGAGGCCGAAGATGAAGGCGTAGAACACGATCGCCTCGGTCAGCGCGAAGCCCAGCCACTGGATCGAGGTGATCTCGTCGCGCATCTCGGGCTGTCGGGTCACCGACTCGATGACCTTGCCGAAGATGAAGCCGACGCCGATGCCGGGGCCGATGGTGCCCAGGCCGGCGCCGATGCCGAGGGCGATCGCCTTGCCGGCCTTGCGGCCGTACTCCGCGGGATCGGCAGCCTGGGCGATCTGCGTGATGACGGACAGGTCCACTGCGATTGCTCCTTTAGTGCTCGGCGGACACGGCGCCGCCGAGGTAGATCGCGGTCAGGGTGGCGAAGATGAAGGCCTGCAGCGTCGCCACCAGGCCGACCTCGAAGAGGAAGAAGGCCACGGCCATGACGCCGGTGATGAGCCCGAGGATGACGGAGCCGAAGACGGCCAGGTTGAGCAGCACGACCAGCCCGCCGCCCATGAAGAGGATGAGCAGGTGGCCGGCCAGGATGTTGGCGAAGAGTCGGACACTCAGGCTGACGAGGCGGACGAGGTGCGAGATGACCTCGATGAAGAAGATCGGGATGCGCGCGGGACCCTCGACGCCGGCGGGGATCCAGCTCTTGAGGTAGCCGACGACGCCCTTGGCCCGGATGCCCTCGACGTGGTAGCTGAGCCACACCATGATCGTGAGCACGAGCGGGACGGAGAGGTTGGCCGTCGCCGCGTAGAGCGCGAGGCTCGGCACCTGCACGCCGAAGATGTCGACCGTGTGCTCGGTGTTCGTCGGCAGCGGGAGGTAGCCGATGATGTTGGAGAACCAGATGAACAGGAAGATGGTCGCGATGAAGGGGAACCACTTCGAGGCCATCCGGTCGTCCATGTTCCCGCGCGTGATGTTGTCGCGCATGAGCGCGAAGGCGGCTTCGACGGCCGTCTGCAGCCGGTTCGGGCGCTCCTGCATGCGCCGCGCGACATAGATCATCGTGAAGCACGTCAGCGCGGTCGCGACGATGACGTAGAAGACGGCCTTGTTGAACTCGATCGGGCCGACCGAGAACCACGGATCGAGCTTGAACTCGTTCTGCGGCTTGTAGTCCTCGTTGATGTTCAGCGCCATCGCCGTGGCGGGGCCGATCAGCACGAGGGCGAACCCGAGGAGGACGCTGAGGAGGCGACGGGCCATCTAGGCAGGCTGCTCCGGCTTGTGGAACGGGCGCATGATCATGGACACGGTGAAGTAGGCCGTGAAAAGGACGATCACGAGCACCGCGGCGGCCAGGCCCGCGTCGTTGTCCTCCATCCCGGCGGCGAAGATCGTAAGGGCTACGAGCCATCCGCGTCCGATCATCGACCCGACCGTGATGCCGGCGACCACGCGCGGGTCATCCGCGGCCGCCGCCTTGCGAGCGAGCACGACCTGGATCGCGCGCTGCGCGATCCATGCCACAGCGCCGGCCGCGTAGCCGAGCATCGGCAGGTCCGCCACCAGGAAGATCGGGAGGGCCAGGATGAGGAGGACGATGTCGAGATAGCGCAGGGCGAGCATCAGCGGTCACCGGGGCCTGCGACAGCCACGTTCCCAATTACGGCGCCGGTGAACACGCCCGCAGCGTCGAATCGCGCACGCGCCCCTGCGCCGGCGCTCCCGGCGCGGCTCGAGACGGCGCGCGCCGCCCCGCGACTCGGGGGGTCGGTCGTCGGCATCGCTCTCTGGGGGCTGCGCTTCGGACATGGTCGATGGGCCGCTCGCGGAAGCCTGAACCGCCCGCCGTTCGGCGGGCCGCGGTTCTGCTGGAGGGGGGTTGGGGACGTACCCTCCCGGCGGCGGCGCGAAGGCTAGCGGATCGCGCGAGCTTGTAACAACCTTGTGACACTGCGCTCGATCTCCGACGCTCAGTCGGTCCTGGAGCCGCCTCGCGGTGCAGTACGCGGCCCGTTCAGCGCCGGGACGAGCCGCCGCCGTTCGGGCGGCTCTCCAGGTGCTGCGTCCGCGCGTCGAGGCATGCATCGTGGCGGCTGGCGTGACTGGCCACCGAGGCGACCCGCCCCTCCGTCACGCGGTACACCCACCAGCGCTGGACGGACTCGATCGCGCCGTTCTCGCGCCGTAGGTTCAGCGCTCCGCTGACGATGACGCAGTCGCCCAGCGCCTCGAACGAATAGGGGTAGGCGTCGACCAGTGTGCCGCTCTCGGCCAGGCCGTCGAGGTAGTCGCGCAGCGCGTCGTGTCCGTGCAGGGCTCCGGCGGTCACCGCGGTGGGGCGCCAGTCGACGTCGGGCGCCGTGAGGGCCACGAGGGTCTCCACGTCGTTGTCGCGCGCGGCGACCCAAACCGAGCGCACCAGCCCCACGTCCTCCGCCACCGCCATGCGTGCACGCTACTGCGCTCGCGAAGGCGCGCGCGTGCCAAACGGCCGGGGATCGGTCGTGTCGTCGGGCTGACACGCCCCGTGTAGGCACGCTGCGGCTGGGCAGGCCCAGCGGTCGTGGACTGGGTCTTCGCCTACGGATCGCTGCTGCCGGCCGGGCACGCCATGCTGCCCGAGGGCGCAGTCGCGGCGGACCTCCATGGGTGGCGGCGCTCGTGGTCGGTGGCGATGGACAACAGCGTCGACCTGCCCGACTACAAGCACTACGTCGGGCCCGACGGCCACCGTCCCGACCTCATGGTCTGCTACCTCGACATCGGCCGGCGCGCCGAGGCCGTGGTCAACGGCGTGGCGCTCGAGGTCGGGCCCGACGAGCTTCCCGCGCTCGACGAGCGCGAGCGCAACTACGAGCGCCGCGAGGTCACCGAGCAGCTGAGCGTGAGCCTCGGCGGGCGCGTCTGGGCCTACGTCGGGCAGCGTGCGGGCCGGGTCCGCGCACGGCGGGGTCGCCGCGAGCGGCGCCTGGCCGTCGCGAGCAGCTACCACGAGCGCGTGCTGGCCGGGTTCGACGTCCTGCGCCAGCGGCGGCGCTTCGAGAGGCTGACCGAGCCGGCGGGCGTGCCGATCGCCGACCTGTCGCTCGTCCGCCACGCGCCGCTCGCCGTGCCGCGCAGCGTACGTTGAGCCCGGTATGAGGCTCATCGACCTCTTCGAGGTGGCGCCGCAGGACGACGCTGCGTTCCTCGCCGACTGGGAGAGCGAGCGCGTCGAGTCCGCCGTCCTCTATCGCGCGCTGCGCGCGGACGTCGACTTCCGCTTCGTCGCGGTCGCCCCCGTTTCGCCGGACGCCGCGCAGCCCAACCGCTACGAGGTCGTGCACGAGGAGGGCGCCCCCGACGGGTCCGAGGGCGTCACGCTCATCAACCCCTTCGAGGTGCCGGACGGCGAGGACGAGCGCTTCGTCGCCGGCTGGGAGCGCGCCCGCGCCGCGCTCGCAGACCAGCGTGGCTACCTCGGCACCCGCCTTCACCGCAGCGTCGGAGAGGCCGACCTGCGCTTCGTCAACCTCGCGCGCTGGTCGAGCCCGCTGATGTTCGCGCGCGCGACCCAGCGGCCCGAGTTCCGCGACGCCGGCGCGGCGATCCCGTTTCGCGCCCACCCCGCGCTCTACAGCGTCTTCGGCGGCTGACCCTCGCGGCCGCGCCCGCGACGCGAGAGAATGGCCGGGTGAGGCTGCACCGCGCGCCCGCCGCTCCCGCGCCGCCGCCCTACGAGGTCGAGCTCGGCCGCGTGCTGCGCCTGGCGCAGGAGGGCTTCTACTGGCAGGGTGAGGTCGAGGACCTGCTCGTCGCCATCCGCGACGGCGGCGACCTCGGCGACCTCGCGCGAGCCGGCGGGCCGATCATCAGCCGCTACGAGGCGATGCGGATCGAGCTGAGGCGCATCGGCCACCCGGCGCTGCGCGACGACCTCATCGCCCTCGACGAGATCTACGCCAACCACGCGATGCTGCTCAACTGCGCGCTGGACCTGCTCGCGGTCAGCTGGCGCTCCGAGCGCCTGCGCGAGGAGCAGGGCCGGCTGGGCGGGCTCGGCACGCAGGGCGAGCGCCTCGCCGCGCTGACGGCGCGCCTCAAGCGCCTGGCCGACGGCGCATGACCGCGCGGTGGGATCGGGCGGCGGCGGCCGTGGCGGTCGTGCTCGGGCTGCTGGTCGTCGTCGGCGCCTCGGCCTCGCACCCGCTCAACGGCGGTGCCCTTGCGCCCGCGCTGCCGACGTGGCCGCTGCTCTTCGTCGTCGGCGTGGGCCTCGTGGTGTCCACCGCGCTCGGGCTGGCGGTCCTCGGTCCGATGATGCAGGCGCGGGCCGAGCAGTCGGGTCGTGGCGCGCTGCGCGCCGGCCCGTTGCGGTTGTCGCTCTCCCTGCTCGTGCCGGCCGCCATCCTCGCGCTCTACTCGATCCACGGGCCGAACGGGCAGCGCGCCGCGATCGGGCCCTCACAGGCGTCCGCGGGCCACGAGCGGCGCGCGCACAAGGCGGGCGAGCCCCGCGCCGACCACGCGCCGGCGGTCGCCGCGCTCACCGCCGGCATCGGAGCGGGCATCGTGGGCCTGGCGGCCCTCGCGCTGATGCGGTCGCGCCGGGGCCGCGCGCGGCACATGGAACCGCGCGCGACCGTGGCCGCGGGCGCGCGCGACGCAGCGGCGGCCGCGGCCATCCCGGCCGACCCTCGCGCCGCCGTCCTCGCTGCGTACGCACGCATGGAGGCCGTGCTGGCCGGGGTCGGGCTCGCGCGGCGCCCGAGCGACGCCCCGCGCGAGTACCTCGCGCGCCTCGAGGCGGTGCTCGGCGGCGGGCGCGTCCCGGCGGGGCGGCTGACCGAGCTCTTCGAGCGGGCCCGCTTCAGCCCGCACCCGGTCGGCGAAGATCTGCGCGAGGAGGCCATCGGCGCCCTGGAAACGCTTCGCCTCGAGCTCGAGGCGCCGGCATGAACGCCGCGCTCACCATCCTCGCCGTGCTGGTGGCTGCCGCGGCGGTGCGCCGGCTGATCCAGGCGCTGCCGCCGCTGCGCCGGGCCGCGGGCGCACCGGATTCCGCGCCCGGCGAGGTCACGGGCGATCGCGAGCGCCTCGACCGGGTCGTCAGCGCCGCGACGAGCCACGCCGGCGACCTGCACCTGCGCCTGCGCCCCATCCTGCGCGAGATCGCGGCCGACGGCCTCCGCCGGCGCGGGGTCGAGCTCGACGCCCAGCCGCGGGCGGCGCAAGCGCTGCTCGCGCCCGACACGTGGGAGCTCGTGCGCCCCGATCGCCCGGGCCCCGAGGATGCCTTCGCGCGCGGGCTGGCCCCGCGGCGCCTGAACGCCGTCCTCGACGACCTGGAGGCTCTCCTGCGATGACGACCGAGCCGCATCCGCGCCACGTCGCCGCCCCGGCCGAGGCGATCCTCGATGAGGTCGAGCGCGCCGTGGTCGGCAAGCGCGACGTCCTCGAGCTCGTGCTGCTCGCATTGCTCGCCGACGGGCACGTCCTGCTCGAGGACGTCCCCGGCGTGGCGAAGACGCTGATCGCCCGCTCGTTCGCCGCCGCGACCGGCCTTCGCTTCGGCCGCGTGCAGTTCACGCCCGACCTGCTGCCCTCCGACGTCACCGGCTCGTCGGTCTTCGACCAGCGAACCGCGAGCTTCGCGTTCCACCCGGGACCGGTGTTCTGCAACCTGCTCCTGGGCGACGAGATCAACCGCGCCCCGCCGAAGACGCAGGCCGCGCTGCTGGAGGCCATGGAGGAGCGACAGGTCACTGCGGACGACGGCACGCACGAGCTCGAGCGGCCCTTCCTCGTGCTCGCCACCCAGAACCCGATCGAGTACGAGGGCACGTACCCGCTGCCCGAGGCCCAGCTCGACCGCTTCCTGGTGCGCCTGCGCGTCGGCTACCCGGCGGCCGACGACGAATGGGGCATGCTCGACGCCCGCGCGCGCCGCGGCACCGACGCCGTGGCGCTCAACGCGATCATCGACGGCCACGGGCTGCGCAGCCTCCAGGCCGCCGTCGAGGCCGTTCACGTCGGCGCAGCGGTCGGTCGCTACATGGTCGCCCTCGCGACCGCGACGCGCGAGAGCCCGGAAGTCGAGGTCGGCGCCAGCCCGCGCGGGTCGCTGGCGCTGCTGCGCCTGTCCCGCGCGCGGGCCGCCCTGGAAGGTCGCGACTTCGTGGTGCCCGACGACGTCAAGGCCGTCGCCGTCCCGGCGCTGGCCCACCGCCTCGTGCTGCGCCCGGAGCTGTGGGTGCGGCGCGTCGACGCCGCCGACGTCGTCGCGCGCGTGCTCGACGACGTGCCCGCCCCGCCCGCGACGGAGCCCCAGGACGATGAGCGCCAGCGCGTCACCGACGCTCGCTAGCTGGGTCGTCCTCGGCGTGGCGGGGGCCCTGGCGGCCGTCGTCCTCGGCGAGCCCGCACTCGCCGCGCTCGGCGCGCCCTTCGCGGTCGCGGCGGTCGCGGGCCTCGCCCTGGCGCGTGACCCGCGCGTACGCGTGCGCGCGTCGGTGGCGCCCGAGCGCCTGCTCGAGGGCGACCGTGCCGTCGTGACCTACGACGTGCGCGCCGATGGTGCCGCCGACTGGCTGGAGCTGCGCCCGCTGCTGCCGCCGGGACTGGTGGCCGAGCCGGGCGGGCAGGCGCGGGTGGTGCGCCTGGTCGCGGGCGACCACCGCCTCGTCGACCTGCCCGTCCGGGCGACGCGCTGGGGCGGCGCGCTGGCGGGCGGCGCGCGCGTGCGCGCCACCGGGGTCGTGGGCGCCGTGTGGTTCACCGGGGCCGCGCCGGCCGAGGCAGCCGTCCGCGTGTTGCCGGGCATCGAGCGGTTGCGTACGCTGGTGCCGCCCGCGCGCACCCAGGCCGCGCTCGGGCCGCGGCGGTCGGGCGCGCGCGGCGAGGGGCTCGAGCTGGCCGAGGTCCGCCCGTGGGTTCCCGGCGATCACAAGCGACGGCTGCATTGGCGCGCGACGGCGCGCCGCGGCGAGCCCTTCGTCGCCGAGCGCCATCCCGAGCGCGCGGCGGACGTGCTCATCTTCGTCGACACCTTCGCGGACATCTCGTCGCCACCGGCACGCGAGAGCGCTCTGACCCTCGCGGTCCGGGCGGCCGCCGGGATCGCCGAGGCGCACCTGCGCGTGCGCGACCGCGTCGGGGTGGTGACCTTCGGCGGCCTGCTGCACTGGCTCGCCCCCGGGGCGGGCGTCGCGCACGCGCTGCGGATCGCCGACGCGCTCGCCAGCAGCGAGGTCTTCATGAGTTACGTGGCCCATGACCTCGCCATGGTGCCGCCGGCCATCCTTCCCTCGCGCGCGCTCGTGATCGCGGTCACCCCGCTGTTGGACGAGCGCGGCGCGCGGGCGCTGGTCGACCTCTGCGCGCGCGGCCACGACGTCACCGCGATCGAGATCGACGCTCCCGCGCTGCTCGGCGCCGACCGCGACCCGGTCACGCGCCTGTGGATGCTGCGCCGCGCGGCGATGCGAGCGCGGCTGGCCGAGCTGGGCGCGACGACGGTGACCTGGGACGGCGCCCGTCCGCTGGAGACGGTGCTCGGGGAGGTGACGGCATCCCGGCGCGCATCGCGGCTGGGCGCGCGCGGCTAGCGCTGGCGCTCGCGGCCCTTGCGGTCGCGGCGACCGTCGCCCTGAGCGCGCTGCTCACCGAGCCGACGGGCGCCGGGGCCGTGCTCGGCGCGGTGGGGCTGGCGCTGCTCGTGGTGCGTCATCCGCTCGCGCTGTCCGTCGCCCTCGCCGCACTGGGCGTGGCCGCCGCGCTCGCGCTCGACCACGGCGCCCCGGCGGCCACGGCGCCGCTGTGGGGCGTGAGCCTGCTGACGGCCGGCGCCCTGGCCGAGCGCGCGCTGGTCCTGCCGGCCGACGCAGAGGTCGAGGCCGACGCGCTGGTCGCCTGGCTCGCCGGCCTCGGCGCGCTGGCCGGCGTCGGCCTCGCCGCCGGCGCGCTCGTGCTCCTCGCCGGGACGACGAGCGCCGGGACGACGGCCGCGGGCCTCGCCGCGAGCGCGGTGCTGGCGGTCGTCCCGGCCGTGCTCGCGCGCCGGCGCACCGCTCAGGGCGGTCGCCCGTGAGGGTCGATCGCCGCGAGCTCGCGGCGATCTTCGCCGGGGGCATCGTCGGCGCGCTCGCGCGCCTGGGGCTCGTCGAGGCGCTCGCGCCCACACCCGGCGAGTGGCCCTGGGCCACCTTCCTGGCGAACATCGTCGGGGCCCTCGCCCTGGGCTACTTCACCACGCGGTTGCAGGAACGCCTGCCGCTGTCGGCCTATCGGCGGCCGTTCCTCGGCACCGGGCTGTGCGGCGCGTTGACGACCTTCTCGACGATGCAGCTCGAGCTGTTGCAGATGCTCGACGAGGGCAACGGCGGCCTCGCCGCCGCCTACGCGATCGCGAGCATCGCCGCCGGCCTGGCCGCCATCGCGCTGACCACCAACCTCGTGCGCCGGGCGCGGCTGGCCGCGTGACCGCCCTCGTGGTCGTCGGCGTCGGGCTCCTCGGCGGCGCGGGCGCCGTCGCGCGCTTCCTGCTCGACGGCGCGGTCGCCTCGCGCGCGGCGAGCGCCTTCCCGTGGGGCACGCTCGCCGTCAACCTCAGCGGGTCGCTGGCCCTCGGGATCCTCCACGGCGCGGGCATGAGCGGCGATGCACTGCGACTCTTCGCCACCGGGCTGCTCGGCGCCTACACGACGTTCAGCACGTGGATGCTCGAGTCCCACCGCCTGGGCGAGGACGGGCGCGTGCGCCTTGGGCTGACCAACGTGCTCGTCAGCCTCGCGCTCGGCCTGGCATGCGTGTGGCTCGGCGACCAGATCGGAGGGGCGCTGTGAGCGACGCGCTGAAGCTGACGACGTACTTCGGCGAGCGCGACCGCGTCGACGATCGCTTCCTGGCCGATGCCCTGGCCGACCTCTACGCCCGCCACCGGCTGCGCACGAGCCTCGTCCTGCGCGGCGTCGCGGGCTTCGGCGTCAAGCACCATCTGCACACCGACCGGCTGCTGACGCTGTCGGAGGACCTGCCCATCATGTCGGTCGCGGTCGACGCGCGGGCGCGTATCGAGGCGCTGCTCGACGAGGTCGTGGCGGTGAGCGGCGACGGCCTCATCACGCTCGAGCGCGCCCGCATCGCCGAAGCCACCGTGCTGGCGGGCGCCGGCGAGGAGGCCAAGCTCACCGTCTACCTCGGGCGCGGCGAGCGGGCGGGTGGACGGCCGGCGCACATCGCCGTCGTCGAGGCACTGCACCGACACGGCGTCGCCGGGGCCACGGTGCTGCTGGGTGTCGACGGAACCACCAACGGCGAGCGCCGGCGCGCGCGCTTCTTCGCCGGCAACGCGCAGGTGCCGCTGATGGTCATCGCGGTGGGCGCGGGCGAACGCCTCGCCGCAGCCCTTCCGGACGTGCGCGCGCTGCTGGGCGAGCCGCTCATGACGCTCGAGCGCGTGCGCGTGTGCAAGCGCGACGGCCGGCGCCTCGGCACGCCCGAGCCGGTGGCGGGCACCGACCCGTCGGGGCTGGCGGTGTGGCAGAAGCTGATGGTCTACTGCGGCGAGCAGTCGCGCCACGCGCAGCGGCCGCTCTACTTCGAGATCGTGCGAGCGCTGCGGGCCGCCGGGGCGGCAGGGGCCACCGCGCTGCGCGGCATCTGGGGCTACCACGGCGATCACGCGCCCCACGGCGACAGCTTCCGCCAGTTGCGCCGCCGCGTCCCCGTCGTCACGGTGATCGTCGACACGCCGGAGCGCATCGCCCGGTGGTTCGCGATCGTCGACGGGCTGACCGACGAGGCCGGCCTGGTCACCAGCGAGCAGGTCCCGGCACTGCGCGCCGCCGGTCCGGGGATCGCCCGCGGGGGCCTGCGGCTCGCAGACCCCCGAGTACGCTGAGGGTGTGGCGCACGAGCACGCGCACGGCCACGCGCACCCCCATCACCACGGCCCGGCGGCCGACGCCGACCGCCGCTGGCTCGCGGTCGCGCTGGGCGTCATCGCCACCTTCATGGTCGTCGAGATCGTCGCCGGGATCCTGGCCGACTCGCTGGCCCTGCTCTCCGACGCGGCGCACATGCTCACCGACGCGGCCGCGATCGGCATCGCGCTCTACGCGGCCGCGCTGGCCGCGCGCCCGGCGGCCGGGCGCTTCACCTTCGGCCTCGGCCGCGCCGAGATCCTCTCGGCCCAGGCCAACGGCGCGACGCTGCTCGTGCTGGCCGGCGTCATCGCCGTCGAGGCGATCAGGCGCCTGTGGACGGTCCCCGAGGTCGACGGCGGCTTCGTGCTCGTCGTCGGGCTCGTCGGCGCGTGCGCGAACGTGGCCGCGGCCGCCGCGCTGGGCAAGGCCGAGCGGCGCTCGCTCAACGTCGAGGGCGCCCGCGCGCACGTGCTCACCGACCTCTTCGCGTCACTGGCCGCCGCCACGGCCGGCGCGGTCGTGCTCCTGACGGGCTTCGATCGCGCTGACGCCATCGCCTCGCTGCTGGTGGCGGCGGTCATGCTGCGCTCGGGCTGGCTCCTGCTGCGCGACGCCGGCCGCGTGCTGCTCGAGGGCGCGCCCGAGGGCGTCGATCCCAACGCGCTCGGCAACGCGCTGGCCGCCATGCCCGGCGTCGTCGAGGTCCACGACCTGCATGTGTGGGAGGTCACCTCGGGCTTCCCCGCGCTGGCCGCGCACGTGCTCGTCAAGCCGGGCGACGACTGCCATGGTGTGCGCCGCTCGCTGCAGGCGATGGTCGGCGAGCGCTTCGGCATCGAACACGTGACGCTGCAGGTCGACCACGCGCCGGCCGGCGACCGCCTGCTGGAGATCGAACCCCGGAGGTAGCCCCATGCAGTTCGGCCTGTCGATGTTCATCACCGACGAGACGATCACGCCGGTCGCCCTCGGCCGCGCCGCGGAGGACGCCGGCTTCGACTCGATCTTCGTCCCCGAGCACACCCATATCCCGGCCAGCCGCGAGAGCCGATGGCCAGGCGGCGACGACCTGCCGCGCGAGTACTCGCACACGCTCGATCCGTTCGTCTCGCTCAGCGCCATCGCGGCGACGACGGAGCACCTGCACGTCGGCACCGGCATCGCGCTCATCGTCGAGCGCGACCCGATCATGCTCGCCCACGAGGCGGCCTCGCTCGACCACCTCTCGGGCGGGCGCTTCGAGCTCGGCATCGGGGCCGGCTGGAACCTCGAGGAGATGCGCAACCACGGCACCGACCCTTCGCGCCGCTTCGCGGTCATGCGCGAGCGCGTGCTCGCCATGCGCGAGATCTGGACCGAGGACGAGGCCTCCTTCCGCGGCGAGTTCGTCGACTTCGATCGCATCTGGTCGTGGCCCAAGCCGGTGCAGCAGCCCCTGCCGGTGTGGATCGGCGGCACCGGCCCGCGGGTGCTCGACCGCGTCCTCGAGTACGGCGACGGCTGGTTTCCCAACATGCGCGACCTCGACGAGCTCGCCGCCCGCATCGCCGAGCTGCAGCGGCGCGCCGCCGACGCGGGCCGCGACCGCATCCCGATCACCTACTTCGGGCTGCGCGATCCCGACGACGAGAAGCTCGAGAAGATGGCCGCCGGCGGCGTCGACCGCGTGCTGCTCATGCTCCCGCCGGCCGGCGCGGAACAGACGCTGCCGCGCCTCGAGCGCTACGCCGAGCTCGCCGCGCGCCACCGCTGATGGACGAGGCGCGCTGCCGCGCGCTGATGGCCGCCGCGCGCGTCGGCCACCTCGCCACGGTGCGGCCGGACGGACGACCGCACGTCGTCGCCTGCTGCTTCGCGGTGCAGGCCGACCGGCTGTGGACGGCGGTCGACGCCAAGCCCAAGACGACCACCCGCCTGCAGCGCCTGGACAACGTCCGCGCCCGTCCGTGGGCGAGCCTGCTCGTCGACCACTACGAGGACGACTGGGACGCGCTGTGGTGGGTCCGCGCGGACGGGCCCGCGACCGTGCTCTCGGGGGGCGAGGAGCACGAGGCGGCTCTGGCCGCGCTGGTCGCGAAGTACCCGCAGTACGTGGCGGCGCCGCCGGGCGGGGAGGTCATCGCGGTGGTCGTCGAGCGCTGGCGTGGGTGGTCGGGGCGGTGAGTCGCGCTCTAGCTCGTCCGCCGGCGCTTTTCGGTCCGGCGCGGCGCGAACAGCATCATCGAGGGAAGGGAGTCAGCGGTGGGCGGGGCGCCGGCCGCCTCCGTGGCGCGTTGGCGCTCATCGAGAGAACTAGTGTCGGGTTTCGTGCCTCTATGGCAACAAACCCGACACTCGTCCCCGCGACGGGACGAGGAGGGCCTTTGTCGGGCATAGCCCGACAAACTCCCCGCTCGTGGCGTCGACGAGCGCCAACGCGCCAGGGGCGCCGCCCGCGCTCCGACCACCACGACCTCGCTTCCCCTCGATGATGCCGTGAGCGCCGCGCACCGCCGCAGACGCGACGCGGACGACTACCCCCCGCAGAGCACGATCGGATCGCCGAGCCCGCTGACGACCGAGGGCAGCGACAGCGCCGCGGCCACCGCGACCGTGGTCACCGCGACGGCGAGCGGGCGCAGGCCGCGGGGGCCGCCGCCGACGCCGACGTCCTGGAGCAGCTCGCGCACGCGGGCCGCGGTGCCGTCGCCGCCCAGGGCGGCCATGCCGGCGCGCGTGGTGGCGCCGGTGGCGGCCTTGCAGATGGCCGAGGCCAGCGCCAGGCGATCGGCGCGCTCGCGCACCGCCGAGCGGTCGGCGTCGCGCTCGATGTGGAAGCGCAGCTGGCGCACCGCCCGCGCGGTCCCGGGCAGCGGGCGCCCGAGCACGCGGCAGAGCTCGGCGTAAAGCAGTACGTAGCGGTGGTAGCGGCGGATGTGGGCGCGCTCGTGGGCGATCGCGGCCGCCAGCTCGTCGTCGTCGAGCCGCGCGAGCGCGCCGGCGGAGACGACGAGCGTCGGGTGGGTCAGGCCGGCGGCGGCGAGCAGGACGTCGTCGCCGCCGATGATGACGCTGCCCTCAGGCCCGTGGCCCAGCGGCGCGCGCACGAGACGGCGCACGGCGAACGTCGCCTGCACCAGGCGCGCCATCGCCCACAACAGCGACGCGATGAGCGCCAGCCCGCCCAGCGCCGCGGCAGCGTGGCCGGCGACCTGGTGGTGCGGCGCACAGGGCCACTCGGCGAAGGCGCGCAGCAGGTGGCCGGGGTGCAGCAGCACGAGCGCGCCGGTCACGGTGCCCACGACGATGAGCGCGCGCAATCCGAGCGCGGCCGCCCAGAGCAGGCAGGCGGTGGCCGGATCCGCGCGCTGGAGGGCGAGCAGATGAGGTAGGACGATCCCTCCGAACGCGACAGCGGCGACGAGCGCCGCGGCGGTCATCGCATCCGCTCCACCGCGACCTCGTCGGCGAGCCGACCGAGTTCGGCGGCCTCGTCTCGCGGCAGGCTCCCGATGAGCTGGGCGATCGCGACCTGACGGGCCTCGGACGATGCGCCGCGGAGCGTGTGCTCCATCGAGCGCGAGAGGTAGTCGGCCTCGGTGAGCGACGGCGCGTAGACGATGACGTGCCCCTCGCGCCGGCGCGTGAGCAGCCCGCGCTCGGCGAGCCGGTTGAGCACGGTCTGCACCGTGTTGTAGGCACCTTGGTGGTTGGGCGGCAGCGCCTGGCGGACCTGCTCGACCGTGCCCTCGTCGAGCCTCCAGATGGCCGCCATGATCTGTGTCTGGAGCTCGCCTTGCAGCGGGGTGACGTCGGTCATGGTGAGGCCCATCATCGCAGAGGTGGCGCTGGCGCGGCGCGGGTTCTCAACCGACCATGTGGACCATGGTGGTGCCCGCGCGGATGAAGCCGGTGCGCGCGTACACCCGCTCGGCGCCGTCGTCGCCCGGCGTGAGGAAGCACAGCTGCGCCCCGACGGCCACGGCCTGGCCGGCGGCGGCCGACGTCAGCGCGGCTGCGATGCCGCGCCGGCGGAAGCGCTCGCGCACGCCGATGCCGCCCAACTCGCTGACGCCGTCGGCGACCTCGCTGTGGAACGCGGCCCCCGCGGGCTCGCCGTTGGCGCGGGCCAGCAGCCCGCGCCCGCCGTAGGCGCCCACCTGCGCGTCGGTGGGCGGGCCGTCGCCGAACGCCTCGGCCGCCGTGGTCAGCAGCGCGCGCACGGCGCCGCCCTGGGCGAGGACGCGCGCGATGACCACGCCGTCGGGCGCCGGCACCTCGCGCAGCTCGTCGGCCGGCAGCGTCATCACGGGGTAGCGGCCCTGCAGCTCGAAGCCGGCCGCCGCGAGCGCCTGCTCGAGGCCGGGCGCACACTCGGCCACGAACTCGAGCCGCGGCCGCAGGCATTCGTCCGCGAAGGCGGCGCGCAGGGCGTCGATCCCGTCCCACTCGGGCGCGCCGGGATTCGGCACGGCGTAGTTCGCATACGGATGATCGGAGGCGCGGTGGCGGTAGAGCGTGAAGGGCCCGGCGACGACCGGATCCCGCTCGGCCGCGTTGACCACGCGGATCGAGGCCTGGACGCGCTCGGCGACGTTCACCCGAGGTCGATCAGCTCGAAGCTCACCGCCCCATCCTCGCTGATCCGTGCCTGGCCCATCGTGTGCGTCGGCTGCCGGCGGCGGTCGGTGGGGCTGCCGGGATTGAAGATCTGAAAGCCGGTCGCGGGATCGCGCTCGTGCAACGGGATGTGCGAGTGGCCGAAGACGACCGCGTCGGCCTCAGCCGGGGCGAAGCGCCGGCGCAGGCGCGCGAGGCGCCCGTCCGCGGCCCCCGCGTCGTGGACCATGGCGATCCGCGCCGCCCCGGCCCTCACCACACGGGCGGAGGGCAGCAGCGCGCGGACCTCGTGATCGTCGACGTTGCCGTGCACCGCCTCGACCGGCGGCCCTAGCGCCTGCAGGTCGGCCAGCACATCGGCCGTGATGAAGTCGCCTGCGTGCAGGATGAGGTCCGCGGCGCGCAGGCGCTCGACGCACGCGTCCGGCAGCGAGCGCGCTCCGCGGGGCAGATGCGTGTCGGAGATGATCGCCAGCAGCAGGCTCACGCGCCGGCGATCATGCCAAGCTCCTCGCCGGTCAGCTCCACGTCCCCGGCGCGCGCGAGCGCGTGGACCTGGTCGGGGCGGCGGAAGCCGACGATCGAGCCGTGCACCGCCGGGTGGTGCAGCGTCCACGCCACGGCGATGGCACCGGCGGTGGTGTCGTGGCGCTCGGCGACCTCCTGCAGGCGCGCGACGAGGGCCAGGTGGCGCGAGAGCTGGGGCTCCTGGAAGCGCGGGTCGTGCTTGCGCCAGTCGTCATCGGGCATCGCGGCGATCCGCTCGGCTGTCATCGCGCCCGTGAGCAGCCCCGAGGCCATCGGCGAGTAGACGATCACGCCGATGCCCTCGCTCTGGGAGAAGGGCAGGACCTCGTCCTCGGCGTCGCGCTCGAGCAGCGAGTAGGGCGGCTGCAGCGTCTCCACCGGTGCGATGGCCTGCGCCCGGCGCAGCTGGGCGACGTCGAAGTTCGAAACGCCGATGTGGCGCACGAGCCCCTGCTCCTTGATCTCGGCGAAGGTCGACCACGCCTCCTCGACGTCCTCGTCCGGGTCGGGCCAGTGGACCTGGTAGACGTCGATGGCGTCGACGCGCAGTCGCGTGAGGCTCGCCTCGATCTCGCGCAGCAGCGAGTCGCGCTTGAGGTTGTGGCGGACGCTGTTGTCGCCGCCGTCGAGCAGTGAGGCCTTCGTGAAGACGTAGGGCCGCGGGTCGAGGCCCTCGAGCGCGCGGCCCACGACCTCCTCGGAGTGGCCGAGCCCGTAGATGGGCGCGGTGTCCACCCAGTTGATGCCGAGCTCGAAGCCGCGCCGGATCGTGGCGATGGACTCCTCGTCGTCCTGCGCGCCCCACGCATGCCACCAGCCTGCCCCTCCGATGGCCCACGCTCCCATGCCGATACGGGTGATGCGTAGCCCCGTCCGGCCCAGCTCGGTGGTCGTCAAGCCCGTTGTCGCCATGGATGTGAACGCTAACATCGCCCGCCCACGCTGCGGGAAAATCGGCGGCGCGAGTGCCCTTCGGCCGGCTAGGGAGAGCCGAGCTTGGCGGCGGCGCGCTGCGCGAGGACGCGCTGGAGCACGCGGTAGGCGGGCCGGGGCTTGCCCGTGGGGCCGATCAGGCCGGAGTCCCAGGTCTTCGGCCCCGGGTCGCTGTTCCAGTGGTACAGGTAGACGCGTGTGATGCGGCGGCTGAGCGGGATGAGGTCGTCGAAGAGGAAGCGCGTCGCCATCGCGGCGTGCTCGGCGGACTCCGGGAAGGTGACCTTGCGGCGGTTCGTGCGCGAGACGATGCCGCCGGTCTCGGTGAACCAGATCTGGCCCTTGACCGCCTTGAGCAAGCGTCGCGTACCGGTGGTGCGCAGGCGGTTGGCGTCGATGTAGTTGTGGATGCCCCAGTAGCGCGGCTCGACCTTGGAGGCGCGCCGGAACGCCTTCACCCACGAGGTCATGTTGGGCATGTCGAGGACCTCGGCGGCGAGGATCCGGCACGTCGGGCACGCGACGCGCAGCTTGCGCCAGTAGGCCGCGACCAGCTCGGGGCGATGGCAGGTCGGCTCGCCGCAGTGGTTGGCCTCGTTCCAGGCCGCGTAGTCGGTCACCCACGGGTAGCGCGCGCGGAACCGGCGGAACTCGTAGAGCAGGCGCTCGGGCGTCGGCAGCAGGCGACGGTCGTCGCTCGAGTGCGTGAAGGACAGCAGCGGTGTGACGCCCGCGGAGCGCGCGCCCGCGAGCCAGGCGTCGAGCTGAGCCGTCTGCGTGGGGCTCGTGAGGGCATCCCAGGGCACCGCGCGGCGGGCGTAGTGCAGGTCGCTGGCCAGGAAGCGCGGGTCCGTGAACATGTCCGGCTTCTGATCGGCGATGCCGATCGTGAGCGCCTGCGCCGACGACGCCGCGCCGAGCGCGGCGAGCAGCACGAGGAGCAGGATGGACAGGCGGCGCGGCATCGGCGCAGGTACTACCCGCCGGAAGGCTGATCGGTTACCAGGACGGTGTCCTCGTGGGAGTAGGCAGGTGCGCAGCAGCAGAGCAGGACGAGGGGCTCGGCGCCCGTGTTGACGAGACCGTGGACCTGCCCGGGCGGGATGACGACGCAGTCGCCCGGGGCGACCTCGCGCTCCTCGTCGCCGAGCGTCATGCGGCCGCTGCCGGCCGTGAAGAAGTAGAGCTCCTCGGTGACCCGGTGGTAGTGCGCGGCGGTCCGTGCGCCGACGGGGACGGTGGCCTCGGCCAGCGATTGGTTGCGCGCCGGCGTCCACGCCGGCCCGGCGATCTCGCGGATGGTGGAGCCGTCCAGAGTGGTGAACGGCTCGAGGTCTTCGAGCTTGGAGAGGTGCATGCGCGTCCCGCCGGCTGCCCGGCGGGACGCGCAAAGCTACATCAGGTTGCGATCAGGCGATCGCGCGACGTGCGCTCTCGCGGTCCAGGCGCTGAGCGGTGACGGCGAGCGCGTGGGCCGCTTGGCCGCGCAGCCGCCTGGGCTGTCGCGGGTCGCGTCCGGACGAGTGTCCTGACGCGAGGCTGCGGGGGCCCATGATCGGCTGCGTGATCGCGAACTGCTGGTGGAACTGGCTGTACACGATGCTCCCTTCAGGGATGTTGGACGGAATCCGCCCGGGAGCGTCGAGAAGGCCAGTCGAGTGGCTGCTCGGCCCCGGGCGGTGTGCCCGCGGCCGAACGCATGAAGCGCTAGATCGCGGACCCGCTACGAGCGGCGAGGACGCCCATTGGCGTCTGGATGTCGGTCGTGCGGGTCATGGACAGTGACGGTAGCCGCCCTGCCCCAAATCGCACAAGGGGGGTTAACCGTCCTTAAACGGCGCGACCCCGACGGGGAACCGTCGGGGCCATAGGGAGCGCCGGGTATCGCGAGGAGTGTCGGCCTGATACCCGGGCGCCTCAGACCATATTCACGAAGTTCAGGCGGTCACGGTCGGCAGGCCGACGCCGATGACCTTCAGCCGCCGCGACAGCGCGGTGAAGGCAAACTCGTTCATCTCCTGGCTCGTGTAGCCCATGTACTCGTACTCGTCGCCGAGCTCGTAGCCGGGCGGCACGAGGACGCCCGCCGCAGCGGGCAACGTGGCCATGAGGCGGTCCTGGATGCGCTGGGCGTGCGACGGGTCGCCGGCCTTCTGCTGAAGGAACCAGGTGCCGTAGGCGACGTGGCGGTGCTCGTCCTGCGAGATCCTCTGAAAGCCGAAGTGGTGGCCCGGCAGGATGCCCTGGCGCTCCATCCAGCCGGTCTGGAAGTACTGGCCGGTGAGCGCCAGCGTCCCCTCGATGACCATGTGGTAGATCACGACGAAGTCGATCTTGGCCTCGATGTCGCGCGGGTTCTCGATGAGGGCCCGGTTGGCGTTGACGAGGTGCTCGTCGAACAGCGCGATGTAGTGCTCGTTGAGCTGCTCACGGCAGCGGGCCAGGCGGTCCTCGAAGCTCCCGTCGTACTGCAGGACGTTCTCGTAGAGGCGATTGAAGTGCTGGGCGTGGCGCGCCTCGTCGACCTGCTGCGTGGTGAGGAAGGCCTCCTCGTGCTGATCCTCGTAGGCCATCACGAGGCCGCTGAACTGGGTGGCGACCCGCTCCTCGCCGACGAAGAAGTTGGCCAGGCCCCACGACGCCTCCTCGCGATCGACGTCGGACATCGCCTCCCAGTCGCGGCGGTCCTGCGTGAAGTCGATCTCGTGGGAGGCCCAGCCCTGGCGCTCCCACAGCTCGTAGAGCTGGCGCGGCGACATGAGCTGGATCGACGACAGCTTGGACTCGTCGGTGATCGTCGCGACGTCGCCCTGCGTCGTGAGGTCGAGCAGGCTGGCCATACCGCGGATCCGACCAGAAACTTGACACTGTGTCAAGCCCAGTGAGGGGACCTCCTGCCGGGTAGGCTGAGCGGTGATGGCGTCCGTGGAATCGAAGGAGGAGCCGGCCCCCACCGCGAAGCGCGCGGCCATCCAGGCCGCCGTGCTGGCAGCCACCGAGGCCCTGCTCTCCGAGGGCGCCTCGTACTCCGACCTGAACATCGAGCGGATCGCCACGCGGGCCGGCATCTCGCGCACGGCCTTCTACTTCTACTTCCGCGACAAGCGCGAGCTGCTCATGCGCCTCACCGAAGAGGTCAACGAGCTGCTCTATCAGCAGGCCGACATCTGGTTCTCCGGCGCCGGCGAGCCCGAGCCCGAGATGCGCGAGGCGCTCACCAACATCGCCGCACTGTACGCCGAGCACGGCGTCCTGCTGCGCGCCATCGTCGAGGTCTCGACCTACGACGAGGAGGTCGCGCAGTTCTGGCGCGGCATGCTCGGGCGCTTCGTCGACGCCAGCCGACGTCGCATCGAGCTCGAGCAGCAGGCCGGCCGCGCCGTCGTCGAGCATGCGCAGGCGACGTCGTTCGCGCTGTGCTGGATGACCGAACGCACGATGCACCAGCACCTCGTCCAGGCCGACCCGTTCCCCGGCGACGAGCTGGTCGACGCCCTCGTGGGGATCTGGCTGCGCTCGGTCTACGGCGCGTAGTTCGCCGCCGCCTTCATCGCCACGTGGAACAGACCGCCGCCGAAGCTCGCGCGCGCGACGCCGAGTTCGCCCATCCGCGCGATCGTCGGGCCGGACGGGTGCACCGCGACGTTGATCACGCCGACCGCGTCGGCGTAGGCCGCGATCGCCTCCTCCTCGTGGCCGAAGATCGGGTAGACGCAATCGGCGCCGGCCTCCCGGTAGGCGCGGGCGCGCACGAGGCCGTCCTCGAGTGTGCCGCCGCGGACGTGCACGTCGACCCGCGCGTTGAGGACGACGTCGATGCCCGCGGCACGGCCGGCGTCCTTGACCGCGGCGAGGAAGGCGGCCTGCTCGCCGGGGTCGCGCAGCGTGCCGGTGGCGTGATCGGTGTCCTCGAGGTTGCAGCCGACGGCGCCGGCGTCGAGCAGGCCCGCGACGAAGGCCTCGGGCCCCAGGCCGAAGCCTGCCTCGCAGTCGGCGGTGACCGGGACGTCGACGGCGGCGACGATGCGCGCGATCGCGGCGAACGCCTCCGCGGCGGGGATGTGGCCGCCGTCCTCGTAGCCGAGCGACTGCGCCACGCCCACGCTGGTGGTGGCCAGCGCGGGCGCGTCGGCGACCAGCGCCTTGGCGCTGGCCGCGTCCCACGCATTGCGCAGCACGAGTGGGCTGCCGGGGCGGTGGAGGGCGCGCAGGGCGTCGGCGCGCGCGGCGAGCCGCTCGGCGGTCATGACTGCGCGTCATCGCTCGCCATACGCGAGCGGCTCCGTCCAGAGTGGGTTCTCACGACGGCGTCAGCTTCGCGGCCACTCCCAGCCGTGTCCAGGCATTGATGGTCATGTTGAGGAAGATGAGCGCCGCGATCTCGGCCTCGGAGAAGTGCTCCGACAGCGCGTCATAGACCTCGTCGGACACGCCGTGGCCGGCGATCTCGGTCATCTCCTCCATGAGGGCCAGCGCCGCGCGCTCGCGCTCGTCGAAGAGGTCGCCGGCCTCGCGCCACCCGGCGACGACGTACAGGCGCTCGGGCCGCTCGCCCCCGGCCACCGCGTCGCGGCCGTGCATGTCCATGCAGTACGCGCAGCCGTTCATCTGCGCGACGCGGAACTTGAGGAGGTCCTGGAACTGCGGCTCGAGGCCGGACTTGCCGACGGCGCCGTCGAGGCGCAGCATCGCGCGGTAGATCTCGGGCGCGGCCTGTTCGACGTCGATGCGTGATGTGGTCGTGGTCATGCCCCGACCCTACGGCGAAAGTGGCCCTCCCGCGAGATCCACTTCGGGTCTGCGGCGATGTACCACTTCATTTACTCGCGGACGGCGTCGAACTCCTCGGTGGCGCGCCGGACCTGCTCGAACTCGCCGGTCTCCAGGCGGCGCTGGACGTCCTCGTCGATCTCGTCCTCCGTGGCCCCCATCCGCCGCAGGCGGACCGTGTCCAGGCGCTTGAACTTGAGGATCTCGAGCACGTAGACCAGGTAGATCGAGGCGGCGATCACGAGCACGCCGAAGCCGACCACCGCGAGCGTCCAGCCCGTGTGGAAGTTGCCGTGGTGGTCGGAGTAGGGCACGAAGCGCAGCGCCACCGCGAAGCCGCCCAGCAGGATCGTCCACGCGTAGAGGTAGAGCACCGTCCGGCGCTGGCTGAAGCCGATCCGGGTGAGGCGGTGGTGGAAGTGGTTGGCGTCGGCGCGGTAGATCGGGCGGCGGTACTTCATGCGCTTGAGGACGACGAAGGTCGTGTCCAGGAAGGGCACCGCGAGGACCACGAGCGGGAAGAGCAGGGCGAGCACGGCCTGCGTCTTGACGGCGCCCTCGACGGCGATGCAGCCCAGCAGCAGCCCGAGGAGGTTCGACCCGCAGTCGCCCATGTAGACCGACGCCGGGTGGAAGTTGTGGATGAGGAAGCCCAGCGCCGCCCCGGCCGTGATGGCCGCGAAGACCGCGGCGTGGTTGCGGTTGAGATCGAAGGCGATGATCGAGAAGGTGATCGCGCTGATCGCGCAGACCCCCGCGGCCAGCCCGTCGGCCCCGTCGGACAGGTTGACGACGTTCATCACCGCGACGAGGCCGGCGACGGTGAGCGGGCCGCCGGCGTCGCCGAAGTTGACCGCCCCCACGAAGGGCAGCGTGATGTTCGTGACCTCGACGCCCGCCGCGACCGGGATCGCCGCCGCGACGATCTGCCCGGCGAGCTTGACTCCGGCCGGCAGGTCGAAGCGGTCGTCGAGGGCGCCGACGAAGGCGATGACCACCGCGCCGGCGAGGATCCCCTTCAGCCGATCCGAGGTGGCCCCGCCGAAGTCGAGGAAGATCGCCGAGCTGACGAGGACCCCGCCGAGCACCGCGAGGCCTCCGAGCAGCGGCGTCGACCCGGCGCCGAGCCCGCGCTCCTTGGGCTGGTCGATGGCGCCGACGCGCCGCGCCAGCCTGGCCGTGAGCGGCGTCAGCAGCGCCGCCACGGCGAAGGCGGCGAAGAAGGCGTAGACCGCGTCGGCCTCGGTCATCGACCGAGGAGCCTACGGCCCGCGGCGGGCGTGCTACACCGCCGCGGCCTGCGTCGCCAGGTGCTCGTAGAGCGGGTAGCGGTCGGCGATGGCCGTCACGCGCTCGGCCAGATCGGCCTTCTCCGCCTCGAAGTCGCCGCTCAGCGCCGAAGCGATGATCCGCCCGACCTCGTGGAAGTCGTCGACCTGCAGGCCGCGGGTGGCCAGCGCGCTCGCGCCGACGCGCAGGCCGCTCGTGACCATCGGGGGGCGCGGATCGAAGGGCACCGCGTTGCGGTTGACCGTGATGCCGATGTCGTGGAGGCGGTCCTCGGCCTGCTGGCCGTCGAGCTCCGACTCGCGCAGGTCGACGAGCACCAGGTGCACGTCGGTCCCGCCCGTCAGCACGTTGACACCCGCGCCGGCGGCGAGCAGTTCCTCGGCCAGCGCCTTGGCACCGGCCACGGTGCGGCGCTGGCGCTCGCGGAAGAGCTCGGTCTCGGCGATGCGGAAGGCCACTGCCTTGCCCGCGATGATGTGCTCGAGCGGCCCGCCCTGCTGGCCGGGGAAGACGGCCGAGTTGATCGCCTTGGCGTGCTCCTCGCGGCACAGGATGACTCCGCCGCGCGCGCCGCCCAGCGTCTTGTGCACCGTCGAGGTGACGACGTCGGCGTGGGGCACAGGGCTCGGGTGCTCGCCCGCGGCGACCAGGCCGGCGAAGTGGGCCATGTCGACGACGAGGTAGGCGCCGACCGCGTCGGCGATCGCGCGGAACCGCTCGAAGTCCAGGAAGCGCGGGTATGCGCTCCAGCCGGCGAGGATCAGCTTCGGCCTGCGCTCGTGGGCGATGCGCTCGACCTGGTCCATGTCGATGAGGCTCGTCTCGCGCGAGACCTCGTAGGGCGCGATGTCGTACAGGCGCCCGGAAACGTTGAGCTTCATGCCGTGGGTCAGGTGGCCGCCGTGGGGAAGCGCCAGGCCCATGATCGTGTCGCCCGGCTGCAGGAGCGCGTGGTAGACGGCGGCGTTGGTCTGGGCGCCGGCGTGCGGCTGCACGTTGGCGTGGTCGGCTCCGAAGAGCGCCTTCGCGCGATCGATCGCCAGCTGCTCGATGATGTCGACGTACTCGCAGCCGCCGTAGTAGCGCTTGCCGGGATAGCCCTCCGCGTACTTGTTGGTCAGCACGCTGCCCTGGCACTCGAGGATCGCCTGGGGGACGAAGTTCTCCGAGGCGATCATCTCGAGCGTTCGCTGCTGGCGGTCGAGCTCGTGCTGGATGGCGTCGGCGATCTCGGGATCGACCTCGGCCAGCGGGCGATTGAAGAAGTCGGGACTCAGGTCGGACATGGGCGCTCCTCGGCGGCTCGCGGATTGTGCCCAGGCGCTGCGGCTGATCAGGTGTGTCGCTTCCCGGTGGTCAGTTCCACCTACGCGCCAGTCGCGACGCCGCCGAAGGTAGCACGGGTGCCCGTCAGCCTGGTGGCGATCCTCCCGTCCGAGAAGGCGAAGCTGCTCGGTCGGGAGGCGGCCGCACGCGGCCAACGGCGGGACGGCGGCGCGCCCGCTAGGACGGCGTCGGCGCCGGCTCGCGCTCCATCTCGGAGATCTGCCCGATGCGGCGGGCGTGGCGGCCGCCCTCGAACTCCGTGCGCAGGAAGGCGCGGACGATCGCGTCGGCGTCGCTCGGGCCCAGGCGGGCGCCCGACAGGGTCACGATGTTGACGTCGTTGTGGCGGCGCGACATCTCGGCCTCGGACGGGTCGTGCGCGTTGACGGCCCGCACGCCCGCGACCTTGTTGGCCACGATGGCCACGCCGACGCCCGAGCTGCAGGCCAGGATCGCGCGGGCGACGTCGCCCTCGCCGACGAGGTGGGCCGCGTCGGCGGCGTAGCGCGGGTAGTCGACCGCGCGCGGCGATGCGGTCCCCACGTCGACCACGTCGTGGCCGGCCGCGGCCAGCGCCAGCTTGACGTGCTCCTTGAGGTGGAACCCGGCGTGGTCCGACCCCACGGCGATCCTCATGGTTGCCTCAGCTCCTCCAACCCATCGTCGATGGTCCTGACCGGCGCATAGCCGAGCTCGGTACGTGCGCGTGTGATGTCGATCGTCGTCTCCACTGCGGACAGCCAGACGGCCAGGCGCGTCAGCGGCGGGCGGCCGGGGAGCGGCAGGAGCCGCCACGCCGTCTCCCCCACCGTCGCGACCGCGTTGGCGAGGGGCGCCGGCAGCGAGCGGTCGGGCGGCGTCACCCCCTGGGTCTCGATCAGGCGGGTGACGAAATCGCGGAAGACCACGGGTTCGCCGTCGGTGACGAAGTACACGCCGCCCGGCGCGCCCCGCTGCGCCGCGACCATCAGCCCCTCGACGGCGTTGTCGACGTGCGTCGTCGAGGTGCGCTGCCGGCCGCCGCCGATCCATGCGAAGCGCCCGGCGCGGACCATCTCGGTCATCGCCGGCAGCAGCGTCGTGTCGCCCCGACCCCAGACGAAGCGCGGGCGGACCACGACGGTCTCAAGGCCGTCCTGGTTGGCCCCGATGACCGCCTCCTCGGCGCGCGCCTTGGTCGAGGAGTACAGCGCCGGCGAGTCGAAGCGCAGCGGGGCGCGCTCGTCGCTGCGGGCGAGCGCGCGCACGGTCCAGCCGTCAGCCACGAGCCGCCGGACGAGCGCGCCACCGATGAAGCCCGAACCGCCGGTGACGAAGGCGGAGGTCGTCACGGCGCGGACTCTAACCGCGCGCCGACCTCCGTGATGGACATGGCGCCTTCCCGCCCGACCGACCACGTCGCATCGGCCTCGTAGGAGCGCAGGTCGACGACCGTCGACGGCGTGCCCGGCAGCTCGCCGCCGTCGAGGACGAGATCGGTGTGCTCCCGCATGTACTCGGGCACCTCCTCGAGCCGGCGCGCGTCCGGGCCGCCGGCGGCATTGGCGCTGGACTGCAGGACCGGCCAGCGGACGTCGGCCAGCTCCGCGAGCGCCGGCGGCCACGCGGGCACGCGCAGTCCGAGCGTGTGCGGATCGTTCGCGCACGCCAGCGGAAAGCGGCCCGCTGGGTTGGCCAGCAGCAGGGTCACCGGGCCGGGCAGCAGCGCCGGCAGCGCACGCGCCGTCCGCGGCCCGAGCTCGGGCAGTGCCGCCAGCGCGAGGTCGAGCGCGAAGAACATGACCGCGGCCGGCTTGTCGGGCCGGCGGCGCTTGAGCATGTACAGGCGCTGGACGGCCTCCTTGGTGTCGGGCTCGCAGGCCAGGCCGTAGACCGTGTCGGCCGGGAAGACGGCGACGCCGCCGACCGCGATGCAGCGCTCGAACGTCTCGGCGTCTGCCGCGCTCAGCGCCACGCCGACACCACCCGTTCGATCCCGGCCAGGTCGGCACGGCGCTCGGTGCGCGCGAACCCGGCCGCGCGGGCGAGCTCCGCGACGGCCAGGGCCTGGCCGGCCCCCACCTCGACCGCGAGGAAGGCGGCGCCACGCTCGGCGGCCTGCACCACCAGCCGGCGGACCACGACCAGCCCGTCGAGCCCCGCGTACAGCGCCTGCGCCGGCTCGTGGCGCGCGATCTCGGGTGCCAGCTCCGCCCCGTCCTCGACGTAGGGCGGGTTGCAGACCACGGCGTCGAGCTCGCCCGCGCCCTCGAGCAGGTCGGCGTGCACGAAGCGAACGTCGAGCCCGAGCCGCGCCGCGTTGGCGCGCGCCACCACCAGCGCATCCTCGCTGATGTCGGTCGCCGTCACCGCGAGATCGGGGCGCTCGTGCTTGAGCGCGAGGGCCACCGCGCCGCTGCCCGTGCCGACGTCGACCACGCGCGCGGACGGCGGCAACCCGAGCGCCGCCTCGACCAGGGTCTCGGTCTCCGGGCGCGGGATGAGCACGCGCGAGTCGACCCGCAGGTCGAGGTGGCGAAAGCCCTTGAGCCCCGTGATGTAGGCCACCGGCTCGCGGCCGACCGAGCGGCGCCGCACGGCGTCCTGGAAGACGCGCACGGCCGGCCCCTGCACGGTCGCGCGACCGTCGGCGAGCATCTGGAGGCGGTCGATGCCCAGCGCGTGGGCGAGCAGGACCTCGGCGTCCAGGCGCGGCGTGTCGACCCCCGCGGCGCCGAGCGCGATCACCGCCGAGTCGAGCGCCTCGCGCACCGGCGTGCCTGCCATCGGGAGGCTCAGCTCGGCGCGGCGGCCTGTACCTCGAGCCGACGGCGCTTCTCGTCGGCCGAGAGCCCGGCTGTGAGCTCGTCGAGCTCGCCCTCGAGCACCGCGTCGAGGTTGTGGACGGTGAGCTTGATGCGGTGGTCGGTCACGCGGCGCTCGCCGTAGTTGTAGGTGCGGATCTTCTCGGCCCGATCGCCGGTACCGACCTGCGCGCGGCGGTCCGCCGCGAGCTCGGCCTGCTGCTCGGCCAGCGCGTGCTCGTACAGGCGGGCACGCAGCACGCGCATCGCCTTCTCGCGGTTCTGCAGCTGGCTCTTCTCGTCCTGCATCGAGACGACGACGCCTGACGGCTTGTGCGTGATCCGCACCGCCGAGTCGGTCGTGTTGACCGACTGCCCACCCGGGCCCGACGAGCGATAGACGTCGATCTGCAGGTCGTTGGGATCGATCTGGATGTCGACGTCCTCGGCCTCGGGCAGCACGGCGACCGTCGCGGTGGAGGTGTGGATGCGCCCTTGCGACTCGGTGACCGGCACGCGCTGCACGCGGTGCGTGCCCCCCTCGTACTTGAAGACCGAATAGGCGCCGTCGCCGCTGATGGCGAACGTGTACTTGCCGTCGCCGATCTCGAGCGGCTGGACCTTGAAGCCCAGGCGCTCGGCGTACTTGCTCAGCATGCGGTAGACGTCGCCGGCCCACAGCCCGGCCTCCTCGCCGCCGGCCCCGCCCTGGACCTCGACGATCACGTCCTTGTCGTCGGCCGGGTCGCGCTCGACCATGGCCAGGCGGATCTCCTCGTCGAGCTCCTCCAGGCGGCGGCGCGCCGTGGCCAGCATCTCGCGGACCTCGGGGTCCTCGCCCTCGTCGAGCAGCTCCTGCGCCCCGGCGGCGTCGTCGGCGGCCCGGCGCCAGTGGTCGGCGAGCTTGGCCGGGCCCTCGAGGCGCGCGTACTCGCGCCCGACGTCGGCGTAGCGCTGGCGATCGCCGATGACCTCGGGATCGGTCATCGCGCGCGAGAGCTCGGCGAAGCGCGACTCGATCTGCTCGACGAGCGACTCGATCAAGCCACGACCTCCATGCCGATCCTGTCCTCGTCGGAGACGTCGCGCAGGTCCTCGACGGCCAGCACCGCCTCCATGGACGCGATGGCGACCGCGAGCTGGTCGAGGTCGGGCTCGCGGGTCGTGAGCTTCTGCAGCTGCAGGCCGGGGAACATCACGGCGCGCACCCAGCGCCGGCGGCGGTTGCGCCCGGCGAACTTGATGATCTCGAACGAGATGCCGGCGATCAGCGGCACGCCGACGATGCGCGTCAGCACGAGCCAGTACCAGGCGGGCAGGCCGATCGGGGCGAAGACGAAGATCGCGACGATCATCACGACGAGCAGGAAGCTCGTCCCGCAGCGCGGGTGCAGGCGGCTGAAGCGCTGCGCGTTCTCGGGCGTGAGCTCGAGCCCCGCCTCGTAGCAGGAGATCGTCTTGTGCTCGGCCCCGTGGTACTCGAAGACGCGGCGCAGGTCGCGCAGGCGCGAGAGCAGCAGCAGGTAGCCGAGGAAGATCGAGGTGCGCACGATCCCCTCGACGAGCCAGAAGAGGAACGACGAGTTGAGCTGGTCCTTGATGAGGCTCGTCAGCCCGACCGGCACCACGAAGAACAGGCCGACCGCGAGCGCCAGGGCCACGACCACGGTGCCGAACCACATGCCGCCCGAGATCTCCTTCTCCTCCTCGGGCAGCTGGGCGTTGGCCGAGATGCCGAGAGCCTTGAAGCCGATGACGAGCGACTCGACGAGCGCGACGACGCCGCGGATGATCGGCAGGCGCAGCACGCGGTGCTTCTTGAGGACCGATGTGAGCGGGAACGAGGTGACCTCGATCTCGCCGTGGGCCCCGCGCTCGGGGTCGATGCCGTCTTCGGAGATCTCCTCGGGCAGCGGCTTGCGCACGCCCACCGCCCACGTCGACACGCCACGCATCATCACGCCTTCGAGCACGGCCTGACCCCCGACGGGGGCGTCGCGCTGGGCGATGAGTGCCCCGTCGGGCAGGCGCTGCGTGGCGGACATGTCCGCTCCTACGAGCGGGCGCCGCGCTTGGCGGCACGGCGCTTGAAGCGCTCGACGCGACCGCCGGTGTCGACCAGCTTCTGGCGCCCCGTGTAGAACGGGTGACAGTTCGAGCAGATCTCGACGTGGATCTCGGGCTGAGTCGAGCGCGTCGTGAACTCGTTGCCGCACGTGCAGCGGACGTGGGCCTCGACGTATTCGGGATGGATTTCGGTCTTCATGGCCCAATCCAGTGTAGCGGCCACCCCAGCGTCCCGGATTGCACCAGAGCGGCCAGCGTGCCGATTTCCGGGGGATGATTTCGGGGCCCGTGACCGAGCATCACGCGGACGTCCACCTCCGTCGCAGGCCCTAGGTGAACGGGCAGGCGCGGTCCACGACGTCATCGACCTCGCTCGACTCGTCCACCGCATCCTCGGCGTCGAGCTCGAAGCGCACCGTCGAGCCGGGCGCGCAGCGCGGCGCCACGAAGGTGACGGTCGTCGTGGCCGCCGGCGCGAGCCCGGCAACGTGCTGGGCCGGCTGCTCGGCGCCGCCGACGGTGAGCACGACGTCGAATCCGGCCGCCGCCGTGCGGCCGGCGTTGCTCAGGTCGAGCGCGTAGGTCGCCTGATCGGGCAGCGGGCCGCGGACAGCGTCGAGAGCGCCGGCGCGCAGGTCCGGGCGCTGGTCGGGCTGCTTGCAGATCGCGCTCGTGCGCGTGACCGAGCGCAGCAGCTTGCCGCCCTTGCCGTACCAGCGGAAGCGCACCTGCGCTCGGAACGACGCCGGCGCGGTCAGCCCCTGCACGCGCTGGGTGAAGACGAAGCCGCTGCTCGCGCGCCCGGGCGCCGACTTCTGCCACACGCCGAGCTTCGGCGCCTTGACGGCGGAGAAGCCGGTCGCGGGTGGGACGCGCTCGAAGAGGTCGAAGCGCATCCACATGCGCGTGGTCCCGGCCACCGCGGGCATCGACCCCACGAAGGTCGCCGTGCGCTCGACGGCCGCCGGCCCGCTCTGGCACGCGGAGAGCTTGACCCGCAGCGGCGGAGCCTGAGCGTTCGCGCCGGCGGGGAGCGCGACAGCGAGGAGGACGGCGAGGGCGATGAGAGGCGCAGCGCGGCGCACAGCGCTCAAACAACAGACGCGAGGAGGGAATGTTGCGGGCCTGGCGGGTCAGATGAGCGTCGGATCGTCGTGCCTGGCAAAGCCGCGGGTCGCGGCACAGTGCGTCAGCACGGGCCGGACCCGTGGCTGCCGCCAGGCGCGGCGAGGCGATGCTCAGGTGACCCGCCGTGCTCAGGTGACCTGGTACAGCGGCCCGTCGCCGCCCTCGGGCGTGGTGAGCCGCCCGCCCTTGGCCGTGATCGCCCCGCACTGCACGCAGTTGGTGTAGTTGACGATCACGTCGACGTTGCCCTCGGCCGGCGCGTCCTCGGGGATCTCGTAGACCCCGGCCGGGCACATCCACGCCCACGCCTCGGCCACCTCGCGCGGGACGTGCTCGCGCACGCGGATGTGGTTGGGGGCGTCGTCGCGGGTCGCGTTGCCCGTGATGTAGACGCTCGAGAGCTTGTCGAAGGTGTACTTGCCGTCGGGCTTGGGATAGCCGTCCTTCTTCTCGCCGATCTGCACCGGCGACTCGGCGTCGCGATGGTTGCTCCAGCGCCCGCCCGGGAAGCGGCCCTTGGAGACGACCATCGCGTTGGTGATGGCGCCCCCCACGAAGAAGCCCTTGGCGAACGGCTGCTTCATGTTGCGCGACTGGTAGAGCTCCTTGCCGATCAGCGAGTCCTCGACGGCCTGCTCGTAGCCGCTGTAGTCGTTCGAGCCCGCCTTGAGCTTCGCGACGATCTCCTCGGCGGCCAGGATCCCGGCGTGGATCGCGTAGTGGATGCCCTTGAGGACCGGGACGTTGACCATCCCGCCCGCGTCGCCGGCGATGACCATGCCGGGCGCCGAGAGCTTCGGCATCGCCCAGTAGCCGCCTTCGGGGATCGCCTTGGCGCCCCAGGCGACGCGCTCGCCGCCCTCGAGGATCCTGCGCACGAGCTTGGACGTCTTGAACTGCTGCAGCAGGTCGTGGCCGGAGACGGTGGCGTCGGTGTAGTCCAGGCCGACGACGAATCCGATCGACACGCGGTCGTCGCCCATCGGGTAGATCCAGGAGCCGCCGAACTCCTTGTGCTTGGCGCCGTAGCGCAGCGGCCAGCCCAGCGTGTGGATCACGCGGTCGAGCTTCTTGGGGACCTTCCAGACCTCCTTGACCCCGAGCGCCCACACCTGCGGCTCGCGGCCGGCGGCCAGGTCGAACTCGCGGATCGCCGCGCCGGTCAGATGGCCCCAGGTGCCCTCGGCCAGCACCGTGGCCTGGGCGGCGACGTCGGCGCCGGGCTCGAAGTTGCCCAGCGGCTCTGAGTCCTTGCCGCGCCCCTTGTCGCCCGAGCGGATCCCGCGCACGGCACCGTCCTCGACGAGCAGCTGTGCCGCCGCCGTCTCGGTGAGGATGTAGGCGCCGGCCTCCTCGGCCTTGTCGGCCAGCCAGCGCGACAGCTCGGCGACCGAGACGACGTAGTTGCCGTGGTTGCGGAACGGCGGCGGCGTCGGCTTGAGCGGCAGGGCCCGGTTGGGGCTCAGCATCCAGTAGACCGAGTCCTTGTCGACCTGGCCGTACGTCGGCCAGTCCTTGGGCTCGAGGTCGGGGAAGAGCTCCTGCAGGCCCGAGGGGCGCATCATCGCGCCGGACAGGTTGTGGGCGCCGCACACCTTGCCCTTCTCGATGACCGCCACCGGCACCTCGCCGAGGCGCTCCATGAGCTCCGGCTCGTCGGCCAGCAGCTGCAGGAGCTTGTTCGCGCACGCCAGGCCCGCGGGGCCGCCGCCGACGATGGCGACCCCGACCTCGATGCGCTCCTCCTCGTCGTCGAGCTCGCGCTTGATGAACTCCTGCTGCGAGTCGACGGCGGGCGGGAACTGAGCGGGCGCGACGACCCTGCCGTTCGGCGACGCCATCCCAGTTACCCCTTCTTCGCCTTGATGGCGTCGGTCAGCTTGGGGACGATCTTGTTGAGGTCGCCGACGATCCCGAGGTCGGAGAACTCGAAGATAGGAGCGTTGGCGTCCTTGTTGATCGCCACGATGTTCTCCGCGGACTGCATGCCGACCTTGTGCTGGATGGCGCCGGAGATGCCGGCCGCCAGGTAGAGCTTGGGGGCGACGGTCTTGCCCGTCTGGCCGATCTGGGCCGCGTACGGGTACCAGCCCGCGTCGACCACGGCGCGCGTGGCCGCCACGGCGCTGTTGCCGCCGAAGGCCTTGGCCAGCGCCTCGACCAGCTCGAACCCCTCGGCCTTGCCCAGTCCGCGGCCGCCGGCGATGAGGACGTCGGCGCCCTCGATGTCGACGTCGGCGCCGCGCTGCTCGCCGCGCTGGACCATCGTGGCCTGCTGGGCCTGGGGCGAGAGCTCGACGTCGACGTCCTCGACGGTCGCGGCGCCGGAGCCGGACTCCGCGGACTCGAAGGCGTTCAGGCGGCCGATGATGATGCCGACGTCCGAGCGGAAGTTGATCTCCGAGATGGCCGAGTCGCCGAGGATCGGGCGCTCGGCGACGAGCTTGCCGTCCTCGGCCCGCACGGCGGTGACCTCCATGGCCACGCCGGCGCCCAGGCGCGCGGCGAGGCCGGCGCCGACCTCGAAGCCGAGCAGGCCGCCGCCGAACAGGGCGTAGCCGTGGCCGTTGTCGGCGATGACCTTCGCCATCGCGTCGACCACCGGCTGGGCCAGGCCCTCGGGCGCCCTGGCCCGGTAGACCTTGGTCGCGCCGTAGGCGCCGACCGAGCCGGCGAGCTCGTCGGTGAGGTCGTCGCCGCCCACGACGATCGCGTGGCACTCGCCGCCGAGCTCGGAGGCCAGGCGCGCGCCCTCGGACACGGCGCCCAGGGAGTTCTTGTTGATGGCGCCCTCGTAGTGCAGGGCGTAGACCAGGATGTCGGCCATGGCTAGATCAGCTTCCTCTCGTCGAGCCAGGCGACGATCTTGTCGACCGTCTCGTTCGTGTCCTCGTCCTCGATGATGGTTCCGGCGGCCTTCTGCGGCGGCGCCTTCGAGGAGGTCCACTGCGCGGCGGAGTTGTCGCCCCCGATCTTCGACGCGTCGATGTCCGCGTCGGCCGCGGCCACCGTGTCGAGCGGCTTCTTCTTGGCGCCCATGATCGCCTTCAGCGATGGATAGCGGGGCTCGTTGATGGCGTCGCCGACGGAGATGACGGCGGGCAGCTTGACCTCGACGGTGTCATAGCCGTACTCGGCCTGGCGCTCGCAGCGCAGCTTCTCCGGGTCGACATCCATCTTGATCACCTGCGTGAGCGAGGGCATCTGCAGGTGCTCGGCCACGACCGCGCCGATCGTGTAGCACTCGCCGTCGTCTGACTGCTGGCCGAGCAGGACGAGATCGGGGCTCTCGCGCTTGAGCGTCTGGGCCAGTGCGTAGCCCGTGGCGGCCACGTCGGAGCCGGCCAGCGCCGCGTCGCTGAGATGCACCGAGCGGTCGGCGCCGAGTGACACGGCCTTGTGGAGCGCGCGGACGGCGGACTCGGGCCCCATCGTCACCGCGACGATCTCCTCGACCTCCACGGCGCCGCCCTCCTTGATCTGCATGGCGGCCTCGATCGCGTGGGTGTCGTAGGGGTTGAGGTTCTTCTCCCCGCTGCGGTCCATGCGACCCGTCGACGGGTCGATCCGCTTCTGCACGGCGGCATCTGGCACCTCTTTGACGAGGACACAGATCTTCACTTGACGGCCTCCTCTGGCAAACGAACGTTCGGGATCCTACCTCATTGACTGACGGGTCAATCGGTCTTTTCCACCGGCCTGTTCCCCGTCAGACGCGCGGCCCGCTGGGTGCTAGCTGCGCTCGCGATCTCCGACTGCGCCTTGGATGAAGTCGATGATGTCCTGCGTGGGCGCGCCGGGCGTGAAGACCTCCGCGACGCCCAGGCGCTTGAGCTCGGGGATGTCGTCGGCGGGGATCGTGCCGCCGACCGTCAGCAGCACGTCGTCGATCCCCTGCTCGTGGAGCAGCTCGACGATCCGCGGCACGAGCGTCATGTGCGCGCCCGACAGGATCGACAGCCCCACGGCGTCGGCGTCCTCCTGGATGACGGTCTCCACGATCTGCTCGGGCGTCTGGTGCAGCCCGGTGTAGATGACCTCCATGCCGGCGTCGCGCAGCGCGCGGGCGATGATCTTCGCGCCACGGTCGTGCCCATCGAGGCCCGGCTTGGCGACGACGACCCGGATCTTGCGGGCCGTGGGTGCTGACGGCGGCATGGGCCGCGCATTGTATGGCGGGCGCCGCTACGCCGCGCGCCGCTCGTCCGCGAGCGACTGCTCGAGGTAGCGGGTCAGCTCCGCGCCGGCCAGCGGAACCGAGAAGTGGTAGCCCTGGCCGAGCTCGCAGTCGAGCGTGCGCAGCCGCTCGAGCTGCTCCACGGTCTCGATGCCCTCGGCGATCGTCTCGAGGCGCATCCCTCGCCCGAGCTCGACGATCGTGCGCGCCAGGGTGCTGTCGGCCGTGCTGCGCGCGACGGTCTCCACGAAGCTCTTGTCGATCTTCAGCGCGTCGACCGGGAACTGCTTGAGGTAGCTCAGCGACGAGTAGCCCGTGCCGAAGTCGTCGACCGCGATCGAGAGGCCGAGGCCCTTCAGGCGCCGCAGGCGCGCGGCGGTGTCCTCGTCGCCGGACAGGAGCATGCTCTCGGTGATCTCGAGCGTGAGCGCCTCGCCCGGCAGGCCGTGGGCGCGCAGCGCCTGCTCGACGTGGGCCGCGAGGCTGTCGTCGCGCAGCTGCACGGCCGAGAGGTTGACGTTGAGTACGAGCCCCGGGGCCAGCCGGCGCCACACCGCGAGCTGGCGGCACGCCTCGCGCAGGACCCAGCGTCCGATGGCGCCGATCATGCCGATCTCCTCGGCCACCGGGATGAAGGTCAGCGGCGGGATCATGCCGCGCGTGGGGTGCGCCCAGCGGGCGAGCGCCTCGACGCCCACCGTGCGCTCGCTCTCGAGCTCGACGACGGGCTGGTAGACGAGCTTGAGCTCGTCGCGTTCGAGCGCGTGGCGCAGGTCGGCCTCGAGCTCGATGCGCGCCAGCAGCGCGGTGCGCATCGCGGTCACGTAGGTCGCAGCGCGGTTGCCGCCCGCCTTCTTGGCGCGGTACATCGCGAGGTCGGCGTTGCGCAGCAGCTCGTCGGCGCCCAGAGACGCGTCGCGGGCGTGCGCGATGCCGACAGTGGCGCCGATGAAGACCTCCTTGCCCTCCACGTCGAAGGGCCGGCGCATGGCGGCGATGATGCGATCGGCGACGGCGTCGGGCTGCACGCCGCGGCCGTCGTCCTCGAGGAGGACCGCGAACTCGTCGCCGCCGAAACGCGCCGCGGTGTCCGCCGCGCGCGTGCAGTCGGACAGGCGGGCGGCCGCGGCGCGCAGGAGCTCGTCGCCGGCGGCATGGCCGATGCTGTCGTTGACGGCCTTGAAGCGGTCGAGGTCGACGAAGAGCACGCACAGCTCGGTCTGGCGGCGGACCGCGACGTGGAGGGCGTGCTGGAGGCGGTCGAGGAACAGCGCGCGGTTGGGCAGCCCGGTGAGGGAGTCGTGGAAGGCCTCCTCCATGGCCTCGACGGTGCGCGCGTCGGTGAGCGCGAGGCTCGCGTGCTCGGCGAAGGCGTCGAGCATGCCGAGCTGGGCGTCGTCGAAGCCCGCGGACGCCATGGCCACGAGCGCGCCGGCGCGTGAGCCGTTGATGTGCACCGAGGCCGCGAGCGCCCCGTCGGCGTCGGGCGTGCTCGCGGTCTGCGCCGCGGCGGTGGCGGCGATCGCGAGCTCGGTCTCCGAGCGTTCGCCGCCCGCCGTGGTGGCGGCCACGATCGGGCGCTCGGGGTCGAGCGGGTCGTCGAGCACCAGCGCGACGGGCGAGCCGCCGAGCAGGCCGCTCGCGCCGGAGGTGATCTCGGCGAGCACGTCGGGCAGGGGCTTGCGGTGCGAGATCGAGCGCTGGATCTCGAGCAGGACCTCGAGCAGGCGGTGGCGCTCGCGCAGCGACGCGAGCAGCGCCAGGCGCTCGCGCGCCTGGCGCTCGCGCTCGGCGCCCAGGGTGCGCTCGGCCTCGAGGGCGGCGACACCGCGCAGGGCGAGCCCGAGCACGCCGGCCATGCCCATCAGCAGATTGCGCTCGTCGGCGCTGAAGGCGTCGCCGAGGCGCGCCACGAGCAGGCGGCCGGGGCGGTCGCCGTCCCAGGCGGCGATGGCCAGGTGTCGGGTCCCCAGGCCGGGGAGCTCGAGCGTCTCGCAGGCAGGCCGCGCGCCGACGAGCTCGGCCGCGGGCGGCGCGGCCGCAGCGAAGCCGATCGCCGCGACGAGCGCGTCGCCGACGACGACGGCGGCGACGTCGGCGGCGAACTGCTCGGCCGCCAGCTCGGCGGCCGTCGCGGTCGCCCCGTCGCCGCGCTCGTGCGCGCCGACGGCGGTCAGGAACTCGACGAGCTGATTCGAGGCGTGCTGGGGCATCACGCGATCGCCCGTGACGTCATGGTCGTCTGATCGACGGGTCCGCGACTGGGCTTGAGCGCGCGCGTCAGATACCCGCAGGAAGCCGGAAAGAGGCGTTCGAGGGGCCGTTCTCGGTGCCCAGGAGCCGCTCGACCCCGACCAGCCCGGCGAAGCGGCCGTCGGGCAGGCACGCGCAGATCGGGTCCAGACGGGTGGCGGCCGAGCGCGCGAGCGCGCGGCGGGCGACCTCGATCGCGGGCTCCTCGACGCTCGCGGTCAGCGGCCGCTCACGGTGCGCCCAGCCGCCGCCCTCGGGCACGAGCAGGCCGACGGGGCCGGCGTCGCGGTCGAGCACGACGACGACCTGCCCGCGTGCCGCGGCGGGCGGCTCGGCCCCGACGGCGAGCAGGCCCGCGTCGAGCGTCGGTGCGACGGGCCCGTCGAGCAGGGCGCCGAGGTCGCCGGTCACCGGGCGCAGGCCGGCGATCGGCACGTCGCGCACGAGCGAGGGGCCCGGGCGACCGAAGAGGTAGCCCTGGCCGAGCGGGACGGCGAGCCCGGCGAGCATCTCCTGCTCGGCGCGGCGCTCGATGCCCGGGGCGACCAGCGCGGCGCCGAGGCGCCCGGCGAACAGGCCGACGGCTTCGATGATCGCGAGCTTGGCCGGATCGGCGTGCGCGTCGCTGATGAGTCCGCGGTCGAGCTTGACGTACTCGGGGCGCAGGCGCAGGACGTGCTGGAGGCTGTCGTAGCCGGCCCCCGCGTCCTCGACCGCCACATGGCCGCCGGCGGCGCGGACGCCGTCGAGCGCGGTGGCGAGCCCGTCGTAGTCCTCGACCCCGTTCTGCTCGGTGAGCTCGAAGACGAGCTGCTCGAGGCCTCCGGGTGCGGCGTCGAGGACCGCGCGGACCTCGCTGCTGACCAGGGCGCCGGGCGAGACGTTGATCGAAAGGTAGGTGCCGCGGGGCAGGTGCTCGCGCGCGGTGATGCCGGCGGCGACGAGGCTCGCCTCGAGGGCGTTGGACATCCCGAGGCGCTCGGCGGCGGCGAGCCAGCGGGGCGGCGTGCCGGCCGGATCGTTGGCCAGGCGCGCGAGCATCTCGTAGCCCTGCACCGCGGAACGGCGCAGGTCGACGATCGGCTGGAAGACCGGCCGGATCAGCGTCGGGTCGGCGAGCACCGCCTCGACGGTCTCCCGCTCGTTCGGCGCACCGGTGGTCGGCGTCGCGTCCACACCGGGGTGATCGGCCGCGCCAGGCCAAAGCTGACACCGGCGTCGGGGATCGGCGGTCTTCGCGCGACGGACGGCCGCAGAGGCGCGAAGAGCGGCCGGTATGGATGCGTTCGTGGGTCGTGCGGATTCGCCGGCGGCGAGGCGCCGCCGGAAACCCGCAGGACCCGCGGATGGGTCGACTAGAAGACCGGCGTCTCCGTGTAGGAGCCGAAGACCTCCTGGAGGGCCTCGATGATCTCGCCCTCGGTCGCGTGCGCGCGCGCGGCGTCGAGCAGGCCCGGCATCAGGTTGTCCTGCTCGCGGGCGGCCGTCCCCTTGAGCGCGGCGAGCGTGGTCTCGACGGCGGCGCCGTCGCGGCGGGCGCGCACCGCGCGCACGCGCGCGACCTGCTTGGCCTCCATGGCGGGGTCGACGCGGTGGAGCTCCAGGGGGCGCTCGTCGGCCTGGCGGTACTCGTTGACGCCGACGACGATGCGCCGGCCGGCGTCGATCTCCGCCTGCAGCTCGAAGGCGGCGTCGGCGATCTCACGCTGGGGGTAGTTCTGCTTGACCGCCGAGACCATGCCGCCCAGCTCGTCGATCTTGGCGAAGTAGTCGTAGGCCTGGCCCTCGAGCTCGTCGGTCAGGGCCTCGACGAAGTAGGCGCCGCCGAGCGGGTCGATGGTGTTCGCCACGCCGGTCTCGTGGGCGATGATCTGCTGCGTGCGCAGGGCGATGCGCACCGCCTCCTCGGTCGGCAGCGCGAGCGCCTCGTCGTAGGAGTTGGTGTGCAGCGACTGCGTGCCGCCGAGCACGCCGGCCAGCGCCTCGATGGCGGTCCGCACGATGTTGTTCAGCGGCTGCTGGGCGGTGAGCGAGACCCCGGCCGTCTGGGTGTGGAAGCGCATGAGCCACGAGCGCGGGTTCTTGGCGCCGAAGGTCTCGCGCAGCTCGCGCGCCCAGATGCGCCGGGCGGCGCGGTACTTGGCGATCTCCTCGAAGAAGTCGATCTGGGCGTTGAAGAAGAACGACAGCCGCGGGGCGAAGTCGTCGACGTCGAGGCCGCGCTCGACGGCCTGCTCGACGTAGGTCAGGCCGTCCTTGAGCGTGAAGGCCAGCTCCTGGGCCGCCGTCGAGCCCGCCTCGCGGATGTGGTAGCCCGAGATCGAGACGGGATGCCAGCGCGGCATGTGGCCCGAGGCCCACTCGATCATGTCGCCCAGCAGGCGCATGGCCGGGTCGATCGGGAAGCACCACTCCTTCTGGGCGATGTACTCCTTGAGGATGTCGGCCTGGATCGTCCCGGCCAGCCGGTCGGCGGGGACGCCCTGGGCCTCGGCCGCGACCACGTAGAAGGCGAGCATGATGGCCGCCGGCGCGTTGATCGTCATCGACACCGAGACGTCGCCGAGCGGGATGCCGGCGAACAGGGTCTGCATGTCGTCGAGCGTGTCGATGGCCACGCCCTCGCGGCCGACCTCCCCCAGCGAGCGCGCGTGGTCGGAGTCGTGGCCCATGAGCGAAGGCATGTCGAAGGCCGTCGAGAGGCCGGTCTGCCCGTGGTCGAGCAGGTAGCGGAAGCGCTCGTTGGTCTCCTCGGCGGTGCCGAAGCCGGCGAACTGGCGCATCGTCCACAGGCGCCCGCGGTACATCGACGGGTAGACGCCGCGCGTGAACGGATAGCCGCCGGGCACGCCGATCTCGCCGGCGTCCGGCAGGTCGGCCTCGGTGTAGAGGGGCTTGATCGGCAGCCCGCTCAGGGTCGAGAAGGGGACGTCGCGCTCGTGCCCGAGCGCGTACGCCGCGCGCCATTGCGCCTCGGTGGTCGGCACGGTGGGGGTGCTCGCTGCCATCGGAGTTGAAATAGTCGGAAGTCCTCGTATCTGGGAGGACGGGATGCTACGGGGTGAAGTCGCCCGCGTCGAGTCTCAGTCCACGAAGGATCGTGGTGAGGCGCTCGAGGTCGCGCGGCGGGAGCGAGGCGATGCCGAAGGACTCGGCGTTGAGCACCTCGGTGGCGGCCTTGGCGGCGGCGCGGCCCGTGTCGGTGATCTCGGCCAGCGTCGCGCGCCGGTCCTCGGCGTGGGGCACCCGCCGCACGAGCCCATCGGCCTCGAGCTTGTCGATGATGTTCGTCACCGACGTGCGGTGGACCTGGAGGCGCTCGCCGATCTTGCCGAGAGGCAGCGCGCCCGCGCGCGTGAAGGAGAGGAGCATCAGCGCTTCGTAGCGCGGGAAGGTCAGGCCGTACGGTCGCAGCAGGTCGTTCAGGCGCGCCATGAGGACCTGCTGGGCGCGCATGAGCGAGGTGACGGCCGCCATCGCCCGCGAGGGCTCCGCCTCCCAGCGCGCCTCCCAGTGGCGCCGGGCCTCGGCGATCGGATCGATGCGAAGTGGCGGGCTCACGATGGCCACAGCGTATGGGCCCTCGACCTCGACGCCACGGCACGAACCCCGCTGTCGCCCTACGGATCTGCGGGCGGCCGCACCTCAGGGGCCGTCACACGCCGCGACTTGCTGTAGTGGGGTCCGATGCCCCGGCCCGGCCTGACCATCGCGCCCGAGCCTCCCGACGTCGCCGAGGAACTCCCCGGCGCGAGCCTCGATGCGGCGGCGATCGAGAACGGGGACTCGTGGTCGCACGTCCGCCTGGCCGACGTCTCGCTGCCCGAGCTCAGGGCGACCGGGCTGAGCTTCCGCGAGGCGGCGCTCGCCCGGGTCGACCTCACCGGCGGACGGCTGATCAACCTGTCCTTCGCCGACGTCGATCTCGACACGTGCAGCCTGACCACCATCGACGCCCGCAGCGCCTCGATGCTGCGCGTGGCCGCCCACGGGTGCCGCATGACCGGGCTGCTGTGGACCGAGGGCGCGCTGCGCGACGTGGTGGTGCGCGACTGCAGGATCGACCTGGCGTCGTTCGCGGCCTCGAGGATCGAGCAGGTCGTCTTCGAGCGCTGCAACCTGCGCCAGACCGACTTCCAGGAGGCGGAGCTGCGCGGCGTGCGCTTCGTCGACTGCGACCTGTCCGAGGCCGACCTCTCGGGCGCGCGGCTGGCCTTCTGCGAGCTTGAGGACTGCCGGTTGGACGGCCTGCGCGGCGCGGAGAGCCTGCGCGGCGCCGCCATGCCGTGGGCCGACATCGTCGCCGCCGCGGGGCTCTTCGCCGGCGCGCTTGGCGTGCGGGTCCTCGACGCCGAGGACTAGGGGTGCCGAGGGCGGCCGTGCACCGTTGGGCACCGGGTTCGCAACGGCCGCCTGAGGTGGGCCCCCGTGCGTGTTCCTAGACCTCGCGCGCGGCCTCGCCCAGCAGCGCTCGGGCGATGACCAGCCGCTGGATCTCGCTCGTGCCCTCGTAGATCTCGGTCACCTTGGCGTCGCGGTAGTAGCGCTCGACCGGGAATTCCTTGGTGTAGCCGTAGCCGCCCAGGACCTGGATCGCCTCGCCGGTCCAGTGGCGCGCGACGCGCGAGGCGAAGAGCTTGGCCTGGGCGCCCTCGACCGAGTGGGGCCTGCCGGCCTCCTTCAGCCGCGCGGCGCGCCACACCAGCGCGCGGGCCGCCTCGATCTCGGTCTGCATGTCGGCGAGCTTCTGCTGGATGGCGCCGAAGGCGGCGATCGGGCGCCCGAAGGCGTGGCGCTCCTTCGCGTAGCCGGCGGCGACGTCGAGCGCGGCCTGGGCGATGCCCACCGCCTGGGCGGCGATGCCGATGCGCCCGGCGTCGAGCGTCTGGAAGGCGATGCGCAACCCGGCGCCCTTGACGCCGAGGCGCTCGGCCGGCGTGTCCTCGAAGCTCAGGTCCGCGGTCGAGGAGGAGTTCAGCCCCAGCTTCTCCTCCTCGCGCGTGACCTTGAACCCCTCCGCGCCGCGCCGCACGACGAAGGCCGACGCGCGCTCCGGATCGCGCGCGAAGACGAGGAAGCTGTGGGCGTGCGAGCCGTTGGTGATCCACTGCTTGGTCCCGCTGACGCGGGTCGTGGGAGCCGGGCGGGCGGGATCGGATTCGGCGCGGGTGCGCATCGCCCCGGCGTCAGACCCCGAGCCCGATTCGGTCAGCGCGAAGGCCGCCAGCTCGTGGCCCTGGGCCAGCGGTGGGACGAACCGGCCGACCTGCTCGGGCGTGCCGTGGCTCAGCAGCGGCAGCGTGCCGGCGCTCGTGTGGACCGCGACCGTGACCCCTACCCCCGCGTCGGCGCGCGAGAGCTCCTCGAGCACGAGCACGTAGGAGAGGAAGTCGGCGCCGGCGCCGCCGTGCTCCTCGGGGACGCAGACGCCCATGAGCCCCAGCTCGCCGAGGCGCCCGAACAGCTCGCGCGGGAAGCTGTGCTCGCGATCCCACACAGCCGCCCGCGGCGCGATCTCCTCGTCGGCGAAGCGCCGCGCGAGGTCGCGGATCTCGCGCTGCTCGTCGCTGAGCTCGTGGTAGCTCATCGCTTGCGCACCGCCACGGTCCGGGCTCCGGTCCCCACCAGGGCGGCGAAGGCGAAGGCCGCCCCGGCCTTCAGCCGCCGGCCGAGCTGCTCGAAGCGCATGACCTCCCAGCCCTCCTCGCGCGCGACGCGGCGCAGCGCGGCGTCGGGGTTGACGACGACCGGGTGGCCCACGGTCCGCAGCATCGGCAGGTCGGACTCCGAGTCCGAGTAGGCATAGGAGGCGGCGAGGTCGATGCCCTCGGCGGCGGCCAGCTCGCGCATCGCCACCGCCTTGCCCTCGCGGTAGGTGAAGGGCCCGGCCGATCGGCCGGTGTAGCGCCCGTCGACGACCTCCGAGCGCGCGCCCAGGGCGCCGTCGAAGCTCAGCACGAGGGCCAGCATCTCGGCCATCTCCTGCGAGGCCGCCGTGCAGATGTAGACGGGGCGTCCCGCGTCCTGGTGGGCGTGGGCGACCGCGAGCATCTGCGAGTACAGGCGCGGCAGCACGCCGGCCAGCACCTTCGGCGCCAGCCTCTGCAGGTCGACCACGCGCTGGCCCGAGATCATCTCGCCGACCTCGCGGCGCACGCGGTCGGTGGCCTGGTCGGTCGAGCCACGCAGGCGGAACTTGACGTTCTCCCAGCCGTATCGCGCGATCCGCCGGCGGGTGAGCAGGCCCGCGCCGCGCGCCGCGCGCGCCCAGTACAGGCCGGACGATCCGGCCATGAGCGTGCGGTCGAGATCGAAGAAGGCGGCACCGCGCCCGTGCTCGGCCGGGACGTGGGCGACCTCCTCCTGAGGGGTGACCTCGTGCGTCACGCCCCGGTCGCGTGCACCTTCAGGATCACGGCGTCGCCCTGGCCGCCGCCGCTGCAGATGGCCGCGCAGCCCAGGCCGCCGCCGCGCCGGCGCAGCTCATGCACGAGAGCGCCGAGGATCCGTGCGCCGGAGGCGCCGATCGGGTGGCCGAGGGCCACGGCGCCGCCGTTGACGTTGACCCGGTCCTCGTCGATGCCGAGCATCCTGATCGAGTTGAGCGCCACCGAGGCGAAGGCCTCGTTGATCTCCCACAGGTCGATGTCCGAGGCCGACAGGCCGGCCTTGGCCAGCGCCTTCTCGGCCGCGCGCGCGGGCGTCGTGGCGAGATAGGCGAAGTCGTTGGCCGACTGGGCGTGGGCGACGATCTCGGCGAGGACCGCCTTCCCGTTGGCCGAGGCCCACTCGTCGCTGGCCAGCACGAGCGCGCCGCCGCCGTCGTTGACGCCGGGCGAGTTGCCCGCCGTGTGCGAGCCCTCCTTGCCCACGAGGCCGGGCAGCTTGGCCAGCGTCTCGAGGCTCGTGTCGCGCCGAGGGCCCTCGTCGATCTCGACCACGGTGTCACCCTTGCGACCCTTCACGGTGACCGCGACGATCTCCTCGGGCAGGCGGCCCTCGTCGGTCGCGGCCACGGCGCGCGCGTGCGAGCGCACCGCCCAGCGGTCGAGGTCGGGGCGCGTGAGCTCGAGCTCGTCGCCGACCTCGGTCGCCTCGTCGAACATCTGGCGCCCGCTGAAGGGGTTGGTGAGGCCGTCGTGGACCATCGCGTCGAGCGCCTTGGCGTCGCCCATGCGGTAGCCGAAGCGCGCGTCGGGCAGCAGGTAGGGCGAGCGTGACATCGACTCCATGCCGCCCCCCACGCCGACCTCGACGTCGCCCGCGCGGATCGCCTGGTCCAGCAGGACCGAGGCGCGCAGGCCAGAGGCGCACACCTTGTTGATGGTCTCGCTGGAGACCTCCATGGGGATCCCGGCCTTGATCTGGGCCTGGCGCGAGGGGATCTGACCCTGGCCGGCCTGGAGGACCTGGCCCATGATGACGTGCTGCACGTCGTCGGGCTCGACATCGGCGCGCTCGAGCGCCGCGGTGATGGCCGTCGCGCCGAGCTCTGTGGCATCGATGGTCGACAGGCCACCCCCCAGCTTGCCGATGGGCGTGCGCGCGGCACCGAGGATCACGGTCTTGGGCATGTGCCTAAGGCTAGTGACGTAGCCTGCCGGGCCGATGCACGCCTCCGCCACGACCGACGCTCCAGCCGCCACCAGGGCCGACACGATCGCCGTCGGGGTCTTCGACAACGAGGGTGTCGCGCACGATCTCGAGGGGGCGCCGCTGGGCGCGCTGCTCGAGGCCGGCGAGGCGCGCACGAGCTTCAAGCACCTCGCGCTGCACCACGCCGACGGCCGGCGCTGGCTGCTCGTCGGCCTCGGCGCCCGCGACCGCTTCGACGCCGAGCGCGCGCGGGTCGCCGCCGCCGCGGTCCATGGCCGCGCGCGCGAGCTCGGCACCCGCATCCTGTGCTGGGAGCAGCCCCATCACGTCCCCGACGACGTGGCCGCCGCGCTGGTCGAGGGCACGATCCTGGCCGGCTATCGCTTCGACCGCTACCGGGCGCGCCCCGAAGACGATCCGCCGCGCGAGCTCGACGAGGTCATCGTCTCCGCACATCACGACGTCGCCGACGCCGTGCACCGCGGGGCCGTCGGGGCCGACGCCCAGAACTTCGCCCGCGAGCTGCAGGACACGCCGGCCAACGACCTCACGCCCAGCGCCCTGGCCGAGCGCGCGCGGGAGATCGCCGGCGTCGAGGTCGAGGTCCATGGCCGCGAGTGGATGACCGAGCAGGGCATGGGCGCGTTCCTGGCCGTCGCCCAGGGCTCCGACCACGAGCCGGCGGTCATCGTCGCGCGCTACGACGGCGGCGGCGACGGACCGCTCATCGGCCTCGTCGGCAAGGCGGTCACCCACGACACCGGCGGCCTGTCGATCAAGCCGGCCGGGAGCATGCACGAGATGAAGTTCGACATGTCCGGCGGGGCCGCGGTCCTCGGGGCCCTGCGGGCGATCGCCGAGCTCGAGCTGCCCGTGCGCGTGCTCGCCGTCGTGGGCTCGACCGAGAACACGATCAACGGCTCGGCCATGAAGCCGGGCGACATCGTCCGGGCCATGACCGGCACCACGATCGAGGTCAACAACACCGACGCCGAGGGCCGGCTCGTGCTGTGCGACTGCCTGGCCTACGCGGTCGCGCAGGGCGCCGAGCGGATCGTCGATGTCGCCACGCTGACCGGCGGCATCGTCACCGCGCTCGGCTCGACCTACGCCGGGCTCTTCGCCACCGACGAGGAGCTGGCCGACGCGGTCACCGCGGCGGGCGCAACGGCGGGCGAGATCGTCTGGCGGATGCCGCTGCACCCCGAATACGACGAGCAGATGAAGGGCCGCTACGCCGACCTCACGAACTCCGACGGTCGCAAGGCCCACCCGATCCAGGGCGCCTCGTTCCTCAAGTACTTCGTGGGCGACGTGCCGTGGGCGCACCTCGACATCGCGGGCACCGGCCACGACAACGGCCGGGCCTACGCGGCCAAGGGCGGGTCGGGCTGGGGCGTTCGGCTCCTGGTCGAGCTGGCCAGGACACAGGCCCGGACCTAAGCGGCGAGGGCGAGCTCCGCCGCCGGCACGACGGGGCGCAGGCGGCGCGGGAGCGTGCGCCCGCGCGGCGGTCTCGGCCGCCTCGAAGAGCACCTCGTGCGCCCGGTCGTACAGCGCCTGCGCCTGCGAGGGCTCGTCGCCGATGGCGGTCAGACCGGCCCGCCCGAGCTCGTCGAGTGAGCTCAGCATGTGCATCACGACGCCCGTCTCGCGCTGGTGGTCGAAGCGCAGGCCCGCGCGGGCGATCGCGGACAGCGCGCCGCGGCATCCCAGCGACCGCAGGGCCGGCGCCTCGACGTGGTCGGTGGCGACGTAGGCCTTGCCGGCCCCGGCCGGCGTGGCGAAGGTCCCCGAGGCCATGTCGTAGGTCCCGCCGGTCAGCAGCGCCAGCGCCGCGAACGGATGCGTGGTGCCGCCCTTGCGCAGGTTGAGCTCGATGGCGTAGGCATCCCAGGCGCCACCGTCGCGGCGCACGGCGACGAAGTCGATCGCCGATCGCCCGATCACGCCCGCGGCGGCCAGGCGCCGTCCGACCCTCTGGGCCAGCTCGGCGATCTGCCGCGCGTAGGCGGGCTCGGCCGGGAAGCGGCAGCCCAGGTAGCTCTGGCCGCTGGCGCCGCCGAGCAGCTGGTCGTGCGTCGAGACGATCTCGACCTCGCCGGCCGCGCTGATCTCCAGCTGCGCGCTCGGGCTGCGGACCTCGGCGCCCACGATCCGCTCCTCGACGATCCCGCCGTGCGCGGCGAGGCAGCCGAGGTAGCGCTCGAGGCCGACGGCCTGCGCCTCGAGGGCCATGCCGGTGATGCGCTCGGAGATGGCGGCGCGCTCGGCCCGGGCGCCGGGCGCCGGGAGGCCTCGGAGGTCCACGATCGCGTTGCCCTCGCCCGAGACGCCCTCGTTGAGCTTCATGACCAACTGCTGGATCTCCGGCTTGCGGGCGCGCAGGCCGGCGATCGCGTCGATCGCCGCGGGCACGCTGTAGATGTGCTCGACGCCCAGGGGGTGGGCGACGCCGGCGGCGGCGAAGAGCTCGCGGCATCCGCTCTTGGTCCCCAGATGGGCGTGGCGCGGATCGGCCCCGTGCATCGGGATGCCGAGCTCGAGCGCGACGTCGCGCTCGAGCGGCGTCGTCGTGTAGGGCACGAGGTGGCAGGACTGCGGGTCGGGGATCGCCCGGCGGATCTGGTGCAGCAGCAGCGGACGCTCGAGCAGCTTCTCGCTCAGCGGCCGGCTCGTGGCGTCGTTCGCCGACAGCAGGGTCAGGCGAGCGCGGGCGGCGCGCCGGCGCGCCGGCGCCAGCAGCGACAGATAGTGGTCGACGATCGCCGGCGCGATGGGCGACGAGGTGACGTAGGTCACGTGCAGGTCGGGGTCGCTGAGGCCGAGCAGCAGGCACAGCAGCCGCTCCTCGTAGGCCTGCGTCTCGGCCGCCGGCTCGTGCCACTTGTTGATCGTGCGCGACGGCACGACGACGATCGACCGAAGCTGGCTGGTGTTGATCCTGCGGGCGGGCTGGGCGCTGAACACGGCTGCCTCCGAGAGGAGAAGTTGTGCACTGCTCTCGAGATCCACGGTCCCGCAAAGAGTTGGCGTCGGGGAGCCCCCCGAAGGTGAGAGGGTCACACCGGGGAATGGGATGGGCACCCGAGGTGTGGTGGCAGCGCTGGCAGACCGGGTGTACGGTCGGCACCGTCAGACGGAGAGGTATCTGCCGTGAGTCAGCCGCAGACGGACATCACCGACCAGCAGAGCATGGCGGTCCAGCTCCAGGAGTTGCTCGCGGCCGAACGCAGCGGGCTTGCCTTCGTCCACTGGCAGGACGCCGAGAAGCGCCAGCACATCCTCATGCTCACCGCCGAGCGCGAGCGCGTGACCGTGGGTCGCCGTGTCGACAGGGACCTGCCCATCTCCTGGGATCCCGAGGTCTCGCGCTCCCACGCGCTGCTCGAATACGTGGGAGGCGACTGGACGATCGTCGACGACGGACTGTCCAGGAACGGCTCGTTCGTCAACGGCAGCCGGGTTCACGGCCGTCAGCGGCTGCGCCACAAGGACGTGCTGTGTTTCGGTGACACCCGGGTCACCTTCAAGAACCCGACCGACGCCGAAGCAACCGATTCGACGGCGCGCGCGTCCGATCATGCAACCGTGGTGCCACTGTCGGAGACGCAGCGCAAGGTGCTCATCGCGCTGTGCCGCCCACTCGTGGACGCAGCGTCATCGCTGCCTGCAAGCAACAAGCTCATCGCCGACGAGGTGTTCCTGAGCGTCGACGCCATCAAGGCCCACCTTCGCGTGCTCTACGACCGCTACGAGATCGGCGATCTGCCCCAGATGGAGAAGCGTGCGCGCCTCGCCGGCCTCGTGCTCGACAACGGCACGCTCAAGCCGCGCGACTTCTAGGCAGCCATGCCCTCCCCGGCCCCGCCGTCGAGGCGCCGGACGGTCATCGTCGTCCATGCCCCGAGCTGGATGCGGTCCCCATCGGCGAGCGTCACGGGGTCGTGGCTCGGCAGCGCCCGGCCGTTGAGCTCGGTGCCGTTCGTCGAGCCGACGTCCTCGATCGTGTACGAGCCGTCGCCCTGGCGGGCGATCACCGCGTGCAGACGCGACAGTGCGGGATCGTCGGCCGCCCCTGTGAGGTCGATCCCGTCCGGCGGGCTCTCGGCGCCCGGACGGCCGCGCCCGACGCGCAGCTCGGCCTGGTCGAGCGCCAGGCGGCGTGGCTCGACGTCGCCAGGGAAGTCGATCTCCTGGGCGACGACGCGGTCGAAGTAATGGCGGTCGGCGACGATCACGAGCTCCCAGCCGGCGGCGGGCGGCCCTGTGCTCGCCGGGGCCGCGCTGAAGTCGTGCCCGCAGCTCTCGCAGAAGCGATCGTCGGCGACGCGCGCCGTGCCGCAGACCGGGCACTCGGACGCGGCGGAGCGCCGCGTGACCTCCGAGGGCGGCGTGCGCTGCTCGTCGGGGGCGTCGATCAGCGCGCCGCAGCGATCGCAGTAGTCGGTTGTCTCTGAGACGTGCCCGTTCGGACAGGTCGCGGTCATGGTCCTGCGAGGTTCACCCGCATCGTCTTCGTCGAGCGCGTGTCGAGCGCCATCTCGTCCGCGTCGTCGACCTGTCGCTTGAGGCGCACCGTCCCGGTGACCGGGTCGTCGATCTCGACGACCCCTCGCAGTAGGGTCATCGTGCCGTCGTTGCCACTGTCGGCGGCGAGCTGGACCGCGCGCCCCAGCTTGAAGGTGGCCGTGTCCTCGTCGCCCAGCCTGCGCGCCTCGAGGCCCTCCTGGATCGCCTCGGCGAGCTCGCTCTGCCCGCTGTAGTGGGCGACCTCGCGGCTGATGCGCGTCGAGAGCTGTTCGTCGTCGGTCCAGATGGCCCGGATCAGGGCCTGCCCGACCGCCTCGCCGTCCACCACGAGGCTGAAGCGTCCCGCCGCCATCTCGTCGCCGACGTCGCGCGCCGGGACGCGCACGCAGAGGTGGTAGTCGCGCGACTCGTCGCCCCAGGCCCCCGTCGGATACTCCGCGGTCAGGGCAGCGACCTGGCGCCCGCGGTCGGTGAGGTCCTCGATGGTCGGCGAGACCTGCTTGACGAAGGCCACCTCCGCCCCCTGCGGAGTCCACAGGCGCAGCGCCACGTTGTTCGTGTCCTTCGTCATGGCGCGCTCGATCATGGCGGTGAAGTCGGCGGCCAGGCCCTCGGGCTCGCGGACGATGTCGACCGTCCCGAGGAGGGCCGAGGCGATGCGCCGCAGCTCGCCGACCTCCCAGTCCGTCCCGACCCCCCGGCAGTCGCACTGGAAGCGCCCCTCGCAGCGCTCGAGCACCGCGTCGAGATGCTCGGGCGTCTCTCCCTCGTTCTGGCCGTCGGTGAGCAGGATCGCGTGGTGGATCGCCTCGGGCGCCGTGCTGAACAGCTCCGCGGCCAGCGAGAGCCACGTGCCGATGGCGGTGCCGTCGCTGGGCCACAGCTCCTCGATCGCGTCCCTGGCGTCCTTGCGCGTCTGCGACGACGCGACGGCCAGCGGGACGGCGGTGGGATAGATCGATTGGGCGCGGGTGGCGCCGCTGATGACGGCGAACAGCACGCCGTCGCGGATGCAGTCGACCGCGGCCTTCGTGGCCTGCTTGGCGGCGCGCATCTTGCCGGGCGGCATGGACATCGATCCGGACGTGTCGACGATCACGATCTCGGCCGCGCCGACCGGCTCGGCGGGAGCGGAGCCCCCGACCGCCGTGACGGTGACGACCGCGTTGACCTCCGAGGCCCCGACCGCGAGGTACTCGTTCTGGTAGGTCTCGGCGACGAAGCGAGTCATGGTTGCGGCCTCCTCCGCGGGGGCAGGTCGACGACCGCCACCGTGATGTTGTCGTGGCCACCGCGAGCCAGGGCGGTGTCGGTCAGGGCGCGCGCGACGGCGACGGGGCTGGACTCGGCGGGCAGCGCCTCGAGCAGGCGGGCGACAAGGTCCGCGGACGGCGCGTAGTTCCATAGCCCGTCCGAGCACAGGATGAGGCGGCCCGGCTCGCGCGGTCGTTCTACGACGATCTGCGGCGGGCCGCCGGGTGCGTCGGACCCGACCCAGCGGGTGATCGCGTGCGCCCTCGGGTCGCGTGCCGCCTCGTCGTGGCCGAGAAGGCCGAGGCTGACCTGCTCGCAGGCCCACGAGTCGTCGACCGTGAGCTGGCGCGCGTCGCCCGCGGCGATCCAATACGCGCGGCTGTCCCCGATCCAGCCGACCGTGATCTCGTCCTCGGTGCAGACGGCGCTGATCAGCGTGCACGACGGCACCCCGAGGTCGGCACGACTGGTCGCCGGCACGCGGCCGACGGCCCCGTGCGCGGCGTCGGCGGCGTCCGTCGTCGCGCGGACGACGTCGGTGCCGTCGCGCACGGCCGCGGCGAGCACGGCGCCCGCACCGTCGGCGGCGGCGCGCGACGCGGCATTGCTGGCCGTCGACGAGGAGATGCCATCGCATACGACCGCGATGACCGCGTCCTGCACCAGCTCGAGGTGGAACGCGTCCTCGTTGCGGTGATGCACGCGCCCTTGGTCGCTCACCGCCGCCGCCAACACCAGATCGACCTCGACGCGGCTGCCCGGTTGGCGGCGGCGCATCCCGCAGACCCCGCAGTAGCCGTCGGCATCGAGCGCGTCGGCCGCCGCGCCGCACAGCTCGCATCCCACCTCGGCGCCGTCGGTCGCGTCCGGCTCGGCGCCGGCGCGCGCGCCACATTCCTCGCAGAAGCGGTCGTCGGGCAGCAGCGGGGCATGGCACGCCTCGCAGCGCACCGCGGCGTCCGGGGTCATGTCCAAGTCCTCGGGCGAACGTGGTTGGCGCGGTCGACCAGCCTGATGCGCTCGCTCGTGGTCGACGCCATGCGGGCGAGGTCGCGGTAGTTGCTCTCCAGCCCGGAGCGCAGGTCGCGCTCGACGAGCGGGTGGCCGGCCACGCGCGCGCCGGCGCCCGGCGCGGCGTCAACCCCCTGGAGTGTCCCGAGCGCCGCCTCGATGAGCTCGGCGGTGAGGCGGGCGCGCTGCTCGCCCTCGAGCTGCAGGCCGCGCAGCGCCGCGTCGGCCGCGGTGAGGTCGGCGACCGAGGCCGGCCCTCCGTTGTCGGCCGCGGTGAGGCAGTGGATCCGGGCGATCTGCGCCTCGGTGTAGGTGCTCGAGCTGCTCTCGATCCGGTCGTAGGCCTCCAGCGCCCCGGCCCGGTCGCCGCGCGCAAGGCAGCAGCGCGCCAGCCCGAAGGTCGCCGTGGTGTACGAGCGATCGGTGCGCGAGACCGCGTCGTACCACCCGACCGCCGCGGCGGGAATGCGCGCCGCCTCGGCCGCCGCGCCGAGTGCGAGCTTCGGAGCCAGCTCGCCGGGCACCGCCCTATAGACGCTGCGGAAGAACGGCTCCGCGGCCCGCGGGCGGTCGCGGGCGAGCTCGACCAGCCCGCGGTACCACTCGGCCCGCCACTCCCACGGGTCGTTCTCCTCGATCTGCTTGATGAGCGCGTCGGCCGCGGCCAGATCGCCGGCCTCGATCAGGGCACGGGTCAGCCGCAGGTCGACCTCGACGGTGCGGTCGGGCGCCGCGCGCAGGAGCTCGGCGAGCTCGGCGGGGTCGGTGGCGGCGAGGGTGGCGAGATAGCCGGCCGCCGGGTCGTCGGTGTCGACCTGCAGCGCGGGGAGCAGGCGCCAGTCGGGACCATCGAGACGCCCCCGGAGGTCGCCCGTGAACAGCGAGCTCGGTCCGGGCGCGGGCGTGCCCGTCTCGTGTGCGACGACCTCGCGCAGGACGCCGAGGAGTTGGTCGGCCATCTCGTCGGCCGACTGGAAGCGATCGTCGGGCTCCGGCGCGGTCGCCTTGAGCAGCACGCGGTAGAGGGAGTCGCACTGGGCGAAGAGCGGAACGCTGTCGGGCGGGGGGAGCGTCGACTGGAACGTCCCCTGGTAGCCCTTGAAGTCGATGCACAGCAGCGCGAGCGTGCGCCCGACCGTGTAGAGGTCCGACGAGACCGAGGGCCCGAGCCGGGAGATCTCGGGCGCCTGGTAGCCCACCGTCCCGTAGACCGGGCTCGCGGCGTCGTGAAGGCGATAGACGCCGCCGAGGTCGATCAGCTTCAGCGAGTCCTGTGTGCGGATGACGTTGTCGAGCTTGAAGTCGCAGAAGAGCAGGCCCGAGCCGTGCAGGTGCCCCAGGGCCGGCAGGATGGCGAGCATGTAGGCGAGCGCCTGAGAGGCGGGCAACGGCGCCGGTCGCTCCTCGCCGTCGCCCTTCTCGGTCCGCAGCTCCTTCAGGCTCTTGCCGCCGACGTACTCCATGACGATGTAGCCCGAGTGCTGGTGCTGGACGAAGTTGAAGATCTTGACGATGTTCGGGTGCTCGACCTCGGCCAGGAAGCGTCGCTCGACGAGCGCGGCGGCCGTCGCGTCGTCGTCGCCGGTGTTGAGCAGGCCCTTGAGCACCACCCAGCGGTCGGACACGTTGTGGTCGCGCGCCAGGTAGATCCATCCCATCCCGCCGTGCGCGAGGCAGCCCACGACCTCGTACTGGCCGGCGACGACGTCGCCCGCGGCGAGCTTGGGGGCGAACGAGAACGGCGCGCCGCACTTTCGGCAGAATCCTTCCGAGCGTCCCGGGGCGCTGTCGCGCCCGCGCCCGACGGGCTCTCCGCAGCGGGCGCAGAAGCGCCGGGACTCGACGACCTGCGGGTCCTGCATGATCGCCGACGACGGGTCGCGGTAGGGCACGGTGGGCACGTCGACGAGGCCTGCCCCGAGGCCGCCGCGAACCATCCCCGACGAGCGGCTCGTGACCGACCGGCGCGCCTGCGTCGTGGCCGAGCCGCTGAGGATCGACTCCGTGGCCGCGGATGGCGCGGGCTCCGATCGCGCGGCCATCCCGCACACGTCGCAGTAGCCGTCGACGATCGTGCCCGTACAGCCATCGCGCCCGCAGGTCATCGGGCCACCTCGCTGGTCGTGGGTCGTGTGGAGAGCGCCTGCTGGTAACGGGCGACGAGCTGCTCGGCCTGCGCGAGGTCCGTCGGGGCGACGAACAGCGCCCGGTGGGCTCGCTCGTGGAGCTCGACGATCGCTGGGGTCTCGAGCAGTCGCAGGCTCCGCGCCTTGGCGCGGTAGGCGTCGAGCCGGCCGCGCAGCTGGTTGCGCGCCTCGACGGGCGCTCGGTTCGCCATCGCCGCCGCGCGCGCCTGCTCGAGCGCGGCGTCCGCGCGCGCCGTCCAGCGCACCAGCTCGTCGTGCGCCTCGCGCCAGCGGCCGGCCGCGGTCAGGCGCCCGATCTGCGCGAGCCCATCCTCCAGCCCGGCGCCGTCCGGCGGCTCGACCACGTCGGGGGCGAGGATCTTGGCCAGGGCCGCCTCGCGGGCGCTCAGCGCCTCCTCGCGGGCCTGCTCCACCGCCCGCAGGAGCGCACGCGCCCGCGTGAGGCGGTCGTCGACGCCCTCGCGCAGCTTGGCGACGGCGACGGCCTCACCGGCGATCGCCGCCAGCGACGCTTCGAGCGCCGCCACCTCGTCGGGCGCCACCGCGAGCGGGTCCCGCGTGAGCCGTGCGCTGAGCTCGGCGTGGCGGCGCGCCTCGGAGGCCAGCGCGTCGGGCTCGGCGCCGGCGACATGCTCCGTCGCCTCGCGCAGCGCGTCGCCGGCGGCCGCAAGGCGCGGGGCGAGGTCGTCCCACGGCGCCGTCAGCGCGGCGAGCGTCGCGTTGACCTCCGCGAACGCGACGCCCATCCGGGAGAGCAGCTCGCGCGGCGTGCAGCGATCGGCGCCCCGCGACGTGCCCAGCAGCGCCCGCTCCCCGATCGGCACCGGTCCGCTGGAGAGGACGATCGAGGGTCCGCGCAGCAGCTCCTCGAGCTCGGCCAGCCGATCGGCGGGCAGCCGTCCGCGCCCGCCGCGCACCGCCATTGCGCGCTCGAGCAGATCGCCCAGCAGCTCGTGGCGCCGCCACAGCTCGAGCAGCGCGGCGCTCGCCTGCGACCAGCGGGCGGCGCTCTCGCCCTCGAGGGCAACCCCTTCGAGCAGCTCGCGGCCGGGGTCGAGCTCGAGCTCGAGCAGGTTCGCGCCGATCCGCTCGCAGGCCACGCGCAGCTCGTCGAGGATCGTGTCGAGGTCGGCGAGCGCCATGTCAGTTGCTGTACCTCGCGCGCGGCGGGGACTGGGGGCCGTGGTAGGGCCCGAACCACCGGCGGTAGATGGCCGCCCACCGGCCGTCGGCGCGCATCCGGGCCAGCACGCCGTTGACGAAGCGCACGAAGTCCGGATGTTGCTTGCTGATCGCCATCCCGTAGGGCTCGTCGGCGATGGGCGGGCCGACGATCTTCGTGTTCGGGTCCTGGGCCGTGAAGCCCAGGAGGATCGCGTCGTCGCTCGAGATGGCGTCCACCTCGCCTTCCTGGAGGTCGACCAGGCAGTCCGTGCGCTGCGCGACCCCGTAAGGGATCACGCGAGGCCGGACCTTCGCGAGCCTGGTGATCGTGGTCGAGCCGCGCGTCGCGCAGACGCGCTTGCCGCGTAGGTCCCGGATCGAGCGCGCGTGGGAGCTCTTAGGCACGAGCACGCTCTGGGAGGCGGCGTAGTAGACGCTCGAGAAGTCCGTCAGCGTGCGCCGATAGCAGGTGATGCTCACGGCGTCGGCGACGACGTCGACCGTCCGGGCGCGCACCGAGGGGATCCGCTGCGCCGTGGTGAGCGCAGTGAAGTCGACCTTGTCGGGGCGGCCGAAGATCGCCCGTGAGAGCTCGCGCAGCATGTCGATCTCGAAGCCCTCGAGGTCGCCGCTGGCCGGGTTGCGATAGGCCAGCAGGAGCGTGTTCTGATCGACGCCGGCGACGAGCTTCCCCTTGCGCGCGATCGCGGCCATGAAGCTGCCGGCCGGCATCCGGCCGGGCGCCGGAAGGGCGCCGCGCGGCCTGAGGCTCGCCGTGGCGTCCTTGCACTTCCTCTCCGGGTCGGGCTTCGAGACCGGGGCGGGCTTCGTGGGCCGCAGCGCGGCCAGCGAGCTGTGAAGCGCGTCGCCCGACGTCGATCCGCACCCGGTGAGCGCGGCTCCTGCAGCCAGTGCGACGAGGATGGCGGGCAGGCCGCGTCGGGCGCTCATCGGTACTCCCCGATCCGCTTGGCCAGTCCGGCGACGGCCAGCACCGCGATCGCGGCTGCCAGCACCGCGATCCCCAGCACGAGCCCGCTGAGGTCGGAGGTGGCGCCCCGGGCCGACCGCGCGAAGCGTCCCTGGGCGGTCGCGACCTGCGCTTGGAGGTCGCGGCCGAGCCGGTCGGAGATCGGCGTCGCCTCGGCGTTGAAGATCCGGGTCGCGCCGTTGAAGTGACCCGTGCTGATTGCGTCCGCGACGCGACCGTGGACGGCCTCGTAGTCGGTGACGGTCGACCGCAGCCGATCGATGCCGGCCGTCGAGCCCGCCCGGGCGGCGAGCCGGGACGCCTCTCCGAGCAGGCCGCCGGCGCCCGCGGGCGCCAGCGTCCGCATGACCGTCTCGAAGTCGGCCGGGTCCTGCGTGTCGCCGCCGCGGGCCACGAGCGTGAGGCCCTCGTCGCGCTGGGCGCGCAGGGCGAGGAAGCGCACGGCGGAGAGGACCTGCACGGAGTCCGATCCCTTGCGTTGTGCGTCGGAGAGGGCGTTCTGCGCGCTCACGAAGGAGACGAGCACCCAGGCCGCGACGGCCACGACGAGCACGGTGGCGAGCGCGAGCGGGACGTTGAGGATCCGATGGGTGAAGCGCGTGAGGCCGACCTGCGTGACCAGGAGCAGGGCGAGGAGCAGCGAGCCGGCGACCGCCAGCGCGACGAAGCCCGTCGCCGACGTGCTGGAGCGGTAGTCGGCGTCCAGCCGGCGTGCCTCGATCTCGTAGATCCGGCCTGCGGCCGGGAGGATCTCGTCGCGCATGATCCCCGAAGCACGGCGCAGGTAAGCCGCGCCGACCGGCAGGCCCTGGCGGTTGTTGACCCGCGCGGCCTCGATGAGCCCGCTGTAGACCGGCATCCTGGTCGCGATGGTCGCCGCCGCGGCCCGGGCTTCGGCCGAGTCGCCCACCTGCTCGGTGAGCGACGTGAGCCGCGCGCTGGCCGACGCGAGATCAGCCAGGTAGCGCCGGCGGCGGTTGGGGGGCTCGGGCCCGCCGATGAGGAAGGTCGCGGTCGCGGTCGCATCGGCGTCCGACAGCGACGCGTAGAGGCCGTCGGCCTCCAGCAGCAACGGTTCGGTCCGGGTGGCCACGGCGTCCGCCGCCTGCTCGCGCGACGCAGCCGCGGTGGCCATTGCGATGCCGAACGCGATCGCGGCGAGCGCCAGCACGACGGCGGCGAGGCGCAGCCGCCCGGGCGTCGTGCGCAGGCGCGCGCGCAGCGCCATGTGCGGCCGCCGGGCACGCAGCCGATCAACGGCTGCGGTGGCCATACGAGGCTCTCGTCAGGCCCATGGAGAGATGCTCTCACCGGTGGTCAAGTGCGACCACGCCACCTCGGCGTAGTTCTTCACACCTTCGCCGCGCAAGGCGTGGCGCTCAGCCGGCCAGCCCGATGCCATGGCGGAAGGCGATGCCGGCCGCCTCGACCCGGTTGGCCGCGTCGAGCTTGGCCAGGATGTGATGGACGTGGACGTCCACGGTGCGCGGGCTGACGAAGAGCTGCGCAGCGATCTGGCGGTTGGTCCGGCCCGCGGCGACGAGCTCGAGGACCATCAATTCGCGTGGGGTGAGCTCGAACACAGGGACCTCCTTCGCGCGGCGATGACGTTGGCAATCCGTGCCTCATCGTCATCGCCGGCGAAGGGGTCCGCCACCCCCCCAAGGGGTCTCTCCTCACACTCCCGGGCCTGGCGCTGCGCGCGTGAAGCGCACGGCCCCCGAGTCGCACTGGTCCGTCGTATTGGTCATCGCGTCGCGCTCGGTGATCGCGTATCTGCGCGCTACAGGCCCTCGGGGTGGCGGGCCGCGAAGCCCGCCGTGCTGCGCCCGGTGGACTGCCAGCGCGTGCCCGAGCCGCGGATGCCGCCGGTGTCGAAGCGCAGGCCGGCGACCTCCATGAAGACGTGGCCGCCGTTGGCGTAGATCGTGATCCAGCGCCCGGGACCGGCGGCGCCCCACTGGGCCAGCAGGCCCGAGGTCAGGGGCGAGTCGAGCAGGCCGGCGCCGGCGAGGGCGAAGGAGACCGACCCCGAGCAGTCGTAGCCGGAGGCCGCCCAGCTGCCATGGCCGCCGCCCCACAGATAGGGGGTCTTGGCGATGACGTTGCCCGCGTTGATGACGTCGCGGACGATCTGCGGCGCGTCCTTCGGCGCGACGGCGGTGCCGTCCGCCAGCACGCGCCCCTTGGCGCCGACCGGCACCTGCGCCCGGCCCGCGAGGTCCTTGAGCTGCGCGAGCTCGCGACGGATCTCGTCGTCGCTCGGCGTCTGCTGGGCTCCGGCGGACGCGGTGGTCGAAGACTGGCCCGCGGACTCCTCGCCGGCGGGGACGCCGGCCTCGGGCTCGACGGCCTGCGGATGCGCCTTGGGGAGCGCGGGCTCTGGGCCGCCGTCGAGCATCGGCGTGGGAGCCGCGCCGGCGGAGGTGCCGGCGCCCGGCAGGGCGGTGGCGGTGACGGCGGCGGCGAGCACGACGACCGCGACGACGACGCCGGCGACCAGGGCGCGCCGGACGAAGCGCTTCACGCTGCGCTGCGCGCTTGCCATAAGTCCGCTCACTTCCCGCCTGATCGACCGCGGACCCCGGCGCTTGAGCGCGGGTTTCAGCGCTCCAACCCGGAGTACGGCGTGGCATCCGCCGGCCCGCTGGCCGCGCGGTGGCGATTCGGAGCCGCCGGGCCCCCTCAGTGCGCGCCCGGCGCGGCGCCGGGCAGAATGGCGCGATGCACTTCGACCTGCCCGACGACCACCGGCTCCTACAGCAGACCGTCCGCGACTTCGCCGTGCAGGAGATCGCGCCCGCGGCCGAGGAGCTCGACCGGGAGAAGCGCTTCCCCTACGAGATCGTGGCCAAGATGGGCGAGCTCGGGTGGATGGGGATCCCGTTCCCCGAGGAGGTCGGCGGGGCGGGCGGCACGACGCTGCAGTACGCGCTGGCCGTCGAGGAGCTCACGCGCGTGGACTCGAGCGTGGCCATCACGATGTGCGCCCACACGTCGCTGGGCACGCAGCCGATCCACCTCTTCGGGTCGCAGGAGCAGAAGGAGGCGCTCCTACCGGATCTGTGCTCGGGCGCGAAGCTTGGGGCCTTCGGCCTCACCGAGCCCGAGGCCGGGTCGGACGCGGGCAACGTGCGCACGCGCGCCGCGCTCGACGACGGCGAATGGGTCGTCAACGGCGCCAAGCAGTTCATCACCAACGCCGGTACCGACATCTCGGGGCACGTGGCCATCACCGCGCGCACCGGCGAGAACGAGATCTCCAACATCATCGTCGAGCGGGGGACGGCGGGCTACGAGCAGGGCACGCCGTACCGCAAGATGGGCTGGAACGCGTCGGACACCCGTCCGCTGACCTTCAGCGACTGCCGCGTGCCCGAGGAGAACCTGCTCGGCCCGCGTGGGCAGGGGTTCAAGCAGTTCCTGCACATCCTCGACATCGGGCGCATCGGCGTGGCGGCGATGGGCGTCGGGCTGGCGCAGGGCGCCCTCGACGAGGCGCTGGCCTACGCCAAAGAGCGCCGCGCGTTCGGCCAACCGATCTCCAAGTTCCAGGCCATCCAGGGCAAGCTGGCCGACATGGCGACCGAGATCGAGGCCGCCCGTCTGCTCACCTACAAGGCCGCCTTCCTGAAGGACGAGGGCCGCAACTTCACGCTCACCGCGGCACAGGCCAAGCTCAAGACCGGCCGGCTGGCCGTCCGGTGCGCCGAGGAGGCCGTGCAGATCCACGGCGGCTACGGCTACATCGAGGAGTACCCGGTGTGCCGCTTCTACCGCGACGCCAAGATCCTCACCATCGGCGAGGGCACGGACGAGGTCCAGCAGATGGTCATCGCCCGGGCGCTCGGCGCCTGACCGCGCGAAGCGCTTCAGCCTCCTGACGCTTGACGCATTCGCGCAGCGCGCGGCCGCCGACGCGCGGAGGGCCGCGAGCTAGGACCTTGCGACAATCGCGCGGGTGCGCCGCGCGGCGGTGATGTGGCTCGTCCTCTTCGCCGCCTACGCGGCGGGCGTCGGCCTGCACGCGAGCCCCGGCACGGACCTCAGCGCCCCGGAGGCCCACGTCCTGCTGCTCACCCGCTCGATCGTCGACGACGGGGACCTCGACCTCTCCGACGAGTACGGCGCCGCGGCGTGGCGGCCGTTCTACGGCGGGACCCTCGTCCCGCTCACGGGGCCGCGCGAGCGCGGGCAGCTCGAGCCGATCCCGCCGGCTTCCCGCTGCTGATCGCGCCGGCGTATGCGCTCGGCGGCCGCTTGGCGGTCGAGCTGTGGCTGGCGGCGCTGGCCGCCCTGGGCTACGCCGCGGCCGCCGGGATCGCGCGGCGCCTCGTGCCCGAGCCGTGGGCCACGCGCGGCGTGCTCGCCGCCGGGCTGTCGCCGCCGGCGGTCGTCGCGGCCACGACGATCGCGCCCGACGCGGTGGCCGCCAGCGCGCTGGCCGGCGCCACCGCCCTGGCGCTGGCCGCGCGCGAGCGCCCGCTGGCGCGGCTCACCGCCTGGGCGGGCCTGCTGCTGGCGACGCTGCCCTGGCTCGGCGTGCGCTTCGTCGCGCCGGCGCTCGTCGTCCTGGTCGGGGTCTTCCGCTGGCCGCGGCGCCGACAGCGCGGCCTGGCCGGGCTGGTCGGCGTCGAGGTCGCGCTCTTCTCGGCGGTGCTCTTCTTCTCCATCAATGATCGCCTGTACGGCGGGCTCACCCCGTACGCCGTCCTGCCGGCGGGCGTGAGCCCGACCGGCGCCCACGGCCTGGCCGCCCACCTCGAGCGCTGGCCGCGACTGCTGTGGCCATGGGTCGGCCCGCCCGAGGGTCTGCTCCTGTGGGCGCCCGTGTGCGCGCTGTCGCTGGTCGCGGTGTGGCTGCTCGTGCGCTCGCGCCGCGAGCGCTTGTCGCGAGTGCTGGGCGAGCAGGCCGACGTCGAGGTCACCGCCGGCTTCCTGGTCGCGGTGTGCGCCGCAGCGCTGCTGGCCTCGGCCTTCCTCTCCCCCACGATCGCCGGTCCGTGGTTCGGCGGGCGCCAGCTCGTGGTGGTGCTGCCGCTGCTCGGCGCGCTCGCGTCGTGGGGCTGGCGGCGCTTCCCGCGCACCGGCGCCGCGCTGGCCGCGCTGACGCTGGCGGCGACGCTGTGGGTGCTCGTGGCCGCGCGCGTCGACGACGCCACGGGCCTCGCGCCGCCGCGCGGTTCGCTGCCCTGGACCGCTCGCTAGCCTCGCGGCGATGCTCCACGTCGGCCAGGGGGTGCTCTGGAGCTGTTCAGGATCACCGGCGTCTGCGGCCGGATCGTGCTCGCCCGGCGCGCGAGCGTCTCAGCCCGCGAGCGCGCCGCCGGGGAGCAGGTAGACGCGCTGGGGAGCGGCGGGCGGGGGCGCGACGCGGCGGCCGGGGCGCAGGCCGCCTGAGGCCGGCGCCCGCGCCGTGCGGATCTGGCCGCCCTGGGCGGCGACCCACGCGTCGAGGGCCGGCAGGTCGGTGCCCAGCGTGGCCGCGCGCCCGGCGTCGGGGCGCGCCTTGACCACATAGCCGCGCGGGGTGCGCAGGACGCCCCCGGCGTCGGGCAGCGCCTGCACCAGCGCTCGCAGCTCGTCGTCGCTCACACGGCCAGCCTACGCGTCGACGAAGATCGCCAGCGGCAGCAGCGCGCTGACGACGTACTCGCCCGCGTCGACGATCTCCGAGATGCGCAGGTCGACGCAGAGGCTGCAGAGCAGGTAGGCGTCCTCGGGCGAGAGGCCGTGCTCGCTGGAGAGGTGGTCGACCATCGCGCGGACCGCCTCCTGGGCGCCGACGAAGAGGTCGGGGCCGACGCCGGTCGTCCCGTACCAGCGGCCGTCGGCCACGCGCGGGGCGAGCGGGCCGCCGGTCAAGTACTGCGGCGAGGGAATCGGGCGGTCCTTGTGCAGTGTGAAGCGCAGGGCCCCGTACATCGGCGACTCGAGGCCCGTCACGCACACCTCGCCGTCGCCCTGGGCGGCGTGCGCGTCGCCGCAGCTGAAGAGCGCGCCGCCGACCTGGACGGGCAGGTACAGCGTCGTGCCGCGCGTGAGCTGGCGCGTGTCCATGTTGCCGCCGAACCTGCCCGGCGGCATGATCGGCTGCGCGCTGGCGCCCGCGGGGCAGACGCCCATGGTGCCCATGAACGGCTCGATCGGGATCCTGATGTCCTCGCGGAAGTGGACGAGGTCGCCGTCGGAGAGGTCGAAGATCCGCAGGTAGGCATCGGGGAAGTCCTCGGGCAGCAGCCCCAGCCCGGGCAGGATCGCCGTCCAGCCCCAGCCCTGGGTGTGCAGATCGAGCACCTCGACGGCCAGGGTGTCGCCGGGCTCGGCGCCATCGACGGCGATCGGCCCCGCCAGCGGATAGACACGGTCCCAGTCCAGACCGGCGATCACGCCGGCCGTCGAGTCGGGCCCGATCTGGTCGTCGCTGACGTCACGCGTGTGGACGACGACCGTGTCGCCGCTCTCGACGGTCAGCACCGGCGCGTTGCCGGCATCCCAGGTGAAGTGGACCTTGTCGGACGGGAAGTAGTGCGTCTTGGCCATCGTCGCTCCTCGCGTCAGTCGGCGCTCAGCGGACTGGGATGGGTGGGCTGATAGAGGCCGAGCTCGCCGCCGCCGGGCACGCGCATGCGCGTCATGCGGCCGAAGCCCTGGTCGGTGATCGGCGTCACGAATTCGACGCCCGCCGCCTCGAGCTCCGCGACGGTGGCCCCGATGTCGTCGCACATCAGGAAGAGCTCGTGGCGCCCGCTGTCGTCGGCCGCCGTCGGATGACAGGCGAGCTCCGCGGGCGGCAACGCGAAGATGAGCCAGCCACCTCCGGCGTCGACTCCCCGCAGGCCCAAGGTCTCGCCGAAGAAGGCCCGTGCGGGTTCGGGGTCCTCGGCGAAGACGATCGCGTGCGCGCCGGTGATCACCGGCGCAGCCTACGCCGCCTCGCCGGCGTCGAAGCGCTCGAGGATCGTGCTGGCCGCGCTCGCGGGGTCCAGGCGCCGCGCGACGACCTCGTCGAGCAGCGCCGTGAACTCGTCGTCCTCGGCCAGGCGCTCCTCCAGTCGGCGGCGCAGGCGGAAGGTGCACAGGCCGAGGACCTCATTGCGCAGGTTGCGCCGGCGGCGCTCGGAGAGCGTGCCCTCCTCGACGATGTAGCTGCGGTGGGCCTCGAGCTGCTCGACCAGCGCCTCGACGCCCTCGCCGCGCACGGCCTCGGTCTTGACGATCGGCACGCGCCAGCCGCGCTGGGGCGCCAGCGAGAGCACGCCGCGGATCTCGCGCACCATCGTGTCGGTCAGGGGATGGTCCGCCTTGTTGACGACGATGATGTCGGGGATCTCCATGATCCCGGCCTTCAGCGCCTGGATCGAGTCGCCCGAGCCGGGCATGAGCACGAGGACGACGGTGTCGGCGTGGTCGATGATGTCGACCTCGGCCTGGCCGACGCCCACTGTCTCCAGGAACACGTCGTCCTTGCCCGCGGCGTCCATGAGCAGCGCGGCCTGCAGCGCGGCTTCGCTGAGCCCGCCCAGGGCGCCGCGGTTGGCCATCGAGCGGATGAAGACGCCGGGGTCGAGGAAGTGCTCGGTCAGGCGGATTCGGTCGCCGAGCAGCGCGCCGTGCGTGAAGGGCGAGGACGGGTCTATCGAGAGCACCGCGACCTCACGATCGGCCGCGCGGCGCAACTTGATCAATGCGCCGATGAGCGTCGACTTGCCCGCGCCCGGCGCCCCGGTGAGGCCGATGACGGCGGCCTGCCCGGTCTTCGGGTAGACCTCGCGCACGAGCTGCCAGCCGGCGGGATCGTCGGACTCGACCAGCGTGATCGCGCGGGCCAGCGCGCGCTTGTCGCCGGCCAGGAGTCGCTGGGCGAGCGAGTCTTCGGCCATCGAGCCGCGCAGACTACCCTTGCGTCCGTGGCATCGGTCATCACACCGCCGCGGGTCACCGGGCTGCCTCCGCACGTCCGCGGCGAGCCCGAGCCGCGCCACGGCGGCCCGCTCGTGCTCCTGCGCTGGATGCGCGCGCACCGCATGCTCACCCCCAACTACGGCCGCCTGCTCGTGCGCCTGGCGTGGCTGAAGCTGCGCTTCCGAGGGCGCCTGAAGACCGACGGCTTCGCCTTCGTGTGCCCGGGCGTGACCCTCGAGATCGGCAAGGACGCGGTGATCCACCTCGGACGCTGGGCCTGGATCGGCCACGGCACGAAGATCCGCGCGCACGAGGGCGAGGTGCACATCGGGGCGAAGTCCGTCCTCGGCCAGGAGTGCACCATCTCGTCCTTCCAGCACGTCTCGATCGGGCGCGAGTGCATCGTGGCCGATCGCGTGATGCTCATCGACTTCGACCACGGCGTCGTCGAGGTGGAGCGCCCCATCCGCCACCAGGGCATCTACAAGCGCGACGTGCGGGTCGGCAACAACGTCTGGATCGGCTACGGCGCGGCTTTCCTGCGCGGCGTCACCGTCGGGGACAACTCGGTCGTCGGGACCTACACCGTGGTCAACAAGGACGTCCCCGCCAACGCCGTGGTCGCCGGCGTCCCCGTTCGGCTGCTGCGGATGCGCGAGACGCCGCGACAGCTGCGGTGGGAGTAGGGCCGCGCCGATGGACGACCAGCTCGCCCTCGAGGTCGATCGCGCCTGCGCCGTGCGCATCGTCGAGCGCCGCGGCGGCGACGAGCGCACGTTGCGCGTCGGCCCGCTGGCCGAGCCCGACGCGCGCGCCCTCGCGATGCTGCTGCTCAACCGCATCGAGGAGCCGCCCGCCGACGGCCCCTGGCGGTGCGCCGTCGCGGGCGGTGTCCGCGTGGTCTCGCTCGAGCGGATGGACTAGGAAACCGAGTCGCTCGCGCGACCAGGGGGCCCGCCTCAGGCGGTGGACGCCAACGGCTTCGCGGTCGACGCGCCTTCGGCACCCGTCAGACCGTGGCGCAGACCGGCCACGGCGCCGTGCCGCGCTGGGCCAGCAGCTGCGCGGCAATGCGGTCCTGCTCGGCCTCGGGCGCGTCGGCGGGGTCGCCGCTGCCGCCCATTGCGCGCCACGTCTCGCGGTCGAACTGATACTTCCCGCGGTAGTTGCCGTCGGCCGACACGGCGCTCGGGTTGCCGCCCGACTCGCACTGTGCGATGCGCTGCAGCGTGGCGGCGGCAGCGGTGTCCGGGGCAGACGCCGAGCCGTCGGAGGCGTCCTGCGCCTTGGGGGCCGCGGCGGTGCTCACGCCGAGTGCGGCGAGCGTCTGCGGGCCGGCCACGCCGTCGGCGGTGAGCCCGTGGGCGCGCTGGAAGCGCTTGACGGCAGCGCGGGTCTTGGGGCCATAGACGCCGTCGGCGACGACGCCGAGCTTCTGCTGAAGGGCGCGCACGGCGTCGCTGCTCGACACGCCCGGCGCGAGCGGGGTCGCCGCCTCCTGCGCGAGCGCGCCGGCGGCGGCGAAGGAGAACACGGCTACGGCCAGCGTCACCCCCGCGCGGCCGCGCAGGACGTTGCGCCGGCGCCGCGCCCGCTGGACGCGGCGCGCCTGCGAGGCCCGCAGCGAGCGCCGCCACGGTACGGGCGAACTGAGATCGCGATGCATTGCCACTTGACTTCGAACCCTCCGGTCGTCTCATCGCCTACGGGGTTAGCTGACGGGCTCGCGCTGTGAGACGTGCGCTACGCCGGCTTCAACCGGCGATTCGCCCCTGGGCCTGAAGGCCCGGTGGGTCCCCCGTTCCCCACCGTCTGCGCGGCGGGGACTCGGCGTGGGTGTCTTCCAAAAGCAGCGGCGGACCTTATCGACAGCGCGGACGGAAGCGCGGCCCGGGCGCCGGGAAAGGTGCGCAAAGAGCGCGCGAAAGGCGGTCAGCCGTCGTCCGTGAGGCCCTCGAGCGGGCCGAGCGAAAGGCGGTCAGCCGTCGTCCGTGAGGCCCTCGAGCGGGCCGAGGAGGCGAGCCGAGCGCTTCGAGACGCCGGGCAGCGCGATCAGGCGATGGGTGAGCGGTGCCCCCCGCTCGCGGCGCTCGAGCTGGTCGGCGGCGATGGGGAGCCAGTGCTCGTCGACGACCGACGCCGGGTCGGCGTCGGCGATCGCGCCGGGCTCGAGCTCGAGGTGCTCGGCCCACAGCCGCACGCGCGTCGCGCGCGCCAGCGCGGCGTCGTCGGTGACGACGTTCATCTCGGTGTCGTTGAGCAGCGAGTGCGCGTTGAGGTTGGCCGAGCCGACGGTCAGCCAGCGGTCGTCGACGATCCCGACCTTGGCGTGGACATAGAGCGGATCCTCGCGCTCGCCGGTGCGCGAGCGGATGGTCGCGGCCAAGAAGCGCCCGGCGTGGTCGTCGGCCGCGGCCAGGACGCTGAGCTGGCCGCGGGTGGAGTCCTGGCCGTTGTTGGCCTTGGCGGGCAGCAGGACGACGAGCCGGAAGTCCTGGCGCGGCGGGTTGCGCAGTTTGTCGGCCAGGATCGCGACGATCTCCGGCGACCACAGGAACTGGTTCTCGAGGTAGATCAGGCGCTGTGCGCTGCGCAGGGCGCGCGTGTAGCTCTCGAGGATCCGGAAGTCGCCGCGCGGGAAGTCGTCGTACATGTTCTCGGCCACGGTGCGGACGACCTGCACCGTGCTGTCGCCCGCCGGCGCGGGCGGGCCCGGGCGCTCGAGGCGCTCGCCGCTCACCTCGTACCAGCGGCCGGCGAAGTGATCGTGCACGTCCGCCACCGCGGGGCCGCGCAGGCGGGTACCGACGTCGTGCCACCCCAGGCGCCGCTGGGCCCGGTGCTCGCTCGAGTCGAAGCGATCGCCGGCGTCGTCGGTGAGGTCGATGCCGTTGACGAAGGCCAGCTCACCGTCGATGCAGATCGTCTTCTCGTGATGGCAGTGGAACGGGTGCTCGCGAGGGTCCACCTCGCAGCGGATGCGCGTGCTGCGCGTGAGCGTGCGGACGGCCTCCTGCACCTCCGAGCGCGTCGGGTGGAAGGCCGGCACCGGCGCGCCGGCCCACACGAGCACGCGCACGTCGATGCGCTCGGCCAGCTCCGCCAGCAGCTCGCCGATGATGATCGACGGCTCGCCGCGGACGACCGCGAAGTGGGGCGCGAGGTGCCAGCCGGTGAGGTGCACGAAGTCGCGCGCGTTCTGCATCGCCTCGGCGATCGCGGGGAGCGCCTGCGCGCCGTCGACGAGGACGTCGAGTGAGCAACCCTCGCGCGGCGGCGGATCGCCGGCCGCCCACAGGCCGTCGTCGGGCGGCTCGAGCGCCCGCTCCCACCCCAGGCGCCGCAGGCGCCGGCGGTGCTTGAGCGTCACCGCGGACTCGATCGCGTTGCCGACGGCGGCGTCGGCCTGGCTCATCAGCGGTATGGCCATGGGTTGGGAGCTTGCCCGATGCGTGGCGGTTCGACGCTTCGGGACGCTCGCGGCGCTGCGCGGCCAGGCCTCTTGTCGTCGGAGTGAGCGGGCATGCGCCAGCTTCGGGCCGCGCACCGCCAACTCCGGCGCAGCCGCTCGCGCCACGACGACCGGTTGCTCTCTCTCCCTCGATGCCCGGCCGCACCGCGCCGCCGGCGAGGGCGGACGACTGCCGAAACCGTCTACGGCTCGAGCAGCGCGGCGCGCGCCAGGCGCGGCGCGAGGTTGCGCAGCGCGGGCTCGGCGCCCGGGTCGGCGAGCGCGGCGCGGAGCTCGCGGGCGTGCCCGTCGAAACGCTCGCGTGGGTAGTCGCCTGCCGTGCCGGCCGAGGCCAGGAAGGTCCAGTCGCTGCTCTGCAGGGCGAGCAGCTCGCGCACCGCGCGGTCGCCCACGCCGGTGCCGGCGGCGAGCACGTCCAGCTCGGCGGCACGCGCGGCCCAGGCCAGGTCGGCCACCCGCGGGCCCGACCACGTCGAGAGGTCGCGTGGCGTGCCCCACGTCGTCACGCGGTCGCCGGCCTCGCCGGCGGGGACCGGATCGCAGTCGGCCAGCGCGTCGTCGAGGTGGACGAGCTCGAGCCCGGCGCGCGCGGCCTCCTGCACCACGAGCGCCAGCCATGCCGGCCCCTCGTGCCACCAGACCCCGAGCAGCTCGGTGTCCAGGGCGCACACGCACAGCCCGCCGTCGGCCACCCGCACGGCGACGCGGGCGACGAAGTCCGCAGCGTCGCTCGCGGCCTGCTCGGCCGCGCGCGCCGGGTCGTAGACCGCACCGTCGTTGGCCCACGGGTGGTGGTCGCGCGCGGTGCGGTGGTGGTGGTCGCGGTAGGCGGCGTGCGACGGGTAGCCGCTCGCCGCCCACACGAGGTCCACCGCCGAGCGATCGAGGGGCACGAGCAGCGGCCCGGCCTCCGTGGCCAGCGGGCGCAGGTGGCGCGGATCGCCCGGGCCGAAGACGTCGGTGAAGTCGACGCACGTCGCGTGCACGCCGGCCTCTTCCAGCAGCCCGTGCAGCCACGGCGCGTGGGCGCACTCGGGCAGCCAGAAGCCGCCGTGCCAGCCGTCGCCGAAGCGCCCGCGGTGCGACTCGACCCCGGTGCGCACCTGCAGGCGCACGCCGGCGTCGGTGGCCAGCAGCGGCAGGACGGCGTGCGTCGCGCTGCTGGTCCACGCCGCGAACGGCGCGAGCGCGGCCAGGAGGTCCTCCGGCAGCCGCTCCAGTGCGGCCGCGTACTCGACGGCCGCACGCTCGAGCTCGATCGCCACCGCGGGGTCGTCGGCCGCTTCGATGTCGAGGGCGTGCGACGCCGGGCGCACGTCGCGCAGGAACGCCCGGCAGCGGTCCAGAGCGCCGGGCGCCTCGAGCTGGTCGCACAGCACGGGCGTCAGCGACAGGGTGACCGGGGCGCCCGCGCGCAGCAGATCGAGGAGCGGCAGGTAGGACGTGGCGATCGCCTCCCACAGCCACTCCTCGCCGAAGGGCCATGTCGACACGCCCTCGACGTAGGGCAGATGCGTGTGCAGGACGATCGCGACGCGACCGTCGCTCATGGCTTCAACACGGCCACGAAATCCAGCGCGCGATCGAGGTCGCGCTCGGCGCGCAGGGCGAAGTCGCGCGTGGAGATCGCCGGCACGAAGCGGTCGTAGAACGGCTTGGTCAGCCGCAGCGCTGCGTGGACCCGATCCCACCCGACGCGCAGCGCGAGCTCGTGGACGCGCAGCGTCCGCGCGTGGAAGAGCCCGTAGAGCTCGACCGAGCCGAAGTGCGCCTCGCACAGCGCGCGGAACTCCTCGGCGCGGTACTCGCGCAGGTGCCACGGGTTGCCCGAGCGCTCGGCGCCGGCGGGCGCCAGCGTGAGCACGTTGGGCGTCGAGACGTACGCCGCGCCGCCGGCCCGCAGCATCCCCCTGACGTTCTCGAGCACGGCGTCGGGGTCCTGGATGTGCTCGATCGTCTGCAGGAAGACGACGGCGTCGCACGGCTCGGAGTACATCTCGACCATGTTGCGCACGAAGCGCAGGTTGGGCGCGCGGTAGCGCAGCCGGGCGTGCTCGTGCGCATCGGGGTTGGCGTCGACGCCGACCACGCTGTACGCGCTGCGCGCCAGCACGTCGGAGCCGTAGCCCTCGCCGCACGCGAGGTCGACGACGCTCACGCCGCCGATGCGCGCCGCGATCCACTCATAGACGACCAGGTGGCGGCGGAACCAGTAGTTCTCCTCGGGGATGTCGGGCAGCGTGCGCTCGCCGTCGAGGGCGAGCGGGGGCACTCCGGGAGGCAGGTCGCGCTGCAGGTAGAGGTCGGGCACGAGGCGCGGGCAGGTTAGATGGTTGATTCGGCGGTCGTGGAATCAGCCATCTAACGAGCCGCGAGCGCGCGCACCTGCCCGCCGCGCGCCGGGGCGAGGGTGATCCCGCGCCGGCGCACGGACTCGGCCCCGCCGACAGGCTCCAGGTGCACCGACTCGGCCAGCGTCTGCAGCACGGTCTGCATCTCGACCTGGGCGAAGGCGGCGCCCAGGCAGCGGCGCACGCCCCCGCCGAACGGGATCCAGCTGTAGGTCCCGGGCGCCTGCTCGAGGAAGCGCTCGGGCCGGAAGGCCTCGGGCTCGGGGTAGACGTCCTCGCGGCGGTGCACGAGCAGGATGACCGGCGCCACGGTGGTGCCCGCCGGCAGCTCGTGGCCGCCGACCTCGAGCGGCTCGAGCAGCTTGCGCAGCACCAGCGCCACGACGGGACGCAGGCGCAGCGTCTCCTTGACCACCGCGTCGACGTAGGCCGGATCGCCCGCGAGGCGCTCCAGGCCGCCGGGGTGGCGGACGAGGCGCTCGACCGCCCACGCCAGCGAGGTCGCGGTCGTCTCGTGGCCGGCCGTCAGCAGCGTCATGAGCTCGTCGCGCAGCTCGGCGTCCGTCATGGGCTCGCCGTGCTCGTCGCGGGCGAGCAGCAGCAGCGAGAGGACGTCGTCGCGCTCGGCCAGGTCGGGCGCCGCGCGGCGCTCGGCGATCAGCGCGTACAGCTCGCGATCGACGGGGCCCAGGTAGCGCTCGCGCATGAGCCGGCGCACGATCGGGTTCTCGAAGCCCAGCAGCGCGACCATCACCAGCGCGCCCGGGTGGCCCGCCCAGTCGACGAAGCGCTTCAGCGGCGCGCGCAGTCGCGCCATCGCCCCGCGGTCCTCGACGCCGAAGACGGCGCGCATGATCACCTCGAGGGTGATCGCCTGGGTGTGCCCGCGCAGCGCGAAGGCCTCGCCCGCGGGCCACGACGCGATCGCGCGCTCGGTCGCCTCGCGCATGATCTGGCGGTAGCGGTCGATGCGCTCGCCGTGGAAGGCGGGCAGCATCAGCTTGCGCTGGCGCATGTGCTCGTCGCCGTCGAGCAGCAGCAGCGAGTGCGGCCCGAGCGTCGGGCGAAGGATCTCGTTCGCCTCGCCCGCGTTGGTCCGCTGCGGCCCGGCGGTGAAGACGGTCCGCACGTCGCCGGGGTCGCCGAGCATGACCCACGGGATCGGATCGATGCGCGCCGTGAAGACGTCGCCGAAGCGCTCGCGCTGGCGCGCGGCGTACGTGTTGGGCCGGGCCAGCCACTCGGCCATCTGCCCGAGCCGCCGGGTCGTCGGGCCCGGCGGCAGCCCCGACGCTTTCATGAACGCGAGCGTACACTCCTGCGCCATGCCGGCCCCGGCCACCGCCAGCGCGGAGGAGATCCGCTCCGTCAACACCCGCTATCACGACGGCGCGGCGGCCGGCTACGACGCCAAATGGGGCATCGACTACGGCGAGGTCGGCCGCCACCAGGTGCTGAGCAAGGTGGCCAAGGCGCTTGGCCCCGCGGGCCCCTTCGGGCGCTCGCTCGAGGTCGGCGCGGGCACCGGCTACTTCAGCCTCAACATGCTGCAGGCCGGCTTCGTGGGCGACGCCGTGTGCACGGATATCTCCCCCGGGATGCTGGACGCGCTGCAGGCCAACGCGCGCCGCCTCGAGCTCGATGTCGGCACCGTCGCGTGCGACGCCGAGGAGCTCCCGTTCGAGGACGACTCCTTCGACCTCCTCTTCGGCCACGCCGTGCTGCACCACCTGCCCGACCTCGACCGCGCCTTCGGCGAGTTCCGCCGAGTGCTGCGTCCCGGCGGGCGGCTCTTCTTCGCCGGCGAGCCCTCGCGCCATGGCGACCGAATCGCCCAGGTCCCCAAGCGCGCCGCGTACCGCGTGGCGCCGCTGTGGCGGCGGCTCATGCGAGCCGCGCCGGCCCCCGAGGGCCACAGCGACGGCGGCGAGGCCAACCACCGGCTCGAAGCCCTCGTGGACGTCCACGCCTTCACGCCCGACCAGCTCTCGTCGGTCGCCGGCCGTGCCGGCCTGTCCGACGTCCGCGTCCGCGGCGAGGAGCTGCTGGCCAACTGGTTCGGGTGGGCCAACCGCGCGCTCGAGGCGACGGCCGATCCCGAGACGGTGCCGTGGGGCTGGAAGGTCTACGCCTTCAAGGGCTACCTGGCCTTCCAGGAGGTCGACCGCCGGCTGCTCGAGCCGCGCCTGCCACCGGCGATCTTCTACAACCTGATCCTGTCGGCGCGCAACCCGGGGAGCTGATCGATCAGTCAGCTGACGCGAACGCCGAGCTCGTCCGCGGCCGCGGCGGCCTCGCGTCGTGAGCGGACGCCGAGCTTGTCGAGGACGGCTGCCACGTGGTGGTCGACCGTGCGCACCGAGAGGACGAGCCGGTCGGCGATCTCGGCGTTGGTCATGCCCTCGCGCAACAGGCCGAGCACGGCGAGCTGGCGCGGCGTGAGGCCGGCCGGGTTGGCGCGCGTCATCGCGCGCGGGCCGCGCGGCACGCGCGCGCCCATCGCCCGCAGGCGCTGACGCACACGCGCCGCCGCCGGCTCGGCGCGCAGGTCCTCGAGCATGCGCAGCGCCTCGGCGGTGGCCTCCGCGTCGCCGGACTCCGCCAGCTCCAGGGCCGTCTCGTACGGATCGCCGGCCGCCCGCCAGGCCGCGGCGGCCGCGCGCCAGTCGCCCTCCAATCCCGCCGCCCAGGCGGGCGGGCAGCCCTCGAAGGACGCCGCCGGCACCCCCGCGCGGGCGAGGTAGCGCAGCAGCTCGCCGCGGAAGGGCGCCGCGCCCGGATGCTCGGTGCGGGCCAGCAGGACCGCCCCCACCCGCTCGGCGACCTCGGGCTCTCCGGCCAGTCCCGCCCACTCCACGCGGGCGATCCCCGCGTAGGCCAGCCCCAGCAGCAGGCGGTGACGCTGGGCCTGCTCCCACGCCGCCGCGAGCATGCCCTCGGCGACCGGGTCGCCGCGGCGGGCGAGCAGGCGCCCGAGCCACGGGACGCTGTAGGCGAACAGCATCCCGGGATCGTCGACGGCGTCCACGACCCCGCGCAGCCCCTCCTCGGCGCCGTCCCAGTCGCCGCGGCGCAGCAGCAGCAGACAGCGGTGCACCTCGAGGTTGTAGGCGTGCGACCAGAACCCGCGCTCGTGCGTGAAGGCCAGGCCGTCGGCCACGCAGCGCTCGAGCTCGTCCAGGCGCCCGACGCGCAGCAGCAGCTCGGCCAGGTTGGTGTAGCCGCGGGCGGCCTCCTCGTGATGGCGCCCGGCGACGGCCAGTTCGATGCTGTCGCGCACCTGCTCGAGGCCCTCCGGGTCGCCGCTCTCCACGCGCGCGATGCCGATGTAGTTCAGGCACAGCACCGCGAGGTCCATGCGCTGCGACGCCCGCGCGAGCTGCCCGGCCCGGCGCAGCACGGCGCCGGCCTGCTCGGGATCTTCGGCCAGGGCGAGGATCGCGCCCTGATAGAGCGTCGCCTGGGCCAGCGCCGCCTCGTCGCCGGCCGCTTCGAGGATCCGCACCGCGCGCGCGGCGCAGTCCTCGGCGGACTCGGTCTCCCCGGCCATGAACCAGTGGCGCGACACGCGTACCAGGCACAGCCCCAGGGCGACAGGGTCGCCGAGGCCGGCGTAGAGCTCCCCCGCGGCGCTGCCGGCGCGCACCGCCTCGCGGAAGCGAGCGGCGTTGTAGAGCTCCCAGCCGTAATCGTCGAGGACGGCGGCCTGGTCGGCGGGCGCCAGCCGCGCGGCGTAGGGGACGACCGCCTCGAGGTGGGCCAGCGCCTGGCGGTGGGCGCCGGCCCGCGCGGCCTCGCGCGCGGCCTGCGGACCGACCGCGAGGACGGTCTCGACGTCGCCGGCCGCGACCGCATGGTGCATCAGGCGCGCGCGCTCGGGACGATCCTGCGCGCGCAGCGCCGCGACGACGGCCTGGTTGAGCAGCCGCACGCGGGTCACGGGGAGGCTGCCCTCGATCGCGCGCCGCGCCAGCTCGTGGCGGAACCCGAGTCCGTCGGGGCGGTCCTCGATCACGCCCGCGAGCTCGGCCTCCGGCAGCGCGCGCATCGTCTCGCCGAGCAGGACCGCGGCCAGCTCGGGCGGCACGTGCGAGGGCACCACCGAGAGGCGCTCGAGCGCTTCGCGGCAGTCCGCGCCGAGCCCGCGCAACCGGGCGAGGACCGCGTCCTTGACGCTGGCCGGGACCTCGTCGGGCGGCGCCGCGAGCGTCTCGGCGACGAAGAACGGGTTGCCGCGTGTCAGCGCGTGAACGGCGGCCGCGTCGCGGCCCGTGCCGGCCGCCAGCGCCTGCACCGCATCGCGCGACAGGGGCGCGAGCTCGATCCGGTGCACCGGAGAGCCGGCAAGCGCACCGAGCAGCCGGTGCAGGGGATGGCGCGGATCGAGCTCGTCGCGGGTCGTGAGCACGAGGACCGCGCCGACGGCCTCCACCCGGCGCGCCGCGTAGCCGAGGACATCGAGCGTGGCGTCGTCGGCCCAGTGGACGTCCTCGACGACGAGGACGGACGGACGCTCCTCGGCCAGCTCCTCCAGCAGGGCGGCGAAGACGCGATCGACCTGACCCTCGTCGGCCAGTGCGGCCGCCAGTGGGCCGCCGCTCCCGGCCGCCGCGTCGTGCAGCGGGCCCAGCGTGCGCGACGCCACGAGGTCGTCGCACGCCGCCATGAGGACCCGCGCGTCGGGGCCGAGGCGCTCGACCAGCGCGCGCACCAGGCTCGTCTTGCCGATGCCCGCCTCGCCGGAGATCAGCGCGGTGGAGCCGCGCCCCTGCGCGGCCTCCGCCACCGCGCCGACGAGGACCTCGAGCGGTGCGTCGCGCTCGAGCAGGGCCTCGGGCATGCCCACATGGTGACGGACACCGAACTAGGTAGCCAGGGAGCCCAAGTTGGGCATCGCCTACCGATGTGCGGATCGCGCACAGCTCGTACAAGATGACCATGCAGACGACCACGAAGCGGCCCCAGAGCAGCCTCCTGCGCCGCGAGCTCGAGGAGACCCTGCGCGAGGTCGACGCCGCGCTGCGCGCGATGGGCAGCGGCGACACCGACTCCTACGCCGCGCTGTGGGACGACAGCCCCGACGTGACGCTGTTCGGTGCGTCGGGCCCGATCGAGCGCGGCACCGAGGCGGTCCGGTCGACGTTCGAGTGGGTCGGCTCGCGCTTCGGCGAGGGCGAGATCGTGCCCGACAACGTGGTCGTCCACATGAGCGGCGCGCTGGCCTGCACCATCGGCTTCGAGCGCGGCGAGGTGAGCATGGACGGCCGCTCGCCCCAGCCGATGGTCCTCCGTACGACGCACGTCTACCGTTACACGCGGGCCAAGTGGCATCTCGTGCACCGCCACGCCGACGTCCCGCCGCGCGAGCAGCGTCTGCGGCGCGCCGCCTGACCCCGAAGGTCCGCTGAGCGCCTCTATTCCGTATCGTCGATCGCCGCATCGACGACGAAGGGCGCGGACATGGGGCAGGCGAAGTGGTGGGGTTGGGGCGACGAGGGCGTCTCGTTCACGCACGCGGACAAGCCGGGCCTCGCGCCCTTTCTCGAGCGTGCCCTGGGGCTCGACGTTCGCGGCACGACGTCGCGCCCCGCTGGCTTCGATGACCTCGACATCCCGGAGTCGACGCTCTCGCCGGCCCTGCGCTCGGAGCTGGAGGCCGCCACCGGGAGCGCCCATGTCTCGACCGATGCGCTCGATCGCGTCGTTCACGCCCGCGGCAAGAGCCTGCGCGACCTCGTTCGCCACCGTGGCGGCGACGTGGGCCGGCTCCCCGATGTCGTGGTCCGTCCTGCCGACGAGGACGAGTTGGCCGCGGTTGTGCGGGCGGCGATCGACGCCGATGCCGTCGTCATCCCCTTCGGCGGCGGCACGAACATCTCGGGAAGCCTCGAGGCGCCCGCGGACGAGGAGCGCGACATCGTCTCGGTCGACCTCGGCCGGATGGACCAGGTGCTCGCGATCGACGACGCCGCGCGCCTGGCCCGGGTACAGCCGGGGGCCTTCGGCCCGCACCTCGAGGAGCAGCTCAACGCGCGCGGCTGGACGGTCGGCCACTTCCCCGACAGCTTCAGCTACTCGACGCTCGGCGGCTGGATCGCGACGCGCTCGTCCGGCATGCAGTCCGACAAGTACGGCGACATCGCCGACCTGACCCGAGCCGTCCGCGTGGTGACTCCCGCGGGAGTCCTGGCCACCCGCCCGGTGCCGCACGCGTCGACGGGTCCCAGCGTGCGCGAGATGGTGCTGGGCAGCGAGGGGCGCCTCGGGATCATCAGCGAGGCCACGGTCCACGTCCATCGCCTGCCCGACCAGCGCGTGATCCTCGGCTACCTCTTCCCCGACTGGCCCAGCGCCCTGGCCGCGATGCACGAGATCGCCGCCAGCGAGGCGTCACCGTCGGTCACGCGCGTGTCCGACGCGAACGAGACGCAGTTCTCCTTCGCCACCCGGAAGGACCCGTCGCCGATCGATCGGGTCAAGTCCAAGGCCCTGACGACGTACCTGGAGCGGCGCCGCAACTTCGATCTCGAGGCCATGTGCCTGTCGTTCATCGGCTACGAGGGCACCAAGGACCACGTCACCGCGCAGCGCAAGCTCGTCGGGCAGATCGTCAAGCGCCACGGCGGCCTGAGCATCGGTGCGAGTCCCGGCGAGCTCTACGACCAGAAGAAGTTCGACACGCCCTACATCCGCGACTACCTGCTCGACCGCGGCGCGCTGGCGGACGTGTCCGAGACCGCGGCGCCGTGGAGCGCGCTGCCCACGGTGTACGGGAACGTCATGGCCAGTGCGCAGGCGGCCTTCGACGACCTCCGGGTGCACGGCTACATCATGTGCCACCTCTCGCACTCCTACCACTCGGGCGCCTGCTTGTACTTCACGTTCGGCTTCAAGCCATCGGGAGCACGCGAGCCCCTCGAGGAGTACGACGTGATCAAGTCGGCCATCCAGCAGACGTTCGTCGACTCGGGCGCCACGCTCTCACACCACCACGCGGTCGGCACCGAGCACGCGTCGTGGCTCGAGCAGGACATCTCGGCGCCCGGAGTGGCGATGCTCCGCGCGCTCTTCGACGGCATGGACCCGGGCGCCAACCTCAACCCGGGGAAGATCGTCTCGTCGTCTCGCAGTCGCGTCTAGGGCGCGACGCTGCCGACCGTCCCGCGCCCGGCCCACGTCGGCACGGCGACGTCGACGCGCGGGCGCTGGAGAGCGCCGACGGGCAGGAAGCGACGCAGGGACATGGCATCCACAACGCTCCGAGGCGGCGAAGGCGCCGGCCGCCGTTCGATCACGGACGGAGGCCCAGCGCCCAGCGGATCCCGTCGGCCATCAGCCGGCGCTGGTGGGGCTCGCTCCAGGTGGCCGGGAAGTGGCCCAGGGCGTCGTAGAACACGCGCCCGCGCCCGTAGCGCCGCCACCAGGCGAGCGGGCCGCCGCCGTGCTCGCGCACCACGACATGGCGCTTGGCCCGGGCTCTGAAGCGATAGAACTCGTCGCCGATGGCGAACGTCCGCAGCGTCGTGAAGCTGTGGTCGACGACGTCGATGCGGGTGGGCGGCGCGGCGCGCGCGGGCGCGTGACCCAGGAAGTCGGCGCCGAGCATGCGGTGGAAGGCGGGCCAGTGCGGGAAGGTGGCGGCGGCCGCGTGCGCGCCGACGAAGGCGCCGCCGTCGCGCACATAGGTCAGCAGCCGGCGCCGCCCTGCGTTGTCGAGGTGCAGGTCCCCGCTCGTGTTGAGGAAGACGACGGCGCCCGCGCCGTGCAGGCGTGCCGCCGTGAGCCGGCGCGCGCCGTCGAGGAAGCGCGTGCGGTACCCCAGCGAGGCGACCATGGCCTTCGCCGCCGGGATCGAGTCGTGGACGAAGCCGCGCGTCTCGGTGACCACGAGCAGCTGCGGCTGCGGCGCGGCCAGCGCCGCGGCGGCGAGCACGGCGGCGATCATGCGGCCCACGCTAGCGCGGGCGGGCGATCACTCGCGCCTGCTGGCGCGGGCGGACGGAACGCCGCACTTGCTGGCGCGGGCGGACGATCACTCGCGCCTGCTGGCGCGGGCGGACGGGACGCATAGACTCAAAGGCGGATGTCCGATCGCGTCGTGTCCGACTTCCCGCTCTTCCCCCTCGCCATCGTCGCGATCCCTCACGAGCTCGTCCCGCTGCACATCTTCGAGCAGCGCTATCGCACGATGATCAGCGAGTGTCTCGAGCGCGGCACGGAGTTCGGGATCGTGTGGGCCGGCGACGAGGGCCTGCGTCCGGTGGGCTGCGCGATGGAGATCACCGACGTCCTCGAGCGCATGGACGACGGGCGCATGAACATCCTTACGCGCGGCACGCGCCCGTTCCGGATCGTCGACGAGCAGCACGACCTCGATTATCCCGCCGGGACCGTCGAGTTCCTGGTGGACAAGACCGAGGCCGCCGACGCCAAGACGCAGACGGCGGCGCACGAGGCCTACGGCGCGCTCGTCACGCACGCAACGGACCGCGAGCCCGACGCCCAGGACCTCGAGGCGATGACCGCCTACCAGATGGCCGCCACGGTGGACTTCGGGCTCGAGGCCAAGCAGGGGCTGCTCGACCTGCGCTCCGAGAACGCCCGGCTGCGACTGGTCACCCGGCTCTTCCGGGCGGCGATGAAGCGCCTGGACTTCATCGAGCGCGCGCAGGAGCGCGCGCGCTCGAACGGGAAGGTGCGCTTCTCCTAGCGCGCGCGACGGCCTCCGCCGAGGCGCTCTGCAGCGGCATCCGCACCGCCGGGGTGGCGATCCGCCCGGCCTCGTGCAGCATGGCCTTGAGCACCGCAGGGCTGGGCTCGGCGAAGAGGGCGAGCACGAGCGGCAGGAGCGCCTCCGCCTGCGCTCGCGCCTCGGCGAACCGGCCTGCGTCCGCCGCGGCGAGCAGCGAGGCGAAGCGCTCGGTGCACAGATGCGCCGAACCGGCGATCGCTCCGGCCGCGCCCATCGCGAGCAGCGGGAGGAGGAAGGCGTCGTCGCCGCACAGGACAGCGAAGTCGGCGGGCGCCCCGGCCAGCAGCTCCAGCGTGTCGGCGTCGACCCCGCCGACCGCCTGCTTGAGCCCGACGATGCCCTCGGTGCCGGCGAGCTCGAGCAGCGCCGGCGCGCCGAGCCCGCGCCCCGTGCGGTAGGGGATGTTGTAGAGCACGATCGGGACCGGCGAGCGCGCCGCGACGGCCTGGAAGTGGGCGACGATCGCGGCCTCCGAGGGCCGCACGTAATAGGGCACGACGGCGAGCGACGCGGTGACGCCTGCGACGTGGGCCAGCGCCTCGTGGCGCGCGATGGACGTGCGCGTGTCGTTGGTACCGGCGCCGACGATCAGCGTCGCGTCGCGGTCGGTCGCGACGCTCGCGCAGACGGCGAGGACAGCGTCGCGCTCGCGCTCGTCCAGCGACGAGGCCTCGGCCGTGGTGGCCAGGGCGACGAGCCCGTCGGCGCCGTCGTCGAGCACCTCCACTGCCAGGCGCTCGAGGGCGACGAGGTCGACCGCGCCGTGCTCGTCGAACGGCGTCACCAGCGGCACGTGCAGCCCGCGGACGTCGGTCCCCACGGCTCAGCTCTCCACCGGAGCCGGAGTACGCGCCGCCGGCGCCGCCTCGGCCGGAGCGCACGCGGCCTCCACCGCGGGCGCCATCGCGGCCTCGCGCTCGCGCTTGGCCCTGCCCCCGACCGCCAGCCACGAGCCGGCCAGGATGAGCGCGAGCCCGGCGACGGCCGCCACGCTGAATGCCTCGTTGAGCAGGACGACCCCGTAGACCACGCTGAAGCCCGGAGCGATGTAGGCGATGACCGACGCGCGCGCCGGTCCGACCTCGGAGATCAGCGTGTAGAACCACAGGAAGGCGATTCCCGTGCCCGCCACGCCGAGCAGCACCAGCGCACCGGCGGCCTTGAAGCTCGGGGCATGGTCGGGCAGGTCGGCGAGGCACAGCGGGAGCGTGACGACCGCCGCCACGGCCATCTGACCGCCGGCCACGCCGACGGGCGGAGCGCCCGGGAGCTTGTGCTTGAAGAGCATCGCGCCGACCGCGTAGCAGAGGCTGGCCGCCAGGACCATGAGGCCGCCGACGAGCTGGTCGCTGCTGCCCGAGAGGTCGAGCCCGAAGAGCAGGACGACCCCGAGCATGCCGACGACGATCCCGACCGCGGCCCAGCCGTGCGCGCGCTCGTCGTGGTCGAAGCCGAGGGCGAGCAGGGCGGTGAAGATCGGCGCGGCCGAGACGAGGATGCCGGCGAGCTGGGACTCGATGTGGTTCTCGCCGAAGGTGATGAGCAGAAACGGGATCACGACCTGGACGAGCCCGATCGCAGCCACCCACGGCCAGCGCCCGCGCAGCGGCGCGAGCGCGTCCCAGCGCCGGGCCAGCGTCAGCAGGACGACGGCGCCCAGCGCGGTGCGGATGCAGACGATGGCGCCCTCGCTGAAGTCGTCGAGCGCGACCTTGATGAACATGTACGAGGCGCCCCACACCGCGGCGGCCCCACCCATCATCAGCCAGGAGCGGCGGGTCATCGCCACCGAGCCTGGCAGCCCGGAGCCATCAGCGCCAGCAGACCTCCTTGGGTCAGGACATCAGCTGCGCTGATGCATCGACCTTGGCCTCGAGGTAGGCCAGGTACGGCGCGGGGTCCAGGCCCTCGCCGACGACGCGCTGGAGCATCTCGGTCGGCAGGTACCGGCGCCCGAAGCGGTGGACGTGCTCGGCCAGCCATTCGCGCAGCGGGGCGAAGTCGCCGTCCGCGAAGCTCTCGTCGAGGCCCGGCAGCTCGGCCGTCACGCGCGCCCACAGCTGGCCGGCGATGATGTTGCCCACTGCGTAGGTCGGGAAGTAGCCGAACGCGCCCTCCGCCCAGTGGATGTCCTGAAGCACGCCATGGACATCGTCGGGCACGTCGAGGCCGACATAGGACTGCATGCGCTCGTTCCACGCCGCCGGCAGGTCGGCGACGGCCAGGTCGCCCTCGATCAGCGCGAGCTCGAGCTCGAAGCGCAGCGCGATGTGCAGCCCGTAGGTGACCTCGTCGGCGCTGACGCGGATGAAGCTCGGGCGCACCGCGTTCGCAGCCCGCTGGACCTGCTCCCACGTCACGTCGGCGAAGCGCTCGGGGAGGGCCGCCTGCGCGTGTGGCATGCACCAGCGCCAGAAGCCGCCCGAGCGCCCGACCATGTTCTCCCACAGCCGGCTCTGCGACTCGTGCCAGGCGCTCGAGGCCCCGCCGGCGAGCGGCGTGCGTTCGAGTGCGGGGTCGATCTGGTGCTCGTAGAGCCCGTGGCCGAACTCGTGCAGCGACGAGTACAGCGAGTCCATGTCGGCCTCGTCGTAGCGCGTGGTCATGCGCACGTCGGTCATGGCGATCGTCGCCTCGAACGGATGGGCCGCCTCGTCGAGGCGCCACTGCTCGTCGTCGACGCCGATCGCCCGCAGGACGGTGCCCAGCAGCGCGCGCTGGCCGGCCTCGGGGAACGGCCCCACGCGCAGGAGGGTGTCGTCGATCTCCGGCGCCGAGGCGACGAGCGGGACGAGGCCGTCGCGCAGGCGCATGAGCGCATCGCGCACCTCGGCGGTCGTCATGCCGGGCTCGTAGTCGTCGAGCAACGGGTCGTAGGGGTGCCGGGCCTCCGGAAAGCACGCGCTGTAGCGCCGGCGCAGCTCGATGTTGCGCTCGAGGGACGGCGCCAGCAGCGAGAAGTCGTTGGCCTCGCGCGCCTGCGCCCAGGCGCCGCGCGCGGCCACCCCGGCGCGGGCCATCTCGGCCACGAGCTCGCCGGGAACGCGCCGGGCCTTGTCGAAGTCGCGTCTGGCGACGCTCACGATGTCGGCCTCGAGCTCGTCGCGCGGCGCCGCCTCGGCAAGCAGCGCGCCGACGCGCTCGTCGGTGAAGCGCTCATGGGACAGGCGCCCGACGGTGGCGCGCATCTCCCCCCGCGCCTCGCCGCCCGCGGGCGGCATGCACACCTCCTGGTCCCAGGCCATGAGCATGCTCACGCGATCGAGGTCGGCGATCTCTGCCAAGCGCTCGCGCAACTCGTCCATCGGGACGAGACTAGACGGAATCAGCCGTCTGACTGTGCTCGGCGATCCGGGCCCGGAGATCGCCGCAGCGGGTGCGCAGACGGTCGACCTCGTCGCGCACGGCGCACAGCGCAGGGTGCTCGGCCCCTCCGTGGCAACCGCCGGCCATGGCGTAGGCGTACTGCCAGCTGGCGAGATGCTCGCGCAGAGCCGCAGTGGCCGTCTCGAGTTCGGCGCGCAGATCCTCCATCGCTGAATGGTGGTCGGCGCAGCGGCGGAATCCTTGAGGCGTACGCTACAAGCGGTGCTCCGTCTGACCGGCCTGCCGGCGCCCTCGCTCTATCCGCGCGCCACCGTGCGCCCCGCCGACGGGCGCATCGAGATCGTCTTCAGCGGCCCCGAGGGCTCGCGACAGGTCGATGCCGACCTGCAGCTGCTGGGGCCCGTCGACGACCTCGAGGCCGTGCAGCTCGACCTCTTGGCCAAGCTGCAGGCCCAGGGCTACGAGACGACGTGGGACCGCGGGCGCGGCGACCCCGCGGCCTGACGGCCGCGAAGTCGCCCACCCGTGGACCTCAGGCCTTGACCAGCCCGTGCGGGTCGAGCACGAACTTCTTGGCCGCGCCCTTGTCGAAGTCCTGGTAGCCCTTCGGGGCCTCGTCCAGGGTGATGACGGTGGCGTTGACGGCCTTGGCGATCTGCACCTTGTCGTGGAGGATCGCCTGCATCAGACCGCGGTGGTACTTCATCACCGGGCACTGGCCGGTGGCGAAGCTGTGCGACTTGGCCCACCCCAGGCCGATGCGGATGGAGAGCGAGCCCTCCTTCGCGGCGTCGTCCGCCGCGCCCGGATCGCCGGTCACGTAGAGCCCCGGGATGCCGAGCTTGCCGCCCGCGCGCGTGATGTCCATGATCGAGTTGAGGACCGTCGCCGGCGCCTCGTGCTCGGCGTCCTTGCCGTGGCCGCGCGCCTCGAAGCCGACGGCGTCGACGGCGGCATCGACCTCGGGCACGCCGAGGATCTGCTCGATCTGGTCCTTCGGATCGCCCTTGCTGACGTCGATCGGCTCGCAGCCGAACGACTTCGCCTGCTTCAGGCGCTCGGGGATCAGGTCACCGACGAAGACGACCGCCGCGCCCAGCAGCTGCGCCGAGTGCGCGGCCGCGAGGCCCACCGGCCCGGCGCCCGCGACGTAGACCGTCGACCCCGGCCCAACGCCCGCGGTGTACGCGCCGTGGAAGCCCGTCGGGAAGATGTCCGACAGCATCGTCAGGTCGAGGATCTTCTCCATCGCCGCGTCCTTGTCGGGGAACTTCAGGAGGTTCCAGTCGGCGTACGGGACCATCACGTACTCCGCCTGGCCGCCGACCCAGCCGCCCATGTCCACGTACCCGTAGGCCGACCCGGGCCGGTCGGGATTCGTGTTCAGGCAGATGCCGGTCTGCTGCTCCTTGCAGTTGCGACAGCGCCCGCAGGCGATGTTGAAGGGCACCGAGACGAGGTCGCCCTTCTTGATGAACTCGACGTCGCGACCGGTCTCGATCACCTCGCCCGTGATCTCGTGGCCGAGGATGAGCCCCTCAGGAGCGGTCGTGCGCCCGCGGACCATGTGCTGGTCGGAGCCGCAGATGTTCGTCGAGACGATCTTGAGGATCACCCCGTGCTCGGTCTTGCGTCCGACGTTGTCGGGGTGCACTCCCGGTCCGTCCTGTAGCTCGAGCTTGGGGAAGTCGATCGGCTGCACTTCCACCTTGCCCGGCTCGATGTAGGCGACACCTCTGTTGTCCGCCATGCGTCTCCCTCTGTTGGTTGTCTCCAACGGCCTTTCGCAACAGCCCGCACCGGAAACGGGACTGTTGGAAGGCGGACGCTGGCGTGGCTAACGCGCCAGGCGGCAGGGGCCCTTGGCCACGTCGCGCGTGAGCTGGGCCAGCTTGAAGAGGACGGCCGGCTGGCGGGGCGAGTCGTCGCTCCAGGCCACGCCGCCGTCCTCGGTGCGCACGCGGTAGGAGAAGACCGGCTGGGGTCCGGGCGCCAGCCGCAGCTGGGCCTTCGCCGGCTTGGCGAGGTCGCGCTCGGACTCGCGTGCGGTGATGAGCTGGGCACTCGTGATGTCGACGAGCGGCTTGCCGTTGCAGGAGGCCCGGCCGTCGTCGGTCACGCGCAGCGTCAGCCGGGCGCCGGGGACATCGCCGCTGCGGGTCACGAGAAAGAGGTCGCGCGCCTCGCTGCCGCACGCCCCGATCGTCAGCCCGGCGAGGGCCACGACCGCGATCGCCGCCGCCCGTCTCACGGCCACCGCGATCGCCGCCGCCCTCTCATGCAGCCACCGCGGCGCCGCCGCCCGCCTCACGCAGCCACCGCGGCGCCGCCGCGCCGCGGATCGCCGGCGCCCGAGAGCGCGCCGGTGACCCGGTCGCGCTCGACGGCCTGCGCGCCGCCGAAGAACAGGTTGCGGTCGCGGAAGGCGAGCACCTCGCGGCCGGCGTCGCGCAGCGCGCCGACGTCGATCCCGGGCTCGACGTAGACGACGTCGTCCTCGAAGTGCGCGCGCGGCGCCAGCACGGCGTCGCGGGCCTCTTGGCCGTGGTCGACCACGCCGACGATGACCTGCAGGATGGCCGAGCGGATGCGGTTGGAGCCCGCGCTGCCGAGCACGAGCTCGACCTCGCCGTCGGTGCCCAGCACCACGGTCGGAGCCATCATCGACGGCATACGCCGCCCCGTCGGATAGGTGAAGAAGCCGAGCGGATTGAGGTCCTGCTCGCCCATGACGTTGTTGACGTGGATCCCGGTGCCGGGCACGACCAGGCCCGAGCCCTCGCCGTTCGTGCACGTGACCGAGCATGCGCGGCCGTCGCCGTCGAGGACCGAGATGTGGGTCGTCGACCCCAGGCGAGAGGCCAGCAGGCGGTCCGCGAACCCGGGCTCGACGAGGCCCTCGACGAAGGCCGGCGTGCGCAGCGCCTGGGCCTCCTCCATGACGGCGACGATGTCGACCGCGGACGGCGCGCCCTCCGAGCGCTCGTCCAGACGGGCCATGGCGAGCGCCAGCAGCGTGCCGCCGGCCGACGGCGGCGGGTTGGTCAGGATCGTGCGCCCGCGATAGGTCGCGCGCACCGGCACCCGCTCGGCGGGCTCGTAGGCGGCCAGGTCCGCGCGCGTGAGCTGCCCGCCGCCGGCGCTCACCCAGTCGACCACGGCGCCCGCGAGGTCGCCCGTGTAGAACGGCGCCGCGCCGTCGGCGCCGAAGCGCTCGATCGTCTCGGCCAGCTCGGGCGAGCGGAAGAGGTCGCCCTCGCGCAGCAGGGGGCCGTCGGGCGCGAAGGCCGCTCGCGACTCGGCGGTGGAGACGAGGATCGGCTCGAGGATCTCGAACACATAGGCCTGCGCGGCGTTGAGCGCCACGCCCTCGCGGGCCATGGTGGCCGCCGGCGCCGCGAGCGCGGCGACGTCGATCGAGCCCCAGCGCTCGAGCGCTGCGGCCAGGCCGGCGGTCATGCCGTAGGTGCCGCACGACGAGGCGCCGCAGTTGAAGACCTGCACGGCGTCGCCGAAGGACACCTCGCACGCCAGCAGGTCGGCGCGCGTCGAAGCGTCGGCCCCGCGGCCGGGCGCCTCGACGAAGAAGTCCAGCAGCGTCGGCTCCTCGCCGGCGCCGGCCACCAGCAGGTAGCCGCCGGCGCCCGGTCCCGTGAGCAGCGGCTCGGCCACCCAGGATGCGAGCACGGCGCCGATCGCGGCGTCGACCGCGTTGCCGCCCTGGCGCAGGACGCGCGCGCCGGCCTCCGCCGTCAGCGGATGCCCGGCAGCCACCATGCCCAGTGTCGGGTCACCTCGCGTGGCGCGCCACTGGCTCACGATCGGATCCTCCCAGAGGGCCGCACGATCGTGGCCAGGAACAGCTGCGGGGTGTCGCGCAGGACGGCCAGTCGCGGATCGGGCACGTCGATCACGCGGTCGGCGACGAGGGAGCGCAGCGCCGCCAGGCGCTGGTCGTCCATCACCTCGTCCAGCGCGCGGCGATCGCCGCCGAGCACGACCGCGTCCAGGCGGGCGACGGCGGGCACGAGCACGCGCACGGCGACGTCGGCCGCCGCCTGGAGCGCAGCGCGCGCCTCGCCCTCGCGGCGGCGCGCGAAGCGCCCCGAGCTCGAGCCGCCCTTGCGATGGCGGCCGTGCACGAGCCGGCTTCCGACCTTCGAGTCCGTCAGCTCCTCGCCCTTGAACACGCCGGCCGCGTGGCCGCCGAGGCGCACCAGGAGCACGCCGACCGTGCGCTCGCGGCGGACGTGGTCGAGCAGCGGGCCGGGCTCGTATCCGGCCCGCTCGCCGCGCACCGCGACGTCGAGCGGCACGAACGGCGGCTCGCACACGACCCGCTCACCGTCGGCGCCGACGAAGGCCACATCGCGCTCGCCCACCGACGTCCACGCGACGTTCTCGTGGCGCTCGGCCCAGCGATCCAGCCAGCGCTCGAGGCGCGCCGGCGGCAGCTCGTAGCGGTCCTCGGTCAGCCTCTGGGGATGAACTCGGGAACGTCCAGCTCGTGGACGCCGAGCCCGGTCTGTCGTGTGGCACTCGGCCGCGAGCGGCGCTCGACGCGAACCTCGCCGCGCGGCTCCTCGAAGTCGCGGCGCGCCGGGCGCACCCGAGCTTCGGTGTAGCCGGTGGCGACGACGGTGACCCACACCTCGGAGCCGAGCTTCTCGTCGACCATGGCGCCGAAGATGATGTTGGCGTCGGGGTGCGCGGCCTCGCTGACGGCCTTGGCCGCCTCGTTGATCTCCCACAGCGAGAGATCCGGGCCGCCCGTGATGGAGAGCAGGATCTTGCGCGCGCCCTCCATCGAGGTCTCCAGCAGCGGCGACTCGGTCGCCGCGCGCGCCGCGTCGGTGGCGCGGTCCTCGCCGCTGCCCATGCCGATGCCCAGCAGCGCGTTGCCGGCCTCGGACATGATCGTGCGCACGTCGGCGAAGTCCAGGTTGATCAGCCCGGGCAGGGTGACGAGGTCGCTGATGCCCTGCACGCCCTGGCGCAGGACGTCGTCGGCCACGCGGAAGGCGTCGACCATCGACGTCTGCTTGTCGAGCACGCTGAGCAGCTTGTTGTTGGGCACGACGATGAGGGTGTCGACCTCGTCGGCCAGCGCCTGGACGCCCATCTCCGCTGCAGCGGAGCGGCGGTTGCCCTCGAAGCCGAACGGCTTCGTGACGATCCCGACGGTCAGCGCGCCCAGCTCGCGGGCGATGCGCGCGACGATCGGCGCCGCGCCGGTGCCCGTCCCGCCGCCGGCGCCGGCGGCGATGAAGACCATGTCAGAGCCCTTGAGCAGCGCCTTGATGCGGTCGTACTCCTCCATCGCCGACTGGCGCCCGAGATCGGGGTTCGAGCCGGCGCCCAGCCCGCGGGTGACCTGCGGGCCGATGTGCAGGGTGATGTCGGCCGTCGACTGCTGCAGCGACTGCAGGTCGGTGTTGATGGCGACGAACTCGACGCCCTCGACCTGGGCCTCGACCATGCGGTTGACGGCGTTGACGCCGGCTCCGCCGACGCCGACGACGCGCAGCACGGGCTGACCGACCGGCTTGGCGGTGCCCCACGGCGTGGGCTCGTCGGCGACGCGCGAATACGGATCGTGTCCGCTCTCGCGCCGTGCGGCTTCGCGATCGAGGATGTTGTCGGGGATGTCCGCGCTGAAGGCATGGCGCAGGCGCTCCTGCGGCGTGGGCACGTGGGGCTCGGGCACCGGCGGCGCGTCGGGCGTCGCGCCCAGCGACGGATGCGGGTAACCGGTCTCGCGGGGGTGGGGCGGCGGCGGGTCCGGCGCGCGACGCTCCTGGGCGGCCGGCGTGGACGGCGCCGGGACGCGACCTTCGTCGGCGTCCTTGGCAGGAGTCTCGGCCTGCTCGGCGGCCTGCTCGGTCTTGCGGAACAGGTCCGCGAGCGGCCCCTCCCTCATGCTCGCGCGCTTACCGCTTGCCATTGGCGAGAACCTCCTTCGCGAGATCGCGATAGGACTGGGCGGCCATCCCGTCCGGATCGTACTTGAGCACCGACATGCCTTTCACAGGGGCTTCCGCGAAGCGGACGGTCTTCTTGATGCGCGAGGCGAAGACGCGGTCCCCAAAGTTCTCCTCGAGGATCTCGATCGCCTCCTTGGCGTGAACCGTCCGCGTGTCCATCAGGGTGGGCAGGATGCCCTCGATCTCGACGTCGGGATTCAGGTTCTCGCGGATCATCTGAAGCGTGTTCTGCAGCTGGATCAGCCCGCGCATCGACAGGTACTCGCATTGGACGGGCACGATGACCTTGTCGGCGGCCGTCAGCGCGTTGATCGTCAGCAGCCCGAGGCTGGGCGGCGTGTCGATGCAGACGAAGTCGTAGTCCTCGGCGACGAGCTTGATCGCCTTCTCGAGCGAGCGCTCGCGGCCGATCATCGTGCTCATCGCGATCTCGGCGCCCGCGAGATCGATCGACGCGCAGGCCACGTCGACCTCGCGCTTGCGCACCACCTCGCGGATCGAGGTCTGATGCACGAGCACGTCGTACATCGACTTGTCGAGGGTGTCGGGGTCGATCCCCTGCGACATCGTCAGGTTGCCCTGCGGGTCCATGTCGACGCAGAGGACGCGGAACCCCTTCTCCATGAACGCGACGGCGAGGTTCAGCGCCGTCGTCGTCTTGGCGACGCCGCCCTTCTGGTTCGCGAACGCGATGACCTTCGGCTTATGGGGTGCCTGATCCATGTCAGCGCCGTATTCGCCCGGCCATGGGCGAATCCTTCACGCGCGGGGGATGACTACCAGCGGGCTCGGACACCCAGGCGCGGGCGGCTAGTGTGCCGCGCCGGATGGTTGTCCATTCAGACGACGTCGAGCCCCGCCTCATCGACGGCACGCAGCTGCGCGGGACGCGCCGGCGGCTGGGTGCCGCGGCCGGCGCGGCGCGTGCCGGGCTGAGCCGCTACCGCATCGCCGCGGGCGAGCGCGCGATGCCGGTCCACGTGCACGCCGACGACGAGGAGCTCTTCTACGTTCTCGACGGCGAGGGCCTCAGCTGGCAGGACGGGCGCACCTACGCCGTGCGCGCCGGCGACTGCGTCCTGCACCGCCCGGGCGCCGAGGCGCACACCATCGTCGGCGCGGGCGACGGCCTCGACGTGCTCGCCTTCAGCGGCGGCTCGGACACCGGCCTGACCTGGCTGCCGCGGGCCAGGTCGTGGTGGAACGGCCCGCACTGGCTGCCCCACGACGGCCCCAGCCCGTTCGACGCGGAGGAGGCGGCAGGCCCGCTCGAGGTGCCAGAGCCCGAGGCGCGGCGCCCGCCGACCATCGTCGCGCTCGCCGCCGTCGCCCCCGACGACTTCACCGGCGGGGGCGACGTGGTCGTCGTACGCCGCGAGCTCGGAGACGTGCTCGGCTCCACGCGCACCGGCGTCGGCCACCTGGTTGTCGCACCGGGCGCGCTCAGCGGCCCGCCGCACTGCCACGCCGCCGAGGAGGAGATCTTCTTCGTACTGGACGGCGACGGGACGCTGCTGCTCGGCGACGAGGAGCACCCGGTGCGCGCGGGCAGCGTTGTCGGCCGCCCGCCCGGCACCGGCGTGGCGCACGCGTTCCGCGCCGGGGACACGCCGCTGACGCTGCTGGCGTTCAGCACGCGCGAGCCCAACGACATCGCCTTCTTCCCGCGCTCGGGCAAGGTCGCCCTTCGCGGGATCAGGGCGCGCTTCCACGTGACGCAGGTCGAGTACTGGGACGGTGAGGTGTGACGCTGGCGCACTGGGACGACGTCGCGCCGGATGTCCGGCACGTCGGCGACATGCGGGCGACGTTCCGCGCGCTGGGCAGCGCGGCGGGGGCGAGCGCGGTCGGCGTGTCGCGCATCGACATCGAGCCCGGCTGCCGCCCCGGCCCGGTGCACCAGCACGCCTCCGAGGAGGAGATCTTCTTCGTGCTCGAGGGCTCGGGCCTGGCGTGGATCGACGGTGCCGTGCACGAGATCAGCGCCGGCGACACGATCGTCTACCTGGCGGGCGGCCCCGAGCACACCGTGACCGCGGGCGACGCCGGCCTCTCCGTACTCGCCTACGGCGAGAACCACGCGCCGCCGCTGGTGCGCCTGCCGCGCGCGGGCATGGTCCGCCGCGGCGGGATCTGGCTCGAGGCCTCGCACGACGATCCGCTCGAGCGCGAGGCCGCCGCCGGCCCGCTCGAGCTGCCCGCGCCCACGCCGCGCCCGCCGTGCAGCGTGGCCCTGGAGGACGTCGAACCCGAGACCGACGAGATCGGCGAGTTCGCCATCACCGAGCGCGACGTCGCGCGCGCCGCCGGCTCGGTGCGCAGCGGCCTGCGCCACAACGTCGTCCCGCCCGGCAGGCTCAACTGCCCGCCGCACTGGCACGCTGCCGAGCACGAGCTCTTCGTCGTCCTCGATGGCGAGGGCACGCTGGAGCTCTATGACAACCGCGCGACGCTCGCCGAGGAGCACGCGCTGCGCCGAGGCCATTGCGTCTCGCGCCCGGCGGGCACGAACCTCGCCCACATGCTGCGCGCGGGGGATCGGGGCCTGACCTACCTGGGCTACGGCACCCGCGACACCGGCGAGATCGTCTACTACCCGCGCTCGAAGAAGGCATGGCTGGGCCGCGTGCTCGTGCGCGTCGAGCCGATCGAGGACTACTGGGAGGGCGAGATCTGAGCGCTGCTCTGCTGGGCCGTCAGCTGGTCGTCGTCACGGGGAAGGGCGGGGTCGGCAAGACGACGGTGGCGGCTGCGCTCGGGCTCGTGGCCGCCGGCCGCGGGCTGCGCACGATCGTCGCCGAGGTCGCGCGGCGCGACGACGTCTCGCGCGCCCTGGGCGGCGAGGGCATGCACGAGGAGGAGCTCGCGCCCGGCCTGCACCACCTGTCGATCGACCCCGAGCACGCGATGGAGCTCTACCTGGCCGACCAGCTGCCGGCGGCGCTGGCCGAGCTGCTCGGGTCGAGCCGCGCGTTCAGCTACCTCGCGGCCGCGACGCCGGGCATGCGCGAGCTGCTGACGGTCGGCAAGGTGTGGGAGCTGGCGCAGGAGGACCGCCGCACGCCGGGCGCCGAGCCCTACGACCTCGTCATCCTCGACGCGCCCGCCACCGGCCACGGCGTCGCCGTGCTGAGCGCGCCGCGAACCTTCGCGCAGGCCGCCCGCGTGGGCCGCATCGCCCGCCAGGGCCGTACGATCGACGCGATGGTCTCCGACCCGGAACGGACGGGCGTCGTCGCGGTGGCCCGGCCCGAGGAGATGCCGGTCAACGAGACGCTCGCCCTGCAGCACGTGCTGCGCGACGACATCGGCCTCCACGTCGGCCTGATCGTGTGCAACGGCATGCTCGCCCAGCGCTTCGCCGCCGCCGACGCGCGCGCGCTCGAGAGCGCTCCCGACGGCCCGGAGGTCCGGGCTGCGCGCCACTCCCACGCCCGTGCCCAGGCCCAGCGGGCGCAGCTGCGGCGCCTGCGCCGCGGCGCGCGCGCCCCCGTGGCCACGCTGCCGTTCGCCTTCGAGGACGGCGCCCCGCGGCTCGCGCGCCTGGCGCGCGAGCTGGAGCGCTGGCTGTGAGAGCGCGCCTGGCCGGCAAGCGCATCGTCGTGTGCGCAGGCTCGGGCGGCGTGGGCAAGACGACGACGTCGGCCGCCCTGGCCATGGGCCTCGCGGCCGAGGGAGCCCGCGTCGCCGTCGTCACCATCGACCCGGCCCGCCGGCTGGCGAACGCGCTCGGGGTCGACGAGCTCGGCAACGAGCCGCACCTCGTCGACCCCGCGCGCCTGGCCGGCCACGGCATCGAGGTGCGCGGCGAGCTCTGGGCGATGATGCTCGACGCCAAGCGGACCTTCGACGAGCTCGTCGAGCGCCTCGCGCCCGACGAGCGCACGCGCGACGAGGTCCTCTCCAACCGCATCTACCAGCAGCTCTCCGGAGCGGTCGCCGGCTCGCAGGAGTTCACCGCGGTGGCCAAGCTCTACGAGCTCGACCGCTCGGGGCGCTACGACGTCGTCGTCCTCGACACGCCGCCATCGCGCAACGCGCTGGACTTCCTCGACGCGCCCGACCGCCTCACCGGCTTCCTCGAGGGCCGCGCGCTGCGCGTCTTCCTGGCGCCGACGGGTCTGGCCGCGAAGGTCGTCGGTCGCGGCACGAGCGTCGTCTTCGGGGTCCTCAAGCGCCTGACCGGCGTCGACCTGCTCGACGACCTCAGCGTCTTCTTCCGCGCCCTGGGCGGCCTCGTCGACGGCTTCAAGGAGCGCGCCGCGGGCGTCAAGGCGCTGCTGGCCGACGAGGCGACGACGTTCATCGTCATCACCTCCCCCGAGCGCGAGCCGGTCGAGGAGGCGATCTTCTTCGCGGGCAAGCTGGCCGACCATGGCATGCCGTTCGGCGGCCTCGTCGTCAACCGCGTGCACCCGCTCGACGGCGGGCCGCCCGAGGCCGACGTCGAGGCGCTGACCGCCGCGCTGGGCGGCGACGCCAAGCTGGCGGGGAAGGTCGCGCGCGCCTACGCGGAGGAGCGGGCGCTGGCCGAGCGCGACGAGGCCGCGATCGAGCACCTGCGCATCGAGACGGGCGAACGGGACCCGATCGTCATCCCCCAGCTCGACGGCGACGTCCACGACGTCGACGGCCTCGTGGCGATCCACGGCCACCTGTTCGCCGACTGATGGCGCGCGACTCGCGACACGACGCTGTCATCGTCGGCGGCGGCCACAACGGCCTCGTCGCCGCCGCCTACCTGGCGCGTGCGGGGCGCTCGGTGCTGGTCCTCGAGCGCCGCGATCACGTCGGCGGCGCGGCGGTTTCCGAGCGCCCGTGGCCCGGCATCGACGCTCGCCTGTCCCGCTACGCGTATCTCGTGAGCCTGCTGCCGCAGACGATCGTCGACGAGCTCGGCCTGCGGGTCCGGCTCGGCCGGCGGCGGATCTCGTCCTACACGCCGCTGCCCGCCGACCCGGCGCGCGGCGTGCTCGTCGACGCCGAGGACCGCGACCGCACGGCGGCCTCGCTGGCCGCCGCGACCGCCGACGCGGCGGCGATCGAGGGCTGGGAGCGCCTGTACGCGACGTGCTCGCACGCCGCTCGCGCGCTATGGCCGACGATGACCGAGCCGCTGCGCCCGGCCGCCGAGCTGCGCGCGCTCGTCGGCGACGACGCATGGGCGGCGCTCGTCGAGCGCCCGATCGGCGAGCTCATCGAGGACTGCCTGGGCGATGACGCACTGCGAGGGATCGCGCTGACCGACGCGCTCATCGGGACGTTCGCCGGCGCGCACGACTCGGACCTGCGCCAGAACCGCTGCTTCCTCTACCACGTGATCGGCAACGGCAGCGGCCGTTGGGACGTGCCGATGGGTGGGATGGGCGCGATGACCGCCGAGCTCGAGGCAGCCGCGCGCGCCGCGGGCGCCGAGCTGCGCTGCGGCGCCGAGGTGACCGCCATCGATCCCGGGCCGGCCGGCGTCGCGGTGCGCTTCGCCGACGCGAGCGGCGACGAGCATCTGGCGGTGGGCGACCAGGTGCTGGCCAACGTCGCTCCGGCGGTGCTCGACCGCCTGCGCGGCCGCACGCCGTCGGGTGCGTCGCCCGAGGGGGCGCAGCTCAAGGTCAACCTCCTGCTCGCCCGGCTGCCGCGGCTGCGCGACGGCGACGTCGACCCCGCTGAGGCCTTCGCCGGAACCTTCCACGTCAACGAGGGCTACGAGCAGCTCGAGCGCGCCCGGGCGCAGGCGGCCGCGGGCGCGCTGCCCGACGTCGTGCCGTGCGAGATCTACTGCCACTCGCTCACCGACCCGAGCATCCTCGGGCCGGAGCTGCAAGCGGCCGGCGCGCAGACGCTGACGTGCTTCGCGCTGCACCTGCCCGCGCGGCTGTTCGCGACGGACAACGACGGCGCGCGCGAGCGCGCACTGCAGGCCACCCTCGCTTCGCTGGACAGCGTGCTGGCCGAGCGCGTGCTCGACTGCGTGTGGCGCGACGCCGAGGGCCGCCCGTGCGTCGAGGCCCGCACGCCGGTCGACCTCGAGGCCGAGCTCGGCCTGCCCGGCGGCAACATCTTCCACCGCGACCTGAGCTGGCCCTTCGCGGAGAGCGAGGCCGAGGTCGGCACCTGGGGCGTGGAGACCGACGACCCGCGCGTGCTCGTCTGCGGCGCCGGCGCGCGTCGCGGCGGCGGGGTCAGCGGCGTGCCCGGGCGCAACGCGGCGATGGCCGTGCTGCGGGGCCTCGTCCGCTGACGGTTGCGGCGCCGCGCGACTACAGATCCGCGAAGCGGCGGTAGCCGTGCAGCGCGGCGCAGCGGGCGGTCCGCAGGTCATCCCCGTCCAGCGGACCGCCCACGCCGTCGCGTGTCGCAACCCCTGCGCCGAGGTCGCCCTGCCCGGTCTCGTACGCGATCGTCATCGGGCCGAGCTCTGCGTGTTCCAGCGCAATCCACAGCACTGCGATGACGTCGGGCATGCCTCATGGAGCCGCCCGGCGCCGGGGAAATACGTCGCGCGTGTGTCAGGCGACCGCCGGGGCGAGCGGGAAGGCCACGCCGGTGAGCTCCTCGGACAGCTCCCACAGCCGGCGCGCGGTGTCCTCGTCGCGCGCCGCGCCGCTGCGACCCACGACCTTCGGGTGCCCGCGCTGCTCGCCCAGGCTGTCGGGGCCGACGTACGTGTTGCCGGGGAGGTCCTGGGTCGCCGCGAAGAGCGTGGGCAGCGCGCCCATCTCCTCGGACTGCGCCATCACCTTGTTGCCGATGGCCATCAGCGTGTTCTGCACGACGTTCTCGGTGCGGTGCTGGAGGTTGGTCGCCGCGTAGCCCGGGTGCGCGCCGGTCACGCGGATGCCCGACCCCGCCGCGTCGAGACGGCGCTGGAGCTCGGACATGAAGAGCAGGTTGGCGAGCTTGGACTGCCCGTAGGCGCGCCAGCGCGAGTAGCCGTGGCGCTCCCAGTTGAGGTCGTCGAGGTGGATCGACCCGATGCGGTGCGCACCCGAGGCGACGACGACAACGCGGTCGCGCACGTGGGGCAGCAGCAGGTTGGTCAGCGCGAAGTGACCGAGGTGATTGGTGCCGAGCTGCAACTCGAAGCCGTCCTTGGTGCGGCGCTCGGGGACGGCCATCACGCCGGCGTTGTTGACGAGGACGTCGAGGTCGCCCTCCCAGGCGTCGGCGAAGGCGTGGACGGAGGCGAGGTCGGCGAGGTCGAGCTCGCGCACCTCGGTCTCGCCGTCGATGGCGGCCGCGGCCGCCTCGCCCCTGGCCATGTCGCGGACGGCGAGCACCACGCGCGCACCGGCGCGGCCGAGCTCGCGCGCGGCCGCGAAGCCGATGCCGCTGTTGGCGCCGGTGATGACGAAGGTGCGTCCATCGAGCCGGGGAAGATCCTGTGCGGTCCATTTGGCGGAGGAGGTCATGCCCTCAAAGTAGCTGGTGACAACAATGCTGTCAATGCCTACATCCAGTCGCTAGACTCGCTCGCCCATGGCCGCCACGACCCAACGCCCGTACCACCACGGCAACCTGCGCTCGGAGCTGCTCTCGTGCGCCGAGCGGGCGCTGAGCGAAGGCGGCCTCGCGCAGCTCTCGCTGCGCGACCTCGCCCGCCAGGCCGGCGTCAGCCACGGTGCGCCTCGCCGCCATTTTGCCGACAAGCAGGCGCTGCTGGACGCCCTCGCCCAGGACGGCTTCGAGCGCCTCGGACGCGAGCTGAGCGGCGCCATCGAGGGCGCCGGCGAGACCTTCGAGGCCCGGCTGGCCGCGCTGGCCGGCGCCTACGTGCGCTTCGCCACCCGCCACGCGGCGCTGCTCGAGCTGATGTTCGCCACCAAGCACCGCCCCGACGCGGCCGACAGCCTGCGCGCCGCAGGCGAGGCCGCCTTCGCCGCGCCGCTGGCGCTGATCACCGAAGGCCAGGCGTCGGGCGCCGTGGTCCCGGGCGACCCCGAGACCGTCGCCACCGTGGCGTGGGCCACCGTGCAGGGGCTGGCGAGCATCGCCAACGCGGGCATGCTCGGCGACGCCGCCCTCGACGGGCTGGTGGCCGGCGCTGTCGAGCGGCTCGTCCTCGGGCTGCGACCTCGGTGACGGCGCCGGTCAGGGCTCGAGCACGACGCGCACCCCGTCCGGCGTGCGCAGCTCCTCCGAGCGCCCGGTGCCGCCGAGCACGACGGCATCGAGCCCGGGGCCCTCGGGCGGCTCGAGGTCGGCGCCGCGCGAGTACCACGCGTTGACGCCGATGTGGTGGTGATAGCCGTCGGCGGCCAGGAAGGCCGCCTGGCCCGCCCAGCCGGTCATCAGCTCGAGGCCGACCTGCTGGGTCCAGAACGCGGTCGCCGCCTCGACGTCGGCGACCTTCAGGTGGACGTGCCCGATGCCCACCCCGGTGGCGTCGCCCTCGGCCTCCGCGGCCAGCGCGTTGAGGTCCAGCGGCAGCGTGTCCATCTTCACGCGCTCGCCGGGGTCCGGCGCCGGCCACGTGTCGCGCGGGCGGTCGCGATAGAGCTCGATTCCCAGCGCGTCGGGATCGTCGAGGTAGAGCGCCTCGGAGACGAGGTGGTCGCTGGCCCCGCTGAAGGCCGCCCGCTCGCGGGCCACTCGCAGCAGCGCGGCGCCGAGCTGGCCGCGCGTCGGGTACAGGAAGGCGGTGTGGAAGAGGCCCGCGGCGCGCTGCGGTGCCGGGCCGGGCGCGTCGCTCTCGCGCAGCTCGACGAGGTCGCGCACGGGCGGCCCGACGATCGCGTCGTAGAACGCCGTGGCACCGGCCAGGTCGGCGACGCGCAGGTGGACCCGTCGGATGTGCAGGCCGTCGGAGGACGTGCCCCCAGGCTACGCGAGCGTGGCCTGCGAGGCTCCCGCGTCCTGGCCGATGATGTCCTCGGCCACGCTGCGCGGCTACGCGAGCGTGGCCTGCGAGGCTCCCGCGTCCTGGCCGATGATGTCCTCGGCCACGCTGCGCAGGTCGGAGTCCAGGTGGCCGCACAGCACGTCGCGCAGCAGTGCGCGCAGGTGGCTCGCCAGCTCGTCGGTCAGCGCGTCGATCTCGGGATCGACCGCCAGCCCGCCGATGAGGGCGCGCTCGAGTGCGATCGTGTGCGCCACGCGGGCCGTCAGTGCGGCGCGCTGGTCGGGCAGCGCGCACAGCGCGCCGAGCCGACCGGCCAGGCGGCCCGATGCCGGGCCCTCCGGCTCGATCAGCGCGCGCAGCGCCAGCAGGATGTCGGTCAGCGCCTCTCCGGGGATCGCGCGCTCGCAGGCCATCTCGAAGCGGCGCAGCGCCCAGACGAGCTCGCCGTTGAGCGGGGTGCGCCGGGCGACGAGCGAGCAGAACGCGCGCAGCTCGTCCTCCTGCTCGGCGCCGACGACGATCGGCTCGTCGCCGCGCCGGCCGAGCGCGCCCAGCGCGAACGGCTGCCACGGCGAGCCGCCGGTGCGCGTCCAGGCCAGCGGCCCGAAGCCGACGCTGGCGCCGTCGTAGAGGCGCAGCGCCGTGAGCAGCCGGCGCAGGCGCACGCGCGCGTGAGCGACGGGCGTCGTGTCGCCCGCGGCCGCCTCCCAGCGCACCACTACCAGCAGGTGCGCCCGGCGCGCGCCGGGCGGCCAGAGGGCGTCCGCCGGAGCGTCCTCTGCGAAGTCGTCGCCCTGCACGAGGGTCAGCCCCTCGCCGAGCGCCACCTCGGGCGAGGCGATCTCGACGCCGAGCAGCGGCGCGATGACGACGGTCTCGGTGCGCCCGTCGTAGAGCGCGGACTCGACCTCGGCGTAGGCGCGCTCGAGCCGCTCCGGGCTCAGCGCGAAGTCGGTCGACTCCTCGAACACGCGGCTGAGGAAGACGCGCAGGGCGAACTCGGCGCGGGCACGCGGCTCGGCGGGATATCCGCGTTCACCGCGCGACTCGAGGTAGTCGCCCAAGCGGCCCAGCCCCGAGAGCGCGTGCACGGCGGGCAGGAAGCTCGGCAGCCGCGAAAGCAGGCCGACGCGCTGCTCGATGAAGTCCGCCGTCAGCGGGCGGTAGCAGTACAGGGGGCTGTCGCGGCGCCCGCCGCGGACGACCTCGAAGGGGATCTCAGCGCCGTCGGCGGTCTCGGCGGCGAGCTGCCACGCGGCCTCCTCGGCGAAGGCGGCGAGGGCGCCATGGAGCTGGCGATTGTGCATGGCCGTGCGGTTCGGCGGGGTCGGGTGCTGTCCTCCCGCGCGCACGGCGCGTTGCAGCGGGGTCAGTGGGCCTTGACCGCGAGCACCGAGGCGCGGGTGCGCGACAGGAGGCCGTGCGTGACGCTGTGACGCAGCAGCCGCCCGAGACGGCCGACGGGGCGCGGCCCGGTCACCACGAGGTCGTAGCCGCCCTCCTCCGCCAGCGCCGCCAGCGCGCGGGCCGGGCGCCCGTGCAGCAGCCGCGTGGTCACCGACACGGTGACCGGCACCTCGTCGCGCGCCTCGGCGAGATGCCGGCGCATCGCGCCCTCGGCCTCGAGGCGGATGGTCTCGCGCGTGTAGGGCACGTTCATGGCGCCGAAGCCCAGCCACAGCGCGATCGGCTCCTCGGCCACCGCCGCGATCGTCAGCAGCGCCCGGTTGGCGACGGCCACGTCTATAGCGCGACCCAGCGCCGCCCAGGCGCCCTCCGAGCCGTCGAAGGCCAGCAGGACCCGGTGGATGCCGCCACCCGGATCGGCCGGTGCCTGCAAGAGCGTCTGCTGAACGTCCTCGATGACCATGTCGTCACCTGCTCTGGATGCGTCGTCTTACGAAGTTTGCCCCCAAGATCGTCTCTTGTCAAGACGATCTTCAATCGATACGGTTCATGGGTGCCGACCGCGATCGCCCCCCCGCTTCCACCGTCCCTGACGCACTGGCCCGGCTACCTCATGAACTTCATCGCCGAGCACGCGAGCGAGCGCTTCGAGCGTGAGCTGGCCGCCGAGGACATCCGCGCCCGGCACGCCATTCTGCTCGTGCTCATCGACGCCGAGGGACCGATGTCGCAGCGCGCGCTGGGCAGGCGCCTGCGCATCGACAAGAGCCCGATGGTCGGCCTCATCGACGACCTCGAGCGCTTGGGCCTCGCCGAGCGCCGCCGGGGGCGCAGCGACCGGCGGGTGCAGGACATCCACCTCACAGCCAAGGGCCGGCGCGTCCGCCGGCGTGTGACGCGGCTGGCCGACGAAGGCAACGAGCGCAGTCTCAGGGCGCTCGACGACGACGAGCGCGTGGTCCTGCACGACCTGCTGCTGCGCGTCGCCGAAGCCCACGGCTGACGCTCACTCCTGCAGGTCGGCCGCCAGCGCGCCGACGACGTTCTGCAGCCACGCCCGCTCGGAGTCGTCGGCCGGCAGCCGTCGCAGCCGCCGCGTCGCCCAGCTCGTCAGCAGCTGGCGCGCGCCGACCGCCACGAGCGGGCCGACCATGGCGTAGCGACCGTCCTCGAGGGCGACGAGGCAGCCGGGGACGTCGCGGCGCACGCGCAGCTGGGCGACCACGTCCGTCCCGGCGACGGCGCTCGGGTGCGCCGCGTCGCCCTTCAGCGCGACCTGGCCGAACGGCGCCACCGTGAAGGTGGGTCGGCGGCCCTCCATGAGCCGCGGCGGCCGCGCCGGGGGCCCGATCGGCCCCTTGCGCCAGCGCTCGACGATGGTGTGCACGTCGCGCGAGAGCTCCGAGCGCAGCAGCACGTGCAGGCGATCGCCCGCACGCAGGACCGTCGAGCCGCGCGGCGGGATCGCCTCGCGGTCGCGCACGATGACGTTGACCACCGCCTCCCGCGGCAGCCCGAGGTCGCGCACGCGCGCGCCGACCACGGCGTCGTCCTCGGCGACGGGGTACTCGAGCACCTCCGCACCCAGGCGCCTGATCGTCCCCGCCTCGGCCAGCGGACGCGGCAGCGCCGGCTCGTCGGTGGTGGCGCCGAGCCAGCGGGCCACCGGCTCGAAGGTCGTGCCCTGGATGAGCGTCGAGAGCAGCACCGCGAAGAAGACGACGTCGAAGAGCCGCGTGCTGCCGCTCACGCCCGCGATGACCGGGAAGGTGGCCAGCACGACGGGCACGGCGCCGCGCAGGCCGGCGCCCGAGAGCACCGCTCGCTCGCTCCACGTGAAGCGCATGGGCAGCGTCGACACGGCCACCGCGACCGGGCGCGAGACGAACACGAGCACGAGCGCGAGGACGGTCCCGCGCACGGCGACGTCGTCCAGGTGGCTGGGGAAGACGAGCAGCCCGAGCGCCACGAACATCGCCACCTGGCCGACCCACGCCAGCCCCTGGTGAAAGGACGTCACCGTCTGCTGCGCGGGGATGCCCGCCGTGCCCAGGGCGAGCCCGGCGAGGTAGACGGCCAGGAAGCCCGATCCGTGCAGGGCGTCGGCGCCGCCAAAGGCCAGCGCGGCGACGGCCAGCGTGGCCACCGGGTACAGGCCCGCGGTGGCCAGCGTCACGCGCCGCAGCGCCCACGCGGCGGCGACCCCCACCACGAGGCCGATCGCCAACCCGATCCCGAGCTGGCGGACGAAGAGCACCGCCATGTCGGCGATCCCGTAGTCGTCGTGCTGGAGCCATTCGATGAAGCCGAGGACGAGCAGGACCGCGACCGGATCGTTGAAGCCCGACTCCCCCTCGAGCGTCGTCGCAAGACGGCGCTTGAGCGTCGACCCGCGCAGCAGCGCGAAGATCGCCGCGCCGTCGGTCGCGGCCAGCACCGACCCGAGCAGCAGGCCGTTGAGGGTCGAGAGGTCGAAGAGCAAGACGGCCGCGAAGCCGGTGACCACGGCGGTGACGACCGTGCCCACGACCGCCAGGCTCAGCGCGGGCGTCAGCACGGGGCGGATCTCGAGCAGCCCCGAGGTCAGGCCGCCCTCGAAGAGGATCAGGGCCAGCGCGATGATCCCGATCCGCCGCGCGAGCCGGTAGTCGCTGAAGTCGATCCAGCCCAGGCCGTCGGAGCCGATGGCCATGCCCAGGAAGAGGAAGAGCAGCAGGCCCGGCACGCGCAGTCGCCCCGCGGCCAGCGAGGCGAGCAACCCGGCGGCCAGCAGCGCGCCGGCGATCAGGATGAGTTCCCCGTCCGCCAGGACGGGAGCATATGGCGTGGCTCTGTGAGAACCGTTCTCATCATCGCTACCATCGCGGACGATGCAGTCGTGGGCCGAGCACGCCGACCGCCGCCTCGCCGAGGCCGGCTTCCGCCGCGGCGGCGCCCGCGCCGCGGTCATCGGGCTGCTCGACCGGCAGGCCTGCGCACTGAGCGCCTACGACATCGAGGACGCGCTGCGCGCCGACGGTCGCGGCGTCGCCCGCGCCTCCGTCTACCGCGTGCTCGACGAGCTCGTCGGCCTCGCCCTCGTGACGCGCGTCGAGGTCGGCCAGGGCTCAACGCGCTACGAGGCCGCCCGGCCCGACGGCGACCACCATCACCACATGGTCTGCGATCGCTGCGGCGCCGTGCAGCCCTTCGCCGACGACGATCTCGAGCGCGCGGTCGACCGCCTGGCCGACCGCGTCGCCTTCGCCGTGGCCGAGCACGAGATCGTGCTCCACGGCGAGTGCGCCGCCTGCCGCGCGTAGCGCGGTCATGGGACACTGTTCCGCGTGGGAGCTGAAGAGGGGTACTTCGGCGAGCGCGTCGCCGCCGTCTACGACGAGCACTCGGGGGCCATGTTCGATCCGGCGGTGGTCGGCCCGGCCGTCGACGCGCTGGCGGAGCTCGCCGGCGACGGCGGGGCACTCGAGTTCGCCATCGGCACGGGCCGCATTGCGCTGCCGCTGGCCCAGCGCGGGGTCCGCGTCGCCGGCATCGACAACTCCGAGGCCATGCTGGCCCGCCTGCGCGACAAGCCCGGCGCCGACCGCATCGCGGCCGTGGCCGGCGACATGGCCGCGACGCGCGTGGACGGCGACTTCGCGCTCGTCTACCTCGTCTTCAACACGATCTTCAACCTGACCACGCAGGACGGGCAGGTGGCGTGCTTCCAGAACGCCGCCGCGCACCTGCGCAGCGGCGGGCGGTTCGTGATCGAGGCGCGCGTGCCCGAGCTGCAGCGGCTGCCGCTCGGGCAGACCGTCCTGCCGTGGCGGGCCGACCCCGACGGGATGTCCTACTACGTCTACGACGTCGTCACCCAGGGGCTGAGCGGCCAGCACTACTACCTCGAGGACGGCCGGATGCAGGCCAGCCCGACCGAGATGCGCTACGCCTGGCCGGCCGAGCTGGACCTCATGGCGCGCCTGGCGGGCCTGCGGCTCGAGCATCGGTGGGCGGGGTGGCGCCGCGAGCCGTTCACCGGCCTCAGCCCCGCGCACGTGTCGGTCTACGAGATGCCCTGAGCCGCCCTAGACGCCGGGGTCCAGCGGCGCGCAGGCGCGGATGGTCGTGCCCTTCCCCGCGCGGCTGTGGACGGTGAGCGTTCCGCCGATGGCGTCGAGGCGGTCCTCGAGCCCGCGCAGGCCGGAGCCGCCCGCCATGCTCGCCCCGCCGACCCCGTCGTCGGCGACCTCCGCCACCAGCGTGCCGTCCTGCACCTCGATCGTCACCGAGGCCTGGGTGGCCTGCGCGTACTTGGCCACGTTGGTCAGCGCCTCGGCGATGGTGAAGTAGATGGCGGCCTCGACCGCCGGCGCGGCGCGCTCGGCCGCGGCGCGGACCTCCACCGGAACCGGGCAACGGGCGACGAGGCCGTCGAGCGCGGCGCCGAGGCCGTGCTCGCCGAGCACGGCCGGGTGGATCCCGTGGGCGAGGTCGCGCAGCTCGGCCAGCCCCTCGCGCAGCTGCTCGGAGGCCTCGACCAGGACCTCCTCGGCGGGCGTCCCCTTGGCCCGTGCCTCGGCGCGCTTGAGCGTCAGCGACACGAGCACGAGACGCTGCTGGGCACCGTCGTGCAGGTCGCGCTCGATCCGCCGGCGGGCCGCGTCGGCCGCCTCGACGATCCGCGCGCGCGACGCCCGCAGCTCATCGCTGCGCGCCCGCTCGACCTCGCGCTCGCGCACCGCCTCCTCGGCCGCGCGGCGCTCGGTGACGTCGAACATCGCGCCGTCGATCCACAGCCGCCCGCCCGATCCCGGCACCAGCTGGCCGCGATCGAGCACCCAGCGCACGTCGCCGTCGGCGCGAACGATCCGGTACTCCAGGGCGAAGGACAGCTCGTGCTTGGCGGCATCCTGGACGGCGCGCTCCAGTCGCTCGCGGTCGTCGGGATGGACGATGCTCAGCAGGGTGCGCCGGGTGCTGGCGACGAAGTTCGACGGGAGGTAGCCCGCGATGCGCTCGATCTCGTCGCTGATGAGCTCGACGACGTGCCCCGAGTGCCACGCGGAGCGATAGATGGCTCCCGGAACGTTGAGCATCAGCGCGCGCATGAGCCGGTCGTCGGAGCGCTGACGCGCCGCGCGCAGGCCGGCGCCTGCGCGCGCGAGCAGCTCGCCGCGCGTGAAGGGGCGGTGCAGGTAGTCGTCGGCGCCGGCGGCGAGGGCCGCGTCGGACCGGCTCCCCTTCGCGGTGATGGCCAGCATCCACGCTCCGTCGAGGCGCGGGTCGGCGTTCAGAGCGCGGCAGAGATCGGGCGTATCGAGGCCGCCCGGGTCCCGGTCGACGATGACGAGGTCGGCCGGCTCCTCGCCCAGCGCCGCCAGCGCGGACTTCGCGTCGGCCGCCACACGCGTCGCGTGCCCGGCAGCGCGCAGCCACGGGTGGACCTCGCGCTCGGTGGCGCCGACCACGAGCACTCCGGCCTGGCGGCGCCGGACGGATCCAGAATCGGGCACGGCCCGATTATTCAGCCCTGGCTCAGCTCGTACGTTCCGGGCTCGATCTGAGCCGTCCGGCGGCGGTAGGTGCTCCACAGCCACGGCCACTGGCTGGGATCGTTGCCGTGCTCGTCGAGGTACCAGCTCGTGCAGCCGGTGTGCCAGACGGTTTCGGCCAGCGCCTCGCGCAGCTCGCGGTCGTAGGCCTCGAGCGTCGCGGGCCGCAGCTCGATCGCCTGCGCGTCGGCGCGCGCGAGCTCGTCGAGTGCGGCGATGACGTGGCCCATGGCGGCCTCGAGGGTGTAGATGACCGACCCCGCGCCGCCGTTGGTGTTCGGCCCGTAGAGCAGGAAGAGGTTCGGGAACCCGGGCACGCTCATCCCGAGGTACGCGCGCGCCACGTCCGCCCACTCCGCCGCCAGCGTGCGGCCGCCGGCGCCGACGACCTCCATCGGCGCGACGAAGGCATGACTCTCGAAGCCGGTGGCCAGCACGAGCACGTCGGCCGGGCGCTCGACGCCGTCCTCGGTGCGGATGCCGGTCGCCGTGATCTCGGCGACCCGATCGACCACCAGGTCGACGTTGGGCTTTGTCAGCGTCGGATACCAGGCGTCGGTGAGCATGATCCGCTTGCAGCCGACCTCGTCGCGCGGCGTCACCTTGCGCCGCAGCTCGGGGTCGTCGATGGCCGCGGTGATCTGGCGGCGCGCGACCGCGCGGAAGGGCCGGCGCAGCCAGCCCTTGCTCGTCAGTGCGGCGGTGGCCAGCTCCATGAAGGCGAAGATGAGGGCGCGATCGGCGCGCTGGAGCGCAGGGAAGCGCTCGAAGAGCCGCCGGGCGCGCGGCGGGTACGCGAAGTCCATCTTCGGGATCGTCCAGCCTGGCGAGCGCTGGTAGACGTCGATGTGATCGACGATCGGCTGGATGGCGGGCACCGCCTGGATCGCGCTGCAGCCCGTCCCGACGACGGCCACCCGCCGGCCCGCCAGGTCGACGTCGTGGCGCCAGCGCGCCGTGTGGAAGGCCGGGCCCTCGAAGCTGTCGAGGCCGGGGAGCGCCGGCACCGTCGGCACCGAGAGCTGGCCGCAGGCGGTGAGCAGCACGTCGGCCTCGTGGGGTCCCGCGCTCGTCTGCAGCACCCAGGTGCCGCGCTCGCCGTCCCAGCGCGCCTGCTGCACCTCGGTCGAGGTGCGGATGCGGTCCATCACCCCATTGCGCCGCGCCACATCTTCGAGGTAGGCCTGGATCTCGGCCTGGGGCGCATAGCGGCGCGACCACTGCGGGTTCGGGGCGAAGGAGAACTCGTAGAGGTGCGAGGGAACGTCGCAGGCGGCGCCGGGATAGGTGTTGTGGTGCCAGACGCCGCCGATCCGCTCGCCGCGCTCGAAGACGGTGACGTCCTCGTACCCGGCGCGGCGCAGCATGGTGATGGCGCCGACGCCGCCGAAGCCGCCTCCCACGACGGCGATCGAGCGCGACCGCCGCTGATGTCCGTTGTGCTGCTGGGGAGCGCCAGTCACAAAGCGGAGACTAGTTCGCGCCGGGGGCCGGCGGGGCAGGCCCCCGGCACGAAGGACGCGCCTCAGTCCTGGATGACGGTGTTGCTGCCCGCGCCGCCGTCGAGGACGTCGACGCCGGGGCCGCCGAGCAGGACGTCGTCGTTGGCCTCGCCGCGGAGCGTGTCGGGGCCCGCGCCGCCGATGAGGATGTCGGCGCCGTCGCCGCCGTTGGCCTCCAGGCGGATGGCGTCGGCCGCCAGCCCGGACCCGTCGACGACGTCGTCGCCGCCCAGCGCGTTGACCGTCAGCGTGTCCTGGGCCGCCTCGGCGTGCGCGATGCCGATCGTCGCGGACAGGCCCGCGAGCGACACGCTGCCGGCGGCGCCGCGGGCCACGATCACGTCGGCGCCGTTGGTGGCGTTGACGATCACCTGGTCCTGGGCGCCGTCGCCGGTCGTCCCGCCGATGGTCCCGGCCAGGTCGGGGTTGACCGCGGTCAGGTCGGTGCCGGAGACGTCGTTGACCGTCAGCTGATCGGCGCCACCGAGCGCGTTGAGGTCGATGCGCTCGACGTCGTTGAGGTCCATGGTGATGTTCGCGACGTTGCGGAAGAACCGCACGCGACCGCCGTTGGCCGACACGTCGAAAGCCTCGGAGACATTGGCTCCGTTGAACGCCAGGATGTCGCTGCCGGCCTGGCCCTCGATGATGTCGCTGCCGTCGCCCGGGTCCCAGGTGAAGCGGTCGTCGCCGGCGCCCATCAGCGCCGTGTCGTTGCCCTGGTTGCCATCGAGCGCATCGTTGTTGTCGCCCCCGAGCTGGACGTCGTCCCCCCGGCCGCCGAGCAGCGTGTCGTCCCCCGCCCCTCCGTCCTCGGTGAGCTTCATGGTGTCCGCGCCCAGGGCGCTCGCATCGATGGTGTCGCGGCCGCCGAGGGCGTTGACGACCAGCGCGTCGCGCGTCACGTCGGCGTGCGCGGTGACCACCGTCGCGGCGAGCCCGGAGACCGAGGCCGCGTTCCCGGCGCCCGTCACGGCGATGTTGTCGGCGATGTTGCGTCCGTTGACGATCGTCTGGTCGTTGCCTGCATCCGGCGCCGTGCCACCGAGGACCGCCGCCTCGTCGTGACCGACCGCGCGGACCTTGGTTCCCGCGAGGTTGTCGACCGTGAGCACGTCGTTGCCGCCGAGCGAGTTCACGTCGACGCGCTCGATGCGGTCGACGTCCATGGTGATGTTCGCCACGTCCCGGGTCAGCCGCGCGCGCCCGCCGTTGGGCGACATCCGGAAGTTCTCGTTCGCGCCGCTGCCGTTGAAGGTCAGCGTGTCGTCGCCGTTGCGGCCCTCGACCTTGTCGCTGCCGTCGCCCGGGTCCCAGACGAAGCGGTCGTCGCCGCCGCCCAGGTCGGCTCGGTCGTTGCCGCCGTTGCCGTCGATCGTGTCGTTCCCGCCGTCGCCGTCGAGCCTCTCGCCGCCGGCGCCGCCGCGGATCGCGTCGTCGCCGCCCTGGCCGTCGATGCGCGTCGGGATCGTGGTGGTGAACGCACCGTTGGCGTCGTCGATCCTGATCTGGTCGTTGCCGCGGCCGCCCTTGACGCGGATGCGGTCGACCTGGTTACGCGCCACGACGAGGTCGGCGCTGCCGTTGTCGCCGACGTCGACGTCGATCTTGTCCGGTGCGCCCTGATGGAGGCGCAGCGCGAGCCGGTCGTTGCCCGCAGTGCCCTTGGCCAGCAGCGTGTGGCCCTTGAGCCCGATGGCGGGGGCTGCTTCGGCCTGCGCGGCGGTCAGGGCGAGGAGGCCGGCGACGAGGCCGGCGGTCAGGGTGCCGCCGACGAGGCGGTGAGCTGGCGTGTAGGGATGCATACCCCCGAAGGACGACGCGCCGTAGGAGATCCTCTCTGTGACATGCGTCGCTAAGCGCGCGCGGCGAGGCCGCGCCCCACCCCGGCCACGAGGTAGGAGGCGACGAGCATCGCCGCGATCGACGCCCCGGCGGCGGTCCCGGCGTAGTAGGACAGGTACAGGCCGGCGATGCCGGCCACGACGGCGACCGCGGCCGAGACCGCCATCATCGGCCCCATCCGACGAGCGACGAGCCGCGCCGCGCAGGCCGGGGCGACGAAGACGGCGACCACGAGCAGGTTGCCCAGGCCCTGCACGGCGACGAGCAGCGCGAGCGCGACGAGCGTGAGCAGCGCGAGGTCGACGACCAGTGGGCGCACCCCGACCCCGGGGGCGCTGAGGCGATCGAAGCCGACCGCCAGCAGCCGGGAGTGCAGCAGGGCGAGCGCCGCGACGACGAGAACGGCCAGCCCGGCGGCGAGGCCGAGGTCGGCGTTCGAAACGCCGAGGACGTCCCCGAAGAGCAGGCTCTGGAGCCCTGGCGGCGAGGACGGCGCAAGACCCATCAGCACCCCGGCGCCGAACAGCGTCGTCACCGCGACCGCCACGGCCGTGTCGCGGCCGATGGCCGGCACCTGACCCGCGGCGGCGATCGCGATCGCGGCCACGAGCAGGCCGGCTGCGCCGCCGAGCAGCAGCGGGATGCCCGTGAGGGCGGCGAGGACGAGCCCCGGCAGCAGGGCGTGGGCCAGCGACTCGGCGCTGTAGGAGAGGTTGTAGAAGACGATCCAGCACCCCAGCGCGCCGCCGGTCACGCCCAGCAGCGCGACCTCGAGCAGCGCGCGGCGCCCGACCGGGTCGGCCCACGGATCGGTGAGCGTGTGCAGGACGGCGAGCATCAGTGGTGGTGGGGTGGGAGGACGCCGCGCAGCTCGCCTCCCGGCAGCTCGACGATCTCGCCGCCGTAGGTGGCCTCGAGCACGTCGCGATCGAGCGTCGCGACCGGCGGGCCGAAGGCGACCTGGCGGCGGTTGAGGCACAGCACGCTGTCCCATCCGCGCGCCTGGTCGACGTCGTGGGTGGCGATCATCACGCCGCGCCCCTCGCCGGCGAGGTCGCCCAGCAGCACCTCGAGGCGCTCCATGCTCGGCGCGTCGAGACCGGTGAACGGCTCGTCGAGGAGGATCACCCGTGCGTCCTGCACGAGCGCCCGGGCCACCAGCACGCGCTGGCGCTGGCCGCCCGAGAGGTCGCCGAAGGTCGCGTCGGCCTGCTCGTCGAGCCCCACCGCTGCGAGGGCCGCGCGCGCCGCGCGGCGCTGCGCGCGCCCCGGGCGCCGCCACCACGGCAGCGTCGAGATCGAGCCCATGAGGGCGACGTCGAGCGCGCTGACCGGGAAGTCCAGCCGCGAGCGCTCGGTCTGCGGCACGACGGCGAAGCGGGCGGGTGCCCGCAGCGTCCCGGCCATGGGCGCGAGCTCGCCGAGCAGCAGCCGGAAGAGCGTCGTCTTGCCGCCGCCGTTGGGCCCCAGGACGCCCATCCGCTCGCCGGCGTGCAGCGCGAACGACACGCCGGTGAGGACGGGCGACGCGCCGTAGCCGGCGGCCAGCCCCTCGGCCTGCACGAGGGTCAGATCCCCGCGATCGGGCATCCCCGTGCTCCCGCGGTGAAGCCGCGCACCATCGCCTCGGCGTTGGCGCGCTCCATGGTCGGGTAGGTGGCGCCGCTCGACCCCTTCGGACCGAGCGTGTCGCCGTAGAGCCTGTAATCGCTCGTCGCCCCCGTCTGGCGCGCGATGGCCTGGGCGAGCTTGGCGTTGATCGAGCTCTCCGGGAAGACCGCCTTCACGCCCTCGCGGCGGATCGTCCGCGTCAGCCGCGCCACGTCGCCCGCCGACGGCTGGGCCTGCGTGCTCTGCGAGGGGATGACGGCTCCCACCACCGTGATGCCGTAGCGATGGGCGAAGTAGTCGAAGGCGTCGTGATCGGTGACCAGCTTGCGCGCCCCGGGGGCCACGCGGCTCATGCAGGCGGCGATCCCGCGGTCGAGGCTCTGCAACCGGCCCAGGTAGGCGGCGGCGTTGCGGGCGTAGACGTCGTGGGCGCCCGGGTTGGCCTTCGTCAGCGCATCGCGGATCGCCGCCACGGCCGCCTCGGCGTTGCGCGGGTCGTGCCACCAGTGGGGGTCGTAGCGCGAGGCTTCGGGCCCCTGGCTCTCCCCCGCGACCTTGAGCGGCACGCGCGCGCCGAGGTCGACGATCGCCGGGTGACCACCCGCCGCTTCGACGACGTCCCCCATCCACCGGTCGAGCTCGTCGCCGTTGAGGAGCACGACGTCGGCGTCGGCCGTCTCGCGGACGTCCGAGGGGCGGGGCTCGTAGTCATGGGGATCGGTGTTGGGACGCAGGACCTGGACGACCCTGGCCCGCTCGCCGCCCACGGCGCGGGCGAAGTCGCCGATCTGGGTCGTGGTGGCGACGACCCTGACCTGGCCGGGGGCTGCGGCGCCGAGGTCGGTGCCGCAACCGGCGAGCAGTGCGAGCGCGGCCGCCGCCGCCGCGGCCACGGCGGAGCGGCGCGCCCCGAGCACCCGGCCGGCGGCCACGGCCGCGAACACCCCGCCGGCGAGCACGGCGATGGCCGGGCCGGGCGGCGTGTTGACCTGCACCGAGAGCCACAGGCCCGCGACCCCCTCGACCGCCACGAGCGCGACCGTGGCCAGCTGCCACGGCCGCAGGCGCGAGCAGACGAGGCGCGTCGTGGCCGCCGGCACGACAAGCAGCGCCGTCGCCAGCAGCGCGCCGAGCGTCGAGAGCGCGGCGACGGCCACGAGGGCCACGAGCGCGAGCAGCGCGATGTCCGGCAGCGCCGAGCGGGCGCCGAGGGCGCGCGCCGAGCCCGGGTCGAAGCCGGTGGCCAGCCAGCGCTGCTCGAGCACGAGCCCGCCGATGAGGACGCTGGCGGCGCTGACGGCCGCGAAGGCGTAGTCGCCACCGCCGACGAGCAGCAGGCTGCCGAAGAGCAGCGTCTCGACGCTGCCGGCCGAGTGGAAGACGTCACTGGCGAGGATCACGCCCACCGCCAGCGCGGCGACGAGGACCAGCGCCGTGAGCGAGTCGTAGCGGTCGCGCGCTCCCTCTCGGCGAGCGAGCAGGCCGACGGCGACCGCGACCAGCGCGGCGGTCGCCCCCGCGCCGAGCACGGCGGCAAAGCCGAGCCCGCCGGCCAGGACGAGCCCCGGGAAGGCGGCGGTGCCGACGGCGTGGGCGTAGAAGGCGAGCCCGCGCAGGACGATCCAGGTGCCGATGAGCCCTCCGGCCACGGCGAGGATCAGCACCTCGACGATCCCGTGCTGGACGAACGGCAGCTGGAACGGCTCGAGCATCCGCCGCCCAGCGTACAGGAATGAGACTCGTTCTTGTTTGTGAGCCGCCGTATGAAGCGGCACCTCCCAGTCCTCGCTTCGCACGCGCGGCGGACGGCGGCTCACTCAACCTTCGCATCGCGCCGCGCGGCGAAGGAGCCGTGCGCCGGGGCAATCCCTCGCGGACCGGGTCCAGGACGGTCCGCACGCCCCGGCGAACGACTCCTGGCCAGAGTGACGGCGCCCTCGTCAGGTGGCGATAAGGCCAGACCAGATTTAGGGGTTCTTCAAGAAGACTTAGCCAGCGCCTAGGAATCTGGCGTCATCCTGGTAGCACATGAGAATCCTTATCGCCGAAGACGAACGCCGGCTGGCCGGCGCCATAGCCCGCGGATTGCGCCGCGAGGGCATGGCCGTCGACATCACCCACGACGGCGCATCGGCGTTGATGAAGGCACGCGTCTTCCCATACGACGTGGTGGTCCTCGACCGCGACCTGCCCGAGCTCCACGGCGACGAGGTCTGCCGCCGGCTCTCGGGCGACGAGCGCGAGACCAAGGTCCTGATGCTGACGGCCGCGGACGGCCTCGACGACGTCGTCGACGGCCTCACCCTCGGCGCCGACGACTACCTGCCCAAGCCCTTCGAGTGGAAAGAGCTCGTGGCCCGCATCCGCGCGCTGGGGCGGCGCGCCGGGCGCGCGCGCCCGGCGGTCCTGATCCGCGGCGACCTCGAGCTCGACCCCGCCCGGCGCAGCGTCACGCGCGCGGGCGCCGCGCTCGACCTCACGCCGAAGGAGTTCGGCGTGCTCGAGGCCCTCATGGCGGCCGACGGTGCCGCGGTGTCCGCGGAGACGCTCCTCCAGCAGGTGTGGGACGAGCACGCCGACCCGTTCACCAACACCGTGCGGATGACGATCATGACCCTGCGGCGCAAGCTCGGCGAGCCGGCCGTGCTGCAGACGGTCATGGGCGCCGGCTACCGCGTCTGATGCCGCACCCGACGGTCCGCCTGCGCATGACCCTGCTCTATGCCGGGGTCTTCCTCCTCGCCGGGGCGGCGCTGCTGACCGTCAGCTACATCCTCGTCCGCAACAACCTGACGGCCGACCACGTGAGCGTCGGGTCCGGGCCGGCCGACGAGCTGCGCCGCGCGATCCAGCGCGAGGTCGCCGACGATGCGCTGCACCGGCTGCGCGTGCAGTACACGATCGCGCTGGCGGCGATGACCGGGCTCTCGGTCCTCCTGGGCTGGCTCGTCGCCGGGCGCGTGCTGCGCCCCTTGCAGCAGATCACCTCCACCGCGCGCCGCGTCTCGCAGGACACGCTCGACGAGCGCATCGCACTGGAGGGGCCCCGCGACGAGCTCAAGGAGCTGGCCGACACCTTCGACGCCATGCTCGAGCGCCTGTCGGGCGCGTTCGCCAGCCAGCGGCGCTTCGTGGCCAACGCGTCGCATGAGCTGCGCACCCCGCTCACCGTCATGCGCACCGAGCTCGAGGTCACGCTCTCCGATCCGGATGCCAGCAACGCCGAGCTGCGCACCATGGCCGAGGAGGTGCACGACGCACTGGACCGCACGGAGCGCCTCGTGCAGTCGCTGCTGACCCTCGCGCGCTCGGAGGGCGCGATCACGCGGCGCGACCCGCTCGACCTCGCGAGCGCCGCACGCCTGGCGCTCGAGCACGCCGGGCGCGACGCCGACGCCGCCGGCCTGGCGGTCACCGCGGACCTCCACCCCGCCCCGGTGTCGGGCGATCGGCGCCTGCTCGAGAGCCTGGTCGCGAATCTGGTCGAGAACGCCGTCGGCCACAACCGCCCGGGCGGGCGCGTGTCGGTCACCACCTCCAGCCGCGACGGGCGCAGCATGGTCGAGGTCGTCAACGACGGCGACGTGCTCGATCCCGCTGTGCTGCCGACCCTGCTCGAGCCCTTCCAGCGCATCGACCGCGGCGCCCGCGGCGACGGCGCCGGCCTCGGGCTGTCGATCGTGCGCTCGGTCGCGCAGGCCCACGGCGGCGCGGTCGCGCTGGCCGTGTGCCCCGACGGCGGCCTGCGCGCGACCGTGACCCTTCCACGCGGCGAAGCCGCGCGGCCCACCCAACCAGACCGCTACTCTCGGGAGCGTGCACATGCCTGAGCGCAGACCCCTCCTGCGCCGTGCGGCCTACCTGGCCGCCGTGACGTCGACCATCGGCGTCTTCGCCGGCTCACTGGCCGGCATCGCCAGCACCCAGGGTCAGGTCAAGCCCAACGGCGACGCCGCCGCCCTCGTCCGCAAGCTCCAGCAGCGTGAGGACGTCCGCTACAGCCATCACTGCCACCGCGGGCCCGTCGCGCCGGCGTCGCAGACCTCGCAGCGAGCGGTCTAGGCGCGAGCCCTCACATCTCCGGCCGCGACCCGCGCCCCGGCAGCGCGTTCTCCGGGTACGGCTGGAGGTCGTCGACGAAGCCCGGCGTCGCCTGCACCCGCTCGACCCACGCGTTCACCGCCGGGCGAGCGGCGAGCTCGACGTCGGCGTCGCCGGCCAGGTGGACGTAGGCCCACAGCGCGAGGTCGGCGACCGTGTAGCGATCGCCGGCCACCCATGCGCGGGCGCCGAGGTGCGCCTCGAGGCCGTCGATCGCGGCCTCGGCGCGCTCCACGCAGTTGGCGTAGACCTCGGGCGAGAGCCGGTCGCGGCCGGTCAGGCGCCAGAAGCGGGCGCGGCCGAGGTTCGGCTCGACGTCGTTCTGCTCGACGAACAGCCACTGGTGCACGTGCGCCCGCGCCACCGGATCGGCCGGCAGCAGGTCCGTGCCCTCGGCGAGGTAGAGCAGGATGGCGCCCGACTCGGCGATCGTCGAGCCGTCGGCCAGCTCGAGCACCGGCGTGCGCCCGAGCGGATTGCGCCGCCGGTACTCGGGCGCGCCGGTATCGCCGGCGAAGATGTCGACCGCGACGCGGCGGTAGGGGCGCTCGAGCTGGGCCAGGAGGACCCGCGCCTTCAGGCAGTTGGCCGAGGCCGCGTAGTCGTAGAGCGTGAGGTCGGTCATGCGCCGACAACGGTCGCACGCCCGCGGACGTGAGGTCTAGCCGGAGACGCCGCCGGTGTGGGCGCGGACGGCGCGGACGTAGACCGCCCTGCCGCGTGCGTTGCCGTCCTTGACCGCCGTGCGCGGCGTGAGCCGGTAGAGGCCGGGCCTGCGCAGGCGCACCGCGGCGGTCCAGTGCGTCTGGCGCCGGGTGCCGCTGACGATGCGCACGCGGTGGAAGCGGCCGTCGGAGCCCTCACGCTCGAGCAGCACTGCGACGGCGACCTCCGGGCGCACGCGCCCGGCGAGCGCGACATTGCTGCCGGCCGTCACGCGCTTGGGCGCGCGGCGCGTGGTCAGCGCCGGCGTGACCTGCACCACGATCGCCTTCGACGCCACCCCGGCGGCCACGGCGCGCACGTTGCCGCCGCGTCGCCACGGCACGCGCACGAACCACGAGCCGTCGACCAGCGCCGTGGTGCGACCGACCGTCACCCAGGCGCCGCCGGTGCCGCGCTTCTGCAGCGCGACGGCCTCGCCGGCGCCGGCGGTCGAGTCGGGGCGGATGACCGTGCCCTTGAAGACCGCGTCGGCGCCGTAGTCGATCGCGTCGGCGGAGGACTGCAGGCTGACCTCGGCATGGGCCACGATCGTCCCGGCCAGGGCCGCCGCGCGCCCGCGCAGCTCGGGCAGCTGGGCGTAGAGCGCGTTGCCGGGGCATTCGGTGCTGTCGCCGTCGCGATGCCCTGAGATGCGCTGGAGGGCCACGGGCGTCCCCGACGGGTAGCGGTTCAGGCTGCCGCCGCCGGAGACGATCGTCAGGCCGCCCTCGCACGGCACGCCGTGCAGCGAGAGCTTCCAGCCGAGCAGGCGGGTGATCGACGCCATCGCGGCTTCGGGGATCGCCACGTCGCTGAAGGTGCCGAGCACCGCGACGCCGGTGGACTGCGAGTTGTAGCCCTGCGCGTGGGCGCCGACGACGGCCTGCTCGACCCCGCCCGCGCGGCCTTCGAAGACCTGCCCGTACTGGTCGACGAGGAAGTTGTAGCCGATGTCGTTCCACCCGTTGGTGTCGCGGTGGTACTTGGCGATGGCGAGCACCATCGAGCCCGACTGGTCGGGTGTGTAGTCGTTGGCGGTGACCGTGTGGTGCACGAAGGCCAGCTGGACCACGCCGTAGTCGGGCGCCGCGCGCGGCGGCACCGCGTCGGCCCCCCACGCCGCGCGGGGGATGATCGCCGGAGGCGTCCCGGGCTGGGGCGCGGCCTGCTGCTTGGGGCTGGCGGCCGCGCGCGCAATCGGCGACCGGCGCGCCGCGGCCGGGACGGAGACGAAGTGCACGCGCAGCGCCCCGCGCAGCCGGTGCGTGGTGCGCAGCTGCAGCTCGTCGCAGCCACCGGCCCACACCGGATCGGAGGCCCGCTCGCCGGTGCCCGTGTCGGGCGCGTGGTCGCCGTGGATGGCCAGCGCCACCCACGGGCTCCAGCTCGCGCCGCGGCGGCGCACGCGCATCTCGAAGCGACCGTGCGCCGCGTCCGGGCCGCGCACGCCGAGCAGGTCGAAGCGCCGCGGCGCGCGCAGCACCCGGCTCGTGGCACCCTCGAAATCCCCGGGGCCGACGGCCATGCCGAAGCCGCGTGCCCGTGCCGGCGCACCCCTGCCGAGGGCAACCAACGGCCGCGCGAGCAGCGATCCCAGGCCGGCGGCGGCGCCGAGGACGAGGGCGCGCCGACGCGTGATCGTCGTCCCACCCACCGCGGCGAGGGTAGCTCGCCGTGCGGAGGGCGCAACGCCTGCACGATCTCCTGCCACACGCCTAGGACTCGCAACGCGAGCCCGAGTTGCGGTGGCTCGGAAGAGGCCTGCGCTAGACGGCGACGGCGACGGGCTCGAGGCCCATCGCCGGCTCGGTGGCGCACTCGGCGCCCAGCCAGCGCTCGCCGTAGGTGCGCATGCCCTCGATGATCGGGATCAGCGCGCGGCCCTTGTCGGTCAGCGAGTACTCGACCCGCGGCGGGACCTCGGCGAAGGTCTGGCGCTCGACGATCCCCTCCTCCTCCAGGGCCCGCAGGCGCAGGGAGAGGGTGCGCGGGCTGATGCCGTTCAGCGAGCGCTCGAGCTCACAGAAGCGCGAGCGTCCCTCGGCCAGATCGCGCACCAGCAGCAGCGTCCACTTGCCGCAGACGATGTCTGCCGTACGGCAGACGGGACACGTGGGATCGGGCGCCATGTCCCAACACTTTACCAAGTGAAGTTACGCCAACCTTTGCTCTGGGCTCAAAACCCGTGCACATTGGCCGACCACACGCGCATGCGCATGCGCTCGCTGACCACTGCCCTGCCCAGGCTCGCCGGCCTGCCCGACGAGCTGTGGGAGCGCCGCCACCGCTGGATCGTCGCGGTCCTCTGGTTCCACGTGCCGGCGCTGGCCGCCTACGGGCTGCTGACCGGACGCACCGTCACCCACATGGTGGTCGATCTCGCGCCGCTCGTGATCACGGCCCTGCTGGCCGGCTCGCGCCGGCTCTCGCGCCGCAGCCGCTCGTGCGTCGCGGCCCTCGGCCTCATGACCGGGTCGGCCATGCTCGTGCACCTGGCCAACGGCGCCGTCCAGGCGCACTTCCTCTTCTTCGCGATGCTCCCCGCGGTCGGGCTCTACCTCGACTGGCTGCCGTTCGCGCTGTCGGTGGGCTTCGTCGTCTTCCACCATGCGGTGGTCGGCGTCGTCGCCCCTGAGCAGGTCTTCGGCGAGGGCACGCACACGCTGCCCGACATCCTCGGGCGCGTCGCCATCCACGCCTTCTTCGTCGTCATCGAGATCGTCGCCCTGCTCGTGAGCTGGCGCCAGGCCGAGCTGCACACCGCAGACCTCGAGGCCAAGAACGCCGCGCTGGACGCGCGCAACGACGAGCTCGACAGCATCGTGGCCCGGCTCGACGCCTCGGTGCAGGATCGCGAGATGACCCTGGCCCGCTACGGCGAGCTCTCGGGCAGCGCAGCCGACACCGCGGCCCTCGTCCTCGCCGGCGTCGAGCGCCTCGTGGCCCAGACCAGCGCCGGCGCGCGCGCGGCCGATGAGCAGCACAGCGCCATCGAGGACGTCGCTCGCGCCGTGGCGGACGTCCGCGCCGACGCGGCGCGCGCCGCCGAGGACGCCCTCGCCGTGGCGGCCGGGGCCGAGGACTCCCAGCGCCTGACCGCCGAGGGTGGCGACGCCGTCGCCGCGATGGTCACGCGCATGCGCGAGGCCGGCGGGCGCGTCGAGACCGTCGCCGCGGACGTGCGCGGCCTGGCCGAGCACGTCCGCCGCGCGGGCGAGATCACCGTCGCCGTGCGCGAGCTGGCCGAGCGCTCCAACCTCCTGGCCCTCAACGCCTCGATCGAGGCCGCGCGTGCCGGCGAGCACGGGCGCGGCTTCGCCGTCGTCGCCGACGAGGTCCGCTCTCTGGCCGAGGAGTCACGCGAGGCGACCGCCCGCATCGACGCCATCCTGGCCGAGATCGCGGGCGCGGCCGCCGCGGCCGCCGACGCCGCCACCGCCGGGGCCCGCACGGTCGAGGAGGGCGTCGCCGTCGCCGACCGGGCGACCGACGCGATCACGCTCCTGCAGGCTGCGGGCGAGACCTCGGCCGGCGCGGCGCGCGACATCGCGGGCGCCGCCGAGCGCCAGCACGCCGGCATGGACCGCATCACGGCCGCCATCACCCAGGCGGGCGCCACGTCGTCGTCGCTGGCGGGCGCCGCCACCGACGCGCAGGATGTCGCCGACCGCCTGCGGGCGGCCGCGAGCCGGCTCGAGGAGCTGACCGCGCACGACATCGCCGGCGAGCCGGTCGCTGCGTAGCGCGCTCAGCCGCCGAGCAGGTTCCCCAGCCCGCCTCCGCCGCTGCCCTGCGGCGCACCGACGCGTCCCTCCGACGGTTGGACGAGGACCCAGCCCTGGCCGCCGAAGGCCATCTGGATCGACTCGCCGGAGCTGCGCCCGGTCAGCGTCTTGGAGAGCTTGAAGTCGGTCTTGATCGACGTCGTGACGCCCTGCGACCAGGTGATCGCGGCCTGCGCGTCGGCGAAGGTCGGCGCCGAGCCGACGTCGAGCAGCACGGGGTTGCCGTCGGAGAGGATCGCCACCCAGCCGTCGCCGCGCAGGGCGGTGTTGAAGAGGCCGCCGCCCATCATGCCGCTGGCGCCCGCGACCTTCTGGATGTCCCAGTCGATGTCGGCGTCGATGGCGAGGAGGTTGCGCCCGTTGACCGTGACCTGCTCGCCGCCCTCGAGCTTGATCAGGTGCACGTGCTGGGCGCCGTCGGCCAGGAAGACCTCGCCGGTCCCTGAGACCTTCATGAGGTCCTGGCCCTCGCCGGTCAGCGCCTTCTTCATGAACTTCGACATGCCGCCGGACCCGGCGTGCTCGAAGCTGACGTCGCCCTGGTAGGCGACCATCGACCCCTGCTTGGCGCGGATCGCGCCCTGGTCGAGGCGGACCTTCAGCAGGTACGAGTTCTGGAGGGCGAACGCCTCGGTGGACGCCGTTTCATTGAACTGCGCGAGTGTCGTCTGCATGGACCGACACGTTGTCGGTCCATGCGGCGAGCGTCAAGCGGCGGCCGCTAGGCGGCCAGCGTGCGCCGGCTCTGGGCGTCGTTGAGGTCGTCCATCGTCGTGCCGCGCTTGCCGTCGGCGGCGACGAGGAGCTTGAAGTCGTGCGGGCTCGTGGCGAACTGGATGGCGGTGTCCATCTCGACGCGGCCGGACTTCAGGTGCTCGAAGAGGTGCTGGTCGAAGGTCTGCATCCCGTAGAACGAGCCCTCGGCGATGACCTCCGGCAGCTTCCCGGTCTGGGCGGGGTCGGTGATCATGTCGCGCACGCGCCCGGTCATCCGCAGGACCTCGCAGCAGGCGATGCGGCCGCTGCCGTCGATCGTCGGGACGAGGCGCTGCGAGACGGCGCCCTTGAGCGTCGAGGCGATCATCGCGCGCACCTGGTTGTGCATGTGCGGCGGGAAGAAGTCGATCAGGCGGTTGACCGTCTCCGCGGCGTCGACGGTGTGGACCGTCGAGAAGACGAGGTGGCCGGTCTCCGCCGCGCTCAGCGCGGTGTGGACCGTCTCCTCGTCGCGCATCTCGCCGATGAGGATGACGTCGGGGTCCTGGCGCAGGACGCGGCGCAGCGCGCGCTTGAACGAGCCGGTGTCCATCCCGACCTCGCGCTGGTTGATGATCGACTTCTTGTCCTCGTGGAGGAACTCGAGCGGGTCCTCGACGGTCACGATGTGGCGCCGGCGGGTCGAGTTGATGTGGTCGATCATCGCGGCCAGCGTCGTCGACTTGCCCGAGCCGGTGGTCCCGGTGAGCAGCACGATCCCGCGCTCCTCCTCGGCCAGCTCGCGGATGACGGGCGGGAGCGAGAGCTCGTTGATCGTCTTGATCGACACCGGGATGGCACGGATGACGAGCGAGACCGAGCCGCGCTGGCGGAAGGCGTTGCAGCGGAAGCGGGCCAGGCCGGGAATCGAGTAGGCGAAGTCGACCTCGCCGTCCTCGCGGAACTCGTGCAGCTTGTCCGGTTCGCCGAGCATCTCGGTCACCGCGCGCTCGGTGTCCTCGGGCGTCAGCGGCGCGAGGCCGTCGACCGGGTGCATCGCGCCGTCGACGCGGACGACGGGCGGCGACGGGACCTTGAGGTGAAGGTCGGAGCCGCCGTGCTCGATGAGGTAGTGCAGGCAGAAGTGAAGGTCGAAGCTCATTGCCCTCGGAATCGGCTTCCGGGGCCGCCCGCTGAAGGGCGCGAGGGGCGCGCTGGACGGACGTCAGGCAGGTGTGGAAGGCCGCCACCCAGGTGGGTCCGCGGGGCGCGCGGGCACCGGCACCATGTTCCGACCAACCCTCCTCTCTCGTCACAAGGACCCCGCCACCATGACCCGCAAGCTCCATCGCATCGCCCTGTCGGCCGCCGCCGTCGCGGCCCTGGGCGCCAGCACCATCACCGCGGCCGCCTCGGCGGACAGCGCTCCTGCCAAGCACTCGAAGACCATGACCGTGTGCGTGAAGAGCGCCTACATCGACGCCCCCGCGCCGGGCAAGATCTTCGTTGGCACGATCTTCAAGGGCGAGCACTTCCACGTCGACCGCACCGTGCGCGTCACGAAGGGCAGCGCCAAGGGCGTGTGGCACCACGGCAAGCGCATCGCCACCAACTCGAAGAACGGCAAGACCTACGTCGTCACCGGCTGGGTCCCGGCTTCGGCCTTCTGCGCCTAGCCCCGCGACAGCTCCCGCAACGGCGAAGGGCTCCCTCTCGGGAGCCCTTCGCACATCCTGATGAGCCGCGCCCGGCTAGGCGACGTCGCGCAGCTTCTGCGCCTCGGCCAGCGACTGCAGCTTCTTGAGCGACTGGTTCTCGATCTGGCGGATGCGCTCGCGCGTGACGTTGAACGTCCGCCCCACCTCGTCGAGCGTGCGCGGGTGCTCGCCGCCGAGGCCGTAGCGCAGCTCGAGCACGCGGCGCTCGCGGTAGGAGAGGTTCTCCAGCGCCTCGCGCAGCGCCTCCTTGGTCAGGATCTCCGCGGCGCGCTCGTACGGCGACTCTGCACGCTCGTCGGCGATGAACTGGCCGAACTCGGACTCCTCCTCGTCGCCGACCGGCTTCTCGAGCGAGACCGGCGCCTGCGCGGAGCGCTTGATCGAGTCGACCTCCTCCGGGTCGATGCCCGTGACCTCGGCGATCTCGTCGGCCGTGGGCTCGCGCCCGAGCTCGGTGACGAGCTTGCGCTCGGCGCGCCCGATCTTGTTGAGCTTCTCGACCACGTGCACGGGGATGCGGATCGTGCGTGCCTTGTCGGCCAGGGCACGCGCGATGGCCTGGCGGATCCACCAGGTCGCGTAGGTCGAGAACTTGAAGCCCTTGCGGTAGTCGAACTTCTCGGCCGCGCGGACGAGCCCGAGGGTGCCCTCCTGGATGAGGTCCAGGAACGGCAGGCCCTGGTTGCGGTAGTTCTTGGCGATCGAGACGACCAGGCGCAGGTTCGACTCGACCATCTTCTGCTTGGCGTCGAGGTCGCCGCGCTCGATGCGCTTGGCCAGGTCGACCTCCTCCTGCGCCGTCAGCAGACGAACCTTGCCGATGTCCTTCAGGAAGAGCTGAAGGGAATCGGTGGTCATGTCCGGGCGCAGGTCCAGCGTGGTCTTCGGCTTGCGCCGGCCGCGTTTGTCGGGCGCGCGCTCGACCTCCTTGGAGGCGGCGGCAGCCGGGTCGATCTCCTCGACGAGCTCGATCTCCGACTTCTCGAAGAAGCCGTGCAGCTCCTCGACGTCGGACTCGTCGAGATCCAGCTCGGAGACCGCATCCGCGATCTCGGCGAACGTGAGCACGCCTACCTGCTGGCCCCTGGCGACGAGGCCCTTGATCTCTTCGAGTTCCTGAAGTTCAACTACTGACATGTGCGTCCGTTCGGTTCGCCGGGTCGGGGGGCCCGGCATGAATCTCTACTGGGAGGGGTGCTGGGGAGCCGTGTCGCGAGCGTACCCCGCCCCAACGTACAGTCCCAGCGTAGCCGGTGATGATACGGCGCCCGACGCCATGCGCTCAAGGTTCCGGCCCCTCAGGGCCTTCCCATCGACGCTAATACGTGAAACGGGCCTGTTCGTTTCAAGTTTCGGGGCGTGAGGGGCCTCGCTGGAGCGGTGCGGCAGAATCATGGCCATGGCTTCGAGCGACTCCTCCTCCGGCGGCAACGGCGACCGCGACGTGTTCGGCAGCCTGCCCAACACGCGGCCCCAGCGCCCCAGCGTCCGGCGCGAGCGCTCCGGCGCGAAGGCGACGACGGCCGCGTCGGCTCCGGCGAAGGCGCCCGCGAAGCCGCGGGCGGCCGCGAAGGCCAAGCCCAAGCCGCGCGCAGCGACGAAGGCCCAGCCCGCCGCTCGCGCGAAGCCTGCCGCCGACGCCGCGCCCCCGCGCGCCGGCGCTGGGCAGATCCCGCCGGCGGGCTACGCCTCGCCGCGCGCCGACGACGACGGCGTGCCGCGCGGCGCCCATCTCGTCATCACCGCGGTGCAGGCCACCGGCGAACTGGCGCAGATCGGCCTCGCCGCCGGGGGCCGTGCGCTGAAGTCGGCGTTTGAACGCTTGCCGCGCCCATGATTGGGGTAGGCTGCCGCGCGTCTGCCGAGTCTTCGGGCGCCTGACGCCCGAAGAGCGGGGGAACCACTGCGGATCGCACGTCGGTCCGCTGGGGCGAATCCGGACCACGCACCGGTAGCGCCGCTCGTCCGGCGCGAGCCCGTCAGCTCACCCCGTAGGCCGCCGAACGAGGACCAAGCCCCCCGTGCGCCGCTACATCGCGATCCTGATTGCCATCCTGTCCGCGGGCGCGTTCAGCGCTGCCGCCAGCGCGTCGGCCGCCACGCCGTCGCTCTTCACGCGGCCCGCGGAGATGCTCGGGAACACGCTGCGCTTCCGCGGCGCGCTCGGCACCGAACAGGCCGGCCGGACGCTGCAGATCCAGCGCCAGGTGCCCGGTGGCGCGTGGACGCAGACCGCTACCACGACGGTGGCTCCCGACGGCACCTTCCTGGCGCGTTGGCGCACCGACGAGATCGGCAGCTTCGCCGTCCGCGCGCTCATCGCCGGCACCCAGGTCCAGGCCGCCGACGCCGCGCCGCTCACCACCAGCGTCACGGTCTACCGCCCCGCCCGTGCGACCTGGTTCGGCCCCGGCTTCTACGGCAAGCACACGGCGTGCGGACAGGTGATGAGCCACGCGCTGCTCGGCGTCGCCCACCGCACCCTGCCGTGCGGCACGCCGGTCTCGGTCTTCTTCGCCGGCAAGTCGGTCACCGTGCCGGTCATCGACCGCGGCCCGTTCGCGAACGGCGCGCGCTACGACCTCACCTCGGCGGTCGCCCAGGCTGTCGGCATGACCGAGACGAGCATGATCGGCGTGGTGCCCCAGCGCGGCGCCTTCATGGACCCGCCGGTCCCCGCGCCGCCGCCCTTCGCGGGCACCGGCGGCGTGCGCGACGCCGACGCCGACGCCGTAGGGCCGTAAGGGTTCTCCGCGTGGCGTCTCGGGCGCTGCGCGGCGCTTACTGCCGCATCGAGGGAAGGGAGCAGCGGCGGCCCGAACGCGCGCGGCTCCGCCCCCGCGCGCGCTACTTCGCCGACGGGCCCGGCGCGGAGTCCCTGCGCACTTCGAGCGTTTCTTGCAACACCTTCCGCGGGCGACCCGAGGGGGTGGCCGCTCCTATCCATCCCATAGGTGCGTAAAGAGCGACCACCCCCTGGGCGTCTCCAAAGGACTGTTGCGAAACACGCGCGATCGCACCCCCAAGACACACGCTCGTGGGGACGACGACCCCGGCCCCGAACCGCCGGCCGCCTCCCTTCCCTCGATGATGCTGTTCGAAGCGCCGCGCACCACATAAAGCGCGAGCGGAGACGCACCACACAAAGCGCGAGCGGAGACGCTCACGCGATCGGCACCCCCGCCGCCCGCGCCGCGTAGAGCGACTCCTCCGCGCGCGCGGTGAGCTCGTCGCGGTCGGCGCCGCCGGCCGGACTGGCCGCCAACCCGATCGAGACGGTGAGCGGTGCCCCTCGCGGCGGTTGCACGGCGGCGACGGCATCGGCGAGCCGCCCCGCCAGCGCGCGGGCGCCGGCGGCGCCGAGCTCGGCAGCGACGACCCACAGGCGCCCGTCCTCCTCGCGGCCCATGACATCGCTGGGGCGCAGTTCGGCGCGGACCGCCTGCTCGACGCGCGCGAGCGCCTCGGCGGCGCCCTGCGCGTCGGCGGCGGCGAGCCGCGGCGCGTCGTCGACCTCGACCGCGAGCAGCGCGAACGGGCGCGCGCCGGCGGCCAGGCGTTCGACGGCCCCCTGCCAGTCGCCGCGTGCGTCGCGCAGGCGGAAGCTCGCGACCGCGTCCTCGCCCGCCGCCGGGGCGGCCTCGTCTGGGGCGGCGGCCACGCCGGACGGGGACGCGGCGCCCACCGCCGCGACGGCCTGGTCTGGGGCGGCGGCCACGCCGGACGGGGACGCGGCGCCCGCCGCCGGGACGGCCTCGGCTGGGGCGGCGGCCACGCCGGGCCGGGGGGCGGCGCCCGCGGGCGGCGCGGCCGCGCCGGGGGACGTGGCGCCCAGCGTCGCCGCGGCGACCGCGTCGCACACGAAGGCCAGACGCTCGGCGAGCGCCGCGGTGGTCGCCGCGTCGAGTGGCGCCATGGTCACCGTCAGCGCCTCCCACAGCGCGGCGCGCAGCGCCGCGACCGCCGCCACCGCGGCGGCCGGGCCGCCCGCGCCCGCCAGCTCGCCCGCGCGAGCCGCGAGGCGGGCCAGATCGCCTCCGCGCTCCAGCCGGCGCAGCTCGGCGTCCGACCCGACCGCACGCAGGGCCGCCCCGCAGAGCGCGGGGGCGTCGCGCGCGAGGTCGGGCAACGGCAACGCCGGCGCGTCGCGCAACGGCCGCGCGGCCACGAGCGCGAGCAGCCAGCCCTTGGCCGGCGCCTGGCCGTCCGCGAGCGCTGCGGGCGGCACGTCGGCGACCGGATGGGGGCGTCGCGCGCCGAACGGGACGTCGGGCATCGCCACCCTGGATACCAGTCTCGGCCGACGGCAGCCATCATCTGGGCATGGCCCTACCGATCGACGAAGCGCGCGCCAAGGTGCTCGCCGCCGTGCACCCGCTGGCATCCGAGGACGTCGCGGTCCAGGACGCGCTCGGCCGCGTGCTGGCCGAGGATGTCGTGGCCGACCGCGACGTGCCCTCGTTCGCCAACAGCGCGATGGACGGGTTCGCGGTGCGGGCCGGGCCCGCCGGGCGCGCGCTGCGCATCGTCGGCGAGGCGCGCGCGGGGGCTCCCGCCGACGTCGGCGTCCAGGACGGCGAGGCGGTGCGGATCTCGACCGGCGCGGCGGTGCCCGAGGGCGCCGACGCCGTCCTGCAGGTCGAGCTCGTGACGGTCGACGGCGACACCGTGACCCTCGACGACGAGGTGACGCCCGGCCGCAACCTGCGCCCCGCGGGCGACGACATCAACGCCTGCGAGACCGTCCTGCCCGCCGGCACCCGCATCGGCGCGGCCGAGATCGGCATCGCGGTCGTGGCCGGCCGCGGAACCGTGTCCTGCGCCCGCCGCCCTCGCGTCGTGGTGCTGGCGACCGGCGACGAGCTGGTCGCCCCCGGCGGCCCGTTGGGTCCCGGCCAGCTGCACAACTCCAACGGCGCGACGCTGGCGGCACTGGCGACGCAGTCCGGCGCGCGCGTGCTGCGCACCGACACGGTCGAGGACACCGAGGAGGCCACACGCGCGGCCATCGCAGCGGCCCTCGAGGAGGCCGACGTGCTCGTGCTCTCGGGCGGCGTCTCGGTCGGTCCCCACGACCACGTCAAGCCCGCACTCGAAGGCGCTCGGGGTGGACGAGGTCTTCTGGCGCGTCGCCCTGCGTCCCGGACGCCCGACCTGGTTCGGCACGCGCGGCGACGCGCTCGTCTTCGGCCTGCCCGGCAACCCGGTCTCGGCCATGGTCACGTTCATGCTCTTCACCCGCCCGGCGCTCGGCGCGATGCAGGGCGCCCCGCACGAGCCCGAGCGGATCGTGTGCCACCTCGACGCCGCCATCCCGCGCCACCCCGACCGCGACGAGTGCGTCCGCGTGACCCTCCACGACGGCTTCGCGACGCCGACCGGGCCGCAGGGCTCGCACCAGCTCAGCTCGATGCTCGGCGCGGACGGCTTCGCGATCGTGACGGCCGGCGAGGGCTCGGCGCTCCCCGGCGACCAGGTCGTCGTCGAGCTCGTCTAGCGCATGCTCTCGACGTAGGCCAGCATGCGGTTGGTCAGGGCGGTGAGCGCGGGCACCGGCTGCTCCATTGCGAGCGGGCGATCGGCCAGCAGCTCCTCGAGCCGTCGGCCATACGCCGCGTCGACGTTCCCCGCCAGCCGCGCGGCCGCCTGCGCGGCGCGGCGCGTCGCGCGCGGGTCGATGGTCCAGATCGCCTCGAAGCGGCGATCGAGGTCGTCCGGGCCTGCGGGCTCGATCGCGCCCGGCTGCTCCCAGGCCAGCAGGCACGCCGCGTAGCCGGGGGCGTCGACGATCACGGCCCACTCGTTCGCGAGCGCCTCGCCCTCGGCGATCGGCACCTCCACAGGAGCGCCCGACGTCCGCCGCAGCGCCGCGAAGTCGGCGAAGACGGTGGCCGCGTCGGCGTGGCGCGCCATCCGCCGCCAGCGCGGCTCGAGCGCGCGATAGAAGCGCTCGCGCTGGAAGGCGCCGAAGAGCACCGGCGCGGCCGCGCGGGCGAGCAGCTCGTGCTCGATCGCGCGCGACAGCGCCACCAGCGTCGACTTGCGCAGCACCTGCGCCCGGGCGCCGTGGTCGGTGGCCGCCACCGCGGCGAAGATCGACGGATGGTCCGACGTCGCCCCGGTCTCCCGCGCGCGCTCGAGCGAGGCGCTCACCGAAAGCCCACGCCCGCGGTGGGCGCGCGCGCGGCGCAGCGTCTCCACGTCCTCGGGCTCGTAGCGCCGGTAGCCCGAGGCGGTGCGACGCGGGCTCGGAAAGCCGTAGCGCTGCTCCCACATGCGGATCGTGCCGGGCGCCAGCCCGGTCTGCTCGGCGACCTCGCGAATGCTCAGCCCATCTGCCATCGGCCCAGCCATCGTGACCGGTACGGACGACGCACCCGCCGGGGCTCATCTCCCGCGCCGCGCGAACCGTAGCCAGAGGGTGACCCAGGTCCTCATCGCCGGAGCCACCGGCTACATCGGCGGCCACTTGGCGCCCGACCTGCTGCGCCGCGGCATGCACGTCCGCTGCCTGGCGCGCGACCCGAGCCGCGCGAAGCTGCCCAGCGAGGCCGAGGTCGTCCAGGGCGACGTCCTCGCGGAGCCCACGCTCGCTCCGGCGCTCGAGGGCGTCGACGTCGCCTACTACCTCGTGCACTCCATGGGCGGCGGCCGCGACGGCACCTTCGCGCAGCGCGACCGCGCGGGCGCCCAGGCCTTCGCGCGGGCCGCGAGCGCCGCCGGCGTGCGGCGCGTCGTCTACCTCGGCGGGTTGGAGGGCGGCGACTCCGAGCACCTGCGCAGCCGCGAGGAGGTCGCGGACATCCTGGCCGCCGCGGCACCCGCCACCGTCCACGTGCGCGCGGCGATGGTCATCGGCGCGGGCAGCGCCTCGTTCCTCATCCTGCGCCACCTCGTCGAGCGCCTGCCGGCGATGGTGTGCCCGCGCTGGATCGACACGCGCACGCAGCCGGTGGCGATCCGCGACGTGGTCGCGACGCTGGCCTCGCTCGCGACGACGGACGCGCCGAGCGAGGTCCAGCTCGGCGGCGCCGACGTGCTCAGCTATCGCGAGATGATGCACCGCTACGCCGCCGTGGCCGGGCGCCGCGCGCCGCTGGTGGTGCGCGTGCCGGTCCTCACGCCCCGCCTGTCGTCGTACTGGCTCGGCCTCGTGACCCCCGTCGACACCGGCGTCGCGCGGCCGCTGGTCCAAGGGCTGAGCGCCGAGATGCTCGTGCGCAGCCGAGCCGCCGGCGGGAATCAACGATGCGCCGCTGGGCTTCGACGACGCCGTTCGGGAGGCCCTGTCCGAAGACGCGGGGTAGGCTCCCGCCGTGCCCGCCGCCCTCGTCGCTGCCGTGGCCGCGCTGCTGGTCGCCGTCGTGGTGGGCCTGCGCAAGGTGTTCGTCCAGGCCCTCCCGGAGTGGCTGCGCATCGTGCGTGACGTCGACGACGTGACCGAGATCGACCGCTCCACCGGCGCGGTGCGCTCCGTCCAGTCGGCCGAGGTCGTGCTGCCGGCCGAGCGGATCGACGGGCTGTGGTCGCCGGAGTACCTCGAGCGCCTCGCGCGCACCTACTGGCGCTTCCTCTCGCGCGCGACCCTCGGCCTCATCCGCGTCTACTACACCGAGGGCGAACGCTACGTCTGCCTGCTCTTCCGGCCGCTGAAGCTGCTCACCTTCCAGGCGCCCGAGTACGAGATGGACGACCGCCGCGGGGTCGTGCGCTGGCGCATCGCGCGGGGACTGCTGGTGGCCCGCCGCGGTCGCGGCGGCGACGGCTACCTGGAGATCGACGTCGAGCGCCGCCCGGGCGAACAGCCGGGCACGGTCAACGTCGCCGTCGAGGTCGCCGTGGCGAACTTCTACCCCGCCATCGCGTCGCGTCTGAGCCGCTTCGTCTACACGAACACGCAGTCGCGTATCCACGTGATCGTCACCCACGGCTTCCTGCGCTCGCTGGCCCGCCTGGACCTCGAGCCCTCGCGGGTCGGGCGCTTCGGGTCGCCCGACGACGTCCCCGATCCGTCGACGTCGCCGCCGAGCGAGCGCACCGACACGCGACTGGCGTCGTGACCTTCGCGCCCCACCGGCGTTCCAAGGCCATGCGCATCCCGACCGCTGCCGTGCTCGCCACCGCCCTGCTGGCCGCGACCGCCAGCGCCGCGAGCGCCGACACCCTCGTCACCGCGGCTCCGGGCGCCCGCAACCTGGCCGCCAACGGCGGCTACCAGGCGTGGGCGGCGCCGGCCGGCGGCGGGCGCTGGCGGCTGGCCGTTCGCGCGCCCAACGGCTCGGTGACCACGCCGGCGATCGCCGACTTCGGCGCGCCTGCGCGCCCGCAGATCGGCTCGACCCAGTTCGCGGCGGCCGGCCGGCGGCTGCTGGCGGTCTACTCGCGCTGCCAGGGCACGTCCGCCATCGCCGGGTGCGACGTCTACGCCTACGACCTGGCCGCGGGCACCGAGCAGAAGATCGCCAAACTCGCCTCGAAGACCTACAGCGAGACCGCGCCCAGCATCGAGCTCGGCCGGCTGGCCTTCGTGCGCCGCGGCGGCGGCCCGAAGCCCGGCGTCTACTACTGGGCACTCGGATCGTCGAGCGCCCCGAAGCGGCTGACCAGCACGCTGGCGCGCGAGACCGCCACCAACAGCACCCGCGTCGCCTACACGTACAACTCGAGCCGCGGCGGCGGCCTCGCCGTGCGCCTGCTGTCCGGCCACGGCGGCGTCCTCGTGCCGGTGTCGCGCCAGCCCGCCGTCCCGCGCAGCCCGCTGCTGACGCGCTACAACGCCGCCTGGCTGCTGCAGGGCGGCCAGATGCAGGCCACCCGGCGCTTCGCCGGGTCGGGCGGCCCGTTCACGCTGAGCGTCGTGAACGCCAACCGCGCGCTGCCGGCCACGACCGACAGCATCGGCCTCAGGAGCGACCGCACGAGCGCGCCGTTCTACCTGGACGCAGAGGGCGTCAAGCTCGCCGCGCCGGCGCTCTTCTAGCCGTAGCGTTCGCCGATGTAGGCGCGCAGCTTCGGCCGGTTGTGGCGCGCGCTTATGCGGCGCACCGTCCCGGTGCGCGCGCGCATGACGATCGACTCGGTGGTCGCCGCACTGCCCTCGTAGCGCACGCCCTGCAGGACGTCGCCGTCGGTCACGCCCGTGGCCGAGAAGAAGCAGTCGTCGCTGCGCACGAGCTCGTCCTGGTCGAGCACGCGGTCGAGGTCGTAGCCGGCGTCGATCGCCGCCTGGCGCTCGCCGTCGTCGCGCGGCCACAGCCGCCCGATGAAGGCTCCGCCGAAGGCCTTGATCGCGGCAGCCGAGATGACGCCCTCCGGCGTCCCGCCGATCCCCCACAGCAGGCTCACGGGCGAGCGGTCCGAGACCGAGAGCAGCGAGGCGCTCACGTCGCCGTCGGTGATGAGGCGCACGCGGGCGCCCGCATCGCGGATGGCCTGGATGCCGTCCTCGTGGCGCGGGCGGTCGAGGACGACGACCATGATGTCGCGGATGGCGGAGGCCCGGCGCTCGGCCACCAGCGCCAGCGTCTCGCCCAGCGGCCGGTCGAGCGACAGGAGGTCGGCGACGTCGCTCCCGCCGGCCATCTTCTCCATGTAGACGCACGGCCCGGGATCGAACATCGTCCCGCGCGGGCTCAGCGCGATGACGGCCAGCGCACTCGGCCGTCCCTGCGCGGCGAGCCGCGTGCCCTCGAGCGGATCGACGGCGATGTCGACCTCGGGCGGGCTGCCGTCGCCGATGCTCTCGCCGTTGTAGAGCATCGGCGCCTCGTCCTTCTCGCCCTCGCCGATGACGACGATGCCGTCCATGTGCACCGTCTCGAGGACGACGCGCATCGCGTCGACCGCGGCCTGGTCGGCGGCCTCCTTGTCGCCCATCCCGATCATCCGCGCCGCGGCGAGGGCAGCCGCCTCCGTCACGCGCACGAGCTCGAGCGCGAGGTTGCGGTCGGGGCGGGTCGGGCTCGCGTCGGACATGCGGCTCCTTAGATCGTTCCCGGGGGCTTGCGGGCGCGCTCGGTCTCGGAGGAGCGTATGGCCGACCCGGCGATCATGAGCAGCGTCGCGAACAGGGCCAGGAACCAGCCGTACTTCACCGAGATGGCGGCCGAGGGCTCGCCGGGGCGGTCGATCACGCCGTTGTAGAAGATCAGGCCGAGCGCGGCGATCGACGTGACCATCGTCATCTCCCCGCGCGCCCACGACAGCTTGGCGTCCGTGGCGATGATGTAGGCAAGGATGAAGGGCGCCACCGAGGCGGCGAGCAAGAGCCAGCGGAGGATCGGATGGACCTCCCAGCAGCTCTGGGTGCCGCGGGCGCCGTCGATGGACGCGAAGCGGTTCTTGGGATCGGTCCCGTACCAGGGCAGGAACACGCTCACGGCCAGCAGTGCGCCACCGGCCATCCCCATGTACTCGTTGCGATGCAGGCGCCCGCCCAATGCGCCCGCGACCCTACACCGAACGTGCCAGCGCCAGCAGGGCCTCGAGGTCCCACGGCCCCTGCGCCGTCAGCCGCAGATGCAGGCCGTCGCGCTGCCAGCGCAACTCGGTCACGGGCCGCAGCGACGGCTGCGCTTCGGGCAGCGCGGCCGTGCGCACGGCGATCCCGTCCGCGCCCTCGGCCTCGTGCGCGTCGGGCAGGTCGTGCTCGGGCGCGGGGGCCGCGCCGGCGTAGAGCGCCAGGCGCCCAGGCGCTCCGGCGCGGGTGTCGTCGAGGTTCCAGGCGACCTCCGCCCCGTGCTCGGCGACCTGCACCACGTCGACCCAGCGGGCCAGCGGCAGCCGCGCAGACGGGAGCGGGAACGGACGGCCGAGCACCGCGTCGGCGTCCGCGATCCCCTCGAGGGGCTCGTGCATGCCGGGGACGATAGGTTGCAGCGGCGATGGCCGACGCGCTCGTCATCGGAGCAGGCGTGATCGGGCTCACGTGCGCGATCGAGCTGGCCGAGAGCGGCATGGAGGTGCGCATCCTCGCGGCCGCGCCGCCGCAGGAGACGACCTCGCGCGCGGCGAGCGCGATGTGGGGCTCGTCGTTCGCCGGGCCCGCCGACGACGTGCGCCGCTGGGCCCTCGCGAGCCTCGGCGCGCTGCGCACGCTCGCCGGCGAGCCGGGCACCGGCGTGCGCGTCGCGCGCGGGATGCTCGCCGCGCGCAGCAGCGAGGACGGCCCGCCCGAGTTCTTGTTCCCGGGCGTCGACGTCGTACGGCGCGACGACGCGCCGCCGGGCTTCGCGGCCGCCTTCGCGGTCGAGGTGCCCGTCGTCGACATGCCGCGCCACCTCGACTACCTGCTCGCGCGCCTCGAGGCGGCCGGCGGCGAGCTCGAGCTGCGGCGGCTGGACGCGCTGGCGGACGTGGCGGGCGCCGCACCGGTGGTCGTCAACTGCAGCGGCGTCGGCGCGCGGGACCTCGTGCCCGACCCGACCGTGCGTGCCGTGCGCGGCCAGCATGTGATCGTCGAGAACCCGGGACTCGAGGAGTTCTTCATGGAGGAGCCGGCGCCGCGCTGGGCGGGCTGGTTCCCGCACGGAGACCACGTGGTCCTCGGTGGCTGCGCCGACGAGGACGACTGGCGCCTCGAGCCCGACCCGGCGATGGCCGCGGAGATCGTCCGCCGCTGCGCCGCGATCGAGCCGCGGCTGGCCGGCGCGCGGGTCATCGAACATCGCGTCGGCCTGCGCCCGGCGCGCCCCGAGATCCGCCTCGAGGAGCAGGCGCTGGGCGCGTCGCGCTGCGTGCACGACTATGGACACGGCGGCACCGGCGTGGCGCTGGCCTGGGGCTGCGCGCGCGACGTCGCCGCGATCGTCGCGCGCGCGTAGCCCCCGGCTACACGGTGACCGGCTCGCCGACCGCGCTCGCCGGCGGCGCTCGCCTTGCGGGCGCGGCGCGGCAGCGCCAGGCCGACGGCGGCGCCGAGGGCGACCACCGCCGAGGCGACCCACAGCGCGGGCACGATGCCGTCGACGAAGCCCTGCGGCGAGGTGAACGCGCCCGACTGGCTGAACACGGTCGCCAGGACGGCCACCCCGAAGACACCGCCGACCTCGCGGATGGCGTTGTTCGTCCCCGACGCCTGCCCGGCCTGGGCGGGACTGACGACGCTCAGCAACGCGCTGGCCGACGGCGCGAAGACGAGGCCCATGCCGGCGCCGGCCATCACGAACGCGATCGCCTGCTCGCCGAAGGTCACCGTCGTGCTCGTGGTGGCGGCGAACCATGCCAGCGCGCCGGCCTGAAGCGCCAGCCCGGCGACCATGAAGCCGCGCGATCCGATGCGCTCGGAGAGGACGCCTGCGATCGGCGCGACGACCATCGTGGCCCCGGTCCACAGGAGCATCCGGACCCCGGCCTGGAACGGCGTGTAGCCGAGCACGTACTGCAGCACCTGCGTGAGCAGGAAGATCGAGCCGAAGGTCCCGAAGTACATGAAGAACGACACGGCGTTGGTCACCGCGAAGGTGCGCTTGCGGAAGAGTCCCATCGGGACCATCGGCTCCTTCGCGCGCAGCTCCCACGCGACGAAGGCCACCAGGAGCACGGCGCCGATGACCAGTGACGACACGATCAGCGGCGTCGTCCAGCCCTCGGCCTGCCCGCGGACGAGGCCGAAGACGAGCGCGAAGAGGCCGACCGACACCAGGCCGAGGCCGGGCAGGTCGAGGCCGCGCGACGGGCCGTGGCTCTCGCGCAGCACACGCGCCGCGACAGGCAGCAGGGCCAGCCCGATCGGGACGTTGATCCAGAAGATCCAGTGCCATGAGATCCCGTCGACGACGGCGCCGCCGACGATCGGCCCGAGGGCCACGCCGGTGCCGCTGATGCCCGACCAGATGCCCAGCGCGGCGCCACGGCGGTTCTCCGGGAACGCGTCGGCCAGCAGCGTGAGGGTCAGCGGGGCGACGATGGCGCCGCCGACGCCCTGCAGGGCGCGGGCGGCGACGAGCGCGCCGGTGGTCGGCGCCAGCGCCGCGGCGGCGCTCGACGCGGTGAAGAGCGAAAGGCCGATGAGGAACAGCCGGCGACGGCCGAAGCGATCGCCGAGCGCCGCGCCCGGGATGAGCATGACCGCGAACGCGAGCGTGTAGGCGTTGATCGTCCACTCGAGCGACTGCAGCGTGGCGCCGAGGTCCTCGCGGATGGCGGGCAGCGCGACGGTGACGACGAGGTTGTCGAGCACGACCATGAAGAGGGCCAGCGAGACGACGGCGAGCGTCGCGCCGGTGCGGGTCTTCGGTGAGGCGGGAGACATGGGGGCGGGCTTCCTCCGTGGGCGGGAGTTCTTAGTGACTGCTAACTAGTTGAGAAGTTAGCGACCACTAAGTAACCTGTCAAGCCATGGCCACGAAGACCTCGCCACGCACCCGCCAGACGGCCCCCGAGCGCCGTGAGGCCCTGGTGGAGGCGGCGGTCCAGCACTTCTCGCAGACCGGCCTGCACGGCACGGCCGTCAGCGCGATCACCGACCAGGTCGGCATCACGCAGCCCTACGCCTTCAGCCTCTTCGGGACCAAGAAGGGGCTCTTCCTGGCCGCTGTCGAACGCGGCTGCGACCTCATCGAGGCAACCTTCCGCAAGGCGGCCGCCGGCGCCGGGGAGGAGGGGCCGCTGGCGGCCATGGGCGCCGCCTACAGCGAGCTGATGTCCGATCGCTCGCTGCTGCTCATGCAGCTGCAGGGCTACGCGGCCTGCGGCGACGACGAGGTGCGCGAGGCCGTCCGCCGGAGCTACGCACGCCTGTACGAGGTCGTGCGCGAGCTGAGCGGTGCCGACGCGCTGGAGCTGCAGGGGTTCTTCGCGACGGGGATGCTGATCAACGTCGCCGCGGCGATGGACCTGCCCGAGCTGTTCTCCGACGAGACGTGGATGAAGGACTGCCTGGGCCAGGCCGCCGCGAACGGCGACTAGGGTTGGCCGCCATGTCCGGCTCAGGAACCGTCGTGGTCACCGGCGCATCGACCGGCATCGGGCAGGCGACCGCCCTGCGGCTCGCCCGCGCCGGCTTCGTCGTCCTCGCCGGCGTGCGCCGCGAGGAGGACGGCGCCGCGCTGCGCGCGCAGGACGCGGGCATCGAGCCGGTGCTCGTCGACGTCACCGACGCCGGCCAGATCGCGGGCCTCGCGCAGCGGGTCGGCGGCGCGCCGCTGGCCGGGCTGGTCAACAACGCCGGGATCGCGGTCGCCGGGCCGCTGGAGGGCATCCCGCTCGACCTGGTGCGCCGCCAGTACGAGGTCAACGTCTTCGGCCTGCTCGCCGTCACCCAGGCCCTGCTCGAATCGATCCGCACCGGCCAGGGGCGGATCGTCAACATCGGCTCCATCGGCGGGCGCATCAACACGCCCTTCGTCGGGCCCTACAGCTCCTCGAAGGCGGCCGTGCGCAGCCTGAGTGCCTCGCTGCGGCGCGAGCTGCGCCCGTGGGACCTCCACGTCGCGCTCGTCGAGCCCGGCGCGCTGGACACCCCGATCTGGCGCAAGGGCGAGCAGGGCGCGCAGGAGACGATCGACGCGCTGCCCGATCGCGTGCGCACCCTCTACGCCCGTCCGCTCGAGGCGCTGGTGGCCGCCACGCGCAAGATCGCCGCCGGCGCCAGCTCGCCCGACGAGGCGGCACAGGCCGTCGAGCACGCGCTCACCGCCGAGCGCCCGAAGGCGATCTACACCGTCGGCCGCCGGGCCCGCGTCCAGGGCGCGCTGCACAGCGTCCTGCCGGCGCGGACGTTCGACGCGCTCGTGGCGCGGGCGATGAAGACCGGGTAGCCGCCCCGTCGCGGCTTTCGCTCTGCCGCGGCGCGTCTTCGGCGCTGCATGCGCTTACCACCGCATCGAGGGGGAAGGTGTCCTTCGGCGTGTGCGGCCTTATGCATCCATGTGATGCATAAGACCGCACGCAAGAGACCGCACGCCGTCGCAGGCCGGAGCGTGTTGCGCGGGGCACCGCCGGTGTGGAGCGAACCGGCAAGGGCCGCGGCCAACGCCACCTCTTCCCTCGATGCGGCCGTAAGCGCCGCGCGGCGCCTCAGGCGCCGGCGGACGGCGGGCCGGCCTTCCAGTCGCGGAAGGTCGCCAGCAGCTCGCTTTCGGCCTGGGGCGAGATCGACTCCGTGGTGAGCTCGCCGAGGAGCTCGAGCATCTCGCGCATCTGGCGCAGGTACATCGTGCAGCCCTCGCAGCCGGCGATGTGCGCGTCGAAGCGCGCGCGATCGGCGGGCGACAGCGCGTCCTCGAAGTAGTCGGTGACCAGCTCGACCAGCTCCTGGCAGGAGAGGCCCGGATCGCCGCTGCGGCGGCGGAAGATTCGAGTGAGCAGGTCAGGCATCGGTGTAGTAGTCCTCGAGGGCGGCCCGCACCTTCGATCGCGCGCGGTGCAGAAGTACCCGTTGATTTGTCTCGGAGATCGCCAAAGCGCTACGCACCTCCTCGGAAGACAGCCCCTCCACGTCGCGCATGGTGATCACCATGCGCTGCATCTCCGGCAGCTTCGCGATCTCCGACTCGATGCGCTCGACCGCCTCGTCGGAGGCCAGCGCGCGCTCGGGCTCCTCCCACCAGCGCACCGGCGGTGCCGCCCACGCGCCCGCGCCGTCCCCCGCCCCGACGAAGCGATCGGCGTCGACGGCGGCGAACTCGCCCTCGCTCTCCTCACGGGCGAGCGCGGCGAACGGGATCGAGCGCCGCTCGCGCTCGCCCCGCGTGCGGGCGCGGTTGACGAGGATGCTGAAGACCCAGGTGCGCAGTGACGAGCGCTCCTCGAAGCGGTCGAGGCCCTGCAGCGCGGCCAGCCAGGTCTCCTGCACGACGTCCTCGGCGACGGCCGCGCTGGGCACGTACATGCGCGCGACGCGCATCATCGACGGGGACCAGCGGACGACGAGGTCCATGAACGCCTCTTCGTCGCCGGCCCGGAGGCGCTCCACCAACGCGTGGTCGTCGGCCACCGGGGGACCGTACAACGTCGCTAACGTGCACAGCGTGGGCGATCGCTTGATCGGCGTCGATGTCGGCGGGACCAAGGTCTCGGTCGCCGTCCTCGAGGACGGCGTGCTCTCCGAGCCGGCCCTGCGCCCCACGGTCCTCTCCGACAGCGACGCACTCGTCGACCAACTCGCCGACGCGATCGAGGATGCCGGCCCGGCCGACGCCGTCGGCATCGGCGTGCCGAGCGTGATCGACTTCGAAACAGGAAGCGCGCGCAGCTCGGTCAACATCCCGCTGCAAGGCGTGCCGCTGCGTCAGCTGCTCACCGACAGGGTAGGGATCCCTGCCTTCGTGGACAACGACGCGACGGTCGCCGCGCTCGCCGAGGCCCATGACGACGACCTCAACCTCATCGCCGCCTCCCTCGTGATGCTCACGGTCGGCACCGGCGTGGGCGGCGGCATCGTCATCGACGGTCGCATCTACCGCGGGGCCACCGGCGCCGCGGCCGAGCTGGGCCACATCATCGTCGCGGCCGACCTCACCGACGGAGCCCCGGCGCGCGCCGCCCGCCAGCCCCACCACGACTCGCTGGAGTACATGGCCGCCGGCCGCGCGCTGGACCGCCTCGGCGAGGCCCGCGGCCTGGGCGACGGCACCGCGGTCGTCGCCGCGGCCCGCAACGGCGACCCAGATGCGCGTGAGGCCATGCGCATTCTCGGGGAACGCCTCGGGGTGGGCATCGCCAACGTCGTGAACATCTTCGACCCCGAGCTCGTCGTCATCGGCGGCGGGGTTTCCGTGGCCGGCGAGCTGCTGCTCGATCCGGCCAGGGAGTCGGCCGCCCGCTTCATCCTGCCGGGTGTCGGCACGCAGACCCGCATCGAGCTGGCCCGCTACGGCCCCCAGGCCGGGGTCCGCGGAGCAGCGCTGCTCGCCGGGCAGGAGCTGGAACGCGAAGGCCTTCCCCTCAAAGCCGAGATCACGAAGGAGAGCTGACACCCATGGCCACGCAGCAGGTCAACGAGCGCCTCGCCGCCCTCACCGCCGCCGGCACCAGCGTCTGGCTGGACCAGATCAAGCGCGCCCTCATCACCACCGGGGAGCTGCAGCGGCTGGTCGAGGAGGACTCGCTGCGCGGCGTCACCTCGAACCCCACGATCTTCAACCAGGCGATCCTCGGCTCCGACGACTACGACGAGCAGCTGGCCGAGGCCGCACACGAGGGCCTCGACGACCGCGGCATCTACCAGGAGCTCGCGATCCGCGACATCCAGGACGCCTGCGACGTGCTGCGCGTCGTCCACGACGAGAGCGGCGGCAAGGACGGCTTCGTCTCCTTCGAGGTCGATCCCGACCTGGCCTTCGACACCGATCGCACCATGGAGCAGGCCCGCGAGTACTGGGACCGCGTCGATCGCCCCAACCTGATGATCAAGATCCCGGGCACGGCCGAGGGGACGCCCGCCATCGAGGAGATGATCTACGAGGGGCGCAACATCAACGTGACCCTGCTCTTCGGCGTCGAGGAGTACGCGCAGGTGGCCGAGGCCTACATCCGCGGCCTCGAGCGCCGCCTCGAGGACGGCAAGTCGGTCGACATCAACTCGGTCGCCTCGTTCTTCGTCTCGCGCGTGGACACCGAGGTCGACAAGCGCCTGGAGGGCGCCGGCCACGACGACCTGCTCGGCAAGGCCGGCATCGCCAACGCGCGCGCCGCCTACCACCGCTACGAGGAGATCTTCCTGGGCGAGCGCTTCGCCGCCCTGCGTGACGCCGGCGCCGCCGTCCAGCGGCCGCTGTGGGCGTCGACCGGCGTGAAGAACCCGGCCTACCGCGACGTCATGTACGTCGAGGAGCTCGTCGGGCCGAACACCGTCAACACCATGCCGATGGCCACCCTGCTGGCCACCGGCGACCACGCCGAGACCCGCGGCGCCACCGCGGGCGAGGATCCGGCTGCGGTCCTCGAGGCGCTGGCGGACGCCGGCGTCGACATGAAGGACGTCACCGACCAGCTGCTGCGCGAGGGCGTCGAGAAGTTCGTCGAGCCGATGGACAAGCTGCTCGAGGGCATCGGCTCCAAGCGCGAAGCGATCGTCACCCAGCGCCCGCCGTCGATTGACGCCTCGCTGCCGGACGACGACGTCGAGCCGCGCGTGGCCGCGCGCGTCAAGCGGGCAGCGGAGGAGGACGTCGCCCGGCGCATCTGGCGCAAGGACGACACGCTCTGGGGCCCCGCCGGCCAGCCCGAGGTGGCCAACCGCCTCGGGTGGCTGGACGTGACCGAGCAGATGCGCGAGGGGCTCGGCGACCTGCAGGCCTTCGCCGAGGCGGTCCGCGACGACGGCGTCAAGGACGTGGTGCTGCTGGGCATGGGCGGCTCGTCGCTCGCGCCCGAGGTCATCCGCCGCTCCTTCGGCGAGCAGGCCGGCTGGCCGAGCCTGCACGTGCTCGACTCCACCGACGCGGGCGCCGTGCGCGGCGTGGAGCAGGGCATCGACCTCGACCACGCGCTCTTCCTCGTCTCGACGAAGTCCGGCGGGACGATCGAGACGCTGTCGCTGTTCAAGCACTTCTGGTCGCTGCGACCGGATGGGCAGGCGTTCGTCGCCATCACCGATCCGGGCTCCGGCCTGGAGAAGCTGGCGGCCGAGCACGGCTTCCGGCGCACCTTCCTCAACGACCCCGACATCGGCGGGCGCTACAGCGCGCTGTCGTTCTTCGGGCTCGTGCCCGCGGCCCTCATGGGCGCCGACGTGGCGGGCATCCTGCACGCCGCCGGAATCGCCGAGCAGAACTGCCAGAGCTTCGAGTCGGGCGACGTGTCGAGCGGGCTGTGGCTCGGGCTCGCGTGGGGTGAGCTGGCCGAGGCAGGCCGCGACAAGCTGACCTACGTCATCGACCCGCCGCTGCAGTCCTTCGGGCTGTGGGTCGAGCAGCTCATCGCGGAGTCGACGGGCAAGCAGGGGAAGGGCATCCTGCCGGTCGCCGACGAGCCGGTCGGCGACCCCGGCGTGTACGGCAACGACCGCACCTTCCTGCACCTGCGCCACGGCGACGCGCCCGACGAGGCGACCGACGCCAAGGTCGCGGCGCTGCGCGCGGCCGGCCACCCGGTCATCGTGCGCCAGGTCGACGGGCCGCAGGACCTCGGACGGATCTTCTTCTTCGCCGAGTTCGCGATCGCCACCGCCGGCTGGGTGCTGGGGATCAACCCGTTCGACCAGCCCAACGTCCAGGAGGCCAAGGACGCCACCAGCCGCGTGCTGGCCGAGGGCGCCGAGGACCAGCCCGACGCCACCGACGACGAGCTGCGGGCTCTGCTGGGCGGGCTGGGCGCGCCGAGCTATCTGGCGGTCATGGGCTACGTCCAGCCGTCCGCGGACTTCGACGCCGCGGTGAGCGAGCTGCGCCAGGTCATCCGCGACGCGACGAGGTCGGCGACCACCTTCGGCTACGGGCCCCGTTTCCTGCACTCGACCGGCCAGCTGCACAAGGGCGGGCCGCCGACCGGCCGCTTCCTGCAGCTCGTGCACGACTCGGCGCCCGACGTCGACATCCCGGAGGCCGACTACGGCTTCACGCGACTCAAGCACGCGCAGGCGATCGGCGACCTCGAGACCCTGCGCGCGCACGACCTGCCCGCGGCCCGGGTCACGCTCGAGGGCGACGATCCGGCCGCGGCGCTGCGAACCCTGACCGAGCGCCTGAGGGGGCTCGTGTGAGCGCCGTCGCCGAGCGCGCCGAGAACCCCCTCATCGAGGGGCTCGAGCGCCTGCCCGTCCACCCGACGACGCTCGTCATCTTCGGCGCCACCGGCGACCTGGCCAAGCGCAAGCTGCTGCCGGCGCTCTACAACCTCGCCCACGAGGGCGCGCTGCCCGAGCGCTTCAACCTCGTCGGCGTCTCGCGCTCGGAGCTCCCGCACGAGGAGTTCCGCGACCAGGCGCAGGAGGCCATCAAGGAGTTCTCGCGGCGCGAGCCCGATCCGGCCGTGCTCGACAAGCTCCTCGACGAGATCCGCTATGTGCCGGGGACCTTCGACGACGCCTCGGTCTACGACACGCTGGGCAAGACGCTCGACGAGTTCGACAAGGGCGCCGGCGCCCGGATGAACCGCTGCTTCTACCTGTCGACCGCGCCGATGTTCTTCCCGGTCATCGTGGGCCAGCTCGGCGAGAGCAAGCTGTGCCACCACGAGGGCGCCGACGTGCGCGTCGTCATCGAGAAGCCGTTCGGGACGACGCTGGCCGAGGCCGAGCAGCTCAACCGCGAGGTGCTGTCCGTCCTCGACGAGCAGCAGGTCTTCCGCATCGACCATTACCTGGGCAAGGAGACCGTCCAGAACATCATGGCGTTCCGGTTCGCCAACGGGCTGTTCGAGCCCATTTGGAACCGCAACTACATCGATCAGATCCAGATCACCGCAGCGGAGGACATCGGGATCGGCTCGCGGGCGGGCTACTACGACTCGGCCGGCGCCCTGCGCGACCTGATCCAGAACCACATGCTCCAGCTGCTGTGCCACATCGCGATGGAGCCGCCGGTCAACTTCACCGCCGACGAGGTCCGCAACGAGAAGGTCAAGGTGCTGCAGGCCATCCACGCGCCGACCGAGGTGCAGATCGACGAGATCGCGGTGCGCGCGCAGTACGCCGAGGGCGAGTCGGGCGGCGAGCACGTCGGCGGCTACCTGCAGGAGAACGACGTCCCGTCGGACTCCAATACCGAGACCTACGCGGCCCTCCGGCTGGAGGTCGACAACTGGCGCTGGGCCGGGGTGCCCTTCTACCTGCGCACGGGGAAGCGCCTGGCCCGCAAGGTCACCGAGGTCGCGGTGACGCTCAAGCCCGTTCCCCACCTCGCGTTCAAGCAGGAGGGCTCGCTGGGCGTGCGGCCCAACCAGCTGATCATGACCATGCAGCCCAACGAGGGCGTGTCGCTGTCGCTGGGAGCCAAGATCCCCGGCACGCGCATGCGCATCCGCCCCGTGTACATGGAGTTCCTCTACGGGACCTCGTTCCTCTCGCAGTCGCCGGAGGCCTACGAGCGGCTGATCATGGACGCCATGCGCGGCGACGCGACGCTCTTCACCCGTAACGACGAGGTCGAGGCGCAGTGGCGCATCTGCGACCCGATCGTCCAGAAGTGGGAGGCGACGCCCGGGCCGTTGCCGCAGTACCTGTCGGGCTCGCAGGGCCCGCCGGAGGCCGAAGGACTCATGCTGCCCGGCCAGGAGTGGCGCACGATCTGATGCCCGGCGTCTCGGACAGCCGCTGGGCCGCCGAGGGCACCACGCCCGGGGCGATCGAGGCCGCGCTGCGCGAGATGCTCAAGGAGCGCCACGCGGAGAACGAGTCCTTCTCCCCCGCCCGGGCGCTGAACATGGTCTGCGTCGTCGACAAGGCGTGGAGCGGCGAGGTGGCCAACCGCCTGCGCAACGTCGGGCGCTACCACGCGTCGCGCACGATCGTGCTGGCGGTCGAGCCCAAGCGTACGCGGCTCGACGCGGTGGCGACGATCGCCAGCGACACCCACCCGAAGGCGGGCGAGTTCGCCCTGCTGCGCGAGACGGTCATCGTCGACGTCGGCGACAAGCACCTTGCCGCCCTGGACACGATCGTCGATCCGTTGGTGGTCACCGATCTGCCGACGGTGCTGTGGTCACCGCACGGCCATCCCGAAGCCGTCGACGTCCTGCTGAGCCTCGCCCAGGTCGTCCTGCTGGACTCGATCGACGACCCGGACATCAACGACGGGCTCGAGCGCGCGCGGGAACTGCTCCACAAGGCCTACGTGGTCGATCTCGCATGGCTGCGCTCGACGCCATGGCGCGAGCGCGTCGCGGCGACCTTCGACCCCGATCACCTGCGCCCCGACCTGCGCCACATCAGCGCGGTCACCGTGCGTCACAACCCGGAGTCCGCGGCCGCTGCGCTGCTGCTCATCGGCTGGCTCGCCTCGCGCCTGGGCTGGCAGCCGTCGAAGCTCATCCCGCGCAACGGGTCGCTGACCGGCAAGGCCCACGGCAAGCGCCAGGACGTGGACCTCTGCCTGGAGCCCGATCCGCGCCAGAGCGTCCGCGGCTTGGCCGGCCTGACTCTGGAGACGGCCTCGGGTCGCCATCTGGAGCTCGACCGCGGGCCGGGCGGCCTGCGCGCCCGGTATCGAAACCGCAAGGGCGACGAGCGCGAGTGGACGGTCTTGGGCGCCTCGCGCGGCGAGGCCGGCATCCTCGGCGAGGGCATCCGCCAGGCGCTCCTGCGCGACGCGACGTACGGGCCGGCGCTCGACGCGGCCAACGCGCTGGCGCCGTAGCTCCGGCTCGCCGGCGCCGTAGCTCCGGCTCGCCGACGCGACCTCCTGACGCCACGTCGTGAGCGTCGTCGCAGCCGGGTAGACCGTTCGACCATGCCCACGTCACCGCTTCCATCCGAGCTTCGAGAGCTGCTGGCCAAGCCGAACCCGGCCGTCATCGGCACGGTCACCCCTGACGGCCGGCCGAACACCGTCGCCACGTGGTACCTGTTCGAAGACGGGCGCATCCTCGTCAACATGGACGAGGGGCGCCGCCGCCTCGACTACCTGCGCACCAACCCGCGCGTCTCGCTCACCGTCCTCGACGGTGAGGAGTGGTACCGCCACGTCAGCCTTCATGGGAGCGTGACGCTCGCCGACGACCCCGACCTGGCCGACATCGACCGCATCTCACAGCACTACACGGGCAGCCCGTACGCCCAGCGCGACCGCGGCCGGGTGAGCGCGTGGATCGAGATCGAGAGCTGGCACGCGTGGAACGGCGGTCGGGCCTGGCACGGGAACGCGGCTTCGTAGGCCGTCTCGGTCGGCGAGGACAACATCGTGGCGCTCGACGAGTTGACCACGAGCATGGAGTCCTAGGCCGGTCACTTCTGCTATCGCCTGGCCACCGTGCTGCTGAACCTGACGCTCGTTGGCTGGGCTCTGCTCGAGCTGAGCCTTCGCGTGCGCGAGGGCCTTCAGTCCAGGGGCCGCACCGACCACGACCGCGCCACGCGGATCCTGATCGCCGTCGCGATCGGGAGCGCGATCGCGCTGGGCATGTGGTCGGCGAGAGCGGCTCCGTCGCTCCGGCTACCCGGCCCGTATCGGGCCGCCGGGCTGATCGTCATGTGGCTGGGGCTGGCGATCCGCGTGTGGGCGATCGCCTCGCTCGGCAGGTCGTTCCGCACCACGGTCGAGGTCGACCCCGAGCAGGCCGTCGTCTCGAGTGGCCCCTACCGGTGGGTTCGCCACCCGTCCTACACCGGCCTGCTCCTGATCCTGTCGGGGTTCGGCCTCGCCCTCGGCCACTGGCCGGCGCTGGTGGCCTGCGTGGCGCTCCCCCTGCCGGCGCTGTTGCGGCGCATCCAGGTCGAGGAGGCCGAGCTGACCCGCGTGCTCGGCGAGCCCTACGAGGCCTACCGGAGACAGACCAGGCGGCTCATCCCGGGCGTCTGGTGAACGACCCTCGGGGGCTCGAGGCCGGCGGTGGCGCCTCCCGGCCGGCCCGCCATCAGGAGTGCCCGAAGCGGACGTTGGGGAGGATCCGGTCCAGCCAGCGCGGCAGAGCCCACGCGTGCCGCCCGAAGAGGCGCATGAGCGCCGGGAGCAGGACGAGCCGGACGAGCATCGCGTCGAGCAACACGGAGACGCCGAGGATCACCCCCATCTCCTTCGGCGGCAGCGGCCCGGAGAGCGCGAAGGTGAAGAAGACGGCGACCATCACCGCCGCGGCGGCGAAGATGACGCGCCCGGACTGCGCGAGGCCGCCGACCACGGCTTCACGCGGGTCGTGTGTGCGATCCCAGTGCTCCTTGGCCGAGGCGAGCAGGAACACGGTGTAGTCCATCGAGATCGCGAAGATCATCGCGAAGAAGAACACCGGTGCCCACGCGTCCATGAAGCCCTGCGACTCGAAGCCGAGCAGGCCGGCGCCGTGGCCGTCCTGGAAGATCAGCCGCCCGACCCCGAAGGCGGCCGCGGTGGCGAGCAGGTTCGTGACGACCGCGAGCGCGGCGATGACCGGCGCGCGGACCGCGACGAGCAGGAGCAGGAAGCCGAGTGTCAGCACGACGCCGATCAGGAGCGGCGTCTTCTGGCGCAGCGCGTGCGCGAGGTCGTGGTTCTCGGCGGTCTGTCCGCCGACGAGCGCCCCCGGCGGCAGAGCGGCGCGGAGTCGGTCGATCGTCCGCCCGACGGCCGGGCTCGACGGGTCGGCCTTGGGCACCGCCTGCACGAGGGCGAGGCCGCCGGCCCCGGGCTGGGATGCGAGCACGCGGGCGATGCCGGGGTCGCGCTGGGCGGCGACCGCGACGGCAGCAGCCTGACCTCGCGGCGTGGCGATCTGGAGCGCTCCCGGCGCGCCGGCGCCGAAGGCCCGCTGGATCTGCCCGTAGCCGATGCGGGAGCCGTCGCCCTTGGGGACGACCTTGATCGACGGCATGCCTGTCTTCAGCCCGAGGACAGGGAGGGCCAGCAGGACGAGCGCGAGCGCGGCGGCGGGAGCCAACACGTGCGCGCGGCGCCAGAGCCGTTCGCCCCAGCGCCTCGAGCGCGTGGTGCGGTGCTCCCCGGAGTGCACCCATCGAAGCGGTAGCGCGTTGACCTTCGGGCCGAGCTTCGTGAGCACGGCGGGCAGCAGGGTCAGCGTCGCCGTGAGCACGAAGAGGACGCTGATGATGATCCCGAGGGCCGTCGACCGGAACGCCGGGCTGGGCACGAGCAGCACCGCGGAGAGCGAGACCAGCACGGTGAGCCCGGAGAACAGGACGGCCTTCCCGGCGGTGTCCATCGTCACGGCGACCGCATCGCGGATGCCGAGCCCTGATCCGAAGAAGGCGCCCCGGAAGCGGTGCACGATGAAGAGCGCGTAGTCGATCCCGAGCGCGAGCGAGAACATGAGCGCGAAGTTCATCGCCCAGATCGAGATGTCGAAGCTGTGCGTCAAGAGCGACAACAGCCCGGCGGACGCGACGAGGCCGAGGATCGTCAGCAGCAGCGGCAGCCCGGCGGCGACGAGCGAGCCGAAGGCGAGCACGATGATCGCCATCGTCACCGGCCAGGAGAGGAACTCCGACTTCATCATCGCCGCCTTGTTCGCGGTGTTGAAGTCGCTCCAGACGCCGGATGAGCCGGTGAGCGAGACGGTGACCGCGGGGGTGCCGGCAGCCTTCAGCTTCGACTTGAGCGAGTCGGCGGCAGCCACCATCGCTGTCGGGCCGGCCTTCGCGCCGGCCGTCACGACCGCGGTGTGGCCATCGGGGGAGACGCCCGCGCCGGGACGTGGCCGTTGCACGGAGGCGACGCGCTTGTCCCCGGCGAGACCGCGCTCGACGCGGCGGATCGCCCGTTGGAACTCAGGTGCCGAGGTGGTCACCGACGAGGAGTGGACGACGACGGTCAGCGCCGAGCTCGAAAGCCCGGCGAAGTTCCGCTGGATCAGCGTCCGGGCCTGCACCGACTCGGAGCCGTCTGCCTGCCAGCCGGCACCCGACAGGGCCGTCTCGACCTTCGGTGCGAAGGCCGCGAGGGCTACGGCGACGATCGCCCACACGGTCAGAACCGCGCGCACGTGGTCGGCGGCGAAGCGGCCGAGCCTGCCGACCGGGCCGACTCGAAGGTGCTCGCCGGCCGCCGCGCCGGGACGGGCCGGTATCGCGATCGTCGCCATCTTCAGCCCCCCTCGATCCCGATCGAGCCATCCGTGGCCGCTGAGCGATGGTCGCGATCGGACGCAGAGTGACGGCACATGCCGGCGGTGACGGCGCGGCTTGCCCGCGAGCACGACACGGTCTTCATGAGATTGGTCATGCCGAGGACCGTACGATCGGAGGACCGCCACTTCATCAGGCATTCGCCCGATCTTTCGACGGCCCCCGGCGAGGCGACGCCGGCGCTCTAATCGGCGGTCATCAGGCCATGCTTCATCGCGAAAAGGCTCGCCCGTGCGCGATTGGAGACGCCGATCTTCGAGTAGATGTGCTCGACGTGGCTACCAGCCGTCTTGCGCGAGATCACGAGCCGCTCGGCGATCTCCTTGTTCGACAGCCCGCGCACGAGCAGCCGCAGGACCTCGATCTCACGGTTCGTCAGGCCCGCGGGCCCCTCGCGCCGGCGCCTGACCGGATGGCCCGCCGCGCGAAGCACGGCGTCGACCGCGTCGCCGTCGAAGAGCGCGCGCCGGACGCCCGCGCGCAGCTCGGTCGCGGCCTGCTCGGCAGTGCGCGCGCCGCGGTGAGGCCGCGGCTCGGTCATCGCGTGATAGGCGTCGGCCGCCGCGAGGATCCGCCCCGCAGGCGCGATCGCGTCGCCCGAGAGTCCACGCGGATACCCGGAGCCGTCGAGACGCTCGTGGTGTTGCACGGCGATGGCTCCGACCGACGCCAGTGCCCCTGATGACGCGAGCATCCGCTCGGTCAGGTACGGATGCAGGCGCACCCGTTCGAGCTCCGCCGCGGTGAGCGTCCCGCGCTTGTCCCAGATCGCGTTGGAGACGCCGAGGCGACCGAGATCGTGCACCAGCCCGGCCCTGCGCACGAGCCTGGCATCCGCGTCCGAGAGGCCGGACATCGTCGCGGCTGCGCCTGCGAGGTCGGCCACGCCGCGCGAGTGGCCGATGGTCCACGGCGACTTCAGGTCGGTGAAGTCGGCGATCGCCTCCAGCGCGGACCCCAGCTCTTCGTCGGAGAGCACGATCCCGAGCGCCGGCTCCGCTTCGATCACCGCCGGCCAGGTCGTCACCGCGTCGATGTCCCTGAACAGTGTCGGCGCCTCGGAAGAGAAGACCTCCACCAAAGCCGGGTCGAACTGGGTGCCGCTGCGCTCCCGAGCGACCGCGACCGCGGCCTCCACGCCTCCGGTCCGGTGGTAGACCTCGACGACGTCTGCGAGGCTCACGAGCCGCGCGGGCACGAGGATCTCGCTGCCCTTGGCCTCCGCCGGCACCCCCTTGCCGTCCCAGCGCTCGAACGTCTGGTACAGGCCTTCGCGGACCTGTGCGCCGAGTCCCAGCCGACCCGCCAGATCGTTGGTGGCCAGCCAGTGATTCTCGATCATCTCGCGGGCGGCGCGCCGCCCACCGCCGACGAACTTCACGCCCAGGCGAGCGCGCTCCGCCAATCCCCGACCGGCGCCGACGTGAGTCACCACGAAGGCCTTCGCAGGCAAGCCGGTCATGTCCACGTGGTGGGCGTCGGCCTTGAGCGCCATGTCGTCGCCGAACCACTTCGCCTGCTCGTACGCGTCGACGTGACACCCGACCCACGCGATCAGGCCGACGTAGTACACGACCGCCCGCGTGTTCTCATCGAGACCCAGCCGCTCGGCGAGGCGCAACGCGATCAGCGATTGGCGCATCGCGTGCTCCATCGGCTGGCCCAGCCCCAGGTCGGTCCCGAGGGAGATCATCGCGATCAGCTCGGCCAGCCGGACGCGCGTTTCTGTCGGGGGCGCCGACATGCCGCGAGTCTAAGGACCCATCTGGGCGGTCACCGGCGGCCGGACGGCCGAGCGGCCGGCCGACCAGCGCTCGACGACCCGGCGCGCCGCTAGGGCGTGACGCGGCGCAGCTCGCCCGGCGCGGCGAGCCGGACCTCGCGACGGTGGCCGGCGTCGCGGCGGCGCCGCTCGTCCTCGGGCGTCTCCGGCTCGAGGACGGGCAGCAGCACGGGCTTCTCGTCCTCGCCGAGGGCGACCATCGTCAGATACGCGGTGCACGTGTGCGTGACGTCGCCGGTCGGCACGTGTTCGGCGTCGACGCGCACGCCGACCTCCATCGACGTGCGCCAGGTGGCGTTGACGGTTGCCCGCAGCGTGATCACGTCGCCGACCTTCACGGGCGCGCGGAACTTCATCGCGTCCACCGCGGCAGTGACCACGCGTCCTCCCGCCAGGCGCGTCGCAGCGATCACCGCCACGTCGTCGCACAGCTTCATCACCCAGCCGCCGTGGACGTTGCCGGCCAGGTTCGCGTCCTGCACGCCCGTGCGATAGGTGAGCACCGAGATCGTCTCCGCGGGGCGGCGCGCCATGACCGGGCCATCTTGGCAGCCTCGGAGGAGAACGGCAGTGGGGCTCGCCCGCTGGTCCCGGGCTGGCAGGATCCCGCCGATGACGGACCCCGACCGGCGCGACGCCACGCTCGATCTCACCGACCAGGACCTCCGCGCCCTGCTCGCCGGCGTGACTGCCCTGGCGGAGCAGGAGGTCGCCGCCGCTCGGTCCGGGCCCGTGTTCGAGCGTCCGCCGTCCGCAGCGGAGGTCGACCGCATGGTCGGCGCCGACCGGCCGTTGCCGGCTGACGGCGAGAGCGTGGAAGAGCTGCTCGCGGCGTGCGCGGTGGTCCTCGGCGCCGGGCGGCGGACCACGCCCACCTTCTTCGGCTACGTGCAGTCGCCGCCGGCGCCGGTTGCGGTGGCCGCGGACCTGCTGGTGTCGGCGGCCGATCAGAACCTCACGTCGTGGCGGTCGGGCCCGGCCGCGGCGGCCGTCGAACACCAGACGCTGCGCTGGCTCGGCGAGTTCGTGGGGTTCGACGCGGGGGCGACCGGGATCCTGGTCAGTGGCGGGTCTGCTGCCAACCTGACCGCGCTCCTCGTCGCGCTGCACGCCGTGACAGGCCCCGACGACGACCGCCGCGCGATGCGGGTCTACGCGTCAGCCGAGACGCACTTCTCCGTGGCCAAGGCGGCGACGGCGCTCGGCGTGAGGGTCGAGCCGGTGGCCGTCGACCGCGACCGCCGGCTCGACCCCGCGGCGCTGCGGGCGGCGATCGCCTCCGACCGTGCCGCCGGCCTGTTGCCGATCTGCGTCGTCGCCAACGCCGGCACGACGTCCACCGGCGCCGTCGACCCGCTGGACGCGGTGGCCACCGTCGCGGCCGACGCGGGCGTCTGGCTGCATGTGGACGGCGCGTACGGGGCGCCCGCCGCGGCCGACCCCGCCAGCCGCCGGCTCTTCGCCGGCCTGCACCGCGCCGACTCCCTGTGCATCGACGCCCACAAGTGGCTCTACGCCCCGGTCGACTGCAGCGCGCTGCTGTTGCACGACGCGGCGGCCACTGCACGGGCCTTCGGCGCCGGTGCCGACGACTACGTCCGCGTCCTCGCCACCCAACCGGCGGAGACCTTCGCCTTCTGGGACCACGGGCTGGAGCTCAGTCGCCGCTTCCGGGCGCTCAAGCTGTGGGCGACGCTGCGCTTTCACGGCGCTCGCCGGCTCGCGGCCGCGATCGGCGAGGACATCCGCCTCGCCGCCCACCTCGCCGAGCTCGTCGCGGCCGCGGACGACTTCGAGCTCCTCGCCGGCCCGGGGCTGAGCATCTGCTGCTTTCGCCATGCGCCGACACACGTCGACGAGCGGGCGCTCGACGCCCACAACGAGCGGATCCTGCAGGCGCTGCAGCGCGACGGTCGCGTCTACCTGTCGAACGCGACCGTCGACGGGCGCTTCGCTCTACGGGCCTGCATCACGAACTTCCGCACCACGGGGGCGGACGTCGAGCGGGTGCTCACGGTCGTGCGCGACCTCGCCGGCTGACCCCGGTCGCCGCGCTCGTCTAGAGGGTCGCGTAGAGGTCCACAGGGACGCCGTCGGGGTCGCGGAGCTGCGCGTATCGCTGACCCCAGAAGGCATCCCATGGCTCCTTGTCACCGTGGTGACCGGCGCTGATCATCTGCGAGTAGAGGCTGTCGACTTCGGCCGGGTTGTCACATTCGAGCGCGAGGCTGAGCTGATTGCCGGACTGCCGCGTCCACTCGGGGCGGAACTTCCTTATCTCGTCCTCGGAGTCGAGCATCAGCCGCAGGCCGTTCGAAAGGGAGATGGTGACGTGTCCCTCCTCCGGCGTGTTCGGTACGTCGAGGCCGAGCTGACGGTAGAAGTCGAGCGATCGGGCCATGTCGGAGGCGACGATGCCGAGCGCGTTGAGCGATGGAGCCATACCGTGTTCTCCCATGTAGCTGTTCGGGAGCGGTTCTACGCGGCCCGTGCGGCCACGTCTTGCAGGTTTCGGACTCGGAGGCGGGGCGCTCAGGTCGCCGATGGCCGCGGCTGAGCCGGCGGCCCCGCCGCTCCGGCACCGGTCTCGGCGATCGCGGCGTCGATCGTGTGGAGCAGCTCGTCGGAGAGGTCGAGGCCGGCGGCGCCGATCCATCCGTCGAGCTGATCGGGCCGGCGAGCGCCGACGATCGCGCCGGTCACACCTTCCTGCGCGAGGGTCCACGCGATGGCGAGCTCGGCGACCGCGCAGCCGAGCTCGTCGGCGATCACGCGCAGGCGTTCCACGAGCGCGAGGTTCGCCGACAGCGCGGGCTCGGTGAACTCGGCACGCCGCAGGCGCATGTCGTCGGAGGCCAGGCGCTCGAGCCGACCGCGATCGAAGGTTCCGCTCAGCAGCCCCGAGGCCATGGGCGAGTAGACGATCACTCCGGTCCCGTGCGCGGCGGCCCACGGGATCACGTCTCCGAGCGCGCTGCGCTGGAGCATCGACAGCGGCGGTTGGACCGAGTCGACATGGCGAATCGCCTCGCAGCGATCGAGCAGGTCGACGCCGAAGTTCGAGACTCCGACCCAGCGGACCTTGCCGTCATCGACCAGCTTGGCCATCGCCGACCAGGACTCCTCCAGCGGCGTCCCGCTGTCGATGTCGGGCCAGTGGATCTGGTAGAGGTCGATGCGCTCGACGCCCAAGCGACGCAGGCTCGCCTCGCATTCGTCGATGATCGACTGCGGCCGCAGATCGCCATACGGGGCGCCGTCCGCGTCGGTCTTGCGGCCGCACTTCGTGCACACGAACACCTCGCCGCCCGTCGTGTACCCCTGGAGCGCCCGGCCGACCATCTCCTCGGCGTGCCCGATGCCGTAGACGGCGGCCGTGTCGACCCAGTTGATCCCCTCCTCGATCGCCCGGCGGATGGCGGCGATCGACTCTGCGTCATCGACAGGGCCCCAGCCGAACCGCCAGGGGCCGCCGATCGCCCACGTCCCAAGGCCAAGGCGGGTGAACGCCGCTCCCGAGCGGCCCAGCGTTGCGGTCGGAATCACGCGTGGTCTCCTCTTCGTTGTGGTCCTCGCGGTCGCCTCATTCGCATCCCCACCCTAGGTGGAAGTCGCCAGGAGGTCGTTCAGCGGTGATAAGGCTGGTGGCCGGGTGCGATGAGGGCCAGCAGGCCGTCGTGCTCGGCGCGGCAGGCGGGGCACTTGGTCAGATGCAGGCCGATGCCAGGGAAACGTGCCTCGGCCTTCCGTCCGCCGAGCCCGGCCTCGACGTAGCGTTCGAGCACCGCGCGGGTGACCCCGCAGCCGGGGTCGCGGTCATCGACCTCGAGGACTGCTGCGAGGAGGGCGCGACCGCTCGTCAGGAGGCGCCTCCCACGACGGCCGCGAGCGCGCCGGCCTCGTCGACGCTCAGGTTCCGGTCGACGCCGTGCGAGACGACGGTCTGACCGGGCTCGAGCGCGAGGCGCTCGCCGTCCAGCGTGACCTCGACCCGATCGGGCTCGAAGGAGACGAGGTCGCCGATCGCTGCCATGTCGTCGACGGGCGCGCGGTAGGACCACGCGGCCTGCTTGACGCCGTCGATGTCGTAGTAGGAGGCGATGCCCTTGTACGGGCAGAACGTCTGGGGGTCCGCTGGGGTCAACGCCTCGGTCACGACGTCCTCTCGCGGGACGTACCAGCGCGGGGCGAAGCCCGACTCGTACAGCACCAAGGGGCTGGTGGTGTCCGCGACGACTTGGTCGCCGGCGCGGACGACGAGGTGGCGGGACGTGTGGCGGATGTCGATGCGGTGGTACGGGTCGGCGGCGTGCCCGAGGATGCGCTCGTCCTCCTCGTAGAACGCGTCCATCGCATGCCACGCCAGCGCGACCTTGTCGGTGAGGATGGCTGCGTGGTCGGGGAGCGCGACGTGCTGCCAGGCGCCGCGGGCTGCGTCGCGCGTCTCGCCCACGACCTCGAACCATGCGGTCTCGCCGAGCTCGGGGTGCTCGGTGCGCCGGTCCGTCGGCCTCAGCGCGCCCTCCGCGAAGTCGGCGATGGGGAAGTACGCCACGGGGTAGCGGCCCGGTTCGAAGAGCACGACCGCGTCGTCGCTCTGGACCACGGTCCGGCCGCCCAGCTCTGCCCGCATCCGCCGGCGCAGCGGCTCGGCGTACAGCACGCGCTGCGGCATGCCGGGCACCAGGAACTGCCCGTTGGGGTTCCGACCCAGAGGCCCTTGCTGCCATGAGAGACCCATCGTGCGCTCAGCGCTCCGATCGTGGTGGGGAACGGTCATGAGCATTGGTCGCGCGGCGCGATGTCGTCTTACTACGATCAGCTCGTGAGTGGCGACCGTTCCTCGACGCACGCGCCCGGCCGGCACGCTGCGCCGAGTGACCGCGCGTCGCGGCGATGGGTCGAGCAGCTCCATGCCGACCACCCGCGCCACGAGCAGGCCGCGGCGAGGCTCCATGATGTCCTGCAGCGCGCCGCGCTTCACGAGCTGCACCGCCGCCGCGGGCTGCTCGTCGCGCTCTCGGGCCCGGAGCTCGACGATGTCGCGCAGCAGTGCGCCGACGACGCGATGATGAAGATCCTGGCCAGGATCGACGACTTCGAGGGGCTCAGCCGATTCACCACCTGGGCCTACAAGTTCGTGATCTTCGAGGTCTCCAACAAGGTCGCGCGACACGCGTGGCGCCATCATCCCCCCAGCGCCGAGGACCTGACCTGGGACGAGCTTCCTGACCTCCTCGCGCCCAGACCGGGCGACCGGGCCGAGCGCCGCGAGCAGCTCGCGGCGCTGGTGAAGGCCATAGAGGGAGATCTGACACCACGCCAGCGCGAGGTCTTCGTGGCGATCGCCCTGAACGACCTCCCGATCGACGTGCTGGCGCTGCAGGTCGGCTCCAACCGCAACGCGATCTACAAGAACCTCTTCGACGCCAGGCGCAAGCTGCGCGCCTGCCTGGCAGCTGCCGGCTATCCGCTCAGCGACGAGGAGACGCACACGTGACCAACCTGCCCCGGCTCGACGAGCTGCTCCGCGCCCAGGACGGCGATGCGGGCTGCGACGCCGGCGTCCCGATCATGGACCAGTACGTCGAGATCGAACTTCGCGGCGAGGACCCCAGCGAGCGCTTCCCGGGCACCACGATCCACCTGGGCGTCTGCGCAGGCTGCCGGGCCGACCACGACGGGGTGCTGGCGGCGGCCCGGCGCTTCGGCGACCTCGATCCTGAGTAATCGGGCGTAAGACTCCGCGGCGGCGCGGGACTCATCTCACCGACGCCGCCGCTGACACCAGGCGGCGCCCACAAGAGGAGCGCGATCCATGGCCGACCAGCACACAGCCCCCAGCAGCAACCTCGGCCAGCTGCGCGAGGGGCGCGGCGTGCGGCGTGGCCACCGCCTTCTCGCGACGTCGCCGTGCCCGGGGCAATGATCGGCCGGCTGCTCTCCGTCAACGTCGGCGGCCCCCGCGAGATCGAGTGGGAGGGCAAGACCGTCCGCACCGCGATCTGGAAGGAGCCGGTCGCGGGGCCGCGCATGGTGCGGCGGATCAACATCGACGGCGACGACCAGGCCGACCGGCTCGCACACGGCGGCGAGCACCGCGCCGTGTTCGTCTACCAGATCGACTCCTACCGCTATTGGGAGCGCGAGCTCGGGCGAAGCGACTTCACCTACGGGCAGTTCGGCGAGAACTTCACCGTCGAGGGTCTCGCCGACGACGAGGTCTGCATCGGCGACCGCTACCGGATCGGCGACGCGGTGTTCGAGGTCACCCAGCCGCGCGTGACGTGCTACCGCGTCGGCATCCGGATGGCCGAGCCGGCCATGCCGTCGCTGCTGGTCGCCCACCACCGACCCGGCTTCTACCTGCGCGTCCTCGAGGAGGGATCGGTGCAGGCCGGCGAGCCGATCGTCAAGGTCGCCGACGGGCCCGAGCGACTGACGGTCGCGCAGGTCGACGGGCTCCTCTACCTCCCCAACAAGTCGCGCGCGCTGCTCGAGCGGGCCATGCGGGTGCCTGCGCTCAGCGAGGGCTGGAAGGGGAGCTTCCGCGAGCTGCTCGCCAAGGCCGAGGGTGACACGGCGCCTGCGCCGGCGTGGCCCGGGTTCCAGCCGTTACGCGTGGCCGAGGTCCGCCGGGAGAGCGAGACCATCACCTCGTTTCGGCTCATGCCGGCGGACGGCACTCCGTCGGGCCCGAGCGCGCAGGCAGGCCAGTACCTGACCGTGCGCCTGAAGCCGGACGTCGACGGGCCGCCGCTCACCCGCAGCTACTCGCTCTCGGACCTCCCGGACGAGCGCGGCTACCGGATCAGCGTCAAGCGCGAGGGGGCCGCAAGCCGCTACCTGCATCAGCACGTGAAGGTCGGCGATCTCATCGACGCCGCCGCCCCTCGCGGCAGCTTCGTCCTGCGCGACGGGACCCGGCCGGTCGTGCTGATCAGCGCCGGAGTCGGCGCGACCCCCGTCCTCGCGATGCTGCACGCGCTCGCAGGCGAGCACACCACCAGGCCGGTCTGGTGGGTGCACGGTGCGCGCAACCGCGACGAGCACGCCTTCGGCGCGGAGGTCGACGCGCTCCTCGGCGCGCTCGCGAAGGGCCATCGTCTTCTGGCGTACAGCCGGCCCGAGCCCGGGGCGGCGCCCGGCTCCGGCTACGACGCCGCGGGCCGACTCGATCTCGCGGTCCTCGAACGCGCCGAGGTCCCCAAGGACGCCGATTACTACCTCTGCGGACCCGAGGAGTTCATGCGCGCGATCGGTGCCGCACTCACGGCTCGTGGCGTCGCCCCCGAGCACGTCGCCAGCGAGGCCTTCGGCGCCGTCGCCGTGCACGCCTCCGGCCTCGTCAAGGCCGGCGACCGAGCGCCGCACACTCCCGATGGCCCACCCGGCACCGGCCCGACCGTGACCTTCGTGCGCAGCAACGTCGCCGTCGCCTGGGACGATCGGTACCCGAGCCTGCTCGACCTCGCCGAGGCCTGCGACGTCCCCGTCGGATTCGGCTGCCGAATCGGCGTCTGCCACAACTGCGAGAGCGGCGTGGTCGCAGGCGCGGTCACCTACACCCAGGACCCGCTCGAACCGCCACCGGACGGCCGGGTCCTCGTCTGCTGCAGCCAACCTGCGTCGGAGCTCGCGCTGGACCTATGACGCCCGAGGCCTTCCGAGGGACACGGTCACGATCTCGAACGGCCGGAACGGGACGACGATCTCGTCCGCCTCGACCTCAGCAGGCGTGAGGCGGTCCTCCAGGAGGTTGGCGAACCACGCGTCGGCGAAGGGGATCCCGACGCGCAGGCGGCCGACGCCGCGGGCGCCGTGGGCCTCGTAGAGGCGGACGATGAGGTCGTCGCCGTCCTCGGCTCGCTTGACGGTGTCGATCACGAGGCCGGGGGTGTCCGTGGACAGCCACGAGTGACTCTCGCCATTCGGCTCGCCGAGCAGCAGCGGGGCGTTGAAGCACAGAGCCTGTGCGGTGACGCCGCCGTCCTGCCAGCCGCCGCGATGGGGCTGGATGGCAAAGGAGAGGTCGTGGTGGCCGACGTCGGCCTCGGGGTCCGGCCAGCGGGGTGAGCGCAGGAGGGTCATGCGCATGTCCTCTCCATGAACGGACCAGCCATAGGTCGCAGCCGAGAGGAGGGCGACGCCGAAGCCGTGCTCGGAGAGGTCGGCGAAGCGATGGCCGGGGACCTCGTACTGGGCGAGGTCGCGGCGCGTCGAGTAGTGGGTCGGGCGCTCGACGACGCCGAACTGCATCTCATAGGTCGCACGGGGCGCGTGGACGGCGACCGGGAAGCGGACCTTCAGCGCGCGGCGGTCCTCGTGCCAGTCGATCTCGCAGCGGAACTCGAGGCGCGGCGACTCCGCGTCGAGGCGCACGGTCTGCCGCATGCGGCTGGAGCGGCCGATCGGGCGCTCGAACGCGACCTCGGCGCGGAGGGGGTCGGCGAGGGCGACCGCGGCGGACGAGGCCGGCGGGCAGTCGCTGCGGGTCTCGAGGTGGAACGGGTCGAGGTCCCAGGCCTCGAAGGCCGTCGGCCGGTCCTCGTAGAGCTCGAGGACGTTCCCAAGGGCGCCCATGGCCTCGCGCCCGGTCGCCGTCTCGACGAGGGAGCGCAGCGCGCCATCGCGGCCGAGGACCGCGCGCAGGTGCTCGTTCTCGAGCACGAACTCGTCGCCGTCCTGTGTGACGCGCACCTCGGAGCCGGCCTCGACGAATCGGCCCACGCCGCATGACGGCGCCGCCGCGAAGCGCAGGCCGTCGCTCGTCGCGACGACCTCGCGGCGCCCGACGCCGACGGTGTTGACCACCTCGCCGACGAGGAAGCGGCCGCGCATGGCGCCGGCCGTGGCCTCGACCTCGGCCAGGTCGCGCTCGGCGCGCTCGTGGACCTCGCCGATCGAGGAGCCCGGGAGGATGTCGTGGAAGTGGTTGAGCAGGAGCGTCTGCCACGCGCGATCGAGCTCCTCGCGCGGCCACGGCTCATCCGAGACGGCCGCGAGCAGCTCGGCGTCGTGGAGCGCCCGCTCCGCGCGCCGGCTCGCCCGCTTGGTGCGCGCCTGCGTCGTGTAGGTCCCGCGGTGATACTCGAGGTAGAGCTCGCCGACGACCTCGGGCCACTGCGCTTCGTCGGCCAGCCGAGCGAAGAAGGCCTCCGGATCGCCGATGGTCGTGCGCGGGACGTCCTGCAGGTCTTCGACGCGGGCGAGCGTCTCGATCATCTGCGCCGTCGGCCCACCGCCGCCGTCGCCCCAGCCGAAGACGAGCAGGCTGCGGGCCGACAGCGCGTGGTCCTTGAAGTCGCGGGCCGCGCGGCGCAGCTCGGGGACGGTCGCCTCGGCGTTGTAGGTATCGGCCGGCGGGAAGTGGGCGAGCACTGACGAGCCGTCGATCCCGACCCAGCGGAAGACGTGGTGCTCGGGCGGGTTGAACCGGTTCCACGAGAGCTTCTGCGTGAGGAAGGCGTCGATCCCCGCGCCGCGCATGATCTGCGGCAGCTGGCCGTTGTAGCCGAACACGTCGGGGTTCCAGAACACGCGGGCGCGGCGGCCGAACTCGCGCTCGAAGAAACGCTGGCCGTGGAGAAACTGGCGCACGAGCGACTCGCCGGCGGGCAGGTTGCAGTCCGGCTCGACCCAGGTCCCGCCGACCGGGAGCCACTGCCCGGCGGCGACGCGCTCGCGGATCCGCGCCCACAGCCCGGGTACCCGGTCGCGGATCCACGCGTACTGCTGGGCCTGCGAGCAGGCGAAGCGGTAGTCGGGATAACGCTCCATGAGCCGGACCTGGGTGGCGAAGGTCCGCACGCACTTGCGGAAGGTCTCCTCCAGCGGCCACAGCCACGCCGTGTCGATGTGCGCGTGGCCGATGGCGGTGATCTCGTGCGTCCGGGTCGCGTTGCGCCGCTCCTCGAGCAGCGGGCCGAGGATCGCGCGGGCCCGCCCCCACGTCGCGCGGTCCTCGGCGTCCCATGCGTTGCAGAAGCGGTTGAGCTCGCGCAGGAGCTCCCCGCGCCACGCGTCGTCGGCGCCCGGGGCGTCCATCAGCGCCGCCAGGACGTCGAGGTCGCGGGAGAGCGCCCAGGCCTCGCGGTCGAAGCGCGCGAGCTCGCAGCGCTCCAGGCGGAACGGCGGCGCGGACGCCGCCGCCTCGTGGGGCTGCGGATGCAGCTCGGACCATCCGAAGAGTCCGTTGCAGGCGATCTCGACCCGCGCCCTCAAGCCCTCGCCCGCCACCGCCCGCTCCGTGAGCATGGCGTCATCCCTGACGTACGCGCCGCCGCTGACCAGTCCCTGCGCGGGCTCTCCGTCGAGCCACAGCGTCGCCTCCGAGTTGGTGACGAGCAGGAGGTCGACCTGCTCGCCCTCCCACGCCGCGGGCACGGCCGCCTCCACCTCGAGCCACCACGTCGCCCACAGCGGCCCCAGCTCCATCCCCACCGCCGCGTCGCGGTAGTCCAGCGCCGCGGCCGCAGAGGCCGGGACCCGGTCGACGGGCCCCGCGATCCGCGTGCGGTCGGGCGCAAGCGCGTCCGCGTGGACGAGCGTCCTGGCGAGGCGCGCGACCTGGCGCACGCGCTCGCGGGTGTAATCGGGGTGGGCGAGCAGGCCCGGCATGCTGCCATGTCGAGTCGCCGCGATCGGCTACGACCTCACCGAAAGACGTCGACTTCGGAAAGGACGGACCAGATGCAGATCCGAGCCCGCATGAGCATGAGCGCCGACGGCTTCGTGACGACACCGAGCGGCTGGCCGGCGCTGACCGCCGACCCGGCCTTCGTGTCCGGCGAGAGCCACGGCATCCGCGACTTCCTCGATGGCTGCGAGGCGGCGCTGATGGGCCGCACGACGTTCGAGCCGGCCCTCAGCAACGAGCGCTGGCCCTGGCCGACCCTGAACGTGTTCGTGCTCGCCTCACAGCGCCCGGCCGGGACGCCCGACCACGTGGTCGTCGACGGCGACCCGGCGCGGCTGCTGGAGAAGATCCGCGCCGCCAATGGGGGCCGCGACGTCCACCTCATCGGCGGCCCTCGGACGATCGAGACCTTCCGCGCCCTCGGAGCGCTCGACAGGCTCGAGCTGGTCGTGCTGCCGCTGCTCCTGGGAGACGGGATGCGGCTGACGCCGTCGCTCAGCCTCGAGACGGGGATGACGTTCGAGCGCGAGCGGGCCCTCGCGGGCGGCTCGGTGGAGATCGTCTACGACGTCAGCGGGCGCGCCGGCAACCTCCCCGGGCGCGAGGCCGGCTGGTCGCCGGCCTCGCAGCGCCGAGCCTGACGGACTCAGGCGGCGCGGCGCTCCTCGGCGCGCGCGCCGGCCGCGGTGGGGTCGCCCTCGACCAAGGTCATGCGCGTTCCCGACGGCGCGTCGAGCATGGGGGCCGGGCCGTCGTGCCGGCGGCCGACGCGCCACGGGCGGTCGGGGATCGAGCGTCCGTCGGGCACCACGGGATCCTGCGCGTGGGCGCCGAGGAGGGAGCTTCGCATAGCGGTTCTGAGAAGGGAGCCGGAAATCGATGTCATGGCCACAGTGTGCGCGCCAACAGCCATTCGTTCAAATCATGATTTTTGGTGCCTGATAGTTTCTGACTATGGATCCGAAGCGAGTGCTCACCTTCCGCGCGGTGGCCAACCATCGGTCGTTCACGCGGGCGGCCGAGGAGCTGGCGCTGTCGCAGCCCTCGGTCTCGCACCAGGTGGCGGCGCTCGAACGGGAGATCGGCGCGCGGCTGCTCGACCGTAGGCCGGGCGGGTTGCAGCTCACCCCTGCCGGTGCGCTGCTGCTCGAGCACGCCGACGCGATCGCCGTGCGCTTCGACCTCGCCGCGCTCCAGCTCGCCGAGATCGCCGACGACGAGCGCACGCTCCTGCGCATCGGCGCCTTCCCGACCGCGCTCGCCGGCTTCGTGCCGTCCGCTGTCGCGGGGGTCCGCGCCGCCCACCCGGGCGCCAGGGTCACCGTCGAGGAGGGCGGCGCGGACGACCTGCCCGGACGGGTGCGATCCGGAGAGCTCCATCTCGCCATCGACTTCCAGGACGCCGCGCTCCCGCGCACCGACTTCGAAGGCACCGAGCGGCACGACCTCATGCGCGAGCCGTTCCTCGTCGCCCTCCCGCCCGACCATCGGCTCGCCGGCCAGAAGTCGGTGCGCATCCACGACCTCGCCGACGACGACTGGACCGCCGCCTACACCGACGGGCTGATCGTCCGCGCCTGCCGCGCCGCAGGCTTCGAGCCCCGTCTGGTGTCGATCACGCGTGACCAGCTCGCGATCCGCGGCCTGATCACGCGCGGACTGGCGGTCACGCTCGCGCCGCGACTGCTCGCCGATGCGTTCAGGGACACCGCGCTGCGCCCCATCGCCGGCCAGGGCCCCGAGCGTGACGTCTACGCGCTGCTGCCGCCGGGCGGCCGCCATCCCCTCGCCCAGCCGATGCTCACCGGCCTCGCCGAGGTCGCCGCGGAGCTGCGAGACGAGTTGCGTCCCTGAGCGGCCCGGCGCCAGAGGCGGCGACCGAGGGATATTGTCGTACCGAGGCGAAGATGGGCAACGGCCCCGAGAACGAGTCGCGCGAGGCTTACGAGGCCAAGGTCAGCGCGCTCGGCCGCGCCTACGTCGACGCGCTGCTCTCCGCCGACCAGGTAGCGGCCGAGATCGCGATCCGCGAGGCGATGGATGCCGGGCTGGGCACCGCGCAGATCGACGACGAGATCATCGCCCCGGCGCTGTGGCACGTCGGCGACCTCTGGGAGCGCGGCGAGATCTCCGTCGCCGACGAGCACGTCGCGACCGAGATCTCCATCCGGGTGCTCGCGCTCCAGCGCGAGGCCCAGCGCGTCGCGCAGACCCGCGGCGACTTCAGGGTCCTGCTGGCCGCTCCCGCCGGGGAGCAACACGTCGTCGCGCTGCGCATGGTCGACAACCTCCTGCGCGACGCCGGCTACGACGTGGCGATGCTCGGCTCCGACGTGCCCACCGAGGCCCTGGCCAAGCTCGTGAACCGCCGCCCACCGCACGTGGTCTGCCTGACCTCGACGATGCCCGGCGCGGCGGGCGAGGTGCTGACGGCGATCGGCACCGTCCAACGGCGATGGCCTGACGTGGGGTTCGTCGTCGGCGGCAGCGCGCTGAGCGCGCGCGTGCACCCGCGGGCCGGGATCGACGTGTGCCGGCGCGTCTCCGATGCCGTGGAGGCCGTCGACGCGATGGTCAGAGGGGGCGGCAAGAACTAGGCCCCGCCGCCCCGCGGAGGGTCAGAGCGCGGCCCGTGCGCGGTTGAGCGCCCCCCACACGCGCAGCGGCGTCATCGGCAGGTCGCGCATCCGCAGCCCGGTGGCCGCGGCGATGGCGTTGGCCACGGCGGCGGGGACGCCCACCACCGGGGGCTCGCCGACGCCCTTGGCGCCGAAGGGACCGTCGGGCGCCGGGACCTCGACGATCTCGGCGTCGATCGGGGGGACGGTGTCGATCGTGGGCATCGCGTACTCGACGAAGGAGCCGGTGCGCAGCTGGCCGTCCTCGTCGTAGGCGAGCTGCTCGAAGAGCGCCCAGCCGAAGCCCTGCGTGACGCCGCCGACCAGCTGGCCGGAGACGAGCGCGGGGTTCAGGGCGCGGCCGACGTCCTGGGCGATGACGTGGTGAAGGAGCGTCACCGCGCCGGTCTCCCGGTCCACGCGGACGTGGGACAGGTGGGCGGCGGCGCCCGGTGCGCGGCTGGTCTGCGCGGTGCCGCCGTACCCCTCGACCGGCGCGTAGGGGCTGCCGAAGCTCAGCACCTTGGACGCGAGCTCGGCGATGTCCAGCGCGCGGTCCGGCGAGCCGATGGGACGGATCGAGCCGTCGACCACCTCGAGGTCCTCGGGGGCGATCTCGAGCTCGGTGGAGGCGACGTCGAGCAGCCGCTCGCGGGCCTGCTCGGCGGCTCGCTGCACGGCCCGGCCGACGGTGTAGATGACCTTGCTGCCGCCGCTCAGCCCTGCGTACGGCGCGGCCGACGTGTCGCCGGCCGTCACGCGGACCGACTCGTGCGACAGGCCGAAGGCCTCGGCGGCGATCGACTGGAACACCGTCTCCGTCCCGCTCATGTCGACCGCGCCGGTGACGATCGTCAGCTTGCCGTCGGCGTCCAGGCGGCAACTCGCGGCCGCGGGCTCGAGCCCTCCGGGCCACCAGCCGACCGCGACGCCGACGCCCTCGCCGTCGGGCAGGGAGCCGCGGTGCTCCCACAGCGGGTGCGCGCGCAGGCGCTCCAGGCACTCGGCGGCGCCGAAGACCGGGAAGGGGTTGCCGTCGAGCCCCTGGTCGCCCTCGCGCAGCACGTTGCGCAGGCGCAGCTCGATCGGGTCGAGGCCCAGCTCGGTGGCCAGCTCGTCGACGAGCGTCTCGATGGCGAAGGCCGCCGGCGGCGCCGACGGCGCGCGATAGGCGCCGAAGCCGACGCGATTCGTCAGGACCCCATAGGAGGCGACGTCGCGGGCCTGCCAGCGATACGGGCCCGAGGCGAGCATGGCGGCGAGCGCCTCGAAGCCGAACTCGTCGTTGCTGCCGCGGTCGAGGACGATGCGCCCGCGCACGCCGGTCAGGTCGCCCTCGGCCGTCGCGCCCGCCTCGAGCTCGATGACCTCGCCGGGCGCCGGGTTGGACGCCGCGAAGTCCTCGATGCGCGTCAGGGCCAGGCGGACGGGGCGCTCGAGGCGCACGCAGGCGGCGGCCGCCAACGGCTCGGCGATCATGAGCTTGCCCCCGAAGGCGCCGCCCAGCGGCGCCGCGCGCACGCGCACGCGGTCGTGCGGCCAGCCGAGCAGGTCGGCCAGCTGCTGGCGCGTGCTGAAGGCACCCTGCGTGCTCGAGTTGACCACGAGGCCGCCCTCGGGCTCGAGCCACGCGGTGGCCACCTGCGGCTCCATGTAGCCCTGGTGGATCCAGCTCGTGCTGTAGCGCCCGCCCGCCCGCGCCGTCCCCCCGGCCAGGGCCGCCTCCGCGTCGCCGACGCTCATGCGCTGTCGCCCGGCGACGTTGTCCGACAGCTCCTCCTCGTCGCCGCCCGCGTCGCCGCCACCGGCCGCGGCGTGCGCGCCGCCGACGTCCGCGCCGTCGCCCTCGACGACATCCACACGCGCCCGGGCCGCGCCCGGCGCCATCGACGACTCGAGATCGAGCGCTGCGTCCAGCGGCGCGATGTCGACGACGACCTCGTCGACGCCGTCAGCCGCCGCGGCCTCCGTCTCGGCCACGACCAGCGCCACGGGCTGCCCGGAGTAGACGACCTCCGAGCGCGCCAGCGGCTGCCCGGCGCGCCCCGCGGCGCCCGCGACGAAGGGCAGATCGGCCGCGGTCAGGACCGCGACGACCCCCGGCACGTCGAGCGCCGCCGAGCCGTCGATGCCGTCGATGCGCCCGTGCGCCTCGGCCGCGAGGACCAGCCGCGCGTGGAGCAGGCCGGGGACGGGGACGTCGGCGGCGTAGCGCGTCGAGCCGCGGACCTTGCCCTCCCCGTCGCTGCGTCGCCGCGGAACGCCGATTGCCGAGCTCGTCGTCGTGGCCATGGCCACAAAGTACTGAGCGAGCCTCGCCGGCCAATGGTGCCGCAGCCGGCCGGCCGGCGTCGCGTAGACCGTCCGCGGGCCATGCCAGTACGGTTCGCGCACCCATGCGCCAGGTCGTCGGTGACGTGCCACTGGGCGGAAGCCCTTATCCCCCGATCGCGGACTACGCGTTCCTCTCCGACTGCGAAGTGTGCGCGCTCGTGGCGCCGAGCGGCAACGTCGAGTGGATGTGTGTCCCGCGCTTCGACGGGCCCTCGATCTTCGGCGCCATGCTCGACCGCGACGCCGGGTCCTTCAGGCTCGCGCCCGTCGACACCTCGGTGCCCGCGGGCCAGCGCTACCTGCCCGGGACCATGGTCCTCGAGACGACATGGGGCACGCGCACGGGCTGGGTCATCGTCCGCGACGTGCTGCTCGTCGGGCCCTGGCACCACGACGACGAGCGCTCGCACACGCACCGGCGCTCGCCGACCGACAACGATGCCGACCACGTCCTGCTGCGCACGCTGCGCTGCGTGAACGGGCGCGTCGAGATGCACATGGAGTGCGAGCCGCGCGTGGACTACGGGCGCAAGGGCGTCACCTGGGAGTACGGCGGCCCCGGCTACGGCAAGGCGGTCGGCACGGCGGAGGGCGAGGCGCTCGCGCTGACGCTCACCACCGATCTGCGCATCGGCTTCGAGGGCGGCCGCGCCCGCGCGCGCACGACCCTGCGCGACGGCGACACCGCGTTCATCGCGCTGTCGTGGAGCGATCACGGCGGCCCCGAGACCTACGACGACGCCTACCACCGTCTCGTCTTCACCGCCGATTACTGGCACGAGTGGCTCAGCCACGGCGAGTTCCCGGACCATCCGTGGCGCACCTACCTGCAGCGCAGCGCGCTGACCCTCAAGGGGCTGACCTACGCGCCGACGGGCGCGATGATCGCGGCGGCGACCACGTCGCTGCCCGAGACGCCCGGCGGCGAGCGAAACTGGGACTACCGCTACGCCTGGATCCGCGACTCGACCTTCATGCTCTGGGGCCTCTACACGCTGGGCTTCGACGAGGAGGCCAACGACTTCTTCTATTTCATCCGCGATGTCGCCTCGAAGACCGACGACGAGCTGCAGATCATGTACGGCATCGGCGGCGAGGAGACGCTGACCGAGGAGATGCTGCTGCACCTCGACGGCTACGAGCACGCCCAGCCGGTGCGCGTCGGCAACGGCGCCTACGCCCAGAAGCAGCACGACGTGTGGGGCGCGCTGCTGGACTCGATCTACCTGCACACCAAGTCGCGCGACGGGCTGGCCGAGTCGACCTGGGAGATCCTCGTCAAGCAGGTGGACCATGCGATCGCCGCGTGGCGCGAGCCCGACCGCGGGGTCTGGGAGGTGCGCGGCGAGCCGCAGCACTTCACCTCGTCGAAGGTCATGTGCTGGGTCGCCTGCGACCGCGGGGCGCGACTGGCGCGCCTGCGCGAGGACCATGAGCGCAGCGAGCACTGGCAGCTCGAGGCCGACCTCATCCACGCCGACATCTGCGAGCACGGCATCGACGACCGCGGGGTCTTCTGCCAGCACTACGACACGGCGGCGCTCGACGCCTCGTGCCTGCTCATCCCGCTGGTGCGCTTCCTGCCCCCCGACGACGAGCGCGTCGTCGCAACGGTCAACGCCATCGCCGACGAGCTCACCATCAACGGCCTCGTGCAGCGCTACAAGATCGAGGAGACCGACGACGGCCTCGCCGGCGAGGAGGGCACCTTCGCCATCTGCTCGTTCTGGCTGGTCAGCGCGCTGGCCGAGATCGGCCAGCACGACCGCGCGCGCTCGTTGTGCGAGAAGATGCTGGGCTTCGCGTCGAGCCTCAACCTGTACGCCGAGGAAATCGACGCGCGCTCCGGACGTCACCTGGGCAACTTCCCCCAGGCCTTCACACACCTTGCTCTCATCAACGCCGTCATGCACGTCATCCGCGCCGACCATGACCTCGCCTCGTCCCAGCCGCTGATGGAGTCACGCCGCGAGGAGGTGTCGCTCGGTGAGTGACAAGCCCATCGTCACCCGCTGCGAGGGTCCCGAGGCGGTCGCCGTGCGCGTCGCCGAGGTGATGGCGGCCGCCATCGACGGCGCCCGCACCATCCACGGCGTGGCGCACGTCGCGCTCTCGGGTGGCTCGGTCGTGCGCGCCTACGAGCTGGTCGGCCCGCAGCTGCCCGACTGGCGCGACGTGCATCTCTGGTACGGCGACGAGCGCTGCGTGCCGCTCGACGACGAGGAGTCCAACCACCGCCTCGCCACCGCCCACCTGGAGGCCGCCGAGGCGACGTGGCACCCCGTGCCGACGCAGCTCGGCTGCGAGGAGTCTGCGGCCGCCTATGCCGAGGAGATCGCCGGCGTCACGCTCGACGTCGCGGTCAACGGCATGGGCCCCGACGGGCACACCGCCTCGCTCTTCCCCGGCTTCCCCCAGGTCCACGCCGAGGGCGTGTGCGTCGCGGTCCACGGCTCCCCCAAGCCGCCGCCCGACCGCGTGACGCTGACCTTCCCCAAGCTCAACGCCTCGCACCGGATCCTGCTCGTCGTCACGGGCGCGGAGAAGGCCCCGATGCTCGCGCGGGTCATCGCGGGCCCGGACCCCGACGTCCCCGCCTCGCTGCTGGACCGCGGGCGCCTGGAGATCGTCGCCGACGCCGCAGCGCTCGATGGCTGACGAGGTCTGGCTCCTGCGCCACGCCGAGACGGAGTGGTCGCGGTCCGGACAGCACACCGGACGCACGGACATCCCGCTCACCGACGCCGGGCGCGACGTGGCCCGCGGGCTGGGCGAGCGCCTCGCCGGCGAGGACTTCGCCCTCGTGCTCTGCTCTCCGCTCTCGCGGGCGCGGGAGACGGCGCAGCTCGCGGGGCTCGAATGCTCGGGACTGCGCGACGACCTGCTCGAGTGGGACTACGGCGAGTACGAGGGCCTGACCACGCCGGAGATCCGCACGGACCGCCCGGACTGGTTCCTGTGGCGCGACGGCGTGCCCGGCGGCGAGATGCCGGATGACGTCGCGGCGCGCTGTGACCGCGTCATCGCCGAGGTCCGCGCCGTCGAGGGCGGGGTCGCGCTCGTGGCGCACGGCCACATCCTGCGCGCCCTGGCGGCGCGCTGGATCGACGCGCCGATCGATCTCGGCGGGCGGCTCCACCTGGGGACCGGCACGGTGTCCGTGCTGGCCTACGAGCGCGAGGTCGCCGTGATCAGCCGCTGGAACACCTGACGGTCCGGGTCGGAGCCGACGCCCACCTCACCCCTGGTGGGCGCCGGGCTCCTTGCCTGGCGGCTAGGCCGCCGGCTGGATGTTCTGGTTGACGCGGAAGAGGTTCTCCGGGTCGTACTGGGCCTTGATGCGCGCCAGCCGGTCGTAGTTGTCGCGGTAGCTCGCGCGGACTCGCTCCTGGCCCTCGTCCATCATCATGTTCACGTAGGCGCCGCCGGCGGAGTACGGGTGCAGCGCCTCCGAGTAGTCGACGCTCCACTTGCGCACGGCGCCGACGTTGGCCGGGTCGGGATCGACGCCCGCGAAGACCGAGCTCCAGTTCGCCTCGCGGTAGCTCCACGGGGTGTCGGTCGAGCCCACGTCGTGGGCCGCGCCATCGATCGGGTACATGTGCATCGTCGACTTCAGCGTCGGCATCGCCTCGCCGAAGCGCTGGTGGATGGCGACCGCCTCGTCGGGGATCTCGTTGACGAAGTCCGCACGCCAGTACCACTGCTCGCCCTTGGGGTACAGGCCGTCGAAGGCGCTCTGCAGCATCGGGTGGGGCATCGGCGCCACGCCATGCATGAGCGGCTCGGGCACGGCCTCCAGCAGCGGGGCCATCGCCGCCGCCGCGTCCTGCTCGGCGCCGACGTAGCACCAGACGACGCCGCACACCTTGCGCATGTGGATCTCCTCGGGGAACGGCGGCCCCGGAGGCACGGTATGGAAGGCGAAGAAGCCGCCGAGCTCGCGCGGGGCGCCGGGGAGGAACTCGCGGTAGGCCGAGAGGATCTCGGCGCCCTGCTCGACGGGCCAGAAGGTCGGGCCGCCGATGACGGTGCCGACCTCGTGCAGGCGGAAGGTGAACGAGGTCACGACCCCGAAGTTGCCGCCGCCGCCGCGGATCGCCCAGAACAGGTCGGCGTTCTCTCCGGCGCTCGCGCGGACGCGCTCGCCGCTGGCCAGGACGAGCTCGGCCTCGAGCAGGTTGTCGATGGTCAGGCCGCACTTGCGGGTCAGGTGGCCGAGGCCGCCGCCGAGGGTCAGGCCGCCGACGCCGGTCGTCGAGATGATCCCGCTCGGCGTGGCGAGGCCGTGCGCGTTGGTGGCGGTGTCGACCTCGCTCCAGATGCAGCCGCCGCCGACCCGGACGGTCTTGTTGGCGGGATCGACCTCGACGTCCTTCAGCAGCGAGAGATCGATCACGACTCCGTCGTCGCAGGTGCCCAGGCCCGCGCCGTTGTGGCCGCCGCCGCGGACGGCCAGCAGCAGGCCGTGGTCGCGGGCGAAGCCGACCGCGGTGGCCACCTCGTCGGCGTCGGCGCAGCGGGCGATGAGCGCCGGCCGCTTGTCGATCATGGCGTTGTAGACCGCGCGCGCCTCGTCGTAGTCGGCATCGCCGGGCCCGATCAGCCGGCCCCGGAACCCGGTGAGCTCCTGGCGGGCGGCCTGCGCGGGCGTGGTCATCGTGCTCATGCGTCCCCCTTGGTAGTCGTCCGGCGAACCTAACCCCCGGACTTGGTGCTTGTCATGACGCGCACTGATCCACTTTCTTCCCGCCTGGATCTCCGGCCGCCGTACCGCGATGATCAGGTCTGACTATTCGGTCCGGCTCCGCGCCATGTACGAGCTCCCAGGTTCCCTGCGCCTCACCTCCACGTTCCCGTTCGTCGGGCGCTCGTCGGAGCTCGAGACGCTGCGCGCGCTCATGCCGATGGCCGAGGGCGAGGGCCGCCGGGTCGTCCTGCTCAGCGGCGAGCCCGGATCGGGCAAGAGCCGCCTGGTGCGCGAGTTCGCGGCCGAGGCGGCCAGGGCCGGCGCCCTCGTCCTCTACGGCGCCTGCGACGCGGTGGTGCGTACGCCGTATGGGCCGTTCGTCGAGGCGCTCGAGCACGCCGCGCGCGTCGTCGACCCAGCCGAGCTGCGCGTCGCGCTGGGGACGTCGGGGGGCGAGCTCACGCGCCTGCTCCCCGACCTGCCGGCCCGTGTCGGCGACCTGTCCGCACCGGTCAACGCCGATGCGGACACCGAGCGCCACCGCCTGCACACCGCCGTCACCGAGCTGCTCGTGGGGCTCAGCGCCCGCCCGGTGCTGCTCGTGCTCGAGGATGGGCACTGGGCCGACGCCTCGACGCTCCTGCTCCTGCGCCACCTGGCGCGCGCCGCCGGCAACGCGCGCGTACTCCTGCTGGCGACCTTCCGCGACACCGAGGCGGATCTCCCGGACACCGTGTCGCAGACGCTCGCCGACCTGCGCCGCTCCGACGACGTCGTGCGCCTGCGCCTCGCCGGCCTCTCCGACGACGACGTCGGCGAGTTCCTGCGCCACGCCGCGGAAGGCGACGCCGGCACCGGGCCGCCCGAGCTCGCCCGGGCGATCGGCGAGCTCACCGGCGGCAACGCGTTCCTGGTCTGCGAGCTGTGGCGCGCACTGGTGGAGACAGGCATCGTCGAGGTGGCCGACGGCACGATCCGCCCCACCCGGCCGCTGGCGGAGCTCGGGACACCCGAGAGCGTGCGCGAGGTCGTCAGCCAGCGGCTCTCGCGCCTGGCGCCGGCGACGACCGACCTTCTGGAGCTGACCGCTACCGCCGGCTCGGAGTTCGGGCTCGACATCGTCCGGCAGGCCGCGGGCCTGAGCGAGCCCGACCTCCTCGCTGCCCTCGACGAGGCCGTCCGCAGCGGCATGATCGAGGAGCTGCCCTCCCGCCGGCTCGCCTACCGGTTCACGCACGAGCTCGTGCGACGCGCGCTCTACGACCGGCTCTCCGGGGTGCGGCGCGCCGAGATGCACCTGCGCGTGGGAGAGGCGCTCGAGCGCTCCGAGGGTCGGTCGGGCCGGGCCCTGGCGGACCTGGCGCATCACTTCGCCGCCGCCGCGCCCTTGGACGACGCGCAACGCGGCATCGAGTACAACGTCGAGGCCGCCCGGGCAGCCGCCGCCGCGGTCACGTTCGACGAGGCGGCGATGCGGCTGCGCACCGCGCTGGAGCTCGGGATCAGGAGCCCCGCAAGGCGCGCGGAGGTGTTTCTCGAGCTCGGCACCGCCAGCCATCGCGCCGGCGACGCGCTCGACGCGCTGGGGGCGTTCGAGGAGACGGCGGCCATCGCCCGTGAGCTCGGGGACGGAGAACTGCTCGCGCGTGCCGCGATCGGCTATGAGGAGGCGTGCTGGCGGCCCGGGATCGCCAACCAGGGCGCGGTCGAGCTGCTCGAGGAGGCGACGACCGCGCTGGGCGGCGACAACCCCGAGCTGCGCGCCGGGTTGCTGAGTGGGCTTGCGCGCGGACTCGTCTTCCAAGGCGAGCACGAGCGCGGCGCGATCGTCCGCACCAACGCCGTGGCCCTCGCCCGCCAGCTGCGCGATCCGGTGCCGCTCGCCACGGTGCTGGTGCGCTCGTACTGGTCGCGGGGCACGAGCTCGCTCGACGAGATCCTGGCGATGCTCACCGAGGCCGTGGATCTCAGCGAGGAGCTGGGCGACACCGAGATCCTCGCCGAGGCGATGGCGTGGCGTGTCCCCACCTTCGTCGCGCTGGGTGACATGCAGTCCGCCCGGCGGGAGGTCGCGACGCTGCTGGCCACCGCCGAGCAGACGGCCCAGCCGTTCATACTCCACGTGGCCGAGCACTACGGGTCGACCATCGCGCTGTGCGACGGGCGCCTCGACGAGGCCGAGATCCGCGCGCAGCACTCGCACGAGTGGAGCCGGCTGCTGAGCGGGAGCGACGCCGCCGGCGTCTACGGGATCCAGATGTTCAACATCCGCCGCGAGCAGGGGCGCCTCGCGGAGCTCGCACCGATCATCCGGATCCTGGCCGGCGACGCCGACCGCGGCGGGCCGTGGCGGCCCGGCCTCGTCTCGGTGCTCGTCGAGCTCGGCATGGACACGGAGGCGAGGCGGGAGCTCGAGCGGGTGGTCGACGACGGGCTCGAGCCATTCCGTCAGTCGCTGTGGCTCGGCGCGCTCGTCTACCTGACCGACGCGTGCTCGGCGCTCGGCGACGAGGCCACTGCCGCGATCGTCTACCCGGAGCTCGAGCCGCTCGGCGGCACGAACGTGATGATCGGCCACCTCGTGGCCTGCCACGGGGCGGCCGACCGCTACCTGGGGATGCTCGCCGCGACCCTGGGCGAATGGGAGCGCGCGGAGGAGCACTTCGAGCGCGCCTTGGAGCTCAACCGCCGGATGGGGGCCGCGACGTGGCTGGCCCACACGGCCTATGAGCACGCCCGCATGCTGCTGGCGCGCGGACCCGGCGAGCGCGATCGGGTGGGCGCGCTGCTCGGCGAGGCGGCCGCGCTGGCCGAGCGCGTAGGCATGCCGGCGCTGCTCGGTCGCGTACGGGCGCTCGGCTCCGCGGCACCGACCAAGCGCCATCCCGACGAGCTCTCCGCGCGCGAGGTCGAGATCCTGTGCCTGGTCGCCCGGGGCATGAGCAACCGCGAGATCGGCACCACACTGTTCATCAGCGAGCACACGGCGGCGAACCACATCCGCAGCATCCTGCGCAAGACGCGCTGCGCGAACCGCACCGAAGCCGCCTCGTACGCGCATAGGAACGGCCTCGTAGAGGCCTGACGGCCACGGTACGATCAGCGCGATGCCGCTTTACGTCATCGAGCGCGCGTTCGCCGAGCAGCTTGATCTCACGAGCGACGACGTCCGGCTGATCGACGAGATCAACGCCGACGAGGGCGTGCGCTGGCTGTTCTCGTTCCTGAGCGCGGATCGGCGCCGCACCTACTGCCTGTACGAGGCGCCGTCGCCCGACGCCATCGTGGCCGCGGGCCGCCGGGCCAACGTCCCGGTGGACGCGGTGGTCGAGGTCAGCCCCGCCTCGGTCGAGCTCTCCGACCGCCTGCGCGACTGGGCGGCGGCGCAGGTCGAGTCCTAGGCTGCGGCGCCGCCGCCGCCGCCTCCGCCTCCGCGTCAGCGCCTCGGCCCGAGGCCCGGATCGGTCAGGCTGCCGCCCCGGCGGCGGCGGATGAGGTAGACGATCAGCGTCGCCGCTGCGACCGAGACGACGATGCCGCCGGCGTTGCGCCCGCCGGTGATCGCCAGCATGACGAGGCCGCCGATGAACGAGCCGGCGATGCCGACGAGGATCGTCATGCCGATGCTCATCGGGTCCGGGCCCGGGAGCGCCAGGCGCGCGAGCGCCCCGACGATGAGACCCGAGAGGACGAGGACGATCAGATAGACGAGCAGGCCCATGCCCTGACGGTAGCGCTTCGCGCCAAGCAGCGCGGCGCAGCGATTACCGCGGTCGCGCTCCGGGCACCCCACCGAGCCTCCACCCGACGACGAGGAGCACCGATGCGACACCTGGGCCTGCACATGAGGATCGGACTGGCGGCGGCGTTGGCGACCTGCGCGGCCGCACTGGCGCCGGTGGCCGCATCCGCGGCCGACGTCTCCGACCTGCTGCCCGCGGTCTCGCCGCCCGGCGCCAACGACTTCACGTGCAAGCCGACGCCGTCGCACCCCGCGCCGGTCGTGCTGGTCCACGGCACCTTCGAGGGCGCGGCCGACAACTGGGCCACCGCCTCGCCCAAGTTCAAGGCCGCCGGCTACTGCGTCTTCGCGCTCGAGTACGGCAACCGCGGAACGGGCGACATCGCGGCCTCGGCGGGCCAGCTGGCGCGCTTCGTCGACGCGGTGCTCGGGGCCACCGGAGCGCGCCAGGTCTCGATGGTCGGCCACTCGCAGGGCGGGATGATGCCGCGCTACTACCTCAAGTTCCTGGGCGGCGCCCCCAAGGTCGACGACCTCGTCGGCCTCGCGCCCTCCAACCACGGCACCACGAACCCCGCCGCGCTGGTCGCGGGCGCGACGTTCTGCCCCGCGTGCGACCAGCAGCGCGCCGGCTCGGCGTTCCTCACGAACCTCAACGCGGGCGACGAGACCCCGGGCGCCGTCTCCTACACGCAGATCGAGACGCGCTACGACGAGGTCGTCACCCCGTACACGTCGGCCTTCCTGGCCCCCGGCCCGCGGACGGCGAACGTCCTGCTCCAGGACGCCTGCCCGGCCGAGGTGATCGATCACCATGAGATGCCCAACGACGGCCTCGCGATCCGCTGGGCGCTGCAGGCGCTCGGGCGCCCCGGCCCGGCGGATCCGGCCCACCCGCCGAGCTGCACCTAGGCGGCGGACATGGACGAGCCCCGCAGGCCGGTTGGCCCGCGGGGCTCGACGTGCCGTCGTCCTACCCCGGATCCGCTCCTAGCGAGCGGGCTCGGGCGCAGGCTCGTGGGAGATGCGCGGCAGCCAGTTGAGGCCCTTGGGCAGGTACCAGTTCCAGTCGCCCAGGAGCTTCATCGTGGCCGGCAGCAGCACGGCGCGCACCAGGGTCGCGTCGAGCAGGATCGCCACCGACAGGCCGACGCCCATCATCTTGAAGTCCAGCGAGCTCAGCGTCGCGAAGATCGCGAACACGGCGACCATCACGATCGCGGCGCTGGTCACGGTCGAGGCCGTCGCCTTGATCCCGTGGGCCACCGCGTCCTCGGTCTTCATGCCGCGATCGTAGGCCTCGCGGATCCGGCTGAGGATGAACACGTGGTAGTCCATCGAGAGCCCGAAGAGGATCACGAACAGGAACAGCGGCAACCAGCTGACGATGCCCCCGTTGGACTTGTAGCCCAGCAGGCCCTGGAAGTGGCCGTCCTGGAAGATCCAGGTCAGGATCCCGTAGGCGGCGCCGACCGACAGCAGGTTCAGCACGATCGCCTTGATCGGGATGACGATCGAGCGGAAGGTCACCAGCAGCAGCAGGAAGGCCAGCGACAGCACGAAGGCGAACACGATCGGCGCGCGGGCCTTGACGAGGTCGTTGAAGTCCTTCGTGCCCGCGGCGATGCCGGTCACGTAGGCGCTCTTGACCCCCGGGGCCGCGCCCACGGTCTGGTCGACGATCCCGCCGCGCAGAGCGGACAGCGCGTTGGCCGACGACTGGTCGGTGCCGTCGCCGCGCATCGGGATCGAGATCGACGCGACGTGCTTGTCGGCGCTGACGTCGACGCTCAGCGGGCCGTTCATCGAAGCGCGTGGCGAAGGCGCGGTCGCCCATCTTCTTCACGGCCGCCTGGATCTGCGGCGTGGTCACGTCCTTGGCCTCGATGGCCACCACGGCCGGGATCTGCCCGCCGGGGAAGGCGGCCTGCTCGCGGTCGTAGACCTTCATGACCTCGAGCTTGCGCGGCAGGTCGTCGGTCCCGGTGAGGACCGTGTGCATCCCGAAGGCGGGCAGCGCGAGCACGATGAGGATGCTGGCTGACGCGACGGCCGAGATCACCGGGTGCTTGAGCACCTTGGTCAGGATCCAGTCCCAGGCGCGGCTCTCGCCGCTGCTGTTGCGACGACCGTGCAGGAAGGGCACGCGGCCCTTCTCGATGCGATCGCCCAGCCACGCGAGCACGGCGGGCACGACGGTGACCGAGCCGATCATGGCCACCGCGACGACCATGATCGCGCCGACGCCGAGCGCGGTGAAGGTGCGCCCGCCCGCGAAGAACATGCCGGCCATGGCGACCATCACGGTGAAGCCGGAGACGAGGACGGCGCGGCCCGACGTGGCGGCCGCCGTGTGCACCGCGTCGATCTTGCTCGCCCCGCGTGCCTTCTCCTCGCGTTCGCGGCGCAGGTAGAACAGCGTGTAGTCGACGCCCACCGCGAGGCCGACGAGGAGCACCACCGAGCTCACGGTGTCGTCCATGGGCACGAACTGGCTCGGGATCGCAACCAGGCCGAGCGTCGCCATGACCGCGGTCAGCCCCAGCAACAGCGGGACGCCTGCCGCCACGAGCGCGCCGAAGGCGAGGATCAGGATGATCAGCGTGATCGGCAGCGAGAGGAACTCGGCCTTCTTGAAGTCATCGGAGAACGACTTCGAGAGCGCCTTGTTGGCGCTGGCGCCGCCGAACTGGCCGACGAAGACGTTCGGGTTGGCGGCCTTCGCCTTCACCACCGACTCGATGACCGGATCGATGCGCTTGCTCGTCTGGTCATCGTTGCCGCGGACCTTGAACTCGACGAGCACCGAGCGCCCGTCCTTTGAGAGCTGGCCCTCGTTGCCGTTGGCGTAGGGGGACTTGACCTCCGCGACGCCCGGCTGGCGCGAGACGCCGGCGATGACGTCGTCGACCGCCTTGCGTACGGCCGGGTCGGTCGCCTTGCCGCCCTTGGCGGCCTGGACGAGGACGGTCTCGTCCTCCTGCTTGGGGAAGTGGTTGTCGATCAGGCGGTCGGCCTTGCCCGACTGCCCGATGTAGTCGTTCTGGTTGGCCGGCTTCTTGACGCCCAAGGCCCCGCCGATGACGAACGCGATCGCCACGAACGCCAGCCAGCCCCAGATCGCCTTCTTGCGGTGCTTGGCGCTCCAGCGGCCGGCACGCGCAGCGAAAGTGTTCGAGTGCATGAGCCCAATGTCCCTCTGTGTGCGCTGTCACGCCATCCGGGCCACTGGCGTCTTGGGAGTAGGGGTAGCCCTACGTCCCCGTAACGATCAGCTGCTATCAAGTGACTGAGGTTCTTCCCGCGATGCCCGACCCCCTCGTCGACGCCCTCGCCGCCTCCCGCGACCGCACCTTCGCGATCGTCGCGCACCTCGACGACGAGCTGCTCGAGCGCCAGATCGACCCGATCATGAGCCCGCTCGTGTGGGATCTCGCGCACATCGCGGCCTACGAGGACCTCTGGCTCGTGCACCGCTTCGCGGACGAGCCGCTGCTGCACCCCGAGCTCGCCGCGCGCTACGACGCCTTCGAGACGCCGCGCGCCGTGCGCGGCGAGATCGAGCTGCTCGACGCCGGCGGCGCGCGCGGGTACCTCGCGGAGGTTCGCGAGCGGACGCTGGCCGCCATCGACGCCCGCGGGGTCGACCCGGTGGTGCACGAGATGGTCATCCGCCACGAGCTCCAGCACACCGAGACGATGCGCCAGGCCATGCGCCTGGGCGGCCTGCTGGCCCCCGGCGAGCCGGCGCTCGAGACCTTCAACGGCGGCGCGCCCTCCGAATGGCTGGACGTCCCGGCCGGGCCGACGACACTGGGCGCCGACGCCGACGTCTTCTCCTACGACAACGAGCGCCCGCGCCACCGCGTCGAGCTCGGCGCGTTCCGGATCGCGCGCCGGCCGATCACCAACGCGACGTGGCTGCACTTCACCGAGGGCGGCGGCTACCAGCGCCGCGAGTGGTGGAGCGACGAGGGCTGGGCGTGGAAGGAGGACTACGACATCACGCACTGTCCAGACGCAGAGGCGGGGCATCCGGACGCTCCGGTGTGCCACGTCTCCTGGTTCGAGGCCGACGCCTTCGCCCGCTCGCGCGGAGCGCGGCTCCCCACAGAGGCCGAGTGGGAGAGGGCGGCGACCTGGACCCAAGGAGACCTGCAGGGCATCGGACAGGTCTGGGAATGGACCACGTCCTGGTTCGACGGCTATCCCGGCTTCGCCGCCCACCCGTATCGCGAGTACTCAGAGGTCTTCTTCGGCGCGCAGTACCGCGTGCTGCGCGGCGGCTCGTGGGCGACGGACCCGCGCGTCGCCACCCTCACCTTCCGCAACTGGGACCTCCCCCAGCGCCGGCAGATCTTCGCCGGCGTCCGCCTCGCCAACGATCCCGAGGAGAGCAGATGACCCCGCTGCTGACCACCGACGCGATCGTCGTGGAGTCCTTCGTCGGCCCCAAGGACGAGCGCTCGCTGGCCGACGACGTGCTCGACGGCCTGACCCGGCCGTTCAAGGAGCTGCCGCCCAAGCACTTCTACGACGCGCGCGGCGCCGAGCTCTTCGACCAGATCTGCGAGTTGCCCGAGTACTACCCGACGCGCGCCGAGCGCGCGATCCTCGAGGAGCGCAGCGCGGAGATCGTCGAGGCCACCGGGGCCGCCGAGCTCGTCGAGCTGGGCTCGGGCACGGCGGCCAAGACGCGGCTGCTGCTGCGCGCGATGGCCGAGGCGGGCACCCTGCGCCGCTACGTCCCGCTCGACGTGACCGAGTCGATGGTGCTCGCGTGCGCCGATGAGCTGGTCGACGAGTTCCCGGGCCTGCGCGTGCACGGCATCGTCGGCGACTTCGAACGCCACCTCCCCCACGTCCCCGAGCCCGACGGCCCCCGCATCGTCGCCTTCCTGGGCGGCACCATCGGCAACTTCACTCCTGGCACGCGGCGGCGCTTCCTGCGAGCCATCGCCAAGCTGCTGCGCCCGGGCGTCGACCATCTGCTGCTGGGCACCGACCTCGTCAAGGACCCGGCCGTGCTCGAGGCCGCCTACGACGACGGCACGGGCGTGACGGCCGACTTCAACCGCAACGTCCTGCGCGTCATCAACCGCGAGCTCGACGCCGACTTCGACGTCGACGCCTTCGAGCACGTGGCCTTCTTCGACCGCGAGCGCGAGTGGATCGAGATGCGCCTGCGCGCCGAGCGGCGGATGGACGTGCACGTCGGCAAGCTGGGGCTCGACGTGAGCTTCGCGCCGCGCGAGGAGCTGCGCACGGAGATCAGCGCGAAGTTCACGATCAAGCGCCTGGGGGCCGACCTCGCGGCCTCCGGCCTGGAGCTGCGCGACGTCCTCACCGATCCCGGCGAGCTCTTCGCCCTGTCGCTCAGCGCCCGCCCAGGGGGATGACGGCCCGCAGCCGCGTGCCCTCGTCACGGGGGCTGACGACGGTCAGCGTCCCGTCGAGGGCGCCCACGCGGTCCGACAGCCCGCGCAGCCCCGAGCCCGCGTCGGGAGTGGCGCCGCCGACGCCGTCGTCGGTCACCTCGACCACGAGCTCTCCACTGGCGACCGTCACCTTGACCGTGGCGGCCGACGCCTGCGCGTACTTGGCGACGTTGGTCAGCGCCTCGGCGACGACGAAGTAGGCGGCGGCCTCGATCGGCGCCGCCAGCCGGTCGGCGGGCGTCTCGAGCACCTCGACCGGGACGGTTGAGCGCCCGGCGAGCGCCTGCACCGCCGCGGCCAGCCCGCGCTCGGTCAGAACGGCGGGATGGATGCCGTGGGCCAGCTCGCGCAGCTCGGCCGAGGCCGCCGCAAGCGCCTCGCCGACGTGCTCGAGGAAGCCGACGGCCGACTGCGGGTCGCGCGCGGCGCGCGAGCGCGCCAGCCGGACCTCGAGGGCCAGCGCCACCAGGTGCTGCTGCGCGCCGTCGTGCAGGTCGCGCTCGATGCGCCGGCGCGCCGCGTCGGCGGCCTCGATGATCCGCGCCTGCGATGCGCGCAGCTCCTGCATGCGCGCGCGCTCGACCGCGTGGCGGCGCAGCGCCTCCTCGTTGGCGCGCCGCTCGGTGATGTCGAAGATCGCGCCGTCCATCCACTCCTCGCCGCGGGGGCCCCTCACGCGGTGGCCCCGATCGAGGACCCAGCGCAGCTCCCCGTCGGGACGCTCGATGCGGTACTCGAGGTTGAACGGCTGCCCGTCGTCGACCGCGTTCTGGGCCCGCTCGAGCACGGCGGCGCGGTCCTCGGCGCAGATGATGCTCATGATCGTCCGGCGCGCGTCGGCGCCGAGGAAATCGCTCGCCGGATAGCCCGAGATGCGCTCGATCTCATCGCTGATGAGCTCGAGCGTGTAGTCCGCGTGCCACGCCGAGCGATAGATCGCGCCGGGCACGTTGGCCATGAGCGAGCGCAGCAGCGCCTCGCGGGCGTCGCGGTCGGTGAGGGCACGCTGGCGGCGGCGGGCCATCGATCAACCCTGGCGCATGAGCTGGCTGTGAGGCAAGGGGTCCGCTCCATAGGATGGCGCGCCATGGACATCGAAGGCAGTGGAGCAGTGGTCGTCGGCGGGGCCTCCGGGCTGGGCGAGGCCACCTCGCGGCGCCTGCACGCGCAGGGCGCCGCGCTGACGATCGCCGACGTCAACGTCGAGAAGGGCCAGGCGCTGGCCGACGAGCTGGGCGCCGCCTTCGAGGCGTGCGACGTGCGCGAGGAGGATCAGGTCCAGGCGGCCGTCGAGGCAGCCGCACAGGCCGACGGCGGGCTGCGGATCTGCGTGAACTGCGCCGGCACCGGCTTCGCGCAGAAGATCGCCGGCTCGCGCGGGCCGCACGCGCTCGAGCCCTTCGCGGTCATCATCGCCATCAACCTGATCGGGACCTTCAACGTCCTGCGCTTCGCGTCGAACGCCATGCTGGCCAACGAGCCGCGCGAGGACGGCGAGCGCGGCGTGTGCGTCAACACCGCCTCGGTCGCCGCCTACGAGGGCCAGGTCGGCCAGGTCGCCTACAGCGCCTCGAAGGGTGGCGTCGTCGGCCTCACCCTGCCGGCGGCGCGCGACCTCGCGTCGGCGGGCATCCGCGTGTGCACGATCGCCCCGGGCCTCTTCGACACACCGCTGCTGGCCGCGCTGCCGCTCGAGTCGCGGGAGTCGCTGGGCAAGTCGATCCCGTTCCCCGCGCGCCTCGGGCAGGCGTCCGAGTACGCGGCGCTGGCGGCCCACATCGTCGAGAACCGGATGCTCAACGGCGAGGTCATCCGGCTCGACGGGGCGCTGCGAATGGCGCCGCGTTGATGGAATCAGCCATCTAATAGCTCAGGGCCGGGTACCAGTCGGTCCCGCGGCCCTCCGGGGCGAAGTCGAAGAGGTTCCACAATGGGTCGATCGTCTCCGCGTGGCGCGGGTCCTGACCGGGATCGGGCTGTTCGTAGAGGAGCTCCGAGCCCCAGAAGTGGCGGATGGCGTCGCCGTGGCGGCGAAAGACGTTGAGCATCGGCAGTTGCTGCGAGCCGTCCGGCGTTTCCCCGTGGTAGTCGCGGTTGTAGGCGTTGCCGGCCAACGAGAGCAGGCGCAGCCGCTGCCAGCCGCGATCGTCGGCATGGGCGAGCAGGCGCGGCAGCGCGGCCTTGGCCACGATCGCGACGTTGACGCGCTGGGAGGCGTGCTCGACAACGCCGTCGAAGGAGTCCAGGAACTGCGTGCACGACGGACACGGCAGATCCTCGTCGGGGGCACGCGGGAACATCATGCTGTAGATGACGAGGGTGTCCTTGCCGGGCGCGAAGAGCTCCGAGAGCGACACCTCGACCGGGGCGCCGTCGCGCCCCGCGCCGTGGAAGACGTAGTCCTCGGCGACAGCACCGCCGGGCGGCAGCTCGCGGCGCGCGGCGGCGACGGCCTCGACGGCGCGGCGCATCTCGGCCTCCTGCTCGAGCAGCCTGTCGCGCGCGGCCCGGTACTCGGCCGATTCTCCTGGGAACGTGACGCCCATGCCTCGGTCTCCTTCGCTGTGCCCGGTACCGACAGGATCGCAGTCCGAAGGTCACCGCTCGCAACACGGTGCCGTGGGCGCTCACCAACGGCGCGTACAAGAAGCAGAAGCGCAACGAGGGCGTGACGGAGATCGTCGAGATGAAGAACCGCGGGCACGCGCTCACGATCGACAGCGGCTGGCGCGAGGTCGCAGACACCGCGCTGGCCTTCGTCAAGCGCTTCGTCTAGCTTCCTCGGAGGATGGCAGCGGGTCCGGCAACGACGATCTCGGCACAGGAGCGGCCGCTGCTGGCGGCGGCGCGCGAGGGCGACGAGGAGGCGTTCCGCCGGCTCGTCGAGCCCTACCGCGGCGAGCTGCATGCCCACGCCTATCGCATGCTCGGCTCGGTCCACGACGCCGAGGACGCCCTCCAGGACGCGCTGCTGCGCGCCTGGCGCGGCCTGGCGCGCTTCGAGGGGCGAAGCTCGCTGCGCTCGTGGCTCTACGCGATTGCCACGAACACGAGTCTCAACCTCATCGGGCGCCGCCCCAAGCGCGTGCTGCCCATCGACTACGCGCCCGCGGCCGATCCTCACGGCGGGCCAGGCGTGCCGGTGGCCGAGACGGTCTGGATGGAGCCCTACGCCGACGACAAGTTCGGCCTCCAGGACGGGCTGGCCGGTCCGGAGGCGCGCTACGAGCAGCGCGAGAGCGTTGAGCTCGCCTTCGTCGCCGCGCTGCAGAACCTGCCCGCCAACCAGCGCGCGGTCCTGATCCTGCGCGACGTGCTGGGCTTCTCGGCCAAGGAGACGGCCGAGGTGCTCGAGACCACCGTCGCGTCCGCCAACAGCGCGCTGCAGCGCGCCCGCGCGACCGTCGAGGACCGCCTTCCCGACCAGAGCCAGCAGGCCACGCTGCGCGCCCTGGGCGACGAGCGACTCAACGAGATCGTCGAGAGCTACATGCAGGCCTGGGAAGCCTGCGATGTCGACGCCGTCGTCGGCATGCTCACCGAGGACGCCTGCTTCTCCATGCCCCCGCTGGCCACGTGGTTCGGGCCGCGGGACGCGATCCAGACCTTCCTCGTCGGCTCGCCGATGTCGGGGCAGTGGCGCTGGAAGTCGCTGCGGGTGCGCGCAAACGGGCAGGAGGCGCTGGCCTTCTACAGCTGGGACCCCGAGGAGGAGGGCTACGTCCCGTTCGCCCTCAACGTGCTGACCTTCCGCGGCGAGGCCATCAGCGACGTGACGGCGTTCATCATCCGTACCCCGCCGGAGACCGACGACCGCGAGGTCATCCTGCGCCTGCCCGAGCAGCCGGCGAGCCCGCTCAGCCTGCAGGCGGCGTTCGAGAACTTCGGCCTGCCCGATCGTCTGGACTGAGCGGCCGCGCCGGCCGCCCAGCGCCCTGCTCGGCGACGAGTAGCTCGTCCCGGGCCTTGTGCCATTCGGCGTCTGTAAGGGGTTTGAGAGCGTGCATGCCCTTAACGACCGCGCCGGCGCGCCCAACTCATCGCTCGGCGATGAATTCGTCCGGGCGGCCCGGTCATTGCCTCAGAACCCCCGAGAAGGAGGACCGACTGTGAGCCTTCCCGACGTCGTCTCACGCGAGCAGTGGCTGGCCGCCCGCAAGGACCTGCTGGCGAAGGAGAAGGAGCTGACCAGGGCACGCGACGCCCTCAACAGCGAGCGGCGCATGCTGCCGATGGTCGAGATCGAGAAGCCCTACGTGTTCGAGGGACCCGAGGGCGAGGCAACGCTGCTCGACCTCTTCGAGGACCGCCGCCAGCTGATCCTCATCCACTTCATGTTCAACCCCGAGTGGGAGGACGGCTGCCAGAGCTGCACGGCCGGCGCCGACGAGATGGCGCCGGGCCTGCTCGCGCACCTTCACGCCCGCCAGACGTCCCTGGCCTACGTCGCCCGCGCGCCGCTGGCGAAGATCGAGCGCTACAAGGCCAAGCGAGGCTGGACCTTCCCGTTCTACTCCTCGTTCGCAAGCGACTTCAACTACGACTTCCACGTCACCGTGGACGAGTCGGTGGCGCCCGCGGAGTACAACTACCGCACGCCCGAGGAGCACGCACAGGCGGGCACCTCGTACTACCTGGACGGCGACCAGCCGCTCGAGCTGCCCGGCCAGAGCCACTTCCTGCGCGACGGCGAGCAGGTGTTCCACACGTACTCGACCTTCGGGCGCGGCGGGGAGATGACCGGCGGCTCCTACTACTTCCTCGACCTCACCGCCCTGGGGCGCCAGGAGGAGTGGGAGGAGCCGAAGGGGCGCGCCGTCGATCCGCACGGCGCTACCCCCGACTTCGCCGCCTGACCCTCAGGTGTCTCGGAGCCTGTCGAGGCCGTCGAGGATCAGGACAGGGCGAGCGCCAGCGCGTAGAGCAGCGCGCCGACCAGCAGCGCGGCGACGACCTTCAGGGCGTCGTTGCGCCGCCGGCGCGCGCGGGCCCGGCGGCGCTGGGCGATCGCCTCGGCGCCGATCAGCTCCTCGACCACGGGCTCCTGGAGGCCGAGGCTGCGCTCGCGGCACACGGCGAGCAGCTCCTCCGCTCGGCGCAGGTCGAGGACCTCGGCGCCGTAAGCGGCCGCCAGCCGCTCGATCAGGAACGGGTTGCGGCCGGGCAGGCGCACGAAGGCGTAGGGCCGGGCGCGCTGGGCGCGGAAGCCGTCCTCGTGGACCTCGACCGCGCCGTCGGCCTCCACGATGCCCGGCAGGTCGAAGCGGCTGCGCAGGATCCGGCGGGCCGAGGCGCGCCGCGGGTGCCAGGCGTGGATGCCGCACCCGCAGCCGGCCGCCGGCGCGGGGTGGTCCTCGCCGCACGCGGCCTCGACCCACCCGTCGCCCAGCGCCCACGGCGTGCCGCGGTGCGGCGCGGACAGCCGCTCGCGGCCGTCGTGGGTCACCACCCTCCAGGTGCGCAGGCCGTAGAGCGGACCGGGGACCAACGGTGCGCTGCTCACGAGCACAAGTATGCGCTTGACGGCCGTCAGGCGCTGGGAACCGGCGCTGCGAGGAGCAGGCCGCGGCGCTGGTGGATGAGCAGCGCGAGCGCCCAGTTGACCAGGCAGTAGTAGATCGGATAGCAGAGCAGCGACGCGTCGACCGCGCCCACCGCGCCGGCCGCCAGGGCGCCGCCGATGCCGGCGAGCACGAAGGTCATGAGCGTCTCCGAGCCCGGGTCGCGGTAGACCTTGGGCACCATCATCGCCGCGGCGATCAGGTCGGCGACGATGACGCAGGCGGTCGCCACGATCGGCTCGTCGACGAGGACCCACCCCACCATGCCGGCGGCGGCGATCGCGATGAGGATCCCGTCGGCCGCGGTCAGGCCGCCCTCGCCCCTGCGGATCGCGAGCACGAAGATGAAGCCCGTGAGGACGGCCTGGGTCCCGGTCATGACGAGGCTCCACGAGGCGCCCTCGGCGCGCTGGGACACGCACACGACGATCGCGAGCAGCCCCCAGATGAACCACGTCCCCCGGTGCGGCCGCGTCGAGCCACGGAAGATGTCGCGCACGTACGGGACCGTGTCCACGACACCGACGACGCCGGCGAGCACTCCGAACACGGGAGCCAGCGTCATGAGCATGCCGCAGGCTGGCAGCCGCCGCTTGCGGAACGCTTTCATCGCGTTCGGAGGCGCGGCGAGGGCGTCTAGACGCGCCGGACCGTCAGCGTCTTCTTGACGGCGCGGCGGTTGCCGCTCGCGTCGCGCAGCGTCAGCGTGAGGGCGGCTTTGAGCCTGTGGCCGGGGGCGAGCATCGCCCGTCCGGCGGAGGTGAGGTGCAGGCGCAGGCTGATCGCGCCCGACCGCGCCTTGGCGCTGCCCTTCGCGATCGTCTTGCCGCGGGCGCGCAGCGTCGCCGTCGCACTCGCCCGCTCGGAGCTGCGGAAGCTGAGCTTCAGGCCCGTCAGCTTGATGAGCGTCGCCCGCGGGGCGGTCGTGTCCCGGTTGCCGGAGGTGCCGCCGCCCGGCGTGCCGTAGCCGCCCGAGCCGGCCGCGGCGGCGACCGTCACGGGCTGCTCGGCGGTGGCCGAGGCCTCGCCGCTGTCATCGACGGCGTACATGCGGACGGTGAGCGTGCGCGGCGTCGCGTAGGTCGTCGTCGCGGTCCCCGTGGGCGTGGTCGTCTCGAACGTCCCGTCGCCGTCGAGGTCCCATTTCCAGCTGGTCAGCGTGCCGTCGGGATCCGCCGAGCCCGTATAGGTGAAGGTCACGGGCTGACCGGCCTTCGGAGACGGGCTGACGCCGAAGGAGACGCTCGCCGGGTGCTGGTCGACGACCGTGATCGAGCCTCGCATGTTGTGGCTGTTGACGTGGACCTGGCAGTAGTACGCGTAGGTTCCCGGGTGCTGGAAGGTGAACGTCTTCGACGGGCCCGTGTTGGTCACGCTGCCGTCGGACCACACCAGTGGGTGGCGGCTGAAGTCGCCGCTGAACGTCGCGGTGTCGTTGACTGTGATCGACGCAGTCGGCGGGCTGTACGCGTAATCGGCGAACGCGATCGGCTGGTCGGCCGCAGCGGCCGGTCCTGTCAGCGCCAGGCCGGCGCCCAGCGTGACCAGGGACAGGAGCCCCCTCATGACTGTGCAGACGTTGCGTGGGACGCGATCCTTCCCGGATGGCCGAGGCACTTTCAGCCGCCGATCGCTCCTCGCTCGCCGCCGAGCAGGGACCGGTGACGATGGGCGTGGGCGGCGTGCTCGTGTTCGAGGCCGGGCCCGGCCTCGAGCACGCACCGGTGCTCGAGCGCGTCGGCCGGCGCCTGCACCTGATCCCGCGCTACCGCCAGCGCCTGCAGTCGCCCGCGCCCGGGGTGACGAACCCCGTCTGGATCGACGACGACCAGTTCGACCTGGGCTGGCACGTCCGCCGCGTCGCCCTGCCGGCGCCCGGCGGCCCGGACGAGCTGGGCGAGCTCGTCGGCCAGGAGCTGTCGCGGCGCCTGGACCGCTCGCGGCCGCTGTGGGAGCTCACGGTGGTCGAGGGCGTCGCCGGCGGCGAGCGCGTCGCCCTGCTGGCGAAGATGCACCACGCCCTGGTCGACGGCGTCGCCGCGGTCGACATCGGCACCGTCCTGCTCGACCCGGCCGGGGAGCCGCTCGACCTGCCGGCGCCCGACGGGCCCTGGGAGGCGCGGCCCTATGACCGCGCGCGCCATCTCGCGCGCCTGTCGCTCGAGCCGATGGCCTTCGGCCAGCGGCTGCTGGCCGAAGGCGCGCAGCGCGCGCTGGCCGCCACCGATCCCCGCCGGGCCGCCACCGACCTGCGCCGCGCCACCGACCTCGTCGCCGAGCTCGCGCGCACGCGCCCGCAGGCTCCGATGACGCCGCTCAACCGCCCGATCGGCCCCAACCGCCGCTACGCCACCGTGCGGGCCGGCCTGGCCGAGCTCAAGGCCGCGTCCAAGGCGCACGGCGCGACCGTCAACGACGGGATCCTCGCCGTGGTCACCGGCGCGCTGGGCCGCTACCTCGCCGACGACCCGCCGGGAAGCCGGCCGGTGGCGCTCGTCCCCGTCTCGGTCCGCCAGCCCGGCGAGGCGGGCGGCAACCGGATCTCCACCGTGCTCGTCGACCTGCCGACCGACGAGCCCGACCCGGTCGCCCGCCTGACGACGATCCACGCCGCCATGCGCGAGCTCAAGGATTCGACCGCGGTCCGGGCCGGCGCGCTCATCGTCGGCGCCGGCGGCTGGGCGCCGCCGCTGGTCTCCTCCACGCTCGCCCGCGCCATGAGCGGGATGCGCGCGTTCAACCTCGTCGTCTCCAACGTGCCCGGGCCCCAGCAGCCGTTCTGGCTCAACGGCCGGCGCCTGCTCGAGGCCTATCCCGCCGTCCCGCTGAACCCGGCCAACCAGGGCCTCACGATCGGCGTCCTCAGCTACGACGGCGGGGTGCACTTCGGGCTGCTGGCCGACCGCGACCTCGACCCGCCGCTGGCGGTCATGCGTGCGGCGCTCGAGGAGACGATGGCCGGCATGTTTGCTCCGCCCCCGCGCGGGTAACGGTCCCTCGCGCCAACCGCTCCGGCTGGCGGGAAAACCAGGGAGGTAGGGTCATGGGTCCTCGGGGACGTAGGGTCGCGGTCGTCGCGACGGTGGTCGCGCTCAGCATGCTGGTGGCCGGGGCCGTGGTCGCCGCCACGCGCTCGAGCGACGAGGCGGCGCTGGCACCGGCACGGCACCCCGCGGACCGCGGCATCGAGCGCAAGGTCGATCGTCTGCTCAGCCAGATGACGGTCGGCGAGAAGCTCCAGCAGCTGCAGCTGCTGTCCGACGGGCAGATCACCGACGCCGACGCGAAGGCCGGCGTGGGCGGGGTCTTCAGCCTCACCGACCCGGCGAAGATCGACCACTTCCAGCACATCGCGGTCGAGCAGTCGCGCCTGCACATCCCGATCCTCTTCGCCTACGACACCATCCACGGCTACCGCACGATCTTCCCCGTGCCGCTGGGCGCCGCGAGCAGCTTCGACCCGTCGGTGGCCACCGCCGACGACACGATCGCCGCGCGCGAGACGGCCACGGTCGGCATCAAGCAGATCTACAGCCCGATGGTCGACGTCTCCCACGAGCCCCGCTGGGGCCGCATCTCCGAGGCCGCCGGCGAGGACCCGTACCTCGGCTCGGTCTTCGCGGCCGCCCGCGTCAAGGCCGCACAGGGCACCGACTACTCGGCTCCCGACAAGGTGGTGACGAGCGTCAAGCACTACGCCGCCTACGGCCAGCCCGAGGGCGGACGCGAGTACAACACGACCGACATGTCCGAGCAGCGGCTGCGCAACCTGTACCTGCCGCCGTTCAAGGCCGCCATCGACGCCGGCTCGGACACCGCGATGTGCTCGTTCAACGCCATCAACGGCGTGCCCGGGTGCGCCAACTCCGAGACCGAGACGAACATCCTCAAGAAGGAGTGGGGCTTCGACGGCTTCATCGAGAGCGACTACACGGCCGTGGCCGAGCTGCGGGCCTGCCCGCCGGTGAACCCGAACACGGGCCCGTGCGGGCACGGCGTCGCCGCCGACGGACCGGACGCGGCGCAGGCCGCGCTCAACGCCGGCACCGACTCGGAGATGGTCAGCACGAACATCCGCGACTTCGGCAAGCAGCTGCTGGCCCAGCACCGGATCTCGATGGCCCGCGTCGACGACGCCGTGCGGCGGATCCTGCGCGTGAAGTTCCGCGCCGGGCTCTTCGATCACCCCTACGTCGATCAGACGAAGGCCGTCGATCCCGCGAGCTTCGTGACGCCCGATGACCGCGCCGCGGCGCGGACGGCGGCGAGCAAGTCGATGGTCCTGCTCAAGAACGACGGCGTCCCCGCTGGCGCGCAGCCGACGCTCCCGCTCGACGCGTCCAAGTCGACGGTCGTCATCGGCCCGCTGGGCAACAACAAGCACGACATGCTCGGCCCGTGGTGGGGCCAGGGCAAGGACGAGGACGCGGTGTCGGTCTTCGACGGCATCGCGGCCCAGAACTCGAAGACGACGTTCGTGCAGGGCTGCACGATCGAGGACAAGGACCCGCCTGACAACACGCCCGCTGGCGAGTGCGGCACCGACACCGGGTTCGCGGCCGCCGTGGACGCGGCGAAGGGCGCCGACCAGATCGTCCTGGCTCTCGGCGAGAGCCGCGGCCAGAGCGGTGAGGCGGCCGCGCGCAGCGACATCGACCTCCCGGGCCTGCAGCAGGAGCTCATCGACCAGATCGCGGCCCTGAACAAGCCGTTCGTGGTCGTCCTCTTCAACGGGCGACCGTTGACGCTCTCGAAGGTCGCCGCGTCCTCGCCGGCGATCCTCGAGGCCTGGTTCCCGGGCACCGAGGCCGGCAACGCCGTGGCCGACGTGCTCTTCGGCAAGGTCAACCCGGGTGGCAAGCTCCCGGCGACCTTCCCGCGGACGATCGGCCAGGTCCCGATCTACTACAACCACGAGCCCACCGGGCGCCCGTGCGACGTGAAGTCGAAGTACAACTCGCGCTACCGCGACCTGCCGGCGTGCGACGGGCTCTATCCGTTCGGCTTCGGGTTGAGCTACACGAAGTTCACCGTCGACAATCTGCGCCTCAGCACGCACAGCGTGTCCAAGAACGGAACCGTGAACGTGATGATGGACGTCACCAACACGGGCGACCGCGCCGGTGACGACGTGGCGCAGCTGTACATCAACGACCCGGTCGCGAGCATCTCCCAGCCGGTGCGCCGCCTGCGCGGCTTCCAGCGGGTGACCCTCGATCCGGGCCAGAAGCAGACGGTGAGCGTTCAACCTCGACAAGAGCGACTTCGGCTTCTACGACAACAGCGGGCGGTTCGTCGTGGAGCCGGGTCAGATCGACGTCTACGGCGGCGACAGCTCGACCGCGGACATGAAGCAGTCGTTCAGCGTGCGCGGCTTCTAGCGCTGGACAGGGCAGGCGCTCGGCGGAATCCCACGCTCACCAGAGCGTGGACGCCGAGCGCCATCGCCCAGCCGGCGAGGATGTCGATCACGAAGTGCTCTCCGCCGTAGACGAGGGTGAAGCCCATCGCCAGGGTGTAGAGGCCGAGCCCGGCCCGCAACCAGCGGCCCGCCGACCAGAAGAAGAGCAGCAGCATGAGCGGGAAGGCGGCGTGCAGCGACGGCATGGCGGCCACCGTGTTGACGAAGCCACTGTTCTCGTAGGTCGACTGAGCGGTCGGCACGCCGAGGTGGCCCCAGACCGCAGGCACGACGCGGTCGACCGGCGGGATGAGGCCGCCATCGGCCGCCAGCCACGGAGGCTGCGCCGGATAGGCCCAGTAGGTGGCGAACGCGCAGAGGCTGAGCAGGACCGCGGTGGCCGCGTACTGCCGGAAGCGCTCGCGCCGGAAGCGCCAGAGGATCGCGGCTGTCACCCACACGGCGAAGAAGTGCGTCATGTAGACGCTCCAGGCCGCGTAGTCGTACCAGTGCACGTGGCTCGCGTCCCACAGGTGCTGCTGGAGCCAGACCGTGGGCACGTGGCCCGAGAACAGCGCCTGATCGAAGTCGATCTGCGGGATGATGTGCGCCTGGTCGGGCGTCACCGAGACCGCGCCGCGCAGGTAGTCGTACGCGGCCAGCAGGCCGAAGAAGGGCAGCCACTCGAGCAGCATCCCGCCCCAGCCGCGCCAGGCCGGGACGCTGAACGCGGCGATCCCGGCGACCAGCCAGATGAAGAGCTGGTCGCGGGCGACGGGCAGGCCCCAGCTGACGGTGACGAGCGTCAGCGCGACGATGTAGGCCGCGGGCGCGCCGAAGACCGCCGCGCGGCGCAGCCACGTCTCGCGCCCGTCACCGACGCGGGCGCCGAGGGCGCGACGGGCGAACGCGGAACGGCTTGCCATGGGCGCGACGCTACCGCAGCGCCGCGCCCTGGCCGCCGCTCGTTCTCAGTTCAGGCGCTCCACGAGCATCGCCTGACCCATGCCGCCGGCGACGCACATCGACTCGATGCCGTAGGTCTTGTCGAGTGTCTCGAGGTCGTTGAGCAGCGTCGTCATGATGCGCGCGCCCGTCATCCCGAACGGGTGGCCGAGCGCGATGGCGCCGCCGAACGGGTTGAGCTTCTCCCCGTCGATCCCCAGGTCGTTCATGCACGGGACGATCTGCGCCGCGAAGGCCTCGTTGATCTCGACCACGTCGATGTCGGCCATCGTCATGCCCGCCTGCTCGAGCAGGGCCTGGATGGCGGGGATCGGCCCGAGGCCCATGATCTCGGGGCGGATGGCGGCCACGCTGGAGGCCACGATCCGCGCGCGCGGCTTCAGGCCGAGCTCGTCGGCGCGCTCGGCGCTCATGACGAGCACGGCGGCCGCCCCGTCGTTGAGCGGGCACGAGTTGCCGGCGGTGACGGTGCCGTCGGGCCGGAAGGCGGGCTTGAGGTTGCCCAGGACGTCCATCGTGGTCCCCGGGCGCGGGCCGTCGTCGCGGCTGACCGCGGCGCCGTCCTCGAGCGCGACGGGGACGATCTCGCGGTCGAAGTGGCCGCTCTGGACGGCGTCGACGGCGCGGTTCTGCGACACGACCGCCCACTCGTCCTGCTGCTCGCGGGTGACGTGGCAGCGCTCGGCGACGTTCTCGGCCGTCAGCCCCATCGGGATGTAGACGTCGTACAGCGAGCCGTCCGAGCCGTCGAGCTTGTCGTTCTTGAACTCGTCCGCCATGCCCGCGCCAAGGCCGGTGCGCGAGACGGACTCGACGCCCGCGGCGACGTACTGGTCGCCTTCGCCTGCCGTGATGGCGTGGAAGGCCATGCGCAGCGTCTGCAGCGACGAGGCGCAGAAGCGGTTGACGGTGCACGCGGGCACGTGATGATCGAAGCCGGCCGCCAGCGTCGCGTTGCGCCCGACGTTGTAGGCCTGCTCGGCGAAGCTCGAAGCGGCGCCCATCATGACGTCGTCGGTCTGGGCGAAGTCGACCCCGGGGTTGCGCTCGACGAGCGCCTTGAGCGGCACCGCGGCGAGCTCGTCGGCCCGGAAGTCCTTGAGCGACCCCTTGAACGCGCGCCCGATCGGCGTGCGCACGGCGTCGACGATGACGGCTTCTGGCATATGACGGTTCCTTTCGAACTCGATTCCCCCGGCGGTCGCACTCCACGGGGCTCGCTCCCCCGGCGGTCGCACTCCACGGAGGGATGGCCATCATATATGAACGCCGACGTTCGCTCGCCCGCTGCCGCCGGAGAGGTCCAACGTGCCGCTCGCCGCCGCGGCCGGGACCTCGGGTTGACCGTACCCCCGATCTCGGGGTGGCCGCGCGACAGACACCGGCCTGCTCTCATGGTCGGAAGCGCTCCCTGGCGGCAGTCTTGGCCTATGACCGCCACCGACGCCCGTCAGCAGCTGCACCGCCTCCAGGTCGAGCGCCTCGACGCCGTCGACGCGGGCCTCGGCGCGAACGAGCTCTACATGGCCGACCTCGAGAGCGACATCGCCGCCTCGCGCGTCGCCTACGTCGCGCTGGCCGTCACCGAGATCGCCTCCCTGCGCGGGCAGCTCTCCGGCCGGCAGCTCGGCTAGGCCAGGGTCTTGCCGAGCAGCGCCGCGTGCGCCGCGACGTCGCGCGCGTAGTCGGCGAAGTGCGACGCGTGCAGCGCCTGCGGCCCGTCGCAGAGCGCCGCATCGGGGTCCTGGTGAACCTCGACGATGATCCCGTCGGCGCCCACCGCCGCGGCGGCGCGCGAGAGCGGCTCGACCAGGCGCCGGTCGCCCGCGGCGTGCGAGGGATCGACGATCACCGGCAGGTGGGTGTGGAGCTTCAGCCACGGCACGGCGCCGAGATCGAGCGTGAAGCGCGTGGCGGTCTCGAAGGTGCGGATCCCGCGCTCGCAGAGGACGACGGACTCGTTGCCCTCCTTGAGGATGTAGTCGGCGGCCTGCAGCAGCTCGTCCAGTGACGAGCTCAGCCCGCGCTTGAGCAGGACGGGCTTGCCCATCTTGCCCGCCACCTCGAGCAGCGCGTAGTTCTGCATGTTGCGCGCGCCGATCTGCACGACGTCGGCGTGCTCGGCGACCGCCTCCGCGTGCTGGGTGTCCAGCAGCTCGGTCACCACGGGCAGGCCGGTCTCCTCGCGCGCCGCGGCCAGGATCTCGAGCGCCTCGCCGCCCAGGCCCTTGAACGCGAACGGCGATGTCCGCGGCTTGAAGGCGCCCCCGCGCAGCATCGAGGCGCCGGCGGCCTGGACCGCGCGCGCGACCTCGAGGGTCTGCTCGCGCGACTCGACCGTGCACGGCCCGGCGACGAGGCAGAAGGTGTCGCCGCCGCCGACCCGGCGCCCGGCGATGTCGAGCACGGTGGGACCCTCGTGGTAGAGCTCGCTCGAGGCGAGCTTGTAGGGCCGCGAGATCGGCACGACGCGGTCGACGCCGCTCATGCCCTCCAGGCCCAGCTCGGCCACGCCCTCGGGATCGCCGATCGCGCCGATGGCGGTGGTCAGCTCGCCGGGCATCACCACGACGTGCACGCCCGTCGTCTCCAGGCGCGCGCGCACGGCGGCGACCTCGCCCTCGGTCGCGTGGGGTGTCATCACGATCATCACGGCGGCGCGAACGCTACTTGCAGCGCCACGTCGGCACCTGGACCCCCGCGCCACCAACCGGTCGAAGCGCCGTGACAGGCTTGGCGGGACGCCCGCAGCTAGAGCCCGAGGTCGCGCACGCCGAGCTCGTCGAAGCCGATGTGGTGGGCGAGCTCGTGGCGCACGGTGCGGGTGACCTGGTCGCGCAGCAGGTCGGGGTCGTGCCCGAAGTCGCGGCGCAGGGTGTCGCGGTAGATGACGATGCGGTCGGGGACGTCGTCGCGGCTGGCGCCGTCGCCGTGGTAGAGGCCGTAGGCGCGCCGGCGCCGACCGCCGTCGGAGATGACGACCGCGACGTTGTGGTTCTCGACGAGGTTGCGCAGCAGGTCGGGCAGGTCGTCGAGGGCGTCGCGCACGAGCTCCTCGAAGTCGTCGTCGTCATAGGGATCGAGATCCAGGAACTCGGTCTCCTCCGGCTCCGCCGCGAGGCCCTCACGGGCCAGGCGCTCGGCGCGCAGGACGACCTGCTCGAAGTCCTCCTCGGACTCCGGCTCGCGCCAGTCGGCGAGGCGCAGGCCGATGGTGATGGCACCGCCGAAGACCACGGTCGCGATCGTCGCGATGACCGCCAACCACTCGATCGCCTTGACCGTCGGATCGATGCTGAAGCCCTGAAGCAGGACGACCAGCGTCAGCCCGGCGCACAACGCCACCACGGCGGCGAGCGCGATGCGGCGGGTCTGGGGCATCAGCCCCTCATCGCGCGTGAGATGACGACGCGCTGGATCTCGTTGGTGCCCTCGTAGATCTGCGTGATCTTCGCGTCGCGCATCATCCGCTCGACGGGGTACTCGGTGACGTAGCCGTAGCCGCCGAGGACCTGGATCGCCTCGACCGTCACCCACATCGCGGTGTCCGAGGCGAACAGCTTGGCCATCGAGGTGTGCTTGCCGAGGCCGGGCTCGTTGCGGTCGGCCATCGCGCATGCCTTGTAGAGCAGCTCGCGGGCGGCGGCGGTCCGCGTCTCCATGTCGGCCAGCTTGAACTGGATCGCCTGGAGCTCGTTGATCGGCTTGCCGAAGGCGATGCGCTCCTTCGCGTACTCGTTGGCGTAGTCGGTGGCGCCCTGGGCGATGCCGACGGCCTGCGCCGCCGCGCCCAGCCGCGTGCGCTCCAGCGTGGCCAGAGCGACCGAGAGGCCCTTGCCCTCGGTGCCGACGAGATTCGCCGCGGGGACGCGGACGTCCTCGAAGATCGGAGACCCCGTCGGCGAGCCCTTGATGCCGAGCTTGTGCTCGAGCTTGCCGACGGAGAAGCCCTCGCGGTCCGCCTCGACGACGAAGGCGCTCAGGCGGCGGTTCTCCCGGTCGGTGACCGCGAAGACGACGTAGAAGTCCGCGATCCCGGAGTTCGTGATCCAGTTCTTCGAGCCGTTGAGGACCCACTCGTCGCCGTCGCGCACCGCGGTCGTGCGCATGGACGCCGCGTCCGAGCCGGCCTCAGGCTCGCTGAGGGCGAAGGCCGGCGACCACTCGCCCGTCGCGCACTTGGGCAGCAGGCGGCCCTTGAGCTCGTCGGAGCCGAAGAGTGCGATGGGCAGCGTGCCGAGCTCCTGGATCATCAGGATGAGCGCGCTCGATGCGCACGCCTTGGCGATCTCCTCGACCGCGATCTGGAGCATGAGCGTCCCGGTGCCGGTGCCGCCGTACTGGGCGTCGAAGGGCAGGGCGAGGATGTCCTGCTCGCCGAGCAGCTTGCGGATGTCGTGCGGGTACTCGCCCGTCGCGTCGATCTCGGCCGCCCGCGGGCGGACCTTCTCGTCGACGATCTGCCGGATCGTGGCGCGAAAGTCCTTGTATTCCTCCGGCAGGTCGTAGATGTCGGTCAGGGCGGCGGTGCTCATCGGACCATCGTAGAGGCGTCGAGATGGGTGTAGCCGCGTCGCCAAGCGGGAAAGGCCCCGTCCATGACCGTTGGAGGCAGCATCTTCCTCGTCGCCGTGGGCGCCATTCTGCGCTACGCGGTGACCGACACGATCTCGGGCATCAACCTCGCGACGATCGGCCTGATCCTCATGATCGCCGGCATCGTCGGGCTCGTCATCGGGCTGTTCATGTACGCGAGCGCGCGGCGCACCGCCTATCGGGCCCCTGTCGAGCGCGAGCGCTATGTCGAACGTGAGCCGCTCGCCTAGCCCCGTCCTCTAGCGTTTGAGCGGCCCATGTTGGCCGCGGTGCGCGATGCACGTCAGGAGGAGGCCGGCGCGATCGCCGACCTGCTGTCGCGTGCCGCCTTCGGACCCACCGTCTCACGGCTCGTGGCCTTCCCGCGTACGAGCCCGCACGGCGACGTCCTCGTGGCTGAGAACGGCGATGGTGCGGCCGCCGGCGCGGTGTGCTGTGTCTCGTTCGGGGCCACCGGCTGGATCGGTGCGCTGGGGGTCGCCCCCGAGGCGCGCAGGCACGGCCTGGGCCGCGCGCTGACAGAGGCGGCCATCGCGCGCCTGCACGCGCGCGGCGCCGGCACGGTCCTGCTCTTCGCCACCGACATGGGCCGGCCGCTCTATGAGCGCCTCGGCTTCGTGATCGAGGGCGCGGCCACGGCGTGGCGCGGCACCGCGGGCGCGATCCCCACCGGCGTGGACGTCCGGCGCCTGCGCGAGGACGACCGCGCGGCCGTCTCGGAGCTCGACCGCGGAGCGACCGGCGAGGACCGCTCCAACCTCCTCGACGCCCTGCACCCGCTCGCCGGGGTCGCCGCGGACCGCGCGGGGACGCTCGCCGGCTGGGCGGCGAAGGCGCCCTATGGCGCCGGCATCGCCATCTGCGCGGGGGACGACGAGGCCGGCGTCGCCCTGATGGCCGCGGCCGCCAACGGCCCCGCCCCCGCGACTCTCGTGATCCCCGACGCCAACGCGGCCGCGATGGCCAACCTGCGGCGGTGGGGCTTCCGCGCGGCCAACGCCGGCGAGCGCATGCGGCTCGGCCCGCCGGTGGCCTGGCGGCCGGAGCGCCAGTTCGGGCTCTTCAACCTGTTCTGGGGGTAGAGGGGCCGGGGCATCCGTGCCCCAGCCAACCCCCGACCTCAGGGGCAGGGCCGGGGACCCCTGCGGGTTCCCCGCGGGGCAGTGAGTTCCCCAGCGGAATGTCCGCATGCGAACATTCCTGAATCCGGTCTATCCCAAGGCAGCGAGGGACCGAAATCAGGTCACGGCGCGGTCTTCGAAGTGGCGCGCGACGAAGGCGGGCTCGACCGGCTCGAGCAGGCTCTCCCGGATGAGGTCGTCGACGTCGGGGAAGTGGCTGGCGCGGAGGGCGGCCTCGGCCGCATGGAGGTCGTACTTCGTGCGCTGCTGCTCGGGCTTGCCGTTGGCGACCAGCAGCCAGAACGCGCCGTCCCGGCCCTCGTAGGGCATCCCCACGCTCCCCGCGTTGACGACGCGCTTGTCGCCCGCGCGCAACTCGAACTGGTGGTGCGTGTGCCCGCACACGATCAGCGCCTCCGGGACCGCGGCCACCATCGGCACCAGCCGATCTCCGGGCGTCACGGCGGTGATGATCTCGTCGTCGCTGCGCGGCGAGCCGTGGCAGTAGAGCGCGCCGTCGAGGCGCACGACGTCCTCGAAGCCCGCCATCAGGTCGCGGTGGGCGCGCGAGATGCGCGCCGCGGTGAAGGCGTCCGCGCGCTGGGCGGGAGCGTCGGGGCCGTAGACCGACGGGTCGGTGTCGCCGCGGTCGAAGTGCGCGACGACCTCGCGATCGGCGTTGCCGCGCACCCAGCGGACGGGCAGGTCGAGCCCGGTCAGGCGGTCGAGGACCTCAGCCGGCAGCGGCCCGGCCGCGACGTCGCCCCCCACCACGACTGCGTCGGCCCGGGCGAAGGCGGCGTCGGCCAGGACCGCGTCGAGCGCCGGCAGGTTGCCGTGGACGTCGTAGAGGGCGGCGACGACGGTCACGCCGCCGGACCTAGGACGCCGCCTGCTGGGCGCTCGGCTGGTCGGGCAGGCGGTACCACTCCTTGATCATGCGCCGCTCGACGCGGATCGCGCCGCGCGCCGTCCCGCCCACGCCCGAGCCGCAGACGCCGCCCGGGCGCTTGGTGAGCCTGAACTTGACGATCGTGTACGCGCCGGCGCCACCCATCGCGGTCGCCACCGCACCGCACGACAGCGACATGTTGACCGCGATCCGCTCCTGCTCGGTGTTGACCGTGAGCACGGGCGTGGCGTTCTGGAACTTGCTCGGCAGCGCGAAGTAGTGCGCCGCCGCCTTGATGTGGCCGCGGCGCAGCGCCTTGAGCCAGTCGTTGATGACACGGCGCGACGCGACCGCGGCCGGCCCGGTCGCGCGGTCGGGCACGCCGGACGGCAGCGCGAGGTCATCCTTGGGCGGTGTCAGCGGCGCCAGATCGTTCGCCACCTGCTGTGGCGACGGCGTGGAACGCTGCTTCGCGCCGCCGCATCCGCTCGCCACCGCCACTGAGAGCGCGACGAGCGCGGCGGCGGCGGGGCGGCCGACGGTCATGCCCGGATGATCCCACCTGCCGGCGGTCCGGCAAACTGCGTGGCGATGACGTGGCAGCCCGAGCTCGACGAGCTGCGCCGCCGCGAGGAGCTCGCGCGCGAGATGGGCGGGCCCGAGCGCGTCGCGCGCCAGCACGCCGCCGGCAAGCTCACCGTGCGCGAGCGCGTGGAGCGCCTGCTCGACGCCGGCAGCTTCCACGAGACCGGGGCGCTGGCGGGCAAGGGCGAGTACGACGCCGCGGGCGAGCTGACGGGCTTCCTGCCGGCCAACGCGGTCGTCGGTCAGGGCCGCATCGACGGGCGCCGCGCGGTGGTCCAGGCCGACGACTTCACGGTCCGCGGCGGAGCGGCCGACGCCGCCATCTGGGAGAAGATGGTGTGGGCCGAGCGCGCCGCCCACGAGCTGCGCGTGCCGCTCGTGCGCCTGGTCGACGGCACGGGCGGCGGGGGCAGCGTCAAGACGCTCGAGACCATGGGCTTCTCCTACGTCCCGCCGCTGCCGGGGTTCGACCTGGTGGTAGAGAACCTGTCGCGCGTCCCCGTCGTCGCCGCCGCGCTCGGGCCATGTGCCGGGCTCGGCGCCGCGCGCGTCGTCCTCAGCCACTTCAGCGTCATCGTGCGCGGCAGCGCCCAGCTGTTCGTCGCGGGGCCGCCGGTCGTCGCCGCGGCCATGGGCGAGTCGCCGGACAAAGAGGCGCTCGGCGGCGCCCGCGCGCAGACGCGCGCCGGCGCGGTCGACAACGAGGCGGCCGACGAGGACGACGCGCTGGATCAGCTGCGCCGCTTCCTGGCCTACCTGCCGGGCAGCGCCTGGGAGGTACCGCCGATCGCCGCGAGCAGCGATCCGGTCGACCGGCGCGAGGAGGAGCTGCTGGCCATCGTCCCGCGCGAGCGCCGCCGGACCTACCGGATGCGCCGCGTGCTCGAGCTCGTCCTCGACGCCGGCTCGGTCTTCGAGCTCGGCGCGCGCTTCGGGCGCTCGATCGTCACCTGCCTCGCCCGTCTGGACGGGCGCCCGGTCGGCGTCTTGGCCTCCGACCCCAACCACTACGCCGGCGGGCTGACCGCCGACGCGTCGGACAAGCTCGCGCGCTTCGTCGACATCTGCGACGCCTTTCGCCTTCCGGTCGTCAACTTCGTCGATCAGCCGGGCTTCGTCATCGGGACCGAGGCCGAGCGGGCGGGGACGATGCGCCGCGGCGCGCGCGCGCTGGCCGCCGTGCACCAGGCGCGCACGCCGTGGTGCTCGGTGCTCGTGCGCAAGGTCTACGGCGTCGCGGGCGCGGGCCACGGCGACGGCTCGCGCCTGAACCTGCGCTTTGCATGGCCCAGCGGCGACTGGGGCTCGCTGCCGATCGACGGCGGCATCGAGGCGGCGTATCGGCGCGAGCTGGAGGCCGCGGAGGATCCCCTGGCGCTGCGCGCCGAGATCGAGGCGCGCCTGAACGCCGTGCGCTCGCCCTTCCGCACGGCCGAGCGCTTCAGCGTCGAGGAGATCGTCGATCCTCGCGACACGCGCCCCCTGCTGTGCGACTGGGCGGCGCGCGCCCACGAGCTCGTCGCGCTCGACGCCGGCCATGGCCCGGTGGCGCGCGGCACGAGGCCGTGAACCGCGCCGCGCTGGACCGCGCAACCGCCGCGCTCGACCCGCCCTTCGCGGTGGTCGACCTCGACGCCTTCGACGCCAACGCCGCCGACCTGCTGCGCCGCGCGGGGACGACCGCGCTGCGGCTGGCCTCGAAGTCGGTGCGCTGCCGCGCGCTGCAGCGCCGCGCGCTCGACGCCGGCTTTCGCGGGCAGCTGTGCTTCACGCTGCCCGAGGCGCTGTGGCTGGCCGGCCAGGGCTCCGACGATCTCGTCGTCGCCTATCCGACCGCCGATCGCGCGGCGCTGCACGCGCTGGCGGACGGCCCTCACCGCGACGCGATCACGGTGATGGTCGACAGCCGCGCCCACCTCGACCTCATCGAGGCGGCGGGCGGCGGCCCGGTGCGCGTGTGCCTCGACATCGACGCCGGCTGGTGGCCCCTGGGGGGTCGCATCAAGGTGGGCGTCAAGCGCTCGCCCGTGCGCACGCCCGAGCAGGGCGCCGCCCTCGCGGCCGACGCCGTGGCGCGCCCGGGCATCGAGCTCGTGGGCCTCATGGCCTACGAGGCGCACATCGCGGGCGTCGGCGACGCGCCGCCGGGGCGCCGCGCCTACGGTGCCGCGGTCCGCGCCATGCAGCGCGCGAGCGCGCGCGAGCTGGCCTCGCGGCGCGCGGCGGTCGTGGCAGCCGTGCGGCGCGTGCACGACCTGGACTTCGTCAACGGCGGCGGCACGGGCTCGGTCGAGCGCACGGCGGCCGAGGCGGCGGTCACCGAGGTCACCGCGGGGTCGGGCCTTTACGGGCCGACGCTGTTCGACGCCTATCGCGCCTTCGACGTGCGCCCGGCGGCGCTCTTCGCCCTGCCCGTCGTGCGCAAGGCCTCCCCCGCGAGCGCGACCGTCCTCGGCGGTGGCTACCTGGCCTCGGGCACCGGCGGGTCCGATCGGCTGCCGCGCCCGGTCCTGCCGGGCGGCCTGCGCCTGGACCGCGCCGAGGGAGCCGGCGAGGTGCAGACGCCGGTGCTCGGGCCGGGCGCGCGCGACCTCGCGCTCGGCGACCGGGTGTGGTTTCGTCACGCCAAGGCGGGCGAGCTGTGCGAGCGCTTCGCGAGCCTGCATCTCGTGCGCGGTGAGGAGATCGTCGACGAGGTGCCCACCTACCGAGGAGAGGGGCAGAGCTTCCTGTGAGCATCGAGGACGAGAAGCGCGCCGCGGCCGAGGCCGCCGCCGAGCTGGTGCAGGACGGGATGCGCGTCGGCCTGGGCACCGGGTCGACCGTCGCCTATCTGCTCCCGGCGCTCGCGCAGCGTCGCCTGACGATCCGCTGCGTGGCGACGTCGCCGGCCACCGAGCACCGGGCCGAGGAGCTCGGGCTGGTCGTCGAGCCGTTCGAGACCCTCGACGCGCTGGACATCGCCATCGACGGCGCCGACCAGGTGGCGCCCGACGGCTGGGTCATCAAGGGGGGCGGCGGCGCGCACACGCGCGAGAAGGTCGTCGCGGCGGCCTCGGCACGATTTGTCGTCATCGCCTCGTCGGACAAGGTCGTCGACGCGCTCGGGCCCCCGGTGCCGCTCGAGCTGCTGAGCTTCGGCCTGCCGTCCACGCTGCGGCTGCTGGGCGAGGCGCGGGTGCGCCCCGCCACGCCTCCGTCGCCCGACAGCGGCGTGATCGCCGACTACCTCGGCGCCTTCGACGACTCGCGCGCGCTGGCCGACCGGCTCGACCGGGTCCCCGGCGTCGTCGAGCACGGCCTGTTCCCGTCGACGATCGTCACCGACGTCCTCATCGCCCGCGGCGCGGAGGTCGAGCACCGCCACGTGGTCGCGACATGACGGCGCACGACGCGCCGCCGGTTGCGCCGCCCCGGTGATTGCCGGTGGCGCAAGCGGGGCGCTAGCGTGAACACCATGCCCGCCGACACCCGCCTCTGGCACGCCTTCGCCGACATGCACGCCGTCCGCGGCAACGAGTTCGTCATCGCCCGCGGTGATGGCGCCTACGTCTGGGACGAGGACGACAAGCGGTACCTCGACGGCACCGCGAGCCTGTGGTGCGTGAACGTCGGCCACGGCCGCGACGAGATCGTCGAGGCCGCCATGGCGCAGATGCGCCAGCTCGCCAGCTACCAGACGTTCGGCGTCTTCGCCAATCGCCCGGCGCTCGACCTCGCCGAGCGCCTCGCCGACCTGGCCCCGCTCGACAACCCGCGCATCTTCCTCGGCTCCGGCGGGGGCGACGCCATCGACACGGCCGCCAAGCTGGCCCGGCGCTACTTCGCCGCGATCGGCACGCCCGAGCGCACGCACCTCATCTCGCGCTCGCAGGGCTATCACGGCACTCACGGCCTGGGCACGTCGATCGGCGGCATCCCCGCCAACCGCGAGGACGTCGGCCCGCTGGATCCGGACGCCTCGGTGGTGCCCTACGACTCGCTCGAGGCTCTCGAGGCCGAGATCGAGCGCGTCGGCGCCGGCCGCGTGGCCGCCGTCTTCGTCGAGCCCGTCATCGGCGCCGGCGGCGTGCGCCAGCCGGCGCCCGGCTACATCGAGGGCGTCGCCGACCTGTGCGCGCGCACCGGCGTGCTCTTCGTGTGCGACTCGGTCATCGCCGGCTTCGGGCGCCTGGGCACCTGGTTCGGCATCGAGCGCTGGGACGTGGAGCCCGACATGATCACCTTCGCCAAGGGCGTGACCAGCGGCTACCTGCCGCTCGGCGGCGTCGTCGTCGGGGCCAAGGTCGCGGCGCCCTTCTGGGAGGACGGCGCCTGGTTCCGCCACGGCCCGACCTACTCCGGGCACCCGACCGTGTGCGCCGCCGCGATGGCCAACCTCGACATCATCGAGCGCGAGGGGCTGCTCGACCGCGCGCGCGAGCTCGAGGACGAGATCGCATCGGCGCTGCGCCCCCTCGGCGACCACCCGCTGGTGGGCGAGATCCGCACCGGCATCGGCGCCCTGGGCGCGATCGCCTTCGCCGCCGAGGGGCTGGCCGAGGCACCGGACCTGCCGGCGCGCCTGTTCGGCGCGCTGCGCGAGCGCGGCGTGCTGCTGCGCCCCCTGGGCGACGGGCTGGCCTTCTCGCCCGCGCTGGTCATCACCCGCGAGCAGGTCGACCACGTCGCGGAGGTCGCGGGCGAGGCGCTGGAGGCCGTGGCGCGGGATGTGCCGGCGGCGGTGGGGGCGCGATAGCTGCTTTCGCGTTTCTCCGCGCTCCGCTTGCTTAGCTGCGTTGCGCTTACTGCCGCATCGAGGGAAAGGGAGTCGCGGCGGGCGGGGCGCCGGCGGCTCCGCGCGCGCCTTCGGTTCCCGACGCGGAGTTCCCGCGCACCTCACGCGTTCCCGGCGCGGAGTTCCGGCGCACCTCGTGCGCGTTTCGCAACACCGTTGACCGTCGGCGACGGGGGGTGTGCACGTTTGACGGAGATTATTTAGGTCAATGTCGACCACCCCCTCTCCGCCAGTGCGGGAGGTGTTACGAAAGACGCAGGCTTTGTGCACCAAGGCGCCCACGCACGAGGACGACGGCACGCGCCCCGACCACCGGACGCTCCTTTCCCCTCGGTGATGCTGTTTGCGCTGCGCAGAGAAGCCAGCCCGCGCGGTCAGACTCCAACGGCCCCGAACACGCGATCCGTGTAGGCATTCGAGAACACCCCGTCGGGGTCCATGCGCGCGCGGACGACCGCGAAGCGCTCCCACTCCGGATAGCGCGGCGCCAGGGTCGCCGCGGTCTGGAAGTGGCGCTTGCCCCAGTGCGGGCGGCCGCCGTGCTCGTCGGCGATCGCCTCGACGGCACGGAAGTAGGGCTCCCACTCCATGCCCTTGAAGGCGTGGACGGCGATGTAGACGGTCTCGCGCTGATGGGCCGGGCTGAGCAGCGCGTCGTCGGGCGCCACGAAGCGCACCTCGACGGGGAAGTTGATCGCGTAGCGCTCGGCCGTGGATTTGATGGCCCGCACCGCGTCGGCGGCCACCGCCCGCGGTAGGGCGTACTCCATCTCGGTGAAGCGGACGAGGCGCGGCGAGGCGAAGATGCGGTCGGAGCGATCGACGCGCGTGCTCGTGCCCGACAGGCGCGTCACGAGGCGATTGAGCGACGGGATCGCACGCGGGAACGCGCGGCCGATGACGCACGCCAGCTGGAAGGCCCGGTTGGCCAGCAGGACGTCGTCGACCCAGGCGCGCCACTGCGGCCGCGGGCGCGGTGACTCGTCGACGGCGTCGTTGGTGCGCGTCAGCACATTGTCGGCGTGCGGGAAGACGAAGAACTCGAAGTGGCGATGCCCGTCGACGTGCGCGTCGAGTTCGTCGAGGACCTCGGCCAGCGCCATCGGCGCGTCGACGCCGCGCAGCGTGAAGGCGGGCACCGCCTGCAGGGTGACCTCGGTGACGACGCCCAGCGCGCCCACCGCGACGCGCGCCGCCCGGAGCTCCTCGCCGCCCTCCATCTCGACCACGTTGCCCGACGCGCTGACCAGGCGCAGCCCGCGCACCTGCGCGGAGAGGTTGCGCAGCGTGACGCCGGTGCCGTGCGTGGCCGTCGCGATCGCACCGGCGATCGACTGCTCGTCGATGTCGCCCAGGTTGGGCAGCGCCAGCCCGTGCTCGGCCAGCGCCTCGCTGAGGGCGTGCAGGCGCATGCCGGCCTCGACACGGACGAGACCGCTGCCCGGATCGGCGTCGAGCAGCGCGCCCATGCGGTCGAGGCTCAGCAGCGTGCCGTCGGTGAGCGCCGCGGCCGTGAAGGAGTGACCGGAGCCCGCGACGCGCACGCCGCGCCGGGCCGCGACCGCGCGCTCGACGGCGCCCACGACATCCCCGACCGCGGCGGGCCGCTCGACCGCGGCGGGCTCGCAGCGCTGATCACCGGCCCAGTTGGTCCACATGCGCGGCACGCTAGCGTGAGGCGGATGATCGACTCCGACGAACCTCAGATCGAGGTGAGCGCCGAGCACACGGCGGATGCGCTGGCCGACGGCAGCGCCCAGGTCGTCGACGTGCGGGAGGGCTACGAGCGCGTGGCGGGCCACATCCCCGGCAGCCGCCACATCGCTCTCGGGGACCTGGCCGCGGAGGCCGAGTCGCTCGATCGCGAGCGCCCGGTGATCTTCCAGTGTCACGTCGGCTCGCGCTCGCTGATGGCGGCCCAGGCCTTCCGGCAGGCCGGCTTCGACGCCTATTCGATGGCCGGTGGCCTGGAGCAGTGGGAGCAGGAGGGGCGCCCGGTCCAGACCGGCGGCGCCTGAGAACGCGAAGGGCCCGCACCAGGCGGGCCCTCCGGAAGCGCGCTGCAGCGGCGGCCTAGACCTTGGTGACGTTGACCGCCTTGGGACCCTTGTCGCCGGCCTCCTCCTCGTACGACACCCGTGCGCCCTCGGGCAACGAGCGGTAGCCGTCGCTGTTGATGCCGGTGTGATGCACGAAAAGGTCGCGGCTGCCCTCGTCGGGCGTGATGAAACCGAAGCCCTTGTCGTCGCTGAACCACTTCACAACGCCGGTAGGCATTCCAGCCCTTCCTCCGTTGAATCTGTGCTGCGTGCGGAGGAAGCTGCTGCTGCCTGGACCCGACGCCTGCACTCCTCGCCGAGGTCAGCCCCCGGCCTGACGCGGCGCAAAATACCTCGGTGAGCGGCGGGGCGCAACAACCGTAAAGTGCAGGTATGGACGACGTGATCACGGGCGACGGCTGGGCCGTCTCCACTCTCGACCGGCTGGGCGACGGACCCGGGTTTCGCAAGATCCGCACAGCGCTGGGCGTGACGGCATTTGGCATGAACGCGTTGGTGCTGCCGCCCGGCATAGAGACCGGGCGCCACTTCCACGAGCGCCAGCAGGAGGTCTACTTCCTGCACGCGGGGCGCATCGAGATGGAGTTCGGCGACGGCGCGACGCAGACGCTCGAGGCGGGCGGCATCGCGCGCGTCGACCCGTCGACGGTGCGCAAGATCCGCAACGTCGGCGACGGCGATGCGATCTACGTCGTGGTCGGCGGCGCCGACGGCTACGTCGGGCGCGACGGGCACGTCCCCGGCGAGGACCAAGAGCACCACCAAGCGGCGCAGTGACCGCGACCACGCCGCTGCCGATCTCGATCGAGGACGTGCACGCGGCCGCCGCGCGCCTCGACGGCGTCGCGCACCGCACGCCCCTGCTGCGCTCGCGCACGCTCGACGCGCGAGTCGGTTCCGCGATCGCTCTGAAGGCCGAGAACCTCCAGCGCGCAGGCGCCTTCAAGTTCCGCGGCGCCTTCAACGCCGTGTCCGCGCTGCGCCCCGACGGCGTGTGCACGGTCTCCTCGGGCAACCACGCCCAGGCGCTGGCCCTCGCCGCGCGCGAGCACGGGGCGCGGGCGACGATCCTCATGCCACGCGACGCGCCGGCGTCCAAGCGTGCCGCCACCGAGGGCTACGGCGCGGAGGTCATCGAGTTCGACCGCTACGCCGACGACCGTGAGGCGCTCGCCCGCGCGCTCGCCGCCGAACGCGGGCTGACGCTCGTGCACCCCTACGACGAACCCTTCGTGATGGCCGGCCAGGGCACCGTCGGGCTCGAGCTCGCCGCCGACGTCGAGGACCTCGACACGGTGGTGGTCCCGGTCGGCGGCGGCGGGCTGATCGCCGGGGTGGCGACGGCGGTCAAGGCGCTGCGGCCGCAGGTGCGCGTGGTTGGTGTCGAGCCCGAGGCCGGCGACGACGTGGCGCGCTCGCTGCGTGCCGGCGAGCGCGTGTCGGTGGAGGTTCCCAAGACGATCGCCGACGGCCAGCAGGTCACCATCGCGGGCGAACTGACCTGGGAGGTGATCCGCGCGCTCGTCGACGACGTCGTCACCGTCAGCGATACCGAGATCGTCGACGCCATGCGACTGCTCTTCGAGCGCGTGAAGGTCGTGGCCGAGCCCAGCGGCGCGAGCGCTCTCGCCGCGGTGCTGGCCGGGCGCGCCCGCGCGCGCGGCGGCACGCTGGGCGTGGTCATCAGCGGCGGCAACGTCGACGCCTCGCGCTTCGCCGCCCTCACCGCGGCTTGATACGACATCCGCCGAGCCGGACCGCAGGCCCGCTCTACCGTGGCGGCCATGCTCCCCGTCCCGCGCCTGTGCGCGGCCGCGTTCGCGGCGGCCGCCGTGCTCGCCGCGCCCGCCGCGGCGCAGGCGCCCGTGCCCACCCCGGTGGCCCCGGCCGACGGCGCAACGGCACAGGCCGGCACCCCGCTCACCTTCACAGCCCGCGGACAGGGAGTGCTCGTCGTTCGCGTCGCGCGCACGCCGGCCGCGGTCGACGGCTGCGGCGCCATCGCCGAGGACGGCGGGCGCTTCGACGGCGCACCGTCGCCGGGCGACCCGACGCTCGTGCAGTTCACCGCGCCCGCCGGCCTCGCCGCCGGCGAGTGGTTCTGGCAGGTCGGCGACCCGGCGGACTGCAGCGCCGGGCCGGTGCGCCGCATCACCATCACCGGGTCAGGTGCGACGACGCCGGCGACGCCCGGCACGCCGGCGGTCACTCCGACGCCCGCCCCCACCGGAGCGCTGCCGAAGCTCGCGCGCGCCCCGATCCCGTCGCGCATCGGCACCAGCAACCACGCGCTGCTCGTCCTTGCGCTGGGCGAGGGCTCGCCCTCGGTCTCGCGCAGCCGCCTGACCGCCCTCGTGCGCAACAGCGCCCGCCGCTGGCGCCTCGACGCGCGCGGCCCGGTCAAGCGCGTCCCCCGCGTGGGCGACGGGCACGACGATGTCGGCTTCGCCGCCGCCCTCGTCTCCCAGGGCGCGCTGGGCACCACCACGCTGCTGCGCCAGAACTACGTGCGCGTCCGGCGCGTGTGCGCGGCCACGGGCTGCCGCACGACCCGTACGCCGCTCGGCACGCGCGTCGTCGAGCGCGACCTCGCGCTGCTGCCCGACGTGCCCTGGGCAGAGGGGCCGGCGCATCCGACGAGCGAGGAGTACGACCTCGAGACCGTGGTCCTGCACGAGCTCGGCCACTGGGCGGGCAACCTGCGCCACACCCCCGTCGGCTGCCACGACACGCCGATGGTCAAGGGCCTGGGCCCGGGCGAGTGGTGGCGCTCGTCGAGCGACTGGCACTACGACGCCTGCGGCGCGGGCCGCGCCCGCGCGGCGAGCGCGCTCGACGTCCCGTCGCCCACCGCGCCGCGGCCGCTCATCACCGAGCGCGTCGTCGAGCAGACGGTCGTCGTCCGTTAACGACGAGGACCCGAGCGCAAGCTCGGGCCGTCCGGTGTCGAGCACCACGGCGACGGCTCGGTCACCATCGACGGCGAGCCGGTCGACGATCCGACTCGCTCAAGGGCGACCCGATCCCGGGCGGCCCGACCGATCCCAACGCCGGCCGCCCCGACGCCGAGCGCAACAGCGACTGAGCGCTAGCGTGGGCGGCGATGGACGCCGCCCTTCCGCCCGGCCCGCGCGAGCCGGCCGCGCTGCAGACCCTCGAGTGGGTCGCGCGCCCGACGGCCTTCCTGCGCCGCTGCGCGGCCGCCTACGGCGAGGCGTTCACCATCCGCCTGGCCTTCGACGACGCGCCGCTGGTGCTCGTCTGGCATCCCGAGGCGGTCCGCGCCGTGTACGCGGCCGATCCGTCGGTCGCCCGGCGCGGCGCGAGCCCCGGGCCGCTGCGCCCGGTGGCGGGCCCGCGCTCGATCCTCTTCGCCGACGGGGCCGAGCACCTGCGCATCCGCCGGCTCATGCTCGCCTCCTTCCACGGCGAGCGGATCGCCGCCTATCGCGCCGTGACCCGAGACGTCGCCCTCGAGCACGTCGCGCGATGGCCGCGAGGGCGTCCGGTGCAAGCGCTGGGGCTGATGCAGGAGCTCACGCTCGACGTCATCCTGCGGGCCGTCTTCGGCACGCGCGACGAGCGGCTGGCAGCCGACATCCGCGACACCCTGGGCGTCGCCCGCTCGCTCCCGCGGGCGGCGGCGATGTCACTGGCCCAGCGCGACCTCGGGCCGCGCAGCCCGTGGGGCGCCTTCCTGCGGCGCATGGCAATGGTCGACGAGCAGCTCATGGCGCTCATCGCGCACCGGCGCGCAGAGGGCGCCGGCGGCGACGACGTGCTCGCCCAGCTGCTCGCCGCCGGGCTCGACGACGCCGAGCTGCGCGACCACCTGGTCACCCTGCTGGCCGCCGGCCACGAGACGACCGCGGGCTCGCTCGCCTGGGCACTCGAGCGCCTGGCCCGGGCGCCCGAGGTGTTCGCGCACGTCCGGGCCGGCGACGAGGCGTGGATCGACGCCGTGGTCAAGGAGACCCTGCGCATCCGCCCGGTGCTCACCGTGGCCCCGCGCAAGCTCGCCGCGCCGCTGCGCGTCGACGGCCTCGAGCTGCCCGCCGGGGTGCACGTGGCCCCGTGCATCTACCTCGTCCACCGCCGCGAGGATCTCTACCCCGACGCGCGCACGTGGCAGCCGGGGCGCTGGCTGGGCGCCGCCCCGCCGGAGTCCTTCGCCTGGATCCCGTTCGGCGGTGGCGTGCGCCGCTGCCTGGGCGCGGCCTTCGCGACGATGGAGATGGCCGAGGTGCTGCGCCTCGTCGCCGAGCGCCTCGACGTCGCACCCGCGGACGCCCGCGGCGAGCGCATGCGCCGGCGCGGCATCACGCTGCAGCCCGGCCGCGGCGCGCGCGTCGTGCTCAGCGATGCTTCTTCTTGGGCTTCTTCGTCGTGACCGTCTTGGTCGTCGGCAGCGCCTGGCGGTGGCCCGCCTTGTCGATGGCGACCAGGACGAAGCGCTGAGTTCCGTAGGGCAGCTGGGAGGCCACGACCTTGAACTGCGTGGCGGTGAGCGCCGCGACGCTCGGCTTGCTCGTGCGGTGCTTCGTGCACGCGACGGTCTTGTGGCTGCCCTTGCGCTTGCAGGTGCTGCGGTAGGTCGAGCGCACCGTCGTCTGGACCGTCTTGATCCCGGCCGAGAACCCGACGTCCGTGACCGTGACGCTGAGCGTGCAGCGCGTGGCCGTGCACGTCGTCTTCGTGATCCGCGCGACCGGCGCCGCGCTGTCCTGCTGGGTCTGCGACGGCGACTGGTTGGTGGGCGGCACGGGGGTCTGCGCCGGCGGAGCGGGGACGGCGGCGGTCCAGGCACTCTGGCTGTAGGCGAAGCCGCCGCCGTTGTGCGCCTTGACGAAGCAGGCCAGCTGGCTACCGACGTCCGCGCTCGTGACGACGTAGCTCTGCTGCGCGCCGAGGTTGGTCAGCGCAGCCGTCGTGCGACCGTCGAGGCCGCGCACGAACTGGTAGTCGAGCGCCGGGCCGTTGTCCCAGCTCCCCCCGCCGCAGGTGATCGTCTGCCCGACTTCGGCCGTGCCGCCCACGGTGGGGAGGCTCACGTTGCGGGGGGTGCTGACGGGGGTGTCCTGCGAGATGTAGTCCTGGATCGCAGGCGAAGCGACGCGCGTGTAGACGCCCGGGGGCGAACCGTCGCAGTCGAGGTCCCCGTAGCTCACGATCCCCGCCAGCTCGGTGTCGAAGACGCCGAGGCCGACCTCGACGCTCGTGACGAGCGGTCCGCCGCTGTCCCCGAAGCACGAGTCGACTCCGGCACGGCCGGCGCACACCTGAGTCGACGCGTCGACGCCGGTATCGGCCCAGCTCGACTGGCAGCTGGAATCCGTGGCGAACGGCATCTCGGCCCATCGCAGGTCGTTGGGATAGTTGGACGCGTCGATGCGCCCCCAGCCGCTGACCACGGCGGCGGTGGCCCCCGGCGGGGGCACCCACGGGTCATCGGCGATGAAGTCGATCGCGTGGCCGCCGGTCCCATCGATCGGCGCCGTGAGCGTGAGCACGGCCGCGTCATGCGAGAGCGTTGCCGGGTCGTAGGCAGGGTCGACCGAGACGGCGCTCACCTGGCGCAGGTGGCTGGCGCCGGCGGTCAGGATGTTCGTGCCGGCAAGGACAGTCAGCCGGCCGGGATCGATCGGCTGACCCGGGGCGGTCGCGGAGTTGTCGAAGACGCAGTGCGCTGCGGTGACGATGTGCGTGGGATGGCCGCCCGCGTCGTTGCGGACCGAGCCGCCGCAGAATTGCCCGGCGGCCTGCGGACGATCGTTGCGGATCAGCGCAACCTGGTAAGTGAGCGGACCCGTGGCCGGATAACCCTCGGTTCCTGCCTTCTTGCCGCCGACGACGGCCCCTGCAGGCGCGCAGCAGGTTGCTGCCGCGACGAAGGCGGCCGCCGGTGCGAACACCCATCGCAGGCCCATCAAGCTTGACTTCGGCATTCTGAAGGCCCGCCTATAGAGGCGGTTCATCAACGAACAGGGTAGTGCGCGTGGACGACCCAATGTGGATCTCTCGTGACGTGTCCGTACCGTTGTACGAGGTCGTGCTGCGCACGAGCCGTTCGTCGGGCCCTGGCGGCCAGCACGCCAACGTGACCGAATCGCGGGTGGAGGCCATCTTCGACGTCGCTGCCGCTGATTCCCTCAACGAGGCGCAGAAGGCGCGAGTGATGGCCCGCTGCGGACCGGTCGTGCGGGCCGTGGCGCAGGACGCCCGCAGTCAGGCGCGCAATCGCGAGCTCGCGCTCGAGCGCCTGCGCGCGCGCCTGACCCATGCCCTCGAGGTGCCGCGCCCGCGCCGCCCGACCAAGCCGACGGCCTCGTCCAAGGCGCGGCGCGTCGAGGCCAAGCGGCGCCTGTCACAGCGCAAGCGGGCGCGCCGGCGCCCGGCCGACGACGACTAGGCACCCGCGCCCAGGTGGCGCGCGGCGCGCACGAGCGCCTCGTTGGCCTCCGCGCGCGAGCCGTCGGGGCCGTCGACCGTGTCCTCGAAGCCGATGCGGGTGTCCACCCCGCGCCGGACCGCGTCGCCCAGCAGGGTCCAGGTCGCCTCGCCGTCTCCGTGCTGCAGGCGCGGGGCGGTGAGGCCGAGACCGTCCAGGGCGGCGTGGATCTCGTCGACGATCGCCACGGCCTCGCCGGCGGCGACGTCGACGGGCTCGACGAGGATCCTCGTCAGCCGGTCGCCCAGTCCGCATCCCCCGAGGCGCTCGGCGTCCTCGACCGACCACACCCCTGCCTCGATGCCGACGCCGGCCCCGAGCAGCGCGCGCATGACGTCGTCCGCACCGTCCTCGGAGAGGTTGACCGACGCGTAGTCCGGCGCGCTCCAGCCCGCGATGAGCTCGACCCGGCGCTCGAGATCCGGCTCGATCCAGGCGCCGGTCGAGACGCCCACCGGAACCCCGGCGGCGTCGCGCACCGCCGCCACGACGGCGTCGATCACGTGCGCCTCGAGGCGCTCGGCGCCGTCGGCGTCGCGCGGGTGCAGATGGATGGCGTGCGCGCCGGCGGCGACGCACGCGGCAGCGTCGCGCGCGAGCTCGGCCGCGGAGACGGGCAGCGCCGGGTGGACGTCCTTGCCGAACGGGCCGTTGAGGGCCGCCTGCAGCAGCACCTCGCCCACGCTAGCCGACGGTCTCGGCCAGGCGCACGGCAGCCGCGCGGCCCAGCTTGGTCTCCAGGCGGTAGGTGACCGCGTCGTGCAGCCACACGACGGTGTTGCCCGCGATGCGCGGGCGCAGCTCGTCGGGCAGGGTGACCGCGTGCCGACCGCCGATGAAGTAACCGCGCTCGCCGTTGATCCGCACGGGGGTGATCGGCACGCCGCCGGCGACGAACTTCTCGATGAACGCGGTCGCGTCGCCCTGGATCTGGTCGAGGAGCGCGCCTACGCCGACGACTCCGGGCGGCAGGCCGGGCCGCGCGGCGTAGACGACCGACACGCGCGCAGGCGGGATGTCGTCGACGTAGATGGCGGCCGGCGGGCCGAGCGCACGGACCATGGCGATCGGGCTGCCCAGATGCGCGTTGGCCTGGGCGACAGTCGCGCGGCGACCGAGCTCCAGCTGGCGGGCCGGCGAGATGTCGGGCAGGCTCTGGACGCGCGCGATGCGCACCGATCCGATACCGAGCCAGTCGCGCAGCGTCGCGCGGACGCTCGGCGAGGCCGCCAGCACCGCGCCGAACGCGAGCAGGAGGACGAGCACGGCGACGAGCGCCGGCACGAGCCGGCCCGGCAGCCGGACACGGCGGCCGCGACGCGCGCGCTCCCGGGGCTCGCGGGCGACCCGCGCCTGCACGGCGGTGGCGAGGTCGGGCGTCGGCGGCCACGCGACGTCGTCGCGCAGGGCGAGCAGCTGGAGCTCGAGCTCGGTCACGGGCTCACCACCTCCTCCATGCCCGCGTGCGCGCGCAGGCGCTCGAGGGCGCGCGAGGTGCGCGACTTGACCGTGCCCCGCCGGCAGCCGAGCGCGGCGGCCGTCTCCTCCTCGGAGAGCTCGAGCAGGTAGCGGCAGGTGAGGACCGCGCGGTCGCGCTCGTCCAGCGCCGCGAGGGCGGCCAGCAGCGTCTCGCGGCGCGCACTGGCCAGCACGAGCGTCTCGGGCGATGCGCCCCCGCTGCCCGCGCCGCGCTCGGCGAGCTCGGCCGCGCGCAGGACGAGGCCCGCGCGCCGGCCGGCGGCGCGGCGGCGGTTGCGCGCCTCGTTGGCGACGATCGTCAGCAGCCACGGCCGGAACGGCGACCCGGCGCGAAAGCGCGGCAGGGCGCGCCACGCCTTCACGAAGCCCTCCTGCGCCGCCTCCTCGGCGTCGGCTGCGGAGCCGCCCGCCAGGCAGGCGACGCGAAAGGCGATGTCCTGGTGTGCGCGCACGAGGGATCCATAGGCGACGGCGTCGCCCCCTTGGGCCCGCGCGATCAGCGCGGCTTCGTTGTCGGGTGGCCGGCCCACCACCGCTACCTGTACACCCTCTGGCGGCGACACGTTCCCGGTGTGGCGCCCGCCGCTCGCGGGGACGCCGGCACTCGCGTGCGCGCCGCCGCGTGCGCGAGGATGGCGCTCGTGGCCGAGCACCGCGTGAGGATCGTGGCGTGGACCGCCTTCGTGACGTTCCCGCTCGCAGGCCTCTCGATCCTGCTCGCCGCTCCCCACGCGGACGTGCGCTGGGAGAACCACCCCAGCCACTTCTGGCTGGTGCTCGGCACGTCGATCGCCACCGCGATCCTGGCCTACGCCACCGGCGAGGTCGCCGCGCGCCGCGGCGACGGGCGCCTGTTCCTCGTCTCGCTCGGCTTCCTGGCGGCGGCCGGCTTCCTCGGGCTGCACGCGCTGGCCACGCCGAAGGTGCTGCTCGACGCGCCCAACGGCGGCTTCGTCCTCGCCACGCCCGTCGGACTGCTGGTGGCCGCGGCGCTCGCGGCCCTGAGCGCCGCACCCGGCGAGATCGTCACGCGCAACCTCCAGCTCCTGCGCGTCGGCCTCATCGTCCTCATGGTGGTGTGGGCGGCGGCCTCGCTGGCGGAGGTCGCGCCGCTCAACGACCGGACGCCGCCCGAGTCGGGCTCGGCGCCGCTGACCGTGCTGGCCGTCGCGGGCATCGCCCTCTACGGCTACGCCGCCCTGCGCTACGCGGCCCTCTACCGGCGCCGGCGCTCGGCGATCATCGTCGCCATCGTCACCGCTTTCATCCTGCTGGCCGAGGCGATGGTGGCGGTCGCGTTCGCGCGCAACTGGCACGCGAGCTGGTGGGAGTGGCACGTGCTGATGCTCGCCGCCTTCGCGCTGATCGCGCTGGCGGCCCGCGCGCAGGGCCCGGCCGAGCGCTTCAGCGACCTCTATCTCGAGGCCACGGCGGCCGGCAAGCGCGACGTGAGCGTGGTGTTCGCCGACCTGGCCGGCTTCACCGCCTTCTCCGACGGCCGCGACCCGCGCGCGGTGTCCGAGATGCTCAACGCCTACTTCGAGGCGGCGATCCCGGCCGTCGTGCGCCATCACGGTGGCGACATCGACCAGCTCATCGGCGACGCGATGATGGCCACCTTCAACACGCGCGGCGATCAGCCCGACCACGCGCAGCGCGCCGCCGCCGCCGCGCTCGACGTCCAGCGCGAGACGGCCGCGCTGGCCGCCGCACACCCCGACTGGCCGCGCTTTCGCATCGGGGTCAACACGGGCGAGGCGCTCGTGGGCATCCTCGGCGCGGGCGAAGGACGCAGCTACACCGTGGTCGGCGACACGGTCAACGTGGCCAGCCGGCTGCAGGCGGCGGCGCCGATCGGTGGGGTCGCCGTCGGCGCGGCGACCCTGCGCCACCTGCCCGGAGCCCGGGTCGAGAGCCTCGGGGCGCTGGAGCTGCGCGGCAAGCGCGACCCGGTCGACGCCTACGTGCTCGAGGCGCTGCGCTGAGCGATGGCTCGTCGGCGCGCGCCAGCAGGCACCCGATGCTCCAGCGGCAGAAGCCGCAATCGTGGTCGTACAGGACGGTGACCGCTGGGGGGCGTGCGGCCACCGTCCTATCGACCTGCAGGACCCGCGGGCCCTTGCAGCTTCTTAGAGACCAGTCGGGTGACGGGCGACGTAGCCGCTCGACGAGCGCATGTCGGACTGCCAGCGGGTGTTGTTCTTCGTGCGACCGCTGGTGTCGAAGCGGATGCCGGCGACGACCATGTAGGCGTGGCTGGCCTTGGCGTAGATGGTCACCCACTGGCCGGGGCCCGCGTCGCCCCAGCTCTCGAAGTCGCCGGAGGCCAGCGCCTGGTCGAGCAGGCCCGCACCGTGCAGGGCGTAGGAGACCGAGCCCGAGCAGTCATAGCCCGAGTCGTTCCACTTGCCGTGGCCGCCGCCGTAGACGTAGGGCTTGCTGGCGATCTGGTTGCCCGCGGCGATGATCGCCTTGACCGGGTCTGGGGCGCTGGCGGGCGCGATGGCGAGACCGTCGGGGCCGATCTGGGCGGTGTCGCCGGGGGCCAGCTGCGTGGGCTGGGTGCCGGCGCCGGGATCGTCCTGGCCGGCCAGGGTGCGTAGCGCGTCGATGTCGCCGGCGTCCATGACGCCGTCGACGGGGCGGTTCTGCGCGGTCTCGAAGGCCTTGACCGCCTTCTCCGTGGTGGTGCCGAACTCGCCGTCGACGCTGACCTTGAAGCCGGCGCGGGTGAGGAAGTCCTGAAGGACGCGAATGTCGTGGCCGCTCATCCCGCGCTTGACCGGGATGCGGTCGCCGAGGCTGTGGTGCGCGCCGTCGTCGTTGGGGTTGTCGGAGAAACCGCCGTTGGCGTTGGCGCTCGACCCGCGCAGCGCGCGCTTGAGGGCCTTGACGGTGAGCGTGCCGACCGTGCCGCTGGGATCGAGGCGCGAGGCGCGCTGGAAGCGCTTGACGGCCCGCAGCGTCCCGGTCCCGAAGTTGCCGTCCACCTTCACCTTGAAGCCGGCCTTGCCGAGCGCCAGCTGGAGCTCGCGCACGTCGGGGCCCGAGGCGCCGGGACGCAGCGGGCGATCTCCCAGGTGCGCCGCCTTGGCCGTCCGGCTGGCGAGTGCGCTCGGCGCGACGACGACGGGTACGCCAAAGGCGAGCACGGCAACGACAGAAATCAGAGAACGGCGGTGGGACGGCGGCACGACGCTAAAGACCCCTCTTTTGGCTTGGGCGCCTACGGGGTTAGCTGTCGGGCTCGCGCGAAAAAGGTCGCGCTACGTCGCGCTCATGGCGACGATTCGCCCCATGCCACCGAAGTGGCTACTGGGTCCCCCGCTCTCGGCCGTGGCACGGCAGAGATTCGGCTGGTCAAAACGACCGGGGCAATCTAGCGGATAGATCGGCGATTTGGTGGCTTCCTTGAAGAATTCGCCAAAAGTTCCGTCTGACCTTCCGTCGGTCACGCACGCAGCACGGCGTCCGCGACGGCCAGCGCGATCTCCGCGCGGGGTCGCAGCGACGAGGCCAGGACGTACTCATGAGGCGCGTGCGCGCCGCCCCCGCGGGGACCGAGACCGTCGACGGTGAAGGGGATCGTGGCCGCGAAGTGGGCCGCGTCACTGGCGCCGCCGCGGCCCGCCCCGATGACGGGCCGGCCGACCGCCGCAGCCGCCGCCGCAAGCAGCGGGGCGGTCGCGTCACGCGCGTCCATCCCCGGCCACTGGCGCACCAGCTGTGCCTCGAGGCGCGCGCCGCCGAGCTCGTCGGGGAGCGCGCGCAGGACGCCCTCGAAGGCCTCGAGGCTGTCGGCGCGCAGGTCGCAGACCAGCCGGCCGATGCCGGGCACGACGTTGAAGGCGTCGCCGACGTGCAGCACGGTCGGCACCGCGGTCAGGCGCTGGGGGCCCTGCGGATCCTGGCTGCGCGCCACCGCCTGGGCCGCCGAGGCCAGCGCGAGCAGCGCGTTGATCCCCTTGTCGGGCGCCGAGCCCGAGTGCGCGCTGCGCCCGTGGGCGGTCACGCTCAGGGTGCCGGCCGCCTTGCGGCGGACGACCACGGCCTCGAGGTCGTCCTCGGCCAGCTGGCCGGCCTCGAAGCACAGGCACGCGTCGAAGCCCTCGAAGCGCGGGACGTGGACGAAGGGGCCGACGCGCCACTCCTCGTCGCAGACCAGCAGCAGGGCGACCTCCGCGAACTCGCCCGCGCGCGTGGCGAGGGCGCGCAGGAGGCCGAGCGCGAGCACGTCGCCGCCCTTCATGTCGATCGCACCCGAGCCCAGGAGCTGCTCGCCGTCGCGCGTCAGCGGGCGGTGCTCCTCGTGGGCGACGACGGTGTCGAGGTGCCCCAGCAGCAGCATCCGCCGCGAGCCCGATCCGGCCAGGCGGACGAGCAGGTCAGCGGCGTGATCGGGCGAGGAGCACTCGATCCGCTCGATCGTCGCCTCGTCGGGTGCCAACGCCGCGACGAGCGCGGCCGCCTCGTCCGCGCCGTGTACATCGCCGCTCGGCGTCGAGATCGCGACGAGCGCCTCGAGCTCGCGCTCGGCGCGGGTCGCGATGGCGGCGGCGTGCTGTGCGATCCACGGCTCCACGGCTTCCGTACCCTTTCACGCAATGGCCTCTGCACCGCACGTGGGCGATCGCGCCCCCGACTTCGCCCTGGAGGGCACGGCCGGAACCTTCCGTCTCTCCGACCACCGCGGGCAGCGGGTCGTGCTGCTCTTCTACCCCGGCGACGAAACCGCCGTCTGCACGCGGCAGTTCTGCTCCTACCGTGACCGCTCCGACGACATGAGCGCGCTCGATGCGGTGGTCGTCGGGATCTCCCACCAGGACCTCGACTCCCACGAGGCCTTCACCCAGCACCACGGGCTGACCGTGCCGCTGCTGGCCGACGTCGATCGCGAGGTCGCGCGCGCCTACGGCGTCTCGGCGCCGCTGATCGGCACGCGCCGCGCCGCCTTCGTGATCGACGAGGACGGCATCGTGCGCCACCGCCACGTGCACGCCCTCGGCCTGGACTACCAGGACGCCGACGACCTGGCCGCGGCGCTGGACGCGCTTCCCGCGCGAGCGTGATCGAAGAGCGCACGCTCGGCGACGGCGGGCAGACGGCCGAGGCGATCGCCGATCGCCTGGTCGGCCGGCTCGCCGCGGCGCAGCGCTCGCTCGACATCGCCCTCTACGACGTGCGCCTGCCCGGCGCGATCGGCGACACCGTGGCGGGCGCGATCCGCGCCGCCGCGTCCCGCGGCGTCGCCGTGCGCATCGCGTTCAACCAAGACGGCGACCGCGCCGTCAAGTCGCCGGCGCGCACCGAGCCGTCGCTGCTCGAGCAGCTCGGCGTGCCGTTGCGGGCGATCCCCGGCGACCCGGACCTCATGCACCCAGGGGCGCACCCCTACGCGCGCTATCCCCCTACGCGGCCGGCTGAATCCCCTGACGGCGCGCGCCCGCGCGCACGCGCGCGACGACCTCGTCGGGGTCGTCGGTGACGGTGATGAGGTCGAGGTCCGACGGCGCGATCATCCCGTCGGCCAGCAGCCGCTCGCCCAGCCAGTCGGTCAGTCCGGCCCAGTAGCTCGAGCGCACGAGGACGACGGGGAAGTGGCGGATCTTGGCGGTCTGGATGAGCAGGAGCGCCTCGAAGAGCTCGTCGAGGGTCCCGAAACCGCCGGGGAGGACGACGAACGCGCTCGCGAAGCGCACGAACATGACCTTGCGCGTGAAGAAGTAGTGGAAGCGCAGCGACACGTCCTGGTAGGCGTTCGCGCCCTGCTCGAACGGCAGCTCGATGTTGAGGCCGACGCTCGTCATGCCGGCCTCCTTGGCGCCGCGATTGGCCGCCTCCATGATGCCCGGGCCGCCGCCGGTGATGACGGCGAAGCCGGCCTCGCCGAGGCGCCGCGCCGTCTCACGCGCGAGCGCGTAGTCGGGGTGATCCGTCGCCGTGCGGGCCGAGCCGAAGACCGACACCGCGCAACCCAGATCGCCCAGTGCCTCATAGCCCGCGACGAGCTCGGCGCGGATGCGGTCGAGCCGTTCCTCCTCCGTGCGCTCGGTCAGGACCGCGGGTCGCTCGGCGCCCAGGAGCTCCTCGTCGGGGGTGGCCGGGCGGATCGCGTCGGGCACCGGCCGAGCGTAGATGATGGCTTCGCGCTCGCTCCGCGCGACGTTCTGGGGCGAGCGGTGATTTTCGCCCGCATAGCGGGCATTTCCCACCGCTCGTTGCTCGTCTCCGGCGGCGATCGGTCGTCACGATGGGCAGCGGCACTACATCGACGGGCGCGGGGCGGTACAAACTGATTGGCGATGGCGGAAGAACCGACCCCTACGGAATCCGACGAGAAGCAGGACGCTCCCGTCGGCGAAGAGGCCGGATCGGCCCCAGCGCCGGCGGCCGAGACGGCACTTCCTGCAGCCGAGGCGGAGCAGCCCGCGGCGGCCGCTGAGCAGCCCGCGCCCGCCGCCGAGCAACCCGCGCCCGCCGTCGAGCAGGCCGCGCCGATCGAGCAGCCCGCGCCCGCGGCAGAGCAGCCGCGCCGGCGAGCAGGCCGCGCCGACCGAGCAGCCCGCGCCGACCGAGCAGCGCCGCGCCGGCGGAGCAGCGCCGCGCCGGTGGAGCAGCCCGCGCCGGTGGAGCAGGCCGCGCCCGCCGCGGAGCAGGCCGCGCCGGCTGGGCAGGCCGCACCCGACTCGGAGCAGGCCGCGCCGGCCGCTGAGCAGCCCGCGCCCGCCGCCGAGCAACCCGCGCCCGCCGTCGAGCAGGCCGCGCCCGCGGCAGAGCAGCCCGCGCCGGTGGAGCAGCCCGCGCCGGTGGAGCAGCCCGCGCCAGTGGAGCAGGGCGCGCCCGGGGCCGAGCAGCCCGCGGCCGCCGAGCAGCAGCGCGCTCCCGGCGGCGGCAAGGGCGGGCGGGGGCAGGGCAAGCCTCGGCGCGACCGGCCGCGGCGCGATCGGGGGCCCAGGCCCGCGCGGGGCGGGCGCCAGCAGCCGCAACGCGCCACCGGCCCGCTGCCCTTCCAGGAGCTGCGCGACGCCGCGACCGCGGTCGTCGACCTGTTCGGCGCCCGCCAGGCCCTGAAGGACGCCTTCTCCGCCCTCGGCGAGAAGGAGCGCCGCGACCTGTCGCGGCTCGTGGCCGAGGACGGCGACTGGCGCGTGCGCGCCCGCAACATCGCCGCCGGCTCGCTCGGCGCCGGGCGTGTGGGCAAGGCGCTCGCGGCGCAGCAGATCTCGATGGCCCGCGTCGAGGACCTCTGGCCGATCACGCTCTCGCGCGAGGAGGCCGCCGAGCGCCAGTCGCGCGTGCGAAGCGCGCGCCAGCGCGACGAGCGTCGCGCCAAGCGCGACTCGGAGCGCGAGCAGCGCAGCGACCGCGTCTCACGCGCCGAACTCGAGAAGGCGCAGGACGGCCGCGTCGGCGCGCAGATCCGCATCGTCATCGGCGGCCAGCCCCGCGACCGCAAGCGCAAGGGCGAGGACCCGCCCAAGGAGGAGCCGAAGAAGGGCTCCGACGTCCTCGACCGCCTCGGGTACTGAACGACCGCAACAGACGGTCGTGCGCGCGGCGTCTTGCAGTGCCGCGCCGCGCTACAGCATCACCGAGGGGGACGGCGTCCGTGCGCTGGTGTCGGGTCCCGGGCCCGGAGTCTCTGCGCAGATCGCGCGCGTTTCGCAAGACCTTGCGCCGCGGCCCGCCGGGGCGTGGGCTCCATCGACGTGGAGAGTCGCCGTCAATGGAGCCCACCCCCTCGCGGCCCTCTGAGAGGTGTCACGAAGGTCGCGCTGTTCGCGCCCCAAGGCGCAGACGCCCGCGGATGCCCGCGCGCAAGCGCACTGACGCAATCCCTGGAAATCAGGTTGCCTTTCAGGTAGATAGGCGGCCCACCCCACCTTGCGATTCGGAGGCCCTCGTGCCGCTCAAGCCCGATCCGACCTTCTACCCGTCCCCGGCGAGCGCCGCCGAGGGACCGGCGGAGAAGCTGGCCTACGTCGTCACGCTGAACACCGGCACCAACGGCGACCGGCGCCCCGACGCGCTCGCCGTCGTCGACGTCGACCCGGCCTCCTCCACGTACGGCTCCGCCATCGGCCGCCTGGACATGCCCAACGTCGGCGACGAACTGCACCACTTCGGCTGGAACGCGTGCTCGAGCGCGCTGTGCCCGTGGGCGCCGCATCCGCACGTCGAGCGTCGCTACCTCGTCGTCCCGGGCCTGCGCTCGAGCCGCATCCACGTCGTCGACGTCAAGGACGACCCGGTCAACCCCAAGTTGGCGACGGTCGTCGAGCCCGAGGACCTGCACCACCGCACGGGCTACAGCCGGCCGCACACCGTCCACTGCGGGCCGGACGGCCTGTACGTGAGCGCCCTCGGCAACCCGTCGGGCGACGGCCCGGGCGGCGTGCTGCTGCTCGACCACGATGACTTCAGCCCGCGCGGGCGCTGGGAGATCGACCGCGGCCCGCAGCACCTGGCCTACGACGTGTTCTGGAACATCGGCTACGACACGCTGCTGACCAGCGAGTGGGGCACGCCCAACATGGTCGAGAACGGCGTCAACCCCGAGCTGCTGCTCTCCAACCAGTACGGCCACCACCTGCACGTCTGGGACCTGCGCCGCCGGCGCCACAAGCAGGCGATCGACCTCGGCCCCGAGCACCAGATGGTCCTCGAGCTGCGCCCCGCCCACGACCCGTCGCGGCCGTACGGCTTCGTCGGTGTCGTCGTCTCGACGGCCGACCTGAGCGCGTCGGTGTGGCTGTGGCGCCGGCAGGACGACGGCAGCGTCGCCGTCGAGAAGGTCATCACCATCCCGGCCGAGCCCGCGGAGCCCGATCAGCTGCCCGACGCGCTGAAGCCCTTCAGCGCCGTGCCGCCGCTGGTCACCGACATCGCACTGAGCATCGACGACCAGGAGCTCTTCGTCTCCTGCTGGGGCACCGGCGAGCTCAAGCGCTACGACGTCTCGACCCCCGGCAGCCCGAAGGAGACCGCCAGCGTCCGCCTCGGCGGCATCGTCGAGCGCGCGCCGCACCCCGCCTCGGGCCCGGTCAACGGCGGACCGCAGATGGTCGAGGTCAGCCGCGACGGCAAGCGCGTGTACCTGACCAACTCGCTCTACGCCTCGTGGGACGCGCAGTTCTACCCCGAGGGCATCGACGGCTGGATGGTCAAGCTCGACAACAACGGCTCGCTGGAGCTCGACCCGAAGTTCTTCCTGGAGTTCGACGACGAGCGCCCCCACCAGATCCGCCTCGAGGGCGGCGACGCCTCGAGCGACTCCTACTGCTTCCCGTCGTGAGCGCCGACGCGGCATGGCTGACCCTGGCCGGGCTCGGTGTCTACCACGGCATCAACCCGGCCATGGGCTGGCTCTTCGCCGTCTCGCGCGGGATGCAGGAGCGCAGCCGTCGCGCCGTGCTGCGCTCGCTGGTGCCGATCGCCATCGGCCATGAGGCCTCGATCGCGCTGGTGGCCCTGCTCGTCCTCGGGCTGAGCACGACGACCGATCCGAAGGCGCTGCGAATCGGCGCCGCGGCGGCGCTCGTCGCCTTCGGGATCTTCCGCTTCCTCAAGCCGCGCGCGCACTTCCGCTGGACGTCCATGCGCGTCTCCGACCGCGAGCTGGGGATGTGGTCGTTCCTGATGTCGACCGCGCACGGCGCCGGGCTCATGGTCGCGCCGGTCATCCTCGGCCTGCGCGCCTCGCAGAGCGGCGGCCACGACGACATGGCCATGCTCGCCGGCGGCCCGCTCGACATCACCGCGGTCGGACTGGCCGTCCATGTCGGGGCGATGGTCGCCGTCATGGGCGCCATCGCGTACTTCGTCTATGCCCGCGTCGGCCTGCAGATCCTGCGCCGCGCGTGGCTGAACACCGATCAGGTGTGGGCGGGGGCCTTCGTCCTCGCCGGCCTCGTCACGCTCACCAGCTGACAGTAGGCTCGTCCACCGAGGGGGCTCTCGGATGGACGACTCCATACCGCGCGTGTGTCTGCTGGGCGGGTTCTCGGTCGCGACCGAGGACGGCGTCGTCGAAGAGCGAGCGTGGCGCCTGCGCAAGGCCAAGGCGCTGGTCAAGCTCCTGGCCCTCGCCCCCGAGCGCCGGCTGCACCGCGAGCGCCTGGCCGACCTGCTGTGGCCCGACCGCGACGGCGACGCGGCGGCGAACAACCTCCACCAGGCGCTGCACGCCGCGCGGCGCGCGATCGGCGCCGACGCCCTGCGCCTCAACGACGGCGTGGTCGCCCTCGAGGCCCAGGTCGACGTCGACGCCTTCGAGGCCGCCGCCGCCCGGGCGCGGGCGACCCGCGACGCCGCCGCCTACGAGTCCGCGCTGGACCTCCACGCCGGCGAGCTGCTGCCCGAGGATCGCTACGAGCCGTGGGCCGACGCGCGCCGGGCCGCGCTGCTCGAGCTGCACGGTGCCCTGTGCATCGAGCTCGCCGACCTCTACGGCGATGACGCGCAGGCGGTCGCCGTGCTCCAGCGCGCGCTCGTCGTGGATCCGCTGGCCGAGCCCGCCCACCGGGCGCTCATGCGCCTCTACGCGGCCACCGGGCGCCGCCAGCAGGCGCTCGCGCAGTACCAGCTCCTGCGCCAGCAGCTCGATGCGGAGCTGGCCGCCGAGCCCGACCCCGAGACGCGCGGCCTCTACCGCGAGCTGCTCGTCCCCGAGCCGGCCACCGAGACCAGCGGCAACCTCCCCCAGCCGCTGACCTCGTTCGTCGGCCGCGAGCGCGAGCGCGCCGAGATCGTGCGCCTGCTCGCCCGCGTGCGGCTGCTCACGCTCATCGGCCCGGGCGGCTGCGGCAAGACGCGCCTGGCCATCGAGACGCTGGCGAGGATCGAGCCGGTCCCCGACGGCATCTGGTTCGTCGAGCTCGCGGGCCTCGCCGACGGCGGCCTGGTGGCGCAGGCCACGGCACTCGCCGCCGGCGTGCCGATCCCGGCGCAGCGCTCGGCGCAGGAGGCGCTCGCCGCCCACCTGGCCACGCGCGAGGCGATCATCGTGCTCGACAACTGCGAGCACGTCATCGACGCCTGCGCGCGCCTGGCCGAGGACCTGCTGCGGGCCGGCCCCGGCGTGCGCGTGCTGGCGACCAGCCGCGAGCCGCTGCACTGCGAGGGCGAGGTCGCCTGGCGCGTCCCGTCGCTGGCGGAGGCGAGCCGCCTGTTCGTCGAGCGCGCCGCGGCCGACCCGCAGTTCAGCCCGAACGCCGAGGACGAGGCGACCATCGACGAGATCTGCCGGCGGCTGGACGGCATGCCACTGGCCATCGAGCTGGCCGCGGCGCGCGTGGCGGCGCTGTCGCTCGACCAGATCGCGGCGCGGCTGGGCGACAGTCTCGACGTCCTCGCAGCCGGCAGCCGCACGGCGCGGACGCGCCAGCAGACCCTGCGCGCCACCATCGAGTGGAGCCACGACCTGCTCACGGGCGAGGAGCGCGTGCTCTTCCGGCGGCTGTCCGTGTTCGCCGGCGGCTTCACCCTGGAGGCGGCCGAGGACGTGTGCGCCGGCGGCGCCATCGCCCGCCGCCAGATCGTCGACCTCCTGGCGCGACTGGTCGACAAGTCGCTCGTCAGCGTCACCGGACGGCGCTTCCGGCTGCTCGACACCATCCGCCAGTACGCGGCCGAGCGCCTGACCGCGGCCGCGGAGCACGACACCGTGGCCGTGCGCCACCTCGACTGGTGCCTGGCGCTGGCCCAGGAGCACGATCCGCTGTCGGCCGGCCCCCGCCGCTCGCTGCGCACGCTGGAGACCGAGCACGACAATCTGCGCGCGGGGCTGACCTTCGCCCTGCGGCGCGACCCCCAGGCCGCCCTGCGGCTGGCCACCTCGCTGTGGCGCTTCTGGCTGGACCGCGGGTACTTCGCCGAGGGCAGCCGCTGGCTGGAGGCGACGCTGGTCGCTGCTCCCGAGCGCACCGCGCTGCGCGTGGAGGCGCTGCTGGCGAGCACCGGGCTGTCGCTGCGCAGCGGCAACTCGACCGCATATCTGGACCGGGTGCAGTCGGCGGTCGCCGACTACCGCGAGCTCGGCGACGAGCACGCGACGGTCGCGGCCCTCTACCAGCACGCGATGCTGGAGCAGTCGGTCAGCAACACCGCGCGGGCCGACGCCCTGTTCGCCGACGCGGTCGCCCTCGCGCGCCGGCTGGGCGACCGGCGACTGCTGGCGGCGGCCATCCACGCTTCGGCCATGACGCCGTGGTACCGCTCCGATCGCGAGCAGGCGCGCGCATCGATCTCCGAGGCCCTCGCGATCCTCGAAGGCCTGCCCGACGACGAGACGCCCTTCTTCGAGGTCGTGACCTTCGGGCTGTGCCTGCTGGATGACGGGCCGCAGGGTCGCCCGCGCCTGCACCTGGAGGAGACGATCTTCGCCTTCCATCGCTTCGCCCGCGCCCAGGGGATCGGCTACGCCCTCAACAACCTGGCGTGGACGGCGCGCGCGTCGGGCGACATGGCCCGGCCCGCGGGGGCGCTCGACGAGGCCCTGGAGCGCTTCCGCGCGATCGAGGATCGACGCGGGGAGGCCATGACCCTCAACCACATGGGCAGCCTCGCGCGCACGGTGGGCGACCTCGATGCCGGCCGCGCCCACCTGCGTGCGGCGCTCGACCTGCGCCGCGAGCTCGGTGAGAAGCGCGCGATCCTCATGAGCACGATGTCGCTCGGGGTGCTCGAGGTGAGCCTCGGCGACGTGCCGCAGGGCCGCGAGCTCCTGGCCGAGGCGTTCGCCCGCGCATCGGCCGTCGACGACAGGCCGGCGATGGCCGGCGTCCGCACGAACGCGGGGCTGGCCGAGGAGCGCCGCGGCGAGCTCGAGCGCGCCGAGCCGCTCCTGGACGCCGGGCGCGAGCTGTGGAGCGTGCAGCTCCTGCGCCGCTTCGAGGGCTGGGCGCAGATCGCGCTCTCGGATGTGCGCGAGCAACTCGGCGACGGGCCGGGCGCCCAGCGGGCGCTCGATGCCGCCCGGGAGCTCCTCCTCGACAGCGAGGACGCTGCGGCCGAGCGCTATCTCGCGACAAAGGCGCCGCTAAGCGAGTGCAAAGACGCCAAGACGTAGCTTGCGCGACGCACCCCACCTTCAGGAGAACGATATGACGACCATTCCCACGCTGGCCGGCGGCGAGATCGCCGAGCTGCGCGAGGCCGTCCGGGGCACTGTCTTCGCCCCGAGCGACGAGGGCTACGACGACGCCCGCAAGATCTGGAACGCGATGTTCGACGACGTCCACCCCGCGCTCGTCGTCCGCTGCGCCGGCACGGCCGACGTCATGCGGGCCATCGAGTTCGCCCGCAGCGAGGGGCTCGAGATCGCCGTCCGCGGCGGATCGCACTCGATCCCCGGCTTCTCCACCACCGAGGGCATCGTCATCGACCTCTCGATGATGAAGGGCGCCCGCGTCGATCCCGGCACGCGCCGCGTCGTCGCCGAGCCCGGCCTGCTGTGGAAGGACCTCGACGCCGAGACGCAGGCCTTCGGGCTTGCGGCCACCGGCGGCCTTGTCTCCACCACCGGCGTCTCGGGCTTCACCCTGGGCGGCGGCATCGGCTGGCTCGTGCGCAAGCAGGGCCTGGCCTGCGACCACCTCGTGAGCGCCGACGTCGTGACCGCCGACGGGCGGCTCGTGCGCGCGGGCGCCGACGGCGACCCCGAGCTCCTCTGGGGGCTGCGCGGTGGCGGCGGCAACTTCGGCGTCGTCACCGCGCTGGAGCTCGAGCTCCAGCCGGTGGGCCCGATGGTCTACGGCGGCATCATGGTCTTCGCCGGCGAGCGCGCGGCCGACGTGGCCTCGTTCTACGCCGATTGGACCGCGGGCGGCGTGCCCGACGAGCTCTCGATGATCCTCAATCTGACGACGGCGCCGCCGGCACCGTTCCTGCCGGAGTCGATCCATGGCAAGCCGGTCGCGATCGTCGCCGCCTGCTACGCCGGCCCGGCCGACGAGGGCGAGCGCGCGCTGGCGCCCGTCCGCGCCCTGGGCGACCCGGTGGCAGACCTCCTGCAGCCGCTGCCCTACACCGCGATGCAGCAGCTGCTCGACCCGCTGTGGGGCCGCGGCGCCCGCAACCACATGAAGGCCGGCTACCTGGGCGACCTCGGCTCCGGCGCCATCGACGCCCTGCTGCGCGGCTGGGAGGCGAAGCCCTCGCCGATGAGCGAGCTGCACGTGCACCACATGGGCGGCGCGGCCTCCCGCGTGGCGCCCGACAGCTCCGCCTTCCCGCATCGCGGCGCGCCGTACGTGGCCAACTTCATCTCGCGCTGGACCGACCCCGAGACCGACGACGAGCAGATCGGGTGGGGCCGTGACGTCTACTCCTCACTCAGCGAGCACACCACCGGCGGCGCCTACATCAACTTCCTCTCAGACGAGGGCCACGACCGCGTCCGGGCGGCCTACGGCGACGACGCCTACGGCCGGCTGCAGGCGCTCAAGCGCAACTACGACCCCGACAATGCCTTCCACCGCAACCAGAACATCGTGCCCGCTTAGCCCGCGTTCGCTTTAGCGGCTGCGCGATAGCGGTCGACGACCCGCTCGCACCCGCGCAGGTGCGGGCGGTGCAGGCCGACGAAGACCGTGTCGCGGCCGGGGCCGCAGTCGACCGTCGCCCGCGCGCGGGCCAGGGCGTAGACGATGTCGTCACCCGTCCCGGCCCGCACGCCGTTGGAGCGCCGGCCGCGCAGGCGGATCTCGTCGTCGCCCGGGCCGCCGATGAGGACGTTGGAGCGCTCGCCGCCCTGCAGGAAGTCGTCGCCGGCGCCGCCGTCCATCGTGTTGCGGCCACGGCCGCCGTAGATGACGTCGTCACCGGGGCCGCCCGCGAGGCGGTCGGTGGCGCGCACCCCGCCGTCGGTGTGCAGGCGGTCGCCCCAGATGATGTCGTCGCCCGCCCCGCCGGAGATCACATCCGAGCCATGGGCACCCAGCAGCGTGTCGTCGCGCTCGGTGCCGGCCTCGCTGGCGCCGCCCGCCGGCCCGATCCAGGTGATCCCGGTCGACGCATCGGGCACCGGTGCGGCCTCGATCACGTTCTCGCAGCTCTCGAAGGCGCCGGCGCGCAGGCTCTGTGCGTTGGAGACGCCGCCCGGCTGGTCGTAGGGGTTCATGACCAGCGTGTCGTTGCCCGGGCCGCAATCGACCCAGTCGACGGCGGTTCCGTTGTTGACGTAGACGATGTCGTCACCGTCGCCCGCGCTGATGTCGTCGGCGCCCGAGTCGGAGTAGATCACGTCGTTGCCCGCCCCGGCGTCGACCTGGTCGGGGCCGGAGCCGGCGTGGATGAGATCGTCGCCGTCGCCGCCGGTGATGGCGTCGGGCGCCGGGCCGCCGTCGAGGAGATCGTTGCCGGCGCCGCCGGCGAGCCGATCGTGGCCGAAGCCGCCGTACTCGCGGTCCGTGCCGTCGCTGCCCTCGAGGCGGTCGTCGCCCGAGTCGCCGACCAGCTCGTCGCCGCCGCCCTCGCCGCGCAGCAGGTCGGGGCCGGTGCCGCCGTCGAGCCGATCGGGCCCCAGGCCACCGGTGAGGTGATCGGCGCCCTCGAGCCCGTTGAGCATCCCGCCCTGCGCCGAGTGCACGCGCAGGCGGTCGGGGCCGGGCACGCCGAGCACCGCGGCGCCGGCGGGCGCCTCCGGAGCCGGCAGCTCGGGCGCCAGCGGCAGGCCGGCGACCGAGGGCACGGAGGGAAGCGGCGTCATGCCCGGCACCCCGCTGGGCCCGGCCGCGGCGGCGGGCGCGGCGGCGAGGAGCGCGAGGCACGAGACGGCGACGGCGAGGCGGGCGGCACGCTCCACGCCCGCGGTCGTCGGCGCGCGTTATGGCGCCTTGAACCGCGGTGGACGACTGCCCTAGCTGCTCCCGGTAGCTCGCCGGGCTCGGACTCGGTCGTCCCTTGTCATAGCAGGGCAGGACCGACGTTCGGCGCCCTGGGGCGACGGGTCGGCTAGGAGCCGAGGACGGCGGCGAGCCGCCGCTCGAGCGCCGCGCCCACGGCCTCGCGCACGGGACCGGCCTCGAGGCGCTCGACGAGCGCCTGCAGGAAGCCCTCGATGACCAGCCGCTGCGCGGCCGCCTCGGGCAGGCCGTGCGTGCGCAGGTAGAAGAGCTGGTCGCGGTCGATCTGCGCGATGGCCGCCGCGTGCGTGCAGCGCACGTCGTCGGCCAGGATCTCGAGTCCCGGGATCGCGTCGGCGTGCGCGCGCTTGGAGAGCAGCAGGTTGCGCGACTCCTGGAAGGCGTCCGTGCGCTGGGCGCCCTTGTCGACCTGGATCATCCCGCGCCACACCGCGCTCGAGCGGTCGGCGAGGATGCCGCGGAAGGCGAGGTCGCTCGTGGTGTCGGGCGCCGCGTGCTCCTGGAGCGTGTCGAAGTCGATGTGCTGGCGCCCGCGCGTGGCGTACGCGCCGGTGACGCTGCCGTGGGCGCCGGCGCCCGCGAGCTGGGTCTCCTGGAAGACCTTGCCGTTGGCCGAGCCGAAGCCGAGCGTGATCCAGTCCAGGGACGCGTCGCGGCCGACCGTGGCCCGCTGCGTCCCGAAGACCCACGAGGTCTCCTCGAGGTCCTGCAGGTCGACGAGGCGCAGGCGCGCGTTCTGGCCGACCACGAGCTCGACGACGCCGTTGACCAGGCCGTCGGCGGCCGAGCTCGACTCATGCCACACCGAGGCCTGGGCGTCCTCCTCGAGCACCACGAGCAGCCGCCAGTGCAGCGCGGTGCCGGCCTGCTCGTGCGCGGTGGTGATGACGATCGGCTCGTCCACCGTCACGCCGCGCGGGACGTAGACGAAGGTGCCGTCGGTCCAGTGCGCATCGTTGCGCGCGACGAACGGGGTGTCGCCGGCGACGACCGAGCCCAGATGGCGCTCGACCAGCTCGGCGTGCTCCTCGGCGGCCTGCGCCAGCGGCATGACGATCGCGCCCTCGGGCGGCGTCTCGTCGAGCCCGAACGAGCTCGGCGCCGTGCCGCCCGGCGCGGCCGGGTACGCGTCGAGGTCGAGCTTGTCGATCGGCGTGAACTCCCACCCCGCGGTCCCGCGGAAGGTGGGCAGCTCGAGCTCCGCGATCCGGGCCCGCGCCGCCTCGCGGCGCGCGTCCAGGTTCGTGGCCGTGACCTCAGCCAATCGAGCCCTCCATCTGCAGCTCGATCAGGCGGTTCATCTCGACCGCGTACTCCATCGGCAGCTCCTTGACGATCGGCTCGATGAAGCCGTTGACGATGAGCTTGCCGGCCTCCTCCTCGTTGATCCCGTGGGACATGAGGTAGAAGAGCTGCTCCTCGCCGACCTTGGAGACGGTCGCCTCGTGGCCGACGTCGACGTCGTCCTCGCCGATCCGGATGGTCGGGTAGGTGTCCGAGCGGCTGTCCTCGTCGAGCAGCAGCGCGTCACAGACGACCTTGGACTTCGAGCCGTGGGCACCCTTGGCGACCTCGAGCAGGCCGCGGTACGACGAGCGCCCGCCGTCCTTGGAGATCGACTTGGCGAAGATGTTCGAGGTCGTGTTCGGCGCCGCGTGGACGATCTTGCCCCCCGCGTCCTGGTGCTGGCCCTTGCCGGCGAAGGCGATCGAGAGGATCTCGCCGTGGGCGCGCTCGCCCATCAGGTAGACGCTGGGGTACTTCATGGTCAACTTGGAGCCGAGGTTGCAGTCGACCCACTCGACGGTGGCATCGGTCTCGGCCTTCGCCCGCTTGGTGACGAGGTTGAAGACGTTGTTGGACCAGTTCTGCACCGTCGTGTAGCGGATGCGGGCACCCGGCTTGGCGAACAGCTCGACGACGGCGGAGTGCAGCGAGTCCGAGCTGTAGGTCGGCGCCGTGCAGCCCTCGACGTAGTGCACGTAGGAACCCTCGTCGGCGATGATGATCGTCCGCTCGAACTGGCCCATGTTCTCCGTGTTGATGCGGAAGTAGGCCTGCAGCGGCATTTCGACGTGCACGCCCGGCGGAACGTAGACGAACGAGCCGCCCGACCACACCGCGCTGTTGAGCGCCGCGAGCTTGTTGTCGTTGGGCGGGATCAGCGTGCCGATGTACTCGTGCACGAGGTCCTCGTGCTCGCGCAGCGCGGTGTCCATGTCCATGAACACGACGCCCTGCGCCTCGAGCTGCTCGTTGACCTGGTGGTAGACCGACTCGGACTCGTACTGGGCGCCGACGCCGGACAGGAACTTGCGCTCGGCCTCGGGGATCCCGAGGCGGTCGAAGGTCTTCTTGACGTCATCGGGGACGTCGTCCCACGAGCGCTCTGAGCGCTCGGAGGCGCGCACGAAGTAGTGGATGTCGTCGAAGTCGACCTCGGCGAGCATGGGCGAGCCCCACGTCGGCATCGGCCGCGCGAGGAAGTGGTCGAGCGACTTCAGGCGGAAGTCGCGCATCCACTGGGGCTCGTTCTTGAACTCCGAGATCTTGGCGACGAGCTCGCGGGTGAGGCCCTTGGGCGCCTTGAACAGGTAGTTCTCGGCGTCGTGGAAGCCATATCGCTCGGTGTAGTCGCCGCCGAGCGTGCGGAGGGCGACCTCCTCGGGCGTGAGCTGCTTGGTCGTCTCGGGCGTTGCGGCCATGGTCTCTACTCCACCTCCACCTTGATGCAGTCGTGCTCGACGACGACGGGGAACGTGTCGACGGGGACGTACGCAGGCAGGGTCGTGGGCTTTCCGGTGTGCAGGTCGAACAGCGAGCCGTGGCGCGGGCATTCGACGGTGCACGTCTCCGGATCGAACTCGCCTTCGGCCAGCGTGCCGTTGTCGTGCGAGCAGCGGTCTTCGATGGCGAGGATCTCGCCGTTGCAGTTGAAGACGCCGATCTCGAGGTCCTCCCATTCGACGATGCGGGCAGCGCCGGGCGGGAGCTCGGAGAGCGGGCAGACGTCGATGAGAGCGCTGGTCATGTGCAAAGGCGTGCGAAATCCGTCTTGGACGGTATGAATTGTACCGACAGAGCCAGCGGGGCCCCGGCGGGGCCGGATGACGCCGAGGCTATCGCGCCGCGGGCGCGATGCGCACGGTGCGGCGCACGGTCACGACGCGGGTGCCGACCTTCGCCGTGAGCTTCAGGCGGATGGTCACGGGTCGCCCGCCGGCCAGCGCCAGCCGCGCCCGGGCCGGGAGCGTCAGCGTGACCCTCAGGCGCTTGCCCTTCTTCAGCGAGCGCTTGACCGTCTTCAGCTTGACCTTGAGCGACCCGGAGGTGGCGATCCCGCTCACGGAGACCCGGCACGCGGCGGCACAGATGACGGTGCCGCTGACCTTGCCGCCGGTGCCCTTCTGGCGTGCCCTGGCGGTGAAGGTCGCGCCGAGCTTGACCGTGCCGCCGGCCGTGGTGGCCTTGGTCGGGCCCTCGGCGGTCGTGGCGCGAGCGGGCGTCGTGGTGCCGGTGCCCCCGGCGGTCGACGCCGGCGGGGTCGGCGTGGGCGTGACGGCGGGCTCGGGTGCCGTGGCCGACCACAAAAAGGTGACCGCGCTCGACGCGCCCTGATAGGTGTCGTCAGCGTCGGCGGGGAGGCTGACGCTGAAGCGATAGCGGTGCGCCTCGCCCTGGGCCATGTCGCCCAGCGCGACGCTCGAAAGCGATGCCAGCTTGCCGGAGTACACGACCGCGGCGGTGCGCCCCGGGGTGACGTCCCGGACGTCGAGATCGAGCTCCTGCGCCAGCGGTGCCCCGGTCAGCCCCGTCGAGCCGAGGGCGAAGGTGCCGGACGTGTCGCCGATGTTGGTCACGTCGATGTAGCCGGTGCGCACGTCTCCCGGGGCCATGCCGCTGGCCGCCAGGATCGCGGCGCCCGCCAGCGGCGAGCCGATGAGCGGCCCCGTGGCGTTGCCGACCGCGGCGCGCGCGGCGCCGTGGTCGCCGCCGATGCAGGCGGCGAAGGCGATGCCGAGGGCGGCCAGCGCGATGGCGAGGCGTGAACGCGCGGCGGCCATCAGAAGTCCACGTCCGAGTCGGTCTCGTTGTAGGGCGTCGTCGAGGCTGCGTTGCCCGCGAGGTCCTTGACGCTCGCGTTGGGCGTCCAGCTCATGTTGCGGCCGGGGCTGGCCGACGCCGAGACGTTGGCCGGGGTGCCGAGCGTCACGACGACCGAGGTGCCGTCGGACGACAGCGCCATCGTCGCGCTGAAGGTGGTCGTCGTGGTGACGTAGTCGGCGTTGGTCGCCACGCTGCCGAGCTTGATCGACGTCGCGTCAGCGGTGGTGAGCACGGTGATCGTGTCGTTGCCGCTGCTGGTGAACTTGATGTGGACGGCGGTGCTCGAGCCGTCCCAGCCGGTCCACACCGACGCCGGCGTGACGGCCTCGGAGTAGGTGTAGGTCAGCGTGTCGCCCGACTCGATCCTGCCCGCGGTGCCGCCGGGCGTGTTGGTCGCGGAGATGTTGGTGGCGGTCGGGGCGGTGGTGTCGATCTTGAAGGTGTTGGCACTGCTCGTGCCGGTGTTGCCCGAGGTGTCGGTCTGCGTGGCGACCGCGGTGTAGGTGCCCTGGGCGAGTGCCGCGGCCGTCTTGGTCCAGCTCGTGCCCGAGCGCGTCGCGGTGAGCGTCTGCACCACCGTCCCGGTCGCCGTCGAGCCGCTGTAGATCTTGATCGTGATCGTCGGGTTGTCGCCCGTCGAGTTGTCGGCGGCGCCGCTGAGGGTCGGCGTCGTGTCGTTGGTCGCCGACCCGTTGGCCGGCGCCGTCAGAGTGACCGTGGGCGGGAACTTCGCGGCGGTCGCGAACGAGCTGCCCGAGTTGGTCTTGGACGCGGTGAACGTCGCCTGCGAACCCTGCACCGCAGCGGCGGCCGCCAGGACGGCGGCGAGCAGGACGACGATCCGGGTCATGCGGAGTGCGGACGCCCTTCCGGGGCGGAGTCGCGCCACAGTCCGGCGAGCGCGCTCAGGGCGATGAGCAGCGCGGGGAGCCCGATGACGAGCAGGCGCACGCGCTTCTCGCTGAGGACCGCCAGGCCGTAGCCGAGGTAGGGGAGGTGGAAGGCCACGCGCGCCTGGCTGGCGGCGCTGAGCGTCAGCGAGCCCCAGGCGTCGGGGACGCGGTTGGCGTCGCCCTTGGTGGTCAGCACGCGCTTGCCGTCGACCGAGGTCAGCGTGTGGATGCGGTGCGTGACGAGCCCGGCATGCCCGGGCGGGCGGAAGGTGATGACGTCGCCCGCGCGCAGGCTCGAGGTCGGCACGACCTTGTCGAACACGAGCGAGCCGCGGTCGTAGGTGCCGGTCATGGAGCCGCTGGTGATGACGTAGCGCTGGTAGCCCAGGAGCGCCGGCACGAGGACGGCGAGGGCGAGGATCAGCGCGGCGCCGGCGAGCAGGATGCCGAAGCCACGGCGGGCGAGCGGGAGGGTCGAGGAGAGCGACATGGGAAGCCCCTTCGAGAGCGCGCAGTGGAGGACCCACGGGAGGGCCCGGCCGCCGGACACGGCCGAGCCCTCCCGCACGTGGGTCCCTGTGACTAGGACTGGGTGGCCGACCAGGCGAAGTCGACGCCGGCCGTGAGGCCCTGGAACGTGTCGTTCGTGCTCAGCGGCAGCGTGGCCGTGAACTTGTAGCGGTGCTTGATGCCGCCGGCGTAGTTGCCGAGCGAGGAGTTCGTCAGACCGCTGACGGTGCCGCTGTAGACGCTCGTGCCACTCGAGCAGTTGGGCGCGGCGGTCGTCCAAGCGCCGCAGTCGAGCACGGTCAGCTGCATCTGGCCCAGGAGCGTCGCCGAGCCGGTCGCGTTGGCCGTCTTGAGCACGAAGTCGCCGGCCAGCGAGCCGGTGTTCGTGATGTCGACGGTCGAGCTCCCGGTGTCGCCCGGCTTCATGCCGGTGAGGCTCAGCAGCGCCGTGCTCGGCGAGTTCGCGATGACGAGGGTGCCGGTGCTGAAGGCGTTGCCGGGATTGGCGGCCGAAGCGGTGAAGTTCGCGCCGGATCCAACGGTGATGCCAACGGCGGCCAGCACGACGGCGAGCGCGCCAAGGGTACGGCGCGGATGCGCCGCCAGACGATGCAGACGGGTCACAGGGGGGTTCCTCCAGACGAGACGGATAAGAAGCGCCCAGCTGCCGGGGGGCAGTAGAGAGTCCGGGTGCTTGGCCACCGTGTCGGCATGTCAGGAGGCGTACTTAAACGCGACTTGCAATTTGGCGCGTCGGGCACACCTTATCCCCAGAAGTGGGGATCCCCAGTTCTAGAGCCAGATCTGGGTAGTCAGTTTCGTGCTTCGGCCTCGGAAGCGGGCGTTGCCGGCTCCCAGTCGACGGCCCCGCCGAGGCTCGCGCTCTTGAGCACCTTGAGCGACAGCAGCGCGCACTTCATGCGCGTGGCGGAGATGTCGATGCCGAGCAGGTCGAGGACGAATGAGCGGTCCAGGCGCAGGATGTCGTCGACCTTCATGCCCTTGACCTCGTCGGAGGCCATCGAGGCCGCGGCCTGGCTGATCGCGCAGCCGTGGCCGTCGAAGCGCACCTCTTGCACGACGCCCGCGTCGTCGACGCGGAGCATGACCGTCAGCTCGTCGCCACACAGCGGGTTGTTGTCGGAGAACTGGAGGTCGGGATCGTCCATCGGCCCCCAGTTGCGGGGGCGCTTGTAGTGCTCGAGGATCTCCTCGCGGTAGAGGTCGTCCATCAGGCGAAGACCTCCTGGACCTGGGCGAGCCCGACGATGAGCGCGTCGACGTCCTCGTGGGTGTTGTGCACGCCGAAGGACGCGCGCGACGTGGCGCCGACGCCGAGGCGGCGCATGAGCGGCTGCGTGCAGTGGTGCCCCGCGCGCACGCAGATCCCCTGCCGGCCGAGGATCTCGGCGACGTCGTGGGGATGGACGCCCTCGAGGGCGAACGAGATGAGCGCGCCGCGCTGGGCGGGATCGGGCGGCCCGTGCAGCGTGATGCCGTCGATCGCGCGCAGGCGCTCGAGCGCGTAGCCGACCAGCTCGCGCTCGTGGTCGCGCACGTGCTCCATGCCGATGCCCTGCAGGAAATCGACCGCGGCGCCCAGGCCGATGGCCTCGGCGATGTTCGAGGTACCGGCCTCGAACTTCGCCGGGCTCTGCGCCCAGCGCGTCTCCTCGATGGAGACCGAGGCGATCATGTGCCCGCCGGTGATGAAGGGCGGCATGGCGGCCAGGAGATCGGCGCGCCCGTGGAGGACCCCGACGCCGGTCGGCCCGTACGCCTTGTGGCCGGTCCAGCCGTAGAAGTCCGCGCCCAGCGCGCGGAGGTCGACCGGCAGCTGCGGCACCGCCTGCGCGCCGTCGACGACGACGATCGCGCCGGCGGCGTGGGCCCGGCGCGCGATCTCCTCGATCGGGTTGATGGTCCCGAGTGTGTTGGAGACGTGCACCACGGCGACGACCTTGACGTCACCGCCCGCGAGCAGGGCGTCGAGCGCGTCCAGGTCCAGCCGGCCCTCGTCGTCGAAGCCGACGACGGAGAACTCGGCCCCCCGGCGCAGCGCCAGCTGCTGCCAGGGCACGAAGTTCGAGTGGTGCTCCATCTCGGTGACGACCACGCGGTCGCCCGGCCCGACGTTGGCGTCGCCCCACGCGTAGGCCACGAGGTTGAGCGCCTCGGTGACGTTGCCGGTGAAGATCGTCTCCTCGACGCCCCAGTTCAGCCAGCGGGCGATGCGCTCGCGCGCGCCCTCGAAGAGCTCGGTCGCCTCGGCGGCGAGCGGATAGACGCCGCGGTGCACGCTGGCCCGGTGATGGGCGTAGTAGTCCTCCATCGCGTCGAGGACGGTGCGCGGCGTCTGCGACGTCGCCCCGGAGTCGAGGTAGACGAGCCCTTCGCGATCGAGCGACGGGAACTCGTGGGCCAGTGCCGTGTCCGCCAGGGCGCCCATGGCTACGCCGCCGCCGCAGCCTCGTCGCGCACCCAGCCGTAACCCTCGCGCTCGAGCTGCTCGACGAGCTCGGAGCCGCCCTGCTTGACGATCCGCCCCTCGTACATGATCGATACGCGGTCGGGCTTCACCAGATGCAGGATGCGCTGGTAGTGGGTGATGATGAGCACGCCGAGGCCGGTCTCGGCGGCCACCGTGTTGACCCCGTGGGCCACCGTGTTGAGCGCGTCGATGTCCAGGCCCGAGTCGGTCTCGTCGAGGACGGCGATCTCGGGGCGCTGGAGCGCGAGCTGGAGGATCTCCAGGCGCTTCTTCTCGCCGCCCGAGAAGCCCTCGTTGAGGTAGCGCGAGGAGAACTCGCGCGGGACGTGGGTCAGCTCCATGGCCTGCTCGACGAGCTTGCGGAAGTCCTTGAGCGACACCTCGTCCTCGCCGCGCTCCTCGCGGTGGGCGTTCATGACCATCCGCAGGTACTTCGTGATGGTCACGCCCGGGATGGCGACGGGGTACTGGAAGGCCATGAAGAGGCCCATGCGCGCCCGCTCGTCGGGATCGGCCTCGGTGATGTCCTGGCCCTTGAAGATGATCTGGCCCTCGGTCACCTCCAGATTGGGCTGGCCCATGATGACGTTGGCCAGCGTCGACTTGCCGGAGCCGTTGGGACCCATGAGAGCGTGGACCTCGCCCTTGCTGGCCGTGAGGTCGAGCCCCTTGAGGATGTCCTTGTCGGCGGCCCGTACGTGGAGGTTGCGGATCTCGAGATCAGCCATGCGCTTTCCGTGTCGTGGTGTGAGTCAGACGGCGACGGGCGCCGTGGGGGGTGAGGGCACCTGCGTGCGCTCCGAGAAGGAGACGAGCTCGGCGAGCGTCGTCTGGGCCAGCGCTTTGATGACGCCGCCCTGCACGCGCGTCCACAGCAGCTTCGTGGCGCAGCCGTGGCCCTGGTCGTCGACGTGCGAGCACAGCACGCGACCCTCCTGGGAGTCGTCGACGAAGCAGCTCATGGGCGCGACGGCGCCCTCGAGCGCCAGCACGACCTCGTCCATCGTGATCGACTCCGCAGGACGCGACAGGCGATAGCCGCCGTGCGCACCGCGCGTGCTCTCGACGAGGGCGGCCTTCTTGAGCAGGGCCACGATGCGCTCGAGATAGGCGAGCGGCAGGCCCTCTGCCTCGGAGATCGCCTTGAGCGAGACCGGCTGCCCGGAGGCCTGGCGGCCAAGCTCGACGAGCAGGCGCACTCCGTACTCCGCCTTCGTCGTGAAGATCATGGCCCAATCCTACCAATGCGGTAGGAGATCCCCGGGCCGTCCTTCCTCGCGCGAGTCTGGAAGGATCCCCTCGCCCGAGCGGGCTTGGCGCCCGCGCGGCCAGCCCCCCACCCCCACATGGCCCGACACCGCACCCTGTGCATCGTGGCGGTCTCAGTGGCGTGCTCGCTCGTGCCCGCCGCTGCCGCGTCGGCCTGCGCCGGCGCACGCAGCCGCCCCTCCTCGGCGTCGCTCGAACGCGCGGTCCGTGCGACCGTGTGCCTGATCAACGAGGCGCGCGACGACCACGGCCTCGGAGCGCTGCGACCCACCGGCGCGCTGGCGAAGGCGGCCGGCTCGCACAGTCGCGACATGGTCCGCAACGACTTCTTCTCGCACGACTCGCCCACCGGCTCGACGCCCAAGGAGCGCATCGATCGCGCCGGCTACTTCGACGGCGCGTCGTCGTGGGCGATGGGCGAGACGATCGCGTGGGGCAGCGGCGGGCGCGCGACGCCGTCGTCGATCGTGCGCTCGTGGCTGAACTCGCCCGGGCACCGCGCGATCCTCCTCGACGGCCGCTACAGGGACCTCGGCGTCGGGATCGCGCTCGGCGCCCCGGGCCGCGCCGACGGGGCGACGTTCACAGGGGACTTCGGCGCGCGCGGGTAGGCGATGCCGTCACCCATGGCGGCCATGATGCGCCGCGATGGCGTACTCCGACGAGATCGCCGAGCACGTCGAGCACGAGATGGAGGTCGCGCGGCTGCGCTTTCGCAGCCGCATCGCGACGCTCGCCGGCGTGTCGATCGTGCTCGACCTGGTGGCCGCAGGGCTGGCCCTGTCCTTCGAGCACGGTGCCCACGACGCGTTCTCCAGCTACTTCGACGCCCTCTTCTGGACCACCACGCAGCTGCTGACCGTCTCGTCGTCGCTCCCGAACCCCGAGCGCACCCTGAGCAAGGTCCTCGACGTGGTCCTCGAGGCGTGGGCGATCATCGTCGTCGCGTCCCTGGCGGCGACCTTCGCCGACCTCCTGCATCACCGCACGCGCCACCGCGCGATGAGGGAGCACCGGGCTGCATCTCGGAGCCCGGACCTGCGATAGGCTCGCGTCTGCATGGTCCTCGCACTCAGTGGGTTCGCCGCCACCTTCGGGCTGGTGGTCGTCTTCCTGGTCATCTTCCCCGCGCTCGCGCAGGGGCTGATCGCCTTTGCCATCGCGCAGGCGTTCGGCGAGCGCGCCGACAACGAGGAGTACGCGCGCCGGCACCGGATGCCGGGCACCTAGGAGGCGCGCCCATGACCCGTCCCGTTGCCGTCGTCACGGGCGCCGCTCACGGCATCGGTCTCGAGACCGCGCGGCGGCTGGCCGCCACGCATCGCGTCGCGCTGCTCGACCTCGACGCCGCGGGCGCGGAGCAGGCTGCGGCCGGCCTCGGCGATGCCGTCTGGGCCGGCTGCGACATCACCGATCCCGACGCGGTGGCGACCGCGGTCGACGAGGTCGTCGCCGAGTGCGGCGGCATCGACGTCTGCGTCTCCAACGCCGGCATCGCGGCGATGGGCGCCATGCGCCACCTGGACCCTGACGTGCTCGCCGCGCAGGTCAACGTCAACCTCCTGGGCAACTGGCGCTTCATCCACGCCTGCCTGCCGCACGTGATCGCCCGCCGCGGGTACGTGCTCGGCGTCGCGTCGCTTGCGGCGATCGTCCCGCCGCTGGGCATCGGCGCCTACGGCGCCTCGAAGGCCGGCCTCGAGCAGCTGCTCAACGTGCTGCGCATCGAGGTCCGCCACCTCGGCGTCGACGTCGGCGTGGCCTACTTCTCGTGGATCGACACCGACATGGTGCGCGGCGCCGAAGGCCACCACCCCGGTTTCGCCACGATGCGCCGGGGCCTGCGCGGGCCTGCCGGCAAGACGCTGCCCGTCGCCGCGGCGGCCGACGCCATCGTCGAGGGCGTGCACAAGCGCTCGCGCAGGGTGGCCGCGCCGGGGTTCGTCGGCGTGCTGTACCGCCTGCGGGGCCTCGTGCCCGAGCTCATCGATCGCGAGGCAGCGAAGTCGGCCCCGGACGTCGACCGCTTCACCGCAGAGATGGTGGCCGAGCGCGGCGCCTTCGCCGCCGGCCTGCGCCCGGGCGAGCAGTCCAGCGACGCCGCAGCGCGCTCCGCCGGGCGCTGAGAACCCACCGCTCGGCGCACTCATACGAACGTCGAGCGGTATCAAGCTGCGCCCTCGCGTCGACCGATAAGCGGACCAGGCGCCGACGAACGGCGTCTTGGGGAACCGCTGGAGGCGCTTCATGAACGTGGTTTGGGGAATTCGTTGGGATCGCGACGACGATCGTCGCCGCCGACTGCTGGTCGCGGTCGCGCTGCTGGCCGCCCTCGCGGCGGTCGCGCTCATCTTCCTTACGCGTGGGGCCTCGCACGGCCCGCTGCAGGCGGTGATCGTGCGCGCCGAGCCCAACGAGCTTGCCGCCGCGCAGCGCGCCGTCGAGCGCAACGGGGGCACGGTCGGGCAGGCGCTGCCCGTCGTCAACGGATTCGTCGCACAGGTGCCGGCCGGCTCCGAGCGCGCCCTCGGCGCGACGGACGGCGTCGCCGCCGTGGTCCTCGACAGCCCGATCAAGGGCTGGGCCGACAGCAAGAGCGAGGACGCCGCCGTCACCGCCGCCACGCCGGGCACGACTCTCGCGTCGGTGCGCGAGGCGATCGGCGCCGACCAGTCGGGCGCCACCGGCAGCGGCGTCGACGTCGCCGTGATCGACACGGGCATGGTCCCGGTGCCGGCCCTGGCCGCCCAGGGCAAGGTCGTCCAGGGCCCCGACTTCTCCAACCAGAGCCGCGACCGCGACCTGGCCCACCTCGACACCTACGGGCACGGCACGCACGTGGCCGGCATCATCGCCGGCGACGATCCGAAGTCCGGCTTCCAGGGCGTCGCTCCCGGCGCCCGCCTGGTCAACGTCAAGGCCGCCGGCGCCGATGGCTCGACGACGCTCGCCGCGATCGTCGCGTCGGTCGGCTGGGTCATCGCCCACCGCAACGACAACGGGCTGCACGTCCGCGTCCTCAACCTCTCCTTCGGCACGCCGCCCAGCCGCTACCAGAGCGACCTGCTGGCCTACGCGGTCGAGCAGGCCTGGAAGGCCGGGATCGTCGTGGTCGTCTCCGCCGGCAACGAGGGCGACCAGCATCGCGGCCTGACCTCGCCCGGCTACGACCCCTTCATCCTCACGATCGGCGCCGACGACCTGTCCGGCACCGCCGCCGTGGGCGACGACGTCGTGCCCTCGTGGTCGAGCCGTGGTCTGGGCCGCAACCCCGACCTCGTCGCGCCGGGCCGCTCGATCACGAGCCTGCGCGACCCGAACTCCGCCCTCGACCTCGCGCACCCCGAGGCCCGCGTGGGCGACGACCTGCTCAAGGGCAGCGGCACGTCGCAGGCCGCCGCCGTCGTCTCGGGCGCGGTCGCGCTGCTGCTCGAGCGCCGGCCCGACCTGACACCCGATCAGGTCAAGGCGATCGTCAAGTCCTCTGCCGACCCGCTGTCCGGACCCGGGGCCGACGCCCAGGGTGCGGGCCGGCTCAACGTGCTCCGCGCAATCGCCGCGACGAGCCCCGACCCGACCTCGGTGCGCCAGCCGTTCCAGCCCGCCGAGGTCCGCGGCATCGTGGCCAGGCTGGTGGCCGGTCTGTCGAGCAGCCGTCACGCCGAGGTGGGTCCCGTCGGCCCCGACGGCTCGAGCTGGGGCGGCGCCAAGTGGGGCGGCTCCTCCTGGGGTGGCGCGAAGTGGGGCGGCTCGTCGTGGGGCGGCTCCTCGTGGGGCGGCTCGTCCTGGGGCGGCTCGTCCTGGGGCGGCTCGTCCTGGGGCGGCTCCTCGTGGGGCGGCTCCTCGTGGGGCGGCTCGTCCTGGGGCGACGGCTGAGCCGTGCCCGCTCCGGGCCCCAAGTCCCGTAATAGGCACGCCCCGCGAGGGCGCGGACGCCGCCTGCGACCAGGCGGCCATCCGCGCGTCTGGGGGCTGATCGCCGCCATGGGGGCGAGCGCACTGGCGCTCACCCTCTTGCACGTTCGCCACCTGCACGCCCTCGGCCCGCACCCGCGCCCGGCCTGGTGGCTGCTGGCGGGGGCGTTCGCGGTCGCCGAGCTGTGCGTGGTGCACGTCGAGTTCCGGCGCAACGTCCACATCTTCTCGCTCAGCGAACTGCCGCTGGTCTTCGGGCTCATCTTCGCCGAGCCGTGGGCGATGCTGCTCGGCATCCTGCTCGGGCCGATCGTCGTCCTGGTCGTCAACCGCGGGCAGTCGCCGGTCAAGGTCGCCTTCAACGTCACGCTCTTCTGGCTGGGCGGCGCCCTCGCCGCGACGATCTTCCACGCGCTGCTCGCTACCGACGCCATCATCGAGCCCAGCGTGTGGGGCGCCGCGCTGCTGGCCACGCTGGCCAACGCGGTCCTCGGTGCGCTGCTGGTGTGCGCGGTCATCCGTCTCTCGGGTCAGCCCATCGCCTTCGCCAAGCTCATGCGCACCCTGGCCATGGCCACGGCGGTGTGCATCACCAACACGTGCCTCGCGCTCGGCGGCGCGGCGGCGGTGGCCGCCGATGCGCGCGCGGCCGTGCTGCTCGTCATCCCGGCCGCGGCCGTCGTCCTCGCCTACCGCGCCTACATGGCCGAGCGGCGCAAGCACGAGAGCCTCGAGTTCCTGCACGAGGTCACGCGCCTGCTCGCGCGCGCGCCCGACATCACCGCCGGCATCTCGGGCCTGCTGCAGCGCACGCTCGACGTCTTCCGCGGCGATCTGGCCGAGATCATCCTGCTGCCCTCCGACCAGCGCTCCGAGGCGCTGCGCACGACGGTCGAGCAGGGCGGGACGGTCGAGCCGATGGTGCTCGCCGACCGCTACGTGGCCGATGCCCTGCACGCCCTGGTCGACGGCGACACGCCCGCACGGCTGCTCGAGCGCCCGCTGGCCGATCCGCTCCTCGACGCGGCCCTGGCCCGGCGCGGCGTGCAGCGCGCGATGCTCGCGGCGCTCCCGGGCGAGACGCGCGTCGTCGGCACCTTCCTGGTCGCCAACCGCAGCACGGTCGGCAGCTTCGACGGGCACGACCTCACGCTCTTCGGGACGCTGGCCAACCACGCGAGCGTCTCGTTGGAGTACGACCGCCTCGAGCACCTCGTGTCGCAGTTGCGCGAGCTGCAGGGCCGCCTCGAGCACCAGGCCTTCCACGACCCGCTGACGGGCCTGGCCAACCGCGCGCTCTTCCTCGACCGCCTCGGCGAGCTGCTGGCGTCGGGCCGGCGCGACTACACCGTCCTCTTCCTCGACCTCGACGACTTCAAGACGATCAACGACTCGCTGGGGCACTCGATCGGCGACGAGCTGCTGGAGGCGGTCGCCGGCCGCCTGCTCGGCGCGCTGAAGGGCGGCGACCTCGCCGCGCGGCTCGGCGGCGACGAGTTCGCCGTGCTCCTGCACGACGTCAGCGACGCCGAGCACGTCCGCAGCGTGGCCGACCGCGTCATCGGACTCCTCGAGCGCCCGTTCGCGGTCGCCGGGCACGAGATCTCGGCGCACGCGAGCCTCGGGATCGTCGAGGGCTGGACGGCGGAGGTCGACAGCGCCGAGGAGCTGCTGCGCAACGCGGACGTCGCCATGTACACGGCCAAGAACGCCGGCAAGCAGCGCCACGAGGTCTTCGAGCCGGCGATGCACGCCGCCGTCCTGCGCCGCCACCGCCTGAAGGAGGACCTCCAGCGCGCGGCCGAGCGCGGCGAGCTGGTCGTCGAGCTGCAGCCGATCGTCGAGCTCGCCACGGGCAACGTCTCCGCAGCCGAGGCCCTCGTGCGCTGGAACCACCCCGAGCGCGGCCGCATGACGCCGGGCGACTTCATCGACGTCGCCGAGGAGACCGGCCGCATCCTCGAGGTCGACCGCTTCGTCCTCGAGCACGGCTGCGGGCTCGCCGCGAGCTGGCCCTCGGGCGAGGCCGGCGCCGTCGCCCTGCACGTCAACGTCTCCCCGCGCGAGCTTCAGCGCCCCGAGCTCATCCGCCGCGTGTCCGACGCCCTGGAGACCACCGGCCTGCCGCCCAACCGCCTCGTCCTCGAGATCACCGAGAGCGGCCTGATGCGCGACCCGCGCGCGGTCCTCGGCCGCCTGCAGGCCCTGCGCGAGCTCGGCGTCCGCCTGGCCATCGACGACTTCGGCACCGGCTACTCCTCGCTGAGCTACCTGCGCTGGATGCCCATCGACGTCCTGAAGATGGACAAGTCCTTCGTCGACGACCTCTCGAGCGGCGACCAGCGCACGGCGCTGGCCGGCACCATCGCCGGCCTGGCCCGCACGTTGAGCATGACGGTGGTCGCGGAGGGCATCGAGCGCCCCGAGCAGGCCGACATGCTGCACGCGATGCAGTGCGAGCTCGGCCAGGGCTACCTCTTCGCCGCGCCGCTGAACCCGGAGACCTTCCGGGACCTGCTCGTCGCGCGCTGCGCGGCCTGAGTCATCCGCCGGCGCGCGCGGTTCGTCCGCGGCGCTCGCCGCACTGCGCGGCGCCAACAGCATCACCGAGGGGAGGGAGTGTGCCCGGGCGCGAGCCTCGGCGACCGTCCTCCCGCGAACCAGTCCAAGTTAGGCCCGGAAACCGGGCACAAACCGGACTGGTTCGAGCACCAGCGCCCCCGGGCGCCGCCACCGCCCCGGGCGCCGCCCGCGCCCCGAACGTCCGCCACCCCCCGGGCGCCGCCCGCGCCCCGAACGTCCGCCACCCCCCGGGCGCCGCCCGCGCCCCGAACGTCCGCCACCGCCCTTTCCCTCGATGCGGCAGTAAGCGCCGCGCGGCACGCCGACGCCGCACGGAGAACACGAGCCCGCGTTCGACGCCGAACAAACACCGAAAATACCCTCTTGATCGATCAAGACTTGATCGATACAGTCTTGAACGATTCAGATGGCAGCCCGCACCTCACACGCCCCCACCCTCGCCGACGTCGCCGAGCAGCTCGGCGTCTCGCGCACGACGGTGTCCAATGCCTACAACCGGCCCGATCAGCTCAGCCCCACGCTGCGCGAGCGGGTGCTCAGCGCCGCCCGCGACCTGGGCTACACGGGCCCCGACCCCGTCGCCCGCTCGCTGCGCCGCGGCAAGGCCGGATCGCTCGGGCTCGTCTTCGACCATCGGCTGCGCTACATCTTCGACGACCCCGCGGCGGTGCTCTTCCTCTCCGGCGTCGCCGCCGGCTGCGAGGAGCAGGGCACCGGGCTGGCCCTCGTCCCGCAGCTGCCGCAGGGCGCCGCGGAGCTCGTGCGCTCGGCGCTGGTCGACGGCTACGTCCTCTTCTGCACTCCCGAGGACGACGAGCGCCTGGAGGCCGTGCGCGCCCGCGGGCTGCCCTACGTCCTGGTCGACTTCTCCCCCTACGTCGACGGCCCGCGCGTCAACATCGACGATCGCGGGGGCGCCGGCGCCGCCGCCCAGCACCTGCTCGATCTCGGCCACCGGCGCTTCGGGCTCGTCCTGCCCTACGACGACGGAGCGACCGACGCCGCCACCGCGACCGAGGTCGCCGACCCGACGCGCGCGACCGACCACCGGCGCTGGCGCTGCTTCATCCGCTACGAGCGCCTCATCGGCTGGCGCGATCCGATCGTCGCGGCCGGCATCGACTGGGCCGGCGTGCCCGTGGGCAGCTCGCCGGAGAGCGACCTCGAGTCCGGCTACCACGCCGCCGCCTCGCTGCTCGACCGCGCCGATCGCCCAACGGCCATCATCTGCCTCTCCGACGTCCTGGCGCTTGGCGTCCTGCGCGCCGCCGACGAGCGCGGCATCAGCGTCCCCGGCGACCTCAGCGTCGTCGGCTACGACGACATCGCCGCGGCCGCCGGCGCCCGCCTCACCACTGTCCACCAGCCCCACGCCGCCAAGGGCGAGGAGGCCGTCCGCCTGCTCACCGCCGGCGGCGACGACGTTGTCCTCCCGACCGACCTCGTGGTCCGCGCCTCCAGCGGGCCCGCCCCGAGCTGACCACAGCACAGAAAGGAGCTCAGGACATGCTCGACATCGTCCACGCTCGCATCGCCCGCGACCTCACCGACCAGCAGTTCGCCGCCGGCCCTCGCCGCGCGGCCCGCGCCGCGGAGCCGGAGGCGACCACGCCCCGCGCCCCCGTCCGCCGTGGCGCCGTGCGGTTCCTGCGCCGACTCGCCGACCGCCTCGAGCCGGCCCCGCGCTGCGCGCCGCAGTCCTGAAGCCGTCGAACGCCATGTAGGGTCCGGTCCGTCGCATGGCGGACCGGACGGTCGACATCCTCCTCGTCGGCGGAGGCATCGCCTCTGCGACGGCCGCGCACACGTTGCGCGAGCAGGGCTTCGAAGGCTCGATCGTGCTCGTCGGGCGCGAGCCGCATCCGCCCTACCACCGCCCGCCGGCCTCCAAGGAGTACCTGCGCGGCGAGCACGGACCCGAGGGGGCCCACGTGCACCACGCCGACTGGTGGGAGGCCAACGACGTCGAGCTGCTGACGCGCACGAGCGTCCTCGACCTCGACACCGCCGCGCGCACGGCCACGATGTCGACCAAGGAGGAGGTCGGCTTCGACCGCGCACTGATCGCGACCGGCGCCATGGTCCGCCGCCTGGCGGTCGACGGCGCCCAGCTCGAGGGCGTGCACTACCTGCGCGCGCTGGGCAACGCCGACGGCATCCGCGCCGAGGCGGAGGGGGCCGACGCCGTCGTCTGCGTGGGGGGTTCCTACATCGCCTCCGAGGTCGCCGCCTCGCTCACCGAGCTGGGCAAGCAGGTGACGATGGTCATGCTCGAGGACCATCCGCTGCAGGTCGGCTTCGGCGCCACCGCCGGGCACTACTTCCGGCGCGTGCTCGAGGAGCACGGCGTCGAGGTCATCGGCGGCGACGAGGTCATGCGCTTCGAGGGCGATGAGCGCGTGGAGCGCGTCGTGACCGCCCGCGGGCGCGAGCTCACCGCCCAGGCCGTCATCTGCGGCGTCGGGGCGATCCCCGACGTCATGCTCGCCCGCAAGGCCGGCCTGACCATCGGCGAGCTGGGCGGGGTGCTGTGCGACAGCCGCCTGCGCTCCTCGGCCGACGGCATCTACGCCGCCGGGGACATGTGCGAGTACGACTCGGTCGTGCACGGGCGCGTCGTGCGCATCGAGCACGAGGAGGCCGCGGCGGCCCAGGGCCGGACCGCAGCCCGCAACCTCCTCGGCGCCGACGTCCCCCACGACGAGGTCCCCTACTTCTTCTCCGACCTGTCCGACTGGGCCTCGCTCGAGTACCTCGGCCCGGCCTTCAGCTGGGACGACGAGCAGATCGAGGGCTCGCTGGACGACGGCGCGTTCGCGATCTGGTACCGCGAGGGCGACCGGGTGCGTGCGCTGCTGAGCGTCGGCGGCGCCGGCGATCTCGACCGCGCGCGCGAGCTCATCAAGGGCTGACCGAAGCGCCGGCGGATGCCGCGCGACGGGCCGCGGCCGCCCGCCGCAGAGGTCGGCACGCCTTGACACGTCGTGGATAACGATATATCGTGATCGGTATCGAACACTTTCTGACACAAGGAGATATGCGATGACTGCTATCGCTAGTACACAGTGGGCGGGTCATCACCGCCACCACCAGGAACCGCATGCGGGCAAGCACCGCGGCGGCAAGCACCGCGCCGGCAAGCTGCTGCTCGGCGCGGCCCTGATGCGGGCCATGGCCGAGGGCCGCCGGCGCCACGGCGGCCACCGCGGCTCCGGCCCCGGTCACGCCTGGACCGGCCCCGGCCCCTTCGGCCCGGCGGGCTTCGGCCCCTTCGGCCGCGGCGGGCGGGGCAAGCGGGCGCGCCGCGGCGATGTCCGCGCGGCGATCCTGCTCCTGCTCGAGGAGGAGCCGCGCAACGGCTACCAGCTCATGCAGGAGATCGAGGAGCGCAGCGGCGGCGTCTGGCGCCCGAGCCCCGGCTCGATCTATCCCGCGCTCGCGCAGCTCGAGGACGAGGGGCTCGTGCACAGCGACGAGGCCGCGGGCCGGCGCGCCTTCCAGCTCACGGACGCGGGCCGCACGTACCTCGAGGAGAACCGCGAGGCGCTCGGCAGCCCCTGGGACGAGGTCGGCGGCGACCTGCCCGAGGGCCTCATCGAGCTGCGCCGGCTGATGATGCAGCTGGGCATGGCCACCATGCAGGTCGCCCAGGCCGGCAACGAGGCCCAGACCGCCGAGGCCCACAAGGTCCTCGAAGACGCCCGCCGCTCGCTGTACCGGATCCTCGCCGGCGACGCCGGCGACGAGCCCGCGGCGGACTAGCGGTCCCGCGCGGCGCGCCCTCTCCCCCACAACGCGCCGCGCAGCGCCCGCCGCCGCGCTTCGAGCGTGCGCCGCGGGCGCAGCTGCTCGCGCAGCGCGCCGGCCGCCAGCCATGGCAGGCCGGCGCGCGCCGCGCGCTCCAGCGTGCGGCGCTTGCGCGGCTGCATCTGTGGGACGCGCTCGAGCAGCGTGCGCGCCCACAGCCGCGGGCGCTCGAGATGGCGCTCGCGGTCGCGCGCGGCCCGCACCGCCTGCGGCTCGCCACCGGAGGCCTCCCCGTGCCGGCGGCGCCGCGACCAGCCGATGACGTTGGCCCCGTGCTGGACGTAGTCGACGAGTGGCCGGTCGACGTAGGCCAGTTCCCCGAGGGCGAGGGCGCACACGGCCAGCCAGTGGTCGTGGAAGGAGCCGTCGAGCTCGGCCGGGAAGGGCAGCGCCACCTCGAGGACCTCGCGGCGCACGAGGCAGGCCGCGCCGGTGACGACGTTGGTCTGCAGCTCGGCGCCGAGGTCGTCCCAGGTCGCCACCCGGTCGGTCCAGTAGGTCGGCGAGAGCTCGCTCCCGGCGTCGTCGACGATCCTCAGGTCGCAGAAGGCGAGCGTGGCGCCGCCGTCGAGCGCGGCGGAGAGCGCCGCGAGCTTGGACGGATGCCAGACGTCATCCTGGTCGCAGGGCGCCACGAGGCCCGCGTCGTGGCCGACGCGCGCGTAGCAGCGCTCGAACGCGCGCCAGGCGCCGGACCCCTGCTCGTCGTCCTCGCGCACGAGGCTCCACTCGACGCCCTGCTGAGCGTCGAGCGACGCCAGCTGGCGCTCCAGGCGTTCCGGCACGGGACGGTGCACGGCGAGGCAGACCGCGATCACGACCGTAGGATCGCGCGCGGGCCCTGTGCGCCGCTGTAACGTTGCCTCATGGCGGAGGATGCGAACCTCATCGGTCCGGACGAGCCGGCCTTCCGGCTCGAGCTCACCGCCGCACAGCTGAAGGTCACCCACACGGCGCTCAAGTCGCTCTATGACGACCTCGGCCACGAGGAGCGCGACGTGCAGGGCGTCGTCCGCGAGGTGCTCTCGAAGCTCCCCGAAGACGACGCGATCCGCGCGATCGACCTCAAACGCGAACTGGGCCGCCGGCGCGGCACCGCCGCTTAGGCCCGCGACCCGGCGCATGCCCGCAGGCATGTGTTGGTCCCCGCGCCCGCCGGCCATCAGCGGCACGGACCCGGCCGGCCTCGCCGAGCGCGAGGGCGACGCCATCGTCTCGGTCCTGCGGCGCGAGGGTCCGCTGGACGTGCGCACGCTGCGCAACCGCGTCGAGGCGCGCCTCTGGGGCCCGGGCCGCTTCGGCCCCGCCCTACGGCGTGCTCTGCGCGACGGCCGCGTGCGCCGGGTCGGCCGGCGCACGTGGGCGGCCGTCGATTGAGAGAACGTCCGGCCTTCGGCCGTGGGGACCCGCCTTCGGCGCCATGCCGGCCTCCGGTCGGCCTGCGCCAGCTGCCGCCTCCGGCACCCTTGGCTAGAGCTCGACGCCGCGCTCGGCCAGCAACGCGCGGACGTCGTCCGGCGGACGGCCGTCGAACTCGGCGCGGGCGGCCAGCGTAAGCAGCTCGCCGGGCTCCTCATCGATCTCGTCGCGGCGGAACGCGAGATAGGTCGCGACCGCCGCGGCGAGCTGCACGGCCGGATCCTCGGCCTGCGGATCGAGCGCCCCAGCCTCCTCGGCGATGCGCTGCGCCGCGATCTGGGCGCCGGTGGCGTCGAGCGGCTCGTCGTCGTCCTCGAAGCGGGCCAGGAGGTCCTCGATTCCCGCGTTGCCCTCCGGGTCGACGGCGACCACGGCGCGGTGGACGACCTGCGCGAGCGTGACGGGCTGCGGATCGGTCGGCATGGGGTCTGGGTGCCCGTCCCGGACGAAGGCAAACGGCTAGCGTGGCGGCATGGCCACGATCGCCGTCCTGGGCACGGGCGTGATGGGCGCGCCCATGGCCCGCAACCTCACCCGCGCGGGCCACGAGGTCCGCGCCTGGAACCGCAGCCCCGGCAAGGCCGAGGCGCTGCGCGACGACGGCGTCGACGTGCGCGACGACCCGGCGGCCGCCACCGCGGGCGCGGACGTGGTCATGACGATGCTCGCCGATGCCGACGCGGTCCTCGACGTCGCGCGGCAGGCGAACGTGAGCGGGGGCCAGATCTGGTGGCAGGCGTCCACGATCGGGATCGAGGGGATCGAGCAGTGCGCGGCGATCGCGGAGCAGACGGGTGCGATGCTGGTCGACGCGCCCGTGCTCGGGACCAAGCTGCCGGCCGAGGAGGGCAAGCTCGTCGTGCTCGCCTCGGGGCCCGACGACGCGCTCGACACGCTGCCGGCCGCTCTTCGACGCGGTCGCGCAGCGGACGATGCGCCTTGGGGCCGCGGGCACCGGGACGCGCCTGAAGCTCGCGGTCAACCTCTGGGTCCTCGTCGTGACGCAGGGCACCGCCGAGACGATCGCGTTCGCCCAGTCGCTGGGACTCGATCCGGCGTGGGTCCTCGGCGCGCTCGAGGGCGGTGCGCTGGACCTGCCCTACTTCCGCATGAAGTCCAAGCTCATGCTCGACGAGGACTTCCCCGCCTCGTTCGCGCTGGCCCTGGCCGCCAAGGACGCGCGCCTGGTGGCCGAGGCGGCCGAGCGCCACGCCGCCGACCTGCCGATCGCGCGAGCGATCGCCGAGCGCTTCGCGCAGGCCACCGAGGCCGGCCACGGCGAGGAGGACATGTCGGCCACCTACCGCCTCTCGAAGCCCGGCTGAGCGATGCCCGACCACGCCCACCTGTCCGCGTTCCTGGCGGCGGCGCTGGTCCTGGCCGTCACCCCGGGCCCGGGGATCTTCTACGTGCTGGCGCGCAGCCTCGGCGAGGGGACGCGCGTCGGCCTGCGCTCGACGCTGGGGACCGGCGCGGGCGGGCTGTGCCACGTCGTCGGCGCCGCGCTCGGCCTCTCGACGCTCCTCATGACCTCGGCCACCGCGTTCGAGGTGGTCCGCTACGCGGGCGCGTGCTACCTCGTGTTCCTGGGCGCCGCTACGGCGCCGCGCCCGCCCGCTCGACCGCGGCATCCAGGGCCGTGCGGGCCTCGTCGCCCGTCATCCCCGAGCCGCGCAGGAGGTCGATCGCCGTCGAGCGGACCTGCCCGATGATGACGCTGATCGAGAGGCCCGGATCGTCCTGCAGGAGCCGCGTGGCCTTCACGGCGGCCTCGAGTGCGAGTCGCCGTGCGGCGGTGTCCTGCTCGGGGTACTCGAGCTGGTTGCCGAGCTCGTGGACGGCGTCGCCGAGCAACGCGACGGCGTCGGCCAGCCCCTCCGGCGCGGGTCCGTGGCGGCGGATCGCGCTCAGCGCACGACGGGCGAGCACGCGCGTGTTTCGCACGGCGTAGTCCATCTGCTGCGCGGCCTCGGCGTAGAGCGGGACGCGCTCGCGCGTGCGTCCGCGCGGGTGGCGCAGGGTGAAGGTCTCGCGCGCCAGGGCGACGGCGTCGAAGAAGCCGGCCAGGTCGTCGTCGGTGTCGCGGGCCACCTCCAGCGCGCGCCGGGCGCGCGCCTCGTCACCGTCGCGGAGCGCTTCGGCGAGAGCCTTGAGGGCGACCGATAGGTCGCTGACCACCGGCCGCGCCGCCTTCGCCATCGAGCGGACCGGGTCGCGCGGGAAGAGGACCTGGCCGACGAGCAGCGCGACCGCGCCGCCGATGAGGGCGTCGAGGGCGCGCGCCGGCGACGGACTCGAGCCGGGTTGGAGCGTGGCGACGACGAGGATGCCCGAGATCGCCGCCTGGTTGACGAGGATCTGCCCGGCGCCGAACAGCAGCGCAGCGGCCATCGAGAGGCCGACGACCAGCATGAGCACGAGTGTGTTGGCGCCCAGCCAGCGCACGATGACGTCCGCGACCACGATGCCGACGGCCACCCCGACGACCAGCTCGATCGCGCGGACCGTGCGCCCGCCGCGCGACACGCCCATCGCGATCACGGCGGCGGCCGGGGCGAAGAACGGCTGCGGATGCAGCAGGTTGGCGAGGAACCACGCCGCTCCGGCGGCGACGGTCGTCTGGAGGATCCCCCACAGGTCGCCGCGCACGCGGCGGATGCGGCGGCGCAACGCGCCGCGGATCTGGGGCACGGTCGGCGTGGAGAGGCGGGCGGGCACTGGGGTGGATTGTGCCCGCCCGCCTATCTCCAGGACGCCTAGGGCGCGACGGTGATGCGGTCGCGTGGCGTGGGCGCGATCGGATCGTTCGCCGGCTGGCTCAGGTACGCCGCCAGCGCGTCGAGGTCGACCGCGCCGCCGAGGCGGTCGGTGCCGTTCTTCAACTCGGTGAAGCCGTCACCGCCGTCGGCCAGGAACGAGTTGACCGTGACCCGGTAGCCGGCCGCCGGATCGACGGTCACGCCGTTGATCTTGATCGTGGCGGGGTCGACGCGCGAGCCGAGCGGGCCGGAGGCGCTCCAGGTGTACGTGAGGCCCTTGGACACCTGCAGCACCTTCGGGCTCGTGCCCTGGCCGTCCCACTGCTGCTCGAGCACCCGGTCGATCTGGGCGCCGGTGAGCGTCAGGGTCACGAGGCTGTTGCCGAAGGGCTGGACGGCGAACGCCTCGCCGTAGGTGATGTCGCCCGTGTCGATGTCGGTGCGGATGCCGCCGGGGTTCATGAACGCCACCACGGCGTTGCCGAAGCCCGCGGGCGCGGTGGCAGCGAGCTGGGAGTCGGCGATGATGTCACCGAGGACCGACTCGCCGGCCGCGTTCTGGTCGCGCGTGAGCGGCGCCGTGGAGGCGCCGATCCTGCGGTTGGCGATGGGGGCCGAGATCGCGGTGTACTTGTTGAGGATCGTCGTCTGGGCCGGGTCCTTGGCCACGTCCTGGGTGACGATCTTGTTGTCGGCCGACACGGAGACGACCTGGCCGGTGCGGCGGTCGACGCGCAGGTCGGCGTCAGTCAGCACGCGCCCGAACGACGACGCGCTCGTGGCACGCTTGCCGCCGATCACGCAGTTGTAGGCCTGGTGCGTGTGGCCGGTCAGGTAGAGGTCGACCTCGTTGCTCGAGCGCCCGATGATGTCCGCCAGCGGGCCGATCGGGTTGAGGCAGTCGTTGACCTGCCCGAGGTCGACCGTGTCGCCCTGGTGCATGAGGACGACGATCGCGCGCACGCCCTTCTTCTTCAGGATCGCGGTGTACTGGTTGATCGCGTCGGCCTCGTCGCCGAACGTGAGGCCCGCGACGCCCGACGGGGTGACGATCGTCGGCGTGTCCTTCAGCACGACGCCGATGAAGCCGACCTTCACGCCGCCGACGCGGCGGACCTCGTAGGGACGGAAGAGCGTCTTTCCGGTGTCGTCGTCGGTCACGTTGGCGGCCAGGTAGTCGAAGTCCGCCCCGGCGAAGCCGTCGCCGTCCTGGCAGCCGTCGACCGGGTGGCAGCCACCGTCCTGCATGCGCAGCAGCTCCGCCGGGCCCTCGTCGAACTCGTGGTTGCCCACGGAGCTGATGTCGACGCCCATCGCGTTGAAGGCCTCGATCGTGGGCTCGTCGTGGAAGAGGCCCGAGACCAGCGGGCTGGCGCCGATGTTGTCCCCGGCGCTTACGACCAGCGTGTTGGGGTTCTGCTTGCGCAGGTCGTTGATGTGCGTCGCCAGGTACTCGGCCCCGCCGGCCGGGGTGCGCACGCCGCCGGGCAGGGTCAGCGTGCCCGGAGGCGCGAGGTTGCCGTGGAAGTCGTTGATGCTGAGCAGCTGGACGTCCACCGCGCGCGGCTTGTGGCGCTTGTGGTGTCCGTTGCCGTGGTGGCTGCCGTGGGCCTGGGCCGGGGCGGCGCCGACCAGCAGCGCGGCGGCGATGGCGAGGACGAGGGTGCGTGTTCTCATGACGCGGTCCTACATCCCCATGGAGGCGATGGTGTGAAACTACGTGGCGCTCTTCTCCAGGTGCCCGCCGAAGCCGAAGCGCATCGCCGACAGGGCGCGGTTGCCGAACTCGCCCTCGCCGCGCGACTCGAAGCGGGTGTAGAGGCTCGCAGTGATGACCGGGGCGGGGACGCCCTCGTCGACGGCCGCGAGCACGGTCCAGCGCCCTTCGCCCGAGTCCGACACGCGGCCCGAGAAGCCGTCGAGCTTGGGGTCCTGGGCCAGCGCCTGGGCGGTCAGGTCCAGCAGCCACGAGGCGACCACGCTGCCGCGCCGCCAGACCTCCGCGATGTCGTCGATCGGCAGGTCGTACATGTAGGCCTCGGGGTCGCGCAGCGGCGTCGTCTCGGCGTCGTGCTCCTGCTGCTCGGCGCCGATGTTGGCGCGCTCGAGGATGTTCAGCCCCTCCGCGTAGGCGCCCATCATCCCGTACTCGATCCCGTTGTGGACCATCTTCACGAAGTGCCCGGCGCCGGCCGGGCCGCAGTGCAGGTAGCCCTGCTCGGCGGACGTCGGGGCGCCCTCGCGACCGGGCGTGCGCGGCGCGGCGTCGACGCCGGGGGCCAGCGCGCTGAAGAACGGGTCCAGGCGCTCGACGGCCTTGTCGTCGCCGCCGATCATCAGGCAGAAGCCGCGCTCGAGGCCGAAGACGCCGCCGCTGGTACCCATGTCGACGTAGTGCAGACCCTGCTCGCCGAGCGCCGCGGCGCGGCGCAGGTCGTCGCGGTAGTAGGAGTTGCCGCCGTCGATGATGGTGTCGTCGGCCTGCAGCAGCGGGGCGAGCTTCGCGATGGTGTCGTCGACGAACGCGGCCGGGACCATGATGCAGATGCAGCGCGGCGGCGCCAGCGCGCCGACGAACTCCTCCAGCGAGCCGGAGCCGGTGCTTCCCTCGCCCTCGAGCCCGGCGACGGCATCCGGGCTGACGTCGTAGACGACGCAGTCGTGCCCAGCACGCATGAGGCGGCGCACCATGTTGGCGCCCATGCGGCCCAGTCCGATCATCCCAATCTGCATGGGGCTGCTCCTTACCCGGTCGTGTGCGTGGCGACGCTAGCACCGGACCGCGCCTCCTAGCATGAGAGCGCAGTGAACGATCGTCCTCCCGCCGTACGAGCTTCGGACGCCGACCGCGAGCGCGTCGCGCGGACGCTCGGCGAGCACGGAGCGGCCGGTCGGTTGACACCGGAGGAGCTCGAGCAGCGCCTCGACGCCGCCTACGCCGCCCGTACCCAGGGCGACCTCGAGCGCCTCCTCGACGACCTGCCGCCCACGCCCGCGCCGCGCGCGGAGGATCCCGCGCGCGCCGTGGCGCGCGCGAGGCTGGCCCACCGCGCCGGCGCGGCGGCCATCGCCTCCCTGCTGTGCGTCGGCATCTGGGCCGCGGCCGGGGCGAGCGGCTCGTTCTGGCCGATCTGGGTGATCCTCGTCGCCGTGCTCGGCCTGGCGCGGGAGGGTTGGCGGACGCTCGGGCCGGGCGGAGGGTTGAGCGACGAGGAGCTCGGCGAGCGGCGGCGGCGGACGCGGACGCGGCGCTGACTGGGCGGTCCGCGCTGGGCTTTGGTGTCGTTGCGCGGCGCCTTAACAGCCGCATCGAGGGAAGGGAGGCGGCCGGCGGTTTGGGGCGCGCGTCGTCGTCCTCAGGCGTGTGCGCCTTGGGGGTGCAGGACGAGCCCTAAGCGGGACGGCGGCCTCGGAGGACGACCGCCAACGCCCGGCCAGCTGCGCCTCCTTCCCTCGATGCGGCAGTAAGCGCCGCGCAGCATCCAAGACGCAGCGCGGACGACCCGCGCACTAGCCTCCCATCGCCCGTGGCCATCACCACCGCCGTCGTGCCGGTCGCCGGACTGGCGACCCGACTGCGCCCGCTGTCGCGCGGCGTCCCGAAGGGGCTGCTGCCGGTGGCGGGGCGCCCGGTGGTGCAGCACGTCGTCGACGAGCTCGAGGCGTGCGGGATCGAGCGCGTGGTCCTGGTGACCGGGCGTGGGCGCAGCGCCTTCGCGGCCCACTTCGCCGGCGCCCAGGGGCCCGAGGTGGTGTGCGTCGACCAGCCGCGGCCGCTCGGGCTCGGCGACGCGATCCTGTGCGCGGCACCCGCGCTCGAGGGGCCGTTCGTCATCGCGCTGGGCGATGCGCTGTTGGGTCGCGGCGCGCCGGCGCACGTCGTGGAGCGGCTCGCCGCCGCGGTCGAGGCGGGCGCCGGCGCCGCGGTGGCCGTCGAGGAGGTCGCGGCGCAGGACACGTCGCGCTACGGGATCGTGGCGCCGGCGGGCGACGGCGATCCGTTCGCGGTGGCGGGCGTCGTCGAGAAGCCGTCGCCCGAGACGGCCCCCAGCCGGCTGGCGGTGGCCGGGCGCTACGCGGCGACGCCCGCGCTGCTCGACGCGCTGCGCGCCGTCGCGCCCGACGCCGGCGGCGAGGTGCAGCTCGCCGACGCCCTCAACGCGCTCGACGGCCTCCTCGGCGTGCGCCTCGCGCCCGGCGAGGAGCGCCTCGACGTCGGCACCGTCCCCGGCTACTGCGCGGCCTTCATCGAGTTCGCGCTGAGCGACGCCGAGCTCGGCCCGCCCCTGCGCGCCCGGGCCGCCACGCTGCTCGATGGCCTTCGGTAGCGCGTTCGCGCGCGCCGCGCTGGCGGGCAACCCGTCCGACGGCTACGGCGGGGCGGTGCTGGCGGTCTGCGTCCCCGAGCTCGCCGCGCGCGCCGAGGCCGCGTCGGCAGCGCACGCGACGAGCGATCCGCCCAGCGCGCTCGTGGACGCCGCCATCGCGCGCTTCGGGCGCGGCCCGTGCACCGTGCGCTGGGCCACGAACGTCCCGCGCGAGGTCGGCCTCGGAGGATCGAGCGCGATCGTGACGGCGACGGTCCGCGCCCTCTGCGCGCTGCACGGCCACGAGCTCGCGCCCGGGGAGCTGGCCGAGATGGTGCTCGCGGTCGAGGTCGAGGACCTCGGCATCGCGGCCGGCCCCCAGGACCGCTACGCCCAGGCCCACGAGGGCCTCGTGCTCATGGACTTCGCGGGCGCGCGCCCGCGCGTGGAGGCGCTGGACCCCGCGCTGCTGCCGGCGCTGTACCTCGCGTGGCGCGCGGGCGCGGCCGGGACGTCGCACGCCGTCCACGGCGGCCTGCGCGAGCGCGGCGACGAGCCGCCCGTGCGGGCCGGGATGGCGCGGCTTGCCGGCCACGCGCGCGCTGCCGCGCACGCCCTGCACGGCGGCGACCACGCCGCGTTCGCCGCCACCGTGGACGCCTCGTTCGACGAGCGCGCGGCCCTGCTGGACCTCGATCCACGCCACGAGGCGATGGTGCACGCCGCCCGCGGCGCGGGGGCGAGCGCGAACTACGCGGGCTCCGGCGGCGCGATCGTCGGTACCCTGCCTCCTGACGGCCTCGAGCCAGTGGCGCGCGCGCTGCGCGCGCTGGACTGCGAGATCATGGCGCCGAGCCTCCGACCCGAGGAATAGACTCGCGCTGTCGCACGGAGATCGACCGAAAGGCAGTTCCCCATGTCAGAGCCAGGCCCTGACGACATTCAGCCGGTCGCGCACGAGACGCTCGACCGCATCGCGACCGGGACCGTCAGCATCGTCCCGTTCCTTGCGCTGGGCATCGTGTGCTGGCAGGTGTGGAACGAGTTCCTGCACTGGAGCGACATCGCCGTCTTCGGGATCCTCTACCTGCTCACCGGCTTCGGCGTGACCGTCGGCTTCCACCGCCTCTTCACCCACCGCTCGTTCGCCACCAAGCGCTCGATCCGCGGCATCCTGGCCGTGCTCGGCTCGGCGGCGATCGAGGGGCCCGTCATCTCGTGGGTGGCCGACCACCGCAAGCACCACGCGTTCGCCGACCAGCCGGGCGACCCGCACAGCCCGCACGTCGACCACGGCGTCGGCTGGCGCGGCGCGTTGCGCGGCCTGGCCCATGCGCACATGGGCTGGCTCTTCCTGCACACCCAGCGCGGATCGCGCAAGCGCTACGCCCCCGACCTGCTCGCCGATCCCGTGGTCAGCTACGTCGATCGCACGTTCCTCGTGTGGGCGATCGGCGGGATCGTCGCGGCGTTCGGGCTGGGGTGGCTCATAGGTGGCACCTTGACCGCCGCGCTCACCGGCCTGCTGTGGGGCGGCGCCGTTCGGCTGCTCGTCCTGCACCACGTGACCTTCTCGATCAATTCGTTGTGCCACTTCTTCGGGCGCCGGCGCTTCGACACGGGCGACGAGTCGCGCAACCTCGCCTGGCTGTCGCTGCTCTCCTTCGGAGAGGCGTGGCACAACAACCACCACGCCTTCCCCACGTCCGCGGCGCACGGGATGCGCTGGTACGAGCTCGATACCTCGAGCATGGTCATACGCGGCCTCGAACGCACGGGGCTGGCGTGGGACGTCGTACGCATCGACCCGGCCCGCCAGCAGAAGAAGCTGCTGGCCGAGACCCCCGCGTAGTCGTTGGCGTTCGCGAAGACGGCTCCACTGCGCGGCGCGCTGGCCGAGGCGCTCCCAGAGCGTCCCTTCAGCGTCGGCTTCTGGGACGGCAGCGAGCTGCCGGCGACGGCCCCCGGGCCGCGCTTCACCGTGCGCTCGCCGCGCGCCGTGGCCCATGCGCTCTACGCCCCCGGGCAGCTCGGGATCGGCCGGGCCTATGTGTCGGGCGAGCTCGAGGTCGACGACATCGACGCCACGATCAGCCTCCTGCAGACCTGGAAGCCACCGGCGCTGGACCGCGCGACCAAGGCCCGCCTGGCTCTGGCCGCGGCCCGCGCGATGGGCCTCGAGCGACCGCCGACGCGGCCCGAGTCCGAGCTCGTCCCGCAGGGGCGCCGGCACTCGATCGCGCGCGACCGGCGCTCGGTGCGCCACCATTACGACCTGCCGGCGGAGTTCTTCTCGCTCTTCCTCGACGAGTCGATGACCTACAGCTGCGCGGTCTTCTCGCGCGGAGCCACGACGCTCGAGGAGGCCCAGGAGACCAAGCTCGAGCTCGTGTGCACGAAGCTCGGCCTGCGTGCCGGCGAGCGCCTGCTCGACGTCGGCTGCGGCTGGGGCAGCTTCGCGGTGCACGCCGCCGTCAACCACGGCGTCCACGTCACCGGCATCACGCTGTCCGGTCCCCAGGCCGAGCGCGCCCGCGCGCGCGCCGAGGAGGCCGGCGTCGCCGACCGCGTCGACATCCGCGTCCAGGACTGGCGCGAGCTGCTGGGCGAGCGCTTCGACGCGATCGCTTCGATCGGCATGGTCGAGCACGTCGGCAACGTCCAGATCGACGCGTACGCCCAGCGCCTGCGCGACCTCCTGGAGCCCGAAGGCCGCCTGCTCAACCACGGCATCGCCCGCGTGCGCCACGGCGACCCCGAGGCGGGGCCGTTCTCCGAGCGCTACGTCTTCCCCGACGCGGCGCCACTGCACGTGGGGCGGGTGATCAGCGCCTTCGAGCTCGCAGGCCTGCCGGCCGACCACATCGAGGGCTTCCAGTCCGATTACGCCGAGACGCTGCGCCACTGGGCAGTGCGCCTGGACGAGAACCTCGACCGGGCACTCGAGCTCGCCGGCCCCGAGCGCGTGCGCGTCTGGCGGCTGTACCTGCGCGCCGCCCGGTCGGGATTCACGACGGGCTTCACGTCGATCTACCAGGTCCGCGCGGCACCGCCGGGCGTCGTGCTCGCCCCCGTGGGCACCGAGAGCGCAGCCGTCAGCGTCTAGGCGCCGCGCCCGGAACGCAACCGCTCGGTCGCGGCGACGTCGAGGGCCAGGCCCTCCGGGTCCTCCTCGGGGTCGCCGGCGATGACGACGCCGTAGTCGCGCACGGCGCCCTCGATCGTGACGTACCCGTCGCGCACGTCGCGCTTGACCGCCTCGGGGTCGCGCTGGAGCGGATCGCCCCACCCTCCGCCTCCGGCGTTGACGTAGCGCAGGATCGCGCCGGGAGGCGTGGTGTGGCCGGCCGGCGGGAAGGGGTACACGTACGTGCCCTCAGGATCGAGGACCTTGGTCTCGGGGTCGACGACCCCGGCCAGCGGGGTGGCGGCGCGGTAGGCCTCGGGCTCGGTGCCCGGCGCGCCCTCCACCCCGGCCTCCGGCGGATCGAAGGCCCAGACGCCGCCGGGGCGCCCGGCGTGCCCGCCCTCGACGCCGAAGCCCGCGGCGCGCTTGGCGCGCAGCGACATGAGGTGGTGCTCGGTGGGGGCCGTCCACAGCGTGTCGCGCACCATCGCGGCGCCGCCGCGGTGGCGCCCCGGGCCCGCGCTGTCGGGCAGCGGCTCATGGCGCAGCATCACGACCGGGACGTCGGCCTCGATCGCCTCCACCGCGGTCGCGACGCCGTTGGCCTGATAGGAGAACATCTGCGTCTCGCCGTCGCCGTGGCGGGTGGCGCCGAACGGGCCGACCTCGCCGCCGCACTGGGCCGCCGAGACCCACGGCGTGCCGTCGGGCCGAAGGCCGAAGGCGTTGTGGATGTCGGTGCCGCCGCGGTCCCCGGCGATCGCGCTCGCGCCCGCGCACCCGGCGAATGCGCGCAGCAGCGCGGAGAGCATGACCTGGCTCTGCTCGTAGTACGCGAAGACCGCGCCATCGGGCGGAAGCGCGCTGATCACCGTGCCCTCAGGGAGCACGATGTCGATGTTGCGATAGAGGCCCGAGGTGAACGCGCCGCGCGGATCGAGCAGGTACTTCACGGCCACGCCGACCGTCGTCTTGACGTCGAGCGCGGTGGCGTTGATGCAGGTGCGGGCCTGGCGCGACGTGCCGCTGAAGTCGACCTCGAGACGATCGTCGTGCTTGGTGATCGCCACCGCCACCCGGAACTCCTCACCCTCGTCGACACCGTCGCAGTCGCTCATGTCCCAGCCGTCCCAGCGGCCGTCGGGCAGCTCGGCGAGGGCCTCGGCGATGCGCTCGGCGTTGGCGTCGCAGACGTAGTCGATCGTGCCGCGCAGCGCCTCGGCGCCGTAGCGCTCGGCGCTCTCGACGATCAGCCGCTCGCCGAGGTCGAGGCCGGCGACGATCGTCTGCATGTCGGGGAAGAGGATCTCGCCGAAGCGCACGTTGTCGAAGATCAGGCTCCAGGTCTCGCGCACGGGCTCGCCGGCGCTGAACAGAGCGCGCGGCGACAGCACGAGGCCGTTCTCGTACACCGTGCGCTTGGTGCAGCTGAAGCCGCCGGGGACGGCGCCGCCCATGTCCAGCTGATGGGCCTTGAGGTTGGCGAAGGCGAGGATCTCGCCGTCGTGGAACACAGGGCGCACGAAGAGCATGTCGTTGACGTGCGTCCCGGTGCGGTAGGGGTCGTTGGCGACGATGACGTCGCCGGGCTGCAGGCGCTCGGGCCCGTACTCCTCGATCGTGTTGCGCACCGAGTCGGTCATCGTGCCGGTGAAGAGCACGATGCTGTTGCTCATGGCCGGCGTCGCGTAGTCCGACGCCGGCGGGCCGGCGATCGTGCCCGCGAAGTCGTAGAAGTCGCGCAGGATCGGCGAGAAGGCCGCCGTCAGCAGACGGCTGCACATGTGCTCGACGACGTAGTCGAAGCGGTTGGCCAGGACCGTTGCGGTGAAGCGGTCGCAGCCGTAGCGCTCGGCGAACTGCGTCTCGTCGAGGTCGCGGATCATGCGCGCCGCTCGATGGAGATCTCGCCGAAGCGCCCGACCGTGGCGACCTGGCCCGGCATGACGACGGTGGTGGACAGCGCCTCGCGGATGATCGCCGGGCCCGGCACGACCGCTTCGATCGGCAGCTCCTCGCGCTGGAAGAGGCCCGCCTGCAGCGGCGCGGCTTCGAGGTGGCGCAGCTCGACGGTGCGCGTGGAGCGGAGCTCGGGCCCGGTGACCACTTCGCGCCCCCGGTATTCGATCTTCTCGGCCGGCACCACGAGCTGCACGCGATAGGTGACGCCCTGGACCGGGACGTACGGGAAGCGGTTGCCGTAGCGGCGCTCGTAGGCCTCGTGGAAGCGCTCGACCAGCGCGGGCATCGTCTCGCGGGTGATCGGCTCGTCGCCCACCTCGACGAACGGCGTCTCCCAGCTCTGGCCGAGCAGGCGCCCGTCGAGGCTGCGCCGGACCGCGACGCCCTCGGCGGCCGCGCCGACACGCTCGCGCAGCGCGCGCTCCATCTGCTGGTAGCCGTCCTCGACCTGCGCCGCGCTGTCGGGGCTCAGCACCACGTAGGCGCTGCGGCTCTCGTAGTAGACGAGGTCCGTGCTGAGCAGGCCCATCGCCGAGAACAGGCCGGGGTGCGGCGGGATCACGATGCGCGCGACCTGCAGCAGGTCGAGCGCGGCCGGCAGGAGCATCGGACCGGCGGCACCGTAGGCCACGAGCGTGAAGTCGCGCGGATCGACGCCGTGGCGCACGGCGACGTTCGTGACCTCCTCGGCGATGTTGGCGACAGCCAGGCGGTAGGCGAACGACACGCGCTGCTCGAGCGAGAGCGGCGTCTCGAGCGTCTCGAACGCGCGCCGCGCCGGCTCGGGATCGAGGCGCATCTCGCCGCCGGCGAAGCCGGCCGGATCGAGGATGCCCATCAGCAGACAGGCGTCGGTCAGCGTGGGCGCCGTGCCGCCGCGCCCGTAGCACGCCGGCCCGGGGTCCGAGCCCGCGCTCTCGGGCCCGACGCGGACGTCGCCCGACGGCGAGATCGACACGATGCTGCCGCCGCCGGCGCCGACGCTCGACACCTCGGTCGACAGCGCGTTGATGATGAGGTCGTGCTCGATCTCGAAGGTGTCGTTGACGAACGGGGCGCCGTCGACGACGAGCGAGACGTCGGTCGAGGTGCCGCCGACGTCGGCGCACAGCAGGTTTCCGGCCCCGAGCGCGGCGCCGAGGCGCGTGCTGGAGATCGTGCCGGCGGCCGGGCCTGCGAAGACGATCCGAAACGGCTTCTCCAGCGCCTCGCGCCAGGGCAGCAGCGTCGCCGCGCAGTCGGCGAAGTTCAGGTCGCCCTCGAAGCCCAGCTCGCGCAGGTCGGCGTCGAGGTTCGCCGAGTAGCGCCCGAAGATGAGCTTCATGAGGACGTCGATGACCGTCGTCGACGCCCGCGCGTACTCCTTGGCCAGCGGCGAGGTCTCCGAGGAGATGGACACCGCGACTTCCTCGCCCAGCACTTCGCGGGTCAGCTCGCGCAGCTGTTGCTCGTGGGCCGGGTTGACGTAGGCGTTGAGCAGGCAGATCGCGACGCCCTGCACCTCGCAGCGGCGCAGCACCCCGAGCTGGCGGCGCGCCTGGTCGGCGTCGAGCGCCCGCAGCTCGCTGCCGTCGGCGAGCATCCGCTCGACCACGCCGCGGCGCAGGTAGCGCGGCACGAGCGGCCGGGCGGCATCGCCGAACGAGCGGCGCCACGCAGGGTCCGTCTGCCCGTCGAGCGGGCGGCGGATCGTGCCGCGGTCGAGGATGTCACGGAAGCCCTCGGTGGTGAGGAACGCGACCTTCGGCAGCCGGCGCGTGATGACCGCGTTGAGCCCCATCGTGCTCGCGTGGTTGAACACGGCGCTCCCCTGCACCCCGAGGCGCCGGGCCCCCTCGACGACCGCGGTCGAGGGGTCGCTCGCGTCGCTGGGGACCTTGGTCACCTCGATGCGCCCGTCGCGCACCGCGACCACGTCCGTGAACGTGCCGCCGACGTCGACGCCGATCATCCGATGGTGAGCCCGAGCGGGGTCAGCGATCCGAGCCGCGGCGCGCGCTCACGCGACGCCGAGGTCAGGCACTGCTGGCACTTGACGACGTCCCACAGTCCGCCCTCTCCGAGCACGCGATAGGAGGCGAGCGCCCGGGCGCCGCAGGCCGGGCAGGCCCCGTCGGCGGGCTCGCGCTCGACGCTGAGGTGGGTCTGCTCAGGTCGCGGGAAGGTGTGCATCGCGGTCAGGACCTCCCGTTCGGGACGATGACGCCCGTCAGGTCGCGCTTCTCGGCCGATGCCGCGAGCGCCTCGTTGATGTCGTCCAGCGCGTAGCGCGAGGTGATGATCGGCCCGGCGTCGAGCCGCCCGTCCTCGAGCATCCCGACGAAGAGCGGCAGGTCGCGGCGCATGCGGACGTTGCCGTTCTGACAGCTCAGCACGCGGCGGCCCTGCAGGGCGAGCTCGAACTGCGGGTAGGTGATCGTCGCGCCCAGGCGCTCGACGCCGGTGAGCACGATCGTGCCGGCGCGGCGCGCGGTGGTCAGCGCCTGCTCCTGCGCGGCGGTCATACCCGCGGCCTCGAGGACGTAGTCCGCGCCGCGCCCGCCGGTGAGTGCGCGCACCTGCTCGACCGGGTCGCCGTCGGCGGGGTCGACGAGGTCGGTGGCGCCGCAGCGGGCGGCCATCTCACGCCGCCAGGCGATCGGCTCGACCGCGATGATCCTTCCCGCGCCGGCCAGGCGCGCGCCCTGCACCATCCACAGCCCCAGATGGCCGGTGCCGAGGATCGCGACCGACCGCCCCGGCTTGACCTCGGCCACGTTGAAGACCGCCCCGACGCCCGAGGTGATCCCGCACCCCAGCAGCGAGAGCACGTCGTCGGGCAGGTCGCTGTGCAGCGGGAAGGCCTGGTTGGCCGTGACGTTCATCATCTCGGCGTAGCCGCCGACGTTGCCCGCCGCGCTGACGGGGGCGCCGTCCTGGCGGAAGGCCACGTGGAAGTAGGCCTTGGCGTCGAAGAGCTCCGAGCACTGGTCGGGCCGGCCCTCGGCGCAGTAGAAGCAGTGCCCGCACTCGGGCGTCCCGGGCACGAGCACCCGGTCGGCGACCTCGACGTGGGTGACGTCCGCTCCGATCGCCTCGACGACCCCGATCGAAGCGTGGCCGAGGATCGTCGGCGGGACCTTGCCGAGCTCGCCGCGCTGGTTGATGCAGTCGGTCGAGCAGAACGGCGTGGCGCCGGTGCGGACGACGACGCGGCCGGGCGTGGGGTCGAGCAGCTCGATCTCCTCGACGACGAAGGGCTCCTTCAGCTCGGCGAGGACGGCGGCGCGCACGGCTCAGTCCCCCACGCTGATGCCGGCGAGGATCCCGCCGTCGACGCAGAACTCGGAGCCGGTGCTGTAGGTCGCGTCGCACACGATGTGCAGCATGGTCGCCGCCACCTCCTCGGACCTGCCGAAGCGCGGGATCGGATAGCGCGCCGACTGGGTCGCCTCGTCGCTGGCGCCCTCCAGCATGGGCGTCTTGATCATGCCGGGATGCAGCGAGTTGACCCGGATGCGATCGGGCCCGAACTCGATCGCCGCCGCCTTGGTCAGCCCGCGCAGCCCCCACTTCGAGGCGGTGTAGGCCGAGGCCCGCCCGACCGCGATGTACGCGGCCATCGAGCTGACGTTGACGATCGCACCGCCGCCGGCGCGGCGCATCGACGGGTGGACGGTCTTCATGCCCAGGAACGCGCCCGTGAGGTTGGTGTCGATCACGCGGCGCCACTCCTCGATCGCCAGCTCGGCGAGCGGCTCGATGGCCAGCACGCCGGCGTTGTTGACGAGCACCGAGATCGGCCCGAAGGCGTCCTCGGCGAAGCTCACCGCCGCCTGCCACGAGCCCTCGTCGGTGACGTCGAGCGCGGCGAAGCGCGCGTCGTCGCCCAGCTCCTCCGCGACGGCGGCGCCCTCGGGCTCGAGCACGTCGCCGATGACGACCCGAGCTCCCTCGGCCGCCAGCGCCCGCGCGTGCGCCTCCCCCATTCCCCGCGCGCCTCCGGTCACGAGTGCGACTCTACCGTCGAGCTTCGCCATGAATGTTCGTCATATCGTATGACGATGCGCGCTGCAATCCTGGAGGCGGTCGGGCGGCCGCTCGCGATCGAGGACGTCGAGCTGCGCGCGCCCGAGGCGCACGAGGTCGTCGTGCGCATCACGGCGATCGACGTCTGCATCACCGACGCGCTCAGCGCTCGCGGCGACGTGGCCGCGGCACCGCCCACGATCCTCGGCCACGCGGCGGCCGGGGTCGTCGAGGAGGTTGGGGCGCACGTCGAGCGCGTGCGCGCCGGCGACCGGGTCGTCGTGGCCGGCACGCCGGAGTGCGGCGAGTGCTTCTGGTGCATCCGCGATCAGCCCGACCAGTGCGCGGAGATGCTCGGCGGCATCCTGCCGCCGCGCGTGGTGGCCACCCGCGGTAGCGGCGAGCCGGTGCACGCCGACGGCGGCGTCGGCGCCTTCGCCGAGAAGATGGTGCTGCGCGACAGCGGCGTGGTCGCCGTCGACGCGGAGCTCTCCGACGAGCACCTGTCGCTGCTGGGGTGCGGCGTGACCGCGGGCGTGGGCGCGGTCCTCAACCTCGCGGAGGTGCAGGCCGGCACGTCGGTGGCGGTCGTCGGCTGCGGCGCGCTGGGCCTGTGGATGATCCAGGGGGCGCGGGCGGCGGGCGCGACGACGATCGTGGCCGTGGAGCCGCGCGCCGAGCGCCGCGAGCTCGCGCGCGCGGTGGGAGCGACGCATGCGCTCGACCCCGCCGACGGCGATCCGGTCGCGGCGGTCAAGGAGCTCACCGGCGGGCGCGGCGCCGACTACGCGCTCGAGGCGGCCGGCCCGCCCGCGGCGATGGCACAGGCCTTCGCGATGACCCGGCCGGCGGGCACGATGGTCCCGGCCGGCTGGGAGACGCTGTCGTCCACGGTCACCCTGCCGGCGGTCGACTTCGCCGTTGGCGGCAAGCGCATCCAGAGCTGCCAGTACGGCGGCGCGCACATCCGCCGCGACATCCCGCGCTTCGCGCGGATGCTCGAGGCGGGGCTGCTGGACGCCGAGCCGCTCGTCAGCCGCCGCTTCGCCCTGGAGCAGGTCAACGAGGCGCTCGAGGCGGCGTTGAGCCGCGAGTTGATCACCGCGGTCATCCTCCCCGACACCCGTCCCTGACGTATGATTGTCCGACAATGTCGACTGCTCAAACAGACGCCGCCACCACCACGCCGCGCGAGCCGGACCTGACGCCCGAGGAGCTGATCGCGCGCGCGATCGCCCTGCGCCCTGAGCTCATCGAGAACCAGGCCGATGCCGAGGCGCGGAGCTTCTACTCCGAGCAGATGCACCAGAAGTTCCTCGACGCCGGCTTCTACCGCACTTACGTGCCGCGCCGCTACGGGGGCTACGAGTTCGACGTCAAGACGATGACGCGCCTGCAGCTCGAGCTCGCGCGCGGCGACATGTCCACCGCGTGGTGCGTGGGCCTGGCCAGCAACCACGCGCTTCAGGTCGCGTCGTGGTTTCCCGAGGAGGCGCAGGCGCAGGCGCTGGGCGACGGCACCTTCCGCGCCGCGTCGGTCGCCGCGCCGACGGTCGCCGCGACGCCGGTCGACGGCGGCTGGGAGCTCAACGGCACGATCGCCTACTGCTCGGGCATCCCCTACTCGAACTGGTACGTCGGGCAGGCGATCATGCCCGGCAAGCAGGAGAACGGCGAGCCGCGCGTGATGCTCTTCATGGCGCCCGAGAGCGAGTGGGAGATGCTCAACGACTGGGGCACCTCGCTGGGCCTGAAGGGCTCAGGCTCGCACAGCATCCGCTTCGACGGCGGGCGGCTGGCGCCCCACCTCGTGCTCGAGGACACCAACATGATCGACGTCGACCCGAGCACGACGCCGGGCTTCGCGCTGCACGGCAATCCGCTCTACTGCGGGCGGGCGCTGTGCGTGTTCACGATGTCGGTCGCCGGGCTCGTCGTCGGCGGCGCCTACAACGCGCTCGACGAGTACGAGAACTGGATGCGAGCCAAGACCACGCCGTTGCCGCCGTTCATCAAGCGCACCGAGGACGCGGACTTCCAGCGCTGGTACGGCGGGGCGCTGGCCAAGATCGGCATGGCCGAGGCAGCGCTCATGAACTGCGCCGACCAGCACATGGAGCGCTGCCGCCAGCAGGCCTCCGGAGAGCGGCCGTACACCTGGGAGGACGACCTCTACATCTCGACGATCGCCCGCGAGGCGATCCTCTTCGCCTGGGAGGCCGTCGAGCACGACCTCTATCGCACGATCGGCTCGAGCGCGGCCAATGCCGGCCAGCGCTTCGAACGCGTCTTCCGTGACCTCGCGATGGCGGCCGGCCACCGCAACTCGATGATGCGCGATCCGCTCGTGCGCCAGCTCGCGCAGCTGCGCCTGGGCGTCGTGCCCGCGGGGATGCAGCGATGAGCGCCGCCGACGGAGGGTACGAGCGCGGCCTGGCCACCCGCCGCGAGGTGCTCGGCGACGAGCACGTCGATCGCTCGCTGCGCGCCGCGACGGAGTTCACGAGCGTCGCGCAGGAGTTCGTGACCGAGTACTGCTGGGGCGCGGTGTGGACGCGCCCGGGGCTCGATCGCCGCACGCGCAGCCTGATCAACCTCGGGATGCTGACCGCGCTGGGGCGGATGCACGAGTTCCGCGCGCACGTGCGCGGCGCGGTCAACAACGGCTGCACGACCGAGGAGATCCGCGAGACGCTGCTGCAGGCCACGGTCTACTGCGGCGCGCCCGCGGGCCTCGAGTCCTTCCGCGAGGCCCAGGTGGTGCTCGACGAGCTGGCCGCCGAGCGCGACGGCGCCCCCGCCTAGCCCGCCGCTTCGGCGGCCGCCATCGCCTCGAAGACCGTCCGCGCCGCCTCGTTGACGTGGTGCACGCAGGCGGCCGCGGCGGCGTCCCCGTCGCGGCGCTCGAGCGCCTCGACGATCGCCCGGACCTCCTCGACCGTCTTCGCCGCGCGGCCGGGCTGGCTGAGCGACGCCGCGCGCAGAACCGTCACGCGCGCCTGAAGGCTCTCGACGAGGCTCTGGATGGTGCCGTTCGCGGCCCCCTCGAACAGGGCGTCGTAGAAGTGGCGCTTGGCCGCGAGCATCGCCTGGCTGTTGGGACGGCCGGCCTTGGCGCGGCGCTCGATCCCCTCGAAGGCCCGGCGCAGCGCGCGCAGGTGGACGTCGGTCGCGCGCTCGGCGAACTGGCGCGCGGCCATGCCCTCGAGCACGGCCCGGACCTCGTAGAGCTCCGCGGCGCGCTCGACCGACGGCGAGGCGACGACCGTGCCCTTGTGCGGGATGGTGGTGACCAGGCCCTCGGCCGCGAGCTGGCGCAGCACCTCGCGGATGGTGGTGCGCGAGACGCCGGTCTGCTCGATCAGCTCGCGCTCGACGAGGCGCTGCTCGGGCTTGAGGCGCATCTGCACGATCGCCTGGCGCAGCTGGTCGAGAACCTGCTCGCGCACCGGAGCCGCCACCCGGTTGACCTGCACCGCGAGGCCGTCGACGCCCTCGAGGCTGTTGCTCGACTTCTTGGCCACTTGTATGACCAGCCTACAGCGGGTCTCAGACCTTGCGAGGGCCTGCGCCCTCGGGCTCGATGCCGAGGTGCTCGGTCGCCATCCCGCGGGCGGCCCAGTCGCTGATGACGCCGGCGAGGTGGCCCCAGACCATCGACATGTCACGCCAGATGCGCTGCATGCGCGCGCCGTCGTGGGCGGCGCCGGAGCCCGCGGTGCGGAACATGTACTCCTGCAGGGCGTCCCAGCACAGGCGCACCGACTCGCGCGTGATCGACTGGATCCGCAGATCCTCCTCGACGTCGAAGTGCACGCCCTCGTCGACCTGGCGGCGGCAGGCCTCCATCCACTGCTCGGCGGCCTGCAGCATCGCCGCCTCGGCGGTCTCCACCTTCCCGCGCGCCTGCCCGTACCAGCGCTGGTAGTCGGGATCGTGGGCGCGCAGGACGATCGGCGGGCGGTGGGTCGTGCGCGTCGTGATGATCTCGAGGTACTCGTCGAGGGCGCCTTTGACCATGCCGACGGCGAGTGCGATGAACTCCAGCCCGAAGAAGCTGAGGGCGCGGCCGACGTACATCGGGTTGCCGTGCAGGCGCTGGCCGGGCGTGCCGCCCGAGTTGTCGACCTGGAGCATCTGCGTGTTGGGCAGCGCGAAGTACTCGGGGATCCGCCCCCCGTCGAGGACGATGCTGTTGGAGCCGCTGCCCTTGAGGCCGAGCGTGTGACCCCAGTCGTCGAGCATCGTCCACTCGCTGCGGGGGGCGACGAAGAGCATCGGCGGACCGGCGGGCGGGCCGTCGAGGTCGGGGCCGGCAGGCAGCGTCTGGCCCAGGTAATGCGTCCCGTACGGGGCGCCGGAGCAGTAGTGGTGGGTGCCGGTGAGCTCGAGGAAGCCGTCGCCGGTCTGACGGGCCCGGCCGACCGGGGCGGCCACCGACGGACACAGGAAGTCGGGATCGGCGAACAGCTCGTCCTGGGCGCGCTCGTCGAACCACGACGCGACGAGCAGCGCGTGCGCCGTGGGCAGGCAGACCTGCCACGCCGTCGACGGGCAGCCGCGGGCGAGGTGGGCGATGACCCGGACGAAGGTCGGCACGTCGAACTCGAAGCCGCCGTAGCGGCGCGGGACGAGCATGCGGTAGAAGCCCGCCTCGCGGAACTGCTCGTGGGTGTCGGGCGCGTAGCACGTGCGCTCCTCGGTCTCGGCCTGCCGCGCCACGAGGGTCGGGGCGATGGCCTGCGCCCGGGCGATCAGCGCGTCAGAGGTCATCGCGACGGATGTCACTGCGCCGTGTACCCGCCGTCGGCCATGACCACGGCGCCGGTCATGAAGCTGGACGCGGGCGAGGCCAGGAAGACCATGATGCGGGCGATCTCGCCCGGTGAGGCCATGCGCCCGAGCGGGTGCGACGCGCCGATGTCCCCGCGCGCAGCCTGCAGGTCCGGCACGCCGGCGAGGGCGGAGTCGACGAACGCCGTGTCGACGGCTCCTGGAGCGATCGCGTTGACGCGCACGCCGTCGCCGGCGTGCTCGATCGCCAGCTGCCGCGTGATCTGGGCGATCGCGCCCTTGGTCGCGCAGTAGGCGCCCTGCGCCGGGAGCCCGACGACGCCCGAGATCGACGAGACGTTGACGATCGCGCCCCGGCCGCGCGCGATCAGGTGCGGCAGCGCCTCCCGGCAATGCACGAAGACGCTGCGCACGTTGGTGGTCATCAGGCCGTCCCACTCCTCGTCCGTCGTCTCGACGATCGGCTTGAGCAGGAAGCGGCCCGCGTTGTTGACGACGATGTCGAGGCGCCCGAAGCGGGTCAGGGCGAGGTCGACCGCTCGGCGAGCGCTCTCAGCGTCGGCGGCGTCCGCGCACAGGGCGGCGATCCCGTCGTCCGCGAGCCGCTCGACGGCCGGGTCGATGTCCTCGGCGACGACCATCGCGCCGGCGGCACGAAGCTGGGCGACGACCTCGCCGCCGATGCCGCCGGCGGCGCCGGTGACGATCGCCACCGCGCCGTCGAGGGTCTCGTCGTCGCTGCCCCGGGGCATCTCCGGGGCCGAGCTTATCGCATGATCGTCATACAATGTCTCCGCGCGCGACGGGCGCGCAGGACACGGACTACGAGGCCTGCGAGGCGCCCAGCCCGATGGGGCAGCTCACACCGGTCCCGCCCAGGCCGCAGTAGCCGTGGGGGACCTTCGCGAGGTACTGCTGGTGGTAGTCCTCGGCGTAGTAGAACTCGCCGAGCGGGGCGATCTCCGTCGAGATCTGGCCGAAGCCGGCCTCGCCCAAGCGCTCGCCGAACATCGCCTTGGTGCGCTCGGCGGCCTCGCGCTCGGCCTCGGAGCCGTAGAGGATCGCCGACCGGTACTGGGTGCCCACGTCGTTGCCCTGGCGCATGCCCTGGGTCGGGTCGTGGTTCTCCCAGAAGAGCTTCAGCATCTCCTCATAGCTGGTCTTGGAGGGGTCGAAGACGGCGAGCACGGCCTCCGTGTGGCCGGTGCGCCCCGAGCAGACCTCCTCGTAGGTGGCGTTGGGGGTGAAGCCGCCGGCGTAGCCGACCGCTGTCGTCCACACGCCGTCGGCCTGCCAGAAGACGCGCTCGGCGCCCCAGAAGCAGCCCATGCCGACGACGATCTGCTGGAAGCCCTCGGGCCACGGGGGCGTCAGCGGGTTGCCGAGCACCTCGTGGCGCGCGGGGACGGAAATGGTCTGGTCGCGGCCGGGGAGAGCGTCCTCGGCGGCGACGGGATTGGTCTTTGCCTTGTTGAAGAGAAACACGCTTCTACTGTCCGCCGAGCGGACGCAGCATTACCGCCGCGAGGCGATGAAGAAGTAGATCAGCTGACCGATCGAGGCGGCGAGCGCGGCGACGTAGGTGAGGGCCGCGGCCTGCAGCACCTTGCGGGCCCCCGAGAGCTCCTCGGCGCCGAGCAATCCGCCGCCCTCGAGCGCGACGATCGCGCGGTGCGAGGCGTCGAACTCCACCGGCAGGGTCACGAGCTGGAAGATCACGACGGCGAGGAAGAGCACGAGGCCGACGTTGACCAGCCCCGTCGAGCCGAGGATGAGCCCCAGGAAGGCCGGGAAGATCCACACCTGCGAGCCGAACGAGGCCGCGGGGACGAGCGTCGAGCGGATCTGCATCGGCTTGTAGCCGCGGGCGTCCTGGACCGCGTGGCCCGCCTCGTGGGCGGCGACGCCCAGCGCGGCGACGCTCGCCTCCATGCCCACGTCGCTGCTGAGGTTGAGCGTCTTCGAGCGCGGGTCGTAGTGGTCGGAGAGCTGTCCTTCGACCGGGCGGATGCCGACGCCCGACACGCCCGAGTTGCGCAACACGGCCTCGGCGGCCTGCGCCCCGGTCATGCCGCTCGCGACCGGCACCTGGCTGTAGCGCTTGAACGTGCTCTTGACCTTGAACTGGGCCCACAGGCCGAAGAGGAGCGGAACGACGGTGCAGATGAGGAAGACGCCGGTGAGGGTCATGAGCTGACTGTAGTGCGACACACGTCAGCGACATGTCAGGATTGGCCCGGTGACCGACGCGCCGTCGTGGTGGTGGGCCGACCTCGGCGGGCTCCCGGCCCCCCGCCCTGCCCTCGACGGCGACAGCGAGGCCGACGTCTGCATCGTCGGGGCCGGCTACACCGGCCTGTGGACCGCCTACGAGCTGCTGCGGGCCGACCCGTCGCTGTCGGTCGTGGTGCTCGAGCGCGAGGTGGCCGGCTATGGCGCCTCGGGCCGCAACGGCGGCTGGGTCCTGGGTGAGGTCTCCACGGGCTCGCGCCAGCGTGCGGCGGCCGGCGAGGCGGCGGTCGCGGCGCTCGAACGCGCGATCCAGGAGACCGTCGACGAGGTCGGCGCCGCGTGCGCCCGCGAGGCGATCGACTGCGACTTCGTCCAGGGCGGCTCGCTGACCGTCGCGCAGACCGAGCCGCAGCTCGCGCGCCTGCGAGCGGCGCCGCGCGGCGACGTGCTCGACGTCGACGCAGCCGCCGCGCGCGTGCGGGTTGCCGGGCTGCGCGGCGCGCGCTTCACCCCGCACTGCGCGCGCGTGCAGCCCGCGAAGCTGGTGCGGGGCCTGGCGGCGGCGGTCGAGCGCCACGGCGGGACGATCCACGAGCGCACGGCGGCGCTCGACGTTGCTGCGCGCAGCGTGCGGACGGCCTCGGGCACGGTGCGCGCGCGGTGGGTCGTACGCGCCACCGAGGGCTACACCGCGGCGCTCCCGGGGCTCGAGCGCGCGTTGCTGCCGCTCTCGAGCTCGATGATCGTCACCGAGCCGCTGGGCGCCGCGACGTGGGCCCAGATCGGCTGGGAGGGCTGCGAGACGCTCGACGACGCCGCCCACGCCTACATCTACGCGCAGCGCACCGCCGACGGGCGCATCGCCATCGGCGGCCGCGGGCGCCCCTACCGCTACGGCTCGGGCACCGACCGCGCCGGCGAGATCCCCGACGCGACGGTGCGCCAGCTGCGCGCGCGCCTCACGCGCCTGTTCCCCGTCCTGCGCGACGTCCGCCTCGACGGCGCGTGGACCGGCGTCTTCGGCGTCGCGCGCGACTGGGCCGCCGCGGTGCACTGCGACCGCGACAGCGGCCTGTGCTGGGCCGGCGGCTACGCGGGCGAGGGCGTCGCCGCGGCCAACCTGGCCGCCCGCACCCTGCGTGACCTGATCCTCGACCGCGACACCGAGCTCGCACGCCTGCCGTGGGTCGGCCACCGCGCCCGCGGCTGGGAGCCCGAGCCGCTGCGCTGGCTGGCCGTGCAGACGGTCTACGGCGCCTTCCGCGCGGCCGACGCGATCGAGGACCGCACGGGCAAGCCGTCGCGGCTGGCGGGGGCGGCAGGGGCGCTGGCGGGCCGATGAGGCATCCGCTGACGCCGGTGGCGCTTCGCAGCAGGGCCTAGCGGCCGCGCGGCAGGGTCCGCGAGGTGAGCCCCGAGAGCAGTACCTCGATGGGCGACTGGCGGCGCGTTTGCTGCGCCTGCTCGCGCAGCAGGTTGACGTCTGTCTGCACCTCGTAGAGCCACCGCCCGGCGCGAACGGCGTGCCGCGCGCCGTCCTTGACCTCCTTCCCGCGTGGAAGGGGCAGACCCATCAGCCGCGGGCGGCGATGGGCGCGCAGGATGGCCCCGAGCGCGGTTCCTGCGGCGAGCCCCGCGGCCGCCGCGCCGCCGGCAATCGCCGGCCTCGGCAGGCGCTGTGCCGAGGCCGCAATGCCGTTGTCTGGGCTCGTGCGTTGCTGGGTCGTCGCCATGGCGTCAGGACAGCGCGTTGCCGACCTTCTTGGCCTGCTTGCGGGCCTGGGCCAGCTCGTCGGTCAGGCGGCCGAGCTGCTGTCCGGCCTTCTGGACCTCCTTTGCCACAGGCTGCAAGCTCAGGCCCTTGCGCGAGACGGGGATGCCGAGCACCGTGCGCCGCGGACCGAGCACGCGCTTGCCGAGCACCATCCCGCCGATGAGCCCAGCCGCCGCGGCACCGCCGGCGATGATCGGCGTGCTGGCCTTCTGCGCGGCCGAGCCGATGGTGTCGGTCACGCTGCTGACCGCGCCATTGGCGCTGCTGCCGTTCGACGAGCTCGAGGAGCGCGACCTCGGCGTGCTCGACCTCGCGGTGCGCGAACGGTTCGAGGTCGAGGCCGCTCGGCTGCGCGGCTTGGCGGCCGACGACGCCTTCGGCGACCGCGACTTGGCGGGCGAGGACGACCGCTTTGCGGCATTGGCGCTCCTGCCGGAGCTGGCGCCGCGACTCTTGGCCGGCGTGGGACGGGCACTGGATGAACGCGCATTAGAGGCCACGATGGGACCCTCCTTTTGGGTGGGTGTGCAGGCGTTGTACCCGAGCGCCGCCTCCGCATTCTCCGCGGTCAGCGGCGGCGCTGGGCACACCCCGCGAGCGCCTACGGCGCGGCGCGCCGGCGGCCGGCGGTTCGCGGCGCGGGTCGCCGTCCTCAGGCGGGTGCGACCCGCGCCCGCGGCCCGCGCAGCTCGTGGGCGTCGACCGACGACGTCTCGCCTGCGGCGATCGCGCGCGTTTCGCAACAGCCTTTGGAGACACCCGAGGGGTGGCCCTTCCTAGGTGTCACATGGCGCGGCCAAGACGGACCACCCGCTGCGCGCGTTCATGGCAGGTGTTGCAAAGGACGCGCGAACCGTGCCGGAACTCCCCGCCGGCATGACGCGGCGCAGGTGCTCTATGTCGCCGGCGAGTCGCCTACCCGCCCGGATCCCTTCCCGCCCGTGGACTTGGGCGCCGGGGCCACCGGGCGCGCCAGCGCCCAGAAGATCATGAGCCCGCCCACGACGAGCATCGCGAGGCCCGTCCAGAGGTTGACGTTGACCCCGGCCGCCTTGTTCTTGACCTCGTCGCTGCCGAAGAGCCCGACGACCGCGAGGATCACCCCGTAGAGGACGAAGAGCCCGCCGATGATGCGGCGGAGGTCGAAGCGGTTGACGATCCGTGCAGCGCGCATCTCCTCCTCGTCGGTGGCGCCCGTGGATGGTGTCTGCGGCCCGCGGACGTCCTGGTGCGGTTCTTCGGTCATGTTGCGCTCCTCCCTAGATGAAGACGATGCTCAGGATCACGATGAGGCCGATGGCCCCGCCGGCCAGCAGATACGGGGAGCGGTACCAGACGTCGTCGGCCGGGTCGTGCTCCTCGGGGTCCTCCTCCTTGCGCGTGAGGCCCCAGACGAGGCCGCGCAGCTCCTCGTCCGATTTGGGCTGCGTGACCAACGAGACGCCGACGGTCACCACGGCGTCGGCCGCGAAGGCGATGATGGCGCCCCAGAAGCTCGCCGCGAGCTCCGATCCGAGGTCGATCGTGCCCCACGAGTACAGCTCGTGCGTGATGAAGGCGCCGAAGAAGCCGGCGATCAGCCCCCAGAAGCCCGCCCACGGCGTCGTGCGCTTCCAGAACATCGCGATGATGAACGTGGCGAACAGCGGCGCGTTGAAGTAGCTGAACAGCAGCTGGACGTAGTTCATGATGTTGCTGTAGCCCTTGGCGATGAACGCCGTGGCCACGGAGATGAGCAGCCCCCCTGCCGTCGCAAACCGCCCGACACGGAGGTAGTAGGCCTCGTCGCGGTCCTTGCGCACGTAGGACTGCCACAGGTCGTAGGTGAACACCGTGTTGAACGACGTCACGTTCGCCGCCACGCCCGCCATGAATGCGGCCAGGAGGCCTGTCACCGCGAGGCCCAGCATGCCCTCGGGGAAGTACTTGCCGATGAGCAGCGGGATCGCGTTGTTGTACTGCAGGTCCTGGCTCTTGCCGCCCAAGCCCTTGACGGTCACGAGCGCGACCAGGCCGGGGATGATCGTCAGCGCCGGGATGAAGATCTTCGGATAGGCGCCGATGAGCGGCGTGCGCCGCGCGGCCGAGAGGTTCTTGGCACTCAGCGCGCGCTGGACCTCCGCGAAGTTCGTCGTCCAGTAGCCGAAGCTGAGCACGAAGCCGAGGCCGAAGACGATCGCGATCCAGTTGGCGTTGATCGGGTTCGTCACCGAGCCGACGCCCAGGCCCTGCCACGCGTGCAGGCCGCCCTCCTTCAGCGCCGAGCCCTTGACCTTGTCCTGCAGGCCGCTCCACCCGCCCATGTCATGCAGCGCCACCAGGGTCAGCGGCAGCAGCGCCGCGATGATGATGAAGAACTGAAGGACCTCGTTATAGATGGCCGACGTCAGGCCGCCGAGCGTGATGTAGGCCATGACGATGAGCGCCGCGACGATGATCGCCGTCGAGATCGACCACCCGAGCATCAGGTGCACGATCAGCGCGAGGGCAAAGAGGTTGACGCCGGCGATCAGCACCGTGGCCACCGCGAACGTCATCGCATTGAGCGCGTGGGTCGGCTCGTTGAAGCGCAGGCGCAGGTACTCCGGTACGGAGCGGACCTTGGCTCCGTAGTAGAAGGGCATCATCGCGAGGCCGAGGAAGATCATCGCCGGCACAGCGCCGATCCAATAGAAGTGCACGGTGGCGACGCCGTACTGCGCGCCGTTGGCCGCCATGCCGAGGATCTCCAGCGCACCGAGGTTGGCGGCGACGAAGGCCAACCCGGTGATCCACGCGGGCAGCGAGCGCCCGGAGAGGAAGAAGTCGATGTCGGTCTTCACCGACATCCGGGCGACAACGCCGATCCCGAGAACGACCAGAAAGTAGATCGCCAGGATCGTGTAATCGAGGGCACTGGCATCGAGACGGAGCATGCGGGCGGTCCTTCCCACTGGCGCCCTCCCGCTCACCCAGGTTTCCGCGCGGACAGTGCCATCGGACACGCTGAAGGCGCTTGGCCCGGAATGAGATGATCGGAACGACCGAGGTCCCGATCGATTCCATCAACCCCGTCCCGCGCGCCGCACCCGAACGTCCCCACGGGGGCGCCTACGTGATCCGTGCCGCGCCTGCGGCGGGCATCGCTGTGCTGCTCGTCCTCGCGCTCGGTGGCTGCGGCGGGGGCAAGAGCTGGACCGCGCGCGACGTCCCCGAGGAGTACCCGACGATCCAGGCGGCGGTCGACGCCGCGCAGCCTGGCGACCTCGTCCGGGTCGGCCCCGGCGTCTACCGCGAGCAGGTCGTGGTGGGACCGGCCAAGCACGACGTCGTCATCCGTGGCACCGATCGCAACCGGGTGATCCTCGACGGCGGCGGCGGCGCGCGCTTCAACGGCATCACGGTGCACGCCGACGGCGTCGCGGTCGAGAACCTGACCGTCCGCGGCTACGCCACCGACGGCGTCGTCTTCACCCCGCCCAAGGACACGCCCAAGCAGCTCAACGGCTGGCGGGCGAGCTACGTCACCGCCGCCAACAACGGGCTGCACGGGATCGAGGCGCTGCGCTCCCGCGGCGGCACCATCGACCACGTCCTCGCCTCCGGCCACGGCGTAGCGGGCTTTCGCATCGGCAACTGCCGCCCGTGCGACTCGCTGGTCACCGACAGCGTGGCCGAGCGCGGCATGGCCGGCTTCGAGGGCTCGGACTCCGGCGGCAACGTGGTCGTCGCGCGCTCCTCCTTCCGCGCGAACCGCGTCGGCGTGCTGCTGGTCTCGGCCGGCGAGGAGAAGCCCTACCACCAGCAGGACACCACGGTGGTCGGCAACGTCATCGAGGACAACGCCAACCGGCTGGCGCCAGGGCGCGGCGAGGGCTTCGGCGTCGGCGTCCTTGTGCGCGGCGGCCGCCGCGACGGGCTGGCGCGCAACCTCATCACCGGTCACCCGGGTGCCGGCGTTCTGCTCACCTCCTCCGACCAGGCGCCCGCGGCCGAGGACAGCGTGCAGGGCAACGTCCTGCAGGACAACGGCGTCGACCTCGCGCTGGCGCCGCGGCTGGGGCAGCGCACGTCCAAGGGCTCGTGCTTCGCCCAGAACCATTTTCGCACGTCGCTGCCGCGCGACATCGAGAAGGTGCTGCCCTGCCAGTCCGACGTCCCGCTGCGCGTCGCGGACCCCGCGCTGCCGATCGCGCCCCCCGGCGCCGATTGGCGCAACGTGCGCCTGCCCGCTCCGCAGCGCTCGATGCCCGACGCCACCACGAGCAAGCCCCAGCCGGCGAAGCGGCCGGGGCGGATCGACGTCGCGCGCGTCGGGGTGCCCGGCCAGGGCTGACCTGGCTAGTGGACCAGAACCTTCAGGAGCACGATCAGGAGGCCGAGGGCGCCGTTGATCACCGCCACCGCGATGGTGCCGCGCAGCGAGAGCTCCAGCCGGCGCCCGGCGGCGATGCCGTAGCCGAACAGCTCCACCACGCCCGCGCCGATCGCGATGGCCACGGCCGTTTCGGTCTTCACCACGCCGATCACCCCGACCAGCAGGCAGAGCACGGGCAGCAGCGACGCTTCGACCAGCGGCCACTCGCCGCGCGCGGCGACGGCGACGTTGGCGAAGCTGAGGCGCTCCCCCTCGCCCTCCATCCGCTGGCCCAGCACCTCGGAGTACACGTGCGCGATCCAGAAGACGAACGTCGTCGCCAGGACGCCCGCGACCAGCTCTGCCGATTTGACGCTGTCGTCGTGCGAGAGGGCCGTGATCACGGCCATCACGAGGATGGTCCCGTAGATCGCGCGGGCGGGGTTTGCGTGCTCAGCGGCCATTGGGCACTAGCTTCTCTTAGATGCGCGCGCTCCGCGAGGACATCCGCAACGTGGCGATCGTGGCCCACGTCGACCACGGCAAGACGACGCTGGTCGACGCCATGCTCTGGCAGTCCGGCGCCTTCCGCGCCAACCAGGACGTGGCCGAGCGCGTCATGGACTCGATGGACCTCGAGCGCGAGAAGGGCATCACGATCCTCGCGAAGAACACCTCGGTCCGCCATCGCGGCGTGAAGCTCAACATCGTCGACACGCCTGGGCACAGCGACTTCGGCGGCGAGGTCGAGCGCGGCCTGACGATGGTCGACGGCGTGCTGCTGCTGGTCGACGCCAGCGAGGGCCCGCTGCCCCAGACGCGCTTCGTCCTGCGCAAGGCCCTGGAGGCGAGGCTCCCGGTGATCCTCGTGGTCAACAAGGTCGACCGGCCCGACGCGCGCATCGCACACGTCGTCGACGAGGTCTACCAGCTGTTCCTCGACCTCGACGCGACCGAGGAGCAGATCGAGTTCCCGATCGTCTACTGCAACGCCAGGGCCGGCCAGGCGTCGTTGACCGAAGGCGAGCCGGGGACCGATCTCGGCCCGCTGCTCGACCTGCTGCTCGAGCGCATCCCGGCGCCCGTGTACGACACCGAGCACCCGCTGCAGGCCCACGTCACGAACCTCGACGCCTCACCGTACGTCGGCCGGCTGGCGCTGTGCCGCGTGCGCCACGGCACCATCCGGCGCGGCGAGGCCATCGCCTGGTGCCGCGCGAACGGGGAGATCGAGCGCGCGCAGGTCGCCGAGCTCTACGTCACCGACGCGCTCGATCGCGTGGAGGCTGACGAGGCCTCGGCCGGTGAGATCATCGCCGTCGCCGGGATCGCCGAGGTCACCATCGGCGAGACGCTGGCCGACCCCGACGACCCGCGCCCGCTGCCGATCATCACCGTGGATGAGCCATCGCTCTCGGTCACCATCGGGGTCAACACCTCGCCGCTGGCCGGCAAGGAGGGCGACAAGCTCACGGCGCGCCAGATCCGCGCGCGGCTCGACCAGGAGCTCGTCGGCAACGTCTCGCTGCGCGTACGCGACACCGACCGCCCTGAGGTGTGGGAGGTCCAGGGCCGCGGCGAGCTGCAGCTCGCGATCCTCGTGGAGCTCATGCGCCGCGAGGGCTTCGAGCTCACCGTCGGCCAGCCGCAGGTGCTCACGCGCGAGATCGACGGGCGGGTACACGAGCCGGTCGAGAGCCTGGCCATCGACGTGCCCGAGGAGTACGTGGGCGTCGTCACCCAGCTGCTGGCCCTGCGCAAGGGCCGCCTGGAGCAGATGGTCAACCACGGCACCGGCTGGGTGCGCATGGAGTACCGCGTCCCGGCGCGCGGCCTGATCGGCTTCCGGACCGAGTTCCTCACCGAGACGCGCGGGACGGGCCTGCTGCACCACGTCTTTGACCGCTGGGAGCCGTGGGCGGGCGAGCTGCGCACGCGGCCGACCGGCGCCCTCGTCTCCGACCGCCGCGGGCGCACGGCGCAGTTCGCGCTGATGAACCTCCAGGAGCGCGGGACGCTGTTCGTCGGCCCCGGCGACGAGGTCTACGAGGGGATGGTGGTCGGGGAGAACGCGCGCGCCGACGACCTCGACGTCAACGCGACGCGCGAGAAGCACCTGACGAACATCCGCTCCTCGACCGCCGATGTCCTCGTCCGCCTGGTCCCGCATCGCACCCTGTCGCTCGACCAGGCGCTCGAGTTCCTGCGCGACGACGAGTGCGTCGAAGCGACCCCGGACAGCGTGCGGCTGCGCAAGGTCGTGCTCGACAAGACCGACCGCGTGAAGGTGGCGCGTCGAGCGCGCAGCGGCGCGGCCACCGAGTGACCGCCTGGAGGGCCGCGCTCGGCGTCGCCCTGCTCGCCGGCGCGGCGTCGCTGGCACTCCCGTCCACGCTCGGCTACGACGCGTGGGCGTGGACCGTGTGGGGGCGCGAGCTCGCCCACCTCGACCTCGCCACCACCGCCGGCCCGTCCTTCAAGCCGCTGCCGGTCCTGGCCCTCGCCCCGCTGTCGGTCCTCGGCGCCGCGACGCCGGTGGTGTGGATGGGACTCATGCGCGCCGCGGCGGTGCTCTCGCTCATGCTCGCCTACCGGCTCGGCGCCCGGCTGGCTGGTCCGCTGGCCGGAGCGGTCGCCGCGCTCAGCCTCGCCCTGAGCGCCGACCTCTACCGCACCGCCCTGCTGGGCTCCGCCGAGCCGGTGCTCATCGCGCTCACGCTCGGCGCCGCCGATCGCCACCTCGCCGGGCGCCGCGACTGGGCGCTCGTTCTCATCGCCGTGGCCGGGCTCATCCGCCCCGAGGCGTGGGTCCTGCTCGGGGCCTACGGCGTCTTCGTGTGGCTGCATGAGCCGCGCCTGCGCCCGCTCGTCGCGGCCGCCGTCGTGCTGCCCCCGGCGCTGTGGCTCGGGCTGGACTGGATCGGCTCGGGCGATCCGCTGCACGCGAGCTCGACGGCGACCTCGGCCACCGAGGGCAGCGCCGCCAACGCCAAGGTGCCGTCCCTGGAGGTGGTGCGCCGCGCCGCGGACGCGGTCATCGTGCCCACGCTGATCCTCGCGGCGATCGGCGTGGTGCTCGCCGTGCGCCGCCGCGATCGCCCCGTGCTGTCGCTCGCTGCGCTCGCCCTGGGCTGGATCGCGGTCGTGGCGATCATGGCCGAGGTCGGCTTCACCGGCACCCGGCGCTACCTGGCCGCACCGGCGGCGGCGCTGTGCGTCGTGGCCGGCGTCGGGCTCGTGTGGCTGCTCGAGGCGGTGCACGAGCGGCGCGCGCGCATCGCGTTGGGCGTCGCGGTCGCGGCTGCTGGCGCTCGCACCGGCGCTGCTGCGCGCCCGCGAGGACGCGCGCATGCTCAGCGTCGCGCGCAGCCAGGCCGACCAGCGCGACGAGCTGCTTCGCGCGATCGACGGCGCCGGCGGACGCGCCGCGGTGCTGCGCCCCGGGCGTCCGGCGATCAATCCGTGGCTGCAGACAGCGCTGGCCTGGGAGCTCGACGTCCCGCTGTCGGGCGTGCAGGCGACCTGGTCGTCGTCGCGGCGCCACCCGCACTGGGCGCCGCCGGCGCTCGTGTTCCGCGCGCCTGCGCGGCTGGCCGGGCCGCGGCCGGCGCTGCCCACCGGGGTGCGCACCCAGGTCGTGACCCGCTCGGGGCGCTGGCGGGTGCTGCGCGCCGCCGGGTGAGGCGGCACAGGCGCTACCGTGAGGGCGGATGGAGCTCGTCGAGGAACGCCCCAACGTCGAGTTGCGGCGTGGCCCCGACGGCCGGTCGATCGTCGTCCTCTCCTTCCCCTACGACCCGCAGATCGTCGCCTCCGTGCGGAGCATCCCGCAGCGGCGCTTCGACTGGGACACGCGCGAGTGGTGGGCGCCCGTCGACGACTGGGCGGGGGTCCACGTCGCCGAGGTGCTCGATCGCTTCCCGGAGCTGACCACCAGCGCCCAGGTCGACGCCTGGCTGGCCGCCATCGAGCGGCGCTGGGTCGGCATCGTGACGACCACGCGCCACGACGGACGCGGCTGGTGGGTCCTGCGCACCCGCGCCGGCACGGTGCCCGAGGCGCTGCTCGAGGGCGCCATCGAGCGCGAGGACGGCGCCCTGCTGGCGCCGCTGACCCAAGCGGGCGCCGAGGCGCTGGCCGATCTGCGCGGCGGCACGCGCATGGACGGCGCCGCGCGCCGCATCATCGCCTCGCTCGAGCGCGGCGAGGATCCGCCGCCCGCGCGGCTGGCCGTGAGCGAGACGGTCGACGGGACCTTCCTGCGCCTCGACGTCCTGTGGGACCCCGACGTCGCCGGCGCCTTCGACGCGCTGCCGGGCGCCGTCGGGCCGGGCCACTCGCTGCCCATCGACCCGTGGATCGTCGAGCCGCTCGACGCCTTCCTGGCCCTGCACGACGTCGCCGTCGACGGCTCGGCCACGGAGACCCTCGAGGAGCTGCGCGAGGAGCACGACGAGGCGCTGAGCGAGATCCGCGCCTCGCGCGCGACGACCGGCGAGCCGATCGCCGAGACCGCCGCCGTGCTCGGCGGCGAGCTCGCGCCCTTCCAGTGGGCGGGCGTGCGCTACGCGCTGCGCGCCCGGCGCGCCTTCCTGGCCGACGAGCAGGGCCTGGGCAAGACGGTCGAGGCGCTGGCGGCGCTCGAGGCCGACGACGCCTATCCGGCCGTCGTGGTCTGCCCGGCCTCGCTGAAGCTCAACTGGGAGCGCGAGACCGGCCGCTGGCTGCCGCACCGCTCGGTCGCGGTCATCCAGGGCCGCATGCCCGTCCCGCCGACGGCCGAGATCACCATCCTCAACTACGAGGTGGTGGCCGCCCATCGCGAGACGCTCGGCCGCATGCGCCCGCGCGCGCTCGTCGTCGACGAGTCACACCTGTGCAAGAACCCCCAGGCCAAGCGCACCCAGGCCGTGCGGCGCCTGGCCGAGACCGTCGTGCCCGACGGCCTGCGCCTGGCCCTGACCGGCACGCCGGTGCTCAACCACGCCGAGGAGCTCATCAGCCAGCTGCGCGTCATCGGGCGCCTGGAGGACTTCGGCTCGGGCGCGCGCTTCGCCCGTCAGTTCCGCGGCCAGCTCTCCGAGGAGCGCCTGCACTGGCACCTGCGCCGGCGCTGCTTCGTGCGGCGGCTGAAGTCCGAGGTCCTGCCCCAGCTGCCCGAGAAGCGCCAGGTCGTCGTGCCCGTCGCGCTCGACAACGAGCGCGAGTACCGGCTGGCCGAGAACGACGTCATCGCCTGGCTGCGCGAGCAGCCGCTGGACCTGCGCGAGCTCAACGCGAAGATCGCGGCGACGCTGCGTGCCGAGCGCCTGGCCCAGCTGGGGACGCTGCAGCGCCTCGCCGCCCGCGGCAAGCTCCACGCCGCGCTGGCCTGGATCCACGACTTCCTGGCCTCGGGCGAGCCGCTCGTCGTCTTCGCCCGCCACATCGAGGTCCAGGAGGCGGTCATGGAGCGCTTCCCGCACGCCCTGCACCTGCTCGGGCGCGACAAGATCCCGGACCGCGACGAGTCCGTCCGTGCCTTCCAGGACCCCGGCGGCCCGCAGCTCATCGTGTGCGCCACGCGCGTCGCCGCCCAGGGGATCACGCTCACGCGCGCCTCGAACGTCGCCTTCCTCGAGCTCGAGTGGACGCCGGCGATGCACGACCAGGCCGAGGACCGCCTGCACCGCATCGGCCAGCGCGACGCCGTCACCGCGTGGTACCTGCTGGCCGCCGACACGATCGACGAGACCATGGCCCGCCTCATCCACCGCAAGCGCGGCCTGATCGCCGCCGTCACCGACGGGCGCACCTACGAGAGCGACGGGATGGTCGACGGCGTCGTGCGCGAGCTGCGCGGCGGCAAGCCCTTCCGCCACCTGCGCAGCGTCGTCTGACCCTCCTCAGAAGCCGGTGAGGCGGTCCTGGCGCGAGTCGTTGAGGCTGAGGGTGAGCGTCGGCGGCGGGATCTCGTGCGTGTCGCTGGTGGGGATCACCGCGGTCCCGACCGAGAAGTACTCGAGGACGTGCGAGCTCCAGCCGTGGTTGCCCTCGGTGAGCTGCACGCCGACGACGCCCTCGGCCTCGAGCGCCTCGGCCTCGGCCTGCATGCGCTCCATGGCCAGCTCGCGCGCGTCGTAGAGCGCCTGGGTGAAGTTGGGCATCTCGGTGTTGCGGCCGACGCGGCGCATCCACGTCCGCAGCCCCTGGTGGGCGACGTGATAGACGCAGGTCCCCATGACCATGCCCACCGGCCGGTAGCCCGCGGAGAGCAGCGTGTAGAAGTCCTGGCCCGAGAGGTCGCTGGTGAAGGGCCGGCCGTTGGGCGCCCGGTGCAGCTCGCCCCCGCGGTGGCGCACGGCGGTGCCGATGGCCACGAACTCGGCCAGGTCGTTGCCCCACTCGCGGCGGCTGACCTCGAGGCGCACGGCCACGATCCCGTCGGCGCCGAGCTGATCGGCCTCCTCCTCCATCCGTGTCATCGCGAGCTCGCGGGCGTGGTACATCGCCTGCGTGAGGACGTCCATCTCCTGGTTCTGGCTCCATGCACCCATCTGGAAGCCGATGTGGTAGATCGACGTCCCGACGACCAGCCCCAGCGGCTCGAACCCGGCGGCCCGCACGAGCAGGAACTCGTTGACGGTCAGGTCGCTGGTGAAGAGCGAGCGATCGCGCATCCGCTCCAGGCGCTCGCGCCCGTGCTCGGGCACGCCGGCCAGCGAGGTGGGGTCGTAGGGCTCCTGCTCGTCGCTCATGGGACCTCCCGGTCCAGTGGTAGGGCGATGTACTGCTGCGGCGGCGGCGCGTCGTGGCGCACCTCGACGATCGCGGTGCCCAGCACGTGCAGCTCGATGATGAGGTCGCGGAAGGTCGTGCCGCCGGCATCGCGCTCACGAGAGTGCTCGCCGCGATCGATGGAGACGCCGACGACGCCGTGGGCGTGGAGCCTGTGGGCCGCGCGGCTCAGGCGCCCCATCGCGAGCTCCCGCGCGTCGTACATGCCGCGCGTGTAGTCGGTCAGCTCCTGGTTCTGGCGCCCGGAGAAGAGCCCCGACGCCCGTGACTGCTGCGCCCAGCCCGCGACCACATAGGCCACGGTGGAGCCCGCGACGACGCCGACGGGCCAGAAGCCGTGGCGTACGAGCTTGGCGAAGTCCTGGCCGGAGAGATGCGAGATGACCGGCGCGTCCTCGATCTCGTAGCGCTCGGAGCGCACCGCGGTCCCGATGGCGACGAACTCGACGACGCCGCGGGCCCAGTCGTAGCCGCCGCGGCGCAGGCGCATGCCGACCACCGCGTCGGCCCCGACGGCCACCGCCTCGTCGCGCAGCCGGCCGAGCGCGAGCGAGCGCGCGTCATTCCACGCGGCGGTCTGCGTCTCGAGCTCGAACGTGTCGCCGGCACGCATCGACGAGGACCAGCCGCCCTGTCCCAAGGGCATCGACTGCCAGCCCACCTGGTAGAAGCAGCTGCCCATCACCTGTGCGATCGGCGTGAAGCCGGCCTCGCGGACCACGAACGCCTCGGCCACGCTGAGATCGGAGCTGAAGGGCCGCGCCATCAGCCCTCCAGCAGTCGCGCGAGCGCCTGGCGGCCGCGCTCGCTGCGCTCGGCCTCCTCGACGAGGTCCTGCGAGAGCGCCTCGATCAAGGCGTCGAGGTCGAGCTCCTGGGTCTTCAGCGCGATCCCGCGCACGACCGAGCGCCGGCGGCAGGTCACGCGCCCGTGATCGGCCTCGAGCTCGTAGCGCTGATCGCCGAGGGTCACCTCGATGCCGTGCACGCGCTTGCGCCCGCCGAGCCGGCCGCCGCGGCGCTCCACCTCGACCTGGCCCGGCAGGGCCTCCTCGAGCTTGACCGCGAGCGCCTCGACGAAGGCATCGACATCGCCGGCATCGGCGCGCAGCGATGCCGCGAGGAGGTCGAGGTCGTCGGCGCCGCCCATCAGTCGCCCCCGCGGGGCGGTGCGATGGCCTGGATGCCCGTGATCTCGCGCCCGACGATGAGCGACTGGATCGAGTCGGTGCCCTCGAAGGTGAAGACCGCCTCCATGTCGGCATGGTGGCGCGCCACGTGGTGCTCGAGCAGGATCCCGTTGCCGCCGAGGATGTCGCGCGCATCGGCGACGATCGCGCGGGCCTTGGCCGCGTGGTTCATCTTGGCCAGCGAGGCCATCCCGGGCGTCAGGCGCTCGTCGCCGGCCAGCTCGCTCAGGCGCAGGCACAGCAGCTGCATGGCGGTGATCTCGCCCACCATACGGCTGAGCTTGTCCTGCACGAGCTGAAAGGAGGCCAGCGGGTGCCCGAACTGCTCGCGCTCCTTGGCGTAGGCCAGCGCCGCCTCGTAGGCGGCGAGCGCGACGCCCAGCGCGCGCCACGCGACCGTGTAGCGGGTGAGGGTGAGCACGCGGGCGACATCGCGGAACGAGCGGCAGCCCGGCAGGCGGCTCTCGGCCGGGACGCGCACGCCGTCGAGGGTGATCTCGGCCTGCCACACCGCGCGCAGCGACGTCTTGCCCGTGATGACCTCGGTGCGGAAGCCTGGCGCGCCCTTCTCGACCAGGTAGCCGCCGACCTGGCCGTCCTCCCCGCGCGCCCAGATGATGACGACGTCGGCGAACGAGGCGTTGCCGATCCACTTCTTGGCGCCGTCCAGGACGAACTCGTCGCCGTCGCGCCGCGCGCTCGTCTCCAGCGCGACTGCGTCGGAGCCGTGGGCGGGCTCGGTCAGCCCGAAGGCACCGACGGCCTCGAGCGCGGCCATGGGCGGCAGCCAGCGCTCGCGCTGCTCCTCGGAGCCGAGCAGGTGGATGGTCTGCATCGCGAGGTTCGAGTGCACGCCGAAGAAGGTCCCGATGCTTCCGTCGGCCCGCGCCCACTCCATGCTCACGAGGCCGGCGGCCGTGGCGCTCATCCCCGGACAGCCGTAGCCGTCGATGACGCCGCCGGCCAATCCGAGCTCGGCGATCTTGGGGACGAGCTCGAACGGGAACTCCGCGCGCTCCCAGTAGTCGTTGATGACGGGGGTCACCTCGCGATCGCAGAACGCGCGCAGGCGATCGCGGATCGCGCGCTCCTCGTCGGTCAGGCGCTCGTCGAGCAGATAGAAATCGGTGGCCATGTCGGGTAAGCAGCCTTCCACATGATCTTCACGAGCCCGTATCCGGACGTCGAGATCCCCGCGATCGCGCTGACCGATTTCGTCCTCGAGCACTCCGCCGAGTACGGCGACAAGCCGGCGCTCATCGATGGGACGACGGGCCGGACCTACACCCACGCGCAGACCGCCGACGCCGTCGCGACGGCGGCCGGCGCCCTAGCCCGCCGCGGCATCGGGCGCGGCGACGTCGTCGCCCTCTACGCCCCCAACTCGCCCGAGTACGTGATCGCCTTCCACGCCGTCGCCTCACTCGGCGCCGTGTGCACGACGATCAACCCGATCTACACCGTCGACGAGCTCGCCTTCCAGCTCGAGCACGCCGGCGCGCGCGGACTGCTCGCCGGCCAGGACGCGCTCGACCGCGCGCGCGAGGCCGCGGGCCGCGCCGGCGTCGACGAGGTCGGCGCGATCGACGAGCTGCTCGATGGCGATGCGGGCCCCGTCGCGCCCGACGTGGCCGCCGGCCCCGAGGACCTCGTCGCGCTGCCCTACTCGAGCGGGACCACCGGTCTGCCGAAGGGCGTGATGCTCACCCATCGCAACCTGGTGGCCAACATCCTGCAGTCGACGGCCCAGCAGCCCGTGACCGCCGACGACACGCTCGTCGGCGTCCTGCCGCTCTTCCACATCTACGGCCTGACCGTGGTCATGAACGCCGTCCTGCGCAACGGCGCGACGCTCGTGACCGTGCCGCGGTTCGACCTCGAGGGCTACCTCGGCCTCGTCCAGGAGCACCGCGCGACGAAGGCCTACCTCGTCCCGCCGATCGTCCTCGCCCTCGCCAAGAGCCCGGTCGTCGAACGCTACGACCTCTCGAGCCTGACGCTCATCAACTCGGGCGCCGCGCCGCTGAGCGCCGAGGTCCAGAAGGCCGCCGCAGAGCGCATCGGGTGCCCCGTCGTGCAGGGCTACGGCATGACCGAGTCGAGCCCGGTCACCCACGTCACGCCGCTCGACCCCGCCCGCCACCGGCTCGGCTCGATCGGGCCGCCCGTGCCCAACACGGAGTGCCGGATCGTCGACGTCGCCTCCGGCGACGAGCTCGGCCCCGGCGAGGAGGGCGAGGTGTGCGTGCGCGGCCCACAGGTGATGCGCGGCTACCTCGACGATCCCGAGGCCACCGCTGCGACCGTCGACGAGGACGGCTGGCTGCACACGGGCGACGTCGGCCGCGCGGATGAGGACGGCTACGTCGTCCTCGTCGACCGCGTCAAGGAGCTCATCAAGTGCAACGGCTACCAGGTGGCGCCGGCCGAGCTCGAGGCCGTGCTGGTCGCGCACCCGGCCGTCGCCGAGGCGGCGGTGGTGGGACGGCCCGACGAGGACGCGGGCGAGGTGCCCAAGGCGTTCGTGGCGCTCGCCGGCGACGCCACCGCGGAGGAGATCATGGTCTTCGTCGCCGAGCGCGTGGCGCCCTACAAGAAGCTGCGCGCGCTCGAGGTCGTCGACGAGATCCCGAAGTCGCCGTCGGGGAAGATCCTGCGCCGCGTGCTCAACGAGCGCGAGTCGTAGGATCCGCCGCCATGCCCTGGCAGGTCTATCTCTCCGGCGAGATCCACACCGACTGGCGCGAGCGCATCCTCGACGGCGCCGGCGCAGCCGGGCTCGACGTGGTCTTCACCGGCCCGGTCACCGACCATGGCGCCAGCGACGACTGCGGCGCGGCCATCCTCGGCGCCCAGCGCGAGAAGTTCTGGCACGACCACCTGGGCGCGGGCGTCAACGCGATCCGCACGCGCACGCTGCTCGAGCGCGCCGATGTGGTCGTCGTGCGCTTCGGCGAGCAGTACCGCCAGTGGAACGCGGCCTTCGACGCCGGCTACGCGGCCGCCCTGGGCAAGGCGCTGGTGACGCTGCACCCGCCCGAGCACGACCACGCGCTGAAGGAGGTCGACCGCGCAGCGCTGGCCGTGGCGCGCGAGCCCGAGCAGGTCGTCGAGATCCTGCGCTACGTGGTCGAGGGGACGCTGGTCGCGAGCTAGGCGCGGCGCCGGCCGACCCGGCGGCCGATCAGGAAGCCGACGACGAGCGCGCCGCCGACGGCGAGCGGGGCCGGGTTCTGGCGCGCGCCGGTCGCCAGCTCCCGGGCTCCGTCCTCGCGTACCTGGGCCTCGACATCGGCCTTCTGCGCGAGCTGCGCGACCGTCTTGCCGAGCTCGCGGCGGATCTCCTCGATCTCGCGGCGCAGCTGCTCGGGGTCTGGCTGCTGGTTGGGGGGCGTGCTCATGGCCTGGCCTCCTTGGCGCGCTGCTTTTGCGTCCCGCGGGGGCCGAGGATACCGCCCGCGCCCGCGAATCAGTCGACGGCCGCCGGCGCCTGCGAACGGATCCACTCGCGCAGCGGAGTGTCCGCCCTTGCAGTCACCCAACACAGATGCAACGTCGCGCGAAGGCGGGCTTAGGGCGCGCGCGCCAAGCTCCGCGGCGTGCCGCGCGACCCGTCTACCGTCCTGGCGGTGGCGGCCGTGGCGCTGCCGGGCTGCGCCGACGGGCAGGCAGCGGACCAGGACCCACCCGCAACGGTCGCTGCAGGCGTTCGCGCCGAGGCGCTCGCCGGCGTGGCCCGGCGGATGTACAGCTCCGCGCTCAGCGGATGGAGCGCTTGCTGAGCTCGATCGCCTTGCCGGCGTCGCGCGCGGTCACGAAGTTCGGGCCGGTGGGCAGGACGTCGCCCTGGGCCGGGAACAGGCCGTAGCGCGCCCGCTCGGTGAGCAGCACGATCGGCAGGTAGCCCTGTAGATAGGCCTGTTGGTCGACCGCGAAGAGCAGTTGGTGAGCGCGGACGGCGCGCAGGACGTCGGGGCCGAGATCGAACGTCGCGATCTTCGGAGCGTGCGTGCCGCCGAGCTGCCGGGCGCCTTTGACCGCCTCGATGCCGCTGGTGGCGTTGAGGGCGATGATGCCGTCGATACGTCCGCTGCGCACGGCGTCGGCGATCTTGCGCGGCGTCGCCGGGCTCTGGTCGTCCACGCCGAGCACCTGCGAGCGCCCGCCGACGGCGCGCATGGCGCGAGCCAGGCCGCGGCAGCGTGCGTCGAGGCCCTGGTTGCCGATCTGCTGGTTGACGCACAGCACGCGCCGCGCGCCGGCGGCGGCCAGCCGCTTCCCGGACTCGAAGCCGGCGCGCTCCTCCGGCTGGCCGACGTGCGCGAGGACCCCGAGACGGCGGTAGACGTCGCTGCCCGAGTTGATCGAGACCACCGGGATGCCGGCCTTGACGGCGCGGCGGATCGCGGGCGCCAGGCCGGGCTCGGGGATCGACACGACGAGCCCGTCCGGGTGACTCGCGACGGCCTGATCGATCAGGGCCTCCATGCGCGCCAGGCTGTAGACGTCGGGCGCCCGGTAGTTGACGACGACGTCCATCTGGCGCGCGGCGGCTTCGACGCCGTTGCGCACGATGGCCCAGAACGGGCTCGAGGCCTGCCCGTGCGTGACGACGGCGATGCGCACGCCCCCGCTGGGGCGCGGGGACGTCCGCGGCACCTCTCCCGATTGGCTGGGCGTGACCACGACAGTGCGCTCGCGCACGTGCGTCGTCCCGCCGCAGCCGGCCGGCAGCGCCACGAGCAGCGCCAGCGCGGCGATCGCCCCGGCGCGTCTCACGGGTGCCCCGCCGGCGAGGGGATCGTCGCCTCCAGGCGCGTGCCGGCGCCCGGGGGGCTGTCGATGGCCAGGACGCCGTCGACGACCGCGAGGCGGTCCTGCAGCCCGCGCAGCCCGCTGCCGGCGTCGGGGTCGGCACCGCCGACGCCGTCGTCGGCGACGACCACGACGATGCCCCCGTTGCCGTCGCCGCGCAGCTCGACGCGCGCTCCCGCCGCATCCGCGTAGCGCGCCACGTTGGTCAACGCCTCGGCCACGACGAAGTAGGCGGCCGCCTCGACCGCCGGCGCCAGGCGGCCGTCGATCGCGCTCTCCACCGCGACCGGGACCGGCGAGCGGTCGGCCAGCGAGGCGATTGCGGGATCGAGGCCGCTGCGGGTGAGGATCGCCGGATGGATGCCGCGGGCGAGCTCGCGCAGCTCGCTCAGCGCGGCCTCGAGCCTCACCCCGAGCCCGTCGACGAGCGGTCCGGCCTCGGGATCGGAGATCGAGGCGCGCAGGACGCGCAGCTCGAGCGCGAGGGCCAGCAGCTGCTGCTGGGCGCCGTCGTGGAGGTCGCGCTCGATGCGCCGCCGGGCCTCGTCGGCGGCCTCGACGATCCGCACGCGCGACACGCGCAGGTCCTCGACGCGCGCGCGCAGGTCGGCCTTCAGGCGCTCGTTGTCGATGGCCAGCGAGGCCGCCGCCGCGGCGGCCTCGACGAGCTCGGGGCTCGTGTCCAGCGCGGCGTCGTGGACGATCGCCGCCACCGGGCGCCCGTCCTGCTCGACCGCGGTCCACGCGCGGCCCGATCCGGGCTCGGGCAGCGCGACGGGATGGCCGGCCTCGTCGACGAACGCCTCGCGATCGGGCAGCCAGTACGCGATCGCCACCGAGCGGTCGCCGAGGCTCTCGGCCAGCAGCTCGCGCACCGGTCCGCTCGCCGCGGCGCGGGGCGACAGCAGCGCGCGCCCGATCGTGCACAGCACCGTGTACAGCGCGTCGAGCGTCGCTATCGCCAGCACCGCCGCCGCCGGGACCAGCGCGAGCAGGACGAGGCCGAGGGCCGGGTCGAGCCGCCATGGGCCGAGGTAGTCGATCGTGCCCAGGCCGCCCACGCCCTGCACGCCGAGGCTGAGGATCTCGGCGAGCAGGGCGAGCGGGACGATCGCGACGATGCACAGCCCGGCGATCAGCAGCGGCTTGGTGGCCAGCAGCGCGACCATCCGCCACAGCGCGCGGTCGGAGAGGATGTCGAGCGAGCGCCGCCACGGGCTGCCCGCCGTCGCGACGCCCGCGGGCACCGGCGGGATGTGGGTGCCCAGGAAGCTGTTGGCCGCGCGCCGATCCAGTCGCACGAGCCGCCGGCAGGCGGCGGCGGCGCCCAGCAGCAGCGGCAGTCCGATCCAGGCGACGCTCAGCGCGGCGCCGATGACGAGCGCGAGGACGGCGAGCGCTCCGAGGATCGCGATCGGCACGTTGATGACGAGGTAGGTCGCGGCATGCGACGCGCGCTGGAGGCGGCGGTCGAGGTCGAGCGCCGCGATCACGGACGCCCCTCCACGGAGACGCTCCCGGAGCTGCTCAGCGCCTGGATGGCGAAGGGCGCGTCGGCCACCGCGTCGAGGCCGCGGACGGTCTCGCTCCCCGATGCGCTCTCGGCCTCGACCTGGTAGCGGCCCGGCGGAACCGTCACGTGCACCGAGCCCTCGTTGGAGCGCACGGCGAGCTGCTGGGGCGCGCACGCCGTATCGGCGGCGATGTCGCCGCTCTCCGCCCGCGCCTCGAGCGAGAACCCGCAGAAGCCCGCGACGTCGATGTCGCCGCTGCGCGTCGTCACCCGCGCCGATCCGCGATAGGCGCGGAAGGTCACCTTCCCGCCCGTGGTGCGCACGGTCACCGGGACGTTGTCGGGCACCACCACGCGGTAGCTGACCGAGCACGCGCGGGGTACCGCGTTGGGGCAGCGCGAGCGCAGGCGCAGCTCCCCGCCATCCACCGTCCGCTGCACCGCGGCGTCGTGACCGAAGGCGTAGCGATCGGTGCGCTGCACCCCGAGCAGCGCACGCTGTCCCCCGCCGGTGATCATCACGTCGCCGTCGTCGACGTCCAGCGACACCCCGTTCAGCGATCCGCGCACGTCGAACGACACGACCCGCTCATGGCTCGAGGCGACGCTCGCGATCGCCAGCGCCGCCACCGCGCCGCCGATGACCAGGGCCGAGGCCATCACCACGATGCCCCAGCGGGAGATCCGCGTGGCGGTGGCCGGACCAGGCATGTCGGCACTCTAGTCGCGCTTCGGCGTAGATTCCCCGCCATGAGCGGGACAGACGATCTGGGCGCCCCGATCTCCTACCTCGCGCTCGCGGAGGGCACCGCGGTGCGCTCCGCCGACGGAGAGGAGGTGGGCGAGGTCGCCCACGTGCTCGCCGACGACGACACCGACATCTTCGACGGCATCGTCATCTCGCACGGCCCGGGGCGCCACACCTTCGCCGACGCCGAGCAGGTCGCGGAGATCCACGAGCGCGCGGTGATGCTGACGCTCACGGCGGCCGAGGCCGACGCGCTGCCCGAGCCCAGCGAGAACCCGGCGGTCATGGAGGACGATCCCTCCGAACACGAGGGTCGTCTGGGTCACAAGCTGCGCCGCGCCTGGGACCTGATCTCGGGCAACTACTGACCACGCCCCGCGCGTGAGAAGCTGCCGACGATGAAGGCGATCGTTTGGCACGGCCCAGGGCGGATGGCGATCGAGGAGCGCCCCGAGCCGCGAGATCCCGGCGCCGGCGAGCTCGTCGTGCGCCCCGAGGCCGTCGGCATCTGCGGCTCGGAGATCGAGGGCTACCTGGGCCACATGGGCAACCGCACGCCCCCGCTCGTGATGGGCCACGAGTTCGCGGGCGTGGTCGTCGCCGCCGGCGCCGGGGCCGGCGCGTGGGACGGCGCGCGCGTGACGGTGAACCCGCTCGCCGGGTGCGGAAGCTGCCGGCTGTGCGCCGCCGGCCAGGAGAACCTGTGCCCGCGGCGCACCCTGATCGGCGTCCACCACGACGGCGCCTTCGCCGACCTCGTCACCGCACCGGCGGCCAATGTGCGCGCGCTGCCAGACGACGTCACGGCGCGCGCCGGAGCGCTCGTCGAGCCGCTGGCCAACGGCGTCCACGCCGTGCGCCTCGGGCTCGCCGGCGACCCGGTCGGCCGAGCGGTGGTGATCGGCGCCGGGACGATCGGCCTGATGGCCCTCCAGGCCGCGCTGCTGTCGGACATCGAACACGTCAGCGTCCTCGAGCCGCAGACGCAGCGGCGTCAGCGCGCGCTCGCGCTGGGCGCGCACGAGGCCTTCGCCGACCGCGACGAGGCGCTCGGCGCCGTGCGGGACGCGACCGAGGGGCTCGGTGCCGACCTGGTCCTCGACGCCGTGGGCGCGCAGGCGACGCGGGCGATGGCGCTCGAGCTCCTGCGCCCCGGCGCGCTGGCGGTGTACATCGGCCTCGCCGCCGACGACACCACGCTGGGCTTCCACGGGGTCGTGCGCGGCCAGCTCGGGCTGCGCGGCTCCTACGCCTACACCATGGCCGACTTCGAGCAGGCGCTCGCGTGGCTGGCCGCCGGCCGCGCGTCCGTGGGCGAGCTGCCCCCGGTGCAGCCACTCGAGGATGGGCCCGACGCGTTCGCGCGCCTCGCGCAGGGACCGCCGCCCGCGACGGTCAAGGTCTTCCTCGCCGGCGCCGGACGGGACGCCTGAGCGTGGGTGCCCTGGACGGGCGCACCGCGCTGGTCACCGGCGCCTCGAGCGGCATCGGCCTGGCCACCGCGCTCGCCTTCGCCGACGCCGGCGCGCACGTGCATGGCGCTGCGCGGCGGCCCGAGCTCATCGAGGAGGCGGCTGCCGGACGCGATGTCGTCGCCCACCGCCTCGACGTGACCGATCGCGCGGCGGTCGCGGATCTCGCCGGGCGCCTGGCCGCCGAAGGCCCGCTGCACGCGCTCGTGGCCGCCGCGGGGACGAACATCAAGGCGCGCCGGGTGGACCAGCTCACGCCCGAGGCCTTCGACGACCTCATCGCGCTGAACCTCACGGGGACGTTCAACCTGATCAGCGCGTTCCTCGAGCCGCTGCGGGCCGCCCGCGGCGACGTCGTGCTGATCGGCAGCGTCTCGGGGGCCTGGCCCGACCGCTCGGGCGCGGCCTACCAGGCCTCCAAGGCCGCCGTCCACGCCTTCGCGCGGGGAGCGGCCTTCGACGACCGCCACGGTGTGCGCTTCACCTCGATGATGCCGGGGCTCGTCGACACCGCGATCCTCGATCAGCGCCCCGAGCCGCCGACCGCGGAGCTGCGCGCGCAGATGCTGCACCCCGAGGACGTCGCCGCCGCGTGCCTGTTCGTCGTCTCCCTGCCGCACCGGGCGCACGTGCCGGAGCTGACCATCCTCCCCACCGACCTGCAGGCGCTCGGCCGCACGACCTGATGCACGCCGCCGGCCGGGCCAGCGCGCCTAGGAGGCGGCCTTGGCCTTCGACCACTCGGCCTTGTGGACGCGCTTGGCGGCCTGGTAGCCGGCCAGCGCCTGCGCGGAGTCGACGTCGCCGAGCGTCGGGTGCCACGGAACGAGGTCCTGGGCGGCCTCGACGCCGAAGCGCTTGGCCAGCACGGCGCCCAGCGCCTTGACCTTCATCTCGCCGAAGCCCGGCAGAGCGGAGAGGTTGGCGCGCAGCGCCGGCCCGTCGGCGGCGTCGGTCCACACCCGCGCGGCGTCGCCGTCGTAGGTGTCGCGCACGTGCACGGCGAGGTCGTGCACGCGCTGGGCCATCGCGCCCGGGAAGCGGTGGATGGCCGGGCGCTCGCGGAAGATGGGCTCGAGGTCGGCCTGCGCCAGCGTGTCGGCGTCGAGCGAGCCGAGCCGCTCGCGCAGGACGAGCGGCCCGGAGAACGCCTTCTGGACCGTGACCTGCTGATCGAGCGCGAAGCCGACCAGCAGGGCCATCGGGTCGGAGGCGATCAGCGCGTTGGCCTCGTCGGACTCGGTGAAGTGCAGTTGATCGGGCACCCGACGATCGTACTCAGCACGCGTCGGAGTACGCGGGCTCCGGGCGGCGACGGTCGGCCGGCCGCTCGGGACCGTGGGCCGCGGCGGCCGGGCTGCCCGAGCGCAGCAGGGTCAGGGCGGCCACGATGGCGGCGGCCACGAGGCCCGCGCCGATCAGGTAGGCGAGGTGAAAGCCGCCGTTGAGCGCGGCGTCCACCGAGTGGCCGCCGGCGCGCAGGGCGTCGGTGCGCTCGCTGGCCAGCGTCGCCAGCACGGCGAGTCCGATGGCGCCGCCGACCTGCACGCTGGTGTTGATGAGCCCCGAGGCCAGCCCCGAGTCGCTCGGGGTGGCGCCCGACATCGCGAGGCCCATCAGCGACGGGAAGCCCAGGCCGGCCCCGATGCCGATGAGGATCGTCGCGGGCATCACCTGCGTCACGTACGTGGCGTCGACCGGCGTCAGCGAGAAGAGCAGCAGGCCGAGGCCGATCGAGATCAGGCTGACCAGCAGGATCGCCTTCGGGCCGTAGCGCATGGCGAGCGGCCCGGAGAGCTTGAGCGACATCGTGCCCATGACGATCGTCGAGGGCAGGAAGGCCAGGCCGACCTCGAGCGGGTCGTAGCCGAGGATGCGCTGCAGGTACAGCGCGCCCAGGAAGAACATCCCGAACATCCCCACCACGAGCAGCGCGATGACGACGTTCGCACCCGCGACGTTGCGCGAGTGGAAGAGGCGCAGCGGCATCAGCGGGTTGGCGATGCGGGCCTGGCGTGCGACGAAGGCGGCCACCAGGGCGATCGACACGGCCCCGAGGCCGAGCGTGCGCGTGGAGCCCCAGCCCTGCTCGGAGACCTGGAGGATGGTGTAGACGCCGAGCATCAGCCCGCTGGTGAGCAGCACGGCGCCCGGCAGGTCGGCGCCGGCCTTCAGCCCGATCCCGGGGCTGTCGGCTACCAGCCGCATGGCCAGGAAGGCGGTCACGATGCCGACGGGAATGTTGATGAAGAAGATCCAGTGCCAGTTGATGGCCTCGGTCAGCGCGCCGCCGGCCAGCAGGCCGATGGAGCCGCCGGCGGAGGCTACGAAGCCGTAGACCCCGATCGCCTTGGCCTGCTCGCGCGGCTCGGGGAACATCGTCACGATCATGCCCAGGATCACGGCCGAGGTCAGCGCGCCGCCGACGCCCTGGACGAAGCGCGCCGCAATGAGCAGCTCCTGGCTCTGGGACGACCGCGCACAGCAGCGAGGCGGTGGTGAAGACGCCCAGGCCGATCAGGAAGATGCGCCGCTGGCCGATGAGGTCGCCCACGCGCCCGGCCAGCAGCAGCAGGCCGCCGAAGGCGATCAGATAGGCGTTGACGACCCAGGCGAGGTTGCTCTGGGAGAAGCCCAGGTCGTCCTGAATGGAGGGAAGGGCGACGTTCACGATCGTCGCGTCGATGACGATCATGAGCACACCGGCGCACAGCACGTACAGGGCGATCCAGCGCTTGCGCTCATTCATGGTCTCGGCAGTCAACGGTCTCGGGCTCCTCGGTGGTCGTTGTGCAGATAAGACCGCCCGACCGCCCGAAACTCATCGCTGACGCGTGAAGGCGACCATCACCGTCGGCTCGAGGCCGTGGTTGTGCAGCGCGCGCAGCGGCAGCCCGACGAGCCACAGCACGGCGCCGCGCTCGACGCTCAAGCGGCTTCCGCTGAGGCCCTCGAGCTCGATCCGGCCGCGCTCGACGACCACGAGTGCGCCGCGCCAGTCGGCCTCGTCATAGGCGCGCGTCGCCCCCGGTGCGACAGCCACCCGGCGCACCTCGAAGCCCGTTTGGGATGCCACGGCCCGTACAACGGCCGCGCGCGAGAAAACTCATCGCGCGTGCCCGGTGCGGGTCGCCGTAGCGTCAGTCCGAGGACTCCTCCTGGCCCTCGCCGAAGTCGCGCCTCTTTCCGGGCGTGGTCTCCTCCTCGCCCTCAGCGAAGTCGCGCTTGGCGCCCGGCACGCTCTCCTCTTCGCCCTCGGCGAAGTCGCGTTCGGGTCCTCGTGGCTTGGTCCTCTCACCTGCGGCGAAGTCGCCGCGGCCCTCGTCGGCCATGTCGCCCTCCTATCGGGGTGGGAATGCGAGCCTATCTCGCCCCGACGGTCCGCGTACAGGTCTTCCTCACAGCCGTCCCACGCGCTTCGGCGGCCAGTAGCGGAACCTCGCAGCCATTCACGCCATATCGACGACCGCCGCCGCTCGAACACCGACGGCGGGCTGAGCCACGTCGGTGGATGCGTCGACGACACTGTCGGCATGACCCGCATCGCCGGAGCCGAGGGATGAGTGGCGCGAGTCCCGCGGAGCGCCTCGCCTGGCGCGGTCGCGACGTCGCGTGGCAGCGGACGGGCTCAGGGCCGCCCGTGGTGCTGTGCCACGGGACGCCGTTCTCGTCGGCGATCTGGCGGCCCTTCGCGCAGGCGCTCAGCACCGACCACACGGTCCATGTATGGGACATGCCCGGCTACGGCGCGTCGTCGAAGGCCGCCGAGCACGCCGTCGACCTGGGCGTTCAGGGCGAGCTGCTCGCCGACCTCATCGCCGAGTGGGGCCTCGACCGACCCCACGTGATCGCCCACGACCTCGGGGGCGCCGTGTCCCTGCGCGCGCACCTGCTCCACGGCGCCCGCTACCGCTCGCTGATGCTCGTCGACGTCGTCGCGATTGCGCCCACCGGGTCGCCGTTCTTCAAGTTCGTGCAGGAGCACCCCGGGCTGCTCGCGAGCCTGCCGGAGTACATCCACGAGGCCCTCGTCACCGCCTACGTCCAGGCGGCCAGCCACCGCGGGCTCCGCGCCCAGGATCTCGCCGAGCTCGTGGCACCGTGGATCACCGCCGAGGGCCAGCCCGCCTTCTATCGCCAGATCGAGCAGACCGACGAGCGCTATCTGCATGAGATCCAGCCGCGCCTGGGCGAGATCGACATCCCGGTGCGGATCGTGTGGGGCCGCGACGACACGTGGATCTCCCCCGACACCGGCCGGCGCCTGAGCGAGCTGCTCCCGACTGCCGGCCTCCAGCTCATCGACGGCGCCGGGCACCTCGTGCACTACGACGCGCCGGCGGCACTGGCCGACGAGATCCGCGCGTGGCTGCCGTCGCCGGCGCTCCGCGCGCCGGGCCCTACTGGGTCCTGAGCTCGGTCAGCAGGTGCAGCAGGGAGGCCCGCAGCGCCTCGAGCTCCTCCGGGCTCGAGAGCTCCGCCCAGCGCTCCTCGACGCGCGTGGCGGTCGCGTGCGTGACCGGCTTGACCGCTGCGCCCCGCTCCGTGAGGAAGACCAGCCGGGAGCGGCGGTCGTGCGGGTTCGCGCGGCGCTCGACGTAGCCCATGCGCTCGAGCTGGTCGACCGCCTGGGCCATCGTCTGCTTGCGCACCCGCGCGAGCTCGGCGAGCTCGGAGACGGTGATCCCGTCCGGCGGCACGAACGGGAAGACGTTCGCGTGCGTCGGCCGGATGTCGCCGAAGCCGGCCTCCTGCAGCGCGGCGTGGATGTCCTGGGAGTAGTGCTGGGAGAGCAGCCGCAGCAGGAGCCCGATCAGCGGGCGGGTGGGGAAGTTGGCTTCCATGAGATAGACAGGTGACTGACTATTCGCTACAGTGGTCAGGCACCTGTCGATCCTATGCGAACGGAGCCTGACATGACCACACCACCGGTTTCCTTCAACCAGTTCGGCCAGACCCTTGCCTTCGCCGAGCGTGCGCTCAGCGCCGTGCTGCGCCGGCACCTCGCCGAGCGCCAGACCACCCCGGAGACCTGGTACGCCCTCCAGCTGATCGCGACGCGCGGGCCGGGGCTCGACCGGGAGGCGCTGAGCGACGACCTCGCGGGCTCGCCCACCCTCGACGCCGACGCGACGCGCGAGCTGCTCGCTCGGCTCGAGGCCGATGGGCTGATCCGCGGCGACGCGGAGGTCGACCTGACGACCGCGGGAGAGGCCGTCCATCGCAGCCTGCGCGAGTACATCGCCGGCCCGCGGAACCGGCTGCTGAGCCAGTTCGACGTCGAGGACGTCGAGACGACCATCCGCACGCTGCAGGCGATCACCGCGCGGGCGGAAGAGGAGCTCGCGGTCGCGAGCTAGCAGTTGAACAAGCCCGCACACGACGGAACGAAAGGCCCTGGGAAACCAGGGCCTTTCGGAGCAGCGGGGCTCAGTCGTAGTAGCGCCGCACGCTCGAGCCGATGCGGGTCACGTCCGTCCCGTAGACATGGATCGAGATGGCCGTCGTCTCGGCCGTGTTGTGGACGCGGTGGATGTCGCCGGGCGGCGCGAAGCCGCTGACGTCGCCGGCGTGGTTGTCGCTCTGGCCGATCAGGTTGAGGTCGGCGTCGAAGAGGTCCTCGTGCTCGATCCCCTGGATGACGCCGAAGGTGCACCAGGTCATGTGGTCGTGGATGCGCGTCACCTGGCCGGGCCGCCAGACCAGCGCGACGACGGAGAACGCTCCGTCGGGCTCTACGTGGAGCGTGTGGCTGCGGTAGCCGTCCGCCGAGCCGAGGCGCTGCTCGGCGGTCAGGACGTCCGGGCCGGGGAGGTGCCGGCGCAACTGCTCGGCGACGAGCTCGGCCGTCTCCGACCAGCCGGCGCGGGTGTCGACGGCGGCACGGACACCGGCAACGAGCTCCGTCAGCCGGCTGCCGGGGCGGGTCTGGGTCGCGATCATGCCGTGAGCTTGGCGGCGATCGACTCATACGTCCAATGCCAGCTTTCGTGCTGATTCATAGATAGAGTTGATGGATGCTCGACGTCACCCGGCTGCGCGTCATCGACGCCGTCGCGCGCCACGGATCGGTCACCGCGGCGGCGCGGGACCTGCACTACTCCCAGCCGTCGGTCACCCACCACCTCGCCCGGCTGGAGGCCGAGACCGGCGCGCAGCTGCTGCAGCGGGTCGGCCGCGGCATCCGGCTCACCCCGGCCGGGCAGCTCCTGGCCGACCGCGCGGCCGAGATCATCGGACGCATCGATGCCGCCGACGCGGAGCTCTCCGCCCACGTCGGGCTGACCGCCGGGCGCGTGCGCCTGGCCGGCTTCTCCTCCGCGATCGGGTCGCTCGTGCCACGAGCCGCGGCGGCGCTGGCCGCCAGCCATCCCGGGCTGCAGATCAGCCTGAGCGACGTGCACCCGCCCGACGCCATCGAGCTGCTGCGCACCGGCAAGATCGAGGTCGCGATCATCTTCCGCTACGACGAGACCGAGCCCGAGCCGGCCGGCGTGCGCCTGCACCACCTGCTCGACGACCCGGTCTACCTGCTGTCGACGCGCCGTGGCCGCAGGCTCGCCGCCCTGCGCGACGCGACGTGGATCGCCGGCTGCGAGCGCTGCCGCAGCCACCTGCTGTCGCTGTGCGCCGACGAGGGCTACGAGCCGCGCATCCACTACACCTCCGACGACATGGTCGTCATGCAGGCGCTGGTGGCCGCCGGACTCGGCGTGGCGACCCTTCCGGGCCTCGCCCTGCGCTCCCATCGCGCCGACGGCATCGTCGCGAGCGAGCTGACGGGCTCGCCGCGGCACGTCTACGCCGCGACCTACGGCGAGCCGCCCGACCCGCCGGCCACCGCCGCGCTGCTCGCGGCGCTCGGAGAGGCGGCCGCGTCGGCGACGGCGTCCGAGGTCGTGGTCAGAGCCAGGGGGCGCGGATGACCCGGCCGACGTCCGCCTCGGGCGTGGGCGCGCCAAGCTCACGGACGACATGAGGCGCCGCGCTTACACGAATGTTAACTCGACGGATATAGCGTCGCGCCCCCTGAGGAGTGGAGGGACATCGTTCGGGGCGTACGTCGCGCGGCGCGTCGCTGCCGTGTGCGTCGTCGTGCTGGTCACGCCGTCGCTGACCTACGTGCTCTTCGGCTCCCTGCGTGCGGGCGTGTCGGTCACCGACCAGGCCTCGCAGTTGCCGGGCTACCTGTCGGACACGTTCCTGCACCTGGACTTCGGCTACGCCCCGAAGTTCCACGAGCCGCGCGGGCAGGTCCTGCTCGACACGATGCCCGTCGACATCGCGCTGCTCATCGGCTCACTCGTCTGCGGCGTGGCCATCGGTCTCGCGGCCGGCCTCGTCGGCGGGACGCGGCGTCGCAGCGCCGCCGACCGGGCGCTGGCCGTGGGCAGCGCGCATCGGGATGAGCATGCCCGTGTACTGGTTCAGCTCGATCGTGCTCGTGCTGTTCGCCCCGCAGTCGGGCTACGTGCTCCAGATCCCGTTCCTGTCCTGGTACGGCGGCTACGTCCCCTTCGCCGACAGTCCGCTGCGCTGGCTGCAGTCGCTGTGGGTGCCATGGCTCGTCCTGGCTGCGCCGCTGGCGGCGATGGTCTACCGGATGACCCGCGCCTCGCTGGCCGAGGTCGTGACCGAGGACTTCATACGCACGGCGCGCGCCAAGGGCCTGCGCGAGCGGATCGTCCTACGCCGCCACGCATTGCGCGCCGCGCTGTCACCGGTCATCGGACTCGTGTCGGTCAACGTCGCGCTGCTGGTCACCAACGTCATCGTCATCGAGCGCGCGTTCAAGCTGCCCGGCTTCTTCCGCGTGGCCGACATCGGCCAGTTCGGGGGTCTGGGCGACAACGGCGCGCGGCGGACGGAGCCCCCGATCTCGCTCGACGACGTCCAGGCGCTGATCGTCGAGGCGTCGCTGCTCATCGCGCTGACGATGTTCCTGGCCGACGTGCTGCGGGCCAAGCTCGACCCGCGGGTGAGGCTGTAGCTGGTCGACGCGATCGACGCTGAGAACGACGAAAGCCCCACATTCGCAGGGCTTTCGTGAGTAGCGGGGGCGGGATTCGAACCCGCGACCTTCGGGTTATGAGCCCGACGAGCTACCAGACTGCTCCACCCCGCGTCGCGGAGCTACACACTAGCAAGTCCGAACGGGACCGATCAACCCGCGCGGGCGCGCGCGAGCGGCAAGAATCCGGCTCATGGCCCACGTCTTCGTCACCCGCCAACTGCCCGGCAACGCGCTCGAGCGCTTGGTCGCCGAGCACGACGTCGAGGTCTGGCCGGGCGACATGCCGCCGCCGCGCGAGGACCTTCTGGCCGGCGTCGCGGACGCTGATGGGCTGCTGTCGATGCTGGTCGACAAGGTCGACGGGGAGCTGCTGGACGCCGCACCGAAGCTGCGCGCCGTGGCCAACTACGCGATCGGCTTCGACAACATCGACCTCGAGGCCGCGGCGGCCCGCGACGTCCAGGTCGGCCACACGCCCGACGTGCTCACCGACGCGACCGCCGACCTCGCCTGGGCCCTCATGCTGGGGGTCGCCCGCCGCATCGTCGAGGCCGCCCAGGACGCGCGCGACGGGAAGTGGCGCACGTGGGAGCCGCAGGGCTGGATCGGCGCCGACGTCCACGGCGCGACGCTCGCCGTCGTCGGCGCCGGGCGTATCGGCCAGGCCGTGGCCAAGCGCGCGTCGGGGTTCGAGATGGAGGTGCTCATGGTCGACCTGGGCGACGACCTGCACTCGGCGCTCGAGCGCGCGGACTTCGTCTCGATCCACACGCCCCTGACGCCGGACACGCGCCACCTCATCGACGCCGATGCGCTGGCGCGCATGAAGCCCACGTCGATCCTCGTCAACACCGCGCGCGGACCGATCGTCGACCAGGACGCGCTCGCTGCGGCGCTGAGCGAGGGCCGCCTGGCGGGCGCCGGCCTCGACGTCACCGACCCCGAGCCGCTCCCGCCCGAGCACCCGCTCTACGCGACGCCGAACCTGCTGGTCGTCCCCCACATCGGCTCGGCCACCACGACCGCCCGCGCCGCGATGGCCGACCGCGCCGTCGACAACCTCCTCGCGGCGCTCGACGGCAAGCCGATGCCCTACGCCGTGCCCAGGCCGTAGCGCGCGGGTATGCGCGTCGGCGTCGTCGACATCGGCACGAACTCCACGCGCCTGCTCGTCGCGGACGTCGCAGACGACGGCGGGCTGACCGAGCGCCGGCGCCGCTCGAAGGTGACGCGCCTCGGCGACCGCCTCGGGCAGACGGGCGTGCTGAACGAGGACGCCATGGAGCGTGTTCTCGCCACCGTGCGCGAGTACCGGGCGATCCTCGACGAGGAGGGCGCCGAGCGGACCGTCGCCGTCCTCACCAGCGCCGTGCGCGACGCCGCCAACGGCGAGGACTTCCTCGCGCGCGTGCGCGCCCAGAGCGACGGGCTCGACGCGCGCGTCATCGGCGGCGACGAGGAGGCGCGGCTGACCTTCCGCGGCGCGACGAGCGAGCGCGCGGCCGGGGACGCGACGCCGACGCTCGTCATCGACGTCGGCGGCGGCTCGACCGAGCTCGTCGTGGGCAGCGCCGACGAGGTGAGCTTCCACGTCTCGACGCAGGCGGGCGTCGTGCGCCACACCGAGCGCCACCTCGCGACCGACCCGCCGACGCCGGGTGAGCTGCGTGCACTCGCCGAGGACGTCCGCTCGGTCTACGCGGAAGCGGTTCCAACCGCGGTCCGCCGTACCGCGGGCGCGGCCATCGCCGTGGCGGGCACGGCGACGTCCCTCGGCGCGATAGACCTAGATTTGGAGCATTGCTCGCCCGACAGCGTCCACGGCCACGTGGTGTCCCTCGCCACATGTCGGAGGATCCTCGAGCGCCTGGTCGCGCTGCCCGACGCGGAGCGCCGCACGGTGCGAGGGCTGCACCCCGATCGCGCCCCCACCATCGTCGCCGGCGTGGTCATGGTCATCGAGGCGCTGGAGCTCTTCGGCCTCGATGCCACCGCGGTTTCCGACCATGACATCCTTCGGGGCGCCGCCCTGGAAGTAGTGCATCAAGCGCGCCGGAACGGCGCGCCGGCCCCGCCGGCCTGAGCCGGATCGGCGCCCGAGAGCCGGCGATCCGAGCCGGCGAGCGGGCTCGCCGGGAACGCCTGGCCACGGCCGCGGACCGAATCGTCATCACCACTTCTGTTGGCCCAACTGGACGTATGTTGGATGGCGCCTCGACGGTCAGACGGCGGACAATCGCACCGCTGGCGAAGGGGTGTTCGTGCCGTCATGGTGTGGGCTCTCCGGCTGCCGGCCTCATAGGTTCGGGCGAAGCCGCATCGAATCGGCGCCTCCCGCCGCTCGGACCGTCGAACCGGCCCCTTCATGGCACGTACCCCTGCCCGTCCTGTCGGGGCCAACTTTGGAAGCCGCCTCCGGGCGGCTTCCATCGCTTCAGGCCTCGCGTACGAGCTCGACGTAGCCGCGACTCGGGGTCGGTGAGCCCTCGTCGAGCCGGCGGAAGCCGAAGCGCTCGTACAGCGCGAGCGCCGGAGCGTTGCGCGCGCCCGTGCCCACACGCACGGGTCGCCCGCCCGCCTGCGCCAACGCGTGCCCGACGAGCGCCGAGCCGACACCCTGCCGGAAGCAGGCGGGCGCCACGAAGAGCCGCGCGATGACCATCTCGTCCTCGCCGCGCTCCAGGCCCACGACGCCCACGAGCTCGTCGCCCTCCGAGCACAGCCAGATCTCTTCGGCGCTCGCCTGGAGCCCTTCGAGCGTCTCGTGCAACGGCGGCAGGTCCGGGTAGCCGATCAGCTCGGCCTCGATCGCGTACGCGGCGTGCTGGACGGCCAGCACGCGCGCGGCGAGGGCCGCGTCGGCGAGGTCGGCCCTACGCCAGGTTCGACCGGCGGGGATAGACGACGTCGGGGTCGGTGAGAACGTTGACGAGAGCCGGGAGGCCGGCCGAGAACGCGCGCTCGAGCGCAGGCTTCAGATCGGCGGGCCGCTCGACCAGCTCACCGTGGCCGCCGAGCGCCGCGACGACCTGGTCGTAGCGTGTGCCCGGCCGCAGCTCGGCCGCCACGGAGTAGCCGTAGAGGAACTCCATGGGGTGCTTCTCGAGAGCCCAGATGCCGTTGTTCCCCATCACGGCCACCACGTCGATGCCGTGCCGGGCGAAGGTGTCGAACTCCATGCCGCTGAAGCCGAAGGCCCCGTCGCCGACGAGCAGCACGACCTGGCGATCGGGGTGCGCGACCTTGGCCGCCAGCGCGTAGCCGGGCCCGCTGCCCAGGCAGCCGAACGGCCCCGGGTCCAGCCAGCAGCCGGGCTGGTAGGTGTCGACGACGCGCCCCGCATAGGAGACGAAGTCGCCACCGTCGCCGATCATGATCGCGTCCCGGTCGATGACCTCGCCGAGGTCGCGGTACAGGCGCATGGGATGCAGTGGGGCGCGGTCGTCGTCGAGCTCGGCGCGCTCCGCCGCGCGCTTCTCGTCCTCGGCCGCGCGCAGCGTCCGCGCCCATTCGCCCGTCTGCGCTCCGCCTCCGGCCTCGGAGCGCAGCGCGTCGAGGATCCCGGGGATCGACCCGTAGAGCTCGGCGGCCACCGCGCGCGGGTGCTCGCGCAGCGGCTCGGCGCGGTCGATGACCACCAGCTCGGTCTCCTCGCCGAAGGACTGCCCGAAGCCGAGCCGGAAGTCCATCGGCACGCCGATGACGAGGGCGACGTCGGCGCCCTTCAAGCCGTTCGAGCGCGCGCGCGAGAAGAACAGCTCGTGGTCGGCGGGCACGCAGCCGCGCGCCAGGCCGTTGAGGAAGACGGGGATGCCCAGCTCCTCGACGAGCGCGACCAGGGCGTTCTCACCGTGGCCCCAGTAGAGGTTCGTGCCGGCCATGATCACGGGGCGCTCGGCGTCGCGCAGGAGCGCCGCCGCGCGCGCGACGTCGGGCACCGGCCCGCCCGATGACAGCGCCACCCACCCTCCCCGCGACTCGGGCGGTTCGGGCTCGGGCGCCTCGGAGAACACGACGTCCATCGGGAAGTCGATGAAGGCGGGCCCGGAGTGCGGCGTGACGGCCGCGGTCAGCGCCTCGTCGACGAGCGCCGGGATCTCGGCCGTCGTCTCGGGCGTCGCCGCCAGCTTGGTCAGCGGCCGCATGAAGGGCACGTGGTCGAGCTCCTGCAGCGAGCCCTGGCCCCAGCGCATCGCCGGGGCACGGCCGCCGAGGACGAGCATCGGCGAGCCGTTCTGCTGCGCCGAGGCCACCGCGCTCATCCCGTTCGTCACGCCGGGGCCGGCGGTCAGCGCAGCCACGCCGGGCTGTCGGGTGACCTTGGCCCAGCCCTCGGCGGCGAAGGCGGCGGCCGACTCGTGGCGCACGTCGACGAGGTCGATGCCCTCCTCGCGGCAGCCGTCGTAGATCGAGAACAGATGCCCGCCGGACAGCGTGAAGAGCTTGGTCACGCCGTGCGCCTTGAGGCGCTTGGCCACCAGCCGCCCCCCGTGGAGCTGCGTGGACCGCTCGGTCTCGGTGCTCATCGGCCGGACCCTATCGACAGATGTCACGGCCCTGTCGAAGCCGCTTGTGGGACCCGGGCCGCCCGCGCACCATGAGGTCATGACCACGACGCTCGACCTGCCCGCGCCCAACGCGCCGAGCGGCTACCTGCTGCCCGACCTGGCCGACCTGGTCGTCGAGTTCGGCGGCTCGTATCCGCTGCTCGGCTACCTCGTCGCGCCCGACGAGGACTTCGACGAGCCGACGGCGCTCGACCCGGTCATCTACGCCGGGCTGCTGCATCCCTGAGCTCGGCCTCGGCCTCGTCCCGCCACGCCGCGTGGGCGTCGAGGATGCGGCGCGCCAGCCGGTGGTTGATGAGCAGCACCCGCTCACGATGGGGTAGCTCGCGTGCGAGGGCCTCCGCGCTGTCGAGCGCGGCGTAGGACTCGGCGAGCGGCTCGCGCAGCGCTGCCAGCGAGCGCAGGGCCGAGGCGGCCGGGCCGAGGTGGCCGGGCCGTCCTACCTGGGGGTCGTCCTGTGACCTCTGGGCAGGACAGCTCTGCCGAATCACGTCGGCGAGCGCAGTTCCGACACGGTTCGCGCGTGTTTCACAGCCTCTGCCGGGGGCGCCGGCGAGGGTGGCCGCTTTGACGCATCCCAGGGATGCTCAAGACCGACCACCCCCTCGGGCATCTCCCAAGACCGTTGCGACACACACGCGACGGCACCCCCAAGACGCACACGATCGAGGACGACGACCCGCGCCCCGCACCGCCGGCCGCCTCCCTTCCCTCGATGAGCAGTTGGCCGCGCACCGCCGCAAGACGCCGGCGGACGAAGGCCGGGCGCCCTAGACGTCGAAGCGCAGCAGGTCGTCGTAGCCCTCGCGGCGCACGACGACCCGCGCGTCGCCGTCGCTCACGAAGACGACCGGCGGGCGGCGCGCGCCGTTGTAGCCGTTGCGCATCGTGTGGCAATAGGCGCCCGTGGCGGGTACGGCGACCACGTCGCCGACCCGCGGCTCCCGCAGAGCGACGCCCGCCGAGAGCACGTCGCCCGACTCGCAGTGGCGCCCGACGAGGTCGACCGGCTCGCCGCCGCCCATGCGGTCGACGACGGTCGCCTCGAAGCGCTGCCCGTAGAGCGAGACCTCGAGGTTGTCGCCCATCCCGCCGTCGACGGCCACGAACGTCCGCGCCCCGCGCTTGACCGTGACGACGCTGTAGATCGTCACGCCCGCGCGCGCGACGAGGCTGCGCCCCGGCTCGATCACGAGCCGCGCCGCCGGCGGCAGGTGCTCGCGCGCCGCGCCGACGAGCACGTCGAGGTACTCGGCCACGCTCGGCGGGCGGTCGCCGTAGGTGTAGCGCGCGCCGAGGCCGCCACCGAGGTCGTAGACGGCGAACTCCCCGTAGGCGGCGAGCGCGGCGACCGCCTGCCCGAACGGCGCGGCGTCGAGGATCTGCGAGCCGATGTGGACGTGCAGCCCGTCGAGGCGCAGCTGGTCCGAGCCGCGCAGGCGCTCGATCGCCCGCCGGGCGTCGGCTGGGGCGAGGCCGAACTTGGAGTCGTCCTGGCCGGTGGCCACGGCGGCGTGCGTCTCGGGCCGGACCCCGGGGATGACGCGCACGAGCACGGCCTGCTCGCCGCGCACGAGCCGCTCGAGGCGGTCGACGTCGTCGAGGTTGTCGATCACCACGGTTCCGACGCCGGCTTCGATGGCGCGCTCGAGGTCCTCGTCGGTCTTCGCGTTGCCGTGCAGGTAGATGCGCTGCGGGTCGACGCCCGCCGCGACCGCATGCACGAGCTCGCCGGCCCCGGCGACGTCGCAGCCCAGCCCCTCCTCGGCCACCGCGCGCAGGCCGGCGGTACAGGGGAAGGCCTTGGAGGCGAAGATGGCGAGGGAGTCGTTCCACCGCGCGGCCAGCTCGTCGCGGTACTCGCGCGCCCGGGCGCGCAGCGCCGCCTCGTCGACCACGTAGGCCGGCGTGCCGAACTCGGCGGCGAGGTCGCGCAGGCGGCAGCCGCCGACCACGAGGTCGCCGCCGCCGTCCACGCGCGCACCGGGCGGGAAGAGGTCGACCAGGTCGCTCATCCGCGCAGTTCACCATGCGACCATGGCCCGGTGCTTCGCGTCGCGGCCCTCGCCATCGCCCCGGTCAAGGGGATGCGGACCGTGCAGGCCGACGCGCTCGAGCTCGTCGAGAGCGGGCCGGTCGGCGATCGCGCCTTCCACGTCCGCGAGGCCGACGGGGAGATCGCGCTCACGATGCGAAACCCGCGCCTCGTACAGGTCGTGCCCACCTGGAACGCACCCGAGGGCGAGCTGGCACTGGCGTTCCCCGACGGCCGGCGAATCGCCGCGCCGGTGGTGCGCGGCGCCGCGGTCTCGACCGCGTTCTACGACGGGCGCGCCGTCCCGGGGCACATCGTCGAGGGACCCTTCGCCGCCGCCCTGTCCGACCATCTCGGGCGCGACGTGCAGCTCGTCGCCGGTGACGAGGGCGTGGTCGGCGGCGACGACCATCCGGTGACGCTCATGTCCGACGGGTCGCTGGCCGCCGTCGCGCAGGCCCTCGACGGAGCCGTGGTCGACCCGCGCCGCTTCCGCATGACGATCTCGGTAGCAGGGCGCCGAGGCGTGGGAGGAGGACGGCTGGGCGGGCCGCGAGGTCGCCATCGGCACCGCGACCCTGCGCGTCGTCGTCCCCACCGAGCGCTGCGTGGTGACGATGCGCGACCCCGACGACGGCCATGGCGACCTGCCGATCCTGCGCGCCCTCGCGCAGCTGCGCGGCAAGCGCGACGTCGCCTTCGGCGTGTGGTGCGACGTCGCTGCGCCCGGCACCGTGCGCGTCGGCGACGCGGTGGCGCCCGCCTAGCCGGAGCGCCGGCGGGCCACCGGCTCGCCCGCCGCGGCCAGCGCGACGTGCAGGGTCACGGGCTCGCTGCGGCCGCGTAGCGTGACGGTGCCGCGCTGGGCGAAGCCGCCGTGCTCATCGCGCAGCAGCGCGCAGGTCGCGTCGGTCACGAGCACGGTGTCGTTCGTCTCGCGCGTGAGCCCCTCCACGCGCGCCGCGGTGTTGACCGTGTCGCCGATGACGGCGAACTCGACGCGGCCGCCGCCGCCGATGGTCCCGGCCACCACCGGGCCGGAGTTGACGCCGATCCCGATCCGCAGGCGCCCGGCGTAGGTGCGGCGCACGACCTCGGCGATCTCGAGCGCCGCCGCCACGCCCCGGTCGGCGTGATCGCCGAGGTGCTCGGGCGCGCCGAAGACGGCGAGCAGGCCGTCGCCGATGAACTTGTTGGCGTGGCCGCCGTGACGCACGAGCACGGGGACGACGAGCTCGTAGAAGGCGTTGAGCTCGGTGACGACCTCGCTCGCGCTGGCGTGCTCGGCGAAGGCCGTGAACTCGCGGATGTCGACGAAGAGGACGGTCACCTCGACCTCCTCGCCCTCGATCACGGTTCCCTCCTCGAGCACGCGCTCGGCGAGCTGCGGGTCGACGAAGGCCCCGAACGCCTCGCGCAGGCGCTCGCGCTCCTCGAGGCCGGCGACCATCTGGTTGAAGGACTCCGCCAGGCGGCCGGTCTCGTCGGTGCCGAGCACGGGAACGCGCACGCCGAGGTCGCCGGCCGTCACGCGCTCGGTCCCCTTGCGCAGGTCCTGGATCGGCTCGACCACCGAGCGCGCGAGCAGCGCGGAGAGCTCGAAGGAGAGCGTGAAGGCGACGACGAGCGCGAGCACCACCCCGAGGCCGAGGGCCCGCAGGCTCGGGTCCCCGGAGGTCAGGCCGGCGACCACGACGCCGGTGACGACGTTGATGACCGGCAGCGCGACGAGCAGCTTGCCGCGCAGGGGCACCGAGCGGTTGCCGAGGTCGGCGCCGTCGGGCAGGTCGCGCGAGACGTCGGCGAGCACGGGGCGCATCGCCAGCTCGGTGACGAAGAAGCGCAGGAAGACGCCGTAGGCCAGCACGACCATCGCCCCGGCCGCGATGGCCAGGAAGCTCAGGAAGGTGCCGTCGAGCTCGAGCGTGACGAAGATCGAGATCGGGATCGTGTTGAGCGCCACCGGCAGCCCGCGCCCGAAGCGCAGAAGGTCCATGGGCAGGCCGGCGAGCGCCGACCAGGCGGCCAGCGCCGTCTCGGGCGTGCGCTCGCCGCGCAGCCATCGGTCGGCCGGGCGAACGAGCCGGTAGCCCAGCCACAGGGCGGCGCTGACCTCGAGCGACACGAGGACGGCCGAGACGATCGCGATGCGCCAGAAGGTGTCCAGCGAGATGTCGACGTAGAGGTTGAGCAGCAGCACGCCGCCGCCGACCACGAAGAAGGCCAGGACGAACGCGAAGGCCAGCACCACGCGCGGGTAGCGCGGCCCGAGTCGCTCGTAGAGGCGCTGCAGCGGGGCCCTGAGCATCGCCCTGGATCCTCCCAGGCGCGCAGGGCGCGTCGTTCAGCCGCCGAAGGTGCGGCGCGCCGGCGGGCCCGCGGCGCGCTGCCCGCTCCAGGCGGCGGCCGCCTCGGGCAGGCGGTGCTCGCCGCAGAACAGCGAGCGGCCGACGACGAGCGCGGGCAGCGCGTCGGCGCCCTGGGCCAGCAGTCGCAGCGCCGCCCGCTCCATCGGCCCATCGCGACGCAGCTCGCCCGCGGCGTGCAGGCACTCTTCGAGGCCGAGGTCGGCGGCGGCGGCCGCCTCGGCCAGGATCTCGGGGTCGTCGACGTCGTAGCCGCCGCAGAAGGCCAGGCGGCTGGCCGCGAGGACGAACTCGGCGGCGCGGCCGCGCTCGACGGCAAGGGCGGCGACGCGCATGGCGCTGCGCCCGGGCACCGGCTGCTCCTCGGGCCAGACCAGCGGCATCTGCAGCTCGCCGGCACGGTCCTCGACGGCGCCGCGCTGCGCGGCGAGGTCGCGCGCGCCCGGCAGGGCGTCGCCGACGGCCGGCTGCCAGCGCACATCGGCGAAGCGCCGGTCGACGCGCTCGGCGGCCAGATACGTCCACGGCGACGCGAGGTCGAAGAAGAAGCTCACGCGCGCACGCGCGGGCGGCGCATGCGCCTCCGCACGAGCGGCACGCCGCTCGGCCAGTGAGATCAGTTCACCCATGTCGTGTCGTACCCCTGCGCATTCGATCGGTCCTGGGCTCCAACGCACGCGGGCCCGGAAGCTTGCGCCTTGTCGATGAGCAGAATTTCTGGCGAACATATGTTGAGAACTGGACCATTAGGGTGTGCACAGGTTCCGGTACGTGGTCTATCGTTGACTCGCCCGCGGGCCGACCCGTCCCCCGTTCCCCTCAGCCCTCCAGGAGCGCCCGCCATCCCCACGACACCACCCCCCAAGCGCCACCCCTACAACCAGTGGGCTCCCGACGCGCGGGCCCTGGATCTGGTGGGTGACAAGTGGACGCTGCTGATCGTCCGCGACCTGGCCGGAGGCCCGCGGCGCTTCGTCGAGCTGCAGCGCGTGCTGCCGGGGATCTCGACCGAGCAGCTGCGCTCGCGGCTGAACCGGATGGTGGCCGACGGGCTGCTCACGCGCCAGCGCTACCGCGAGGTGCCGCCCCGCGTGGACTACGAGCTGACCGAGCGCGCCCGCGACCTGCTGCCCGTGGTCGGTGCCCTCGCCCGCTGGGGCTACCGCTGGGCCTGGGGCCCGCCGCGCCCGGGCGAGGCGATCGATGTCGGCGCGATCCTGCGCTGCGCCCCGGGCCTCGCCGCCCCGCTCGGAGTGCGGGGGACCGTCGAGCTGCGGATCAGCGACGGGCCGGGCTCCGGCGTCCACGTCCTGCACGTCGAGGACTCGAGCGTGAGCTACGAGGAGCGCAGCGCGCCCGAGGCCGACGCTCGCATCGAGGGGCCCGAGCGCGCGTGGGTGGAGGCCTTCGGGCTCGACGCCTCGCGCACCGAGCTCGAGATCTCCGGCGACACGGTCGTCGCCGAGCGCCTGCTCGACTTCCTCGCCGCCGTCGCCGTGCGCGCGGCGGCCGTCGCCTGACCGCTGCGCTACCGCGATCCGCCCGCCAGGCGGCGCGAGTCGATGCGGTACGTCACGGCTCCGGTGCCGCGGGCGAGGGTGATGACATAGGGCTCCGCGAGCGACCATCCGCCGTCGAAGCCGCCGAAGACGTCGTTGGCGCCCGCGGCGTACCCGGCGTCGAACGCGGCGCGCTCGCCCCGGGGCGAGGAGCCCGTGGCCTGCAGCGCCCGGCCCTCCTGCACGCCCGCGGCGCGGCCCTCGCGCACCCCGGCGTCGTGGCCCGCATGCGTTTCGGCGGTGGCCCGGCCCAGCGCGAAGCCGCCGGCCGCGAGGGCCGCGCCCGCGACGACGGCGACGACTCTGCTCGACATGTCCGCGAGGCTAACCGTGCGCGCGCGCACCCGCCCGCGTGCCCCCGCCTCAATCCATCCAGGCGCCCCCGATCGCCTCGACGTGGCGCCGGTCGGTGCCGCAGCAGCCGCCGAGGACCGAGACCGCGCCCAGGTGCGGGCGCAGCGCGCCGTGCTCGGCGCCGAGCGCCGCGGGATCGCCCTCGTCGAGCTCGTCCGCCTCGTCGAGCTCGGCGTGGCTCTTGGCCGACGCGTTGGCGCGCAGACCGCCGATCCGCTCGCGCCAGGCGCCGTCCTGCGCGAGCACAGCGGCGAAGTGCGACGGGTGTGCGCAGTTGATCATGAAGTAGGCGACCGACCCGCCGGTCTCGGCGTCGACACGCTCGATGGCGGCGCGCAGGGACTGACCGTCGGGCAGGCGCCCGTCGGTCTCGAGCGTGAAGGAGATGACGACGGGGACACCGTGCGCGCGGGCCGCTCGGGCGATGCCGATCGCCTCGTCGGCGTGGGTCATCGTGACCGCGGTGACCATGTCGACGGCGGCGCCGGCGAACGTGGCGACCTGCCGGGCGTGGTAGGCCTCCGCCTCGTCGGGCGCCATCAGCTCGCCGGGGTCGTAGCCGTCGCCGCGCGGCCCGATGACGCCGTTGATGACGATCGGCGTCCCCTCCGCCTCGCCGGCGGCACGGATCTCCTCGGCCAGCGCCACCGCCGCTCGATTGGCGGCGTCGAGGTCGTCGAGCGAGTAGCCGAGGCGCCGCGCCCAGTCGGGGTTGGCGCGCCAGGTCGCGGTGTCGAGGACGAAGCCCACGCCGCGGTCGCGGGCGAGGGCGAGGTAGGGCGCGAAGTAATCGCGCAGCTCGGCGCGGCCGGGCTCGTCCTTGAGCAGATCGAAGCTGGCGAAACAGGGCAGGTCGAGCCCGCGATGGAAGATCAGCGTGGTCTCGAGGCCGCCGTCGGTGAGAAAGGGACGGGCGGCGTCGAGCTGGGGAAGGCGGTGACGATGGCGCATCGTGCGACCTTGCCAGAGGCACCACTCCGACAGTGTGTGGGAGAACACAGGCCGACAGCGGCGCTTGACGATCGGGCGCCCGAGCTATATGCATTACGCATGCATCTTCTCTCTCCCCGCGGCCTGGCCTGCGCCGCGATCTGCGCCGCGGCGCTGGCGGCGGGCTGCGGCAGCGACCACGCCAACCGCCCGGACCACAGCGCCGCGAGCGCCGGCGTCGCCATGGTCGTCGTGCCCGCCGTCGTCGGGCGCCGGCAGGACGACGCGCATCGGATCGTCGAGGGCGCCGGCCTCAAGCTGCGCTGGCTGGGGTTCGTCGGCAAGCTCGGCAACGGCCGCTACGAGATCTCGTGCGTGAAGGTCCTCAGCCAGTCGCCGGTCGCCGGCGAGCGCCGCCCGCGCGGCGCCAGCGTCGCCGTCATCGAGGCGGCGTGCCACACCCCCGACCAGGCGCCGCGCGGCGTCACGCCGGGCGGCCAGCCCGGGCCGGCCTATGACCAGTGACGGGCGCACCGCCAACCTCCTCGGCGCGCTCGCGCTGGCGCTCGCCGACCGCGCGGGCGCGGCCGTGAGCGCCGATGCCGCGCTGTCGGGCAGCGATGCCGCCGCGCTCGTGACCCTGCGCAACTACGCCGAGGGCGAGCCGCTCGAGCTGCTGCGCCGCGCGCTGGCGCTCTCGCAACCCGGCGTCGTGCGCCTGGCCGACCGCCTGCAGGCGCGCGGACTCGTCGAGCGCCATCGCAGCGCGAGCGACGGGCGTGCGGTCGGGCTGCGGCTCACGCGCAAGGGCCGCGATGCCGCCGACGCCGCCCTCACCGCCCGCAGCGAGGCCATCGCCGCGGCCCTCGACACGCTCGGCGCCGGCCAGCGGCGCGCCCTGGCCCCGATGCTCGAGCGCATGCTCGGCGCCCAGACGACCGACGCGACCGCCAGCCTCGTGATCTGCCGGATGTGCGATCCCGACGTCTGCGGCCATCCCGAGCGCTGCCCGGTGACGCAGGCCGCCATCGCCCTCGCCTAGCGTCAGTCACACTCCGGCGGGTCGCCATGGACCTCTGGAGCCACGACCGCTTCACCTTCCCGCTCCCGGCGACCCACAGGTTCCCGCTCACGAAGTACGCGCGGCTGCGCGCGCGCCTCGAGGCCGACGGCATTGCCCGCCCCGACGAGATCCACGAATGCGACCCGGTGCCGTGGGCGTGGATCGAGGCCGTGCAGGAGCCCGCGCTGGTCGAGCGCCTGTGCGCCGGCACGCTGTCGGTGCGCGAGCGGCGCGGGCTCGGGCTGCCGTGGTCGGCGGCGCTCGTCGAGCGCGCGCGGCGTACGACTGCGGGCACCGTCGCCGCCGCCCGCCACGCCCTGGCGCGCGGCGTCGGCATGAACCTCGGCGGCGGCACGCACCACGCCGGCTACGACTTCGCCCGCGGCTACTGCCTGTTCAACGACGTGGCCGTCGCGCTGGCCCGCGTGCGCGCCGACGGCGCCGACGGCGCCGCCCGGCGCGCGCTCGTGGTCGACTGCGACGTCCACCAGGGCGACGGGACCGCGCAGGTCCTCGCCGCCGACCCCGAGGCGTTCACGGTGTCCCTGCACGGCGCGCGCAACTACCCGTTCCAGCGCATCCCGTCCGACCTCGACGTCGACCTGCCGACCGGCACCGGCGACCGCGACTACCTGCTCGCCCTCGACAGCGCGCTCGACGCCGCGCTGCCCCGCGCGCGCCCCGACATCGCCTTCTACCTCGCCGGCGCCGACCCGTTCGAGGGCGACCGCCTCGGGCGGCTGGCGCTGACCAAGGCCGGACTGCGGGCCCGCGACGAGCTGGTCGTCGAGCGCCTGCGCGCCGCGGGCGCCGCCGTCGTCGTCGTCCTCGCCGGCGGCTACGCGCGCGACGTGGCCGACACCGTCGACATCAACGCCGCGACTGCGGCCGTCGTGGCCGCGGCCGACGCTGGGTGACCCCGCCGGGGCCGCGACCGCGGCCGTCGTGGCCGCCGCCGACGCTGGGTGACCCCGCCGGGCGCGGGCCCCGCCGCCCGCCGCGGACGCCGGTGGCCAAGGCACCGAGGGCGAGAACGCCCCGGGGGCCCGCCGGGCGCGAACCGCTTCGACTTGTGTCCGGAAAGCGGACACAACCTGACGCAGTTCACCGCCGTCGCGCCCAGCGCGGCGCCGGCGAGGCCACCCTTCCTCGGTGATGCCGTTCGCGCCGCCGCGGGCCGTCAGGGCTTCGAGTAGTCGGCCGCGCCGATGTGCGGGTACGGCGACGTGTTGCCCGGAGGCCACGCGGGCGGCTGCTGCACGAAGCACGACGGGTCGTCACTCGTGTCCGGGACCTGGGTCATCCGCTCGCCGCCCGCGTTCTTGCAGTCGAAGTTGCCGAACATCATGTACTTGTCGCGCTTGGCGCCGGTGAGCGCGTCGGGCGCCGGGTAAGCGTTGCCGCGCGAGGCCGCCGGGCGCTGCGGGTACATGCCGACGGTCTCGGGCCCGACCGGGCCGAACTGGCGCAGGTAGTGGCCCATCTCGTTGCCGGTCACCGTCGGGACGGTGTCGGCCAGCGCTGCCGCGCCGTTGTAGATGAAGTCCGACGTCGTCAGCTGGTGGTACTCGAGCCACTGCAGGATCGGGTTGAGCTGTTGGAGGAACGGCTGCGTCTGGGCCAGCAGCGGCTTGGCCTGGGTCAACGTGTCGCGCACGGCGGGCAGCCCGGTCTTCGACGCCGTGATCAGCGGGTCGAGGTTGACGAACAGGTTGCGCAGGTCGGGCGCCAGCGCGCGCACGTCGCGCAGCGTCGGCGTCAGGTCGCGCGCCGCCGGGCGCAGGTCCTGCACGAGCGGGTCGGTGTCCTTGGAGAAGCCCTCCAGGCGCTGGAAGGTCGCCTTGGACTCGTCGAGGAAGGTCGGGAAGATCCGGAACGTCTGCGCGAGCGCCTCCTGCTGGCGCGACGTCGCGTCGAAGGTGTCTCCCGCGTTGACGACGAGGTTGTGCAGCTGGCCCTCGTCCTGCGTGAGCGCGCCGAAGACCTGGCCGGTGCCGCGGACCAGATCCGAGACCTGCTGGGCCTGGCCGTCGAGCACGGTCAGCAGGTCGTTGCCGTCGTCGGCGAACGCGGGCAGGTTGCCCAGCGCGTCGTTGAGGTCGCGCCCGCGGCCCGCCACGGCCTTGGAGAGGTCCTGCTGCCAGGTCTGGAAGCTCTTGCGCGTCTTGGGATCGAGCGCCTGGAAGATCTCGTCGAGCTCGACCGTCTTGGCCACGCGGGCATCGCCGAGGAAGCCGCCGTCGGGCACCGTGCCCGCCGCCCGCTTGTTGCCGGGCGTCATCTCGACGTAGGTCTCGCCCAGGAGCGTCTTCTGGCGCAGGATCGCTCGCGCGTCCTTGGCGATCGGGGCGTACTTGCGGGTGACCTCTATCGTCGCCACGGTGCGGTTGGGGTGCGCCGGGTCGAGCGTCTTGTCGCGCACCTTGCCGATGCTCACGCCGGCGACGCGGACGTCGGCCTCGAGCCCGAGCTGCGTGGCCTCCGGGAAGGCGACCTTGAACTGATAGCCCTTGGGCTTGAGCGGGATCGGGCCGCCGAAGCTGAGCCACAGGAACAGCAGCAGGCCGAAGCACGACAGGGCGAAGAGCACCATCGTGAGGATCCGGCCGAGCGAGGGGGCTTGCTTCTGCATCAGTTGGTCCCGCAGATCTTGGGGTCGACGAGCGCGGGCAGCAGCGCCTGGTTGAGCGGCGGGTTCTCGCTCGTGATCGACTTCAGGACGCCGCAGGTACCACCCAGCGTCACGGCGCGGAACGGCCCGTTGGCGTCGGAGGTCGAGAACAGCGAGGCGCCGTTGTGCTGCAGCCACGCGATCCAGAACAGGTAGCCCTCCTCGCGGCTGTCCTTGCTCGGGTTCTCGCGCCCGTTGGGGTTGTAGCCGACGAGGTTGAAGAGGTGGTTGAGCACGGCGAACGAGCTCGTCAGGTCCGGCGTCGCGGCGGCCAGCTCGCTGGCCGGCTTCGTGGTCGAGCGCACCACCGGCCGCGCGTCGCGCACGAAGGGCCGGATTTGGCTCTGGACGATCGGCGCGGCCTCCTTGGCGAAGGGCTGCACGGCGCCGTTGGCGCGGTTGAGCGCCTCCAGGGCGGGCTGCAGGTGCACGGCAGCGGGTCGCAACGTCTCGGCGAAGCGCTGCACGCGGCCCAGCGTGTCGGTCGTCTGGCGCAGCGCGCCGGGCAGGTCGCCCACCGCCTGCGTGACGTTGGCCTGCTCGGAGGCAAACGAGCGGAAGACGGCGGAGGAGGAGTCGACCAGAGCGGCGAGGTCGTCGCTCTTGCCGGCCAGCTCGTCGTTGAGGTCGCCCAGCGAGTGCACGAGCCGGCTGAGGTTCTGGTGGCGCTGGGCGACCAGGCGGTTGACGCGGGCGAGGTCGCGGTGCGTGGGCTCGAAGCGCCGGAAGACCTCGCGCAGGTCGTTGCCGCGCCCCTTCAGCCCGCGGCCGGCGCCGTCCACGAGCAGCGTCAGGTAGTCGCGCGTGTCGGAGTCCAGCGACGCGAGGATCTCGTCGGGGTTGACGTCGGGCAGCGTGTTGGACACCGGCAGGGTCCACCCGCGCTGGGCCAGCGGCGCCTTGCCGGTCCCCGGATCGAGCTCGATGAACATGTCCTTGAGCCCGGTCTTGGGCCGCAGCAGCGCGGTGGCGTCGGTGTGGACGAGGTCCTTGTACTCGGGGTCGAGCGAGAGCGTCACGACGGCGTGGCCGTCCTCGAGCCCGACCTTGGTGATGTCGCCGACACGCACGCCCGAGACGCGGACCGTCTGCCCCTGGCCGGGCGTGACGGCCTGCGCGGTGGAGAACGCGGCCTGCAGCTCGAACGGCTTGCCCTCCCACGGGAAGCGCATCCGCTGGTTGTGCACGATGTAGCCGCCCACCAGCGCCGCCAGGAGCGCGAGCCCGATGACCGCGGCGAAGTGGCCGGCGTGCTTGCGGATGGCCGTCTTCACTTCGTGAGCTCCTTCACGGTGGCCGGCACGTCGGAGACCTTGAGGGAGGAGCCGTCGGCCTTGAGGTCCTTGCGCAGCCAGTCGACGGTCTTCTGCAGCGCCTGCGCCTTCGCGGCGGCCGACGGTTGCGCGAGGTCGAAGCCCTGCGGCGCGGCGTCGGGCACCGTGCGCAGGTCCGGCGGCTGCTGGGTCTCGCACGGCACGTCGGAGCGCAGCGGCGGGCGGGCGTGGTTCTTGGGCGTCGGGGGGTTGACGCCCTGCAGCGGCTGGCCGGTGAGGAAGAACTTGTCGGTCCCCATCGGGTAGGCGAACTTCGGCGTGGTGAGCATGACGCGGAACCACTGGCCGTTGGCGTCGCCCGAACGGCTCTCGCCGGCGAGGCCGGGCAGCGGCTTGGTCGCCTCCTCGTACACGGGGCCGCGGGCGGGGAACGTCTTGTCGTCGATCTTGTCCTTGGTCCAGGGCAGGATCACGTCGTTCTGGCAGCTCGAGGCCTGCGAGAGCTGGGAGTAGAGCGGCACCGAGCGCTGGTTGAGCGTGGTCAGCGCCGGCACGAGCGGGCGCAGGTCGTGCGACAGCCCGCGCAGCTCGGGCTTGGACACGAGGCCGCGGGCCTGCCTGACGAAGGGCATGCTCGCGTCGATCGCAGGCCCCGAGGAGCGCACGGCCGGGCGCGCCGCGCGGATCAGGCCGCGCACGGCGGGGAACGAGCGGTTCAGGGCGCCCAGCGCGGGCATGGCCGCGTTGAGCGTCCGCGGGAGCTCGCCGACGGCGGCCGAGAGCTCCTGCTCGCGGGCGGCGAAGGCGCCGGCGGTCGTGTCGAAGTCGGTCACGAGCGACTTGAGCTGCTCGCGGTTGCGGTCGATCGCCTCGGCGGTGGCGCCGGCCTTGTCGATGTAGCGCCCGAGGTCGCCGGGCTGCGTGCCCTGGGCGGCGTCGGCGACGATCGCGCTGTCGCGGTAGGCGGGCTTCCAGTAGGGGATCGACGCGTTGTAGCCGCGGGCGCCCTTGCCCTTCAGACCCGAGGACAGCTCGCGCAGCAGCGCCTGGAGGTCCTTGCGCGTCGGCGCCTGCAGGGCGCTGAGGACCTGGTCGAGCTGCACCGGCGCGCTCGTCTGGTTGATCGGGAGGCGATCGCCGTCGTGCAGCTGCGGCGCCGAGGGCGAGCCGGGGCTGACGTCGACGAAGAAGTTGCCCTCGAGGAAGATGCGCGGACGGATCTTCATCGTCGCGTCCCTGTGCAGCGGCAGGCCCTTCTTGTCGATCCGCATGGTCACGAGCGCGGCCTGCTTGCCGTCCTCGACGTGGCTGATCGCGGTGACCTTGCCGACGTTCACGCCGGCCACGCGGACCGGCGAGCCGTTGCGGACGCCGTTGGCCGACGGGAAGACGGCCTGCACCGTGTAGTGGTGCTTGAACGGGATCTCCTTGGTGAAGCCGAAGTAGGTCACGACCGCCATCAGCGCGAGCGCGAGCACGCCGGCGGCGAACGGGGGCAGGCCCTTGCGCCGGCGGCGCCTCATGGCTGCGGCCTCGCGATGTCGACGCCGTGGCCGCCGGGCCGGTCGGTGAACGTCTCCCCGGCGGGGACGTGGTCGGGGTTCAGGCCGTGGCCCTTGCCGTCCTTGTCGAACTGCGCGTAGGTCGGCCCGAGGCGCCCGCTGATCGGGAAGCGCTCGGTCACCGCACCCTGGTAGGGGTCGCCCTTGACGCTCTTGTCGCGCAGCGGGTTGTAGGCCTGGATGTAGCCGGTCTGGCCGGCGCCGCAGTCGGCGTTGCCCTTCTCGTCGATGGCCGGCGCGTAGACGTTGTTGTGGACGTACTGGTCGGCCCTGCCCGGCAGCGCGCCCTTGCCGTGGGCGAACTCGTTGGCCCCCGACGAGCCGATGCCGTCGGTGCCCGGCGCCTGCGTGGCCATGTTGAGCAGCGCGCGCTGGGAGGACCCGGTGTCGTCGGGGGCCGACAGGTGCTCGGCGGCGAAGGTCCAGAAGATGTTCCACGAGTTGCAGACCGTGACGTACGGGCCGAGGTAGCGCAGCTGGGGCTGCAGCGTGCCGACGGTGGCCGTGAGGCCGCGCAGGGAGCCGAGCGTGGTCGGCGCCTTTACGAGGTCCTCGAGGGCGCCGAGCGCGCCCTGCAGGTTGTCGTTGAGGGTCACCGAGCGCCGCTGCACGGGGGTGCCGACGCGCAGCGCCGAGTTGACCGTCGGCAGCGCCGCGCGCAGCTCGGTCGTCGCGGTGTCGAGGTCGCGCGACAGCGCAGCGGTGTGCTCGAGGAACGGCCGCTGGACCAGCAGCGATTCGGTGCCGGCGCGCAGCGTCGGCGGGCTCTTGGAGATCGTCGACTTGAGCGCCTGCGGGTCGCGCGAGATCGCGTCGAACGTGTTGGCCATCGTCGTGAAGAGGTGCGCGTTGGTCTTCGAGACCGGCGCGACGATGCGCGCGGCGTCCCCGAGCTCCTTGAAGAAGGAGGGCAGCTCGGTGCGCGGCGCGGACAGGTTGGCCATGACCGAGCCGAGGTGGCCGAAGAGCTGCGGCGCGACCTGGATGGTCTGGTTGAGGTCGGCGCCGCGGCCGGCGAGGGCGTCGCCGAAGCCCTGCAGGTTGCCCTGCGAAGCGCGCCGGGTCGGCGCGTCGAACATGTTGTAGACCTCGTCGATGTCGACCGGCACGGAGGCCTGGGCGGCCGGCATCGTCGCGCCGTCGGCGAAGACCTGCTTCGAGCGCCCGGTGTCGAGCTCGACGTACTTCAGGCCCAGCGCCGAGCGCGGCCGGATGACGACCTTCGAGTCCACCGGCACGCCGCCGAGCTTCTTGTCGAGCTTGAGCGTCAGCCGGGCGCCGACCTTGTGGTTGGGCAGCATCACCGGCTGCATGTCGGTGACGACGCCCACGCGGAAGCCGCCCGAGCGGACCTCGTTGCCCTTGACGAGGTTGGCGCCGTTGGAGACGAGCACGTCCAGCTGGCGCGTGGGCACGAACGGGAGCCCGTTGTTGGCGTTGTAGGCCAGGAAGACCGCCACGACGATGACGAGCGTGGTGACGGCCCCGACGAGCACGGGGTTGGCGACGACGGACGCGTTGGATCGGCGGCGGCGCGGGCGCGTCATGGCTTGAGCAGGTAGTCGAGGAGCTTGGTCTGGGCCTGCGGATCGCCGCTCGTCTTCGCGCCGAGCTTGGGCAGGGGCGGCAGGGGCGAGGCGCCACCGCGATCATTGCTGCCGGTGCCGCCGACGCCGGGCAGCGGCGGCAGGTTGACGGGCGGCACGCCCGGGACGGTCGGCGTCGGCACCGTGGGCGTCGAGGGGGTGGGGACGCTGGGCAGCGACGGGGTCGAGGGGACGGCCGGGGTGGCGGGCGCCGCGGGCGCGGGCGTGTCGACCGGCGCCGGGACGGGGGGAGCGGCAGCGGGTGGCCGTTGGCGCGCTTCTGCGCTCCGCGATCCTTGGCGTCCTGCGCGGCGCGCTTGGTGACGTCGGGGTAGTTCAGCCCCGGCTGGATGGGCCCGAGGCGCGAGCCGCACTGGGTCTCGAGGTCCGGGTTCTTCTTGAGGGTGTCCTCGCTGGCGTAATCGGCGCACGGCCCGACGAAGGCGCCGATCTTGAGGATGTGGTTGTTCTGGTCGAAGATCGACGTCGAGGTCGTCTGGTCGTAGGCGTATTGCAGCAGCGCCTCGAGGCCGGTGTAGCCCTGGCCGCCGGGGCTGCGCGGGTCCTTCTCGACGGCGTACTTGCGGTCGTCGAGGTGCTGCAGGACGATCGAGAGGTTCTTGCCGAGCTCCGGCGTGCCGGCGGCGAAGGCGCCGAGCTGCGAGATCACGGGCGGCGCCGCCTTCACGGCGCGATCGCCGCTCTTCGACGCGCTGCCCAGCGACCTGAAGGCGGGCCGCGAGGCGTCGGCGAACGGGCCGAGCTGGTCGAAGAAGGTCGTCAGCTGCTTGGACGACGCATCGAGGTTGTGCAGCGCCGAGCCCTGGTCGTCGGCCACCTGCCCGAGCGCCTTCATGGTCGGCTGCAGCTGCTCGAGGAAGCCCGGCAGCTCGTGGAGGCCGGCGGCGATGTCGCCGCGGCGCTCGGCCGAGGCCTGGGCGGTGTCCTTGGCCTTGCTGACGAAGCGCCCGACGTCCTTGCGGTTGGCGGCCAGGTCGCCCACGACCTCGTCGGCGTTGACGGTCAGGTCGCCGAGGATCTTGTTCTGCGCGCCCAGCGTGGCGAGCACCTTGTCGGTCTCGCGCAGGGCCGGGCTGGCGCGGCGGATGGCCGCGTTGAGGTTCTCGGCGTTGCCCGCCACGCCGGCGCCCAGCGAGCCGATGATGAGGCTCAGGCGCTCGCGATAGGGGCGGCGCAGGATGTCGTTGACCAGGTCGGGCGCGACGGTCGACGCCGTGCGCGACACCGGGATCACGGCGCCCGGCTTGAGCTCCTGCTTGGCCGTGCCGGGCTGGCAGTCGACGAAGTACTCGCCGATCAGCGACTGCGGCCGGGACTCGCAGAAGGCGTCCGAGCGCAGCGAGCCGAACCCGTTCTTGTCGATCTTGAAGCCGATGAGCGCGTGCTTGGTGCGCTTGTCGAGCTTGATGTCGGTGATCTTGCCGGCGCGAACGCCCGCCACCTTCAGGTCGCCCCCCTGGATGAGGCCGAAGGCGTTGTCGAACTGCACCCAGTACTTGCCCTTGTCGGGGTTCTGACCGGCGCCGGTGAGCACGATCCAGCCGACGCCGAGGGCGGCCACGACGAGCAGGGTGAGCAGGACGCGCCTCATGGTCCGAGCGGTCCTTGCGAGGCGTCGCAGGGGAAGTCGGCGTTCGGCTTCCAGGTCGCCCCGCGCTCGACCGATCCCGGGCAGCGCCAGCGCTGGTTCAGGGAGGTGGCGTGGTTGAAGGCGTCGCTCTGCTCCAGGGGGTCGAGCAGCGGCTTGAGCACGCCGTTGACGGGCGCGAAGAGGTTCACGTACGGCGCGGCGCGACTGGCCCCGCCGAGCGCGTCGTAGAGGCCCGAGTGGCCGAAGTCGTCGAACCAGCCGGTGAGGTCGGGCGCGTACGGCCGCGCCGTCGCCAGCTCCGGCGCGGCCTCCGCGAGCGCCTTCGTCGAGGCCGGGAAGGCGCCGCCGCGCTGCTTGCCGTCGCGCTTGGTCGGCCCCACGGCCGCGTTGCGCACCGGCACGGAGGACTTCGTGAGCTCGATCAGGTCGTTGGAGGACCCGGGCGAGCGCACGAGCGCGGAGAGGTCGCGCAGCGTCGGGCGCGCGTCGCGGGCCAGCGGGCGCAGCTCGGCCAGGAAGGGGCGCAGCTTCTTGGCCACCGGCTTGGACTCGTCGACGAGCGGCTGGAGGTCGTCGAGCGTGGCGCGCAGGTTGACGAAGGTGGTGTCGGCGCGGCGCATGAAGCCGGGCAGGTCGCCGATCGCGGTCGAGAGCGCCTGCTTCTGGCGGCCGATGGCGCCGGTCGTGGTCGCGAGGTGGTCGACGAGGCCCGCGAGGTCAGCGCGGCGCGTCGCGAGATCGCCCACCAGCTGCGAGGACTCGCCGATGAAGCGCTTGAGCGCGGGCGTGTCGGAATCGAGCGCCTTGAAGAGCCGGCTGGAGGCCGCCAGCGACGGGTTGAGGTAGGCCCAGCCGGCGTTGGCCTCCTCGCCCTTGCCGGCGTAGGAGGCGGCGGAGCCGCGGATGAGACCGCTCAGCGCCTTGCGCGTCTTGGGGTCGAAGGTGTTGAAGAGCTGGTCGAGGTCGACCGCCGTCGTCGTATCGGACTGGTCGATGACGCCGCCGGCCGGGATCGTCTCCTGGTGGTCGGCCGCCGGGAGCTGGAGGTCGATGTAGCGATTGGCCACGCCGGACAGCGAGGCCTGCCGGATGACCGCCTTGGTGCCACGGCGCAGGGGGCGATAGCCCGCGTCGGTGATCTTCATGCGCACGTCGGCCTGGCCGTCGGGCGTCAGGTCGATGCTCTGGATCTTGCCGACGGGGACGCCGGCCACCTGCACGAGGTTGCCCTTGACGAGCTGCGACGCGTTCTGAAAGCGCGCGTCGACGGTGTAGGAGCCGCCTCGGTTGCCGAGCAGGACGGCGCCCACGACCAGCAGCACCGCGACGAGGGCGGCGGCGGCGAGGACCCGTGTCAGGGTGTGGGACGCAGGCAAGCGGGACTCCAAAGAAGCGCCGGCCCCCCAACCGGTGCATGTCTCTCCTTGGCAGCCCCCAACGAGGCCCAGAGCCGAAACTTGCGCTTATCAGGCGAGCAGACGGGCCCGCAGGGTCTCGGCGTCGAGCCCGTCGGCGCGCACGAGCTTGTCGCGCCCCTTCGCCGCGCTCAGCGCCAGACGGCTGTCATAGCGCCACGACGGCGGGCTGCGCGTCGGGCTCCTCGTCGGCGAGGAACGACGCGAAGGCATCGCCGTGCAGCGGGCCCGAGAACAGGTAGCCCTGCACCGCGTGGCAGCCCAGCTCGCGCAGGCGCTCGAGCTGGACCTCCCCCTCGACGCCCTCGGCCACGACCTGGAGGCCCAGCGAGCGGGCGATCTCGACGATGGCGGCGACGATCGCCGTGTCCTCGTCCTCGGCGCCGACGCCCGCGACGAACGAGCGGTCGATCTTGATGACGTCCAGCGGGAAGCGCTTCAGGCGGGCCAGCGATGAGTAGCCGGTGCCGAAGTCGTCGATGAGGACACGGACCCCGATCTCGCGCAGGGCCTCGAGCGTCGAGCGCGGCGAGCCCGACTCCTTGATGAGGATCGACTCGGTGATCTCGAGGCCGAGGCGCTCGGGCGGCAGGTTGGAGGCCTCGAGCGCCGCGCGGACCTCGTGCAGGAACTCGGGGCGCGCGAGCTGCTGGCCGGACACGTTGACCGCGACCCGAAGCGGGACGTCGGGGTAGCGCTCGGCCCACCCCGCGACCTCGGCGACGGCACGCTCGAGCACCCAGCGTCCCAAGGGCGCGATGAGTCCCGTCTCCTCGGCCAGCGGGATGAACTCGACCGGGCCGACGACCCCGCGGGTCGGGTGCTGCCAGCGCACGAGCGCCTCGACGGCGATCGGCCGCAGCGTGGCAGTGTCGAAGATGGGCTGGTAGAGGACGCGGAACTCGTCGCGCTCCAGCGCGCGGCGCAGATCGGACTCGGTCCGCAGGCGCTCGAAGGCGTCACGGCGCATGGCCTCGTCGAACATCTCGGCGCGCCCGCGGCCGCGCTCCTTGGCGCGGTACATCGCGGCGTCGGCCTCGCGCAGCATCTTGGCCGGCGCCTGGACCTCGCGCCCGACGGCGATGCCCACGGAGGCCGAGCAGAAGACCTCGCCGGAGGCGACGGCGAACGGGTGCTCCCAGATCTCCGCGATGCGTTCGGCGATCTCGAACGCCTCCTCGTCGGACTCGACCTCGGCCAGCACGACGAACTCGTCGCCGCCCAGCCGCGCCACGGTGTCCGAGGAGCGCACGACCTCGGTCAGGCGCGAGCCGACCTCGATGAGCAGCTCGTCGCCGGCCTGGTGGCCGAGCGAGTCGTTGACCGTCTTGAAGCCGTCGACGTCGAGCAGGAGGACGGCCACGCCGAAGCCGAAGCGCTCGGCGCGCCCGAAGGCGTGCTCGACGCGGTCGAAGAGCAGCGCGCGGTTGGGCAGGCCCGTGAGCGCGTCGTGCAGCGACTGGTGGCGCATGAACGCCTCCGAGCGCTCGCGGTCGAGCGCCGAGGCCAGCAGGTCGGCGATCGACTGCAGCCACTGGCCCTCCTCGCCGGAGAAGGCCCCGACCGTGGCCGAGTGCACGCCGATGACGCCGAAGGCGCCCGAGCGCCCCCGGATGGCCGCGGCGGCGGTGGCGCGGATCCCGCGCTCGCGCAGGCTCGGGACCGTGAAGCGGCGCTCGCTGGCCCACTCCCAGACGATGAGGGGCTCGTCGCCGGCGAGCACGTGGCCGGCGAAGCGCTGCTCGTCGGCGGGTACCTCGGCGCCGATCTCGAAGCCGACCGCGGCGACGGCCTCCATGTGCGTGCCGTCGGGCTGCAGCTCGCGGATGGCGCAGTGCTCGACGCGCAGGGTCTCGGTCAGCACGCGCACCGTCTCGTCGAGCAGGAGCGCCCGATCGGTGGCGCGCAGCGCCAGGCCGGCGAGGCGCGCCATGGCCGCCTCGCGGTGGGCGCGTTCGCGCTCTGAGGCCGCGCGCCGCGCCTCGGCCTCGGCGCGCTCGCTTTCGGAGACGATCCGCTCGCGGTCGGAGCGGCCGAGCTCGCGGGTGAGCTGGTAGACGATCGAGGAGACGACGATGATCGTCGCCGTCGGCAGCAGCCATCCACCCAGCTGGCTTATGTCGAAGCCCCCCTGGGCGAGCGCGACGCGCGAGCCGATGAGCCCGAGGACCGCGAGCACGGTCTGCAGCGCGGCCTGCCGCAGGCCGAAGTAGACGGCGTACGGGGTGACCCACAAGAAGAGGAAGGCGAAGCCGGTCGTCGTCGAACCGGAGAAGACGGAGCCGGCGACCGCCAGCAGCGTCCCGAGGGCGATCATCGCCTTCAGCACCCACAGCGGGGCGAAATCCATGCCGCCGCGGCGCATCCAGATGCCCAGCACCTGGGCCAGGACGCAGATGGCCACGAGCGGCAGCGGCTGGCCGGTGTCGTGGGGCAGCAGGAGCCAGACCTGCCCGAGCGTCCCCTCGATGAGGAAGAGCATGCCGAGCGACCGCGCGATATGGCGGCGATTGTGCGTGGGATCCACGGGATCCACGAGTACGCGGGACGGCCCCCCCATGTCCTAGGACTGCTCATCGGGAGTTCGGGCGCCGAACTTGAGCCGGAACGTACGATCCGACCTACGCCCGGGTAGCCCAACTGGTAGAGGCCGCGACCTTAAAAGTCGCTGCTCGCGAGAGCGTGCGGGTTCGAATCCCGCCCCGGGCATCGCCGATGAGGGCTTCGTGAGAGTCCTCGCCCGGTGTGCGCGTGCCGGCACATCCGGGGCTACCCTGTGCAACGCAACCTTCAGGGGCCCGCCTGTGTTCTCAGCACGCGAGCCCCTTCTTCACGCGTGGAAGCCTCAGCCCTCCAGCACGTCAGCACCGACGGCCTTCGCGGCCCGACGCCCCTGCTTCGGATCCAATCCGATGAGCGTCTCGTCGCCCTTACCCGGCGCGGCAACCAGGCGGCCTACGAGGCGCTGGTCGGCCGCTACCAGGCACGGCTGCTCGCCTTCTGCCGGCACATGCTGGGCTCGCGCGAGGACGCCGAGGACGTTCTGCAGGAGGTCTTTGCCGCGGCCTTCAACGCGATGATCGCCGACGAACGCGCGCTCAACGTGCGCCCGTGGCTGTACCGCATCGCGCGCAACCGCTCGCTGAACCACCTGCGCCGCGTCCAGGCCATCGGGGTGGACTCGATGGACGTCCACCTGTCCGAGAACGGCACCTCGGCGGCCGACAAGGTCCACCGTCGCGAGGAGTTCCGCCTGCTCGTCGAGGACGTGCAGGGGCTGCCCGAGACGCAGCGCACGGCGCTGCTGCTGCGCGAGATCGACGCGCTGAGCTACGACCAGATCGCCGAGGCGATGGACACGACCATCCCCAGCGTGAAGTCGCTGCTCGTGCGCGCGCGGGTCTCGCTGGCCGAGTCGGCCCAGGCCCGCCACCTCACGTGCGACGAGGTGCGCGAGGAGCTCGGCGAGGTGGCCGAGGGCCTCCACCGCATGACCGCGCCGGTCCGCCGCCACCTGCGCCAGTGCGACCACTGCTCCGCCTTCCGCAAGCAGCTGCGCCAGACCAACCGCGCGCTGGCCGCCGTCTTCCCCGTCGGCCCGCTGCTGCTGCTCAAGAAGCTCGTGCTCGCCAACCTCGGCACGACGGCCAGCGCCGGCGGGAGCGCCGCGGCGGCGGGCGCCGGGGCCGGCGCGGCCGGCGCGGGCGCGGGCAGCGCGCTGTCGGCCGGCGTCGGGGCCGTCGCCTCGAAGGCCGTCGCCGGGCTGGCCGCCGCCGCGATCGTCACGGCCGGCGCGGTCGAGGTCGACCACGCCGCCCAGCGTCGCCCGCTCGCCCACCACACCGCCGTCGCCGCCGCCGCCACGGTGCCCGCCTCGCCGCAGGTCGTGGCCTCCCAGCCGCAGCCCGCGGCCGCCCCGGTCGAGCGCACGAGCACCCACAAGCTGGCCGCGAAGCCCGCCACCGACAAGAACAAGGACACGCAGGCGAGCAAGGGCGACGCGCAGGGCAAGCCCGTCAGCCCCACGCAGCCCGTCAAGGCTGCGCCCGCGCCGGCGCCCCAGCAGGGCTCGTCGACCACGACCCTCCCGTCGGACGCGCCCGGCGTGGTGACCTCCGGCGACCCGGACCAGCAGGCCGCGCCGTCGCCCCCGCCCGCTCCGGCGCCCGCCGCCGATCCGGTGGACGCCACGACGCCGCCGCCCGCCCCGCCGGTCACCGCGCCGCCGGTCGATACGGGCACCGCACCGGCGCCGCCGCCGGCGGACGACCCCGCACCCGCCGGCGACCCGCCGCCCCCGGCGGACGCCGCGCCGCAGCCGCCGGCCGATCCGGCCCCGTAGCTACCCGACGCGGTCGCCCAGTGCCGCCTCGGGCTCGGGCGCGAGGAGCAGCACCGTGCCGTCGGCCGCCGGCCGAGCCGGCCCCGTAGCTACCCGACGCGGTCGCCCAGCGCCGCCTCGGGCTCGGGCGCGAGGAGCAGCACCGTGCCGTCGGCCGTGTAGGTGCCGAGGACCAGGCACTCGGAGCGCACGGGCCCGATCTGCTTGGGCGGGAAGTTCACGACGCCGATCACGCGGCGCCCGACGAGCGCGTCGCGCTCGTAGTTGGTGATCTGCGCCGACGAGCGGCGCACGCCGATCTGCTCGCCGAAGTCGACGCGCAGCTTCCACGCCGGCCGGCGCGCCTCGGGGAAGTCCTCGACGTCGACGATGCGCCCGACGCGCATGTCGACCCGCACGAACTCGTCCCAGCCGAGATCGTCGCTCACGAACGCCCTACGGCCTGTTCGCGCCGAAGCGCACGGAGCGCAACGGCGTCTTGAGCGCGCCGTTGGCGGCCACCGCGTCGGCCTGCGGGATGGCAGTCGAGCGCGCGGAGAGCATCGTGATGTCGAGCCCGGCGGTCGGCGGCGGATCGGGTCCGGGCACCAGCAGCACACGCTTGCCGTACGTCGTGCGCCCGCCGAGGGTCGTCTGGAAGACGATCTGGTAGCCGGGCTGCTGGTTGATGTTCACGCGCCCGTCTCCGCGCCACAGGAAGCCCGGATACTGGGCCTCCATCTGCTTGATGAGGTGCGCCGAGAGCAGCGTGAGGTTCGCGCTGACGTCGCCCTTGTAGGGCCCGAGGCGCAGGGGGCGCACGGCGAAGGACTGCGGCGACCCGGCGCTCGTCTGCAGGCGCAGCGTCTCTCCCGACCGCGGCGCGACGCGGTGCAGCGCATCGGTGTAGATGAGGTTGTAGGCCACCGGCTTGTGAACCACGGCCCCCGCCTGACCGGGGGTGCTGCGCACGAAGACCAGCCAGGCCAGCACGAGCACCACGACAAGCCCGGCCGCCGCCAGCACGCGCCAGATCGTGCGAACCGGGACGTGCAGCCGCGGCCCGAGCAGCTCGGGCAGCGTCGGGCCGAACTCCTCGCGCACGACGGACATGGTGGTCAGGGTAGCTGGGGCGTCAGGCGGCGGCCGCCAGGCCGATGACCTTCAGCCGGCGCGCCAGGGCCTGCAGGGCAAAGGCGCGCGTCTCCCCCACCGACGCGCCGCCGAAGAGCTCGGCGTCGTCGCCGACGTCCTGCGGGATCCACTTCGGGCGCAGGACGCCCTCGGCCACCGGTCCCGCCTCGGCCAGCGCGCGCTGGATCGCGGCCGCGTAGCGTGGGTCCTCGCGCGCCATGTCGCGCAGGAAGCGCGCGCCGAAGGCCACGTGGCGGTGCTCGTCGCGCGCGACGTTCGTGAAGCCGGCCACGAAGCCGGGCAGCGTGCCGGCCCGCTCGTTGAAGTCGATGATGAAGTGCTGGCCGGTCAGGGCCAGCATCCCCTCGGTGATCATGTGGTAGATCGTGATCGCCTCGACGAGCGCCTCGCGGTCCTCGGGCTCGACCGCCAGGCGGTCGACGCGGCCGTGCAGCATCTCGTCGAACAGCGTGTGGAACTCCGGGTTGAGGTGTTCGCTGGTCTCCTCGAGGCGCGCCTGCAGGCCGTCGGCCTCGAGCACGCCGACCTCGCGGTAGAAGCGGTCGAAGAAGGCGACGTGGCGCGCCTCGTCGGCGATCTGGGTGCAGAGGAAGATGCGCATGTCCTCGTCGGGGACCGCGCGCATGATCGGCCCGAGCTCGGCGGCCACGCGCTGCTCGCCGACGAAGAACGAGCTCAGCCCGTACATCCGCGCCACGCGCTCCTCCGGGTCGATGCGCTCGTGCCAGTCGATGCGGTCCTGGGTGAAGTCGAGGTCCTGCACCGCCCACTGCTGTCGCTCCCACAGCTCGTAGAGCTCGCGATAGGTCAGGAGGTGGGCCTCGCCGCGGTCGGCGGACTCCTGAAGGGCGGGATCGCTCGTCGCGCGGAAGTCCACGCGCTCGGTGCGGGGCGGGGCGTGCTCGGTCATGCGCGCGAGCCTAGCGCGCGACTGGCTGGCCGGCCAACTTGCATCCGATCGGCGACACTGAGGGCATGGATCTCCCCACGTTGCGCGGCGAGCGCGTGCTCCTGCGACCGCTCGCCGAGGACGACCTCGACGGCTTGATCGCCATCCTCGCCGAGCCCGCGGTCGCGCGCTGGTGGGGGCCTCAGGCCGAGCAGCCCGACCGCGAGGAGCTCCTCGGCCCCGAGGCTCGGTTCGCGATCGTCGTGGAGGGCGCCCTCGCCGGCTGGCTGGGCTGCGAGGAGAACACCGACCCGATGTACCGCTCCGTCGGGCTCGACATCTTCCTGACCACCGCCCGCCACCGGCAGGGCCTCGGGCGTGAGGCGCTGCGGCTGGCCATCGTGCACTACCTCGAGCGCGGCCACCACCGTTTCACCATCGACCCGGCGGCCGACAACGAGCGCGCGATCCGCACCTACGCGGCGCTCGGCTTCAAGCCCGTGGGGCGCCTGCGCGACTACGAGCTGGGCGCCGACGGCACCTGGCACGACGGCCTGCTCATGGACCTCTTGGCCGCCGAGTTCGTGGCCGCGGGCCCCTAAATGAGTGATTTCGCGCGACAGGTGGGTGCGTTGGGTGGTCGCTGGCGCTCGGCCTCGTCGTTCGCGCTTGGGATGCCGCGTGGCGAGGGCACTGAGGGGAACGAGTCCGCGGTGGCCGGAGTGCTCGTGGCCGGCCGTGGCGCGTCGGCGCCGACTCGCGCGACGCGTGCGGCGTTTTGCATCGCATACATGCACAAGGCAGCACGCAGGTTCTCGCTGGCGCGTTGACGCTCGTCAAGCGACGAGCTCACGCAGGCCGCGCGCGGCACGAGCGCAGCGCAGGCGCTACTTCGCCTCGGTGCCCTCGCCGCGTCGCAATCCCAAGCTCACGCGGACGAGCCGCTTTGTTGGCGCGCGCTGCAGCGCGCGAGCGCACGATGCCCTAGGACCCGATGGAGAACATCGCTTCGAGGTCGTGGCGCGAGAAGACCTCGAAGGCGACCATCGTCTGGGTCCGGCTGACGCCGGGGAGCTTGACCAGCTCCCCGGTGACGACGTCGGCCAGCATCTCGTGGCGGGGCACCCTGATGATGGCGACGAAGTCCCACTCGCCGGTGACCGAGTAGGCCTCGGCCACGCCGTCGAGGTCGGCCAGCGCGCCGCCGAGCGCGGACATCGCGTCGCGCTCGGCCTCGATGAGCACCACCGCGGTGGTCATGTCGTGTGGGTCTCGCCCGGCTGGAGCACGACGACCTCGGCGAAGCCGGCGTTCTGGACGTCGGACTTGAACGCCTGGGCGTCGGTCTCCACGAGCGGGAACGTGTCGTAGTGGCACGGGATGACCTGGTCGGCGCCCACGAGCTCGGCCGCAGCCACGGCGTCGAAGCGGTCCATCGTGTAGTGGCCGCCGATGCACATGAGCGCGACGTCGAGGTGCCCGCGGCGCCTGGGCAGCGCGAGGTCGCTGAAGAGCGCTGTGTCGCCTAGGTGGTAGATGCGCTTGTCGCCGAACTCGACGACGAGGCCCGCCGGCGTGCTGACCGTGCCCTTGGGGGTCGTGGAGGTGTGCCAGGCCGGCGTGAGGCGCACCGTGCCCCAGTCGAACTCGGCGGTGCCGCCGAGGTTGACGTCGATTGCCTCGACGCCCTCCTCGCCGATCTCGCCGGCGATCTCGGTGATGGCGACGACCGTCGCGCCGGTGCGCTTGGCGATGGCGACGGTGTCGCCGTAGTGGTCGCCGTGGCCGTGGCTGAGCAGGATCGCGTCGGCGGCGACCTCGTCGGCCGACGCGGCGGCCTTCGGATTGCCGGTCAGGAACGGGTCGATGAGCACGGTCGTACCGCCGTGCTCCAGCGCGAAGGCCGCGTGACCGAGGAAGCGGATGTCCATCAGCGTTCGTCTCCTGTCTCGTTGGATCGCATCAGCTCGTGAGCGAGCTCGAGCCCGACCGCCACGCCGACCAACATGCCCAGGCGCGTCTCGTCCGCGACGAGCGTGCGGATCATCCGCAGGCGCTCCTCGGGATCCTCGATCGACGCCGCCTGGCTGAGCTGCGCCTCGTGGGCGCCGCCGAACCAGCCGCCTTCGGCCAGCGCCTCGTTGAGCACGCGCTGAAGCCCCGGCGCCGCGTGGGTGACGATCTCCTGGGCATGGGCGAAGTGTTCGGGGTCGGCCAGCGCCGCGAGCGCGGCGTCGACCTCCTCGGCGCTGTATCGCCGGTCGGGCATCGAGGCCAATCTAGGCGATGCGCGCGCGAGCCAGCACCAAGCCCACCAGCAGACCCGCTGCGCCGCCCGCAAAGCCGGCGATCGCGCTCGCGTCCACGACCGCCAGCGGCATGAGCAACAGCACCGCCGCAAAGACCGCGGTGCCGAGCAGGTCGCCGTCGTATTCGTCGCCGCGGCTGCGCGCCATGAGGTCGGGGACGGCCCACGCGCACAGCAGGCCGAGCGCCGCGCCGTTGCCGCCGATGGCCAGCGGCGTCGGATCGACGGCGACCGCCAGCGCGATGCCGCCCATCCCGCACAGCACGAACAGGCCGACGACCACGAGCGGCCCGTGGCGGCGCTCCAGCAGCCACCCGAAGACCGCGATGGCGGTGACCGCGGCCAGCTCGTACCAGATGCTCGCGTACAGGAAGGGCGACGTCGCCACCCGCCACCACTGGCCGTTGATCGGCCCCGTGACGCCGATGTCGGCCAGCGCAATCGGGAAGAGCAGCAGGTAGCCGAAGAGCGAGAGGACGACGAGCGTCAGCGTCGCGTACGGGCGCGCCGTGAGCTCGCCGCGGATGCCGGGGATCTCCCCGGAGCGAAAGCGCGACAGCCGCGGTGCAGCCGGCTTACGCGCCTTGCGCGCCTTGCGCGGCTCGGAGACCGTGCCGTCGCGCTCGATCTTCGGCGCGCGCTTGCGCAGCCGGTTGCCGCAGTACGGACACTCGGTGATGTAGGGACTGACCTCGTTGCCGCAGTTCTTGCAGACGACGTTGAGATCGGGCATCTGTGCCATTGCTGCCCCGATTCTAGGCCCGCGCGCACGTATGCTCTCAACCGCCGCTGTCCACGACCGATGAACGAGTGTGGTGGCACCCCGTCCCGCAGACTTCCAATCCGTGAACCTTCACGTGCGCAACGCGCGATTCTCCGCGCGAGTTGTGCACGTGCGCGGGACCGAGACCACCCTCGCCGTGCCCCGCGGGGTCCCCGCGGCCGCCCGCCCGCTGCCCGCCGAGGCCGAGATGAGCTTCGAGCACGACCGGCAGATCGTGATGCTCTCGGGCACGCTGCTGGGCGGCGACGACGTCAGCGCGCGCTTTCGCATCGACGACGCCGTGGCGCCGCGCGAGCTGCGCCGCTTCGTGCGCCTGAACTGCACGCTGCCGATCCTGGTCACGCCGCTGACCGAGGACGGGGCCGAGGCCGGCCCCCAGGAGACCATGCAGACCGTCGACATCAGCGCCGGCGGCGTGCTGCTGGACCGCAAGGACCTCTCGGGTGCGGTCCGCATCGAGCTCGACCTGCCCGGCGGCCACGGCACGGTGACCGCGAGCGGTCGGATCGTCCGCAACGTCAGCGACGGCAGCGGCGTCAGCTTCGACGCGATCGACTCCGACACGCAGCAGACGCTCGACGGCTTCGTCCTCGGCGTCCGCCACCAGCTCGCGCAGCGCTTCGCGCAGGCCTAGGCGCCGGACGGCGCCGTCGCCGCCACGATCTCGGCCATGACCTCGCGCAGGTCGTGGTTGGCCTCGTAGACCACGAGCTGGCGCTGGGCGCCGTTGCCGCGGGCGAGGAGGTCGTCGATCCCCTCGAGCTCCGCCGCCGAGCCGAGGTCCTGGGCGTGCTCGCGCAGGCGGTCGTTCAGGCGCCGCGCGAGGGCCTTGGTGGCCACCCGCTCGCTGGAGGGCAGGTCGACGAGGTCGCCGTCGAGGCCGTGGCGGGCCGCCAGCCACTTGTTCTCGTCGAGCATCTGCCACGGGTAGTCGGCGAGCGCGCCGCCCGCGTCGTAGTGCTCGCAGAGCTCCTTGACCATCGCCTGGACCAGCGCGGCGAGCGCGAGCGTGTGCTCGACGCGGGTCTGGGAGTCGCAGACCCGCACCTCGACCGTCCCGAACTTGGGATGCGGGCGCACGTCGTACCAGAGCCATGTGTAGTCCTCCATGACCCCCGACTCGACCATGAAGGCGATCTCGCGCTCGTAGTGGGCCCAGTCGCGGTAGTGCGGCGGGATGCCCACGCGCGGGAAGGTCCGGAAGATCGGCGTGCGGGCCGAGAGCAGCCCGGTCGCGTCGGCGCGCCAGAAGGGCGAGTTGGCGCTCAGCGCCAGGAGCACCGCCAGGTGCACGCGCATCCCGTTGGCCACGTGGATGGCCTTGTCGGGGTCGTCGACGCCGACGTGCACGTGCATGCCGAAGATCAGCTCCTGGCGCGCGACGAAGCGCAGAGCCGTCACGAGCTCGCGGTAGCGGGCGCGGGCGACGATGCGCTGGTCCTCCCACATCGCGAACGGATGCGTGCCCGCCGAGCCGATCGTCAGGCCGCGCCCCTGCGCGGTGCGGTGAACCTGGGTGCGCAGGCGGCGCAGCTGCTCGCCGGCGCTGGCCGTGTCGGGCGCGGGATTGGTCGAGATCTCGAGCACCGACTCCATGAGCTCGGGCTTGATCTCGCCGTCCTCGGCGTCCTGCAGCAGGGACTCGATCGCGTTGACCAGGCCGTAGCCCTCGGGGTCGACGATCATGAGCTCCTCCTCGATGCCGAGCGTGTAGCTCGGCCCGTGGAAGTGGTGCTCCATGGCGCGGCAGGGTACCCACGCGCCGCGCTCCATCGTCCTAGACTCCGGGTAGCGCACGATCACGACTCCGACACAGGGGGACCACCATGGCCCTGGGCTACGACGGCAAGCTCTACTTCCTCGCCTTCGACCACCGCGGCTCGTTCCAGAAGAAGATGTTCGGCATCCAGGGCGATCCGACGCCCGAGGAGACCGAGCGCATCACCGACTCCAAGCACCTCATCTACGAGGGCATGGTGAAGGCGACCGAGATCGGCTCGGTGCAGGGCGACCAGGTCGGCGTGCTCGTCGACGAGCAGTTCGGCGGGACGGTGCCGGAGGAGGCCAACGACAAGGGCCTCAAGCTCGCGATGCCGGTCGAGAAGTCCGGCCAGAACGAGTTCGACTTCCAGTATGGCGACGACTTCGGCGCGCACATCACGAACTTCGACCCCGACTTCTCGAAGGTCCTCGTCCGCTACAACCCCGAGGACGACGCCGACCTCAACGAGCGCCAGCTCGAGCGCCTCAAGCGCCTGGCCGACTGGCTGCACGAGAACGACCGCAAGTTCCTCTTCGAGCTCCTGGTGCCCGCCACGGACGAGCAGCTCGCCTCGGTCGGCGGCGACACCGATCGCTACGACGCCGAGCTGCGGCCCGAGCTCATGCGCCGCGCCATCGCCGAGACCCAGGACTTCGGCTGCGAGGTCGACATCTGGAAGATCGAGGGCGTCGACGCACGCGAGGACGCCGAGATGCTGGCCAAGCAGACCCGCGTGGGCTCCGGGCGCGAGGGCGTCGTCTGCGTCCTGCTCGGCCGCGGCGCCAGCGACGAGAAGGTCGACCAGTGGCTGCGCGCCGCCTCGCCCGTCGAGGGCTTCGTCGGCTTCGCGATCGGCCGCTCGATCTGGTGGGACGCGCTGAAGGGCTACCTCGACGGGTCGCTCGACCGCGAGGCGGCAGCGGCGCAGATCGCCGAGAACTACCTGCGCTTCATCCGCGTCTACGAGGAGCAGGAGACGGCGGTCGCCTGAGCCGCTCGCTCGCGGTTCCGCGCGGGGTCTCGCGGCGCTGCGCGGCGCCCAAAAAAGCATCATCGAGGGAAGGGAGGCGGCCGGCGGTTGGCGGCGGGTCGTCGTCCTCAGGCGTGCGCCCTCGGGCAGCACGCGAGGCGATCGCGGACGCGCCTACTCCTCCCCGTCCCAGTAATCCACGGAGCTCGACCGCCGGACCATGACCCGCGCGCCCGGATCGTCGCCGAAGACCCCGACCTTCTCGCTGTCGGGGTAGACCGCGACCGCCGGCCAGCGGCGGGTCGAGAGCATCAGGACGTGGGCGGTCTCGGCGGCGCGATTGACCATCTTGTGCGCGCCGTCGGGGCCCTCCAGGAAGCACCCGACGTCGCCGGGCCCGAGCTCCTGCTCGCCTTCCGGCGTGCGCACGGCGACGCGGCCGTCGAGGACGATCATCCACTCCTCGTCGCCCAGCTCGTAGTGGTAGGGCCAGGCGCTCTCGCCGGGCGGCAGCTCGTAGACGGTGCCGCCGATCCGGTTCGACCCGATCGCCTCCCCGACGCGCGCCTGGCCGCGCCGGTAGCCATCGGGGTTGTCGGCGGGGTACTCGTACGTGGCGGTGTGGAGGTTGAAGGCGCGCATGGCGCCGAGCCTAAAGGCGCCGCTACGGCGTGAGCGAGCCGGCGGTGTTCTGGGCCGCGTCGTAGCTCTGCTGCGAGCCCTCTTGCAGAGCCTGGACGGCCTGTCGCTGGCGCTCGAGCTCCGCCGCGGGGTCCACGGACGTGTCGCTCGGGGCGCCCACGGAAGTCGGGTAGGCCGACGGACTGGGCGACGTACCCTCGGACGACCGCGAGTGGCCTGAGCCAAGTGCCGCGATCACGAGTCCGACCGCCGCGAGGCCCCCGACCCTCCGCCAGGTCCGGCCCGAGATGCGTGTGCTGCCTGCCGCCATGCCCCGAAGGAGCGCCGCGGGCTGCCCGCTGATACATGGCGCCGCTAAAGCGTGCCGATGCGCCTCGGCGGCCAGTACGTCGCGAAGGCCTCGCCGATGACCCAATCGATCGGGATCGGGCCCCAGAAGCGCCCGTCGTCGGACGCGCCGCGGTTGTCGCCCATGCAGAAGACGTAGCCGCGCGGGATCGTGATCGTCCGCGGCAGGTCGCAGCCCTGACCTCCGGCGCAGGACGCGATGAACGGCTCGCTCTGGAGCTTGCCGTTGCGTACGACGTGGCCGCCGCGCACCGAGATGCGGTCGCCCCCCACCCCGACGACCCGCTTGATGAAGGTCTGCTTGGACTGCGTCGGCGTCGGCGCCGGGCACGGCTGGTCGTCGGCCTGCTGTGCGCCGCAGCGCGGCGGCGTCTCGTCGGCCCCGGCCGGCGGGTGGAAGGTGATGATGTCGCCGACCTTGGGGTCGGCGCCG
>CAWEBN010000009.1:0-155949 GCA_963807305.1 uncultured Actinomycetes bacterium
GTCCAGCGCTACGCGTGGGAAGCCTGGCACTTCGGTTATTCCCTCAACGCCGGCTCGTCGTCGCTGGGCTACGGCGACGACGGCGCGTCGTCGGGGGCGCTGCCGTCCTTCGTCCCCGCGCGCTTCGCGCCCGCGATCGCCCGTGCGGCGCAGCGCTGGAGCGTCGCCGGTGCCCTGCTCGCGGCACAGCTCTACGAGGAGTCGCACTTCAACCCGTTCGCGCGGTCGGCCGCGGGGGCGCTGGGCATCGCGCAGTTCATGCCGGCCACGGCGGCCGGCTACGGACTCGCCGACCCCTTCGACGCCGAGCGCGCGATCGACGCTCAGGCCCACCTCATGCGCGACCTCCTGCGCGCCTTCGCGTCGGTCCCGCTCGCGCTGGCCGCCTACAACGCGGGCGCGGCGCGCGTCCGGGCGTGCGGCTGCGTGCCCGCCATCCCCGAGACGCAGTCCTACGTCGCCGACATCCTCGGCCTGCTCCACGGCGCCGGCGACCCTTCGGGCGACGGCGCGGGCGCGCTCGAGGTGCGCCTCGTGCGCTAGGGCCGGGCGTATCTCGCCGCGGACGCCGGCGCTCCTAGGTCGTGCACAGGGACACGACGAACGGGAGCGCACATGGCCACGCAGCAGGAACACCCGATGCAGGTCCTCCACCGGGGCGCGAAGAGCGAGGCGGCGCGCGCGCTGCAGGCCGCCACCAACCGCCGCCTGCAGCGCCGCGGCCTCTCGGAGGTCGCGCTCGACGAGGACGGCGTCGTCGGCGCCAAGACGATGGCGGCGGTCGTCGCCGCGGCGTGGGCCCTCGGGGCCCAGCGCGAGACGATCGCCAAGATGGACGCGGGCGAGATCCCGATCGGGGTCCAGCGCATGATCCGCAACCCGGGCCGGCGCACCGACGGGCAGAAGGCGCTCGCCAAGAAGCGCCTCGCCCACATGATCGCGATGCGCAAGCAGCGCGCGGCCGCGGTCGCGGCATCGGGCACCGCCCGCAAGCGCGTCGTCGAGCTCGCCCAGCAGGCCGCGGCGAACTACCGCGCCAATCCCAAGGCCTACCACTACCTCGCCGGCGGCAAGGCCAACGCGGAGTTCCTCAAGCCGACGCCCAGCGACTGGCGCTCGGACTGCTCGCAGTTCGTCGCCGCGGTCTACAAGGCGGCGGGGCTGCCGTCGCCGGCGACCGTCGCGCACGAGTTCGCCTCGACCTTCTCGATCGACCCGAAGGGCACGGTGACGACCAGCCCGCGCCCCGGCGACCTCGGGATGTACGGGGTCCACGGCGGCAGGACGCACCACGTCGAGCTCTACTGCGGCCTGCCCGGCCAGGAGTTCATCGGCCACGGGTCGCCGCCCGTCGACTCGATGACCCCGGGGCGGCCGAACTACTACCTGACCTACGACTTCCTCGGATAGGAGAGGGCCATGACCGACGAGCAGCAGCCCGACCTGACGGGCGAGCAGGAGCGCGAGCAGGAGGCCGCCTCCAGCGGCATCGAGGTCCGCGCCGCCGTGCTCGACATCGACGACGACGACGCCACGCTGCCGGACGGCGACGGTGGCGACGCCGAGGACGACGACGACGACGCGATCGAGGACAGCGACGACGGGGAGGTCGACGCGGACGTGTGATCTCCCGCGGGGACGGGGGCGGCGTTAGGCTCGCGCCGCGCCCCCGTCTTCCCCAATGGGACGCTGGACCTCCAGCGTCCCGCACCAGGAGGTATCGCCATGCCCGCACCGAAGCGACGGACGACCAGGCGTCGATCCCCGCAGCCGAAGCGGATCCTCAACGTCAAGCCGTCGGCGAAGACCGAGGAGGACTTCACCTTCGAGCACGCCGCCGCGACGGATGCCGTCGCGAGGGCGCCCACCGTGCCGCCGAGCAAGGACCTGCGCGCGGCGTGGTGGAAGGTCAACGACCAGGGCTCGACGGGGTCGTGCGTCGGGTGGGGGACCGCCGACGGGCTCCTGCGCTGGCACTTCGTCCAGGCGGGGCGCGTCAAGAACAACGAGCTGCTCGCGCCGCGCTTCATCTGGATGGCGTCCAAGGAGACCGACGCGGACACGACCCAGCCGACCTCGTTCATCGAGGAGGAGGGCACGAGCCTCAAGGCGGCGCTCGACGTCGCCCGCAAGTTCGGCGCCGTGCGCGACGCCGTCCTGCCCTTCGCCACAGGCGCCCTGTACCCCAACGACGCGAAGACGTTCTACGCGCTCGCGTCGCAGCTGAAGATCCTCACCTACTTCAACCTGGGGACGACGCTGGCCAACTGGAAGACGTGGCTGGCGACCAAGGGGCCGATCCTCACGCGCCTGGACGTGGACGCGACGTGGGACGCCGCCACCGACAACAAGGGCAACATGGTCGAGTACCAGCCCGACACCACCCGCGGGGGGCACTGCGTGGCCCTCGTCGGCTACCGCAAGGACAGCTTCATCGTGCGCAACAGCTGGGGCACCGCCTGGGGCGACAACGGCTTCGGGTACGCGTCACTGGCCTACGCGCAGGCAGCCTTCACCGAGGCCTACGGCGTCCAGGTCTGACCGGCCGAGCGGCTGGCGCAGCGCGCCTAGCGCAGCGCCAGGCGCCCGAGCACTCCCACCGGCTCGAGCCCGCCGTCTGCGGTCACGCGCAGCGGCGGCTTGGCCGGCCGGTGGCCGAGCAGCCAGCGCACCCGGTCCAGCGCGCGCGCCGGCCCGAAGATCGAGGGCTCCGCGAGCTTCCAGACATCGCAGCGCCTGGCGTTCGACCGCGTCGCGTCGAGGATGCCGTTGACCGCACGCCGGGCGGCCTCGTTGGCGCCCTCCATCGTGGCCAGATCGGTGTACGTGCGCACGAAGTCCGAGGCGAGGAAGAGGTTCGGCACGCTGGTCACCGCCTCGGGCCGGTCGGACCACGAGCCGGCGGTGTTGATGAGCAGCGGCTCGGCGTTCGCGGCCGCGCTCGGGTTGGGGAAGGTGATGTCCTCGTCGAGGAAGGCGCTCGCGAGATTGGCGTCGTCGAGGACGACGTGGCCGGGGTCGTTGAGGTGGTCCTTGAGCTGCGCCCATACCTCGGCCTTGATCTCGTCGGCGCTGGACTTCGAGGCCACCTTGCCGGTGCGTCGCGACGGCCGCTCCCAGTCGGACACGTCGACCGAGAGGATGCCGCCGACGTGCCCGTCGCCAAGGCCCGCGAAGTCGGTGCGCGGCCAGAACTGGCGCTGCGAGATCGAGGTCAGCGCCCAGTCGGAGTCGCTGTAGATCGTGTGCCCGGCCAGGATCGGCACGTCGCGGTGCAGGTAGAACATCACACCGTTCATCCAGCGCGTGCGCAGCCGGCGCGTCCCCGCCAGACGCGGCTCGGCCGTGACCAGCTCGTGGCTGAGCAGCGGGCGAAGCTGCTCGACGGGCATCGCCGAGACGTAGTGGTCGGCAGTGACCGTCTCGCGCGTGCCGTGGTGATCGACTGTCACCCCGGCGATCCGTCCGTGGGCGCAGTCGATCCCGTCGACCTCGCTGTCGGTCCGCAGGTCGACGCCGGCGCCGCGCAGGTGCGCGACCCAGGGGTCGATCCACACCTCGCTCGTCGGCCCGTCGAGCAGGCGGTCGGCGTGGCCGCCCGCGCGCGAGAGGTCGAAGATCAGCTGCAGCAGGATGTAGCCGCCGGTGCGCGCGCTGATCTCCTGCGCCTGGGCCGCCACCAGCATGCGCGTGAGTCCGTCGGCCAGGAAGCGGCGAAAGCCCGGCGAACGGTTCGTGGCATCGACGAACTCCCACCACGACTGGTTCTCCCACTGCCCGTAGCGGCGCTCGTCGCAGCTGGTCAGCAGCACCAGCAGCCGATCGACGAAGAAGGCCTGATCCTCGGGCGAGATGCCCAGCCCCGTCAAGACCGTGAACATGAACTTCGTGACGGCGGCGAAGTCGTCGAGCGAGGCCGGCGCGTGTGCGGCCGTGATGAGCTCGTTGGCTCCGTTCTCGCGCGCGAGCATCATCCGGTCGGCCGCCACCAGCTCGTCGAAGACGTGGTGGCCGGCGCGGGGGCCGGGGATCCGCTTCATGGTGTCGGGCAGGTGGCGATAGAAGCCCGGGAAGAACCGGAAGCCGTGCTCGGCCGGGAGGTCGTGGCGCCCGCCGGTGCCCGACCCGCGCACGCCGTAGCTGCGCGCCTTGCCGCCGAAGCGCGGGCTGCTCTCGTAGACCGTGACCGAGAAGCCGCGCTCGACGAGCTCGTGGGCAGCTGACAGGCCCGCCACGCCGCCCCCGAGAACCGCGACCGTAGGCATGCGACGACGCTACACCGGCTCCGGCTCGACGGGTATCCCGTGCCAGCTATTGCAGCGCTTGCGCGGCGACGGCGAGCGCCCGCTCGATCCCCTCGTCGTCGACGTCGAGGTGCGTCACGGCGCGCACGCGTGTCGGGCCGAAGTGGCTCATCTCGACGTCCTCGGCGGCCAGGGCCGCGGTGAAGGCGCCCGCGTCGGGGACCGCGAAGATGACGATGTTCGTCTCCACCGTGGCGGGGTCGAGCTCGACGCCGGGCAGCTCCGCGAGCCCCTCGGCCAGGCGCTTGGCGCGGGCGTGGTCGTCGGCCAGGCGCTCCACGTTGTGGTCGAGCGCGTAGAGCCCGGCCGCGGCCACGATGCCCGACTGGCGCATGGCTCCGCCGACCATCTGCTTCCAGCGCCACGCCTCCTCGATGAAGGCGGCCGAGCCGGCCAGGCAGGCGCCGACCGGGGCGCCGAGGCCCTTGGTGAAGTCCAGCCATGCGCTGTCGAAGGCGCCGGCCCAGTCGGCGGCATCGACGCCGCTGGCCACCACGGCGTTCATCAGCCGCGCGCCGTCGAGGTGGGTCGCGAGCCCCGAGGCGCGGGCGACGGCGAGCACGGCGCGCACCTGCTCGAGCGGCCAGACGCGCCCGCCGCCCATGTTCGTCGTCTGCTCGACCGACACGAGACGCTCGCGCGGCCCGTAGCGCCCGCCGGGCCCGGAGCCGTGGATCGCGTGCTCGAGCGCCTCCGCGGTGAACCTGCCGCTGTCGCCGTCGATCTCGGTGATGACGGCCCCGGAGAGCTGGGCCGGGCCGCCCGCCTCGGCGATCAGCGTATGGGTGTCGCGCCCGATGAACATGCGCTCGCCGCCCGGGCGGATGTGCAGGCGGATGGCGATCTCGTTGCACATCGTGCCGCTGGGCAGGAAGACGGCCGCCTCGTGGCCCAGCAGCGCGGCCACCCGCTCCTCGAGCGCGCGCGTGGTCGGATCCGCGGCGCGCTGCTCGTCGCCCACCTCGGCCGCGGCGATGGCGGCGCGCATCGCCGCCGTGGGACGCGTCTGCGTGTCGGAGTAGAGGTTGACGAACGCCATCGGCCCCGGGGGCGATCGACCCTACCTGCTCGTATCCTCGATGAGGAGATGGATTCGCCGGTCGCCTCCGAGGGTCGCAGGACCCGCCTCGCCGAGCAGCGCAAGGCGCTGCCCGACGGCCCTGGGGTCTACCTCTTCCGCGACGCCAAGGGGAAGGTCATCTACGTCGGCAAGGCCAAGTCGCTGAAGAAGCGCGTGGCCAGCCACTTCTCCAATCCGGTCACGCGCGGCGCCTACGAGATGGTCGACTCGATCGATTCGGTCGAGTTCGTCCTCGTCGCCTCCGAGGCCGAGGCCCTGTTGGCCGAGCAGAACTTCATCAAGCAGTACCGCCCGCGCTTCAACATCCGCCTGCGCGACGACAAGTCCTATCCGTTCATCGCCATCTCGATGGACGAGGAGTACCCGCGGGTCTACTTCACGCGCGAGCGCCACCGCCGCGACCGCGTCTACTTCGGGCCCTACTCCAACGCCAAGCGCGTGCGCGGCACGCTCGACCTGCTGGGCAAGGTCTTTCTCTTCCGCTCCTGCCAGGGCGTCGAGCCGGGGCGGCGGTCGGGCTCGCCGTGCCTGGACTACTACATCAAGCGCTGCGGGGCGCCCTGCGTCGGCTACGTCACGCCCGACGAGTACCGCGAGTCGATCGACGGCGTCGTGGCCTTCCTCTCCGGGCGCTATCGGGAGATCGAGCGCGACCTCGAGAAGAAGATGAAGGCCGCGTCGATCGCGCGCGAGTACGAGCAGGCGGCGCTCGAGCGCAACCGCCTGCGCGCCGTGCGCTCGCTGCTCGAGCGCCAGCGCGTGGCGAACGAGTCGATCGGGACGGTCGACGTGGTCGCCGTCGCCGTCGACGGGACCGACGCCAACGCGCAGGTCTTCCAGATCCGCGACGGCGTGCTCTCCGACCGCCAGTCCTTCTACCTCGAGAACGCCGTCGAGCGCGAGGTGGGGGAGGTCGCCGAGGAGTTCCTCCTGCAGTACTACGGCGACCAGATGGCGATCCCGCCGCAGATCATCGTCCAGGAGGACGTCGAGGAGCGCGAGGCGCTGGCCGAGGCGCTCGGCCGGCGCCGCGGGGCCAAGGTCGAGGTCCGTGCCGCCGAGCGCGGCGACAAGCGGCGGATCCTCGAGCTGGCCGAGCGCAACGCGCTGCTGGCGCTCGACCAGGAGCGCCTGAAGGCCGAGCGCCGCCGCCAGCAGCGCGTCGAGGCGCTCGACGGCCTGCAGGACGCGCTGGGGCTCGACGCGCTGCCGCTGCGCATCGAGTGCTTCGACATCTCCAACCTGATGGGCACGCACACGGTGGCCTCGATGGTCGTCTTCGAGGGCGGGGCGCCGAAGAAGTCCGACTACCGGCGCTTCAACGTGCGCGGCCTGGAGGAGGGGGTGCCCGACGACTTCGCCGCGATGGAGGAGATCCTCGGCCGCCGCCTCGCGCAGTGGGAGACCCAGCAGGACCTCAGCCCGCACGACCCCAAGCGCAACGAGTCGTTCGCCACGCTGCCCAACCTCATCGTCATCGACGGCGGGCCGGGGCAGCTGGCGGCGGGCGTGCGCGCGCTCGAGGGCTTCCGCCGGCGGGGCGTCACGGTCATCTCGCTGGCCAAGCGCATCGAGGAGGTCTTCGTGCCCGGCCGGCGCGAGCCGATCGTGCTCCCGCACGACACGCCCGAGCTCCAGCTCCTGCAGCGCGTGCGCGACGAGGCCCACCGCTTCGCCATCACCCATCACCGCACGCGCCGCGACCGCGCCATGACGACCTCGATCCTCGACGACCTCCCGGGCATCGGCCCGGCGCGCAAGCGCACGCTGATGGCCCACTTCGGCTCGCCGGAGGCCGTCCTGGCCGCGTCGCGCGAGCAGCTCGAGGTGGTGCCCGGGCTGCCGGGCAAGACGGCGCGCGACATCTGGACGCACCTGCATCGGACGGGGGACTGACACCCTTCACGCGGGGTTCACTGCGATGTCCGACGAGCCCGAGAGACTGCAGGACATGGCCGTGGAAGGCCCAGCGCGGCGCCACCGCCTGCGGCTCGGGCGCCGCGGTCGCGACGCGCAGCAGCCCGAGCCGGACGCAGAGACGCCGCGGCCGTACGCCGAGACGCGCCTGGAGGACCTCGTCGTCATCACGGGCTACTCGGGCGCGGGCAAGTCGACGGCCATGAACGTCTTCGAGGACGCGGGCTACTTCTGCGTCGACAACCTGCCGCCCGAGATGATCCGCGCGCTCGTGGAGCTCTTCGTCCACGAGGGCTCGAAGGTCGAGCGCGCGGCCGTCGTCTCCGACGTCCGCGGGGGCGACTACTTCGAGGCGCTGCGCGCGGTGCTCGAGGACCTCGAGGCGCTGGGGCTGCGCCACCGCGTCCTCTTCCTCCACGCCACGGACGACGCCATCCTCACGCGCTTCCAGGAGACCCGCCGCCGTCATCCGCTGGCCGGGGCGTCGACCGTCGAACGCGGCATCGCCCTGGAGCGCGCGGTGCTCGAGCCCATCAAGGGCCTGGCCGACGTGGTCATCGACTCCACCGGGCTGAAGGCCCACATGCTCCGCCGCCGGATCGCCGACGAGTTCCTCCCGCGCGTGCCGACCTCGAAGCTCGCGGTCTCGCTGGAGTCCTTCGGCTTCAAGCACGGGCCGGCGCGCGACGCCGACATGGTCCTCGACGTGCGCTTCCTGCCCAACCCGCACTACGAGCCCGACCTGCGCCCGCTCACCGGCCACGACCAGCGCGTGGTCGACTACGTCGGCCGCGACGGCCAGCTCGAGGCCTTCTACGAGCGCCTGGAGCCGCTGCTGGACTACCTGCTGCCCCAGTACGTGGCCGAGGGCAAGGCGCACCTCACGATCGCCGTCGGCTGCACGGGCGGTCGCCACCGCTCCGTGGCCATCACCGAGCACCTCGCTCGCCGCTGGCGCGAGCGTGACGACGTGTTCGTCGAGGTCGCCCACCGCGACATCACGCACGCCGACCGCCGCGACGGCGACCGCGGCCCCTCCTGAGCCCGCGCGCTCGCTCGCCACGGGTCGTTCTGCCGTGGGCGGATCGAGGCGCGTGGGTTGACCCGCCGGAGGCTTGGCACTATCGTTGTTTGGTCGAACGACCAATATTTCTTGAAGGGGGCCAAGATGCCGCTTGCCAACGTCGATGGGCTCTCCATCAACTACGACATCCAGGGTGAGGGCGACCCGCTGCTGCTGATCCCCTACCTGTCGGCCGATCACGCGTGCTACGCGTTCCAGCTTCCGGCCTACACAGAGCACTTCAGCTGCATCGCGATCGACCTCCCGGGCACCGGCGAGAGCGACAAGCCGCCCGGGCCGTACTCGACCGAGGCCTACGCCGACCAGGTCCACGGCTTCCTCGGCGCCATCGGGATCGAGTCGGCGCACGTCGCGGGCGTCTCCCTCGGCGCCGGCGTGGCCATGCACCTGGCCGCCCGCCATCCCGAGCGCGTGCGGTCGCTCTCGTTGCACAGCGCCTGGGACCGCAGCGACGCGTATCTGCAGACCTGCGTCGAGACGTGGCGCACGCTGGCGAGGTCGGCGCCGACCGTCGCGGACATGGTGATCCAGGGCATCTTCCCGTTCTGCTTCACGCCCGAGATGTATGCCGAGCGGCCCGCGGACGTCGATGCGCTCGTGGGCTTCGTGCGCAGCCGCCCCGCCCAGCCGCTGGAGGCGTTCCTGGCCCAGAGCGAGGCGGCCATCGGGCACGATGTCAGCGGCGCGCTGGGGGAGATCGACGCTCCCGCGCTCATCACCTTCGGAGCGCGCGACCTCGTCTGCTCCACGCGCTTCGCCGAGCCGCTCACGAGCGGCATCGCCCGCAGCGAGCTGGTCGTCTTCGATCACCTGCTGCACGCCGGACTCCACGAGGACCCCGAGACCTTCAACCGCACGACGCTCGACTTCCTGCGCCGCCAACCCGCGCTCAACTGACCAGCGGCGTCCGCCGGGCCAGCGAGAATCGCTCGCCGTGCTCGATCACGTCGGCTTCGAGGTCACCGACCTCGCCCGCTCCGCGGCGTTCTACGACGCGCTCTTCCACGCGCTCGGCGGGCGGCGGATCTTCGACTCGCCCGACGCCATCGGCTACGGGATCAACGAGGCGCGGCTATGGATCGTGTCCCGCGGCCGGAGGCCGGCGCCGGGCTTCGGCCACGTCGCCATCGCGGCCAGCGGGCGCCCCGCGGTCGACGCCGCCTACGAGGGCGCGCTTGCGGCGGGCGGGACCGACGACGGCGCGCCCGGCCCGCGCCACCAGTACGGGCCGCGCTACTACTCGGCCTATCTCCTCGATCCCGACGGCCTGCGCGTCGAGGTCGTGACCGGCTCGCACTGAGCGCGGATCACAGCCCGGGCCAGTGGCGGGGCTGGAACTCGCTCGGGCGCCGCTCGCCCGCGGCGACGCGCGTGCGCCAGCTCGTCGCGTCGGGCCCGACCTCCAGGCGCTCGGCGCGCTCGCCCGCAAGCCTGAACTCGAACCATGCGTGGCCGCCGCCGGCCCACACCGTCACGTGGTCGCCTTCGCCGGCCACGCCCCAGTCGACGGCGATCTCGCGCGAGGTCAGCGCGCGCTCGGAAGCCAGCAGGCCCGCGCGGCGAAGGGCCAGGCTCACGAACGACGAGCAGTCGAGGCCGCGCGACGGCAGGCAGGCGGCCAGCGGTGCCTCGTGGCCGGCGCCGAGGCTGTAGCTCAGGGTCTCGTCGAGGACGCCTTCGGCCGCCAGGCGCACCTGGGCCGGCCGGCGCATCGTGGCGAGTCCGCGCGACACCCGCTGGCGCACGCCTGCCTCGGACACGCCGCTGTGCCGGGCGATCTCGCGGTACCCGTGCTCGGCCACGACGTGCGCTGCGATGGCCGCGCGCTGCTCGTGCGGCAGCCGCTCGAGCAGCGCGAGGGCCAGGCCGGCGACCTCGTCCTCGGAGGGCGCGGGCTCCGGCGCCGCGACCGCCTCGGTGTGCCGCTGCGCCATCAGGCGCTCGTGGAGGCGCTGCTCCGCAGCCGCCCGGCGGCGGTGATCGGCCAGCCGCCGGGCCGCGATCGTGTAGAGCCACGCTTGCGCGGGCGCCCCGCCGGGCCGGAAGCGCCGGCGCGCGACGAGGGCAGCGGCGAACGTCTCGGCCGCGAGGTCACGCGCGAGCACCCGATCGCCGGTGCGCCGGGCGAAGAACGACTCGACGGCACGCGCGTGGCGGGTGTAGAAGGCGCCGAACGCGTCGGGGTCGGGCGCGCGCAGCAGGTCGTCGTCGCAGCGGGGGTCTTCGATCACGCTTGGTAGCTCGCAGTCGGGCCCAAGGTGTGACAGATCGACGGCGCGGTCACAAGCGCGGCGCGGCCGCGAGATCGTCCCCATGACCACACAGGGACGCATCGCCTCGCTCTCGACCCCGGCATGGACGCTGGCCGCGCTCGCGGCGAGCGTCGAGTCCGGCCTCGCCGCCGCCCTCGATGAGCCGCGCGCTGTCGAGGAGCTGGCCGAGCGCACCGGGCTGCCGGTCGCGGTCGTCGACGCGCTGGTCGAGGTGCTGGCGACCATGGAGCTCGCCGAGCGGATCGGCGCGCACTGGGTCGCGGGCTCCGAGCTCGAGCCGGCGATGCGCGAGCCGCAGCTCGGCCTGCTGCGCGACGACCTGCGCGCGACCCTGCTGCAGGGCCTCGCCCTGTTCACCGCGGCCCGCGTCGAGCCGCATGCCCTGGGACGCTGGCGCCACACCGACGAGCAGCTGCTCCAGGCGCAGGGGCGCCTGTCGGCGAGCGTGATCCCGCTGCTCGCCCACGTGCTCTTCCCGCACGTGCCGGGCCTGCTCGACCGCCTCGGCAGCAAGGCCGGCGCCTTCCTCGACGTGGGCGCGGGTGTCGCGGCCGTCAGCATCGCGATGTGCCGGCAGTACCCGGCGATCCGGGCGGTCGGCCTGGAGCCCGCGTCGGCGCCGCTGGAGCTCGCGCGGCGCAACGTCGCGGCGGCGGGCCTGACCGAACGCATCGAGCTGCGCGACCGGCGCGTCGAGGAGCTCGCCGAGGAGAGGGCGTTCGACGTGGCGTGGCTGCCCGCGAGCTTCCTGCCCGCCGACACCTTCGCGACCGCGCTGCGGACCGTCCACCGCGCGCTGCGCCCGGGAGGCCTGATCCTCACCGGCACGCTCGACCCGCGCGGCGAGGATGCCGAGGCCGCCGTCAGCCGGCTGCGCCTGACGCTCTGGGGCGGCGAGCGCCTGGCCCCGGACGAGCTGGTGGCCATGGTGCGAGCGGCGGGTTACGTGGACGTCACCGCGGTGCCGCGCCAGTCCGGCCGCCTCGTGCCCGTCCATGCGCGCCGAGCGGGATGATGCGCCGATGCACGACGACGAGACACCCACGGTCGCCCTGCGCCGCCTGACCAACGGCTATCAGGTCACGCAGGCCATCCATGTCGCCGCCGCGCTGGGGATCGCCGACCGCCTGCGCGACGGCCCGCGCGACAGCGACGCGCTGGCCCAGGAGACCGCCACCCATGCGCCCGCGCTGCACCGCGTGCTGCGCGCACTCGCCAGCGTCGGGGTGCTCCACGAGGACGGCGACGGCCGTTTCGCGCTCACCGCGATCGGCGAGTGCCTGCGCTCGGACGCGGCCGAGCCGGTCGGCGCCTGGGCCGCGTTCGTCGGCCGGCCCTATCACTGGCAGGCGTGGGGGGCGCTCCTGCACGGCGTGCGGACGGGGGAGAGCCCGTTCCGCTCGGTCCACGGCACCGACGTGTGGGAGTACCGGGCGGCGCACCCCGAGGAGGACGCGATCTTCAACGCCGCGATGACGGACATCATGCGGCGCGCCAACGCTCACCTCCTCGCCGCCTACGACTTCGGGCGCTTCGCGACCGTGGTCGACGTCGGCGGCGGCCGGGGCGCCTTCCTCACCGCGATCCTCGAGGCCCATCCCGGGATGCACGGGGTGCTCTTCGACCAGCCCCACGTGGTCGAGGGCGCGATCCTCGGCGAGCGCGGCGAGGTCGTGGGCGGCAGCTTCTTCGACGTGGTGCCGCCGGGCGCCGACGCCTACGTGATGAAGGCGGTCCTGCACGACTGGGAGGACGACGACGCCCTGGCGATCCTGGCCAACTGCCGTGCCGCCATCCCCGACCACGGCGCGCTGCTGGTCGTCGAGCGCGACCTCGGCGCGCCCAACGAGAACGCCGACGCCAAGCTCTCGGACCTCAACATGCTGATCGGCGCCGGCGGGCGCGAGCGCACGCGCGACGAGTTCGCGGCGCTGTTCGCCGCCGGCGGCTTCGCGCTGCACAGCGCGACGCCCAGTGCGATCGGGCTGAGCGTGTTCGAGGCCCATCCGGCCTGACCGGGCCGAGTCGTCACCAGGCGCGCAGGTGTCGAGCCGTCGGCCACGCGCGGTGGCGGTTGGATAGCCTTCGCGGTCCCGCCGGGCATGTCGCGCCGTCCGTCTGCGCCCGGCCCTATCTCGCCACGCCAAGGAGGAAGGACCGAGAGCATGCCCGTACGCGTCGGGATCAACGGCTTCGGCCGCATCGGCCGCAACGTCTTCCGCGCCGGTCAGGCCGCGAAGGCCGACATCGAGTGGGTCGCCGTCAACGACATCACCGACAACGCCACGCTCGCGCACCTGCTGCGCTACGACACGGCCTACGGGCGCTACCCGGGCACCGTGGAGAGCAACGACGACGGCCTCGTGGTCGACGGCAACGCGGTCAAGGTCTTCGCCGAGCGCGACCCGGCCAACCTGCCCTGGGCCGACCTGGGCGTTGACGTCGTCCTCGAGTCCACGGGCTTCTTCACCGGGCGCGACGACGCGGCCAAGCACCTGCAGGCGGGGGCGAAGAAGGTCGTCATCTCGGCGCCGGCCAAGGGCGAGGACATCACCGTCGTGCTCGGCGTCAACTTCGATCGGTACGACAAGTCCGAGCACGACGTCATCTCCAATGCCTCGTGCACCACGAACTGCCTGGCGCCGTTCGCCAAGGTGGCCCACGAGGCAGTCGGCATCAAGCACGGCCTGATGACGACGATCCACGCCTATACCGGCGACCAGCGCCTGCAGGACGCGCCGCACTCCGACCTGCGCCGCGCCCGCGCGGCCGCCATGAACCTCGTGCCCACCTCGACCGGCGCGGCTAAAGCGGTCGGGCTCGTGCTGCCCGAGCTCAACGGCAAGCTCCACGGCTTCAGCATCCGGGCGCCCGTCATCACGGGCTCGGTCGTCGACCTCACCTTCGAGGCGGCGCGCGAGACGAGCGTCGACGAGCTCAACGGCGCCTTCAAGGCCGCCGCCGAGGCCGACCTGAAGGGGATCCTGCGCTACAACGAGGATCCGATCGTCTCGACAGACATCATCGGCGATGAGCACTCCTCGATCGTCGACGCTCCGCTGACGGCTGTCATCGACGGGACCCTCGTGAAGGTCGTCTCGTGGTACGACAACGAGTGGGGCTACTCGAACCGCTGCGTCGACGTGCTTCAGAAGGTGCTGTGAGGAGCCTCGACGACCTCGACGTCGACGGCAAGCGCGTCCTCGTCCGGGTGGACTTCAACGTTCCGCTGGACGGCGAGCGCATCACCGACGACACACGCATCCGCGCCGCGCTGCCGACGATCGAGCGCCTGCGCGAGCGCGGCGCGCGGCTGCTGCTGGCCGCGCATCTCGGGCGCCCGAAGGACCGCGAGCCCGAGTTCTCGCTGGCGCCCGTGGCCAAGCGGCTGGGCGAGCTGCTGAGCACCGACGTGCCCCTTGCAGCGGACCTCGACCACGTCCCCGACGGCGAGGTCGTCATGCTCGAGAACATCCGCTACGAGCCGGGCGAGACCAAGAACGACCCCGAGCTGGCGCGGCGCCTGGCCGACCTGGCCGACGCCTACGTCAACGACGCCTTCGGCGCCGCGCACCGCGCGCACGCGTCGACCGAGGGCGTCGCCCACCTGCTGCCCAGCGCGGCCGGCCTGCTCATGCAGCGCGAGGTCGAGACGCTCACCGGCATCCTCGAGGACCCCGCGCGGCCGCTGGTGGCGATCGTCGGGGGGGCCAAGGTGACCGACAAGATCGGGGTGCTCGAGGCGTTCCTGGAGCGCGCCGACGCGATCCTCATCGGCGGCGCCATGGCCTTCCCGTTCCTGTCGGTGCAGGGCCACTCGATCGGTGGATCGCTGTGCGCCGACGAGGACCTCGATCCGGCGCGCGAGCTGCTCGCGCGCGGCAGCGACAAGCTGCGCCTGCCCGTCGACCTCGTCCTCGGCGAGGCCTTCGACGCCGGCACCGAGCGCCGCGAGCTCGACGGCGTCGACGTGCCCGACGGCTGGATGGGCCTCGACATCGGTCCGCGCACCGCTGCGGCCTACGCCGCGGAGATCGCCGCCGCCGGCACCATGTTCTGGAACGGCCCGATGGGCGCCTTCGAGCTCGAGCCGTTCGCCGCCGGCACGCAGCGCCGTCGCCGAAGCCGTCGCGGATGCCGAGGGCACGAGCGTGGTCGGCGGCGGCGACTCGTCAGCGGCCCTGCACCAGTTCGGCCTGGCCGATCGCGTTACCCACCTTTCGACCGGAGGCGGTGCGTCACTCGAGCTCATCGAGGGCAAGACGCTCCCTGGAGTGGAGGTGCTGTCCTAGATGTCCCGCACGCCGTTCATCGCCGGCAACTGGAAGCTGAACAAGACGATCGCCGAGGCGGAGGCCTTCATCCAGGCCCTGCTCCCGCGCGTCTCGACCGCAGACGGCGTCGACGTCGCCGTCTGCGTTCCGTTCACCGACCTGCAGGCCGTCGTCGACTCGACGCGCGGCTCGCGCGTCGAGGTCTACGCGCAGAACATGCACCAGGCGCCCTCCGGAGCCTTCACGGGCGAGGTCTCGGCCCCGATGCTCGCCGAGCTCGACGTCCACGGCGTCGTGCTCGGCCACTCCGAGCGCCGCCAGTACTACAACGAGACCGACCGCGCGCTGTCGGAGAAGGTTCCGGCCGCGCTCGATGCCGGCCTCAAGCCGATCCTGTGCGTCGGCGAGACCGAGGACGAGCGCGAGGCCGGCGACACCGAGCGCAAGCTGCGCCACCAGGTGCAGGAAGGCCTCGAGAAGCTCGACAGCCCCCGCCTGGGCGACGTCGTCATCGCCTATGAGCCGATCTGGGCGATCGGCACCGGGCTGGTGGCCACGCCCGAGCAGGCCCAGGACGCGATCGCCTTCGTGCGCGCCCTGGTGGCCGACCGCGACCGCGAGCAGGCGCAGCGCACGCGGATCCTCTACGGGGGCTCGGTCAAGGCCGACAACGCGGCCGAGCTGCTCGCCCTGCCCGACGTCGACGGCGCGCTGGTCGGCGGCGCCTCCCTCGACGTCGCCGACTTCACGGCCATCGTCGAGGCGGCGCGGGCGTGACCGTTCCCGTCGGTCTGCCTGGTCGTGCTCGACGGCTGGGCGATCGCGCCGCACAGCCCGGGCAACGCCGTCTCGCTGGCCACGACGCCGGTCTTCGACGACCTCTGGCAGCGCTATCCGCACAGCCAGCTGACGACCTGGGGCACGGCGGTGGGCCTCCCCGAGCGCCAGATGGGCAACTCGGAGGTCGGCCACCTCAACCTGGGCGCCGGCGCGGTCGTCAAGCAGGACCTCACGCGCATCGGCGAGGCCGTCGGCGACGGGGCCCTGGCGCAGAACGAAGTGCTGCGCGCGGCGGTGCAGGACGCCCCGCGCGTGCATCTCATCGGCCTGGTCTCGGACGGCGGCGTGCACTCCGGCTGGAGCCATCTCGAGGCGCTCATCGCCATGGCGTCCGAGGCCGCCGACGACGTCGTCGTCCACGCCTTCACCGACGGGCGCGACACCCTGCCCGACTCGGGCGCCGGCTTCCTCGAGCGCGTCCAGGAGTGGTGCGAGAATTCGTCCGACCCGCCCCGCGCGCGTGTGGGCTCCGTCGTCGGGCGCTACTGGGCGATGGACCGCGACAAGCGCTGGGAGCGCACTCAGAAGGCCTACGACATGCTCGTGCACGGTCGCGCCGAGTACCACGCCGACAGCGGAGTCGACGCGGTGCGCGCCGCGTACGAGCGCGGGGAGGGCGACGAGTTCATCGAGCCCACGACGGTCGGCGCCGAGGCATGCATCCGCCCCGGCGACTCGGTCATCGGCTTCAACTTCCGCCCCGATCGCATGCGCGAGATCACGCGCGCGCTGGCCGAGCCGGGCTTCGACGAGGTCGATCGCGGCGGCGTGGACCCGATCGAGCGGTACACCACGTTGACGGAGTACGAGGAGGGCTGGCCCTACCCGGTCGCCTTCCCGCCGGCGCACCCGGAGATCACCCTGCCGCGCGTCATCGCCGGGCACGGCGGGCGCCAGCTGCACGTCGCGGAGACCGAGAAGTACCCGCACGTGACGTACTTCTTCGGCGGCGGCGCCGAGACACCGGAGGAGGGCGAGCGGCGAGAGCTCGTGCCCAGCCCGCGCGACGTCCCGACTTACGACAAGAAGCCCGAGATGAGCGCCCGCGAGGCCGCCCGCGCCTTCGTGCAGGCGTGGGAGGAGGAGGACTTCCGGTTCGGGATCATCAACTTCGCCAACTCGGACATGGTCGGGCATACCGGCGTCATCTCGGCGGCGGTGAAGGCGGTCGAGACGGTCGACGCGTGCCTGGGCGAGGTGGTCAGGGCGGTCCAGGGCACCGGCGGGGCGCTGATCATCACCGCCGACCACGGCAATTCGGACGTCATGCTCGAGCCCGACGGCTCGCCGAACACCGCGCACTCGCTCAACCAGGTGCCCGTCATCGTCACCGTCGACGGCGTGGCCCTCGAGCACGGCGGGGTGCTGGCCGATGTGGCGCCGACCGTGCTCGAGCTGCTGGGCCTCGAGCAGCCCGAGGCCATGACGGGCAAGTCGCTGCTGGCGGGGTAGGTCCGGTGGCCGAGGCGCCCGACGACGCCGTCGACCGCCTCTACGGGCTGCCGCGCGAGCAGTTCGTGGTCGAGCGCGACGCGCTGGCCAAGCAGCTGCGCGCCGACGGCCGTCGCGACGACGCGGACGCGATCAAGGCGCTGGTCAAGCCCACGGTCGCGGCGTGGGCGGCCAATCAGGCCGTCCGCTCGCAGAAGCGCGCGGCACGCGACCTGTGGAAGGCGGGGGACGCCCTCTCGGCCGCGCAGGATGCGGTGCTCGCCGGCAGGGGCTCGGGGGCGAAGCTGCGCGAGGCGAACGAGCGCGAGCGCGCCGCCGTGGAGACCCTGGTCGACGCCGCCCGGGGGCTGCTGGGCGCGAGCGGCGGAGACCTCTCGGAGACCACCATCGAGCGGGTGCGCCAGACGCTGCACGCGGGCGCCATCGACGCCGAGGCGCGCGACGAGGTCGCGGCCGGGCGCGCCGCCCGCGAGCGATCGCCTCAGGGCCTCTTCGGGGCCGACCCCTTCGCCGCGCCGGCGCCCAAGCGCGCGGCCAAGGGCGAGCCGGAGGCGAGGCCGAAGCCGAAGGCCAAGGGCGAGCCGGAGGCGAGGCGCACGCCGAAGGCCAAGCCCGATCCGGAGCGCGGGAAGGCCAAGCGCGGCGGCAGGAGCGACGATGCCGCCGCGCACAAGCGCGAGCGCGAGGAGGCCGCCGAGCGCAAGCGCGAGGAGGCCGAGGCCCGCAAGCGCGAGCGCGAAGAGGCCGCCGCCCGTGAGCGCGAGCGCAGGGCGGCGTCGGGCCGGGTGGACAAGGCCCGCCGCGCCCTCGAGCAGGCGCAGGAGCGCACGGCCAAGGCCGCCGAGCGCCTCGCCGAGGCGCAGGCGGGCGAGGGCGAGACCGCCGACGCGCTGGAGGCCGCCGAGGCCGAGCTGCGCGCGGTCGAGCGCGGCTAGGCCTCGAGCCGGCGCACGGCCTGCTTGAGCACGTCCGCTCGGCTGCGCGTGCCGTGATCGGCGGCGATGAAGTGGCTGCCGGTCCAGAGCGAGTACGGTCGTGCTCACCGCCACGGCCGTGCTGGCGTGGTGGGGGGCGCTCTGACGAAACAGTCCGCGGCTAGGGTGGCGCCATGCCCTCGCTCGCCGCCCCGCCGCCGTCGGCCACGCTTGCGACGAACGAGCGGGTGCAGGCCAGGATCGCGGCGGGCGCGCCCGTGCTGCACCTCGGCTTCGGCGAGGCCGGCCTGCCGGTCCTGCCCAGCGTCGCGGAGCGCCTGGGCGCGGCGGCGGGCGCGAACGGCTACGGCCCCGTCGCGGGCTCCCCGGCGGTGCGCGAGGCGGCCGCCGGGTACTTCGAGCGGCGCGGGCTGCCGACGAGCCCCGATCGCATCCTTCTCGCCCCCGGCAGCAAGGCGCTGCTCTATGCGCTGCTCACCGTCCTGCCGGGCGACGTCGTCCTGCCGCGCCCGTCGTGGGTGAGCTACGCCGCGCAAGCGGCGCTGGCCGGCAAGCGCGTGGTCGACGTCCCGATCGCCGAGCAGGCCGGCGGCGTCCCCGACCCCGCGGCCCTGCGCGCGCGGCTCGGCGCGTCGCGGGCGGACGGCCGCCGGCCGGCGATCCTCGTCCTCACCCTGCCCGACAACCCGACGGGGACGCTGGCGCCGGGGCCGCTCGTCGAGGAGGTCTGCGACGTGGCCCGCGAGCACGGGCTGCTGATCGTGTGCGACGAGATCTACCGTGACCTCGCCTATGACCCCGAGGCGTTCGTCAGCCCCGCCACGCTGCTGCCCGAGAGCACGTTCGTGACCAACGGGCTGAGCAAGAGCATGGCGCTCGGCGGCTGGCGGATCGGGTTCTGCCGGCTGCCCGACGGTCCACTGGGCGCCGACGCGGCGCTTGCGCTGAGCGGGATGGCCAGCGAGGTGTGGTCGAGCCTCGCCGCTCCGATGCAGCACGCGGCCACCTACGTCCTCGGCGAGCCCGACGACGTCGTCGAGCACGTCGCCCGCAGCCGCCGCCTGCACCGCCTGGTCACGACCGCGGCGCACGAGCAGGTGACCGCCGCCGGCGCCCGGTGCCGGCCGCCCTCGGGCGCCTTCTACCTCTATCCAGACCTCGAGCCGCTGCGACCCGCGCTGGCGCGCCAGGGCGTGAGCACCGGCGCGCAGCTCGCCGAGCTTCTGCTCGAGCGCCACGACGTCGCCGTGCTCGAGGGCGAGGCGTTCGGCGACGACCCGGGCGCGTTGCGCTTCCGGATGGCCACGAGCCTGCTCCACGGGGCCGACGAGGCGCAGCGCTGGGAGGCGCTGCGCGCGGACGACCCGGTGGCGCTGCCGTGGATCGCCGGCGCGCTGGAGCGCCTTGGCGAGACGCTCCGCGCGCTGGCGGCGTAGTTCTCAGGCGGCCTCGTCGAGCCACTGCTCGAACGTCGGGCCGGCGAGGATGGCGTCCGGGCCGGGCAGCAGCCCGCCCGACTCGTACAGGCGCTGCTCGGGGCTGTCGGGGTCGCTGGGGGCCTCGAAGGGCGCGGCCTCGCCGCGGCGAGCCGCGAGCAGCGTCGCCATCTCGAACAGGCGCTCCTCGCGCGGGCCCGCGATCTCGAGGATCGGCTGCGCGGCCGACGCCGCCCCGTTGGAGGTGGTGGCCAGGTCGGCGAGCGCCTCGGCGACGGTGCGGGCGGCGACGAGCTGCGTGCGCATCCTCGGCACGTAGGTCACATCGTCGCGGGCGCCCCACTCCATGAGCTGCGCGACGAGCTCGTGGAACTGCGACGCGCGCAGCACGCGCGCCGGGATCGGGCCCGAGAGCGAGGCCTGCTCGTGCGCGACCTTGGCGGCGCCGTAGCCCGCGGCGAAGCGGTCGCTGCCGATGATCGACACGACCACGATCCGCTCCACGCCGGCCTGCCGCCCGGCCTCCTGCAGGTTGCGGGCCGCGGTGGTGAAGAACTCCGTCGCCGCCTGCTCCTCGGGCGAGGGCCCGGTGGCGGCGTCGACGATGGCCTCGGCGCCGGCCACCGCGTCGGCGAGGCCTTCGCCGGTGATGACGTCGACGCCGCGCGAGCGCGAGATCGCCGCGACCTCGTGGCCCTGGGCCTCGAGGATGTCCACCACATGACGTCCGACCCTGCCGGTTGCGCCCACCACTGCGATCTTCCTTGGGGTGCTCATGCTCATCGTGCTCCAGTCCAGTTCAGGTGCCGGTGCTGTCACATCGGCCCGATTTCGTCGGTCACTGCGTTTGACACCTGGCGACGAAGGGATGTGACCAATGGACGATCGCGACTGGCTGGCGGAGCACTTCGAGGAGCACCGCGGCCACCTGCGGGCGGTCGCCTACAAGATGCTCGGCTCGCTGAGCGAGGCCGACGACGCCGTCCAGGAGAGCTGGCTGCGCCTCAGCCGCTCGGACACGAGCGACATCGAGAACCTCCGCGGATGGCTGACGACGGTCGTCGCGCGGGTGTGCCTCAACGTGCTGCGCTCGCGCAGGACACGGCGCGAGGAGCCGCTCGACATCCGCGTGCCCGATCCGGTCGTGAGCCGCGACGACGGGACCCAGCCCGAGCACGAGGCGCTGCTGGCCGACTCGGTGGGGCTGGCCCTGCTCGTCGTCCTCGAGACGCTCGGCCCCGCCGAGCGGCTGGCCTTCGTCCTGCACGACATGTTCGGCGTGCCGTTCGACGAGATCGCGGCCCTCGTGGATCGCTCGCCCGCCGCGACGCGGCAGCTCGCCAGCCGCGCGCGGCGCCGCGTCCACGGCGCCGCCCCGGTGCCCGACGCCGACGTCGCCGGTCAGCGACGCGTCGTCGACGCGTTCTTCGCCGCCGCGCGCGACGGCGACTTCGACGCGCTGGTCGCGGTCCTCCATCCGGACGTCGTCTCGCGCGGCGACGGTGGTCCTGGCGCCTCCGCGGTTTCCCGCGGTGCACAGGAGGTGGCCGCGCGGGCGCTCACCTTCGCCCGGCTCGCGCCCTTCGTCCGTCCGGCGCTCGTCAATGGCGCCGCGGGCGTCGTCGTGGCCCCGAACGGCGAGCCGTTCTCGGTCATGGGCTTCACCGTCGTGGGCGGGAAGATCGTCGAGATCGACGCGATCACCGATCCCGAGCGCCTGCGCGCGCTGGACCTGGCCGTGCTCGACGACTGACGCGGGTCAGGGCGCGGCGGCCGGCGCGCGCTCGACGGCCCGATCCACCCACGCGGGCAGCTCCGCCAGAGCGCGCGGGTCGACGTGGTGGGCGCCATCGTGCTCGCGATAGGTCACGTCGGCGCCCGCGGCGGTCAGGGCGTCGCGCGCCGCCTCGCCGAACTCGACACCGATGACCGGGTCGCGCCGTCCGTGGGCGATCCACACCGGCAGGCCGGGTCGATCGAGGTCGGCGCTCCAGCCCTCGACGGTCGGGATGAAGCCGCTCATGGCCACGATGCCCGCCGGCGTGGGGCGCCCGGCGCCGAGCCCGAGGGCGTAGGCCATCACGGTCCCCTGCGAGAAGCCGCCGAGGATCGTGCGCTCCCACGGCACCCCCGTGAGCTGCGGGATGTCGCGCTGCAGGAGCTCGTAGGAGGCGCGGAAGGTCTCGGGATCGGGAAAGCCGACGCGCGGCACGACGTACCAGTGGCGGCCGCCCGGCGGCAGGAACAGCGGCCCGCCGGGCGTGACGCCGACGAGCCGGTGCTTGGGATCGAGCAGGTCGAGGAAGGGGGAGAGGTCATGCTCGTCGGCCCCGCGCCCGTGCATGAGAACGAGCGCTCCCTGCGGCTCGCCCGCCGCCGGGCGGATCTCATGGACGAGCTCGGTCATGCGGCGGTCTCGACGCGCGGGTTGGTCAGCGGCGTCAACGCCTGCTCGAGCTGCTCGCGGCGAGCCTCGTACTGCGGCGGCAGCTTGAGTGCCTCGCCGAGGGACTCGAGCGGCTCGTCGTAATCGAAGCCGATGTCGCGGCTGGCGAGCTCGAAGAGGACGCCGCTCGGCTCGCGGAAGTAGACCGAGTGGAAGTACTGGCGGTCGATGATCTCGGTCGCCCGGGCGCCGGCCTCGACGGCCCGCGCGCGAACGGCCTCGAGCTCGGCGTCGTCGGCGGCTGACCACGCGACGTGGTGGACCGTCCCCGCGCTGGTCACGCCGCGGCCCTGCGGCGGGGCGTCGTAGCGCAGCGCCGCGCGGCGCTCGGCGCCGCGCAGCGTCCAGTCGGCGCCGCCGTCGTGGGCGAAGCCGATCGCCTCCAGGAGCGCGGTGCTTGCGTCGGGGCGCGAGCCGTAGGCGCGCACGCCGTGAAAGCCCAGGAGCGCGTGCTCGGCTGCGATGTCCGGCGCGTGGGCGGCCAGCGGAGCGTCGTCGACGGCGACCGCCAGCAGCTCGTGGCGCAGGCCTTCGAAGTCCGCGAACGCCAGCGCGCCATCCTCGGTGCGCTCCGTGGCGACGTCGGCATCGGCCAGGCGGGCGGCCCAGAAGTCGAGCGCCCCGTCGGACGCGACGCGCCACTGGATGGTGTGGACCATTCCGTCGCCCGCCTGCCCCAGAGCCGCGCCGGGAAACTCGAAGAAGGTCAGGATCGAGCCCGGGTCGCCGCGCTCGTCGCCGAAGTACAGGTGGTAGACGTCGGGCTGATCGAAGTTGACCGTCTTCTTGACGAGGCGCAGGCCGAGCACCCGCGCGTAGAAGTCGACGTTGCGCGGAGCGTCCGCGGTGATCGCCGTGATGTGGTGTAGACCCTCGAGTGCCATGGTCACATTGTCCTCCTGGTAGCCACCTGCGAAACCGTTCAAAGTAGTTGTCTGTGCAACAATATCAAATCGTTGTACAGTCAACAAGCAGGTCGCGGGGCGCCGTGACCGCTGCTAACGTCGTTGCACGCTCAAGGGTTCTCGCCGATGGCCACCACCACCTCACAGCTCTCAGACTCACGCCAGCTCGATGAACGCGAGCTGCGCGCCTGGCGCGGCATGCTCCGCGCCCACGCGGCACTGACCAAGGCGCTCGACGCCGACCTCGACTCGGCGCACGGCCTGCCGCTCAGCTCCTATGAGGTCCTGCTGCACCTCAACGACGCAACGGACCGGCGCATGCGCATGCGCGACCTGGCGTCGTCGGTCATCCTCAGCCGCTCGGGCCTCACACGCCTGGCCGACCGCCTCGAGCGCGAGGGACTCATCCGCCGCGAGTCCTGTGCGAGCGACGCGCGCGGCGCCTACGCGGTGCTCACCCCGGCGGGCGCCGACATGCTCGCCGCGGCCCGCACGACGCACCTCGCCGGCGTCCGCTCGCTCTTCCTGCAGCACTTCTCCGAGGACGAGCTCGACGTCCTGGGCGACGCCTGGGATCGCGTCGTCCCCGGCTCGGCCTCCGCGGCCGGCCCGGCCTGCGGCTGACCCGCGCGGCCGCTCAGCCGGCCTAGGGGCCGGCCCGGCCTGCGGCTGACCCGCGCGGCCGCTCAGCCGGCCTAGGGGCCGGCCCGGCCTGCGGCTGACCCCCGCGGCCGCTCAGCGGGCCTAGCCGGCCCGGCCTGCGGCTGACCCGCGCGGCCGCTTCGCCGGCCTCAGGGCTCGGCCCGAGGGTCGTACAGGAAGAGCGGCTTGGGATCGGCGCTGTCCCATCCGCTGACGCCCGAGGCCCACGCGAGCGCCTCGGTCGCCTCGCGCCGGGTGAGCTCGACGCGTATGCGACCCGCGAGCAGAACGGCGAGGGCGGGCGGGACCTCCGGCTCGGCGCGCAATGCGGCCCAGAACGCCTCGGCCGGCGCGCTCGCGCAGACGCGGAGCACGCAATACGGGGCCGCATCGGAATGCACGCGCGCGATGCTGATCGCGCGCCATGGGCCTGTCGATACCTCAGCGGTGTCATCCGCCCGCTCGAAGGGCGAAATCTTCAATCCGCTAGACTTGACAGCAAGACACTGAGATTTCATTATCTCCAAGACCTAGAGAATTCTTCCTCAGGAGACAGAGACATGACACTTGTCCGCTGGCAGCCCGTGCGCGAGCTGTCCTCGCTTCAGAACGACATGAACCGGCTGGTCAACACCTTCTTCGACACCACCACCGCCAACGGCGGAACCTCGCCACGGCGCTGGATCCCGGCGATGGACCTCGTCGAGACCGACGATCACTTCGTGCTCAGGGCCGACCTCCCCGGCCTCTCCGAGGACGACGTCCACATCGACGTCGAGGACGACGTCCTCACGGTCTCGGGCGAGCGCAAGGCGCAGCACGAGGACAAGCGCGAGGGGTACGTCCGCGTCGAGCGCTCGTACGGCTCGTTCCGGCGCTCGCTGACCCTCCCCGAGGGTGTCGAGGCCGAGGCCGTCAGCGCGAGCTTCGACCGCGGCGTGCTCGAGGTCCAGATCCCCAAGCCCGAGGCGCGCAAGCCGCGCCGGGTCGCCATCCAGGTCGGCTCGCGTCCCGCCGCCGGCGAGGGCGACGAGGCCGCCTAGCCACCAGGGCGACCGCGACCAGCCTGCGGGCCCGCGCTCGGCGCGGGCCCGCGGTCGTTCTAGCGCGTCCCGGCCTCGGCCTCGGCCTCCGCCTCGGCCTCGATCTGGGCGTCGATCTCGGCGTCGACCAGCGCCTCGGCCCGCCGCCGCCGCGTGCGCAGCACGAGCCACAGCACGAAGCCGCCCAGCACGACGAGCACGGCGCCCCCCAGCCCGGCGAGGTGGATGAACTTCTCGGCGCTGTGGCCCACGAAGTACGCCAGCAGCCCGATCGACGTCGCCCACGCGATGCCGCCGAGCGCGTTCCAGAACAGGAACGTCGGCCACGACATCCGCGTCGCGCCCGCCATCCACGCCGCGGTGATGCGCAGCCCGGTGACCCAGCGCCCCAGGAAGACCGCCTTCGGTCCGTGACGATCGAAGAACGGCTCGCCGACCGCGATCACGCGGCGGCGATGGTGCAGGAACGGGCCCGGCGCGGTCAGCAGCCCGCGGCCGAGCCTGCGCCCGATGGCGAAGCCGACGTTGTCGCCCAGGATCGCCGCCACGGCCGCGACGACGATGACGGCCTCGATCGACAGGTGCCCGCGGCTCGCGAGGATGCCGGCGGTGATGAGCGCCGTCTCGCCCGGCACCGGGATGCCCATCGTCTCGATGGCGATGAGCAGGAAGACGACCGGCAAGCCGATGTTCTGGGCGACGTCGACGAAGGTCGCGAAGGGCACGATCACTACCCCGCTTCTAGCATGCTCGCGGTGCCTGCCCTCACGATCACCGCCCGCGACGCCGGCTCGCGGGCCCGCGCGGGGGTCCTGCGCACTGCTCACGGCGAGGTCCGCACGCCCGCCTTCGTGCCCCTGGCGACCAAGGCGACGGTGAAGGGGATGTTGCCGGCCGAGGTCGCGGCCCTGGGCTACGACATCGTCCTCGGCAACACCTTCCACCTGTTCCTCGACCCCGGTCACGAGCGCATCGCGCGCTTCGGCGGGCTGCACGAGTTCATGGGCTGGAGCGGGCCGATCGTCACCGATTCGGGCGGCTTCCAGGTCTTCTCGATGGGCCACGGCACGGTGGCCGACGAGATCAAGGGCCGCACGCCGCACGGAGGCCGGCGCCAGGGAGGGATCATCGCCATCGAGGAGCGCGGCGTGCGCTTTCGCTCCTACCTCGACGGCTCCGAGCGCTTCATGGCGCCCGAGACCTCGATGGAGATCCAGGCCGCGCTGGGCTCGGACCTCGCGCTGGTGTTCGACGAGTGCACGCCGCTCAACGTCCCGCGCGACTACACCGCGCGCTCGACCGAGCGCACGCACCGCTGGCTGCGCCGCTGTCTGGACTGGCACCACGCGCACGGCCCGGACGGCCAGCTCGTCTACGGCATCGTCCAGGGCGGCGTCTTTCAGGACCTGCGCCTCGAGTCCGCGCAGGCGGTCGCCGCCAGCGAGTGCGACGGCATCGCGATCGGCGGCTCGCTGGGCGCCGACAAGGCGGAGATGCACACCGTCGTCGACTGGACGACCGCGGCGCTGCCGGAGGACCGCCCACGCCACCTGCTCGGCATCGGCGAGATCGACGACCTGGTGCGCGGCGTCGAGTTGGGCATCGACACCTTCGACTGCGCGATGCCGACGCGGCTCGGGCGCCACGGGATGGTGCTCGTCGCCGACCCCGAGCGCCGCTGGCGCGTCGACCTCAGCCAGGCCCGGTGGAAGGACTCCGACGAGCCGCTCATGGAGGACTGCCCCTGCCCCGCCTGCGCGCTGGGCCTGACCCGCGGCTACCTGCGCTACCTGGCCCACGCCCGCGAGCTGACCGGGATGCGCCTCTTCACGCTGCACAACCTCGCCTTCGTCGAGCGAGTGATGCGCCGGCTACGGGACGCGATCGGCGCGGGGACGCTGGCGGCGGAGGCTGCCGCCTTGCGCGCGGGCGCGGCGCCATAGTCGTCCAATCGCCCCGTGGCGCGTTGCCGCTCGACTCAGCGACGAGCGGGGAGTTTGTCGGGCATAGGCCGACAAACTCCCCCTTCGAGTCCGCCACCGCGCCCGCCGGGCGAGCGGCAGCCTGAGCGGAGCCGCGGGCGAAGGAACCGCCGCCCGCTCTCTTTCCCTCGATGACGCTTTACACGCCGCGCACCACCGCGAGCGCCGAGCGGCACGACCGCGAAAGCCCGCCGCCTACTTCGTGTTGTCCTGGACCAGCTGCTTGACGGCGTCGACGCCCTGCTGGACGTCGTCGTAGACCACGCGGCGCAGCGTGATCGCCTGGTTGGAGTTCGAGGTCGCCACCACGGCAGCGGCGCCGCCGGCGGCGAGCAGCAAGAGCACGAGCGCGATGCCGAAGAAGCGCTTCGCCCCGCCGCGCCGGCGCGGCGGGTAGTCCACCGGCGCCTGGGTGGCGTAGGTCGCCGGTGCCGGACGGGGGGTGCGCGGCGCCCGGGGCTGGCGTTGCTGAACCGGCGCGCGGGCGACGCCGGTGGTGCCCGTGCGCTGCTGTCCGACGACGCTGGTGGCGTCCGTGGCAGGCCCGGCCGCGCGACTCGTCGTCGGCTCGGTGTAAGCGGGGCCGATGCCGCGCGCGCCGTCGGCCAGCAGGCTGCGCAGCTCATCGGCGCTCGCGGGCCGCTGGCGCGGGTCGAGCGCCAGCGCGCGATCGACCGCCATGGCGAGCTGCGGTGAGACCTCGGGGTTGAGCTCGTCCAGGCGCGGCGGAACCTCGCGCTGCTGCTTGAGCGCCAGCTCGGTGAGCGACTGCGCCTCGTAGGGCAGGCGCCCCGACATCAGCTGGTAGGCGACGACGCCGAGCGCGTAGAGGTCGGCGGCGGGGCCGGCCTGCTCGCCGGCCGCCTGCTCGGGAGCCAGGTAGGCGGCCGTGCCGAGGACCGAGCCGACCTGCGTGATCGAGGACTCGTCGCTGAAGGCCTTGGCGATGCCGAAGTCGGCGAGCTTGACGACGCCGTCCTCGCCGCGCAGCAGGTTGGCGGGCTTGACGTCGCGGTGCACGACGCCGTTGCGGTGCGCGTACTCGAGGCCGCGGCAGGCCTGGGCCACGATCGACAGCGCGTCGCGCAGCTCGAGCACGCCCTCGTCGCGCAGGATCTCGGCGCCCGAGCGGCCGCGGACGAGCTCCATGACGATGTACTGGCGGTGCGTGGGCTCGTCGAGGCCGAAGTCGAAGACCTGGACGATGTTGGGGTGCACGAGCCGCGCGACCGACAGCGCCTCGCGCCGGAAGCGCGCGACGAACTGGTCGTCGTCGGCCAGGTGCTCGGCCAGCAGCTTGATGGCCACGTCGCGCTCGAGGCGATCGTCAAAGGCGCGCACGACCGTCGACATGCCGCCGACGCCGAGGCGCTCGCCCAGCTCGTAGCGACCCGCGAGGACCTGGCCGGCCATCATGGCGTCGTCACCCCGCCGACCGACGTGCCGCCCGTGCCGGTGTCGGTGCCGGTCGTCGTCCCGGTCGAGCCGGTGCCCGTCGTGTCGGTCGGCGTCGTGCCGGTCGTCCCCGTGTCGGTGGTGCCCGTATCCGTCGTGCCCGTGTCGGTGGTGCCCGTGTCGGTGGGCGTCGTGTTCGTGGCGGTGGTGGCGGGCTGGGTCTGCTGCGTCTGTGTCTGTGCCTGGCTGCACCTGGCCGGGACCTGCTTGGCGAGGTTCTGGATGCCCGACTGCAGGCGCTGGCGCAGGCTCGCGTCGACGGAGTCGGGCAGGGCGACCACTTCGTTCTGGGCCTTGATCACGGCGCGCTGCGCCGCCGAGCAGCGGCCGGCGCGGTAGTCGGAGGAGATCTGGTTCAGCGCGCTCGTCAGGCTCGAGGCGTTACTCGCGGGGATCCGGCCGTCGCCGCCGCAGGCGACGAGGAGGGCGGTCGAGGCCCCCAGGATCAGCGCGGCGAGCGAGGGCAGGACGCGCATCCTCATTGACCGTACTCCAGGCGCTCGGCCAGCGAGTCAGGCAGGCGCGCGGCGCGGATGGCGGCCGCGGCGCCCGCGATGTCGTACTCGATCCGCCGCCAGCGGGCGACCCACGCGCTGGTGTCGAGCAGCAGCCAGGCGGCACGCGCGTCGCCGTCCCGTGGCTGGCCGACGCTGCCCGGGTTGAGGATCCACTCGCCGTTGGCGACGTCCACCTCCTCGCCGCCGCGCCGCGCCGAGCCGGTTGCCGGCTCGCCCTCGGGACGCACGAAGGACAGCGCGACGTGCGAGTGGCCGACGAGCGACAGCCGCTCGGGCTGGGCGTCGAGGCACAGCTCGGCCAAGAGGGCGGAGAGGACGTATTCCCACACGGGATCGCGGGGCGAAGCGTGGTAGAGCCCGACCCCGCGCTCGGACGCCGAGGGGCTCAGTGAGGCCAGCCATTCGCGGTGGGCCGCGTCGATGACCTCCTGCGTCCAGCGCGCGGCGAGCGCGGCGCCGGTGGAGAACTCGCCGAGGTCGAGGTCGCCCGTCACAGCGAGGTCGTGGTTGCCGGCGAGGCAGACGTCGGCGTGCTGGCGCGCCAGCCGGCAGCAGTCGTTGGGATCGGCCCCGTAGCCCACGATGTCGCCCAGGCACCAGATGGCCTCGGCGGGGCTGGCCTGCACGTCGGCGAGCACCGCCTCGAAGGCGTGGCGATTGCCGTGGATGTCGGAGACGATGGCGACCTGCATGGATTTCGCGGCCTGGCTTGGGCCGTGGGGCATTCTTTACGAACGTGGAACGCCCCCGCCGGGTTGCCGTGGCCGTGGTTGCTGCCTTCGTCGTGGCGGAGGCGGCGGTCCTGCTGCTGCGGCCACGTGACGGCGTCATTGCGCCCGTGCCGGTCGACCCGGGATCGTACTTCACGCCCGCGGAGCTGGAGCGGGCTCGCGACTACCGCCACGGCCAACTGGTGCTCTTCGCCGCCGGCACGGCAATCGAGGCGGCGCTGCTCGTGTGGCTCGTGCGCCGCCCGCCCGCGCTGCTGCGCGGGCCCTTCCGGCGGCCGGTGCTCGTGGCGGCGGGCGCCGGCGCGGCGCTCTCCTTCGGCTTCACCGCGGCCCGGCTCCCGGTCAGCGCGATCAGCCACCAGCGCTCCGTCGACGTGGGCCTCTCGACCCAGGACTGGGGGCCGTGGCTGGGCGACGTGGCCAAGTCGACCGCGATCGGGGCGGTCTTCGCCGGCCTCGGCGCGGCGGCCGCGCTGGCGCTCATGCGGCGCTTCCCCCGGGGTTGGTGGGTCCCCGGGAGCGTCCTCGCCGTGGGCTTCGCCACCGCCAGCATCTACCTGGGGCCGGTCGTCCTGGACCCGATCTTCAACCGCTTCACGGCGCTGCCCGAGGGGAGCACGCGGGCCGACGTGCTGGCCCTCGCGCGCGAGGCGAAGGTCGACGTCGGGCAGGTCTACGAGGTCGACGCGAGCCGGCGCACGACGGCCTCCAACGCCTACGTCACCGGGCTGGGGCGGACCAAGCGCGTGGTCCTCTACGACAACCTGCTCAAGGACTTCAGCCGCGACGAGGTCCGCCTCGTGGTCGCCCACGAGCTCGGCCACGTGCACTACCGCGACGTGCCGCGCGGCCTGCTCTACGTCGCCCTCGTGGCCCCCGGCGCGCTCTTCGCCGCCTCGCTGCTCACGCGACGGCTCGCGCCGGACGAGCCGCGCCCCGGTCCCGCGGCGCTCCCGGCGCTTGCGCTCTCGGTGGCGGTCGTGAGCTTCGGGGTGACCGTCGTGGCCAACCAGCTCTCGCGGCGGATCGAGGCGCGCGCCGACAGCTACTCGCTGCGCCTGACCGACGCGCCGGAGCCGTTCATCGGCTTCGAGCGCGGCATCGCGATGCGCAACGTCGCCGATCCCGACCCGCCCGACTGGCTGGTGGCCCTGATGGCGACGCACCCGCCCACGGTCGACCGGATCGGGATCGCGAAGGCCTTCGAGGCCGGGGCGCGCTAACCCGGCGGCTGCCCGGTCGCGCGTAGCCGCGCCCGCCGCCACGCCGCCGAGGACGCCGACGACGAGGCCGCCACCCAGCAGCCACAGGTCGGCCGCGTAGCCGCGGGCCCACAGGTCGCGGACCTTCGGGCAGCCGTGGAACATGCATGCCTCGCCGAAGTCGAAGTGCAGCAGCGAGCGGTCGAGGTCGTGGCCCAGGCCGGTCCAGAACGGGGTCCCCGGGTACTCCTCGGGGCGCAGCGCGCGTATGCCGCCGTAGGCGACGACCGCGATGAGGAGGGTGAGCGCGCCGAAGGCCAGGCGCCGGAGAGCGAACCCGAGCAGGGACGCAAACCTAGGAGCGCCCGCATAACGACCGCATATGCGGTCGCGCGGGCGGACTACTCGTCGTCGTCGTTGGGCGCCGGCGGCCCGTCGTACTCGGGCAGGCTCTTGATGCCCTCGCGGGTGCGCCACTTGGAGTAGTTGTCCTCCATGGCGTCCAGCAGCTCGCGCATGAAGCGCGGCGCGAGGTTGATGCGCGCGACGACCACGCCGGGGATCTCGTCGTCCTCGACCTCGTGGTCGACGCGGGCGAAGGTGAGCGTGAACTCGTAGTCCGAATGGCTGACGTTCGCGAAGTTCGCGTACTTGCCGGCCATGTGCTTCGGCTCGAAGTGGATGTTGATGTGGCGCTCGGGCCCCTGCTGTTCGTCGGCCATGGTCGGCCCTAGTATCGCAGCGGTGAGGATCACCGTCGTGGCGGTCGGCAAGCTGCGCCCGCCCTTCGTGGACGACGTGGCGCACTACACCAAGATGCTGGCGGGGCACACCCGGATGGAGCTGATCGAGGTGCGCGAGGACGAGCGCGCCGAGCGGCGCGTGCCCGACGACGCCTATGTCTCGCTGCTGGCTGCCGACGGAGCCCAGCTCGACTCGATCGGCTTCGCGCGCTTCATCGAGCAGCGGCGCATGTCGCGCCGCGATCTGTGCTTCGTGATCGGCGGTCCCTTCGGGCTCGAGCTCGAGCGCGCCGACCACCGCCTCTCGCTCGGGCCGATGACGCTGCCCCATCAACTGGCGCGCGTCGTGCTGCTCGAGCAGCTCTTCCGAGCGCACAAGATCATCGCGCGGGAGCCCTACCACCACTGATGGGCGAGCGCTCCGAGGTCCGGGCTTTCCTGCGGCGCCTGCGCCAGCTTGCGCTGATGATCGCGCTCGTCATCGTGGCGGGGACGATCGGCCTCGCGCTGACCGAGGACCGCGGGGTGTGGGAGTCCTTCCAGTGGGCGCTCGACACGGTCGCCACCATCGGCTCGCATCCCAATCCCGAGACCGTCCCGGGGCAGATCGTCAAGACCCTGCTCATCGTGCTGGGCGTCGGTACGCTCTTCTACGGCTTGGTGACGGTGACGGAGGTCTTCGTCGCCGGCCATCTCGCCGACCTGCTCGCCGAGCGCCGGACCCTCAAGGCCATCGAAGCCACCAGCGACCACTACATCATCTGCGGCTTCGGGCGCGTGGGCCGCCAGGTGGCGCGCGACCTGCGCGCGGCCGGGGCGCGCTACGTCGTCATCGACGCGCTGCCCGAGAACCGCGAGCTGGCCGCCGGGGTCGGCGTGCGCTTCATCGAGGGCGAGGCGACCGAGGACGAGGTCCTGCGCGCCGCGGGGATCATGCGCGCGCGCGGGGTCATCGCCTGCGTGGACTCCGACGCGGACAACATCTTCATCACGCTGAGCGCGCGCCAGCTTCGCCCGGACATCGCGATCGTGGCGCGGGCGGCATCCGAGGCGTCGGAGTCCAAGCTCGTGCACGCGGGTGCGACGCGCGTGATCTCCCCGTACCGCTCCAGCGGCTCGGAGATGGCACGCTTCGCGCTCAACCCGCAGGTGTCGGGCGTGGTCGACGTCGCGCCCGAGTACCGCTTGGAGGAGATCGCCGTGGCGGAGGGCAGCGAGGGCGTCGGCGCCCAGATCGCCGACATCCGGGGAGGTGCGATCATCGTGGGCGTGCGCTCCGTCGATGGCACGTTCCATCCCCAGCCGCCCTCGTCGACCGTGCTCAGCGCCGGCGACGTCGTGATGGCCATGGGCACGCTGCGCACCGTGCAGCGCCTCGAGGCCCTCTTCGTGCCCTCGCGGACGGAGACGCGCTCGTGACCCCGGTCGCCGACCTGCGTGCCGCGGTCGAGGCGGCGGCCGCCGGCTTGGCCAACGGCGGCTCGACGAAGTCGCCGCCCACGCTGGAGCGCCCCAAGCAGGCCGATCACGGCGACTACGCGACCAACGCGGCGCTCGTCCTCGCGCCGCTGCTCAAGGCGCCGCCGCGCGACGTGGCCGAGCGGCTGGGCGGAGCGCTGCGCGACCGGCTCGGCGAGGCCCTGGAGCGCGTGGAGGTCGCCGGGCCGGGCTTCCTGAACCTCTTTCTCGCCGACCCGTGGTACGTCGAGGCGCTGGACTGGGTGCTGGCCGCCGGCGACGGCTTCGGCGGCGCCGGCGCGGCCCCCGCGCTGCGGGTCAACGTCGAGTTCGTCTCGGCCAACCCGACCGGGCCGCTGACGGCCGCCAGCGGGCGCCATGCCGCGTACGGCGATGCGCTGGCCCGCGTGCTCGGCTTTGCCGGGCACTCGGTCACGCGCGAGTACTACTTCAACGACGCCGGGACGCAGATCGAGAGGCTCGGCGAGTCGATTCGCGCGCGGGCGCGCGGGGAGGAGGTGCCCGAGGGCGGCTACGTCGGCGATTACGTCAGCGGGCTGGCCGCGCAGATCCCGGGCGCCGCCGAGATGGACGCCCACGAGCTCGCGCGCATCGGCGTCGAGCTGATGTTCGAGCGCATCAAGGCCACGCTGCGCGCCTACCGCGTCGAGTACGACGTCTTCTTCAACGAGGCCGCACTGCACGAAGGCAGCCCGAGTGCCATCGAGCGGGGCATCCAGCGGCTGTCGGAGGAGGGCCATCTGTACCGCGCCGAGGGCGCGCTGTGGCTGCGCACGACGGACTTCGGCGACGACAAGGACCGCGTCCTCGAGCGCTCGACCGGCCAGACGACGTACTTCGCAGCAGACGTGGCCTACGCCGAGCACAAGCTCGAGCGCGGCTTCGACCTGCTCGTCATCCCGCTCGGTTCCGACCACCACGGCTACGTGGCGCGGCTGAAGGCGAACATGGCGGCCCTCGGCGCCGACCCCGACCGCCTCGAGATCCCGATCCTGCAGTTCGTGCACATCGTGGAGGGCGGCTCGCGGGCGTCGATGTCCAAGCGCCGCGGCGAGTTCATCACGCTCGACGACCTCATCGGCGAGATCGGCGTCGACGCGACGCGCTACTTCATGCTCTCGCGCTCGCAGGACTCGACGATCGACCTCGACCTCGACCTCGCCCGCAGCCAGTCGGCCGAGAACCCCGTCTATTACGTTCAGTACGCGCACGCACGGATCGCCTCGGTCCGGCGCAAGGCGGGCGAGGAGAGGGTCGCGCGCGCACTGGCGACCACCGGCCTGGACGTCGAGCTGCACCCGTCCGAGCGCGCGCTGGTCAAGAAGCTGCTCGCCTTCCCGGAGGAGGTCGTGGAGGCCGCCGAGCGGCGCGCCCCGCACCGCATCGCCGCCTATGCGCTCGACCTCGCCCAGGTCTTCACGGCCTTCTACCGCGACTGCCTGGTGGTCGGGGCCGAGCCCGTCGGGCTCGAGGACTGGCGCTTGCGCCTGTCGGTCGTCACGCAGCGGACGATCGCCCGGGCCCTCGACCTGCTCGGCGTCGAGGCCCCCGACGAGATGTGAGCCGCTCGGGCGCGTCGAGCGAGCGCGCTCGGGCGATGGCCGGAGGGCGTGAATATTCCGCGCGCTCGCGGGGAACGCTGCCCGCCCACATGGAAACTCTCAGACTCACGGACGACGAGGTGAAGGTCCATCTCCGCCAGGCGGTCACCGCCGGGATCATCTGGGGCTGGTACCGCCACCTCCCGCTCAAGGGCCGCGAATGGGTCGTCAACCCGATGGCCGGCCCGTGCGTCTCGTACGACCGCGACGGCATCCGCTCCTTCTGCGAGATGCTGGCCGCGGTCTGACGGACGCCGAGCGGACCGCCGCCCGGCGCCTGCACGCGGCTCAGGCGGGGGCGAGCGCGCCGAGCGCGCGCTCGGGCTTCGCGTGCGCGCGCAGGCGCACGAGGGTCCATGCGACCACGGCCAGGCCGCCCAGGCCCGCCGTGAGGTAGGTCGCCCGCGCGCCGGCGAGGGAGGCGACGGTGCCGCCGGCCAGGAAGCCGACGCCGACGGCGGCGGTCATGAGCGCCTCCATCAGCCCCGAGACGCGGGCCTGGAAGGCGTCGCTCACGCGCTCCTGCACGGCGGTCATGAAGAGCACGCCCTCGAGGCCGTTGCCCGCTCCGCCGAGCGCCGCGAAGGCCACGACCTCGGCGACGCCGGCCGACAGGCCCATGCCCAGGAAGGCCACCGCCTCGGCGACCGCGGCGCCGATCAGCAGGGCGGCGAGGCCGACGCGGCGCTGGATGCGGCCGACGAGGGCGCCGCCGACGATCATCCCGACGCCCCATGCGCCGAGGACGACGCCGAGGGCGGCGCTCCCTGCGTGCAGGGTCCCGCGGACGAGCACCACCTCGACCGGCGTGATGGCCATCGCGAAGACGGTGAAGGCCGCGTAGGCGCCGAGCATGAGGCCGAGCGGCCGCTGGTCGCGGACGTAGGCGACGGCGGCACGCAGGGCGTCGCGCGCCGTCGCGTGGTCCTGCTGCCCGTCGTCGCCGGCGTTGTGGGGCAGCGGAGCCGACCCGAGCAGAGCGGCGACGGCGAGGAAGGTGAGGGCGTTGAACGCCAGCGCCGCCGGCGCGCCGAGGGTCGCCGTGAGGATGCCGCCGACGGCGGCGGCGAGCATGGCGTTGGTCGTGAAGGCCACGTTGACGGCGGCGTTGCCCGCGGCCAGCAGGCCGGCGGGGCGGGTTACCGCGGCGATGGTCGCGCGCACGAGCGCGCGGCTGACGGGCGCTATGAGCCCGTCAGCGGCGACGAGCGCGAGGATGCCGGCGAGGCCGGCGCGGCCCGCGCTGAGGGCCAGGGCGGCGAAGATGGCGGCCTGGGCGAGCGCGAGGGCGGGCAGCAGCCGCTGCGGGCGGTGGCGCTCGAGCCGGGCCACGAGCAGCGGGGCGGTGAGCCCGAGCAAGCAGCGGTGCACGAGCCAGGTGAGGGCCACCGCCGCGGGGCTCTCGGTCAGGCCGTAGACGAGGACTGCGAGCGCGACCTCGGCCGCCCAGTCGCCGAGCTGGCTGACGGCGTAGGCGCCGAGCAGACGCGGGAAGGCAGGCAGGCGAAGGGCGGCACGCATGGCGGGCTCCCGGGGCGGCGGTGGATGGCAGACGGCTCCGCCGGCCCGCGGGGCGGGCCGGCGGCGTGACGAGCGGCGTCAGGCGACGGGCGCGGGCCGCTTGGATGCGACCGGGGCCGGGACCCGCGTGCCGGCGGCGGGCGCGGGCCGCTTGGATGCGACCGGGGCCGGGAACCGCGAGCCGGCGGCGGGCGCGGGCCGCTTGGATGCGACCGGGGCCGGGAACCGCGAGCCGGCGGCGGGCGCGGGCCGCTTGGATGCGACCGGGGCCGGGAACCGCGAGCCGGCGGCGGGCGCGGGCCGCTTGGATGCGACCGGGGCCGGGAGGTTGTGGCCGGCGTGCGGGGCCGGGATGTTCTTGCCCGCGCGCGGCAGGCCGAGATGGAGCTGGGCGCGGCGAGACTGGCGGGTCATCGTTCTCTCCTCGTGAGAAGCCGCTCGGAGCGGCGGGTGGGTTGATGCCAGCCAGTCTCTGCGCCCGCGCCCCTGGTCGATAGGGACCCAAGGGTGCCGAACGCAATACCCTGGACAACCCTCGCGGGTAGGCCGCGCTAGCCGGCCACCCAGGCCTTCGCCTGCTCGAGCTCGGCCATCGGGAAGACTCGCGCCTCGCCCGGGATCATCCAGCCGAACATCCGGGTGGCGCGGGCCATCCACTCGATGTCGGTCACGATCGCCGACCGCTCCCAGGCGTCGTGATGGCGCACGGTGAGGTCGAAGCCGAGCTTCGTGTCCGCCCACAGGGCGCTGGGCTCCATCGCGTCGAGGTGCTCGATCGCGTACAGCGTTCGCAGCCGGACGCCCTCCTCGAGGACCCGGCGCAGCTCGGGCACCAGCACGTCGGCGTAGTCCTCGCGCGTGACCCGACCCGCGACCCGGAAGCCGAGCGTGCCAGGGGGCATGTCCACCATTCGCTCAACCATCTCCCGCAATGTAGTCCCGGCCTGGGAGCGTTGCGAGTCGAATCGGAGCGGGCGCAACGGTTGCGGGACCGACGATGATCTCCGCTATGGGAGCGCAGCTGCTCGCGGGCTACCGGCTGGTCGATGCGGCGCCCGGCGTCGAGGAGTACCTCGCGCTGCGACAGCGCGCGGGGCTGTCGCCGAAGACCCGCGAGCAGGCGGCGGCCGCGCTGCCGGGCAGCTGGGCGGCGTGCCATGTCGTGCACGAAGCCAGCCGCCAGACGGTCGGCATGGGACGCGTCCTCGGCGACGGCGGCTGGTACTTCCACATCGTCGACATCGCCGTCCTGCCAGAGCATCAGCGCCGCGGCCTGGGCGACGCCATTCTGCGCTCACTGCTGGACCGGATCCGCAGCCAAGCGCCGAGGGGCGCCTACGTCAACCTCCTGGCCGACCCGCCCGGCCGCCGCCTCTACGCTCGCCACGGCTTCGCGGAGACCGCACCGCACTCGGTCGGCATGGCGGTGCGACTCGGGCCGTGAACGCGCGAGGCCCGCCGGAGGCGGAGCCTTCGCTCACAGCCGCTGACGAGGAGGACCTCAGCGGACCCTGTAGCTGTAGGGGATCGCCAGCTGCGGTGCCGGCTCTTGAGGACGAACGACCACGCGGTTCGCGCGTGCGTCGCGCAGTACGCGGGACTTCGCGAGAGCATGGTGGAAGCGAGGCATCCCCGCGACCTTCGCCAGCACCGATCCGAGGGCGACCATTGCAGTGGTCCCACAGAACGTCTGTCAAGCGCGCCGCGGTGATCGGACGGCGGGGCAAGCCGGGCGGCGGTCGTCGACCCGATCCCAAGGCCGCGGCGATGGGTGTCACGGGCTCGATCCAGGCGGTGTCTTCATGCCAAACCGGCAACGCACAAGGAGGACACCATGGCCCTACGCATTCCGAAGGCCGAGCTCCCCACCGAGCTCAGCGAGAGCATGATCGAGCAGCTCGGCGCCGTGCCCGAGCCCGTCGAGGTGACGTGGCACAACCCGAAGGTCGCCGAGGCCTCCCAGGAGTTCGGGGCCAAGGTGGCCGAGTGGGATGCGGCCGACGAGAGCCTCAAGTCGTTCGCGCACATGGCCGTCGCGGCGCAGGTCGGCTGCAGCTGGTGCCTCGACATCGACTACTTCCAGGCGCAGAACGAGAACCTGGACCTGGCCAAGGCGAGCCAGGTGCCGCGCTGGCGGGAGTCGGAGGTGTTCACGCCGCTGGAGCGCGACGTGCTGGAGTACGCCGAGGCGATGACGAACACGCCGCCGACCGTCACCGACGAGCTGTCCGCGCGCCTGCTCGACCGGCTCGGCCCGGCGGCGATGGTCGAGCTCACCGTGTTCATCGCCTTTGCCAACTTCGTCGACCAGGAGCAACACGGCGCTCGGGATCGACGTCGCAGGGCTTCTCCGCCGCGTGCGAGATTCCGCTGGCCGCGCGCCCGGAGATCGCGGCGTAGCGTCGACGACCATGACCGACGACCCGTTCGTCGCCCATCGCAGCCTGCTGTTCACGGTCGCCTACGAGATGCTCGGGTCGGCGGCCGACGCGGAGGACGTGCTGCAGGAGTCCTGGCTGCGGTGGGCCGACGTCGACCACTCGCAGGTGCGTCGACCCGCGGGCGTACCTCATCCGGGTCGTCACACGGCAGGCACTCAACCGGCTGCGAACGTTGTCGCGTCGCCGCGAGGATTACGTCGGGCGAGTGGCTGCCGGAACCGCTGCTGACCAGCCCTGATGTCGCCGAGGACGTCGAGCTCGCGGAGTGCGTCTCGATCGCGATGCTGACCGTGCTGGAAACGCTCGGGCCGACGGAGCGCGCGGTGTTCGTGCTCCGCGAGGTCTTCGACATGCCGTACGGCGAGATCGCCGAGGCCGTCGGGAAGTCCGCGGCCGCGGTGCGGCAGATCGCGCGGCGGGCGCGCGAGCATGTCGCGGCTCGGCGGCCGCGGGTACAGGTGAGCCGGTCCGAGCAGGAGGCCGTGGTGGAGCGGTTCCTGATCGCATTGCGAACCGGGCGGTTGCAGGAGCTGATGGAGGTCATGGCGCCGGACGTGGTCCTGATCGCCGATGGTGGCGGGCTCGCGGCCGCCGCTCTGGCTCCGATCCACGGGGCCGAACCCGTGGCGACGTTGCTCGCGCGCGCGAACCGGGCGCCCGCGTTCGAGACGACGACCGTGTGGCTCAACGGCGCGCCTGCCGGCCGGATCGAGGTCGACGGCGAGCCGACCGCGGTGAGCCTCGTGGTGGAGGACGGGCGGGTCACCCGGATCTACGTGATGAGAAACCCGCGGAAGCTGACCCGGCTGGACGAACCGGCCGCACTCGCCAGGTGAGCCCGCCGCCGCTCTGGCGTCGTCAATGAGGCGGCCGAAGCAGAAAACCCCGCCGTAGCGGGGCTTTCTGAAGAGCGGCGGACGAGGCTCGAACTCGCGACCCTCAGCTTCGGAATATGAGGAAGGGGTCGCAGGCATCCCGTCCTGCCCGGGAAATCGGCTCTGCCTCGCAGGTCGCCCCCGGCGGGGAAGCTGAAGTCGCCGGCCTCAGCAGAAGATGTGGGCGGCGCTTCGTTCCGCGTGGGCGGAGCTGGCGCAGCCGAACGGCCCGGTGACCGTCACCGGGGCGGAGGCGATGTTGTTGGGGAGCGACGCTTCCTCGGTGGATGTCCCTGCGACGGCGCGATTGGTGAACTGCGAGGCCGGGGTGTCCAGGCGCATGCGGACGGTGATGGTCGCGGTGGCGCCGTGCTCGATCGTGCCCAGCCGGCAGATGACCAGCCGTCCGGTCCTGCAGCGCCCGGCCGCGGTGTGAACCACCACCGCGCTCGCCCGGCCGCGTGCTTGGTCGACGAGCACCACGTTCTGTGCGGTGTCGGCCCCGCGGTTCTTGACGGTGATCCGGAACCCTACGGCGTGCCCGCTGGCGACCAGCGGTGTCGTCGCCACCTTGCGCACGGTCAGGTCGGACACCTGGTAGGCCGGTTCGGGGGATCCCGGGAGCGGTGGAGTCGGTCCCGGGTTCGGGGGGGCCGGTTGTGTTGGGGTCGCCGAGAAGGTGTTGGTGAAGACGCAGTGGACGTGGGGGGTCTTGCGGGTCAACACGATGTCCGCCACCCCCTGGCCGAAGGGGATCGCCACCCCGTTGCAGACGACCGTGGTCAGGGTCCATGTCCCGGTGGAGCTGAGGGGTGGCTGTTCGACGATGTGATAGACGCCGAGGCGAAGGTTGTCGGTGGCATCGGCGGGGGTTTGCGGCTTGGCATCGGCCGCCACCCCGGAGCTGGTCGTCGTCGCGTTCTGGAGGTGCGGCGTCGGCGGCCCCGTGGCCGGCGTGACCACGAAGGAGGCGGTGCCGACGCCGCCCTCGGTGATCTTCGCGATCGAGATCGAGCCGCGCGGGACGAATGTGTTGGCGAACGTGCAGACGACCGATTGGCCGCTGTGGATCTCGACGGCGAACGGCTTGGTCGTCGATCGGCTCGCGCCGTTGCAGCTCACATGGCGCAGGTGCCAGCGCCCATGAGGCGACGTTGGCTTCTGTTCTCCGATCACGTAGTGGCCCGGCGCGAGGCTGAGCAGCGAGGGGACCGCGTCGACAGGAACCCCTGGTTGCGTGGTGGTCGCATGCGCCTGGTGGACCTCGCCCCGGCCCGGCGACGGCGTTACCGTGTAGGAGAAGGTGCCAACGCCTCCCAGGGTGACCTTGCGGATCGTCAGGCCGCCGGGTGGGGGCACATAGGCGTTCTCATAGACGCAGGTGGCATGATCCCCCTCCACCAGATGGATCTGGGCGGTCGACCCGTTGACGGTGAAAGTGCTGGTCCCAGCGGAGCTGCTGCAGTCGACGCGATCCAGCCGGTAGTTGGCCACCGCGCCCTCGGTGACGGTCCAGGTCTTCTTGCCGGCGCGATAGAAGTCCATCGACCCGCCGTTCGCCAGCCGGAAGCCGTTGACGTCGTAGGAGATGTCCCCGCTGAACGGGAAAGCACGGGTTGTCGCCGGGCGGCGCGCCGGTGACCTGCTTCCGGATGGTGATCGTCCCGCTCGTGGGCGGCGGGATCACCACGTACTCGTAGCAGAAGATGTGGTGGATTCCGCCCGGGAACGAGATGCCCTCGACGTTGTCTCCGTAGTTGTTGTCATTGCCGCAGCGCAGCGCGCCGAACGCATAGGCGAGGGTCGCCCGGCATGCTCTCGAAGAACTTCTGTGCGAGCACCGGGTCGGCCGGCGTACCGCCCTGCAGCCTGAGGGCCCACTGCCCCGCGTTGGCCACGTTGAGCTGCTCCTGGGTCAGCTCGAACGTCGTCGCGCCGGCGATCTGGTCAGTACCGATCGGCGTGCCGTCCTGGTCGAGCAGGGCCGTCTGCGCTTCGGTCGTGACCGGAGGAAACGCATGGTTGACTACCGTCAGCGAACCCCACGGACCGGCGAGCGGGGCCAGATCGGGCTGCCTACCCATCGTGAACTCCCAGCCGGTGAGCGGCCTGCATTTCGTCTGGGGGTCCTGGTCCTCGAAGGTCGGGTTGACCAGATCAGTGGCCCCATACGGCGAATTGGGCCCCACGTTCTGCAGGGTCTGCATGAGGTCGTCTCGGAACCGGTTGGCGAAGATGTCGCTGTAGCTGTCGCACTCGCGCGCGGCGAAGGTGACCCGGTACCCGGTCCCCTGCGCTGTGGCCGGAGCCGTCCCGACGCACAGCCAGACGCCGCAAGCCAGCGCTACCACGGTCAGCCGGCGCCACACTCGCTGCGACGAGCGCTTCCGAGTGCCAGGCACCCACATCCAGGATCCGACACCCACACGCGCAACATAGACGCCCTCGCACCCGGAGAGCAATCGATGCACCGCCGGATACAGGCGCCAGGCCGCGCCCGCGAGGCGATTCGGGCGGTCCTCCGTCAGGTGCGGACGGCGCTGCGCCCACCACAGGGCTCACCCCGGCGTGGTGCTGCCGGTGACGAGGGCTCATCCCGGATCGGCTCACCCCGCAGTCGGCCTCGCGCCTCATCCCGCTACTCGCGAGTGACTCTCAGCCGACAGCACGTCTGTAGCCAAACGAAAACCCCGCGATGAGCAGGGTTTTCGTGAGAGCGGCGGACGAGGCTCGAACTCGCGACCCTCAGCTTGGGAAGCTGATGCTCTACCAACTGAGCTACCGCCGCCTGCGTCGGCAAGCATAGCCGCCGATTACCCTTGCGGACGTGAAGCGTTCCGCCGTCCCCATCGCCGTCGCCGTGTTGGCGGCTGCCCTCGTCGGGCTGCTGGTCTACGGCGTGGTGGCGCGGCGCGACGACACGTCGCTGGACTCCGCGGTGCGCAAGGGGCAGCGGCCGGCCGCGCCCGGCGCGGGGGTGACGCTGCCGGTGCTCGACGGGCCCGGGCGGCGCTCGCTGGCCGAGCTGCGCGGCAAGGTCGTGGTGCTCAACTTCTGGGCCTCGTGGTGCGGGCCGTGCGAGAACGAGGCGCCGGTGCTCGAGCGCGCGCAGCGCAGGCTCGCCGGCGCCGGCGGCACGGTCCTCGGCGTGACCTACAAGGACGACGCCTCCGCCTCGCGCGACTTCGTCAAGAAGTACAAGCTGACCTACCCGAGCCTGCGCGACGACCGGCTCGACCTCGCGCCCAAGTACGGGACCACGAAGCTGCCCGAGACCTTCGTCATCGACAAGGCCGGCCACGTGGTGGCGATGTCGCGCGGCGAGGTCTCGCCCGACTTCCTTTCGCAGGCCATCGACCGGGCGCAGGCGGACTGATGCGCGCGCCCGTGGTCGCGCTGCTGGCCCTCCTGGCGCTCGCCCTCGCGCCGGGAGCGGCGCTGGGCGCGCAGCCGCGCGCATCGTTCAACGACGTCGAGGACGAGGTCATGTGCGACACGTGCAACGTGCCGCTCAACATCGCGGTGTCCGACCGCGCTGACCAGGAGCGCGCCGAGATCCGCAGGCTCATCGCCCGGGGGCTGACCAAGCAGCAGATCCTCGCCAACCTCGAGCACACCTACGGCCCTGCGATCCTCGCCAAGCCCCAGGACAGCGGCTTCAGCCTCGCGGTCTGGTGGGTGCCCGTCGTAGTCGTCGCGGGGCTCGCCGCGCTGCTGGCCGCCCTGCTGCCGCGCTGGCGCCGGCGGGGGCGCGACCGCACGGACGGGCCCGCCCCGGCGCGCGCGCCCGCCATGAGCGCCGCCGACGAGCGGCGCCTGGACGAGGACCTCGCGAGGTACGACGTCTGATGCTCGCGGCCACCGGCCCCGACACCACCATCATCGCCGCCTTCGCGGTCGGCCTCGTCTCCTTCATCTCGCCCTGCGTGCTGCCGCTCGTGCCGGGCTACCTGTCCGCGGTGTCGGGCGTGAGCGTCACCGACATCCGCGAGGGCCGCCACACCCTCTCCCACGTGCTCGGACCGGCGATCATCTTCTGCCTCTCCTTCACGCTCATGTTCGTCGCGCTGGGCATGACCGCGACGGGCCTGGGCTCGACGCTGCGGGCCTCCAAGGACACGCTCGACACGGTCGCCGGCATCCTGATCGTGGCGATGGGCGTCTTCTTCCTGCTCACGCCGTTCGTGGCGCGCCTGAACCAGGAGTGGCGGCCGGACGCGCTCATCCGCCGCGCCGGAACGGGCGGCCCGATCATCGCGGGCCTCGCGTTCGCGGTGGCGTGGACGCCGTGCGTCGGGCCGACGCTGGCGTCGATCCTCGCCGCCGCCTCGACGTCGGACACCGTCGCCCACGGCGGGGTCCTGCTGGCCTTCTACTCGCTCGGCCTCGCCGTCCCCTTCCTGCTCACCGCGATCGCCTTCGACCGCGCGACGACCGCCTTCGGCTGGATCCGCGAGCACTACATGCTCGTCACCGCCATCTCCGGCTGCGTGCTCATCGCGATGGGCCTGCTCATCCTCACCGGCGAGCTCACGCAGCTCAACGTCCAGGCCCAGAAGGGGCTGAGCAACCTGGGCCTCGACTTCCTCTACAAGATCTAGCCGTACTTCCTGAGGACGGCAGTCGGCGGTCCGCTGGACGCGAGCGGTTGATCGCGCGCGAACGCGGGTAGCGAGAGGGCGTCCGAGTCGGGAGGAACCGGTCCATGCGTCCCACGTCGTGCTGCCGCCGCGGCCTGTCCGCGGCGCTCGTCGCCATAGCCATCGCCGCCGTTGCGCCCGCCGCCGCCGGCGCCGCGCCGGGCTCCACCGCCCCCGGCGCGCCGGGTGCCAAGGCGTTGTGGACGCCGGCGAACAAGCAGGGCTTCGGCACGTCGATGACGACGCAGAGCAAGCTCTGGCACACCCTCCAGGGCGGCGAGCTGACCGAGGTCTACTACCCCGACCTGAGCACGCCGGCGCTGCGCGACCTGCAGCTCATCGTCACCGACGGCAAGACCTTCACCGATCGCGAGACCGACGCGACCACCCAGCACGTCGAGATGGCCGACAAGCGCAGCCTCACCTACCGGCAGATCAACACGGCGAAGTCGGGCCGCTACCGGATCGTCAAGACCTACGTCACCGACCCCTCGCGCAACACGCTGCTGGTCGACGTGCGCTTCCAGTCGCTCACCGGCCGCCCCTACCAGGTCTACGCCTACGTCGACCCGTCGCTCAGCAACGACGGCAGCGACGACTCGGGCACCACGGCCCACGGCGCGCTGCTGACCCAGGACGCCCAGGCGGGCAGCGCGCTCGTCGCCGCACCGTCCTTCGGCCGCACCTCGACGGGCTACCTGGACGCCAGCGACGGCTGGGTCGACCTGCGCGACGACCACCGGATGGACTGGCACTACCGCTCCTCGCCGAACGGCAACGTCGTGCAGACGGCCGAGACGCAGCTCGACGGGCGCCGCCATCAGCACCTGCAGCTCGCACTGGGCTTCGGCGCGACGAGCGGTGCGGCGCTCGCCACCGCGCGCGCCTCGCTGCAGCGCGGCTTCGACCGCGTCGCCGGCGCCTACGCCGACGGCTGGCACCGCTACCTGGGCTCGCTCAAGCCCATGCCGGCGAGCGCGAAGCCCTTCGGCGCCGAGTACGACGAGTCGGCCATGATCCTGGCCGCTCACGAGGACAAGACCTACCGCGGCGCCTTCATCGCCTCCCCGACGATGCCGTGGGCGTGGGGGACCGGATTCGAGTTCCCCAAGTCGGGCGTCTACCACGCGGTGTGGTCGCGCGACCTCTACCAGATCGTCACCGGGATGATGGCGGCCGGCGACCGCGGCGCCGCCGAGCGCGCGCTGAGCTTCGTGTTCGACAAGCAGCAGCGTCCTGACGGCTCGATCAGGCAGAACACCTTCGTCGACGGCACGCCGCACTGGGACGGCACCCAGCAGGACGAGGTCGCCTTCCCGCTCGTGCTCTCGTGGCAGCTGCATCGCGACGACGCGCAGACCTACGCCCAACACGTCAAGCCGGCGGCCGACTGGCTGGTCAAGACCGGCCCGCGGTCCGACATGGATCGCTGGGAGAACCAGGACGGCTGGTCGCCGGGCACGATCGCCTCGGAGATCGCCGGGCTGATCTGCGCCGCCGACCTCGCGCGCCGAAACGGCGACGACGCGAGCGCGGCCACGTACGAGCAGACCGCCGACACCTGGCAGAAGAGCGTCGAGAGCTGGACGGCCACCACCAACGGCCCGTACTCCGACAAGCCCTACTACCTGCGCGTGACCAAGGACGCCAACCCCAACGACGGCAGCACCTACTCGATCGGCGACAGCGGGCCGAGCGCGGCCGACGAGCGCACGGTCGTCGACCCGAGCTTCCTCGAGCTCGTGCGCCTCGGCGTCAAGCGCCCCGACGACCCGACGATCCTCAACTCGATCGCCGTCGTCGACCAGCAGCTGGCCGTCGACACCCCCAACGGGCGCTTCTGGCACCGCGCCAACTTCGACGGCTACGGCGAGCAGCTCGACGGCCAGCCGTGGAACTCGTTCCCCGCGGACACCCGCGCCACCCGCGGCCGCGCGTGGCCGATCTTCGCGGGCGAGCGCGGGGAGTACAACCTGACCGCGGGCGCCACCGCGAACGCCCAGCTCGCCGCCATGGCGGGCGCGGCCAACGAGGGCGGCCTGATCCCCGAGCAGGTGTGGGACGACCAGCCGCCGTCGGGCACGCCGGGCTTCCCGAAGGGCGAGGGCACGCTGTCGGCGACGCCGCTGGCGTGGTCGCACGCCCAGTTCCTGCGCCTGGCGTGGTCGATCGAGGCGGGCGGCCCGGTCGAGCAGCCGAGCATCGTGGCCTGCCGCTACGTACGGACCTGCTAGGTCGGCAGGCTCGAACCGGCGAAGGCGAAGAACCAGACGCCGAAGCACAGCAGCGCGAGCGCGACGCTCCAGACCATGACGACGTCCAGGACGGAGCGCGGGCGCCCGCTCTCGCGCTCGCCGCGCATCGACTTCATCCAGGAGCTGCGCACGCGCGTGCTGGACGTGGTGCCCATCAGGCTTGCGTAGGCGCGGTTGAGCTTCGAGAGGCCCTTGCCGACGACGACCATCGAGGCGGGGATGCCGACGAGCAGCAGCACGTAGGGCCCCATCGAGGGCTGCGAGGACTTGACGAGCCGCGAGACGAGGTAGAGCCAGCCCACCGGGATGCCCAGCCAGAGAAGGATCGAGCCGATCGCCATGAGGACGATGAGCACCGCGGCGAGGGATCTTCGGCCGACGTCCATCCGACGGCCAGTATTCCCGACTCTCGCGTCAGGAAGCGCGGTTCACCAGGCCTGGCCGGTCCCGCAATGCGGGCACGTGACCGACGTGGTCACGTCGGCCTCGAAGACGTAGCCGCACGAGCAGGTGTACATCGCGCGGTCGTCGGGACCGCCGGACTCGCGCATGCGGCGCTCGTCGGTCAGGTCGGCCTCGGGCGGCTCTGGCTGGGCGGGCGCGGGGGAGACGTGCGGGCGCCGCAGGGCGCCCCCGGGGCGCGAGCGGGACTCGGACTTCTCACGGTTGGAACGGACGCGCATCTGCATCTATCCCTACAGACGCATTAACGCGCCGAAGGTTTCTCGTCTCTTGTCGGCGTTTTGTTAGGAAAGGTTGAGACGGGTGCCGCGAGCGCGGCCGACCGGATCGTCCCGGGCGGGTGCTCAATAGACTCTGCGCAGCGCATGGATCCCTCCCGCAAGCGCCGTATCCGCCTCGTCGTGGCCCTCACGGCAGCCGTCGTCCTCGCCGGTGCGCTGGCCTATACGAGCTTCTCCGCGTCAAGTCCGGCCGTCCAGCCCTCCAAGCTGCTGGCCAGCGCGAACACGGGGCGCTCCTACCAGCTCACGGGCACGGTCGTGGACGGGTCGATCGTCAAGCGCGGGGACGCCACCCTGTTCCGCGTGCGCGACCGCAACGGGCGCGCATCGGTCCCCGTGCGGTATGTCGGCGCGGTGCCCGACCCCTTCCGCAACGGGCGCGAGGTCATCGTCACCGTGCGCAAGCGCGGCGGCGTCTTCGAGGGCGAGAAGGACTCGCTGGTGACGAAGTGCCCGTCGAAGTTCACCGACAAGCCGGCGTCGCAGACCTGATCTCATGGCCCCTGTAGGCCAGGCCTGCCTGATCCTCGCCCTCGCGACGTGCGGCTACGGCATCGGCGCCTCGCTCTACGGAGCCCTGACCGGGCGGCGCGACTGGGTCGACTCCGGGCGGCGCTCGGTCTACGGCCTGGCGGTGCTGACCACCGCGGCCTTCGCGGTCCTCGAGATCGCCTTCCTGCGCTCGGACTTCCACTTCGACGTCGTCGCCACCCACTCGTCGACCACGACGCCGACCTTCTACCGCGCCGCCGCGGCGTGGTCCTCGCAGGAGGGCTCGCTGCTGCTCTGGGTGTGGCTGCTTTCGCTGTGGTCGAGCCTCGTGCTCTTCCTGGTGCGCCGGCGCCTGCGCGACGTGGCCCCCTACGCGACGGCGGTGCTGCTCGGCTTCGGCGCCTTCTTCACCGCCCTGCTCGTCTTCGCGGTCTCGCCGTTCCACACCCTGGCGCAGGCTCCGCCGGAGGGCACCGGGCTCAACCCGCTCCTGCGCCACCCGAGCATGATGATCCACCCCCCGATGCTGTACTCGGGGTACACGCTGTGGGCGGTGCCCTTCGCGTTCGCCATCGGGGCGCTCGCGGTGCGCCGCGTCGATGCCGACTGGATCCGCGCAACGCGCCGGTTCGCGCTGGCGGCGTGGTTCTTCCTCGGCGTGGGGATCCTGCTCGGCGCCCGCTGGTCCTACGCCGAGCTGGGCTGGGGCGGCTACTGGGCCTGGGATCCGGTCGAGAACGCCTCGCTGCTGCCGTGGCTGACCGGCACCGCCTTCCTGCACTCGGTGATGGTGCAGGAGAAGCGCGGGATGCTGAAGGTCTGGAACGTCTCCCTCATCCTCGCCACCGGCACCCTGGCGGTCCTCGGGACCTTCCTCGTGCGCTCGGGGATCCTCGACTCGATCCACGCCTTCGGCGCCTCGACGCTGGGCGTGCCGTTCGTGTCGCTCATCGGGCTGATGATCGCGGGCTCGGTCTACCTCGTCGTCACGCGCCGCGACGCGCTGCGCTCCGAGCACCGCCTGGACTCGCTGCTCTCCCGCGAGGCGGTGTTCGTGGCCAACAACCTCGTGCTCGTCGGCCTCGCCTTCGTCGTCTTCTGGGGCACCTTCTTCCCGCTCATCTCCGAGGCCGTGACGGGGACCAAGGCCGCGGTCGGGCCGCCGTGGTTCAACCGCTACACGGTCCCGCTGGCGCTCCTGCTCGTGCTCCTCTCGGGCATCGGTCCCGTGATCGCCTGGCGCCGGGCCACCCTGGCCAACGCGCGGCGCAACTTCCTGTGGCCGACGGTCGGGGCGCTCGTCGTGCTCGCGGCCCTGCTCGTGTTCGGCGTGACCGCCAGCCCCACCGCGCTGATCATGTTCGTCTTCGCCGCCTTCGTGGTCGGGGTGCTCGGCCAGGAGCTGTGGCGCGGCGTCGCCGCGCGGCGCGCGATGACCTCGGAGGGGCCCGCGCGCGCGGTAGTGAGCCTCGTACGGCGCAATCGCCGGCGCTACGGCGGCTACACGGTCCACCTCGGCATGGCCGTCCTCTTCGTCGGCGTCGCCGCGTCGTCGGCCTTCCAGCACGCGCGCGACGTGCGCCTGACGCCCGGCGCGACGGCGACCGTCGGCGGCTACCAGGTCACCTACGTGCGCTCGACCGCGCGCGTGGACGAACGTGACGGCGGCGTCGAGCGCGTGGCCCTGGGCGCGGACCTGCGGGTGCGCAAGAACGGCTCGAAGGTCGCGGACCTGCACACCGAGCGCGGCTACTACCCGGCGGCGGCGCCGTTCGCCTCCGGCGGCCTCGTGCGCGGGCTGTTCGAGGGTGAGGCCACGTCGGAGGTCGGGATGAAGGCCGGGCCGCTGCGCGACGTGTGGACCGTGATCCAGCCCGACCCCGAGTACCTCAACAAGGTCATCTCAGGGGTGGCCGACCGCACGGCCGACAAGCCGGTCGCCCAGCAGGAGAAGGCGGTGAGCGGGCTGCTGGCCGTCTATCAGCGCGGCGTCATCCCGGCGCAGTTCCGCCTGATCGTCTCCCCTCTCGTGGTGTGGATCTGGATCGGCGGCCTGATCGTCTTCGCCGGCGGGCTCATCGCGCTGTGGCCGGCGCCCGACGCGGCGCGGGGCCGGGTGCGGGCCGGCTACGCCGCACGCGTGGCGCAGGACCTGGATCGCGCGTAGGCGCGCCCGCCGCGTGGACGTCCTGGCTCCGCTGATCGTCATCGCGCTGCTCGGCGTCGTCGTGTGGCTGGTCAGCGGCCCGCTGCGCGCCGGGGCCCCGGCCGCCGAGGAGGCCGAGACCGCGCGCCGCGACGACCTCGAGGCGGCCAAGGAGGCCAAGTACCGCGAGATCCGCGACGCCGAGCTCGATTACCGCACCGGCAAGCTGTCCGAGCCGGATTGGCGCGCCCTGGATCGAGAGCTCCGCGGCGAGGCGATGGACCTGCTGCGGCGTCTGGACGAGCTGGGCTGACCTTCCAACCTGGGGCCCCGCGCGGCGTTGAAGCCGCCATGAACGCCAAAACGAAGATCATCGCGCTGGCGTGCGTCGCGCTCCTGGCCCTCACCGGGACCGCGAGCGCACACCACGGTGCGAACACCACGAAGGTCTGGGCCGGCAAGGTCGCCGGCACCGCCGCTGCTGCCGACCCGGCGACCGCCATCGGTGGCCACGCCCTGCTCGTCGACGGCGCGAACAAGAACCTGCTCGCCGTGAAGGTGCGCAACCTCAAGCCGAACACGGCCTACAGCTTCGCCCTCGACGGCGTGAGCGACTTCGCCCCCACGACCGCGACGACGGACGAGAACGGCAAGCTCAAGGGCTTCGTCGCGTCAGACTCGTTCAACGCCACCGACGGCGCGACCTACACGGTCGTCGTCAAGGAGGGCGACACCACCGTCGCGTCCTCGACGCTCGCCCCGGTGCAGCGCAAGGGCTTCGGTCATCGCCACAAGCACGGCTTCGGCCGCCACCACAAGCACGGCGGTCTCGACAAGGCGCAGGGCGCCGGCAACGGCGATTCCGGCCACAACTGCAACAAGGGCGCCGGCGACGGTGAGACCGCCAAGGCCTAGCGCCCGGCGGGCAACCTGAGGAGGTAGGGCGGCCTGGAGGCGGAGAGGCCGGTACCATCATGTGCGATGGAACTGATCCTCTCCGTCCTCCAGGTCGTGATCTGCGTCGTCCTGATCTTCCTCATCCTCATGCATTCGGGGAAGGACGCGGGGCTGTCGGGCGCCTTCGGCGTCGGCAGCGGGCAGGGACCCCTGGGCGGCGGCTCGCTCGTCGAGCGCAACCTCAACCGCTGGACGGTCGGCTTCGCGATCGCCTTCGCGGTCAACACGATCATCCTGATCAAGAAGCCCTGGTAGAGCCGCTTCGGCGCTCAAGGCGAGCGCCGGGAGGCCGACCTACCCGGGGGTGAATCCGCTCCGCCTCGTGCCCATGGGCGCGCGACTGGCCGCAGCGTTCGCGGTCCTCGCCGCCGCGCTGCTGGTCGTCGGCCTGGTGGGCGTGGACGCAAGCCGCTCGCTGAACCTCTCCTCGACCTCCTCCGCGCAGAGCCAGCGGTTCGACGCGCAGGCCCTGATCTCGGCGCTGGGCCTCAACGCCCAGGCCTCCGCGCACGAAGTGGTGCGCCACCTCTACGTCTACGACGGCGACCTCCAGAACGAGGACGTCATCGCCTGGCGCGTCGGCCAGCGCAAGGCCCAGATGCTCGGCGAGCTGCGCCGCACGAAGCCCCAGGTCGCCGACCCGCGGGCCGTGAAGGCGCTCGCCCGGCTGACGGCCGGCGCCAACGCCTACCTCGCCGCCGCCGACAAGGCCGTCAGCCTCTCGCGCAAGGAGACGGTGCGCCACGCCAGCGGCGACACCGGCCGCACCGCCTCGCGCACCGCCTACGTCGGCGAGGTCACGCCGGCCCTCGACCAGCTCGAGGCCAGCCGCTCGGCGCTCGCGCGCGAGCTGGACGCCGAGAACCGCGCCGCACTCGCCGCAACCTCGGCCAAGGCGAGCAGCGGCCAGCGCACCATCTGGATCGTCATCGCCGTCGCGCTTGCGCTCTCCGCGTTCATGGCCTTCGTCATCACGCGCTCGATCACGCGGCCGCTCGCGGTCCTCGTCCAGCGCCTGCGCAGCGTCACCCGCGTTTGTCTGACCCAGCTGGGCACGGGCCTCGAGGCCACCGCGCGCGGCGACCTCACGGTCGCCGCCGAGGCCGGCACGAAGAAGATCGGCTCGAGCGCGCGCGACGAGATCGGCGCCGCCGCCCGGGTGGTCGACGAGCTCATCGACGGCGCACGGGACTCCATCGCCGCCTACGAGACGACGCGCGCCAGCCTCGGGGCGATGATCGGCCAGGTCTCCGAGAGCGCCCGCGGCGTCAGCGCGGCCTCCGAGCAGTTCGCCACCAACTCCGAGGAAACCGGCCGGGCGATGGCCGAGATCACCCGTGCGGTGGGCTCCGTCGCCGGCGGCGCCGAGCGCCAGGTCGTCATGGTCGCCTCGGCCAGCGACACCGCGGCGCGCATGGAGAGCTACGTGGGCGAGACCGCCCGCACGACCGAGGAGACGGCCGGCGCCGCGCGGGAGACGCGCGAGGTCGCCCGCCAGGGCGTCACCGCCGCCGCCGAGGCCAGTGCGGCCATGGGCAGCGTGCGCGACGCCTCCCACGAGGTCACGACCGCGATCCGCGGCCTGGCCGACAAGTCACAGGAGATCAGCGGGATCGTCGAGACGATCACGGCGATCGCGGCGCAGACCAACCTGCTGGCCCTCAACGCGGCCATCGAGGCGGCCCGCGCGGGCGAGCAGGGCCTCGGCTTCGCGGTCGTGGCCGACGAGGTGCGCAAGCTCGCCGAGGAGTCGAAGGCCTCCGCGACCCTCATCACCCGCCTCATCGAGCAGATCCAGGAGCAGACCCTGCTGGCGGTCGACGTCGTCGAGCAGGGCGCGCAGCGCACTGACGAGTCGGCGGCGACGGTCGAGCAGGCACGCCGGGCCTTCGAGGCCATCGGCGACTCGGTCGACGACATGAACACGCGCATCGAGCAGATCGCCGCCGCGGCCCAGGAGATCGCCGCCGGCGCGACGCGCATGCGCGACGACGTCTCGGAGATCGCGGCCGTGGCCGAGGAGTCCTCGGCGACCACCGAGCAGGTATCGGCCTCGACCGAGCAGACGTCGTCCTCCACCCAGCAGATCGCGGCCTCGGCCCAGGAGCTGGCGCGGACCGCCGAGGAGCTCGAGCGGCTCGTCGGGCGCTTCACGCTGGCCTGAGCGCGGGAGAACGATGACGCTGCGGATGGCCTGGCTGCGCGACGTGCCCGCCCTGTGGCTCCGCGAGCCCCTGCTCACCGGGCGCGTGGGCGGCGTGCTCTACACCGGCGCCGGGCTCTACGCGCTGCTCCTGCTCGTGCTCCCGGGCACCACGCTCACGCACGCGGGGCTCGTCGCTCCACTGGGTGTGATCAGCGTCGTCTACGGGCTGCTGAGCATCTTCGTCCTGGACTGGCGCACCCTGCCCGCCTGGGTCCTTCCGACCGGGACCCTGGGGGCGCTGGTCAGCACCTCCTCGCTGTCTACGCCACGGGCGGCTTCGACTCGCCGATCGAGCAGGTCCCGGTCTTCGTCGTCGTCTACTCCGCCTGCTTCCTGTCGAGCCGCTTCACGGCTGTGTGCGCGATCGGCGCCGTCGTCGGCCACGAGCTGCCGCTGCTCTACGACGCCCATGCGCGCGCGCAGAGCGTCGTCGCGGACTCGCTCAGCGCCGTGCTCGTCTACGGCTCGCTCGCCTTCGTCGTGCTCGCCGGCCGCGTGCTGCTGGCGCGCCTCTCCGAGGAGCACGCCGTCATGCGCGAGCTGGCGACCGTCGTGGCCGCCGGCACCCCGCAGGCCGATGTCTTCGTGCTCGCCTCGCGGCGCATCGCCTCCCTGCTCGGCGTCGACGGCTGCGGCATCATCGAGTTCGCCAGCAGCGAGTCGGCCGTGGTCGGGGGCGCCTGGGCCGTCGGTGACGCGCCCGCGCTGGCGCCGGGGACCATCCTCCCGCTCACGCGCGGCGACGACCTGCATGTCCTCTACTCCGAGGGGCGCGCGGTGCGCGTCGACCGCCACGGGGACGCCAAGCGCGCGGCGCGCATGGGCTACGGCTGCTCGCTGACGACCCCCGTGCAGGTGCGCGGCCGGCTGTGGGGCGCGATCTCGGTGGCGTCGGTGGCGCCCGACTCGCTGCCGGCCGAAGCCGAGCGCGTCCTCGACGACTTCGCCGAGCTCATCGGCCTGGCCGTGGCCAACACCGAGACCCACGCGGACCTCGTCGAGCAGGCCGCCACCGATCCCCTGACGCGCCTGGCCAACCACCGCGCCTTCCACGAGCGCCTGCGCGATGAGCTCTCGCGCGCGCTGCGCCACGAGCGCCCGCTCACGCTCGCGCTGCTCGACGTCGACCACTTCAAGGCCATCAACGACTCGCTCGGCCACGAGCGCGGCGACGTCGTGCTGGCCGCCGTCGCCGCCACGCTGAGCGACGTCGCCCGCGCCGAGGACGTCCTCGCCCGCCTGGGCGGCGACGAGTTCGCGCTGCTCATGCCCGAGACCGACGAGCAGTCGGCGCTGGTCGCCGTCGAGCGTGCCCGCGCCGCGATCGCCGGCGTCGAGCTCGGCACCGGGCTCAGCGTCACGGTCTCGGCCGGCGTCTGCGGCCTCGAGCACGCCGCCGACCCCGACAGCCTCGTCCGGCTGGCCGACGGCGCGCTGTACTGGGGCAAGGCGCACGGGCGCGACGCGGCCTGGGTCTATGACCCCGAGGTCGTCCGCGAGCTCTCGATCTCCGAGCGCGCCGACCAGCTGCAGCGCTCGCAGGCGCTGGTCGGCATCCGCGCGCTCGCGCGCGCCGTCGACGCCAAGGACCAGTGGACCCGCGAGCACTCCCAGCGCGTGGCCACCCTCGCGTGCGACATCGCGCGCCGCCTGGACTGGAGCGAGGAGCGCGTCGCCCTGCTCGAGGACGCCGCGCTGGTGCACGACGTGGGCAAGATCGGCGTCGCCGACGCGGTGCTGCTCAAGCCCGGTCGCCTGACCGAGGACGAGTACGACCAGATCAAGCGCCACGCGGCGCTCGGCGCGCAGATGGTCGAGGACCTCCTGCTCGCCGAGCAGGTCGGCTGGATCCGCGCTCACCACGAGCGTCCCGACGGGCGCGGTTACCCCGCCGGGCTGATCGCCGCGCAGATCCCCGACGGCGCCGCCATCCTCGCCGTGGCCGACGCCTTCGACGTCATGACCGCGACGCGGATCTACTCCGCCGCGCGCTCGCGCGAGGATGCGCTGGCCGAGTGCCAGCGCCTCGTCGGCGCCCAGTTCGGGCCCAAGCCCGTGGCCGCGCTCGCGGCCATGTGCCGGGCCGAGCCGCTCACAGCGTCTGGCCGGTGATCCTGAAGCCCTGCGCGCGCAGGGCCGGCGTCACGACGCCCGTGGCGAAGCGCCGACCGTAGAAGTCCGCTTCGGCGACCAGTCGCTGGGCGGCGGTCAGCGCCTCGGTGGCCTCGAGCACGCGCAGGATCGAGTCGGTGAAGCGCACGTCGCGAAGCGGCCGCCCGAGGCGGCCGTCCTCGATGAGGAAGGTCCCGTCGCGCGTGGTCCCGGTCACGAGCGTCGACTTCTGGTGGACGATGTTGAGGTACCACAGGCGCGTCACGTAGAGCCCGCGTTCGATCGGCGCCATGAGCTCGGCTTCGTCCGCTGCGTCTCCGCCGGCGAGCACGAGGTTGCTGGGCGCCGGGCCATAGGCCGAACCGCCCGGGGCAAGGGCATGACCGGTGGACGCCATCCCCGCGCGCGCCGCCGAGCGCGTGTCGTGCACCACCGCCCGGGCGACGCCGTCGCGGATGAGGGCGAGCGCGTGCTTGGGCACGCCCTCGGCGTCGACCGCGCGCGGCAGCGTGCCCGCGAACTGCGGCGAGTCGGTCAGGCCGATGCCCGGCGCCGCGACCAGGTCGCCGAGCCGCCCTGCCAGCGCCCCGCGACCCTCGGTGTGGGCGAGGCCGTCGAAGGCCAGGCCGCCCAGGAACTCGAGCAGCGAGCCGACGGCGTCGTGCTCGAGCACCACGGGGTACTCGCCGGGCGGCAGCTCGATCGGCTCCTCGCGGGTGACCTTGGCGGCCGCGCGCGTGGCCAGCGCGTCCGGCTCGAGGGCCGCGATCGAGGTCCCGGTTCCGGCGGCCCAGCCCGACCGGCCGCTCTCGTGGCGGGCGATGACCTTCATGAAGGCGTCGGTCACCCTGTCGAGCGCGCGCACGCCAGGCGACGATGCGATGGCGGTGTCGACCGCGCCCGCTGTCCAGATCCCGAACGCCTGCAGCCCGGCGGCCGCGCAGCGCTCGAAGGCCACGCTCAGCGCCTCGCCGGCCGCCCCGGGGTCGAGTTGTGCGGTGAGCGGATCGAAGCCGTCGTGGGAGGGCGCGGGCGCCGGGGCGGGCAGGCCGGGGTAGTCGCCCGGCTCGCCGGCGGCGCCGGCCGCGGCACGGGCGGCCGCGTCGGCGCGCCCGGCGACGTCGCGCAACGCCTCGTCGGTCGTCTCGTTGGTCTCCGCCAGGCCGGTGTGGCCCTCGTGGACGCGCAGGATCGAGAGGGTGAGGTCGTCGACCTCGGTGGCCTGGGTGGGCCGGGAGACCGCGAAGCGCGAGAGCAGCGAGCGCTCGCGCACGACGGTGGCCTGCGCCTCGCCGTCGGTGAAGCCCAGCGCGCGTTCCGCGAGCTCGAGCGGGTCGAGGTCGGTCACGCCACACCGACCTGCACGTCGCGAAAGCGCGCGGGGGCGGCGCCGTGGGAGACGACCATGATCTGCCCGGGCTCGCCCTTGCCGCAGTTGGTCAGCCCCCACAGCCGCCACTCGCCGGGCCCGCAGACCGCGTCCAGCCCGCCCCAGAAGCGCGGCGTGACGCCGGCGTAGGAGCCGTTGCGGTACAGGCGCCCGAGCTCGCCGCCGCGGATCTCGCGGCACAGCTCGGTGGCGAACTGGAACTGCAGGCGGCGGTCGTCGATCGACCACGAGCGGTTGCTCTCCAGGTACAGGCCCTCGTCGGTGTCGGCGACGAGATCGGCGAGCGTGGGCACCGTCCCCGGCTCGAGCGAGACGTTGGTCATCCGCACGATCGGCTGGCGCGCGAAGCCGTCGGCGCGCGCGCAGCCGCCGGATGCGCTCAGGCCCACGGCGGCGGCGCTCTCCCGGTTGGACAGCGCGCCGCGCAGGACGCCGCCCTCGACGAGGTCCGCGCGCACGGCGGCCACGCCCTCGTCGTCCCAGCCGAAGGAGCCCAGGCCGTGGGGGAGGGTCGCGTCCGCGGTCACGTGCAGCAGCTCCGAGCCGTAGCGCAGCGAGCCGAGGTCGTCGGGCGCCACCCAGCTCGTGCCCGCGTAGGAGGCCTCGCCGAGCAGGATCCGGTCGAGCTCGAGCGCGTGCCCGATCGATTCGTGGACCTGGAGCGCCACCTGCTCGCCGTGCAGGACGATCGTGCTCGTGCCCTCCGGGCACTGCGGCGCGCTCAGCAGTGCCACCGCCTCCTCGGCCACGCGCGGGGCGTTGCGGGCGAGGTCGAGGGCGAGCACGTGCTCCCAGCCCGCGGCGGCGCTCAGGCCGCCCCCGTGGGCGGTCGGGTAGGAGCGCACCTGGAGGTCGCTGCCGTCGGTCGCGTAGGCCAGGATGCCCGCGCCGGTGGCCACCGTCTCCTGCGTGCACGCCGCGCCCTCGGTCGAGGCGAAGGCCTTGCGCTCGCGCCACGCGCCGCAGCTGGCCGCCGTGCGCACCAGGCGCTCGTCGCCGGTGCGCAGCGCCGCCTCGACGGCGAAGAGCAGCTCGAGCTTGTCCTCCAGGGCGATGGCGAACGGGTCGAGCTCGTAGGGCGAGGACCAGTGCCCGAGCGCCGGCGCGACCGGCGCCAGCGCCCGGTCCGCCGAGGACGGCTGCGCCGCGGCGACGGCCAGCGCGCGCGCCAGCGCCGCGCGCGCTCCGACGCGCGTGACGTCGCGCGTCGCGGCGAAGCCCCAGCCGCCGCCGACCTGCACGCGCACGCCGATGCCCTCCGAGCCTGAGCTGTCGATCGCGTCGACGCGTCCATTGAGGACGGCGAGCGCCTCGCTGCGGGCGTCGACGTGGCGGGCCTCCGCGTACGCGCAGCGCCCGACGGCGTCCTGCATCAGATCGGTGAGGAGCTCGAGCATCAGAAGGCCGCCTCATAGAGCGATCTGATCTCTGGCTCGCCCGCGGCCGGCGGCGTGCCTTCGAGGTCCCGGCCGCGCTTCAGGACCTCGTGCACGCACGTCTCGAGGGCCTCTTCGGTGACCCCGAGGTCGCGCAGTTGCTGGGCGCCCGCGTGATTGCCCAGCCGCCGCGCCAGCGCCTCCATCTCGATGCCGGCCGCGGCATCCAGCGCGGCGAGCGCGTCGGGCGCGCGCCGGCGCAGGGCGACGGTCGTGTGGGGCAGCATCGCCGCGTTCGCCTGGGCGTGCCACACGCCGGCGAAGCGCGCCAGGGTCTGGGCGAGGACGTGGTGCAGGCCGTAGCCGGTGGAGTCGATGACGTAGCCCGCCAGGAGCGCGCCGAGCGCGAGCGCGTCGCGGTCGTCCTGGTGGGCCAGCAGGCGCGCCGCCTCGTGGGCGGCGAGCACGGGCACCGGCGACGCGCGCGGGCTCAGCGGGCCCTCTATGGCGTGCCCGAGCGCGTTGGCGGCCGACGCCGCGAGGTCGGCCTCGGGCTGCGAGGCGCACAGTGCCGGATCGTTGATGACGATCCGCGGGCGCACGCGCGGGGTCGCGGGGCCGATCCCGCGGGCGTGACGATGGCCCCGCGTCATCTCGGCGGCGCTCAGGGTCGTCGGGATCGCGGCCGCCTCCACACCGCGCGCGGCGGCCAGCGCCTTCGCCACATCGACCACGCGCCCGCCCCCGAGCGCCACGAGCAGCTCGCCCTCGACGGCGTCGAGCAGATCGCCCGCCACCTCGTCGACGCGCCCGCTCGGCACATGGTGCACGGTGGTGGCGGCCGCGACGACTCCGGGCGCGGACTCCTGGGCCCGCGGCGTCGTGACCAGCACGTAGCCATCGTCGAGCAGGTCCGGCGCCTCGGCCAGCGCGCCGCGCCCGAAGCGGACGATCCGCTCGCCGTCGCGCCAGGTGAAGTCGCGGGTCACGGCGGGCAGCATGGCAAACGCCAACCGCCCGCACAGGCGATCTTGACCTTGCGCAAAGGGTCGGCTGGCAGCTTGAGCCGTGCGCGTGACCCTCTCGGCTCTCACCCCGGTGCCTCACGAGGCCCCGCCCGGGGCTCCCCTCGGCGACCTGCACGCGCGCACCGCGCTGGTCGCGCTGGCTCTGGTGCGCGACGCGCCGGGCGCGAGGGGCGGCGGCGCCCTGGTCCGGGCGCTGCGCGAGCGCCCCGGCGCCGACGCCGCGGCTCTGCTCACCGACGCCGACGCCGATGGCGCAGCCGACGCGAGGGCGCTGTCGCACGGCGCGATCGCACTGTGCGCCCAGCAGCCCGACCGCGCCGGCTGGGTCGTCCCCACCATCGCGGAGCAGTTCCCCGACGCGCTCTCGCTGCAGGAGGACGGCGTGACGTGGGCACTGCTCCCGGCCCGAGCGCTCGACGACGCCGGGCGCTCGACGACGGAGGCGGCGCTGCGCGTCGCCGCGCGCCTCGGGGCGCGGACCGCGGTCGGCCTGTCGCCGTTCGTGACCGGCCCCGAGCGCCTGCACCACGCGCTGCGCCAGGCGCGGATCGTGCTCGCGATCGTGCGCCGCGGCGAGGTCGGCGCCGAGGAGGCGACGACCGGCACGTGGCGGCTGCTGCTGGCGACGGCGGTCTGCGATCCCGGCGAGCTGGAGGCCTGTGTGGCCGCCAGCATCGGCCCGGCGCTCGACCACGACGCGCGGCTGCGCACCGAGGTCGTTCCCACCTTCCGGGCCTATCTCGAGCATGGCGCGAACATGAACGCCACCGCGACGGCCATCTACGCCCATCGCCACACGGTGGCGGCGCGGCTCGAGCGGCTGCACGCCCTCACGGGCCTCGACGCGATGCGCTACGACGACCGCGAGCGCCTCGGGCTCGGGATCAAGGCACGGGCCGTCCTGGAGGCGCTCGCGGAGGTACGGTAGGCCCTCGCTCATCCCAGGAGGAGAGGGGTCGTGATGTACGACTACGTGATCGTGGGTGCGGGCTCGGCGGGCTGCGTGGTGGCCAACCGCCTGGGCGAGGACCCCGAAGTCAGGGTCGCGGTCATCGAGGCGGGGCCGCCCGACGACGCGCCCGAGATCCACATTCCGGCCGCCTTCGGGCCGAACCTGACGAGCGACTGGGACTGGGCGCTGTTCAGCGAGCCCGAGCCCGGGCTCGACCACCGGCGCAACTACCTGCCGCGGGGTCGCGTCGTGGGCGGCTCGAGCTCCCTGAACGCCATGATCTACATCCGCGGCAATCGCGCCGACTACGACGAGTGGGCGGCCATGGGCTTCGCCGGCTGGGGCTACGAGGACGTCCTGCCGTACTTCAGGCGCGCCGAGGACAACGAGCGCGGGGCGAGCCGCTATCACGGCGTGGGCGGCCCGCTGAGCGTCAGTGACAGCCGCTCGATGCATCCCGTCGTCGAGGCGTGGGTCGAGGCCGCCGGGCAGGCCGGCATCCCCCACAACGGCGACCTCAACGGCGCCACGCAGGAGGGGGCCGGCCGCTACCAGGTCACCCAGCGCGACGGCAGGCGCTGCAGCGCCGCGGTCGCCTACCTGCACCCGGCCGTGGCCCGCGGCAACGTCGAGGTCGTCACCGACGCGCGCGTGTATCGGATCCTCTTCGAGGGCACGCGCGCGGTCGGCGTGGAGTACATGCGCCACGGAACGCTCGAGCAGGTCCGCGCCGGGCGCGAGGTGATCCTCTCCGCCGGCGCGTACCACTCGCCGCAGCTGCTGATGCTCTCGGGCGTCGGGCCCGCCGAGGCGCTGGCGCCGCTGAACATGGCGACCTTCCACGAGCTCCCGGTGGGCCAGAACCTCCAGGACCACGTGATGCTGAACTTCGTCTGCCTCACCGACAAGGGGAGCCTCATCTCGTCGCTCGACCCCGGCGCCTTCGAGCTCTTCGAGGCCGAGGGGCGCGGGCCGGTGAGCTCCAACGGCGGCGAGGGCGGCGCCTTCGTCCGCACGCGCGCCGGTCTCGAGGCGCCCGATGTGCAGTTCCACATCGGCTGCTTGCTGCTGCACGAGGAGTTCCTCGGCGTGCCCTTCGACGACGCCTACACCTTCGGCCCGGCGGTGGTGAAGCCGACCAGCCGCGGCCGGGTCACCCTGCGCTCGCCGCTGCCGCACGCGCGGCCGCGGATAGTCCACAACTACCTGACGACCGACGAGGACCGCGCGAGCATGATCGCCGGCGTACGGCTGAACTTCGAGATCGCCGGCGCGGCGGCGTTGAAGGACTGGCGGCGGGCCGACTTCCTCGTGCCGAAGTCCGACTCGGAGGGCGACATCATGGACTTCGTCGAGCGCCGCGCCCACACCCTGTACCACCCGGTGGGCAGCTGCGCGATGGGGTCGGTGGTCGACGAGGAGCTGCGGGTCATCGGCCTCGAGGGCCTGCGCGTGGTCGACGCCTCGGTGATGCCGACGATCCCGCGCGGCAACACGAACGCGCCGACGATCATGGTGGCCGAGAAGGCCTCGGACATGATTCGGGCCCGCCCGCCCCTGGCGCCAATGCAGCGTGAGCAGGAGGCCGCCGACGAGGTCACCGCCTAGCCGGCGGTCAGGTCCGCAGGCATCGAGCGCCGGCGGAAGGCCCGCTCCCAGACGGGCCCTCCGCCGTCGTACCTCGCTGGAAAGCTCTAGGTGCCCACCGGCTCGGCGTCGAGGCTGGCCGCCTTCTCCTCGTTCCACGAGTAGGCGTAGGCCGGGTTGTCGACCGACTGCCAGAGCGACGTCAGCTTGAGCGGGCGGAAGGTGTCCCACATGACCGCCAGCTCGCTCGTCGACTTGGCGCCGAGCGCCTTCTCGACGGTGCCGGGCTGCGGGCCGTGGGGGAGGCCCGAGGGATGCAGGGTCAGGCAGCCGATCTCCACGCCCTTGCGCGCGGCGTAGTCGCCGTCCGCGTAGAACATGACCTCCTCGGACTGGATGTTCGAGTGGTGGTAGGGGATCGGCACCGCCGTCTCGTCCCAGTCGAGCATCCGGGGCGCGAACGTGCAGATCACGAAGTTCGGGCCCTGGAAGGTCTGGTGGGCCGGCGGGGGCAGGTGGAAGCGCCCGGCGCGCGGCTCGAAGTCCATCGCGTTGAACGTGTACGGGTAGACGTAGCCGTCCCAGCCCACGACGTCGAAGGGATGGCGGTCGAGCACGTAGCTCTGGAAGCCGTCGCGGACGCGCAGCGTCAGGTCGAACTCGCCGTCGGTCTCGATGGTCTCGAGCTCGGCCGGGCCATGGAAGTCGCGCTGTGAGTAAGGGGCGTGCTCGAGCAGTTGGCCGTAGCGGTTGCGGTAGCGGTTGGGCGTCTCGATCTCGCCGGGCGTGTGGAAGCAGATCCAGAACTGCTCGACGCCCTCGTCCAGGCGCCAGCGATGCGTCGTGCCGCGCGGGATGACGACGTAGTCCTTCTCGCGGAAGGCCACCGAGCCGAACATCGTGTGCAGGACGCCGCCGCCGCGGTGGACGTAGATGACCTCGTCGCCCTCGCCGTTGCGGTAGAAGCCCTCGTGGGCCTCGGTCGGCTTGCAGACCCAGGCCTCGATGTCGTTGTTGAACATCAGCAGGCGCCGGCCGCTGATGGCGTCGCCGCCGGGCTCGACGGGGTTGGCGTCGGCCAGCCGGTGCACGTGGGCGTCGGGCACCCACTCCTCGCGCACGATCGGGTTGAACTCGCCCACCTCCGACAGCCGGCAGGGCGAGTGCAGGTGGTAGAGGATCGACTCGTTGCCGGAGAAGCCCTCGTAGCCGAGGACCTCCTCGGTCAGGAGCGTGCCGTTGCGCCGCGTCTGGGCGTGGCGCTTGGCGGGAACGTCGCCGAGGCTGACGTAGCGCATCGCTGCCCTCCTAGAGGTTGCCGCGCCGCTCCTGCTCGCGCTCGATCGCTTCGAACAGGGCCTTGAAGTTGCCGTCGCCGAACCCGCGGGCGCCGTGGCGCTCGATGATCTCGAAGAACATCGTCGGCCGGTCGCCGACCGGCTTGGTGAAGATCTGCAGCAGGTAGCCCTCGTCGTCGCGGTCGACGAGGATGCCCTGCTCGCGCAGGTCGGCCAGCTGCCCGGTCACCTCGGGGACGCGCACGGGCACGTCCTCGTAGTAGGCCGGCGGGATGGTGAGGAACTCGACACCGCGGCGGCGCATCTCGGCCACCGTGCCGACGATGTCGCGCGTGGCCACGGCGATGTGCTGGGCCCCGGCGCCCTCGTAGAACTCGAGGTACTCGTCGATCTGCGACTTGCGCTTGCCCTCGGCGGGCTCGTTGATCGGGAACTTCACGAGCCCCTTGCCGTCGCTGACGACCTTGGACATGAGCGCCGAGTACTCGGTCGAGATGTCCTCGTCGGAGAAGTGGATCATCTCGGTCATCCCGAAGACGTCCTCGTAGTACTTGACCCACGTCTCCATCGAGCCGAGCTCGACGTTGCCGACGATGTGGTCGATGGCGAGCAGCATGCCGCTGTCCTCGGTGCCGTCCTCGATCGCGTCGAAGCCGGGGAGGAAGGGCCCGCCGTAGCCGGCGCGCTCGACGAAGGTGTGCAGGGTCTCGCCGTAGGTCTTGATGGTGGCGAGCCTGACGGCGCCGTGGTCGTCGGAGGCCTCGTGCGGCTCGGCCACGCTCTCGGCCCCGCGGCTCGTGGCCTCGCGGTAGGCGTGATCGACGTTGGGCACGCTCAGGGCGATGACCTTCACGCCGTCGCCGTGCTTGTGCTGGTGGGCGGCGATGGGCGAGCCGGAGTCCAGCGCGCCGGTGAGGACCAGGCGGATGCGGCCCTGCTGCAGGACGTGGGACACCTGGTCGCGCGTGCCGGTCTCGAGGCCGCGGTAGGCGACCCGCTCGAAGCCGAAGGCGTGCGCGTAGAAGTAGGCCGCCTGAAGCGCGTTCCCCACGTACAGCTCGACGTGGTGGATGCCGTTGAGCGGCATGAAGTCGTGATCGGGGACCGGCGTGAGGCCGGTCGAGGGGGCAACCTGCTGAGCCAACGCTTCGCTCTCCTCGGTCGTCTGTGGCCAGGTGAATGATTCTCCTGTCGAGCGGCGCGCTCAATGCCGATCCGTTGCGCCTGGACGGCGTAGCATGCCGGTATGGACGACATCGACCGGCAGATCGTTGCGCAGCTTCGAACGAATGCGCGCGCGTCCTTCCAGGCCATCGGAAACCGCGTGTCGCTCAGCGCTCCGGCCGTCAAGCGGCGCGTCGACCGCCTCGAGGCCGACGGCGTCATCCGCTCCTATGCGGCGGTCGTCGACCCGGGGGCGATGGGCTGGCGCACGCATGCGCTGGTCTCGCTCTTCTGCGAGGGGCGGATGGCCGCCGCCGAGGTGCGCTCGGCCGTGGCCGACCACCCCGAGGTGGCGGCCGCCTACACCGTCGCCGGCGAGGCGAGCGCGATCCTGCACGTGCGCGCGCAGGACACGCCGCACCTCGAGGAGGCGCTCGAGCGCATCCGCGACACGCCCGGGATCATCCGGACGCAGACGCAGGTCGTGCTGTCGACCCTGTTCGAGCGTCCAGTGGCAGGATGAGGAGGTTGGCGGCGCCGTGCGCGAGCCGCTTGTCGCCGGCGGTCCGTCGCGCCTGGGAGGTCAAGCGGCCTTGCGCAGGGGCGCGGGCTCGAGCGGCTGGGGCCGGATCGGGCGCGGCTCCTGGGCCGGCGCGATCGCCGCGAGCCACGGGTAGAGCGATTCGATGGTGATGAGCGGGCCTGGCATGTCCTGGGGCGTCATGGTCGCTGCCTCCGTCTCAGGGTTGTGTCAAGAAACTGAGTCTACGACAGCGGGTTGCTTGATGCAACGCTCTTCCTCGGCAATGGCCTCGGGCGCGGGAACCGCGGCGAGCTCCGGGTCTGCGTCCTCGGGCGGGGCTGACTCGCGCCTGACGATGGCAGCCACCGACACGACGATGAGCGCCGCGCCGGCCGCCGTGCCGACGGTGAGCTGCTCGCTGAGGAGCGCCCAGCCGAGCAGGACCGCGACGAGCGGATTGACGTATGCGTAGGTTGCGACCTTCGAGATCGGCACGTTCTGCAGGAGCCAGGCGTAGGCGGTGAACGCCACGAGCGAGCCCGCGAGCACCAGGTAGGCGAAGGCGAGCAGCGACTTGGCCGAGGCGTGGGAGAGATGCAGGTCGTTCGCCTCGCCGCTGGCCAGGGCGCCGACCAGCAGCGCTCCACCGCCGGCGACCATCTGCCAGCCGGTCGAGACGAGCGGATCGGACGGCATGCTCAGGCGCGGCGAGAGGAAGGATCCCGTCGCCCACGAGCCTGCGGCAATGAGGACGAGCAGGATGCCGCCGGCCGTGGCCTCGGCGGGCCGGCTGCCCGGGAGCAGGAGCAGCCCCAGGCCGCAGAAGCCGATGGCGACTCCGGCGAGCGTCCCGCGGTGCACCCGCTCGCGCCCGATGGTCGAGCGCATGAGCACGAGCCACAGCGGGACCGAGGCGATGAGCAGCGCGGCCAGCCCGGCGGGCACGTCGCGCTCGGCGACGGTCACGAGGCCGTTGCCACCGGCCGGGAGGAGCAGGCCGACGAGCCCCGCGGCGGCGAGGCTGCGGGGCGCAACGCGCACGCGGTGCCCTCGAGCGGCCAGGAACGCGAGCATGGCGACGCCGGCGATCGCGAAGCGCGCGCCGGCTCCCAGCAGCGGCGGGACGTCCTCGACCATGACGCGAATGGCGACATAGGTCCCGCCCCACAGGACGTAGACGATGCCCAGCGCCGACCACACCCTCCACGAGGGAGGAGAGAGGGTGTGGCCGGCGCGGGGTGCTGAGGAGGGAGCGCGCCTCACGGGCGCGCGGGAAGCGCGCGCACCACGGCTGAGGGGCCGCGGTTGCGCTTCGGGCGCGCTTCACGGAGGGGGGCTGCGCGCGTCTCGAGCAGCGACACGAGGGCTGCGGTGGGGAAGAAGGGGTCGGCGATCGCGCGCTGCTCGTCGACCGAGTAGGCGGCGCGAACGATCCCGTTGCTCTCGGCGACGAGGACGGCGCCCATGAGGGCGCGCGCGGAGTCGAGCGCGGCGAGGTAGCGCAGGGCGTCGATGTCGTCGGCGATCGCGTGGCGAATGACGACTGCTTCGGTGTTCACGTGAGCCATGACGTTGAGGATCGCAGCGGCGTGATATGAGTACAAATGGAAGTTCTTGGCGCACTGATAAGCTCACCTAATGCTTGATGTCCGGCGAATGCGCGTGCTGCGAGAGGTCGCCGCGCGCGGGTCGTTCTCCGCCGCCGCCGACGCGCTGGCCTACACCCAGTCGGCGGTTTCGCAGCAGATCGCGGCCCTCGAGCGCGAGGCCGGCACGACCCTCGTGGAGCGCAACGCGCGCGGGGTGCGCCTGACCGACGCCGGCCGCGCGCTGGTCGAGCACGCCGACGCGATCCTCGCCCGCCTGTCCGACGCCGAGGCCGAGCTGGAGGCCATCGCCGGCCTGCGCGGCGGCCGCCTGCGGCTGGCCGCCTTCCCGAGCGCCGGGGCGTCGATCATGCCCGAGGCGATCGCGCGCTTCCGCGAGCGCCACCCGGCCGTCGAGCTCACGCTCGAGCCCGCCGAGCCCGGGCCGGCCCTGAGCAGGCTGCGGGGCGGCGAGGTCGACATCGCGCTCGACATCACGGTCTCCTTCCGGGCGCTGGCCGAGGACGGCATCGAGCGCCTGCACCTGCTCGACGACCCGATGTACGTGGCGCTGCCCAAGAGCCACCCGCTCGCCCGCAAGCGCGGGCTGAAGCTCGAGGAGCTGGCCGACGAGAACTGGATCCTCGGGACGACGGGCTCGTGCCCCGACGCGTCGATCTTCCTGCGCTCCTGCCAGGTCGCCGGCTTCGAGCCGCGGATCGCGTTCAACTCCGACGACTACTTCGCCATGCAGGGCTTCGTCGCCGCCGGCGTGGGCGCATCGTTCATCCCCGACCTCGCCCTGATGTCGGTGCGCGAGGACATCGTTGTGCGGTCCCTGGGCCCGATGCCGCCCGTGCGCCAGATCATGGCCGCCACGCTGAAGGACTCCTTCCTGTCGCCGGCCAAGCAGGCGATGCTCGACGTCCTCGTCGAGGTCGGCGAGGAGTTCGCCGGCAAGCATCGCGGCCTCGCGCTGGCCTCGTAGCCTCTTTCGTTAGCGATCGCCAGGACTGGGCATGCTGGCCCGGCATGGCCGACAACGCCGACATCGTCCGCCGCGCCTTCGAGGCCTTCTCGCGCCGCGACCTGTCGGCGCTGCTCGCGATCGCCGACCCGGACATCGAGTTCATGCCCGCCACGGCCCGCGTGGCCGGCCGCGGCGAGCCCTACCGCGGCCACGAGGGGCTGCGCACCTACTTCGCCGACGTCGCCCGCGTCTGGCAGGAGCTGCGCTCCGAGCCCGCCGAGTTCATCGAGGTCGAGGACGTCGTCGTCTGCACGGGCCGCGTCTACGCCTGGGGGGTCGGCCGCGTCATCGACGCCCCGGCGGGCTGGGTCTGGCGCCTGCGCGACGGCAAGCTCGTCGAGGGCCGGGTGTACGAGAACCAGCGCGAGGCGCTGGCGGCCGCGGGGCTGGCGTAGGAGCCGGGGGCCGGGTCGTGACGCGCTGACGTCTCCAGGGCGCCGGCTAGCGCGAGGTGCGATCAGCGATGGCGTCGAGGACGAGGTCGAGGCCTCCGGCGAAGCGCGCGTCGTCGTCACGGGTCGTGCCGCTGCGAGTGGCCCGCTGGAGGGCCGGGTAGGTGTCGGGTTCCGCTTGGTCGAGCGCCTTCTCGAACCCCCGCCAGCGCGCAGGGGCGGTAGCCGTCGTCTGGCGGCCGGCGCTGCCGAGGACGTAGGTGAAGAAGAGGTCGTAGGCGTCTTGCGCGTCGTCCTGGTCGAGACCGGCGTCTTCGAGAGCGCCAAGGATCGCGTCGGCGATGCGTAGCGCCTGCGGTCCCGTGGCGCCCGAGCGCAGCAGTACATCGGCCAAGCCCCGATGGGCCAGCGCGACGCGACGGATGTCGCGTCCGAGCTCGGCCAGCCGTGTCCGCCAGCCGCCGTGCATGTCGGTGCGAATGCCGGCCGCCAGGTGCTCGATCAGCAGCTCGAGGAGACCGTCGCGCCGGCCACCGGCGTGATGCATGACCGTGGTCGGCCAGACGCCGAGGCGGTTGGCCACCTGCCGGATGCTCAGCGCTTCCAGCCCGTCGACTGCCACGAGGTCGGCAGCCGCCTCGGCGACGGCTTGCCTCGTCACGCCACGGTGAGAGGTCGCGGCTGGCTTGCGCACGGCGATCCAGCGTAGCTCACTCTTGTACAGCGGACAAGTATTCGCTACGGTGGCTCTTGTACGCCGCACAAGAAAGGAGCCCTCGAACCATGCTCTCCACCGCCCAGCTGCCCCGAGACCTCAAGGGCCAGGTCCTGACCCCGGAGGACCACGGCTACGACGACGCGCGGACCGTCTTCGCCGCTCACATCGACCGACGTCCGGCTCTCATCGCCCGCGTCCAGGGCGTCGACGACATCGCTCGGCTCATCGCCCACGCTCGCGAGACCGGGTCCGAGCTCGCGATCCGCAGCGGCGGCCACAGCCCCGCGGGCCACGGCGTCTGCGACGGCGGCATCGTGATCGACCTCTCGGCGCTGCGCTCGTTCGAGCTGGATGGCGCCGGTCGCACGGCCTGGGCGGGCGCCGGCCTCACCGCGGCCGCCTTCACCGTCGCAGCGGGCGAGCACGGGCTCGCGACGGGCTTCGGCGACACCGGTTCCGTCGGCATCGGCGGCATCACACTCGCCGGCGGCGTCGGCTTCCTCGTGCGCAAACACGGGCTGACGATCGACAGCCTGCTCGCGGCGGAGATCGTCACCGCCGACGGGCGACTGCGCCGCGTCGACGCGCAGACCGAGCCGGAGCTGTTCTGGGCGCTGCGCGGCGGCGGTGGCAACTTCGGCGTCGTCACGCGCTTGCAGTACCGGCTCCACGCGGTCGACACGATCGTCGGCGGCCTGCTCGTCCTCCCCGCGACGCCCGACGTGATCGCCGGCTTCGTCGCGGAGGCCGAGGCGGCCCCGGACGAGCTCACCACGATCGCCAACGTGATGCTCGCGCCGCCGCTGCCCTTCGTGCCCGAAGAGCGGCACGGCAGCCCCGTGGTCATGGCGACGATGATCTACGCAGGCGACGTGGAGGCGGGCCAGCGCACCGTCGCGCCCTTCCGCGCGCTGGCCGAGCCGGTCGCCGATCTCCTGCGGCCGATGAAGTACCCCGAGATGTATCCCGACGAGCAGGAGCACCGCCGCGTCGCCGTGGCGCGGACAACGTTCGCCGGCAGCGTCGACTCGCGGCGGGCGGAGACGATCCTCGAGCGGATCGGCGAGTCGTCGGCCATGATCGCCGCCTGCGAGCTGCGCGTGCTCGGCGGCGCGGTGGCGCGCGTGGCCGCGGACGCCACCGCCTTCGCCCACCGCCGGAGCCGGATGATGATCAACGTGGGGGCGATCTACGACCCGTCCACCTCCGAGCGCGCGGAGCACGCCGACTGGGTCGGCGGGCTCTCGGCCGGCCTCGACGACGGCGACCCCGGCGCCTACGCGGGCTTCCTCGCCGATGAGGGCGAGCAGCGCGTCCGCGCGGCGTACCCCGGCGCGACCTGGGAACGGCTGGCCGCGGTGAAGGCCACCTACGACCCCGACAACGTGTTCCGGCACAACCAGAACATCCCGCCGGGCGCGTAGGCCGGCGGCCGCGGCCGCGGCGCAGCCGCCACGGCGGCGGTCGCCTGTTCGCGATCGGTGACGTCGGTCTCGATGGCGAGGCCGCCGATGTCCGCCGCCAGCGCATCGAGCCGGTCCTTGCGGCGCGCGGCGAGCGCGACGGTCGCACCCTGCTCGGCGAGCGCGCGCGCCGTCGCTTCGCCGATGCCGCTGCTCGCGCCGGTGAGGAGGGCGACGGTGTCCCGCAGTGCCACGGTCATGCGGCGGATTTCAGCATCCGTCCTTCGGTCGCGGCGGTTGGCGCGTAGGCGGCCGGGAAGCCCTCTCGCCAGCTGGGGTGGCGCAGCGTCCACCCGAGCTCGCGCTTGGCCTTCGCGTTCGAGGCGCCGCGGGCTTCGGTGCCCATCAGGACGGCGGCTTCGCCCGCGAACAGCCGTGCCAGCCAGCGCGGGAAGTGGCGGGGCGGCTTGGCGCCGAGCACGGCGGCCAGCACCGGCAGCCACTCGCGCACCGGGGCGGGCTCGTCGTCGACGATGTTGTAGACGCCCGCACCGCCGTGCTCGAGCGCGCGCACGGTGGCCGCGGCGGCGTCGTCGAGGTGGATGAACGAGGAGATGCCGCCGCCGTCACCGACGATCGGGAACTGGCGCTTGCGCACGGGCGCGAGCAGCCCGTCGTCGGGCGCGCCGTAGAAGCCGCCATAGCGCAGGGCGATCCCGCCGGCGCCGATGACGGCCTCGTCGAGATGGCGCATCGCGGCGTTCGTCTCGCGCGTCGTCGCAACCGGGTCGGGGTCGAGCGGATCGTCCTCGGTCTTGATCGGGCCGCCCTCGCGCGCGTAGCGGTAGCTGGCGAAGCTCTGGGCGACGAAGCGGCGCACGCCAGCTTCGCGGGCGGCGGCCAGCAGCGCGTCGGTGCCCTCGGTGCGCAGCCGGTTGGTCGGCGCGAAGGTGCGGTCCAGGTTCCTGGAGAACCTCGCACCCGCAAGGGCGGTCGCCTGATGGACGATCGCGTCGGGCTCCGCAGCGACGACGGCCGCGATGACGGCTTCGCGGTCGAGCAGGTCGAGGTCGATCGGGTGCGCCCCGAGCGCCCGCACACGGTCGGCGTTCCCTGCGGATCGGGAGGTGCCGATCACCTCGTGTCCGGCCTCGATCAGGCGTGGTACGAGCCGGGTGCCGATCGCACCGCTCGCCCCTGCGACGAAGACGCGCATCGTGTTGCTCCTCTCGGTATCGGGTAGCGGTTCTGCGGGCCTGCCGCTATGACCGGACGCGACCGAGGAATGTGACCGCATGGACCTCTGCCTGATGATCGAAGGCCAGGAGGGCGTCAGCTGGCCGCAGTGGTTGGCGCTGGCGCGGGAGTGCGAGGAGCACGGCGTTCCGGCGCTGTTTCGCTCCGACCACTACCTGGAGCTCGGCGGCGATCACCCCGAGCGCGGCGCGCTCGACGCGTGGATGACGCTCGCGGCGCTCGGCGCCGTCACGACGACACTGCGCCTGGGCACCATGGTCTCGCCCGCGACGTTCCGCCATCCGTCGCTTCTGGCGAAGGCGGTCGTGACGGCCGACCATGTCTCCGACGGCCGGGTCGAGCTCGGTCTCGGCGCGGGCTGGCACGCCCGCGAGCACGAGGCCTACGGGTTTGCGTTCCCGAGCGTGCGCGAGCGGATGGACGTCCTGGAGGAGCAGCTGCAGATCATCCTGGGCTCGTGGGCGCAGGGGCCGTTCACCTTCGACGGCGAGCACTACCGCCTGCGCGAGCTCGACGCACAACCCAAGCCGGCGCAGCGCCCGCGGCCGCCGATCATCATCGGCGGCACCGCCGGGCCGCGCAGCGCCGCAGTCGCCGCACGGTACGCCGACGAGTACAACACCGTCTTCGCCACGCCCGCCGAGGTCCGCGAGCGCCGGGCCGTCGTCGAGCGCGCCTGTGAGGCCGCCGGCCGTGACCCGCTGCCGTTTTCGATGATGACCTGCGTGTTGCTCGGCCGCGACCGCGGCGAGCTCGAGGACCGGGCGCGGCGCCTGGCCGAGCTGACCGGCGGCGACGCGGGGGCGTTGCTCGCGGAGCCGCCGTCGGGGTGGATCGTCGGGACCCTCGAGGACGCCGCGGCGCAGATCGCAGCGCTGGGCGACGCAGGCCTGCATCGGATCATGTGCCAGCACCTCCAGCACGACGATCTCGACGCCGTCGCCCTGATCGGGCGCGAGCTGCCCGCACTGCTGTAGGCGCGCGGCGCCGGCGCGGGCCTCAGGCCTGGAGCACCTGGTGGGCGAAGCGCACGGCCAGCGCGCCGTCGCCGACCGCGCCGGAGACGCGCTTCGTCGCCCCGGCGCGGACGTCGCCCGCGGCGAAGACGCCCGGCCAGACCGTCTCGAGCAGGTGGGGCCGGCGGTCGCCTGTGCGCCAGCGATTGGGCCCCTCGCTGTCCGCGGCGTCGTCGCCGCACCTGATGTAGCCGGCCTGGTCGAGGTCGAGCATCATGCCGACCGCCTCGGTGCACGGGTCGGCGCCGATCATCACGAACACGGCCGAAACCGCGACGCGCTCGATGCTCCCGTCCGCGCGGCTGCGCAGATCCGCGTGCTCGAGGCGGCCGTCGCCGTGGAAGGCGCTGACCTCGGTCTGGGTGGTGAGCTCGATGTTGGAGCGCTCCTCGATGCGCGCGACCAGGTAGCGCGACATCGTCGCGGCCAGGCCGTCGCCCCGGATGACGACGCGGACGCTGCGCGCCAGGCGCGACAGGTGCACCGCCGCCTGCCCGGCCGAGTTGCCGCCCCCGACCACGATGACGTCCTCGCCGCGGCAGCGTTCCGCGTCGGTCGCCATGGCCGCGTGGTAGACGCCAGCGCCGGTGAACCGCGCGACGTTCTCCGCCGCCAGCTCGCGCCAGCGCGCGCCCGTGGCGACGACGACCGTGCGCGCGAGCGCGTGCTGCCCGTCCTCGAGGTCGACGCGGATGAGCCCCTCGTCGCCGCGCGCGAGCTCGACCGCGCGGTGAAAGCTCGACAGCACGGCGTCGAAGCGGCGCGCCTGCAGCGTCGCCTTGCGCGTCAGCTCGATCCCCGTGATGCCGGTCGGGAAGCCGAGGTAGTTTTCGATCCGCGTGCTCGTGCCGGCCTGGCCGCCGGGCGCCCACGCCTCGGTGACGAGCGTCCGCAGCCCCTCCGAGCCGCCGTACACGGCGGCCGCGAGCCCCGCGGGGCCACCGCCGAGCACGACGAGGTCGAAGCGCTCGCCGTCGATCTCCGCGCGCAGGCCGAGCTCGCGGGCGACCTGGGCGGCCGACGGATTGCGGAGCACCGACCGGTTGCGTACGAGGACCGGCGTCTCCTCGCGCGGGATCTTCAGCCAGCCGAGCATCGCCGCGCTCTCGTCGTCGGTGTCGACGTCGTACCAGCGCACGGGGATGAGGTTGCGCTCGAGCAGGTCGCGGACCTCGAAGGCGCGCCGCGAGCCACGCGCAGCGATGAGGCGCGCCACGCCGTGCCCGTTGGCCTCGTGCCACTGCCTGCGGGCCATCATCGTCCTCAGGATGAGCTCGGCGAGCTCCGGCCAGGAGGCGAGCATGGCCCGCAGCTCCGAGCGCTCGAAGGAGATGACGTCGGTCGGCTCCGCGGCGACGCACTCGGCGATGGCGGGCTCGCCGGTGAAGGTCGCTATGTCGCCCAGGAACGTGCCGCCGTCGGCCTCGGCGACCCAGACGTCCTTGCCCGGCTTGCGGTCGAGCACCCGCACGCGGCCGCGTTCGATGACGAGGAACGGGGCGTCGCGCTGGCCCTGCTCGTACAGCGTCTCCTCGGCCGCGAACGAGCGCCGTGTGCCCAGCTCGCCCAGCCGCTCGAGCTTCTTCGCGGACATCCGCGGGTACATGACCTCGTCGCCGAGGTCGGGGAAGTTCTCGGCGCGGATCTGCGTCGGTGTGGTTTCTTGCACCGTCACGCTCGCCTGCCAGGGGGGAGATCCATGTGGCAACCCAGGATACGGCCGGCGGGGCGGGCTACGGGTCCGCCGGCGCGCGCCGCAGGAGCATGAACTCGCTGACCCTGGCGAGGCGCAGGACGTGGCGAACGGGCTCGGGCACGAGCGAGCGCTCGGCGTCGCGGACGACCTCGGGCGCCACGAGGTGCACGCGCCGCCCGCGCGTCTCGACGTCGACCGCGCCCGCCGCGAGCACGTTGCGCACCCATTGGCTGTCGGCGCCGTAGGTCAGGGCGATCACGTAGCGGTCGCGATCGCGGAAGAGGTTGACCGGCGTTCGGTACACCCGGCCGGAGCGACGCCCCACGTGCGTGACGACCGCGAAGCCCGGGAGGTGGCCGGCCACCGGACCGACGATGCGGTTGGTGACGTGACGGTTGAACCTCGCGAGGCGCTTCGGCAGCGGCATGGGAACCCGGGTCGACGGCGCGGGGGGCAGAGCTTAGGGCTCGGCGAAGAGCGCCTCGCCGGTGAGCGGGGGAACCTCGTAGATCGCACTTCGCGCTCAGGTTCGTCAAATCGATCAGAGATGCTTCAGCGCTCAAGCCGGGCTCGGCTCTGGTAGGCCCAGATGGCGTGGTCGAGCGCGCGGGGCGACACGCCCAGGCGCGCCGCGGCGGCCATCACGAGGTCGCGGGCCTCGTCGACGCCGACCGCGGTCTCCCGCGGTCGTCCGAGGGCGGCGGCGACGAAGCGGCGGATCATGCGATCCGGCTTGACCTCGGGGAGGCCGACCAGCATCGCGAACGCTCGCCACGAGACGCCCGACGCCTGACCGGGGACGGTCGACCACCGGCCCTGCAGGTGATCCAGGCGCTCCTGGTCTGCGCCAGCGAGGTCGGCTGGGACCTCCACGCCCTCGTCCTCGAGGATGCGCGCCTCGCGCAGCACCGCCTCGGCCTTGAGGACGCCGTTGGTCGTCGAGGTCCGCTGGCGGTTGCCCATGCGGGCCGCGAAGTCCTCCGCGCCGCCGCACGCCTCGATGAAGCGCCGGACGTCCTCGGGACGGTCGGCGTCGGGATCGCCGCCGCCGGCGATCCGCTCGGCGCGATAGCGCGCGATGACGTTCTCGACGCTCTGGTAGCGGACGCCGATCGACCACACGGAGTCGATGACCGCGAGGCCGACCGAGGCATGGCCGTCGGGCGTCGCCCAGCCGTCCGGGCTGGGCAGGAGGGTCTCGACCGCTGCGACGATCGCGCGCAGCGCGTCGTCGTGATGTTCGGATGACGACATTCGGGGGATCGCTCTCGCCTATCCTGGAGTGTGGCGTGAAGGACAACCGCTCCATCCCGAAGGCCACGGTCGTGCCGGTGCTCATCTACCCCGATGTACGCGAGGCGGTCGAGTGGCTCGGAGCCGCGTTCGGGTTCGTCGAGTGCGTCCGGATCGGCGAGGGCCATCGCGCGCAGCTGGGTGTCGGCGACGGCGCGGTCATCGTCGCCGACGTCCGCGGCAGCCGCCGGCCGCCGCGGCCCGGCGAGTCGACCGCGTCGGTGCTGGTGCGCGTCGAGGACGCGCGGGCGCACTGCGCGCAGGCGCGCGAGCACGGTGCGCGGATCGTGATGGAGCTGACCGACTTCGAGTACGGCGAGCGCCAGTACCACGCCGAGGATCCCGCGGGCCACCAGTGGACGTTCTCCGAGACCCTGGCCGACACAGCGCCCGAGGAGTGGGGCGGCGAGACCATCTCGCCGCGCTGAGCGCCGGAACGCGGCGTCACGGCTTGGCGGCGAGGCCCACCTGCAGGGTGTTGGAGGTTCCGTCGACGACGCCGGTCCTCGCGGGCGAAGCCTCGGCGGGCGCGCTCTGCGGCGCCACGGCGAACTCGAGGTCGGTCTGGTTGTGCTCGTACACGGAGGAACCAAGCCCCGCGTGGCCGTTGTAGAGGATCGCGCTCGCCGGTCCGGCTGTCGCGAGGAGCCCCGCGGTCACTGCCAGAGCGGCGACCGAGCGCTTGAGCGTGATGTTGAACATGGTGGATCCCTCTCCGGGGCGGGTTGCGCGGTTCGGCCTTCTCAGGGCCGATTGTCGACGCGCGCACGCGGTCGCGACCAGTGACCCTAGGGCGTGCATGCGTGCGACCCTGGGTGTCCTCAAAGCGCGTGTGCCGGCGCTTCTGAACGTCGCCTCAGAGCGGGGTCTTGCCCTGCGCGTAGCGGACGAGGTCGTTCATGGTGAACTCGTCGCCCTCGCTTGGGCAGGACGGGCTTCCATGGGTCTTCGCGTTGAAGTACGAGCTCGTCGTCGCCCTTCAGCAGGCCGACCAGCACCTCGGCCACGATGCGCGCCGCCGACCGGTCCGAGCCGCAGCCCGTGGGAGCCGGCCGCCGACCCTGCTTCGCACAGCACGTAGTACCAGAGCGGCGTCGACGCCAGGAGCTCGCGGTCGCAGCCGCTTCGCGAACCTCGGCACCGGGGCCAGCAGCTCCTCGTCGCTCAGCGCCGGCACGCCCATCTTCGTCTGCCACGTCTGGACCGGCCGGCAGCCTCAGCGCCGACCCGCGCATCGAGGTTCAGCGCCGCGAGCGGCTCGTCCGCTCGGAGGCACGTGGCGCAGCGAGCGGGAGCAGGAAGGGGTCGATCAGCATGCTTCGGTTCGGCACCGTCGGCGCGTCGCGAAGAAGGTCTTCCAGTCGATCTCGAGCGCGGGCGGCAGCTCGCGGCGGCCGATGAGCGTCTCCGAGCTGCGCCCCGGGCCGGGGTCGAAGACCGAGACCGCGGCGGGACCGTCGTTGAGGACGTAGTTGTCCCGGACCATGCTGTGCCCGAAGCGATACGCCGCGCCGGAGAACTCGACGGGCATGAACGGCTTGTCCTTCCAGTTGAAGAAATGGAGGTTCACCGTCGGCCGCGCGCGGCCGACGCCCGGGGCGCAGCACGGAGTCGCGCCATCGTCGTGCCGACGACCTTCGGCAGGAAGTCGTGCACACGATCCACTGGTAGTGCCAGCGCACGAGTCGTCTGCGCCGCGTCGAAGGCCTGGTCGCGCTTGAGCGTGCCGTCTTGAGTCGAGCACGCGATCGACGACCTTGTTGTGGAAGTGGATGAACAGCAGCTGCAGCTGCGAGACGATGATGTTCTCGTCGTTGCGCGGGTCGCCGACGAGCGCACGCTTCTGATGGTTGCGCGGCAGGTCGGCGACCGTGACGCCGCCCTCCGTGCTGCTTCCGACGAGCAGCTTCACGCCGCGCAGCCGCTTCACGCCCCCGACCGACCGGGCGTCCCAGTCGTAGAGGAAGGGTTGGTCGAGCGGCCCCGTGCCATAGAGCGAGTCGAGGTCGAAGCGCGGCGTGCGGAAGTTGCGCAGCGTTGCGGGGGCGTTTCGGGCTCCCGAGCTTCGACGTGGGATCGAACGTGATGTCGTGGTCGATGAACTGGCCGAGGTAGGTGTATCCCGCCGGCACGTTCTGTTGCCGGTCGAGACACCCGTCGGGTGCAGCAGTTGCCACGCGAGCTCATCGAGGACCGACGAATCCGGGGTCGCCGAGGGCGAGGGCTCGCGGCCCCGGCTCGGTGTCGAACATCGCCCCGAAGCGGTCGCCCGGTCCCTCCCCGCGGCTCGCGCGCTCCGGCGAGCGCTCCTTCAGCGACTGGCCGAGCGGGCTCGGGGTCGCCGTGCCGGGGACCGTCTCCGTCGTCGGTGGCGCTGACGTCTGTCCTCGACCGGTCAAGGCTCCTCCTTGGGCTCCAGCGCGAAGCTCCCCTCCCACACGAAGGGGTCGTGGGGCGTCCTTGCGCAACGCCACGCCGACGACGAAGACGGTGTCACCTTCGGCGAAGGGCGGATCGCCGTCCGGGAACATCACCTCCCAGTCGGTCAGCGTCGGGTTCTCGACCGTGGCCGTGAGCGGCACTCCGTTGTGCGGCACGATGACGTGGATCGCCTTCGGCGGCTCGGCAGTGTCGTCGGTACGGCCCTCTACGAACATCGCCGTTCCGCCGTCGGGGTTGTCGCCGAGACTGATACGGGTGAAGTTTCCACTGAATGGCATTAGGTCCCCCGGATCTGGTGGCCGAGCAGGGAGCGAGCCCGCGCAGCACCTATGACATTGCCCTTCCTCTCGTACAGTGAAAGAGCGGCTTGCACCGCGCTCTGATACTCGTCGGTCCGAGACAGTGTTTCGCAGCACCGTCGGCGAGGTCGAGCATCGCATCGCCGTGATGGGAGAGCAAGTCGGTCGGCGCAACCAGCGCAACCGCCTCGCGGGCAAGCGCTCTCGGCCTGCATCGGGCGCCCGCGCCGCGCGAGCATCCTTGGCCTCGACGCCGCGCCAGATCACCTGGGTCACGAGATCGTCGGCCGCGCCGGCGTCAGCCGCCATCAGGCACAGCTGCTCTGCCTCCGTCGAGCTGCCCCTGGGCATACACCGCCTGCGCGAGCATCGCGAGCGTCGTCGCCAGCAGCCCGCCGGTCGCTCATCGAGGCGAGCTTCTCGACGCCCGCGCGCAGTGGGATCTCGGCCAGCGCCGGGCCGGCCCTCGAGCATCCTGCACGAGCGCCTCGTGGTGCGACACCCAGCCCATGCTCCCGAGCTGGTCGAGCGTCTCGTTGGCCTCGCCCAGGAAGCTCGTCCGCGAGCTCGAACTCGCCCTGCATCGCGTGCAGCGACGCCAGCGGGTTGACCATCAGCACCGCGGCCACCGGACTCGCGCCGACGAGGTCGCGGAACTCCCGCAGCGGCTGGATCGCGTCGTCGACCGGAATGGGTCCGAGCACGGCGGCGGTCGCGCGCATGCCGAGGATCCGGAACAGCTCGCGGTCGTCGCCCGCTCTGCGCGCACAGGCCGCGCCTCGCCCCAGGCGCTGTCGGCCTCGCCCGACGCGCCCTTCGATCCACACGGCCTGCGCGCGCAGGTACCAGGCCCGGCATTGCCCGGCGTCGTCGCCCTCGCGCTCGAGCACCGGGAGCGCCTCGTCGACCGCGCGACGGGCGTGCGCGGTCCCGACGCTCGCCTCGGACTCGAGGCGCACGAACTCGCGCTCGACTCGCGCGCGGGCCTCGAGCCGCGCCTCGGGCGCGCGCTCGATCGCCTCGTCGAGGATGGCCACGGCCTCGGGGATGCGGCCGGCCTCGAAGAGCGATGCCCCGAATGCGGGCAGTAGCTCGCCGCGCCTCGCGTCGTCGGGTCCGATCAGCGTGGTCGCCCGCTCGAACAGCGTGCTCGCTGCCGCCGGATCGTCACGCTGGGCCGCCCGCAGGCCGGCGGCGCCCAGGTGCGCTGACGCCCGCGAGGCGAGCGTCGCGGTCGCCTCGTCGGTCTCGCCGAGCTCGCGGCGCAGCCGCACGGCGCGCTCGACGTGGTAGCCGAGGAGCTCGTCGATGATCACCGGATAGGCCGACGGGCGTGCCTCCAGCCAGTCCGCGAAGCGCTCGTGCAAGCCGGCGCGCATCTCCTTCGGCATGCCTTCGTAGGCGGCATCGCGTATCAGTTGGTGGCGGAACCGGAACGTCTCCGCATCCGGTCCCATGGGCCGGATCAGATCCTTGCGGACGAGTGCCGCGCAGGAGGGCGCCGATCGATCCCTGGGAGCCGTCGCCCACCAGCGCCGCCACGCGCTCGCGCGTGAACTCCTTGCCCTCGACGGACGCCGCCTCGACGATCGCCCGCTCGACCGGCTCGAGGCGATCGAGCCGCGCCGCCAGCAGCGCCTGGATCGTCGGCGGGACGGCGATCGGCGTCAGCTCGGAGGACGGCTGCGACTGCTCCCCGTTGAGGACGCCGTCGTCGGCGAGCATCGCGACGACCTCCTCGACGAAGAGCGGATTGCCATCGGCCACGTCGAGGATGCGCGTCGCGGAGCGCCCACTGAGCCGTGCCGTGCCGAGGAGGTGCGAAGGAGGTCGGCGGCCTCCGCGTCGGCCAGCGGCTCGAGCAGGACCGAGGACGCGTTCGGTCGGCCCGCGCCCCACGCCGGACGGACGTCGAGCAGGTCGGGCCGGGCCATGACCAAGAGCAGCAGCGGCGCGTCGCGCACCCAGTCGGTCACGTGCTCCAGCAGGTCCATGAACGTCGGCTCGGCCCAGTGGAGATCGTCGACGACGAGCACCAGCGGCCGGCGCCGAGCCAGGGTCTCGACAACCCTGCGGATGGCCCAGAATGCTTCGTCGGGCGCGACCGGCTCGCCGCCCGGCTTCAACACCTCGCCCGCCCGTGCGATCGCCGGCTCGGCAGAGTCCGCGACCTGCGCGAACAGGCCGCTGATGCGCCGAGCGCCTCGACGAGCGGCCACCAGGTGAGCCCGTCTCCGTAGGGAAGGCATCGCCCGGCGGCCACCGTCGCGCGATCCCCCAGGGCGTCGGTCACCTCGGCGACGAGGCGAGACTTGCCCACGCCCGCCCCGCCCAGGACGGTCAGGAGCTGGCAGGACCGAAGCCCGACCGCGTGCTCGAAGGCCTGGGTCAGGCGGTCGCGCTCGTGCGAGCGGCCGACCATCGGGGCGCGCTCGCGCCGAGGGCGCCCGGGCGCGTCGCGTGCGACGTGCAGCAGCCGGAAGGCCCCGACCGGCTCGCTCTTGCCCTTGACCGCCAGAGGGTCCACGGCGACGGCCTCGACCGCGTGGCGGACCAGGCGATAGGTGTCGCTGCCCACAAGGATGTCGCCGGGCTGGGCGGACTGCTCGAGCCGGGCGGCGACGTTGACGATGTCGCCCGCGGTGAAGAAGCCGCCGGCCGCGGCGTCGCCCGTGACCGCCTCGCCCGTGTTCACGCCGATCCGCACGCTGAGCTCGACGCCGCGCTCCGCTCGCAGCTCGTCGCGGAGGGCGGCGACCTGCTCGCGCATGGTGGCTGCCGCGCGCACCGCGCGCAGCGCATCGTCCTCGTGGGCGACCGGGATGCCGAAGACCGCCATCACGGCATCGCCGATGTAGTTCTCGACCGTGCCGCCGTGTGCCTCGACGACATCGCGCATGCGGACGAACCAGCGCTGCATCGCCCAGCGCAGCGTCTCGGAATCCACGCGTTCTCCGAGCGCCGTGGATCCGACCACGTCGGCGAAGACGATGGTGACGACCTTGCGGCGCTCGCCGGCGACACGCGCTGCCGACACCGGCGCCCCACAGGCCGGACAGAAGCGGGATCGCTGGGGCGCCCGCTCGCCACACCTAGGGCACGTCTTCACGGCCCAAGTCTAGAGTCGCGGGCAGGCTCTGCCCGGGACGTCGCGCTTCTAGGTCGACACCGCGCCCACCACCACCGTCGCGATCCCGGCCTCGCCGCGGGCGTTGGGGTGGAAGGGCGCCGCCGCGTTGGCCGGGACCAGCGGCTCGACCCAGCGCGTCGATGAGGACTTGCAGGCGTCGCGGCCGAGGCCGGCCGTGTAGTCGTCGACGATCCGTGCGCCGTTGGCGGCCGCCTCCTCGGCGAGCATCGCGTTGAGGTTCTTCTCGACGCTGCGCAGGTAGGGCACGTCGGAGAACCCGATCGGGACCTGCGGCCAGCAGCCGCTGCCGGTCTCGGGCAGGATCGCGGCGTAGTTGACGACGAAGACGCGAGCGGTGGGCGAGCGCGTGTGGATCCCCTGGAGGACGGCGGCAACCTTCGGCGCCGTGGCGGCGATCTTGTCGGCGAGCGTGTCGTGGCCGTTGACGACGTACTTGTCGCGGCACGGATGCGCGAACGGGTTGGCCGTGGCGCAGTTCTCCAGGATGCTCGTGAAGCCGATGTCGTTGCCGCCGATCTGCAGCGTCACGACCTGCGTGTCGGTGGTGAGCGCGTTGAACTGCGGCGGGTTCTGACCGGGGGTCACGTCCTGGGGCGCGGTCATGTCGTCGGTCTTCGCGCCGCTGCAGGAGGCGTCGGTCAGCGTGCGGCCGAGTGCCGCGGCGGCCAGATGGGCGAAGTTGTGGTCCGAGCGCAGGCAGCCGAGCGGGCTGAGCTGCTGGTTGGGGATCAGCGGCCCCGCGGCATACGAGTCGCCCAAGCCGGCCCAGTCGGCGGCCGAGGCGCCTGCCGCGCCGACGCTGAGCGCCCCGGCGAGCGAGGCGAGGACGACGAGGACCCGAACCCTGCGCAGCATGTGAACCTCCGGTGGCTGTGACCCGCCGCCTCCATACCCCCGGGGCGTGCGCGAAAACCTCGGCACGTCCGCGGACCTCGCGACAAATAGGCTCCCCTCACATGGCGCCGCTTACCGTCGCCCTGCTCGGCCTCGGCGAGGCCGGAAGCATCCTCGCCGGGGACCTCGTGGCCGCGGGCGCTTCGGTGCGCGGCTTCGACCCGGTGAACGCCGCCGAGATCGCGGGGATCGACCGCGCCGCCGACGCGCGCGCGGCGGTCGAGGGCAGCGACGTCGTGCTGAGCGTGACGGCGGCCTCCGCCGCGCTCGAGGCCGCCGGCAGTGCCGCGGGCGGGCTGCGCGAAGGCCAGGTCTACGCCGACCTCAACGCGTCGGGCGCCGCGCTCAAGCGCGCGGTGGCCGAGGTGGTCGCGCCGACCGGCGCCGGGTTCGCCGACGTCGCGCTCATGGGCGTTGTCCCGCGCGACGGGCTGCGCACGCCGGCGCTCGCCTCCGGTCCCGGGGCGCAGGCGTTCGCCGAGCATCTCGGCCCGCTCGGGATGCCGGTCGAGGTGCTCGGCGCGGAGCCCGGCGCCGCGGCGGCCCGCAAGCTGCTGCGCAGCGTCTTCATGAAGGGCCTGGCGGCCTCGTGCCTGGAGAGCCTGCGCGCGGCGCGCGCGGCCGGCTGCGAGGACTGGATGCGCCAGGAGATCGAAGGCGTCTTCGCCGGCGCCGACGCGGCGCTGCTCGAGCGCCTGGTCACCGGCAGCGCGCGCCACGCGACGCGCCGCATCGGCGAGGTCGCCGACGCGCGCGACCTGCTGGCCGAGCTCGGCGTCGAGCCGCGCGTGACCGCCGCGGCGGCGGGCTGGCTGGCGCAGCTCGAGAGCGAGAGCGACCGGGCCACATAGCGCTCCGCCGGGCGTTGGCGGACGGATTGGCGACAATCCTGCCTCGAACGCCGCCTAGAATCGCGCCCACATGAGCTCGCCTCCTGCGCCCTCCGGCTACGAGATGCTGCGCGACGCCATCACCTCGGGCGTCCTGCAGCCGAGCCAGCGCCTGGTCGAGGCCGAGCTGAGTGAGACCTTCGGGCTCAGCCGCGCTGCGGTCCGCACCGCGCTGGTGCGTCTCGAGCAGGACGGGCTGGTCTCTCACGAGCGCCACCGCGGCGCCAAGGTCCGCCTCATCACCGAGCGCGAGGCGGTCGAGATCGTCGAGGCGCGCGCGGCGCTCGAGAGCCTGGCGGTGCGCAGCGCCGCGCTCAACGCGACGAAGGACGATGTCGCCGAGCTTCGCGGCCTGCTGCGGGAGATGAGGTCGTTGCTGAAGGCCGGGGACCTCCTGAGGGTGTCCGAGGTCAACGCCCGCCTGCACCGTCGGCTGCTCGAGATCTCCCGCAACCAGACGGCCATCCGGCTCACCTCGACGCTGAACTCCCAGCTCGTGCGCTTCCAGTTCCGCACGATCCTCGCCCCGGGCCGGGGCCCGCAGTCGCTGGCGGAGCACACCGCCGTCGTCGACGCCGTCGCCGCGCACGATCCCGACGCCGCCGAGCGGGCGATGCGCACGCATCTGCTGCATGTCGTCGAGACGGTCCGTGCCGGGGCGGATGCGCCCGCACGTGCGGCCGGCTAGGCCTGGGCGCCGTGGTGGCTCTCGTCCGCCGTCGCCTGGCGGCGGTCTGCGGCCAGGGCACCGAGGGAAGGAGTCCGCGGTGGGCGGGGCCGCGGGGGGTCAGCCGTGCTGGTCGGCGCTCGTTCGCGCGGCGCGTGCTGCCTTATGCATCCATATGGTGCATTTCGTAGCGCGCGCCTTCTCTTTGGCGCGTTGGCGCTCAATCTCGGACGGGCGCAGAGCGATCGCGCCCAGGCCGCCCGGTCGGCCCGATACCAGCGCGCGTCGCGCCCCCACAGGCGCCGCGCAGGGCTGCTTCCCCTCGGTGCCCTGGTCGCGCAGCACCACGCGCACCACGCGGACGAGACCGCGCAGCCCGCGGGGCATGACGTCAGCGCACCTGGCCGCCGACGGCCGCCGCGACCGGCGCCAGCCCCGCGACCCGGCGCGTGTTCGCCACGGCCATCGTGCGCACGTCATCCTCGCTGAACCCCGCCGCGAGGAAGCGGTCGGCCATGAGCGCGAGCCCGTCCTCGACCGGCGGGTTGAAGTTCTGGCCGAGGTCCGACGACCACACGGTGTGCTCGGGGCCGACCGCGCGGGTCGCCTCGTAGAAGCGCTCCCACGGTGCCTTGCCGGTGTGGGTCGTCGTGAAGCACCGCTCGAGCAGCGCGCCCTTGCGCGCGAGCTCGACCTGGTCGCCCGGCGCGACCGACTGCGACGGGAACTCGGGGTGCGTCACCACGATCGTCTCGATCCCTGCGCCGACCGCTCCGTCGACGAGCGCGAAGATCTCGTCGCGCGACAGGTGGCCCGTGCAGAGGACCATCTGGTGGCGCGCGACGACTTCGAGGACCTCGTGGGCCTCGGGGAGCAGCGCGCCCTGCTCGTCGACGACGGGGACCGGCTCGCACGCGAGGCCCGCCTCGCGGAGGGAGAGCTCGAAGCGGACCCAGACCGGCACCTTGCCCTCCGGGTCGGCAGCGAGGACCTCGTGCTGCTCATTGACGGACGACACGGTCGGGAACCACACGATCCGCGCTCCTTCGCGCGCCGCGATCTCGACCGCCAGCGGGTTGAGCCCGCCGATGCTGCGGTTGAGCGTGATGGCGCCGAGCACGGTGACCCCCGGGACGGCCTCGGCCACCACCTGGGCGCGCTCGGCGGTGGAGGAGTAGTGCGACTTCAACCCGAAGCCGGCCTGGCCGGTCTCCAGGCATCGCCGTGCGAGCTGGACGTCTGTGATCCGCCGCGCGACGAAGTCCGGCGCGATGTGGACGTGGTAGTCGACGCCGCCGCGGACGAGCTCGCGCGCGCGCTCGCTGGGGACCGGATGCTCGGAGTCGGCGGCCATCGGCCAAGCGTAGTCCACGGGTCAGATTGGCGCCAATCTCATCGGAAATCCTGCGGCGAAAGATCTGTACGCTTGGCGCATGAGCCGCAAGGTGCAGGTCATCGGCGCCCATTCGGCCGACTTCGTGTGGCGCGCCGGCGGCGCCGTCGCCGTCGCCGTCGAGAACGGCGGCACCGCCGAGGTCATCGCGCTGTCCTACGGCGAGCGCGGCGAGTCGGGCGAGCTGTGGAAGCAGGAGGGCCAGACGATCGACAACGTCAAGCGCCTGCGCCACGCCGAGGCCGAGGCCGCCGCCGACGCGCTGGGCGCGAGCTTCCGCTGCCTCGACCTCGGCGACTACCCGCTGCAGATCGGCGCCGACGCGCTCAACGAGATCGCCGACGCGATCCGGGCCTTCGCGCCCGACGTGCTCATCACCCATACCGACCGCGACCCGTTCAACCCCGACCACCCGGTCGCCTTCACCGCGGTCGACCGCGCCCGCGGCCTGGCCGCCGGCGCGGGCGTCCAGAGCGGCTTCGCGACCGTCTCGCCGCCGGCGCTCTTCCTGTTCGAGCCCCATCAGCCCGAGCTGTGCAACTTCACGCCGACGACCTTCGTGGACATCACGTCGGTGATCGACAAGAAGAAGGCGGCGATGGCCGAGATGAAGGCCCAGCAGTACCTGCAGACCTACTACGCCCAGCGCGCCGAGCAGCGCGCCAACCACGCGCGTCGCGCCTCCGGCGACAAGTCCGTGCAGTACGCCGAGGCCTTCCAGCGCGTGATCCCGCAGGTGGTGAGCGAGCTGTGACTGCGAGCGGAGGCGATCGCGACAGAGCGGCAGCGTCGGGCGAGCTGCGGCGCGCTGGTGGCGAGAGCGACTACGCCGAGCTGGCCCGGCTCGGGTCGGCGACCGTCTACGAGGGCGGCGGGCGGCGCGGCATCATCGACGCGCCGCTGCACCAGGTGGTCCCCGGCTCGCGCGTCGCGGGCCCGGCGCGGATCGCGCGCTGCGCGCAGGACGACAACCTGATGGTCCATGCGGCGATGGCCGCCCTGCAGCCCGGGGAGGTGCTCGTGCTGACCATGCCCGAGCCCGCGCCCGTGGCCCTCGTGGGCGACCTGCTCGCCACGCAGGCCAAGGTCCACGGCGCCGCCGCGATCCTCGTCGACGCGTCGGTGCGCGACCTCGAGGAGCTGGTCGAGCTGGGCCTGCCGATCTGGGCGCGCTACGTGCGCATCCGCGGCGCCGTCAAGCAGACGCCGGGCGAGCTCGACGTGCCCGTGGAGATCGGCGGGGCGACGATCCGGCCCGGGGACATCGTCGTCCTGGACGCCGACGGCGCGGCCGTGGTCGAGCAGGAGCGCGTCGCGGAGGTGCTCGAGGGCGCCCTGAAGCGCGAGGCCTACGAGGCCGACAAGCGCGCCAAGCTCCAGGGTGGCGCGCTCTCCTACGACCTCGACGGCCTGCGGGAGATCGTGGAGGCCGAGTGACCGAACCGCTGCACGAGATCGCGCACATCAGCCACGCCGAGCTGCTGACGCCGAAGCCCGAGGAGAGCCTGCGCTTCTTCGTCGACGTCCTCGGGATGGAGATCGAGGCGCGCGAGGGCCAGTCGGTCTTCCTGCGCGGCTGGGGCGACTACCAGCGCTACTGCCTGAAGCTCACGGAGTCCGACACCTCCGGGATGGCGCACATGGCGCTGCGGACCTGGAGCCCCGAGGCGCTCGAGCGCCGCGTCGCCGCGGTCGAGGCGGCGGGGCTCGGCCTGGGCTGGAGCGAGGGCGACGTCGGCCACGGCCCCGCGTATCGCTGTACCGATCCCGACGGCCACGTCTTCGAGCTGCTCTACGAGGTCGAGCGCTACGTCCCACCGCCCGAGCTCGTGCCCTCGCTGAAGAACCAGCCCCAGCGCTATGTCGGCCGCGGCGCGGCCATCAAGCGCCTGGACCACATCAACGTCCTCGCCGCCGACGTCCGGGCCAGCCGGGTCTTCGCGCAGGAGCAGCTCGGCTACCGCCTGCACGAGCGCATCGAGCTCGACGACGGGACCGAGTCCGGGGCGTGGCTGAGCGCGAGCATCGCCGCCCACGAGCTGATCTACACCGCCGACGCCTACGGCGCCCGCGGGCGCCTGCACCACCTGGCCTTCTGGGTCGACACGCGCGAGGAGTGCCTGCGCGCGGCCGACCTCTTCCTCGACAACGACGTGCCGATCGAGGCGGCGCCCTCCAAGCACGCGATCGCCCAGGGCTTCTTCCTCTATGGCCTGGAGCCCGGTGGCAACCGCGTCGAGGTCACCACCGGGGGCTACTTCGTCTTCGATCCCGAGTACGAGCCCGTCGTGTGGAGCGAGGCCGAGCGTCGCAAGGGCCAGGCGTGGGGCGTCAAGACGGTCGAGAGCTTCCACACCTACGGCACGCCGCCCGTGACGGCGCCGGGCTGAGCCGGCGCCCGCTCAGCCGGCCACCGCCCGCGCCAGGTCGGCATCGTCGCGCAGGCGCGCGAGGGCGCGGTCGCGCGTCGGGCCGATCGAGCCGACGGGCATCTCCAGGCGGGTGGAGAGCTGCTCGTAGGTCGGGGCCGGCGACGACAGCATCGAGGTCAGGAGCACCCGCTGGCGCCCCGAGAGCCGCTCGACCGCGCCGTGCACCGCCGCGCGGCGCTCGCGGGCGATGGCCAGCTCGTCCGGGCCGGAGGGATCGGGATCGTCGATGGCCGACGTGTCGTCGGTGAGGACCTCGCGCACGCCGCGCTGCAGGGTGCGCATCGCCTCGCGACGCGTCGTGACGACCAGCCAGCCGGCGATCGCCCCGGGGTCGTGCAGGCGGCCGACGTGGTCGACCGCCCGCAGCCAGGTCGTCTGCACGACGTCGTCGACGTCGGCGGAGGCGAGCCGGTAGCGCCGGGCGACGCCCCGCAGGACGCCGTCGAGGCGGCGGACCAGCTCGGTCCAGGCGTGCTCGTCGCCCGCGGCGGCGCCTCGCGCCAGGCATGACAGCTCGATGCGGCCGTTGAGTGCGAGCTCACGCATAGTGCACCCCCATCGGGACGCGCCAAGCGGGCGCCCGCAGCAGCCCGCGCAGGCGCCGGCGCCGTGTGACCCAGCGGCCGCGCGCCTGGCGCACGGTCGTGCGCGAGGGCTCGGGCCCGCCGAGCAGCAGATATGACTGGTGCAGTTGGTGCAGCATCGGATGTCCCCCTGTGCGAGATGAGCGGCGAGCGCGATGGCGCGTCCCGGAGACGCCGCCGGGCGGCGGCGTCCCCGGGGGATGCGCCCCCTAGGCCAGCTGACGCTGGCGGACGACCTGCAGGCGCTTGCGGCCCGCGACGCCGACGCCGGCGACGAGGAGCAGGGCTCCGCCGCCGAGGGCGATCAGGACGCCGTCGTCGATGCCGTTGTCCGACGTGGCGCTCGTCGGCGCGACGGTCTTGATCGGCTGCGGGTTGACCGGCACGACCTTGCTGACCTGCGTGCCGTCGACCTGGTCGGGCGCGCGCAGGTCCAGCGGCTGCGGCGCGACGACGGGGTCGACCGCGACGCGGGCCATGGCCGACGTCGGCACGACGGCGGCGGCGGCGATGCCCGCGACGATCAGACGGTTGAACTTGGACTGGAACATTGCCCCTCCTGGGAGATGAAGGACCCTCGCTGGCGCCCTCTGGTTGGTGAGAAGGACGGTCCCAGCGCGCGGTCGGGGCTACCGCGTCGTTTGACCCTCTCGGTCTGTGGGGCTCGTCACAATGCCTGCGTGGCCGAGCCTTCAGATCCGCGCTTCCTGGACGTGCTCAACCAAGGGCACGTCGATGCGCTGCGGGCGCTCGGCCGCACGCGGCGCTTCGGAACGGGCGCGCCGCTGTTCCACGAGCGCGAGCCCGGCGAGGCCGTGCTCGTCCTGACCTCGGGGCGGGTCAAGCTCAGCTGCGTCACCGAGGGCGGGCGCGAAGCCCTGCTCGGCATCCGCGAGCCCGGTGACCTCATCGGCGAGATGTCGGCGTTCGACGGAGGCCCTCGCTCGGCCACGGCCACGGCCCTCGAGCCCGTCGAGGTCATCGCGGTCTCGCGCGAGGCGTTCAGCGGTTTCCTCGAGCGCACGCCCGGCGTGGCCCTCGTCCTGGCCCGGATGATCGCCCGCAGGCTGCGCGATGCCGACAGCAAGCGCATCGAGTACCTGGCGGGAGACACGGTCGGCCGCCTGTGCTCGCGGCTCGTGGAGTTGGCGGACCGCTTCGGCGAGGCCGAGGGCGACGGGGTGCACATCGAGCTGGCCATCACCCAGGAGGAGCTGGCGGGCTGGACCGGATCCTCGCGCGAGGCGGTCATCCGTGCGCTGCGCACCCTGCGCGAGCTCGGCTGGATCGAGACCCGCCGACGCGGCGTCACCCTCCTGGAGGTCGAGCAGATGCGCGGCCGCGCGGTGTGACGCTCAGGGGTGCGCGACGGCGAGGTCGCGCTCGATCGACTCCGCGGTGGCGCGCAGCGCCGGCACGAGGTCGCGGCGCAGCTTGGCGACCGTGACGCGGCCGGCGAGCGCCCCGAGGTTGGCCGCCGCGATGACGCGGCCGGCGATGTCGCGGATCGGCGCGGCGGCCGAGCGCAGGCCGCGCTCGAGCTCCTGGTCGACGACCGCGTAGCGCTGGCGGCGCACGCGGTCGAGCTCGTCGCGCAGCGCGGGCACCGTCGTCCGGGTGGTGGGCGTGAGCGCGGTCAGCTCGACGCGCTCGAGGTAGCCGTCGAGCTGGTCGGGGTCGAGACCGGCGAGCAGGACGCGGCCGACGCACGTCGCGTAGGCCGGCAGCCGCGTGCCGACGGGCATGGCCACGTTCATGATGCGCGCCGGGGCTACGCGGGCCACGCACAGCGTCTCGTCGCCGTCGAGCACGGACACCGAGCAGAACTCGTCGGTCGCCTCCATGAGCTGCTGCAGGTGCGGGCGGGCGACCTCGGGCAGCGCGATCCCCGAGCGATAGCCCTGCCCGAGGTCGAGCACCTTGGGCGTGAGCCTGAAGACGCGCTCGTCGCAGCGCAGGTAGCCGAGCTGCTCCAGCGTGAGCAGTGTGCGCCGGGCGCTCGCACGCGTCACCCCGATCGCCCTCGCAACCTCGGCGAGCGTGAGGCCGCCGCCCGGATGCCCGAGCGTCGCGATGACGGCCAGGCCGCGCTCGATCGAGCGCACGAAGTCGGCGTCGCGCAGTTGGATGGGGTCGGCGGCCATGGCGGCGCGCCGAGCGTAGTGTGCGCGCGCACGAGCGGTCAACGAGAGGAGCTGGCCGGATGGCTTATGTGGTGTCGGCCCGGTGGCGCGCGAAGGAGGGCTGCGAAGGGCGGATCGCCGAGATCATCGGCGAGCTGCGCGGCCCGTCGCTCGCCGAGCCGGGCTGCCTCTTCTACCAGCCGCATCGCGCGCCGGACGACCCGCGCCTCTTCTTCCTCTACGAGCAGTACGTCGACGAGGCCGGCTACCAGGCCCACATGGACTCGGAGCACTTCACGCGGCTGGTCAAGGAGGAGGCGATCCCGCGGCTGCTCGAGTCGCGCGAGCGCGCCTTCTACGTCACGCTGGACTGAGCCCGAGCAGTCGCGCCGCGTTGTCCTTGAGGATCTTGGGGCGCACCGCCGGCTTGATGTCCAGCGTCTCGAAGTCCGCCAGCCAGCGCTCGGGCGTCAGCGCGGGGTAGTCGGTTCCGAACAGCACCTTGTCCTGCAACAGCGAGTTGGCGTAGCGCACGAGCTGCGGCGGGAAGTACTTCGGCGACCAGCCGGAGAGGTCGATGTAGACCTGCGGCTTGTGGACGGCGACCGACAGCGCCTCGTCCTGCCACGGCACCGAGGGGTGGGCCATGATGATCGGCATGTCGGGGAAGTCGGCGGCGACCTCGTCGAGGCAGACGGGGTTCGAGTACTTCAGGAGGATCCCGCCGCCGCCGCGCTGCCCCGATCCGACGGCGGTCTGGCCGGTGTGGAAGACGGCCGGCAGGCCGTGCTCGGCGATCACCTCGTAGAGCGGGTAGGCCATCCGGTCGTCGGGGAAGAAGTGCTGCAGGCTCGGGTGGAACTTGAAGCCGGCCACGTCGTACTCGTCGATCAGCCGGCGCGCCATGGCCACGCCCTCGGCGCCGCGGTGCGGATCGACGCTCGCGAAGGGGATGAGCGTGTCGCGCTCGGCCTGCGCGAGCTCGAGGATCTCCTCGTTGGTCACCGGGCCGCCCCAGCGCACGCTGTCGACCATGAAGGCCACGCACGCCATCCTGCGCTCGCGGTAGTAGGCCGCCAGCTGCGGGACGGTCAGCAGCGCGTCGGAGCCGAAGACCTTGGCCACCGCCGCCTCGGGCGAGTCCTCCGGGAAGCTGGTGCCGTCCTGCGAGGCCTGCACGTGGGTATGGACGTCGATGGCCACGAGGGCGTCGAGATCGATCACGCGCGGCAGTCTATGCGTCGGCCAAATCGTTGCGCGCGCAACTACCTGCTATGCTCTCGGGCATGGAACTCGGAGTCGCAACGTTCGCCGATCTCAGCTCGGGCATCAGCCCCGAGCAGCGCATGCGCAACCTCATGGAGGAGGTCCGGCTGGCCGACCAGCTCGGCCTCGACGTGTTCGCCATCGGCGAGCACCACCGCGAGGACTTCCTCATCTCCTCGCCGGCCATCGCGCTGGCGGCGGCGGCCGTCACCACCGAGCGCATCCGCCTCTCGAGCGCGGTCACCGTGCTCAGCTCCGACGATCCGGTCCGTGTCTTCCAGGACTTCGCCGAGGTCGACCTGCTGTCCGGCGGCCGCGCCGAGATCATGGCCGGCCGGGGCTCGTTCATCGAGTCCTTCCCGCTCTTCGGCTACGACCTCAAGGACTACGACGAGCTCTACGCCGAGAAGCTCGACCTGCTGCTCAGGCTGCGCGACGACGTCCACGTCACCTGGGCCGGCCGCCACCGCGCGCCGCTCGACAACGCCGGCGTGTGGCCGCGCCCCGCGCAGGAGCAGCTGCCGATCTGGGTGGCCGTCGGCGGCTCGCCGCAGTCGATCGTCCGCGCGGGCACGCTTGGCCTCCCGCTCGTCCTCGCGATCATCGGCGGTCAGCCCGAGCGCTTCGTGCCGCTCGTCGACCTCTACCGCGAGGCCGCGCAGGCCGCCGGCCACGAGCCCGAGCAGACCAGGGTCGCGATCAACACGCACGCCTTCGTCGGCGCGACCCCCGCGCAGGCCGACGCCGCCTTCGCCGCGCCGTACCTGGCGATGATGAATCGCATCGGGCGCGAGCGCGGCTGGCCGCCCTCGGGGCGTGCGGAGTACGAGGCCCTGCGCTCGCCGCGCGGCGCGGTGGCCGCGGGCTCGCCGGAGCAGGTCGCCGAGAAGATCCTCTTCGAGCACGAGCTCTTCGGCCACCAGCGCTACATCGGCCAGATGAGCGTGGGTGCGGTCGAGCACCGCGACGTCCTGCGCTCCATGGAGCTCTTCGGCACAGAGGTCGCGCCGCTCGTGCGCGCCGAGGTGGCGCGCCGCGAGGATCAGGCGCGCGCCGCCGCGTAGGCCACGAAGGCCTCGATCGCGGTCGGGTCCAGCAGCGCGTCGGCGCTGGCGACGTCGTCGGCGCGCGCGCCGAGCAGGATGCGCTTGACCGGCGCCTCGAGCTTCTTGCCGGTCATCGTGCGCGGGACGGCCGGGACGGCGACGATCGAGTCGGGGACGTGGCGCGGCGAGAGCTCTGAGCGCAGCGCGCCCGCGATCCGCGCGCGCAGCTCGTCGTCGAGCTCGCCCCCGCCGGCCAGCGCGACGAAGAGGATGAGCTCGCCGGCGCCGCCCTCGTCGTCCTCGCGGTGCACGACCAGGCTGTCGGCCACTTCCGGCAGCTCCTCGACGACGGCGTAGAGCTCGCTGGTGCCGATGCGCACGCCGCCGCGGTTGAGCGTCGCATCGGAGCGCCCGGTGATGACGCAACTCCCGCGCTCGGTGAAGAGGATCCAGTCGCCCTGGCGCCAGACGCCGGGGTAGAGGTCGAAGTACGCGGCGCGATAGCGCTCGCCGTCGGGGTCGTTCCACAGGCGCACGGGCATCGAGGGCATCGGCTCGGTGATGACCATCTCACCCAGCTCGCCCACCACCACGTTGGCGTCGGCGTCGAAGGCCTTGACGTCGGCGCCCAGGCAGCAGCCCGAGATCTCGCCGTCGTAGACGGGCTGCAGGAAGCTGCCCGAGACGAAGGCGCCGCAGATGTCGGTGCCGCCGCTGCCGTTGAGGCACAGGACGTCGGGCCCGAGCTGCTCGTAGACGTAGTGGTAGCCGTCGCTCGGCAGCGGCGAGCCCGCGAAGGCCAGCGCGCGGACGCTGCTCAGGTCGAAGTCGCGGCCGAGCTGCAGACCGGCCTTGCGGCAGGCCATGAGGAAGGTCGGGCTCACGCCCATGAAGCTCGCCCGCGTCTCCTCGGCCAGCCGCCACTGGAACGAGGGGTCAGGCCACAGCGGGTCGCCGTCGATCATCACGATCGATGCGCGCACGAGCAGGGCGGACACGAGCGCGTTCCACATCATCCACGCGGTGGTCGAGAACCACAGCAGGCGCCCGCCGGGCTTGAGGTCCCAGCCCAGGCCGACGCCCTTGAGGTGCTCGATGAGCTGGCCGCCGTGGCCGTGCACGATCGCCTTCGGCAGCCCGGTGGTGCCGGACGAGAAGAGCACGTAGAGCGGGTGGTCGAACCGAACGGGCTCGAAGCCGGGCTCGCCGGGGCCGGCCAGCAGGTCGTCCCACGCGACGGCGTCCGGGACCTCCTGCTCGCCGTAGGGGACGTGCATGACGTGCTCGACGGTCGGTAGGCCGGCGCGGATCTCGGCCACCTGATCGCGGCGGTCGACCAGGCGCTCGCGGTAGGTGTACCCGCCGATCGCGAGCAGCACCTTGGGCTCGATCTGGCCGAAGCGCGCCAGCACGCTGCGGGCGCCGAACTCCGGCGCGCACGCCGCCCACGTCGCCCCGAGGCTGGCGGTGGCCAGGAAGGCGACGAGCGTCTCGGGGATGTTCGGCAGGTAGGCCACGACGCGGTCGCCCGGGCCGACGCCGAGGCGCCGCAGCCCGGCCCGCGCCCGCGCGACCTGGTCGCGCAGCTCGCCGAAGGTCACCTCGATGGGCTCGCGCGTCTGCGAGCGCGCGACGACGGCCACCCGGTCGGCGTCCTCGTCGGTCCCCAGCGCGTGCTCGGCGTAGTTCAGGCGCGCGCCCGGGAACCACTCGGCGCCGGGCATCTGGCGGGCGGCCAGGACGCGCTCGTAGGGGGCGTGCGCGCGCACGCCGAAGAAGTCCCATACCGAGCCCCAGAAGCCCTCGAGATCGTCGACCGACCAGCGCCACAGCGCGTCGTAGTCCGCGAGGTCGCGTCCGCGCTCGTCGCGCAGCCAGTTCAGATAGCGCCCGATCTCGGTGGTCTCGCGCACGTCCGCGGGCGGGGTCCAGAGCACGTCGCCGATCACGGGCGGCATGTTCGCACGTCGCACACGTCGTCGCAGAGCGCACACGGGCCGCTTACTAGGCTGGCGCGATGGCCATGGTCGACGGGCTCCACGTCGAGGTCGCCGACCTGCCCGGCGACCGCGATCGCCGCGGCCTCGTGCTCCTGCACGAGGGTCTCGGATCGGTGGGACTCTGGCGCGGCTTCCCACAGGCCCTGCGCGAGGCGACCGGCCGGCGTGTCGTCGCCTTCTCGCGCTTCGGCCACGGCCGCTCGGACCCGCCTCGTGCCCCGCGCACGCCGGCCTTCTTCCACGAGGAGGCCGAGGACGTGCTGCCCGCGCTGCTCGCGGCGCTCGACGCGACCGAGCCGGTGCTCGTCGGCCACAGCGACGGCGCCTCGATCGCGCTCGTCCACGCCGCCCGGCACCCGGTCACCGGCCTGGCGCTGCTGGCGCCGCACGTCTTCGTCGAGGAGGTGACGGTGGAGGCGATCCGCGCCACGCACCGCGAGTTCGCGGCGGGCGAGCTGCGGGCGCGGATGGCCCGCCATCACGACGACCCCGACGCGGCCTTCTTCGGGTGGTGCGACGTGTGGCTGGATCCGGCCTTCCGCGACTGGACGCTCGAGCCGGACACGCAGGCGGTCACGGCGCCCGCGCTGCTCATCCAGGGCGCCGACGACCCCTACGGCAGCCTGGAGCAACTCGACCGCATCGAGGCGCGCGTGCGCGGGCCGGTGCGGCGGCTGGTGGTCCCGGGCGGCCACAGCCCGCATCTGGAGCAGCCTGAGACGGTGGTGGCGGCGATCGCGGACTTTGCGGCGGGGCTGCCCTAGCCGCCGCACACCCTCTTCCCTCGATGATGCTGGTCAGCGCCGCGTGCCGCCGCGTGCCGCCGCGTGCGCACGCGGCAGAGCCAGTCAGCGCTCCGCCGCCTCCGCCGCCAGCGTGCGCAGCTTGAAGCGCTGCACCTTGCCACTGGGGGTGCGCGGCAGCTCGTCGACGAAGCGCACGAGGTGCGGGTACTCGTAGCGGCGCAGGCGCTCCTTGCACATGGTGCGCAGCTCCTCGGCCAGCTGGTCGGCCGGGGTCTCGGAGCCGCGGCGCTCGACGAAGGCCGCGATGCGGCTCGCGTCGTCGAGCATGACGCCGACCACGCCGGCGGCCTGCACCTCGGGGTGGTCGACGATCACGTGCTCCATGTCGATGGGGGAGACCCATAGGCCGCCGACCTTGAGCATCTCGTCGGTGCGGCCCACGAACACGTAGGCGCCGTCCTCGCGGCGCTCGTAGCGGTCGCCGGTGGTGAACCAGTCGCCCCGCATGCAGGCCTTCGTCTTCTCGTGCTGGTGCCAGTAGAAGGCGGCGCACGAGTCGCCGCGGACCTCGAGGTTGCCGACGGCCGGCCCTTCGAGGATCCGGCCGTCCTCGTCGGTGATGCGCAGCTCGTACCCGGGCACCGCCTCGCCGGTCGTGCCGCGCCTGACGGCGCCCGGCCGGTTGGAGCAGAAGATGTGCAGCATCTCGGTCGAGCCGATGCCGTCGACGATCTCCAGGCCGAAGCGCTCCTGCCAGCGGTCGAAGGTGTGCGGCGGCAGGGCCTCGGCGGCGGAGACGCACAGGCGAACCGAGTCGAGCGCGCCGTCGGCGGCGTCCTCGCGCACCAGGCCGCTGTAGAGCGCCGGGACCGAGCAGAACACCGTCGGGCGGTGCTCGCGCAGCTTGGCGAGGATCGGCTCGGGGCGCGTCGGGCCCGCCATGAGCACCGCCGTGGCGCCGAACCAGAGGGTGAACGAGAGGCTGTTGCCCAGGCCGTAGGCATGGAAGAGCTTGGTCGTCGAGAAGACGATGTCGTCCTCGCGCAGGCCGAGCACCTGGCGCGCGAAGGTCTCGCACGTCACCTCGATGTCGTGATGCAGGTGCACGACGCCCTTGGGCTTGCCGGTCGAGCCCGAGCTGTAGAGCCAGAAGGCCATGTCGTCGCGGTGCGTGGGCGCCGGGTCGAGCTCGTCGCTCTGTGCCACCAGTCCCGAGTCGAGTTCGGCGACGTCGCTGTCGGCGACGCCGCGGACGAGGTAGCGGACGTCGACCCCGTCGAGCGCCTCGCGCATGCGCGGCAGCAGGGCGGCGTCGGTGGCCACGATGTCCGCGTAGGAGTCCTCGGCGTAGTGGCGGTAGTTGTCGATGCGATCGAGCGGACTGACGGGGACCGGGACGGCGCCGATCTTCAGAGCGCCGAGGAAGAGCGTGGGGAAGGCCGTCGTGTCGTCGAGGACCATCAGCACGCGGTCCTCGCGGCGGACGCCGAGCTCGCGCAACAGGTGCCCGGCGCGGTTGGCCTGCCGGCGCAGCCCGTCGTAGGTCAGCGTCGCGTCGGGGGCGAGGTAGGCGGCCTTCTCGCCGCGGCCGGCCTCGACGTTGCGGTCGACCAGGAGGCTCGCGTTGTAGCGCTCGGGAACGACGGTGCTCACCTCAGACCTCCGCGCGCTTGACGACCACCGACTTCAGGTCGCTGTAGTGATCGAGCGCCTCGGAGCCGTGCTCCTTGCCGTAGCCGCTGGCCTTGATCCCGCCAAACGGTAATTCGTCGTAGACCTTCGTCGGGGCGTTGACCCACGTGTAGCCGCACTCGAGCTCGGCCGCCGCGCGCTCGGCGCGATCGAGGTCGCGCGTCCAGATCGACGACCCGAGGCCGAACGGCGACGCATTGGCGAGCGCCAGCGCCTCGTCGAGGTCGCGCACGCGCCAGATCGGCAGGACGGGGCCGAAGACCTCCTCGGTCGCCATCGGCGAATCGCGCGGGGGGTCGACCACGACGGTCGGCTCGAAGAACCAGCCGCCGGCGAGCTCCGGGTCGGCAGGACGCCCGCCGCCGGCGACGACCTCGCCACCGTCCTTCAGCGTGCGCGCGAGCTGGTCCTCGAGCAGCGCGCGCTGGCGCTCGGAGTGCAGCGGCCCGATGTGGACGCCGCTCTCGGTGCCGATGCCGACGCGCAGCCTGCCGGCCTTGGCCGCCACCGCGTCGACGACCTCGTCGGCCACCGCGTCGAAGACGTAGACGCGCTTGATGGCCAGGCACGCCTGGCCGCAGTTGTAGAAGCGCCCCATGCTGGCCGCGCTCGCCGCCTTCGCCAGGTCGGCGTCGTCGCAGATGATCATCGGGTCCGAGCCGCCGAGCTCGAGCGTCACCCGCTTGGCGCTCCGTGCGGCCAGCGCGGCCACGCGCTGCCCGGTGGGCGTCGATCCGGTGAAGGCCACCTTGCGCACCAGCGGGTGGCCGACCAGCGCCTCGCCGGCGACCGGGCCGGTCCCGGGGACGACGTTGAGGACGCCGGGCGGCAGACCCGCGCCGGTGAGGATCTCGGCGAGGCGCAGGGTGGTGAAGGGCGTGGTGTCGGCGGGCTTGGCCACCACCGTGTTGCCGCACAGCAGGGCGGGACCGAGCTTGTTGCTCAGCAGCGTGGTCGGGAAGTTCCACGGCACGATCGCCGCGACGACGCCCAGCGGCCGGCGCAGCACGCGGCCCTCGACGCCGGGGTCGAGGCCGTGGACCGCGATCCCGCGCACCTGCTTGGCCAGGCCGGCGTAGTGCTCGAGCGTGTCGGCCGCCTTGCGCAGCTCGAGCTTCGCCTCGCGCAGGGTCTTGCCCTGCTCGGCCACCAGCCAGGGCGCGAGCTCGTCGACGTGCTCGAGCAGCGCCTCGGCGCCCGCGCGCAGGACGGTGCCGCGATCGGTGATGGCGCGGCGCGACCACGCGCCGAAGGCCTCCTGAGCGGAGCGCACGGCGCGGTCGACCGTCTCGGCCGATGAGCTCGTGACGCGCCCGACCTCCGCGCCGGTCGCGGGGTCGGTGATGGTAAGGACGTCGCGGCCGATCGGCTCGGCGGCGCCGTGGACGAACGCGCCGCGCTCCACCGTCGTCCGCGTGGTCGTGCTCACGCGCCCACGAACTCCGGCGCGCGCTTCTCGACGAACGCCGTCAGGCCCTCGATGGCGTCCTGCGAGCGGAACAGCTGCTCGATGCCCTGTCGTTCGAGCTCGAGACCGTGCTCGAACGAGAGCTCCCCGCCGACGTGGACGCAGCGCTTGATCGCGGCGATCGCCATCGGCGGGCCGGCAGCGAGCCGCGCGACGTGCTCGTCGAACGCCGCCTCGTCGGCGAAGACGCGGCCGACGAGGCCCAGCGCCTGCGCCTCGTCTGGCGTGACCTGGCGGCCGGTGAGCAGCAGCTCGAGCGCGGGGCCACGGCCGACCTGGCGGGTGAGGCGCTGCGTGCCGCCGTTGCCGGGCAGCAGCCCGAGCGACACCTCTGGCGTGCCCAGCCGCTGCTCGCCGGCCAGTGCATAGCGCAGGTCGCAGGCCAGTGCGATCTCGAGGCCGCCGCCGAGGGCGTGTCCGGCGATCCAGGCGACAAAGGCCTGGCGGGCGGCGGCGATCCGGCCGAGCGTCGTGTGCGCCGTCCGGATCATCTCCATGTTGGCGTCGATGTCGTTGGCCAGGAAGGCCTTGATGTCGGCGCCCGCACAGAAGAAGCGCTCGCTGGAGCTGCGCACGACGACGACGCGCGCCGTCGCGTCGGCGGCGGCCTCGTCGATGGCCTCGCCGAGCTCAACGACCATCTCGATGTCGTAGGAGTTGGCGGGCGGGTTGTCGAGCGTGATGGTGCCGACGCGCCCGTCGGCGGCGTAGGTGACGGCCATCAGCCCAGACCCTCCCACGACGACCGACTTGAGCTCGACGTAGCTGTCGAGCGCCTCGAGACCGTGCTCCTTGCCGAAGCCGGAGTCCTTGATGCCGCCGAAGGGCAGCTCGTCGTAGCCGTAGTGGATCTGGTTGACCCACGTCATCCCGGCGTCGATCTCCTGGGCCGCGCGGTTGATGTTGCGCACGTCGTGCGTCCAGATCGACGAGCCCAGGCCGTAGGGCGTGTCGTTGGCGCGCGCGAGCGCGTCGTCGAGCTCGGTGAAGCGGAAGATCGGCAGCACGGGGCCGAAGACCTCCTCGGTGACCAGGCGCGAGTCGGCCCCCGGCTCGGCCACGACCGCCGGCTCGAGGAACCAGCCCTTGTCGTGGCCGGCGGTGCCGCCGCCGATGAGCAGCTCGCCGCCCTTGGCCACGCCGTCCTGGAGCTGGTCGACGAGCTCGTCGCGTGCGCGGCGCGTGTGGATCGGACCCATCCGCAGGCGCGGCTTCTCGGCCTTGACCGTGCCGTCGCCCGGCTCGTAGCGCCCGACGCGCTCGACCAGCTGGGCGGTGAAGTCGTCGAAGACGGCGTCGGCGACGAACACGCGCTTGCAGCCCAGGCACGCCTGGCCCGCGTTCCAGTAACGGCCGATGATGACCGCCTTGACGGCGGCGTCGACGTCGGCGTCGGCGCACACGATCACGGGGTCCGAGCCGCCCAGCTCCAGGGTGACGCGCTTCAGGGCCGGGCCGGCGATCGACATCAGGTGGCGCCCGGTCGCGGTCTCGCCGGTGAAGGCGATTCGGCGCACGTCGGGGTGGCCGACGAGCGCGTCGCCGATGGTGGCGCCGCGGCCGGTGACGACGTTGAGCACGCCGTCGGGCACGCCGGCCTCGGCGAACAGCCGCGCGACCTCGAGCGTGGCCAGCGGGGTGGTCGACGCCGGCTTGGCCACCACCGTGTTGCCGGTCGCCAGCGCGGGCGCGACCTTCGTCCCCAGCAGGGTCAGCGGGAAGTTGTAGGGCGTGATCGCCGCGCACACGCCCATCGGGCGGCGGATGACCATCCCGTAGGAGCGCCCGAGCGTGGACGGCAGCTCCTGGTGGGCGCCGCGCACCTTGGTCGCGGCCTCGGCGTAGTAGCGCACGCCGTGGGCGAGGTGGGTGACCTCGCCGCGGGCCTCGGCGACGGGCTTGCCCTGCTCGGAGGTCAGCAGCGCGGCGAGCCCGCCGGCGTGTTCCTTGATCAATTCGGCCGCCTTGGCGAGGACGTGCGCACGCTCCTCGACGTCGGTGGCGGCCCACGCCGGGAAGGCCTTCTGCGCGGTGGCCACCGCGAGCTCGACGTCGGCGACGTCGGCGCTGGGCACGCTGCCCACCACCTCCTCGGTCGCCGGATTGACGACCTCTATCTCCTCGCTCGACGCGGCCTGGCGCCACTCTCCGCCGATCAGCATCGCGGCTTCCATGGTCAGCTCCCTTCGATGACGGTGCTGGCGGTCAGGTAGCGCCGGCGGTAGTGCTGGTACTCGCCGGCCGCGGTCTGGGTCCAGGCCTGGGCCGAGCCCGACAGCGGCTTCTTCTCGCGCGCGGGCACGCCGGCGGCGAGCATCCCGGGGCCCACTTCGGAGCGCTCGGAGAGCACGGCGCCGGCCGCGAGCATCGCTCCGGCGCCGAGGCGCGCGCGCTGCAGGACGATGGCGCCCATCCCCACGATGGCGCCGTCCTCGATCACGCAGCCCTCGAGCATCGCGCCGTGGCCGACGACGACGTCCTCGCCGACGACGGTCGGCAGGTCCTTGGCGCAGTGGACGAGGGCGTTGTCCTGAACCGACGCGCCGGCCCCGATGTGGATCGTCGAGCTGTCGCCACGCAGGACGGCGCCGAACCAGATGCTCGCGTTGTCGCCGACGCGGACGTCGCCGACGAGCACCGCGGTGGGGGCCAGCCACACGTCGCGGCCGATGGTGGGGGACACGCCGTCGAGCTCCATGAGCAGAGCTGCGCTTGACGACATGCGGGCAAGACTATACGTTGTCGGTCGTTAGTCAAGTGTCACATGTGGAGGAACGGCCGATGACGCCCAGCGTCGAGGAGCTGGCTCCGCGGTCCGAGGACGAGGTGCGTGCGCGCCTCGCGGCCGGGAAGCTCGTCGAGGGCCTGCAGCACATGTCGCCGGAGTACCTCAAGGGGATCCGGCGGATCCTCACGGTCTCGGCCGACACCGAGCTCATCAGCGCGCCGGCCTACCTGCGCGCCGCCGCCCACGCGCCGGCGCTGAACAACTTCGGCTCGGCCGTCTCGATCATCCAGGACGAGCTCGCCCACGCGCACATCGGGTACCGGCTGCTGGGCGACCTCGGCGTCGACATGAGCGCGCTGATCTACGAGCGCGAGCCCACGGCCTTCAAGTACCCGTACGCCTTCGACGTGCCGCTCGACTCCTGGCACGAGCTCGTGATGGCCAACGCGCTCTACGACCAGGCCGGCTTCGTGCTGCTCTCCGACGTGCACCGGTCGAGCACCTTCGGGCCCTGGAAGCGCGCCCTCGCCAAGGTGGACAAGGAGGAGACCTTCCACCTGCGCCACGGGCGCACGTGGGTCAGGAAGCTGTGCGCCGATCCGGTCGAGAAGGCCCGCATCCAGGCGGCCGCGGACTGGATGTTCATCCTCACCCTCGAGTGGTTCGGCCTGCCCGACGAGCGCAAGCGCCACGGCATCCAGCTCGAGTACGGCTTCAAGGGAATGACCAACGACGAGCTGCGCCAGGCGTGGATGGCCGAGGTGGTGCCGTTCATGGACGAGGTCGGCATCGAGGTCCCGGCCCACGCGGACGGCGATCGCTGGGTCATCGACTGCCCCTTCCCGGCGCGCTTCGACGCCGAGGCCAAGCGCTGGCTGCTCGAGGAGGGCGCCATCGGCTGGGACGAGGTCATGGTGCGCTGGAAGGGGCGCGGGCCGATGAACGGCAACTACGTCGAGCGGCTGCAGCGCGGCTACCGCTCGCGCCTGGCGGTGGCGGCATGACGGCGGGCGTCGAGGCGCGGCTGTGGCGCGCGCTGCAGGAGGTCGAGGACCCCGAGATCCCGATCTCGGTCGTGGGCATGGGGCTGATCGTCTCGATCGCCTACCGCGCCGGCGAGCGGGCCGTCGACGTGGAGCTGACCTACACCTCGATGGGGTGCCCGGCCATGGAGTTCATCCAGGACGACATCCGCGCGCGCCTGCTGGCCGAGCCCGACGTCGACGAGGTCCGCATCGAGGTCGTCTGGGACCCGGTGTGGACGCGCAGCCGCATCCGCGAGGACGCCCGCGCGACCATGCGCAGCCTGGGGATCGTGGCATGACCACGACGCGCGACCACGTGTGGGAGGTCTTCGCCCGCCAGGCCTACGAGGACCCGCTGCACCACGTCGGCGCCGTGACCGAGGAGGACGAGGACCTCGCGCTCGTCAGTGCCCGCGCGATCTACGACGAGCAGCCGTGGGTGCAGATGATCATCGTCCCGCGCGCCGCCATCCGCGAGGCGATCCGCGCATGACCATGGTGGGGCTCGTGGCCTCCCTGGCCGACAACAAGGCCGCGCTCGGGCGCCGCTACGCCGAGTGGGCGGTGAGCGCGCCGACTCTCGAGTCCGCCGTCGCCGCCGCCGCGATGGCGCAGGACGAGCTCGGGCACGCGCGCTCGACCTACCCGGTGCTCAAGGCGCTGGGCATGGAGGCCGAGGAGCACGGCGTCGAGGGTGGCCCGCGGCGGCTGGCGCTGCTCGACGCGGAGCTGCCCGACTGGACGTCGTTCATCGCCGCCAACCTGCTCGTCGACGGCGTCCTGGCGACCTTCGTCTCGGCCTGCGTCGACAGCAGCGTCGCGCCCATGGCCCAGCGCGCGCGCAAGATCCTGCAGGAGGAGGGCTCGCACCGCGTGCATGCAGAGGCGTGGGCGCGGCGGCTGTGCCGCGCAGGCGCCGGCGAGCGCGAGGCGCTGGTCACGCGCCTGCTCGACACGTGGGAGCACGCAGGACGCTGGCCCGGCCCGGCCGACGATCCCGACGTCCGCGCGGCCGTCGGCGAGGGCATGCTCCGCCATGACGCCTCCCAGCAGCGCGAGCGCGTGCGCGCGTGGCTCGTCGACCTGCTCGGCGCCGAGGGCGTGTCGATCGCCCTCGAGGAGCCGACCGACTGGTCGCGCTGGGACCCCGAGACGCGACGCTACGAACCGTGAGCGCGGCGCCGACCTGTCCGTTCTGCGACGCGGCCACGGTCGAGCGCGTCGGGCAGTGGGGCGGGCAGATGATCACCGCGCAGTGGCGCTGCCAGGCGTGCGGGTCCTACTTCGAGGCGCTGCGCGAGGAGTTCGAGGACGCCGTGGTGGAGCGTTCCCGGCACGAGTGAGCAGGGACGGGCGCATGCGACCTGAGGCGGATGCCCCATGCGACCGTACGGCTACGGCCCGCCTCGAAGGTCCATCCTCTGGACCGATGGTGCCGCGCGCCGTCCGCGTCGATCATGGAGGACATGATCACCGTGGATCACGTCAGCAAGCGCTACGGCGACAAGCTCGCCGTCGATGACCTGACGTTCACCGTCAAGCCGGGCATCGTCACGGGGTTCCTCGGGCCGAACGGCGCCGGGAAGTCCACCACGATGCGGATGATGCTCGGCCTCGACGCGCCGACCACCGGCAACGTGGAGGTCAACGGCAGGGCCTACCACGATCTGCAGGCTCCGCTGCACGAGATCGGCGCCATGCTCGAGGCGCGCGCCATCCACACGGGCCGCAGCGCCTACAACCACCTCCTGGCGATGGCGCAGACGCACGGCATCCCGCGCTCCCGCGTCGACGAGGTCATCGAGCTGGTCGGCCTCGAGGCGGTCGCCCGCCAGCGCGTCGGGAGCTTCTCGCTGGGCATGGCTCAGCGGCTCGGCGTGGCCTCGGCGCTGCTGGGCGACCCGGCCACGGTCATCCTCGACGAGCCCGCCAACGGCCTGGATCCGGAGGGCATCCTGTGGATCCGCAACCTGCTCAAGGGGCTGGCGGCCGACGGGCGCACGGTCTTTCTCTCCTCGCACCTGATGAGCGAGATCGCGCTGACGGCAGAGCATCTGATCGTGATCGGGCGCGGCCGGATGATCGCGGACACGACCGTCGCGGACATCGTCGCCCAGGCCTCCAAGTCCGCCGCGGTGCGCGTACGCACGCCCGACGCGACGCCGCTGCGCGCCGCGCTGGTGGCGGACGGCGCCACGGTCGCCAGCGCCGAGCTCGGCCTGCTCGAGGTCCACGGCCTGGCCAGCGAGCGCATCGGCGAGATCGCCGCGCAGCACGGCCTCGTCCTGCACGAGCTCACGCCGCTGCAGGCCACGCTGGAGGACGCCTTCATGAGCCTGACGGGCGACTCCGTGGAGTACCACGCCGGCGCCTTCGACATCAGCACCACCGGACTGGAGACCGCCGCATGAGCACCGCCGTCGCCACCGCCGACCGCGCCGCCGCGGCACCGCGCGGCAAGGTCACCCAGGCCCACGTCTTGCGCTCGGAATGGACCAAGCTGTTCACCCTGCGCTCGACGCGCTGGTCGCTGCTCGCCGGCTTCGTGTCCATGGCCGGCCTGGGCATCCTTGTCGCGGCGGTGCAGATGAGCCGCTGGACGCACCTGGAGCCGCACGAGCGGGCGACCTACAACTCCCTCGATCCCGCCGTCGGCGGCTGGCACCTCGCCCAGCTCGCGATCGGCGTCCTCGGCGTGCTCGTGATCTCCGGCGAGTACTCCACGGGCATGATCCGCTCGAGCCTCATGGCCGTCCCGCGGCGGCTGCCGGTGCTGTGGGCCAAGATCGCGGTGTTCGCCGCCGTGACCTTCGTCCTGATGCTGATCGCCACGTTCATCTCGTTCTTCGGCGTCCAGGCGATCGTGACCCAGCACCATCAGCAGCACGCGCTCAGCGACCCCGGGGCGCTGCGGGTCGTCTTCGGGAGCGCGCTCTTCCTGACGGCGCTCGGGATCATGAGCATCGCGCTCGGCGCGCTGGTCCGCAACACGGCCGGCGGCATCGCGCTCTTCGTCGGGCTCCTGTTCGTCCTGCCCGGGATCACGGCGATCCTGCCGGCGAGCGTCGCCGACTCGATCAGTCCCTACCTGCCGCTCAATGCCGGGACCACGGTGGCCTCGATCACCTTCGACAACCCCCATCACTTCTCCCCGTGGGGTGGGTTCGCGGTGTTCTGCGGCTACACGGCACTGGCGGTCGCCGCGGCCGCCGTCGCCCTGCTCCGACGCGACGCCTGATCGCGACGCAGGCCGCGGGGCAGGGGTACCGTGAGGGACGTGAGCACGAGCCCGGATCCGCGATCGCACCGTCTCGCGAGGCTGGGCGCGTCGCGACCGTGGCTGCTGGACATCGCGATCGTCGCGGCGATCGTGGCCATCGGAACCCTGGGCGGCCCGCACCGTCACGGCGACCTCGACGGCCGGCTGTTCACCGTTGCGCTGGCGCTGCCGCTGCTCGTCCGTCGTCGGTACCCGGTCGGCGTCTTCGCGGTGATCTCCGCCATCGCCCTGGTCCAGTGGCTCGCCGACGTCCGGTCCTTCGGCGACAGCGCGCTGCTGGTGGCGCTCTACACCGTCGCGGCCACGCAGCCCCTGCGCACCACGCTCGTGGCCGCCGGGGTGGTCGAGACGGGGGTCGCCCTCGCCACCGCACGGTGGGCCGGCCCGCACTGGCAGGAGGCGTTCGTCGGCCTGTCGGGCATGGCCACGGCGGCGGCGGTCCTGGGGATCAACGTTCGTCACCGCCGGGCCGCGCTCACCCTCCTGCAGGAGCGCGCCGCGCGACTGGAGTACGAGCGCGACCAGCGGGGCCGCCTGGCGGCCGCCGCCGAGCGCTCCCGCATCGCGCGCGAGATGCACGACATCGTCGCGCACAACCTGTCGGTGATCATCGCGCTCGCCGACGGTGCGAGCTTCGCCGTGCACGATGCTCCAGACCGGGCCGAGGTGGCGATGCAGACCGCGTCGCGCACGGGTCGCCAGGCGCTCAACGAGATGCGGCGTCTCCTGGGCGTGCTCCGCGAGGAGCAGAGCCCGCGGGAGCTCACGCCGCAGCCGGGCATCGACGAGATCGACCAGCTGATCGAGCAGGTGCGCAGCGCCGGCCTGCCGGTGCAGCACGATGTCGCGGGCCTGGCGCCCGAGCCGCTGCCGGCCGGACTGCAGCTGGCCGCCTATCGCATCGTGCAGGAGGCGCTGACCAACACGCTCAAGCACGCGGGCCTGGGCGCGGAGGCACGCGTGGCACTGACCTTCGAGGCCGACGGCGTGCAGATCGAGGTCACCGATTCGGGGCCCGAGCGATGGCCCGCCGCGACCGAGGGCGTGGGACTGCGCGGCATGCGGGAGCGCGCCGCGGTCTACGACGGCGTCGTCGAGGCCGGGCCGCTCGAAGGCGGCGGCTGGCGCGTCCGGACCCGGCTGACATCCGCCGCGGTTCCGGCGCAGGCGGCGCCCGCGTGAGCCGCACCTCGATCGTCCTCGTCGACGATCAGGAGCTGCTGCGCATGGGCTTCCGGCTCGTCCTCGACGCCCAGCCCGATCTCGAGCTGGTGGGTGAGGCGTCAGATGGACGCGAGGCGCTCGAGCTCGTGGCCCGGCTGCAGCCCGACGTCGTCCTGATGGACGTGCGGATGGCGGGCATGGACGGGGTCGAGGCCACGCGGCACATCGTGGAGGGCGGAGGGCGCTCGCGCGTGATCATCCTCACCACCTTCGATCTCGACGAGTACGCCTACACGGCGCTGCGCGCCGGGGCGAGTGGCTTCCTGCTCAAGGACGCCCAGCCCGCCGACCTGCTCTCGGCGATCCGCGCGGTCGCCAGCGGGGACGCGGTCGTGGCACCGAGCACCACCCGCCGGCTGCTCGCGACCGTGGCGCACCGGCTGCCCGATCCGAGCTTCGAGCCCCCCGCGGTCGACCAGCAGTTCGAGGAGGTCACGCCGCGCGAGCGCGAGGTCCTCGTCGCCGTCGCCCGCGGCCTCTCCAACGCCGAGATCGCCGACCAGCTGGTGCTCTCCGAAGCGACGGTCAAGACGCACGTCGGGCGGATCCTCTCGAAGCTCCAGCTGCGCGACCGCGTCCAGATCGTCGTCTACGCCTACGAGCGCGGGCTCGTCGCGCCCGCGCCCTAGCCGAGCGCGCCTCAGGCCTTCGCCGCGTCGCGTTCGCCGGAGGCGCCGCGGCCGCCGACGTCGTTGAGCACGCCGTGCGCCTGGCGGTCGATCAGGCCGGTCACGATCTGCTGCGCGTAGCCGAAGATGATGGCCCAGGCGATGATCTGGGCCGAGCTGTCGAGGGCACTCAGGCCCGGAACGAAGCCGCCGCGCATGAGCAGCAGCCCGACGACCGCCGTGATGGCGCCGGCCGGGAGCTTCAGCATCGCGAGCGAGAGCGGGACCTTGTAGGGCGTCGAGGTGCCGCGCATGCTGTGCAGCGCGGCCGCCCCGGCCACTGCCGCGGCCAGCAGGCCGACGATCTCGACGACGAGGACGTCCGCTGAGTGGACCGTGGCCTTGACGCCGTCGTCGAAGTCGCCGCCCTTGCCCGGGCCGGTCAGAGGTGCGCCGTTGATGTCGGCCCGGGTCTCGCCCGTGGCGCACACGACCTTGCCCTTGTCCTCGGGGTGAAAGCAGATCGGGACGGCGCGCGGCCAGATGGCGCCCGTGGCGGCGATGGCCATGGCCACGATCGTGAGGGCCACCGTTGCGCCGACGATGACGCGGAAGAAGCTGCCCAGCCGGACCACGTCGCGATGGCGCTGCGAGGTGGCCGCATGGAACGCGTTGACCACCGGCTCGCGTGCGGACTCCTCGAGCTTGTGGGGAGGGCGCTTGAGGTCGTGGGCGATGTCGTCGATCCGCATCCGCCGGGGATCGGCCTTCGGCAGGTACCGGTAGACGTGGGCCTCGACGCTCGGCATCTTGCCCTCGAGCTGGTCGATCGGCGTCATCCGCAGGAGGAAGGACTCCGCCGCGTCGAGGTTGCCGAGCGTCGACTCCACCGAGTGGCTGTCCACCAGACGCAGGGACTTCTTCCACCACGGACGGCGATCCGCCAGCGCTGTCCTCTCGGCGGTGGCGAGAAAGTGGTCGATCGCCGTGCACAGCTCTGTGATCGCGGGGGAAGGAGCCACCTGGGCGCGGATCAGCTTTGCCTGCGCATCGATTTCGAGCGCCTTGCGGTGCACCTCGTCGCGCCACGCGACAGTCAGCGCGCCCGCCGCAGCTTCGCGCGAAGCACGGTCGGTTCCGGTACGGGCATGATCGGGATGTTCGGTGAGCGCCGACGTGGGTGCGACAGTCCCACCCGCGCTCGGGTCGCGACCCGAGACTGAGCTTTCAGCACAGGTTTGGGGCCCAGAACGCCACGATGCTCACATCGCGAGCGACCCGAAGTACTCCTGGGCCGCGCCGTGCCATTGCGCGTGGCGCTCGCCGAACAGGTCGTGGGCACGCTTGCGCGGCCAGCGGGCCGGCAGCATGTCGGCCGGCAGGTCGGGATCGAGGAAGGGGAACCTGCGCCACTCGTGGACGAGCTCGGTCTGGGCGCGGAAGACGGCCTGCGGCGAGCTCGGGCGCAGGCGGCCGAAGCGCGCGATGAAGGCGCGGTAGGCCTCGGAGACCTCGTCGAGGTCCCACGCCTCGGCGACGACCTTCGCCGGGTCGCCGACGTCGCCGATCTCGGCGTGGAAGGAGACGAGCTCGGCGACCGACCCCGCCCGCGTCGCGTCGTGCAGCTCGCGTTCGCGCTCCACGTGGGGGCTGATCCACAGGCCGCCGCCGAGCGAGCCGAAGCCGGCCCAGGCCAGGCGCGTGCGCACCTGGTGGCGGACCTCGCGGCGCTCCTCGGGGACGCGCAGCACGACGAGCAGCCAGCGCCCGTCCCACGTCCATGGGTCGCCGAAGGAGTAGATGCGCTCGGTCCCGGATCGGAGCATCTCGGCTGTCGCCGGGGTCAGGTGCACGCGCGAACGGCGGCCGTGGCGCTCGGCGCGCAGCCAGCCGGCGGTCACGCTGCGCGCCAGCGCCCGGCGCGCGGCGGGGGTCTTGTACCCGAGCGTCTCGAGCGCGCCGATGAGGGTCTCTTGCCACACGTTGCCGGCGGCCGGCAGGACGTACTCACCGAGCAGGGTGAGCAGCACCGATCGTGCGGCCGGCGCGCCCATGCTCCGGCGACGAAGCTGCTCGTTCACGCCCCGACACGTTACCGGCGGCGCGCGACGAATCCGTTCGGATCGTCAGCGAGATGTCGCACGACGATCGGCCGTCCGGTCCGCCAGGGGTCAGGGCAGTGCGGTCTCGCAGCCGGCCACGGTGTCGCCCGACGATCGGCCGTCCGGTCCGCCAGGGGTCAGGGCAGTGCGATCTCGCAGCCGGCCACGGTGTCGCCCGGATACGAGACGAACCGATCGAGGCCGAGGCCGCAGTTGATCGTGTCGCCCTCGCCTCCGCCGTCGATGACGTCAGCGCCCAGGCCGCCGCTGATCTGACTCGTGCCGTCGACCTCGGTGATCGTGTCGGCTCCCGCGCCGCCCACGATCTCGTCGACGCGGGCGAACGTCCCCGTGCTGATGGTGTCGGCACCGACGCCACCGTCGATCAGGCCCATGTCCGTGGGCGCGCTGGCGGTGATCGTGTCCGCGCCGACCCCGCCGTAGGCGGCCGACGTGCCAGGGACGACCTCGACGAGTCCGTTCAGCGTGATGTCATCGGCTCCGGCGCCCCCGTCCACCACGCCGGCGGCGCTGATGGCTGTGATCGAGTCGTCTCCGGGGCCGCCGTCGACATCCACACGGCCGCCGAAGTTGGGATGCACGGTGATCTTGTCATCGCCGGGGCCGCCGCTCACGGCGGCACCGGACTGAGGCAGGTCCTCGATCGTGTCGGCGCCCGGGCCGCCGTTGATCGCGATGCTCCCCTGATTCAGCCTGGACGCGTGGGCGAAGTCGTTGCCGTCGGCGAGGTCGATGGCGACGTTCTGGACGACGTTGGGCGGCACCGGGCACGTTGCCTGGTGAGCCGTGACCTGGACGCAGCCGGCTCCGACGGTGATGGTCGAGCCGGTGTCTGTGACCACGGTCTGCGTCGGCGAACCCACGTCGGTGAGGCCGACGTGGTTGGTCTCGCCCGGTCTGGCGCTGAACTGCAAGGTGCCTCCGGGGTCGACCGCGAGAGTCGACGCCGACGCGGACCCCGCCACCGCGAACGTGCCGGCGACGGCGAGAGCTGAGAGCGCTGCTGTGGAGCGCATGGAACGACCCCCTAGGTCCACCCGATGTCGTGCGCACCTCCACCGTAGGCCGCGTCGAGATGCCGCGTCCTATCCATTCGGACTGGATCGCGGCCCGCTCGGATGGGGCCGCCGGCCGGACCCCAGATCTGATTGCATCGCCACCGACATGGCGCACGACGATCGGCTGCCCGACCCGGCGAAGGTGGTGCTCAAGCGGCGCATCGAGTGGATGGACACGGACGCCGCCGGGATCTACCACTGGACCACCGCCTTCCGCCTCGCCGAGGCGGCCGAGGCCGCGATGCACACCGCTCTGGGCATCGCCGACTTCACCTTCGGCGCCACCCCGCGCGTCGCGGTGTCGGCGAGCTTCACGCACCCGCTGCGCTTCAACGACCTCGTCGACGTCGGGCTCACGGTCGAGGCGATCGGCCGCACCTCGGTCTCGTACCGCCTGAACATCACCGCCGACGCGGGACCGGCCGTCGACGGGCAGCTCAAGGCCTGCCTCATCGACCGGTCGACGGGGCGGGCCATCCCATGGCCGGCCGACGTCCGCGAGCGCCTGGCCGCGGGAGGGCTGCAGGATGCTGGTCGCTGAGGCGGTGGGCCGCGCGCTGGCCGCCATGGGCGTGGACACCGTCTTCGGGCTCATGGGCAGCGGCAACCTGACGGTCACCAACGCGCTACGCGATGCCGGCGCCCGCTTCTACGGCGCACGCCAGGAGACCGGCGCCGTGTGCATGGCCGACGGCTACGGGCGCGTGAGCGGGCGCCTGGCGGCGTGCAGCGTCCACCAGGGGCCGGGGCTCACGAACGCAGTCACCGGGCTGACCGAGGCCGCCAAGAGCCGGACGCCGCTGGTCCTGCTCGCGGCCGAGATGCCCAGCGGAGCGGTGCGCTCGAACTTCCGCATCGACCAGATCGGCCTGGTCGAGGCCGTGGGAGCCACGGCCGAGCGCGTTCACGGCCCGGCCACGGCGATGGCCGACGTCGCCCGCGCGGTGCGCCGCGCGCGCGTCGAGCGCCGCGCGGTGGTGCTCATGCTCCCGCTCGACGTGCAGGCGGCGGAGTGCCCCGACGGCGCCGCCGCGGCCGAGACGGCGCCGCTCGCGCCGCCGGGCCCGGCACAGGAGGCCGTCGCCGAGCTCGCCGACCTGCTGGCCGGCGCCCGGCGCCCGGCCATCGTCGCCGGCCGCGGCGCGGTGCTCGCGGGCGCCGGCCCGGCGCTGCGGGCCCTGGGCGGGCTCACCGGCGCGATGCTGGCAACGAGCGCGGTGGCCAACGGGCTGTTCGCAGGCGACCCGTACGACCTGGGCATCTCGGGCGGCTTCGCGAGTCCGCTGGCCGCACGGCTGCTCGGGGAGGCCGACGTGGTCGTCGCCTTCGGCGCCGCGCTGAACCAGTGGACGACCGGGCACGGGAAGCTGCCGGCGCCCGACGCGGCCGTCGCGCAGGTCGACCTCGACGAGGCGGCGATCGGCGCCCACCGGCCCGTGACGCTCGGCGTGGTCGGCGACGCCGCGACGACCGCCGAAGCGCTGCTGGCCGCGCTCGCTGGGCGGGCGCCGGCCGGCGCCGCGCGCCGCACCCCCGCCCTGGCGGCGCAGATCGCCGAGCGGCGCTGGCGCGACGAGCCCTACGACGAGAGCCGGACCGCCGGCGTTCTCGACCCACGCACGCTGAGCATCGCGCTCGACGATCTGCTGCCGATCGAGCGCACCGTCGTCGTGGACTCGGGCGCCTTCATGGGCTGGCCGTCGATGTACCTGCGCGTGCCCGATGCGGCCGGCTTCGTGTTCCCGCAGGCCTTCCAGTGCGTCGGACTCGCGCTCGGCAATGCCATCGGGGCGGCGATAGCCCGGCCCGACCGCCTGACGGTGGCCGCGCTGGGCGACGGCGGCGCGCTCATGTCGCTTCCCGAGCTCGAGACGCTCGGGCGCCTTGGCCTGCCGCTCCTCGTCGTCATCTACGACGACGCCGCCTACGGCGCCGAGGTCCACCACTTCGCCCCGATGGGCGAGGCCGTCGACCTGGCGCAGTTTCCCGACACGGACTTCGCGGGGCTCGCGCGCGCGGCCGGCTGCCACGGCCTCACCGCGCGCTCGCTCGACGATCTGGGCGCCCTGCGCGAGTGGCTCGCCGCGCCCGACCGGCCGTTCGTGCTCGACGCAAAGGTCGATCCGGCGATCTGCGGCGCCTGGCTCGTGGAAGCCTTCAGACACTGACCGAGGAGGATGGACCCATGCCCCTGCTCACCGATCTCGTGGACGCCCTGCGGTCGGGTTCCGCGCGTGTCGTCGACCTCACCCAGCCGCTCAGCGAGCGCACGCCGGTGCTTTTGCTCCCCGAGCCGTTCGCCAACACGCCGGGGCTCAGCCGCCGCGAGCTGAGCCGCTATGACGATCGCGGCCCGGCATGGGCGTGGGACGTCCTGGAGATCGGCGAGCACGTCGGCACGCACTTCGATGCGCCCATCCACTGGATCACGGGCCGCGACGGCGAGGACGTCGCCGGCGTGGCACCCGAGCGGCTCGTCGGCCCCGCCGTCGTGATCGACAAGTCCGCCGAGGCCGCACAGGACCCCGACTACCTGCTGACCGTCGATCAGGTGCGCGCCTTCGAGGCCGAGCACGGCGCGATCCCCGACGGCGCCTGGCTGCTGCTGCGCACGGGCTGGGACGCGCGCGCCCACGACCAGGACGCCTTCCTCAACGCGAGCGACGGCCAGCCGCACACGCCCGGCATCGACGCCGAGTGCGCGCGCTGGCTGGCGCAGGAGAGCCCGGTCGTGGGCGTCGGCGTGGAGACCGTGGGAACCGATGCGGGCGCCGCCGGCGGCTTCGACCCGCCCTTCCCGGTCCACAGCTACCTGCTCGGCGCCGGCAAGTACGGCCTCACGCAGCTGGCCAACCTGGCCGAGCTGCCGCCCGTGGGCGCCGTGATCGTGGTGGCGCCGCTCAAGCTCGTGGGCGGCACCGGCAGCCCGGCGCGCGTGCTGGCGCTGGTCTGAGTTAGCCGGCGAGCAGGGCGCCGTCGTCGGCGCCCGGCGCGCGTGCTGGCGCTGGTCTGAGCTAGCCGGCGAGCAGGGCGCCGTCGTCGGCGCCCGCGGGGAAGACCCGCGGCAGCCGCCCCATGCGTCCGCGCTCGGCGCGCTTGAGCCTCCGCGCGCGCTGTGCGAGGTCGAAGGCCAGCTCGCCGCTGAGCCGGAACGGATCGGCGATCAGGTGGCCGTCGTCGAGCGAGATCGCCGCCCACAGCTCCTGCTCTTGGCCCACCTCGGCGAGCAGGACGACGCCGCGCGGTGGGCGGCTGGCGTCGAGCTGGGCCAATCTGGCCAGGGGGGCGGCGTCGTCGGGGGTCGCCCAGCGGATGGTCAGGCGGCGCCCGCCGCCGTGCGGCGCGCGCTCGGCGCCGGTCGTGGGGTCCTTGGCCGGGCCTCTCAGGAGCCTCCACCATGCTTGTGCGGACATACCCCTCATCTTCCGCTGAGGCGGCGCTGGGCACATCAGGAGAATGGAGCGCGTTGGAGCGGTCGGGGCCTTACGTCGCCCGCAGGTACGTGAGGACCGCGGCCACGCGCCGATCGGCCCCCTCGTCGCGCAGGTCCAGCTTGGCGAAGATCTGGTCGGCATCGGACTCGACGGCCTCACGCGTGGTCTCCAGGCGCTCGGCGATCGCCTCGTCCGACAACCCCTCGGCGATGAGCCCCAGGACCTCGCGTTCGCGGTCTGACAACTGGGCCAGCGGGCCGCCCACGCGGGCCCGGGTCACGAGTCGCTCGACGATCTCGGGGTCCACCACGCAGCCGCCGTTCGCCACGCGGCGCACGGCGTCGAGCAGCGTCTCGATCTCCCCGACGCGGTCCTTGATGAGGTAGCCGCGCCGCGCCTCCTGCCCCTCCACGAGGCGCAGGGCGTAGGCCAGCTCCAGGTACTGGGAGAGCACGAGGACGCCGACCTCGGGGTACTCGCGGCCGATGTGCTCCGCGGCCACGAGCCCCTCGTTGGTGCCCGTCGGCGGCATGCGGATGTCGACCAGGGCGACGTCGGGGCGGTGGCGCTCGATCTCGCGGTACAGCGACTCCGGATCGGTCGCGAGGCCGGCGACGTGGACGCCGCACTCGCGCAGCAGTGCCGCGACGCCGTCGCGCACGATCGCGGAGTCGTCGGCGATGACGACGCGGATCGGCCCCTTGTCGGCGCGCTGCCATTGGGCCGCGAGCACCAGGTGGCGGCCGCGCAGGCCGCGCAGCTCGACCTCGCGGCTCTCCTCGAACCAGATCTCCTCCTCGAGGTCGGCGTCGGTCTCGGCCAGCTCGCGCACGATCCCCGAGACGAGCACCTCGCCGCCGTGGGCCAGGTCCGCGATGCGCGCGGCCTTGACGACCGTGCGCCCGTGCAGATCGTCCTCGAGCGCCACCGGCTCACCCGTGTGCATGCCCATCCGCACCCGCAGGTCGGGCGCCGTGGTGAGGGGCAGCGCGCGCTGGACGTCGACGGCGCAGCGCAGGGCGGCGTTGGCACTGGGGAAGGCGAGCAGGTGGCCGTCGCCGAGCGCCTTGACCAGGGTGCCCCCGTGCGCGTCGAGCCGGCTTCCGAGCAGCTTCTCGTATTCGGCCAGCGCCGTCATCCAGCGTGCCTGGCCGAGGCGCTCGAGCAGCGCGGTCGACCCCTCGACGTCGGCGAAGATGACGGTGACCGTAGCCCCGGCGATTCCAGCCACCCTTCCATCCTGACGGATCAGGGCGCCGGCGACGAAGGGTTCACGGGACGGCGCGCCACGCCGCTGCGCGTTCCGGCCTCGGCCACCGCCGCCGCGACCGCCTCGGCCACGTCGCGGTTGAACACGCTGGGGATCACGTAGTCGGCGTGCAGCTCGTCGTCGCTGATGACACCCGCGATGGCGCGCGCCGCCGCGAGCTTCATCTCCTCGTTGATCGTGCTCGCGCGGATGTCGAGCGCCCCGCGGAAGACGCCGGGGAAGGCGAGGACGTTGTTGATCTGGTTGGGGTAGTCCGAGCGTCCGGTGGCCATGATCGCGACGTCGTCGCGGACCTCCTCGGGCTGGATCTCGGGGATCGGGTTGGCCATCGCGAAGACGATCGGGTCGCGCGCCATGGTGCGCACCGCCGCCGCCGAGACCGCCCCGGGGCCCGAGACGCCGACGAGCACGTCGGCGCCGCGCAGGATGTCGTCGGCCATGCCGCGCTCGTCGCCGGGGTTCGTGCGCGCCGCGAGCGCCGCCCGCTCGGGATCGAGGCCGGGGCGCCCCACGTACAGCGCGCCCTCGATGTCGCACACCACCAGGTTCTGCACGCCGTGGGCCAGGATGATCTCGGTGCAGGCGACGCCGGCGGCGCCGGCGCCCACGACCACCACCTTGATCTCGCCGGCGCTCTTGCCCACCACCCGCAGCGCGTTGACCAGCGCGGCGAGGACGACGATCGCCGTCCCGTGCTGGTCGTCGTGGAAGACGGGGATGTCGAGCTCGGCCCGCAGGCGGCGCTCGATCTCGAAGCAGCGCGGCGCCGCGATGTCCTCGAGGTTGATGCCCCCGAAGCCCGGCGCGACGGCCTTGACGAAGGCCACGATCTCGTCGGCGTCCTTGGTGTCCAGGCACAGGGGGAAGGCGTCGACGCCCGCGAACTGCTTGAAGAGCATCGCCTTGCCCTCCATCACCGGCATGGCGGCCGCCGGGCCGATGTCGCCCAGCCCGAGCACCGCGGTCCCGTCCGTCACGACCGCGACCGCGTTGCCCTTGATGGTCAGCGTCCACGCCTTGGCGGGGTCGTCGTGGATGGCGGCGGAGACGCGGGCCACGCCCGGCGTGTAGGCCATTGAGAGGTCGTCGCGCGTCGTGATGGCGATCTTGGGCTCGACGACGATCTTCCCGCCGCGGTGCATGAGGAAGGTGCGGTCGGAGACGCTCTGGACCGTGACGCCGTCGAGCCGCTCGATGGCCGCCACCACGGCCTCGCCGTGGGCGACGTCGGCGCAGGACACGGTCACGTCGCGCACGGTGCGCCCGTCTGCGACGCGCACGAGGTCGATGGCGCCGAGGATCGCGCCCGTGTCGCCGATCGCGCCGGCCACCCTCGCGAACGACCCCGCGGTGTGGGGCAGCTGCACGCGGATGGTGACGCTGTAGGAGGCCGACGGCTGCGGGCCGGTGCTCACAGCGCGCCCAGGATCTTGGGTGCGACCTGCTTCTTGCGGCTCATGACCCCGGGCAGGTCGAGCGTGCCGTCCTCGACGTCGTGCCCGAAGGCGCGCTCGAGCGGCACGGGATCGCCCGCCACGAGCATCTTGGTGTTCTTGGCGAGGATGTCGGTGACCATCAGTGCGCACAGAAGGTAGTCCTTGCCCCCGCGCAGGCGCTCGAGCGCGTCCTGCAGCTCGTCGCGGCGATCGAGGATCTGCAGGCCGACCGTCTCGATCTGGGCGATGCAGATGGTCCGGCCCTCGGCGACGGTGTACTCCTTGGCGTCGCGGCGCACGATGTCGTCGGCGTCGACGCTCGACACGTCCGAGGTCGCCTCGAACATCTCGCGCCCGAAGTCCGTGGCATCGATGGCCAGCACGCGCCCGAGGTAGTCCACGACCGCGTTGTCGCGCTCGGTCGTCGTGGGCGAGTTGAGGATCACGGTGTCCGACAGCACCGCCCCGAGCAGCATCGTCGCCGTCGGGGACGTCGGCTCCATGCCGTTCTGGCGGAAGCGCTCCACGACGAGCGTGGCGGTCGAGCCGACCGGGTCGAAGGTCGCCGTGACGGGGACCTTCGTCTCGATCGAGCCGATGTGGTGGTGGTCGAGGATCTCGACGATCTCGGCCTGCTCGACGCCGGGCACGCTCTGGGCCTCCTCGGCGTGGTCGACGAGCAGCACGCGGCGCGGCGCGGGGTCGGCGAGCTCGGCGTGGGTGATGAGCCCGACGGGTCGGCGTCGGCCGTCGACGGCGATCGCCGCGCGGTAGTCCATCGCGTTGATCTCCTCGGCGACGTCGGCCAGCAGGTCGTCGGGGCGCACGGTCAGCGGCTCCGCGTTCATGAGCGCCCGCGACGGCGCCGAGAGGGTGACCATGCGGCTGGTGACGTAGCTGTCCAGCGGCGAGCTGACGACGGTGGTGCCGTGCTCGCGGGCGAGCGCGAGGACCTCGTCGGAGGGCACCGTGCCGTTGCTCGTGACCAGCAGGGAGACGCCGAGCTCGACCGCGCGGCGCTGCGCGTCGGGGCGGTCGCCGACGACGACGACGTCGCCTTCGCCGATCTCGCCCGGCAGCGACTCGACGGCCATGGCCAGCACCCACACGCGCCCGGCGATCTCGCGCTCCTCGCCGGCCACCAGCCTGCCCTCGGTGACCTCGACGATCGCCTCGACGGAGGCGGCCGCGTCGGACAGGCTCGTCGGCTCGCGCGACTCGCGGATGTAGCGCCGGGCCAGGGTGCGCTCGGTCATCACGCCGACCAGTGCGCCGTCGTCGTCGACGATCGGCATGAGCTCGAGGTCCTCGCGCGCCATCGCCCGCCCGACGCGGCGGATGGGCTCGCGCTGGCTGGCCGACGGGAAGCTCTCGCGCATGACGTCGCGCACCCGGAGCATGATGTGCGGCAGGAACTCGGGCTCCTCGGCACCGGCGCGCTCCAGCACCCACGCGGTCTGCGCGTTGACGTCGCCCAGGCGCACGGGCACGTAGTCGTGGCGCGGGTCCAGCCGGCGCTTGAGCTCGGCGTAGCCCATGGCCGACGCGACCGAGTCGGTGTCGGGGTTGCGATGGCCGGTGACGTAGATGGTCGGCACAGGGGCCATTGTTCAGGGCTCGACCAGTCCCCGTCGGATCGCGTAGCGCGTGAGGTCGACGCGGTCGCGCATCCCGAGCTTCTCGAGGATGTTGCTGCGGTGATGCTCGACGGTCTTCTTGGCGATGACGAGCGCCTCGGCGATCTCGTCGCTCGTGTGGCCCTCGGCGACGAGCTTGACGATCTCGAGCTCGCGCGGCGTGAGCGGGTCGCGCGGCGCCGCCTCGCCGCGGGCGGCGCGGTCGAGGTAGTCGCGGATGAGCGCCGCGACGGCGGCGGGGTAGAGGAAGGGCTCGCCGCGAATGGCCGCCCGGCAGGCCTCGACGAGATCGCGATCGGCGGCGCTCTTGAGCACGTAGCCGGACGCCCCGGCCTTCAGCGCCTCGAAGAAGTACTGCTCGCTGTCGTACATCGAGAGCATCAGGGTCCGCAGCTCGGGGCGCCGGCGCTTGAGCTCGGCTGCCGCCTGCAACCCCGTCAGCTGGGGCATCGCGACGTCGAGCACGGCCAGGTCGACCTCGAGCTCGAGCGCCTTCGCCACCGCCTCGCGCCCGTCGGCGGCCTCACCGACGACCGCGAGATCGGGCTGGGCGTCGAGCACCATGCGCAGGCCGCGCAGGACGATCGGGTGGTCGTCGGCGAGCAGGATCCTCGTGGTCAGGGGTGCGGTCACGGCAGCCCCTCGGGGAACGGGACGTCGAGGCGGACCTCGGTCCCGCCGGCCGGGGCGGACGAGATCGTCAGGTGCGCGCCGATGTGCAGCGCACGCTCCTGCATGCCGGCGATGCCGGCGCCGGCGGCCTCGGAATCCGCGGGCAGGCCGCGGCCGTCGTCGCGCACGACCAGGCGCAGGCCGCCGTCGACGTGGCGCAGGGCGACGAGCACCTGCGAGGCGCCGGCGTGGCGCATCACGTTGGTCAGGCTCTCCTGGGCGACGCGGTAGACCACGAGCTCGACCTCCGGGCTGACGGTGCCCTCGAGCTCGAGCTCGCGCTCGACGTGCAGTTTCTGGTGGGCCGCCGCGGTGGTGCACAGCGAGCGCAGGGCGCTCTGCAGGCCGAGGTCGTCGAGCACCTCGGGGCGCAGCTCGCGGGCGATGCGGCGCACGTCGTCGAGGCTGTGGCGCACGGCTTCGCGGGCCGCGACGAGCTGGGCGGCGTCGTCCTCGCCGGCGCGCGCGGCCGCGTGCTCGAGCTCGAGCACGACGCCGGTGAGGACCTGGCCGACCTCGTCGTGCAGCTCGCGCGCGATCCGCTGGCGTTCGGCCTCCTGGGCGAGCAGCGCCTGACGCCCGCTCTCGCGGCGCTCGCTCTCGAGCCGGTCGAGCATGTCGTTGAAGGCCACCGTCAGCGCGGCGACGTCGCTGTCGGTTCCGCGGGTGGCCAGCCGGCGGCCGGGCTGGAGGGGATCGATGGAGCGCATCGTCGCAGTCAGCCGGCGCAGCGGCGCGATCACCTGCCGCAACAGCAGCATGTTGAGGACCACCGAGCCCGCGAAGCCGACGACGAGGATCACCGCCTGGGTGTCGGTCACGGGATAGCTGATCTCGATCGGCGAGAAGAGCAGCAGCAGCGTGGCGATCGCGAGCACGACCGCGTTGGCGAGCAGGACCCGCATGAACAGCGACATCGCGTCCGAAGCATGCCGGATGGGGGGAGCCCCCACCGCAAGATCGGGATTGGCCCCCATAGGCGCGAGGGCTGGTCCGCGACACGATGGCGTCATGCCCGAGACCTTCGCCCTCAGAATCCGCACGTGGTGGTGCCGCGACGAGCTCGACGAGCAGCTCGAGCACGGCGCCCAGCCCGCGATCGGCGCGGACACGATGCTCGCGTACCGTGCCGACCAGCTGCGCCGGCGCTCCACCCGCAACACCCTGGCCGGGGCGCTCGAGGACGCAGTGCGCGAAGCCCACAGGACATGGTCGGTCAGCGCCCGCCTCCCGCTCGCCCGCGCCCAGGTGCGCGACTGCGCGGACGAGATCGTCGCGCTGGCCCTGCGCTTGCGCGCCGACGGCCCGATCGACGTCAGGGGGGCCGCGATGGTGGCGCGTCTGGTCCTCAACGGCACCAGCGCCCTCTACGGCGAGGCGCCGGTCACGCTGCGCTATGCGGTCCGCTCGGCGCGCCTCGCCCTGGATCCGCCGGTCCTGACCCCGATGGACCTCTCCGAAGTCAGCTAGCTGCCCGAGAGTTCGCTAGAGGGCGGGAAGCGCCGCGCGCAGGTCGCGTCTTCCCCGACATGCTCTTCGAACCTCAAGTCACCACCCGTGCGCTCTCGCACGCCGCCGGGCCGCGGGACGTCCCCCTGCTGGAGCTGACCATCGGCGGGGCGCTGCGCCGCGCCGTCGAGCGCTTCGGCGACCGCGAGGCGATCGTGGTGCGCGAGCAGGGTTACCGCGCGACCTACCGCGAGCTGTGGGACGAGGTCGGGCTCGCCGCCCGCGGCCTGCTCGCCCGCGGCGTGCGTCCGGGCGACCGCGTCGGCATCTGGGCCCCCAACCGCTACGAATGGCTCGTCATCCAGTACGCCACCGCGCGCATCGGCGCGGTCCTCGTCACCATCAACCCGGCCTACAAGGCGGCCGAGCTGCAGTACGCCCTGGCCAGGACGGGGGTCAGCCTGCTCGTCCTGGCCCGCGGCTTTCGCCAGTCCGACTACGTCGCGATGCTCGACGAGGTCCGCCCGCAGTGCCCGCTGCTGCGCGAGACGGTCGTCCTCGAGGACGCCTGGGAGGACCTGCTGGCCGACGGCGAGGACGTGGCCGAGGCCGACCTGGAGGCGATCGAGGCGACGCTCGACCCCGCTGACCCCATCAACGTCCAGTTCACGTCGGGCACCACGGGCGCCCCGAAGGGCGCCACCCTCTCGCACCGCAACATCCTCAACAACGGCTACTTCACAGGGCTGATCCTGCGCTACACCGAGGACGACCGGGTGTGCGTGCCGGTGCCCTTCTATCACTGCTTCGGCATGGTGCTCGCCAACCTGGCCTGCCTCACCCACGGCGCCTGCCTGGTGGTCCCCGGCGCGAGCTTCGACCCCGTCACCACGCTGCGCGCCGTCGCGGAGGAGCGCTGCACGTCGCTGTACGGCGTGCCGACGATGTTCATCGCCCAGCTCGAGCATCCGCGCATCGGCGCCTTCGACCTGTCGAGCCTGCGGACGGGGATCATGGCCGGGGCACCCTGCCCGGTCGAGGTGATGAGCCAGGTCCGCTCGCGGATGCACATGGACGAGGTCACGATCGGCTGCGGCATGACCGAGACCGCCCCGCTCTCGACCCAGACGGCGGTCGACGACGACGTCGACAAGCGCGTGACGACCGTCGGCCGCGTGCACCCGCACGTGGAGGTCAAGATCGTCGATCCCGAGACCGGCGCCACCGTCCCGCGCGGCACGCCCGGCGAGCAGTGCACGCGCGGCTACAGCGTGATGCTCGGCTACTGGGATGACGAGCGCGCCACGGGCGAGGCCATCGACGACGACGGCTGGATGCACTCCGGCGACCTGGCGACCATGGACGACGACGGCTACGTGAAGATCGTCGGGCGCATCAAGGACATGCTCATCCGCGGCGGCGAGAACATCTACCCCCGCGAGGTCGAGGAGTTCCTGGTCTCGATCCCCGAGGTCAGCGACGCGTACGTCATCGGCGTGCCCAGCGCGCGCTACGGCGAGGAGGTCATGGCCTGGGTCAAGCTGCGCGACGGCAGCGCGATGGGCCCCGAGGAGCTCACGGCCGCGTGCCGCGGGCGGATCGCGACCTACAAGATCCCCCGCTACTGGAAGCTCGTCGACCAGTTCCCCATGACGATCACCGGCAAGGTGCAGAAGTTCGTGATGCGCGAGATCGCGGCGGCGGAGCTGGCGGACGTCTGACAGGATGGGCGCCGATGGGTGCGACCGAGGCGCACACGGGCGAGCTGGCCGCCGGCGTGGCGCGGCTGGGCACGGAGACGGCGTTCTCCGTGCTCGCCAAGGCGCGCGCGATGGAGCGCGCGGGGCGCGACGTCATCCACCTCGAGATCGGCGAGCCCGACTTCGACACGCCGGCGCACATCACCGAGGCGGGGATCGCGGCGCTGCGGGCGGGGGAGACGCACTACTGCCCCGCGGCGGGCATCCCCGAGCTGCGCGAGGCGGCCGCCGCCGAGCTGACGCGCAGCCGCGGCGTGGACATCGCCCCCGAGCGCGACGCTCGTGGCCAACGGCGCCAAGCCGTTCCTCTTCTTCACCATCCTCGCGACCTGCGAGCCCGGCGACGAGGTCATCTACCCCGACCCCGGCTTCCCGATCTACGAGTCGGCCATCCGCTGGATCGGCGCGACGCCGGTGGCGCTGCCGCTGCGCGAGGAGCTCGGCTTCAGCTTCGCGCTCGAGGACCTCGAGGCGCGCCTGAGCGAGCGCACGAAGCTCGTCATCCTCAATTCGCCGCAGAACCCGACCGGCGGCGTCACGCCGGCGGCCGACCTCGCGGCCGCGGCCGATCTCATCCTCGAAACGCCCGCCTGGGTGCTCACCGACGAGGTCTACGCGCGGCTGACCTACGGCGACGCCTTCGCCTCGATCGCCGGCGTGCCCGGGATGCTCGAGCGCACCGTCCTGCTCGACGGCTTCTCGAAGACCTACGCGATGACCGGCTGGCGCTGCGGCTACGCCGCCGTACCCGAGGCGCTCGTCGAGCCGCTGACGCGCTTCTTCGTCAACTCGACCTCGTGCGTGCCGCCCTTCGTCCAGTACGCCGGCGTGGCGGCGCTGACCGGGCCCCAGGACGACGTCGCCGCGATGGTGGCCGAGTTCGCCGCGCGCCGCGACCTCGTCGTCGACGGGCTCAACGCGCTGCCGGGCGTCTCGTGCCTGTCGCCGCGCGGCGCGTTCTACGTCTTTCCCAACGTCGCCGGACACGCCGGTGAGCGCCGAGGAGCTCGCCGACCGGCTGCTCGAGGAGGCCGGCGTGGCCCTGCTGGCCGGCTCCGCCTTCGGAGCGCAGGGCGCCGATCACCTGCGCCTGTCCTACGCGAACTCGCAGGCGAACCTGACGCGCGCGCTCGAGCGGATGGACGCCTTCCTGCGCGGCCTCTAGGCTCTACCCCTCGACGCCCGTGGCGTCGTGGGGGGCTCCGACGGGCTTGGACTCCGGCGAGCCGCGCTGGCGCAGGTAGACCGAGAGGATCGCCATCGAGCCGACGGCGAGGAACTCGGACTGCCAGTTCTGCAGCGTGCGGTCCCAGAAGTCGCTGTTGCCCAGGTACTGCAACCAGCTCACCGTGGCCGCCTGGTGGTCGAGCTGGTTGGCGTTGTAGCCGCTGGCGCCGGCGATCGACTGCGCCAGCCAGCTGCCCAGCCAGATCGTCGTCATGACGACGAGCAGCGAGTTCGAGTAGAGCGCCGTACGCACGCCGCCGACGCGGGCCCAGCGCGGCGAGCGCGCGTCGGCGTCCTCGCCGACCTTCTGGTCTTCGTCGCTCTCGAGGCCGGCCTTGTCGAGCGGCTTCGACTCCGGCGAGCCGCGCTGCAGCAGCCACACCGTGCCGAGGATGTAGAGCGTGAACTGCAGGTACTCCGACTGCCAGTTCTCGGCGACGTCGGCCGCGAACTCCGAGGTCGTCAGGTAGCGCCCGAAGGAGATCGTGGCTCCGTGGTGCAGGAGCTGGTCGTGGTTGAAGGACCCGTGGCCGGCGATGGCCTGGCCGACGAGGGTGAGCAGGAAGATGGCCAGGAAGACGATCGAGAGGCCGTTGTCGCGGACGAAGCGCATCGTGGCCGCCTAGTGGTGCAGCAGGCCGATGGTGATGAAGTAGGCGAGCCCCGCGACGACCAGGAACAGGTAGGTGATGAACATCGCGCGCATCAGGACTGCAGCTCGCAGGTGGCCGGCTTGGCGTACGCCGGGGCGCGGCAGCCCGCGGCGGTGATCCGCCAACCCTGCGGCGTCTCCTCGAGGTACACGACGTCGCCGCCGTGCAGCGCCACCGCGGCGTTGGTCGAGTAGACCTCGACGCGGCGCGCGCGGGTGCCGGACAGCTTCAGCCGTTCGACGGCCCGCGAGCACGGCTCCGACTCGTCTTGCTCGAGCGCCTGGCGCGCGTCGGCGCTCAACCACGTGCACGCCCGGGCGCCGTCGTGGGCGCCGGCGGCGGCGTAGAAGCCCTCGGCGATCGATCGGACGTTTGCGCGGTCGCCCGAGCGCCCACAGCCCGCGAGGGCGAGGACCACGACCGCCAAGGGGAGCGCCTGGCGCGTCCGCGTCATCCGGCCGGTGCTACCCGGACCCTGGTTCCGGTAGCCACCGGCCGCGTCAGCGCGGGCCGCGCGCCCCGACGCCGCTGAGGATCTCGCGCGAGCGCAGGCGCCCGTCGCCGCCGGGCGCGAGCGTCGGGGTGGGCGCGCCCGCCTCGGTCCTCATGCCGTCGAGCAGCTCGAGCAGCGTGTCGCCGGCGTCGCGGGTGGGCTGCCAGCCGAGCACCTCGCGCGCCCGCGCGGTGTCCATGAGCGGGACGGCGAGCGCCATGTCGACCCAGCCCGGGGCGTCGGGGTGAGGCGCAGGTGGAAGGCGCCGGCCGCGGCGCCGCGCAGGACGGGCGCGGGCACGGCGACCGGCCGGGCGTGCAGCAGGCGTCCGAGCGCCTCGCCGTCGAGGACCGGGCTCGGCGGCGACGTTGAAGGCGCCGCGGACGTCGCCGAGGATGGCGCGCCGGTACGCGTCGGCGACGTCGTCGGCGTGGACGGCCTGGAAGCGCAGCCGCGGATGGCGCGGCACGACCGGGATCCACCTCGGGTCCACAAGACGGCTGGGCAGGAAGGGCCCGGCGAACAGGCGCCGGATCTCCGACGCCGCGCCGCGCTGGAAGATGAGCCCGGGGCGCAGGCGCACGACGCGGACGCCGGGCTGCTCGCGCTCGAAGGCATCGAGCAGGCGCTCGACCTCGGCCTTGTCGCGCGAGTAGAACGAGGAGGGCGACGCCGCCCGTCGACCACGTCTCGTCGACGCGGCGGTCCTTGGGGCCGGGCGAGTAGGCGCCGACCGACGAGGCGTAGACGAGCGCGGGGACGCCCGCCGCGGCCACGGCCTGCATCACGCGGCGCGACCCGCCGACGTTGACCGCGTGGGTCTGCGCGCGATCGCGCGAGGGCTGGATCAGCCAGGCCAGGTGCACGACCGCGTCGGCTCCGGCGAGAACCGGCTCGAGCGGATCGGCGACGACGTCGAGCGAGCGCCAGGTCGTCTTCGCGGAGTCCCAGAGGTCGGGCGGTCGTCGCGCCACCGCGACGACCTCCTCGACGCCGGGCTCGGCCTCGAGCGCGCGCAGCAGCGCGGTGCCGGCGTTGCCCGACGCGCCGAGGACGACGACCTTCATCGGCGGGCCCTCACGATGGCTCGTTGGGGTCTTCCTGGCCGGCGAGCTCGAGCGATCCGTCGAGCACGGCCTGGAAGTGGCGCTCCTGGATGGGCAGCGCCCACTCGACGAGCTGCTCCACGTCGTCGCGCCGCGCGCGCTCGTTGAGCTTGCGCAGGACCGACCAGTGGCCGACCTCGCCCGCCTCGGCCATGGTCAGGAACTCGAAGCCGTCGAGCGCGTCGGCGTCCTCGCCGAGGTAGGTCTTCATCATCTCCGTGGCCTCGGCCTTCGTCTCGCGGGCCTTGTCGAGGATGGCGGTCTTCTTGCCGTCGATGTCGCCGGCGACCTCGGTGCAGCGCGATTCGGTCTCGTCGGCCTCGTCGTGCATGCGCTGCAGCGCCGTGCTCAGATCGGGCTCGTCGGTGAGCGACGAGACCTTGTCGGTGGCGGCCTTCGCCGCCTGGGCCAGTCCGAGGACCTCGGCCAGCTTCTCTTCGAGGACGGTGAGCTCAGCCATGTCGTTGCCTCTCCTGTTCGCGGTGGGACCTTCCGTCGCACTACCGGATCGCGCGTCGATCGAACCGTGGGTTGCGCGCGAGCGTCAGGCGAAGCGCGGCAGGACCTCGCGCGCCCACGTGTCGAAGAAAGCGTCCTGCTCGGGGCCGATCTGCTGGACGAAGAGCTCGTCGACGCCCGCGTCGGCGTACTGGCGCAGCGACTCCACGTGCTGCGTCGAGGTCGGGGCCGACGGGCGTGACGAGCATCTCGGGCTCGACCAGCTCGCACGCCTGCTCGAAGTGCGCCGGGGTGGGCAGCACCTGCGCCAGCTCGCCCGGCAGCGCCTCGTTGGGCCACAGGCGGTGCGCGGTGGCCCGCGCCTCGTCCTCGTCGGCCATGAAGCAGACCTTGGTCCCGGCGTGGACCGGCCCCTTGCCGCCCTCGGAGCGGTAGAGGTCGATCGCCTCCTTGTCGGGCGAGGTCGTGCAGAAGCCGTCGCCGATGCGCGCCGCGAGCCCGATCGCCTTGGAGCCGAAGCCGGAGACGAGGATGCGGCGGCGGCTCGTCGGGCAGGTCGTAGACGCGCGCGTTCTCGACGGTGTAGTGCGACCCGTGGTGGCTGCACTGGCCGCCCTGCCACAGCGTGCGGATGACCTCGACGGCCTCCTCGAGCATCTCCAGGCGCACGTCGGCCTCGGGCCAGCGGTCGCCGAGGATGTGCTCGTTGAGCGCCTCGCCGCTGCCCACGCCGAGGTTGAAGCGCCCGTCGAGCAGCACGGCGCTCGTGGCGGCGGCCTGGGCGATGATCGCCGGGTGGATGCGCACCGTCGGGCAGGTGACGCCCGTCGTGACCGGCAGCGTCGTGGCCTGCGAGAGCGCGCCGATGACCGACCACACGAAGGCGCTGTGGCCCTGCTCGTCGTTCCACGGGTGGTAGTGGTCGGAGATCCACAGCGCGTGGAAGCCGGCCGCCTCGGCGCGGCGGGCCTGGTCGACGAGGTCGCCGGGCGCGAACTCCTCGGACGAAAGGAAGTAGCCGATCTGCATGGCCGGCGGCGTACCCGGGATCCGCCGGGTGGCACGCGGCTGATGCATCGGAGGCTGGGCAGCGCGCCGAGCGGGTACGGCACGCAGACCACCACCCGACCAAGGCGGTCTCCGTGCTCACCCTCCTGCTCATCATCATCGTGCTCCTGCTGCTCTTCGGCGGCGGATGGGGCTACAGCCGCCGCGGGCGCAGGATCTGAGCGCGGACGCGTTCGGCTCGGGCCGGCCGTACACGGTCGGCGTCGAGGAGGAGCTGTTCCTGGTCGATCCGCTGACCGGGGAGCAGATCAACGTCTCGACGGCCGTCCAGGAGCGGGTCGGGCCGGTCCAGGGGACGGTGGAGCGCGAGCTGCATGCCTGCCAGCTCGAGCTCATCACCGAGGTCTGCGACAGCGCGAGCGCGGCGATCGACGCGCTCGACGGGCTGCGGCGAGCCGTCGTCGCCACCGGCGTCGGGCTGCTCGGCTCCGGCACCCATCCCTCTGCCGCCGAGGGCGACTCCGAGATCACCGACAAGGAGCGCTACGAGCGCATCCGCTACCTGCTCGGCGACGCGGTGGCCACGCCGGTCGGCGGCCTGCACATCCACGTGGGGATGCCCGACGCCGAGACGGCGATCCGCGCCTTCAACGGGCTGCGCCGCCATCTGCCGCTGCTGCAGGCGCTGGCCGCCAACTCGCCCTTCCGCCACGGTCGCGACACGGGCCTGGCCTCGGCGCGCGAGGTGACGCTGCGCGGGTGGCCGCGCTCGGGCGCGCCGCGCGCCATGCGCGACTTCGAGGACTTCTGCGCCACGGCCGCCCTGCTGGCGCGCGCGGCGGACGTGCCGGACTACACGTGGTTCTGGTGGAAGCTGCGCCCGCACCCGCGCCTCGGGACCGTCGAGATCCGCGCGCTCGACGCGCAGGCCTCGCTCGAGGACACCGCCGCGCTGGTCGCCCTCACGCACTGCCTGGCCCGCCACGCCGCCGAGTGCGAACCCGGCCTCGATCCTCGGCCCGAGGTGCTCGAGGAGGGCATGTTCCGCGCCGCCCGCTTCGGCGTCGCCGCCGAGCTGCCGGACCCCGACGGCCGCCTGCGCCCCGTGTCGGAGCTGCTCGAGGCCGCGCTCGACGAGGCGGGCGGTCATGCCGACGAGCTGCAGTGCGCGGCCGCGCTCGACGAGCTGCCGGCGCTGCTGCAGCGCGGCGGCGGGGCCGGGCGCCAGCGCGCGGCGCACGAGATCGGCGGCATGGGAGCGCTCCTGCGCGAGCTGACGGAGGTCACCGCGGCGGGCACCGCGCGCGCAGCGAGAGCGCGCGTAGCAAAGGGCCGCTCCACGGGAAGACCCCGGCTGGGTGACGGGTACTCGGCACGACTTCGCTCACGTGCAGGAGCTCTACCTGCCGATCGCCGCGGCGGTCTTCGCGGTGATCGTCGTCGCCCTCGCCGTCGTGCTCGTGCGCTACCGGGCCCGGCCGGGGCGCACCCCGCGGCCGACCCGCGATCGCTACGCGGTCGACGTCGGGGTCGCGCTCGTGCTCGCCGCCGTCGTGGCGGTCCTCGTCGTCGTCACCCTGCGGACCAACGACACCGAGACGGCGCTGGCCAAGCCGGGCTTCCGCGTCGACGCGGTGGCCTTCCAGTGGGGCTGGCAGTTCAGCTACCCGTCGCGCCCGGGCGTCGTCGACCGCTCGGCCCCCGGCCGCCCGGCGACGCTGCACGTCCCGGCCGGGACCACGGTCGAGGTGTCGCTGCGCACGCGCGACGTCGTGCACGCCTTCTGGATCCCCGACCTGCGCTTCAAGCGCGACGCCTGGCCGCGCAAGACCGCGCGCTTCGACCTGCGCTTCCCGGCGGGCACGGTCGCCGGCGTCGGCCACTGCGCGCAGTACTGCGGCCTGAAGCACTCCGACATGGTCTTCTTCGTCGACGCCATGGACCCGGCGCGCTTCGCGAGCTGGTCGCGAGCGCAGGGCGGGCGCGCGTGAGCGCCACGGTGACGCCTCCGTTCGCGCCCGTGCGCGGCCTCGTCGGGCTGGCGGTGGGCACCGACCACAAGGGCGTCGCCCTGCGCCTGGGGACGCGCCGCCTTCGGGTTCTTCCTGGCCGGCGGCGTGCTCGCGCTGCTCATGCGCGCCGAGCTGGCCCAGCCGGGGATGCAGGTCACCTCGCGCGGCGGCTACGACCAGCTCTTCTCGATGCACGGCTCGACGATGATCTACCTCTTCGTCACGCCGGCCGCGCTCGCGCTGGGCATGTACCTCGTGCCGTTGCAGATCGGGGCGAGGGAGATCGCCTGGCCGCGGCTGAACCTGATCGGCTTCTGGCTGCTCGTCCTCGGCGGCCTGGTGATGTGGTCGGGCTTCCTGACGCGCAACGGCGCCGGCTCGGCGGCGTGGACGGCCGAGTACCCGCAGTCGGCGGCGGTCCGCACTCCGGGCCCCGGCATGGACCTGTGGTGCGCCGGGGTCGCGCTCGCCGCGCTGTCCGGCATCGCGCTGGCCGCCTGCCAGCTGGCCACCATCGCCGGGCGCCGCGCGCCCGGGATGACGCTGCTGCGGATGCCGGTCTTCACGTGGTCGATGCTCGTGACCTGCCTGATGACGGTGGCGAGCTTCCCGGCGCTCGTGCTGGCCATGGCCCTGCTGCTGGCCGACCGCCACGGCGCCGGCGTGTTCGACTCGGCCGGCGGCCCCGCCGCCTACCAGAACATCTTCTGGTTCTACGGGCACCCGGTCGTCTACGTGATGTTCTTCCCCTTCCTCGGCGCGGTGCTCGAGGTGGTGGCGACCTTCTCGGCCGGCGCGTGTTCGGCTACCGCGCGATCGTCATCTCGCTGCTCGTCTTCACCGCGCTGTCGATGAGCGTGTGGGGCCATCACATGTTCACCACCGGGCAGGTGGCCAACGGCTACTTCTCGCTGACCTCGACGATGCTGGCCGTCCCGGCCGGCCTCGAGTACCTGGCGATGATCGGGACGATGGTGGGCGGCGCGATCGTGCTGCGCACGCCGATGCTCTTCGCGCTCGGCTTCATCGTGCAGTTCCTCGTCGGCGGGCTGAGCGGGATCTACGTCGCCTCGCCGCCGCTGGACTACCACGTGCACGACTCCTACTTCGTCGTCGCGCACTTCCACTACACGCTGCTGGCGGGCAGCGTCTTCGGGCTCTTCGCCGGCGTCTACTACTGGTGGCCGAAGGTCACCGGGCGCCTGCTCTTCGAGCGCCTCGGACGCGTGCACTTCTGGCTCTTCGTGGTGGGCACGAACGTGACCTTCATCCCGCAGTTCGTGCTCGGCTACGACGGCATGCCGCGGCGGGTCGCCGACTACTCGCCGGCCTACGGCTGGGCGGGGTGGAACACCGCCTCCACCGTCGGCGCGGGCATCGTGGCGCTGTCGGTCCTCGTCTTCATCGTCAACGTCGCGCTGACGAGCCTCGCCGGCAGGCGGGCCGGGCCCGATCCGTGGGAGGCCCACACGCTCGAGTGGGCGACGACCTCGCCGCCGCCGCGCCACAACTTCACGGCGGCGCTCCCGGCCATCCGCTCCCACGCGCCGCTGCTCGACCTGCGCGAGGAGGCGATCCTGTGAGGAACGCCGTGCCCGTGCTGGCCTGGGGCGCGCTGCTGGCGGCGCTGGCCGCGATGCTCGCGCTGTGGACCGACGACCTCGTCGCCGTCGTTCTGCTGCCCGGCGCGGTTCTCGTCGTCCTGGTCGTGGCCGTGGCGACGACGCGGGCGCGCGACCCGATCGAGCGGGTGGTGCCCGAGGCGAGCGCGAGCGGCCCGCTGGCCGCGGGCGGGCTCGCGCTGCTGGCGCTCGGCGCCGTCGCCGGGCTGTGGGCGGCGCTCATCGGGGCGGGCCTGCTGGTGCTGGCGATCGTCGTGGCCGTGGGGGAGCGCGTGGGGATGAGCGGCGCGGCCGTCCTGCTCGCCGAGCTGGTCGCCGCCGGGGGGCTCTACGCGGTGGGCGCGCGGCGCGTGCGTCGCTGGCCCGCGTGGCGCGGTGGCTGCTTCGCGGCGGGGCTCGCCGCCCTCGGGGTCGCCCTGCTCGCCCTCGACGCCGGCCGCTCGCTGACCGCGCACATGGCCCAGCACCTGGTCCTCGCCTTCGTGGCGGCGCCGCTGCTCGTGCTCGGCTCGCCGCTCGCGCTGGGCCTGCGGGCCACGCGGGCGCGACGAGCGCTGCGGGCGGCGTGGGTGGCGCGGCCGGGCGCCGGCTGGGCCGCGCTCGCGGCGCTCATGGCGGTCAGCCAGCTCCCGGCGGTCTACGACGCGACCGCCCGTCATCCGCTCCTGCACGTGGCCGAGCACGTCGCCTGGCTGACCGCCGCGGTCCTCTTCTGGCGCGTGGTGGCCGGCGCCGACCCGGTGCCGCACCGCCCGGGCCCGGTCGGGCGCCTGCTCTACCTGCTGCTGTTCTCGGCTCCGATGGGGGCGACCGGCGCCTGGCTCATGTGGAGCAGCGCCCCGTGGTACGCGGGCCACTCGCTGTCCGACCAGCGCGATGCAGGCGTGCTCATGCTCGTCGGCGGGGGCCTGGCGCTGGCGGCGACGACGGTGGCCGTGGCCTGGGCGGCGATCCTGCGCGAGCATCGCCGGCAGGTCGCCTACGAGGAGGCGGTGGCCCGGTGAGGCGCGTCCGTCGCCCGCTGCGGCGCGCGCTCGTCGTCCTGGCCGTGTGCTGCGCCGCGATGGCGGCGTGGTCGGGGGCCGCGGGGGGCCAGTCGCGGCCCCGGTCGCCGCGGCCCGACCCGGCCGCGCTCATGGCCCGCGGTCGCGTGCTCTTCGCCCAGGGCTGCGCCTCCTGCCACGGCGAGGACCTGCGCGGTCGCCCCGGAGCTCGGCCCGTCGCTGCGCGGCGCCGGGGCGGCAGCGGCCGACTTCTACCTCTCGACCGGGCGCATGCCGCTGGCCGACCCCACCGACGAGCCGGTGCGCACGCAGCCCGCCTACCCGCGCGCCGACATCGACGCCCTCGTCGCCTTCGTCGGCTCCTTCGGCGGGCCGGGCCTCCCGCGCGTCGACCCCGCGCGCGGAAGCCTCGCCACCGGGATGGCGAAGTTCACCGAGCACTGCGCCGGGTGCCACCAGATCGTCGGGCGCGGGGGCATCGTCACCGGCGCCGCCGTCCCCGCCCTCGACGACGCGACGCCGACCCAGCTCGCCGAGGCCGTCCGCGTCGGGCCCTATCTGATGCCCAAGTTCTCGGCCGAGCAGATCGACCAGGCCACGCTGGACTCGATCGCCCGCTACGTCCAGTCGCTCCGCCATCCCGACAACCGCGGCGGCTGGGGCATCGGCAACCTCGGGCCCGTGCCCGAGGGGATGGTCACGTGGTTCCTGGCCATGGCCGCCCTGCTCGCGGTCGCCCGCCTGATCGGGGAGCGGGCTCCATGACCGACGAGCCCCGGGTGGCCGAGCGGCGCACGGGTGCCGACCCACGCGCGGAGCTGGCCGTCGCGGTGCTCCTCGTCCTCGCGGGCCTGGCCGCCGCCGCCTTCGCCGTCCTCGTCGTCGCCGACCCGCAGACCCAGCTGCTCGGCGCGACGCTCGGCGGCGCGCTGGCCTGCCTGGCGGCCGCCGCCGTGCTCGCCGCCAAGCGCGTCGTCGTCCAGGAGCTCGCCGTCGAGGACCGCCGCCGCGAGGACACCGCGAGGCGCGAGGACGACGAGGCGCTGGCCGGCGACCTGCGCCGCGGGGCCGACGGGATCACGCGCCGGCGCGCGCTCGGCGCCGCCGCCGGGATCGCCGGCGCCGGGCTGGCGGGCGCGCTGGTGGTGCCCGTGACCGCGCTCGGCCCCGGGCTCGGCGACGCGCCGAACGAGACGCCGTGGCGACGCGGGCGCCGGCTGGTGACGACCGACGGCGAGGCCCTGCGCGCCGACGCCATCGAGATCGGGAGCTTCGCGTCGGCGCTGCCCGAGGGGGCCGACAAGCGCGAGCTGGGGTCGCCCGTCGTCGTCGTGCGCGTCGATCCGGGCACGCTGAAGCTGCCGCGCGCGCGGCGCGGCTGGGCGCCGATGGGCATCCTCGCCTTCTCGCAGATCTGCACGCACGCCGGCTGCGCGGTGACGCTCTTCCGCTACCCGGTCGACGAGCAGCTCTCCAAGGGCCCGGCGCTCGTCTGCCCGTGCCACTACTCGACCTTCGACGTGCGCCAGGCCGCCAAGCCGGTCTTCGGGCCGGCCGCGCGTCCGCTCGCGCAGCTCCCGCTCGCCGTCGCCCCCGACGGCACGCTCGTGGCCGCCGGCCCGCTCTCGGGCTCGGTCGGGCCCGCGTGGTGGAGCGTGAAGCGATGAGCCGCCTCGAGCGCGAGGCCGACGTCGTCGCGGCCATCGACCGGCGCCTGGGGGCCGGGCGCGTGGCGCGCAAGGCGCTGCGCTACGTCTTCCCCGACCACTGGTCGTTCATGTTGGGCGAGATCGCGCTGTACGCCTTCCTCGTCCTCGTGGCGACCGGCGTCTACCTCGCGCTCTTCTTCTCGCCCGACGTCAGCGGCACGGTCGTCTACCACGGCCCGTTCGACGCGTTGCAGGGGGCGGAGATGACGCGCGCCTTCCGCTCGACGCTCGACCTCTCCTCGACGGTCCCCGGCGGGCTGCTCATGCGCCAGACCCACCACTGGGCCGCGCTCGTCTTCGTCGCCGCGATGGTCGTGCACCTCCTGCGCGTGTTCTTCACCGCCGCCTACCGGCGCCCGCGCGAGCTCACGTGGCTGCTGGGCGTCGGGCTGCTGGCCACGGGCGTGCTCGAGGGCTTCGCCGGCTACTCGCTGCCCGACGACCTGCTCAGCGGGATGGGCCTGGCCATCGCCTACTCGGTCGCGCTGTCGATCCCGCTGCTCGGCGGCTCGATCGGCGCGCTGGTCTGGGGCGGGCAGTTCCCGGGTCCAGGGGTGATCGAGAGCCGGCTCTACATCCTGCACGTCTTCGTCCTGCCCGCCGTCATGGCCGCCGCTGATCGCCGCGCACCTGGCGCTCGTCGTGCGCCACAAGCACACCCAGTTCGCCGGCCCCGGGCGGCGCGAGGGGAACGTCGTCGGGACCCCGATGTGGCCGGGCTACGCGCTGCGCTCGATGGGCCTGCTCTTCGCCGTCGCGGCCGTGCTCGTGCTCCTCGGCGGCCTCGTGCAGGTCAACCCGGTCTGGCAGTGGGGCCCCTACGAGCTCGACCGCGCGACCAACGGCGCCCAGCCCGACTGGTACCTGGGCTGGCTCATCGGCGGACTGCGGCTCATGCCGCCGCTCGAGATCCAGGTCTTCGGCCGCACGCTCGTGCCCAATCCCTTCTGGGGCGGCATCGCCTTTCCCGGGGTCGTCTTCACCATGCTGGCGGCGTGGCCCTTCCTCGAGCCGCGCCTGCTGCGCGACCGCGCCCGTCACGACCTCCTCGACCGCCCGCGCGAGCACCCGTGGCGCACCGCCTTCGGGCTGGCCTTCTTCAGCTGGGTGGCGCTGATCTTCGTGGCCGGCGCCGCCGACCGGCTCTTCTACCAGTTCGGCATCTCCTACACGAGCCAGGTCCACCTCTTCCGCGCGCTGACGCTGATCGCGCCGCTCGTCGTGTTCGTGGCCGCGAAGATCACCTGCGACGAGCTGCGCCGCACGCAGGTCAGGCCCGGGCGGGGCGGGCCGGGAAGGCGCGTGCGCCGCCGCGAGGACGCGGGCTTCGACGTCCTCGGCGACGGGCGGTGACGAGACGGCAGCTTGCAATCGCCGCGGATCGGGAAAGCGCGGTGCATCCGCGCACCGATGCCTGGGGGACCTGTGACGAGCGACGACGGCGTGTTCTACGACGAGGCCTACGAGCGCCCGGGGACGCCCCGGGCGCACTACCGCGGCGTGCTTGGGCGCGCTCGACGACCGTGACCTGGGCGATCTCGGGCGCGAGGTCGCCCAGGGCGCCGAGCAGCGCGGCATCTGCTTCGGCGAGGAGCCCGACGGCGCGTTCCTCGTCGATCCCATCCCGCGCCTGATCACCGCCGAGGAATGGCACGGGCTCGAGGCCGGACTCGTGCAGCGCGTTCGCGCCCTTGCCGCCTTCGTGGCCGACGCCTACGGCGAGCGGCGGATCGTCGCGGCCGGCGTCGTGCCCGCCTACGTCGTCGAGAGCGCCGAGTACCACGAGCCGGCCCTGGCCGGCCACGATCTCTCCGGCGCCGCGTACATCGCCGGCCTGGACATCGTGCGCGATCGGGAGGGGCGCTTCCTGGTCCTCGAGGACAACCTCCGCACGCCGTCGGGGGTCGCCTACGTCGTCGCCGCGCGCGAGCTCGTCGATCGGCAGCTGCCCGAGCCCGTGCGCGGGCGCCAGGCCGTCGATGGCGCCTTCGCGCTCCTCGACGAGACGCTGCGCGCGGCCGCGCCCGCCGGACGGGCCGATCCGCTCATGGCCGTGCTGACCGACGGCCCGGCCAACACTGCGTGGTGGGAGCACCGCACGGTCGCCGACCGCCTGGGCCTGGCGCTCGTCGGGATCGCTGACCTCGCGGTGGCCGACGACGGGCTGTACGCGACGATCGACGGGCGCTCGCGCCGGCTCGACGTCGTCTATCGCCGCACGAGCGAGGACCGCCTGCGCGGACCGGACGGACGGCCCACCGATGTCGGCCGCGTCCTCGAGGAGCCGTGGCGGCGCGGCCAGGTCGGCCTCGTCAACGCGTTCGGCGCCGGCGTGGCCGACGACAAGCTCGCCCACGCCTACGTCCCCGACATGATCCGCTTCTACCTGGGGGAGGAGCCGCTGCTGCCCTCGGTGCCGACCTACGACCTCGCCGTGCCCGAGACCCTCGAGGACGTGCTGTCGCGGATCGACGAGCTCGTGGTCAAGCCGCGCGAGGGCAGCGGCGGGAACGGCGTCGTCATCGGACCGCACGCCGACGAGGCCGACACCGACGTCGACGGCCGAGGCCGTGCGCCGCCGGCCCGAGGGCTTCGTGGCCCAGGAGATGGTGCCCCTCTCGCGCCACCCGACGCTCGTCGACGGGCGCCTCGAGCCCCGCCACGTCGACCTGCGGGCGTTCGTCTTCCTGGCCGGCGAGCGCGCCACGGCGCTGCCCGGCGGGCTCACGCGCGTCGCGCTCGACGAGGGCGCGCTCGTCGTCAACTCGTCGCAGAACGGCGGCGCGAAGGACACCTGGGTCCTCAGCTGAGCGTCGCGCGCGGCTCGCCGAGTTGCAGGCTCGCCCTCCGGGTACGGCGCCGAGACCGACCTACGACCGGAGCGTGAGATGAAGGCCCTGACCTGGCATGGAAGGCGCGATGTGCGCGTCGACACCGTCCCCGATCCGACCATCGAGCAGCCGACCGACGCGATCATCCGCGTGACGTCGACCGGGCTGTGCGGCTCGGACCTGCACCTCTACGAGGTCCTCGGCCCGTTCCTCGAGGCCGGCGACGTGCTCGGCCACGAGCCGATGGGCATCGTCGAGGCCGTGGGCTCCGGCGTGGACAACCTGGCGGTCGGCGATCGCGTCGTCGTGCCCTTCAACATCTCGTGTGGACACTGCTTCATGTGCGAGCACGGGCTCCAGAGCCAGTGCGAGACGACGCAGAACCGCGACGAGGGCATGGGCGCCAGCCTCTTCGGCTACACCAAGCTCTACGGCGAGGTGCCGGGCGGCCAGGCGGAGCTGCTGCGCGTCCCGCAGGCCCACTACGGGCCGATCAAGGTCCCCGAGGGCCCGCCGGACGACCGCTTCCTGTTCCTCTCCGACGTCCTGCCCACGGCGTGGCAGGCCGTGCAGTACGCCCAGATCCCCGACGGCGGCAGCGTGGCCGTCATCGGCCTGGGCCCGATCGGCGAGATGTCGACGCGGATCGCCCAGCACCTGGGCGCCGGCACGGTCATCGGACTGGACCTGGTGCCCGAGCGCCTGGCGCGCTCGAAGTCCCACGGCGTGGAGACGATCGACGTCAGCGCCGTCGACGACGTGCCGGCGGCCGTGCGCGAGCTGACCGGCGGCCGCGGACCCGACGCGGTCATCGACGCGGTCGGGATGGAGGCCCACGGCGCCCCCGCGGCCAAGCTGGCGCACACGATCGCCGGACTGATGCCGGACACCGTCGCCCGCAAGGTGATGGAGAACGCCGGCGTCGATCGCCTCAGCGCTCTGAAGCTCGGGGTCGAGATCGTCCGGCGCGGCGGCACGGTCTCGCTCTCGGGCGTCTACGGCGGGACGGCCGATCCGCTCAACATGCTGCAGATGTTCGACAAGCAGCTGACGGTCAAGATGGGCCAGGCGAACGTCCGCCGCTGGGTCGACGACATCATGCCGCTGCTGATGAACGGCGATCCGCTGGGCGTCGACAGCTTCGCCACCCACCACGTCCCGCTGACCGAGGCGCCGCAGGCCTACGAGACCTTCCAGAAGAAGGAGGACGGCGCCTTCAAGGTCGTCTTCAAGCCGTGAGCTTCGTTCGGTCCAACCCGGTGTACGGGACGGCGATCCGGGGCAGGCGCGCAAGCCGATGACCACGCACACGGAGGACCTCAGGCCGCTCGCCGGGCATTCGCCCGAGCGCGAGCGGCCCTTGGGGGGATACGCCGTGCTCATGGCGCTCTTCGGCGCCGCGGCAGGCGCGTTCTCGGCGTGGTTCCGGCGCAGCGGGCGCAAGCTGCCCGACCGCATGTCCGCCGGCGACCTGGCGCTCGTGACCGTGGCCACCCACAAGGCCTCGCGGCTGATCGCCAAGGACCGGGTCACGAGCGCCGTGCGCGCCCCGTTCACCCGCTACCAGCACGACGACGGCCCGGGCGAGGTCAGCGAGGCGGCCCGCGGGCACGGCCTGCGCCGCGCGGTGGGCGAGCTGCTGGTCTGCCCGTACTGCATCGGGATGTGGATCAGCGCCGGGCTTCGCGGCCGGGTTGCTCGTCGCCCCGCGCTTCACGCGCTGGTTCGCCGCCGTGCTCGTCGCGCTCTTCGGTGCCGACGTGCTGCAGATCGCCTACAAGAGAGCCGAGGACGCGCTCTGACCGCACGCCAACCTGGCGTGCATCCCGGCGCGCCGCTCGGGGTAGCGCCAAGGTGACCACTTCGAGCTTGATCGGAGGTACTCCATGGCCAAGGACCACGGACCGAGCGTGAAGGATGACAAGCAGTACGAAGGCCTGCGCAAGAAGGGCATGAGCAAGGAGCGTGCGGCCCGGATCGCCAACGACCCGAACTCGTCGAGCAAGGGCGGCAAGGCATCGGGCTCGGGCAAGCGCCGCGACACCAAGAGCCAGGGCGGCACCAAGGCCCAGAAGGCGGCCGCCGGGCGCAAGGGCGGCAAGGCCGCGGCCAAGAAGAGCTGACGCCGTGTCCGGATCAGTCTTCTTCGTGGCCATCGTGGCCGTCGGCGTCGTCGTGGCGGCAGCCACTGGGACGATCTTCCTGCTTGTCCCCTTCGTCGCGATCGCGCTCGCCGCTGTCCTCGTGCCGATCGTCTTCGGGGCTCTTCGCGGCACGCGCCTCGAGCCCGGCGCCTCCGACTCGCACGGCGGTGTGCCGAGCACCAGCGAGGCCTCCTACGAGCCGGTGCAGCAGCCGCGCCGGCCTTGACCGCACGCCGTGGGGCGACCCCCGAACTGGTCCCTGACACGCGGCGCGGTCGATCGCCGCGTTCGGGGTAGCTCGATGTCATGGCCACTTGCCGAGCGCGGTTCGAGTGCTCGCCGGCAGATTCTTGAGCGTCTTCGGGCGCTCGAAGGCGTCGATCCTCGCGCAGCCGCTGCTCGCCGATCGCTGTGCACGGCGCTCGGTTTCGCCCCGAGAGGTCTTGGCGGCCAAGGCGTCAGGTCGCGCTGCGAGGCTCGGCGCCATCACTCGCATCGAGCGCGGACGCCACGTCCGGGGCCATGGGCAGGGTGACGTCGAGGCCGGTGCTGCGCAGCCCGCTGCGGTAGCGGTCCTTGTAGGCGCTGTGGTCGAAGTCGGCCGCGAGCGCCTCGACGAGCGCGACGGCGCGGTCGACCTTGGCCTTGCCGGGACGCTTGCGCGTGGGCAGGTCGAGCTCGCCGGTCGGCCGGATCTCCCGCTGGAAGAGCATGGTCGTCAACGCCAGCAGATCGCCCTTGGCCCGGACCGCGACGAGGTACTCCTTGGTGCGCAGCACGAACTGCCCGATCGCGACCTTGTCGGCGTCGGCCATGACCTCGGCCAACAGGCGGTAGGCGCGCAGCGGGCCGTCGCCGTCGCCGGCGGGCAGCAGGTAGTAGGGGTGGTCGAAGAGGATCGGGTCGATCTCGTCCAACGCGACGAACTTCGAGATCTCGATCGTGCGCGTCTTCTCCGGCTGAGCGGAGGCGAGCTCCTCGTCGGTCAGCATCACGTAGCCGTCGCCGGTGTCGAAGCCGTGGGCGATCTCCGCGTAGTCGACCGGCGTCTTCTCCTTGGTGCAGACGTAGGAGACGTGCAGGCGCTCGTGGGTCTTCTTGTGGATCTGGTGGAAGTGGATGGCCTGGTCGCGCGCCGCGGAGACGAGCGAGACGGGCACGTTGACCAGGCCGAAGCTCAGCGATCCGCTCCACAGCGAGCGCGCCCTGGCCATCAGCCCTTGGATCCCTTCAGGCTGGCCTCGAGCGCGGCCATCAGGTCGTCGGAGGGCTCGGGGGGCTGCGCTCGCTCGACGTCGATCTCCTCGCCCTTGGCCTTGCGCTCGACGAGGTCGAGCACGCGGTCGCGGTAGGTGTCGCGGTAGCGCCCGGGCTGGAACTTCGCCGACAGCCCGTCGACGAGCTGCGCGGCCATCTTGCGCACACGCGCGTCGGGCTTGCGCCGCAGCGCGGGGTGATCGAGCGTGTCGGGGTCGACGAGCTCGTCGGCGAAGCGCAGCGTGTGCAGGCGCAGCATCTGGTCGGCCTCCACCACCGCCACGAGCTGCTCGCGCGAGCGCAGCACCACGCGCCCGACGCCGACGCGCCCGGTCTTGCGCAGCGCGGCGGCGAGCAGCGCGTAGCCCTCGTCGGCGCCCTTCTGCGGCGCCAGGTAGTAGGGGCGGTCATAGGCGTCGGGGTCGATCTGCTCACGCGGGACGAAGTGCTCGATGTCGACCGTCTTGCGCTTGGGCGCGCTGGCGGCCTTGAGCTCGTCGTCGTCGAGCACGACGTACTCGCCCGAGCGCACCTGGAAGCCCTTGACCACCTGCTTGCGGTCGACCTTGCGCCCGTCGGCGTCGACCAGCTCGTGCGCGATCTCCGCTCCGTCGGGCTCGTGCAGCTCGCGGAACTGGACGCCCTGCGGATCGGCCGCCCCGAAGACCTTGACCGGCACGTCGATGCCGGCGAACGACAGCGCCCCGTTCCAGATCGACCTCGGCACGAAGCCAGGCGCTACCCGCTGTCCGCCGTCGCGACGCCCGCGGTCGGGCAGATGGCCAGCAGCGCGATGTCGTCGCGCGGGTCGCCCGGCTGCGCGGCGACCACGGCGCGCTCGACGGCGTCGACGACGGCCTGCGGCGTCTGGCCGCCCATGCCGGTGAGCACGCCGACGAGGCCCGGCTCCCCGAAGGGCGTGCGCCGCGGGCCCGCCTCGGTGACGCCGTCGGTGTAGAGCAGCAGCACCTCCTCGGCCTCGAGGCGGACGTCGACGTCATACACGGCGATGTCCTGGCGCAGGCCGGCCATCGTGCCGTAGCGGCCCACCATCTCGACGCTCCCGTCGCGGCGCACGACGGCCGGGGGCGGATGCCCGGCCAGCGCGAGGCGCAGGTCGATGCTCCCGTCGGGACCGGAGGAGAGGTAGGCCATGACGACCGTCGCGAACTGCGACGTGTCGTCGTAGAGCATCGCGGTGTTCAGACGCTGCAGGGCGCCGCTGGGCGGGGTGTCCTCGAGCGCGGCGGCGCGCAGCGTGTAGCGGGCCAGCGCGGTGATGGCGGCGGCCTCGGCCCCCTTGCCCGACACGTCGCCGACCACGAGCGCCCACTCGGTCGGCGAGCGCTGGAAGACGTCGTAGAAGTCGCCGCCGACCTCGTTGAGCTCGCCGGCGGCGCGATAGCGGGCGGCCATGAGCGCGCGCGGGATCTCGCGGCAGGCGCTCGGGCAGGAGCTTGACCTGCAGGGTGTGGGCGATCCGGCTGCGCTCGGTGTAGAGCCGCGCGTTGTCGATCGCCATGCCGGCGCGCGCCGCGAGCTCCTCGGCCAGCTGGACGTCGACCTGCTCGAAGAGCCGGCCGGACTCGGCGCTGGCCAGGCTGAAGGTGCCGAACACGCGGCCGCGGGCCTTGAGCGCCGCGATGATGACCGAGCGCAGGCCCAGGCGGCGGACGAGGTCGAGGTGCTCGGGATCCGGTATCCCGGCGGCGAGCATCTCGTCGGTGACCTCGCGCACGTAGGCCGTCTCGCCCGAGCGCGCCACCCGGTAGCTGCCGCTGTCCGCGCTCGGGTCGGCCGGGAAGCGGCGGCTGATCTCGGCGCCGATCTCGCGTTGGCCCTCGTCGACGTGCGCGGTGGCCACCTCCTGCAGCACGCCGGCGTCGTCGAGGACGCTCACCGCGCACCAGTCGGCGACCTCGGGGATCGCGATCTGGACGACCGAGCGCAGGGTCTCCTCGTAGTCCAGCGACGCGTCGAGGATCGCTCCGGCGTGCGCGAGGAAGTCCGCGCGCACGCGCGCCTCGCGCTCGGACTCGAGCAGTGCCCGGCGCTCGGTGACGTCGATGACCGAGACGATGACGCCGGTGACCGAGCCGTCGGCGTGCGTCACCGGGGTGAACGACGCGTTCCAGTGGCGCGCCGTGCCGTCGCGGCTATGGGTGGTCAGCTCCAGGTCGAGCACGCGGCCGCCGCTGTCCAGGACCTGCCCGTAGCTCGGAATGACCGTCTCCTCGTCCAGGCCGGCGGCACGCAGGAGCTCGGGCACGGTGCGGCCGACGAGCTCGCCCACCGGGCGCGCGTTGAAGGCGGCGAAGGTCTCGTTGACGCGTACGAAGCGCAGGTCGCGGTCGACGAGGGCCAGGCCGACCGGCGCCGTCGAGAACACGGTGTCCAGCAGGCTCAGGGAGCGCTCGGCGCGGTCGTGCAGGCGCGCGTTGTCGATGGCCAGGGCGCAGCGCTCGGCCAGCGCTACGGCGAAGGCGAGATCGGACTCCGTGTAGTGGCGCCCGGCGCGGGTCGAGAGCAGCGTCATCGAGCCGAGCACCCGGCCTCGGGCCGCCAGCGGCACGATCAGGTACGACTTGGGCGCCAGGCGCTCGATGAGCTCGCGCTGATGGTCCTCGATCGTCTCGTCGATGGTCGCGCGGACGTCGGTGGCCAGGATCGGCTCACCCGTCTGGGCGACCCGGCGCGACTCCGAGGCGCCCTCCTCCTCGCGCCGCTTGGCGCGGATCTCGAGCAGCGCGGCCTCGAGCGCCGGATCCGAATAGCCGCTGGAGAGCTCGCGCTCGCCGTCGCCCAGGTCGGCGAGCAGGACGCCGCACCAATCGGCGACTTCCGGCACCGCGAGCCGGGCCACCTCGCGCAGCGTCGTCTCGTAGTCCAGCGACCTGGCCAGCAACGCGCTGGCACCGGCCATGAACTCGAGCGCCTGCTCGGGAGTGACGACCGGACCCGCCGACGAGGTCTCAGAGCCCGTCATACGTTGCAGTGCTTACCAGGCCCACCGGTCACGCATCAACGTCTCGATGCTGCAGGGCGTCGGGGGAGGCGGCCCAGAAGTCGTCGATCTTGGTGGCGTCCGAGCGCTCGACCCGTCGCGAGACGGCCCAGAGCTCGACCGGCTCGTCGCCCTCGTTGCGGTGCGAGCGGGGCGTACGCGCGGCGACGCGGACGACCGATCCGGCGGCGACCCGGTGCACGTCGTCGGCCAGGCGCATGGTCAGGGTGCCGCTCGTGACGAGGTACAGCTCCTCGACCTCGTCGTGGAAATGGCCCGTCCCCTGCTCGAAGTCCGAGTGCGGCGGCACCCTGATGAGGGTCACCGCGAGCTGCTCGCAGTCGAGCGCGTCCGTGAGGCGCCGGAACTCGCCCGGGACGTCGCTGCCCTCGTAGACGTCGCGCACCTCGTTGCCGGAGACGATCGCGTAGGCGCTCATGGCACTGCAATCTAGCCCGGGGGCGGTCAGGCGGAATCGTGGACCGGGAAGACCATGCTGATCGCCGTCCCGCCGGTGGGCCGCGTCTCGACCCGGAAACGCTGGGCCAGCTTGGCGACCAAAGGGAGCCCCACGCCGACGCCGGGACTGTCGCTGCGCGGCATCATCCCGCGGCCGTCGTCGCAGACCCGGACCTCCAGGCCGTCGCCGAGGTGGCGCTCGGCGAAGACCTCGACGTCGCCGGGCTGCGGCGCGTCGACGTAGGCGTGGATGACCGCGTTGGTCACTGCCTCCGAGACGGCGAGCGCGATCGCGTCGGGGTCGACGGCCCCGTGCTCGCGCGCGTAGGCCTCCACCTCGCGGCGGGCGAGGCGCACTTGGTCGGGCCGGGCCGGGAAGCGGCGGGCGAGGGATGGTGGGGCCATGTATCCAGTGCCGTTCCCCGCTGGCTAGGCGGCAAACGGGGATCCGCGCCTCGGCGCGATCGCGCTACACCCGCTGATCACAGCTCGGGCGCACGGCGCCCGACCCCGGTGGCGCACTCGATGGCGGCTGCCAGGCGCAGGAGGGCGAGCTCGCCGCGGTGGCGGCCGACGAGCTGCAGTCCGACGGGCAGGCCGCCGGGGGTGAAGCCGGCGGGGAGCGAGATGGCCGGGTGCGCGGTGACCGTGATCCGCGAGCACGAGCGCATCCACTCGAAGTAGGACCCCATCGCCGTGCCCGCGATCTCGGTGACCCACTCCTGCTCGACCGCGAATGGCGCCACCTGGCTGACGGGCAGCGCCAGCGCGTCGTAGCGCTCGAGCAGCGACCGCATGCGCTCGAACATCTCGGTCTGCACGCCGAGCGCCCGCGCGACGGCGGAGCCCGTCAGTGCGAGCCCGACGCGCGTGTTCCACACGACGGTCTCCTTGAACTGGTCGCCGTCGGTCTCGAGCATGGGACCGAAGGCCTGCGCGAAGCCGACGGCGCGCAGCACCTCGAAGGCGTCGTCGGCCGCCGTGAGGTCCGGCTCGACGTCCTCGACGACGCAGCCCATCGCCTCGAGCGCCGCGCGGTGGTCCTCCAGCACTGCGTTCACCGCCGGGCTCGACGGGCAGGTCGCCGAGGTTGCGGCTCCAGGCGATGCGCGCGCCGCGCGTATCGATGCCGGTCGCCCAGCACGAAGGTGTCCGGCCGGTCATCGAGCGACAGCGGCGCACGGGGATCGGCCCCCGCCATCGCCCGCAGCAGCAGGGCGGCGTCCTGCACGGTCCGCGCCAGTGGCCCGAGCACCCCCAGCGGGTTCCACGCGTCTGAGCGACGGCACCGCCGGGACGCGGCCGGGCGAGGTGCGCAGGCCGACGACGTTGCAGAACGAGGCGGGGTTGCGGATGCTCGCGCGAGGTCCGACCCATCGGCGAAGCGGGATCATCCCGCTGGCGACCGCGGCTGCCGCGCCGCCGCTGCTGCCGCCCGGGGTGCGCGTGCGGTCGTAAGGGTTGCGCGTCGCTCCGAAGACCGCGTTGAAGGTCTGCGAGCCGGCGCCGAACTCGGGCGTGTTCGTCTTGCCGATGACGATGGCGCCGGCGCGGCGCAGGCGCGCGACGAGCAGGGTGTCGGCGGTCGGAACGTGGTCGCGGTAGATCGGCGAGCCGTACGTCGTCCGCATGCCGGCGGTGTCCTCGAGGTCCTTGATGGCGATCGGCAGGCCATGCAGCGGCCCGGTCGCGGCGTCGCGTCCGAGGGCGGCGTCGGCCGCCGCCGCCTCGCGCAGGCCGAGGTCGCCGTCGAGGGTGACGATCGCGTTGAGCAGCGGGTTGACCGCCTCGATGCGCGCGAGGTGCGCCTGCATGACCTCCACGCAGCTCAGCTCGCGCCGGCGGATCGCGGTCTGCAGATCGGTCGCGCTGCGGCGCCACGGCTCGTCGCTCATGGCCTGCATCCTCGCGCGTCGCGCGCGAGGTCAGCGCGCGGTGGCGGGATCGACGGCCGCATCGTGCGGCGCTCGCGCCGGCCTTTCGAGGCGGCTGCGGGGCAGCCGGCTGCAACAGTACGGCCCGTGTGACCGAGTACCTGCTCTGGCGCCACGAGCTCGACGACGGCGAGACGACGACGGTCTACGCCGTTCGCCATGCCCGCGAGCGCACGCGCGTGCGGGTGCTCTTCTTCCCGGGCACACGGCGGCTCGACGTCTGGTGCCGCTCGTCGGGCGTGCAGGACGCGGTGGTGGGCGGGTTCTTCGTTCGCGACCCGTATCGGCCGCTCGGCGAGGTGTGGCTCGGCGGGCGTGCGGTGGGCCACGAGCCGGTTCCCGGGCCGTGGGCCGCGCGCCGCGCGTGCGTGGTGAGCGACGGCGACGGCGTGGTGCGGGTCATGGCGCGCGGCGACGCGCCGCGGGAGCCGCCGGGCGACCTCCTGCAGGCCGGCCCGCTGCTGGTCGCCGGGGGCGCCGTGGCCTTCGATCCGACGGCCGACCACGAGGGCTTCAGCGGCGGCTCGGAGCAGTTCGACTCGGACATCACGAGCGAGCGCCACCCGCGCGCGGCGCTCGGCGTGGCCGACGACGCGCTCGTGGCGGTGGCCTGCGACGGGCGCCGGACCGGGGTCGACGCCGGGCTGTCGATGCTCGAGCTCGCCGACGTCATGGTGGGCCTCGGGGCCCGGGACGCGATCAACCTCGACGGCGGCGGGTCGACGACCCTCGTCCATCACGGCCACCTGCTCAACCGGCCGTACTCGAACCAGGACCAACCGGGGCCGCAGTCGCGGCGGATCGTCACCGCGCTGGCCTTCGAGCGCGGCTCAGCTACTGCGCCAGCTGGCCGGCGAGGTCGGCGCGGGTGCCCACGCCGAGCTTGCGATAGCCCGCGGCGAGGTGGGTCTCGACGGTCTTGATGCTCAGGAAGAGCGCCTGGGCGATCTGGCGGTTGCCCTTCCCGGCGGCGGCGAGCTCGCACACCTGGCGCTGGCGCGGGGTCAGCGCCGCGGCGCCCTCGAGCGCCGCCTGGCGCGGGCGCAGCCCGGTGGCCAGCGGGCTCGCGCCGGGCGGCTGGGCGGGGGCGTCCTCGCCGACCGCGTCGGCGTCGGCCAGTGCCGGGCGCAACGCGTCGCGCGCCTCGATGCGCCGGCCCATGTACGCGAGGGTGCTGCCGAGCTCGAGGCGAGCGCGGACCGACTCGAGCAGCGCCGGCGTTCCGCGGCGACCTCGAGCGCGCGCTCGCACAGCCCCACGCGCGCGGCGTCGTCGGCTCGGCGACCGCGCGCGCGTGCAGCGCGGCGACGATCGGCACGGGGCACCGAAGCGCTCCGCAGCCCCCAGCTCTGCGTCGGCCATCGCCGCCGCCGCCTCCGCGCGGCGCCCGAGGTGCGCGAGGTCCAGCGCGGCGGTCGAGATCACGCACGGGGTCCAGGTCGGGTTCGGGCGGCCACGCTCCTCGCGCTGCGCCCCGCTGACGGTCGCCTCGGCGAGGGCACGCTGGTGGTCGCCCTCCGCCGCCACAGGCGCGCGCGGGCGTGAATCAACGCGTCTCCCACGGCATCCCCGTCATCGAGCTGTCGAGGCCCCGCTCCCGCAGCGGCTCGCGCGCCTCGTCGAAGGCGCCGCGCTCGCCGCCGCGTGGACGAGCACGCTTGCGGCGCGCCCGTGAGCACGCTGACGTCGTCGTCGACAGGGCGAGCGCCGTCGCGCCTCGCTCGGCCTCGGCGACGCGGCCGCGGCGCAGCGCGAGGTCGGCGGCGTACAGGCCGCGGCGGCACGCGGCCGTGCGAGGCCGCGCTGGTCAGCGTGGTATGGCGCAGGCGGGCGATCGTCGCGTGCGCCTCGTCGGCGTGGTGGCCATCACGAGCGCCCGCGTGCCCAGGTGGTAGGCCGTCGCCGCCCGGCGTCGTGCAGCAGCTCATCGCCGTGAGCGCCCGCGGGCGAGCGCCGCGCAGGCCGCCGCGTCGGGCCAGCCGCGCTCGGTGCCGACGCACGCGCGGTGGGCGAGAATGTGGGCGCAGGGTCGGGTGGCGATGGTCGTCGACCTCGATCAGGCGGCCACGCGCCGGGCACGCTCCTCGTGGCGGAGGTGGATCGTGATCGGCTGTGTCGGCGCGGCGGCCTCGATCGCCGGGCGGACACGCGGATCGGCTCTCGGCGGCCAGCTCCTGCTCAAGAGCGCCGAGCAGCCCCGGCTCGTCGAGGTCGAGCGACGTTCAGTGCGGCCAGGGCGCGTCGGACATCGAGCCGGCTGTCGCGGTCGTGCGCCTCGGCCAGGGGCTCGCGCGGCGCTCGCGCGAGTGGGTGGGCGGCGTGTCGAAGAGCGACCCGTCGCCGCTCGGCCAGGCAGGCGGCCGCGGTCGTCGCCGGGAGCACGCTCGGCCAGCGCGCGCTCGAGATGGGCCGCGGCGATGTTGCGGCGCGCCGTGGCGGCGGCGTCGGCCGGCGGCGGCGAGCGGCGCGCTGACCTGGGGTCGGCACCAGGCCCGCAGCGCGGAACCTGGCGGGCCACGGCGTCGGGCGCGGCGCCCGCGGCCATGGGGGCGGGGCCGTCTCGCGGTGCAGGTGCTCGCGGCGATCGCGCCAGGGCTGGTCGTCGCCGATCGCGCTGGCGATCAGGTGGTGCGCGAGGCGGGTGCCGCCCGCGGCAGCGGCCCGGCCGCCGGCGACCGCTCGCGGGCGGCGCCGAGCTCGTCGAGCGTGACGCCCGCCACGGCCGCGACGACCTGTCGCGGGGAGCCCTCGCCGATGACGGCGAGCGCTTCGACGACGGCGCGGTCACGCGCCGAGAGCTCGGCCAGGCGCCGCGGACGACGGTCCGAGCGATCGCGCTCATGGGCGGGGGCTCGCCTTCGGAGGCGTCGACTGCGCCTCGGCCGTGGTCGGCGATATGGCGGCCGAGCTCGCCCGGCGGCCAGCGGACTCCGGCGGGCCGGCGATGGGGTAGTCGGGGCGGACGTCGAACGGCGCGGACGGCGCCGCGCGGCGGATGAGCGGCACGCGCCGCGACGGCTCAGCGGCAGGGGGTGCAGACGGTCGCCGCGGGGGCTCCGCGTCGAGGTGGCCAGGTCGGCGGCCGCGTCGGGATGGTCCTCGGCCCGGGCCCCGACGGCGATCAGCAGCGGCAGCTCGCCGATCCGCCGCGCGAGGTAGGCGGCCACCTCGAGCGACGCGCGGTCGGCCCAGGTCGGCGTCGTCCACGACGGGACCAGCGGCGCGTCGTCGGCGGGGCGGCGCACGCCACCAGCACGCTGTCGGCGATGGCCATGGTGGCATCCGCACTGGGCACGGCGCGGTCGAGGAGCAGGGCGCCGGCCGGGGCGGCCGCCCCTTCGAGCAGCCGCGCGCGCTGCGTCGTCCTGGACGCGTCGCCCGCGGCCTCCGGCGGCGGCGCGCACCACGCCGAACCCGAAGTGGCGCTCAGCGGGCCCGGAGCTGCCCGGCGCACGCGGCAGCCGGCCTCGGCCGCCTCAGGCGCACGGCCTGCTCGGCGACGCGGTCTTGCCGAGTCCGGCCGGCGCCGCGCGGACCACGATCCCCCCGGCGCCACCGCGGCCGCGTCACCGCGGTGTCGAGGACCTCGAGCTCGAGCGCGCGCTCGAGCAGCATCGCCTCGGGGCCGATCGTGACCCGATCCGGCGGCCCGATGGCGTGCAGGTGGCGCGCACCGCCACCGCGGCGACGCGCGTCGACCGCCAGCCGTGAGCCCGGCGTTGCGGCCGCGCTCGCCGGTGACAATACGTCGGCGGCGGACCGCCGGTGGGCTGTGGGGCGTGCCCTTCCTGACCCATGTACCCCGGCGGCGTTCGCTTCCCGTGCCTAGGCGCGGTGCTGGGGACCGTGAACTGCGCCGACGGGGATGCGGCAGACCGGGAGGGCGCCGCGCGGGGCATGCGGCGGCGCCCTCCGTGACCCCGCTCTCGGTCTTCGCCAGGTCGACGACCGGCGCGATGAGCGTGCTCACGTCGGGCGCCACCTGGACGTCGTCGCGACCGCCAGCGTGTTGACGCGCAGCGTGTCGAGGGCGGCCTCGCTGCCGGCGACCGTGCGTCTGCGCCCGGCCGGTGGCGTCGCACCTGGGCGCCGGCCCGTGTTCACGCGGACGTGCTCCGGCCTTGTGTCGCCGTTGGCGATGAGCGCTGTGCGGCGCGCCATCACCGCCGCCGCGAGGTGGCGGATGACGTCGACGTCGGCGGCGTGGAGTCTGTGCTCTTCAGGTCGCCGACGGTGATGTTGTCGGCGCCGCCGAGCGCACGGATGTTCACGTTCTCCATGCCGTGCAGGTCCATCGTGATGGCCGGCGACATTGCGGGTGAGGCGATCGCGTGCGGCCGCTGGCCGCGAGCGTCGATGTTCTCGCCAATGTTGGAGCCGTTGAACTGCAGCGTGTCGGTGGCCGGCCGCCTTCGACGACATCGCTGCCATCGCCCGGGTCCCACTGAACACGTCGTCGCCGGCGCCGAGGTGGGCGGTGTCGCTGCCGATGTTGCCGTCGACGAAGTCGTTGCCGGCGCCGCCGATCAGTAGTGTCGTTACCGTCGCCGCCGCGCAGCGTGTCGTTGCCCGCGCCCCCGTCGATGGTCAGTTGGGTGAGCGTGCCGATGCCGTTCTGGCCTACGATGGTGTCGTTGCCCGCGCCCTTGACCAGCAGGTGCTCGACGCCGGTGATGCTGACGGCCTGCGCGGTCGGGCGAAGACGGCGATGGCGGTCCGTCGCGCGCAATACCGATGACGTCGTCGCCCCTGGTGCCGTTGGCGGTGACGTGTCGTTGCCCGCGCCACCGTCGACGACGAAGCGATCAGCCCACGCCGGTGATCGATGAAGACGTCGCCGCCGAGGCTGGCGACGTGACCGTCGGGCGGCATCGACGGGATCGTGACGTGCCGAGGGGCCGTCGACGACCACGTGCCCGGGGCAATCGACGTTGATGTCGTCGTCGCCCGTCGGAGCCCACGCGATCACCGCATCGGCCGCGCCGTCGTCGGCGCCGTCGAAGGCGGCGAGGTCGACGTCGGAGCGGTCGAGGTCGGTGCCGGTGATGTCGCCGACGGTGACGTTGTCGGCGCCGCCGAGCGGCACGGATGTTCACGCTCTCGATGCCGTGGAGGTCCATCGTGATGGCCGCGACGTTGCGCGTGAGCGGACGCGCGAGCCGTTGGCGGAGACGTCGATGTTCTCGCCGATGTTGGAGCCGTTGAAGTGCAGCGTGTCGGTTGCCGCCCTGCCGTCGACGACATCGCTGCCGTCGCCCGGGTCCCACTGAACATGTCGTCGCCGGCGCCGAGGTGGGCGGTGTCGCCGCCGATGTTGCCGTCGACGAAGTCGTTGCCGGCGCCGCCGATGAAGGTGTCGTTACCGTCGCCGCCGCGCAGCGTGTCGTCGCCCGCGCCGCCGTCGATGGTGACGTTCTCGAGGGCGGACGCCGGGTTCTGGACGCTGACCGTGTCGTTGCCGCCGTGCGCGTCGACGGCGACCGCCGTGAAGGTGGCGCGGTCGAAGCTCGAGACGAGTTGGCCGTTGACGATCACGTTGAGCGTCGTTGGTTCGGTGCTAAGGCAGTCGAGCGCGTCGCCGGCCCCGTCGCCGGTGATCTGGAGGGTGCCGGCCTGGATGCCGGCCGTGTAGTTGGCGCTCGCCTGGTCGGTCGCGAGACCGAGCGCCGCCACGAGGCACGCGCTCGTGAGGGCGGCCAGGGCGAGCGCGCGCCGGGCCGGCGGATCAGTCTCCGTAGACATCCGCCGACGGTAGGAAGCGCACGGTCCCCGACAATGGGAGACCGCCGTGAACTTAGCGGCGCAGCGTGGGCGTGCGGGCAGCCGCCAGCTCCGCGTAGGCGTCGAGGGCCGCGGAGTTTACCATCGCGTTGCGGTTGACCGCGGTGGCCGGATCGGCGCCCATGAACAGCCGCTTGATCGGGACCTCGAGCTTCTTGCCGGTCATCGTGCGCGGGATCGCCGGCACCTGCACGATGTCGTCGGGGACGTGGCGCGGCGAGGCCGCGGTGCGGATCGCCTCGACGATCGCGGCGCGCGTGGCGTCGTCGAGGACCGCGTCGCCGTCGAGGGCGACGAAGAGCGCCATCCAGTAGCCCCCGTCGGCCTGCTCGACACCGATGACCAGGCTGTCGGCCACCGCGGGCAGGGCGATCGACCGCGGCGTAGATCTCGGCAGTGCCGATGCGCACGCCATGGCGGTTGAGGGTCGAGTCCGAGCGGCCGAGGATGGCGACCGCGCCGTCGTCGGTGAGCGTCGCCCAGTCGCCGTGGCGCCAGATGCCCGGGAAGTCGTCGAAGTAGCTCGGCGCGGTAGCGCTCGTCGCCGGGGTCGTCCCAGAAGCGCACGGGCATCGACGGCAGCGGGGCGGTGAGGACGAGGTCGCCGACCGCGCCGCGCACCGGCCGGCCGCCCTCGTCCAGGACGTCGAGCGCCGCCCCCAGGCAGCGGCACTGGATCTCGCCCGCACGCACGGGCAGCAATGGGCAGCCGCTGACGAAGGCCGAGCACACGTCGGTGCCGCCGCTCGTCGAGACGGGCCAAACGTGCTCGCCCACCGCGTCGTGGATCCAGTGGAAGGTCTCCGGCGGCAGCGGGGAGCCGGTCGAGGCGATCGCCCGCAGGGCGCCGAGGTCGTGACGGGTGCCGGGGGAGAGGCCTGCCTTCGCGCAGGCCGTAGATAGCCGGCGCTCGTGCCGTGCACCGTGGCCCCGGCGCGCGCCACCACCTCGAACTGGGCGTCGAGCTCGGGATGGCGCGGGCTGCCGTCGTACAGCACGATCGTCGAGCCCACGAGCAGGCCGGCGATGAGCCAGTTCCAGACCATCCAGCCCGTGCCCGTGTAGAAGGAGAAGCGATCGGCGGGGCCGAGGTCGAGCTGCAGCGCGTGGTGGCGGATGTGATCGAGCAGCTGACCGCCGTGGCCGTGCACGATGCCCTTGGGCGGCCCGGTCGTGCCCGACGAGGAAGAGCACGTAGAGCGGGTGGTCGAAGGGGAGCGGCTCGAAGGCGGGCTGCGCCGCAGACCCCGCCAGAGCCTCCCACGGCTTCAGGGACCCTGCGGCCCGCCGAGGCCGAGCCGGTCGACGATGACCACCGGGGACTTCAGGGTCGGCAGGGCGCCGGCGAGCTCGGCCACCGCCGCGCGCCGGTCATGGGCGCGGCCGCGGTCGCGGTAGCCGTCGCAGGCGATCAGCGCCGCCGGGCGCAGCTGGGCGAAGCGGTCCAGCGCGGCGGCGGGCTGGAGGTCGGGCGCGCACGACGACCAGACGGCGCCGATGCTCGCGCAGGCGGATATAGGCGATGGTCGCCTCGGCGCAGTTGGGCAGGTAGCCGATCACGAGGTCGCCGGGGCCGATCCCGCGCTCGCGCAGCCCGGCGGCCGCGCCCCCGACCGCTGCGCGCAGCTCGTCCCACGTCAGCTCGCCGCGCTGGCCCTCCTCGTCGTGCTCGACGACGGCCACGCGGTCGCCCGCGCCCGCGCGCAGCGCGTGCTCGGCGTAGTTCAGCCGCGCGCCCTCGAACCAACGGGCTCCGGGCATCTCACGGTTGCCCAGCACCGCGTCGTAGGGTGTGGCCTGGATGTCGAAGTAGCGCCAGATCGACGCCCAAACCCCTCGAGGTCGTCCACCGACCACGCCCACAGATCCTCGTAGGACGCGAACCCGCGCCCGGTCTCGCCGGCCAGCCAGCCCATGTAGCGCGCCAACTGGGAGCCCGCCGCGGCGTCCGCGTCCGGGGTCCAGACGACCGGGCCGCGGCTCATCGCTCGCCGGTGAGCTCGCCCCCGCACGATCGCCGCGCCCGCCGCCAGCAGCGCCAGCTTCTCCCGCGCGACGGTGCGCGGCAGCTGCTTCATGCCGCAGTCGGTGGTCAGCGTGACGCGCTCGGCGTCGATGACGGCGAGCACAGCGCGGATGCGCTCGGCGACCTGGTCGGGCTGCTCGACCTCGAGGTTGCGCACGTCGATGACCCCGGCGTGCACGCCCTTGCCGGCGGGGAGGTCGGCCAGCACGCCGACGTCGGCCATGTCGCGGCAGGCGAAATCCAGAACGAAGGCGTCCACGTCGACGTCGAAGTAGCGCGGCAGGACGTTGGCGTAGCCGCCGCGCGTGAGCCCCTCGGCGCGCGAGCCCAGGCGTTGCCGAGGCAGAAGTGCCAGCATCGTTCGACCCCGCCGTCGAGCCCCGCGAAGAGCCGGTCGACCGTCGACGTGACCCACTCGAAGTCGCGGTCGGCGCGGGTCACGTTGGGGACCCAGGCACCGAGGTCCTCGAGCTGGACGTGGCGGCAGCCCGCGGCGACGAGCTCCTCGAGCTCGGCGCGGAAGACCTCCGCGAGCCCGGCCGACAGGTCGAAGCGGTTCTTGACCGGGCCGCTCTCGAAGTGCGCCATCGTCGACAGCTGCAGCGGCCCGGCTCCCACGCCGCAGGCCTTGATCGGCCGGCGCGCCACGGCCGCGGCGATCGCGTACAGCTCAGCCAGCCGGACCGGCCCGCGCTCGATCGGCCCACGGACGGCGACGCCGCCCGACTCGTCGAGCGTGAAGGCGTCCTTGCCCTCGGTCCGCGAGCGCGCGGGGTGCTCGAGCTTCTCGTGCCCGAAGCCGCCGACGCGCTCGAACCAGTACCGAAGAAGGCGCCGATCCCCATCGCGTAGTCGTGGACCCGCGTACTATCTGCCCGTCGGTGCAGACGTCGAGGCCGGCCTCCTCCTGCTCGCCGGCGACCGTGCGCACGGCGTCGCGGAACGCCTCCTCGTGGTGCAGCGATTTGAAGGCCTCAGCGGCGGATGTCGCGACCGTCGAGCTGGTCGGTGAACCAGGCGGGCCGCGGGTAGGCGCCGACCATCGTCGTAGGCAGGAGGGGCAGGACGTCGTTCATCAGGGTGCTTGACACCTTTCTACAGAATGTGCAAATTACACCTCAGCCAAGGACGGGCGGCGCCGGGGTCCATTCTGGAGAGGAGAGAGGTGCAATGCACTTCGCCAGCAACATCACGCGTATCCGCGTGCGCATCGTTGCGCTCGCGCTGGGGCTCGCGCTGACAGCCGCCATCGTGGCGGCCTGCGGGAGCAGCAACGACAACACCACCTCAGGAGGGGCGGCCGCCAGTACGTCGACCGCCGCCAAGAGCACGAGTACCGCGGCTGCCAGCACCACGAAGAGTGCAGGGGTCACGGACTACGTCGAGTACGTCGGCGGTACGGCCGGCGCGGCTAGACAACAGCAAGTCGCCCATCGTCATCGGCTACGTCAACCAGCAGGGCGGCGCCAACGACGTCGGGCCCAACTCCACGATCGGCGCCCAGATGGCGGCCGACTACGTCAACAAGTACGCCGGCGGCATCGGCGGCCATCCGGTCAAGCTGCACACGTGCTTCATCTCGACGTCCGAGGAGCAGGGCCAGCAGTGCGGGCAGAAGATGGCCAACGACAAGGCCGTCGACGCCGTCGGCGTCGGCGCGGTCGCGACCGGGGCCCAGCCCCTGAACGCGAGCATCGCCGGTGAGAAGCCGATGTTCTGGGGCGTGTCGGTCAACCAGGTCGACACCAAGAACAAGAACGGGTTCATCCTCTTCGGCGACTCGTTCCACATCCTGGCCCCGTGGGGGACCTTCGGCCGCGACGTGCTGAAGGCCAAGACGGCCGCGGTCGTCTACCCGCAGGTGCCGGGCATCATCGAGGGCGCCAACGCGATGGTGGCGGGCCTGGAGAAGGCGGGCATCAAGGTCAAGCGCGTCGGCTACGAGCCCAACGCGACCGACCTCGTCGGCCCGCTGACGGCGGCGGGCGCCCAGAGCGCGGACATGATCGTGCCCCAGAGCGACGCCAAGGGCTGCATCAACCTGGCCAAGGCGCTCGAGCAGACCGGCGTCAAGGCGCCGGTGGTCTCCAACCCGCTGTGCCTGTCGCCGGTGGTCTCCAAGGGCCTGGGCGGCGACGTGCCGAAGTGGTACTACGGCATCGCCTCCAGCCTGACCGCCGATCAGACGGATCCGGCGGCCAAGGCGATGGTCGACGCCATGACCAAGCTCGGCAAGGCCGATCTCGCGGCGGATCCGTGGGTGCCGACGAGCATGGCCACGGTGCTGACGATGATCAAGTTCATGAACGAGGTCGGCGCCGACAAGCTCACGCCGGCGGCGATCGCTGACAAGGCCAAGGTGTTCAAGGGCCCGCTGGTCTTCGGCGCCCCGCAGGTGCAGTGCGCGAAGTACCCGACGCGCCGGCGGTCTGCAACGACCAGACGCAGTTCTTCGACTACAGCGGCAAGGGCCAGTTCAAGAACGCGTCCGGCTTCGTGCGCCCGCCCGAGTGACCTTGGCGGACGGCTCGAGCAGCGTCAGGATGGTCTGATCCGTCATGGATCAGATCATCCTGTTCGCTGCTCGGGCTGGGCACCGGCGCCCTCATCGCCGGGATCGGGCTCGGCGTCGTCCTGACCTATCGCGGCTCGGGCGTCATCAACGTCGCCACGGGCGCGATGGCGATGGCCGCCGGCTACGCCTTCTACTCGCTCAAGACCGTCGTCGACACGCCCGTCGCGCTGCTGGGCACGCTGGCCTTCACCATCGTGCTCGGCACCGCGGTCGAGCTGCTGTGCTTCCGGCCGCTGCGCACCGCCTCGCCGCTGGCGCGGTTGGTCTCCTCGCTCGGCGTCCTGCTCACCCTGCAGGCCGGAGCGACGCTGATCTACGGGACGGGCTCGCTGCCGGCTCCGTCGGTGCTGCCGCGCAACACCGTCCAGGTCACCGGCGTCGCGATCCCGGCCGACCGCTTCTGGTCACGGGGATCGTGATCGTCGTCACCATCCTGCTCACCGTCGCCTATCGCTACACGCGCTTGGCCTGGCCACCCGAGCGGGCAGCGAGAGCGAGGTCTCGGCGATCCTCGCGGGCCTGCCGGCGGGCGAGCTCTCGCTCGCCAACACGGTCCTGAGCGCGGTCATCGCGGGCAGCATGGGGGTCCTCGCCGCCTCGCTGGCCCAGCTCGATGCGACGACCCTGCCCCTGCAGGTCGTGCCGGCGCTCGGCGCGGTGCTTCGCGCGCTTCACGTCGTTCGCCATCACGTGCGCCGTCGGGCTCTCGATCGGCGTCCTGCAGTCGCTGCTCTACTACGCCTCGACGCAGGAGCTGAGTTTCCCCACCGACAAGGGCGCAGCCCTCCCCGGGATCAGCGCGCTGCTGACCTTCATCATCATCGTCATCGCGCTCTACGTGCGCGGCTCGAGCCTGCCGACCCGCGGCGAGCTCATCGAGCAGCGGCTCCCGCAGGCGCCGCAGCCCGAGCGGCTGGGCATCTCGGCCGTGGCCTGCGCGGCGGTCGGGGTCGTGGCGCTCATCGTGCTGCCCTTCGACTACCGCAACGCCCTGATCATCTCGCTGGCGGCGATGACCATCTGTCTGTCCTACGTGGTCATCACCGGGTTCATCGGGCAGGTGTCGCTCATGCAGGTCGCGCTCGCCGGCGTCGGGCTTCGTCGTGTCCCACCTGGCCAAGGACGCCGGCATCGGCTTCCCGCTGGGCGCCATCGCCGGGACCTTGTTCGCGACAGCGCTGGGGTTCGTGGCCGGCGCCTCGGCGCTGCGCGTGCGCGGCGTCAGCCTGGCGGTGGTGACGCTCGCGGCCGCGGTCGCCATCGAGCAGTTCGGCTTCGCCAACTCGACGTGGGGCGCCGGGGCCACCGGCTCGCCGGGGTCCCGAGCTCAAGCTGGGCGGGATCGACCTCGGGACGCGGGCGTCGTTCCGCGGCCTGGACGGCGACGTCCCGAGCCCGATCCTCGGCT
>CAWEBN010000010.1:0-347748 GCA_963807305.1 uncultured Actinomycetes bacterium
GGTGAAGCCGACGAGTTCGACCTCGGCCCACGCTGAGTGCAGCAAGGGCTGCCCGACCAGCAGGTGGCGCAAGAGGTCGACGGCGGGGGTGAACGGCTGCACGTCCGAAGCCCAGCCGAGCGACCACGGGGAGCAGCGAAGGTGGGAAGAGAACCCCGCCACCAGCGAGATCGCCGCCGACACGTACGCGGCGCCCGGCAGCCTGCTTGTAGCGGACCACCATGGCCGCGAACAGCAGCGCGATGGCGCCCAGGGCCATGGCGCCGACGAGCGCCACGGGAACCGCCAAAGGCACGGTCGACCAGCGCGCGTCGAGACCGAACACGACGACGCCCAGTGCCAGCGTCACGAGCATGGTGACGACGGCCAAAGCCAACGGAAAGAGGAACAGCGCCAGGATGCTCGAGACCGGGCCAAACGGGGAAACCGCCATGCGCTCGAACGTTCCGGCGACGAGCTCCTGACGGACCGCGACGGGGATGTCGAGCGTCGACTGGCAGCACCTGCAGGATGATCACCCCCACTGCCGCGTACGAGAAGTACGTGTCGGGCGACGGGAACGGCCCCACGCGTACCAGGCGGGAGATGTAGTAGAAGACCGCCAGGGTGAAGAGCACGCCGACGTACTGCGTGCCGAACACCGCCAGCGATAGCTGAGGTACACGGTCGCGTCGCGGCGGAAGATCCCGGCAGCGGCCGCCAGGTGCGGCCGCAGAGCGGTCATAGCGGCTCCAATCGTCCGTTGCGCAGCAGGAGGCGGCGGCCGCGATCGAGCCCCATCTCCGCGCCCTCGGGAGCGACCGCGAGGCACATGCCGCCGCGCCGCACGACATCGTCGACCGCGCCGCGGAGCAGCTCGAGCGCGGACGTATCGAGGGAGGCGGCCGGCTCGTCCAGGAGGACGAGCATCGGCGCATGGAGGAAGGTCAAGGCAAGGCGGACGCGCTGCCGCTGACCCATCGAGAGGCGGTCGACCCGCAGCTCGCCGATCTCTGCGAGGTCGAAGCGCGTGTAGCAATAGCTCATCGCGGCTGCTCGCGCGCTGGCATCGAGAAGCGCAAGCCGCGCCCACAGGTCGAGGTTGCGCTGCACCGTCACGCGCGCGTAGAGCCCCCGGTCGCCGGGCGTCAAGAGTCCGATCTGGCGCTGGTAGGAGCGGCGTTCGTCGCCCAGACGGATCCCCGCGAGGCGCACGCTGCCGCTTTCGGGGGCGACCAGCCCGCCGATGATCCGCAGGAGCGTGGTCTTGCCGGCGCCATTGCGCCCCGTGACCAGGGCGACGTCCCCGCCGTTCAGTTCGAGGTCCAGATCGTCGAGCGTCGGCTCGGCGCTACCCGGCCAAGTCTTGCGCAGCCCTTCGACCTCGAGCAGCGGATCGGCGACGTCGCCCGACGTCGGTTGAGCCGGAGCGGGAACCGCCGCTCCAGAGCGGTCGTCCTCGGTCAGCGGCATGCGCGTGGCGGTATCGTCGCAGGGTGGGCAGCGGCAACGCCGATGGCTGGTTCGGTGTGGCGTTCGGGCTTGTCCTCGCCGGCGACATTCCGCTGGCGAGCGTCGCGCCGGTGCGACCCGCGCGTCGCGTTGACACGTGGCTGGAGCGCGCGTCCCGAGCCGCCGTCGACCGCCGCTGGCGATCGGCGCGCCCTCACACCCTGCTGGAACGCCGGCTCGTCGACGGAAGCGTCGGGCTTTCCGTCGAGCGCGACGAGGAGATCGGGTTTCGCATCTGGGCGCCTCGCCACGGTTGCTACCTCGTCACGCCGGACGGCCGGCGCGTCATCGCCGCGCCACCGTCAGGACCTGCCTGGCAGTGGGAACGGCTCGTGCTCGCCCAGGTGCTGCCGCTGGCCGCGGTTCTGCGCGGCACGCACGTGCTGCACGCCAGCGCGGTGGCGCTTGCGGGCCGTGCCGTCGCCTTCATGGGGCACTCGGGCGTCGGCAAGACCACGCTAGCCGGACGGATCGTGGCCCAGGGGGCGCTGCTTGTGACCGACGACGTCCTCGCCGTCGACGACTCCCAAGCGGCGGTGCGGGCCCACCGTGGCGGCGCGGTGGCGCGCATCGACCCCCGTGAGCTGCGAGCGATGACGCCCGACGAGCGGCGGGTCCTAGGCGCGGTGCACGGACGCGGTGAGAAGTGGCATGTGACGCCCGCCCTCGCGCCCGCGCGGCTTCCTCTCGGCCTGACCTATCACCTGGTCCGCCCCACGACGGCCGAGGGCGCCAAGATCGTCGCAGTCCACCCGTACGATCCGGCGCTGCTGCTCGGCAACACCTTCCTGCCCTACCTCACCGACCCCGGACGCCTGCGACGCCAGCTCGAAGTGTGCGCGGCCATTGCGGACACCACGCCGCTCTACGAAGTGCGCGTGGGACCGCGTGCTGCTTCGGCTGACGTCGCAGAAGCGGTTCTGCGTCACGCTCGTTCCGCGCTGCGCGCGCGCCGGGAGTCATGAGCGGGTTGCTCGACGGCGAGTTCGCGGGGGCGCACGATCCTCGCGGCCGCCCCGACGGCGACGCGGTGCGGCGCGCACTCCCTCGAGCCGCCGTCGTGGAGACCGGCCCGTTGTCGCTTGGCGTGCTCGGCGCCGAGCTGGGCGGGAGACGCCTGCGCCGCCGTGGCAGGACGCGTGCAGTACGAGGGCGCGCTGCGCGAGGAGCTGCAGCTCCGTCCCGACGAGCCCATCGAGAAGGCGCTCGCCGCGGGTTACGCGCGCTGGGGCATCAGGCTCCTGGACCGCCTGCGCGGCCCGTTCGCCCTCGTCGTCTGGAGTCGGGACGATCGGCGCGGCCTGCTCGCACAGGACCAACTGGGCGGTCGCTCGCTGTTCACCTTCGTAGACGGGCAGCGGCTCCTCTTCGCGACCGAGGTCACCGTACTGCTCGCGATGCTGCGCCGCCGCCCGGATCCCGACGAGATCGCCGTCGTGCACCACCTCATCGACCACACCGTCCCCGACGGGCGCACGCTCTTCCGCGGCATCCGCAGGGTCGGAGGGGGATGCCATCTCGAGCTCTCCGACTCAGGTCACGTCCAGCGGCGGCACTGGGCGCCGCGATACCAGCCGCCGCTGCGAGACCCGCGAGGCCGACCTTGCTGCGCGGTGGCGCCAGGAGCTAACGAGCGCGGTCGGCGACGCGGTAGCCGCCGATCGAACCGGAGCCCTGTTGCTGAGCGGCGGACTCGACTCGTCAGCAGTGGCAGGGCTGGCGGCACCACGCGCGCCCGGCCTGAGCGCGATCACGGCCGCCTTTCCCGCCGAGCCCGAGCTCGACGAGACCTCATGGGCTCGCCTCGTCGCCGAGCTACACCGGCATGCCGCTGACAACGGTGCCGATCGAGCGCCGTGACCCGTTGCGGGCGGCCGAGGACTACCTTCGCGCATGGCAGCTTCCCTTGCCGGTGCCCGGCCTCATCATCGAGGAGCCGCTCATCGCCGACAGCGCACCGACTCGGGGCCGACGTGGTCTTCGATGGCCAGGGCGGCGACGAGCTCTTCGGCGCCACGCCGTATCTCGTCGCAGACCGACTGCTACGCCTGCGACCGCTCTCGGCATGGCGACTCGCCCGACGGCATCCTTGGCTTGGCAGCAAACCGCCGCTGCGACACGTCTGGCAGGTCTTCGTGGACGGCGGCGTCCGCGGCGCTCTGCCGTCCGGCCTGCATGCGCACGTCCGCCGTCGGCGTGACCCGAGGCCGATACGCGCCCGACTGGCTGCGCCCCGGCCACGCGCGGCAGTACCGCGACACGCACGATCCCTGGCGGTGGAAGCGGCTCGACGGGCCGCGCTGGTGGGCGTCCTTGGCCGACACGCTGACACGCGGGCGCGAGACGGCCGACATCGCCGACTACCTGCGCCGCCGCGGGCGCATGGGCGGCTTGGAAGCCCGGTCGCCCCTGCTCGACCTGCGGCTCGTCGAGCTCGCCCTGCGCATCCCACCCGAGACGAGCTTCGATCCGGTCACATCGCGACCGCTCGTGCGGGAGGCGCTGCGGGGTGCGCTGCCTCCGGAGGTGCTTGCGCGCAAGGACAAGCGGGACTTCGCGGCCATGCAGCATGAGACGCTCCAGAGGACCGAGAACCTGGAGTGGGCTCGACGTCTTCTCGACGAGCGCCGCGCGGCGGTGGGCGCCTACGTGGACCTTCGAAGACTGCGTCGCGATCACCTCGATCGGCCGCCCGCGGTCGGGGAGCGCGGTTGGCGGGCGTGGGCGGTGAACGTGTGGAACGTCGCTACGGCAGAGCTGTGGCTTCAGAGCATGCAAGCTGACGTGCACGACCCCTTGCCATCGGCGGCGGACGGGCCTAAGGTGTCGCGGTCATGACTCCGAGCGGGAGTGTTTCCGCTATGCCACAGGCGAGTTCTGCTCAGCGCAGACCGTACGCTCCACCGGCGATTCGCGACTACGGCGATTTGATCGAGTTGACCGCGAACGTCGGCGGCACATTCAGCGATGTCCCGCAGGGCAGCCCGACCGGGACGGGTTGCGGCGGCGGTCCCAGCTGCTTCTCCTGAACGCAGCGTAGGTTCTGCTGCGGCCTGCGGCTCTCACCACGCGGGTCATGCTGGACGGTTTCAGTTTGGCCAGCGGCGCGGTTGTGCCGGATCGCCGTCGGGTGCGGCCCGACGCTCTCGAACAGGCGATCGCCTGGCTTGGCCGGACCCACGACGCGACAGGCCGCCAGGGATCGTCCAAAGGGTTCTCGCTCCTCCAGGGTTGGCTGCCGGCCTATCCGGAGACGACCGGCTACGTCATCGGGACGCTGCTCGCCTACGCCGGGCGACATGGCGGGCGGCCGGATCTAGTACAGCGTGCCCGCGAGATGGGCGACTGGGAGCAGCAGATCCAGGGCGCCGACGGGGGGATCATGGAGGGCGCCATCGGCAACCTTCCGCGGCGGTCCATCGTGTTCAACACCGGCATGGTGCTCCACGGCTGGCTCGATCTGCTCGAGGCAGGAATCGACGGATACCAAGGCGCTGCCGCCAGGGCGGCACGATTTCTGACCGGCCACCTCCGTGCGGACGGGACGTGGGACCCTCGGGTCGAGTACGCCGGTCTGCCGCACACCTACAACTCGCGCGTGGCATGGGCGATGCTGCGCTGGTCGCGCCATGCGGACGACCAGGACGCCGAGGCCGCCGCTCGACGCCACCTCGACTGGGTCGTGGCGCGGCAGCGCCCTAACGGCTGGTTCGAGGACTGCGTCTTCCGCCCCGGCATGACGCCGAGCACACACGGGTTGGCCTACACGCTCCGGGGGCTGCTCGAGAGTCACCTCCTTCTCGGCGAACCGGCATGGCTGAGGGCGGTGGAAGGTGCATCCGAGGTCCTGATCCGGAAGCTGGAGATCCTTCCTCGGCTCGCCGCCAACTACGACGACGACTGGCTCCCCGCCGCCCGCCATGCGTGCCTCACGGGCACTGTCCAGCTGGGCGGTGTGTGGTTGCGGCTGTACGACGCGACCGGCGACCCACGCTGGCTGAACGCCGGCCTCAAGGCGATAGAGGAAGCCGCCAGCCATCAAGAGGGCGGCCACTGGGAGTCGATCCACGGTGCCCTGCCGGGTTCCTTTCCTGTCTGGGGCCGATATGCGCCGCTGCAGTACCCGAACTGGGCGACCAAGTTCCTCGCCGACGCGCTGATGCTCTACGAGGAGCAGCTCGCGTGAGAGCCGTCCTCGTCTCGCGCTATCCGCGGGTCGACACCCCTGAGTGGAAGCGTCGCGTTGCCGGCGGACTCCTTGATGCCGGAGTCGACCTGGCCATCCTCTACAGCAGGGCCACGCTCATCGACCAAGCGCGCGCCGGGCTCCGCGAGGAAGGGGTGGGGGTGGTCCACCGCTATCTGACACTGCGCGGGAGCGGAAGGGCGGGCGAGCCGCCCGCCCAGACGCTCGATGCCTGGGCGCGCGAGCGGGGCATCCCGGTCGAAGGGGTGAGCCGACTCGGTGACCTCGCACCGTTGCGTCGCCTCGCCCCTGACCTTCTCATCCTCATGGGTGCTGACATCGTGCCCGCCGCCGTGCTTGCCGTACCGCGGCTGGGCACCATCAACGCCCACTACGGTCTGTTGCCCGCCTACCGCGGCATGAATGTCACGGAGTGGAGCGTCTTTCGCGGCGACCCAGTCGGCGTGACCGTTCACCTCGTGGACGAGGGGGTGGATACCGGCGACATCCTGCTGCAGGAGGAGATCTCGGTCGAGGACGGCGAGACATTTGCGACATTGCGGCGCAAGCACCGGGACGTCGCGGCCCGCCTCGTCGTGCAGGCCGCGCTCCAGCTTCGGGACGGCTCCGCGCGCCCCGTACCTCAGGCTTCGGATGAGGGGCGTCAGTACTACCGCATGCATCCAGCGCTGCTGCGCGTGGCGGAGGCCCGGTTGCGCGATCAGGCGTCCGGCGCAGGCGGCGCGAGGTCTTCCTCGCCGCGGAGCGCGGCCGCCGCGTCGACGAGCCCGAGCGCCACGTGGGCGTCGCACCAGCGCAGGTAGCGCACGGTCGTCGGGCCCGAGCGGTAGCGGCGGTGGACCGCACGTCCGTTGCGCAGCCCGGCATCGAGCACTCGCATGGCGACGCGCTCGAGCAGCTCCCGCTCGACAAGCTCCCGGCGCAGGAGCAGCGCCAGAGCACTCATGCCGGTTCCCGCAGAGTGGGCGTCCTCGGGAAACCGCTTGTGCGCCCAGAGGCTAGCGCTCGCCTGACACGGCGTCGAAGAAGCGTCCGGTAGTGAGCAGCGCCGCGCGCGACCGCCTCGCCGATCCGGGGATCCACGCTCCGCAGCCGGTCGAGGCAGATGAGGACGTAGCCGGAGTGGAACGAGTCGGTCCAGCCGAGGTTGCTCGCCTCGCCGTAGGGCCATGACCCGTCGGGGCGTTGGGCGTCGAGCGTCCGGTCGATCGCTCGCTGGACGTGTCCGGCGGCCCCGGCCGTACCGGCGACGTGCACCAGCCAGGCGCCGAGCAGGTTCGCATTGTGGATGTTCACCGGACGCCCGGGGTGGTAGCGCGAAGTATCCATCCGGCTCGACCCACAGTTCCTCGAGCAGCCCAGCGGGCGGCCTCCGTCGCGCGGGCCGCGAGATCGGACCGCCCCGTCAGTGCGCCAGCCTCGAGGAGACCGCTGGCCCCGAAGGCGGTCACGACCACGTTGGGACTCCCAGCTGGATAGAAGCTCCAGCGGGTCTGCATGTCCCAGTGGTAGCCCCATGCGCGCGAGCCGGCCATGCGATCCGCGTGCAAGAGGTCGACGGCCCTCAGGCCCAGCTCCATTGGCGCGGCGGCGCCGCGTGAGCCGATACGACCGCGCGCCGACCGACCCGAAGATCCCCAGCGCCTTTGGGATCAGCGGGTGGCGTCGGCGATAGAGCCGACGGACATCGATCGGCGATCGGGCATGCAGCTGCATGAGCGGCTTGCCGGCGACGACGCCCGCCGACCAACACGCCGGGCCATTGCCACCACAGGCCGTCGAAGGGATCGGGCCCGCGGAAGTCGTGCCGCGCTGCCGACTCTGTGAGAGCGAGCGCAGCGTCGAGGCACCGGCTCGCGAGGGCGTCACGCGACACGAGTGTCATCGCCGCCGCTCGAGGTCTTCTCCAGTCTTACCGATGCGCCATTTTCTTGATGTATGCGGGACTTATGCATTTTCACACCCACTCCTACACGGGCGTTGCTTGAAGTGCTTGGTTACGCCGTAGATGGCCCCCACCGTCGTCCACGTGGTCGGTGCGCGCCCGAACTTCGTCAAGATGGCCCCGGTCATCTCGGCGCTGCAGAAGCGGGCGGACATGGTCCAGCGCGTCGTTCACACCGGACAGCATTACGACGCCCGGATGTCGGCCGAGTTGCTGGCGGACCTCGAGTTCCCCGAGCCCGACGTCTTCCTCGGCGTGGGATCCGGATCCCACGGCGCGCAGACGGCGCGCGCTCTCGAGGCCGTCGAGCGCGTCCTGCTCGAGGATCCACCGGAACTGGTGTGCGTTGGCGGCGACGTCAACTCGACGCTTGCCGTGGCGTTGGCGGCAGCCAAGCTCGGGATCCCGGTTGCGCACGTCGAGTCCGGCCTGCGCTCCCGGGACTGGACGATGCCCGAGGAGATCAACCGGGTCCTCACCGATCGGCTCTCCGACCTCCTCTTCATCCACAGCCCCGAAGCCGCGACGAACCTCGTCGCCGAAGGCATCGATGAACGCCGGATCCACTTCGTCGGCAACACCATGATCGATTCCCTGCGCCGCTTCGAGCCGAGCGCCGAGGACCGCCGGCCGTGGGAGGCGCTTTCGGTCCGCCGCGGCGAGTACGTGCTCGTGACCCTGCATCGCCCATCCAACGTCGACGAGAGCAACCAGTTGCGACGCGTCGTGGCAGCGCTCGCCGCTCTGGCCGCCGACGCTCCCGTTCTCTTCCCTGTCCACCCGCGCACCGCGGAACGTCTGCGGACCGAACGGCTGCTGTTCGGCCTCGAGAGCGCCGGCGTCCGCGCCATGGAGCCGATCGGCTATCTCGACTTCCTCGGCTTGGAGATCGGCGCGGGCGCAATCGTCACCGACTCCGGCGGGGTCCAAGAGGAGGCGTCCGCCCTCGGCGTGCCGTGCTTCACCCTGCGCCCCAACACCGAGCGTCCGATCACGATCACACAGGGCACCAACACGCTGCTCGGAGAGGACCCCGCGCCGATCGCCGACATCCGGCCGGCAGAGCTCGAGCGCCGTCCTATCCACGTCGAAGGCTGGGACGGGCACGCGGGGGAGCGCGCCGCTGGTGTCATCGTGTCCCACCTCGGCGCGCGTCCCGCGAAGGCGGTTGCATGACCGTCGTCGGCGACCGTGCCGAGGTCCTCGGCTGTTCGATCGACCGCGTCGACATGAGCGAGGCGGCCGAACGCTGCGACCGGTTCGTGCGCACCCGGGCGGGCGCACAGCACATGGCCGTCAACGCGGCCAAGATCGTCGCCATGCGCCACGACGACGCGCTGCATCGGCTGGTCGACCGCTGCGAGCTCATCACCGCCGACGGCCAGGCGGTGGTGTGGGCGTCGCGCCTGCTGGGCGACCCCCTTCCCATGCGCGTCGCCGGGATCGATCTGATGCTCGAGCTGCTCGCGCTCGCCGAGAACCGGGGCTATCGGGTGTACGTGCTCGGAGCTCAGCGCGAAGTGCTCGAACTCGCCGTCGCGCACCTGCGGGAGCTCCACCCACGGCTCGAGTTCGCGGGCTACCGAGACGGCTATTTCTCCGACGCGGACGAGCCGTCGGTCGTGGCGGAGATCCATGCCGCGCGCCCGGACCTGCTCTTCGTCGCGATGTCCACGCCCCGCAAGGAGTATTTCCTGGGGCGTTGGGGCCCGGAGCTCGACGTTCCCTTCTCGATGGGCGTCGGCGGCGCGATCGACGTCGTCGCGGGCGTGACCAAGCGGGCACCGCGATCCCTTCAGCGGCTGGGTCTGGAGTGGGCGTTCCGCCTCGCCCAGGAGCCGCGGCGGCTCTTCCGCCGCTACCTGGTCACGAACTCCGAATTCGTGGCTCTCACGCTGCGCGACCTGACCGGGCTCAGAGCACGTCGAGCAGCTCGTGCGCGCTGGCGAGGACGACATCCGCGTCCGCCAGCTGCGCGGTCGTGAACGGCCCCGTGGCCACCGCGATGCAGCGCACCTCGTCGGCGCGCGCGCAGGCGATGTCGCGCGGCGTGTCGCCGATGATCACCGTCTGCGCGCGCGGGTAGCCGCCCGCCCGGGCCCGGGCGATGGCGGGCAGCTCGAGGCGGTCCTCGTGGTCGGAGCCGAAGCCGCCCTGGCCGTGCTCGAAGAAGCGCCCGAGCCCGGCACGCTTGAGCTTGAGGTGCGCGATCGGCTCGAGGTTGCCGGTCAGCACGGCCAGGCGCACCCCCTCGCGCGCGGCGAGCGTCTCCAGCACCTCGACGATCCCCGGTGCGACGTGGACGCTGAGGTCGTCGGGGCACAGGCGTGCGTAGGCCTCCGAGGCCGCCACCCGGAAGTCGTCGCGGCCGGCATCGAAGCGTTCGGCGCTCACGCCGCCCAGCAGCGCGAGCTGGCGCGCGATCTCGACGTCGGTGCGCCCGGCCGCCTGCAGCGGCCCGTCGGGACGACCGGTCAGCCCGTAGACGGCGCCCACCGCCTCCAGCACCGCCTGGGCGTGCGCCGCGGAGGCCTTGAGCAGCATGGTCCCGTCGATGTCGAAGAGGCACAGCACAGCGCGCCATTGTGCCCTGCCCCGGCCACGCCCGGCCCTACGCGCGCTCGGGCGATGACCCCGGCAGGGCCCAGCGCTCCTCCAGATGCCCGAAGCGCCACACCGCGAAGGCCACGGCCCAGGTGGCCACGAACAGGGCGACGACGATGTAGCCGACCGCGTTGAGGTCGATGCCGGACACCCAGTCCCAGAAGCCGCCGCTCAGCCTGAGCTGGTCGGCCGCGATCGAGAGCAGCTCGATGGTCCCGATGATCAGCGCGACCGCCACGGAGAGCGCGGTGATGGTGAGGTTGTAATAGACCTTGCGCACGGGCTGCGAGAAGGCCCAGCCGTAGGCGAAGTTCATGAACGAGCCGTCGATGGTGTCGAGCAGCGACATCCCGGCGGCGAAGAGCACCGGCAGGCAGAGGATCGCGTACCACGGCAGTCCGGCGCCGGCCGCGCCCGCCGCCAGGAAGAGCAGCGCCACCTCGGTCGCCGTGTCGAAGCCCAGGCCGAAGAGGATGCCCAGCGGGTACATCTGCCACGGCCGGCGGACCGCCCGCGTGAAGCGCCCGAGGAAGCGGTTCATCAGCCCGCGCGACTGCAGCAGGTCCTCCAGCTCGTCCTCGGAGAAGGCCCCGCGGCGCATGTCGCGGAAGACGCGCACGATGCCCACGAGGACCACGAGGTTGAGCGCGGCGATCACGTAGAGGAACGTCCCCGAGACGCCCGTCCCGATCAGGCCGGTGACCGAGTGCAGGGTCGAGCCGCCGTCCTGGACCGGACCGGCCAGCGCCTTGACGCCGAGCGAGAGCAGCAGCGCGAGCACGAAGACCACCGTGGAGTGCCCGAGCGCGAAGAAGAAGCCGACGCTGAGCGGCCGCTGGCCTTCCTGCATGAACTTGCGCGTGGTGTTGTCGATGGCCGCGATGTGGTCTGCGTCGAAGGCGTGGCGCATGCCCAGCGTGTAGGCCGTCAGCCCCACCCCGGCGGTGAAGGCGCCGCCGGCGCCGAGGCTGAAGTGGTGCGGGACGACGACCCCGAAGAGCAGGCCGAAGCCGACGACGTGCAGGCCGATGACCGCGGCGGCCAGGCCACCAGCCCGCGCCCACTCGGCCGGCGTCAGCGCGCGGCGGATCCGGGTCAGCATGCGTCCGCCTCCGACGTGCAGGCCGGGCACAGGCCGGCGATCGGGAAGTGCGTGAAGCGCGCCCGGTAGCCGACGGCGGCGAGCACCGCCTCGCGCACGCGCTCGAGCGCAGCCGGCGCCAGCGGCGAGGCCTCCCCGCAGCTCTCGCACAGGACGAACTCGCGCGGCCGGCCCGCCGGCTGGTAGAGCCCGGGCCCGTGGCCGAGGTGGACGTGGCGGACGAGGCCGAGGCCCTCGAGGACCTCGAGGTTGCGATAGGCCGACGCGACGTCGCCGTCGCCCGCGAGATCCTCGGCGCTCAGCGGTCGGTCGGAATCGAAGAGCGCCTGCAGCAGCAGGCGCCGCGCGGTCGAGAGGCGCAGGCCGTTCGCGCGGACGGCGGCGAAGGCGGCAGGGGCTGTCGACGCCTGCACCGCAGGCGCGAGGGACGAGACGGTCACGAGAGATCCTCCTGGTCGATCGCCCCACCCGCATGGCGCGTTCTGGGTGCTATTGCGCACGACCCGCAGGAGCGGATCACCGCGATTGCTCACCCGTCGCGCTTGGCGACCCGAGCTAGACGCGCTCGCGCGACGGCGCCCAGCGGTCCTCGATGCGCCCGAAGCGCCACACGGCGAGCGCCAGCGCCCACGTCGCGACGAACAGGCCGACGACGACGTACCCGACCGCGTTGAGGTCGATGCCGGCGATCCAGTTCCAGAAACCGCCGGAGAGGTCGAGCCGCTCGACGGCGATCGACAGCAGCTCGATCGTGCCGATGACGAGGGCCACGGCCACCGAGAGGCCGGTGACCGTGAGGTTGTAGAAGACCTTGCGCACCGGCTGGGAGAAGGCCCAGCCGTAGGCGAAGTTCATGAACGAGCCGTCGATGGTGTCGAGCAAGGACATCCCGGCGGCGAAGAGGACCGGCAGGCAGAGGATCGCGTACCACGGCAGCCCCGCCCCCGCCGCGCCCGCCGCCAGGAAGAGCAGCGCGACCTCGCTGGCCGTGTCGAAGCCCAGGCCGAAGAGGACGCCGAGCGGGTACATCTGCCACGACTTGGACACGGCGTTGGTGAAGCGCCCGAGCAGCCGGTTCATGAGCCCGCGCGAGCGCAGCAGGTCTTCGAGCTCGGCCTCGGAGTACGCCCCGCCGCGCATGTCGCGCAGGACGCGCACGATCCCCACGAGCACGACCAGGTTCAGGCCCGCGATCAGGTAGAGGAAGGCCCCGGACACTCCGGTGCCGATCACTCCCGTGGCGGACTGCAGCGTCGAGCCGTCGTCCTGCACCTGGCCGGCCAGCGCGCGGACCCCGACGGCGAAGAGCAGCGCGAGCGCGAAGACCACGGTCGAGTGCCCGAGGGAGAAGAAGAACCCGACGCCGAGGGGCCGCTGGCCGTCGTTCATGAGCTTGCGCGTCGTGTTGTCGATGGCCGCGATGTGGTCTGCGTCGAAGGCGTGGCGCAGCCCGAGGGTGTAGGCCGTCAGCCCCACCCCGGCGGTGAAGGCGCCGCCGGCGCCGAGGCTGAAGTGGTGCGGGACGATGACCCCGAAGAGCAGGCCGAAGCCGACGACGTGCAGGCCGATGACCGCGGCGGCCAGGCCACCAGCCCGCGCCCACTCGGCGGGCGTCAGCGCGGCACGCACTCGCCCGATCACGCGTCGCCCTTCGCCGCGCACGCGGGACACAGCCCGGCGAGCGGGAAGTGCGTGAAGCGCGCCCTGTAGCCGACGGCGGCGAGCACGGCGGCGCGCACGGCGTCGAGCTCGGCGGGCGCGACCGCGCGGACGGCGCCGCACGACTCGCAGACGACGAACTCGCGCTCGCGGCCGGCCGGGTGATAGAGGCCCGGGCCGTGGCCGAGATGGACGTGGCGCACGAGCCCGACCTCCTCGAGGACCTCGAGGTTGCGGTAGGCCGAGGCGACGTCGCCATCGCCCGCGAGCTCCTCCGCGCTCAGCGGCCGGTCGGCGGCGAAGAGCGCCTCGAGCAGCTCGCGGCGCGCGGCGGAGACGCGCAGCCCGCGCTCGCGCAGGGCGGCCGCGGCGGCCACGGGCGTCTCCGCCTGCACTGCCGGAGTGAGGCGCGAAACGGTCAAGGTGGACCCCTGCTGCGAACGTAGCGCGGGCCTCTTGCAACTGCAACGAGGTCGCAGTTGGCGGTAATTCAGAGCACCTTGGGCACCGCCTGGGCGGTCAGCGCCAAGCCGACCGCGACGATCGCCACGGCGCTGAGCGCCGGCACGACGGCGAGCACGCGGCCCGTCCGCGCGCTGCCGACGCGCGCAGAGACGCGCCCGGCCGCCACCACGAGCAGCCCCAGCCCGGTCAGGGTCGCCGCCAGGCCGGCGGAGAAGGCGACGATGAGGACCAGGCCAAGGCCGATCTGGTGCTGGGCCACCGCACCGAGGAGCACGACGAGCGCCGACGGGCACGGGATGAGCCCGGCGGAGGCCCCCATCGCCAGCAGCGCGCGCGGGCGCAGGTCGGCGTGGTCGTGGTGGCCATGGCCGTGGTCGTGACCGTGGTCGTGGTGGCCGTGGCCGTGGCCGTGGTCGTGGCCGTGGCCGTGGTCGTGGTCGTGGTCGTGGTCGTGACCGTGGTCGTGACCGTGGTCGTGGTCGTGGTCGTGGTCGTGATGATGCACGGGCGCGCGCGCGCGGCGCACGCGCGAGCGCACGACCGACGCGCCGACCCCGAGCACGAGCAGCCCGGAGACCAGGTTCAGCCACGGATAGAGGTCCTCGGGGAGCACGTAGGCCGACAGCGCGAGCGCCACCGCCCCGAGGGCGAAGACCCCGATCGTGTGCGTGACCGTGACCGTCAGGCCGAGCGCGACGGCGTGGCGCGCCGTCCCGCGCGTGCCGACCAGGTAGGCGGCCACCATCGCCTTGCCGTGGCCCGGCGACAGCGCGTGCACCGCACCCCACCCGAAGGCCGCGAGCAGGAGCAGCAGGAGCACGCCCTGGCCCGCGGCCGCGCGCTCGAAGACCGAGCCGAAGCGATCGCCCGCGCCGCGATCGGTCGTCGTCGCCGTGCCGCCGTCGCCGCGCGGCGCTGTGACCGTCCCGCTGCCGGGGCCCACCCGCAGGTGCGCGACGGTTCGGTTGGCCGGGCTCGTGAGCAGCGCCGTCGGGTACACGCGCAGCCGCCGGGTCGGATCTGCGCTCGTCACGTCGCTGCGCACCGCCGTCCCGCGGCCGGGCTCCGCGAGGACCGCGCGCCACCCCACGCGCCCGCCGAAGGTGGCGTCGCGCACCACCACCGCCCCCCGGGGCGCGACCCGCGCACCGAGCAGCAACTCGACCCGCGTGGTGTGCAGGCCGCCCGCGCCCCGCGGGAACGTGATGCGCCCGCCCGGGCGCAGCGTCAGCGCCACGGGACGGCCGCCCACGGTCAGCGTCACGCCGCGCGCGACCTCGGCGCGCTTGCGCGCGAGCACCTGCGCCGGCGACAGCCCACGCTCCCGGAAGGTCGGGATCTCGGCCTGGTCGAGCACGTAGCGCAGGTCGACACGATCGCTCGACGCGCGTACGACGGTCAGGTGATTGACGGAGAAGTTGCCCAGCGGGTGGGCGCCGGCCGCAGCGGCGTGGACGAGGAGCGCCAGCGCAGCGGCGAGCAGCAGCGCGCGCCTCATCGCAGCGCCTCCCGCAGGCCCGCGCCGAGGGCGGCGCGACCGGCCCGCGCCCCCGCCAGCAGGCGCGCCGCCAGGCGCGGCTCGCCGGCGCTGCGGGCGGTGAGCCCCGCGTGCGTGAGGAAGGCCGGGTCGCGCGAGCCGAGGGCCAGCGCGCGCCGCGCCCACCCGAGCGCGGCGCGCGAGCGCCCTGCGCGGTGCAGGGCCCACCCCAGGGCGTCGGCCGAGCGAACGCTCGGTGCCGCCGCCCAGGCTCGGCGGCCGAGAGCCACGGCCCGGCGCGGGCTGCCGTGGTCGGCCTCGAAGAGTGCGAGCTCGACGTCGGCGTTGACGCCCGCGCGCTGCTGGAGCATCGTCTCCACGCGCACGAGCGCGAAGCTCTGCGCCGCCGCCGCGCGCCGGCCCGCGGCCACCTGCGCCTCGCCGAGCGCGATGACGTAGCTCGGCAGCGGCAGCCGGTCGACGACGCGCTGCAGCCGGGCGATGGCGGGCGCCAGGCGCCCGCGGGCGACGTCGGTCTGGGCCAGGCCGGCCTCGGCGGCCGGGTAGCCGGGCACGGCCTGCAGCGCCTCGCGGTACTGGCGCACGGCGGCGCCGATGCGGCCCTTCTGGAGCTCGAGCCCGCCGAGCAGCGCGCGCACGTACGCGTCCTGCTCGGGGACCGCGCCGCCGGCCGACACCGCAGCGCGCATGGCGGCCACGGCGCCGTCGAGATCGCCGTGCAGCTCGCGGAAGTACGACACGCGCGCGTAGGCCGCGAGGTTGGGCTTGCGATCGACCATGTCCTGCAGCGCCCGCCGGGCCTGTGGGTAGCGCCCGAGCTCGACGAGGGCGTCGACCACGGCGCCGAACGGCTGGACCACCGCGGGCGCCAGGGTGCGGGCGCGCAGCGCGTCGCGCAGCCCGGCCCCGAAGTCGTGGCGCGAGAGCTCGAGCGCGCTGCGCTGGGTCAGCGCGCCGGCGTCGTCGGGGCGCAGCGTGAGGGCGCGCTCGACGGCGCCCTGGGCGCGGACGTAGAAGCCCGCGTCGCCGGTCTCGCGCACCTTCTGCAGGTACGCGCCCGCCAGGAGCGTCCAGCCGTCCGCGCGCCTGGGCGCGGCACGGACGGTGGCCTGGAGGACGCTGATGCGCTTGTCCGTGGAGGCGTTGGGCGTCGGCGCGGCCGGCAGGGCGGCCGGCCCCTCGGAGCGGGCCGGCGGGGTGCCGCCGCGCGCGGCGAGGACGAATACGGGGAGCGCGACGGCGAAGGTCGCGACGAAGCTGATGAGGATGCGGCGCATGGGTGGCCTCAGGGTGGGTGTGGTGCCGGCCGGCGAAGCGCGGAGCGGGCGGGGCGGCGATGCCCCGCCCGCTCGTTGCGGTCCTCCTCCTAGCGGGCCCCGGCGGGGTCGCCCGGGACCGGCGCGTGCGCCGGCTCGGTCCGCTTGAGCTGCGAGTCGAAGCCCGCGGCCGGCGACGCCAGGTACGGGAACGAGGTCCGGAACGCCTTGTCGTTCTGGTCCACGCCGTCGCCCAGGGGCAGCTTGTTGCCCTTGAGGAAGCCGCCCACGACGCGCTCGGAGATGTCGACCACGTCGTCGGTCAGGCGGCGCCCGTTCGGGAAGCCCTGGGTGTCACCGCCGAGGACGCCGAAGCGGCTCGGGTGCGGGTTCGGCGCCACGCCGAGGTTGATCTTCAGCGTGTCGGTCGGGGGCGCCCCCGGAGCGATCTGGGTCAGTCCCGGAATGCCGGTGAGCAGCGCCGTCACGATGTCCGTGCGGTTGTTCTCGGGCACGTTGAGCCCCGGGAACAGCGCGTTGATGACCTTGGCGAGCTCCGGCGAGAGCACGTACTTGCCGAAGTTCTTCAGGTCGTCGGACGGCTGGGTCGCGTTGAACTTGTCCTTCTGACCCAGCGGGATGATCACTTCGTTGACGAGGGGGTTGCCCAGGCGGCTGACCTGGCCCTCGCCGTGGTCGTCGGAGACCCGCTGCCCGCGCGCAGACGCCCTGGAGGTGGCCGCGCTCGCCACCGGGCTCTGGCGGGTGACCTGCAACACCGGGCGATCCGTCGAGGCCCAGATGCCCACGACCGCGTCGGGCGACTTGGCGTCGGCGGGCGTCTTGCCGTCGCGCGTCACGTCGCTCTTGGGGACCTGCAGGGCGATCGAGTGGACGTTGTAGCCGGCGAGGTCGTCCTTGCCGCCGCCCTGGTTGCCCGTGCCGATGCCCATGCGGCCCGGCATGTCGATGTTGATGGCATCGAAGGTCGAGCCGAGGTCGACGAAGAACGGGTCGTCCACCTGGCCGGAGAAGACCTTGCCTCCGCCCGGCAGCGACTTGATCGACTGGTTGGCGACCGCGTCGTAGTTCGGGATCGTCTTGGGCCCGACGTTGTTCGGCGCCACGGGCAGGCCGCTGGCCAGGAGCTTGGTGCTCATGTTGTGGCCGTTGTGCCAGCGCTCACGCCAGACCGAGTAGGTCTGCACGAGGTTGAGCTTGGGGTCGTTGAACGAGCTGACGCCCGGCAGCGCGTAGAGGAACGAGTTGGGGTTGCGGGCCTTGGTCTTGAACTTGAAGCGGTAGCGGATGTCGTACTTGCCGTCGCCCGTGTTGTCGACGTTGAGGTAGTACGACGCGCGGTCGTCGAAGCGGTAGAAGTTCGGGCCGCCGGCCGGATCCTCGAACGGGATCCAGTTGCCGATCAGGGTCACCGACCCTGGGGCGTCCGGGGCCACGAAGGCATAGACATCGGTGTCGTCGGCGGTGGGGTCGAGGGCCGACAGCGGTGCTTCGCGGTGGCTCGAGCCCGAGCCGGCGGTCACCGCGAGTACGCCTGCCGTCAGCGCCGCGAGCAGCGCCACCGTCAGGATCGCGAGCTTGCGCATGAAGCTGCTCCTCCTTGGGAGGTCGTGGGACATCACAGCTGCAATGACGCACGCCGCAGCAGCGCGGATCACATAAATCTCCCTGCAAATCAGCCCTTTCTGCGACTGCCGTGCAGGTGCGATGCGGTCGCAGGAGCGAGCGCTACGGCAACGCCGCGCGGAGGGACAGCACGCGAGCCAGCGAAGCCTCGGCATCGTCGCGATCCACGCGACCCGAGCGCAGCGCGTCGGCGAGCGCGTCCGCCGCACGGTCTGCGCCGTCGTAGGTGCGCGCGAAGAGCAGCAGATCGACGCCCGCGCGCGTGGCGGCCAGTGCGGCGCCGCTCGCGCCCCCGCGCGACGCGAAGGCGGGCGCCTCGAGGTCGTCGGAGACCGTCACGCCGTCGAAGCCCAGGCCCTCGCGCAGCTCGCCCTGCACCACGCGCCGGGAGAGCACCGCCGGTGCCGGCGACAGGGCGGGGTAGGTCGCGCTCGAGAGCATGACCAGGCGGGCGCCGGCGCGGATCGCCGCCTCGAACGGCGGCCGGTCGACGGCGCGCAACTCCCGCAGCCCGAGCGCCATGCGCACCTCGCCGAGGTCCGTGTTGGCCGGCGCGGCGCCGAAGCCCGGGAAGTGCTTGGCCGTGGCGGCTACGCCACCCGCGCGCAGCCCGCGCGTGAACGCCGCCCCGAAGCGCGCCGCGCTCGCGGCCGTGAAGCCGAAGCCGCGCCCCTCCGCGTGCAGGGCGCTCTCTGGACGAACCACGTCGACCACCGGCGCGAGGTCGACGTTCATGCCCGCGGCGCGCAGCGTCGCAGCGGTCGCGCGACCCTCGGCGAGGGCGACCGACGGGCGCCCGGTGGCCGCCATCGCCGGGGCGCTGCGCGACGGCGCGCCCGGCAGGCGCTGCACGCTGCCGCCCTCCTGGTCGACCATCAGCAGCAGCGGCGCCCGCACGGCGGCCGGCTGAGCGGCGCGGCGCAGCGTGCGCGTGAGCGCGCGGACCTGCGCCGGCGTGCCGAGGTTGGCGCCGAGGAAGATGACGCCCGCCGCCTCGCCGCGGCGGATGCGCGCCAGCAGCGCCCGCGGCACCGTGCGGCCGGCGAACGGGAAGACCACGTGCTGGCCCGCCAGCTGCGCGTCGGTCAGGCGCGGGCGCGCCGCGGGCGAGCCGGCCGCCTTTGCGTCCGTCTCGGATCCGTGGCGCCGGCCGCTCGGCTCTTCCTTGGCGCCGCAGGCGGCGAGCGCCAGGGCGACGGCGGCGAGCGCGGCGGCGCGGGCCCTCACCGCGCGAAGCTGGTCTCCGCGGTCAGCCGCTGCGCGGCCGCGGCGATGAGCCGCGCCGCGTTGGCGACATCCTCGAGCTGCACCATCTCGACCGGCGAGTGCATGTAGCGCAGCGGCAGGCCGATGCCGCCGCACGGGATGCCGCCGCGCGAGAAGTGCATCGCGTCGACGTCGGTGCCGGTCGAACGCGCGGAGGCCTGGACGGTGAACGGGATCGCCTCCGCCTCGGCGGTCTCGTAGAGCAGCTCGACGACGCGCGGGTTGAGGTTCGAGCCGCGCTCGACGACCGGGCCCGAGCCGAACGGGTGCGCCCCGAGCTCGTTGACGTCGACGCCGGGCGCGTCGGTGGCGTGGGTGACGTCGACCACGATCGCCAGGTCGGGACGCAGCGCGTAGGCCGTCGTCCGCGATCCGCCGAAGGTCGTCTCCTCCTGCACGGCGGCGACCGCCACCACGTCGCCCGGGGCGCCGCCCGCCTCGTGGACGAGCCGCGCGGCCTCGTAGGCGACGTAGCAGCCGAGGCGGTTGTCCATCGAGCGCGCCACGGCGCGGTCGTTGGGCAGCTCGACGGGCTCGCCCTCGATGACCGCCACGTCGCCGATGCGCACGCGCCCGCGCGCCTCGTCGCCGTCCGTCGCGCCGATGTCGATGTGCAGCTCCTCCAGGCGCGCGACCTTCTTGCGGTCGTCGTCCTTGAGCAGGTGGATCGGCTTGCGCCCGACGACGCCCGCGACCTCCCCCTCGCGCGTGGCCACGGCCACCCGCTGGCCGACGAGGATCTGCGGGTCCCAGCCGCCGACGCCGATGAAGCGCAGGAAGCCGTTGTCGTCGATGTGCGTGACGATCAGGCCGATCTCGTCGATGTGCCCGACGATGGCCAGCGTCGGGCCGCCGGCGGTACCCGGCACGCGCGCCCACACCGATCCCATCACGTCGGTCGTGACCTCGGCGAAGGCCGAGGCGGCGTCGCGGAAGGCGGTGGCCGGCGCCGTCTCGTAGCCGGAGGGGCCGTGGGCGGTGAGCAGCTCGCGCAGAACGGGAGGAATCGCCATCGGGCGGCACCCTAGATGATCGTCGCTAGCTGTCGATCGGCCGCGAGCGCAGCACGGAGTGCCCCGAGTGCGCGGGATCGCCGTCGTCCGGCTCGCGCGAGATGTCGAGCACGGGGAAGCGCCGTGGGCTGGCCGTGACCGGGAGGTCGACGCGCGCTCGGCCGTCGGCGCCGACACGGAAGCTCCCGAGGGCGACGAGATGCGTGGCATCGCGCAGCATCCAGACCTCGTAGAAGCCGCCGCCGCCGATCCGCGGCAGGCCGCTGACGGTCAGCTGCATCGCCGCGCTTCGCAGCCGCGCGTCGGCGTGCGCGCCGCGCGGTCCGTCGCCCACAGGCGCGAGGCCGACGTCGCGCCCCGTGCTACTGCTGGCGCCGCCGCGGGCCAACAGCGCGCCGCCCGCTGCACCGAGGGCGAGCAGCGCCAAAGCGGCGACGACCGCCATCGCGGGGCGCAGGACGAAAGGGGCTCGGAGGCGGCGGCGCCGGCGCTCGACGGCGGGCGCGCTGAGCGGCGGCGCAGTGGCGGGCTCCCACTGCTCCGGCCCGAGCGCGCGCAATTGCGCGGCCACGTCGCGCAGCTCGGCGGGGATGTCGTCGTTGCGGCGGGTCATGCGCCCTCGGCCTCGATCATCTCGCGCAGGCGCGTGAGGCCGCGCACCATCCGCGCCTTGACGGTCCCGATCGGGATGCCGGTGGCGGCGCTGATCTCGCTCTGGGAGAGCTCGTCGTAGAAGCGCAGGCGCAACAGCGCGCGCTCGGATTCCGGCAGGCGGCTGAGGAGCTGGGCGACGCGCCAGCGCTCGAGCAGCGCGTCGTCGCCGGACGCCACCGTTCGGGCGTCGGGCCGCTGGGGGTCGCGCGGCTCGGGCACGCGCCGGCGCAGGTGGTCGATCGCGCGGCTGCGTGCGATGGTCAGCACCCAGGTCAGCAGGCCGGCTCGGCGCGGGTCGTAGTCGCCCGCCCGCCGCCAGACCTCGGTGAAGACCTGCTGCTGGACGTCCTCGGCGGCCGCGCGGTCGCCGAGCATGCCGACCAGTAGGCCGAACGTCGCCGCCCCGTAGGCCGCATGGGCGTCGGCCAGCGCGTCGGGGTCGCCGGCGCGCAGACGCGCGGTCAGGCGCCGCTCCGAGCGGTCGGGGCGGCGGCGGCGGTCGTCGCCCACCGCCGGTGTAGAGGCGGGTGCTGGCAGCGTCAGCGCGTCGACCGGCATCTCGTCCATCACCTACGGCTACGGATGGCGATCGGTTGTGGCGCAATGCCGCGCAACCGAAGCGGCCTGCGGCTTCGGAGGACTGGCATGTCCACTCTCACGCGCATCCTTCGCGTGGCGGCCGCCGGCGCCCTCGTGGCGCTCGCCGTCGCCGCGCCCGCCGGCGCGGCGACGGTCAAGCTCGCCGGCGGCTCCACCACCCTCCAGCTCGATGCCGGCACGGCCAGGGCCTTGAAGGGCCTCGGCGTGTCGGTCACGCCGATCACGCCCGCCAAGGCCGGGTCCAAGGGCGTCTCCTTCCCCATCGCCGGCGGCGCGATCGACCCCGCGACGGCGGCCGGCACGATCACCCACGGCGGCGGCCTGCAGCTGCGCGCCGGCACGACCCGCGTGCGGCTGACGAGCTTCACGATCAGCGTCGACGAGACGCCGTCGCTCTCCGTCAAGGTCGGCAAGGCCCGCCTGCACGCGTTCACCCTCTCGCTCAGCAAGGCGAAGGTCGCGCGGGCCGGTCTGGGCACCACCGTCTCGGGCGTCGTGGTCAAGCTCAGCGCCAAGGGCGCGGCGGCGCTCAACAAGGCGTTCGGCGTCGAGGCGTTCGCGCGCGGGCTGCGCATCGGGACCGCGACGGTCAGGGCCACGCCCGGGCAGATCGCCTTCACCGGCGGCGCGACGTCCCTGACGCTCGATCCCGGCGCCGCGCAGGCGCTGGCCGCACTGGGCGTGAGCGCCGCGCCGGCCGCGCCGGCGACCGCGAGCCCCGACGGCAGCCTCGCTTTCCCGATCACGGGCGGCAAGGTCGACGCGAAGTCGCTGGCGGGCAGCATCACCCACAGCGGCGGGCTCACGCTGACCAAGGGCGCGACCGCGGTGGCCGTGAGCGACTTCACCATCGAGACCGCGCCGGCGCCCAAGCTCACGGCCCTGCTCGGCACGGCCCGCTTCGACCTCGCGACGCTCGACCTGAGCTCTGCCAAGGTGGCGACCTCCGGGCGCGCCGTCACCGTGGGCCCGGTGACGGCGAAGCTGACCAGGACGGCGGCCGACGGCCTCAACCAGGCCTTCGGGACGACCGCCTTCACCGAGGGCCTGACCCTCGGCACCGCCACCGTGGCCGCAAAGGCCGCGTAGCCCCCGACGGCGGCCCCCGGATCCGCGCAAATTGCGGGGTCCGGGGGCTAGCCGTACCGCGACGCGGAGGCGCTCATGCGAGCATCATGAGGACATGATCCGGGTTCTCGTCGTCGACGACCATCCCGTTCTGCGCGCTGGGCTCGAGGCTGTCCTGCGCACCGAGCCCGGCTTCGTGTGCGTCGGCACCGCGGGCGACGGCCACGAGCTGCTCGCCGCTCTGCGCCACACCCGCCCGGACGTCGTGCTGCTCGACTGGCGGCTGGGCGACGAGGACGGCCTCGCGCTGTGCCGCACGCTGCGCGCCGAGCCGGCGCCCCCCGAGGTCGTGCTCTACACCGCCACCGCCGATCCCGGCCTCGACGGCGAGGCAAGCGCCGCCGGCGCCCACGCCGTGGTCGAGAAGAGCGCCGACATCGACGAGCTCTTCGACACATTGCGGCTCGCCGTGCGCGGCGGGCGCCAAGCGGCGTAGCAAACGCCGAAAGGCGGATTGCGCCGCCGAACGGCGGTAATCGGTCGTCGAACGACCGTCCATCGGGCGGCCCGAGCGCTATCGGGACGCCATCAGGAGGCCGAACCGGCTCATGTCGGCGACCGTGGTCTCCAGGACGCGGCTCAGCTGCCGACCAATGAGCCGCACCCGCGCCGAGCGCGGGTCGACATGGACAAGGGGGTCCCTGATTTGCCGTATGTACTTCGACCGAGAGGGCTGCGCGCCGGGCTGACGGCCCTGCTGAGCGTCGCTGCGGTCTTCGTCGTTCCCGCCGCCGCACAGGCGGCGTGCCAGTCGACGTCGACGACCAAGGCCTTCCAGGCCTTCGGCGACTCCAATGACTACAGCCTCGTGCCCAACGGCGGCTTCGAGCTCGGCGCCGGCGGCTGGTCGCTGACGGGGGCTCGGGTCACCGCCGGCAACGAGTCCTGGTCGGTGCGCGGCGCCAACGACTCGAGGTCGCTGGCGATCGACGCGGGCGGCACCGCCGTCTCGCCGACCGTGTGCGTCGACCTCAGCCGTCCGACCATGCGCTTCTTCGCCCGACGCACCAGCGGGAGCTGGGGCGTCCTGAACGTGCGCGTGCGCTGGCAGGACCAGTCGGGCCGCACCAACGAGACCACGGTCAGCTCGCTCGATCTCGGCACGGGCTGGAACGCAGCGCCCGCGCTGAACATCGCGCGTCTGCTGCCGCTGTGGAACGACGACCAGGACTACAGCGTCCAGTTCGTCTTCGACCCCGAGAACTACGGAGGCTCCTGGGCGATCGACGACGTCTACGTCGATCCCTACGGACGGGGATGACCGCAGGCGACGACATCCGCAGCGACCACGCCGCCGAGCGACTCCTCGAGGAGTCCTGGGAGGCGCGGTCGCGCGGTGTCGACCGCCGCGAGCTCCTGACGGAGCTCGTGGCGGGCGTGCTGTTCGGGCTGGGTGCCGTGGCGCTCCTGCTCGTGCCCGGTGCACTCTCGGGCTTCGACGTGGCGACCGCCGTCGTCCTCGTCGCGCTGTACACGCTGGTGTCGCGGGTCGAGTTCCCCGTCGGCGCCGGCTACGTCTTCCCGTCGCAGCTCGTGCTCGTGCCGATGCTCGTGCTGCTGCCGCCGGCCACCGTGCCGCTGCTCGTGGCCGCGGGCCTCGTCCTCGTCGCGCCTCACCGACCTGGTCCTCCGCCGCGGCTCGGCACTGCGACTGCTCTTCGCGATCCCCGACGCCTGGCACGCCCTCGGACCGGCGCTCGTGCTCGTCATCGCCGGCGCGCCGCAGATCGACCTCTCGAACCTTCCGCTGCTGGGCGTCGCGCTGCTCTGCGGCTGCCTCTTCGATGCGGCCTCCGCAACGTTGCGCGAGGCGGCCGCCCGCGGCATCGCGCCGCACCTGCAGATCCAGGTCTTCGTCCACGTGCTCGCCGTCGACGCCTGCCTGGCACCGATCGGCTTCCTCGCCGGCCACGCCGCCGTGCACCACCTGGCCGCCGTCCTGCTCGTCCTGCCGCTCGCCGGGCTGCTCATGCTGCTGGCCCGCGATCGCCGCGAGCGCATCGAGCAGGCCCAGAGCCGCCTGCAGCTGGCCATCCGCGAGCGCAGCCGCCTGCAGTCGGCCGTGCGGCGGATGGGCGACGCCTTCGCCGCCAAGCTCGACATCGAGGCGCTGGTGGACATCATGCTGCGCGGCTCCATCGAGGCGCTCGACGCGGACACCGGCTGCCTACGCCTGCTCGGCAGGGCGCCGCGACTCGTCCCCGACGACGCGCCCGGCGACCTGCGCCGCGCGCTCGACGCCGCCGCCGAGGCGGCGACCGCCAGCGGCCGGCCCGAGCACGCGCACGACGCGGCCGGCTGGGCGCTCGCGCTCCCCTTCCGCGTCGGCGAGCCCGAGGGCCTGCGCGGCGCCGTCGCCATCGCGCGCCGTGAACGCCCGTTCCAGGACGACGAGGTCGCGCTGCTGACCGAGCTCGTGGCCAAGGGCCGCACGGCGGCGGCCGACATCCTCGGCCATCACGCCCTGCGCGAGCAGGCGATCAGTGACCCGCTGACCGGCCTGGGCAACCGCCGCAAGATGGCCGAGCACCTCGGCGAGTGGTTCGCAACGCCCGACGAGCGCTCGCCGCTGCTGCTCATGCTCTTCGATCTCGACGGCTTCAAGTCCTACAACGACACCTTCGGCCACCCCGCCGGCGATGCGCTGCTCGCCCACCTGGGCATGAAGCTCGCCGCGTCGGTGGCGCCCTACGGCGAGGCCTACCGGCTCGGCGGCGACGAGTTCTGCGCCGTGGTCACCGTCGAGGAGGACCGCCTCGAGGAGGTCATGGCCGGCGCCGCGCTCGCGCTGTGCGAGAGCGGCGAGGAGTTCTCGATCAGCGCCTCGCACGGCGTGGTCCTGCTGCCCCACGAGGCCACGACCCTCGAGCAGGCGCTGCAGCTCGCCGACCAGCGCATGTACTCCCACAAGCACGGGCGCTCGGGCGCGCGCGAGCAGGCGCGCGACGTCCTCATGCGCACGATGCAGGCCAAGCAGCCCGACCTGCGCGAGCACTCCAGCGAGGTCGCCGACCTCGCCGTCGCCGTCGCGCGGCGGCTCGGGATGGACGGCGAGGAGATCGACGAGATCGCCCGCGCCGCGGAGCTGCACGACGTCGGCAAGGTCGGCATCCCGGATGTGATCCTCGACAAGCCCGCCGGTCTGGACGCGACCGAGTGGGAGCTCATGTACCAGCACACGATCCTCGGCGAGCGGATCCTCAACGCCGCGCCGGCGCTGCGTCCCGTGGCGCGGATCGTGCGCTCCACCCACGAGCGCTGGGACGGCCGCGGCTATCCCGACGGGCTGCGCGGCGACGAGATCCCGCTGGCGGCGCGGGTCGTCGCGGTGTGCGACGCCTACGACGCCATGACCGCCGAGCGTGCCTACAGCGCGGCGGTGGGCCACGAGGCCGCCTGCCAGGAGCTGCGCGACAAGGCCGGCAGCCAGTTCGACCCGCACGTCGTCGCGGCCTTCATGGCCGAGGTCGCCAAGCGCGCCGCGCCCGCGCCCGAGGCGCAGGACATGGAGGTCCCGGTGCAGCTGCTCGCCGATCGCGTGCGCACGCTGCTCGGATCCGCCAAGCTTGCGCCATGCCTCCCATCACCCGCGGCTTCCACGGGCGGCGACGAGACGATGACGACGCCAGTCGCCTCCCACCCGGCCAGTACCTGACGCGCGACTTCCCGGTCCTGTCGGCCGGCCCGACGCCGCACACGCCGCTCGACGAGTGGAGCCTCACCATCCACGGCGCCGTCGACGAGGCGGTCTCGTGGACATGGGACGAGCTGCGCGCGCTGCCGTCGGAGACCTTCACGGTCGACATCCACTGCGTGACGAAGTGGACCAAGCTCGACACGACGTGGACGGGCGTCTCGGTCGACACGCTGCTGGAGGACGTCGCCACCGAGGCCGAGTACGTCACGGCGTGGTCGGACGGCGACTACACGACGAACCTGCCGCTCGAGGACATCCGCGACGGCAAGGCGTGGGTCGCCTACGAGTACGGCGGCGAGCCACTCGATCCCGAGCACGGCGGCCCGGCGCGGCTGCTCGTGCCGCACCTGTACTTCTGGAAGAGCGCGAAGTGGGTGCGCGGCCTGGCCCTGACGCTCGACGACGAGCCGGGCTTCTGGGAGGCGGCCGGCTACAACAACTACGGCGACCCATGGCGCGAGCAGCGGTACTGGGGCGACTGATCGGCCGCCGGCCGATCGCCTGGCGCACGACGACCGTGCGCGAGGTCGTCGCCGAGACGCCGCGCGCCGTGACGCTGGTGCTCGACGCGCCCGACTGGCCCGGGCACCGCGCCGGACAGCACGTCGACGTGCGCCTGACCGCCGAGGACGGCTATCAGGCGCAGCGCTCGTACTCGATCGCCTCGGCGCCCGAGCTCGACGCGCTCGAGCTCACGGTCGAGCTCGTCGACGACGGCGAGGTCTCGCCGTACTTCGTGGAGGAGGCGCGCGCCGGCGACCAGTTCGAGCTGCGCGGGCCGATCGGCGGGCACTTCTCGTGGGCGGTCGACGACGGCGGCCCGCTGGTGCTCGTCGGCGGCGGCTCGGGCCTGGTGCCGCTGATGGCGATGCTGCGCCACCGCGGCGCCCGCGCGGCCAACGTCGAGGCCCACGTGCTCGTCTCCGCACGCGGCGAGGAGGACGCGCTCTACCGCGAAGAGCTCGGGCAGCTCGAGCCGCGCGCCGGGCTGCACGTCGCCTGGACCTTCACCCGCACCCCGCCGGCCGGCTGGGGCGGCTACGCCCGCCGCGTCGACGCCGCCATGCTGGCCGAGGTCGTTCCCGACCCCGACACCCGGCCGCTGATCTTCGTCTGCGGCCCGACCCCCTTCGTCGAGGCCGTGGCCGACCTGCTCGTCGACGGCGGCCACGACCCGCGCACCATCCACGCCGAGCGCTTCGGCCCCACAGGAGGATGAGATGACCGAGGTCCACACCGACGGCAACGGCATCGCCGGGCTGCTCGAGCGAGGTGCTCGCCGTGGAGGTGACCACGATGCAGCGCCGCTGCCACTCGTGCGGCGCCGAGAACGCGCTCGGCGCCCACCGCGCCTACCAGGGCGCCGGCGTCGTGCTGCGCTGCCCGGCGTGCGCCGACGTCGCCGTGCGCATCGGCGTGCGCGACGACGCGCTCGTCTTCGAGTGGCGCGGGACGTTCACGGCGCCACGCCCGGGCTAGCCTCTCAGTCGAAGCTCAGGACCAACCCCCGCTACTGCTCGCGCTCGACCGTGCCCTCGATCAGCCCGTAGGGCTCGGTCGTGGCCTGGAAGACCTCGTTGGGGTTCTCGAGCCCGAAGCGCGACAGGTCGTAGAGCAGGTGGTGACGATTGGGCAGCGACAGGTGCACGCGGTCGATGGCGTCGACGGCCTTGAGTACGGCGCGTCCCATGCGCCGCAGCGTGAACTGCACCGAGGGGCTGTAGTGGTCGCCGAAGGCCTCGAGGATCGCGTCGCGCGCGGCCTGCCACGAGGCGCCGTAGTCGATCCCGCCCTCGGCGTAGCTCCAGCGCGCGCTCACCGCCGTGGCGAGGATGCGATCGTCGGTCTCGGGCAGCGTGGTCAGCTCGTCGCGCACGAAGCCCGACCACCCCGAGCCCGTTGTGCGCAGCACCTCGAGCCCCTCGACGGCGGCCTCGATGCGGCTGGAATGTCCGTCGCCGCTGACGATGGCGATCCGCTCCCCGCCCGCCCCGCGCTGGAAGGCGTGCTCGTGCTCGCCGAGCCGCGCCCACGGGTGCGCGACGAGCCGCACCTGCGCGCGCTGCACCGTCGGCCCGGCCACGACGAAGTGCTCGACGAGCGCGCGCCCGAAGGTCTCGAGCTCCGAGACGTCGTGCTTGGCCGCCAGCACGTACACCGCGTTGCGCATCGTGTCGGTGGCGATCAGGGCGCTGTTGTCGCCGTCGTCATGCGCGGCGCGGAAGTCGCCGTCGAGCATCACGTCGACCGTGACGTCGGACAGCTCGTGGCGGCCCTCGTTGCGCACGACCTTCACGAGCCGGATGGCGGACTTGCCGTAGTTGCTCTGGCTGAGGACGAACGTCATGCGTCAGCTCCCTCGGTAGGTGCTGTAGCCGAAGGGGCTGAGCAGCAGCGGGACGTGGTGGTGCTCGTCGGCGGCCACGGTGAAGACGACGGCGACCTCGGGATAGAAGGCGGCCTCGCCGCGATCGCGGAAGTAGGCGCCGGTGTCGAAGGTCAGCCGGTAGCGCCCGGCGCCCGGCGAGGCGCCGTCCTCCACCAGGTCGCGCAGGCGCCCGTCGGCGTCGGTCGCGCCGCGGCCGAGCTCCTGCCAGCCGTCGCCGGTCGCCCGCTCGAGCACGATCGGCACGCCGGCGGCCGGGCGCCCGCGGGCGGTGTCGAGGACGTGGGTGGTGATCATCGCTCGAGGTCCTCCAGGCGCAGGCGCCCGATCTTGGCGATCTCGCCCAGGGCGATCTGGACCTCCTGCTCGGGCTCGTGGCCCAGGCGCTCCTGGCCCCACGCGAGGATCGACGCCTTGGTGTGCTCGCGCACGCAGACGACGAGCGGGAAGCCGAAGCGCTCGCGGTAGGCGGCGTTGAGCGCGCGCCAGCCCTCCGCCTCGTCGGCGGTCAGCCGCAGCAGTCCCGCCGAGCCCTGCTCGCCCGCCGACGCCTCGGTCAGCTCGGCGGCCTGCGCCTCGCGCCCGGCCAGCTCCGGGTGGGCGCGGATGAGCGCCAGCTGACGCTCGCGCGGCGCCTCGCGCATCGCGGCGACCATGGCCGCGTGCAGGTCGTCGACGCCCGCGAAGGGGCCCTCGGCGAACGCCGCCCGCGCGACCCACGGCGAGCGCTCGAAGATCGCGCCGTAGCGCGCGACGAACGCCTCCTCGGCATCGAGCCCGACGAGGTGCTCGGGGCGCACCGGGATGCGCGGCAGCGCCCGGCCGGTGGCGGCGCGCAGCGCCGCGGCGATGGCGGGCGGCGTCGAGATGTTGGGGGGCTCGCCGACGCCCTTGAGGCCGTACGGCGCCTCGGGGTCGGCGTGCTCGAGCACCTCGATGCGCATCGGCGGCATGTCGAGGATCGTGGGCAGCAGGTAGTCGGTGAAGGACGCGTTGAGGACCTTGCCGCCCACGATCTGGATCTCCTCGAGCAGCGCGAGGCCCAGCCCCTGCGCGCTGCCGCCCTCGATCTGGCCCTCGAGCGCCTGCGGGTTCATGGCCTTGCCCACCTCCTGGACGGTGGCCAGCTCGACCACGCGCACGAGCCCCAGCTCGGTGTCGACGTCGACCACGGCGCGGTGGGCGGAGAACGCGTACTGCACGTGCGCGTCGCCCTGGCCGTCCTCGTCGAGGCGGTGCGTCGGGCGATGGCGCCACTCGATGGTCTCCTCGATCGCCTCGCCCTCCTCGAGCACGGCGGCCGGATCCGCGGTCACCCCGCGCTCGGCCGCCAGCGCCTCCAGCCGCTCGCGCACCGCCTCGCACGCGGCCTTGACCGCGCCGCCGGTGACGTAGGTCTGGCGCGATGCTGAGGTCGACCCCGCCGAGCCCACCCGCGTGTCGGCGTCGAGCACCGCCACGCGCTCGACGCCCAGTTCGGTGCGGGCGATCTGGGCCTGCACGGTGACGATCCCCTGGCCGACCTCCGCCGCGGCCGAGTGGACCTCGACGAGCGGCTCGCCGCCCTCGATCGACAGGCGCACGCGCGCCGTCGAGTAGTCGTCGAAGCCCTCCGAGAAGCCGATGTTCTTGATCCCGATGCCGTAGCCGACACCCCGGCGCACGCCCTCGCCGTGGGTCACGTTCGCGACGCCGCCCGGGCAGGCCGTCGGCGCCGTCGGGCGGCATCGGCATCGCCCGGACGCGCTCGAGCAGCTCGGCCACCGGCGCCGGCTCGCCGACGCGCTGCCCCGTGGGCATGCGGCTGTCGGGGCCCATGGCGTTGAGGATCCGCAGATCGACGGGGTCCATGCCCAGCGCCGCGGCCAGCCTGTCCATCTGCGCCTCGTGGGCGAAGGCGACCTGCACCGCGCCGAAGCCGCGCATCGCCCCGCACGGCGGGTTGTTGGTGTAGACGACGTAGCTGTCGAGGCGCGCGTTGGGCACCTCATAGGGCCCGCAGGCGAAGCACGCCGCGTTGGCGCACACGGCGGTCGAGCTCGAGGCGTAGGCCCCGCCGTCGAGCACGATCCGCGCGCGGACGAAGACGAGGCGACCGTCGCGCGTGGCGCCGTGCTCGTAGCGCATCGTGCACGGGTGGCGATGGACGTGGCCGTAGAAGGACTCCTCGCGGTTGTAGGCGATCCGCACCGGGCGCCCGGTGTGCAGGGCGAGCATGCAGGCATGGATCTGCATCGAGAGGTCCTCGCGCCCGCCGAAGGCGCCGCCGACGCCGCCGAGGGTGAGGCGCACCTTCTCGGGCGGCAGGCCGAGCGACTCCGCCACCTGGCCCTGGTCGACGTGCAGCCACTGCGTCGCGATGTAGAGGTCGACCCCGCCCGCACCGTCGGGCACCGCCAGCCCCGACTCGGGCCCGAGGAAGGCCTGGTCCTGCATGCCGACCTCGTACTCGCCGCCGACCACGACGTCGGCCGCCGCGTCGGGGTCGCCGTGGTTGATGCGCAGATGGCGCAGGACGTTGCCGGTGCCGTGCAGCCGCGGCGTGTCCGGCGTGTCGGGATGCAGCTCCGGCGCGCCGGGCGCCATGGCCGCCTCGGCGTCGGTCAGCGGCTCGAGCTCGCGGTAGTCGACGACGATCGCGTCGGCCGCGCGGCGCGCCGTCTCGGGGTGGTCGGCGGCGACGATCGCCACCGGCTCGCCCTGGTAGCGCACGTGGTTGATGGCCAGCACGGGCTGGTCCGCGACCTCCATCCCGTAGGTCTTGCGCCCCGGCACGTCGGCGTGCGTGAGGACGGCGTGGACGCCGGGAATGGCCAGCGCCGCCCCGATGTCGATGCCCCAGATGTCCGCGCGCGGATGCGGGCTGCGCAGCGTGGCGCCGTGCAGCATCCCCTCCATGCGCATGTCCGAGGCGTACTCGAACTCGCCCTTGACCTTGGGCACCCCGTCGGCCCGCACCGTGGTGATCCCGACCCGGTTGGGGCGCTGGATCTCGCGGCGCTCGCGGGCCGGGGTCTCGGGGACGATGGTCACGCCGCCGCCTGCACCCGGTCGAGCAGCCGGCGGCTCTGGCGTGCGATGTCGCGCCCGATCGCGTCGACGTCGCCGGTGCGCAGCTCGGCGCCCTCGACGATCGCGCGGCCGCCGACGAGCAGCAGGTCCACCGGGCGCGGCGCGCCGAGGACGAGCGCCGCGACGGGGTCCTCGATCCCGGCGTGGTCCAGGCCGTCCAGCCGCCACAGCGCGACGTCGGCGAGCTTGCCGGGCTCGAGCGACCCCAGCTCGTCGTCGCGGCCCAGGCAGCGGGCGCCGTCGATGGTGGCCAGCGCGAGCGCGCCGCGGGCCGTGATCGCGGCCGGGCCGCCGGCCAGGCGCGCGTAGAGCAGCGCCTCGCGCAGCTCGACGGCCAGGGCGCCGGACTCGTTGGACGCCGCGCCGTCGACCCCGAGGCCGACGGGCGCGCCGGCGCGCGCGAGATCGACGACCGGTGCGATGCCCGCGCCCAGGCGCGCGTTGGAGCTCGGGCAGTGCGCCACGCCGGTGGCCGTCGCGCCGAGCCGGGCGACCTCGTCGGCGCTCAGATGGACGCAATGGGCGAGCCACACGTCGTCCCCCAGCCAGCCGAGGTCCTCGAGGTACTGCACGGGGCGTACGCCGAAGCGCTCGCGGCAGAAGACCTCCTCGTCGAGCGTCTCGGCCAGATGCGTGTGCAGGCGCACGCCGCGGCGGCGCGCGAGCTGTGCGGTCTCCGCCATCAGCTCGGGCGTGACCGAGAAGGGCGAGCACGGCGCCAGCGCGATCCGCACCATGGCCCCGGGTGCCGGGTCGTGGAAGCGGTCGATGGCGGCCTCGCTGGCGGCCAGGATCGCGTCGCGGTCCTCGACGACCGCATCCGGGGGCAGGCCGCCGTCGGACTGCCCGAGGTCCATGGATCCGCGGCACGGGTGAAAGCGCACGCCGAGGCCGCGCGCCGCTTCGATCTCGACCTCGAGCAGGTCGCCGGCGCCGGCGGGGAAGACGTAGTGGTGGTCGGTCGAGGTCGAGCAGCCCGAGCGCGCGAGCGCCGCCAGCCCGGCACGCGCAGCGGCCGACTCCACCTCGTCGTCGACGTGGGCCCACACCGGATAGAGCTCGACGAGCCACTCGAAGAGCGTCGCCTGCTGCGCGAGCCCGCGCGTGGCCCACTGGTAGAGGTGGTGGTGGCAGTTGACGAGGCCCGGGGTGGCGAGGCAGCCGCGGCCATCGATACGGCGCGCTTCGCCCGCGGGCGCCGGGCCCTCGCCGACGGCGACGATGCGGTCGTCCTCGATGACGATGTGGCCGTCGCGGTGCTCCGTGCCGGCCACGTCGACGGTGGCGATGGCGCAGCCTTCGACGATCGTCCGCGTCACGCCGCCTGCTCCCGGTCGGCCAGCCGCCGCGCCGCCAGGCGCACCGCGTCGAGGATCTTCTCGTAGCCCGTGCAGCGGCACAGGTTGCCGGCCAGCGCCTCGCGGATCTCGGGGTCCGTCGGCGCGGCGTTGCGCGCCAGCAGGTCGTGGCTGGCGACGATCAGCCCTGGCGTGCAGAAGCCGCACTGCACGGCACCGGCCTCCACGAAGGCCTCCTGCACCGCGTGGAGCTGCTCGCCCGCGGCCAACCCCTCGACGGTGACGACCTCCCGACCCTCGGCCTGGCCGGCGAGCACGAGGCACGAGCACACGAGCTCGCCGTCGAGATAGACCGAGCACGAGCCGCACTCGCCCTGCTCGCACGCGTTCTTCGAGCCCGGGAGATCGAGGTGGTCGCGCAGGGCCATGAGCAGGCTCTCGCCCTCCCAGACGCCGTCGGCCTCGCGCAGCTCGCCGTTGACGGTGAGGGTCAGGCGCACCGCTGCTCCTCCCACGCCCACGTCAGCGTGCGCCGCGCGAGCACGCCGAGCGCGTGGCGGCGGTAGGCGGCGCTGCCGCGGACGTCGTCGATCGGGGCCGCGGCGGCCGCGACGAGCTCACCGAAGCGCTCCACGGCTGCGTCGGCGATCGGGCCGCGCCCCTCCCAGAGCCCCTCCTCGTCGAGCACGCCCGCGATGAAGGCCTCGGCCTCGCCCGCGCGCATCGGCGTGGGGCCGGCCGAGCCGATGCACGCGCACACCGCGCGGCGCTCGGGCCAGATCGCCAGCGAGAGCGAGCACACGGCGATGACCATCGCGTTGCGCGTGCCGATCTTGGCGAACTGCTGGGCACCGGTCGCGGCGGGGAGGTGGAAGGCGGCGATGAGCTCGTCCTCGCGCGCGGCCTGGCGCTTGGGCCCGGTGACGAACTCCGTGACCGGCAGGCGCCGCGCGCCCGTCGCGCTGACCAGCTCGACCTCGGCGTCGGAGACGTAGAGCGGCGGCAGCCCATCGCCGGCGGGCGAGGCGGTGCCGAGGTTGCCGCCCACCGTCCCGCGGTTGCGGATCTGCGGGGAGCCCACCGTGCGCGCGGCGATGGCCAGGCCCGGCAGGCGGTCGCCGAGCTCGGCGATGAGCCGCGTGTAGGTCACGCCGGCGCCGACGCGCAGGCGGCCGTCGTCGGTCCCCCATTCGCGCAGCTCGGGCACGCGCGTGAGGTCCAGGATGGCCTGCGGGCGGGCGCGATCGAAGTTCAGCGCCACCATGAGGTCGGTGCCGCCGGCGATCGGGATCGCCTCGGGCTGGGCCGCCTTCATGGCGAGCGCCTGCTCCCAGGTGTCGGGCGCGAGGATCTCCACCGGTTCGAGCATGATGCACGGATGGAGACCTCACGTGGCGTCCGGGGGCTGTCGTTCACGCTCGTCACCCCGGCCAACCACTACCCGAGCCGCCTGCCGCCGTTCGGCGACGCGCCCGTGGTCAAGCTCGTCACGCCGCGCATGGCGCCCGCCCGGATCGGCGAGTACCTCGTCTCCCTGGCGGCCCGGGAGGGCACGGTGCGCCCGGTCGAGCCGGGCTTCGAGACGTTCCTCTACGGGCTCGAGGGCGACGCGGCGGTCCTCTCGGGCGGCGACACGATCGCGCTGCACGCCGGCGGCTTCGCGTACCTGCCCGGCGACGACGTCTACCACGTGGCCGCGGGCGAGCAGCCCACGCGGCTGCTCATCGTCAAGCGCCGCTACGAGCCGCATCCCGACCTCGTTGCGCCCCGGGCGCTGTCGGGTCACCGCGACGACGAGCCGTTCGCCGAGACCGACGTCCCCGGCTTCCGCCGCCGCGAGCTGCTGCCCACGACCGACCCCGCGTTCGACTTCAACATGAGCCTGCTGGCCTTCGATCCCGGCGTCGGGCTCGACAAGGTCGAGATCCACGACGAGGAGCACGGGCTCTACATGACCGCCGGCGGCGGGACCTATCTGCTCGAGGATCGCGAGCTCGAAGTGCGCGCCGGCGACTTCATCTACATGGCGCCCTACTGCCCGCAGTCCTTCGTCGCCGGCGACCACCCATCCGAGTACCTGCTCTACAAAGATGTGTGGCGCGACGGTTTCTGAGTAGGACGCCGCTCGTCCCTTCGTCCACACCGCTGAGCGCGTGCATTGCGCCGGTCGATATCCCCTGCACAGAGGACGAAAAGGGCAAACCCGTCGTGAGGCGGGGACGCAAAGCAAGAGGTCTCCGCCTCGGAGATGGCTCGGCCGCCGGTCTGCTGACCACCACGTCACGCAACCATGCGCACGCCCGTCACCATCTCACGCACCGCCCGCCTGCTCGGCGCCACCCTGGCGCTGGCGCTCATGGCGGCGCCGGCGCACGCCGCCGACGCCCCCTTCACTGCGCGCTTCGCGCAGACGGCGCACGGCGACATCGCCGCGGTGGGCAACACGGTCCTCACCTGCCCGACCGCGACCGCCGGCTGCACGGACGCACAGAGCGCCATCGGCGGCACGCTGAACAACAACAACTGGAACATGACGCCGGTCAACGTGGCCGGCGGCGCCGTCAACTCCTCGTCGGCCACGGTCGCCCTTCCCGCCGGCGCGACGGTGCTGTGGGCGGGCCTGTACTGGGGCGCCGACACGAGCGCCGGCACGAACGGCGCCGTGGCACCGAGCGCCGCCGCCAAGGGCACGGTCAAGCTCCAGGTCCCGGGCGGGTCCTACCAGTCGATCTCCGCGACCGCCGGCGACGTCCTCACCTCCAGCCTGCAGGCGACGCGCTACCGCGCCTTCCGCGACGTGACCGCGCTCGTGACGACCGGCGGCGCCGGGAACTACTCGGTCGCCGACATCCAGACCGGCACCGGCCAGGACCGCTTCGCCGGCTGGGCGCTGATCGTCGCCTACCGCGACAACGCGCAGCCGATGCGGCGCCTGAACGTCTACGACGGGCTCGGCACCGTCGACTCGGGGCACACCTTCTCGACGGTCATCGCACCCTTCCACACGCCCGCCACGGGCACCCTGACCACCAAGGCCGGGCTGCTCTCCTACGAGGGCGACGCGAGCCTCGCCACGGAGACGGCGACCTTCAACGGCCATCCGCTGACCGACGCGCTGAACCCGGTCAACAACGCGATGAACTCCACGATCGAGACGGACGGCACGCGCTTCTCGGCCAAGACGCCGGACTACGTCAACCAGTTCGGGCTCGACCTCGACACCTTCGTCAACGCCGGCGCCCTGGTCAACGACCAGAGCTCGGCCACGCTGGCGTTCAGCTCGACCAACGAGTACTTCATGCCCTCGGCCTTCTTCCTCGTCTCCGACGAGGGCCCGGCCACGAGCACCGGCGCGGGCCCGACGGTCGGCGCCCCCGCCGGCGGCGGCGTCGCGCACGACGGCGAGGCGCTGAGCGCCGACGCCGGCAGCTGGAACGGCACGGGCACGCTGAGCTACGGCTACCAGTGGCAGCGCTGCGACGCCGACGGCAACAACTGCCAGAACATCGCGGGCGCGACGGGCAGCCACTACACGCCCAGCGGCGCCGACGTCGGCGGGACCGTCCGCGTGGTCGTCACCGCGACCAACGACGCCGGCACCTCGACGCCCACCGCCTCGGCGCCGATCGCCATCAAGGCCTCGTCGGCGCCGGTCAGCACCACGCCGCCCGTCCTCTCGTCGCCGGCACCGGTCACCCAGGGCCACCCGCTGACCGCCGATCCGGGGAACTGGAGCGTCCCGGGGCCGGCGACGTACACCTACCAGTGGCAGCGCTGCGACGCGAAGGGCGCCAACTGCGTCGACATCCCCGGCGCAACGGACGACACCTACACGCCGGGCGCCGACGACGTCGGCCACACGCTGCGCGCGGAGGTCACCGCCACCAACGACGCCGGCTCGACGACCACGACCACGACCACGAGCTCGCCCGTGCAGGCCGCGTCCGATCCCGACGACCTCGCGGGCGTGGCCGGCGGCCTGATCGACGAGACGAGCTGCCAGCAGCTCGTCGGCGGCGCCAAGTACCGCCGCGTCGCCCTCGCCGGCATCGGCACCGTCCGCGTGCGCGCCTACACCACCGGGCCGGCGCTGCGCAACTCGCCCGTGCGCCTGACCACCGAGATCACGGGCGGCAAGGCCAAGCGCGTGAGCTACCAGCTCGACGGGCGCGCGATCGGCGCCGGCAAGGACCCGCGCCACAGCGCCACGCTGACCCCGGCCCAGCTCGGCAAGGTCGGCGTGCACACGCTGAGCACCGCGGTGCGCGGTCGTCGCGGCGCCGCGAAGACGGTCGCGCTGACGCTCCAGACCCAGCCCTGCCAGACGCTCTTCACCGCGCAGCGCTGGCGCACGACCGCCGGCGCCGGGCTGCGCCTGCGCGTCGACTCGCGCACCGCGCTGACGCAGCTGTCCTTCACGGTGCCCGGCGCGCTGCTGCCCGCCCAGACCGCCAAGCGGCGCGTGGCCGGCTTCATCCGCCTCTACGTCGGCGGCCAGGCCAAGCCGCTGCGCTACAAGCTCTGGCTGCCCAAGAAGGGCTCCGCGCCGCGTCTGCTGGCTGCCGCCGGCAAGCCGGCCGTGAGCTTCCGCAAGGGCGGCCTGCGCGTGACGGGGCTGCCGCTGCGTACCGCGGTGGCCGAGGTCACGCTCTACCGCGTCACCAAGCTCGACCGCACCACGTCGCCGCGGCCCTTCGCCCTGAGCGCTCGCATCAGCCGCGAGGGCACGACCGCGGCCGAGACGCTCAGCGCGAAGCCCAAGGCGCCGCGCTGAGCCGCGGCTTGCGGTTCTGCGGCTCGCGACGCTTCGGCAGCACTGAACAGCATCACCGAGGGGGAAGGGAGTTGGCCGGCGGTTCGCGACGCGCGCCGTCGTCCTCAGACGCGTGTGTGTTGGGAGCGCAATCGCGCGCGTTTCACAACAGTCTTTGGAGACGCCAAGGGGGTGGTCGCTCTTTGCGCATCTGTGGGATGCATAAGAGCGGCCACCCCTCCGGCCGCCCGCGGAACGTGTTGCGAAAGACGCTCGCAGCGCGTACGAACTCCGCGCCGAGCACCGCCGACGCTCGAGGAGCGCCAGCCCGCCGGCCACCGCCACTCCCCTTCCCTTCCCTTCCCTCGATGCGGGAGTAGGCGCCGCGCAGCACCCAAGACGCAGCGCGGACGATCCCGTCAGGCCGCCAGCCGCGACAGCGTCCCGGCCAGCACGCGGACGAACCCGTCAGGCCGCCAGCCGCGACAGCGTCCCGGCCAGCACCCGCACGCCGCGCTCGAGATCCTCGGGCGCCGTGTACTCGTCGGGGTGGTGGCTGACGCCGCCGGCGCTGGGGACGAAGATCATGCCGACCGGCACGCGGCGGCCCATGATCATCGCGTCGTGGTAGGCGCCGCTGGTCATCAGGCGCACGGAGAGCTCGAGCTCGCGGCCCGCCTCCTGCGCCGCGGTCACCACGCCCGCGTCGCAGGTCACGGGCACGTCCTCGACGATCGGCGCCACCTCCACCTCGAGGTCGCGCCGCGCGGCGATCTCGCGCGCGGCCGCCACGATCGCCTCGACCACGTGCTCGCGCGCGGCGAGGTCGCTGTCGCGCACGTCGACGTCGAGCTCGACCTCGCCGGGCACGACGTTGATCGCCCCGGGCCGGGCTCGCACCACGCCGACGGTGCCGACCGTCGTCCCGCTGGGCGACTCGCGGGCGGCCCGCTCGAGCGCCACCATGGCCTCGGCCGCGCCGGCCAGCGCGTCGCGACGCAGGGCCATCGGCGTGGCGCCCGCGTGGGTGGCGGCGCCGCGGAAGGTCAGGCGGAAGTCGTGCGGGGCGGCAATGGCGGTGACGACGCCGATCTGCTCGCCGTGGGTCTCGAGCACGATCCCCTGCTCGATGTGCAGCTCCACCAGTGCGTGCACGGCGCCGGGATCGATGCGCGCGTCCTCCAGCCGATCGGGGTCGAAGCCCGCGTCGCTCAGCGCGCGGGCCATGCTCGTCCCCTCGCGATCGACGAGCCGGTCGAGGTCGGCGCGCGCGAGCTCGCCGGCGGCCGCGCGGCTGCCCACACAGCCGGTGCCGAAGCGCGGCTCCTCCCCCGCCCACGCGACGACGTCGATCGAGCGCAGCGGGGCCGCGCCGCGCTCGCGCAGCGCGCGCACCGCCTCGATCGCGCCCAGCACGCCGAGCACGCCGTCATAGGCGCCGGCGTTGAGCGTCGTGTCGACGTGCGAGCCCGTGATCACGACCGGCGCGGCGGGGTCGGTTCCGGCCCAGCGGCCGAAGAGGTTGCCAACGGCGTCCAGGCGCGTGTCGAGGCCCGCGCCGCGCATGCGCTCGGCCACCCACTCGAGCGCGGTCGCGTACGTCGGCGTGTAGACCTCGCGGGTGATCCCGCCGGCCTCGGGGTCGTCGTTGAACCGCGCGAGCTCGGCGATGGCGTCGTCCAGGGCGCTCACGGCGCACAAGCCTAGGCGCCGCGCGCCACCACGCGCCCGTAGGGCTCGCCGACCGTCCGACCGTCGCGCGCGATAGTGCGCCCCCGCAGGATCGTGCGCACCACGCGCCCGCGCAGCACGCGGCCCGCGAACGGGCTCAGCCGGTGGCGGTCGAGGAGCTCCTCGCGGGCGACGGTCCACGTCGCCGCGGGGTCGAGGAGCGCCACGTCGGCGTCCGCGCCGACCGCGAGCGCGCCCTTGGCCGGCGCCAGGCCGAAGCGCCGTGCCGGCGCCGCGGCGAGCAGGCCGGCCAGCGCCGCCGGCGCGAGGCCGCGGGCCACGACGCCCTCGTCGTAGAGCAGCGCCAGCAGCGTCTGGGCGCCGCCGATCCCGCCCCACACGGCGAAGAAGTCGTCGCCCTGCTTGAGCGCCGCGGGCGCCGGCGAGTGGTCGGTGGCCACCAGGTCGACGTCGCCGGCGCGCAGCGCCGCCCACAGGGCCTCGCGCTCGCCCGCGCCGCGCAGCGGCGGGGCGCACTTGGCCACGGCGCCCAGGCGCTCGGCGTCGTCGGAGTCCAGCACCAGGTAGTGCGGGCACGTCTCGCACGTGACGTCGACCCCGGTCGCCCGCGCCTGCGCCACGAGGGCGACGCCGCGGCCGCTCGAGACGTGGACGACGTGCAGCGCGCAGCCCGTCTCGGCGGCGAAGGCGATCGCCCGCCCGATGGCCTCGAGCTCGGCGAGCACGGGCCGCGAGGCCAGGTAGTCGCGCACGCCCACCCGGCCCTCGGCCACCGCGCGGCGCGCCAGCCGGCTCGTGAGCTCCTCGCTCTCGGCGTGCACGGCCACGGGCAGGCCGAGGCGCGCTGCGCGGGCCATCCCCTCCAGCAGCGTCAGGTCGTCGGCGGCCTCGAACTCCTGCACCCCGCTGGCCGACATGAAGGCCTTGAAGCCCACGACGCCGCGTGCGGCCAGCTCGTCGAGGCGGTCGCGATCGCCCGGCACCAGTCCGCCCCACAGCGCGATGTCGACGCGCGCGACGCCCGTCGCCGCTGCCACCTTGGCGTCGAAGGCGGCGCCGTCGATCGTCGGCGGCACCGCGTTGAGCGGCATGTCGATCGCGCAGGTCGTCCCGCCCGCCGCCAGCGCCGCGGTCCCGGTGGCGAAGCCCTCCCAGTCCGCGCGCCCCGGCTCGTTGAGGTGGACATGGGCGTCGACCACGCCGGGCAGCACGAGCAGCCCGCAGGCGTCGATCTCCTCCCGCGCCGGGCCGTCGAGCTCGGGCCCGACGGCGACGATGCGCCCATCGGCCACCGCGAGGTCGCGCTCGTCGCCGCGAATGAGCAGGTCGAGGTCGCTCACCGCGCGAGCCCGCGGACGAACGTGTGCAGCACGTCGAGCGCCACGGCCACGTCGGCCTCGTCGACGGACTCGTCGGGGTGGTGGCTGACCCCGCCCGCGCAGCGCACGAAGAGCATCGCGACGCCGGTCAGCTCGGCGAGCGCCACCGCGTCGTGCCCGGCGCCGCTGGGCAGCGTCACCACCGGCAGCCCGTGCTCGGCCACCGCCGCGGCGAGGCGCGCCGTCAGCGCTGGGTCGGCCGCGACCGCCGGCGCGCTCATGACCTCGCGCCACGCCACCTCGACGCCGCGCCCGGCTCCGATCCGCTGCGCCTCGGCGCGCAGCGCGCTCACCGCGGCCTCGCGCACCGCATCGTCGGCGTGGCGCACGTCGAGCGAGGCGATGGCGGCGCCGGGCACCACGTTGGGCGCTCCGGGCCGCGCCTCCAGCCGGCCGACCGTCGCCACGAGCGCCGGCTCGGCGCGGGCCGCCGCCTCCACCGCCAGCACCCACTCGGCCGCCGCGCACGCCGCGTCGTGCCGTGCGTCCATGGGCACGGTGCCGGCGTGTCCGGCGCGTCCCGAGAACTCGAGCTCCGCGCGCGTGGCCCCGGCGATCGCGCTGACCACCCCCACCGCCATGTCGCGGCCCTCGAGCACGGGTCCCTGCTCGATGTGAACCTCGCAGTAGCCGACCAGCCGGTCGCCGCGCCGCGAGGCGCCACCGACCTCGTCGGGTGCGCCGCCGAAGTCGCGCAGCGCGGCGCCGAGGGTCACGCCGTCGTCGTCGACGAGGTCGAGCAGCGCAGGCTCGAAGCTCCCGGCCACCGCGCGGCTGCCGAGGTAGGCCGTCCCGTAGCGCAGGCCCTCCTCGTCGCTGAACCCCAGGACCTCGATCGCGAAGGGCAGCGGCGCTCCCTCTGCGCGCAGTCGCTCCACGCACGCCACCGCGGCGAGCACGCCGAGCGGCCCGTCGAAGGCGCCCGCATCGCGCACCGTGTCCAGGTGCGAGCCGAGCAGCAGGGTCCCCGCGGCCGGGTCGGCGCCCTCGACACGCCCGACGAGGTTGCCCGCCGGGTCGGTGCGCACGGCCATCCCCGCCGCGGCCATCCAGCCGCCGACGAGGGCGTTGGCGCGCGCCATCGCCGGCGTCGCGAAGCGCCGGGTGAGGCGGCCGTCCTCCTCGCTGATCGCCGCCAGCTCGCTACAGCGGCGCACGACCTCCGCGGCGCTCACGGGGCGAAGGGCAGGGTGAAGCGAAAGGCGCTGCCCCCGCCCTCCGCTGCCTCGACCCAGATGCGCCCGCCGTGCGCCTCGACGACCCGCCGGCACACCGCGAGGCCGATCCCCGTCCCCTCGGTGTCGCCGTTCAGGCGGGAGAACATGCCGAAGATGCGGCTTGCATGGTCGGGGTCGACGCCGAGGCCGTTGTCGCGCACGGTCACGACCCAGCCCTCGCTGCCCTTCAGGGCCGAGACCGCCACGCGCGGCGCCGCCTCGCCGCGGAACTTCACCGCGTTCCCGACGAGGTTCTGCAGCACGCGGCGCAGCTGGCGGGGATCGCCGTCGACCTCGGGCAGGGCAGCCACCTCGAGCGACGCGCCGAGCTCGTCGAGGCTCGGCCGCAGGTCGGCCGCCACGTCGCTCATCACGCGGTCGAGGGCGACGCGCTCGCGCTGCAGCTCGCCGGCGCGCGCGTAGTCGAGGACGGCGTCGATGAGCTCGCGTGCGCGCTCGGTGCTCGCGCGCAGCAGCGCGAGCACCTCGGCCGACGGCGGCTCGCCCGCATGGCGCTCGAGCAGCGTGACGAGGTGGGCGATCCCGGTGATGGGCTCGCGCAGGTCATGGGCGACCATGTCGGCGTAGCCGCGCAGCTCGGACTCCATCCGCCGCTCGCGGGTCACGTCCGCGACGAAGACGATCAGGCCGTCGCCGAGCTTGGCCGTGCGCCGCAGGATGTTGCCCTGGATGTAGCCGTCGCCGAACGGCGTGTCGAAGTGGATCTCGTCGCTCAGCGCCTCGCCCGTGTCGCAGACGCGCACGTACGCGTCGAAATGGCCGTTGTCGCGCATGACCGGCAGCGCCTCGAGCAGCGTGTAGCGCCCGCGCTGCGTGCGCGGGAGCTGGAACATGCGCATGATCATCGGGTTGCCGTAGCCGAACTCGAAATCGACGATGCGGCCGCCCTCGCCGCGGATCGCCCACAGCAGCCCGACGCCGTCCGGGAACCCGTCGAACACCGCGCGAAAGCGCTGCGCGCCCTGCTCGCCGAGCAGGGCGTCGAGATGCGGATCTTCGTCCCACGGCTCGGGCTCGATCACGGGCCCAGCATAAGCGCGGTCGGCACGTCAGCGTGAGGGGAACGCGCCGCGCTACGGGACGAGTTCGTACGACCGTTCGGTGAGCAGCTCGTAGCCGTCGTCGTTGACGAGCACCAGGTCCTCGACGCGCATACCGCCGTGCTCGGGGTCGACGGTGCCAGGCTCGACGGCGACCACGTCGCCGGCGATGAGCGGTGCGCGGCCGGTCCGCCCGAGCGCGGGCGCCTCGTGGACCTCGAGCCCGACGCCGTGGCCGAGCCCGAAGAAGAAGCCGTACTGGAGCGTCTCGCCGGGCTTCTTGGTGCGCTGGGTCGGATGGCCGGCGGCCTCGAACACGTCGCAGGCCGCGCCGTAGACGTCGACGCCGAGCACTCCCGGGCGGACGGCCTCGAGCGAGCGCTCGTGAGCCTCGAGCACCAGCCGGTGCAGGTCGGCCACCGCGTCGGAGACGTCGCCGCGCACCCACGTGCGCGTCATGTCGGCCCAGCAGCCCGACGCCTCGTCCTGCGGCCACAGGTCCAGGCAGATCGCGGCGTGCGCGGGCAGCGGCCCGCTGCCGGACTCGTGGCCGACGGCGTCGCCCGGCCGCATGGGCGCCACGATGATGTCGTCGGGAGCCGGGGCACCGAGACGCGCGCACACCTCGCGGATGCGCGCGCGCAGCGCCTCGGAGGTCAGGACCTCGCCGTCGTAGCGCAGCCCGTCGCCGACTATCTCGGCCTCGCGCAGCACGCGCGCGCACTCCTCGGCGCCGGCCACGGCGGCGTGGGAGGCCCGGCGGATGCCGGCCAGCTCGGCGCTGGTCTTGCGTCGCCGGCGCTCGACGAAGAGGTTGTCGTCGGCGGTCAGCTCGACCCCCTCGGCGCGCAGGCGATCGGCCACCGCGAGCGGGAAGTCGGGCGGCACGAGGGCATCGGCGATCCCGAGCTCGCGCACGGCGCGGACGTACAGCTCGCGGTCGATCGCTTCGTAGGACAGCCCCTGGGCGATCAGCTCGTCGCGGCCGAACTGCTCGCCGAGCAGACGTTCGAGCTCCGGCGCCTGCTGGGCGATGCGGTCGACCTCGAGCACGTTGGTGAGGACCGCCCTGCGCCCATCGATCTCGAGGTACAGGAACGGGTCGCCGATCCCGAGCGGCACCTCGTGGCGCATCTCGGGCGAGCGCAGCGTGTCGCCGCAGATGAGGACCGCGGGCATCAGGCGTCGCTCCCGATCAGCGAGCGCAGCACGTACTGCAGGATCCCGCCATGGCGGAAGTAGTCCGCCTCCTTGGGCGTGTCGATGCGCAGGCGCGCCTCGAACTCCGTGTCACCCGCGCGCACCGAGACCGAGCGCGGGAGCTCGCCGGCGTTGAGCGGCTCGGCCAGGCCGGTGATCGAGAACTCCTCGTCGCCGGTGAGTCCCAGCGACTCGGCCGACTCGCCCTCGGGGTACTGCAGCGGCAGCACGCCCATCCCGACGAGATTCGAGCGGTGGATGCGCTCGAAGGACTCGGCGATCACCGCCCGGACGCCGAGCAGGTTCGTGCCCTTGGCCGCCCAGTCGCGCGACGAGCCCGAGCCGTACTCCTGCCCGCCGAGGACGACCAGCGGCGTGCCCTCTTCCGCATAGGCCATCGCTGCGTCGTAGATCGACATCTCCTGACCGTCCTTCCTCGTCACGCCGCCCTCGGTGCCCGGCGCGAGCTGGTTGCGCAGGCGGATGTTGGCGAAGGTGCCGCGCATCATCACCTCGTGGTTGCCGCGCCGCGATCCGTAGGAGTTGAAGTCGCGCTTCTGCACGCCGTGCTCCTTGAGGTAGGCCCCGGCGGGGCCGTCCTCCTTGATCGACCCGGCGGGCGAGATGTGGTCGGTGGTGACGCTGTCGCCGAGCTTGGCCAGCACGCGCGCGCCCTCGACGTCCTCGACGGGAGTGGGCTCCGGCGGCAGGCCCTCGAAGTACGGCGGCTGGCGCACGTAGGTCGACTGCTCGTCCCATGCGAAGCGGTCGCCGGTGGGAACCTCGAGGCCGTTCCAGCGCTCGTCGCCGTCGAAGACCTCGCCGTAGCTCTTGCGGAACATGTCCGACTGCACGGCCTCCTCGACGGTCTGCGCGATCTCCTTGGTCGAGGGCCAGATGTCCCTGAGGTAGACCTCGTTGCCGTCGGCGTCGACGCCGAGCGGATCGTCGACGAGGTCGAGGTCCATGGTGCCGGCGATCGCATAGGCGACCACGAGCGGCGGCGAGGCCAGGTAGTTCATCTTCACGTCGGGGTTGATGCGCCCCTCGAAGTTGCGGTTGCCGCTGAGCACGGAGCAGACCGCGAGGTCGTGCTCGGCGACCGCGGCGCTGATCTCGTCGGGCAGCGGGCCGGAGTTGCCGATGCACGTCGTGCAGCCGTAGCCGACGAGGTTGAAGCCGAGCTCCTCGAGCGGCTCGGTCAGCCCGGCGCGGTCGAGGTACTCGGTCACCACCTTGGACCCGGGCGCCAGCGACGTCTTGACCCACGGCTGGCGCGTCAGCCCGCGGGCCGCGGCATTGCGGGCCAGCAGCCCGGCGCCGAGCATGACCGACGGGTTGGAGGTGTTGGTGCACGACGTGATGGCGGCGATGACGACGTGCCCGTGGTCGAGCTTGAAGGTCTCCCCGTCGAGCGTGACGTCGGCCGCGGTCTCGGAGTGCTCGGCGATCACTGTCCCGGCGGCCACCGCGGGCGCGGCGGCGGGCTCGTGCGGGTCGGGCTCGTGGCCGGGCGCGCCGTTGGCGGGCGGATCGGAGGCGGGGAAGGTCTCGGCGATGGCCTCGTCGTGGCCGTGGGCGATCTGCTCCTCGGCGTCCCGACCGACGAGGTCGGCCAGTGCCGCGCGGAAGGCGTCCTTCGCGCCGTGCAGCGGCACGCGGTCCTGCGGGCGCTTGGGGCCCGCCAACGAGGGCTCGACGTCACCGAGGTCGAGTTCGACGGTGTCGGAGAAGGTCGGCTCCTCGGCGTTCTCGTCGTGCCAGAGGCCCTGCTCCTTGGCGTAGGCCTCGACGAGCGCGATGAGCTCCTTCGGGCGCCCGGAGAAGGCCAGGTAGCGCAGCGTCTCGCGATCGACCGGGAAGATCGCGCAGGTCGAGCCGAACTCCGGGCTCATGTTGCCGATCGTCGCGCGGTCGGCCAGCGGAAGGCGCGAGACGCCGGGGCCGTAGAACTCGACGAACTTGCCCACCACGCCCTTCTTGCGCAGGAGCTCGGTGACCGTGAGGACGAGGTCGGTCGCGGTGGCGCCCTCGGGCAGCTCGCCGTGGAGCTTGAAGCCCAGGACCTGCGGGATGAGCATCGACATCGGCTGGCCGAGCATCGCCGCCTCGGCCTCGATGCCGCCGACGCCCCAGCCCAGCACGCCCAGCCCGTTGATCATCGTGGTGTGCGAGTCGGTGCCGACGAGCGTGTCCGGGTAGGCGTTGCCGTCGTCATCCACGAAGACGACGCGCGCGAGGTACTCGAGGTTGACCTGGTGCACGATCCCGGTGTCGGGCGGCACGACGGAGAAGTTGTCGAAGGCGTCCTGGCCCCAGCGCAGGAACGCGTAGCGCTCCTCGTTGCGCTCGAACTCGCGCTCGGCATTGAGCGTGAAGGCGTCGCGCGTGCCGAAGACGTCGACCTGCACGGAGTGGTCGATGACGAGCTCGGCGGGCACGAGCGGGTTGATCCTGCTCGCGTCGCCGCCCAGGTCGGCCATCGCGTCGCGCATGGCGGCCAGGTCGACGACGGCGGGCACGCCGGTGAAGTCCTGCATGACCACGCGCGCCGGCGTGAAGGCGATCTCCTCGCTCGGCTCGGCCTTCGCGTCCCAGCGCGCGAGCTTCTCGACGTCGGCCGCCTGGACCGAGCCGTTGCCCTCGGTGCGCAGCAGGTTCTCGAGCAGCACCTTGAGGCTGAAGGGCAGCCGGGCGACGTCGTACTTGGACTGCAGGGCGTCGAGGCGGAAGATCGTGTGCTCCCGATCGCCCACCTTCAGGGTGTCTCTGGCTTGGAAGGAGTTCGGATGCTCGGGCATGGTCAGGGTCCTTTCAGGCGTCCGCGGGGAGCACGATGAAAGGCTCCCCGCCGGGCGTTGTCAATGATCGGAAGTGGTCGTCGACGGTGACGATGCGGTTCGTCCGAAGCAGGCCGGCCAGCGCGACGAGGGAGGCGTCGACGAGGCCGATCCATGGGTGCTGCTGGGCGATCGCGAGCGTCTGGCTCAGTGCGTCCGCCCACCAGCGAACGGCGTAGGCGCCGGTCTCGAAGTCCTGCCACAGACGCGCCGCGGCGTCGTGTCCGCCCGCGCGGTAGGCGAAGCAATCCATCTCGGCGAGGGCGAGCGGCGTGGTGACGAGATCCTCGTCGTTGACCTCGAACCACACGCGCGCCGCTCGATGGTGCCGGTCGGCATCGCGCATGAGCGCCACGACCGCGCCGGTGTCGAGAACGACCGTCAATCCTCGCCGAAGCCAGTCTCGGCGAGATAGCGCTCGATGTTCTCGGCGACATCGACCCGACCGCCCTTGATGACGCCGACCGCCTGCGGCTTGGGCCGCTTCGGCTTCTGCATCGCCGCGGCCAGGGTCCGCCGGATGAACTCGGCTTTGGTGAGGCCCTCGTCGGCGGCGCGGCGGGCGAGAGCCTCGTCCAGATCGGGATCCAGATAGAGGCTCGTCTTCTTCACCCTATGTAGGGTACCGCACCTCGTCGTCCGGTAGCGGGCGCCATCAGCAGGCGCGCGGTGGTCACGACGGCGAGCAGGGTCATGATCACCGCGCTGGCCACGCACCAGGGGCAGATGGCGTCGATGCTGAAGAGCTCGCGATAGGTCAGGTAGGCGCTGAAGCCGAAGCCCGCGAGCGCGAACAGCGCGCCGGCGACGAGCGCCTCCTCGCGCTCGACGAACAGCGTCGCGAGGATCGCCGCGTAGGCGAGGAGGCCGAGCAGGGCGACCGGGATCCCGGCGAGCCTGGACCACTCCGAGCTCTGCACCTTCTCGCAGTTGCCGCCCAGCCCGCAGACGGGCTTGATGCCCTCGTAGTGGATGTAGGTCAGGTAGGCCGCGACGCACAGGCCGATGGTGGCCAGGACGATCGCGACGAGACCCAGCCGCCGGTCGGTGCTCACGCCTGCCCCAGCACGCCGTCGATGGCCTGCTTGAAGGTCGCCACGTCGGTGGGCCCGGCCTGGACCTGCTGCAGCGCGCCGCCACGCTTGCCCACGAGGACGGTCGGCGTCGACTGCACGCCGAGCTGGTCGCCCATCGTGTTGGCCTGCTTGATGGGCGCCAGCGACGCGGGCGAAGCGGCGAAGGCGTCGGCCTTGGCCGAGTCCACCCCGGCGGCCTTGTCGATCGTGTGCAGGAAGCTCGGCGTCACGTACCCCGAGTTCTCCTCGCCCTGGTTGAAGTAGAAGACGTCGATGAAGTTCCAGAGCTTGTCCTGCTCGCCCGCGGCCGCGGCATGGCGGCCCGCTGTCACGGAGTCCTTGCCGAGGAAGGCCAGGTCGCGGAACTCCATGCGGACCTTGCCGGAGCGCACGTAGTCCTGCACGAGCTGGGGCAGCGTCTGCAAGGTGTACTCGCGGCAGAAGGGGCATTGCAGGTCGGCGAACTCGACGAGCCGGACCGGCGCGTTCGCGTTGCCGAGGTAGATCCCGTGCTGCGGGATGCCGGCGAGCATCTCGGCCGACTCCTTCTGACCGGGGATCGCGCCGGCCGACTTCTGTGCGGCCCCCGGACGGCTCTGGGCCCCGTTCTTGGAACCGCCGGAGCTGACCGCGATGGCCACCACGACGAGCACGGCGGCGGCGCCCAGGACGGCGAGCAGGGTACGCAGGCGCCTGCGCCGCAGCGCAGCCGCGGCGTCGGCCTGCTCGGCTTCGACACGAGCGGCGCGGGCGGCCTCACGACGCTCCTGCTTGGTCGGCTTGGGTTCGGTGCTCATGCTCTCTCTGGGTTATCGGCAGGACGCGGACAGGCTTCTGCCCGCCACCCATGGTGGCGCACCGCGCGTCAGGCGGGGGTCAGCTCACGCGAACTGTCCGGGAGAGCAGGTCAGGGTGAGCCGCCACTCCCTTGGGGGGATAACGGGAGCGGCGGCCACCCCGAGCAGCGCAGAGAGGGGGGCGATCCTGCGCATGTCGACGGCTGAAACGGCCACCGAACCGAAATCTTGCGGATCACGAGCCGAGATTTTCTTGCGGCGAGTTTCAGGCGGCGCGATCGAAGCGCCCGCGCCCGCCGCCGCGCGAGCGGCGGTCGACCTCGAACCAGACGCGGCAGCCCTTGGTGCTGTCGACGCCCCAGCGGGCGGCGAGCTTGGCCAGCAGCTTGAGGCCATAGCCGTCGGTCTCGACCTGGTCGGGGTCGAAGCCCGTTCCCGGGTCGGCCACCTCGACGCGCGCGAAGTCGTCGTTGAGCCGCGCGAAGAAGACGATCCGCTGGTCGGACCGCAGGGATGCGTGCCGGACCGCGTTGCCCACGATCTCGGTCGCCAGCAGGGTCACCGTGTGCTCGATGTCCTCGTTGAGGCCGTGGGCGTGAAGCGCGCGACGGGCCAGCCGCGCCGACTCCGGGCGAGGCTCGAGAGCCAGGAGCATCTCCCGGGTATCGGTAGCTGTGGGCATTCAATCCCAGGCTGCCCCGTGCGAGACCGCCCTAACCCCTGCCCAGACGGATGTGCGTCAGCGCACACATCCCCTTTAAGGCCGCCATACTCGACGCCGTGCGCAGCGGCGTCGCGATCGCCTTCTGCATCGCCTCCCTGATGGCCGCAGGCTGCGGCTCCACCGAAATGCACCGGATCGCCGAGTGGCGGACCGGGCCGCCGTACATCCCGCCGCCCGAGCCGACCCACGCGACGGCCGGAAGGCAGGCCGCCGGCACGTCCGGCGAGGCCTCGAAGACGGCGCCCGAGAAGGCCTCGCAGACCGCCTCGGCGAGCGGCCGCGGGGCCCCAACCGACGCCGAGGTCCGGCGCGAGCTCGAGCAGGCCTTCGGTTCGCGCGCCGGCCGGGCGATCGACGCCGCCGGGCTGTCCACCGGAGGCCTCGCCACCGTCCCGCCCGCGGCGCCATCGCGTGTGGCGGCCATCATCAACGCCGCCAACTCGGTCGCGCGCAAGCCCTACGTCTACGGCGGCGGCCACGGGCGCCTGGCCGACGAGACGTTCGTCGACACCGCCTATGACTGCTCCGGGTCGGTCTCCTTCGCGCTGGCGGCGGCCGGCCTGGTCGACAGCCCGATGGACTCCTCGGCCCTGGCGCGCTTCGGCAGGCCCGGCCCCGGGCACTGGGTGACGATCTACGCGAACGCGGGCCACGCCTTCATGACCGTGGCCGGCCTGCGCTTCGACACGTCGGGCCGCGACGCCGGCGGCTCGCGCTGGCAGGCGGACTCGCGGACGGTGGCGGGCTTCACCGTCCGCCACCCCGGCGGGTTGTGAGGAAAGCCCGCGCGCGGTCGCTCTGCCGGCGCACGACGCCCGGCGGATGCCCAACGAGCGACGCCCCGCCGCGCAGGGCGCGACGGGGCGTCGGGAACAACGTGGTGTGGCTGCCTGGCCTACGCGGCTTCGCGCAGTGCGGCGAGGTCGTCCATGTCCTTCAGCCGGTTGAGGGCCGAGGACTCCAGACGCTCTGCCTCGCGGGCGCCGATGCGCAGCTCGCGCTGCACCTGGGCGCGGGTGCGGGGCTCGCCGCTCGTGCCGAAGCGCAGCTCGATGACCTTGCGCTCGTTCTCGGGCAGGCGCTGGAGCGCCTCCGAGACCGTCTCAGAGACCATCGTCTCGTGCACTTCCTCCTCGGGCGGAGGGGCCTCGCCGGCCTGCAGGTCGCCGAGGGTGGCCGAGTCGTCGTCGTCGCCCAGGCGCATGTCGAGGCTCGAGGGGGTCCGGTCGACGGCAACGATGGCCTCGACCTCCTCCACGGGCATCTCGACCGCGGCCGCGATCTCGTGGGGCTCGGGCTCGCGCTCGAGCTTCACCGCGAGCTCATTGCGGGCGCGGCCGACCTTGCGCGCCTTGGTGGCGACGTGGGCGGGCAGCCTGATCGTGCGGCCCGTGTTGTCCAGGCCGCGCTGGATGGCCTGCCTGATCCACAGCGTCGCGTAGGTCGAGAAGCGGAAGCCCTTGCGCCAGTCGAACTTCTCGGCGGCGCGGATGAGGCCCAGCATTCCCTCCTGCACGAGGTCGTTGAGGGTCAGGCCATGGCCCTGATAGCGACGGGCGATCGAGACCACGAGTCGCAGATTGCAGTTGATGAGCCGCTCCTTGGCGACGAGATCGCCACGCTCGATGCGCTGCGCTAGCTCGAGCTCCTCCGCAGGGCGCAGGAGACGAAACTCGTTGGCGCGCTGCAGAAGCTGATCGAGAGCGTCGGCGTGAACGAGCGCCTCGTCTCGGAGGGGGTTCTTCGTTTCGAGCAAGATCCTCCATCTGGGGGGTAAATCCGATTGCTACGGTAGGTATTCTACCCTGAATTGGTTGCTCGCGCAACCTCCTGAGGGCCGCCCTCCCTAAACGCCACCGCGAGGGGAATGATGCGGTGCCGCCTTGCCTAGAGCTACCCCGTCCGCACCGTGCGGTCACAGGGTCGGACGGTTAGGCGATGTTAGGCGCCGTACCTTTGGCGAACCTTTCGCCAAGCTCAGCGCAGCCTGAGTCTTCAATCGGGGCGGCGCGAGTCACGCGTGCGCGCGATGAGGTCACGGTACCACGCGCCGCTGCGCTTGAGCGTGCGCCGCTGCGTGTCGTAGTCCACGCGCACGATCCCGAAGCGCTTGTCGTAGCCGCGGCTCCACTCGAAGTTGTCCATCAGCGACCACGCGAAGTAGCGGCGGACGTCCACGCCGTCGGCGATCGCGCGGGCCACGGCCTCGATGTGGCCGTCGAGGTACGCGACGCGGTCGGGGTCGTCGACCAGCCCGTTGCCGGCGGGCGGATCGTCGAAGGCCGCTCCGTTCTCGGTGATCGCGATGGGCACGTCGTAGTCGCGCTGCAGACGGACCAGCAGCTCGTAGAGGCCTTCGGGCTCGACCTCCCAGCCCATCGCCGTCAGCGGCGGCGGGCCCCCTTCGAAGACCACGCCCAGCGGCTCCTCGCGCGCGTCCGCGCGCACGCGTGAGGGGAAGTAGTAGTTGACGCCGAGGAAGTCGATCGGCCGGGCGATCACCTCGAGGTCGCCGTCGCGGATCGCGTTGATCGGCCCGACGTGGCGCTCGAAGTGCTCGAATACGTCCTGCGGGTAGGCGCCGCGCAGCACCGGGTCCAGGAACCAGCGGTTGAGGTGGCCGTCGTAAAGGCGGGCCGCGTCCTCCTCACCGGGCGCCGCCGGGTACACGGGCGAGAGGTTGAGGGTGATCCCGACGCTGCCCGGGAGGGCCGGCAGCGCGAGGCCGTGCGAGAGCAGCAGGTGGTGGCTGACCGCCAGCGCCGTGGGCCAATCGCGCACGCCGGGGGCGAAGCGGCCCTGCGCGTGGCCGGGGAAGGTCGCCACCCACGGCTCGTTGTGCGTGATCCACGTCCGGACCAGGTCGCCGAGCTCGCGCGCCATGTGCTGCGCGTACTCGGCGAAGCGCTCTGCGGTGTCGCGGTTGGCCCACCCGCCCGCGTCCTGCAGGGCCTGCGGCAGGTCCCAGTGATAGAGCGTCGCCGCCGGCTCGATGCCGCGCTCGAGCAGCCCCTCCACGAGGTTGCGGTAGAAGCGCACGCCCGCCGGGTTGAGCGGCCCGGCGCCGTCGGGCTGCACCCGCGGCCACGAGATCGAGAAGCGGTAGGACTCGAGGCCGAGCGCCGCCATCAGGTCGAGGTCCTCGCGCCAGCGGTGGTAGTGGTCGCACGCGACGTCGCCGGTGTCGCCGTTGGCGATGGCGCCCGGCACGCGGCAGAAGGTGTCCCAGATCGACTCGCCGCGCCCGTCCTCGTGCACCGCGCCCTCGATCTGGTAGGCGGCCGTGGCGGCGCCGAAGCGGAATCCGGGCGGGAAGCTGGGCACGAGGCGGGAAACCTACCGGCGGCCCGGCCGCCGGCGGCTCTGGGTGGGTGGGAGCGAGTTCCCTGCCCGGAGCCGACGGCGGCCGTGAGGCCGTGCGAGGGGCGGGTCTCCCCTCAACCTCGGGGACGCGACTGGCTCACCTCAGGGCGAGCGTCGTGTCGGGGTCGAAGAAGTGCAGGTGCTCCATGTCCGTGTGCAGGCGCAGCCGGTCGCCCGCCGCGACCGGCACGTCGGGGGTCAGGCGCGCGGTGAAGCGAGCGCGCACGAGGTCGGCAGCCGGGTCTCCGCCAACCTCGCGCGCGACTTCGAGCTGGTCCTCGGTGAGCACCGCCGGAGCGTCCACGGCGGCGTGGACCAGCAGATCGGATCCCAGCGACTCGACGAGCTCCACGGTCACCTCGAGAACCTGCTCGTCGTCGCGCCCGGCGGCGAGCGTGGGACAGCGCCTCGGGGCGGATGCCCACCACGACCGGCGCCTCGCCGCGGGCGAGCACGGCATCGGGGAGCGCGCCCGGCAGGTGCAGGCGCTGGGAGCCGAGGACGAGGTAGAGCTCGTCGTCGTCGCGCTCGACGCGCCCCCGCGCGAGGTTCATCTCCGGCGAGCCGATGAAGCTCGCGACGAAGAGGTCGGCCGGCCGGTCGTAGAGCTCCTGCGGGCGGTCGCACTGCACGAGGCGGCCGTCGCGCATGACCGCGACGCGGTCGCCCATGGTCATCGCCTCGACCTGGTCGTGGGTGACGTAGACCGTCGTGGTGCCGAGCTCCTGGCGCAGTCGCGAGAGGTAGCCGCGCATCTCGACGCGCAGCTTGGCGTCGAGGTTCGAGAGCGGCTCGTCCATGAGGAAGGCCTGCGGCTCGCGCACGATCGCCCGGCCCAGGGCCACGCGCTGGCGCTGGCCGCCCGACAGGTTCCGCGGGCGCTTGGCCACGAGGTCGGAGAGGCCGAGGCGCTGCGCGGCGCGCGCTCACGCGCTCGGCGATCGACGCGCGCTGCATGCGCTGCATCTTCAGCGCGAAGCCGAGGTTGCGCGCAACGTCCATGTGCGGGTAGAGCGCGTAGCTCTGGAAGACCATCGCGATGTCGCGGTCCTTGGGCGCCACGTCGTTGACCACCCGGTCGCCGATGCGGATCGTGCCCGCCGTGGCGTCCTCCAGGCCGGCGAGCATGCGCAGCGCGGTCGACTTGCCCGACCCCGAGGGACCGACGAGGATCATCAGCTCGCCGTCACCCACGTCGAGGTCGAAGTCGCGCACCGCCTCGGTGCCGTCGGCGAAGACCTTGGTGACGCCTTCGAAGGCCAGTTGAGCCATCAGCTTCCTCCTGCCATACGGACGCGGGCGATGAAGTCGCGGTACCACAGGGCGCTCTGCTTGGGGACCCGCCTCTGCGTGGCGAAGTCGACGTGGACGATGCCGAAGCGCTTGTCGTAGCCCTCTTCCCACTCGAAGTTGTCCATCAGCGACCACACGCAGTAGCGGCGCACGTCGGCGCCGTCGGCCACGGCGCGCGCGAGCGCGGCGAGGTGGCCCCGCAGGTACGCCGTGCGCTCCGGATCCTCGACGTGGCCGTTGACCGCAGGCGGGTCGTCGAAGGAGGCGCCGTTCTCGGTGATGTAGACGGGAAGGGGGCCGTAGTCGCGGCGCAGGCGCGTGAGGACCTGGTGCAGGCCGTCGGGGTTGACCTCCCAGCCCATCGCCGTGGTCGGCGGCGGCGGCTCGGTCTGGCGGGCCTGGAGGGGCAGCTCGCCGGGAGACGCGGCGATGCGCTGCGGGTTGTAGTAGTTGACGCCGAGGAAGTCGATCGGGGCGCGGATCACCTCCAGGTCGCCGTCGCGCACGGACTCCGCGGGGCCGTACAGGCCCTCGTAGAGCGCGAGCATGTCGGCCGGGTAGCTGCCGCGCAGCAGGGGGTCGAGGAACCAGCGGTTGAGGTGGCCGTCGATCCGCCGCGCGGCGTCGCGGTCGGCCTCGCCGGTGCCCGCGGCATGGATGGGGAACTGGTTGAGGGCGATCCCGACCTGCGCCAGCTCGCCCAGCTGCGCGCGCAGGGCGCCCAGGGCCAGGCCGTGGGAGAGCAGCAGATGGTGCGAAGCGCGCAGGGCGGTGGGCCAGTGGCGGATGCCCGGCGCCTTGGTGCCGTAGGCGTGGCCGAGGAAGGCGACGACCCACGGCTCGTTGTGGGTGATCCACTGCGACACCGCGTCGCCCAGCTCGCCGGCCACGATCGCCGCGTACTCGGCGAAGCGCTGCGCGGTGTCGCGCTCCCCCCAGCCGCCGGCGTCCTGCAGCGCCTGCGGCAGATCCCAGTGGTAGAGCGTCGCGATCGGCTCGATCCCGCGCTCGAGCAGGCCCTCGGCCAGGCGGCGGTAGAACCCGAGCCCGGCCGCGTTGCCGGGCCCGCGCCCCGACGGCTGCACGCGCGGCCAGGCGATCGAGAAGCGGTAGCTCTCCAGGCCGAGCTCGGCCATCAGATCGAGGTCGGCCTCCCAGCGGCGGTAGTGGTCGCACGCGGGGTCGCCGGTGTCGCCGTGGGCCACGGCGCCGGGGGTGGCGCAGAAGCGATCCCAGATCGACTCCCCGCGCCCGTCCGCGTCGATCGCGCCCTCGATCTGGAACGACGCGGTCGCCGCCCCGAGCCGGACCACCGACGGGAAGGCGGCCGCGTCGGGCTCGCCTCCGAGGTCGAGCACCTGCGGGTCGATCGTCGTCATCCCTTGACCGCCCCCGCGGTGATGCCGCGCACGAGCCAGCGCTGCGCGGCGAAGAAGGCGATCACGACGGGGATCGTCGAGATGACGCCGGCGGCCATGAGCTGCCCGTAGTACTGGCTGTAGTTGCCGATGAAGAGGCGGATGCCGAGCGGCAGGGTCTCGGCGTTGTGCTCGGTCAGCGCGGCGACGAAGAGCAGCTCGTCCCACGCGAAGAGGAAGGCGTAGACGAAGGTGGCCACCAGGCCCGGGGCGGCGGCGGGCAGGATGATGCGCACGAAGGCCGAGAAGCGCGTGCAGCCGTCGACCTGCGCGGCCTCCTCCAGGTCACGCGGGATGGCGTGGAAGAACGACCGCATGAAGTAGATCGAGACCGGCGTGAAGAACGCCGTGTAGACCAGGATCATCCCCACGCGCGTGTCGAAGAGCTGGATGCCGACGTTCTGCTTGAGCCACAGGAAGCCGATGAAGACCGGCAGCAGGAACATCGAGCCGGGGATCAGCTGCGTGCCGATGACGCCCAGCCCGAACGGGCGGGCGCCGCGGAAGCGAAAGCGGGCCAGGGCGTAGCCGGCGGTGCTCGCGAAGGCCGTCGCCAGCAGCGCGGCGACCGTGCAGATGATCGCGCTGTTGATGAGGTAGCGCTCGAAGTCGATCGTCTTCCACATGTCCCTGAACGCCTGGAAGGTCGGGTGCAGCAGGTCGTAGCTGCCGCGCGCGAGCTGACCGTCGTTCTGCAGCGACGAGGCCACCAGCCAGAAGACGGGCGCGAGCATCGCCGCCACCACGAGCCACGTGAGCGCGTCCAGGCCGCGGTTGATGATGCGCTTGCGCGCGCGCGGCGTGAGCGTGATGGCGGTCATGTCACCTCCAGGTCGCGCCGGAAGGCGCGGTACCAGACCGCGACCCACGCGAGCATCGCGAGCATGAGCATCGTCGATGCCGCCGCCCCGAGCCCGTACAGGCTGTTGGAGAAGGACTGGCGGACGATGAAGGTCATCATCAGGTCGGCGTCGGGGCCCGGGTTCGATCCGAACATCACGGTCGGGATCGCGTACTGGTAGGCCGCGTAGATGACGCCGAAGAGCAGCTGCACGCCGATCAACGGGCGCAGCAGCGGCAGCGTGATGTAGCGAAAGCGCCGCCACGGGCCGGCCCCGTCGATGGCCGCCGCCTCGTGGAGCTCCTGCGGCTGGGCCGACAGCCCGGCCAGGAAGATCAGGATGGCGAGTGGCATCCCGCGCCAGATGCTCGGGATGACGATCGCCCACATCGTGTTGGGGCCCAGCAGCCAGATCGGCCGATGGCCGAGCAGGTGCGTGTAGTCGACGAGGACCTTGTTGATGATCCCGACGTCGCTCTGCCACATGAAGCTCCAGAGGACCGCGGCGACGTAGCTCGGCACGATCCACGGCACGAGCATCAGCGTCCGCGCCACCCGCTGCCCGGGCATCTGGCGGTTGAGCAGCAGGGCGACGGCGAGCCCGAGGACCAGCGTCCCGCTGACGGTCCAGAACGTGTACTGGACGGTGTTGACGACCGCGCCCCAGAAGCCCGAGTGCAGCGGGTTGTCGGATTCCAGCAGGATCGAGCGGTAGTTCTCGAGGCCGTTCCACGGCGCGCTGAAGAGCTCGTGGAACGTGAAGATGTTGAACTTCTTGAAGGAGAGGACCAGCCCGCCGATGGCCGGCAGGACGTGGATGAGCACCATGACGACCAGCGCCGGCGCGATCAGCGCGTAGGGCAGCCGGTTGGGCCGCCCGCGCCGCCGGGGGCTGGGCGGCCGCGGCGGCGGGTTCGTCGTCGTGACGTCGGCGCGCACCTCGGGCTGGAGAGTAGGAGTGCTCATGGTTCAGGGGTCGCTCCCCTGGGGGGCGCGGGCCGCAGCCCGCGTCCCCCAGACGGGAGGAGGGTGTGGTTGGTGCTAGCCGCCCTGCGCGAGGAGGGCGTCGGCTTCCTTGGCCGCCGCATCGAGCTGCGACTTGACCTCGCCCTCGCTGAAGGGCTTGCCCTGCCCCGCAGCGGAGTCGAGGATGTTGCCGAAGCGGCCCTTGTAGGCGTTCTCGATCTGCCCCCACTGCGCGATGGGCGCGTAGGTGCGGCCTTCCTTGATGGCCGAGAAGAACGCCTTGTGGTTGGCGTCGGAGTTGCCGACCTGCTCCTGCGGCGCCAGGCGCGCCGGGAAGAAGCTCAGCAGGTCCGCGTAGTTCTTCTGGACGGCGTCGCTGGACAGGTACTTGATGAGCGCCCAGGCCTCGTTCTGGTTCTTCGAGGACTTGAACATCATCAGGTTCGAGCCGCCGACGAAGGTGAACGCCTTGCCGACCGGGCCGCTCGGCATCGCGGCCACGCCGACGTTCTCGCGCGCCGCCGGGACCCAGTTCTTGTCGTCGGTGCGGGGGATCGTCGACAGCACCCACGGGCCGCCGATCCACACGGCCAGCCGGCCGCCCTTGAACTGGTTCTCGACCTGCGTGCCGTCACGCTCGAGCATGCTCTTGTCGAACAGGCCCTTCGTGACCAGGTTGGCCACGAAGTCGACGCCCTGCGCCGCCTCCGTGCTGTTGATGGTGGACTTGCTGGCGTCGTCGTTGAGCTCGGCGCCGCCGTTGTCCCATACGAACGGCATCACGTGGTGGACGAGGTCGAACGCCTTCTTGCCGGGCATGCCGAACGGGGAGATCGGCTTGCCGCCGATCGTCGGCACCTTGTCCTTGATCGTCTGCAGCGTCTGCTGGAACGCGTTGACGTCGGTGAAGGCCGTGGCGGGGTCGATGCCCGCCTTCTTCAGGACGTCCTTGCGGTAGTAGATGGCCCGCGCCTCGGTGAACCACGGCACGGCGAAGGTGCCGTCGGTCCCCTGCAGCTGGGTCGTCTGCCAGACGCCCGGCGCGTAGGCGGACTTGCCGCCGATGTCGGCGACGCGGTCGTTGAGGTTCTGGAAGCCGCCCAGCGCGGCGAAGAACGGCACCTGGGTGGTGCCGGCCTGCGTCACGTCGGGACCCTGGCCGGAGACGGCGGCGTTCTTGATGCGGTCGAGCTGGACGTCCCAGCCGACCACCTCGACGTTGACCTTGACGCCGGTCTGGTCCTCGAACGGCTTGACCGTCTTCTCCATGTCGGCCTGCGGCTGCGGGCCGTTGGGCATGATCCAGAAGTTGACCGTCGTGCCCTTCTTCAGGGCGTTGGTGGCCGGCTTGCTGGCGCTCGTGGTCGTGCTGTCACTGCTGCTGCCGCCACAGGCCGAGACGACCAGGGCGACTATGACCGCGACCAGCCATGAGGCCGTCGCGAGCTTCCTGCGCATGTTTGCTCTCCTCCTGCGCGAAAACGATTTTGGTGATGGTCGCTCCCGACTGGGTCCCGGTGCCGTCCGCCACCCCCTTGCTAGGCCCCCGAAGGGGGTGACGTGGTTGACCCGCGGACGACGAGCTCGACGGGCAGCGTGACGGCTTCGGGCTCATCGCCCTCGCCGCCGATCAGCGCGATGAGCGCGCGTCCGGCCTCGGCCCCCAGGCCGGCCTTGTCCTGTCGCAGCGTGGTGAGCGGCGGATGGACGTGGCCGGCGAGCTGGATGTCGTCGAAGCCGACGACCGACACGTCGCGCGGCACGCTGTGCCCGGCCTCGGCGACGGCGCGGACCGCGCCCAGCGCCATGAGGTCCGAGGCCGCGACGACCGCGGTCGGCGGCTCGGGCAGCGCGAGCAGGCTCGCCATCGCCCGGTGGCCGCTGTCGACGTAGAAGTCTCCGTACGCGACGTACTCGTCGCGGTAGGCCAGGCCGAGGGCCTGCACCTCGGTGCGGTAGGCGCGCAGGCGCTCGGCGCCCGGCGCGGTGTCGAGCAGTCCGGTGATGGTGGCGATCCGGCGATGCCCCAGCTCGTGCAGATGCCGCATGGCCAGCGAGATTCCCGACTTGTTGTCGGAGATCACGAACTCGGTGGCCGGGCCGAGGAGCTCGACGTCGACGCCCACGCACGGCAGGTCGGAGCGCACGAGGCGGCGGACCTCGGGGTCCTCGGGAGCGACGTCCATGAGCACGACGCCGGCGACGTTGTGGTGGCGGGCGCGCTTGAGGAAGGAGTGGTCGCCGTACCCGTTGCCCGGCCGCTCGCTGGCGAAGAGCAGGAGGTCGTAGCCGCCGGCGCCGATCGCGTTCTTGAGGCCGACGAGCACCTCGTAGAAGAACGGGTTGCCGAATGGATCGGGGTGGCCCTCGCCGGTCTCGAGGAAGACGCCGATCAGATGCGAGCGCTGGGTGACGAGGCTGCGGGCCGCCGCGGCGGGCGTGTAATCGAGCTCCTGTGCCAGGCGGACGATCCGCTCGCGGGTGTCAGGGTTGACGTCCGAGTAGCCGTTCAGCGCCCGGGAAACGGTGCCGATCGACACACCGCTGAGGCGGGCGAGCTGTCGGATTGTCACTCTCTGATCAGTCATCGAAAACGTTTTTGGAACTGCGGGCGCGCAGTCTAAACACACGGGTGGGGAGGTTGTCAAGTGCGCGACCGGATCCGCGCCGGTCCGTCCCCCCTACTCTGTGCGCTGTGACCAGCAATGCCGTCGGAGTGGTGGCCGCCACCACGCTCGCCTCGGGCGTGGAGTTCGTCGAGGCCCTGACGATCGTCCTCGCGATGGGCACGACCCGTGGCTGGCGCTCGACGTGGGCCGGCGTCGGCGTCGCGCTCGTGGCACTCGCGGCCATTACCGCGGTGGCGGGCTACGCGCTGGAGTCGTGGCTGCCCGAGGCCCTGCTGCAGCTCGTCGTCGGCACGCTGCTCCTGATCTTCGGGTTGCAGTGGCTGCGCAAGGCGATCCTGCGCGCGGCGGGCCTGAAGGCGCTGCACGACGAGGAGGACACGTTCCGCTCGGAGGTCGAGGCCGCGCGGGCGGCGGGCGACGAGCGCCGGCTCGGGCTCGACTGGTTCGCCTTCGTGGTCAGCTTCAAGGGGGTGTTCCTCGAGGGCCTCGAGATCGTCTTCATCGTCATCACCTTCGGCCTCAACGCCAATTCGATCCCGCTCGCGACGCTCGGCGCCGCGATCGGCGGGGTGATCGTGCTGGCGGCCGGCTTCGCGCTGCACAAGCCGCTGGCCCGCGTGCCGGAGAACACGATCAAGTTCGCCGTCGGCCTGCTGCTCAGCACCTTCGGCACGTTCTGGGCCGTCGAGGGGCTCGGCTGGTTCGCCCCCGACGACGCGAGCCTGAGCTGGCCCGGCGGCGACGCGGCCCTGCTGGTGCTGCTCGCCGCCTGGTGCGCGCTGGCCTGGGCCACGGTCAGGCTGCTGGCGCCGCGGGGCGCGCGGGAGGTTGCGTAGTGCGCTTCGCGAAGGGCTTCGCGCGCTTCTGGTGGGACTTCATCGTCGGCGACGACTGGCGGATCGCCGCGGGCGTGGTCGCCGTCCTCGCCGCCGGCGCGCTGCTGGTGGCGGGCACGAGCGCACCCGACGGCCTCGTGGCCGCGCTCGTGGCGGTCGGGATCGTGACCGTGGCCATCGGCAGCATCGCCGCGTCGGCCCTGCGGGCGCGGCGGCGCTGAGCCGCCACAATGGGCGCATGACCCGCGACGAGGACCTCAACGTCGTCGGCGGCGAGCTGCTGCCCTGCTCGCGCGATCCGCTGACGGGCTTCTACCGCGACGGGTGCTGTGCGACCGGGCCCGAGGACACCGGCAGCCACACCGTGTGCGCGGTGATGACGGCCGAGTTCCTGGAGTTCAGCGCCGCCGCCGGCAACGACCTGTCGACGCCGCAGCCCGAGTGGGGCTTCCCGGGGCTGTCGCCCGGCGATCGCTGGTGCGTCTGCGCCGCCCGCTGGCTCGAGGCGCACGCGGCCGGCTGCGCGCCGTCGGTCGTGCTCGGCGCGACCCACGCGCGGGCGCTCGAGGTGGTCGCGATCGACGATCTCGCCGCGCACGCCTCCCACATCGACGTCGTCGAGTAGCGCGTCAGGCCGTCGCCGGGCCGGTGCCGTTGCGCAGCAGGTTGCCGCGCCCGGTCGGCCACGGCAGGCAGTTCGTTCCCGAGCCGGGCACGCGGTAGACGTCAAGACCGTGGTCGAAGGTCGAGAGAACGATTTCCAGGCGCCCGTCGCCGTCGAGGTCGGCGATCGAGGGAGCCGCCGGGACCCCGATGCCGTTGCCGTCGCTGCCCTGGTTGCGCAGGCGGATGTCGAAGAGCTTCTTGCCGGCTGCCGACAGCACGACGAGGCGGCCCGAGCGAGGCGCGAGCGCGTAGGTGCCGAAGATGAGCTCGGGCGTGCCGTCGCGGTTGAGGTCGGCCGCGACGACCTCCGAGGCGAAGGTCTTCGCCCGGCCGTGAGCGTAGTCGTAGCGCCACAGGCGCCTGCCGGTCGGACCCACGGCGTAGACAGCGCCGTCGGGGACGGAGGAAACGATTTCTGGGCGGCGGTCGCCGGCGATGTCGACCACGGTCGGGGCCGGGATGCCGCTCGGCGGGTAGTAGTCGCTCGGGCCGCGCACCGCCGGCTTGCGGCTGAGCGGCAGGTTGCTGAAGCCGCGGTGGCGGCGAGCCGAGCGCGCGCCGCCGTTCTGCGCGCCGTCGAGGACCATGAACGCGTAGTTCTGGGTCTCGTAGGGCTCCTTCATCTCCGTGTTCGGCAGCCCGATGACCTCGTTGTGTCCGTCGCCGTCGAGGTCGGCCACCGACGGCGGCGAGGCCGTCCACTGCAGCCAGCGCGTCTTGCGCACGTCCGGCCACGGCCCGACGTGGCGGTGGTACTGGTTGGCCTCGACCGTCGGGCTCAGCCAGCGGATGAACTGCCCCCAGCCCAGGCGCGCGCCGAGGTGGTCGTTCTGGCGGTTGGTGAACCACGGCGACGCCAGCACCGAGGTGCCGTCGTGGTTGAAGACGTTGATCTGGTGGTTGTCGAAGGTGACGACGATCTCGAGCTGGGGGTCGTCGTCGAGGTTGCCGATGCCCACGTTCTCGCCGTAGGCGCCGTAGCCGTGGTTGCCGACGCCGTTGAAGTCGGCGTCGTTGCCCGGCCCGGAGAGCGTGTTGTAGCGCGGCCACGCCGTCGCGGTCGCCCCCGCGGGCTGGTACGGCCTGCCCGCGGCGTCGAAGACGAAGACCTGCGAGCCGGTGTCCGACGTGTTGGTCGTCGTGACCACGACCTCGACCTTGCCGTCACCGTCGAGGTCGGCGGCCGCCATGCCGCGGGCCTCGGGGCACTGCCCGCCGCTGCACGTCGATGCCGGCCATCCGGGCTTGAGCTGCAGCCGGCCGCCGACCAGGTCGTAGGCCGCCACCGTCCCCTCGTTGCCGCCCACCACGATCTCCGGCACCTTGTCTCCGTCGAGGTCGGCGACGACCTCCGGGGCGTAGACGCGGCCCTTGGTCGCCGTGCCCTTGCCGAGCATGCGCCCGTTGGCGTCGAAGACGAAGGTCGAGTAGTCGGGCGCGACGATCTCGAGCTTGCCGTCCCCGTCGAGGTCGACGAGCCCCGGCGAGGAGAACCAACCGGTCTCGCCCGTGGCGATGTGGCGCACGAAGCGCGGCGCCGACACCCTGGCCTTGTGCTTGGCCCGCACGCAGCCCCTGGCCGCCGCGCCGGCCGGCGGCGTACCACTCGAGCTACCGGCCACGGTCAGCGAGGCCATGGCCACGAGCGCCACGACCACCATCCGGCGCGACCGGTGCGAGCGCCGTCGCATGGTCGGGACCCTAGCGCCGCGGCTCCGACCCTCGCGGGCCGGAGCCGCGGCCGCCCGCGGTCAGGCAGCAGTGGCGACAGGGGCCACGTCGGTCTCGGCGTCGGCGGGCATGAGGATCCACGCGACGACGTAGACGATCGGCGTGAACGTGAGGACCGCCGCGATGCCGATGATGCGCCCGACGAGCGGGTTGAGGTCGTAGCGGCGCGTGAAGGCGGCGACGACGCCGGCCAACATGCGGCCCTTGCGGGGCCGCGACAGGCCCTTCTCAGCGAACCATGCACGCGCTCCGGCGAGGGAGGCGTCCCGTGAGCTGGCCTGATGATCTGCGGTGGCGTTCATTGCGGTGGTCTCTCTGTTCTCCGGGTCTGTCCCGGGGTTCGATTGCGTTGGACCACCATCGCGTGCGGACGGCGCGACGCCCAGCGGGACAACCGCCGTCCGGCCGGGTGCCAGCCGGTGCGCGTCCCCTAAGGGTCATCCCGGAGAGGCGGCGCCTCATCGGCGTCGGCCGTGCGCTCGGAGGCCGCGATCTCGCGGTCGATGCTGGCCGCCTGATCGCGCGCGTCGTGAGCGCGGTCGCGCTGGTCGCACGCGACGCGCGCTCGATCCCCTCGCGCTCCCGCGCATCCGCGGTTCCCTCGCGCTCGTCCGCCCCGCTCGCGCTCGTCGGCGGCCCGCTCCCGCTCGTCGGCCACTCGCTCGCGCTCATTCGCCGCCTGCTCGCGCCGATCGGCCTGCCACTCGCGCGTGTCCGCCGGGCGCTCCCAGCCTCTCATGGCCCCAGCCGGCGGTGTTGGAGGTCTGGGCCTCCACGTGCGCCCATCGGCCGTTCGCCTGGCGCCCACTGCCCGCCGATGCGCAAGTTACGCTGCCACCGAGCGTGAGCGGCGCGATCACACCACTCGGACGAGGTGCACCTGTTGCCGCTCGCTGAAGCTGCCTGCCGACCCACCTGCCGTAGGGGAGCGAGAGCAACGATGGTCATGGCCGGGAGAGAGACGCGTCCGATCCGGCGCGAGCCGGAGCACGGCACCCGGTGATGAGCCGCGAGCACTCGGCCCGACGCTGATGTCCCCACGGCTCACGAGACGAATCCACCGCACGCGGCCCTCGGGCTCGGGCGCCGCCGACGAGCCTGACGTCGTCGAGCTCGAGTCGGTCGAGCTGTCCGGCGTCTTCTCGGCGCCGCAGTGGCTGCGGGACCTGGGGTTCGCGTCGTGGATGCTGGCGGGCGTCGCAGCCGTGCTGGTCGGGGCGACGTGGCTCGCGGCGCTCACGAGCACGATCGTGGACCCTGTCGTCGTCGCGGGGGTGGTCGCCGCGGTGACGTCACCGCTGGTGCGGATGCTCCAGCGCCGCGGCCTCCCGCGCGGCGCGGGTGCGGCGGTCGTCTTCCTCGGCCTCCTGCTGCTGGGCGTGGCCTTCGCGGTGATGATCGTCGGGGGCATCTCGAGCCAGGCGTCGGCCCTCTCGCCGAAGCTCGCGCAGGGAGCCGACAAGATCCAGGGCTGGCTCCACGATCTCGGCGTGAGCTCGGGGAGCGCGCAGCAGGCGAACAGTGACGCGAGCAAGGGGCTGAGCGAGGGCTTCCACGCCCTCCTCACCGGTGTGGGGACCGGGATCGAGGCCCTCGCCTCGCTGGCCGTGTTCCTCTCGTTCACCGCCCTGAGCCTCTTCTTCTTCCTCAAGGACGGTCCGGTGATCCGGGCGTGGGCGGAGCGCCACCTCGGCGTGCCGCCGCCGGTCGCCCGCATCGTCCTCACCCGCACGCTGCAGTCGTTGCGGGGCTACTTCTTGGGGGTCACCGTCGTCGCCGCGTTCAACGGCATCGTCATCGGCCTCGGCGCCCTCATCGTCGGCGTACCGCAGGCGGGGTCGATCGCGCTCGTGAACTTCGCTGCCGCCTACATCCCGTTCCTCGGCGCCTGGAGCGCCGGGGCGTTCACGGTGCTGATCGCGCTCGGTTCGCAGGGGACCGATGCCGCGATCATCATGATCGTCATCGTCCTGCTCGCCAACGGGGCGCTCCAGCAGCTCGTGCAGCCGATCGCCATGGGCGCCGCGCTCGGCATCCACCCGTTGGCCGTCCTCATCGTCACGATCGCGGCCGGGGCGCTGCTCGGCATCGTGGGGATGGTCCTTGCCGCGCCGCTGGTCTCCGCGGCCGTGCGGATCTCGGCCGACCTTGCCCGCAGCCGCGAGCGCGAGCGCGAGCGCGCGGCCGAGGGCCGCGTCAGCGATCGTGCCGAGCCTCAGGCGGCGGATCCGCAAGCGGGTCAAAGCTGACGGCGATGTGCTCGCGCTGGTCGCGCTGCTCGGCCGCCGCGGCGCTGCGCAGCGCTCGCTCGTCGGCCGTCGTGAGCCCGCCGAAGAGCGACCGCGGCCACAGGCGGTGGGCCAGAACGACGTTGACCTCGGCGGCGACGAGGCTCAGTTGGCCGGCCAGCCACAGCCAGGAGAGCAGGCCGATGACGGCGGCGAAGACTCCGTAGGTGTCATTCGACCTCGCGACGACGTGCTCGACGTAGAGCCCACCGAGCGTCTGCAGGCCGAGCCAGCTGATGGTGGCGAGGACGGCCCCGGGAAGGACCTGGCGGAACGTCACGTCGGCCGCGGTGAGCATGCGAAACGCGGTGACGAAGACCGCGAAGTCGATGGCCGCCGAGCCCACGAAGCTGGCGATCCCGGCGACCGGCGGCTCGATCGTTCCCTTGCGCGCGAGGGTGACCACGACGGTCGTGAGTATCTGGGCCGTGCCGATCACGACGAGGATCGCCAGGCCGCGCAGCCGCTTGTGCACGTAGTCGGGCCGGTCCATGCGCGGGACGGCCCACAGCACGTCGAGCGCGTTGCCGATCGCGAGCGTCACGCCCAACCCGGCCCAGACCGCGCCGACGATCCCGATCGCGAGCGCCAGGCCGCTGCCCTTCAGCGACGTCACATCCTGGCTGAGCTGCGTGCCGATAACGGGAATCTGGGCGACCGTGGAGTCGAGCACGTCCTTCTGGAAATCCGGATTGCCCTCGAGCAGGAACCCGAGGATCGACGCGAACGCGAGCAGCAGCGGGAAGATCGAGAAGAAGGCCCAGTAGGCGATGAGCGCCGCCAGGCGCGACGCGCCATCGTCGGAGAACTTCTTGGCCACCGCGACCGGCATGGCCGTCAGCGAGCTTGCCTGCTGCCAGCGATCGATCGCATCCCGTATGGGCTGCGCGCTCACCGCGCGCGCCTCATGCGCCGGCCGGCCGGCATCGCGCGAGTCTACGGTCGCCGGCGCGCCGCGCGCTCACCCGGTTTGGGGTGAGTGTCGGCACCGCTCCGCTGCTCCGCACGAATCGCGATCGGTGAGCGACGATGAGGTTACGATCCGGCGCGGCGTGATCGCGCGATGGCGAGCCTCTTGACCCAGGAGGAGATCCACGACGTTCGGGGGGAGAGTCGTTGGCCCCCTGCCCTGACGCTGCTCGTGGCGATCGTCGTCCCGTTGTTGCTTCCCGACCGCTTCAGCTTGACGGCGAAGTGGTGCGGGCCCCTTGTGCTGGCGCTGTTGCTCGTGGCACACGTCGATCGCCGACCCCGGGCGCATCGACCGCCAGTCGCGCGCCACTCGCGCGATCGGCATCGGGCTGGTGGCCGTGCTCGTCGTGGGGTCCACAACGCAGGCCGTCGTGCTGATCGCCGAGTTGGTGGGCGGCAACAAGGCATTGAACAGCGCGGACGCGCTGCTCTCCTCCGGAGCCCTGGTGTGGCTGAACACGATCGTCGCGTTCACGTTCCTGTACTGGGAGTTCGACGGAGGCGGGCCCGTCACGCGCATCGATCGCGGCGCGGAATACCCCCACTTCGCCTTCGTGCAGCACGTGAACCCCGAGCTGGCGCCCCCGGACTGGCGGCCGCTGTTCCTCGACTACCTCTACCTGGGCCTGACGAACGCCACCGCGTTCAGCCCGACCGACGTCATGCCGTTACGCCACTGGGCCAAGCTGACGATGGGCGCACAGGCCCTGCTCTCGCTCATCATCTTCGGGCTCGTCATCGCGCGCGCGGTCAACATCCTCAACTGACCGGCGCGCCCGTGGCTCACCGCCGTGGGCGGCGCTTGCGCGAGGCGCAGCCTGCCGGTCACGAGCAGGACCCGGGTCCGCCCGGCCGAATGTCCACAGGTGCCTGACGAGCAACCGCGGCGCGGCGTCCGTCTGGGTCGCGTCCGCGGCCGGCGGGAGACGCCGCTCGAACTGGCCGAGCGCATCGGCGATGCCTACGGCCTCGTCCTCCTGCTGATCGCGATCACGTTCGTCGTGATGATGACGCTGCCGCCCGAGGGCTGGGGCGGCCGCGTCGCCGCCGTCGCGATCGCCGGGATCACGGCGATCGTGGCGTTCACGAGCTCCGACGTACGCCGAGCGCGCGTACGCCTGGCGGGAGTGATCGCGGGCCTCGCGGTGGCAGCGGCGGCCGTGGCCGCGGCCACCTCCTCGGACCGCCTGCTGGGCATCGCTTTCGGTGTCGTCGCGATCATGCTGGCCATCGCGGCGGTCACGATCCTGCGACGTGTGATCCTCGGCGCCCGCGAGGTCGACTTCCGCACGATCCTCGGCGCCATCAGCGTCTTCACGCTGCTCGGGCTGCTCTTTGGCTTCCTCTACGTCGCCTTCAGCCGCTGGAGCCACTCGGCCTTCTTCGCCGGCCACGCCGCCGCGCGCTCGAGCGACTATCTCTTCTTCAGCTACACGACCCTCACCACGACCGGCTACGGCAACCTCGTGCCCGCCGGAACCGTCGGTCAGTCCTTCGCCGTCCTCGAGATGCTCGTCGGCCAGATCTTCCTCGTCACGCTCGTCGCGGGACTCGTGAGCCTGTGGCGCCCCGGGAGCACCAGGACCCCGGCCGGCGGCAGCGACGTCTGACCGAGCACTGTGTGGCACGGCATCGAGACGGCAGCGTCGAGCGGCCTCAGATCAGGCTTCCGGCGGGACTCGGCGGCGGTGCCGGTGCCGGGATGGCAGGTAGATGGCGGATGTCGGGGACGGTGAGCAGCGCAAGGGTCGTGGCGACGGAGAGCCCGAAGGCCAGCCACAGCGAGACGCTGATCCCGATCGCCGCCGCGAGTGGAGCCCAGATGACGAGCCCGAGCGGGGAGAAGGCCAGCGAGCCGAACCAGTCATAGGAGCTGATGCGGGAGAGCGACTCGCCAGGGATGTGGCGCTGGAGCGTCGACTCCCAGACCGAGATCCCGAGCATCATCCCCGCGCCCGCCAGCAGCGCACCGCACGCGAGCAGCGCCACCGGTGGCGCCGCCGCCAGGAAGGCCAAGGGCAGCGCGAAGAGTCCGTCGGTGAGGGCGACGAACACCAGCGGCCGGCGCGGGTTGACCTGTGTCGCGAGCAGACTGCCGGCCAGTGCTCCCACGCCCATCGCCGCAAGAACGGTGCCCCACGCGGCCGCGCCGCCGAGGTCGCGGTCGGCGACGACGGGGCCCAGCGCGCTCCACGCGCCCCAGAGCAGGTTCCCGATCGCGAAGTAGAGGACGACGGTCCAGACCCACCGGCGCGAGCGAAAGGCGACCCAGCCATCACGCAGGTCGGCGACGAAGGAGCTCGGTCGAGTCGCGACACGCGCCGGAACCCGCAGCGTCACGAGGCACGCCGCGCTCACCCCGAACGTCACGGCGTCGACCGCGATCGCCCAGCCTGCCCCGGCCGCGGCGACCAGCACCCCGGCGGCGAGCGGGCCGAGGATCTCGCCCGTCGAGACCGCGCTCGAGCGCAGCGCGTTCGCCGGCTGCAGCTGCTCCGTGGAGACGACCTCCGGCAGCAGACCGGTCGACGCCGGGCTGAAGAAACCGGTGGCCGCGCCGGTCACGCCGGCCAGCAGCGCGAGCATCCACACCTCTGCCACGCCCGCGATGAGCAGAGCCGCCATCGTGCCCTGGCTCGCGACCCGGACCAGGTCCGCGACCACCATCACGGCGCGGCGCGAGGCCCTGTCGGCGACCACCCCGCCCACCAGCACACTCCCCACCAAGGGGAACACCCCCGCGGCCAGCACGAGTCCGACGTCCGTGGTGGAGCCGCCGATCTCCAGCACCGCGAACGCGAGTGCCACGGCGACCATGCGATCGCCCAGGACGGACACCGCCTGCCCGGCGAACAGCAGCCGGAACTCGCGCCTGTGCAGTACATCCAGGCTTTCGCGCAGGCGCGCCAAGAGGGCCCGGAGGTTACGCCACGGTCTCGGAGCCAGATGACTGATTTCATGTCGAGAAGCTCCGACCGGCTCCGCTCACCAGGTGAAGGGCCACGAGAAGCGCGGCCCACGACACCAGGAGACCACGATGCCCAAGTACCTGCTCATGAAGCACTACCGCGGCGGCCCGGATCCGCACCACCCGTTCCCCCCGATGGACCAGTGGGCCCCGGAGGATGTGGAGGCGCACATCGCCTTCCAGCGACAGGTCAACGAGCTGCTCGAGGCGAACGGCGAGTACGTCGACGCGCGGGCGCTCACGCCGGCGCGGACCTGGGTGCGCTACGGCGGCCCGGACGCCGCGCCGGTCACCACCGACGGCCCGCTGCCCGAGACCAGCGACCTCGTGGCGGGCTGGTTCATGATCGACGTCGAGTCGCACGAGCGCGCACTCGAGCTGGCGGCCTACGCCTCGTCCGCGCCCGGCCCGGGCGGAGAGCCGCTGCACGAGTGGATCGACGTCCGCGAGGTCATGTGGGAGCGGGCGTCCTCCGACGACTGACCCGGCGTGATCGACGAGCCGACGCGAGCACTGGACGAGAGCGCGCTCCGCGCTCTCGTCCCACGCGTGCTCGCCGGCCTGGTGCGGCGCGGCGAGGACTTCGATGCCGCCGAGGACGCGCTGCAGGAGGCGCTGCTGGAGGCGCTGCGGGTGTGGCCCGAGCACCCGCCGCGCGACCCGCGCGCGTGGCTGGGAACGGTCGCGACCCGGCGGCTCGTCGATGCCCGCCGCAGCGAGGCCGCCCGCGCGCGCCGCGAGGAGGAGACGTACGGCGAGCCGCGGCCTGCCGTCGTCGAGGAGGGCGACGACACCCTCTTCCTGCTCTTCTGCTGCTGCCACCCCGACCTCGCGCCGACCTCCCAGGTGGCGCTGACGCTGCGCGCGGTCGGCGGCCTCACCACCCGCGAGATCGCCGACGCCTTCTACGTGCCGGAGGCGACGATGGCGCAGCGGATCAGCCGCGCGAAGCGCACATTGGCCGGCCCGCCCGCCCCTCGCCTGGACCGGCCCGGGGACCTCGCCGTCGTGCTGCGCGTGCTCTACCTCGTCTACACGGCCGGTCACGCCGGCCGCGTGGACCTGGCCGCCGAGGCGATCCGGCTCGCCCGCCAGCTCACCCTCGCCACCGAGGAGCCCGAGGCGCGTGGGCTGCTCGCGCTGATGCTCCTCAACCACGCCCGCCTCCCCGCGCGCTTCGACTCCGAGGGGCGCATCGTCACGCTCGATCGCCAGGACCGCGCCCTGTGGGACACCCGGCAGATCGCCGAAGGCGTGCGCGTCCTGCAGTCCGCACTGGCCATGCAGCGCCCCGGCCGCTACCAGGTCCAGGCCGCGATCGCCGCCCTGCACGACGACGCGGCAAGCGCCGAGGAGACCGACTGGCCGCAGATCCTCGCCTGGTACGACGACCTCGTCGCCCTCACCGACGACCCAGCCCGGCAGGACCCCGCAGCGGTGCTCGGGCGCGCGGTCGCGGTCGGCCACGTCCGCGGCGCCGCTGCCGGGCTGCGCGAGACCGACCGGCTGCGCGAGGTGCTCGGCGAGCGACACCGGTGGCACGCCGTCCGCGGCCACCTGCACGAACTGGGCGGCGACCTCCCTGCCGCCGCCACGGCCTACGCGGATGCCGCGCGGCGCGCGACGAACGTCGCCGAGCGCGACCACCTGGTCCGCCAGTCCGCTCGCGCACGCGCCGCCGGGCTCCCGGCGACTCCATGACCATCCGACGCTGCGCTGCTTCAGTCGGCCGTGGCCGTTGCGTACTGTGGGCGCCTGCGCGCTGCCGTGCCCTGCAGCCCACCCCCCGGCTTGGCCTTGAAGGACGGGAGCGACGGGAATGTGACCCGCGTTTGGCGTGGGGTCGAGATCCGCACCTGATTGGCGGGCGGGGCGAGCTCCTGGCCTTCGCCCGGGCGCGACGCCCGCCTAGTTGCCGATCGTGCCTACATCGACGCGTTGCGGCGAGGAGAGGAACCGGTCGACGCGCGTCTGAGGCCGGACGCGGACTGGCTCTGCGGACCCACGACTCGAACGTGGGGCAGGCCCAAGGGCGGTAGGAATCTTCTGATGCCACCCACACCCAAAACGAAAAACGCCCCGCCGGGGGGCGGGGTGAAAGGCGGGACCGGCGGGCCATGAGCGAGGCTCGAGTCGGTACATCGGATGGCGTCGCTCGGCAATGGCGCACATCTTCGCGGGAATTCGGCGATCAGCTCGCGGGCACCGTACGTGCCGCCAACGCTGTAGGTCGATCGCCAGTCACCAGGGTCGCTTCCTCAGCCGACCGCGGCGGTCGCCGGTGGACGCTCAGGGCGCGATGGCCGCGTCAGCGGTCGCCTGGCTTGGCGCGGATCTCATGAACGCGATCACCAGGGTGCGGGGTCGGTGCACGATCGGTCGAATGATTCCGTTCTCGACGCGGCTCGTTCGGGAGCCATCGAGTCGCCTGGATCAGGTGCTGCTGCGTGGTGGGTACGTGCTGACGATGGATCCCGCGCATGGCGACTTCGTCGGCGATGTACTGATCCGGGGGGATGTGATCGAGGCGGTCGGACAGGAGCTCGTCTGCCGACGACTCGCTGGTGGTCGACGTGTCGGGCCAGATCGTGTTGCCCGGACTTATCGATAGCCACGTGCATGCCTGGGAGGGTGCTATCCGCGGCATAGCTCCGGGTGCCGACTCGGCAATTACATGGCGATCACCCACGGCGGGATCGCGAAGCTGATGACGCCTGGGGATATCGCAGGTGGGCCAGCGCGTCACGGCTGCCCAAGCGCTCAACGGGGGCGTGACGACGATTTGACAACAGCCACAACTCGCGTTCGGCGGCGCATTCGGATGCGGCGATCGCTGCGCTGCGCGAGATGGGCATCCGTGCGGTGCATGCCGTCGGCTCGCCGGCGGCGGGCGAGGTCGCGGCAACTTCCGGGCGACCTCCTGAGGCTGAGGGAGGCCTACTTCAGCTCCGCCGACCAGCTGCTGACCGATGCGGATGTTCGACATGACCCCGAGCGTCGAGACTTGGACGTTCGCGGCAGAGCCGGATTAACGTCGTCGCGGAGATTGGCGGATCGAAGACCTCGACGCGCTACTTGCCAGCGGGCTGTCGCGCGAGGCGCCACACATACAACGATTGCGCCGGTGCTGACCGAGGAGCAGTGGCGACGCATGCCGGCGGTGCCCGACAACATAGTTCCCCGCTCAGTTGAGTCGCGGTTGGCCGGGGCGGAGGTGCCCCTTTGCCCATCGGTGACGTGTTTCGCGCTCGGCGGAGCGGGGGGTTCGGCGCACGGGCGTCCTAGTGCGTCCGGGAATGTGGTGCTAGCGTCGGCGGCACAAGGGAGCCTCAGCTTGACGTAGCGTGGCCTGGCCTACGGAACTTGACCGTGAAGCGCCTGGCTGATCCTCCGTACCCACCCGTGGAGACACCTGCGGGCCGTCCGATCGTCGGGCTGGGCCGCGAGGCGGCTCCGAGGAGGCCCTCATGTGGCGGTATGACGCCACACCAGCACGCGTCCCGGCGGCCCTTTGCGGCGCGTCTGAGCCGCACACCGCCCGCGCCGTTGTCGGGAACGAGCCGCGGCGCGCGGTGCCATCTGCCCCGGCCGGACGCATGGAGGTGGAGATCGCGGCGGGACAGCACGCTCCCGCGGCCGCGCGCTCGGCGGTCGAGCGCTGGCTGTCGGGGCGGGTGTCCGCAACGCTTTACGACGACGTGCGGTTGCTCGTGTCTGAGCTGGTGACCAATAGTGTGCGGCACGCCGCACTGACCCCGGACATGACGATCCGCATCAGCGTCGCGCTAGTTCACGGAGCCGTGCGCATCGAGGTCGAGGATCCTGGCGACGGCGGGATCGCGGCCGTCCCTCCCGATCGGGAACATGGCGGTGGGTTTGGGCTCTACCTGGTGGAGCTTCTCGCGGAGCGCTGGGGTTCCACGAACGACGGCAATACGTGTGTGTGGGCCGAGCTCGCGGTCTCCCCGGCAACGTGACCAGCCCCTGACTGCGCGGCTGGTGGTGGCCCCGATCGCGCGCTACGCTGCGCTGCAGTAAACGGTGGAGCGCGTCGTTCCGTCAACCGGTCCGGGGCGCGACACAGGGAGATGGGCTCGATGTCCACGCTCAAGCAGCTGCAGGGGGATGTCGCGCGACGGATGCGCCGAGGCGACACGTTCGCCTCCGTCGAGGCCGAAGTGATCGATCCGAGCGGGTTGTCCGACGCCGAGAAGGCCGCGTTGTGGGTTTATGGGTGGTCGTTCGTACATTGGCGCCGGCAGCGCCGAGAAGCGATGGCCCAGATCGACGTCCTGGCTGGGACGCAACACCCCAGGAGGTTCGCGCGCAAACGCCTGCGTCTCGCCGAAACGGCGTTGCCTGAGCGCACGCCGGCCAGCGTGTCGCGCGCTTAGCCTGCGCGGGGAATGAGCTTGGGGGGTGGCGGCGTCATCGGTGCGCTGTCGGTCACCGCCACGCGCTGGGCGGTGGGGGAGGGATGGTCCGTGACCACCGCCAGCCGGCCGTCGAGGTCGCAGAGGTCCAAAACTCGGCGTACCGGCCCGTCGCCGGCCAGCACCACGAGGCGTGAGCCCGAGCCGGCGCAGGCGCGGTCGGCCTCGATCAGCAACCCGCACTCCGGTGGAGTCGATGAACGTGACTGCGGTGAGATCGAGGACGAGGAGCCTCGCGTCGCCTTGTTCGGCGACGGTGCTCGACAGCGACGGAGCCGTGGCCAGATCCAGTTCGCCGCTGACCACGACCGTTGCCACGGCGTCGTCGCGCTGTACGGTGACCTCGAAGGGCGGATAGGTCTCGTGGCAAGAGGCCATGTTGACACCTCGGTTCGGTGGGGCAACCCGTCGGCCCTGCGACTCACCGCCACAGCGCATCCGTGGTGTTTCACCGCATTCCCGACGCCTGTCCCGGCGCCCGGACGCGCCGCGATTCTAACCTCAGACACCCCGTCCCGCATTAACCTCGCCGGCGTGCCGGTGGGCTGCGGTAGGCTGGTAGCACGTAGGTCCCGACGGAGCCGATGCGCGAAGTCCGGGACAGGCGAGTCGCTCGGCGGATCTCATCCGTCTCCTTCCTTCTCTCGCGCGACTCGGCCCTCAGGAGGGAGGCGAGGACGGAGCTGGCGATGCCCAGCGCCCAGTTCGACCCCACCACGACAGGTTCGCACGGCCTGGCGATCAGCAATCTCGTCGTGCGGCTCCTCAGCGAGTACACCGGCCGCGGCCCCACCAAGGCACGAACGCACTTCAACGACAACCTGATCACCGTCGTCGTACAGGACCTCCTGACCAAGGGCGAGCGCAGCCTCATCCGCGACGGCAAGGCAGACCTCGTGCTCGAGACGCGCCGGGCCTACCAGCTCACGATGCGCGAGGACTTCACCGCCGGCATCGAAGAGATCACCGGACGCCAGGTGATCGCCTTCCTCAGCGCAAACCACATCGACCCCGACATGGCGATCGAAAGCTTCGTGCTCGCCTCCCAAGACGACGGGCACCCACGCCACGCCCCAGACCACCCCGACTGAATCAAGTGGCAACCCGGGTCTTCGGCTGACGGCCACCTGTACGAACTCGTGATCCCGCGGCATGAAGCGGAGTGCGCGCTCCCCGGGGCCTGCTCCTGGCCCGACCAGCGCATGACCTCCGCGGCGCTTGAGGTTTGGTACCCACGCGTGGTACCCATGATTCTGATCAGAGACCCAGTCGACGAGTCGACCAACGAAAAACCCCGCCGGAACGGGGCTTCCAAGGACGGGAGCGACGGGACTCGAACCCGCGACCTCCGGCGTGACAGGCCGGCGCTCTAACCAACTGAGCTACGCCCCCGAGCGAATCGGGATGCCAAGTGTAGTGGCCAATCGGCAGCCAAGGCCGGGTCCCTTAGAGTCCGCCGTACCGTGCCGCTCACGCCGCCGCCGCCGGTCATCAGCAACCCGATCGCGCGCATGTACCACGACCTGCGCCTCGAGCGGGCGGCGACCGAGCCCTTCCCGCCGGGCCTGACGAATGTCGACCTGCGCCGGGCGAGCCGGTTCGCGAGCACGCCCCTGCCGATCCTGCTGCACTGCTACGAGCGCTTCGGGCCGGTGTTCACGATCCGCGTCTTCCACTCCAACGTGATCTTCATGCTGGGGCCCGAGGCCAACCACTACATGACGGTCTCCCACGCGGCCAACTTCTCCTGGCGGCGCGGGTTCATGGGCGACCTCATCCCGCTGCTCGGCGACGGCCTGCTGACCATCGACGGCGACTTCCACCGCCAGAGCCGCAAGATCATGCTCCCGGCCTTCCACCGCGAGCGCATCGAGGCGGCCCACGCGATCATGACCGCGGAGACGCAACAGGCGCTCGACCGTCTGAGCGCCGGCACGCCGTTCGACCTCTACCGCTTCACGCGCGAGCTGGCGCTGCGGATCGCGATGCGCGCGCTCTTCGGGCTGGACCCCGATCGGGCGCGCGCGGGCGGCATCAACGCGGCGCGAGAGTTCGAGCAGGCGCTGGGCTTCTGGGCGCGCGACTACCTGCACCAGATCCTGCGGGGCCCCGGCTCGCCGTGGCGGCGGATGGTGGCCGCCCGCCGGCGGCTCGACGCGCTGATCTTCGCCGAGATCGACCGCCGCCGCGCCCACCGTGAGGGCGGCGAGGACATTCTCACCCTGTTGCTCGAGGCCACCGACGAGGACGGCGCGACGCTGTCGAAGCGCCACATCCGTGACGAGGTCATGACGTTGATGTTCGCCGGGCACGACACGACGACCTCGACCGTCGCGTTCCTCTTCCACGAGCTGGCCCGCAACCCGCAGCTCGCCGAGGACCCGTCGTTCGACCTCGGGCCGGCCATCGACGAGACCCTGCGCCTGTACCCGCCGGCCTGGATCGGGCCGCGCCGCTCGATCGCCCCCTTCGCCTTCGGCGGCAGGAACCTCCCCGGCGGCGTACCGGTCAACTACTGCTCGTGGGCCAGCCACCGCCTCCCGGACGTGTGGCCCGAGCCCGATGCCTTCCGTCCCGAACGCTTCGCCCCCGGCAACCGCGAGCGGATCTCCAAGGGCGCCTACGTCCCCTTCGGCGGAGGCTCGCGCATGTGCATCGGGATGCGCTTCGGGCTGGCCGAGGTGGGCGTCATCGCCGCCGCGATCCTCGAGCGCTTCCGCCTCGAGCTCGCGCCCGGCTATCAGCTCCAGACGCGTCAGATGCCGACCATCGGCCCCAAGCGCGGGATGCCGATGGTGCCGCGTGCGGCCAAGGGCGGGCCGGTGGTCGCCGAGCCCGCCCTGGCCGCCTGAGTCCTACTTGCCGACCTTCACGGTCAGCACGCCGGAGCCGTCGCCCTTGGAGCGGAAGTCGCCCGCCCACTGGGCCACGAAGCGGTTGCTGCCCTTCCGCACGCGCCAGCTCGTCGTGTAAGAGCCGTTGGCCGCGGTCTTGACCGTCTGGTGCTCCCAGCGGCCCGAGCCCGGCGGCAGGTAGCTCACGGTCACGCGCTCGTTGCCCGCAGCGGGCGAGAGCTTGCCCGTGACGGTGATGCCCGCCGGCTTGCTGAGCTTCTTGTGCTTCGTCGTGATGCTCAGCGCGCTCGCCTTGCCTGCCTCGCCGCTGCTCGTGGTGAACAGGAAGCTCGACTGCCCGCCGAGCAGGTAGTCGGTGCCGCCCGCGGTGGCCGCGATCCCGGCGCCCAGGATGGGCGTGGAGACCACGAACTGCGGGTGCCACGTGCCGCCGCTGTCGGTCGTCTTGAGCAGGAAGCCCGAGCGATCCGATACATCGCCGAAGCGGTCGATGACCAGGTAGCCCTTGGTCTTCGACGAGAAGGCGATGCCGTACGCCTTGTCCGTGCCGGTGCCAGGCAGCGCGGTCCACGACTTCCCGGCGTTGGCGGTGCGCCAGAGCGCGCCGCCCTGGGCGAGGAAGTAGCCGTTCTTGGCATCGAGGAAGTCGGCCTGGATCAGCCGGGCCGGCTTGTGGTTCACGGTGGGCTTGTGGATCGCCGTCCACGTCTTGCCCCGGTCGGTCGAGCGCAGCAGGTCGCGGCTCCCCGTGGCGAAGAGCGCGCTGCCGGCGCGGTCGAGCGCATTGAGCTTGGCCTTGACGACGTCCTTGCCCTTGACGGCCGAGAACGTGTCACCGCGGTCGGTGGAGCGGCGCAGCCCGGTGGGGCCGGCGAGGATGACGGTCGACGTCGTCGGTGCGGCGATCTGGAACGGACGCGCGGTCGTGCCGGTGTCCAGGGTCTTCCACGTGGCGCCGCCGTCGTTCGTGCGGAACAGGCCGCCCGACGAGTCCAGCGCGTAGCCGACGAGGGCCGTCGGGAAGGCGACGTCGACGACGTCCTCCGAGGTCGCCACGTTGCCGCGCGTCCACGTCTTGCCACCGTCGATCGTCTTGGCCAGCGAGCCGTTGTCGCCCGGCGCGAACGCCGTGCCCGCCTGGCCGCCGGCGCGCACTCGCGTGTAGGCCCCGCTCAGGCGCCCGCCGATCGGGGAGAAGTTCAGCCCCGCGTCGTCCGAGACCGCCGTGGCGCCGGTGGCGCCGCCCGCGGCGATGCGCGTCGCCGAGGCGAAGCCGGCCGCGAAGATCGGGTCCTGGGAGGGCGTGACGAGCCTGGCGGTGGCGCCGCCGTCGTCGGTGCGCACGAGCGCCGTCCCCGGCTCCGTCGTCATGACGCACAGCGTCAGCGACGCGCACGAGATCGAGCGCAGGTTGGTCGGCGGGATGCCGATGTCCTTGGGCGTCCAGGTCGCGCCGCCGTCCTTGGTGACGAGGAACAGCGAGCCGTCGCCGACGGCGAAGCCGTTGTTCGCGTCGAGGAAGAAGAAGGAGCGCACGGCGCGGGTGGTGTCGCTGATGAGGCTCCAGGAGTTCGCGCCGTCGGTGGTGCGGTAGATCTTGCCGTCCGAGGTGGCACCGAGTCCGATCTGGTCGGTGAGGAAGCGCAGGTCGACCGGGCTCGCCGAGCCGCCCGGAGCGCGCGTGCCGGGCAGCGGGTTCTTCTGGGCGAAGGTGTCGCCGTCGTTGTCGGTGCGCAGGATGGTGCCGTCGGTCAGGGCGAGGAAGCCGGTCAGGCGGTTGATGAACCAACCGGCGGCGAACTGCTCCTTGCAGCTCGACTCGACGGGCGTGAAGGCGACGCGGGTGAAGGTGGCGCCGCCGTCGTTCGAGCGCCGCGCGACACAGCCGCCCGCGGCGAAGACCGCGTCGGGATCGATGGCCTGCACCTCGGAGAGGTTGGTGAAGGTGCCGCTCAGCAGCCCGCTCCACGTCGTGCCGCCGTCGGTCGTGCGCAGCAGCGTGCCGAAGTCGCCTGCGGAGTAGCCGTTGGCCCCCGCGAAGGAGATCGACCGCAGGGTGTTGCCCTGGGGCACCGGGTTGCCCCACTGCCAGCCCGAGGATCCGACCTGCACGCTCGCCGGCGCCAGCGCCGGGAGTGCCGCCAGCAGCGCGGCCGCGCAGGCCAGCGCTGCGCTCACACGCAACCGCTTCATGGGATGTCCTCCTCCGGAGATGGACCGCATGGGGGCCTCAACGGCGGCCCCCGACCGGAAGTTACGACGGCGCGTAGGCGCGGTCCCGCGTCAGCTCGACGCGGTCACGCGGGCCTGCAGGCGGCGCATGCCGGCCAGCCAGCGGTCGTAGTCGTCGGCCTTGCGCTGGAAGAAGGTGAGGACCTCGGGATGGGGCAGGATGAGGAAGCGCTCGGCTCTCAGGGCGTCCACGACGATGTCGGCAACCTGCTCGGGCTCGAGCATGTCGCCGGCCGCGGCGACCACACCGGCGGCCACGCGCAGGTGGTCGGGCGCGTCGTCGGGGACCTCGGTCATCCCCGTCCGCACGCCCATCGGACACAGGCAGCTCACGCGCAGCCCGCGATCGCCGTAGGTCACCGACAGCCATTCGGCGAACGCGAGCGCAGCGTGCTTGGTCACCGAGTACGGGGCCGAGCCGATCTGCGTGAGCAGGCCGGCCGCCGAGGCCGTGGCGAGGAAGTAGCCCTCGCCGCGCTCGAGCCATCCGGGCACGAGCGCCTTGGCGGCGTAGACGTGCGCGCGGACGTTGACGCCGAAGGCGAGCTCCCAGGCCTCCTCCGGGGTGTCGAGGTCGGTGCCGACGGCGACGCCGGCGTTGGCGCAGAAGAGGTCGACCGGGCCGAAGGCGTCCTCGGCGCGCCGGACGAGGTCCACGACCTGGCGCTCGTGGGACACGTCGCAGCCCACGGCGAGCGCGCGAGCGCCGATGCCGTCCGCCACGGCCTGCGCCCCGGGCTCGTCGAGGTCGGCGACGACGACCCCGCGCGCGCCCTCCTCGGCGAGCCGCCAGGCGAGCGCCCGCCCGATGCCCGACGCCGCGCCGGTGACCACTGCGACCCTGTCAGTCAGCTCCATGGGCGCCATCATCGCCGGAGGCAGGGATCGCGCGCTTTGCCGCTAACGTTGCGGCGCGCGCGTAGCTCAGCGGTAGAGCATCGCCCTTACAAGGCGAGGGTCGCCGGTTCGAGCCCGGCCGCGCGCATCTGTTCGTGGTGAAGGCGTCCATGCCCGTGACCGGCGACGTCGTCCGGACCGGTTCGAGCCCGGCCGCGCGCATCTGTTCGTGGTGAAGGCGTCCATGCCCGTGACCGGCGACGTCGTCCGGACCGGTTCGAGCCCGGCCGCGCGCATCTGTTCGTGGTGAAGGCGTCCATGCCCGTGACCGGCGACGTCGTCCGGACCGGTTCGAGCCCGGCCGCGCGCACTCGCGGGTGTTGAAGGTGACCGGCCGACTCGCCGGTTCGAGCCCGGCCGCGCGCGCCTAGGATGCCGCGATGGACTTCGGCGAGGTGGTCGCCATCGGCCTCGCCGGACTCGCGGCGGGGGCGATCAACACGGTGGTCGGCAGCGGGACGCTGATCACCTTCCCGGTGCTGCTCGCCTTCGGCTACGCGCCGGTCACCGCCAACGTGTCGAACACCATCGGCCTCGTGCCGGGATCGGTGTCCGGCGCCATCGGGTACCGGCGCGAACTCGAGGGTCAGCGCCGGCGCATGCTGCGCCTCGGCACGGCCTCCCTGCTCGGCGGGACGACCGGCGCCGTGCTGCTGCTCGTCCTGCCGGCCTCGGCGTTCAAGGCGATCGTGCCGGTCTTCATCGCCATCGCCCTGGTCCTTGTCGTCCTGCAGCCGCGGCTGAACCGGATGCTGGCCGAGCGTCAGGTCAGCAAGGAGAGCGAGGGCGGGCTGTGGACGTCGCTCGGCGTCTACGCAACCGGGGTCTACGGCGGCTACTTCGGCGCCGCCCAGGGGATCCTCCTCATCGGCTTTCTCGGCATCGTGCTCCCGCAGGACCTGCAGCGCACGAACGCCCTGAAGAACGTCCTGACCGCGATCGTCAACGGCGTCGCCGGCTTGTACTTCGTCTTCGCGGCGGACGTCGCCTGGGGTCCCGCCGGGATCATCGCCGGCACCTCGATGATCGGCGGCCAGATCGGCGCCCACTACGGGCGCCGGCTACACCCGGCCGTGCTGCGCGGCGTGATCGTGGTCGTCGGCGTGACCGCCATCGTGCGCCTGCTCGCGACCTGATCCGTCGGCGGCGAACACCGCGCGGCAATGCTCGGAGCAGAAGAAGTACGTGCGCCCGTCGCGCTCGAGGCGGAGCGCCGTGGCCTTGTCGACGGTCATGCGGCAAACCGGGTCGGTCGTGCCGCGGCGCATCGTGAGGCCGATGAGCGCGACGAACACGAGCGTCGCGAAGATGTTCAGCACGAGCTTGTATCCGACCTGGATCGAGCCGAAGACGTCGTCTGTCGTCGGCCGCACATCGGGGATGAGGCCCAGCGCGCTGAAGATGAGGTCGACGACGAGGGCGGCGAGGATCATCGTCACGAGCATCAGCGCGGTGATCCTCAACGCGAAGCGCGTGCCGTAGTACTTGCGGTAGGCGAGGACGATCGGCAGGACGATCAGGTCGGCGAAGATGAAGGCCATCACTCCGGCGAAGCTCAGGCCGCCCGACCACAGGACGGCGGCCAGCGGGACGTTGCCGACCGAGCAGACGAAGCTCAGCACGGCGATGACCGGTCCGATGACCGCGCCCCACAACGTCTGCACGGCGGCCGGCGCGCTGTCGAGGAACAGCCCGTTGAAGAAGTCGTCGCCCAGCAGCGCGATGAAGCCGGCGAGCAGGAAGCCGGCGAGGATCTCCTTCCACAGCATCTGCCAGTCGCCGCGGAAGTTGTGCGCGACGTCCGACCACGCCTGCGCCGAGGTCACGCGCTCGCGCCAACTGCGCTCGCCGCCGACGGCGTGGTGCTGGTGGCCGGCGTCGGCCTCGACGGCGTGCTCGCGCGCGACCACCTCGTCGCTCGGCGAGACGAACGCCCGCAGCAGCAGCCACATGAGGGCGATCATCACCAGCCCGCCGAGGTACTGGGCGAGCGTGAACTGCCAGCCGATCAGGACCCACAGGACCAGTCCGAGCTCCCAGACGAGGTTGGTGGAGGCGAACTGGAAGGCCAGGGCCGACGTGGCCGAGGCACCCTTCTGGAACAGGCTCTTGGCGATCGCGATGGCGGCGTAGGAGCACGACGACGACGCGGCGCCCAGGCCGGTCGCGCGGCCCACCGCGCCCAGGCCGTCGCCGGCGAGCGCGCGCTCGACGCGCTCGCGCGGCACCCACGCCTGGACGATGGCGGAGATCGCGAAGCCCAGGACGAGCGCCCACCAGACCGCCCACGCCATGAGCACGGCGTTCCACAGGCCGTCGCCGAGCTTGGCGATGACGTCGGCCACTGGGCGCTCAGCCCCGGCGCATGAGCCGCCCGACGGCAGCCATCATCTCGTCGGTGCGATCGACGCGCTGCTCGCCCTCGGCGCCCATGACGCAGTGGCGGGTGTGGTCGTCCAAGAGGCCGAGCGCGACCTTGTCCAGCGCGGCCTGGACCGCGCTGATCTGCGTCAGGACGTCGATGCAATAGCGATCGTCCTCGACCATGCCCTGGACGCCGCGGACCTGGCCCTCGATGCGCCGCAGGCGCTTGAGCAGCTGGTCCTTGGTGGCGGTGTAGCCGTGGGTTGGGGTGGCCATGCTTCGCAGTCTACACCCCCTAGGGGTATGTTCAGGCGACAATGTCCGGCGTGGATCGTTCCGTGCTCTGGAGGGCCGCCCTCGTGCAGGCGCTGGCCGTGGCGGTGCTCTCGATCGCGCTGGCGGTCGCGCTGCCCCATTCGTTCTTCGAGGACTGGGGTTGGCTGGCGGGGCCCGCCGCCTGGATCGCGTGCGCGCTCGTGACCGCACGGGTGGTGCGCCTGCCGATCGCGGGGACGCTGGTGGGCGCCGCGCTCGCCGGGCTGCCGAGCATCCTCGCCGTCGTGGTCGGCGTCCACTGGCTCGGGGCCGTGCTGGCGATCGCCCTCTTCGCGCTGTGGTGCGCGCGGCTGGCGCGCGACCGCGGCCTGGCGGCGCGGGCCGCCTAGCCGCAATGGCCGCGGGACGCCCCGCGCTGCGGCGAGCCTCCGCCGGCGGCGGCCGCCTAGCATCCCGGCCATGGATCTCGGCTTGGACGGCAAGGTCGCGCTCGTCACGGGCGCCTCGAAGGGGATCGGGCGCGGGATCGCGGCCGAGCTCGTCGCGGAGGGCGCGCGCGTCGCGATCTCCTCGCACTCGCGCGAGCGGGTCGAGGCGACCGCGGCCGAACTCGGCGTGACCGCCTACGTGCACGACACCTCCGACCTCGATCACGCGCCGGTGCTCGTCGCCGAGGTGACCGAGGCGCTCGGCCCGATCGACGTGCTCGTGTGCAACACCGGCGGGCCGCCCGGCGGCCCCAACGCCCTCGGCTTCTCGCACGAGCAGTGGCAGGCGGCCTACACGTCGCTCGTCCTCGGCCCGATGGCCCTCGTCGAGGCGGTGGTCCCGGGGATGCGCGAGCGCGGCTTCGGCCGTGTCGTCAACGTCGCCTCGACCGGCGTGCGCGAGCCGATCCCCAATCTCATGCTCTCCAACGCCCACCGCATCTCGATGATCAACGCCTTCAAGACGGTGGCCCGCCAGGTCGCGGCCGACGGCGTGACGCTCAACACCGTCCTCCCCGGGCGCATCGACACCGACCGCCTGATCGAGCTCCTCGGTTCGCACGAGGCCGCCGTGGCGCTCGCGGCCGAGGAGGTCCCGGCCGGCCGCCTGGGGACCGTCGAGGAGTTCGCCGCCGTCGCCGTGCTCCTCTGCTCGGCCCGCGCGAGCTACGTCACGGGCGAGACGGTGGCGGTCGACGGCGGGCTGCTGCGGTCGGCGTTCTGAGCCGCCGCGGCGGCCGGCGAAGTACCCCCAGGGAGAGTCGAACTCCCGCTGCCAGCGTGAAAGGCTGGTGTGCTAACCACTACACCATGGGGGCCGGTCCCTCAGTCTAAGCAGCCTCCCGGTAGACGCTCCCGGGCGGCGGCGACTCGATCAGCCTCGCCTCGATCTCGCCGTGGCAGTTGGCGCAGACGAGAACGCATTTCTTGGCCTCCTCGCGGAAGGCCGCCAGGGCCTTGCCGACGCCCATGCTCATCTCGAAGGACTTCGTGCTCGGATCGACGTGGTGGAAGTGCAGGTTGAGCGCGCACCGCTCGTACCCACAGACTGCACACCGACCGCCAGCCTCGCTGACGAGCAGAGCGCGTATCCGCCGATGCCGACGCGTCACGGCCTCGCCGACGCAGCGCTTGCACCGGTAGACGAAGCCGTCGCCGCGCTTGTAGCGATGAAAGGCGATTACGCCGTGCCGCCGGCACTCGCGCAGCACGGCCGTGCTGTTCGGGTCGGGCGGCCGGCCCGCGCGATTCAGGAGTGGTCCATCTGACACGAACACATGTTCGCATCCGGATCGGACGGGTCAGTGCGCCCCCTGGGGATCGAACCCAGACCGCCGGTTTAAAAGACCGGAACTCTGACCAATTGAGTTAGGGGCGCGCGGGAAGTGTGCCATGCGCGCCGAGCCGCTACGCCTCCGCAGTCGCCAGCGTCACCGCCGCCTCGGGGTTGCGAGCGCGGACGCGGCCGAGGGCCAGGGCCGTGAGGCCTGCGGCGGTCGCCGGGATGGCCATCAGCGCCCACGCCGTGTGGAAGGTCGAGATCGCGTCCTCGGGGCGCGGCGTGCCGATCACGGCGACGAGGACGGCGATGCCGAGCACGGCGCCGATCTGGCGCGAGGTGGCGGAGATGGCGCTGCCGGTGGCGAAGCGCGAGGGTGGGAGCTCGGCCACGGCGGCGCTGCCCCAGGCCGCGAAGCTCAGGCCGACGCCGGTGCCGGTGAGCAGCGTCGCGGGCAGGAACTCGCCGGCGTAGTGCGGGACGCTGCCCGTGGCGGTGGCGAAGACGACGCAGCCCGCGGCGAAGAGCAGGCCGCCGGGAAGGGCGACGACGCGCTGACCGAAGCGGTCGGACAGGCGCCCGCCGACCGTGGCCCACAGCGCGGCCATGAGCGGCCCGGGCGTCACGGCGATGCCGGCCCGCAGCACCGACCAGCCCCACACGCTCGTGAGGAAGAGGATGTTGGCGAGGAGCACCGCGTAGAAGCCCAGGGCGAAGAGGAACACGCCGACGTTGGCGACGGCGAACGAGCGCACGCGCAGCAGCCCCAGCTCGATCACGGGCGCGGGATGGCGCGCCGAGCGCGCGACGAAGGCCGCCAGCGCGAGCGCGGAGGCGGCGAGCGAGCCCACCACCTGGGCGCTGCCCCAGCCCCAGTCCTGGCCCTTCACGATGCCCAGCGACAGCAGGCCGACGCCGGCGACGAGCAGCACGATGCCGAGGATGTCGGTGAGCGGGCCGGGATTGGGCTCGCGGCTCTCGTGCAGCAGCCGCCGCGCCGGGATCAGGGCCGGCAGGCCGATGGCGAGGTTGACGAAGAAGACCGAGCGCCAGCTCGTCGCCGCGACGAGGACGCCACCGAGGGCCGGTCCGGTGGCTGCCGCGATGCCGCCGGCCGCACCCCACAGCGCCGTCGCCGTCGCGCGCTGCTCGAGCGGGAACTCGGGGAGCAGCAGCGCCAGCGACGTCGGGACCAGGATCGCGGCGCCCGCGGCCTGGACGGCGCGCGCGCCGACGAGTACCTCGACGGACGGCGCCAGCCCGCAGACGGCGGAGGCCGCGAGGAAGGTCCAGACGCCGACGAAGAACATGCGCCGCCGGCCGAGGCGATCGGAGAGCCGCCCCGCCGGCACCAGCAGTGCGGCGAAGAGGATGTTGTAGGCGTTGAGGATCCAGGAGAGGCCGGCGAGGGACGTGCCGGGGAACGATGCCTCGATGTCCGGGAAGGCGATGTTGACGATCGTGACGTCGAGGAAGCCCATGAAGACGGCGACCGATGTGACGAGCAGGACCTTCCAGCGTTGCTTCATGCAACCGACCCTACCGGCACGCGTTGCGTGACGCAACCCACAGGGCTACACTCATTCAGGTGGGTCGGTTGAGGGACCGGCCGCGAGGAGAGCGAAAGCCCAGCCATGCTGCCCCGTACCTACGAAGACCAGAACTGCTCGATCGCCCGGGCCCTCGAGGTGCTCGGCGACCGCTGGACGATCCTCGTCATGCGCGAGGCGTTCATGCGCGTGCGCCGCTTCGACGACTTCCAGCGCAACCTCGGCATCGCGCGCAACGTGCTCACCGACCGCCTCGGCCGCCTTGTCGACGAGGGCATCCTGGAGCGCGTGCCGTACCAGGAGCGCCCCGCGCGCTTCGAGTACCGCCTGACCGACAAGGGCCTGGATCTGTGGCCGATCATGATGGCCCTGCTGCAGTGGGGCGATCGCCACTACGCGGCGCAGACGGGCCGCCCGCGCGTCGTCCGCCACCGCGACTGCGGCGGCGAGGTCACCCGCCATCTGACGTGCGACACGTGCGGCGCCGAGCTCGGCCCGCGCGACGTCGTCGCCGAGCCGGGCCCTGGCGCGCTCGCACCGGCCTAGCTGCGCTTGGCGGTGCTGCGGCTCGCGGACTTCGCGCGCGTGGCGGGCTTGGCGTTCGACCGCGTGGCCGGCTTGGCCGCGGCGCGGGACGCCGGCTTGGCGGCCGCGCGCGCGGTCGTGGCCCTCGAGCGCGAGCCGGTCGCCTTCGGGCGCGAGCTCGTCGCCTTCGCGGTGCGCGGCGTCGCACGCGACCTGGATGCGGTGCGCCGCGCCGCCGGGGCCGCACCGATCTCGGCGACCGGGACCTCGTCGTGCACGACGTCGAGCGCCAGTTCGTCGATGACGCCCATGAGGAAGTCGGCCATCTTCTTCTCCTCGCGACCGATGTCGCGGGCGAGCTTGGCCGTCTCCTTGTCGCCGACCGCCTTGGCCAGCGCCCCGATGGCACGGTAGTTCGCGATCTCCTCTGCCTCGTCCTGGTACTCGGTGCGGGCGTTCTTGAGCATGCGCTCCTGCTGGCCGGTGCCGCGCACCGCATGCAGCGGACCCTGGACCACGGCGGCAGCGCGCTGCACGGCGGCCTTCGCGCCGGTGGCGCCCTTGACAACGGCGTCCGGGCCGGGCACGGACACGGTCTCGGCCTCGCCGCCCAGCGCCTTGATCCGCCGCTGCACAGCGCGCGCGTGGGCCTTGGTCTCCTTGAGGTGCTCGCGCAGCCGCTTCTTGTAGTCGGCGCGCGGGGTCATCGCGATGTGGGCCTGCAGGGCGATCTCGAGCCTGCGCTCGGTCGCGTAGGCGTCGTTGAGGTATTGCACGATCTTCTGGTCGCGCGTGGTCATCTCTTTCGTGGGCATGACCCCCGGCCTACCCCATTGGGCTCAGGTGATTCACCGTCTGGTGGTAAGACGGCCGAGGAGCAGCTCGATCGAGCGCTCGAGCTGTTCGATCGAGGCGTCCTCGACGCGGCGCACACCGCACGAGCGGTTCAGCCAGCGGTTGATCTCGGCGTGGCTGCCGCCCTGGCTGCGGCGCAGGTCGGCCACCAGTCGGTGGCGCTTGTCGCGCAGCAGGGCTCGGCGCTCGAAGGCCGGCATCGTCGTCTCGGCGGGCTCGTCCACCGCAGACGGGAACGACGGCGCCGGCGCGGGCACCGGGGCTCCGGCGAACAGCGCGAGCTGAGGCGCGACGTCAGCCGCCACCGGGACGAACGCCTCCGCCTCGCCGCGCTCTGTCGCGCGCCGCTCGTCGAGCTCGTCCAGACCAGCCTCGTCCTCCGCGCCCGGCGGGTGCAGGACGTGGCGCAGCTCGCGCTCGACCTCCGCGGCGTGCGCGCGCAGGGTCGGGTCCGCGGGCAGGAAGAGCCAGCTGCGATCGAGCGGCCGCCCCGGGAGCGTGCGCACGAAGCGCCCGACGATCTGGCGGAAGACGAGCGGCGTCTTGGCCGCCGTCGCGTAGACGCCGACGCGCAGGCGGGGGATGTCGACGCCTTCGCTGACCATGTTGACCGCGACGAGCCAGCGGTCGGTGGAGCGCGTGAAGGCCTGCAGCTTCTCGGCCGCGCGCGCCTCGGTGTGCAGGACGACGGTCGGCTTGTGGCCCGTCGTCTCGCGCAGCACGCGCGCCACCGCCCGCGCGTGCTCGCCGTCGGCGGCCACGACGAGCCCGCCCGCGTCGCGATGGCCACCGGCGCGGACCTCCTCGAGGCGCTCGTGCGCCGACGCGAGGATGCGCGGCAGGCCGTCGGCCAACTCGAGGGAGATCGCCGTGCGGTAGCGCCGGCCCGCCTCGCGCGCGGTGACCGCGTCGGCGAAGGACGACTCGACGAGGTCGTCGCCGCTGCGCCACTGCAGCACGCCGTCGTAGGGGACGAAGGTGACCGGGCGGCAGATGCCGTCGCGGACGGCGTCGGCGTAGCTGTAGGACACGTCGGGCGTCGCGACCCCGTCGTCGTAGCGCACGCCGGGGATCGGGCACTGGTCTGAGCGGAAGGGCGTCCCCGAGAGCAGCAGCCACCGCGGCGTTGCGCCGAAGGCGCGCGCGAACCCCCGGCCCCACGCGAGCTCCTCGCCGAGGTGATGGGCCTCGTCGGCGATGACGAGCGTCGCTGCGCCGCACTGGCCCGCCCAGCGCTCGGCCACGCTCGCCACCCGGGCGTAGGTCACGGCGACCCCGCTGAAGTCGCGTGGCGGGCGCAGCTCGCTCGCGTCGGGCACGAGGTGCACCCCCAGGCGCGCGGCGGCGCGCGCCCACTGGCGCGTGAGCGGCGTGGTCGGGCAGACGACCGCCACCCGTCGCACGACGCCCGCCTTCAGCAGCGCTCGCGCGTGCTCCAGGGCCGGCCGCGTCTTGCCCGCGCCGGGCGCGGCGGCGACGAGGAACGGCCCCTCGCTCCATGAGCGCATTGCCACGAGCGCGCGCTCCTGCCATGCCCGCAGGGACGTCGCGGGCTGGCGGTTGGACCGGGGCACGGACGCGGCATCCTGCAAGCCGCGCCGGACGGACCCCGTCAGTCGGTCACGTTGAGGAAGGGCTCGACGCGCCAGCTCGTGACAAGACCCGCCGGCTGGTAGGGGTCCTCGGCCACGAATTGCTCGGCGGCGGCCTGCGCGGCGTCCGGGTCCTCCTCGCGCAGCACGATGAGGCCCGCGTGCGGCGGGTTGCCGACGCCGCCCGCCATGGCTATGCGCCCCTCGTCGTGCCAGCGCTTGATGAGCCCGAGGTGGCCGTCGCGGTGCGGCGCGCGCCGCTCGACGACGTCCTCGACGTACTCGTAGAACAGGATGTGGAGCTTCTCGGGCACGGCGTCAACCTCCAATGAACGCGTCGGCTTCGATCTCCACCATCATGCGCGGGTCGAGCAGGGCGCTGACCTCGAGCATGGCGGTGACGGGACGGATGTCGGCGAAGACCTCGCCGTGGGCGCGCCCGACGACCTCCCACTGCGAGATGTCGGTGACGAACATGCGCGTGCGCACGACGTCCTCCAGGCGCGCGCCGACCTGCGCGAGCGCCGCCTCGACGTTGGCGAGCGCCTGCTGGGCCTGGACGTAGGCGTCGCCGGGGCCGGCGATGGCGCCGTCCTGCGTCGTCGCCGTGCAGCCGGCGACCCACACATGCGATCCGGCGCGCACCACCCGGCTGTAGCCGACGATCGACTCCCACTCGACGCCCGATCCGTGGCGCTCGACCGTCAATGGCGGAAGTGGCGCTGGCCGGTGACGACCATCGTCACCCCGGCCGCGTCGGCGGCGGCGATGACCTCGTCGTCGCGCTTGGAGCCACCGGGCTGCACGATCGCCTTCACGCCGGCCTCGATCGCCAGCGCGGGGCCGTCGGCGAAGGGGAAGAAGGCGTCGGAGGCCATCGCGGCGCCGCTGAGGTCGTCCAGCGGCGACTTCTCGACGGCGAGGCGGACCGCGTCGACGCGGCTCATCTGCCCGGCGCCGATGCCGACCGTCGCGGCGTCGCGGGCGAGGACGATCGCATTGGACTTCACATGCCGGCACACCTGCCACGCGAAGAGCAGGTCGCGCCACTCGTCCTCGGTGGGCGGCCGGCCGGTGACGACCTCCATGCCCGTGCGCTCCGCGTCGCCCTGGTCGCGGTCCTGCACGAGCAGGCCGCCGGTGACCTGGCGCACGTCCTTCTCGCCGAGCAGCGGCAGCCTGCGCTCGCGGTCCTCGAGGATGCGCAGGTTGGGCTTCTCGGCCAGGACCTCGAGCGCGCCGTCGTCGAAGCCGGGCGCGAAGAGCACCTCGACGAACTGCTCGACGATCGCGGCCGCGGTCTCGCGGTCGACGCGGCGGTTGAGCACGACGACGCCGCCGTAGGCGCTCAGCGGATCGGAGGCGTACGCGCGCCGGTAAGCCTCGAGTGCGCCCGATCCGGTCGCGACGCCGCACGGGTTGTTGTGCTTGACGATCGCGCAGGCAGGAGCGTCGAAGTCGCGTACGACGGCGCGCGCAGCGTCGATGTCGAGGATGTTGTTGAAGCCGACCGACTTGCCTCCGTGCTGCTGGACCTGGCTGAGCACGTGGGCACGGGCGCCCACCTGCGAGTAGAAGGCCGCGCGCTGGTGCGGGTTCTCGCCGTAGGGAAGGTCGACGACCTTCTCGTACGCCCGCACGTGCAGCGGCGGGAAGTCCTCGCCCTTCTCGGCGAACCAGCGGCTGATGGCGATGTCGTAGCGCGCGGTGTAGGAGAAGGCCTCCGAGGCGAGGGCCTCGCGCGTGGCCATGCTCAGGGTGCCGTCGGCCTCGCGCAGCTCGTCGAGGACCGCGTCGTAGCTCTCGGGGTGCACGACGACGGCGCTGAAGGCGTGGTTCTTGGCCGCGGCGCGGATCATCGTCGGGCCGCCGATATCGATGTTCTCGATCACCTCGGCCTCGTCGGTTCCCAGGCGCGCGGCGGTGCGCTCGAAGGGGTAGAGGTTGACGACCACGAGGTCGACGTACTCGATGTCGTGCTCGCTGGCGGCGCGCACGTGCTCGGGGTTGTCGCGCACCGCGAGCAGGCCGGCGTAGAGCTTGGGATGCAGCGTCTTGACGCGGCCGTCCATGATCTCCGGGAAGCCGGTGAGATCGTCGATGGCGCGCACGCCGACGCCGGCGCTCTCGAGCTCCTGGGCGGTGCCGCCCGTGGAGACGACCTCGATGCCCAGATCGACGAGGCCGGTGGCAAAGTCGACGATCCCGCGCTTGTCGGAGACGGACAGCAGGGCACGGCGGATCCGTACTGCTCCCGGCTCCGTGAGTGGCTCCCGCGCCCCGGTGGAGGAGTGCTCGGCGATGCGCGGAGCATAGGGGAGGCGCGGGTGTCAGAGCGCCCTCACGGGGGAACACCCGATTGCTACGCCGCAAGTCGCGACAGGAGAGAAGGGCATGGAGCAACGCACGACGACCGACCCTGACCGCGCGCTCGAGCGCACCGGCGACGAGCTCGAGGAGCGCATCGAGCGCCTCGACGACAACATCGACGACGCCCGCCAGGAGGCCAAGGCGCGCCGCGAGGAGTCCCACCCCGAGGAGGACGCCGCCGGGGACTGGGAGGACACCGACGACGACGCCGGGGGCGAGGACGCCGAGGGGTTCGACGATCCCGAGGCCGAGGAGGAGGACGAGGAGGACTAGGAGCCCGGCTCCTCGTCCACCACCACCCGGCGCGGATGGGCGGGATCGCGGCGCAGCCGGCCCGCCGCCATCAGCGCGACCGCCCGTGGCAGCAGGTCGTGCTCGATCGGCTGCAGGCTGGCGTGGACCGTGCCGGGATCGCGCGCGTCGGGCAGCTCGACCGCGCGCTGGAGGACGATCGGGCCCGTGTCGACCCCTTCATCGACGAGGTGGACCGTCACGCCGAAGACCTTGACCCCGTGCTCGACGGCCTGCTCGACCGCCCGCACGCCGGGGAAGGCGGGCAGCAGCGAGGGGTGGACGTTGATGATCCTGTCGGGGAAGCGCGCCACGAAGCCCGCGTCGAGGATCGCCATGTAGCCGGCGAGCACGACGAGCTCGACCCCTTGCTCGACCAGCCAGTCGCCCATGGCGGCATCGCGCGCGGCCCGCGCGCCGAACTCCGAGCGCAGGAAGACCCGCGACCGCACGCCCGCGGCGTGGGCACGCTCGAGCGCGCGCGCCGAGCGCTGGTCGCAGGCAACGGCGACGATCTCGACCTCGCGACCGTGAACGCTGTCCAGCAGCGCCTGGAGGTTCGTGCCCTCGCCCGACGCGAGGACGCCGACCCTCACGCCGCGACCCGCCCCAGTCGCAGCTTGGGATAGGCGCCGCCGGTGGAGACCAGCCGCCCCTCGTCGAGCAGCTCGTCGACGCGCGCCAGCACCTCGTCGGCGCGCAGGTGGGCGAAAGCGCCGTACGCGGGAAGACCGTCGTAGGCGTTCTTGCGCACGACCTGCGAGCGCCCGCCGCGCAGGATCTCGACCGTTCGCGTCCGCCCGACCGAGGGCTCGGCGCCGGTGACCACGTCGACGATGGCCGTGTCGAGGTCGCCGGCCGCCGGACCGCCGGCGACGGCTCGCGGCGACGTTGCCGCAGGCACGAGCTCGGGCGCGCAGACGTCGCAGCACGGCACCTCGGCCTGCGGCCGCGCGCGATCGCCGAAATGGCGCAGGATCGCTGCGCGGCGGCACTCGGCGCCCTCAACGAAGGCCCACACCGCGCGGTACTGGCGCCACCGGGCGCGCTGGGCATCGCCCGCCGATGACCGGCACGTGGCCCGTGCGCGCCCGTCGTAGCCGGCCACGACGCGCCCGCGCAGACGATCGATGGGCGCCGGGGCGGGGCGGACCACGCCCGCGCGCGCGAGATGGCCCACGATCGCGCGCACCCGCTCGGGCTCGGGATCGCCGGCGGCCGACACCGGCAGGTCGTAGCGGCCGTCGACCGCGGCGCGCAGCAGCGTGCCCGCCACCGCCTCGAGCGCCGCGTCGTCGACCTCGGCGCGCTGGATGAAGAACACGTGCAGCCCCTTGTCGCGGCTCTCGGCGAAGAGCAGCGCGCGCGAGGGGAGCCCGTCACGGCCCGCGCGCCCGGCCTCTTGGTAGTAGGCCTCGACCGAGCCGGGGACCGTGGCGTGCGCGACGGTCCGCACGTCGGACTTGTCGACGCCCATGCCGAAGGCGTTGGTGGCGACCACCACCTCCACCTCGCCGTCCATGAAGCGCCGCTGGGCGTCGGCGCGCTCCTGGCGCCCGAGGCCGGCGTGATAGGCCAGCACCTCGGTCCCGAGCGCGCCCTCCAGGGCGCCGGCCAGGTCCTCCGTCTCCGCCCGCGTGCCCGCGTAGACGATGGCCGGGCGCGCCCCGTCGGCGGCGAGCGCGCCGGCGATCCGCGCGCGCTTGTCGGCCGCGCCGCGGCACGGCACGACGGCGAAGGACAGGTTCGGGCGATCGAACCCGGTGGTCACCCGCACCGGGTCGCGCAGCCCCAGGCGCGCGACGATGTCGGCAGCGACCTGCGGCGTCGCCGTCGCGGTCGAGGCCACGAGCGCGTGCGCGCCCAGCCAGCGCGCCGCGTCGGCGAGGCGGAAGTAGTCCGGGCGGAAGTCGTGGCCCCACTGCGAGACGCAGTGCGCCTCGTCGACGACGAACAGGCCGACGCGGGCGGCGCGCAGCGCCTCGGCGAAGCCCGGCGACGAGAAGCGCTCGGGCGCGATGTAGAGCAGGCGCACCTCACCGGCGGCGGCCCGCGCCAGGGCGGCGCGATTGGCCGCCGCGTCCTGCTGGGCGTTGACGACGGCCGCGCGCCCGGGAGCGACCCGTTCGAGCCCCTCGACCTGGTCCTGCATGAGCGACACGAGCGGCGAGACCACCACGGTGAGGTCGTCGCGCATGAGGGCCGGCAGCTGGTAGCAGAGCGACTTGCCCGCGCCCGTGGGCATGACGACGAGCACGTCGCGCGCCGGGCCGGACCCCGTGAGCGCCTGCACGGCCTCGGCTTGTCCGGGGCGGAAGGACTCGAAGCCGAAGAGCGATCGCAGTGCGGTGTGGGCGGCGTCCATCGCGGCGTCCGACCATAGCGGCGGCCCCGGCGGGCACCGGGCATGGCGCCGCCGGTCTGCGCGATGCCGACGCAAAGGCGGTGCGAAGAGGGCCCTAAGCGCGCACGAGCGGCAGCTCGAGCGAGAACTTCCCGCCCGCCTCGTCGCTGCCGGCCAGCGGGTAGTCGCCCGAGAAGCAGGCGTCGCAGTGGCGCTCGCGCTCGGCGCCCATGGCCTCGTAGACCCCGGCCAGCGACAGGTAGGCGAGCGAGTCGGCGCCCAGCTCCGCGGCGACCTCGGCCTCGGTGCGCTCGTGGGCGATCATCTCCTCGCGCGTCGACATGTCGATGCCGTAGTGACACGGATGGCGGATCGGCGGAGCGGAGATCCGCATGTGGACCTCGGCCGCGCCGGCATCGCGCAGCATCTGCACGATCTGGCGCGTCGTGTTGCCGCGCACGATCGAGTCGTCGACGACCACGAGCCGGCGGCCGCCCACGATCTCGGGCAGCGGGTTGAACTTCAGCCGCAGGCCGTGCTTGCGCAGCTCCTGGCCGGGCTGGATGAAGGTCCGCGCCACGTAGCGGTTCTTGATGATGCCGTCGTCCTGGGGCAGGCCGGCCGCGCGGGCGTAGCCGCGGGCGGCGGGGTTGCCGGAGTCGGGCACCGCGATGACGAGGTCGGCCGTCGGCGCCGGCGCCTCGCGCGCCAGGATCTCCCCCATGCGCCCGCGCGCGGCCTGCAGGACGTCGCCGCCCATGCGCGAGTCGGGGCGTGCGAAGTAGATGTACTCGAAGACGCAGAAGGCCTCGCGCGCGCCCTCGACGACCTGACGCGTGCGGATCCCGTCCTCGCCGATCGAGACGAGCTCGCCGGGGGCGACGTCGCGCAGCCGCTTGGCGCCGATGATGTCGAAGGCGCAGGTCTCGGAGGCGACGCAGTAGCGGTCGCCGATCATGCCCAGCACGAGCGGGCGCACCCCGGCGGGGTCGCGGAAGGCGTAGACGCGCTTCTTGGTCATGACCACGGTCGAGAAGGCGCCGTGCAGGCGCGGCATGACGTCGGCGATCGCGTCCTCGATGTCGTCGGACGGATGCGTGGCCAGGAGCGCGGCGATGATCTCGGAGTCGGAGGTCGAGCTGAAGGTGACCTCGCGCTCGCGCAGCTCGGCGTGGAGCTCGACGGCGTTGATGAGGTTGCCGTTGTGGGCCAGCGCGAGCTCGCGCCGGTTGCCGCCGGTGCCGTCGCTGCGATGGACGGGCTGCGAGTTCTCCCACTCGTTGGAGCCGGTGGTCGAGTAGCGCACGTGGCCGATGGCGAGGTGCCCGCCCAGCGCCCGCAGGTCGTGCTCCTTGAACACCTGCGAGACGAGGCCGAGCGCACGCTGGGTGATGATGTAGCCGCCGTGATCGGCGGCCGCGATCCCCGCGGACTCCTGCCCGCGGTGCTGGAGCGCGTACAGCGCGAAGTAGGCGAGACGCGAGACGTCGTGTCCGGGACCGTAGATCCCGAACACCCCGCACTCGTCCCGCGGTCCGTCGCGCTCGTCGAGAAGTGGCTGGCCTGCCACGGTCGGGCCAGCGTAGCAGTGGGGTCGGGCGTGGCTACGCGGCCGCGGGCGCGACCTCGCTCAGCCCGACCCGCGCGTGGAGGCGACGCAGCACGCGCGGGCTCCACCAGTTGCGGCTCCCCAGCAGCGCCATCAGGCTCGGCACCAGCAGGGCCCGCACCACGAACGCATCGACGAGGACGGCGACCACGGCCCCGACGCCGATCTCCTTGAGGAACACGATCTGCGACGTGGCGAACGCACCCATGGCGACGGCGAGCAGGACCGCGGCGGCCGAGACCAGGCGGCCGGTCGCGCCGATGCCGGTCGTGATCGCCCGCGACTGCGAGAGGCCGCGGTCGTGTGCTTCCTTGATCCTGCCGAGGACGAAGACGCCGTAGTCGGTCGAGATCGCGAAGGCGATCGCCGCGAGCACGAGGAAGTCGGCCTCCTCGATCCCGCCCTGGCTCGTGTAGCCCAGCAGGGACTCGAAGCGGCCGTCCTGGAAGACGAGGACGAGCACGCCGGTGGTGACGCCCAGGGTCAGGAAGCTCATGAGCAGCGCCTTGATCGGCAGCACCGCGCTGCCGGTCATCAGCCACAGCAGGACGAGCGTGGTCGCCACGAGGATGGCCAGGGCGATCGGCAGGCCGGCCGCGATCGCGGCGTGACCGTCGGCGAAGCTCGCCGCGCTGCCGCCGACGTCGACGGCGAACGGCGGCGACAGGTCGCGGATGGACCTCACCGCGTTCTGCGCCGTGTCGCCGAGCGGCGAGCCCGGGACGACGGCGTCGATCCGCCACGTCGATGCGTCGAGGCGCTGTGGCGCGGAGACCGAGGCCACGCCGCCGACGCGCGCGACGGCGGCCGCGTACCGCTCCACGGCCAGGCGCGCGCTCGCGGGAGCATGGACCGCGATGACCACCGGGTCGGCACTCAGCTGCGGGTAGTCGGCGGCCAGCCGGTCGTCGACGACGCGCGCCGAGTGCGACGTGGGCAGGATCCCGGCGTCGACGCCGGTCCACTGGGCGCGCAGCGTCGGGATCGCCACGAGAACCATCGCCACGGCGGTGACCGCGGCGATCGTCCCCGGCCGCCGCAGGACCGTCGCGGTGATCCGCGCCCAGCGGGTCTGGGTCGGATTCGGCACGCCGGCGCGCGGCATCAGCCTCGTTCCCATCCGCGCGAACAGCGCGGGCAGGATGAGCAGCGCCACCGAGGCGGCGACCAGGGCGACCACCGCGCCGCCGATGCCGATCGACTTGAGGAACTGCTGCGGGAAGACGACCAGCGAGAGCATGGCCGCGGCCACGGTGAGCGCGCTGAACACGACCGTGCGCCCGGCGGTGGACATCGCGACCCTGATCGCATCGTGTACGTCGCGCTCCGCGCCGAGCTCCTCGCGGAAGCGCGACACGAGGAACAGCGCGTAGTCGATGCCGAGGCCGAGGCCGAGGCCGAAGATCACGTTCAACGAGTAGACCGAGAGGCCGTAGAAGCCGTCGATGACCCGGATGACCAGGAACGAGCACACCACCGCCAGCAGGCCGACCATGAGCGGAAGCGCCGCGGCACGCCTGCCGCGGAAGAAGAAGAAGGCGAGCAGCGCCAGGATCGGGAACGCGAGCAGCTCGGCGCGGCCGAGATCGCTGTTGACCTGATCGCCGACCTGCTCCCCGGCGACGGCGGGGCCGCCGAGCGTGACGCCCGGCACGCCCTCGAGACGATGGGTTGCCCGAGCGACGACGTCGCCCTCGTCGGCGGAAGCCCTCAGCGTCGCGGTGACCAGCGCGGATGTCCCGTCGCGCGCCACCAGCGCGCGCCCCGCGCCCGCCGGCGTGCGCACGATCGCGACCCCCGGAATGCCGTCCAGCACCCGCGCGACGTGAGCGACCCGCTGGCGACCATGCGCGCTTGCGGCGCCGCCCGGCGTTTCGACCACCGCGATGACTCCCGGTGCATCGTCGAGGCCGCTCGCCTGCTGGATCGCCTCCCGTGCGGCGACCGACGACGAGGCGGGGTCCTCGAAACCGTTGGCGGAGTCGAGCCGGCCGGCGACCGGGCCGCCGAGGACCGCGGCGACCACGAAGGTGAGCAGCGCTCCGATGAGGATCCTGCGTGGCCGTCGGATGCCGCGTTCTGCCAGTGCGCTGAGCATGTCGGGAGCTCCTTGCTGGGCGGGTCGGGAACGCATGGGAAGCTACGAACGGCGGCGCGGCGCGTCGTCGGCCTGCGCGACGAACTTCTCCCTGCTCCCGCCGCAGTACGCGACGCCGCTCGTACTCCCCACGCAGTACGCCCCGCGTCCTCCCGTGGCCGGACGACGGTGCGCCCCCCGGCCGGTACTTTGACCGTGCGATGAGGCGCGTCCTGAGATCCGCCGACACGCGCGAGTTGCCGCTCGTGCTCGTGCTCATCGCCGCCGCGCTCGCCGAGGGCCAGTGGAGTCCGGACGCCGGGGGTCTGTCCCCGCTCGGCGTCGTCGCCGCGGTCGGCATCGCCGTGCCGCTGCTGTGGCGCCACCGCGCGCCCCAGACCGTGCTCGCGCTCGTGGTCGCCGGCGTCTTCGCCTGCATGGCCACGCTGAAGCCGGGGTGGACCGTCGTCGCCGTCTCCGCGGTAGCGATCTACAGCGTCGCCCTCTACGGCGATCGCACGCGCACGCTGCTGACCGCCGGGTGCGTCCTGGCCGTCACCGTCGCGGTCATGACCCTGTTCTCCGATCGCGGGCTCCTCAGCTACGACGCCGTGACCCGCCTGGGCGTGCTCCTCATCGCCCTGGTCCTCGGCGATGCGGTGCGCAGTCGCCGCACCATCGAGCGGACCGCCGCCCAGCGCGAGGTCGAGCGCGAGCGGCGCGCACGCGACGACTCGGAGCGCCGCCTGGCTGACGAGCGACTGCGCATCGCCCGGGAGGTCCACGACGTCGTGGCCCACGCGATGGTCGCCATCAACGTCCAGGCCGGCGTCGCCGCCCACGTCCTGCACAAGCGCCCGGGCCAGGCCGAGACCGCGCTCACCGAGATCAAGCGGGTCTCGGGCGCGGCCCTCGACGACCTGCGCGCCACGCTCGGCCTGCTGCGTGATGAGAACGCGTCGGCCCCCGTGCACCCCACGCGCGTGCTGTCCGGGGTCCCCGACCTGGCCGCGCCGTTGCGCGCTGCCGGGGTGCGCGTCGACATCGAGGTCGACGGCCCCGAGGGGAGCGTGACCTCGCCGGTCGGGGCCGCGGCCTATCGGATCGTGCAGGAGGCGCTGACCAACGTCCTGCGCCACGGCGACGCCTCGTCGGCGGCGGTCCGCGTCGCCATCGGCGCGCAGAGCGTCGAGATCGACGTCCGCAACGACGGCGTCGCTCCCGTGACCGAGGCGGCCAACGGCGCGGGCACCGGGAACGGGCTGCGCGGGATGGCCGAGCGCGCCGAGGCGCTCGGCGGGCGCGTCGAGGCCGGCCGGCTCCCCGACGGAGGCTGGCAGGTGCACGCCGTCCTCCCGCTCGCACCACCGCCCTCACTCTCGCCCGGCGCGCAGCCGCCAGGAGGCAGCACGCCGTGGGCCTGAGCATCTCCGTGCTGATCGCCGACGACCAGGCGCTCGTGCGCGCCGGCTTCGCGGCGCTGCTCGAGGCCGAGGACGACCTCGAGGTCTGCGGCGAGGCATCCGACGGCGAAGAGGCACTGCGGCTCGCGCGCTCGCTCGCGCCCGACATCGTCCTCATGGACGTCCGCATGCCGCTGATGGACGGGCTCGAGGCGACCGCGGCGATCACCTCCGACGAGCGTCTGCCCGACACGAGGGTCGTCGTCCTGACGACCTTCGAGCTCGACGAGTACGTCTTCGGGGCGCTGCGCGCCGGCGCCAGCGGGTTCCTGCTGAAGGACCTCGAGGCGCCCGACCTGCTCGCCGCGATCCGGGTGGTCGCCGAGGGCGACGCGCTGCTGGCACCGCGCGTGACCCGGCGCCTGATCGAGGCCTTCGCGCGCTCGCCCGAGCGCGCGCTCGCTTCGCCGCCTTCCCTGGACGAGCTCACCGCGCGCGAGCGCGAGGTGCTCGCGCTCGTCGGGGCCGGGCTCAGCAACGGCGAGATCGCCGACCGGCTCGTCGTCTCGCCGCTCACGGCGAAGACCCACGTTTCGCGCCTGCTGATGAAGCTCGGCGCGCGCGACCGCGCCCAGCTCGTGGTGGTCGCCTACGAGAGCGGTCTCGTGGTGCCGGGGGGCCTGAGCTAGCACATCGCCTTAGTGACATACGGCACACCGGGGAAGGCACACCCGCCGCGCGCGTCCTCTGCTCCCGATAGGGATCTTCAACGAGGGAGTTGCATTGACTGCTTCATTTCTCAGGCGCGCCACGCTTGTCGGCGTGGCTGCCGCACTCGTCGCGGCAGGAACGGCAGGCGCTGTGGTCGGCCTGCCGTCCGACGGCTCGCAGGTCAACAACGACCCGGCGGCCGGCATCGACCCCAACCAGAACGCCGGGGTCTCAGACGTCGTCGGTGGATCGCTCGTCGCCGGTGGCCCGCGGGTGCCGTGGGCGACGTTCGAGCAGAAGGCCGGCGATGCTCAGCGCATCTTCGTGCGGGCGTTCAAGAACGGGCAGTGGGTCACTCAGGGCCCATCGCTGAACATCGACCAGAACGTCGAGGCCGAAGGGCCCTCGATCGACTTCGCCGGCGCGGGGCGCACCGTTCCGTGGGACGCGTGGTACGAGCCCAACGCGGCGCTCGGTGGCGAGAAGCAGATCTTCGCCAGCCGGTTCGTGGCCGCCAACAACGTGTGGCAGCCCGAGGGGCAGGACCGTGGATCGGGTGTCCCGTCGCTGAACATCAACACCGACAAGGAGGCCGAGAACCCGTCGGTCGCCGGCGGGGCCGCCGTGGCGGGCGCCGATCCGGTGCCGTGGGTCGCGTGGGAGGAGCAGGACGGCAACGTCAACAACTCCGGCAACCACGACCAGATCTTCGTCTCCAAGGGCGTCAAGCAGGCTGCTCCGAACGCGCCGTGTGCCGGCTTCAAGCCGTCGGCGAACGCGAGCGTCAGCAACTTCTGCTGGCAGCAGGTGGGCCTCGATCGCCTGGCCAAGGACGGCAGCTATTCGCCGACCGGCGACCCGACGCTGAACATCGACCCCAGCCGTAACGGCGTCGAGCCCGACATCACGTTCACCGGCCCCGGCGACACCGTGGGTTGGACCGTCTGGTATGAGAAGGACGCGAGCAACATCGGCCTGCGCAACAACGAGCAGGTCTTCGCGGCCAAGATCGTCAAGGACGCGAACGCCGATGGCGGCTTCCACTGGCAGGCCGTGGGTAACGGCACCAAGGACCAGGTCAACGTCCTCGACACGTCGGGCAAGGGCTTCGGCTCGTGCGCGGAGTCGACCGACGCTGAGGACGCCTGCTCGCTGAACAAGCTGGCCGGCAACGATGCCGAGGATCCGCGCGTCGCCACTGGGACCCTGACGCCGGGCACCCCGACCGTTCCGTGGGTCACGTTCTCGGAGGACGTCGGCGGCCACCACGCGATCTTCGTGTCGCGCTTGGTGGACGGTAACCACTTCGAGTTGTTCAACGCGGGCAACCCGATCTCGGGGCCGAACGACGACGCCGGCACGCCGGACATCACGTTCTTCGGGAACACCCCGTACGTCTCGTACACCACGGGCAGCGGCGCTGAGAAGCTCGGCTACGTCGGGCACTTCGACGCCTACGGGCAGTTCGTCTCGGATACGCCGGGCGGCATTCGCCTGACGAACGCCAAGGGCTTCGCGGGTGGTCCCGCGTCGCTGATCGACGCCCGCGTGGCGCTCTCCTCGAGCTGCACCGCGGACCCGTTCACCGCTGACGGCACCACCTGCGCGCCGGCCGCGGTCAACGCCGCGTTCGACACGTTCACGACGGCGGGCACCCCGCAGCGCCTGTTCTCGCAGGCCCTGACGGGCGGCCCGAACTGCGTGCTGTTCTACAAGTGCGACCTGGACATCCATGTCCACCACCACAAGGCGAGCATCATCGCGAAGCTGCGCAAGCGCTACTTCGTGGGGATCGTCGTCGACAAGGTCGGCAAGCACGGCAGCGTCAAGCGCGTCGGCCGCGTGCCGCTGGGGACCCACCCCCGCAGCACGCTGCGTCTGGCGTGGGACCTGCGGGTCAACGGCAAGCCGCTGAAGGCCGGCCACTACCGCGTCACCCTGCGCGCCCTCGACACCAAGGGCAAGGTCCTCGGCCTCACGAAGCCGTTCGACCTGCGCATGAAGTAGCGCCCTGACCGATAGGTCTCGGCTGTGGCGGCGGGCGTCCTTCGGGGCGCCCGCCGTCGTTCTGCCGCCGCGCTCGCCGCAATGCGCGGCGCTTACTGCATCATCGAGGGAAGGAGTTCGTTGGTGGTCGGGGCGCGGGTGGTCGTCCGCGGCGCGCTGGCGCGCTTCGGCAGGACCCCACCCCGCGGCATAGGGTTGCGGGCATGCCCATGCTCTGCCTCGCCGGGACGTTTCGCATCCTCAGCACGGAGCCCGACGGCGACTCGATCCGCTTCTACCCCGACGACCCCGCCGCCTGGGCGCCCGTGCCCGGACCCAACGCGGTGCGCACCAACGCGGGCGGCGGGGCGCAGCTGCGCCTCGACGGCATCGACGCGCTCGAGACCCACTACTCGCCCCGCGGCGGCGGGCCGCTGCACCAGCCCATCGACCTGGCCCACCAGGCGCGCGACGAGCTCGTGCGCTGGCTGGGCTTCCAAGGGCATCGAACGCAACGGCGAGACGGTCACTGCCGCGACGCCCGAGGAGCTGCCGGGCTACCTGCTCACGCGCGGCGCCGACGTCTACGGCCGCTGCGTGGCGCTGGTCGGCCGCGGCGACCCGCCCGCGCCCAGCGCGACCCAGGCGATGGTCAGGGTCGCCGACCTGCGCAAGACCGCCAACCACCGGCTGATCGCCACCGGCCTCGTCTACCCGACCTTCTACCTCAAGCTCTACGCCGACCTGCGTGCCGAGCTCGTCAAGCAGTCGGGCCAGGCGCGGGACGCGAAGAAGGGCGTATGGGCCGGCGACCGCACCCAGAAGGGCGTCGACATCGAGAGCCTCGCCACGCTGACCGACGAAGCCGTGCTCCTGCCCAAGCTCTTCCGCCGCCTTGTCGACTACCTGGCGATCAACGACCGCGACGTCTCGCTCGACGGCTTCCCGGCCTACCTCCAACAGCGACAGGACGCGGTCTTCATCCTCTCGACAGGCACCTACACCGGCTTCGACTTCGTGGTCAGCGTCCGCGGCCAGGTCGTCAAGCTCACGACCGAGCCCGAAGACCTCGTCTTCCAGGAGGCGTGAGCGCCTCAGCCGGAGGTGTGCTCCTGGACCGCGACGAAGGCGTGCTTGCGCTGGCGGACCGGGCCACGGCTGCCATAGCCGCACGCGATGGCGATCGGCTTGCCGCGATAAAGCTGCCCAGTCCCCGTGAGGCAGTGCCACGGGGCCGGCGCGTCACCCGTGGCAAACTTCTTGGCCGCGGCGACGGCCTTCGCGCACGACACGCCGCGCAGCGCGTAGACGCGCAGGACATCGCCGCCCGCCCCGCTGAAGGTCGAGCACGTGCGCGTCGCGGCATGGCCGGGGGCGGCCGGGACGAGGGCCACCGCGAGTGCCGCGATGACGCCTGCGAGAACGGAACGGTGGCGGGGCATGAGCGCACCTTCGCACCGTAGGAGTCCCGTTGCTAGGGGAAGAAACGCCCCAAAGCGCCGTGGGCCTCGCGCAGCTCGGCGAGCGCCCAGCGCGAGGTCTCGCCGGCGATCGTGAGCTCGAGCGCGTCGCCGCCCACCGTGCCGTACACGTCGAGGGGCACGGTCTGCGCCAGCGCGTCCAGCGCGTCGCGCGGGCCCGAGAGGACGAAGCCGACGGGGCGCTCGCCGAAGAGCTCGCTCCAGAGGTCGTCGCTCGAACCGAGGTCGAGCGAGGCGCCCAGGCCGCCGGCGAGGCAGGACTCGGCGAGCGCGACCAGCAGGCCGCCCTCCGCGACGTCGTGGCACGAGCTCAGGGTGCCGGCGCGCACTGCGTCGCGCACCGCCTCGAGCACCTCGCGCGCGCGAGAGAGGTCGACGGCGGGCAGGCCGTCGGGCAGCGGCTCGCCCCACAGCTTGGCCAGCTCGCCGCCGGCCAGCGACGGGGCGCCGTCCCAGCCGGCGAGAGCGATCGCGTCGCCCTCGCGCGCGAAGCCGAGGCGGCCCGCGCGCTCCGCGTCGGGCAGGCGGCCGACCATGCCGATGACCGGCGTCGGGTAGATCGGGCCGGTGGCACTCTCGTTGTAGAGCGAGACGTTGCCCCCTGTGACCGGCACGCCGAGGGCGTTGCACGCGTCGCGCAGGCCACGCACGGCCTCACTCAGCTGCCAGGCGATGTGCGGCTTCTCGGGGTTGCCGAAGTTCAGGTTGTTGGTCACGCCGAGCGGCTCGGCGCCCACGCAGGCGAGGTTGGCCGCGCACTCGAGCATCGCCGCGATCGTCCCCTGGTACGGGTCGGCGGCCACGCGCCGGCCGTTGCCGTCGATCGATACGCCGAGGCCGGCGCCGCCGGGCAGCACGAGGACCGCGGCGTCGGCCTCCTCGGGGCGGCGGACGGTGCGCGACTGCACGATCCAGTCGTACTGCTCGAACAGCGGACGGCGCGATGCGAGGTTGGGCGAAGCGAGGAGCGCGAGCAGCGCCTCGTGGACCGAGCCGCCCCGCCCGAGCGTCGCCGCGGGCGCCTCGTAGAGCGGCGCCCCGGGGCGCTGGGGCGCGAGCTCGTAGACCGGGCAGTCGTCGACGAGCGCGGCCACCGGCATGTCGCCCACGAGCTCGTCGCCGCGGTAGATGCGCATCGCCCCGCTGTCGGTGACCTCCCCTATCGCGGTCCCGTGGACCTCCCAGCGCGCGCACACGGCCAGCACGTCGTCGAGCCGCGCCGGCTCACAGACGCACATCATGCGCTCCTGGGACTCGGAGACCATGATCTCGAAGGGCTCCATGTCGGCCTCGCGCAGCGGCACGCGCGCGACGTCGAGGTCGATCCCCACGCCGCCCTTGGACGCCATCTCCGAGGCCGACGAGGTCAGCCCGGCCGCGCCGAGGTCCTGCAGGGAGACGAGCAGGTCGCGGTCGAGCAGCTCGAGCGAGCACTCCATGAGCTTCTTCTCCGCGAACGGGTCGCCGACCTGGACCGTTGGGCGCTTGTCGCCGTCGGCCTCGTCGAGCTCCGCGCTGGCCAGCACCGACGCGCCGCCGATGCCGTCACGGCCCGTCGACGCGCCGAAGAGGACCACCACGTTGCCGACCCCCGCCGCCGCCGAGCGGATCATGCGGTCCGTCTCGGCCAGCCCGAGGGCCATCGCGTTGACCAGGCAGCTCTGCTCGTACGGCGCTTCGAAGTACACCTCGCCGCCGATGGTCGGCACGCCGATCGAGTTGCCGTAGTGCCCGATGCCGGCCACGGCGTGGTCGAGCAGGTAGCGCGAGCGCCCCGACGCATCGGGCTCGCCGAAGCGCAGCGAGTCGAGCACCGCGATCGGCCGCGCGCCGAGCGCGAAGATGTCGCGCAGGATGCCGCCCACGCCGGTCGCGGCGCCCTGGAAGGGCTCGACCGCGCTGGGATGGTTGTGCGACTCGACCTTGAAGGCGACCGCCAGCCCGCCGCCCACGTCCACCGCTCCGGCGTTCTCGCCCGGCCCCATGACGACGTGACGACCCTCGGTCGGCAGCGTCTTGAGCAGCAGTTTGGAGTGCTTGTAGGCGCAGTGCTCGCTCCACAGCAGGGAGAACATCGCGAGCTCGACCTGGTTGGGCGCCCGGCCGAGCTTGTCGACGATGAGCGCGTACTCGCCGCGCGTGAGACCGAGGGCGACGGCGTCGTCGATCGTGGGCAGGATGGCCGTCTCAGGCAAGGGCCACCTCCGCCGCCGAGGCGAAGAGCTTCAGGCCGTCGGCCGACCCGCCGCAGAGCTCGTCGACCGCGTGCTCGGGATGGGGCATGAGACCCATGACGTTGCCGGCCGCGTTGCACACGCCGGCGATGTCGCGCGCCGAGCCGTTCGGGTTCTCGCCCGGCGCGTAGCGCAGGACGACCTGCCCGCCCGCCTCGAGCGCGTCGAGCTGCTCGTCGGGCGCCCAGTAGCGCCCGGTCGTGTGCTTGCACGGGATCGAGAGCCGCTCGCCCTCCTCGCACGCGCGCGTGAAGACGGTGCCGGCGTTGAGCACCTCGACCTCGACCTGGCGGCAGCGGAAGCGCAGGTGGTCGTTGGGCAGCAGCGCGCCCGCAAGCAGACCGGCCTCGCACAGGACCTGGAAGCCGTTGCAGATCCCGAGCACCGGGCCGCCGCCGCGCGCGAAGGCGATGACGTCCTCCATGACCGGCGCGAAGCGCGCGATGGCGCCGACGCGCAGGTAGTCGCCATAGGAGAAGCCGCCCGGGACGACGATGGCGTCGACGTCCTGCAGCCCGCGGTCGGCGTGCCACAGCAGCACGGCCTCTCCTACACGCGAGGCCGCGAGCTGCGCGTCGACGTCGTCGCAGGAGCCCGGGAAGCGGATGACGCCGAACTTCACGCGCCGTGCGTGGCAGGCTCCCCCGCCACGATCTCGTAGTCCTCGATGAGTGGGTTGGCCAGCAGCTGCCGGCACATGTCGTCGAGCTGCGCGGCGTCATCGACGTCGAGCTCCACCAGCCGCCCGACGTGCACGTTCGACACGCCCGCGAACCCGAGCGCGGGGAGAGCGCGCTCGACCGCGATGCCCTGGGGGTCGAGGATCCCCGCCTTGGGGCGGATGAGGACGCGCGCCCTCATGCCGCCGTCCTGGCCAGCCAGTCGGCGAAGGGCTCGCCCGTGATGAGCTCGTAGGCCTCGACGTAGCGCCCTCGCGTGCCCTGCACCACGTCGTCGGGCAGGGCCGGCGCCGGCGGCGTCTTGTCCCATCCCGAGCCCGCGGCCCAGTCGCGGACGTACTGCTTGTCGAAGCTCGGCTGGCCCTGGCCGGCCTGGTAGCCGTCGGTCGGCCAGTAGCGCGACGAGTCGGGCGTCAGGACCTCGTCGCCGACGACGAGCTCGCCGTCGTCGTCGAGGCCGAACTCGAACTTCGTGTCGGCGAGGATCACGCCGCGTTCGCGGGCGTGCTCGGCGCCGAACCGATAGAGCGAGATCGAGACGTCGCGCACGTGCGCCATGAGGTCGCGGTCACCCACGAGCTCCGCGGCGCGCTCGAAGTCGATCGCCTCGTCGTGGCCCTCGTCGGCCTTGGTCGACGGGGTGAAGACCGGCGTGGGCAGGCGCTCGGACTCGCGCAGGCCGGGCGGCAGCTCGATGCCCGAGACCTTCCCCGTGGCCTGGTAGTCCTTCCAGCCCGAGCCGGTGATGTACCCGCGCACCACGCACTCGACGGGCAGCATCCGCAGCTTGCACACGGTCATCGCCCGCGCGCGGACGTCGTCGGGGACGTCCTCCGTGGCCGACACGTAGTGGTTCTTGACGATGTGGCCGGTGCGCCCGAACCAGAAGGCGGACAGCCCGGTGAGGACCGCCCCCTTGTCCGGGATCGGCGTCGGATGCACGACGTCATACGTCGAGATCCTGTCGCTGGCGACCATCAGGATCCGGTCGCCGAGGTCGTACATCTCTCGGACCTTCCCGCTGGCGATGAGCGGAAGGTCGGTTACTGGCGGCACGGATCGCAGGCTACCAATGCGTTCGGTCCCCTCCGCGCGCGGGTAGGTCCTGGCCCGTGATCGCCATCGTCATCATCGTCGTCGTCATCGTCGCCGTCGCGGCATGGCTCGCATATCGCGCCTCGGCGCGGCGCCGCGTCGAGCGCGAGCGCGCCCGCGAGCGCCTGAGCACCGAGGCCCGCGGCCATCGCCAGCAACTCGAGGCCAACGCCGCCCGCGCGAGCGAGACCACGCAGGAGGCCGAGCAGCGCTTCGAGCGCGCCAACGAGCACCGCACCGAGGCCGAGCGCCTCGAGCGCCAGGCAGCCGATCACAAGCGGCTCGCCGGCGAGGAGGAGACCACCGCCCAGGAGCTCGAGGCCCGCGGCGAGCGCGCCCGGCAGGCGGCAACGCGTCACGACGAGCGCGCCGCTGAGGCCGAGGACCGACTCGAACAGCTATAGGGCTGTAGGTCCATCCGTCCACGGCCGATACCGAACCCGTGGACATCCGGCTCTCCGAGCTCGTCTCGGCCCTCTCGCATGCCCTCGACGTGACCGGCGGCCAGCCGATGGGCCACGCCGAGCGCACCTGCCTCATCGGCCAGCGCCTGGCCGACGCGGTGGGTCTCGAGTCCGCGCAGCGCTCCTCGCTCTTCTACGCCCTGCTCCTCAAGGACGCCGGCTGCTCGACGACCGCGGCCCAGATCGCCACGACCTTCGGCAGCGACGACCAGCAGGTCAAGCGCGAGAGCCGGCTGATCGACGCGGACAGCCCGCGCACGACGCTCGGCTACCTGCGGCGCAACGTCGCCCCCGGCGCCCCGTTGCGCGAGCGCGCCCGTCATCTGCGCGCCGTCGTGGCGATGAAGCACGGCGGGATCGACGAGCTCGAGCGCATGCGCTGCGAGCGCGGCGCCGATATCGCGCGCGGGATCGGCCTCGATGAGGACGCCGCCGCCGCGATCGAGCAGCTCTTCGAGCACTGGGACGGCAACGGGCACCCCGGCGAGCACGCGGGCGAGGAGATCTCGCTGCTGGCGCGCATGGCGTGCCTGGCGCAGACGATGGAGGTCTTCTGGCAGCAGGGCGGGGCGGCCGCCGCCTGCGACGTCGCCCGCGCCCGGGGCGGCACCTGGTTCGACCCGACCCTGGTCGACACCGTGGAAGAGCTCGAGCGCGACGTCTGCTTCTGGGCCTCGCTGGAGGCGCCCGACGTGCAGGGCGTCGAGCCCGCCGACCGCGTGCTGCGCGCCGACGAGGCACGCCTGGACCGCGTCGCCGAGGCCTTCGCCGGCATCGTCGACGCCAAGTCGCCCTACACCGCCCGCCACTGCGCGGGCGTGGCCGAGATCGCCGACGGCATCGCCTCCACCATGGGCCTCGACGACCCGACACGGCGGCTTCTGCGCCGCGCGGCGCTCCTGCACGACGTCGGCAAGCTCGGGGTCTCCAACCGCATCCTCGACAAGCCCGGCCCACTGAGCGACGGCGAGTGGAGCGCGGTCCGCCGCCACCCACGCCTGTCGATGGTCATCCTGCGCGCCGTGCCGGCCCTGGCTCCCGTGGCGCGGCTGTCCGCGACCCACCACGAGCGCCTGGACGGCAGCGGCTACCCCTACGGCCTGACCGCGGGCGAGCTCAAGCTGCCCGACCGCGTGCTGCAGGTCGCCGACGTGACCGACGCGCTCACCTCCGAGCGGCCGTACCGCCAGGCCCTCGCGCCCGACGAGGTGTTGGGCATCATGCGCTACGACGCCGGCAAACGCCTGGACGCCGGCGCGTTCGCGGCGGTCGAGTCCTGGCTGCCCAGCCGCCCGCCCCAGGTCACCGCCGTCGTCTGAGCGCCGACGCGGACCGATGAGTCCGCCGCCCTCCCGCAGTCATAGCGTGTACGTGAGCGACTCAGGAGGCACGCCATGACCCACGAGAACGAGGACGCGCGCGCGTGAGCGCCTCCGCCTCGACCCGGATGCGCCGCGCGGCGCCGCTGTCCGCGGCGGCTCAGATCGCGCTCGTCGCGGCCCTGCTCGCCGTCGCCGCCGGCTGCTGGGCGCTGACCGGCGATCGCATGGACGGCATGGACGCCGGCCCCGGCACCGCGCTCGGCGGCCTGGGCTGGTTCCTGGTCAGCTGGGCGGTGATGATGGCCGCGATGATGCTGCCGGCCACGGCGCCGATGGCCGTCGCGCGCGTCCGCGACCGCCCGGCGGGACGGGGCCGCGCGACGCTGGCCTTCGTCGCCGGCTACCTGCTCGTGTGGAGCGCCGTCGGGCTGGTCGCCTACGCCCTGGTCGAGGGGCTGCGCTCGCTGGACCTCGGGTTCCTCGCCTGGGACCAGGGCGGGCGCTACGTCGCGGGCGGCGCCATCGTCGCCGCCGCGCTGTTCCAGCTCACGCCGGCCAAGGACGCGTGCCTGCGCCGCTGCCGCGACCCGCACGCGGCGCGCAACGGGATCGAGCACGGCGTCCACTGCGTCGCGTGCTGCTGGGCGCTGACCGTGGCGCTCTTCGCGCTGGGCGTGATGAGCATCGGCTGGATGGCCTTCGTCGCCGCGCTCATCGCCGCCGAGCGCCTGCTGCCGTCGCGGCTCATGGCCCAGCGCGCGATCGCCGTCGTCCTGGCGGCGCTCGGGCTGGCCGTCGCATTCGCGCCGGGCCAGGTGCCCGGGCTGACACTCCCCGATTCGCAGGACGCGGCGGGGATGACGATGATGCGGTAGCCGGTGGTCAGGCGGCCGCGTGCTGCGCGTCGGCCCCCGTCGCCGCCGGGCGCCCGCGGATGAGGTCGGAGGCCTTCTCCGCGACGGCGATGGTCGGCGCGTTGGTGTTGCCGCGCGGGACCGACGGGAAGATCGACGCGTCGACCACGCGCAGGCCCTCCACGCCGCGCACGCGCAACTCGGGATCGACGACCGCCAGCTCGTCGACGCCCATCCGACAGGTGCTCGTCGGGTGGTAGATGGTCTGCCCGTTGTGCCGGATGTGCGCCTCGATGTCCGCGTCGCTGTCCGAGGCCGGGGCGCTGTGGGCGATCTGCGCGTACTGGGCCAGGGGCGCGGTGCGCGCGATCTCGAGGCCCGCGCGCAGGCCGGCCACAGCCGAGCGCATGTCCTCGGGCTCGGCGAAGTAGTTGTGCAGGATGAACGGCTTGGTCGTCGGGTCGGGCGAGACGACCGCCACCTGGCCGCGGCTCTGCGGCTTGACCACGCAGACCGACAGCGTGAAGCCATGCGCCGGCGGCGGCAACAGCCCCTCCTGCTCGAACATCGCGGCGACCATGTGGAACTGGACGTCAGGCGCCGTCAGGTCGTCGCGCGTGCGCAGGAAGCCGCCCGACTCGGCGACGTTGGACGACAGCGGGCCGCCGCCCTGCGCCCACAGCGCGAGGTTCTCCTCGGTCAACGCGTCCTTGAGGCTCACCGACTGCTCGCAGATGAAGGTCGCCCCGAAGGCGGGGTGGTCCTGAAGGCCGAGCCCGACGCCCGGGACCTCGGCGACGGTCGGGACCTGCAGCAGCGCGAGCTCGTCGGGTCGCCCGATCCCGGACAGCCAGAGGATCTGCGGCGAGAGGTACGCGCCAGCCGCGACGATGACCTCGCGCTCGGCGCGGAACTCGAGCAACTCGCTCAGCCGTGAGCCCACGACGCCGACGGCGCGGGTGCCGTCGAAGAGCACCCGGTGGGCGTGCACGTGGGTCTCGACCGTGAGGTTCGGGCGGTCGATGACCGGGTGCAGGTAGGAGACCGCCGTGCTGCCGCGCCGGCCGTCGCGCGTCGTGAGCTGGTACCAGCCGAAGCCGTCCTGGCGCGTCGCGTTGAAGTCCTCGCTGGCGGGCAGCCCCCGCGCCGCCGCCGCGTCGAGGAAGGCCTCCGACAGCCCGGTGCGCGCGAGTGAGTCCGAGACGCGCAGCGGCCCGCCGACGGCGTGGTGCTCGGAGGCGCCGCGCACGTTGTCCTCCGCGCGCAGGAAGTAGGGCAGCACGTCGTCCCAGCCCCAGCCCAGCTCGGACCACTCGTCGTAGTCGGCCGGGTTGCCGCGGATGTAGATCATCGCGTTGATCGACGAGGACCCGCCGAGCGTCTTGCCGCGCGGGAGATAGATGCGGCGGTCGTCGAGACCCGGCTCGAGCCCGGAGCCGAGGTCCCAGTCCACGCCGGAGCGGTAGTTGGCCGCGAAGGCGGCCGGGATGTGGATGAAGTCCGCTGTGTCCGGCGGCCCGGCCTCCAGGAGCAGGACCCGCACGTCGGGGTCCTCGCTGAGCCTGTTGGCGAGCACGCAGCCCGCCGAGCCCGCGCCGACGATCACGTAGTCGTACATGGCGCCACACTGTCGCGCGCTCGACGCTGTGTCAACCGGCTACCGCGGCGCCTGCCGGGGCGATCGCCTCGAGGCGGTCGACGACCTCGCGCGCGTGCCGCGTGTAGTGGGCGAGGTCGAAGATCTCGTCGAGGTCGAGGCCGAGGTCGCGCGCCGCCAGGAGGTCGCGCAGCGGGGTGGCGGTGTCCCACGCGCGCTGGGCGTCCTCCTGCACGATGCGGTACGCCTCGTCGCGCTGCATCCCGCCGGCGACGAGGGCGAGCAGGATGCGCTGGGAGAACAGCGCTCCGTGGGTGAGGTCGAGATTCGCCCGCATCCGATCGGCGTGGACGACCAGCCCGTTGACGACGCGCAGCGCCAGGTGCTGGAGGTAGTCGAGCAGGATCGTCGAGTCCGGCAGGATCACGCGCTCGGCACCCGAGTGCGATATGTCGCGCTCGTGCCAGAGGGCGACGTTCTCCACCGCGGCCGAGGCGTTGGCGCGCAGCACGCGCGCCAGCCCGGTGATGCGCTCGGTCGTGATGGGGTTGCGCTTGTGGGGCATCGCGCTGGAGCCCTTCTGCTGCCCGGCGCGGAAGGGCTCCTCGGCCTCGCGCACCTCGGTGCGCTGCAGGTGGCGCACCTCGGTGGCCAGCCGCTCGAGGCCGGCGCCGGCCAGGGCGATCGCCTGCAGCAGCTCGGCGTGGCGGTCGCGCGGGACGACCTGTGTGGAGACCGCCTCGCGCTCGAGGCCGAGCCGGCCCAGCACGCGCTCCTCGAACTCCGGGCTCGTGGCCGAGTAGGTGCCGACGGCGCCGCTGATGGCCCCGACGCTCGCCTGCGCGAAGGCGCGCTCCAGGCGCTCGGCGTTGCGGTGCGCCTCGAAGGCGAAGCCCGCGAGCTTCAGGCCGAAGGTGGTCGGCTCGGCGTGGACGCCATGGGTGCGCCCAACGCACACGGTGTCGGCGTGCTCGCGCGCCCGCGCGGCCAGCGCCGCAACGAGCTCGCGCGCGCCCGCCACGACGACCTCCCCCGCCGCCTGCAGCTGCAGGGCCAGGGCCGTGTCGAGCACGTCGGACGAGGTCAGCCCGAAGTGGATCCAGCGCCCGCCCGGGCCGGCGCTCGCCTGGAGCACGTCGACGAAGGCCGCCACGTCGTGGTCGGTGACGCGCTCGCGCTCCTTGACCGCCTCGACGGTGAAGGTCGCCGCGCGGATCGCCTCGAGGTCCGCCTCGGTGGGCCCGTCCATCTCCTCGCACGCCGCCACCTCGACGCGCCGCCACGCCTCCATGCGCGCGTCGTCGGTCCAGATGGCCCCGAGGGCGGGGCGGGTGTAGCGCTCGATCACCCGCTCAAGATACGGGCCGCCAGGTGGCCCGCGTTGCGCGCGTTGTCGAGGCCGACGCAGGCGACCGGCACGCCGGGCGGCATCTGCACGATGGAGAGGATGGCGTCGAGGCCGCCCATCGCGCTCAGGCGGCTCGAGAGCGGGACGCCGATGACCGGCAGGTCGCTGTGGGCCGCGGCCACCCCGGGCAGCGCGGCGGACAGCCCGGCGCCGGCGATGATCACCCGCAGGCCCCGCATGCGCGCGTTGCGGCAGTAGTCGGCCACCGTGTCCGGGTCGCGGTGCGCGGACATCACGCGCACCTCGAAGTGGATCCCCTTCTCGGCCAGGATCTCGCCGGCCTTCTCCATCTCGGGCATGTCGGACTTCGAGCCCATGATGATCCCGACCAGCGGGGTGTCGACGTCGAGTTCGTCGAACGCGGTCTCCGGCTCGGTGTGCGTGACGGCGGCCGTCTGCGGCGCGGCTTCGCTCATGTGCGCTCCACGGCCCGCAGCGCGATGTCGCGTCGCAGCTGCCGACCCTCGAAGGTGATCAGGTCGGCCGCAGCATAGGCGGCGTCACGGGCGGCAGCCGGTCCGTCGCCCAGCCCGGTGACGTTGAGCACTCGGCCACCGGCGGTGACGATCTCCCCGCCGGGGCCCGAGCCGGTGCCCGCGTGCGTGACCTCGACGTCGGCGGACACCGCGTCGAGCCCGCTGATCACGTCGCCCTGGGACGACGACTCGGGGTAGCCGCCGGAGGCGAGCACGACGCTCACCGCCCAGCGCTCGTCCCACTCGGGGTCGTCGCCGACCAGCCCGCCGGGCACCGTCGAACGCTGGAGCAGGTCGAGCAGGTCGGAGCGCAGCCGGGGCAGCACGGCCTGGGTCTCGGGATCGCCGAAGCGCACGTTGAACTCGAGCACGCGCGGCCCGTCGGCCGTGAGCATCAGCCCCGCGTACAGGCAGCCGTGGAACGGGATGCCGCGGTGTCGCAGCTCGTCGACGACCGGCTGGTGGATCGTGCGCACGTACTCCTCCACGCGGGCGCGGTCGATGCCGGGGACCGGCGAGTAGGAGCCCATGCCACCGGTGTTCGGGCCGAGGTCGCCGTCGAAGATCCGCTTGTAGTCCTGCGCGGGCGCCATCGGGACGGCCGTCTCGCCGTCGCACAGCGCCAGCAGCGAGAGCTCCTCGCCCTCGAGCGCCTCCTCGACCACGACGCGTCCGGCGCCGAAGCGCTCGTCGACGAGGAACTCCTGCAGGGCCCCGCGCGCCTGCGCCTCGTCGGCGGCGATGACCACGCCCTTGCCGGCAGCGAGGCCGTCGAACTTGAGCACGACCGGGTAGCGCTCGATCGCCGCCATCCCGTCCTCGACGGTGTCGACCGCCCGCCACGTCGCGGTGGCCACGCCCGCGGCCTCCATGATCTCCTTGGCGAAGGCCTTGGAGCCCTCGAGCTGGGCGACCTCGCGGGTGGGCCCGAAGGACGCGATGCCACGGGCGGCGAGGAGGTCGACGAGGCCGTCGACCAGCGGCGCCTCGGGGCCCACCACGACGAAGTCGACGCCCTCGTCCGCGGCGGCCGCGGCCATCCCGGCCACGTCGGCGACGGCGACGTCGAGCACGCGGGCGTCGCGCGCGATCCCGGGGTTGCCCGGCGCGCACAGGATCTCGGGGCGCTGCGGCGAGCGCACGAGCGCGCGGACGATCGCGTGCTCGCGCCCGCCGGCGCCGACGACGAGAACCTTCAAAGGCTCGCGATGAAGTCGTCGACCGGGATGGCCGCGAGCGTTTCGTAGCGGACCGTCCCACGCGAGCCGAGCTCGAGCGAGACGCGCGCCATCGTCTGCTCGTCGGGCGCCTCGACGACGTTGACGAAGTCGTAGCGCCCGAGCGTCGCCCACTGCGCCTTCACCGTCGCACCGAGCTGCTCGATCTCCTTGTTGACCTCGCGGATGCGCTGCGGGTTGTTCTTGATGGTCTGGACGCCCTCGGGCGTGAGCGTCGAGAGCATGATGTAGGTGGGCATGGGCGCGTTGTATCCCATCGGGCGTCGGGGCGCGTGGCGCTACGTCGGCATCAGGACCTGCCGGCCGGCCAGCCCGCGCAGCAGGCGCGCGAAGACGCCGCGGAGCGTCTGCCGGCCGCGGGACTAGGCGGCGGCCGGCGCGACCTTCTCGGCCACCGACAGCACGAGCTCGCCGTCGCCGGCGTCCACGCGGACGGTGTCGCCCTCGCGGAAGTCGCCCTCCAGGATGGCCAGCGCGAGCGGGTCGACCAGGCGCTTGGCGATGACCCGCTTGAGCGGGCGCGCGCCGTAGGTCGGGTCGTAGCCGAGGTTGCCCAGCAGCTCGCGGGCGCGGTCGGTCAGCGTGACCTCGATCCCGCGCTGGCGCACGCGCGCCATCACACGGTCGACCTGGAGGTCGACGATCTGGGCGATCTGCCCGCGGTCGAGGCTGTGGAACTCGACGATGTCGTCCAGGCGGTTGATGAACTCGGGCTTGAAGTGCTCCTCGGCCCCGACCCGGCCGCCCGCGATGTTCGAGGTCATGATGAGCACCACGTGGCGGAAGTCGACCGTCCGGCCCTGGCCGTCGGTCAGCCGCCCGTCGTCCATCACCTGCAGCAGCACGTTGAAGACGTCGGGGTGGGCCTTCTCGATCTCGTCGAGCAGGAGCACCGAGTACGGCCGGCGGCGCACGGCCTCGGTCAGCTGGCCACCCTCGTCGTAGCCGACGTAGCCGGGCGGCGCGCCCACCAGGCGGCTGACGGCGTGCTTCTCCATGTACTCCGACATGTCGATGCGCACCATCGCGTCCTGCGAGTCGAACATGAACTCGGCCAGCGCGCGGGCCAGCTCGGTCTTGCCGACGCCGGTGGGGCCCAGGAAGAGGAAGTTGCCGATCGGGCGATCGGGATCGCTGAGCCCGGCGCGCGAGCGCCGCAGGGCGTTGGAGACCGAGGCGACCGCCTCGTCCTGGCCGATGACGCGCTGGTGCAGGCGCTCCTCCATGTGCACGAGCTTGGCGACCTCGCCCTCGAGCAGGCGGGCGACCGGGATCCCCGTCCAGCGTCCGACGACCTCGGCCACGTCCTCGGAGTCGACCTCCTCCTTGAGGAAGCGCGCGGCGCGGGGCTCGACCTGCTCGGCCTCCTCGAGCTGGCGCTTGAGCTCGGGGATCTCCCCGTGGCGCAGCTGCGCGGCGCCCTCGAGGTCGGCCTCGCGCTCGGCGCGCTCGAGCTCGCGGTGGGCCTGCTCGAGGCGCTCCTTGACGGCCTGGACCTTGTGGATCTCCTCCTTCTCGGCCTGCCACTCGGCCTTCATGGCCGAGCTGCGCTCGCGCAGGTCGCCGAGCTCGCGCTCGATCGCCTCGCGGCGCTCGACGCTCGCCTCGTCGGTCTCGTTGGCCAACGAGGTGAGCTCGATCTCGAGCTGCAGGACGCGGCGATCGACCTCGTCGATCTCGGTCGGCAGCGAGTCGATCTCGATGCGCAGCTTGGAGGCGGCCTCGTCGATGAGGTCGATGGCCTTGTCGGGCAGGAAGCGGTCCGCGATGTAGCGATCGCTGAGGGTGGCCGCCGCGATGAGCGCGGAGTCCTGGATGCGGACCCCATGGTGGACCTCGTAGCGCTCCTTGAGTCCGCGCAGGATGGCGATCGCGTCCTCGACGGACGGCTCGCCGACGAGGACGGGCTGGAAGCGGCGCTCGAGCGCGGCGTCCTTCTCGATGTGCTTGCGGTACTCGTCGAGCGTCGTGGCGCCGACGGCGCGCAGCTCGCCGCGGGCGAGCATCGGCTTGAGCAGGTTGGCGGCGTCGACGGCGCCCTCGGCGGCGCCGGCGCCGACGATCGTGTGCAGCTCGTCGATGAAGAGGATGACGGTGCCGCCCGCGTCCTTGATCTCGTTGAGGACGGCCTTCAGGCGCTCCTCGAACTCGCCGCGGTACTTCGAGCCGGCGAGCAGCGCGCCGATGTCCAGCGCGATGACGCGCCGGTCGCGCAGCGACTCGGGCACGTCGCCGGACTCGATGCGCTGGGCGAGCCCCTCGACGATCGCCGTCTTGCCGACGCCGGGCTCGCCGATGAGGACCGGGTTGTTCTTGGTGCGGCGGCTGAGGACCTGGATCACGCGGCGGATCTCGTCGTCGCGCCCGATGACCGGGTCGAGCTTGCCCTGCTCGGCCTCCGCGGTCAGGTCGCGCCCGAACTTCTCCAGCGCCTGGTACTTGTCCTCGGCCGACTGGTCGGTCACGCGGTGCGGCCCGCGGACCTCGCCGATCGCCTTGTCGAGGTTCACCTTGCTGACGCCGGCGGCGCGCAGGGCGTCGCCCGCGCGCGAGGGGTGGGCGGCCAGCGCGAGCAGCAGGTGCTCGGTGGAGACGTACTCGTCCTTGAGGCGGCGCATCTCCTCCTCGCCCTCGCGCAGGACGCGGACGAGCTCGCTCGACGGGCCGGCGGCCTCGCCCCCGGCGGTGAGCGTGGGCATCGCGTCGAGCAGGGCGTTGACCTCGCCGCGCAGCGCGCCGGCGTCGGCGCCGAGCTTGGCCAGCACCGGGACGACGACGCCGCCGTCCTGCTCGAGCAGGACGGCGAGCAGGTGCTCGGGGGTCACCTGCGGGTTGCGGCGGCGCTCGGCGAGCTGGCCCGCCGCGGCGATGGCCTCCTGGGCCTTGATGGTGAATCGATCAGCTTGCATAAGAAATCTCAGTCGGGTTGACGCAGATCATAGCGCGTCCGCAGTCGGCGCTTGCAGGCCGGTACGGGCAGGGTAGTCCCCGGCGCATGAGCGAAGAACGCGAAGCCCACGCCCCGCCACATGACGACGAGGCGGAGGAGCCCCTGGGGCCCGTCACGCCCGACGAGGAGACCGACCTCGGCGACACGCCCGAGGCCCACGACGAGGTCTCGCCCCACGATCTCCCCAAGGACCATCCCGGCCGGCAGACGGCGGAGGACCTGGCGGGCGGCGAGGGCGGGACGACGCGCGGCAACACCTGAGCGGTTCCCCGGCGGCCGGCGGCGCTGCTCAACGCTTGCTGCATCGGCGAGGGGAAGCAGGCCGCCGGGCCGGGCCGCCCGGGCCGGCGGTAAGCGTGGTCGATGGCGTGGCCCGAGGTAGCTCACCCCGGACGACTGCGCCGCTACGTGTCGCGCTCCACCCGGATCGACCGCACGCCAGGGCGGCCGTCGTCGGCGCGGATGAGGTCGGTCGTGGTCTTGTAGGGGACGAGCTCGGCCTTGAAGGACTTGCGCACGCGCTCGATCTCGGCCTCCATCTCGGCGCGCATCTCGGCCGAGCGGCGCTCGAGGGCCTCTAGGCGCCGGCTGGCGCGCTCGAGCTGCTCCTCGAGCTCGAGGACGCGCTCGACGCCGGCCAGGTTGAGCCCGAGCTCGGTGGTCATCGCCTGGATGCGGCGCAGGCGCTCGACGTCGGCCTGCGAGTACAGCCGCGTGCCCTTGGGCGAGCGCTTGGGCTCGATGAGGCCGCGGGTCTCGTACATGCGCAGCGTCTGCGGGTGCATCTCGGCCAGCTCGGCGGCCACCGAGATCATGAACACGCCGCGCTCCTGCTCGACGATGACGCGCGTGGTGGTGCGGCGGCGGATGCTCACGTGAAGAGCCTCGCGCGCGGGTTGCCGTTCATGACCTGCGACAGCTTCTCGACCGCCTCGGACTGCTCGTCGCTGAGGCTCGCCGGGACGTCGATGACGAAGCGGTAGTGGATGTCGCCCTTGGCCTTGCCGCCCAGGCGCTGGGGCCCCTCGCCGCGCAGGCGCTGCACGGTGCCGTGCTTGGTCCCGGCGGGGACGCGCAGCTTCTTGCGCCCGCTGAGCGTCGGAACCTCGACCTCGGCCCCGCGGATCGCCTCGGGGATGGTGAGCGGGACCTCGACCTCGACGTGGTCACCCTTGCGCTTGAACACGGGGCTCTCGGTCACGCGGGTGATGACGTACAGGTCGCCGGCCGGACCGCCGTTGCGCCCCGGCTCGCCCTTGCCGGCCAGGCGCACGCGCGAGCCCTCGCGCACGCCGGCGGGGATGTTGACGCGGTACTTCTTGACCGTGCGCACCGAGCCCGCCCCGTCGCAGGTGGGGCACGGGTCCTCGATGATCGCCCCGGTGCCGCCGCAGCGCGAGCACGGCTGGGAGATGGAGAACAGCCCCTGACCCTGCGACTCGATGCCGCGGCCCTGGCAGCGCGGGCAGACCTTCGGCGAGGTGCCGGGCTTGGCGCCCGTGCCGTGGCAGGTGCCGCAGCGCTGCGCGGTGGGGACGGTGAGCGGGATCTGCGCGCCGTCGACGGACTGCTCGAAGGAGATCGAGACCTCGGCCTCGAGGTCGCGCCCGCGCTCGGCCCGGGGCCCGCGCGTGCCGGTGCGACCGGCCGCTCCCCCGCCACCGCCTCCGAAGAGGTTGGAGAGTATGTCCGAGAAGGAGCCGGCGTCGAAGCCGCCGGGCGCACCGCCAGGTCCGCCGCCCGCGAACATGCCGCCGCGGTCGTACTGCTTGCGCTTGTCGGCGTCGCCGAGGATGTCGTAGGCCGCCGAGATCTCCTTGAAGCGCTCCTCGGCCTGCTTGTCACCCGGATTGCGGTCGGGGTGGTACTGGCGCGCGAGCTTGCGGTAGGCCTTCTTGATCTCCGCGGGCGACGACTTCTTCTCGACGCCGAGGACGCTGTAGAGGTCGCGCTGGGCCACGTCGTCCCCTAGCCGGCCACGACGACCTTGGCGGGGCGCAGCACGTCCTCGCCGTAGGTGTAGCCGGCGCTGTAGACCTCGACGATCGTGCCCGCCTCGGCACCGTCGACCGGCTGCTGGGCGACGGCCTCGTGGCGGTGGGGATCGAAGCGCTCGCCCTTGGGCGAGTCGGGCACGATGCCGACGCGCGACAGCGCGCCGAGCAGCTCGCTCTGCACGAGGCGGATGCCGTCGGTCAGGTGGTGGTCGCGGTTCTCGGGCTGGGCCTCGGCCGCCGCCAGGGCGCGCTCGAAGTTGTCCAGCGCCGGCAGCAGCTCGCGGGCGAGCTTGAAGACACCGCGCGACTCGGCGACGCCGACGTCGCGCCGTGCGCGCTTGCGCACGTTGTCGAGCTCGGCCACGGCGCGCAGCCACTTGTCCTTGTAGTCCGGCTCCTCGGCCACGGCCTGCGGCGCCGCGTCGTCCTCGACGACGGCGTCGGCCGGAGGCGCCTCGGGCGCCGGATCACGCTGCTCGGAGACGGGCTGCTCGGAGACGGGCTGCTCGGAGGCGGGCTGCTCGGACGCAGGCTGCTCGGAGACGGGCTGCTCGCCCGCCGTCTTGTCGACGGCGGGCGACTGAGCCTGCTTCGTGTCCTGCTCGGGCGTCACGACTTGCCCTCGTCCACGACCTCGGCGTCGACGACGTCCTCCTCGGCCTCGGCCTCGGTGGTCGGCTCGCCCGCGCCGTCGGCGGTCGCGCCGTTGCCCTGGGCCGCGGCGGCCTGCTGCTGGGCGCGCTCGTACATCGCCTCGGAGACCTTGTGGAAGGAGGTCTGCAGGGCCTCGGTCTTGGCGTTGATGTCGTCGGGGTCCTCGGAGGTCAGCGACTCGCGGACCGTCTTGATGGCGGCCTCGATCTCCTCACGCGAGGAGGCGTCGACCTGCTCGCCGAGGTCCTTGAGCTGGCGCTCGGCCTGGTAGGCCGCGTTCTCGCCCGTGTTGCGGGCCTCGGCCAGCTCGCGGGCCTTGCGGTCCTCGTCGGCGTGGGTCTCGGCGTCGGTGACCATGTTGCGGATCTCCTCCTCGCTGAGGCCCGAGCCCGCCTTGATCTCGATCTTCTGCTCCTTGCCCGTGCCGAGGTCCTTGGCCGACACGTTGAGGATGCCGTTGGCGTCGATGTCGAAGCCGACCTCGATCTGCGGCACGCCGCGCGGCGCCGGCGGGATGCCGGTGAGCTGGAACTTGCCCAGCGACTTGTTGTAGGTCGCCATCTCGCGCTCGCCCTGGAGCACGTGGATCTCGACCGACGGCTGGTTGTCCTCGGCGGTGGAGAAGATCTCCGACTTGCGCGTCGGGATCGTCGTGTTGCGCTCGATGAGCTTGGTCATGACGCCGCCCTTGGTCTCGATGCCGAGGGTCAGCGGCGTGACGTCGAGCAGGAGCACGTCCTTGACGTCACCGGCCAGCACGCCGGCCTGGATGGCGGCGCCCACGGCGACGACCTCGTCGGGGTTGACGCCGCGATGAGGCTCCTTGCCCGTGAGCTCCTTGACCTTCTCCTGCACGGCGGGCATGCGCGTCATGCCGCCCACGAGGACGACGTGGTCGATGGTCGCCGCGCCCTTGTCCTTGGCGTCGTCGAGCGCCTGGCGCACCGGCGACACGACCCGGTCGATCAGGTCGGAGGTCAGCTCGTTGAGCTTGGCGCGGGTCAGGCGCATGTCGAGGTGCTTGGGGCCGGACTGGTCGGCGGTGATGAAGGGCAGGTTGATCTGCGTCTCCTGCGCGGAGGACAGCTCGATCTTGGCCTTCTCGGCCGCCTCGTAGAGGCGCTGGAGCGCCATCGGGTCGGCCTTCAGGTCGATGGCCTGGTCGCGCTTGAACTCGCTGGCCAGCCAATCGACGATCGCCTTGTCGAAGTTGTCGCCGCCGAGGTGGTTGTCACCCGCGGTGGCCTTGACCTCGAAGACGCCGTCGCCGATCTCGAGGACCGACACGTCGAACGTGCCGCCGCCGAGGTCGAAGACGAGGATCGTCTGGTCGGACTCCTTGTCGAGGCCGTAGGCGAGCGACGCGGCGGTCGGCTCGTTGATGATGCGCTTGACGTCGAGGCCGGCGACCTTGCCGGCGTCCTTGGTCGCCTGGCGCTGGTCGTCGTTGAAGTACGCCGGAACGGTGATGACCGCGCTGTCGACCGTGTCGCCGAGATAGGCCTCGGCATCGGCCTTGAGCTTCTGAAGGATCATCGCGCTGATCTCCGGCGGGCTGTACTGCTTGCCGCCCGCGTCCACGCGCGCGTCGCCGTTGGGGCCGCTGACGACCTTGTACGGGACGATCGACTCCTCCTCGCGCACCTCGGCCTCCTTGCGGCCCATGAAGCGCTTGATCGAGAAGACGGTGTTCTGAGGATTGGTGACGGCCTGGCGCTTGGCGACCGTGCCGACCAGGCGGTTGCCGTCCTGCGCGAAGGCGACGACGGACGGAGTGGTGCGCCCGCCCTCGACGTTCTCGATGACGGTCGGCTCGCCGCCCTCGAGGACGGCCATGCACGAGTTCGTCGTGCCGAGGTCGATCCCGATGGTCTTGCCCATGTGGTGAGGACTCCTTGCCTGCTCGTTATCTACGTTGGAAATCTCAGTCTGAGGCTAGCAGATCCTTTCCGGCGCTCCGCGTACGGGACGGGCCCCGGCCGGGCGATCGCCGTGTGTCCCACGACACACGCTGAACGGGTCAAACGACGCGGTGAGCGGCGCCGCCCGGACCTACCGTCCCCTGAGTCACGCGGCTCCTCTCACAGACCTAGGAGGTCACATGTCCCGCCGCATCATCCCCGTCTTGTGCGCCCTCGCCGTTGCAGTCGTTCCCGCCACGGCACTCGCTCAGCCGGCCCAGGACCCGTCCCCCGTCGTCACCCGTGGCGGCGTCGTGTACGGCGACACGAAGTACGACCTGCAGAACCAGCAGGACCAGGCCGGCACCACGGCGTACGAGCAGGCCATCTCGGGCGACACGAAGGGCGATCTGCCCCGCGCGATCGCGCCGACCGGCACGCCCGCCGCCACGCCCGCCACCCCGACGACGCCGGTGTCGGCGCCGACGGCGTCCAACGACGACTCGACCAACGGCTGGCAGATCGCGGCCATCGCCGAGGCCGCCGTCCTCGCGGCCTTCGCGCTCGGTGCGGCCGCCCTGGTGGCGCGCCGCCAGCACCGCGCTCCCCACATGGGGGTGTAGAGGAGCGCAGTCGCCGAGGGAGCGGGGTCGTTCGCGGCCCCGCTCCCCTCGGCACGTCGCCGCCCTGCCCGCAGTCTCCGCTCCCGATGCAAAGGACCTTCGCGCCATGCTCTCTCGCCGCATCGTGGCCAGCGCCTGCGCGCTGTGCCTCGCCCTCCCCGCCGCCGCCACCGCCAAGGACGTGCGGTACGTCGGCCACGTGCACCACTCCGTCCAGGCCGTGGCGGTCGTCGCCGCCGGCGACACCAAGTCCGACCTGCCCGGCACGGTCACCGCGACCTTGCCAGGCGACACCAAGTCCGACCTGCCCGGCGCGATCGCGCCGACGCCCGCGTCGCACAACACGGCCGTGGCACCGCAGGCGACCGCGCAGCGGCCGGCGCCGTCCGACGACGGCACGGGCGGCTGGCGGCTGGCGGCCGTGATCGAAGCCGCTGTCCTCGGGGCCCTCGGGCTCGGGGCGGCCCTGTTGATGACGGGCCGCCGGCACCGCGCTCCCCGCATGGGGGTGTAGAGGAGCGCACCGTTGGGGGCGGGGCCGCGTCGCGGCCCCGCCTCACAGCGTCTGCGTGCGAAACGGGCGCAGGCCGCGTGCGCGGTAGTTCGGCAGCGCCGCGGGCCCGTCCAGGGTGCAGGTGTGCAGCCACACGCGCGGGGCCAGCTCGAAGCCTCGGCGCAGCGCGTGGGTGAGCAGGTGGCCGCCGAGGCCCTGCCCGTGGAAGGCGGGCAGGAGGCCGAAGTAGGCGACCTCGACGCTGTCGTCCTTCCGGCGCAGCTCGTAGTAGCCCGCTCGGTCTCCGCCGACGGTCGCCACCCAGGTCTCGACGCCCTCCGCCCACGCCTGCCACGCAGCCTCGGAGCGCGCGAGGTGGTCGGTCCAGTGATAGTCGCGCCCGACCTCGGCGTAGAACCATCCGCTGAGCGCGCCGTCGGGCGGGGCGACCCGCTCGATCTCGACGTCCTCCACGCGCGGCGGCCCCGCCGGCCGCAGCCCGCTGGGATCGTCGAGCTCGAGATAGGTGCGCACGACGGGCTCGGTCACCTCGGATATTCTTGCCCGCCGTGCCGCGGGGGGCTCCTGTGGACGGCTTCCGGCTCGCCTACGAGAGCACCGGCACCGGGCCGCCGGCGTCCGGCTGCATGTGCTCGAGGGCGTCGGGCACTTCGTCGAGCTCCAGGTCCCGGACGACGTCGCCGCCGCTAATCGCGCCGCGACGGGCACATCCGCCTGAGCGCGCAGACCCCGCACGCGGGGCGCTGGGCGTGACACGTGCGCCGGCCGTGGCGCAGGAGGTTGACGTGGAACTCCAGCTCGGCGCCCGCAGGCGTGATGGCGAGCATCTGGTCGTGCAGGCGGTCGAAGGGCGCGCCGGGCTCGAGCAGGTGCAGGCGCATGCCCACGCGCGAGACGTGGGTGTCGACGGGGACGTCGCGCAGCCCGTAGGAGAAGAGCAGCACGCAGGCGGCCGTCTTGCGCCCGACGCCGGGCAGGGCGGTGAGGTAGGCCTGCGACTCGGCAATCGGCGCATCGCGCATCCAGGACAGGTCCAATGGATCGCCGATTGCCTCGAGCATGGCCTTGATGCGCACCGACTTGACCTTCGAGATCCCGCCCGGCCTGATCGCCTCCTCGATCTCCTCCACCGGCGCGTCGCGCACCGCCTCCCACGCCTCGAAGCGCTCGCGCAGGCGCAGGAAGGCCACGTCGCGGTTGCGGTCGTTGGTCGACTGCGAGAGCACGGTCAGCACCAGCTCGCCGAGCGGGTCGTCGTGGGGCTCCATCACGGGGATCCCGTACATCGCGCGCAGGCGCTCGCGCACCGCGCGCACGCGTCCGGCTCGGGGTCTGCGCCAGGGGGTCGGCACGCGGGAAGTATCGTCCCCGCGCCGATGACCCCGGTCACCGAGCACCACGACACGCTCAGCGATCAGCCGCTGTTCTGGCGCAGCGCCGAGGGCGACGAGCCGCCCGTGCTCTACCTGCACGGCGTCCCTACGAGCTCGGACGACTGGGTGGCCTTCCTCGAGCGCACAGGCGGGCTGGCGCCGGACCTGCCGGGCTTCGGGCGCACCGGCAAACGCGGCGACGGCGACTTCACGATGCCCGGCTACGACCGCTTCGTCGAGACCTTCCTGGACCACGCGGAGGTCGAGCGCGTGCGCCTGGTCGTGCACGACTGGGGCGTCGTCGGCCTGCTGTGGGCCCAGCGCTTCCCCGAGCGCGTCGAGCGCCTGGTCGTGATCAACGCCGTCCCGCTGCTGCCCGGCTATCGCTGGCACCGCGTCGCGCGCCTGTGGCGCATGCGGGGCGTCGGCGAGGTGGCCGTCGGGCTCTCCACGCGATGGGCGTGGCGGCGTGTGCTCCCGCCGGAGCTGGCCGACGAGTCGTGGCCGCACTTCGACCAGGGCACCCAGCGCGCGATCCTGCAGCTCTACCGCGCGAGCCCCGAGGACGCGCTCGCGCGCGCCGGCCTCGATCTTGGGCGCATCGACTGTCCCGCACTCGTCGTGTGGGGCGATCGCGACCCCTATCTGCCCTCGGAGTTCGCCGAGGCCTACGCGGGCGCGCTCGGCGGCGAGGCCGACGTGCTCCACCTCCCCGACGCCAGGCACTGGCCCTGGCTCGATCGGCCGGATGCCGTCGATCGCATCGCCGCGTTCCTGGACGCCTAGGGCCGTCCCCGCATGGGCGCTGGCCGCCGTGGTGGCGGGCGTCTATCTCGTGCTGGCCCCGGTGAGCGCAGACCTCGCGGCGCAGGAGTACCGGGCGGACCTCGGCCTCGTGCTGTGGGACAACGGCTGGTACGGGGGTCATCACATGCCCGGCTACAGCGTGCTCTTCCCGCCGCTGGCGGGGCTGCTCGGCCCGCGGTTGGTGGGGGCGCTGAGCGCGGTCGCGGCCGCCTGGCTCTTCGAGCGCCTCGTCCGCGACCTCGACGGCGCGCGCGTGGCCTCGCTGTGGTTCGCCGTCGCGACGGTCTCGACGCTCATCTCGGGGCGGCTGACCTTCGCGCTGGGCGTCGCGGTCGGCCTCGCGGCGGTGCTCGCCGCCGCGCGCGGGCGCACCGGCTGGGCCTGCGTGCTGGCCGCGCTGGCGAGCCTCGCGAGCCCCGTGGCCGGCGCCTTCGTGGCGCTGGCCGCTGCGGCGTGGTGGCTGGAGCGCCCGCGCTGGTGGCCGGCGGGGCTCGCGGCGTGCGCGGTCGCGCCCGCCGCCGCACTGGCCATCGCCTTCCCCGAGGGCGGCAGCTTCCCGTTCGTGGCCTCGAGCTTCTGGCCCGCGCTGGCGGCGGCGATCGCCGTCGGCCTGGTCATCCCGCGCGAGGCGCGCGTGGTGCGCATCGGCGTCGCGCTCTACGCGCTCGCGATCGTGGCGAGCTTCGTGCTGGCGACGCCGATGGGAGGCAACGTCGTGCGCCTCGGCGCGCTCTTCGCGGGCCCCGTCCTCGCCGCCCTCGTGTGGCGCACGAACCGCCGCGCGCTCGCCCTGCTGGCGCTGCCGCTCATCTACTGGCAGTGGGTCGCCCCAATCGACGACTGGGCGCGGGCCGCCGGCGACCCGTCCGTGCACGAGCGCTACTACGACGGGCTGCTCGCTTTCCTGGGCGCGCAGCGCGGCGGCCCGTTCCGCATCGAGATCCCGTTCACGGACAACCACTGGGAGTCGCGCTGGGTGGCCCCGCACGTGCCGCTGGCGCGCGGCTGGGAGCGCCAGGTCGACCGCCAGCGCAACGCCCTCTTCTATGACGATCGTCCGATCACGGCGGCGCGCTATCGCCGCTGGCTCGACGACAACGCCGTGCGCTTCGTCGCGCTCGCCGACGCGCCGATCGACTACTCGGCGGCGCGCGAGGCCGCGCTGGTGCGCGCGGGCACGCCGTACCTGCGCGAGGTCTGGCACGACGCGCACTGGCAGGTCTTCGCGGTCGCCGGCGCCCGGCCGCTGGCCGGCGGCGCGGCGCGCGCGACGGCCATCGAGTCCGAGCGCGTGCGCCTGACGGCGAGCCGTCCCGGGGCGGTCGACCTGCGCGTGCACTTCACGCCGTATTGGCGGATCGCGACCGGGCGCGGCTGCGTCGCGCAGGGTCCCGGAGGCTGGACGCAGCTGCGCCTGGAGCGCCCCGGGCCGGTCGTCGTGGAGACGTCGTTCGCCCTGGGTCGGGTGCGCGCGACCGCGCCGCGATGTACGGATTGAGGGCGGAGAATCGCCCTCGCCGGCGAACCACAAACGGATTGCCGATTCCTGTTAGGTGTGGTTAGCCGTCCTTCCGGGCAACCGAGAGGGTCATTAACATACGTGTACCAATGCTCTTGGCCCGCGCCCGTTCTCTCCAGGCGCGCCTCCTGCCCCATGGTCTGCTCGACGTGGTGCGTCAGGTGCTGCTCTTCGCCGCCGCGTACTACGCGTACCGGCTGGTTCGGGGATGGATCGATGACCCGCAGGGCGCCACGGTGGCCTTCTCCAACGCTCGCCACCTCATCCACTTCGAGCAGACGATGGGCTTCTTCATCGAGCCCAGCGTCCAGGCGTGGGCCTCGACCAAGCCCGCGATCATCGACTTCGCCAGCTGGGTCTACCTCAACTGCCAGACCTCGGTGACCCTCGGCGCCCTCGTCTTCCTCTACCTCTTCCACAACAAGAGCTTCTACTTCGTGCGCAACATGTTCATGGTCGCCATGGGCATCGCGCTCATCGGCTACACCGTGATGCCGACCGCGCCGCCGCGCTTCTTCCCCGAGTGGGGCTTCCTGGACTCCGTCTCGGACTTCACGGGCGTCAGCCACGACTCGGTGGTGGCCAACGCGCTCTTCAACCCGTACGCAGCCGTCCCGTCGATGCACGTGTGCTTCGCGCTGCTGATCGGCGTCACGCTGGCACGGCTGTCCAAGCACCGGGTGACGCGCATCGCATGGGGCCTGTACCCGCTGCTCGTGACCTTCGTGATCGTCGCCACCGGCAACCACTTCCTCGCTGACGCGATGCTGGGCGCCGTCACCGCCGGCCTCTCGGCCTGGGCCGCCAGCTGGCTGGCCCGCGCGCGCCCGACCGCCTGGGCCTTCAGCACCGCGAAGGCCTGATGGCCACCCCGGCGCAGACGCCCCGGCCACGGCGCCGGGAACCCGGCGTGCGCCGCGACGCGATGCGCAACCGGCTCATCGAGTCGCGCCTGACCCCCAACGCGATCTCGCTCACCGGCTTCGCCCTCAACGTGGTGGCGGCCGTGCTCATCTGGCAGGAGCTCTTCATCTGGGGCGGCATCGCGTTCATCGTCGGTTCGGTATGCGACACGCTCGACGGGCGCTACTCGCGCATGTCGGGCAAGGGCTCGCAGTTCGGCGCCTTTCTGGACTCGACGCTCGACCGCACCGAGGAGGGCATCGTGCTCACCGCGGTGGCCTACGTCTTTGCCAAGGACGGCAACGAGATCGCCGCCGCGGCGGTCGTGCTCGCCGTGCTCGCCTCGCTCATGGTCAGCTACACCCGCGCCCGCGCCGAGGCCCTCGGCGTCGAGTGCAAGGTCGGCATCGCCAGCCGCGCCGTGCGTGTCGTGATCCTCTCGGTCGGTATCGTGTTCGCCGACCTCGACCTCCTGGCGCCGGCGGTGTATGTGCTGGCGGTGCTGGGCACGATCACCGTCCTGCAGCGGATTCTGCACGTGCGCAAGGAGCTCAACCGGCTCGCGCAACCGGCCCCCGATCTGTAACCGGCGGTCAACGACGGGGTTGGATCCGTCGGAAATCATCGAAGGGAACTTCACCTTGAGCACCAACGGCAACGGCGCGACTGCGACCGACGGCGCCGCGACGAACGGCAAGGCCCGCTACCAGCAGGACAAGGTTCGCGTGGCGATCATCGGCGTCGGCAACTGCGCGAACTCCTTCGTGCAGGGCGTCCACCACTATCGCGACGCCGACCCGAAGGTCCGCGTCCCGGGCCTCATGCACGTCGACCTCGGCGGCTATCACGTGAGCGACATCGAGTTCACGTGCGCCTTCGACGTCAACAAGACGAAGGTCGGCAAGGACCTGGGCGAGGCCATCTGGGCCGACCCCAACAACACGATCAAGTTCACCAAGCTGCCCAAGAAGCTCGGCGTCCCGGTCCACCGCGGGATGACGCACGACGGCATCGGCAAGTACGCCGCGCAGAAGATCACCAAGGCGTCCGGCGAGACCGCCGACATCGTCTCGATCCTCAAGGAGACGCACACCGACGTCGTCGTCTCCTATCTGCCCGTCGGGTCCGAGCAGGCCACCAAGTGGTACGTGGAGCAGGTCCTCGAGGCCGGCTGCGCGTTCGTCAACTGCATCCCGGTCTTCATCGCCCGGGAGGACTACTGGGACAAGCGCTTCAAGAAGGCCGGACTCCCGGTCATCGGCGACGACATCAAGTCGCAGGTCGGCGCCACCATCACCCACCGCGTCCTGGCCCGCCTCTTCCACGAGCGCGGCGTGAAGCTCAAGCGCACGTCGCAGCTCAACGTCGGTGGCAACATGGACTTCTTCAACATGCTCGAGCGCGAGCGCCTCGAGTCCAAGAAGATCTCCAAGACCAACGCGGTGACGTCCGTCGCCGGCCTCGAGATGGCCGCCGACGACGTCCACGTCGGCCCCTCTGACTACGTGCCGTGGCTGACCGACCGCAAGTGGGCCCACATCCGCCTTGAGGGCGAGGCCTTCGGCGGCGTGCCGCTCAACGCGGAGCTCAAGCTCGAGGTCTGGGACTCGCCCAACTCGGCCGGCATCGTCATCGACGCCGTGCGCTGCCTGAAGCTGGCGCTCAACCATGGCGTCACCGGCCAGCTCGACGGCCCGAGCTCGTACCTCATGAAGTCGCCGCACACCCAGCGCCCCGACGACGAGGCGCGCGACGCGACCGAGAAGTTCATCGCCAGGTACGCGCGCAAGCCCGGCACGGCGCCCAAGGGCCGCAAGGCCCCGGCCCGGAAGGCCGCCGCGAAGGCGTGATGGTTGGTTCGCCGCGGGCCCCGCGCATGCGGGGGCCGCGGACTCGGCCACATGGTGCGGATAACCGCCTCATCCGCCGGGTGGACGCCAAGATGGTCCGCGGGGCCGACGACATCGGGAAGCGTCCTGCGTAACTTGCGTCATACGACGTAAGGAACCGCGCAGGCTCCGCACTCTCCTCCAGCGGACGCGGCACTCTCCTCGAAGCATCGCGACAACGGGCCGCCCACCGGGCGGCCCGTCGCGTTGCCGGTCGGCTAGCGTGCGCGCGTGGCCGATGCCGCGGCGCTGCGAGCCCAGCTCGCCTACCTGGAGCGCAGCTCGCCCTTCTACCGCGAGCGTCTGGCCGGTGCGCGCTCGCTCGAGGACGTGCCGCTGCTGACCAAGGCCGACCTGCGGGCCTCGCAGGCCGCGCGGCCCCCCTTCGGCGAGCACCTGTGCGCCCCAGCCGAGGCGCTCGTGCGCCTGCACGTCACCTCAGGGACGACCGGGGACCCGGTGGCGATCGGGCTCACGCGCGCCGACCACCAGGCGAACTCGGCCATCGGCGGCGCGGCCTTCGCCATCGCCGGCGTGCGCGACAGCGACGTCATCGCCCACTGCCTGAACTACGCGCTCTACGCGGGCGGCATCGCCGACCACATGGCGCTCGAGGCCTCGGGCGCGACGGTCGTCCCGGTGGGCGTGGGCCAGTCGCAGCGTCTGCTCGACCTCATCCCCCGCCTGGGGCTCACGGCGATCTACGGCACGCTCTCCTTCCCCGCGCACCTCGCCGGCCGCGCGCGCGAGGCGGGGCTCGACCCAGCGGAGCTCGGCCTGCGCCACATCGTCACCGCGGGCGAGCCGGGGGCCGGTCTGGGGGCGGTGCGCGCGCAGATCGAGGCCACCTGGGCTGCCTCGGTGGCCGACAGCTTCGGCATGAGCGACGTGTGGTCGACCATGGCCGGCGAATGCGAGGCGCGCCAGGGGCTGCACCTGACCACCGACGGCTGGGCGATCCTCGAGCTCGTCGAGCCCGGGACCGGAGCCCCGCTGCGGCTCGAGGACGACGCCTTCGGCGAGCTCGTCTGGACCCACCTGCGCCGCGAGGCCTCGCCCCTGCTGCGCTACCGCTCGGGCGACCTCGCTCGCGTGTGGACGTCGCCGTGTGCCTGCGGGCGCAGCGGCATGCGCATCCGCATCGAGGGCCGCGTCGACGACATGCTGCGCGTGCAGGCGGTCAACGTCCATCCCGGCGCGATCGGGGCGGTCCTCGGCCGCTTCGAAGGGCTGGGCCGCTACGCGGTGGTGGCCGACGGCGACCCGATCGTCCCGCCGCTGCGCGTCTTGGTGGAGACGGCGAACGGGATCGAGGGGGTCGACGCAGCGCTGCGCACCGAGCTGGGTGCGCGCTTCGAGGTACAGGCCGTGGCGCCGGGGACGCTGCCGGTGGGTGAGCAGAAGACGCGCGTCGTGTACCGCACGGCGAGAGGAGAGGAGATCCAGTTGCCACACCCCCTTCCCAACCCCCACGACACTTCGGAACGATCAGAAAGGGGGGCCCCGTGGGCCTGACTGTGACCGTCAGCGAACTGGGCTCGGCGCGCGTGGTGACCTGGGACCGCCAGGCCAATCGCAACGCCTGGACGCGCGACACGATCGAGGCGATCGCCGACGGCATCGAGGCCGCCGGCGCCGACGAGAGCGTGCACTGCGTCGTTGCGCGCGGCGCAGGCGAGCACTTCTCGGCCGGAGACGACCTCTTCGCCGCCATCGACGCCACCCCCGAGTCGTGGGCGGCCACCGTGCGGTCCTTCCAGCGGGTGACGAGCGCCACCCTCGCCGCGCCCGTGCCGGTGCTCGCGGCCATCGATGGTGTCTGCATCGGCGGCGCCCTGGAGTTCGCGGCCAGCTGCGACCTGCGCATCGCCACCGACCGTGCGCGCTTCGGGACGCCCGAGGTCGGCATCGGGCTGACGTACACGAACGCCGGCTCGCACTTCCTGCCCTCGACCATGGGCGAGACCGCAGCACGCGAGCTGCTGCTCACGGGCGCCCTGCGCGACGTCGCCTGGGCCGAGCGCCACCGCTTCGTCAACGAGGTCGTCCCGGCCGCCGACTTCGACGAGCGCATCGCGGCCTGGGCCGCGCGCTTCGACGACGTCTCGCGGGCCGCCGTCGCGCGCACCAAGGCGATGCTCAACGACCGCTTCGGCGATCTGCTCGGAGCCGCGATGGAGCGTGAGGAGCGGGCCTGCATCGAGCTCTTCGACGGGCCCGACGCGCCGGCGGCGCTCGCGTCCTTCGCCGAGCGCCGGCGGTAGCGAGCCGCCCGCCCGAGCCACAGGTCTATTCTGCCCGCGGTGCCCGAGCCGCTGTCGATCGCCCAGGTCACCCCCTATCCGTGGGAGGACCGCCACGACGTCAACACGTTCGTCGCGCGGGTGTCCGACGAGCTTGCGCAGCGCGGGCATCGGGTCGTCGTCGTGGCGCCGTCGTCGTCGCGCACGCTCGTGCGCGACTCGCGCCACGCCGTGCGCAACGGCGCGATCGACCCCGGCCCCGGCGAGGTGCGCGTGCTGGCCGTGGGCGAGGCGCTGCCGCCGCTGCCCGGGCGCCGTCGCGCAGCGCTGCCGATCGACGTCGCGCGCACGATCTCCGACCTCTTCGAGAGCGCGGCGCTCGACCTGTGCCACGTGCACGAGCCGTTCGCGCCGAGCGTGGCCAGCACGGCGCTGCGCCACTCGCGCGCGCTCAACGTCGGCACCTTCCACGCGCCGACCGAGCGCGTCGTCGCCACGCAGGTCGCGCGCAAGGTCGTGCAGCTCGTCTTCGGGCGCCTCGACGCGCGGACCGCGACCTACGGAGCCACCGCCGACCTGCTGCGCCGCTTCTTCCCGGGCGAGTACGCGATCGTCGCGCCCGGCGCCGACCCGCTGGCGCGGCCCGAGCGCGCCGACGACGCCCCCGTGCGCATCGCCTTCGTCGAGCAGGAGGAGCGCGGCGCCCTGCGGCTCTTCCTGCGCTCGCTGCGCCGGCTGGATCCCGGCGCTGCGCTGGGAGGCGGTCGTCCACTCCGAGCGCGGGCCGTCGTCGTCGACGCCGCTGCGCGCCGACCTGCTCGAGCGCGTGCGCTTCGTCGACGACGCCGACACGGCGCTGGCGGGCGCCGACGTGCTCGTCGCGGCCTCCGACGGCGTCGCCCCCGCGCCCGGGCTCATCGCCCGCGCCCAGGCGGCGGGCGCCGTCCCACTCGCCTCGCGCCTGGCCGTCTACGAGGAGGTGCTGGGCGACGGCGAGGCCGGGCTGCTCTTCGAGCCCAACGACCTCGAGACGCTCACCGCGCAGCTCGGGCGGCTGGTCGTGGACCGCGACCTGCGCGAGCGCCTGCGCGCGGCGGCGCGGCCGCGGCCGTGGAGCGTGGTGGCCGACGAGCTCGAGGGCCTCTACCGCACGCTCGCCGCGCGCCGCCACGGCGCCCGCGGCAACGCCGAGATCGCCCGCAGGCTGCAGAGCCGGCCCATGATCGACGTCGACCTGCACATGCACACCGACCACAGCCACGACTGCGCGACGCCCGTCGAGGTGCTGCTGGCCACCGCGCGCGCCCAGGGTCTCGGCGCGATCGCGGTGACCGACCACAACGAGGTCTCCGGCGCGCTCGAGGCCGCGGCCAAGGCGGCCGACTACGGGGTGAAGGTCATCGTGGGCGAGGAGGTCAAGACCGCCCACCAGGGCGAGGTCATCGGCCTCTTCCTGAAGGAGAAGATCCCGCGCGGGCTGACCCTGGCCGAGACGGTGGCCGAGATCCGCCGCCAGGGCGGCGTCGTCTACGTGCCCCACCCGTTCGACCGCATGCACGCCGTCCCCGACTACGAGCACCTGCTCGACGTCGTCGAGGACGTCGACGCGATCGAGGTCTACAACCCGCGCGTGGCGATCGGCTCCTTCAACGAGGAGGCCGCGCGCTTCGCGGCCAAGTACCGCATCCTGGCGGGCGCCGGCTCGGACGCCCACGTCACCCAGGGGCTCGGCTCGGTGCGCGTGCGCATGCCCGACTTCGACGGGCCGGACGAGTTCCTCGAGGCGCTGCGCGCGGCCGAGATCGTCACCAAGCCGTCGAGCCTGCTCTACGTGCAGGCGCTGAAGTTCCTCGAGACGAAGGCCACGCCGCCGGGTGCGCGCGAGCGCCGGCGCGAGCGCCGCGTGCGCCGCGCGATCCGCAAGCCGTGATGCAGGCGCAAGGACGACCTGCGGACCCGTCGAAGCCCGCAGGACCCATGCCCGCGACCGACGACGAGATCCGCGAGAAATACCTCGAGCGCGCCATCCGCGAGCTCAACACCCTCACCCGCGAGCTGCAGAGCTGCCAGCACTGCCCGCGGGGCAACCTGATGCCCGTCCTGGGCTCCGGCCATCCCCAGGCCGACGTCTTCCTGCTCAAGTACGCGCCCGCCGCCAGCGAGGTGGAGGAGGGCGTCGCCTTCTACGGGCGCAGCGGCACGGCGCTCATGAAGTCCCTCAAGCGGCTGGGCATCGACCCGCTGGCCGTCTACGGGACGCTGTGCGTGAAGTGCCCGGTGAGCGACCCGTCGCTGGCCGACCCGGCCTGCATCGCGCGCGTGCTCGAGGAGCTGGCCATCGTGGCGCCCAAGATCGTGGTGGTCATGGGCGATGACGCGCTGGCCGCGCTCAACGACCTCGACGTGCCCCTGGCCAAGACGATCGACCCCGAGCTCGGCGTCGTCCAGGCCTTCACGCCGGCCTGCGAAGCGCTCGTCGTGCCGAACATCGACGACGCCCTCGACGAGGAGGCCGCCAAGCGCGAGTTCTGGTCGGCCTTCAGGGTGCTGGGCGAGTGGTACGAGGACCTGCCGCCCTACTAGCCGTTGTCGGCGCCGCCCTCGCCTACGTCCTCGTCGCCCCGGAGCTCCCCCAGCTGCACCCGCCGGAGCTCTCGGCGCTGGTGGCGTCCGCGATCGGGCTGACCTTCGTCGTGGCCATCGTGGCGGGGATGACCGCGCTGGCCGACTCGCCGTTCGCGCTCTTCCCCGCCGTGCTCGGCGCGGGGCTGCTGGTCGCGGCGCTCGACGCCAACGACGTCGCGGCGGCCGCGACGCCGTTCGAGGTGGTCCTGCTGTGCTGCCTGGGCATCGCCTTCGCCGTCATCTTCGACGTGCCGGCGCTGGCCGTCGCCCTGCCGCTCTTCCTCGCGGCCATCGACATCGTCCAGGCGCTCGGAGGCGGGTCGGCGGGGCTGTTCACGCTGTCGACCTCGAAGCCCGGCGACGTGCTCACGCTCGACCTGCCCGACTGGGGCACCGGGCTCGCGGCCGCCCGGCTGAGCGCCACCGACGTCCTCTTCCTCGGCGCCTTCGCGGCCTACGCGCGGCGCCTGGGGCTGCGCGAGCGCGCCGCCGAGGTGGGCATGCTCTTGGGCCTCCTGGTCGCCGTCGCCTCCGAGGTCCTGCTCGACACCCAGCTGCCGACGATCGCGCTCATGGCGGCGGGCTATCTGCTACCGAACGTCGACCGCCTAACGGCCCCTGTTCGCGCGTCCCGCAGACGAGTAACGTGAGGCCATGGACCTCGAGGAGAAGACCCTTGAGCAGGTCGGCGATCGCTGCGAGGAGTGCGGGGCCAAGCTGACCGGGCGCGAGCTCGAGCAGGTGCTGGAGTCCGGCGGCCCTGCGCTGTGCACGGTGCACGCGCAGGAGGAGGTCGCCGTCTCCGAGGACGCGCTCGACGAAGAGGGCCTCTAAGCCCAGTACTCGACGGCGCCGGCGATCCTGCCGTCGTGCAGGTCGTAGATGCCCGCGCAGCGCCGGTCGCCCACGCGCGCCTCGATGACCGCGGCCTTGCCGTCGACGATCGAGCGCAGCACCTCGATCTCGTCCTCCTCGCCGCGGCCGGCGGCGACGCGGTGCGCGGCGACGTACTCCTCGACGCCCAGCCGCGCGCCGTCGCCGGCGCGCTCGATCACGGCCGACGGGTGGAACTGGGCCCGCACCGCCTCCCAGTCGTGGCGCGCGAGCCCGCGCCACAGGCGCTCGGCGGCGTTCACGCCATCTCCAGCACGATCTTGCCCAGCTTGGCGCCGGCCGTGAAGCGCTCGTAGGCCTCGGCGACGGCGTCGAGCGGGTAGGTGGCGGCGATCGGCACGCGCAGCACGCCGCGCTCGAAGAGCGCCAGCACGTGGCGCTCCATGGCGCGCGCGGTCAGCGCCTTCTCCTCCAGCGGGCGCGGGCGCAGCGTCGAGGCGCGCACGGTCGCGCGCCGGCCCATCATGGCGCCGAGGTTCAGCTCGGCCTTCGCGCCGCCCCCGATGCCGATGACGACGATGCGCCCGCTGGTGGCGAGCGCCTGCAGGTCGCCGGGCAGGTTGGGAGCGCCGACGAGCTCGAGGACGACGTCGAACGGCCCGTGCTCGGCGAAGCCGTCGGGATCGATCACCTCGTGGGCGCCGAGCGCGGCGACGCCGTCGCGCAGGTCGGCGTTGCGCACGCTGGCGGTGACGTGGGCACCGGCCGTCGCGCCGAGCTGCACGCCGGCGGTCCCGACCCCGCCGGCGGCGCCCTGCACGAGCAGGCGCTCGCCGGGACGCAGCCCGGCCTGCGTGAAGAGCGCGTCGTGGGCGGTGGTGAAGACCTCCGGCACGCCGCCGGCCTCGGTGAAGCTCAGGCCGTCGGGAATGGGCATGAGCTGGCGCTCGTGCACCGTGGCCAGCTCGGCCTGCCCGCCGCCACCGACGATGGCCATCACGCGGTCGCCCTCGGCGAAGCGCTCGGCCCCGGGCCCGCACGCCGCGACCTCGCCGGCGAGCTCGAGCCCGGGGATGTCCTGCGGGGACCCGGGTGGCGCCGGGTAGTGCCCCGCGCGCTGGTGGATGTCGGCGCCGTTGAGCCCGGCGGCGCGCACGCGGACGAGGACCTCGCCGGACCCCGGCTCGGGGTCCGGGTGCTCGGCGACGACGACCTCTCCGTCGCGGATGGTGGCGGCGCGCATGGCCGCGGAGTCTAGGCCCGCCGTCCCCCGGGGGTACGCTGCTTCGCATGGCACTTCCCGTCGACGCATGGAAGCTCGAGGGCATCTCGCCGCGGGCCTATCAGCACCCCGCCGACCGCGCCGCGACCGCCGCGCTGCACAAGGTCCCCTACCTCGACGAGGTGGTGCGCAGGCTCGTCGCCCTGGGCTACGAGCGCGCGCTGCGCGCCGCCGCGCTGGGCTCCTCCGTGCGTCTCGGCCAGGACCAGCTGCCCCACATCTGGGTGCTGCACCGCCAGAGCTTCAACGCGCTCGACCTCGAGGACGTGCCCGACCTCTACCTGACGCAGCTCCCGTTCGCCAACGCGGCGACGATCGGGGTCGACCGGCCGATCGTGGTCGTCAACTCCGAGCTCGTGCGGATCCTCGACGACGACGGCCGCCGCGCCGTGCTGGCCCACGAGGCCGCCCACGTGCACTCCGGCCACGTGCTCTACCAGACGGCGATGCTCATCCTGCTGCGGCTCGCCACCGGCGTGCGCCTGCCGCTGCTCGCCGGGCTGCCCCTGCTGGCCATCCAGCTCGCGCTGCTCGAGTGGTTCCGCGGCGCCGAGCTCAGCTGCGATCGCGCCGCCGCGATCGTCACCCGCGACCCGATGGCCATCTGCCGCGCGCTCATGGTCATCTCGGCCGGCGAGGCCTCCGCTGACCTCAACCTCGACGCCTTCGTCGCGCAGGCGATGGACTACAGCGAGGGCGGCAGGGGCCTCGACAAGCTCACGCGGCTGATGGCCGACATGGGCCTCACCCATCCGATGCCCGTGCGCCGCGTCCGCCTGCTGCTCGAGTGGGTGCGCGAGGGCGGCTACGACCGGATCGTCTCGGGCGACTACATCCGCCGCGGCCACGAGCCGCCGCTGCGCGACGAGGCCGACGCCGCCCAGGAGCACTACGCCAAGCGGATGTCGGACGCCTTCCAGCAGGCGGGCTCGTCGATCGGCGACGTCGGCCAGCAGCTCGGCGACTGGCTGGCGCGCCAGCGCACCGGCGGCTCCGACGGCGACGACGAGAAGTAGCCGGGGCCGCGGCCTACGCGGCGGCGGCCTGGTCGGCGAGCCGCAGGCGCTCGACCCCGCGGCGCAGGACGCGGCAGACCTTCATCTGCGACATGCCCATCCGCCGGGCGATCTCGCGCTGGGACAGGTCGCCGGAGAAGTACAGGCGCATGACGTCGCGCTCGAGCGGCTCGAGCAGGGTGGAGAGCTCGTCGAGCCACGCGCGGTCGAACGCGCGGCGCAGCCCCTCGTCCTCCGCCCCGAGCTGGTCGCCGACGGTGCGGTCCTCGGTGTCGGCGTGGGCCGGGGCGTCGAGCGACAACGCCCAGCGCCCGCGGCGCGCCTCCTGGGCCGCGACGACGCGCTCGACCGACAGGTCGAGGTGCTCGGCGAGGTCCGAAGTCGTCGGCGCGTGGCCGAGCGTCGCGCTCAGGCGCTCGGTGGCCGACAGCAGCTCGAGCCACGTCTCGGCCGCCTCGCGCGGGGGGCGCACGGCCCACGTGTGGTCGCGCAGCCAGCGGCGCATCTCGCCGATCATGGTCGGCACCGCGTAGCGCAGGAAGTCGGTGCCGAAGCCGGGATCGAAGCGCTCGAGCGCCTTGGTCAGGCCCAATGCCGCGGCCTGCTCGAGGTCCTCGACGTAGCCCGTGTGGCGATAGCGGCGCGCCAGCCTTCGCATGATCGGCCGCATCCGCGCGACGAGCTCCTCGCGCGCGGCGAGGTCGCCGGAGCAGACGTATCGGCGCAGCAGGTCGTCTTCGACCGTACCCACGCCGGATCGGATGTGGGGGGTGGTGGTACGCGTGACCCGGACCTCTCCTCCACGGCCGGCGTCTCTCTCCTGCCGCCGACCGCCATAACAGTGGAACCGGTTCCAGGCTAGCGCCCCGGCGCCGCGTGTCAAGGCGTATGTGTCGAATTACGACACTGGTTGCGAAACCGTCCGGCGCACCACGACCTCGAGGTCCGGCAGCGGCGCCGGCGCCGCGTCCGAAGTAGACGTTTTCTCGGCGTCGAGCGCGCGCAGCAGCAGATGGGCCCCGAGGCGGCCGGACTCGCGCAGCGGCTGGCGCACCGTGGTGAGGCCGATCGCGGCCGCGAGCTCGATGTCGTCGAAGCCGATGACCGACAGGTCACCGGGCACCGTGAGCCCGGCCCGCGCGGCCGCGTCGAGGACGCCGAAGGCCTGGACGTCGGAGGCCGCGAAGATGGCCGTCGGCCGTCGGCGCAGCGCCAGCAGCTCACGCGTGAGCTCGAGGGCGATCTCCCGGCCGTACGGGCCGCGCCTGACGTAGCGGGCGGGCAGCGCGACGCCGGCCTCGCTCATCACCCGCCGCATGCCCTCGAGGCGCCGCTGGCTGGAGGCGAAGGCGAACGGGTTGTTCTCGACGTCGCCGACGAAGGCGATGTTGCGGTGGCCCGCCGCGAGGAGATGACCGGCGGCCAGCGCACCGCCGGCGACGTCGTCGATGGCCACGTTGGGCAGCAGCGCGTGCGCGACGTCGACGAGGACGGTCGGCACCCCGTCGCGGTGAAGCGCACGGACCTCGGTCGGCCTGAGCGGCAGGGAGATGACGATCACGCCGTCGACGCGGTCGCGGCGGGCGAAGCGCCGCAGCGCCGCGCGGCGCTGCTCGAGCGTCTCGATATTGAAGAGCGTCAGGTCGTAGGCGCTGCGCCCGACGACGTCGTCGATGCCGCGCAGGCGCTCGACCACCGACGGGCTGGTGAAGAACGGGGCGATCACGCCGAGCGTCTGGGTGCGCCCGAGCGACAGGTTCCGCGCGGTCGCGCTGGGGCGGTAGCCGAGCTCGTCCATCACGGCGCGCACGCGCAGCCGGGTGGCCTCGGCCACGCCGGCCGAGTCGTTGAGCACGCGGGACACGGTGCCGACGCCCACGCCCGCGCGCTCGGCCACGTCGCGAATCCGCGGCGCACGCGGGCCCGGGCGATCCGGAGCGCTGGCCACGACGCGGACGAGTACCCCCGCACACCCGGGGTGACGCAGCAGCGGTCTGGGCGAGGACGGCGGATCGCGCGTTTAGTCTTGGAGCATGGCCCGCCATCAGCTGCGCCCACTGTTCGACCGCGTGGTGATCAAAGAGCTCGAGCCCGACCGCATGCGCCAGTCGGGGCTGGTGGTCCCGGCGGGCTCCCACGAGCCGCCGCCGCAGCACGGCATCGTGCTGGCCATCGGTCAGGGCGTGGACTGGTGGGAGGCCGCCGGCGTGCAGATGCCGGTGCGCCCGGGCGACCACGTCGTCTTCCCGGCGTCGGCCGGCGCCTGGGTCGAGGTCGACGAGGAGCGTCTGCTGGTGTGCCGCGTGACCGAGCTGCTGGGCGTGCTCGAGCGCGTCGAGCAGCCGCTGGGCGACGCCCGCCTGGGCGACGCGCTCGGCGAGGGCTGACCGCGGGGAGCGCCGGCTGGGCGCCGGCGCTCCCGGGCGAGGGTCAGCGGCTGGTGGAGAACAGCGCCTTCAGGAAGCGCCAGATGTCGTCGACGGGGAGCGCCTGGGACCAGATCTGGACGCCGTCGACGTCGCCGACGAAGTACAGGTCGCACGATCCGTGGTAGTCGCCGATGAGGCCTCCGCCCGCGGGGGCGTAGCTCAGCGGGCTCGTGGCCGGCAGGCCGTGCTCGATCTCCTGGCCGTCGACGAAGAGCCGCAGGGTCGTGCCGTCGAACGTGCCCGCGACGTGATGCCACTTGCCGTCCCACACCGAGGCGGGCGCCTGGGGCGAGACCGAGTAGGTCTGGGTGCCATCGCCGATGTAGAAGGCCAGGCCGCCGCTGTCGCCGGTGTAGAGGCCGTAGGAGCCGCTGGCGCAGTCGGTCGCGCCCTTGGCGACCACGTAGGCGGACTTGCCGGGCGAGGTGCTGCCGCGGACCCAGGCCGCGACCGTCAGCTTGGACGGCTCGAGGCTGGACGAATCCGGGATCGAGACGTAGTCGTCGCCGCCGAAGCGCAGCGCCGAGCCGGCGAAGACGCCTGGGATCCAGGACGGGTCGTGGGCGTCGACGCCGGGCGAGTCGCCCAGGGTCCCGTTGTTGCCATGCCCCGAGTAGTCGTGAACGACCTGTCCGGAGCCTTCGTTCATCGGCCACCAGCCGACGAGCGGGAAGCCTGTCGCGCCAGCCGTGGCGGGAAGGGCGAAGAGGGCCGCCGCCATGAAGGCGGCAGCCATGGTTGAACGTGTCCGTACGCGCATGAGGGGATTGCACCGCAATGTTCGATGTCTTACACCGCCCGGACGACCAGGATCCGGCGTCCTGCGCGTGAAGGCTCAGGCGCGCTCGAGCAGCGCGACGCACTCGATGTGCGGCGTCTGCGGGAACATGTCGACCGGCCGCACCCGCCGCAGCGCGTAGCCCGCCTCGACCAGCTGCGCTGCGTTGGGCGCGAGCGTGGTCGGGTTGCAGGAGACGTAGACGATCCGGGTCGGGGCCGCCTCGATGATCCGGCGCACGATCTTCGCCGAGAGGCCCGAGCGCGGCGGGTCGACGACGAGCACGTCGGGGCGCCCGGAGGTCTCGACCATCTCGCGCAGCGCCAGGCGCACATCGCCGGCGAAGAAGCGCGCGTTGTCGATCTCGTTGCGGCGCGCGTTGGCGATCGCGTCGGCGATTGCCTCCTCGACGATCTCGAGCCCCCAGACCTCGCCCGCGCGCGGCGCCAGCGACAGGCCGATCGTCCCGATGCCGCAGAACAGGTCGTAGACGCGCTCCCATCCCTGCAGGCCGGCGTACTCGGCCGCCAGCCCGTACAGGCGCTCGGCCATCTCGGTGTTGGTCTGGAAGAAGGCGTCGGCGCTGATGCGAAGGCGCAGGCCCCCGAGTTCCTCCTCGATGGCCTCGGTGCCGTGCAGGACCTCGGAGCGGCCACCGGCGGTGGTCTCGCCGACGTCGAGCGCGCGCGTCCACACGACGCTGCCGGCGCCGACCGCCTCGGCGAAGCCGTCGAAGTCGACCGGCTGGTCCGACGTGACGATGCGGACCTGCAGCTCGCCGGTGCGGCGGCCCTCGCGCACGACGAGGTTGCGCAGCAGGCCGATCTGGGCGCGGCGGTCGTACGCGCCCAGGCCGCGCTCGCGACACCACCGCAGCGCGGCGCGCCGGGCCTCGTTGCCCGCGTCGGAGGCCAGCAGGCAATCCTCGACGTGCTCGATCTGCTCCCACGAGCCCGGCGCGTGGAAGCCGCAGATCAGGTCGCCGTCGGGCGAGGTGCCGAACGAGTACTCGAGCTTGTTGCGGTAGCGCCACTGCTCGATGGCGGGCACCAGCGGCTCGAGCTCGTAGCCCTCGAGCCGGCCGATGCGCTGCAGCGCGTCCTGCACCTGCTCGGCCTTGATGGCGATCTGGCGCTCGTAGGGCAGCACCTGCCACGGGGCGCCCGGGTGCGCCGCGACGGGATCGATGCGGTCGGGCGCCGGGTCGAGCAGCGCGACGGTCCGCGCCTCGGCGTAGGCCTTCTTGCGCTTGGTGACCACCGCGCGGACGGTGTCGCCGGGGATGGCGTCGCGCACGAAGACGACATAGCCGTCGCGGCGCGCCACGCCGGCGCCCCCGAAGGCGAGGCTGTCGACCGTCAGCTCGAGCTCGTCGCCGCGCTCGACGCGGGTCTTCGTGGGAGCGTCCATTGCCCCCAGCGTAGTTCAGGGCAGGCGCTTCTCGATCGCGCCCAGCACCGACTTGCGATTGTCGTGGCGCCTCTCGTAGTCGCGGACCTTGCGCAGCTGCGCCGGCGTGAGGTCCTTCAGCCGGCTCGCGACCTGCGACACGTTGAGCTCGTCGTACAGGGTGATCGGGAACGACGGGCCGACGCCCACGCGACGGCGGGCCCGATCGACCTCCTGCAGCACGCGGTCGCTCGAGAGCGCGGCGCGCGAGCGGCCCTTGCCGAGCAGCTGCTCGAGGTCGCTGCGGAATCCGTCGGCCTGCGAGCGGCCGGTCGTGAGCAGGCTCTGCGAGAGCTCGGTGGCGTCCTTGCGCGTGATGCGCCCGCGCTTGACGGCGTCGTCGAGCGTGCCCTTGACGCCGTCGGCGGTGAGCACGACGCCCTTGCGCAGCGCGTCGCGCAGCGCGGTCAGGTTGGCGCGGACCGCCTCCTCGGCCGCTGCAGAAGCCTTGGCCGCGCTGGTGCGCTTGGCCGCGGCCGGTTTGGCGGGCGAAGACCGCTTGGCGGCAGCCGGCGCAGACCGCTTGGCGGCGGCCGGCTTGGCCGCGGCGGACCGGCTCTTGGCGGCCGGCTTGCTCTTGGCCGCGGGCCTCTTCGCGGCCGGTTTGCGGCTCGAGGACGAGGACTTCGGCTGCGGCATACGGCGGACCCTAGTACCCGGGTGCCGGCGCTGCCTATCGGCCGCCGGGGCCGACGAGCAGGCGGTAGCCGAGGTCGAGCGCGTCACGCTCCAGCAGGTCCGCGTGTCGGCGCGCCCAGGCGCCGCTGTCGAGATCGGCGCGCAGGCGGGCGAGGCCCTCGGCCAGTTCGTCGTCACTGCGCTTGGCCAGCGTCGAGATGCCGGCCCGCACCACCGGGTCGAGGTACGCCTCGGGCCGGCGCCAGAAGGCGCTCATGAAGCCGTCGCGGCAGTCCCACGGGATCGCCACGACGTCGATGTCGGCATTGCCCAGCGCAGTGGCCTGCTCGGCCAGCGACGGGAAGCCGATGACGTCGTCGCGCGTGTACCGCGGGAAGTACTCGCGGCCGAGCCACATGCGCCCGACGTAGGCCGGGTCCCACGAGAAGACCACGACGCGGTCGCGCGCGACGCGCCGCAGCTCCGCCGCCCCGGCGCGGAAGTCGCGCCAGTGGTGGATGGTGAGCACGGCCATCGCGGCGTCGAAGCTCGCGTCGTCGAAGGGCAGCGCCTCGGCGCTGCCCTGCACCACGGGCGCGGCGCCGGGCGGGCGCTGGGCGATCATCACCGCCGACGGCTCGACCGCGGTGACCTCGCGGTCCGGCGGCTCGTAGCTGCCCGCCCCGGCGCCCACGTTGACCACGGTGCGCGCGTCGCCCAGGGCGTCCCAGATGTGAGCGGCGATGCGCGAGTCGGTCCCACGCGTCGCGGTGTACGTCCGCCCTATGGCGTCGTAGCGAGCAGCCATTCCAGCAGCGCCTTCTGCGCGTGGCGGCGGTTCTCGGCCTGCTCCCAGATGCGCTGGCGCGTGCCGTAGAGGACCTCGGCCGTGATCTCCTCGCCAGGGTGGGCGGGCAGGCAGTGAAGGGCGATGGCATCGGGGGCCGCGCGGTCCAGCAGGGCGTCGTCGATCCGGTAGGGCGCGAGCGCGGCGCGGCGCGCGTCGGCCGTCGCCTCGTCGCCCATGGAGACCCACACGTCGGCGTAGACCGCGTGCGCGCCGCGCACCGCCTGCGCCGGGTCGGTGACGGTCTCGACGCCCTCGAGCTCGAAGCCGGGCGGCGAGGAGACGACGACCTCGACGCCGGCCAGCCCGCCGAGGACCACGAGCGAGCGCGCGACGTTGTTGCCGTCGCCGACGTAGGCGAGCTTCAGACCCTCGAGCCGGCCGAACGCCTCGCGCAGCGTGAGCAGGTCGGCCAGCGCCTGGCACGGATGATGGCCGGCGGTGAGCATGTTGAAGACCGGGATCGTGCCCGCGGCGGCGAGCTCCTCGAGCAGCGCGTCGGGCCCGGTGCGCACACCGACGGCGTCGACGTGGCGCGAGAGGACGAGCGCGGTGTCCCTGACCGACTCGCCGCGCGAGAGCTGCATCTCGTCGGGGCGCAGGATCATCGGATGGCCGCCCAGCTCGACGATGCCGGCCTCGAAGGAGACCCGGGTGCGCGTCGAGGCCTTCTGGAAGACGAGCGCGACGATCCGGTCGCGCAGCGCGTCGGACGAGCGCGGCGCCGCCTTCAGCTCGCCGGCGCGAGCGAGCAGCGGGAGCAGCTGATCGGCGCTCAGCTCGGAGCCGGTGAGGAAATGGCGCGGCAAGGCGGGGAGGATACGGAGCGATGCTGGTCCTGACCTGGAACCTCTTCCACGGCCGCTCGGTGCCCGACGCGCCGCGGGAGCAGCTCGCCGATTTCGCCGCCCGGCTCGCCGGATGGGAGTGGGACGTCGCCCTGTTGCAGGAGGTGCCGCCGTGGTGGCCGCCCGAGCTCGGGCGCGCGTGCCGGGCCGGCGCGCGCACCGCGCTGACCTCGCGCAACTGGCTGCTCCCCCTCTCCCGCTGGGCCGCAGAGCGCCGCCCCGATCTCATCAAGTCGTGGGGCGGCGGCGCCAACGCGATCCTCGTGCGGGGCGACGCAGTGAGCGAGCACCGCCTGCGCACGCTGCGCGCCTGGCCCGAGCGGCGCGTGGTGCACGGGGTGCGCCTCGAGCGCGGTTGGTGGGTGTGCAACCTGCACGGCCAGGCGCACTCCGAGGCGCGCGCGCAGGCGGACCTCGACCTGGCCGCCCGCACGGCGACCGAGTGGTCGGCGGGCACGCCCGTCGTGCTCGGGGGCGATCTCAACCTGCTCGCCCCGATCGTCCCCGGGTTCACGCACGCGGCCGAGAGCGGCGTCGACCACGTCTTCGCACAACCGCTACGCGCGGCCGGGCCGGGGCGTACGCTGGATCGCGGCCCGCTCTCGGACCACCTCCCGCTCGTCGCGGAGCTCGGCTAGGAAGGATCGACCCGAGGAGGCGTCGTGATGGACATGAGAAGAATCCTGCTGGCCCTGGGCGCGATCGGAGCCCTCGCCGCAGCCGGCTGCGGGAGCTCCAACAAGAGCTCCACGAGCAGCGGCTCGAGCACTCCGGCGGCCTCGTCCTCGACCGCCGCGGCGGCCTCGTCGTCCTCGGGCGGCGGCGTCGCGATCAAGATGCAGAACATCGCCTTCGACCCCAAGGACGTCACCGTGAAGGTGGGTCAGAAGGTGACCTGGACCAACGATGACTCGGTCGACCACAACGTCACGTCCCAGTCCGGCGAGAGCATCAAGTCCGACAACTTCGGCAAGGGCGCCACGTTCTCGTTCACCCCGACGAAGGCGGGGACGATCAAGTACGTGTGCACCATCCACCCGGGGATGACCGCGACGCTGACGGTGACGAAGTAGAGCGCTACCCGCGGGCGCGCAGCCCGAAGCCGCGCAGCATGAAGAGCGCGCGCTCGCCCAGCGTGCCGCGCGCGGGGAGCACGCCGAGCTGGACCGCCGCGTTGTAGGCGTCGAAGAACGCACGCACGTGCCACAGCCGCTCGCGGTCGGGGTCGAGCTCGCAGTAGGACACGAGGTGCAGGACGACGAAGCGCCCGGTGGGCGCGAGGCCCTCGAGCTCCCCGCGATGGGTGCCCAGCAGCTTGCACGGCGCCGCGACGAAGCGCCCGTCCGTCAGGCGCTCGCCCGTGCGCTCGATGCGCGCATCCGGGAAGGCCGCCCACAGTCGCGCGGCGTGGTCGCCGACCGCTGCGGCGCCCTCGAGCGGCTCGCCGCACAGCGGGTCCTCGTAGTGGATGTCGGGCGCGCACAGCGGGATGAACGCCGCGCGGTCGCGACCCACCCATGCGGCCTGCCAGCGGTCGATCAGATCGTCGATCACTGCACCGGCGGCGTCAGGTCGGCCATGCCCGCCTCGGGCGAGGACGCCTCGGCGTGCAGGCGCCGCGGGATGCGCCCGGCGCCCCGGGCCAGACGGCCGGCCTCGACGGCGGCGCGGATGGCGTGGGCCATCGCGACCGGGTCCTGCGCGCGGGCGATCGCGCTGGCGCACAGCACGCCGTCGCAGCCGAGCTCCATGGCCAGCGCCGCGTCGCTCGCCGTGCCGACCCCGGCGTCGAGGATCACGGGCACCCCGGCGCGCTCGACGATGAGCGCGAGGTTGTAGGGGTTGCGGATCCCCATGCCCGAGCCGATCGGCGAGCCGAGCGGCATGACCGCCGCGCAGCCGACGTCCTCCAGGCGGCGGGCGAGGATCGGATCGTCGTTCGTGTAGGGCAGGACGACGAAGCCGTCGGCCACGAGCTCCTCGGCGGCCAGCAGCAGCTCGGGCGCGTCGGGCAGCAGCGTGCGCTCGTCGCCGATGACCTCGAGCTTGACCCAGTCGGTCTCGAACGCCTCGCGAGCAAGGCGCGCGGTGACCACGGCGTCGCGGGCCGTGAAGCAGCCGGCCGTGTTGGGCAGCAGCTCGACGCCGCAGTCTTCGAGGACGTCGACGAGCGAGCCGCGCGCCGAGGGATCGATGCGCCGCAGGGCGATGGTGACGAGCTCCGCGCGCGTCGCGCGGATGGCCTCGGCCAGCGTCTCCAGGCGCGGGAAGCCGCCGGTGCCGAGGATCAGCCGCGAGCGCAGCGTGCGCCCGGCGATCTCGAACGGCGTGTCGGTGATCGGGATCTGCTCGGTGTTCACATCAGCCTCCCTGCATGGCGGACAACGCTTCCACGCGGTCGCCCGCATCGACGCGGTGAGACGGCCACTCGGCCCTGGGAACGATCTCCCCGTTGACGGCGACGGCGACACCGCGGGCGCGCTCCTCCACCCCGAGGTCGGTCAGCAGCTCGACGATCGTCGCGCCATCGCGCTCGCGCGGCTCGCCGTTCAGGACGATCACGCTACGGCCCCCAGCCGGTCGAAGCGCTCGGGGCCGAAGGCGTGGTCGATCGGCTCGCCCGCCAGCTCTGCGACCACGAGGTCGGCCGTGACGGGCGCCAGCAGGACGCCGTTGCGGTAGTGCCCGGTGGCCCACACGATCCGTGGGTCGCGCCGCGAGCGGCCGAGGATCGGCGCGTTGTCGGGCGTGCCCGGGCGCAGCCCGGCGAGCTGCTCCTCGATCTCGAGCTCGAGCACGCCGGGCACGAGCTCCGCGGCGTCGCGCAGCAGGTCGTGCACGCCGAGCGCGGTCACCGCCGTGTCGAAGCCCTGCTCCTCCTGCGTCGCGCCGAGCACGTAGCGCCCGTCGCCGCGCGGCACCAGATAGCCGGGGCTCGGCTGCCCCCAGCGCACCACGCGATGCAGCAGGCCGGGACCGCCGGGGTCGCGCAGGCGCAGCGACTGGCCCTTGACCGGGCGCACGCGCGCCTCGTCGCCGAACGCGCTCGACCACGGCCCGGCCGCGAGCACGACCTGCTCGGCGGGCAGCGCACCGACGTCCGTCACCTCGACACCGGTGCGCAGCACGGCGCCGGCGCGCTCCGCGGCACGCGCCAGCGCGACGCAGACCAGACGGGGATCGGCGCAATGGTCGTCCGGCAGGTGCAGCGCGCTGCGGGTGGTGGGCGCGAGCGAAGGCTCGAGCCGTCGCGCCGCGCTGGGCAGCAGCGCCTCGACGTTCAGCCCGAAGCGCTCGCGCAGGTCGCGCTCGCGCTCGAGGGCCTCGGCCTCGTCGCGATCGCGGGCGAGCATCAACGTCCCGCACGGGCGGTACCCGACGTCGACGCCGCCGGCCACGGCGAGCTGCTCGGCGAACCGCGGCCAGCGCCGCGCGCTGCGCAGCCCGAGCTCGAGCAGCGGCCGCTCACCGGCGTCGGTCTCGGCCACCGGCGCGAGCATCCCGGCGGCGACGCGCGACGTCCCGGCGCCGAGCTCGCCGCGCTCGAGCAGGAGCACCGACAGACCGCGCTCGCCGGCGCGCCACGCGACCGCGAGGCCGACGATGCCGCCGCCGACGATCGCTACGTCGTAGGTCTCGCTGTCTTTCGGGATGTCGCGTCCTCTCGCTTCGCCGGCATGACCCGGATCAGCTCCTGACGGTCGGCGGCCGTGGTGCCGCCCTCTCAGCCCAGACAAAACGGGCTCCCGTTGATCACGGATGGTAGCGCGCGGGCTTGCGACACTGTGGGGCGTGGACCGCCGAGCGCGCCTGCGCGATGCCCGCCTGTACTTCGTCGCCGACCGCGGCGGGATGCAGCGCGCCCTCGAGGGCGCGCTGGCCGGCGGCGTCGACCTCTTCCAGCTGCGCGACAAGGACGCCTCCGAGGACGAGCTCCTGGCCGCCGCCGCCACCGCGCGCGCGCTCTGCGACGCGGCCGGCGCGCTCTTCCTGCTCAACGACCGCCCCGACCTCGCGGCCGCCTGCGGCGCCGACGGCGTGCACGTCGGCCAGGACGACATGCCGGTCGGCCGCGCGCGCAAACTCGTCGGCGACGACGCGATCGTGGGGCTCTCGACGCACTCGCTGCAACAGGCGCAGTCAGGCTGTAGCTCCGGCGCGGACTACATCGCCGTCGGGCCCGTGCACGCGACGCCGACCAAGGCTGGCCGGCCCGCGATCGGCGTCGAGCCGGTCAAGTACGCCGCGGCCCATGTCTCGGTCCCCTGGTTCGCGATCGGCGGCATCGACGCCGGCACCGTCGGCGCCGTGGTCAGAGCCGGCGCCCGTCGGGTCGTGGTCGTGCGCGCGATCGCCCAGGCCGACGACCCCGAGGCGGCGGCGCGCACGCTGCGTGCCGCCGTGAACGGGGCGCGCCGTGGCTAGGCGCAGCCGCAAGCAGCGACCCGGCGCGGGGCCGCCGGTCGCGGCGCCGCCACCGGGCGAGCCCGTTCCAGCGGATCGCATGCGCCGCGGCTACGCGCGCGCCGAGGAGCGCAACGCCGCGGTGCGCGCACAGCTCGAGCCGCTCGCGCCCGACGAGCGTCCCGCGGCGCTCGTGATCGCGGCCGTCCTCGCCGCCCTGCTGGCCATCGCCAACCTCGTCGCCTGGGCGGCCGGCCTCGACGTCGAGGGCAAGCGCCCCGGCGCCTTCGGCGTCCTGCTCTTCGCGGCCGTCATGCTCCTCGCCGCCTTGGGCATGTGGCAGCGGCGCTATTGGGCCGTACTCGGCTTCGAGGCGCTGCTCGCGATCACGCTGTGCATCGCCGCCCTGTCGCTCCTCGTCGCCTCCAACCTCGCGGCCGTCGTGCTGTGCGTCGCGATCCTCGGCCCGGCCGGCTGGCTGTTCTGGAAGCTCATCCGCGTGATGGGCAGGCTCCAGGCTCCGCAGCGCGTTCGTTAGATTCAGGCGCTCTATGGCTGACTCCCAGTACGACTGCGTCGTCATCGGCTCGGGTCCGGGCGGCTACGTCGCCGCGATCCGCGCCGCCCAACTCGGCATGAAGACCGCGGTGATCGAGAAGGACGTGATCGGCGGGCGCTGCCTGAACTACGCCTGCATCCCCGCCAAGGCCGTCCTGCGCGTCGCCGACGTGCTCGACGAGGTGCGCGACGCGGACGAGTTCGGCATCAAGGTCGGTGCCCCCGAGGTCGACTTCGGCGCCGTCATGGAACGCCGCGCCAAGGTGGTCAAGACCCTGACCGGCGGCGTCGGCGGGCTGTTCAAGAAGAACAAGATCGACTACCTCGAGGGCCACGGCGCGCTGACCGGCGCGGGCAGCGTCCGCGTCGGCTCCAGCAAGGACGGCGACGAGATCGACGCGACGAAGTGCATCGTGCTCGCCACCGGCTCGGTCAAGCGGCCGATCCCCGGCACGAAGTTCGGCAGGCGCGTGATCGGCACCGAGGAGGCGTGGGCGCTCAAGGAGCTGCCGCAGACCATGGTCGTGGTCGGCGCCGGCGCGTCGGGCACCGAGATCGCCTCGGCCTACGCGCGCCTCGGCGTCGACGTGACCCTCTTCGAGGCGCTCGACCGCGTGCTGCCGACGGAGGACGCCGACATCTCGAAGCTCGCCGAGCGCGGGTTCAAGAAGCAGGGGATCACGGTGCACACCGGCACGGTGGTGGAGAACGTCGAGACGAGCGACACGAGCTGCACCTTCTCCTTCAAGGGCGACGCCGGCGAGGCCGACTGGCTCGTCATCGCCGCCGGCCGCGGCGCTGACACCGAGGGTCTCGGCCTTGACGAGGCAGGCGTCAAGACGAGCGAGAACGGACTGATCGAGGTCGATGGCGCGCTGCGCACGAGCGCCAAGGGCGTGTGGGCGATCGGCGACCTGGTCCCCGGCCCGGCACTGGCCCACAAGGCCTCCGACGAGGGCATCATCGCCGTCGAGGACGCGGCCGGCCTGGAGACGCATCCGATCGAGTACGTCGACGTGCCGCGCGCGACGTTCTGCAACCCGAACGTCGCGTCGTTCGGGCTCACCGAGGAGCAGGCGCGCGAGGCAGGCCACGACGTCACCGTCGGGAAGGTGCAGTACGGCGCCGTCGGCGCCGGGACGGTCTACGGCGACCGCAGCGGCCTCATCAAGGTCGTGGGCGACAAGCGCTACGGCGAGCTGCTGGGCGGCCACATCATCGGCTCGAAGTCGACCGAGCTGATCCAGGAGCTCGTCAACGTCAAGCTGCTCGAGGGCGGCTACCCCGAGCTTGCGCGCATCATCCACGGCCACCCGACGCTGAGCGAGGCGGTCATGGAGGCGGCACGGGCAGCGGATGGCTGGCTCATCCACGGCTGACGCTCCCGCCTTCTTCTTCGACCTCGGCTCGCCGGCGGCCTACGTCGCCGCCGAGCGCGCGCTGCACGACCACCCGGGCGTGGAGTGGGTCCCGGTGCTCGCCCGCGACCTGCCCGGCGCCGAGAGCTGGGAGTCGTTCCGCTGCGCCGAGGAGCGCGACATCGCGATGGCGCACATCGAGCGGACCGCCGCCGAGCAGGGGCTGCAGCCGGTGCGCTGGCCCGACCCGTTCCCCTTCGACAGCCTGGTCGCGATGCACGTCGCCACCTACGCCAAGCAGATCGGGCGCACGGTGGCCTTCGCGCTGGCGGCCTATCGCCAGGCCTTCGCGGGCGGCCGCTCGCTGGCGGAGACCGACAACGTCGTCATCGCGGCGGCGGCGTGCGAGATGCACCCCGCCGCGGTCGTCAAGGCGGCGCAGCTGCGCGGCGTGGGCGAGAGGCTCGAGGCCGCGACGGCCCGCGCCATCGCCCTCGGCGTGCGCGACGTGCCGGCGGTGTGGGACGGCGAGCGAGTGACACCCGCCTGATGCGCGCCAAGGCGCGCTACCGGCTCGTCGTGCGGCGCGAGGGCCGCGCGCCGGCCGTGCTCGCGGCGCCCGAGCGCGTCGATCACGTCGAGATCATCGACGTCGACGAGGGCGAGACGGTCCTCTACTGGGACCTGCTCCCCCGCGACGCCAAGCGCGTGATCACGATGATCCGCGCCGACCTCGAGGCGATGGACCCGCGCGAGTTCTTCGAGCGGTGGGCCTCCTTCGAGGGCGACGCGGACCTGCGTCATTAGCATCGGGCGATGGGCAACATCGTGGTCATCGACGCGCGGACGCTGGGCGAGGGCTGGCTGGCCGTCTCGCGCGCGATCCTCGAGGAGGGCGCCCTCGCGACCTACGACGGCCAGGTCACGCGCGAGCTGGCGCATGTCTCGGCCGCGATCGCGGACCCGTCGCCCGACGACGCGGTCATCGCGCGCCTGGGCGACCCGCGGTGGCTGGACTGGATGCACGCGAACTTCTTCGACCGCAAGGACGTCGCGGAGCTGGGCTACGCCAAGAGCTACGCGGTACGCCTCTTCGACTTAGGGCAGCGTCGAACCGCCGGGGGACTGGCCTCGACCCTGCGCTAACGTCCTGCACGCGATGGCCGAACACCCCCTTCCAGAGCGCAACGTAGCCCGCGAATGGCTGCAGACGATGATGCTCATCCGCCGCTTCGAGGAGCGCGCGGGAGAGATGTACGCCAAGGCCAAGGTCGGCGGCTTCCTGCACCTCGCGATCGGCGAGGAGGCGACGATCGTCGGATCGGCGCGCGCCATGCGCGACGACGACTACCTGATCTCGACGTACCGCTCGCACGGCCATGCGCTCGTGCGCGGGACCGATCCCAATGGCGTCATGGCCGAGCTCTTCGGCCGCGTCGACGGCGTCTCCAAGGGGCGCGGCGGGTCGATGCACATGTTCGACCTCGAGAAGCGCTTCATGGGTGGCTACGGGATCGTCGGCGGCAACCTGCCGATCGCGGCCGGCTTCGGTCTGGCCTCCGACTACCTGGGCACCGAGGACGCCACGCTGTGCACCTTCGGCGACGGCGCCTCCAACCAGGGGACCTTCGGCGAGACCATGAACCTGGCCGCGCTGTGGAAGCTGCCGGTGGTCTTCATGGTCACCAACAACCAGTTCGGCATGGGCACGGCCCTCGAGCGCCACTCGGCCGTCACCGACCTGCAGGTCAAGGGCGAGGGCTTCGGCGTCCCCGGCATGGAGTGCGACGGCATGGACGTCCTCGACACCTTCCACGTCACGCAGGAGGCGCTGCGCATCGCACGCGAGGAGCGCCGCCCGGTGCTGGTCGAGGCCATCACCTACCGCTTCCGCGGCCACTCGATGGCCGACCCCGAGGAGTACCGCACCAAGGAGCAGGTCGCGGAGTGGCGCAAGCGCGACCCGATCCTGCAGTGGGGCGACCGCCTCGAGGCCGAGGGAATCGTCAGCGCCGACGAGCGCGAGCAGTTCGACCAGGACGCGGTCGCCCAGGTGGACGACGCGGTCGCCTTCGCCGACGAGTCCGAGATGCCCGCCCCCGAGTCGCTCTACGACGACGTCTACGTCCTCGGCGGCCAGGTCCACGGCTGGTACTCGGTCGACGAGCGCTCGGCCGGCGTGCACAAGGGCGAGGACGAGCGCGAGCTCGCCGGGCAGAACGCGGGCTCGAACTCGGACGGAAGGTCGAGCGAAACGGGTGACGTCCCGCAGCAGATGACGGCGGCCGTCGAGGCCGGAGAGGACAGCTGAGCATGGCCGCCACCGCACAGCCCCAGCAGTCGACCGGCACGCGCATGGTCCGCTATCGCGAGGCGCTCAACGAGGCGCTGCGCGAGGAGATGCTGCGCGACGAGCGCGTCATGCTCATGGGCGAGGACATCGGCGTCTTCAACGGCGCCTTCAAGGTCACCGCAGGGCTGCTCGAGGAGTTCGGCGAGAAGCGGGTGCGCGACACGCCGATCTCGGAGAACACGATCGTCGGCATGGGCGTCGGCGCGGCCATGACCGGCCTGCGGCCCGTGGTCGAGCTCATGACGATCAACTTCTCGCTGCTCGCGTTCGACCAGATCGTCAACCACGCCGCGCACATCCGCTACATGTTCGGCGGCCAGGTCAGCGTGCCGCTCGTCGTGCGCATGCCCCAGGGCGCCGGCCACCAGCTCGGGCCCACGCACTCGCACTGCTTCGAGGCCCTCTTCCTGCACGTGCCGGGCCTGCTCGTCGCCGTGCCGTCGACGCCGGCGGACGCCAAGGGCCTGCTCAAGGCGGCGATCCGCGACGACAACCCCGTGATCTTCATCGAGCACGAGTACCTCTACGGCCAGCGCGGCGAGGTACCCGAGGACGACGACCACATCGTCAACTTCGGCGAGGCCGTCATCCGCCGCGAGGGCTCCGACGTGACCATCGTCGGCATCTCCCGCATGGCCTCGACCACCCAGAAGGCCGCCAAGATCCTCTCCGAGGAGCACGGCATCGAGGCCGAGGTCATCGACCCGCGGACGCTGCGCCCCCTGGACCTGGACACCATCCTCGCCTCGGTGCGCAAGACCAACCGGTGCGTGATCGTCGAGGAGGGCTGGCCCCACGGCGGGGTCGGCGCCAACATCGCCGCGCTCGTCCAGGAGCAGGCCTTCGACGACCTCGACGCGCCCGTGGGCCGCGTCACCGGCGCCGACGTGCCGATGCCCTACGCGAAGAACCTCGAGCAGATCGCCTTCCCGCATGAGCCGCAGGTGGTCGACGCGGTCCGCGCGACCTTCCGCGACCTCTAGGCGAGAGCGTCCAGCCGAGCGCCGCGGCGCTCAATAGCGCGCTCGGAGAGCCGATGACCACGGTGTGCCCGGCTCACGACGCACCGACCCTGCCCAGCTTCGGCGGCTGACCGCTGCGCGGGTCCTCGAGCTGACACCGGACATCGCCGTCGTCACCGACTACCAGGGGACCATCCTCTTCGCCAACGCGGCGCTCGAGCGGCGCCTCGGCATGCCGGTCGATGAGCTCCTCGGGCAGCGCGTCGGCGACTTCCTGCACCCCGAGGACCGCGTCGCCACCGTGCCGGCATGGCAGGAGCTGATGGAGGGCAAGCGCGACGGCCTCGAATTGGCACTCCGCTTCGGGTCGGCCGACACCGGCTGGCGCTGGTGCCTGGGCAGCATCGGCATCGACCGCGCGCTCGGCGTCACCATCGGCACCTACCAGGAGACCACCGCGCTGCGCGACGCCGAGGAGCGCTTCCAGCGCGCCTTCGAGGACGCGGCGATCGGCATGGCCATCACCGGCACCGACGGTCGCTGGGTGCGCGTCAACCACTCGCTGGCCAAGATGCTCGGGCGGGAGCCCCAGGAGCTGGCCGGCGTGGCGGTGCGCGACCTCACCCACCCGGCCCACCACGACGACGACCTCGAGGCCATCCGGGCCCTCGCGGCCGGCGAACGCAACACCTACAGCGCCGAGAAGCGCTACCTGCGCGCCGATGGGAGCGAGGCGTGGGTCGCGCTGCACGTCACCGTCGTGCGCAACGCCGATGGCGGGCCTCAGTACTTCCTCTCGCAGATGGCGGACATCGGCGAGCGCCGCGCCGCCGAGCACGCCCTGGCCGAGAGCGAGGAGCGCTTCCGCACCCTGGCGTCGGCCTCACCCGTCGGCGTCTTCGCGATCGCCGAGGACGGGCGGCTGGCCTACGCCAACGACCGCCTGCGCGAGATCTTCGACATGCCGGGCGGGGTGCTCGACGGCGAGCCCTGGCTCGAGCGCGTGCCGGCCGAGGACCGCGAGCGCCTCGTCGGCGAGTTCCGCCGGGCGCGGGCGCTCGGCGAGCGCGCCTCGCTCGACGTGCGCGTCGTGGCCGGCATCGACCGCTGGGCCCGCATCCACATGGCGCCGGTCTCCAAGGGCGCAGGCCAGCCGATGGGGCTCGTCGGGACGATCGAGGACATCACGGTCGAGGTGACCGCCCGCATGGCCCTCGCCGCCCGCGAGGCCGAATACCGGATGCTGGCCCAGCACTCGACCGACTTCCTGTCGCGCCACACCGTCAACGGCGCCTTCCTCTACGCGTCGCCGGTGTCGCGGGCCATGCTGGGCTGGGACTCCGACGCCATGCTCGGCCGGACCCCCAAGGATCTCGCCATGGACCACCCCGACGACATGGAGATCATCGAGCGCAACTGGGTCGGGGCGCTGCGCGAGGAGCGCTCGCGCACGGCCGCCTACCGCGCGCGGCGGCGCGACGGCTCGATCGTGTGGCTGGAGACGACCTTCCGCGCCGTCCGCGGGCCCGGCGGCGAGGCGCTCGAGATGGTCTGCGTGTCGCGCGACATCTCCGAGCGCAAGAGCGCCGAGCTCGAGCTCGCCCACCGCGCACTGCACGACGGACTCACCGGGCTGCCCAACCGGACGCTGTTCCTCGACCGTCTCGGCCAGGCGCTGCGGCGCTCGCGCCGGCGCGACGGCGGCGTCGCCGTCGTCTTCCTCGACCTCGATCGCTTCAAGGTCGTCAACGACTCGCTGGGCCACAAGGCCGGCGACCGCCTGCTGGTCGACGTGGCCATGCGCCTGAGCTCCGCCCTGCGCCCCTCCGACACGCTCGCGCGCTTCGGCGGCGACGAGCTGACGCTGCTGTGCGAGGACATCGGCCACGGCGAGGACGCCCGCGCCGTCGCGCAGCGGCTGCTCGACACGTTCGGCGAGCCCTTCGTCGTCCAGGACGGCGAGGCGTTCCTGCAGGCGAGCATCGGCATCGCGCTCTCGCGCGACGGCTTCGAGACACCCGAGGACCTCATCCGCGACGCCGACGCCGCGATGTACCGCGCCAAGGCCCGCGGCCAGGGCATCGAGCTCTTCGACGAGGCCATGCGCCAGGACGTGCGCGACCGCCTCGCGCTGGAGGCCGCGCTGCGTCGCGGCATCGGGCGCGGCGAGCTGCGCCTGCACTGCCAGCCCCTGGTCTCGCTCGCCGATGCGCGCATCGAGGGCTTCGAGGCGCTCGTGCGCTGGGAGCACCCCGAGCGCGGCCTCGTCCCGCCGGGATCGTTCATCCCCCTGGCGGAGGAGACCGGGCTGATCGTCCCCATCGGCGCCTGGGTCCTGAGCGAGGCGTGCGCGACGCTGCGGCGGATCATCGACGAGACCGGCACTACGGGCCTGCAGGTCTCGGTCAACGTCTCGCCGCGCCAGCTCCAGCAGCCGGACTTCGTCGCGCAGGTCAGTGCCGCCCTCGACGACAACGATCTCGAGCCGTCCTGCCTGGTGGTCGAGATCACCGAGAGCGCGATCATGGAGACCGGCGCCGCGGCGATCCTGCGCGCGCTCAAGGACCTCGGCGTGCGCCTGGCGATGGACGACTTCGGGACCGGCTACTCGTCGCTCGCGCACCTGCGCCGCTTCCCGCTCGACGTGATCAAGGTCGACCGCTCGTTCGTCGCCGGGCTGGGCGACGGCCAGGGCTCGTCGATCGCGGGCGCCATCGTGTCGCTCGCCCACGCGCTCGGGCTGCGCACGGTGGCCGAGGGCATCGAGGACGACGAGCAGCGCCGCGCCGTCCTGGCGCTCGGCTGCGACGTCGGGCAGGGCTTCCTCTTCGCGCGACCGATGCCGGTCGACGATCTGACACGCCTGCTCGCCGCGTCGAACTGAACCCCGCCCGGCGGCGGCCGGCGACTCGTGGGTAGCATCCGTGCCATGCCCGACGTCGTCATGCCACGCCTCTCCGATTCGATGGAGGAGGGCACGATCCTCAAGTGGCTCAAGGCCGAAGGCGACGAGGTCGCCCGCGGCGATGAGCTCGTGGAGATCGAGACCGACAAGGCCACGATGACCTACGAGGCCGACACCGCCGGCACGCTGGCGATCGTCGCCCAGGAGGGCGACACGCTGCCCATCGGCGAGGTCATCGCGCGCATCGGCGCCGGTGGCGAGGCGCCGGCGAGCGACGGCGCGCCGGCCGAGGCGACGCAGCAGGCCGAAGCGTCGGGCAACGGCGGCCCGAGCGAGGCGCCGCCCGCTGCAGCGCCGGCCGCCACCGCCGAGCCGCCCGCGGCGGCTCCGGAGCCCGAGCCCGCGCAGGCCGCCGCCGCTCCCTCGGGCGAGGGGGACAGCGTCAACGGCGGGCGCGCGAAGGCCTCGCCGGTCGCGCGCCGCATCGCGCGTGAGCAGGGCATCGACCTCTCGGGCCTGCAGGGCACCGGGCCGGGTGGGCGGATCGTCAAGGCCGACGTCGAGGCGGCAGCCTCCGGCACCGCCCCGCAGGCGGCCACGCCGGCGCAGGCCGCTCCGGCGCCCGCTGAGGCCCCGGCCGCTCCCGCCGAGGCGCCGGCGGCCGAGCCGCAGGCCGCCCCGGCCGCGGCGGCGCCCCCGCCGCCCGCGAGCATCGCCGAGACGGGCACGGCGAAGGGCGACGTCAGCGTCCAGGAGCTCTCGCGCACCCAGCAGGTCATCGCGCGGCGGATGGCGGAGTCCAAGGCCACCGTCCCCGAGTTCACGATCGCGACCGACGTCGACATGGAGGGCGCCGTCGAGCTGCGCAAGCAGCTCAAGGCCGCGGCCGAGGCGGTCAGCGGCGCGGTGCCGTCCTACAACGACATGGTCGTCAAGGCGTCGGCGCTCGCGCTGCGCGAGTTCCCCCGCGCGAACGGCTCCTACAAGGACGGCCGCTTCGAGCTCTACTCGCGCGTCAACGTCGGGGTCGCCGTCGCCGCCCACGACGCGCTCGTGGTGCCGACCGTGTTCGACGCCGACCGCAAGTCGCTGGGCGAGATCGCGCGCGACACGCGGACCCTGGCCGAGCGGGTGCGGGCCAGCGCCGTCACCCCGCCCGAGCTCTCCGGCGGCACCTTCACGGTCTCGAACCTCGGGATGTTCGGCGTGACGGAGTTCAGCGCCGTCATCAACCCGCCGCAGGCCGCGATCCTCGCCGTGGGCAAGATGGAGCCCAGGGCGGTCGTCCGCGACGGCGAGGTCGTCGCGCGCAACATCATGACCCTCACCCTGGTCTGCGACCACCGGATCCTCTACGGCGCCGACGCCGCCGAGTTCCTGGCCCGCATCAAGGCGCTCCTCGAGCACCCGATCGCTCTCGCGCTCTAGATGCCCGGCATCGACCTGCGGGCGTTCGAGTCGCCCGACGAGGTGCGCGAGTTCGAGCGCGGCCGCTTCGAGGTCGTGCGCATCGGCGGGATGGTCGTCGGCCGCGCGACCTACGAGCCCGGCTGGCGCTGGTCGCGTCACGTGGGCGGCGACCCCGACGCGCGCTGCCAGGTCGAGCACGTCGGCCTCGTCGTCTCGGGCCGCGCCGCCATCCTCATGGACGATGGCGAGGAGCGCGTGATGGAGCCCGGCGAGCTGTTCCACGTCGCGGCCGGCCACGACTCGTGGGTCGTCGGCGACGAGCCCTACGTGTCGCTGCACTTCCTCGGCGCCGGCGACTACGCGGCGTAGCGAGAGCTCCCCGCGTGTCGGCCGCCGCAGGCGCAGAGCGGACGGCTCACCGCGGAGAGCGCTCCACCGCCGCGTTGGGGCGCTGGTCGGGGTCGCGGGTGACGCCTGGCGGCGACTGGTCGGTGTTGACGAAGACGCAGAAGGCGCGATGGGAGTCGTGGCTCGCGACGCAGGTGCGATAGAGGTGGTCGCCCTGCTTGACGGTGTCGAGGTGGTTCACGTTGGCCTGATACTCGCGCGGCGCCTGGCTGATGAAGAAGCGCCGCGCTGATGCCGCTTGGGCGCCAAGGTCCTCGCTCGCGGCCCGCACGCTCGAGTGGTGCAACAGGCCGAGGGTCACCACCAGCGCCCCGCCCGCCGCGATGAGCATGGCCCCCGCGCGGTCCGTCGCGATCACCGATGGCATCCCGGGGCGACGGCGGCGCAGCCAGCGCCCGGCCAGCGGCGCGCCGACCGCGACGAGGATCAGGTTGGCGAAGCCCGCGAGCAGCACGGTGGCGAAGAGGCCAGGGCCGCGATCGCCGGCGACGGGCAGACGGTCGAGGAGCACGGCCTCGATGACGACGGCGGCCGCGAAGGCCGGCCACATCATCGCTCCCCTCAGCCGCCAGCGCAGGCGGGTCTGCCAAAGGGCCTCGCCCATCCTCGAAGCGTAGGGGTCAGCTACCCTGCTGAGCCTGGAGTGAGAGGCGCCCCCGCGCGGTCCGGAGATCCCGGCCACGGGTGCGAGGCTCGGGCCCTACGCGCGGCGATCCCACGCGGGCCCCCTACCACGAAGGGAACAGCAGGCCCGATGGCAACCAAGACGGCGCGCGCCGACGCGCCGGGCGCCGTATCCGAGCACCTGACGCTCGACGACCGCGTCGCCCTCCTGCGCTACATGCTCCTCATGAGGGGCATCGAGGAGCGCGCGATGAACCTGTATCGCCAGGGCAAGGTGCCCGGCTCCTTCTACGACGGCTTCGGGCAGGAGGCGGTGTCGGTCGGGTCGACCTTCGCGATGAGCGCCCAGGACCGCCTGTGCATCCTGCATCGCGACCTCGGCGGCCACCTCGTGCGCGGCGTGACGCCCGCACGGATCCTCGGCCAGTACATGGGCCGCGAGGGCGGCATCACCGGCGGGCGCGACGGCAACGTGCACTTCGGCGACCACCGGCTGGGCTGCGTCGGGATGGTGTCGATGCTGCCCGACATGATGCTCGTCGCCACAGGCATGGCGATGGCCTTCAAGCTGCGCGGTGAGCAGCGCTGCGCGATCACCTGGTTCGGCGACGGGTCGACCTCGCGCGGCGACTTCCACGAGGCGATGAACTGGGCCGGTGTGCAGAAGCTGCCGGTCATCTTCGTGCTCGAGAACAACCAGTACGCCTACTCGACGCCGACGGCGAGCCAGTTCGCGGTCGACCCCGTCGAGCGTGCCGCCGCCTACGGCTTCCCGGGCGAGCCGGTCGACGGCAACGACGTCGAGGCGATGTTCGAGGCGACGCGGCGCGCCCGCGAGCGCGCGCTGGCCGGCGACGGTCCCACGCTGCTCGAGGCCGTGACCATGCGCATGCACGGCCACGCCGCGCACGACGACATGAAGTACGTGCCCAAGGAGCAGGTCGAGGAGTGGCGCCAGAAGGACCCGATCGACCGCCAGGAGGCGCGCGTGCGCGAGGCCGGCGTCGACACCGCGGCCCTGCGCGAGGAGGTCAAGCAGTCGATCGACGCCGGCACGGAGGAGGCACTCGCCATGCCGATGCCCGACCCCGACACCGCCACGCATCGGCTCTTCCACGACGAGGGGGACGAGATCCTCCTCGGCGACGGCGACGCGCCGTGGAGCGGCTTCGCGGGGGGTGCGTCGTAGTGGCGACCATGACCTACCTGCAGGCGATATCGGACGCGATGCGCCAGGAGATGCGCCACGACGAGCGCGTGCTCGTGATGGGCGAGGACATCGGCGTCTTCGGCGGGGCCTTCAAGGTCACCGACGGCTTCATCGACGAGTTCGGCCCCGACCGCGTCATGGACACGCCGCTGGCCGAGTCGGGCATCGTCGGCACCGCCGTCGGCGCCGCCGTGGTCGGGATGCGCCCGATCTGCGAGATGCAGTTCGCCGACTTCGTCTCCTGCGGCTTCGACCAGCTCGTCAACGTCGCGGGCAAGATGTACTACCGCCAGGGGCTGCCGGTGAACATCACCGTGCGCCTGCCGAGCGGCGGCGGCTTCTCGGGCGGCCCGTTCCACTCCCAGAACCCCGAGGCGTGGTTCATGCACTCGCCCGGCATGAAGGTGGTGGCGCCCTCGACGGCCGAGGACGCCAAGGGCCTGCTCATCTCCGCCATCCGCGACCACAACCCGGTGGTCTACCTCGAGCACAAGCACCTCTACCGGCGCGTCAAGGGCGAGGTCCCCGACGGCCTCTACGAGACGCCGCTGACCGCCCGCATCGCGCGCGAGGGCTCAGACCTGACGGTCATCGCCTACGGCGCCATGGTCCACACCGCGCTCGAGGCCACCGAGGACCTCGACGGCGCCTCGGTCGAGGTCCTCGACCTGCGCTCGCTCGTCCCGCTCGACGAGGAGGCGATCCTCGCCAGCGTGCGCAAGACCTCGAAGGTCCTGATCGTCGACGAGGCCAACCAGACGTGCGCTGCCGGCGCGCAGGTGGCGGCGGTCATCGCCGAGAAGGGCTTCGAGGACCTCGACGGCCCCGTCCGCCGCGTGGCCACGCCCGACGTGCCGATCCCGTTCTCGCCCCCGCTCGAGCAGGCGCTGCTGCCGAGCGTCGATCGCGTCAAGGAGGCCGCCCGTGAGCTCCTCGAATATTGAACGGCGGCCGGACGAAGCCGATCGCAATCAAGGGCGGGGGCCGGATGCCCCCGACGAGGACCCTGTTCTGGTGGACGTCGTCATGCCCCAGATGGGCGTCTCGGTCTCCGAGGGCACCATCGTCGAGTGGCGCAAGCAGGTCGGTGACTGGGTCGAGTACGAGGAGGCGATCGTCGACATCTCGACCGACAAGATCGACACCGAGGTCCCGTCGCCCGCGGCCGGGCGCGTGGCCGAGATCGTGGTGGAGGTCGGCACGACGGTCGACGTCGGCGTCGTGCTCGCGCGCCTGGCCACTGACGCCAAGCCCGGCCAGCCGCACGCCTCCGAGCAGAACGGCGCCCCGCCCACCAGCGAGGCCGCGGCGGCGACCGGCGAGACGCCGGTGGAGGCGACCGCGACGCCGTCGCCGGAGCCGGGGACGGCCGCTGCTGACGAGGCGCCGCGCGCGCGGCGCGCGGCCGGCGCCCGGCGCTACTCCCCGGTGGTCCAGCGCATCGCGGCCGAGCACGACGTCGATCTCGACCAGGTGCAGGGCACCGGGCGCGACGGCCGCGTGCGCAAGCAGGACGTGCTCGCCTTCGTCGAGTCCGGCGCGACGACGGGCGGCGCCGCCGCCGCCGAGCCGGCGGTCGAGGAGCCGCCGCTGCACATCGAGTCGCCCTACAGGCCCGACCCGCCGGCGACGAAGCCGGCCGCGGCGCCCGCCCCCGCTCCGGCCGCCGAGCCGGCACCCGCGGCGGCCGCGGCGGCGCTCCGCCGCTCCCGCCGCTCCCGCCGCTCCCGCCGGCGCCTACCAGCCCCCGGCGGCCGCCCCGCTGTCGCGCATGCGCAAGCTCGTCGGCGACCACATGAAGCGCTCGCTCGAGACCGCGGCCACGTGCACGACGTGGATCGAGGCCGACATGTCGCGCGTCGAGCGCGCGCGCAAGCAGGCGGGCCTGACCGCGCTGCCCTTCGTGGCTCGCGCCACCATCGACGCGCTGCGAGAGTACCCCGCGCTCAACGCATGGCTCGAGGGCGATCAGCACACCGTCCACGGCGACGTGAACCTCGGCATCGCGGTGTCGCTCGGCGAGGACGGGCTCATCGTGCCGGTCATCCAGTCCGCGCAGGACCTATCGGCCGAAGGGCTCTCCAAGCGCATCAAGGAGCTGGCTCGCGCGGCGCGCTCGCGGCAGCTGCGCCCCGACGACGTCCAGGGCGGCACCTTCACCATCACCAACCCGGGCCAGTTCGGATCGGTGATGGCGACGCCCGTCATCAACCAGCCCCAGGTCGCGATCCTCGACCTCGAGGCAGTCGTCAAGCGCCCGGTGGTCGTGACCGACGAGGACGGCAACGACTCGATCGCCATCCGCCCGATGACCGTCTTGGGCCTGTCCTGGGACCACCGCGCGCTCGACGGCGCGCTGGCCGCGCAGTTCCTGGCCGCCGTCAAACGCCGGCTCGAGAGCCTCTAAGCAGGCCGGACCGGCAGCCGCTCGTCGTGCGGGCCGAGCACCCAGTGCTCGGTCACGGCGGCGCGGTACAGCCGGTGGCGCGCGGGCGCGGTCACGTCGGCGAGCGTCCACGGTCGAATGCCCTGCGCCGTGTTCTCGCGGGCGAACACCTCCATGCCCTGCTCGAGCTCGACCCCCTCGAGCTCCACCGCGACCGCCTGCATGTAGACGGCCGCGGCGGAGCCGACGGGAACCTGCGAGTCGAACACGACGATGCTGACCTGCGGGCGGGCCGCGAGGTTGCGCGAGTGGCGCGCCTGAGGCGAGGAGACCCAGAAGAGCGCGTCGTAGCCCTCTCGCGCGAACCACACCGGCGACACCCACGGCTGCCCCTGCCCGTCCGCGGTCCCGAGCGTCATGTAACGGTTGCCCGCGAACACGGCCCGGGCGACCGCGTCGAGATCGGCGTCGCTCATGCGCCCAGCCCTCGCTGCAGCACTGGCTTGACGTCGACGATCGGCGTGCCGTCGACGGCCTCGAGGCTGCGCACGCGGACCCGCGCACCTTCGACCGCCACGACCTGCACCGGGTGCAGGCCGATCGGATTCGGGCGGTCGGCGGAGCGCGTGCTGAAGACGCCCGTGAGCGGGTTGGCGACGTCGTCGCGCGGGTGCACGCGCAAGACGTCGCGGTCGGCGCGGTGCAGCCAGGTGAGGACGATCACCTCGGCGCCCGGCGCGATCCCCTCGAGCCCGTCGAGCACAGACGGCTCGAAGACCAGCCAGGCGTCGGGCGCCCCCTCGAAACCCTGCTTGGGCGCCAACGCCCGGTCGGTCAGCTCGGACTCGACCTGCCCGATCGGCGTGAGCTCGATCACGCGGCGTCCCCGGCCGGCGCGTAGGTGAGGATCAGGGTGTCGCCGGCGGGCTTCGAGTCGACCAGCCGCAACGTGCTGACGTCGCTGTCGCCGGCGAACATCCGCTTGCCGGCACCGAGCACGGTCGGGAAGACCATGAGCCGGTACTCGTCGACGAGATCGTTGGCGCGCAGTGTCTCGACCAGCTGGGCGCTGCCGTTGACGAGCACGTCGCCGCCCGGCTCCCGGCGCAGCTTCGTCACCGTGTCGACGAGGTCGGCCGGCTTGACGACCACCGAGTTGTTCCACTCGGCGTCGTCCAACGAGCTCGAGACGACGTACTTGCGCATGCCGTTGAACTTGTCGGCGAACTCGCCCTCGCGCGACGGCCACGCCTCGGCGAAGCCCTCGTAGGTCACGCGGCCGAGCAGCAGGGCGTCGGACGCCATGAGCTCGTCGAGCTTGAACTGGTCGCCCTCGGGGCCGCGGTCGAACTTGAACGCCCAGCCGCCGCGGTCCCAGCTCTCGGAGCCACCCGGGTCCTCCATCACGCCATCGACCGAGACGAACTGCGAAACGACGATCTTTGCCATGTCTGTATCTCCCTGCGTTGTGGTTTGTGTGTGCGGACTTAGACCGCGGGCGGCGCGGAAATTCGTCGGTCCTCGCGCCGCGCCAGACCCGCGCCGGGGCGAACGCGGCCGCCCGGCTTGAAGACGGCCAGGGCGACGGCGGCGATCGCGAAGGAAAGGTTCGCAGCCCCCGCGACCGTCAGCTCCCACCGCGCCGCGCCGCGCGGCCCGCCCTCGGCGCTGCGATCGATGAGGGCCTGCACCGACGGGCGCACGACGAGCGCGCCGGTGAGGATGATCGCGAGCTGGAGCGCGAGCTTGCTCGCATCCGCCCCGGGCTCACGACGATGCCTCGCGACCGATCTGCGGTCCGACGGTCGTGACCTGCGGTACGGGCGCGAGCGCCCACTCGGGCGCGTCGACGCCCGCGTGGTCTGCCGCGATCCGCGCGAAGTGGCGTTCGAAGCCGGCGGGCGTGCACACGATCAGCGTGCGCGCCTCGGCGCCGCTGTGGTTCGCGAACGTGTGGTGGACCCCGCGCGGCGCGAAGGCCAATTCGCCCGCGCGACACGTGAGGAGCTCGTCACCGAGTTGGAAGGTGAGCTCGCCGTCGAGCACCCAGAAGAGCTCGTCGAAGTCGTGATGGTGCAGGCGCGGGCCGGCGAAGCCCGCCCCGACGCGGTTCTCCATCACCGCTATCCGCCCCCCGCTCTGCTCGCCGCGCACGCGGACGTCGATCCGCCCGGCCGCGGGCGCGATCGGGGTCGCCGCGGCGAGGTCGTCACGCTCGCCGATGTGCGCACCGAGGGTCGTCACCGGGGGCGTGGGTGCGAGTGCCCACGATGGCGGCTCCTCGGCGGCCGCCTGCGCAGCGAGCCTGGCGAAGTAGCGCTCGAAGCCCGCCGGAGTGCAGAGCAGCAGGTAGCGCGCCGGAGCGTCGCCGAAGTTCGCGAGGGTGTGCTCGACGCCGCCGGGCGCGAAGGCGAGCGCCCCCGGCCCGGCGGTGAAGAGATCGTCTCCGAGCTGGAACGTCAGCTCGCCGTCGAGGATGTAGAACGCCTCGTCGAACGCGTGGCGGTGCAGCGGCGGGCCCTCCCAGCGGGCGGGCAGCGTGTTCTCGACCGCGGAGATCGCGCCGGCGGTCTGCTCGCCGCGCAGTACGACGATGGTGCTGAATCCGGAAGGCATCTGTCCTCCTTACGACTTGCGGTTGTCGGTCTGCAGGGGCAGCTCGGGCAGGCGCAGGACGATGAGGAGCGCCAGCGCGGCAAGCGGGGCGGCGACCAGGAAGACGCCCTGGACGCCGTCGATGACGTCGGCGCGCAGCATGTGCGCAGCGCTGTGCGCGCCGGCTCGCGCCGCGAAGACGGCGCCGAGGACGGCCGCCCCGACCGCTCCGCCGAGGGCGCGGAAGAAGCCGGTCGTGGCGGTCGCGACGCCGAGCTCGCGCCGATCGACGCTGTTCTGCACGGCGACGACGAGGACCTGTGTGACCATGCCGAAGCCCAGGCCGAACACGGCGAGGGCGATCCCGGTGGCGATCTGCGAGGGGTGGCCCGCGAAGACCGCGAGCAGCACGAGCGCGGCCGTCATGAGAGCCAGGCCGGCGATCGGGAAGCGCTTGTAGCGCCCGGTGCGCACGATCGCCCGGCCGGAGAGCGTCGTCGAGACGGCGATGCCGAGCATGGCCGGGACGAGGAGCAGGCCGGCGTCCGTCGGGCTCGCCCCGGTGGTCGTCTCCAGGAAGAGTGGGACGAAGACGGTGACCGAGAAGAGCGCGGCGGTCGCGAGGAACAGCGCGGCGCTGGCGATGGCCACAGGACGCGTGCGCAGCAGGTGGAAGGGGACGATCGGGTCGGCCGCGCGGCGCTCGCGGACGAACAGCGCGCCCGTGAGGACGACGGTCGTGGCGATCAGTGCGAGGATGGCCGCCGAGTCCCACGCGTAGCGCGCACCGCCCCAGATGCAGGTGAGCAGGAGGGCCGTGGTCGCGCCGGCCAGCAGCACGGCGCCCGGCGCATCCAGGGGCCGGTCGGCGCCGGCGGCCTGCGATGCCGGAAGGCGCAGGTGCAGGCCGGCGAGCGCGGCGGCGCCGATGGGCAGATTGACCAGGAAGACCCAACGCCAGCTCGCGTGGTCGACGAGGACGCCGCCGATGAGCGGGCCGACGATCGTCGCGACGGCGAACGTGGCCGCGATGTAGCCCTGGTAGCGCCCGCGCTCGCGCGGGGCGACGAGGTCGCCCACGGCGGCCATCGCCATCGTCATGAGGCCACCGGCGGCCGCGCCCTGGACGGCGCGCAGGAGGATGAGCTGCGTGATGTCCTGCGCCGCGCCGCACAGCGCCGAGGTGAGGACGAAGACGAGGAGCGCCACCTCGAGCAGCAGCTTGCGACCGTGGCGATCGCCGAGCTTGCCCCATACCGGCGTGGTCGCGGCGGCGGCGACGACGTAGGCGGTGACGACCCACGAGACGTCGCTCAGGCGCCCGAGATCGGCGGCGACGACGGGCAGCGCGGTGGCCAGGATCGTCTGATCCAGGACCGCCGGCAGCATGGCCAGGACGATCGCAGCGAAGGGCAGCGCGACGCTCGGGCTCCCGGATCGCTCGCCGGGGCTGGGAGGTGCTTGGGGCTGCAGGGTTGCCTGGCTCATCTCGGCCTCCTTGGACCTGTGGCTCGTGCTGCCAAAATTTTATAGCAACTCTAGAAATCGAGTGCAACCACGTTTGTGGCTGCTAGACTTTCCGCCCGATGAGCGCGGTGGAGCAGGCGCAGCCGGGACTGCGCGAACGCAAGAAGCAGCAGACGCGCCAGCTCATCGCCGAGACCGCCCGGCGCCTGTTCGGGGAGCGCGGCTTCGAGCGCGTCACGGTGGCGGAGGTCGCCCGGGCCGCCGAGGTGTCCGAGCAGACGGTCTTCAACTACTTCCCCACCAAGGAGGACCTCGTCTACTGGCGCCTGCAGTCGTTCGAGGACGAGCTGCTCCGGACGATCCGCGAGCGAGAGCCCGGCGAGCCGGCGCTCGCCGCCTTCGGCCGCTTCATCCTCGCCCCGCGCGGCCTGCTGGCCAAGCACGACCCCCAGGCCCGCGAAGAGCTGGCTGCGCTCACGCAGATGATCAGCAGGAGTCCCGCCCTACTGGCCCGCGAGCAGCAGATCTTCGCCAGCTACACCGCCTCGCTGGCCGCCCTGCTCGCCGAGGAGACGACGGCCGACGCCGCCGACGTCAGGCCCTGGGTCGCGGCCAACGCGATGATGGGCGTGCACACCGCGATCGTGCACCACGCCCGCCGGCGGGTGGTGGAGGGCGCGCGCCATCCCAAGCTGGCAGCCGAGGTGCGCACGCGTGCCGAGGAGGCGCTCGCGCTGCTCGACGCGGGCCTCGAGGACTACGCCGTCAAGGGCTGACCCGCAGGGCCGCGATCAACAGCCCCGAGGCGCCGATGGCGGTCAGGGCGCGCGCGAGGTTCCACCGCGTCCAGTCGGCCAGGTAGCTGCTCCATCGCGCCGCGGCGTCGGCGGCCTCGGGATCGACCTTCATCAGCGCGTCGTTCAGTGGGACGTTGGCCGCCACGGTCACGACGATGGCGCCGACCAGGAAGAGCGCGCAGCCGGCGAGTACGAGCGGTGCGGAGCGCTCGCCCCACGAGGCGACGGCCCACACGCCGAGAACCGTGCACGCCAGCGCGGTGCCGAAGAGCGCGGTCATGAACACGGGCGTGACCGCCACCCTGTTGATCGAGTGCATGGCGCGGATGCTGTGCCCGGGCGTCAGGCGGTCCAGGGCGGGCATGACGAAGGAGGAGAAGGCGAAGAAGACGCCGGCCGAGAGGCCGCAGCCAAGGGCGGCGGCGAAGGTCAGGTACTGGACGAGGCGGCTCATACCGCGTAGTCAAGAGCGCTCGATCGAGACCGTCCATGGCCGGATCGCGCGACTTCATGTGCGAGCGTCTACATCACGTCTGGGTGGCGACCTCGACGTGCTGCGACCACTCCGGATCGACCGCGTCGAGCTCGGCGCCCACGTCGACGTCGTGCCCGGCCCCCTCGAAGGTGAAGATGCGCGCGGTCTCGCCGTCGCGGGCGGCGAGCTGGGTGCGCTCCTGGAAGGCGTCGAGGATGCGATCCGCCTCAGGGCCGACCTTCGTGATGACCAGCGTGTTGGGCATGGCGACGATGGTGCCATCATGAGGCGATGGCAGGCGAGCTGTGGACGGTGAATCTCGGTGTCGTCGAGTACCGCGAGGCGTGGGCGCTGCAGGAGCGCGTGCGCGCCGCGCGCCAGGCCGACGCGATCCCCGACACGCTGCTGCTGCTCGAGCACCCGCCCGTCTACACCCGCGGGCGCCGCTCCACGCCCGGGGAGCTCGCGATGGGCGAGGACTGGTACCGGGCGCAGGGGATCGACATCGTCGACGTCGACCGCGGCGGTCTGCTGACCTACCACGGCCCCGGCCAGCTCGTCGGCTACCCGATCATGCGCGTGGCCGACCTCATGGGCTACGTGCGCACGATGGAAGGGGCGATCGTCACCGCGCTCGTCGACGAGGGCGTCCCGGCGCCGCGCGGGCGCTCGGCCGACGGGCGCGACTTCATCGGCGTCTGGACCGCCGAGCGCAAGATCGCCTCGATCGGCGTGCACCGCTCGCGCGAGGTCACGACCCACGGCTTCGCGGTCAACGTCGACAACGACCTGCAGCCCTTCGAGTGGGTCGTGCCGTGCGGCCTGCCCGACGTGCGCATGACCTCGGTGACCCGCGAGCTCGGCACCGGCGATCACCTGCCGTGCTTCCGCAAGCGCATGGCCTTCCGCTTCGCCGAGGCCTTCGGCCGCCGCCAGCGCCTCGTCTCGGCGGCGCGCCTGGAGGCGGCGGTCGGCACAGCGCCGGTGCTCGCATGACCTTCATCGAGTTGGGTGTGGAGGACGCCGACCGCGGCCGGGCCTTCTACGAGGCGCTGTTCGGGTGGCGCTTCGAGCCCGGGCCCTCGGGCAACGGCTTCATGATCCACACGCCCGCGGGGCGCGGCGGGATCCACGGCGGCGACGCCGGCGCGTCGCCGTACGTCTTCTTCGCGGTCGACGACATCGAGGCGGCGAGCGAGCGCGTGCGCGAGCTCGGCGGCGTCGTGGAGGACGTGGACGTCGAGGGCGACGAGGAGTCCCAGGAGCGCCACGGGCGCTTCAGGCTCTGCCGTGACGACCAGGGCTCGGCCTTCGGGCTGCACCAGCCGCCCGCGCGCTGACGGTCGCGCGGGAGCTAGGCCGGCAGGTCGTCGGGCAGCGGGATCTCCTGGGGCGAGGCGCCCTGCGTGTCGTCCCACGAGGTGAACGCCTGGCCGTCGCGGCCCGTGTGCTCCCCGTCGCCGCCCAGCGCGACCATGACCACCCGCTCGGGCCCGCGGTTGACGAGCTGGCGGCGCACCTCCGGCGCGACCCGCACGAGCTCGCCGCGTCCGACGGCCTGCTCCTCGCCCTCGACGACCAGCGTCAGGGTCCCGTCGATGACGAGGTAGACCTCCTCCTGACGCTCGTGGCGATGGATGCGCCCGCGCTGGCGCGGCTCGAGCACGAGCTGGTTGATCCCGAAGCTCGTGACCCCGAGCGCGCGCCGCAGGGAGACGAAGCGCTCCTCGCCGTCGGGATCGAGCTTCGTGCGCGACGTGCCTGTCTGCATGGCCGCGATCCTACGACGGGCACGGCAGCGCCCGCAGCCGCGCCCGGTAGCGGACCATGGACGCGTGGACCCAGTCGCCGTGGGTCTGGCGACGCAACGCCGCGACGCGCTCGCGATGGTAGGGCGAGGTGAGCGACTCGTTGTGTCCGATGACGTTCTTGATCGCGATCCCGTAGCGGCAGCGCAGCCAGCGCGTCAGGCGCAGCGAGGCGCCCAGCTCGCGGGGGTTGCCGAGCACGTCGCCGTCGCGGAAGCCGACGTGCTCGATGCCGATCGCCGTGTAGTTCAGGCCGACGGTGTGACGGCACATGAGCGAGAGCGGGACCAGCTGCACGACGCTGCCGTCACTGCCCACGACGAAGTGCGAGCACACATTGGGCAGCTCGTGGAGCTCGACGTCGGGGACGTCGGGCGCGAAGGTGGCGAACACCGCGCTGGTGGAGCCGGCGACGGAGATGTGCTCGACGATGACCTTCGGGTCGCGCAGCACGTAGCTGTCGATGCCGTAGTGCCGGCGCGCGTAGGCGCGCATCTCGCGCTTGCGCTGCGCCGGATACGGGATGTAGTGGCGGACGATCGGGGGCGGGGGCGGCGCGGTGGCAGGGAGCACGACGCCCCGAGTTGTATCGTCCGAGGCCGTGAGCACGCGCGAGCACAAGACGCGATCTCGCGCCAATCCGGGCGGCATGGACGTGTTGCAGGTGCTCGGCAGCGAGGTCCACGGCCTGCGCGATCGCAAGCCCTCGTGGTTCAAGGTCCCCGCACCGGGCAGCGCGCGCTACCGCGAGCTGCGCACCCGCATCGAGGCGGAGAACCTGCACACGGTCTGCCAGGAGGCCGCCTGCCCCAACATCGGCGACTGCTGGGATCGCGGCACGGCCACCTTCATGATCCTCGGCGACACCTGCACGCGCCGCTGCGGCTTCTGCAACGTCAAGACCGGCAAGCCGACGTGGAACGACCCGCTCGAGCCCGCGCGCGTGGCGCGCAGCGTCGCGCGGATGGGGCTGCGCCACGCCGTCATCACGAGCGTCGACCGCGACGACCTGCCCGACTACGGCGCCGGCGCCTTCGTCGGCGTCATCCGCCAGATCCGTCGCCAGGCGCCCGAGTGCAAGGTCGAGGTCCTGACCCCGGACTTCCGCGGCCAGGAGATGCCGCTGGCCAAGGTCATCGCCGAACGCCCCGACGTCTTCAACCACAACGTCGAGGTCGCGCCGCGCCTGTATCCGGTCGCCCGTCGCGGTTCGCGCTGGGAGCGCTCGCTGCGCGTGCTGCGCAACGCCAAGGCGATGGGCGGCGACGACGTGGTGACCAAGTCCGGCCTCATGGTCGGCCTCGGCGAGACGCACGAGGAGATGGTCGACGCGTTCGGGATGTTGCGCGACCACGACGTCCAGGTCCTCACGGTCGGGCAGTACCTGCGCCCCACCGAGCAGCACCTCCCGGTGGTGCGCTACTGGCATCCGGACGAGTTCAAGGCCCTCGAGCAGGCCGCCTACGCGCTGGGCTTCGACCACATCGCGGCAGGCCCGCTCGTGCGCTCGAGCTACCACGCCGACACGCACATCGAGCAGGACCGGCCCGGCGTGGGCCCGCTGGCCGCCACGGCCTAGTTGAGCCCTGCAATCCATCTGTCGCGCCCAGCACGCCGTCGGTGGCGCGTTTCCGACCGCGCATCGCATGGGGGAAGGGATGGGTACCAGGACGCCGATACGTTCGGCGCCCCCCGGTCCGTGCCCCACGCTTGGCCCGTCGCTCGATCATCACGCTCGCCGCGCTGCTCTGCACGGCCACCGTCGCCGGCACCCCCGGCGCAGCCGCCGCCGCGGGCAACTGCGTGGCGGCCTCCGGCTGGCCCGCAGACCGCGCGGACCTCGCCGCCCAGGTCGTGACGCTCGTCAACGCCCACCGGGCGCAACTCGGGCTCGTGGCGCTCGTCGTCTCCCCCACGCTGACCGCGACGGCCGAGTGGAAGGCGCGCAACATGGCCGCCTACGGCTACCTGAACCACGACGACCCGGCGCCCGACGCGCGCACGGCCGACGAGCGCCTCGCCGCGTGCGGCTACCAGTCGACCGAATGGGGCGAGAACATCGCCAGCGGCTTCGCCACCGCGCAGGCCGTGGTCGACGCGTGGCTGGCCTCCCCCGACCACCGCGCGAACATCGAGCGCCCGGAGTTCCGCGCCACCGGCGTCGGCGCCGCCGGATCGCCGACCTACTGGGCGCAGTCCTTCGGCGCCACGGTGGACGCAGGCAGCGTGGTGCCCGTGCCGGTGGCCGTGCCCGCGGCGCCCGCGCCCGCGGCCGCCGCCGCGCCACCCGGCACGACGGCTGCGCCCGTCGCGGCGCACCACTCGGCCGCGAAGCCCACCCTGCGCGTGACCTGCGCGCAACGCGGCCGCGGCGTCGCCTGCCGCGTCCTCGGCCGGCGCGGCACGATGGTGCGCATCGCCCTGATGCGCAGCGGGCAGACGTTCGCCCGCGCCCGCATGCGCACCGCCGCGGGCACCGTTCACGTACGCCTTCACACCATGCGCCACCTCCGCGCCGGCCGCTATTCCCTCATCGTCCGCACCGGCCCGGCGGCCGGCGGGCGCGAGCGGCGCATGAGCCTCGTCCTGCGGTAGGCCGCGAGGCCTCGGCGGGTAGCCTTCCGAGGCCCTGTTCCCGCTCAAGGACAACATCCCAACCGATCGCACGCCGATCGTCACGATCGTGCTGATCGCGATCAACGTCTTCGTCTACCTCTTCCTGCAGCCGAAGACGGGGATCGACCTCTCGGGCAACTCGCTGGACCAGAGCGCCCTCTTCCATTACGGCGCCGTCCCCTACGAGCTCACGCACCCCGGCGCGCACTGCGAGCTCGTCGACCAGGGGGCGGCCGTCGTCTGCAACAGCCACGTCAAGGACGACCTCCCGACCTGGGCGACGGTCTTCACGGGCATGTTCAGCCACGCCGGCCTCTTCCACCTCGGAGGCAACATGCTCTTCCTGTGGATCTTCGGCAACAACGTCGAGGACTCCATGGGGCCGGTGCGCTTCGTCATCTTCTACCTGCTGGCCGGGATCGCCGCGCTGGCGCTCCAGACCGCGATCAACCCCGACGCGGCGGTGCCGACGCTGGGCGCCTCGGGAGCGATCGCGGGCGTCCTGGGCGGCTACATCGTCCTCTATCCGCGTGCCCGCGTCCTGACGCTCCTCTTCCTCATCATCTTCTTCACCTTCCTCGAGCTGCCGGCCGTCCTCTTCCTGTTCATCTGGTTCGCCCAGCAGGCGGTCTTCGGAGCGGTCGGCCTCACCAACCCGAGCGGCAACGGAGGAGGGGTCGCGTACTTCGCCCACGTCGGCGGGTTCGTCTTCGGCCTGCTGGCCATCCGGTTGTTCGCGAAACGCCTGAGCGCCGCTTACGGCCAGCCGAAGTACCCCGTCTACTGATGCGCGGCGCGATCCTGCTGGTGGCGCTGCTCTCGGTCGGCGGCCTGCTCTACCTCACGGTGCACGCAGCGATCCAGGGCGGGGTCGACGTCCTCACCGTACTCTCGGGGCTCGTCCTGGCCCTGTTCGGATTCGGCATCGTCGGCGCCCTCCTGCATCCTCCTGACCGATGAGGCGTGCAGGAGTCCTGATCGCGCTGGTCGCGCTCGCCGGCTGCGGCGGCGGCGGTGCCGCCACCCAGGCCTCCCACGCCGGGCGCACCCAGGTCGTCGCCGGGCCGCTGCAGGTCTCCAACGGGCCGGCACAGGCGGCCGACCCCGGAGCCCGTCCGCTCGCGCTCGCGCTCTCGGGCGCGTCCGACCGCGTGCGGGTGACGTTCAAGCGCCCGCCGCGCAGCGGCCTGCTCTTCGACCTCGACACCGGCCAGGTCCTGTGGCGCCGCCAGGCCGACAGGGTGCTGCCGATCGCCAGCCTGACCAAGATGATGACCGCGCTGGTGGTGGTCGAGCGCGCGCCGCCCGACGCCAAGGTCCGTGTGACCAAGGAGGCGCTCGCCTACAAGGGCTCGGCCGTGGGCGTGCTGCCCAAGGGCAAGCGGATCAAGCTCGAGACGATGCTCAACGGGCTGCTGCTGCCCTCGGGCAACGACGCCGCGATCGCGCTGGCCCAGCGCATGAGCGGCACCGTCGCCGCCTTCGTGCAGCGGATGAACGAGCGCGCCGGCGACCTCGGCCTGACGTGCACGCGCTTCACCTCGCCCGACGGCTTCGAGGACGCCGGCAACCACTCCTGCGCGATCGATCTCGCCGAGATGGCGCGCGCCGTCCTGGACCGCCCGCGCCTGGCGCGCATCGTCCGCCGCCGGCGCGCGGTGCTGCCCTTCCCGATCAAGGGCGGGCGCATCTACCTGTTCAACAACAACCCGCTGCTGCGCACGGGCTATCCCGGGACGATCGGGATCAAGACCGGCTACACCGACGCCGCGGGCCGCTGCCTGGTCGCCGCGGCGCGCCGCAACGGGCGCCGGTTGGGCGTCGTCCTGCTGCACTCGCCGGACCCCGGCAAGCAGGCGACCCAGCTGCTCAATCGCGGCTTCGCGGCCCAGCGCTGAGCGGGCAGGGTCGCGCGTTTACGCCCTAGGGTCCCTATCCGCGATCGCGGGCGGGGGGCAGAGTGGGTCGCCGGAGCCCACCAGACCCCGGAAAGGGGACCCAACATGCCCGACAAGAAGACCAAGCGCCCGCTGGCGAAGTTCGCGCTCATCGGGGGGCTGCTCGCCGCCGCGGGGAGCCACTTGCACCACCATGGACGTGGCAAGAGCGGCGGGCACTCAGGCCGTTGCTGCCTGGCCCGCGGACGTTGAGCTGACGGCCGCGTCGGCCACCAGGACCGCCAGGTCGCGCGCCTGCCAGCTCACGCGGGCGCGCAGCCCGGCGTCGTCCATCCACCGCAGCAGGTCGGGCACCGTGTCGGGCAGGTCGAAGCCGTCGTCCAGCGGCGTCACCACCTCGGCCGGGTCGTCGGGCACGACGACGTCCGCCATCGCGAAGCGCCCGCCCGGCGCCAGCACCGCTGCGACGCGGGCGAAGAGGTCGGCCTTGCTCGGGCCGTCGAGGTGGTGAATGGCGAGCGCCGAGAAGACGAGGTCGAACGGCCCCTCGGGCAGCGGGTCGCGAAGGTCCTGCAGGCGCAGGTCGGCCCCCGGGAGGTCGGCCGCGGCGAGCATGTGCTCGCTCGAGTCGACGCCGGTCAGCTGGGCGTGCGGATGGCGTTCGAGCACGCGCCGCGAGGTGACGCCGGACCCGGTGCCCAGCTCGAGCGCCCGCCGCGCGTCGATCCCGTCCGTCGCGCGCGCCAGCTCGTCCTGCACGCGATCGTAGTCCGGCACCTCGGCGCGGACCATCTTCAGGTAGCGGTCCGGGTCCCAATGGAACTGCCCCATGGATGGACCGTAGCGGTCGCGCTACGCGGCAGCGGCGAGCGCGCGGTCGCGCCCGGCGGCCTTGGCCGCGTAGAGCGCCGCGTCGGCGCGCGTGACGAGCGCCTCGCCGTCTTCCGCGCCGTCCCACTGGGCGATGCCGGCCGACACCGTCTGCCCGGCGGGCGTCGCCGCGCGGATGCGCTCGACGACCACCTTCGCGCCGTCGAGCGAGCAGGCGGGCAGCACGGCGGCGAACTCCTCGCCGCCGTAGCGGGCCAGGATGTCTGTCGGCCGCAGCTCGCGGCGCCACGAGACCGCCGCGCCGGCCAGCAGGGCGTCCCCCGCCGGATGGCCGTTGGCGTCGTTGAACGCCTTGAAGTGGTCGAGGTCGAGGATCGCGATGCACAGGGGCTCGCCGTCGTGGCGCGCCGAGGCCATCGCGGCGTCGAGCCATGTCTCCCACGCCCGCCGGTTGCCCAGCCCGGTGAGCGCGTCGGTGAAGGCGAGGTCCTCGAGGGCGTTGCCGCGGCGCCGAGCCTCGACCACGCGGTCGCGGACCTGGGCCACGAGGCCATGCACCGTGTAGCCGATCATCGCGCCGACGACGACGTAGAGCGCACCGCTGCGCAGCCCGGCGGCGGGGTACTGCACGCCGCCGACGAGCACGACGGGCAGCACGAAGTAGGCGGCGACGCCGGCGATGACCGGAGCGAGCTGGCGGCGGGTGCCGTGCAGCGCGGCCACGGTGACCGGCACGAGCGTGACCACCGTGACGCCGGCGTTGGTGCCGCCGAACGAGTGGCGCAGGAGCGCCGCGGCGAGGAGGAAGAGGAACGACGGAGCGAGCGTGCGGTGCTGGCGCTCCATGAGGACGACGCTGAGTACGCCGACCACGATCGCCGCGCCGTAGAGCAGCGGATCGAGGGTGCTCCCGATCGGCGCCACGATGAAGGCGGCCACGAGCGCGCCCGCGAAGGGGGCCGATCGGCGTGCCACGGCACGGCGCCAGATGGGCGAGGGGACCCGCACACTCCGCTTATCGGCCTGTCGCGCCGCAAATGGAGTGCTGGAGGACGCTTTAGAGCTGCTCGAGGATGCCGGGCAGCGAGTCGCGGAAGTTGTCCTCGACCAGGGCGGAGGCCGCGTCGCGGTCGCCGCGCTCCAGCGCCTGGATGATCTCCTCGTGCTGGTGCACCGAACGGCTGACGAAGTCCTCGGCCGCCATGTAGTTGTACTCGTAGCGCAGCAGCAGGCGCTTGAGCGGCCGTAGGGTCGAGAGCAGCTGGTCGTTGCCGCAGTGGCGCACGAGCTCCTCGTGGAACTCGTAGTCGTGCGTGGCGGCGGCCATCGCGTCGGCGCGCTCCTCCCCCATGGCGGCGTTGACCTCGCGCAGGCGCGCGACGGCCTCGCGCGGGAACTCCGGCGTGCTGCGCACCGCGAGGCCTTCCAGCAGGATGACCACGGGGTAGCCCTCGCGGACCTCGATCTCGCTGAGCGGAGCGACGGCGAAGCTGCCCCCGTCCTCGGGCCGCACGAAGCCGTCGCGCTCCAGCCGGCAGAGCGCCTCGCGCACGACGGGCGGGTCGACCTCGAGCTGGCCGGCCAAGGCGTCCTCGTCGAGGCGCTCCCCCGCGGCCATCTCGCCGCAGACGATCCGGCGCTCGATCTCGGTCCACGTGCGTTCGCGAGTGCCGTGCCCCATGGTGGCGAGATTACCTCGTGCGGCCGCGCGACTGGCGCTCACCGCGCCGACCGAGCGCGCCGCTACGTATATTCCCCTGGACCGACTGGCCAGTCAGCCAAAGGAGCACGCGTGGACCTGAACGACACCCCACAGCAGGCCGAGTACCGCCAGAAGGTGCGGGCCTGGCTGCAGGAGCACAAGGCGCAGGCGCCCGAGGCGCGCAGCACGCGCGCCGGGGCCGAGGACGAGGCGTACGTCGAGGCGCGTCGTCGCTGGCAGGGCCAACTCGCCGAAGGCGGCCTCGCAGGGGTGAGCTGGCCGGTCGACGTCGGCGGCCAGGGCCAGGGGCCGATCGAGCAGGTCATCGTCAGCCAGGAGATCGCGCGTGCCGGCGTGCCCGGCATCCTCGACGTCATCGGCGTCGGCATGCTCGGGCCGACGATCATCGCCCACGGCACCGAGGAGCAGAAGGGCCGCTACCTCGGCCCGATGCTGCACGGCGACGAGGTCTGGTGCCAGCTCTTCTCCGAGCCGGCCGCCGGCTCGGACCTCGCGGCGGTGCAGACGCGCGCCCGCCAGGAGGACGATGGCACGTGGGTGCTCAACGGCCAGAAGGTGTGGACGACCAACGCGCAGTTCGCCGCCTTCGGCCTGCTGCTGGCGCGCACCGACCCCGAGCAGCACAAGCACAAGGGCCTGACCATGTTCGCCCTGCCGATGGACGCCGAGGGCGTCACCGTCCGCGGCCTGCGCCAGATCTCGGGCGAGGCGGAGTTCAACGAGGTCTTCCTCGACGACGTGCGGCTGCCCGCCGAAGCCGTCGTCGGGCAGGTCAACGACGGCTGGCGCACCGCCCTGACCACGCTGATGTTCGAGCGCGTGACGATCGGCCTCGGCTCCGAGGGGATGGGCTACAAGGAGGACCGCTTCGCCAAGGCGATCGCCGGCGATCCCGACGCGCGCCGCGACCCCGAGATCCGCAAGCGCCTGGGCGAGATCGCCGTCGACCTGCTGGCCATCAAGTTCACCGGCTACCGGACGCTGACCGCGCTGGCCAAGGGCCAGATCCCGGGCCCCGAGGCGGGCCTGGCCAAGGTGACGACGGTCAACGCCGCGATTGCCGCCGGCGAGCTCATCGCCGACGTGCTCGGCCCCGACGCCCTCGACGAGGACGACCAGTGGGCCTACATGATCTCGTTCCTGCCCGGGCTGAAATCCGCGGGTGGAACCGAGGAGATCCTGCGCAACACGATCGGCGAGCGGGTGCTGGGCCTGCCGCCCGAGCCGCGCCTGGACAAGGGCGTGCCCTTCAGCGAGCTGCGCGCGAAGGAGAAGGAGGCCGCGGCCGCATGACTGCGCGTCATTGCTCGATGAGCACAACGCCCAACCCGGAAAGCAGGTCCTCGCGATGAACCTGGCACTGTCCGACGAGCAGGAGTTCCTGCGCGAGGCGGCGCGCGGCGCCCTTTCGCGCGTGAAGACGATCGAGGGCGCCCGCGAGGCGCTCGAGGGCGGCACGCTGCCCGACCTGTGGCCGACGGTGGTCGAGGCCGGCTGGCCCGGCCTGCTGATCGACGAGGATCACGGCGGCGCCGGGCTCAGCGCGTTCGACGCGATGCTCGTGGCGCAGGAGTGCGGCCGCGTGCTGGCGGGCGCGCCCCTGCTCGGGCTGCTGCCCGCCGGCGCGCTGCTGCAGGCGGCCGGGGACGAGTCGCTCGAGGCCGTCGCGGCGGGCGACGTGCGCCCCGCGTGGCTGCCCGCGCGCCCGCCCGGCGACCTCGTCGAAGGCTGGACCGTCGACGCGCGCACGGGCAAGCACCGCGCGGACGCGCCGCGAGCAACGCTCGACGGCGAGCGCGTGGCCTTCACCGGCGAGGTCGCCTGGGTGCCCGACGCGCCGGGCGCCGACCTGCTGGTCGTCGTCGGCGTGGACGAGTCCGGCGCGCCGGTCGCGGGCGCCGTCGACGCCGGTGCCGCGCAGGTCGATGCGGTCTCGCGCTACGACGCCACCCGCTCGCTCGGACACGTGCGCCTCGAGGCCGCCGCCGGTCGGCGCCTGGACGTCACCGAGGAGCAACTCGGCCGCGCGTGGTACCTGGCACAGGCGCTGCTGGCCGCCGAGTCGCTCGGAGCGGTCGAGGCCACGCTGGAGATGGCGGTGCAGTACGCCAAGGAGCGCTTCACGTTCGGGCGCGCCATCGGCTCCTACCAGGCCATCAAGCACGGGCTGACCGAGGTCCTGCGCCGCCAGGAGAACGCCCGCTCGTTGCTCTATTACACGGGCTGGGCCTTCGACGACCAGCCCGAGCAGTTCGCCCTCGCCGCCAGCGCGGCGCGGTCGGCCGCCGGCTCGGCGCTCGACTTCGCGGCGCGCCAGAACATCATCACCCACGGCGGCATCGGGGCGACGTGGGAGCACGACGCCCCGCTCTTCTTCCGCCGCGCCCAGCTGTGCCGGCGGCTCCTCGGCGGAGCCGGCGATGCGACCGACCGCGTGGCCGAGGAGCTGCTCGCGGCGGCCTGACCGCCGCGAACAGCTCCCGGGCCTGTCGCGGCGGTCAGCTCTTGCCGACGGTCAGGAAGTTCAGCGGACAGAAGAGCAGCGTGGCGGGGTCGCTCTTGGACTGTGCCGGCGCGACCGCGGTGAAGGCGTAGACGAGCTTGTCGGCCTGCGCCGACGCGTCGCTGATGGGCTGCGCGACCGCCGCGTCTGCCGGCCGATCGGCCGTCCGCGCGGTCAGCGCCACCGACCGCGCCTGCGCCAGGGCCGCTCGCGCCCGCCGGGGGCGCCGCGCTCTTGAGCACCACCGTGGCGGCCAGCCACGGAGTGCTGGCCCCGGTCTTGGTGGTCGGGTTGGCGGCGGTGCCCGTGGCGGTCAGGACGCGGTCCTGGGCCAGCAGCTCCATGTCGCCGGTGGGCGACACGTTGGTGCGCACCGTGTAGGTCGGGTCGCCGGTGAGCGTGTTGCCGAAGCCCGAGTCGGCGTAGAAGCCCATCGCCAGCTCGCCTGCGCCGGTACTCGCCGCGGTCGCTCCCGAGGACACGTTGCCGGCCGCACTGGTCGTGCCCGTCGCCGTCTTGGACGCGTCGACGACGGCCGTCCCTGCGGCGGTCGACAAGCCCGAGTACTCGAGCACGCCGGCGCCGATGTCCGCGCTGCCCGTGGCCGTGACGGTGACCGTGGGCCGCGTACCGCCGCCGGCCGTGATCGGCGCGCTCCACACGCTGAGCTCGGCGTCGTCGGACGCCTTGACCGAGGTCAGCTTGGTGTACGTGTTGCCGGCCGAGTCGGTCACGCCCGACGCGGTGGCCTTGCCGTAGCTCCACACGCCGACCTGCACGATCAGGCGGTTGCCCGTGGTCACGGCGGCCGTCGGCTGCAGCGCCAGGCTGGCGGCCACGCCGCGCTTGTTGACCTGCTGGACGAAGGCCAGCGCACCCGCGACCGGCGCGGCCGGGGTCACCGGATCGGAGTCCGCCGACTGCGCGCTCGTGCCGACGGCGTTGGTCGCGCTGACCTTGAAGGTGTAGGCGCTCCCATTGGTCAGCCCCGAGATCGTCGTGCTCGTGGCGGCCGGGCTGCCGGTGACGTCCTTGGGCGTCTGCGCCGTCGCGCCGATGTACGGCGTCACCGTGTACTTCGTGATCGTGCTGCCGCCGTCGTCGGGAGCCGACCAGCTCACCGTCGCCTGGCCGTCGCCCGCGGTGGCCGTCGGCTTGGCCGGCGTCGCCGGCGCGCCGAGCGTGCGCGACATGCCGACCATGCTCGCAACGGAGGGCACGCCCTTGTCGTCGACGATGAACAGCATGTAGGTCCCGGGCGGAGCCAGCGCGGCCGCCGCCGGTGCCTGCACGGTCAGCGATCCCGAGCCGGCGGTGAAGCTCAGCGGCACGAAGTGCTGGTCCATGTCGCTCTGGTGCGTGTCGGCGCCCAGCGAGACGAGGTTCACGGAGCGGATCGAGGCGGCGTCGGGCGTCGAGACGGTGAAGTTCGCACCGTACGTGGTGGCCGCCGGAGCGTTGGCGATCGTCGGGCGCGATCCGTTGAACAGGTAGGGCGGCGAGTAGAACTGCGCCGAGAACTGGCCGGGCCCGCTGCCGCCGTTGTAATGCCCGCCGCCGGCCACGAGGACGCGGCCGTCGGGCATGAGCACCGCGGTCGAGTGGTAGTTGCGGGCCGCCGCCATGGCGCCCACGTTGGTCCAGGTCTCCGTCGCCGGGTCCCAGATCTCGGCCGTGAGCACGCCGCTCGTGACGATCGACTGATCGCTCGAGTTCTCGCCGCCGACCGCGAGGACGGTCCCGTCGGCCAGCATGGTCAGCGTGTGGTAGATGCGCGCGCTGTGCATCGAGGGCACGGTGCGCCATGCCGGCGTGCCCGCGGTGAGGTCGATGACGGCCGCGTTGGCCTTGGCCGTCGTCGACGACTGCACGCTCGGCGCGCCGCCGCTGTAGAGGATCTTGCCCGGGCGGTACATGACCGACGAGCCGTTGACCACGCCGCTGGCGCCGCCGACCGGCGTCCACGTCTTGGCGGCGACGTCGAGGAAGAACGAGTTGTCCTCCTCCGGGCCGATGGTGAAGACCTTGCCGTTCGGGGCGAGGTAGCTGAACGGGTACTCCTCCTCGTGGACCTGGGGCGTCGAGACGCCGGTCAGCAGCGTCCACGTGTCGGCCGCCGGGTCGTAGACCTCGGGCGTGTCGGCCCACGTCGTCTGGTTGGTCGAGTTGCCGCTGATGGCCACGTAGCGGCCGTCGGCGAGCTCGGTGAGCGACGGGTACCAGCGCGGCCGGTTCATGTCGGCGACGCGCTTCCACGTCCCCGTCGCCGGATCGAAGATCGTCGTGTCGGCCAGGCCGAGGGTGCCCGTGGTGAAGATGCCGTCGCCGCCGGCGGTGAGGATGCGCCCGTCGGGCAGGTGCACGTTGCCCGAGCAGAAGATGCTGCCCGGGGCATTGATGGTCGTCGGGAAGGTCTGCGAGGTCGCGTTCCACACCGCGGTCGGCTCCGGGTTCTGCCAGCCGTCCCAGATGAGCAGGTTGCCGTTCTTGAGCAGGACCGAGTGCACCGCGACCATCGGCCAGTTCATGAGCGCCGACCACTGGCCGGCCGGCGAGTTCGCCGGCGTGACCGGGTTGGAGGCGACCGAGGGCGGGCTCGTGCCGTTCGCGTTGGTGGCCGAGACCGTGAACGTGTAGGTCGTGTTGTTGACCAGGCCCGTGACCGTCGTGGTCGTCGCCGGCGGGTTGCCGGTGACGACGGTCGGCGTCTGAGCGGTGGCGCCGACGTAGGGCGTGACCGTGTACTTCGTGATCGGGCTGCCGCCGTCGGCGGGCGCGGTCCAGCTCACGGTCGCCTGCCCGCTGCCCGGCGAGGCCGTGACGCCGTTGGGCGTGTTGGGCGGGCTCGGCGCCGCCGGGGCCGAGGTCTTGAGGATGATGGTGGCGGCCAGCCACGTCGTGTTCGCGCCGGTGGCCGTCGTGGGGCCGGCGGTGGTGCCGGCGGTCGACAGGACGCGGTCCTGGACCAGCAGCTCCATGTCGCTGGCGGGCGAGACATTGGTGCGCACGCCGTAGCCCGGGTCGCCGGCCAGGGTGTTGCCGAAGCCCGAGTCGGCGTAGAAGCCCAGCGCGAGCTCGCCGGCGGTGTTGCCGGCCGCGGTGGCGCCCGAGGAGACGGCGGCCGCCGTCGACGTCTTGCCGGTCGCCGTCTTGAGCACGTCGACGACGCCCGTGCCCGTCGCGGAGGACAGGCCGGAGTACTCGAGGACGGTGGCGCCGATGTCCGCGCCGGCGGTCGTCGTGACCGTGATGGTGGGCTTGGTGCCCGAGCCGGCCGTGATCGGCGCGCTCCACACGCTGAGCTCGGTGTTGTCCGAGGCCTTGAACGACGTGAGCTTGGTGTACGTGTTGCCGGCCGAGTCGGTCACACCCGATGCGCTGGCGTTGCCGGCGCTCCACACACCCGCCTCGACGATCAGGCGGTTGCCGCTCGAGATGTTGGCGGTGGGCTGGAGCGCCAGGCTCGCGGCCACGCCGCGCTTGTTGACCTGCTGCACGAAGGCCAGCGTGGTCGGGGGCGCCGTCACCGGCGTGATGGCGTTGGACTCCGCCGACTGCGTGCTCGTGGCGATCGCGTTCGTCGCGCTGACCTTGAACGTGTAGGCGGTCCCGTTCGTGAGCCCCGAGATCGTCGTGCTCGTCGGTGCCGGGCTGCCGGTGACGTCCTTGGGCGTCTGCGCCGCCGCGCCGACGTACGGGGTCACCGTGTACCTCGTGATGGCGCTGCCGCCGTTGTCGGGCGCGGTCCACGTGACGGTGGCCTGGCCGTCGCCCGCGGAGGCCGTGGGCGCGCTGGGCGTCGCCGGGGCGGTTGGCGGCGGTGCCGGCGCGCCGGTCTTGAACACCACGGTGGCCGCCAGCCACGGAGTGTTCGCGCCCGTGTTGGTGGTCGGGTTCGGCGTCGCCCCCGTGCCGGTCAGGATCTGGTCCTGCGCCAGCAGCTCCATGTCGCCGGTCGGCGAGACGTTGGTCCGCGCGTTGTAGGTCGGGTCGCCGGCGAGGGTGTTCGAGAAGCCCGAGTCGGCGTAGAAGCCGATCGCGAGCTCGCCGGCCGCGGTCGTCGCCGGTGTCGGGCCGGCGCTCACGACGGCGGCAGCGCCGGTCGTGGCGGTGGACTGCGCGGTCTGGTCGACCGCGGCGAGGCCGGCGGCCGTCGACAGGCCGGAGTACTCGAGGACCGCGGCGCCGATGTCGGCCCGGGCGCTGGTCGTGACCGTGACGGTCGGCTTCGTCCCGCCGCCCGCGATGATCGGGGCGGTCCACACGCTGAGCTCGGTGTTGTCCGAGGCCTTGAAGCCCTTGACCTTCGTGTACGTGTTGCCGGCCGAGTCCGTCACGCCCGACGCGCTCGGGCTCCCCGCGCCCCATACGCCGACCTGCACCACGAGCCGGTTGCCGGTCGTGATGTTGGCCGTCGGCGCGAGCGCGAGACTCGTCGCCACGGCGCGCTTGTTGACCTGCTGGACGAACTCCGGGACGCCCGGCGTGGCCGCCGGCGCGGGCAGGGCGATGGCGGCCAGTACCGCGGCCGCCAGAAGCAGCGCGGGTACCGCCCACAGGAGCCTCACGTGTCGCGGTGCCCGTCCGCCGTTGGGCGTGGAAGCGTCGCCGACCGTATCGGAGATCACGCCGAGCAACGTCTCGTGGCATATGGTTCTTTCGTCTGGCGCGCGGCGCGCCCGCCAAGATCGCGCCACGGCACCGCCGTCCGGCCCGCGCTCGACGTCGTTCGTGGCCGACGCCGCCAGCTGGACGCCCCAGGGACGCGTTCGAGCCTCTTCCCCGGCGCCTGAGCCCGGTCGTCAGGCGCCCGTGAAGCCGAGGATGAGCTGCGCCGCCTCGAGCGGGACGTCGAGCTGGGGGCAGTGGCCCACGCCGTCGAGCTCGACCCAGTCGGCGTGCGGGAGCCACTCATGGCGAAAGCGCGCGGCGGCCGACGGCCACGGCAGCAGCCGGTCGGCGGTTCCCCACACGATGCGCACCGGGCAGGCGATGTCCTGCGCGGTGAGCTCCTCGTAGCCCTCGCGCAGGCCGTGCTCGATCATCGCCCGCGCGCCGCCCGCGCTCGCGACGGCGAGCATCTGGTGGGCAATGAGCTCGGCCGGGATGTGCTCGCTGCTCGAGACGACCAGCTGCGTGGCCCGGCGCCGGCCCTCTGCCGTGGCGACGATCGCCTCCGCGTGCGGCGCCGTGGCCCTGGCCTGCTCGTGGAGCTGCGCCTGCAGGGCCAGCACGTCAGGCAGCGCGGTGTCGCCCCTCGCCCAGCCGCCGGCGGGGGCGAAGGCCACCACGCTGCGGGCACGACCGCGCGCGGCGAGCTGCAGCGCGAGGAAGCCGCCGAGCGAGTTGCCGACGAGGTGGGCGGTCTCGAAGCCCGCGTCGTCCATCGCGCGCTCGACGGCGTCGGCCATCAACATTCCGCTGGGCTCGCCTTCGAGCGCCGGCCCGCCCGCGTGCCCGGCCAGGGTGGGCGCGAGCACATCGTGCCGGCGCTCGAGCGCGGGCAGCACGAGCTCCCACGTCCGCCACGTCTCCATGAAGCCGTGCAGGCACACGAGGGGCGGGCCGGAGCCGCCGCGGTGCGACGCACTGAAGGCGCGGTACACGGCCTACGCGGCGCCGAGCTCTTCCAGGCGGCGCTCCAGCAGCCGCCGCTCGGCCTCGTCGTCGATCAGGGCCAGGGCCCGGCGGAACGCCGCGCGCGCCTCCGCGTCGCGCCCGAGGCGGCGCAGCAGCTCGCCGCGCGTCGAGTGCAGGTAGCGGTAGTCCTCGAGCTCGAGGCCGTCGATGATGCGCAGGCCCGCCTCGGGGCCGTCTGCCTCGGCCACGGCGACCGCCCGGCCGAGCTCGACGACCGGCGAGTCGGTGAGCCGCGCCAGCTCGCCGTAGAGCGCGGCGATCTGCGCCATGTCGCGCGGCTCGTCGAGGTGCAGGGAGGCGATCGCGGCCTGCACGACGTACGGACCGCCGCCGCGCAGCGCCAGGGCACGGTCGAGCTGCGCTCGGCCGGCGGCGATCTGCGCGCTGTCCCACAGCGAGCGGTCCTGGTCGGCCAGCAGGACCAGCTCGCCGTCGTGCAGGCGCGCGGCCCGGCGGGCGTCGTGCATGAGCATCATCGCCAGCAGGCCGTGGACCTCGGGCTCGTCGGGCATCAGCTCCGCCAGCGCTTGCCCGAGCCGCAGCGCTTCGGCCGCGAGGTCGCTGCGCGCGGGCGGGGACGAATAGCCCTCGTTGAAGATCAGGTAGACGACGGCCAGCACGGCCCCGAGCCGATCGGGCAGCAGATGGTCGGGCGGCACCCGGAACGGGATCCCCGCGGCCTTGATCTTGCGCTTGGCGCGGACGAGGCGCTGGGCCATCGTCGGCTCGGCGACCAGGAAGGCGCGGGCGATCTCGGGCGTCGAGAGGCCGCCGAGCGTCCGCAGGGTCAGCGCGACCTGCGCCTCGGTGTCGAGCGCCGGATGGCAGCAGGTGAAGATGAGCTCCAGGCGCTCGTCGGGGAACGTCGTCTCGTCGTCCACGGTGTCCTCCACCGCCTCGGGCACCTCCAGCAACCGCGTCTTCTCGAGCCGCGTGCGATCGCGGCGGATGCGGTCGATGGCCCGGTTGCGCGCCGTCGTCACCAGCCAGGTGGCGGGGTTCGACGGGACTCCGTCGCGCGGCCAGCGCTCCGCCGCGATCGCGAACGCCTCCTGCGTGGCTTCCTCGGCGAGGTCGAAGTCGCCGAGGAAGCCGATGAGCGCCGCGAGAACGCGTCCTCGCTGCTCGCGGAAGGCCTGGTCGAGCGTCGCCTCCACTAGACGAGCGGGCGCACCTCGATTGCGCCGCCCATGCGGGCGGCCGGGATCCGCGAGGCGAGCTCGATCGCGGCGTCGAGGTCGTCCGCCTCGAAGAACAGGTAGCCCCCGATCGCCTCCTTGATGTCGACGAACGGGCCGTCGGTCGTCAGCGTCCGGCCGTCCTTGACCTGGACGGTGGTCGCCGTCTCGGGCGGCTGCATCTGGACGCCGGGGGTCATGCCGGCCGTCTCGTTGAGCGCCTGGTAGTCGGCGTAGACCTTCCCCTTCTCTTCGTCGGGAAGGGCCTCCCACTCCGGCGAGCCCGGGAGCGGCGTGGTGCCCTGGTGGATCAGCAGCATGTACTTCATCGCGTCCTCCTTATGGATGGTGGCCCATAAGACGAACGGGCGGCGGCGAAATCGACAGCGGCGTCCGAGGTTCTTGGAACTAGACGGCGGCGAGGCGCTCGCGGCGCCCGGTCCGCACGCGCGTCGGCAGCAGCGCGCCCAGCAGCGATCCCAGGTGGACGTCGCGCTGCGACGGCAGCGAGATGGGCAGCTCCGTCCGGACCGAGTAGGCGTTGCGACGCCCGACCCGCGTGCGGTCGACGTAGCCGGAGTCGATCAGGTCGGACACGATCCGCTGCGCCGCGCGCTCGGTGATGTCGACCGTGGTCGCGATGTCGCGCATCCGTACGTGCGGGTCCTCCGCGATGGACAGCAGCACCAGACCGTGGTTGGTGATGAAGGAGAACGGGGCCACACGCACAGGGTACACGGGATTCATGACAATATTTTCCGGCTGAGTAATACACGACTCAAAATTCTTGTATATTTTGTCTATGGTTCCACCACCTCCCCCGCCCTTCGCGATCGATGTTGCCCGCAGCGGACGTCGCGCCGTCCTCGGCCTCTCGGGGGAGCTCGACCTCTCGGTGGAGCCGCAGGTGGCGGCCGCGCTCGCCGACGTTGCCTCCGCCGAGACGATCGTGGTCATCGACCTTCGCGCGCTGACCTTCATCGACTCGAGCGGCGTGCGCGCGCTCATCGAGGCCCGGCGCCGCTGCGCGGAGCTTCGCTGCGCCCTCTACCTCGTGCCGGGTACGGAGCCGGTCCAGCGCGTCCTCCGCCTGTGCGGCGTGCAGGAGCACTTCGAGGTGCTCGACGACCCGGCCGACTCCCCCACGCTCACCGCCGTGCCCGACCTTCCCGCCGCCGAGCACCGGACGAACGGGGCGGCGAGCGCCGGCTGACGCAGCCGCTTCTGGACCCCAGGGAACCCGGTCTCTGCGTGCTGATGGAGCCGGTCCCCGCCGCGGTGCCACTTGCCCCCCGCAGGAGAAGGTTCCAACGTCCTGCAGCGAGCTCGAGAGGACGGCTAACCCAGGCCGACGCCGGCCTGGCGTACGGTTCGACCCGTGCTGCGCGGGCTGATCAACCACGTTCCGATCTGGCTGCTCCTGGTCGCCGTCGTCGCAGCGATGGTCGGGCTCGTGTTCCTGCTCGTCTGGCTGATCCGCAGGCTCGTACCCCCTACGCGCGAGGGATTCGACGCGGAGGTCTCCTCGCAGATGCTCGGCGTCGTCGCAGGGCTGTTCGGCTTGCTGCTCGCCTTCATCGTCGTGATCGCTTACCAGAACTACGGCGACACGCAGACCAACGTCAGCAACGAGGCCGACGCCTTCGCGGCGATCGTGCGAGACAGCGATGCCTTCCAGCCGCCCGACCGGGATCGCGTCCGCACCGCGGTCGGTGCGTATGTGCGCGCGGTCGTCAACGACGAGTGGCCGCGGATGCACGAAGGCAAGAACAGCGCGCGCGCAGCAGCGGCGGTCGACGGGGTGTACGCCGCGATCCTGGGAGTCGACCCGAAAGGTTCCAGGGCGGTGACGTTCTACGACGACTCCGTGCAGCAGCTGAGCACCGCGCTCGTGGCCCGACGCAACCGCCTCGACGACGCCGGCGGTGGCCTGCCCTGGGTGATCGGCGTCCTCCTCATCGTCGGCTCCGTCGTCATCGTTGGCTACACGGTCCTCGTCGGCTCTCGGAGCTTCTGGTTCCACGCCATCGGCGCCGCAGCGATCGCCGTCGTCCTCAGCCTGTCACTCGTCGTGCTCCTCGACCTCACCTATCCGTTCTCCGGCGATCTCGCTGCCAGCTCGGAGCCATTCCGGACCGGCGCACTCGCACAGCTCTTCCCGCCGCGCTAGACGTCCGCTGCGAGAGCGCACAGGACGCGGACACATCACCGTCATCGGCGGCCCGCTCTTTCTGACGGCGACCTCCACGCGACTCCGCCTGTGCGCGAACGACGATGACCGAGGCCCCGACGATGTCCATCGACGCTCGCGCGAGACCTGCACGTCCCAGCCCTGCCCAGGACACCTATAGTCCGGGTCGATGCTGGCGGCGCTCGCGGTCGTTGTCCCGCTCGGGCTGGCCGGAGCCGTCAGCCCGGTGATGTTGACGGAGCAAACGGTGCTCCTCGCCGGCCCCAGCGGTGGTAGGGCAGGGGTGCGCTACGCCGCGGGTGTGGTCCTCACCACGTTCGTGATCGTCGTGGCCATCGTGCTGTTCGGACGCGCGCTCTCGCTGCCGACCGAGCCGCACCTCGACGCGACGCTCGACCTGGTTCTCGGCCTGGTCTTGGTCAACGTGGCAGTTCTCGTTCTCGTCTCGGGACGGCGCCGGAGCGGGTCGCCCAGTGGCCAGGACGGCGACGACCGGGGTGCGAAGGGTTCGCGCCAGGCTCGGGCGGCGTTTGCATTCGGCGTGTTCGCCATGGCGACGAACTTCACGACGCTGGCCCTGATCGCGCCGGCCGCCAAAGAGATCTCCAGGACTGACGCTGAGATCGCAGCGGCAACGGTCCTCGTGCTCGTGCTCGTCGGCTTGGTTTCCATGCCCGCGTGGGTGCCCGTCGCCCTGACCAGGGTCGCCCCCGGCCCCAGCCGGCGCGGGCTCGCTGCCGTGCGCGATCAGATCGCTCGTCGCGGACGCGGGTTCACGGTCGGGCTGCTCAGCGCCGCCGGGCTGTTCTTCATCGGACGCGGGCTCATACACCTGCTCGGCTGATGATGCCCGCCCACCGCCTCAGTCGACCATCGCATCGCGGACAGCAACAGCGGCATCACGCTCGACGCCCAGCAGCATCGTTGCGGACCTATCGGCTGCCGGCGCAAGCGCGGGGCGACCCCGGCGTCCCGGCCGCCTGCGCGCTGTTCCGTGTCGACCAGAGCGGTGCTGCGCCGAGCGGTCGAGGCCGTGGCCCGACACCCCCAACCCTGAAAAGGTGATGCTGTCGCGACCTTCATCGGGGAGCCCACCGCCACGCGGCTCGCACCGGGCGGCTTTCGGATCCCCCAACTGCAACGCCGGACGACAGAACGGAGACCCTCGTGCTCATACCACTCGCCGCGTCAAGCACCGGATTCGTACTGCTGGGCGCGATCTATTTCGTGCTGCTGGTGACCCTCGGGATCATCTCGATCCGCAAGGGCCACTGGGTGATGTTCATCATCGGCATCTTCATCCCGCTCTTCTGGATCATCGGCGCCCTCATGCCGCCCAAGCGGGGCTGAAGCCGCGGCCGCACACGCGGGCCGTCGGGGCTTTCAACCTGCCATCGAGATATCGCCTGTATGGATCAGGAGTGGCGCGCGTTCGTCAAGACCGGAATGCGTGAGGCCTTGTGCATCCTCGGAGTTGGCCCGGAGCCTCCCTACGTTCCGTACGGTCGCAGCGTCCTGTCCGGTGAGGCACCTGCTGGATCAGGTCACCGTCCGTTTCGTTGACCGGCTCCCGCTGGGCCCGGGTGACCCCACGGCGTGACGGCCGTATGCCACTTCTGCGGTGATCGAAGAACGTCGATCTCGCGCGCGGCGATGCTGGGGTAGCCGGTGTATCCGCGGCCGCGCGCGCTGCGGTAGTCCAGCGGCGGGTGCGCGATCGGCCCCTACGACCGCGCACCCGCCTCTCCGGCACGTCCCCATTGAATGGACCCCCGGACGTGCCGGCTACCCCCCATTACCCCCTCGGTTGTGCAGCGGCGGCAGGCGGTCGCGCGGCCCTGGGCGCTTGTAGCCCAGGGCGGCCTGGATGCTCGACCGGCGCCACTGCTTCCCGCCGCGCAGGGTCGGGATGCTGTCGGCGTTGAACTGGTCGGCGATCTGCTGCAGGGTCATGTTCGCCGAGCGCATGGTCGAGATGCGCTCGATCAGCTCGGGGTGATCCTTGAGTGCCGGCCGGCCGTGGATCCGTGCCTCGGCGCCGCCGTTCTGGGCCGCCTGGGCGCTCCCCCGTTCTCCGTTGCCGAGCGCGATGAGCGTGCTTGCGATCTGGCGGCCTCGGGGAGTGGAGGTGTCGAGGTGGAGGTCGAGCGCGATAAGCGTCGCGTCGGCATCACGGAACCACGCGATGAGTGCCCCCAGGTCAGCGGGCGACCGGCTCAGGCGCCGCAGCTCGCTGACCACCAGGCCGCCGGCCCGCCCCTCGGCGATCCGATCCAGCGCATAGCTCAGCCCCGGCCGGTCGACGGTCCGTCCGTTCTCGCGGTCGCAGACGATCTCGAGGAGGTCCCGGGCGGAGCGCTCGCATGTCGCCTCGATGGCGGCAGCCGATCCTTCGTCCTCGTCTGACCAGGCGTCGGTGGAGGTCGTGAGGTACCCGATCACCTCGTCGCGATGCAGGACCGGCCACGGCGGGGATGCCCCGTTCGGCGACACCGGGGCCACGTCCTCGGCTGCCGGCACCGGCTCGTTGCGCAGGACCCTCCGCGACCGCGAGCGAGACACCCGGTGCGCCAGTCCGCCGACGGCCAGCGCCGCGAACATCGCGACGAGGCCCCAGAACACGACCGTAGCGAAGACGTCGGATGAGTGGTTGTTGTCGGGGCTGATCGTGGTGATGGTGTTCGGGCGTGTCGCTCCCGAAGCGATCGAGGGCTTGGTCGGCGTCGATGTGCCAGCGGGCGTCGCCGACGCCCTATGACCGGCGTCCGAACGCCGCCGCGCGGGCCGCGAAGCGCCACCTGGCAGACGCAGCGCGGTGCGCGTGCGCTTCCCCACGATGCCGTCAACCGCCAGTCCGCGCGCCGCCTGCAGGCGCCGAACGGCAGCCGCCGTCAGCGGCCCGAAGCGACCGTCGACGCCCGGTGCGCCGACGTCATAGCCGCGACGCTGCAGCGCCCGCTGCACCCCACGGACCTGGACACTGGGCTTCGCGCCCATGCCGACGCCCTGGGCGAGCACCGGCGTGGCGGGGCCGCTGGCCGCGTCGGCCCGGCCTGTCATCAGCATAACCACGGCCAGGACGGCTGCAATGGTGGCGATGAAGCTCGCCCTGAGTGCCAGGGCGGGCAGTTGGACAGTCATGAACTCTCCCTTCTGAAACGGCTCCAAAGAGCGTCGAGGCGCTCAGCGCGCGCCGACGCGGACTGTGAACACCCGGGAAGGGGTCTCAGCCAGGCCGCTGCAGAAGGGGTGTGAAGCCAGAAGGCGCCGACAGCGACGGTCGAAGCCGAAGACGACGAAGCTCACCGGCGACCAGCGCCAGCAGCACGAGGATCACGTCAGACAACGGGCCCGACGACAGGCCGCCCGGAGCGGCGCCGCCGGCTCCGGCCGCAGCGCTGCCCGGCGGTCCGGACGGCGCCGGACCCTTCCTGCCGCCGCCACCGTGCCCGGTCGGGGGCGGCTTCGTCGCCCTGACGTCGGCCGACGACGGCGCATTGCGAGCGAGCGCCCGACGCGTCGCGGACGACAGCACTAGCGACGGCGTAACAGCGTCGGACGGCGACGTGAGGGCCATCAGGGCCGCTGGGGCGCCGCTGGCAAGAATCGCTGCGATAGGTGACGGGGGCGGGCCAGCCGGACCGTTCGCTCGGGACGGGTGGGAGGAGTCGCGCGCGACGCTCGGTGGCGCGGAGCCGCCCGAAACCGGCGACATGCCGGAAAGCACGGGCGGCGCGACGGGCCCGGGCGTCGAAGCGGGCGTCACGGCCGCAGAGGCCGAGGCAGCCGGCTGCGCCGCATCCAAGCTCGCGGATCCGGAGTCGACCACGGCCAGAGAAGTCTTGGACTCGGCCACCGGCGCGGGTGCCGGCGCCACGGCCGGTGCGGGCTCGACTGCCGCCGCCGGCGGCGGCTGCACCACGGCCGGTACCGGCGCGGGCTCTACGACCGCCGTAGGCGCGGTCTCGACCACCAGAGCGGGCGCCAGCACCACGGGTGGAGCCGGCGCAGACTCGACGAGCGGTGCGGGCGCGGGCTCGATCGCCAGAGGCGCTGGATCGACGACCGGTGCGGGCATGGGATCGACTAGCGGTGCGGGCGCCGGCTGGACTGCCACGGGCGACTCATCGATCACCGGTGCGGGCGCGGGCACAGCGGGGGTGGGATTCAGAACCGCCGCGAGCGCGGGGTCAACCGGTGCCGGCCCCGGATCGGCCGGCGGGGCGGGGGGCGGATCCGCTGCCATAGGTGGGGTCTGATCAAGCAGCGGCACAGCGGCATCGACCACGAGCGGCGGTGCCTGATCGACCGGCGGGGCCTCTCCAACCGCAGTGAGCGTCGGATCGACCGGGGGCGATGGCAGCTCGGGTGGCGTCGGATCAACGGGCCCGGGCGCCGCGGGGTCGGTCAAGGGCGCCTGATCCGTCGGCCCCGGCGTCGTGGCCGTCGGATCCGGCACCGGATCAGCGACGCCGGGAGCCGTGGTCACCGGATCGGCGACCGGCACCGGATCAGCGACGGCGGGAGCCGTGGTCACCGGATCGGCGACCGGCACCGGATCAGCGACGCCGGGGGCCGTGGTCACCGGATCGGCGACCGGCACCGGATCAGCGACGCCGGGAGCCGTGGTCACCGGATCGGCGACCGGCACCGGATCAGCGACGCCGGGAGCCGTGGTCACCGGATCGGCGACCGGCACCGGATCAGCGACGCCGGGGCCGTGGTCACCGGATCGGCGACCGGCACCGGATCAGCGACGCCGGGAGCCGTGGTCACCGGATCGGCGACCGGCACCGGATCAGCGACGCCGGGAGCCGTGGTCACCGGATCGGCGACCGGCACCGGATCAGCGACGCCGGGGGCCGTGGTCACCGGATCGGCGACCGGCACCGGATCAGCGACGCCGGGAGCCGTGGTCACCGGATCGGCGACCGGCACCGGATCAGCGACGCGGGAGCCGTGGTCACCGGATCAGCGACGGCGGGAGCCGTGGTCACCGGATCGGCGACCGGCACCGGATCAGCGACGCCGGGAGCCGTGGTCACCGGATCGGCGACCGGCACCGGATCAGCGACGGTTGCTTGGGCGCCTGCAGTCGCCACTAGGGCGCTTGCGAGCAGGAGCGCCAGGACGAATGTCAGCAACGCTCGACGAACCGCGGCCCGGCAGCCCTGGTGCCGGCTGCCAAGGCGCGACACCGTCCTACAACGACATATCTCTCCGCCTGCTGGCAAAGGCCCCCGACCCCCCAAAGGTCATTCGTTCGAGGCGATCCTGCCAGCATCGACGAGGCGCTGCTTAAAGATGTCGTGCCCCTAACAATCTTGTTGCCAGTGCGTCGTCGCGCGTGCGATTGGCGAGAGTCGCCGCGGCGGCTCGCGGCGGGCGCCGCGTCAATGTCGACCTCGACGTCCTGCGCACCGAGCGCGAGGCCGAGCTGACGCTCTTCGTGGCCCGAGATCGTGGGAATCGCCGGCGGGCGGGGCGGTCGAGCGTACGCAAGGACCGTGCGGAAACCGCCTCGTCGGTGGAGACGGCCAGCCCGAGTGGTGTCGCCGGCCTCGGACGAGCCCGCGGGCCGTGGGCTCGACGGCCTGGGCGGCTGGGACCGTCGGATAGCGAGCCGACGCGCATGGCCCTCGCCTCGCTCACGCGCGGCGCACAGGGAACACAACGCAGGAACACGACGTGTCCAACACCTCGGCCGAACTCGCGAAATCTGTTCTCTTGCAGGCGCTTTCTGATGGAGCCAGCCGGGATCGAACCGGCGACCTCCTGCTTGCAAAGCAGGCGCTCTCCCATCTGAGCTATGGCCCCGCGGCGCTTCGAGTCTAGCGGCCGTCCGTTCAGCCTTCTGTCCAGCGGACCGGCTGGATCCTGAAGATCGGGACGGGTCCGGTCGACACTTCGATGGCATAGGCAGCGCGTCTTGTGTTGGGGAACGGGAGGCGCGCGAATCGCTTCCGCTTGCCACGGAGGGCCAAGCACACCGCGGGCGCGCCTGCGGCGCCATGACCGGGCGCCGCGGCGCGCCCGCCCTGGCCTTCGCCGGCGGCTGCGTCAGAGCTCGATCTCGCCCTCGGCCAGCAGGACCACGTCGCCGGCGACGCGCACGCGCTCGCCCGCCTCGCACATCAGGCGGCTCGGGCGGCCCATCGCTTCGCCCTGGACGATGTCCACGCGGGCCGCTCCGGTGCGCGTGTTGAGGTAGGCACACAGCGGCCCGGCGGCCGAGCCCGTGGCCGGGTCCTCGATGATCAGGCCATCGGCCGCGAAGTAGCCGCGCGCCTGCGCCGCGTCGTTGGGCGGGTCGTACGCGGCGAGGTACGCGCAGATGACCCCGAGCTCGCTCAGGAGCGCGTCCAGCAGCGCGTTGTCGGGCCGCGCGCGCTGAAGGACGGCGTCGTCGCGCGCGGGGATCATCAGGTGGGCCAGCCCGGTCGAGACCACCTGGGGCGGCAGCTCGGGGTGCGCGTCGGAGGCGTCGAGGCCGAGGGCCGTGAAGACCCGCCCGGGCTCGATCTCGTCGCCGAAGACCGCCGGCTCCTGGAGCATCGACGCGCGCGCGACGCCGCTGCGCCCGAGCTCGACGTCCACCGCCTGCAGACCGGCGCCCGTCTGCTGCACGTAGTGCGCCTCGCGCTCCTGACGCGCATGCGCGACCGCGACGGCGGTGCCGAGCGACGGGTGCCCGGCGAACGGCAGCTCGCTCACGATCGTCCAGATGCGGTTGCGGTAGTCGGCGCCCGGCTCGGTCGCGGACTGGACGAAGGTCGTCTCGGAGAGCTTCGTCTCACGCGCGAACGCGAGCATCGTCGCGTCGTCGATGCCGTCGGCGTGGTGGACGACGGCGAGGCCGTTGCCGGTGAGCGGCCGCGACGTGAACACGTCGAGCCACGTCAGGCGCTTGGCCACTAGAAGTCGAAGTCGCGCGGAGGCTTCTGCTCGAACCAGAGCCGGTCGTGCTCGGGCGTCTCCTGCAGGAACTCCGGCGTCTCCTCGAGCACGTCCTCGCCATCGGGCTCGTCGTCGGCGGGGACGACGTCCTCGGCCGGCGGCGCCGCGGGCCGCGCCGGGGGGTCGGGCTCCGCGGGTGCCTTCGGCGGGGCCGTGGCGGCCTCGACCTCCTCCAGCGAGAACTGGCGCGTGGGCTGGTCGATCTCGACCGGGGGCTCCGGCGCGGGCGCCGGCGGTGCCTCTGCCGCCGACTGCGGTTCCGGCCCCGGCTCGGGCTCCCGCTCGGGCTCGGGATCGCTGTGGTGGATCGGGGCCTCGAGGCGCTCCTCGGCGATCACCTCGTCGCGGTCGCCGCCGTCGTCGAGGTACAGATCGTCGTCCTCGGCCGGCTCGGCGGCCACGGGCTTGTCGACCACGGCGGGTGCCGGGTCGCGACGGGCGGGGCCCAGCGCCTCGTGCTCGAGGCGCGCCACCTCACCGGGGTCGGCACCGTGGCGCCGCTTGAGCTCGAGATGTTCCTTGATCGCGTCGTCGAGCAGTCCCATTGCGCACCAAACCCTAGCGACGCAGGCCGCGAACTACAGCTGGGGTGAGGCCTCAGCCCGCACCGTGCGGTTCTTGCCGGCCCGCTTGGCTCTGTAGAGCGCCTCGTCGGCCGCCGCCACGAGCTCCCGCATGTCGTCGGCGGAGCCTGGCAGCGTCGCCACCCCGAAGCTCGCGGTGACCCCCAGAGTGCCCTCGCCGTCGAGCAGCGGCAGTGCCAGCTCCTCGATGCCGGCCCGCACGCGCTCGGCCAGGTTGTAGGCGCCCTCGAGGTCGGTGCCGGGCAGCACGACGGCCAGCTCCTCGCCGCCGTAGCGCGCCGGCTCGTCGATCTCGCGCGAGGTCTCGCGCAGCACGCGGGCCACCTCGCGCAGCACGAGGTCGCCCTGCTGGTGGCCGTAGGTGTCGTTGACGGTCTTGAAGTCGTCGAGGTCGAGCAGCACGAGGCCCACTGGCTGGCCGAAGCGCTTGGAGCGCTCGACCTCGGTCGCCATCGCCTCCTGGAAGCGGCGGCGGTTGAAAAGGCCCGTGAGCTCGTCGGTCACCGCCTGGCGCTCGACCGTCTCGTGCAGCCCGACGTTCTCGATCGAGACGGCGGCCTGCTCGGCCAGGTAGTGGAAGAGCTCGCGCTCGGCGGCGCTGAACGGCCGTTCGCGGCGCGCCACCGAGACCACGCCCGAGACCCGCGCGTGGACGTCGTCGCCGCGGCGCATCGGGTGCGAGAGCGCCGCGACGCCGTCGACGGTCGCCTCGCACGGCTCGCCGGTCTCGAGCACTTTGGCCTCGGCGGCCCGCACGGCCTCCTCGAGCCCGTCGACCGACCCGGTGAGCGCGACCTGCTCGAGCGGCGCGCTCGCGTTCGGCCGCACCGAGGCCCGGCCGGCGTCGGCCCCCACGCCGTCGACCGCGGTCCTGACCACGATCTCCAGCAGGCCCTCGCGATCGAGGTTCGCGGCGAACGTCTCCCCGATGCGCCGCATCGCGTCCTGCAGGCGCGCGCGCTCCTGGTTGAGCTCCTCCAGGCGCTCCTCGAGCTGGCGCGACATCTTGTTGAACTCCTCGCCCAGCGCCGCGAACTCGTCGTGGCCCTCGGTCGGGACCTCGACGGTGAAGTCGCCCGAGCCCAGGCGCCGCGCGGCCTGCAGGAAGGCGTCGATCTGGCGCTGGAGCGAGCGCGAGACCAACAGCGCGAAGGTGAAGGCGAGGATGAAGAAGCCCGCCAGGATGCCGCCCGCCAGCAGGCGCCCCCTGTGCACGGCCGAGGACTCCATGGTCTTGGGCGCCAGCACGGCGACGCGATCGGTCTCGCCCAGGAAGCCGGGCGCCTTGAACGAGGCCGCGTCGAAGCGCTTCTCGCCGACCTTGAGCTCCCCGTGGTCCGACGGGATCGAGCCGGGGTCGACGCCCTTCAGCGAGGCCGCGAGCACGGGCCCGCCGACCCGCTGCACGACCGCACCCGAGTTCGTCACACGGGAGAGCAGGCCCGTGTAGATCTCGGGCTCCTGCACGGACACCTGGAGCGTGCCGAACGACCGCTTGCTCGGGCCCACGAGGTCGCGCGAGGCCGGGAAGACCGCCGTCGCGCTGCCCGACTGGGCGATGGGCCGGTTCCCGCGTGCGACGACGATCCGGCGCACGTTCTCCTGCTTGAGCAGGACGTCCAGGCGCGCCTGGAGCGCCTGGCGGTCGTTCGTGCGCAGCGCCTGCGCCAGCGCGACGTCGGCACCGATCCTCCGCGCCGCCTGGTTGGCGCGGGTGTAGTCCTCGCGGTACAGGTTGATCGCCGAGCCCTTGGTCGCGGCGAGGCGAGCGTCGGCCTTGCCGCTCTCGTTGTCGGCGATGAGCCGGAAGAGGACGAACGCCACCGCCACCATCGGGACGACGACGATGAGGACGAAGAAGAGCGTCAGCCGGTTGCGAAAGCTCATCGATGTTCGTGCGCGGACGATAGCCACGTCCTCGGCGGGCCGATCTACCCAGGGCGCCCGCGAGCCGAACGCACGGCTACACTTGGCTCCCTACCCGGGGCTATAGCTCAGTTGGGAGAGCGCCTGGATCGCACCCAGGAGGTCGGGGGTTCGAGTCCCCCTAGCTCCACTCGGAGAACCCCCGCAAACGTGGGGGTTCTTTCGTTGGAGGCTACCGAGCGTCTCGGCCGCAGCGTTGGCGCTGGCCTCGTGCAGGTCGGCCAGCACGATGTGCTTCCCGACGCCGACCCGTCGGGCGATGGCTTGGCCGATCAGGCCTGGGCCGATGACAACGATCACTTCGCTCATGCTTCAAGTGCTCCTGACTCGGCGCGACCCGTCGCCGGCGCTGCGCCGCTTGTTGACGATCGTTCGAGTACCGCTTCGAGGTCCTCGCGGACCCGCGCCGCGCACGACTTCTACGTCGACTGGGAGCGCACCGCCAAGGACCTCGTCGCGCACCTCCGCTCACTGGCCGGAAGCAACCCGTACGACAAGAACCTGTCAGACCTCGTCGGCGAGCTGACCACGCGCAGCCCGGAATTCGGGGGTGGTGGGCGGCCCACAACGTGCGCTACCACCAGACCGGCACAAAGCGCCTGCACCACCCCGTTGTCGGCGAGCTCGAACTGTCCTACGAGGTGCTCGACCTGGCGGCCGACGACGGCGTGACCATCGCCGCCTACAGCGCCGAGCCGGGCAGCCGTTCGCAAGAGGCCCTAGACCTGCTGGCCAGCTGGACCGCCACCGCCACCCCCGCCGCTCAATCGCTCGGCGAGTCGCGCGACACCCAGCACCTGGCTCGACGCCGCGAAACGGCGCGCCTTCACCCCCACGCAAGGACACAGGACGATGACTCCTGCAACCGCCCCCGCCTTGACCCTCAACAACGGCGTGACGATGCCCGCGCTCGGCGTGGGCGTGTTTCAGAGTCCGCCCGAGGAGACCACCGCGGCGGTCGAGGCCGCGCTCCGCGATGGCTACCGCCAGGGGAGGCTCCTGAATGTGCAGGGCGGGTTCTTGCGCGCGGAATCTCGGCGGCGTCGCGTCTTGCAGCATCCTGATGCGGAAAGGCAGTAGCGCCGACGTCGCTTTCGAGGTCCATGCAACTGAGCAGCCTCCGGGTGCTGAGCCGGCACGTCGGATCCGTCTGTTTGGAAAGGAATAGACCGCGGATGCGTGAGACTGCGTCACACGCCAAGTACCGGCCCGAAAAGGGAGTACTGTCGCTAGTGCGCTGACCCTGCGGGCCAGGAGCTCAGCCCTTGAACCACGAAAGCAACCGAAGCGCAACCGCGCCGAGGTGCGCAGCTCGAGGCCATGATCGAGACCCGCAGGGCCTCGCAACCGGCTCACGCGCTGGGTCTCATTCCCTCTCCCGTCGCGCCGCACCTCCAGAGGGTCAGGAGGTCTCCGCAATGCAACCGCAGCACACCGTCGACCGCGCACCCACCCCACTGTCGCCCGATACGACGCCACTCGTGCCCCAGCGCTCGGCGCGTCGAGCAACCGCGCGTCGCGCCAGCCGCCGTCGCGCCACGGCGCGTCAGCACAAGGACGACGTCGACGGGCGCATCGTCGATTACGTCAAGGACCACCCGGACAGCACCACCGGCGACATCGCCAAGGGATTGAACGCCAAGCGCGACACGGTCGCCGCAGGGCTGTCGCACATCGCCAGGGCCAGCGACATCACACGAGACCAGGCGGCCGAATAGCGATGGCGCACACCCTCAGGCACCGCGGCGCGTTGCAGGCGCGCGCCTCCGCCCTCGAGGCCGGGACGACCATCACCGCCGCACTGGACGACGGCCCTCTGAGAGGCAAACGCATCGAGGCGCAGCTCGTCGAGGGCCGCCCGCCAAGCACGGTCGACGTGCCCGACGACGACGGCAGCACGTGCCGTTACTGCCTCGCGCAGTGGGCCCAGAGCGGTCCCTCCGCGGTGTACACCTTCCTCTACCGCGTCTAGACGCTCCGCGGCCCATCTGGCTCATCGGCCCCTGCAGGCGTGGTCGTCGCCGGGCCGTCCTGCGAGCTGAGGTCCACGCCCGCACCGAGCAACCGGGACGCGGTCGCCGCCCTTCCGTGGCGAGTCTCGTAGATCGAGAGCGCGGCCGCGACCTGCTCCAAGCCGGTGCCAACGTCCACACCGACCCCTCCGGACACCCGGCAGCGGCCGAGTCGCCCGTACGGCAGCTCGACGTCATAGACCGACTCTTGCGAGGCATCATCGTAGGCGGGGACTTCGCCCAACTGACGCGCGGTGAACGGCACCGGTCAGCCCAGCCCGCTCGCGGCGCTCAGGAGCACCGGGTTGTGCTCGGGCGCCGGCGCCGAGCCTGCGTGCCGATGCACGTCTGCTGCAGCGCGGCACGCGGCAGTCGCCGAGGCAAAGCTCGCGGGCGAAACCGCAACGTCGGTGCCATCGTCGCCGGTGAGCCGCCAGTGGAACTCGCCGTCGTTGTTCTGATCGATCACAAAGCGCATGTCCTTCATCTCCTGTTGGTGGTGGCAGCTGCCGCCCCCGCAAGGCGCTCGTTGCCGGCGCCCGGCGCCGGCGCTCCTCCGGGGATCACCCGGAGTCTCGTTCGCGGCTCGTCTTCAGATGCCCACCGGGTGCCGCAGCGCAAGCACCTCTCTTCCTGGCGGGCCATCGGGGCCTCGCAGGAGTGGCACAGGCGCGGGACATGCCGCTGGCGCATGAGTCAGTGCTCCTTCGGCGGGACGATGAGGCGGTGGTCTGCCATGGTGGCGAGCTTCCCGAGCGGCGAAACACCGTGCCCGGTGTTCCAGTGCTCTCGGCTCCGATCGCCGAGGCAGCAGGAAGGCCCGCGTGATGCGGGCCCTCTCCACTGCAAGAACGGCTCGAGGCTGTTAGGCCGTGACGAGCTCGCGCGTCTTGTGCACGACAACTTCGCCGCTGGTGATTCTCGGCGCGTTCGGGAGCGCCTTCTCGAACTTCTCCTCACGCACCCAGTCGGACGCGATGCGCGCCGACTCGTCGGCCTGCGCCGACGTCTCGAAGAAGCCGACGGAGGTCATGACGCCGTTGCCGGCATCGACGAGGTGATAGCCGCCGAAGCCCGGCAGCTTGCTCAGGCGGGGCACCAGGGTGTCGTCGACCTTCTTGACGAGCTCGCTGGCGCGGCCCTGGTCGATCGCCTCATAGCGTCGAATGGTGCAATACATGTGATCGTCCCAACTGGTCTCTTCAGGACGGAGAACTCGGCTGAGTCCTCCGAGATGCGCGTCGGCCCGAGGTGACGTCGAGGGGTTCTGCTCAAGTCGACGAGGGTGGCGGGCTCCGGACGCACGATGTAACCTAGCAGACTTCTTGGAGACGTGCATTTACGTTGCTACGTTCCACTACGTTATCGCTGTAGAATGCTTGCGATGTCCCCGTTCTCGGTCACCGTGCCGAATGTCGCCGATCGCGAGCTCGGCCCCCTTCTGACTCACCTCTCGCAGGCGGGCTTCGACAACCCGATCATCGAGTCCGTCGGCGCCGACGGTACCTCGGCCTTGGCGGCCTCCGTCGCTCACGCTCGGCCTGCCGAGCTGCCCGAGGACTGGCGCCTGGTGCGGGAGCGCGACGGCGAGTCCTATCGGTGGCCGAAGCGCCGCGATCACTACACGCCCTACCGCGTGTTCATGGGCACCACGCGCGCGGAGGGCGCTGTTCAGGTCGCGCTCGGCGAGACGATTCGCACGAACGCGTGGGGACGCGACCGAAAGTACGTCGTCGCCTTCCTGAGCAGCGGATCCCCACAGGAGCCGCTCGTCGAGTTCGTCGCCACCGACGACTACGAGCAGACACGCGAGCTCGTCGCGGTCATTCGCGGCAGCGACGGGGGACGACGCATGTACGGCGCCGGTGACGCCCTACCCGCCGTCTACACCGAACGCTTTCGAACCGAGATCTACAACGATCGGATCACCCATCCGGGCGCCTGGAACAAGGTCGTCGTGGTCGCCCGCGAGGACGACGACGAGACGATGCTCAACCATGGCCTGATCCAGAGCCGACGGCGCTACCGGACCTAGCGCCACAGCCGCCCGGCACCGGACACAGCAACCGCATGGGCACGCACCCAGGAGGTCGGGGGTTCGAGTCCCCCTAGCTCCATCGTCACGAAGCCCCTGCTAGGACGCTCGCCGCGAGGCGGGCTGTCACTTCGCGCCCGCGGTGTGCGTCTATAGAGGCATGTCATCGCGGATAGCTCTCGTCATGTCGGCCACGATTGCGGGGTGCCTGCTGGCGAGCGTGCCGGCCGGCGCAGTCATCGGCGGCCGGCCGGTCGCGCGGTCGGCCAACCCGGCGGTCGTCGAGCTGCAGAGCTGCACGGGCTCGCTGATCGCGCCGGAGCGGGTCCTGACCGCGGCGCACTGCGCGCGGCAGCTGGTCCCGCACCGCACGCAGATCAAGATCGGCGACGCGCGGTACACGGTGCAGCGCGTCGCGCGCGACCCGCGGTACGCCTACGCCGAGCATCGCTACGGCGACGCGACGCCCTACGCGCCGCCGTATGACGTCGCGGTGTTCGAGCTCGACCGGCCGGTCGTCGGCGTCGCGCCGCTGGCGCTGCGCACCGCACCGGTCAAGCCCGGGACGGCGGCGCGCACGATCGGCTTCGGCGTCGACCGCCTCGGCGGCACCTTCGGGACGCTGCGCGCGGCGGGCGTCGTGACGCGCAGCGACGCGACCTGCCGCGCGGCGATCCGCCGCGCCGACCCCAAGCAAGTCCAGCTGTACAAGCCGGGGCTGATGCTCTGCGTCCAGGACCCCGACCGGCGCCGCCCCTACCGCTCGGCGTGCAACGGCGACAGCGGCTCGCCGCTGCTGATCGGCGGCCGGGTCGCCGGCGTCGACGCATGGGGCGTCGACTGCGGGACCCACGGCAACGACCCCGCCAACTACATGACGATCCCGTCGGTCCTCGACTTCATCACGGCCGCGCAGCCACCCTGGGAGCCCGAGCCCGCGACGCCGACCTCGATCTCCGGCACCGCGACCGTCGGCGCGACGCTGACGTGCGTCGCGCCGACGTGGGCCGGGACGCCGCCGGCCAGCGTGACGTTCGACTGGGAGACGCCGCGCAGCGGCGCGGGCGGCCCGACCTACGTCGTCCAGCCCCAGGACGCCGGCGGCGTGATCCGGTGCCGCACAGCAGCGAGCATCGAGGGCGGCGGCACGGTGTACTTCCTCAGTGCGCCGGTGACGATCGGCTGAGCGTTCGACGGCGGTGACGCGGTTGATCTAGATGCGGGATCGAGATGCTCGGGGATCGCGAGCCGATCTCGGGACTCGATACGGTCCGAGATGTCCATGGAGTTGGCGCTCCTTGGGCCATCGCCTCCGGCCGTCTGTGAGGGAGCCCTACAGATGCGAAATTCCCTTTGCGGGGAGTTCTGGGCTGAGTGACCGCCGGCTGGGTCGCCGCCGCGGCCGGCGCCCGCTCGGGCCGAGGATCCGGCTTTGTACTCTCGAACGATGTCTGCCGCCGCGCCGCCCGCCGCCGAGCCCAACCGCTGGGCCGTGCTCGCGCTCGTCGGGGTGGCGCAGCTCATGGTCATTCTCGACTCGACCATCGTCAACATCGCGTTGCCGTCGGCGCAGCGCGACCTTGGGTTCTCGACGGAGAATCGCCAGTGGGTCGTCACCGCCTACGCGCTCGCGTTCGGCAGCCTGCTGCTGGTCGGCGGGAAGATCGGCGACCTCTTCGGGCGCAAGTGGACCTTCATCGCCGGCTTGATCGGCTTCTCCGCCGCGTCGTTCCTGGGCGGGCTGGCGCCCTCCTTCGAGGTCCTGGTGATCGCTCGGGCGCTGCAGGGCGCGTTCGGCGCGCTGCTCGCTCCGTCGGCTCTCTCGCTGCTCACCGTCACGTTCGCGGACTCGCCGGATCGGGCGAAGGCGTTCGGCATCTTCTCCGCGGTCGCGACCGCGGGCGCGTCGGTCGGCCTGATGCTCGGCGGCCTGCTGACCGACCTGCTCTCCTGGCGCTGGTGCTTGTACGTCAACCTGCTCATCGCCATCCCGGCCGTGTTCTTCGCGCTGCGACTCATCGTCAACGAGGGGCACCCGCAGCGGCCACGGATCGACTTCGTCGGCGTCGTGCTCGCGTGCACCGGCCTGTTCGCGCTCGTCTTCGGGTTCTCCAAGGCCGCGACGGACGCCTGGCAGGCACCCGTGACGATCGTCTCGCTCGCGGCGGGCGTCGCGCTGCTCATCGCGTTCGTGTTCACGGAGAAGCGCGTCGACCAGCCGTTGCTGCCCCTGCACATCGTCTGGGACCGCGCCCGTGGCGGCGCCTACGCCTCGATCGCCATCGCCGGCGCGAGCGTCTTCGCCATCTTCCTGTTCCTCACGTTCTTCATGCAGCAGAACCTCGGCTATTCACCCCTGAAGACCGGCGTCGCCTTCCTGCCGCTCACGGTGTTGATCTTCATCATGGCGCCGACGGTGCAAACCCAGGTGCTGCCACGGCTGGGCGCGCGGCCGATCATCATGACGGGGATGGCGCTCGGCGCCGTCGCGATGCTCGCGTTCTTCGCCCAGCTGACGCCGTCCTCGACCTACGTCTCCCATGTCCTGCCGGGCCTGCTCATCATGGGCATCGGGATGCCGTGCATCTTCGCGCCGTCGTTTGGGACTGCGACGCTCGGTGTCGACCGCTATGAGGCCGGCGTCGCGTCGGCGATGGTCAACACCTCCCAGCAGGTAGGCGGCGCGGTCGGCACCGCGGTGCTCTCGACGATCTTCGCGACCGCCGCGTCCAGCTACGCCTCCAGCCACGCGCGCAGCCCGGGGCTGGCCGCGTCCGCCGTGGTGCACGGCTACACGACAGCGTTCTACTTCGCCGCGGTCTTGTTCGCGATCGGATTCCTCGTCGCTGCCCTCGTGCTCCCTCGCCGCATCGAGCCACGACGGGAGCCCGCCGGCGAACCGGCGACGGAGATGGCCTAGGCGCGGTCTGCGCGCTCATCTCAGTCAGAGGCCGAACCACCGCGCCCGCCTGACCGCGCCGAACTCCTGCTTCTCGGCGGCGTACTCCCGCGACGCGTCGTTTCGCTGCGCTGCTGCCGCCGGGCCGCTGAGGAAGTCGACTTCGACCTTGCTGACCAGCCCGTCCCCGAACTCGGCGTAGCAGATGCCCCACCCTCGGTACGGCGCCGGTGACTCCCCGCCGGCGATCGAGGCGGCGATGGCGTCGGCCACCACAAGCGCGGCCGACTCGGCGAAGATCCCCGCCTTGGGGACGGTGCGGGGGCCGCTGCAGACGTCGCCGATGGCGTAGATCTGATCGAACTGCGTCCTGAGGTTGGTCTGATCGACGGGCACCCAGCCGTTGACCGCGAGGCCCGACGATGTGAGCGGATCCGGCGCCCGATGGATCGGGATGCCGATGAAGAGGTCGTAGGGCAGCGTCCCGCCGCTCGCCAGGTGTGCCGTCCGTGTCGCCGGATCGATGCTCGTGACGAGGGTCTGCGACAACTCCTCGATGCCTCGGGCGGCGAGCGCCTCGCGGAACATCCGCGACACCTCTCCGGTCACCGGGACCGGGCCCTGCATCGGGAACGTCGACGTCAGCTGCACCGAGTCGCGGATGCCCCGCCGCGTGAAGTACTCGTGCAGCAGGAACGCCCCCTCGAACGGGGCCGGCGGGCACTTGAAGGGCTGCCCGAGCACGGAGACGAGAACCCTTCCGCCGTCGAACTCGGGCAGCGCGTCGCGCAGCCGTTCGGCGCCGGCGACCGTGTAGTACTCATGGCCGCCCGCCTCGAGGCCGGGCGTCGCGTCCATGTCGTAGTCGGCGCCCATCGCCACGACGAGGAAGTCCGCGTCGTAGGAATTGGCGTCCGTGGTGACCCGCCGGGCGCTGGGATCGATGGCGGTCACCGTCTCCTGGCGGAACTCGACGCCGACCATGTCGATGCTGCTGTAGGGCAGCCGTATCTCGTCGGCCGACTGCCGGCCGAGCATCACGTCGAGCTTGGAATAGCCGAAGACGAAGGCGTCGTTGCGGTCCAGCAGCGTGACGCGGACCGCATCCTCGAGCGTCTCCGAAAGCCGCTTCGCCAGCTCCAGGCCACCGAAGCCCGCGCCAAGGATCAGGACGTGTTTCTTCACCGGAAGGCAACCCTATCCCGGGCGCGGGTGGCTCGCTCAACGTCGTCCCGGAACAGGTCTGACGCGCGGCGGTCGAACGGTTAGCCTCCACCCACACTAGGAGGTTCGATGTGAAGCAATTCCGCTGCGGCGTGCTGGTCCCCGGGTGCTGGGCCACCTTCCACGGCGAGACCGATGAGGAGATCCTCCGGCAGGTCGTCGTGCACGCGCGCGACGAGCACGGCATGGACCAGGTCCCGCCCGAGGTGGTCGACGAGATCCGTGCTGAGATCTCGGAGCGGGAGCCCTGATCGCAGGCGCCACGGGTGGCGATCGACGGACATGCGCGAGCTGAGAGGTCGCCGCCCGGCGAGCTGCTCGAACGCGACCGTGAGCTCGGGGTTCTCGAGGACCTGATCCAGGGCGTGCTCGAAGGCCGGCGTGGCCTGGCCCTGGTCGACGGACCGGCCGGGATCGGGAAGAGCCGCCTGCTCGCCGCGACGCGCGAGGCGGCGGAGCGTGCCGGCTTCCGCGTGCTCGCCGCCCGCGGGAGCGACCTCGAGCGAGAGCTGGCGTTCGGCGTCGTGCGGCAGCTGTTCGAGCCGCTCCTGCTCCGTGCCGACGACCGGGCGCGCTGGCTGAGCGGCCCCGCGGAACCGGCGGCGCGGGTCTTCGCGCCTCCCGACGACGGCGCCGACGAGTCCGACGTCTCCTTCGGCGTCCTCTACGGCCTGTTCTGGGTCACGGCGAACATCGCCGCCGACCGGCCGCTACTGCTGCTGATCGACGATCTGCACTGGTGCGACCAAGCGTCGCTGCGCTTCGTCGCCTACCTCGAGCGCCGGCTGGAAGGCCTGCAGGTTCTGGTCGCAACGGCTGCGCGCACCTCCGAGCAGCCGTCCGACTCGCGGCTGCTCGCCGAGATCGCAGCCGACCCCGTGGCGGTCTCGGTGCAGCTGACGGAGCTGAGCGAGGCCGCCGTGGCCGAGCTCGTGCGCGCACGGCTGGGGACCGAGGCCGAGCAGCCGTTCTGCGCCGCGTGTCATGAGGCGACCGGCGGTAACCCGCTACTCGTGCGCGAGCTGCTGAAGACGTTGCAGCAGGAGGCGGTGCCGCCCGACCGGGCGCACGCGGACGCCATTCGCGAGGTGGGCCCGCGCGCGGTATCACGTACCGTGCTGCTGCGTCTGGCGCGACTGCCGCCCGACACCGTCCCGGTGGCGCGCGCCGTGGCGGTGCTCGGCGACGGCGCCGGCCTTCCCGCCGTCGCGACGGTGGCCGAGACCGGCGAGCACGGCGTGGCGGTGGCCGCTCGCGCCCTGGCCGACGCGGAGATCCTGCGGGCCGAGCCACCGCTCGGCTTCGTGCACCCGCTGGTGCGCGACGCCGTCTATCACGACCTCGCTCCGGCGGAACGCCAGTTGCTGCACGAGCGCGCGGCGAGAGCGCTCCTGGACCTCGGCGCCGTGCCCGAGGTGGTGGCAGCGCAGCTGCTTGCCGCGCCGTCCCGCGCCCAACCGTGGATCGTGGCGCTGCTGCGCGACGCGGCGCTGGCGGCGCGGCGCCGAGGTGCGACCGAGAGCGCGGTGCGCTACCTGCGGCGGGCGCTCGAGGAGCCGCCGCCGGCCGAGCAGCGCGAGCAGTTGCTGCTCGAGCTCGGGTTGGTCGAGGGCTTGGTCCATCCGGCGGCCGCCGTGGCGCACATCAGCCAGGTGCGCGATCAGCTGGTCGATCCCCAGGTGCGAGCGCAGGCCGCCGCGATGCTGGGGCGGATGCTCCTGTTCACCGGCCCGGCGCAGGCGGCCGCGACCGTCGTGCGGGGCGCGCTCGCAGACCTCCCGGCCGAGCACGCGGGCACGCGCCAGGCGCTCGAGGCGCTCGAGCTCTACACCGTCGCGTTCGGCGCGCAGGTGCCGGAGGCCGCGGCACGGCTCGCGCGCGTCCGCGCCGCCGGGCTCCAGAAGGGGCTGGGCGGCAGCATGCTCAGCGCCGTCGCCGCCTGGGACTGGGCGCTGCGGGGCGGCACCGCACAGGAGTGCTCCGAGCTGGCGCTCGCCTTGCTGGCCGACGGCTGGCTGATCACCCTGGACGCGGGGTTCATGGCCCTCGTCGCCGCCCGGGTGCTCGTCGTCGCCGATCGCGACGAGGCCCGCGATGTCTGCGAGTCGGCGCTGAGCGCGGCGCACCAGATGGGCTCGCTGATCGGCGTCTCGAGCGTGAACGTGTGGCGCGGTTGGACCTGGCTCGCGCGGGGTGAGCTCGCCGAGGCCGAGGATGCGCTTCGCGAGGGGCTCGACGGCATCCGCCTGATGGAGGAGCGCAACGGCGCGGGCATGGCGTACGCGGCCGGCTTCCTCGCGCGCGTGCTGATCGAGCGCGGCGACCTCGACGGGGCACGCGGCGCGCTCATGAGCTGCCCGCAGCCGGCCCCCGGCTCGGACGGGGAGGCGGTGGTGCGCGGCACCACGGTCGAGCTGCGGCTCGCGGAGCGCGACTGGACGCGGGCGCTCGACGAGGCCGAGCTCCATCGCGGGCAGCTGGGCGACGTCGACAACGTCGCTTGGGCGCCGTGGCGGTCGCTGAAGGCCCGGGCGCTGGACGGCCTCGAGCGGCGCGACGAGGCGCAGGCGCTCCTCGAGGAGGAGCTGGCCGAGGCGCGGCGCTGGGGCGCCCCGGGATCGCTGGCGCGCACCCTGCGGCTGCTCGGCGCGCTGCGCCACGAGGACGGGCTCGACCTGCTGCAGGAGGCGGTCGAGACCGCCGCCGGCTCGCCGGCGCGTCTCGAACACGCCAAGGCGCTCACCGCGCTCGGATCGGCGTTGCGGCTCGCCCGGAGGCCGTCGGACGCGCGGGCGCCGCTGCGCGACGCGTTCGAGATCGCCAGCCACTGCGGGGCGCAGCCGCTGGCCGAGCATGCCCGGGACGAGCTCTACGCCGCGGGCGGCCGCCCGCGGCGCCGGGCGCTCTCCGGCCCGGAGTCGCTGACGCCGAGCGAGCGGCGGATCGCCCAGCTCGCGGCCGCGGGCCAGAGCAACCGGGACATCGCCCGGGCGCTCTACGTGATGCCCAAGACCGTCGAGGTCCATCTGACGAGCGTGTACCGCAAGCTGGGGATCCGGAGCCGCAGGGGCCTGGTCGACGCGCTCTAGGGGGTCCCGCCCCGCACCTTGGGGTCAAAGTCAGGGGGTCGCCACGATGTGCCGGGGCCGCCGGGCGCAGATGCTCTGGCCCATGAGCATCGAGATCAGGCACATCGCGATCGACGTCCTCCTCGACGGGGACGAGATCAGCGGCCGAGCCGGTGACGGGACCGATCAGCCCAGGGCGTTCGAGGGTTGGCTGGGCCTACTGCAGACGCTCGACGCACTCCTCGACACAACCGATGAAGAGCCGGCTGCTCTTCGCTAAGGAGGACGTCATGGAACTCAGCTTCGGCCAGCGCATCGCCGGCCTGACGGTCGACGGCGCCGAACTGCGGGCCGCAGTCTTCGACGAGAACCAGGTCCGCGCCGCCGCCGGCCTGACGATGGTCCTGGGCGCGGTGGCCTTCAACCTCGCCTACTTCAAGCACCAGTACATCCCGCTGCAGCTCGTCTCGACGCTGTTCTTCGTCGACTTCGTCGCCCGGCTCACGTTCGGCATCCGGAACAGCCCGATCGGCGTGGTCGCGCGCGTCATGACGTTCCGCCGGACCCCGGACTGGGTCTCGGCGAAGCCCAAGCGCTTCGCCTGGACGCTCGGCATGGGGATGGCGTTCTCGATGATGGTCATCACCAACAGCGGCATCCGCGGCACGCTGCCTCGGACGATCTGCATCATCTGCCTGACGCTGATGTGGATGGAGTCGGTCCTGGGCGTGTGCCTGGGCTGCAAGATCCACGCGCTGCTCGTGCGCCGCGGGTGGGCGAGCGCGGATCCCGCGTTCGAGATCTGCTCCCACGGCGAGTGCAGGGTCGCGTGATGTCCGCGCTGCTCGAGCGCCGGGCCCCGTCCGGGCCGGCCCCGGCGGAGGCCGCCTTCCTCGCCGCCCATCCGTGCCTCGACGGCCTCGACGAGCTCCGCGCCACCGAGTACGGCCGGCTCGACGCCACCCGCAACGTCTACCTCGACTACACCGGCGGCAGCGTGTATGCCGAGTCGCAGATCGAGGAGCACGCGCAGATGCTGCGCGACGGGGTCTACGGCAACCCGCACTCCGCGAACCCGACCTCGTCGGCCGCGACCGCGACGGTGGAGCACGCCCGGGCGGCCGTGCTGGCCCACTTCAACGCGCCCGAAAGCGAGTACGCGTGCGTCTTCACGCAGAACGCCACCGGCGCGATCCGGCTCGTGGGCGAGGCGTACCCGTTCGATCGGTTCCTCGCCACGTCCGACAACCACAACTCGGTCAACGGCCTGCGGGAGTTCGCCCGCGCGCGCGGGGCCGCGATCGCGTACGTGCCGGTCGAGGCGCCCGATCTCCGCGTGGCCCGGCTCGCCGATCACCTCGACGAAGCCGCCGGCCCCAGCCTCTTCGCCTATCCCGCGCAATCGAACTTCTCGGGGGTCAAGCATCCGCTGGAGTGGATCGACCTGGCCCATGAGCGGGGCTGGGACGTGCTCCTGGACTGCACCGCGTTCGCGCCCACGAGCCGGCTCGACCTGTCGGTGTGGCAGCCGGACTTCGTCGCGCTGTCGTTCTACAAGATGTTCGGCTACCCGACGGGCCTGGGCGCGCTGATCGTGCGGCGCCGCGCGCTCGAGCGCCTGCGCCGGCCGTGGTTCAGCGGCGGCACCGTCGTCGCCGCCAACGTGCAGGGCGACCTGGCCGTGCCGCACGCCGGCCATGCGGGCTTCGAGGACGGCACCGTGGACTACCTCGGGATCCCGGCGGTGGAGATCGGCCTGCACCACCTCGCGCGGATCGGCATGGACACGATCGCGCAGCGGGTCGAGACCCTCGGCCGCCGGCTGCTCGAGCAGATGCAACAGCTGAAGCACGCCGACGGGAGCCCCGCGATCCGCATCTACGGGCCGGATACGTGGGACGGTCGCGGGGGCACGATCGCGTTCAACTTCCTGCACCCGGACGGGCGGGTGGTCGACGAGCGGTTCGTCGACCGCGTCGCGGCGGAGCACGGCATCTCGCTGCGGACGGGCTGCTTCTGCAACCCCGGCGCCGCCGAGGTCGCGTTCTCGCTCTCGAAGGAGCGGCTGGCCGCACGGTTCGAGGAGGGCTTGGTCCTCGACGACTACCTCGCGCGCGTCGGCATGCCGACGGGCGGGGCGGTCCGCGTCTCGCTGGGCATCGCGACCAACTTCGCCGACGTGTCCCGGTTCATGGCCTTCGCGGCCGAGTTCGCCGATCTGACCGACGTGCCGTCGGACCTCCCGCGCAGGCTCGCATGCTGATCAGACGCTGGGCGTGAGGCGAGCGCACGGGCGCAGCGTCTAGTCGACAGGTTCGGATGCCAGCCCCGCCCCCAATCCGGCACGGGTTCGAGTCCCCCTAGCTCCAATCGGAGATCCCCCGCGCACACGCGGGGGTTTCTTCGTTTCAGGTGCGGGGGACGGAGGCCCGCGGGCGCTAGACGCCGGCTTCGACGGCGATGCGCTGCGTATCCGCGGCGCGCGTGAACTCGGCGTAGTCGTCGTCGTTCTGGTCGGCGTAGGCGACCGCGAAGTTCTCGAGCGCACGGTCGAACGTGTCGTCGTCACCGAGGTAGCCGGCGATCTTCGCCGCGTCGCCGCTGCGCGCATGGGCACGCGCCAGCGTGATGCCGCAGAGCTCGCCGTAGCGCGCCAGGCGCGCGGGCGGCATCGTCTCGATCACCGCTGAGCCCTTCATGTCGCGCAGCTGACGGACGTAGAACTCCCGCCCGCGCGCGCCGGTCCCGGTCGCCCAGCCGAGGAACGGGTCGCTGGCGGCCTGCATGACGCGCTGACCCTGCACCACCCGCTCGCCCTGCTGCTCGTACGCGCCGGCGCCCGCATACGGCGCGAGCACCGACGTGTCCGCTTCCTTGACCTGCAGGAACAGCGGGTCGTCGTCGCGGTCGCCCATCAGCAGGACCATGAACGCCTCGGTCCCCACCGAGCCGACGCCAACGACCTTCCGGGCCAAGTCCACGTAGTGGTAATGGTCGAGCACGAGACGCCGCTCCGGGGACAGCGAGCGCGCATAATCGGCGAGTCCCTGGCGGACGATCTGCTCGACGTCGCCATAGTTCGCCGCCGACGGGCGGGCGATCACCGGCGGCTGTTCTCTGATCCGGTAGCCACCGTCGACCCGCTGCGCGAACTTCGACAGCGAGCCCAGGCTCGTGCGCTTGCGCGCCTTCGCGAGGCCCTTCTGCACGGCATTGACGGTGGCCTTGTCGTTACGGCCGGAGAGCTCGGCCAAGGCGTTATCCGCGTCGACTCGCGCGTACCAAACTTCGAGGAAACGCATGGCGGCGGCCCTCGCCATCGTCGTGCGGTACGCCTCGGCGGCTGCGCGCGCGGCTGCGCGCTGCTCCTTGCGGCGGTAGCCGTTGTCGCGCGCCGCGACGACAAAGCTCGCCACCAGGCGCCTGACGTCCCACTCGAACGGCGCCGGCAACGTTTCGTCGAAGTCGTTGAGATCGAAGACGACGCGTCGGTCCGGCGCGGCGAACACGCCGAAGTTCGACAGGTGCGCATCACCGCAGCACTGCACGCGCAGGCTCGTGCTCGGCGTCTGCGAGAGATCCGACGCCATGATCGCCGCGCTGCCGCGATAGAACGTGAACGACGAGACGATCATGCGCCCGTGGCGGATCGGCACCAGATCGGGCACGCGCGTCGTGTTCTGCTCCTCCAGGATCCCGACCGGGTCCGGACGCCCATCGGGGGCGGCCCACTCGCCGTGCGCCTCCAGCGGCACCGACTCGCGCTCGGCGCGGCCCTCGGCCATCCGCGTCGCGACCGCCTTCGGCAGGTCCAGCACACCTCGGCGGTGCTTCTTGCCCTTGGCCGGCTTCGCGCGCTTCTTCGACTTGACCGCAGCCTTCGCCATATGCCTACACCTCCAGCCCGAGGGGTCGCTCACTCGCGACGGTTATCTGCACGTGCACACCTTCGTGGCGGCCCCGGGATGGTCCCGCGCCAGGCGCATCCCGGCGTCGTCCGATCCGGGTGAGATTCGCGCTCTGCGCCGGCGGTACGGTCATCCGGTCATGAGGTTGCTCCCCGCGTGGCTTCGCAGCTACGACAGAGCTTGGCTGCCCGTCGACGTGATGGCCGGGCTGACCGTCTGGGCCCTCATGGTCCCACAGGCGCTGGCCTACGCCGGGATCGCGGGAGTGCCGGTCCAGAACGGTCTCTATGTGATGCCGCTCGCGGTTGTCGGCTATCTCCTGTTGGGCAGCTCGCGCCACCTCTACGTGGGTCCCAGCGCGACGGTGGCGACGCTGTCCGCCTCCACGGTCGCCGTCGTCGCGACCGCGAGCACGGGCTCGGCGGACTACATCGCCCTGACCGTTGCGCTGACGCTGATGGTCGGCGTGATCTACATCGTCGGCGGGCTCGCGCGAATGGGGTTCGTCTCCCGCTTCTTCGCGCGGCCCGTGCTCGAGGGCTTCATCGTCGGGCTCGGCCTCTACATCGCCATCGGCCAGGTGCCGAAGGTAGTGGGAATCGCGAAGCCGTCCGGCGACACGCTCGCCGTGCTCGTGAAGACGATCGATCACATCGGGAAGTGGGAATGGACCACGGTGGCCGTCGGGCTCGCCGGGCTCGCCGCGCTGTTCGCGTTCGCGCGCTTCGCGCCGAAGCTCCCGGGCGTGATCATCGTCGTCGCCCTCGCGATCGTCGCGTCGGACGCGCTCGACCTTCAGCACCACGGCGTCGCGATCGTCGGCGACGTACCGACGGGATTCCACTTCGTTTCACTGTCGAGCGTCTCGGCGCACGACCTCGTGAAGATGCTCCCCGGCGCCCTCGCGATCGTCATCGTGGGGCTGGCGCAGGCGCTCGCCATCGCCAAGAGCTACGCCGCGAAGTACCACTACGCCGTCGACGCCAACCGCGAGATGCTCGGCTACGGCGCCGCGAACCTCGGCGCCGGGGCGCTGCAGGGCTACACCGTCACCGGCGGGCTCTCGGCGTCCGGGGCGGCCGAGCGCAGCGGCGCGAAGTCTCCCGCCGCCTTCCTCGTGAGCGCGTTGATGGCGTTGCTGACGGTCCTGTTCCTCGCCGGGTTGTTCGCCGACCTGCCGGAGCCTGTGCTCGGCGCGGTCGTGATCTGGGCGGTGTCCGGGATGATCAACATCCGGCGGGTCACGCAGTACTGGCGCGCGCAATCACTCGAGTTCTGGGCGGCGCTCGGCGCTCTGCTCGGCGTGGTTCTCATCGACATCCTTCCGGGTGTCGCGATCGGCGTCGCCCTCAGCTTCATCCTGCTGATCCACACCATCGACCACCCGCACATCGCCTCGCTCGGGCGCAGCAGCGACGGCACCCGCTTCAGCGACCTCGACCAGGGCGCGACGCCGATTCCCGGCGTGCTGATCCACCGCTTCGAAGCGGAGCTGATCTTTGCCAACGCCGATCTGTTCCAGGACGACCTCCTCGCGCGAGTGCGGGCGGCCGAGCCGCCGCCGCGCACCGTCGTCCTCGACTTCGGGGCGGTCAGCCAAGTCGACGTGACCGGCGCGCAGGCACTGCAGTCGGTCCACGACACCCTTGCCGCGCGCGGCATTCGGCTGATCGTCGCGCGCGCAAGGAGCACCGTGCGCGACGCACTGCGTCGCAGCGGGACCGTCGACATGCTGGGCGAGGACAACCTCACGCCGACCATCGACGGCGCCCTCGACGCGTGCCGTCCCTCAGGGCATCGCGGGGGGGCGGTAGCCGGGGACCTCGCCGGCTGAAGGGGTGAGGCGCTTGGCGTCGAGCTGTTCGATGAGGAGCTGAAGCATCATGCGTTGTAGGGCACGCGAGCTGTCGTCGGCGTGGCTTGGGTGGGCGAGGTTTCGCTCCTCGAACGGGTCGCGGTTGAGGTCATAGAGCTCGTATTCGTCGGGTTCGGGCTCTGTGACAGTGTCGGTGTGCCGGTCGTGGAGTCGCTCGTCGCGCTCACCGGGGACGGTCCAGAACTGGGCGTTGTCGTAGTAGCGCGAGAACTTGACGAGGTGCTGCTCGCCGTCGACGTCGACCTCGCCGATCACCGTTTGCAGGTGGTTGGGCTGCTTGACGGTCGAGTAGCGGTGCAGCGCCCGGGCGACCCGGCCGAACGGGCTGGCCGTCGTTGCACTGCCCTCGCTGATCTCATCGTCAGTCGTGAAGAGGATCGGCTCCGTGGGCGCCGCCGGTTCGGCGGCGCGGATCGCCGGCGAGAGGTCGCGTCCGACGAGCGGGTGGGCGTCGCTGTGGTTGGCCTGCAAGCGTGCGAGCGCCTGATCGGGATCGATCCCGGCGAAGCCGAGCAGCGTCGGGATGAGGTCCGCATGGTTGGTCGGGATGTCGAGCTCGCGGGCGCCGCCGGGCAGCAGTGGGCTTGAGACGATGAACGGCACGTGCAGCGCCTCCTCGTAGGCGACGTGCCACTTCTCGTGCATCCCTCCGTGGGCGCCCTGCATGTCGCCGTGATCGGAGGCGAAGATCGCGATCGTGTTCTCATAGGCGTCGATGTCACGCAGCGCTTCGAGCACACGCGTGATGTGGTGGCCGACCTCGGCCTGCATCTGGTAGTAGAACTTCAGGTGGAGCTCGTTCCACGGCTGCGGGGCGATGATCGTGCTCCAGTTGTCGACGTAGCTCTGTTGGCAGGAGGGCTTCGTGGAGAGGTCCTCGTTGCGCGTTGGTGCCTGATCGACGTGCGGCACCTGTGAGGGGTGGTAGCGCAGCCCCTGCGTGAGCGCGATGGCGCCGAACATCGAGTCGTCGTGCGGGTTGAGGAACGAGCACACCGTCAACCACGGCGCGTCGGCCTCTTCTGCGTCGAGGCGCTTGAGCAGCGCGATCGTCTCGTCGGCGGTGAACGGGTCCTTGAGCGTGCCCGTGTTGTGCTTGCCGAGTCCGTGCGGCTCGGGCCCCACCCATTCCGAGAAGCCGTAGTCGTCGAGCAGGTCGGCCTCGAGGTACTTCTGGATGTTGTCCTCGATCCGTGTGCCGTCGTCGTCGATCGAGAGCAGGTACCCGTCGCCGTCGTCGGCGTCGAGATGCGCGTGCGAGGCGTGCCACTTGCCCTTGTAGTAGGTCCGATAGCCGCCGGCCCGGAACCAGTCGCCCAGCGTCGGCACGGTGTCCGGCGCGAGCCAGAACATGTCGTCGCTCTCGTCGTGCTTGGCGATTCCTGGGGTCTGCGTGACGCCGTGGAGCGAGGGGTACTGGCCGGTGAGCAGCGACGCGCGGCTCGGCGCGCAGGCGGCCGACATCGGATAGTGATGGCGGAACGACACGCCGTTCTGCCGCAGCCGCTCCACGCCGGGCAGATGCTCCCGTCGGTACTGGGCGAGCTCGTCGGATTCATAGGCCGGCGGGTAGTGCTGCTGGTCGGTCAGGATGACCAGGACGTTCGGGCGAGCAGTCATGCGGCGACAATGGCGCTCGCGCTTCGTCGGCGCATCGCCCGGATCGCATGACGGCCCGCAGCGAACGCGGTTCAATGGTCGGTCAAGCTCGCGAGCAGGCGAGGGGATTCGCCGGCGCATCGGCGGATCGCCTTCCCCCGAGCGGCGACCACGGCCCCGGCAGGCGAATCCACCTGAAACGACCCCGCCCGTATCGGTCAGCGCTGGGGCGCAGTGCAGCCCTCAATGGACGTACTTGTTGGCGTCGTTCGCGTCGTTCCAGTTGGCGAAGTAGCCGTCGCCGTCCTGGTCGACGTTGGGCACGACGGTGTTGCCACCGGGTCCACGTCGATCGGCCCAGCAGGCGAGCATGAGCGCCGCATTGGTCGAGCACGCGTTGGTGATCGGCGATGACCCGTGCGGGTAGTCGGCTCTACCGGGTGTGATGGACGTCCTGCAGGGCGTAGACCGGGGTCGCGATGCCCTCCATGCGTGCCTTGAGCTGCAGGGCCAGGTAGAGCGAGTAGTAGCGCGACTGGTGCAGGTTGCCGCCGTGGAACCACAGCGCCTCCTGCTGGGTCGGCTTCCACATGTTGCGCTCCTCGCCCTCCCAGGGCCCCGGGTCCTTCGCGGTGTCCGAGCCCAGGCCCCAGACCTTGCCGACGCGGTCGGCGGTCTCCTGGTCGATGATGTCGGCGACCCAGCCGTTCATGGACGCGTAGCCGGTGGCGTAGACGACGACGTCGGCCGGCAGCTCGGTGCCGTCCTCGAGCACGACGGCGTCCTCGGTGAGGTGGTCGACCTGGCCGACGGCGAGCTTGATCTTGCCGTCGGCGACGAGGTCCGCGGCGCCGACGTCGATGTAGTAGCCCGAGCCGCGCCGCAGGTACTTCATGAACAGGCCCGAGCCGTCCTCGCCCCAGTCGAGCTGGAACCCGACAGCCTCGAGGCGACGGTAGAAGTCGGCGTCGCGCTCGCGCATCTGGTCGTAGAGCGGGATCTGGAACTCGTGCAGGATCCGGTAGGGCAGCGACGCGAAGATCGTGTCGGCCTTCTCCGTGGTGACTCCGGCGGCCACCGCCTGCTCGGAGTACAGGGCGCTCAGTCCGATGTCCATGAGCGTGTCCGAGCGCACGATGTGGGTGGAGGACCGCTGGACCATGGTCACGTCGACGCCCGACTCCCAGAGCGCGGCGCAGATGTCGTGCGCCGAGTTGTTGGAGCCGATCACGACCATCCGCTGGCCGCGATAGCCGTCAGGCCCGGGGTGCCGGGACGAGTGGTGCTGCTCGCCCCGGAAGACGTCCATGCCCTGGAGCTGGGGCAGGTTGGGACGGCTCGACATGCCCGTGGCGAAGACGAGCTGCTTGGGGCGCAACGTCAGCGCGCGGCCCTCGCGCTCGACCTGCACGGCCCACTCCTGGGCCTCGGGATCCCAGCTCGCGCTCTTGGCCTCGGTCGAGCCCCAGTAGTTGAGCTCCATCACCCGCGTGTACATCTCGAGCCAGTCCCCGATCTTGTCCTTCGGCGAGAACACGGGCCAGTTCTCGGGGAACTTGATGTAGGGAAGGTGGTCGTACCAGACCGGGTCGTGGAGGCAGAGCGACTTGTAGCGGCTGCGCCACTGGTCGCCGGGCCGCGGGTGACGGTCGACGATGATGGTCGGGACGCCGAGCTGGCGCAGGCGCGCGCCCAGCCCGATGCCGCCCTGCCCGCCGCCGATGACGACCACGTATGGCTGCGTGGTGACTCCTAGCTCCTCGGCCTCGCGCCGGCGGCGCTCGAGCCAACTCTCGCGATCGGGCTCGGCGCCGTGCTCGACGCCGCGCGGCCGGGCCGGGCCGCGGGGCTCCTCGTGTCCCTTGAGCTCGTCGAGGGTGGTGAGCAATGTCCACGCCCTGCCCTCCTTGAGGCGCAGATGCCCGCTGCCGCGGCCGACCTCGGTCTCGAACGCGATCCAGGCCTCGGTGACTCCGTCGGCCTCCGCCGCGGGCTCGGTGACATGGAAGCCATGGGCGCGCGTCTGCCCGGCCGTGTGCTCGACCAGGTCGGCGACCCCCTCCCGCCCCTCCACGGTCTTGAGGTTCCACGTGAAGGCGACGAGGTCGCGCCAGTAGCAGTCGGTCGCGAAGAGCTCCGCGGCCGCCGCCGCGTCCCGATCGGCGAGCGCCGTCTCGAACGCGCGGAGCCAGCGCTCGGTCTCCTGCGTCGCGGTGGACTCCGGGACGACGGCGGTCTCGGCCATTGTTTGCTCCTCCTCGTTACGACGACGGGACGGCAGGCGATTGTGCCGCATCCCGCGCGCCCGCCAAGGAGCGGCCGGTCAATCGGCTACGTCTCGGTCACCCTCCTCGCGAGGCGTGATCTGAAGCAGCGAGACCTCCTCGCCCGAGCGCGTGTCCGGATAGACGACGTAGGCGGCCGGCGCCCCGCCGAACCATCCGGGGAGCTCGGCGTCGCTGACGAAGATCCCCGGCCGCTGCGAGCCGTCGGACTGCGCGACCCAGACCTTCTGACCTTCGTGAAAGCCGTCCATTGCGATGCACCACCCCTTCGAGGAAACCCGTGCCGAGGATGGTGGGGAGCGGCACCCGATTCATCATCCGATCCGAATGAACCCCCCCAGACGCCCGTGAGCGACCTCGCACACCGTCCCCACCCAGGATCCGCGAGAGGATCCCACGATGACCTCACCCCGGCGCCGCCGAGTGTCGCTGCCAGCGGTGCTCGCCGCGCTCGTCGGGCTCGGGCTCACCGCGGTGGCGATCGGTCACCTCGGACTGCACAACGTCCTGCACGCGCTGGTCGGCGTGCACCTGGGATGGCTCGCCCTGGCGGCGGTGCTGATGGTCCTCTCGATGCTGATGCGGGCCCTGTCGTGGCTGGTGGTGCTCCGAGCGGCCCTGCCGGGCGCCGATGTCCCGGCGGCGATGGTGGTCCGGGCGACGATGATCGGCGTGATGGTGTCGGCCGTGTTCCCCGGCCGCCTCGGCGAGGCGGCGCGGGCGGTCGTCGTCGCACGCCGGGTCGGGACGGTCTCGGTCGTCGCCGGGACGATCCTCTCGCAGACGATGCTGAACCTCGTCGCCCTCGTGGCGCTCGGGGCGGCGGTCATCACGTCGACGGGGGCGCTCAGCGCGCCCGTCGGGGCGCTGCTCGCACTCTGCGCCCCGCTGGCCCTGGTCGGGCTGATGCTGGTCGCGCCGGGCGCGCTGCGCCGCGCGAGCCGTCACGGTCCGCCCCGCGTGCAGCGGGCGCTGGCCCGGGCGGCGCTCGAGCTCGAGCGGGCGCGCGGCGGGCTGCGCGTCTTCCGTCACCTGCGCCAAGGCGTGGCCGCGACCCTCGCCCAGCTGGCCGCGTGGGCCCTGCAGGTGCTCTCCGCCTACTTCGTGCTGGTCGCGCTCGACCTCCAGCGCACGGCCGGCCTGGCCGGCGCAGCGGCGGTCCTCGTGGCCGTCAACGTCACCGCCGTGGTTCCGGTCACGCCGTCCAACGTCGGCGTCTTCCAGGCGGCGTGCGTCGCCGTCCTGGCCAGCTTCGGCGTTTCGGGCGGCCACGCGCTGGCCTACGGAATCGTCCTGCAGGCGGTCGAGGTCCTCACCGCGGTGGGTCTGGGCCTGCCGGCCCTCGCCGGCGAGGGCATGTCGTGGAGTCAGGTGCGCCGCGGCAGCGCCGCGGTCACCGAGTGATGGCGCGCGACGGCGCTTGCCTGTCGACGCGCGCGCAGGCAGGATCGGACACATGACCGTCGCCCGCATGCGGGCCGTGGTCCTCGCGGCACTCGTATGCGGCGCGGCCGTGGTCGCTCTGATGCTCAGCAGCGACCATCAGGACTCCAAGACGGCGTGGGCGATCTTCGGGCCGGTCGTCGGTTGGAGCTTCATCGGGGTCGGGCTCTTCGCCTGGCGCCGCCGCCCTGACAGCGGCACGGGCGAGCTGATGGTGATCCTCGGCTTCGCGTGGTTCCTGTCGGGGCTCGCGTTCGCGGACTCGCCGCTGCTGTACTCGTTCGGGTTCCTGGTCGGGGGCCTGTGGGGCGGGGTCTTCCTGCAGCTCGTCATGAGCTTCCCGTCAGGCCGGCTCGCGCCCGGCTGGGACAGGGCGCTGGTCGTCGCGGGCTACGTGATCTTCACCGTCGCCTCCATTCCGGTCATGCTGGTCGCGGGTCCGCACGAGCTGGGATGCGACGCCTGCCCGACCAACGTCCTGCTCATACACCGCGACGCCGACCTCGCGAACGCCGCCTTGGGCTTCCAGGTCACGCTCTACGTCGTCCTCTTCGTGATCGTGCTCGTCCGCCTGATCATGCGCTGGCGGCGCACCGGTCGGCTCGAGCGCCTGCAGCTCACGCCGGTCTACGTGTGCGGCCTGCTCACCTTCCTGCTGGCGACGGCCGCCACGGCCGGCGCGGGCGACGCCGCGGGGTGGGCCGTGTTCACTGCCACCGCGCTGCTCCCCTTCGCCTTCCTGGCCGGATTGCTACGCAGTCACGTCGCGCGCCTCGACGCGGACCTGCGCGCGCGGGTCGAGGAGCTGCGCGCCTCCCGCGCACGTCTGGTGGAGGCCAGCGACACCGAGCGCCGCCGGCTCGAGCGCAACCTGCACGACGGCGCCCAGGCACGGCTGGTGGGCCTCGCCATGCTGCTCGGCCTCGCGCGCAGGCGCGTGGACACCGACCCGGTGGAGACCGGCATCCTGATCGACCGCGCGCTGGCCGAGCTGAAGGCCAGCCTGGCCGAGCTGCGCGAGCTCGCGCGCGGCATCCACCCTGCGGTCCTCACCGAACGCGGCCTCGAGCCTGCGCTGCACGCCATCGCCGCGCGCGCGCCGGTGCCGGTCACCCTCGAGACCGACGGCGAGCAGCGCCTGCCCGCCAACGTCGAGGTCGCTGCGTACTTCGTCGTCGCCGAGGCGCTGGCGAACGTCGCCAAGTACGCCCAGGCGACGGCGGCCACGGTCGCCGTCCGCCGGACGAACGGCCGCGTGACCGTGGACATCACCGACGACGGCATCGGCGGGGCCGATGCCGCGCAGGGCTCGGGCCTGCGCGGCCTCGGCGACCGCGTCGCCGCGCTCGACGGCACGCTTTCGCTCGACAGCCCGCCGGGACGCGGAACGCGCCTGCACGTCGAGCTCCCATGCGACCCGCTCGCCGGGTCCGCCTAGCGGCCGATCGCGAAGCGCCAGACGTTGTCGAACGCGTAGGAGCCGTCGTCGCGACGGTAGGGCGCGATGCTCTCGAGGACGGCCTCGCGCACCGCGTCCTCGCCGGCGCGGACGTCCTCGGCCGGCCGGCGCGGCTCGGCCGCGTGCGCGGATCAGCGAACCGACGCCGGGAGGTCGAAGTGGCGGAAGGCCTCGGGCTCCAGGAAGGCGATGAGCTCGGCGATCCGGCCCGCGGCGTCGAGCGCGAGCACGACGACGTCGTGGGCGGCGAAGGCCCGTGCCTCTTCGCTCCACAGGTAGAAGGCGAAGGCCGGCTGGCCGCTCGCGCGGGTGCGCATCACGCGCCAGCGCATCCCGGGTGCCAGCGGCGAGCGGCGCAGGAAGCCCGCCACCGCGTCGCGCCCGTGGTACCAGGTCGGCATCGGCGGCATGGCGATGATCGCCTCCTGGGCGAGCATCGCGGCCACCGCGTCGACGTCGCTGCGCTCCCAGGCCGCGACGAACGCGTCGACGATCTCGCGCAGGCCCTCATCCCCGAGCGCCCGCAGCGTGGCCTGCTGGCTGCGCTCTGGCAGCCGTGCGTCGACGCTCTTGTGCGCACGCTGCAGCGCGCTGTAGACGGCCTCGGGCGTCGTCTCGAGGGCGTCGGCCGTCTCGGCGCCCGAGAAGCCGAGCACGTCGCACAGGATGAGCACGGCGCGCTGGCGCGCCGGCAGGTGCTGCAGCGCCGCGATGAAGGCGAGCTCGATGCTCTCGCGCTGCTCGTAGCGCGCCTCGGGACCGGCCAGCGCCTCCGCGAGGCCGAGGCGCTGATCCGGATAGGGCTCGATCCAGACCGACTCGACCAGCGGTGGCGCCGTCCCCTCGTGGGGGTCGGTCGCCGGGCCGAAATCGACCGGGAGCACGAGCCTGGGCCTGCGCTCGATCGCCTTCAGGCAGACGTTGGTGGCGATCGTGTACAGCCACGTCCGCAGCGAGCTGCGCCCCTCGAAGCGCGCGAGCGCGCGCCAGGCGCGCAGCAGCGCGTCCTGCACGGCGTCCTCGGCATCGTCGACCGAGCCGAGCATGCGGTAGCAATGGGCGTCGAGCAGCCCGCGATGGGGCTCGACGAGCCGGGCGAAGGCGTCCTCGTCGCCGCCCCGCGCGGCGTCGAGCAGCTCGCGCTCGGTCATCCCGCACCGCAGCCGTCGGGCCGGGCCTTGGGCTGCCAGAAGGCGATCTCGCCGCCCTCGGGCGTCGCCACGACGCTGCGCCAGCCCGCCGGCCCCTCGCGCGGCTCGAGCAGGACGCAGGCGCCGAGGCGCCCCGCGCGGTCGGTGACCTCGTCGACGCGATCGACCTCGACGTAGGGCAGCCAGACCGGGCGGCGCGTCGGGCACTCGACGATCCCGCCCCCGAAGGCGCCGCCCAGCCCCAGCGCGTGGTAACTGGCGCAGCCCGCATCGATCCGCTCCGTGCGCCAGCGCAGCAGGTCGGCGTAGAACGCGCTGGCGCCCTCGCGATCGCCGGTGTGGAGCTCGAGGTGGACCACCGGATGCCGGCTCGGCCCCATCAGCGCCGGCCCTCGTCGCCGTGGAAGCGATACGACCCGACCTCGTGGAGCTGCGTGACCACCGGCCGTTGCACGCAGCGATCCGCGATGCCCTCCTGGAAGCGGGCGAACGCCTCCACCTCGTTCAGCGGGTTCGGGCCGTCCTCGGTCTCGGCGACGTGGACGAAGCTGACGCCGTCCTCCAGCCGGAACGTGGCGTAGCGCAGCCCGTCGGGCGCCGTGCGCCGCAGCTCGTCGTAGACCGCGCGGACGAGCTCCTCGTTCTCGGCCGCCCGCTCGGGCTTGACCTCGTAGCGCACCATCACGCGCCTCATTGCATTGCCTCCTGGACTCGATGCACCACCGGTACGCGCGCCGCGTGGCGGCCGGGCAGCGCCAGTCCGGCCGCGGCGCCGGCCAGCGCGAAGCCGGCTGCGACGAGGATGGCGGGCGAGAAGCCGTCGACGAACGTCTGTGCGGAGGCGTAGCTGCCGGCGCCGGCGAAGACGGCCACGACGACCGCGATCCCGAACACGCCGCCGAGCTCGCGCATCATGCTGTTGGTTCCCGCCGCCTTGCCCAGCGCGCCTTCGGCGACCGATCCGAGGACCGAGTTCTGGGCGGCCGGGATGGCCATCGAGACGCCCACCCCGCCGACGATGAAGGGCGCGAGCATCTGCGAGTAGGCCATGCCGGGCTCGGCGATGAGCGCCAGCCAGGCCAGCCCCGCCGCCTGCAGGGTCAGCCCACCGACCATGAACGGCCGCTCCCCGACGCGGTCCACGAGGGCACCGGCGATCGGGGCGACGGTCATGAACGTCGCCGTCCACGGCATCAGCCGCAGGCCGGCGCCGAGCGGCCCGTAGCCGAGCCCGGTCTGCAGCAGCTGCGCGTAGAAGAACACCGCACCGAACAGTGAAGCGAACGTCAGGAAGATGGCGGCGTTGCCCGCCGAGAACGCGCGCGAGCGGAAGAAGCCCATGGGCAGCATCGGCTCGCGGGCGCGCAGCTCCCAGGCCACGAACGCCGCGATCAGCGCCATACCGAGGACGAGCGCGCCGAGCACCTCGGGGCTCCCCCAGCCGGCCTGGTTGCCGCGCACGAGCCCCCAGACGAGGCCCAGCACGCCGCCCGTCACCAGCGCGAGGCCGCGGATGTCCAAGCCGGTGTCGGTGCCGTGGCTCTCCCTCATCTTGGTCAGCACGAGCGGGATCGCGACCAGCCCGATGGGGACGTTGATCCAGAAGATCCACTGCCAGGCCAATCCCTGGACCACGGCGCCGCCCACGAGCGGACCGCTGGCGACGGCCAGCCCGGTGATCGCGCTGAAGATCCCGATCGCCGCGCCGCGCCGCTCAGGCGGGAAGGCGGCGCTCAGCAGCGCCAGCCCGAGCGGCACGAGGAGCGCCGAGCCGGCGCCCTGCGCCGCGCGCGCGGCGATCAGCCAACCGACGCTCGGGGCGAGCGCGCACCCGGCCGACGCGGCGGTGAACAACCCGAGCCCGAGGGCGTAGAGGTTGCGCCGCCCGAAGCGGTCGCCGAGCGCCGCGCCGGTCATCAGGAGGACGGCGAAGCTCAGGTTGTAGGCGTTGACCGTCCACTCGAGCTGCTCGACGGAGGCGCCGAGGTCGACGCGGATCGTGCTCAGCGCCGTCGACACCACCAGCGTGTCGAGCGCCGCCATGAGCGAGCCGAGGGCGGTCAGGACGACGACCCACCGGGTCGCGTTCTTCGTGGTCGTTCGTGAAGGGCTCATGTCAACAGAGATCCGCCGCGCGCGCGCAATCCATCGCTCGCCGCGAGATCTCCTCGATGAGTGCGGTCAGGTCAGGGCTTGCGCTCGGCGCGCTCGATGAGCACGCCGATCGCCTCGAGCACCTCGCGGTGGGGCGCCTCCTGCGCGGGCACGCCTGCGAGGAGCTCGATCTCGATCCCCTCGAACAGGTTCGACATCAGCGTGGCGACCGCCCGTGGCGAGATCGGCAGCTCCAGCCCGAGGTCGTCGGCCCACGTGGCGAACACGGACTCGAGCAGCGAGCGCCAGCCGGCCATCGCCGAACGCCAGCCGGCGGCCAGGTCCTCGTCGGCGAGCCCCGCGGCCCACAGCTCCCAGAGAACGCGCACGTAGCCCGAGCGGACGTCCTCGTCGAGGAAGTCGCAGGCGACGCGCCACTTGTCGGCCAGCGGCCCGGGGGCGGCGTAGAGCTTCTGCTGGCGCTGGAGGAGCAGCTCGTTCTCGCGCTCGAGGACCTCCAGCAGGAGCCCCTGCTTGCCGCCGAAGTGGTAGTGCACGAGCGAGAGCCGCACGCCCGCCTCGTCGGCCACCGCGCGGGTGCTGGCCGCGGCATGACCGCGCTCGAGGAGCACGTCGCGCGCTGCGTCGACGATCCGCCGCCGCGTCGCCTCGCCGCGGATCGCCCGGCCGTCCGTGCTCGCGACTTCAGGCTTGCTTGACACGCCGCGCACTCTAGCATTATCTTTGGTCGGTCGAACGACCAACTACATTTGGAGGCCGGATAATGCCGCTCGTCAACGTCAAGGTCATCGAAGGCGTCTTCCGCGACGACCAGAAGCAGGAGATGATCGAGAAGCTCACCGACACGATGGTCGAGATCGAAGGGGAGAACATGCGCGGCGTGACGTGGGTGGTCGTCGAAGAGGTCAAGAGCGGCGACTGGGGCATCGGCGGACAGGCCCTCACGACCGAGGCCGTGCACGCCCTGGCCGCGGGCACGCCGGCGTAGTCGTGATCGCCACGGATACCGCCGAGCCGGCCGACCGGGCGCTCGCCCCGAACGAGCGCGGCTACGCCGACGTCGGCGGTGTCCGCATCGCTTACGAGGTCTTCGGGGAGGGCGAGCAGACGATCCTGCTGCTCCCGCCCTGGGCGATCATCCACTCGCGCTTCTGGAAGCTGCAGGTCCCCTACCTCGCCCGCCACTTCCGCGTCGTGACCTTCGACCCGCGCGGGAACGGCCTGTCGGACCGCCCCGAGAGCGCCGAGGAGTACGGCCCGCGCCCGACGGCGCAGGATGCCATCGCCGTGCTCGACGCGGTGGGCGCGGCCGACTGCGTCCTGGTCTGCCACTGCGCGCCCTCGAGTGCCGCGCTGCTGCTCGCCGTCGAGCACCCCGAGCGGATCCGCGGCGCGTTCTTCATGACGCCGGCGCTGCCGATCACGCCCGCGCTGCCCGAGCGCGCCGGGCACTCCTTCGACGCCGTGCTGCCCGAGTACGAGGGCTGGGCCAAGACCAACCGCCACCATTGGGAGACCGACTTCCGCGACTACCTCGAGTTCTTCTTCGCCCGCTGCTTCAGCGAGCCGCACTCGAGCAAGCAGTTCGAGGACTCGGTCGCGTGGGCGCTCGAGACCACGCCGCAGACGCTTGCCCTGACCATCGACTGCCCGGGCCTGAGCCGCGCCGAGATCGACGACCTCATGGCGCGGGTGTCCTGCCCGGTGCTCGTGACCCAGGGCGACCGCGACGAGCTCATCCCATCCGACCGCGGGGCGGCCTTCGCCGCGGCCACCGGCGCCGAGCTCGTCGAGCTCGTCGACGTCGGGCACTGCCCCCACACGCGCCATCCGGTGCGCTTCAACGAGCTGCTGCACGACTTCGCCGCGCGCGCCTACCGTCGCGCGACGGGCGCCGCCCCTTGGCGCCGCGCGGTCGGCCGGCCGCGTCGGGCCCTGTATGTCTCCTCGCCGATCGGCCTCGGTCATGCCTGGCGCGACGTCGCCATCGCGCGCGAGCTGCGGGCCCTGCACCCCGACCTGCAGATCGACTGGCTGGCGCAGGACCCGGTCACGCGCGTGCTCGAGGCGTGCGGCGAGCGGATCCACCCCGCGAGTGCGGGGCTGGCCAACGAGTCGCGCCACATCGCCGCCGAGTCGCGCGCGCACGAGCTCAACGTCTTCCAGGCCTGGCGGCGCATGGACGAGATCCTGCTGGCCAACTTCATGGTCTTCCGCGACGCGGTGCGCGACGACCCCTACGACCTCTGGATCGGCGACGAGGCCTGGGAGCTCGACTACTACCTGCACGAGAACCCCGAGCTGAAGACCACGCCCTACGCCTTCCTGACCGACTTCGTCGGGTGGCTGCCGATGCCGGAGGGCGGCGACCACGAGGCGCGCCTGACCGCCGACTACAACGCCGAGATGATCGAGCAGATCGCGCGCTTCCCGCGCGTGCGCGACCGCGCGATCTTCGTCGGCGGCCCCGAGGACGTCGTTCCGCGCGACTTCGGCGACGGCCTGCCGGAGATTCGTCCATGGGTGCAGGATCACTTCGACTTCAGCGGCTACGTCCTGGCCCCCGACGCGGCCGTGCCGGTCGATCGCGAGGCGCTGCGCGCCGAGCTCGGCTACCGCCCCGACGAGACGGTCTGCCTGGTCACCGTGGGTGGCTCGGGCGTCGGCGCGGGGCTCCTGCGCCGCGTCATCGACGCCTACCCGCAGGCACGCGAACGCGTGCCGGGCCTGCGCATGATCGTCGTCTGCGGCCCGCGCATCGATCCCGAGTCATTGCCCTCGCACGACGGCCTGGAGCTCGTCGCCTACGTGGATCGCCTCTCGCGCCATCTCGCGGCCTGCGACGTCGCCGTCACCCAGGGCGGGCTGACGACGTGCATGGAGCTCGCGGCCGCCGGGACGCCGTTCGTCTACTTCCCCCTGCGCCGGCACTTCGAGCAGAACCTGCATGTCCGCCATCGCCTGGAGCGCTATGAGGCCGGCCACCCCATGGACCTGGCCACGGCGACGCCCGAGATCATCGCCTCTGCGATCGCCACGGCGCTGGCCGACGGCCGCGGCCGCGGCGCCGAGGTCGAGCGCGACGGGGCCGCGCGTGCGGCGGGCATGCTGGCCGAGCTGCTCTAACCGACCTCGATCAGTCGTGGGCGATGAGGCGCGCGCCGCGGCCGTGTGTGAAGAAGCTGAATGCCCACCGGATGACGACGAGCAGCCGGTTCTGGAAGCCGATCAGGTACCAGAGGTGGACGACGAGCCAGGCGACCCACGCGATGAAGCCGCTGAGGTGGACGCCCTTGACGTCGGCCACCGCGCGGGCGCGGCCGATGGTCGCGAGGTTGCCCTTGTCGATGTACCTGAACGGCTTGGGCTCCTGGCCGGCCAGCCGAGCGCGGATCGCCCGCGCGGCGTAGCGGCCCTGCTGCATGGCCACCGGCGCGACGCCGGGCAGGACGAGCGCGCTGCCGTCGGGCTGCTTGACGCTGACCATGTCGCCGAGCGCCAGCACCTCAGGGTGAGCTGGAACGGAGAGGTCGCCGAGCACCTCGAGCCGCCCGGCGCCGTCAACGTCGAGGCCGGCGCGATCGGCCAGCAGTCGCGCGAGCGGTGAGGCGTTCACGCCGGCGGCCCAGATGACGGTCCGGGTCGGGATGCGCTCCGTGCTGTCGTCGGCGCGGCGCACGGTGACGCTCTCGGCGTCGACGCCGACGACCGACTCGCCGAGCCGCCCGGTGACGCCCAGGCTCTCCAGCGAGCGCAGCGCCTTGGCCGACAGGCTCTCCGGGAAGGTCGTGAGGATGCGGTCGAGGGCCTCGACGATGAGGATGCGCGCCTTCGTGGGGTCGAAGGACCGGAAGTCCCCGCGCTCGTCGCGGGCGATCTCGGCGATCTGGCCGGCCATCTCGACGCCGGTCGGCCCGGCGCCGACGACGACGAAGGTCAGCAGCGCGGCCTGGGCGTCGGGATCGGGCTCGAGCTCGGCCGCCTCGAAGGCCTCGAGGATCCGCCGGCGGATGGTCAACGCGCCCTCGAGCGACTTGAGCTCGGCGGCGTGCTCCTGCCACTCGTTGTGGCCAAAGTAGGAGTACTCCGAGCCGCCGGAGACGATCAGCGTGTCGTACTCGAGCGCGTCGGGCGCGCTGCCCAGCGCCACGTCGCGCAGGCCGACGCGGCGCGCGGCCAGGTCGACGTCGACCACCTCGGCGAGCACGACGCGCACGTTGCGCCGGCGGCGGAAGATGCTGCGCAGCGGGTAGCAGATCTCGGCGGGCGAGACGGCCCCCGTGGCCACCTGATAGGCAAGCGGCTGGAAGAGGTGGAAGTTGCGCCGGTCGACCAGCGTCACGTCGACCGGCAGCCGCGACAGCTTGAGGCAGGCCTGTAGCCCGCCGAAGCCGCCGCCGACGACGACGACGCGATGGGGCGAGGACGGAGTGTGAGGCGCCATGCCCGAGATCCTGCCGGATGCGGGCCCGCGGCTACTTCTCGACGCGCGCCGCGAGGGCGTGCGGCGACTGCGCGAGGATCAGGCCTGCCGCGCCGAGGACCTCGGCGCGGTCGCCCAGCGTCCCGGCCGTGACGCGCACCGCGCCCGCCGCGGGCGCCACGCCGTGGCGCTCGATCGCCGCCCGCATCGCGTCGAGGAGAACCGGCCCGGCCGGGGCCAGGTCGCCGCCGACCACCACGACCTCCGGGTTGAGGACGTTGACGAGCATCGACAGCGCGCGGCCGATCGCCTCGCCGGCATCGGCCACCGCGCGCCGGGCGCCGCGGTCGCCCGCGGCCACCAACTCGAGGACGCGGGCGAGCGACACCCGCGTGCCGGTGCTGCGCTCGAGCAGCGCGGCGACCGCCACGGGGCTGGCGACCGTCTCCAGGCAGCCGCGGTTGCCGCAGCGGCAGATCGGGCCGGCGGGATCGGCGAGCACATGGCCGATCTCGCCGGCGACGCCGCGGAAGCCCCGGTACGGTCGGCCGCCGAGGATGAGCCCGGCGCCGATGCCGGCGGAGACGCGCACGTAGATCAGGTCATCGACGCCGCGGGCCGCGCCGAACACCTTCTCGCCCAGGGCGCCGACGTTGGCGTCGTTCTCGAGCTCGACGGGGACGCCGAGGCGTGCCTGCATCTCGGCCGCCGGGCGGATGCCGTGCCAGCCGGGGAGGATGCCCTCCGCGGCGATCTCGCCCGTCGCCCGGTTGATCGGCGCCGCGAGGCCCATGCCGACACCCAGGAGCTGGTCGGAGGCGATGCCAGCGCCACGCAGGCTCGCGCGCACGAGCTCGTCGGCGAGGTCGAGGCTCTCGATCGCGGCGTGGTCGACTTCGGCGGGCGACCAGTCGTCGGCGACGAGCTCGCCGGAGAGATCGCAGATGGCCACGCGGATGTGCTCGTGGCCGAAGTCGAGCCCGACCGCGAAGGCGGCGCCGGGGACGAGCGAGAGCAGCACCGGTGGGCGCCCGGTGGGCCGCGGGCCGTCGCCTGTCTCGGCCTCGCGCTCCTCGACGACGCCGGCACGGCCAAGCTCCTCGACGAGCGCCGAGACCGTGGCCCGCGAGAGGCCGGTCCAGCGAGCGAGATCGGTGCGGCTCGATCTCGGCTGGCGGTAGAGCATCTCGATGACCCGCAGCCGGTTCATCTGGCGCTGGCTGAGCGAGGTCGGATCGGTGGCCATGCTTTCGCCCGGAACATAACCGCGTCCACCGCGCTCGGTGGATGAGGAATGGGTCTTTCGTCGTCGGCGACGCTACTCGGGCCGCGCAGCCGCCAGGGGCCGCGACTTCTGCCGAGCGCCGAAGTAAGGCGCCGGCTGTCAGGCTCGGTGGACCGCGGCGAGGAGCGCCGCGTAGGAGCGCACGAGCGCCTCGCGCTCCTGCGCGACGAGCGGGCTCTCGCGGTCGCAGCCCTCCTGCACCCAGCGGTCGGAGTGGCGCATGGCGAGCGCGCGCTGCTGGGCCGCAAGGCGCACGTCGGCGGCGGGGACGGCGTAGACATGCGCGTAGAGCGCGGCGAGGGCGTCGGCCAGCGAGTCCTCGTCGCCGATCTCGCGGCGCTGGACGTCGCGATGCACTCGCCACCACTCGACCTCGAGCCACGCCGCCCGCGCCACGTCGAAGGTCTCGCCGTGGCGAGCGGCGACCAGCCGATAGAAGCGCTCCATGCAGCGCCGCGCGCCGGCGGCATCGTTGTCGGGGTACGGCGCCCACAACTGGTTGGCGCGCAGGACGAGCCAGGCGCCGTGCAGCGTCGCCGGCCACGGCAGCGCGAACGTGTGGCGCGTGAGACCGACGGCCGCGCGCAGGAACCTCAGCCACTCGCGCCGGTAGTAGGTCACCCACGCGGTGCACTCCAGTCGCCCGACTCGGCGCGGGTCGAACGAGCGCATCGCGTTGGGCACGCGCCAGTCCTACACCAAGCGCACGGCTCCGCGCCAGACCTGCTCGCCGAGCAGGTCCACGGTGATGTCGACCGCGAGATCGGCCAGCGCGCCGCCGACCGCGAGATGGTCGGCGAGCAGGTCGTCCACCCGGAAGCGCCCGACCAGGGCGTCGCACTCCGGGCAGCCGTTGGAGACGTAACCGCCCTGGACGCCCGGGCTGTGGCGGTGGCGCAGCGCGCCGATCCCGCGCCGGGCGAGCGCGCCGGGGTCGAGCACGGCCATGAGGATGCGGTCGACATCGGCCAGGGGCAGGAAGCCGCTGCGGTCCTCGGTGAGTCCCAGCTCGACGAGTACGCCGACGATCGCCCGCACCGGGGCGCGGCACGACCAGCACGTGTCGTCGAGAGCCAGCAGCGTGGCCGGCAGCCGGCCTCGCGGCCCGCCGCCTCGGCGCCGCCGGCGCCCTCCCACCTGCTCCGGGCGCGGCGCCGCCGGCCTCCAGCGCTTCGTGACGACGTCCTGCTCCCACCCAGTCATCATGGGCGCTTGAAACGGCGGCTCTGAAGAAACCCAGCGGGCTTGAAACATATCCTGGCGCGTTGGCGCTCACCTGTCGGCGGCTGCCACGATGGGCCGGTGCTGCTGGCCGAGCTGACCGCGACCTCCGAAGCCGTCCGCGCGACCCCCGCGCGCAACGAGAAGATCGGCCGCCTGGCCGAGACGTTGCGGCGCACGGAGCCCGGCGAGGTGGCCATCGCCGTGGCGTACCTCTCCGGCGAGTTGCGCCAGCGCCAGATCGGGGTCGGCTATCGCTCGCTGCGAGACCTGCCCGCGGCGGCGAGCGAGGCGACGCTGGCACTGCGCGAGGTCGACGCGGCATGCGAGGCGATCGGCGCGATGGCGGGCCCGGGGTCGCAGGCGGCCCGACGCGACGCACTGGCCGCGCTCTTCGCCCGCGCGACCGAGCGCGAGCAGCGCTTCCTCGTCGCCCTGCTGACGGGCGAGCTGCGCCAGGGCGCACAGGAGGGCGTCATGGTCGAGGCCGTCGCCCGGGCGGCCGAGGTGCCGCGCGACGCGGTTCGCCGGGCGTGCATGCTCAGCGGCGACCTCGGCGCGACCGCCGCCGCCGCCCTGGCGGGGGGCTCCGAGGCGCTGCGCGCGGTCGGGCTCGAGGTCGGGCGCCCGGTCCAGCCGATGCTCGCGGCGCCGGGCGACGACATCGACGGGGCCCTGGCGAAGACCGGGCCGGCGGCCGTCGAGTACAAGCTCGACGGCGCGCGCCTGCAGGTCCACCGCCGTGGCGACGAGGTGCGCGCCTTCACGCGCAGCCTCGACGACATCACCGCGCGCGTGCCCGAGGTGGTCGAGGCGGTGCTCGCGCTGCCCGCGCGCGAGCTGGTCCTCGACGGCGAGGCCATCGCGCTCAAGCCCGACGGGCGCCCGTACCCGTTCCAGGTCACGGCGAGCCGCTTCGGCACGCGGCGCGCCGACGCGACGACGCCTTTGACGCCGCTGTTCTTCGACCTGCTGCACATCGACGGAGAGGACCTCATCGACCGCCCAGGCGCGGAGCGCGCCGGGGCCCTCGACGCGCTGGTACCGGCCGCGGGCCGAGTGCCGCGGGCCCTGATCGCCGACCCGGCCGACGCCCACGCCTTCCTCGACGCGGCCCTGGCCGCCGGCCACGAGGGTGTGCTCGTCAAGTCGCTCGAGGCGCCCTACGCCGCCGGGCGCCGGGGCGCCGGCTGGCTCAAGGTCAAGCCCCGCCACACGCTCGACCTCGTCGTCCTGGCCGCCGAGTGGGGGCACGGGCGCCGGCGCGGCTGGCTGAGCAACCTGCACCTCGGTGCGCGCGATCCGTCGGGCGCCGGCTTCGTGATGCTCGGCAAGACGTTCAAGGGCCTCACCGACGCGATGCTCGCCTGGCAGACCGAGCGCCTGCTCGCGCTCGAGGTCGCGCGCGACGACTGGACCGTCCACGTCCGCCCCGAGCTGGTCGTCGAGATCGCCTTCGACGGCGTGCAGACGAGCTCGCGCTACCCGGGCGGCGTCGCGCTGCGCTTCGCGCGCGTGCTGCGCCATCGGCCCGACAAGGCGGCGGCCGAAGCCGACACGCTCGATGCGGTGCTGGCGGTGCATGCGGGCGGGCTGTGATCGGGGCTGGTGCTGCGCAGCGCTTACAGCCGCATCGAGGGAAGGGGGGCGGCCGGCGGTGCGCGGCGCGTGTCGTCGTCCTCAGGCGTGTGCGCCTTGGGGGTGCAAGCGCGCGTGTTTAACAACAGCCTTCGGAGATGCCCAGGGGGTGGGCTCTCTTTGCGGCGACTATCGCCGTCTAGGGAGCCCACCCCCCTGGCCGCGCGTGGAAGGGTGTTGCAAATGCGCTCGAAGTGCGCAAAGACTCCGCGTCGGGAACCGCCGACGCGAGCGGAGCGGCGAGCGCTCCGCTCGCCGCCACCTCTCCTTCCCTCGATGCAGCAGTAAGCGCCGCAGAGCACTGCACGCGCGGCGCGGACGACGCATCAGCGATACAACGCCGCCATCCGCTCGCCCTCCTCACTCAATGCGCGCAGCGTCGCCCGGTCGAGGCGCTCGAAGGGCTCGAAGGCCACGCGACCGTCCTCGTGGCGCCACGTCCCCGCGACCGAGCCGTCGACGAGGAACGTGGTCACCGACTGCGGCATGCGGACGTGGAACACGCGGTCGCGAAAGCGCTCGGGCAGGACGTTCGCGCGCCGGGCGTGGGCGAGCAGGATCGCGTCCCAGGTCCCGAGCAGCCGGACGGGCGCCGGCGTCTCGGGGTCCGGCAGGGGCGCGCGCGGGAGGTCGACCAGTTCCTCGCCGTCCTCAGACGCGAAGCGGCGCAGGCGCAGGCGCTCGAGGGCCGGCGCCACCACGGCGGGAGGCACGCCGGCCCAGTTGGCGATCTCGGCCGGCGAGGCGGGGCCGAAGCCCCCGAGGTAGCGCCGCACCGTGTGGTCGACGGCGTCGGCGTGGTCGATGTCCGGCGGTCCGAGCCAGTCCTCGGCCAGGCCGTAGAGGTCCGCGCGACGGCGCTCCCAGGTGCCCGACGGCGGGGCGCGCACGATGTGCAGCCAGTGGCTGATCGCCGCGGCCTGCGGCTTGCCGATCACCTGCTCGACCTCGCCGCGCCGCATCGTGCCCCCGGCCAGCCTCGGGCGCAGGCGCCGCGCGGCGGTGCTCATGTCGCGCGCGCCGAGGCCGTCGCGGTTGGCCTTCAGCCACCAGTCCCGGCGCGGGCGCTCAACCGTCAGCGCCAGCGGCCAGTAGTCGCGCGCCGACACGAGGTGGATCGTCGAGCGCATGAGCGTGCCCTGCACGACGCTGCGCCGCTCCAGCGCGCGCGTGAGCGCGTCGCGCTCGAAGCCCTCGATCCGCGACGACAGCCCGACGTACATCGACGGCGCGTACTGCGCCTGTAGGCCGCCCATGCGCTCGAGGGCCCGCGGGATCGAGAGCGGCGCGCGCTCGAGCAGCATCTGGCGCGCCAGCAGCGCGCGGTTGAGGTCGCGTTCGCTGAGGACACGCCGGCTCACAGCCCGGCGGCGTGGCCATCGGCGCGGCCGTCCGACCCGCCGACGAGCGCGTCGTCCTCGGCGAGGATCATCTGGCCCACGCCGAAGCCGTGCGGCGCTTCGGCCACGTGCACGTCGTGTCCGCGCGCGCGCAGGTCGTCGGCCAGCGCGGCGAGGCCCGGCTCGAGCGCGACGCGCTCGCCGCCCAGGACGCGGAAGCGCGCGGCGTCGAGCGCGGCCTGCGGATCGAGCCCGCCGTCGACGACGTGGCGCACGAGCTGGAAGTGGGCCTGCGCCTGCATGCTGCCGCCCATGACGCCGAAGGGTCCCGGCAGGCGACCGTCGCGCAACAGCAGCCCCGGGATGATCGTGTGGAACGGACGCTTCCCCGGGGCGATCCGGTTGGGGTGGCCCTCCTCCTCGGTGAAGCCGGCGCCACGGTTCTGCAGCGCGATCCCCGTGTCCCCCACCGCCACGCCCGCGCCGAAGCCCTCGAAGAGCGACTGGATCCACGACACGGCGTTGCGCTCGCCGTCGACGGTGCACAGGTAGGTCGTGCCGCCGCCGGACCACACGCGCGTGTCGGCTGCGGCACGCGGCCCGATGCGCGCCCGCAGCGCGCCGGCGTCGGGCAGTTCGACCGGGGCGTCGCCGATCGTGCGCGCCGCCCAGTCGAGCGCGAGCTTGGCCGCCTCGACGTCGCCGTGCAGGTCGCCGTCGAGCTCCTCGGCGATCCCGAGGGCCACGAGCGCCGCCGCTCCCTGCGTGTTGGGCGGCAGCTCGCAGACCTCGACGCCGCGGTACGCGCGCCGCAGCGGCGTGACCCACTCGGAGCGGTGCGCGGCGAGGTCGTCCTCGGAGAGCCAGCACGCCGCGGCGATGGCGGCGGCGATCGGCCCTTGGTAGATCGCGTCGGGTCCGCGATCGGCGATCGCCTGCAGCGTCGCGGCGAGGTCGGGCAGGCGGTAGCGCCGGCCGGGCCGCGGCGCGGGCCACGGCGCCCGCGCCTGCGCCGCGCGCCAGTGCTCGGCGATCCGCGCCGTGGCCGCCACGCCGTTGCGCGCCGCGTCGATCGCGCCGGCCAGGGCAGCATCGAGCCCGAGCCGCCCGAAGCGCTCGGCCGCGTCGGACCACGCGCGCACGGCGCCGGGCACCGTCACCGAGCGAGGCCCGGCGGGGTCGACGGTCAGCGCGTCGATGTGCGCCGGCGCCCGCCCCGAGCCGTTGAGGCCGTGCAGCTCGCCGTCGAGCCACAGCACCGCGAAGGCGTCGCCGCCGACGCCGTTGTGGGGCGGTTCGCAGACGGTCAGCATGGCCGCCGCCGCGAGCGCCGCGTCGACGGCGTTGCCGCCCGCCTCGAGGGCCCGCACGCCCGCGCGCGTGGCCAGCGGGTGGCTGGTGGCCACCATCGCGTCGGCGGCGATCGTCGGCAGGCGGGCCCACCCCGACGCGCCCGACGCCGCCGCGAACAGCCGTTCGTTCAGCATCGAAGGGCGGACGTTAGCGGCGCGGCGACGCGGGTACCGCCCGCCCTCACTCGGCTCGGAAGCCCACAGCGCCCGCTTCGGCGGCCGCGACGAGGATGAGGGCAAGCCGTTCGCCACGGATCGCATCGAGCGCGAGCCGGCACCGGCAGGCGAGCGGCTGCGGACATAGGCTGGCGCCCCCCACCCGCGAGCGCGAGGAGAAGGCCGATGCGCACCACGAGCGTCCTGCACGTCCGCACGCCTGGAGGACTGGAGATCCACCTCGACGACGCGGCCGGCCGCGTGACCATCTCGGGCCAGGGCTCGACGATCCGCATCGATTCCACCGGCGTCACGATCGACGCCGCCGCCCAGGTGCACGTCAACGCGTCGCAGGTGAGTGTCAGCGCCGGGCTGCTGAACGTCGACGCCGGCATGGCCAAGTTCAGCGGCGTCGTGGAGTGCCAGACGCTGGTCGCCAACTCGGTCGTCGCCGCGAACTACACCCCCGGCGCCGGCAACGTGTGGTGAGCCTCGCCGGCCAGGCGCCGGCTCGCGATCCCGATCGCGTCGGGATGGCAGTCGACGAGGACGAAGCGCCGGCCGAGCGCCGCGGCCACCGCGCCGAGCGTCCCTGACCCGGCGAAGAAGTCCAGACACCAGCCCCCAGGGCGCGACGAGGCGGCCACCATGCGCCGCACGACCCCCTCGGGCTTCTGGGTGGGGTAGCCGGTCTTCTCGGCACCGTTGGTCGGGACGATGGTGTGAAACCACGTGTCCGTGAGGCGCTTGCCGCGCGCTGCCTTCTCCGGCCCCACGAGCGCGGGCGCCAGGTAGGGGATGCGCTCCACCTCGGCGTCGTCGAAGTGGTAGGCGTCGCGGTCCTTCACGTAGACGAGGATCGTGTCGTGCTTGGCCGGCCAGCGCCGGCGCGTCTTGGCCCCGTAGTCGTAGGCCCACACGATCTCGTTGAGGAAGCAGTCGCGCCCGAAGAGGGTGTCGAGGTGGACCTTGACGTAGTGGCTCTCGCGCGGGTCGAGGTGGACGTAGAGCGTGCCGTGATCGGCCAGCAGGCGCCGGGCGTGGCGCAGGCGCGGCGCCAGGAAGCCGACGTAGTCGTCGAACGCGTCCTCGTAGGCCAGCGAGCCGACCTCCTGCGTGCGATAGCGGCGACCCGCGAAGCCGGTGCGATCGCCGTCCTCGTCGGCCACCACGCGCAGCGAGCGGCGGCGCTGCTCGTGCCCCGTGTTGAACGGTGGATCGATGTAGACGACGTCGAAGGCGCCGTCGGGCAGGCGCGGGAGGACGTCCAGGTTGTCGCCCTCGACGAGCAGGTCATCGGCCAGTGCCACCCGGGGCGGAAGGTCGGAGGCTGCGAGGACTTGCACGCTCATGACGTTATGGATACGCCCGGATGTGGCAGGGTTGGGTCAGTGGTCGGTTCGACGGTGCATACGCGCCGCCGCCTTGCGGTGATGGTGGTGCTCACGCTGCTCGGGGCGGCCCTCATCGCGGCCCTCGATCGCAGCCACGGCCAGGACCGGCCGCAGAGCGCGCTGGGACCGAGCGTCATCGGTGGCGTGGCCGCCGCGCAGCCGTTCAACTACGTTCCGGCGCAGCGCGCGGCCTACGAGCGCGATGCGGCGCTCGGCCTCAGCCACGTGCTCTTCGCCAAGAGCCCCGGTGGCGTCGCGGCCTCGGCCCGGCGCACCGCGCACTGGCGGCCGATCATCGACCGCGTCGCACGCGCGCACCGCCTCGACCCCGGCATGCTCGAGGCGATCGTCATGCTCGAATCGGCCGGGCGGGCCGATGCGCGCGCGTCCGACGACCTGCGCTCCGCCGCGGGCCTGACCCAGATCCTCGCCGAGACCGGCCAGAACCTCCTCGGCCTGCACATCGACGTCAAGGCGTCCGAGCGGCTGACCCGCGGCATCCTGCGCGGGCACCGCGTCCAGGCGCGCGAGGCCGCCCGCCGGCGCGTCGACGAGCGCTTCGACCCGGCCAAGGCGATCGAGGCGACGGCGCGCTATCTGGATTTCGCCAAGGGCAAGCTCGGCCGCGACGACCTCGCGGTCGTCTCGTACCACATGGGCGTCGGCAACCTGCAGCAGGCGCTGACGGCCTACGGCAAGGGCATCGTCCCCTACGCCCAGCTCTACTTCGACTCCAGCCCACTGCGCCACGCCGCGGCGTGGCGCAAGCTGGCCTCGCTGGGCGACGACTCCTCGACCTACCTGTGGCGCGTGCTCGCGGCCCGCGAGATCATGCGCCAGTACCGGGACGATCCCCAGGCCCTCCAGCGCGAGGCGGTGCTGCAGTCCCACAAGGCCTCGGCCGAGGAGGTCCTGCACCCGGCCGAGCGCACGCCGGTCTTCGGCGACCCCTTCGCGATCGGGCGCGCGCGGGCGTCGGGCGAGCTGCGGGTGATCGACCGGACCGTCCTCGCCCCCTACGGGCTGAGCATGGACCCCAGCATGGGCATGCTCGCGGGGCGGATCAAGCAGTCGCCGCGGCTGTACCGGGCGCTGCGCCCACAGGCGCTCGCGGTGCTCCAGGCACTCGGCGCGGCGACCCGCGCGATCTCGGGCAGCCAGCCGCTGATCGTCACGAGCACGGTGCGCGACAAGGACTACCAGCGCGTGCTGGCCGCGACCGATCAGGAGGCGACGCACGCCTACTCGCTGCACACCACGGGCTACGCCTTCGACATCGCCCGCGTGTACCGCAGCCGCGCCCAGGCGCTCGCCTTCCAGTTCGTGCTCGACCGCCTGGCGGCGCGCGGGATGATCGCCTGGATCCGCGAGCCCCAGGCGATCCACGTCACCGTCGCGTCGCGCTAGGTCGTCAGCGCGCCGAGCAGCTCGCGGGCGGCCTGCGCGGTGTTCTCCGCTGTGATCCCGAGCTTCTCCAGGACGAGGGCGCCGGGCGCGCTGGCCCCGAAGCGGTCGATCGCCACCACGCGGTCCACCCAGTGATCCCACCCCTGCGAGACGCCGGCCTCGACGGCGACCGCGGGCAGCCCGGGCGGCAGCACCGAGTCGCGGTAGGCGTCGTCCTGGGCGGCGAAGAGCTCCCAAGAGGGGAACGAGACCACGCGCGCGCGGACCCCGTCGGCGGTCAGGAGCTCGGCCGCCCCGATGGCGACCGACAGCTCCGACCCGGTGCCGACGATCGCCACCTCGGGGTCGTCATCGCCGCGCAGGACGTAGGCGCCGCGCGCGACGCCGTCGAAGTCGGCGTCGGGCAGGATCGGGAGGTCCTGGCGGGAGAGGATCAGCGCCGCCGGCCCGTCGAGGTCCTCGAGGATCGTCCGCCACGCCGCCGCCGTCTCGTTGGCGTCACCGGGCCGGATGACCACGAGCTCGGGAATCGCCCGCAGCGCGGCGAGGTGCTCGACGGGCTGGTGGGTCGGGCCGTCCTCCCCGAGGCCGACCGAGTCGTGCGTGTAGACCCACGCGTCCTCGAGGCCCATGAGCGCCGAGAGGCGGATCGCGCCGCGCATGTAGTCGGCGAACTGCAGGAAGGTCGAGCCGTAGGGGCGCACGATGCCGCCGTGGCCGGCCATCCCGTTGACCACGCCGCCCATGCCGTGCTCGCGCACGCCGAAGAAGACGTTGCGCGCGGGGCGGCCCTGCTTGTAGTTGAGCTCGTGGCCGCCGGGGAACTCGGTCTTGGTCGACTCGCTGAGGTCGGCCGCGCCGCCGACCATCGTGGGTACGTAGTCCGAAAAGGCGGCCATCGCCTTCTGCCCCGCCGAGCGCGTCGCCAGCTCGTCCTTCTCCCAGTCGATGCCTTCGAGCGCCTCGCGCACGCCGGGCAGCGGCTTGCCGGCCCATGCCGCGTCCCAGTGCGCGGCGAGCTCGTCGTGGCCCTCGCGCCAGGAGCGGTAGCGCTGCTCCCACTCGGCCTGCAGCGCGCCGCCCCGCGAGCGCTGGTCGAAGTGCTCGCGGACTTCGTCGGGCACGACGAAGTGCTGGTCGGGATCCCAGCCCAGGATCTCCTTGGTCAGGCGCACCTCGTCCTCGCCGAGGGGCGAGCCGTGGGCCTTGCTGGTGCCCTGCTTGTTGGGCGAGGGCCACCCGATGATCGACTTGACGCGGATGAGCGACGGGCGCTCCTCCTCGCGCATGGCCTGGTCGATCGCGACCTCGAGGGCACCCAGGTCGTTGGCGTCGTCCACGGTCTGCACGTGCCAGCGGTAGGCCTCGAAGCGCTTGGCCACGTCCTCGGTGTCGAAGCTCAGCTGCGTCGGGCCGTCGAGCGAGATGTCGTTGTCGTCGTAGAGGTAGACCATCCGCCCGAGACCGAGCTTGCCGGCCAGCGACGCGGCCTCCGCGGCGATGCCCTCCATGAGGTCGCCGTCGGAGACGATCGCAAAGATGCGGTGGTTCTGGACCTCGGCGCCGAAGTGCGCGCGCAGGAAGTTCTCGGCCATCGCCATGCCCACGCCGTTGGCGAACCCCTGGCCCAGCGGCCCCGTGGTGATCTCCACGCCGGGCGTGACGTGCACCCGGTCGCGCTCCGGGTGACCTGGCGTCAGCGAGCCCCACTGGCGGAAGTGCTTGAGCTCGTCGAGCGAGAGGTCATAGCCGCTCAGGTGCAGCACCGAGTACAGGAGCATCGAGCCGTGCCCGGCCGACAGGATGAAGCGGTCGCGATCGGGCCACGACGGGTCGGCGGGGTTGTGCTCCATGATCCGCGCGAAGAGCAGGTAGGCGACCGGAGCCATCGCCATCGGCAGGCCCGGGTGCCCGGAGTTGGCTGCCTGGACGCCGTCCATGGACAGCGTGCGGATGGTGTCGATGCTCAGGCGGTCGATGTCGGTGGAGGCCATGGCCGCGTAGTATCGCGCGCCGGCGTCCTGCGAAACGTCGAGCCTCGGGACGCGTCAGGGCCCGAAGAAGAAGCGCGGTCCCGCGCCCCGCCGGGCGCCGCGCTGCGGAGCGGCGCCGGGCTTGGCGTTGACGAGATCGGCGACATGCGCCTTCACGCCGCTGAGGATCATGTCGGCCTGGCTCTGGGTGAGCTCCTTGGCGGCGACGGCCTGGTCGAGGTTCGCCTTCGCGGCGGCCACGATGGCGTCCTGCAGCCCGGCTGTGTCCTTGCCCTGGGCCTTGGCCACGTCGGCCAGCGACTGGCCGGCCCGCAGCTTGGTCCGCAGCTCGGGCTTGCTCAGCCCCAGGTACTTCGCCGCGGCGCCGACGTCCTTGCCGAACGGCCGGGCAAGACCGGGCGCGCCGCCGGGGGGACCGCCCGGACCGCGGAAGCGCAGCGTGGCGTTGGCGACGTCGGCGATGCGCGCCTTGAGCTTGGCGAGCATGTCGTCGGCCTGGGCCTGCGTGAGGTCCTTGGCCGCGACGGCCTTGTCGAGTTGCGCCTTGGCGGTGTCGACGATCGTCTGCTCGAGGCCGGCGAGATCCTTGCCCTGCGCCTTGGCCACGTCGGCCAGCGACTGGCCGGCCTGCAGCTTGGTGCGCAGGTCGCTCTCGCTCAGGCCCAGGTACTTGGCCGCGGCGGCCAGCTCGTCGCCCAGGAAGGGCTTGGCCCCGAAGCCCGGACCACCGGGCCCACCGGGCCCACCGGGCCCGCCCGGCCCGCCCGGCCCGAAGCCACGCCCGAAGCCTGGCCCCCCGAGGACGCCGTTGCCGGCCTCGATGCGCTTCTTGAGCGCGTCGGCCTGAGCCTGGGTGATGCGGCCGGCGGCCAGATCGGCGTTGACCTGGTCGATCGCGGCCGCCTTGGTGGCGTCCTGGAGCTTCTGCGGGCTGACGCCGAGGTGCTTGGCCACCGAGTCCAGGAAGTCCGTCCCGTGCGAGCCTGAGCCCGTCGCGGCCACCGCCGCGGCCGCCCCGCCCGCCACGACGAGGGTCGCCGCCGCCGCCACTGCCATCCGCTTCGTCCCGAAGTTCATGGGTCGGATCGAAGCACCTCAGTCGAAGAGGACGCGAAGAAACCCACGCGCTGTAGTAGCGGTGCTGGCGCTCTGGACGCGAATCCGCCGACAGAGCGGGCTCCCCTGGGTGACATGTCTCCCCCATGGGCCGCGGGAGCGTGCCCCGACCGCCCAGCGAATCACCCCTGACGCCTGGCGGCCATTTCACGCCGCTCGACCCCCCCTCCTGCCGCAGGATCGTCCTCGACGGAACGAAGGAGGGGGTGAAGGAAGTCGTGGAACCACTGCAGATAGCGAAGGGCGGTACCCGCCGGGTACTGGTCATCGCCAACCACCCGGGGATCGTGTACGCGTTTCGGCGCGTCCTACGCCAGACATCCGGGTTCACGCTGGTCGGCTATGTGGCCGGCCACGCACCGGTCGGCGCCGTGCTGGCCGACTCGCGGCCCGACGTGGTGATCGTCGACGATCTCGGCGCACCGCCGCAGGCCGTCAAGCGCATCGCCGACGTCCACGCCGCACTGCCGGAGGCGAAGGTCATCCTGCTCGTGCCGGACACCGGCCTCGATTGGCTCGAGGACGCGGTGCGCGCGGGAGCTCACGCCGTGCTCAGCAAGACGATCGACCCGGTCAGCGCGGGGACGCTGCTGCGCGAGATCGTGCGCGGCACGGTCTTTCACTGCATGACCGACCCGAGCATTCGCGCGGGTCAGACCGTCCCGCAGTCGAGCGCGGCGCATGAGGCCCTCGGTCTCACCCAGCGTGAGCTCGAGCTGCTGCGCCTCGTCGCGTCTGGTGCGACGAACAACCGGCTCGCCGGTCAGCTCTTCGTGACCGAGCAGACCGTGAAGTTCCATCTGTCGAACATCTACCGAAAGCTCGGAGTGGCCAACCGCACGCAAGCCAGCCGCTTCGCCTATTCGCACGGACTGGTCCCGACGGCGGTGGCGCCGGACGCGGACACGATTCAAGACGTCGTCATGAGGGCGGCGTAGCAAGAGATCCACTCAGGGGGGCAAGAACACCGATGAGCGCTGTACCGCTGCCTACGCAGCATGCGACAGCGGGCTTCCGAGCCCGCACCACGCTGGACGAGACGCCGAACGACCGGCGCACGGTCGCCATGGCCGTCGCGCGCGGACGGGAGGGCGATCGCGAGGCGATCCGATTCCTCTACGTGCGTTACTCGCACAACATCTACGGCTACGTGCGCAGCATCGTGCACGACGAGCACGAGGCCGAGGACATCACGCAGCACGTCTTCGCGAAGCTCATGACCGTCCTCGTCAAGTACGACGAGCGCGGCGTGCCCTTCTTCGCCTGGCTGCTGCGCCTGGCGCACAACGCCGCGATCGACCACCTGCGCGGCCGCCGCGCGACGCCGGCCGAGGAGGTCTTCGGTGCCGATCAGCGCGCCGACGACTCCGCGGTCGACCGCTCGCACTGCCTGCACGAGGCGCTCGCCGCGCTACCGGACGAGCAGCGCAGCGTCGTGGTGCTGCGTCACGTCGTCGGGCTGACGCCCGGTGAGATCGCCTCGGCCATGGGCCGCAGCGAGAGCTCGATCCACGGCCTGCATCACCGCGGCCGCCGCGCGCTCCAGGCCGAGCTGGCCAGCCGCGACTCCGCCCCGTCGACCGCGATGCTGGCGGTGGCGGCATGAGCGCCACGCATTCCCTGTCCGCGACCGCGGAGATGGCGGTGCCGTTCGTCCGCCTCGACCGCGACGACCCTGAGCTGCTCGAGGAGCTGCTCGCCGAGGTTCGCACCGTCGCCCAGAACGCCGCGTTCACCCTCGGCTCGTACGTCGAGGACTTCGAGGCCGACTTCGCGACCTACTGCGACGCCGACGAGGCCGTCGGGGTCGCCTCCGGCACCGACGCGCTGGCGATGTCCCTGCGCGCGCTGGGCATCGGGCACGGCCACGAGGTGATCGTCCCTGGCAACACGTTCATCGCCACGGCCGAGGCCGTCAGCATCGCCGGCGCCACGCCGCGCTTCGTCGACGTCGACCCGGTCACCGGGCTGATCACGGCGGAGATCGTCGAGCGCGCCATCACCCCCAAGGTGAAGGCCGTCATGCCGGTCCACCTCTACGGCGCGACCGTGGACATGGACCCGCTGCTGGAGGTCGCCCGCGCGGCGAGGATCGCCGTCGTCGAGGACGCCTGCCAGGCTCACGGCGCCCGCTACCGCGGCCGCCGCGTCGGGGCGCTGGGCGACATCGGCTGCTTCAGCTTCTACCCGGCCAAGAACCTGGGCGCGTGGGGCGACGGCGGCGGCGTGGTCACCAACCGGCCCGAGCTGGCCGACCGCGTGCGCCTGCTGCGCTCGCACGGCGAGCGCCCGCGCTACCGGCACCGGATGGTGGGCACGACCGCCCGCCTGGACGCGGTCCAGGCCGCGATCCTGCGCGTGAAGCTGCGCCACCTCGACAGTTGGAACGCCCATCGCCGGCGCGCGGCGGCTGAGCTGCGCCGCGCGCTGCAGGGCACGTGCGTCAAGACGCCCGCCGGTCCGGTGGACGGCGGCGACCACGTCTACCACCTGTTCGTGGTGCGGACCGACGACCGCGACCTGCTGCGGGCGCACCTGACCAACAGCGGCATCGCGTCGGCCGTGCACTACCCCGTGCCCGTGCACCGCACGGAGGCCTACGCGCAGCTCGGCTACGAGCCGGGCTCGCTGCCGGTCGCCGAGGAGATGGCCGAGCAGGTCTGCTCGCTGCCGATCTTCCCCGGCATCGACGACGACCAGATCAGCGCCATCGCCACAGCGGTGGCGGACCTGACCAACAGGATGAACGGCTCAGAGGAGATCTCGTAGCCATGCGATCGGACATCGTGGACTTCGCCGCCCTCGCCAAGGGCCCGCAGATCATCGGCAAGCGCCGGCATGACGCCGAGCCGCTTGGCGTGGCTGTGGTGGGCTACGGCTACTGGGGCCCGAACCTGGTCCGCAACGTGATCGAGCGCCCCGAGTTCGAGATGCGCACCCTGTGCGAGATGAGCTCGGCGCGCGCGGCCGCGTTCACGCAGAAGTACCCCGGGATCGACGTGCAGGCCAACCTCGAGGACGTCCTGCGCGACCCGCAGGTCGACGCGGTCATCGTGGCCACGCCGCCGCGGACGCATCATGCGATCGTCAAGGCGGCGCTCGAGGCCGGCAAGCACGTGCTCGTCGAGAAGCCGCTGGCGACGACGAGCGCCGACGCAGTCGACCTGGTGGACCGGGCGACGGACGGCGGCCTGGTCCTCATGCCGGGTCACACGTTCTGTTACAGCCCGTCGGTCAACAAGGTCCGTGACCTGATCCGCGAGGACGTCCTCGGTGAGGTCTACTTCGTGACCTCGTCACGGATGAACCTGGGCAAGTACCAGCCCGACGGCGTGATCATGGACCTCGCACCGCACGACCTCTCGATCCTGCTCTACTGGCTGGAGCAGCCGATCGTCGAGGTGGCGGCGACGGCCCGCAGCATCTTCCAGGCCGAGATCCCGGAGACCGCGTTCATCACCCTGACGTTCGCGGGCGGTGCGCAGGCCAACGTCCAGATCTCGTGGCTGGCCCCGCGCAAGGTGCGCGAGATGACCATCGTCGGCAGCCGCCGGATGGTCCAGTACGACGACACGCTCACCGATGAGCCGGTCCGCGTCTACGACCGCGGCATGGAGTTCAGCACCCCGGCGAACTTCGGCGAGTATCAGCTGACCTACCGGACGGGCGACATGGTCGTCCCGCGGGTCGAGGCCGCCGAGCCCCTCAGCCTCGAGCTGCAGGACTTCGCCAGCGCGATCCTCACCGGAAGCGAGCCCCGCTCCAACGCGCAGTTGGGCCTCCAGATCGTGGCCGCCATGGAAGCGGCCGAGATCTCCCTGCGCCGCCGCGGCGAGCCGATCGAGATCGGCGAGCACACGCGAGCGGCTGCCTAGCAGCGCAAAGGAACGCCAAGGCGGCCCCGTCGCGAAGCTCAGCTTCGCCCCGGGGCCGCCTTATGCGTTCTCGGTCACGAGTCGCCAAATGGCTTGATGCGCAGGACGCAAAGCCCGTCGGCGGGCTGAAGCGCGTAGAGCGTTCCGTCGGCGCCGGCGTTCAGCTGCATGACGGCGGCGATCGCGCCCGCGGTGTCGCCGCAGCGCGCCAGCGACACCGTCGCCGACCGCCCGGACGTGCCACGGCCGCGCAGCAGCGTGCCGTCGCCGTCGGCCGGGGCGCTGGCGATGCGCCACATGCTCACGGCAACGAGGCTCTGACCAGTGTCAGAGGAGGCCGCGGAACGCGCTCGGGCTCGCGTGGAGGCGGACGCGGCGCGGGCCCGGGCGGAGGCGGAGCTCGCTCGGGGATGCGGCGCGCCGTATCGCAGGCGGGTCACCGTGACCGCGGCCGAGCGCGCGTTGCCCGCCGCGTCGAAGGCCCGAACCGAGACGGTGTGCACGCCGAAGGACGTCCACCGGCCGGCAGTGAAGGTGGCCGCGTACGGAGCGCTCGTGTCCCGTGACACGCGTGCTCCGTCGAACCAGAACTCGACCTTGCTCACGCCGCGGTTGTCGCTGGCGGTGGCGGCCATGTTCAGGCTCGAGGTGAATGTCGCTCCGGCCGACGGAGCGGAGAGCGTCACCGTCGGCGCCTCTCCGTCCGAACCGGAACCCGATCCTCCGGAACCGGATCCGCCGCCCGAGCCACCGCCCGAACCGCCGCCCGTGACGGCGATCGACGTCCAGCCGGCGCTCGCCGGCGACGCATCGACGTTGCCCGCTGCGTCGGTCGCGCGCACGTCGACCGTGTGCTGGGCCAGGCTGAGCCCCGTGTAGGTCTTCGGCGACGTACACGCGGCCCACGCCCCTCCGTCGAGCCGGCACTCGAACGTGGCGCCGGACTCGCTCGCGCTGAAGGACACCGTTGCGCTCGAGCCGGGTGACTGGGCGGGGGGCGCCGAGGTCATCGTGGTGTTCGGGGCCGACGTGTCGACCGTGAACGAGCGCGTCGCCGGTGAGGCGTCGGTGTTCCCGGCCGCGTCGGTCGCCCGGACCGAGACGCTATGGGCGCCATTGCCCAGCGCGGTCGTCGTCCACGGGCTGGTGCAGGTCGCCCACGAGCCGGTGTCGACGTGGCACTCGAACGTCGAGCCGCTCTCGCTCGCCGTGAAGGCGAACGTCGGGGTGGTGTCGTTGGTGGGACCGGTCGGGCCCGAACCAATCGTGGTGTTGGGCGCGGTGCCGTCGGACGCAGGCGTCGTGTCGACGGTGAACGCCCGGGTGGCCGGCGTCGCGTCGACGTTGGCCGCGGCGTCGGTGGCGCGGATGGAGACGCTGTGCTGGCCGTCGGCGAGCGCCGCTGTCGTCCAGGGGTTGGTGCAGCTCGCCCACGCCGCCGAGTCGAGCTGGCACTGGAACGTCGATCCGCTCTCACTCGACGTGAACGCGAAGGTCGGCGTGTTGTCGGCGGAGGTGCCGGACGGGCCTGAGCTGATCGTCGTGTCGGGCGCCGTCGTGTCGGCGGGCGGGGCGGCCGCGCCGACCGTGATGGCCTTCATCGTGGTGGCGGTGTCGCCGTCGGCATCCGTGACGGTGACGCGGACGTTCTTGACGCCGGCCTCCTGGAAGGTGAACGACATCGTCTTGCCGCTGCCCAGCGGCCACTGGTCGCCCGCGGGACCGTCACCGCCGTCGTCCTCCCAGGTGTAGGTGCACGGCGCGTCGTCGCACGTCGCGCCGGCCGCGTCGAACGAGACGGGCTGGCCGATCGCCGGCGACGCCGGGGTGTCGGTGTAGGCGGCGACCGGCTGGTGGTCGGCCGGCGCGCTCTGGATCGTCCAGGTCTGCGTCGCCGGCGTGCTGTCCGTGTTGCCTGCGGCGTCCTTGGCGCGCACGCTGAAGGTGTGCGCGCCGGTCGTCAGACCGTTGTAGGGCTTCGGGCTCGTGCAGGTGGCCCAAGAGCCGGTATCGAGCTTGCACTCGAAGGTCGAGCCCGACTCGCTCGAGGTGAACGAGAACGAGGCGGTCGTGGCGGACGTGGTGCCGGTCTGGCCCGAGCTGATGGTCGTGTCGGGGGCCGTCGTGTCGGTCGGCGGCGGCGTGGCCGTGTCGACGGTGAACGCGCGGTTCGCGGGGGTGGCGTCGGTGTTGCCCGCCACGTCGGTGGCGCGGACGGACACCGAGTGGTTGCCCGCGCCGAGGGCCGCGGTCGTCCACGGGCTGGTGCAATCGGCCCAGGCGGCCGTATCGACGCGGCACTCGAAGACCGAGTTCGCCTCGGTCGCGGTGAAGGCGAACGTCGGCGTGTTGTCCGTCGTCGTGCCCGTCGGGCCCGACGTGACGCTGGTGTCGGGCGCCGTCGTGTCGGCCGGCGGTGCGGTACCGACCGTGAACGAGCGGGTCGCGGGCGAGGCGTCGGTGTTGCCCGCTACGTCGGTGGCACGGACCGCGACGCTGTGGGTGCCGTCGCTCAGGGCGCTCGTCGTCCAGGGGGTGGTGCAGTCGACCCAGGAGCCGGAGTCCACGCGGCACTCGAACACCGAGTTCGGCTCGCTCGCCGTGAAGGCGAAAGTGGGCGTGTTGTCGTTCGTCGTGCCGGTCGGCCCAGACGTGATGTTCGTGTCGGGCGGCGTGTTGTCGCTCGGGGGCGGTGGCGGAGTCGCGCTGCCGCTCGACCCTGTGATGATCCCGATGTCCTGACCGTCGGTCGCCGCGCCCTTGCCGTTGCTGCCGCTGGCGAGCATGTAGCCGTCCCGGCCGCCACCGCCCTTGAACGTCACCTGGCTTGGCGTGAGGTCGTGATCGATGACCAGGCCTGAGCCGGCCTGGGTGACGGACGAGACGTTGTCCTGCACCACGGTGTTGCGGCTCGCCTGCCCGGAGTTGCCCGCGTAGACGCGGATGTTCCCGCTGATGACCGTGTTGTGACGAACGACAGAGCCCTGGTCGGAGCCGAGCACCATGGCGTCCGGGTACTCGTCCATGATGAAGAGGTTGTCGCGGATGTCGTTGCCGCCGCCCCCATCGGGAAACATCAGAGCCGTCGAGTTGTCGTGGAAGTAGTTGCCGTGGATGCTGATGTCGTCGGCGCCATAGATCTGGATCGGATCAGCGTGGACGGGGGAGCAGTTCCCTTGGCGGATGCCGGAGAACTCGTTTCCCGGCCCGATGTCCACGCCGTTCGTGCCCCCCACAAGCTGGATACCGTCGCTGCAGCCGCCGCTCCCGAAATGGCTGTTGGAGATCGTCACGCCGACTGGTGAGTTGTTGTTGGCCCCCCGGATCGAGACGCGACCCTCGTACGTTCCCTGCCCCACGCCATCGTGTGTGTTGTGGTCCAGCAGCACACCAAGGTTCTGACCCGATGGCGTGTCGATCTCGAAGTAGCCGGTGAACGTCGAGTTGACGATCGCGACGTTGTGGGCCCCGTTGAGGTTGCCACCGGAGATGCGCAGGCCATCGAGTCGGATGTTCTTGACCGACGAGCCGAAGCTGATCGATATCTGCGGCGTCGCGCCGCTCTGCGCGGCGATCGTCACCGTCGAAGCCTTCGAACCACCGCTGAAGCTGCCGTAGCTACCCGACGCGAGGTGGATGACATCGCCGCCCTGCGCCGAGGAGAAGGCGCTCGAGAAGGTCGACGGAGTGGCGTTGACATCCGCGCCCCAAGCGGGGCCCGGTGCGACCACCAGCGCCGTCAGGACAGCCGCCATGAGCATGACGAGTCGACGACGAACGAGCGCGGAAGCTGGATTGGACATCGAGCGCCTCATCGGTTGGAGCCGTGGCTGGGGCAGCCGGACGCCAACCCTCCTTGAGCCGCGCGGAAGTGGCTGCGGCTGGACCGCCACGTCTGGGACGCCACGCAATCGCTCCCGGCGTCGGGGGGAAGAACGCCAGGCCTCTGCAGCTATATCGGCTGGTTGCTATCGGGGAGTGAATTTCGGGCCCTGCCCCTCCAGCGAACGCCGGAGCCGCCCGAACGTCGGTCCTGATGCCCCGACCCTCGACGCGCCAAACGCACCTCCGCCGAGTGCTCAGCCGCACTGCCGCCAGCGGTATCGCGTGCGCGACGAGCGGTCCCTTGCGCGGGCAGGTGGTCGGCGTCCGCTCAGGTGCTCAGGACGACTGGACGCCGCGCGATCGCCCGCGCGCCGCATCGAACATGCGTCGAGTGTCGAAATCCGCCTCGGCATGCAAGCGGAATTGCATGTTCAACGGGCGTCATAGCGGCGGCGCAAGAGCTCCGCGGGGGTCGGCGGCGGCCCCGGAAGGGGCGCGGCGCCCGGCGCTTGCAGCGCCTGCAGATAGAGCTCGAGATAGCGGCGGCTCAGCGTCACTTCGCGCTGCTTGTCATTGATCCGAACGGCCTGTAGCTGCTCGAAGAGCAGAGCGACGTCCTCCGCCGTGATGTCGGGACGGACGGCACCCGCGGCTTGAGTGAGGTCGACCAGTTCCGCGATCGCGTCGCGAAGGCGCTGCTCCGCCAGGAGCAGCTCGCCGCTCGGTGACGACGACGAGCCGGCGAGAGCAGCAACCAGCCGAGCGGCACCGGAGGCGAGGGACCCGGTCATGAATCCCACGAACGCGGCCCACGGAAACGAGCGGGCCCGATCGAGCGCCGTGCGCGCCTCGTTCTCGAGCGTGTGGATGCCGTCCAGCCACAGAGCCTCGACGAGCGCATCCCTGCTGGCGTAACGGCGGTACAGCGTCGCGACCCCGACGCCGGCGTGTCGAGCGATTTCCGACATCGGCGCCGTCGGCCGGACGGCGAGCACCGCCCGAGCTGCGAGGACCACGCGCTCATCATTGCGCGAGGCCTCTGCCGCTCCGCCGGGCCGCGGCCGACCGTCCTTCGTCACGGCGGGGATGCTAGCGGAACGATCAATTCCGTCTAACCCGCCGCCGCTGGGTCCGGATACCCCACGCGCTTGGCCGTTCGGAATGAAGCGTTCCGCGCGATCGTCGCCACGTTCCGAGCGAACGCCGAACGTTCGGGCCTAGGCGCGTCGCGCGCGGGCCTGCGCAGGCTTGGGCTCGGATGCCCGGTCCAAGGCGCGGACGCGCTGTTCCTCGCCGGCCGCCGCAACCTCATCATGGGCGCGTTCGAGTTCGGCCGCGTGACGCCAACCCCGCGCGATGCCCGCAACGACCACCACGCTGGCACAGGCAAGACCGAAGGTGAAGACGGCTGCCAGGAGCGCGAACAGGCGACGAGGCCCGCGGACCACATCTGCCGACTGCGCGGCGCCGAGCGTGGAGATCACGAGCTGGCGCGCGTTGGGTACGTTCTGAGCGGCGGCGACGGACCGCAGGTAGTCGCGCAGACCGGTCGTTGCGGCGTTGGCAAGCCGAGCGGCCCTCTGAGCGTCCGGCGCCTGGGCATCGATCGAGACGATCGGGAGCGTCTCATCCGCGCGCAGGGTGAGGATGAAGGACTCGGGATTCGTCGCGCTCTTCGACGCGCGCTCGGAGATCAGCGTGGGAACCTGGGGGCCCGCGCTCATGGAGGGCGCGACGGCGATGAGGTCGGCCGGGTTGACCCCGGCGTTTCGGGCGATGATCGTCCTCACCGGGCTCGAGGCCATGAGGTTCGCGAGCAGGTTGGCGCGAGTGCCCAGTCCGTCGGCACCCTTGGGCTCGAGGTCCACCACCTGTGAGTCGGGCGTGTCGATCAGCATTCGCGCCGAGGCAACGCCCACGCGGTACTGGCGGCTCTCGAGCTTGGGCGGCGCCAGCGACACCTTGTATGCCGTCATCAGGCCGAGCGCGATGGCCAGGGCAGCGCCTGCAAGGACGAGAGCACGCTGGCGCCAGAGCTCTCGAAGGATGGTGACGAATTCCATGTCGGACCAGTCTGGATAGGGGCTTGGGGCGCGAGTCGTCCCCGTTCATCCACCCAACGACGCTTCCGCACCGCTTCTTCCACGCCCATCAAGGCCGTGTGTCGTCATTTCAGATCGCCCGTGCTCGCAAGAACGCTGTCGCACGAGCCGTTTCTCGGACGAAATGGACTTTCAGCGGCGGAGGATCAGATACTCATGAAGACGCTCGTGACCGGCGGAGCCGGGTTCATCGGCTCGCATCTCGTGCGCGCTCTCCTCGAGCGCGGCGACGACGTCGTCGTGCTCGACAGCCTTGAGCCACAGGTGCACGCCGGCGTTGCACCAGAGGTGCCCGAGGGCGTGGAGTTCCTCGCCGGCAACGTCGGCGATACCGCCATCGCGACGCGCGCCCTCAATGGCGTCGATCGCGTCGCGCACCTCGCCGCGGCCGTCGGCGTCGGCCAGTCCATGTATGAGATCGCGCGATACACCGAGCTCAACACGATGGCCACGGCGCGCTTTCTGGAGTGCGTGGTCGCGCAGCGTCCGATGCCCACCCGTCTCGTCGTCGCCTCATCCATGTCGATCTATGGCGAGGGGGAGTACGTGTGCGAGGAGCACGGTCGCGTGGCCCCCGGCCCTCGCCCGGAGGAGCAGCTGCTTGCGCGCTCCTGGGAGACCGTGTGCCCGAGCTGCGGGCGCAAGCTACGCCCTGTCGGGACCAGTGAGACCAAGCCCCTGATCCCGACGTCCATCTACGCGATCAACAAGCGTGACCACGAGGAGATGTGCCTCGTCACCGGGGCCGCATATGGCATCCCGAGCGTGGCGCTGCGGTTCTTCAATGTCTACGGCCCCGGCCAGGCGCTCTCGAACCCGTACACGGGCGTCGCAGCGATCTTTGCCTCCCGCCTCCTGAACAGTCGCGCGCCGGTCATCTTCGAGGACGGCGCGCAGTCGCGCGACTTCACGCACGTCTCGGACATCGTCCAGGGCATCATGCTCGCGCTCGAGTCCGACGCGGCCGTCGGCCACGCCGTCAACCTCGGTACCGGCCGGTCCACGTCCGTTGCCGAGGTCGCGCACGTCATCTCGCGGGGAATGGGCCTCGACATCGAGCCCGAGCGGAACGAGCGGTACCGCGCCGGCGACATCCGTCATTGCTTCGCCGACACGACGCGGGCGCGCGAGCTGCTCGGCTTCGCGGCCAGCAAGAGCTTCGAGCAGGGCATGACCGAGCTGGTCGAATGGCTGCAGGACCAGGACGCCGTCGACCGCGTAGACGCCGCAACCCAGGAGCTGGCCGCCCGCGGCCTGGCTCGATAGGGAACAGACGTGACACGGACCGCCACCGATCAGGCCGACGTCGCCATCATCATCGTCTCGACCAACGAGGCGAAGTGGCTCACGACGTGCCTGAGCACGGTCTTCGAGCACGCAGGGGACGTCAAACTCGATGTGGTCGTCGTCGACAACGAGTCCACCGACGGCACACGCGAGCTCGTGGAGTCCCGGTTCCCGCAGGCCCGGGTCGTCGCCTCGGCGAACAAGGGGTTCGCGCATGCCAACAACAACGGTGCCATGACGTGCACCGCGCGCTATGTGCTCTTCCTGAACCCTGACACCGAGATCGTCGATGGCACGTTCGCCGAGCTCGTAGCCGCCCTCGACGAGCGGCCCGACGTCGGGATGGCGGGGGTGAAGCAACTCACCGGCGACGGCACGTTGTGGCCGACGATCCGCTACTTCCCGAGCGTCGGTCGTGCCTTGGGGGAGGCCTTCTGGTCGGAGCGCTGGCCGCTGCGAGGCAGGTGGGCAGGCGAGCGAGAGCTCGACCTTTCCATCTACGACAGCGAAGTCGCGTGCGACTGGACCTCGGGATCGTTCATGTTCTGCAGGCGCGAGGCGCTCGCCAGCGCCGGGCTTCTCGACGAGCGCTTCTTCATCTACTCCGAGGAGCCCGACCTCTGCCTGCGCATGAAGCGGGCGGGATGGACGACCCGCCACCTCCCGGCGATGACCATCGTCCACCACGCCGGCAAGGGTGGGCTGCGTCCGAAGATGATCGCTCAGGACGTCTTCACGCGCCGTCAGTACGCCTACAAGCACTTCGCCGGTCCGCAGCGTGGCGCGTACCTGGCTGCGGTCGCCGCGCGGCACGTGATGCGCGCCGGCGTGCCCGGAGGCGAAACCGGTCCCCAGCGGCGCGAGGCGGCGCGACTCGCGTTGCGCACGCTCGCCGGCCGCGAGGCGCCGCCCTTCGGCGCGCCGCCGCCGACCGCGATCACGCGCCCGTAGCCGCACCAACTGTTCTCCCCGCCGGCGTGCCCAGCGGGGGTTGGCATCGGTCGCCGGTACGCACGGAGCCATGCGCCGATCGGGTCCATGACCGGGTCGGCCCACCCTTTCGGGTCGTCGTGCGCGAAACGACGTTTCGGCTTCGAACCGATCGGGCAGTGGGGCCGACGTTCGGTGCTTCGCCTGCGTCACGAGGCGGGGGAGAGGCCCCGGACGGGCCCTTCCGTATAGGGTCGAGGGGATACTTGGCGTGTCCTGGGCGCTTCTCTCTCGCGCCGGGAGCGTCTGTGCGGCCTTAGGGCGTGAGGCCGACGGTCCGGTCACAGCCGACTTCCGTGCGGGTGGAATCGTCGTGCGCGCATTCGAATCCGACAAGAAGAGGCATATGTATGTCCCACACCCTCCGTCCGTGTCGTGGATGGCCGATGACCGCCCGCTGGCGCTTTCGAGCGGGGCTGCCGGTCGCGGTCGTCGTGGCCCTGTTGGCGTTGCCGGCGACTTCGCCTGCCGCTGACCTTCATGCGACCCCGGCGAACCTCGGCAGCGTCTTCGCGTCCTCCCAGGGCGGCGACGTGATCCATCTCGCCACCGGGAGCTACGGCACCTTCAGCGGCGGGTCCAAGCCCGCGACGGTGACGCTCGTGCCCGAACCGGGCGCCTCAGCCTCGATGGGGCTGGGCTTCACGCCGGCCGACCACATTCGGTTGGACGGCCTCACGCTCAGTGGCGGCGCGCTGACCGGCGCGCATGACATCGCGATCGTCAACAGCACGTTCACGGCGACGACCAACATCTCGGCCTCCGTGCCCAATGCCAACATCGTGCTCGACCACGACGTGTTCGACAACATCAGTCCCTGCGGGTCGTGTCCGGAAGGGCGGGTGACCGTCACGTCACCCGGCGGCAATTCGGCTGGGCCCTCCGGCGTCGTGATCTCCAACAGTCGCTTCTTCGGCGGCACGTCCGACGGCGTGCAGCTCACCGGGCAGGCCACCGGCGTCCAGATCGGCCCCGGCAACGAATTCGCCAACATGGGGCAGACGAGCGCGGTGCACACCGACCCGATCCAGCTCTACGGCGCCCGCGACACGCTGATCACCGGCAACTACCTGCACGACAACGCCACCGGGATCATGGCGCCGGACGGCGGCGACGGCGGCTATCTGCGCATCGAGAACAACGTCTTCACGCGCAGCGAGCAGCCGGGGGCCTATCTGGGGTTCAAGCCGGGCCTCTCCGTGATCCACAACACGTTCACCGTGGCCCTGATGATCAATGACGATCCCTCCAAGAGCGGCAGCCCGACGACGGGCGCGGTGATCAAGGACAACGTGCTGGGCGGCGGCCTTGCCAAGCAGAACCTCGGGTCCGGTGCGATCGCGCAGGAGGACTACAACCTGCTGTCGGGCGGCTCGGGCGCCCACGACATCAAGGCCAACCCGACGTTCGCGGCGGGCGCAAAGCCAACGACCTACGCGGGCTTCCTCCTCGCGCCCGGCAGCCCCGGCGTCAAGGCCGCCGACGACGGAGCGGACATGGGAATCCTCCCCGCGCCGCCGCCGCCGCCGGCGGCGGCCGCCCCCGCGCCGGCCGCTCGGGCACCGAAGCGAGGCTCGGCCGACTCCGCTGGGCCGAGCATCAGCCTCGGCAGCCCGGCGCCCGGGTCCCTGTTCGGTTCGCGCATGCGCCTGAGCGCGCGCGTGGCCGACCGCAGCGGCGTCGACCGCGTCGGCTTCTGGCTGGACCGGAGGTGGATCGGGACCGACCGCGCGGCTCCATACAAGATGAGCTGGCGCACCCGCAGGGGCACGGCGTTCCGTACGCACACGGTGACCGTCCGCGCCTTCGGCGGCGACGGCCAGGTCAGCTCGCTGGGCGTCACGGTTCGCCGGGTGCACCACGTCAGCGCCCGCGGTGCGCGCGCAGGGACGCGGCGCGGCTGGCGGCTTACGACGAAGCCGGCGGCAAACGGCACCGCACTCCGAGGGCGTGGGATCCCGCGCCACAAGGTGCGCGTGTATCTGACCAGATGCGCCGACCCGTCCGCCCGTGTCGCCAGGAAGCTGCGTCTGCGCGCCGATCGCAAGGGCGCGATCCGCGCGACCAACGGTGCGCGCAACCTCTGCGTTCTCCGTCTGCAGCCCGTCTAGACCCGGCCGCCGCGCCGGAAGCGGTTGTCCCCCTCGGCGCATGCTGCCGAGGGGGTTCCGCACGGCGACTCAGCTGAGAGCAGCGCATACCGGCTGCAGCCGATCGCGCGTCTCGGTCGCTGCACGCCGAACAGCCGGCCAGGCGCGCCAAGCGGGAGAGCGCACGGCCCAAGGGTCGGCCTCCCACTGCGGGGCGAGCTCGAGGCTGACGTGGCGCTCGGCACCGATCGGCGCCGCACTGCCGAAGCTCACGGGGGCGCCCAGCCCGCCGGCTGGACGCCAGCCGCGCAGTGCGGCGTCGGAGCCGGCCATACGCGGAGCCTCGACTACGACATCGGTGACGCCGTCGGGCAGCGCAACGCGCAGTCGCCTGGCCCAGGGCTGCACGATCGCGGTCGAGCCGTCGACCCGGAGGTCGTAGCTGGTCGCCGCGATGGCGCCGAGCGACTTCCACTCCACATCTCCCAGGCGGTTGACGTTGCGGGCGGCGTCGACCAGCGGCTCGAGGCCGTCAGCGAGATCGTCGTGGTGCCCGTAGAGGATCAACGGCTGGCCGAGAAACGCGCGCAGCGCGACCTCGGCGGCCGAGCAGGTCAGGGGAAAGCGCGGGAGCACGGCACATCCGGCCACGAAGGACGCCGGCCCCCAACCTGCAAGCAGGTCATCGCGCGGCGCACGCTCGGTCCACGGGTACGGGTGGATCGCACACAGCGCGTCGTAACCGAGGACTCCCAGCGCGTCCGCAACGACGCGCGAACAGAGGCCATGCGGCGGGACCATGATGCGATCCACGCTCAGCCGGGTTCGCCTTTCGAATTGCGCCACCCGCCGCACGGCCTGCGCTGCGAGCGCCAGCGCGTGCGGCAGGTCCGGCGGCTGGATGAGCTCGCGCTTGAGGTGATCATTTCCATGTATCGCCAGCGAGAGCCGGTCAGCCCGGGCGCGGAACGTGGCGACCGCGCGCGCGTGCGGGAAGCGCGCGTCGAGCGGGATCATCGCCATGGTCGCGTGATAGCCGTGGGTGTCGGCATGCGCGACGAGCGCGTCGTAGTCGATGTACCCGTAGCGCGGTCGGCGCAGGTTCGGATCGTCGAACAGGATCGCCGCTCGCAGCGGAGGCGTTCGCCAGCCTTCGCCCGGCAGCTCCCGCAGGAAGTGCATGACCGCGACGAGCGGGAACGCACGCTCCTGCAGCAGTGCGTCGCGCAGCACGTCGCCGGATCCGAGCCGCGGCAGCGCCGCGCGCACGCGGTGCATGCGCCGTGGGCCTGCGGTCACCGTCCAGTATGGGCCCGACGACCCCGAGGCGATGACCTCCTCGCCGTCCCCAGCGGCCATCGCGATGCCGGAGCCCCCAGTCGCCAGTGAGAGCCCCCACAGTCGGCGATCCACGGCGACGTGATCGGCCAGGCGGACGTGCTCGTCCGGCGCATCAGGCGGCCCGCCATCGGCCAGCGCCAGTACGGGCACGTCAGGCGCGTCTTCGGGACGCCCCGGCACGCTGTCCTGGCCGACCACTATGAGACCGTCGCAGGCCCCGTCGTGCCGACCCCAGACACGGAAGCACACCGGGAACGCCGCCTCGAGCGCGTCGAACAGGCGGCGGTTCGCCTCGAGTACGGCGCCGGGCCAGACGGCAACGAGTGACCGCGCGATGGGCGTCATTGCCGAAGGAACGTCGGAGCCCGGCGTGCTCTTGCGCCTTCCCGGCAGCTAGCCACGGAGCGACGACCCTGCCTTCAGACCGGCAGCGACGCCGACCGGCTGGAACCTCGCCCCGAATCGCGCCGGCCCGCCACTGTCGTGCGGACCGCGCCGGGGGCCTTGGACGATCAGGTTGTAGTCCTGGTCTCGCACGACGCTGCGTCCGCCGTCGGCGTAGGAGTCGATGATGTTCCCTCGTACGACGATCCCCGTGGGCGCAGGACCGACGGCCGGGTCGTAGGCAAGACGCAGGCCGAGGCATGTTGAGCGCCAGATCGTGTTGCGTACGACGCGCGCCCCAGGCGTGTTCCAGAGCTGGGCCTGAATACAGCCCCCTCGCCAGCCCACCATCCGGTTGTTCTCGACCACGAGCCCGGTGGTGATGTCGTCCTTGACGATGAGCGCATCCTCGGAGTCGTGGAAGCGATTGGACCGGATCACGATGTCTCGTCCGCCGAGCACCTGGATCGGGTCGGAGTGATCGGTTTCAACCGCGCGCCGCACGAACCCGAAGTCGTTGCCCTCGATCGTCACGCGCCGAACGAGGTCGGTGCCGCCGCCGAGCTGCACCCCGTCCTGGGGGATGTTGCGGAACACGTTCCCGCGGATGAGAAGACGGTCGATGCCGCCCTTGCGCGTGCCGTCCAGCGAGCCGTTGGCCCAGATCCCGTACCCCTCGATGCCCTCGTCGCCCGGCGGGCGCCGCAGGTCATGGATCCGGTTGCGAGCGATGGTCGTATCACGCACCGCCCGCAGCACCAGTCCCCCGCCGCTGAAATCGTTGGCGAGGATCGAGATCCGACGCGAGCCGACCACGCTCGACGGACCGGACGGACTCCGCACGCGGAATCCGCGCAGCCGCACGCCGCTCGACCCCGCGATGGCAATGCCGGCCAGGACCGCCTGCTCTCCCGGGTACACGCCGATCGTGACTGCCCTCGGATGATCGATGTTCGTGAGGCTCAGCAACGGGTAGGCACCGCGCCGGGCTGCGATCTCGCTTCCGCTTGGTGCAGCGCGCACCGCGTGTGCGAGCGTGCACCACGGCGTCTCGGGCGACTTGACCTCAGCGATCGAGCGCCGGTCGTTGCATGGCCCTCCGACCGAGGTTGCGTCGACGTAGAGGCAGCCCGACTTCGGGCTGCTGCAGTCGTGTGTCGTTGCCTCGGGGCTCCCCGACGAGGTCGCGACGAGAGCGACGATCCCGACGGCCGCGACCGCAAGCAGGAGGGCTGACGCGGCTGCGAGGCGCAGACGGGCACCGCGGCCGCGCACGGTTTCAGCCTCCACTATCCCGCGACGGCCGTCATGCAGCGGTCGACGACACGGCGCGCGTAGTAGCCGACGGCCTCGCGGGCCACGCCCAGGGTCCGCGACGTCGAGCCCGCTGCGAGATCGAGGGACTCGACGCCCGCCACGAGCGGCGCCACCAGCGCATCCCAGCGATACTCGGCTGCGACGTCTCGGCAAGCTTGACGGGCATTCGCCAGCGAGTCGCGATCGCCCAGCAGCTTGTCCAACGTGGCGGCGGTGGCCTCCGGATCGCGGGGCGGTACGAGCCGGGCTGCTCCGGCCTGGGCGAGTCGGTCACCGACCTCGTCGCCCTCAGCAAGCACGGAGGGCAGCGAGGCCCACACGTAGTCCATGTACCGCGCGCGGGCGGCAAGCGACGCTTCCTCGGTGGCGGCATGCAGGGTGAGCCCGACGTCGGCGTCGCCGAGGTAGCGGTGGCGTTCCTCGAACGGAACCCAGGCGTCGAGGAAGAAGACGTTCCGGTCGAGCAGCCCCGTCCGGCGCGCGAGGTCGCGCGCCTCATCGGTCACGTTGAGCGGGTCGGTCGCCGCGTTGGGCGGCTTGCCTGCGGTGATGACGAATCGCACGTCAGGCCGGGTGGCCGCCAGCCGGCCGATCGCCTCGATCGCCGTCCCGGCGTCCAGCCAGCGCCAGACGCTGCCCCACCACAGCACGAGCGGATCCTCGGCGCCGATGGCCGGGAAGTGCTTGCGCAGGAGCGGCTCGGCGGACGCGTCCGGGGGGTCGGGGAGTCCCATCGGCACCGTGAGGAACACCGGTCCGCCATCACGGCGATCGACGGCGGCAGCGTGCCTGCGATTGCGTTCGAGCTGTCGCTCGTTGGCGCTCACGACGACGTCGGCCCAGCGCAGATGCAGTCGCCGCCCGGCCCGCTGCTGCGCCGTGGCACGGCGCGCGCGCCAACCGCCGACGGTCCCTAGCTCGAGCTCGACCGGGTCGTAGAGGTCGGCCACGCGCAGGCATCGCCGGCCCGAGAGCGTCATCAGCGCATAAGGCGGGATGACCGGTCCGATGACGACGTCGTGGCGCATGACCTCCGAGAGGATCCGGCGCCGCGTGCGCGGCACGACCGTGATGCCTTCGCGGACGTGCGGGCTCGCGACGGACGCGGCGGCGGTGACCTGGTGGCGAGCCGCAAATGCGCGCGCGACTTCCCAGCCTCGGATCTCGGGGCCGGTCAGCCGATCGCCCAGAGGGCCCTGGATGAGCACGAGCACGCGCATGGTCCGGGTCACGTCGCCTCCTCTGGCGGTTTGACGAGCACGGCGGCGAAGCCGGCGAAGGTCAGGAAGATGTACGGCGTATGCGGGAAGGACAGAGCGTCGAAGAGAGTCGACACCGTGAAATACGCGACCGCCGCGCCCGCAGCAGCGAGAGCGATCGGCGCGAGCACCGGGTCTCGGCTGTGGATCGTGCGCCTAACAGTCGCAACGACAGCGAACATCATGGCCACGTACGCGGCAAGGCCGACGACGCCGACCTCGACGAGCCGGTGCAGAATCTCGGAATCGAGGATTCGATAGCGCGTCTGCTCGTAGCTTCCGAACCCGCGTCCAAACGCCAGGTGGCTCCAAGCGTCGGGTCGGATCGCGTCGTAGTCGGACGTGCGGTCGTTCACGGTCTGTGCCGCAGCAAGCCGGTTGCCACTGAGCTGCTCGGTGATCGCTCCCAGCGCACCCGGCGACAGCGCGTGGATGGCGAGCAGGCCGACGACAGCGAGCGGCGCGAGCTTCAGCAGCTCGCGACGACGGAAGAAGGCCAGCGTCGCGATCACCGAGAGCGGAGCCAGGAACGCCGTCTTGCGATACGTCGAGATGGCGGCGGCGAGCAGCAGGCAGGCAGCGAGGGCGTAGAGGATTCGGTCGCGCCAGCGCGTGGCGTGCATGACGCCGACGAACGCGATCGGCATCGCCATCGCCAGCATCGACGCGGCCTCGAGCCCGAGCTCTGCGGGTCCGCGTGTCTGGCGCCGGCCGATCTCGTCGACTCCCGCCGGATCGAAGAGCTGCACGTGGAAGATGCCCGGCAGCAGCTTGTCCGACCAGACGTAGAACACGTTGTATTGGAAGCGGTACTCCCAGATGATCCCCACCGCGCAGACGACCGCGAGCACCAGCGTGTAGGTCATGAACGCGCCCAACTCGCTTCGGCGCACGACGCTGGCGATCATCACGAACACGAGCGCGTAGGAGATGAGCAGCGTCAGCTTCTTGATCGCCATGTCGAGCTCGAGCGTCTGGTTCAGGTAACGAGCGTCGAACACCACGCTCAGGAAGCAGACGGCGACGAAGATCGCCGACAGCCATGTGGATCCCGGTCACACGCAGGCGCGGCGATCCCTCTCCCCCAACCGCCATCGACAGCAGCCATGTGCCGGCGATGATCGGGAGTACGAGCCGATCGAAGTGCAAGTCGATCGGCAGCGACACTGTGAGGCCGATCGAGTTGAACGGGACGACCCACAGGACGGCGATGAACGCGGCGAGCATCCACGGCAGCACGCGGGTCGTGCGCGGCCAATCGCCGGCGGTCGTTGGCGCCCGCGGCAGGCCGTCCGACCGCAGCGCCCGCACGCTCCGCTCGAAGGGGAGCGGCGGAAGCTCGGGAAGGCTGCCCTTGGCCGCGGCTCGGGGCAGATCGCGTTCGATGGTGCGCGTCACCGGAAGCCGTCGCGGCCGTTCGAGGTCGCGAGCAACACGCCGTCACCGGGGTCGACGGAACCGCCGGCCTCCTCGCGGCGCGCGGCGGCGCGCCATCCGCGACGGACACGGGAGAGGAACAAGACGGCGCAGCACGAGACCGTGAAGACGACCAGGAAGGAGAGCAGCGCGATCTGGAGCCCGACGCCGTGGTTGATGACACCACCGCGCGCGCGGCCGAGCTGCTCCAGGCGTACCTGATCCTTGGGATCGATGCCCTGTCTGGCGCCAAGCGCGAGCAGGTAGTCGCGAAGCCCGTCGACGGCGGAGTTGGCGAGGCGCTCGGCTGCTTGCTTGGTGGGCGCCTGTGACGAGATGTCCAGGATGGGCACCGTCGGATTGGCCTGGATATCGAGCCGGTACTGGTCCGTCGACCGAAGGATGTCGCTCGAACGCTTCTCGCTGCCCGGCTCGGTGAGTACGCGGGGCACGTTGGCCGTCACCGGCGAGACTGCCTCGATCCGGCGAGCATCCACCCCGGCGCGCCGGGCGATGAACTCACGCACCGGTGCGCTGGCCATGACGTTGCCGAGGAGATCGGCGCGCGTGGTCAACGACGTGAAGTCGTAGGTATTCGCGCGCAGATCGACCACCTTCGACTTCGGCGTGTCGACGAGGACGTGCGTGGACGCGGCCGCGATCTCGAGTTCCCGCCCGTGCGCGCTGGGCGGAAACAGGCTGATCTTGTCGATGCTCGAAATGGCGACGAGCAGCGCCAGGATGGCGCTGAGGACGACGCCGAGTCGCAGGCGCCAGAGCTCACGTAGGTGTGTTCCGAGTTGCATGGTGCCCCTTTCCTCGACCAACGGGGGTTCGCCGCGGGAACTTCCGGGCCGCAATGCGAAAGGGTCGACCGACCCCCTACCGTTCCTGGATCTATGCCGGAGGCCCCTCGCTCGTCCCTGCTCATGCCCGTCCACAGCGCCAAGCCCGCCGGTGCACAGCTGGTCGCGCTCGGCCAGGCGCAGGCGCTCAGCCGTCACTACGACTTGGTGATCGCCGTCGGCCACGGCGACCTGCGGCCGCGCTTCGCACCCCTGGGAGAGCTTGTCCGCGCGCCGACGCGTCTCCCCGTGTGGGGCGCCTCGCCGGCGCGATGGGCCCTCGAAATAGGTCGCGCGGCGCCTGACGCGCTGCGGCTGGCCGGCGTCATCCGTCGCCGTGGAGTCGTCGCAGTGGTGGCCAACAGCACAGTCCTGGTGGCACCGGTGCTGGCGGCGAAGCTGGCCGGCGTCCCGGTCATCGTCCATGCGCAGGAGGCCCCCAAATCGACCGCCGCCCGGCGCCTCTACCGTTTCCATGGCGCGATGGCTGACACGGTCGTCGCCATCTCCCCTGGCATCGCGGAGGCGCTCGGGAAGCCGCGCGCTCGCGTCCTGCTCAACCCCGTCGGTATCCCGCTGCCCCCCAGCCCAAGGCGCGCGCCGCGCCCGGACGGCGCACCGCTGCGACTGATCGTGCTCGGCACGGTCGACCGCCACAAGCGCCAGGACCTCGCCATCGCGGCGCTCTCCGAGCTTGTCGCGGGGGGCGTCGACGCCACCCTTGATCTGGTCGGCTTGGAGGCCGACGCCTCGTATGCGGCGCAGCTGCGCGAGCAGGTGGCTCGCGCCGGACTCGGTGGGCGCGTGCTCTTCGAGGGCCAACGGTCCGACGTCGCCGAGCGGCTGCTCGCCGCCGACGCGCTGCTGCTTCCGGCCGGCGAGGTCACGCCGCTCGTGCTCATGGAGGCGATGGCTCAGGGCACGCCCGTCGTCGCAACTCGCATGGGCAGCATCGCCGACGTCGTGGGCGACGACGGACGCAGCGGTCTGCTGGTCGGTTCCGACGATGCCGTCGCGATGGCGGCCGCTGTCCGGCGGCTGATCGACGAGCCGGGTTTGGCCGCGGCCCTGTCAGAGCAGGGGCGCCTCCGCGTCGAGGAGCATTTCGACGAAGCGCGCTCGCACGAGCGTCTGCGCGCGGAGATCGAGCTGCTCGTGGCGCAGCGTCAGGACGGAGTGGCGAGCCGGCCGTGAGCCGCGATCTGCGCCGTCAAGCAAGCGGGGCAGTGGCACTCCGGCTTGGTCAGGAGCGTGTGCTCGCAACGCGGCGTCTTGGACGCCACATCCGCTCTCGGCCCTTTGACATTCATACGGCTACTGCGCTCAGCAGGTGTCATGACAACGCGACCTCCGCACCGTCACCGATGGACAGACGTACTGCGCCAGGGATCCGGAACGACCGGCTCACACGCGCGCCCTGGCCGATCACACTGCTCTCCAGCCGGGCTCCCACGTAGCGGATCTCGGCGCCTGAGAAGACGATCGAGTGCTCGATCTCGGCTCCCTCCATCACGACGTCAGCGCCGATCGAGGTGTACGGACCGACGTAGGCATCCCGCAGGCGAGCACGCGGCCCGATGATCGCCGGGCCGCGGACAAGGCTGTTCTCGAGCCGTGCGGTCGGATGCACCACCGCTGGTCCCTGAATCTGGGAGCGCTCGAGGCACGCCGGCTCCACGTCGGGCGCCATCTCCTCGAGCATCCGGCGGTTCGCCTCAAGCAGTGTGTCCTGACCGCCCTGGCACGGAAGGCAGTCGTCGACGTCTTGGACGCGGACGTGCCCCCCTTCCGCGTGAACGCGCGTGAGCGGATCAGGGTCTCGTGCAGCGTCCTTCATCAGGATGGAGATGGCGCGCGGACTCAGGAACCAGCCCCCGTCAAGTGGGGCCTTCGCGTCCGGACCCGCCGGCACCCGCAGGGCAAGCGCGTCGAGCCGCTCGCTGGCAAACGCTGTGATGAACGGATGCATCCGCTCCCGTAGGAGCGCCCCGGCGCGCTGGACCAGAACCGGCTCGTCGCCGACGAAGTCCCGCGCGAGCCCAAGCGCATGCTCGATCCGCATGTCGGGCCGGAAGTCGAGGTAGCGGACGCCCATGTCCCAATCTGAGCCGTCACCGACGGCTTGCCGGATGGCAGCGGCCGCGTCGGGCTCGACGGCGATGATCGCTTCCAGCACACCCGCACAGCGCAGCGCCTCGAGGTTGTGAAAGAGCATCGGGCGGTTGGCCACCGGGACGAGCGGCTTGGGCATGGACCGTACGCTCGGCCAGGGCCGATCGTCAGGGCTCCGCCCGGTCAGGACGACTGCCTTCGCGATCTCCATGCCCACTCAACGTCGGAGCGAGAGCTGAACATCCGCGACGAGCGGCGCTCGACGGGGGAAAAACGGAGGACGCGGGTACGGTGTTCGGCGCGGCACCGGCTGCGAGCGGAAGCGCAAGCCGGGACCGGGCGTTGTTCGGACATGGACGCGGCCACGGCACGATCATCCCTCCCGTCGTGGACCCCGACGATGGCGGTCGTGGTCGGCGCGGGGGCGGCGCGTGCCCTGGCCGCCGCGTTGCTCACGCGCGCAGGCTTCGGGCTCTGCGGGGGCGGCGCCGACGGCCACGCCCAAGCGGCGCAGCTCGGTGACGCCGGCGCGGTCGTCGTGCTGCTCGCCACTGGCGAGCCCCCGGAGCGGGCGCGCGCGGTGCAGACGCTCGCCGACGCCCACCCGGACGCGGCAATCGTGGTCGCCATGCCGCGTGACGCCCCCAATTCCGCCCTGCGTCGCGCCCTGCGCGCGGGCGCTGCCGGCATCGTGCTCGACGGAGAGCTCGACCACACCCTCGTGGCGACCGCGCAGGCCGTGGCCGCCGGTCAGCTCGCCGTGCCTCGCTCGCTCCGCGGTCACGTCGCTCCGCGCGCACTGTCCTACCGCGAAAAGGAGATCCTCGGGCTGGTCGTGCGCGGCTTAACCAACCGCGAGATCGCGGGAGAGCTCTACCTCGCCGAGAGCACGGTGAAGACTCACCTCTCCTCGGCCTTCGCGAAACTCGACGCACACTCACGTGCCGAAGCCGCTGCCCTCGTGCTCGATCCCGAGAGCGGCTACGGCGCTGCCATCCTCGCGATCAATAACGGCGCCTCGGTTCCGGTCAGCTGACCGATGTCCGCCCGGATGTCATCTCCGCTCGTCGAGCGCCTGCTCATCGTGAGCCCTGTGTACAACGAGGCGGACCACCTCGACCGCACGGCCCGAGCGATAGCCGCCCAGGAGCGCCCCCCGGACCGGTGGATGATCGTCGACGATGGCTCGCGCGACGACACGTTGGCGATTGCTCGTGCCTGGGAGCGGCGGCTGCCCTTTGTGACAGTGATGAGTGCCGGCGAGACCGACGAGGGACCTGATCGCTTGGCTTTGGCGCGCGAGGCTCGTGCGTTCAATCTGGGGCTGCAGGCAGCGGGCTGGCGTGAGTTCACGCACATCGGGAAGCTCGACGGCGATGTCGAGCTGCCGCCGCAGTGGTTCGCGACGCTGCTCGGCTGCTTCGAAGCCGAGCCCGACTTGGGACTCCTGGGCGGGCGCCTGGAGGAGCCGACGCCGCAAGGCTGGGAGATCATCCCGATTCCCGATTCGCACATCCACGGCGCCCTCAAGCTGTACCGCCGCGAGTGCCTCGACGACATCGGTGGTATCCCCGAGCGGCTGGCATGGGACACCATCGACGAGACGTATGCGCGGATGCGCGGCTACAACACGCGCAGCCTGCCCGACCTCGTCGCCCGCCACCACCGCCACTGGGGCTCGGCCGACGGCCGGCTGCGCGGTCGCGCGCGCCACGGCGAGTGCGCGTGGATCCTGCACCAGACCGTGACGTGGGCGCTGTTGCGGTCGGTCAAGCTCGCGCGCGTTCCGCCCGCGGGGCTCTCGGGCGCCGCCTTCGTCTATGGCTACGCGCGTGCAGCCTGCCGTCGTACGCCCCGCGTCGACGACCCGCATTTCCGGCGCTACGTCCGTCGCGAGCTGCGCCAGCGGCTGCTGGGTCCCCTGCGGCTCGGAGCAGCCAGGTGAGCGACGCGCGCTCCACGGACGAGCTGCACCTGGCGACCGCCGACGGCGTCCGCTGGATCACGCTCGCCCGCGTCGCGACAGAGCTTCTCCTGGTGGGTTCGATGGTGGCCCTCGCGCACCTGATTCCGCCCGCCGACTTCGGCCGCTTCGCGGTGGCGGTCATCGTGCAGGAGCTCGCGATGGGCATCCCGACCGAAGGTGTCGGCAGCGCCCTCGTCCAGCGCGACTCTATCCGCCGCGAGCATCTGCAAGCAGGTGTCTTCCTCACGCTGAGCTTTGCAGTGGTTCTCGCCGCGATCACGCTGGCTCTGTCGTCGGTTGTCATATCGCCGGTGTTCGGCCATGGCACCGCGGAACTCGTGACGCTTTCCACGCCGATGTTCCTCCTGGCGAGCCTGGGCACGGTGCCCATGGCGCTGCTGCGCCGGCGCCTGGATTTCCGGCGTCTCAGCACCATCGAGATCAGTGGGGCCGCCGTCCGCGCGCTCACCTCCCTGGTGCTGGCCGCCGCCGCGGGGCTCGACGGCGCCGCGCTCGTCATCGGTGCTCTTGCCGGGACCGCCGTCGCAACCGCGGTCGCCTTCGCCGCCGCGCCGGCACCATTGCCGCGCGTGCGACTTTGGGCTGTACGCGACATCTCCGGTTACGGCCTGCCCGCGTCCCTGGCCAGCATCAGCTGGGTCGGCTTCCGTAACGGTGACTACGCGGTCATCGGCGCCAAGCTGGGTGCCACGTCTGCTGGCATCTACTGGCGCGCGTTCCAGCTCGCGGTCGAGTACCAGCGCAAGATCAGCGTCGTCATGTACCAGGTGGCCTTCCCGGTGCTCTCGCGGTCCGCCAATCACGACGAGATGTTCGCGTTGCGCGGGCGCATGGTGCGGCTGCTCACGGTCGTGCTCTTCCCGCTGATCGCCGTCCTGGCGATCACCGCGCCGCAGGTGATCCCGTGGATGTTCGGCCCGCAATGGAGCGAAGCTGTCGTCCCCACGCAGATCCTCTGCGGTGCGGGCGCGGCGACGCTCGTCATCGACGCCGTGGGAACCACGCTCATGGCCGCCGGACGACCGCGCGCCCTGCTGGGTTACGGCGTCGCGCACTTCGTCATCTACATCGGCACGGTTCTCTTCATCGCGCATTTGGGGCTCGTCGCCGTGGCCGTCGCCGCGGTCACGGTGCACACGCTCTTCCTGGTGATCGCGTACGTGGTGCTGCTCCCCGGTTCGCTGCGCACGTCGCTCCGGTGCCTGTGGCGCGACGTCGCACCGGCCACGGTCTCATGTCTCGCGCTCGCCGCGTTCGCGACGCCCGTGGGCTGGGCGATCTCGACGGCCGCGGTTCCAGGCGTCGCCGTCGTTGCCGGCGTGGCCGCGACCGCCGCCGTGGCCTACCTGCTGACGCTGCGCCTGGCCTTCCGCGAGGCTTGGCTCGACCTGACGAGGCTCATCGGGCGCGTGCTGCCCAGCACGCGCCTGGTTGCCCGCACGAGGCGCCTCGCGCCGGCCGGCGCCCGCACCCCGACATGATCAACCGCAAGGAGGCAAACGTGCGACATCCGCACCGACCGACGATCAGCGCGGTGGTGGCCGCGTACAACGCCGAGCGTTGGATCGCCGAGACGTTGGAGGCGATCCTGGGCCAGACGCGTCCGCCGGACGAGGTCGTGGTGGTCGACGACGGCTCCACCGACGGCACGTCGGCCGTGCTGCAGAGTTTTGGCTCCCGCATTCGCGTCGTGGCACGCGAGAACGGCGGGTGTCCCGCGGCATTCAACACAGCGTTCGCCCACGCCACCGGTGACTACGTCGCCATGTGCGGCGCCGACGACGTGTGGGAGCCGCAGAAGCTCGAGTGGCACCTCGAGACACTCGTGGAGCACCCGGAGGTCGACGTCCTCTTCGGCGACGCCGAGCTCTTCGGGCTGGCTGACGGCACCTACGCCAAGCCGCCAGGCCTCGGCGTCCTCGACGGCGCCAGGCTCCGTGACGCGCTCTACCGGGAGAACATCATCTGCGCCCCCTCGATCGTCATCCGTCGGAGCCTCTTCGAGAAGCTCGGACCGTTCGTCGAGGACTTCGGCGCCGACGACCTCGAGTACTGGATGCGCTGCCTTCGTGACGGCGCCGTGTTCCACTACGACCCGCGTGTCCTGCTTCGCTACCGCCGTCACGACAGCAACCTGTCCAGCCGCCTGCTCTGGATGGCTGAGTGCAGCCATGACGTCCATCGCTGGTATGCCGCGGACATTGCCGATCCCGTGCTGCGCACGTCCGTCCTCGCCGAAGACCTCTTCAAGATCGGTCGCTACCACGTGGACGAGGGGCGTCCCCGAGAGGCCCGCGACGCCTTCGTCGCTTCGCTGCGGCACCGGCGCAAGGCGCGCACGCTCGCGTGGACGGTCGTCCTGACGCTACCCGAAGGCGCCCGCAGGCGTACGGGCGACGGCTTCGTGCGCCTCAGCCGCCTGCTCGAGGCGCGGGGAACCGCCGGGGAGGCCTCGTCCTCGTGAGAGGCGCCACGCGCCTGCGCGCCGCCCTCCAGATCCCGCGGATCTGGAAGTACCGCGCGCTCTCGAACTGCCGCCGCGTGACCGGCCGCGGGATCGTCCACCAGCCCGTCCTGCTGCTCGGCAGCGGCGCGATCGCGATCGGGCGGGACGTGCGCTTCGGCTGGCCGACGTCGCCCGAGTTCCACACCGGGTACCTGCACCTGGAGGCGGCGACCCCCGAGGCCGTGGTCGAGATCGGCGACGAGGCCGAGATCAACAACAACGCCTACATCAAGAGCGAGGGCGCGGGCATCCACATCGGCCCGCGGGCGCTGCTGGGCTCCAACGTGCAGATCCTCGACTCGGACTTCCACGACCTCCACCCCGATCGCCGCCGGGGCGGCCGGCCGGCGATGGCCCCCGTCCGCATCGAGGAGAACGTCTTCATCGGCGACGGGACGAAGATCCTCAAGGGCGTGACCATCGGCCGGGACTCCGTGGTGGGCGCCGGCAGCGTCGTGACGCGCTCGATCCCGCCCGGCGTGATCGCCGCCGGCAACCCCGCGAGGGTCGTCCGCGACCTCGTGGACGCGGAAGATCGCGCCGTCGCCGCCCGTTGACTGGGCATGTCTTCGGAACGGAATCTGCGCGGGGACCGCGTACTGATCACGGGCGGCGCCGGCATGATCGGCTCGCACATCGCCGACCTGGTGGTCGCGCAGGAAGCGCGCGAAGTGGTCGTGCTCGACGACTTCGTTCGCGGCCGCCGCGAGAACCTCGCCTGGGCCACGGCCAACGGCAACGTCGAGATCGTCGAGGGCGACATCCGCGACGCGGCGCTCGTGCGCGAGCTGACGCGCGGCATCGACGTCGTCTTCCACCAGGCGGCCATCCGCATCACGCAGTGCGCGGAGGAGCCGCGGCTGGCGCTCGAGGTCCTCGTCGACGGCACCTACAACGTCGTCGAGGCCGCCGCGCAGGAGGGCGTGCGCAAGCTCGTGGCCGCGTCGTCGGCCTCGATCTACGGGCTGGCCGAGGAGTTCCCCACCAAGGAGAACCACCACCCGTACGCCAACGACACGCTCTACGGCGCGGCCAAGGTCTTCAACGAGGGGCTGCTGCGCAGCTTCAAGGCGATGTCGGACCTCGACTACGTCGCGCTGCGCTACTTCAACGCCTACGGCGCGCGGATGGACGTCCACGGCCTCTACACCGAGGTGCTCGTGCGCTGGATGGAGCGCATCGAGGCCGGCGAGCCGCCGCTCATCTTCGGCGACGGCCTGCAGACGATGGACTTCATCTACGTCGGCGACATCGCTCGCGCCAACGTCCTGGCCGCCAACTCCGACCTGACCGACCAGGTCTTCAACGTCGCCACCGGCGTGGAGACGAGCCTGCTCGAGCTCGCCGAGGCGCTGCTGCAGGTCATGGACTCGGACCTCTCGGTCGTCCACGGGCCGCCGCGGGCCGTCAACGGCGTCACCCGCCGCCTGGCCGATACGAACGCCGTGCGCGAGCGCCTGGGCTTCGAGGCCGAGGTCGGGCTGCTCGAGGGCCTCACGCGCCTGGTCACCTGGTGGCGCGTCGAGCGCGAGCTCGCCGACTCCCCGCTGGCGAAGGCCTCCTGATGGAGGTCCCCTTCGCGCGCCCGTCGCTGACCGCGGCCGACGGCGCCGCCGTCGCCGAGGCCGTCGCCTCCGGCTGGGTCTCCCAGGGCCCGCGCGTCGCCGCCTTCGAGGCCGCCTACGCCGAGCGCGTGGGCGCGCCCGACGCGGTGGCCACGACCAACTGCACCACGGCGCTGCAGCTCGCGCTGTACGTGTCGGGCGTCGGCCCCGGCGACGAGGTCATCGTCCCGTCGCTGTCGTTCATCGCCACGGCCAACGCGGTCTGGCAGTGCGGCGCGACGCCCGTCTTCGCCGACGTCGACCCGCTGACCTACAACCTCGACCCCGCGTCGGCCGAGCGCGCGATCACCGAGCGCACGAAGGCCATCATGCCCGTGCACCAGGTCGGGCTGCCGGCGGACATGGACGCCTTCATCGCGCTGGCCGACCGCTACGGGCTCGAGCTCGTCGAGGACGCCGCCTGCGCCATCGGCGCGCAGTACAAGGGCCGGCCGATCGGCTCGCTGGGCCCGCTGGCCTGCTTCTCCCTGCATCCGCGCAAGGTCATCACCACCGGCGAGGGCGGCATGATCGCCGTTCACGACCCGGCCGTGGCCGCGCGCCTGCGCACCCTGCGCCAGCACGCGATGGACCTGTCGGACCTCGCGCGCCACGGCGCGAAGGACATCGTCTTCGAGGGCTATCCCGAGCGCGGCTGGAACTGCCGCATGACCGACATGCAGGCGGCCCTCGGGCTGCGCCAGCTCGAGGCCCTGGACGACATCCTGGCCGAGCGCACGCGCCAGGCCGACCGCTACGGCGACGCGCTCGAGCGCATCCCGCACCTCGACGCTCCCTACGAGCCCGAGTACGCGTCGCGCACCTGGCAGTCCTACTGCGTGCGCGTGGGCGCCCGCTCGCCCGTCGGGCGGACCGAGCTCATGCGCCGGCTGCTGCACGACGGCATCGCCACGCGCCGCGGCGTGATGGCGATCCACCAGGAGCCTTCGTACCCGGAGCCCCTGCGCGTCCCGCTTCCGCACACCGAGGCGGCCGCCGCCGACGTGATCATGCTGCCGCTGTTTCCGGGCCTCTCCGACGAGCAGCAGGACTACGTGATCGAGCGGCTCGCCGCCCACGTCGTCGCCCTCGCCGCCTGAGAATCATTCGTTTCCCGTCCGCGAGCGCAGGGCCTGTCGGAACGTTTATCCGGTATGAGCGCGAGCAGCACGGAAGCCGGCAGCCTCTCGACCACACGTCTAGCGGTCGCCGAGGGTGAGTCGAGGTACTCGGCGGCGGCATGCCGGGCGTTGGACGTAGCGGTCTCCGCCGTCCTGCTGCTCATCCTCTCGCCCCTCTTCCTCGCCCTCGCGATCGCCATCCGGCTGGACTCGAGCGGGCGCGCGATCTACCGCCAGCGCCGCGTCGGGCGCAGGCAGGAGCCCTTCACCGTCAACAAGTTCCGCACCATGCACAGCGGGGCCGGGCACGAGACCCATCGCGAGTTCGTCATCGGCCTGATCGCCGCTCGCGAGCCGGCGCCGGGCGAGATGCACGCCCAGGGCGATCAGTCGAACTTCTTCAAGATGGCCAACGACACGCGCGTCACCCGCGTCGGGCGCTTCCTGCGCAAGTCGAGCCTCGACGAGCTGCCTCAGCTGTGGAACGTGCTGCGCGGCGACATGTCGCTCGTCGGCCCCCGACCGCCGATCCCCTACGAGGTCGAGCACTATCCGCCGCACTGGTTCGATCGCTTCGCGGTCAAGCCCGGCATGACCGGCCTCTGGCAGGTCAACGGACGCTCGGAGCTGGGCCTCGAGGACATGATCGCCCTCGACGTCGAGTACGCGCGCACCCGGTCGCTGTGGCTCAACGTGAAGATCCTTGCGCGGACCGTGCCGGTCGTCTTCGCCGGCCGTGGTGCCGCCTGATGCGCGCCGGCCGCGTCCTCATCATCAGCGAGAACGCTCCCGTCCCGGCCGACCGCCGGGTGTGGAACATCAGCCGCACGCTGGCCGCCGCCGGATGGCAGGTCGTCATCGCCTGTGCCCAGGGCACCGATCGCGACGACGCGCCCTTCGAGGTGCTCGAGGGCATCGAGATCCACCGCTACCCGCTGCGCCCCGCGGGCAGCACGCTCGGCTATGCGCGCGAATACGGGCAGGCCCTGTGGCGCCTGCGCAAGCTGGTGCGCAGGCTCTCGCGGGAGAGGCGCTTCGACGTCGTCCACGCGTGCAACCCGCCCGACCTCCTGCTGCTGGCCGCGCGCAGCCTGCGCCGCCAGGGCACGCGCTTCATCTTCGACCACCACGACCTGGTCCCCGAGCTCTACCGCTCGCGCTTCGGGCGCGGCGAGGACCTCGGCTACCGCGCGACGCTCCGCGCCGAGCGCGTGGCCTACCGGATGGCCGACGTCTCGCTGGCCACCAACGGGTCCTACGCCCGCGTCGCCGTCGAGCGCGGCGGCATGGATCCCGAGGACGTCTTCGTCGTGCGCAACGGGCCCGATCTCAAGCGCTTCCGCCCGGTCGATCCCGACCCGGCGTGGCGCCGCGGGCGCGCCCACCTGATCTCCTACCTCGGGATCATGGGGCCTCAGGACGGTGTCGACCACGCGCTGCGCGCCCTCGCCGCGCTGCGGGCGCTGCGCGACGACTGGCACGCGGTCTTCATCGGCGACGGCGATGCGCTGCCCGCCATGCGCGCACTGGCCGACGAGCTGCGCCTCGGCGACCACGTCGAGTTCGCCGGCTGGCGCGGCGACGACGACATCCGCCTGATCCTGTCCTCGTCGGACGTCTGCCTGGCGCCGGATCCGCCGAGCCCGCTCAACGACGTCTCGACCATGATCAAGATCCCCGAGTACATGGCGCTCGGACGCGCGGTGGCCTCCTACGCGCTGCCCGAGTCGCGCGTCTCGGCCGGCGACAGCGCGCTCTACGCCGCGCCTGGCGACCCGGACAGCCTCGGGCGCTGCGTGGCCGAGCTGCTCGACGACCCCGAGCGGCGCGAGCAGATGGGCGCGCTGGCGCGCGAGCGCGTCGAGACCGAGCTCTCCTGGCAGCACTCCGAGGGCGCCCTGCTGGCCGCCTACGCCCGGGTGCTCTCGCGCCCGGCCCCCTCGCCGGCGTCTCCGCGCGCCATGACCGCTAGGACCTACCTTTGAGCGCCAGGGACGGCGCCAACGATCTCGGCCGGCCACCCGGCGGAGAGTCTCGTCCTGCGCTGCTAGCACGCTTGGCGAGAGCCTGAGAACACGCCCCGGGTTCGTCACCCCCCTACCCGGGGCGCAGGCGGGAGGTCCGTACCACGACGCGGACCTCCCGCCTCTCATGTCGAGAGAGAGACGATCCGGCCTTCGGCCGGGGGACGGGTGGGTGGGTCCGATTCGCGGCGTGCGCAGCGGCTTCGCCGTCTGTGCCGCCTTCGGCACCCCTCGGTGAATCCGTCAGGCGAGCGGCTCCCGATGACCGGGCGCGTAGGTCGCGCGGATCCCGTTGGCCATCTCGATCGCCTCGGCCTGGGAGTGCACGCCGAGCTTGCGCAGGATGCGCTTGACGTGCGTGCGGACTGTGTCGCGGGCGAGCACGAGCCGATCGGCCACGTCGTCGACGGTCAGGCCCGCGCACAGGAGGTCGAGCACCTCCCACTCGCGCGACGTCAACGTGCTGCGCACCGGGCGCACGCCGAGGCCGCCATCGGGCAGGGCGCGCAGGCGCTCGATCAGACGGCGAGCGACGGCCGGCGCCAGCACCGGCTCACCGTCAGCGGCGGCGCGGACCGCGGCGACGAGGTCGTCGTAGGCCATGCCCTTGACCAGGTGCCCGTCGGCGCCGGCACGCAGGCCGATCATCCCCAGCTCGGCGTCCTGCGAGCTCGTCAGCAGGACGACGCTGACCTCCGGCGCCCGGCCGGCGATCGTGCGCGTGGCGGAGATCCCGTCCATTCCGACCATGACGACGTCCATGAGCACCACGTCGGGGCGGAAGTGCACGGCGAGGTCGATGGCGTCGCGGCCGTTGTCGGCCTCGGCGATGACGATGATCCCGGCCTCCTGCAGCGCCGCGCGCACGCCGCTGCGGAACAGCGCGTCGTCGTCGGCGATGACGACACGAGGCACCGCGGGCCGCAACGGCTCGGCGCCCAGGCTCGAGCTCATTGGCGCAGTATGCCGCCGCGCGGCGGCTGGTTCACGCGCGCAGGCGGCCGCCCAGGGCGCGCACGGCTCTGGCCGCGACCGTGAGATCCGTCGTCTTCGGCACGTGCAGCGCGATCTCGTCGACCGCGGCCCCGGCCACGTCGGCCGGCCGGTGGCCCGAGAAGGTCACGAGCGCAGCCTCCGGCGCGGCGCGGCGCAGGCCGATCAGCAGGGCCTCGGGATCGGGGCCGGGCATCTCCAGATCGAGCACGACGACCTCGGGTTGCTCGTCGGCCGCGAGCTGCACGGCGGCGTCGCCGTCGCCCACCTCACCGACGATCTCAACGCCGTCCCCGGACTCGAGCGCGTAGCGCAGCAGCGTTCGCAGCTCCGGGGTGTCGTCGCAGAGCAGGATCCGCACGTGGGTGCCTAACCCTCGGCGGGAAGGGTGAAGGTGACGAGCGTCGTGCCGTCGTCGTCCTGGGCCAGCGCGATCGTGCCGCCATGCAGCTCCACGAGCCGGCGGCTCACGGTGAGCCCGACCCCGGCGCCGACCAGCGGGCCGCGCCCGCGCGCGCGGGCGAAGGGCGCGAAGGGATCGCCGGTCGTCGGCGTGCCGTCGTCGCGGATCTCCACGCGGACGGCGCCGTCCTCCTCGGCGGCCTGGACCTCGACATTGCGCGCGCCGGCGGCGAGCGCGACGCGCAGCAGGTGGACCAGCAGGCGGGCGACGAGCTCGCGGTCGGCGCGGACGATGGGCAGAGGGCCGGCGCGGACGTCCGCGCCGGCGTCGCTCAGCTCGTCGGCCAGCCGCCGGCGTGCGGCGTCGAGAGCCTCATCGAGCGCGACACGCTCGGCCGCCGGCTCGGCGCGCCCGGCTGCGGCCAGGTCGAGCAGGTCGTCGACGAAGCGCTGTGCGCGCTCGGTGCCGGCCGACAGGCCCCGCAGCGCGTCGCCCAGCTCGGGATCGCGCTCGCCGCGTTGCTCGAGCACGACGAGGTAGCCGCGCAGAAGCGCGACCGCCTCGCCGAGTTGATGCGCGGCCTGGGCCGCGTAGGCGTCGAGGTCTGACTCGGCGCCGCTGTAGGCCGGCGCGGCCTGCGGAGTCACGCGGGTGCCACGCCGTCCAGCACGAGCCCCGAGCGCAGGCCGGAAGCGGCCTTGACCGCCTCCTGACGTGAACGCACGCCGAGCTTGCGAAGGACGCTCTTGATGTGCGAGCGGACGGTCTCGACCGACAGCACGAGCGTGTCGGCGATCTCGTCGGTCGAGCTCTCCTGGCACAGCAGGTCGAGCACCTCCCACTCCCGCGGCGTGAGCGGGCTGCGGATCGGGCGCATGCCCGAGCCGTCCTCGCGCACGCGGCGCATGCCCTCGATGAGACGCATCGTCAGCGCTCGCGAGACCACGGCCTCGCCGTCCCTCGCGCACCGCAGCGCGCGCGGCAGCGCGTCGACGCCGACGCTCTTGCACAGGAAGCCGGAGGCTCCCGCGCGCAGCGTCATGAGCCCGACCTCCTCGCTGTCGGACGAGGTGAGCATCACCACCCGCACGTCGGGCGCCTGATCGACGATCTGACGCGTGGCGGCGACGCCGTCCATCCCCGGCATGACGAGGTCCATGACCACGACGTCCGGCTTGTAGTAGACGCTCAGCTCGATGGCTTCGCGACCGTTGCCGGCTTCGGCAATGACCGTGATGCCTGCTTTCTGAAGCACATCGCGCAGCATCCTGCGCGCGAGCGGATCGTCATCGACGACGATGACCTTCAATGGCTCGTCGTCGCCATGAGGGCGCGTGCCCTCGAGTTCCTGCTGTGACATGTTTCCCCCCGGAGTTTGCCCCTTGCGTAACCGGTGCCGCCCATGTCTGACGGCAAGGGGTATGAAACTGCACGGAGGCCGATCTGTGGGGGTACTTTCCTACCCCACTGCCGCACGGCTACCCCACTGCCGCACGGGCGGCCCCCTGGGGGGTAGACGGGGAACCGCCCGGCGGCCGCAGGGCGGCATGAGGCGAGTCAGCTCGACTGCCTCCCGCCGCGTGTGCGACAGGCGCACGATCGGGAGGGCGTCGTTGCCGCAGGACCGTGCGCCACGGAACGTAGCCCCGGCCTCCGCGAGCAGACGGGTGAGTTGCGTGCGCCTCCGCGGGGGGGAGACGCCGGGGACGCTGGGGTACGAACTTCCCCACCTTGTGCGGTAACGTGCCGCTTTGATTCGGGACGTACAGCAGCACATATGACGTGCAGACCCGGGGGGGTTATAGGGAATGGTCGGATCGGATTCCGACGGGGGCAATTCCCGAGCGCAGCGGAGGACGGTCGGGCGACGCGTCGAGGACGTGAGTCGTCGCGACCTCGAAGCCAGCTCGCTCGCGAGCTGGTCACGCGCGCTCGACGATCAGCGCCGTGAGCTGCTGGCCGGAGTCGGCCACGAGCTCAAGACGCCGCTGTCCATCGTGCTCGGCCTGTGCGGGCGCCTGCTCGCAGCGGCCGACCTCGGCGACGGCCAGACCGAGGACGTCCGGCGTATCCGCGCCAACGCCTACGTGCTGCTCAAGCGCGTCGAGGAACTGCTGCAGGTGTCGCGCCTCGACGGCGGCCACCTCGAGCTCGAGCCGCGCGACGTCGACGTGGCCCGCCTCGTGCGCTCGAGCTGCGACGGCTTCGCCAGCGTCGCCGAGCTGCGCGACCAGAGCCTGATCCTCGAGTCTCCGCCGGAGCTTCCGGCGCGGCTGGACGAGGAGAAGGTGCTCTCGGTCGTCTCCAACCTGCTGGCCAACGCGCTGAAGTACGCGCCCACCGGCGGCATCGTGCGCTGCACCGTCGCAAGTGCCGGCGAGCGGCTGCGGATCGAGGTCGCCGACAGCGGCCCCGGCGTGGACGACGGGCTGCGCGAGACGATCTTCGAGCGCTACCAGCGCGGCGCGGGGAGCGCGGCGCGGCCCGGGGGCACCGGCCTGGGGCTGGCGATCGTGCGCGACCTCGTGACGCTGCACAACGGCATGGTCACCCTGACCGACGCCCCCGAGGGCGGCGCGCTCTTCGTGGTCGACCTGCCCGTCAACGTCGACGGCAGCAGCGACGGTGAGGGCGCCAGGGCCCTCCCCGGGATCGACGTGGCCGAGCGCCAGCGCGCGACGGTCGAGCGGCTGCGGGCCGAGCTCGACGCCGACGGGCGCCGCGACGCGCCGGCGCTGGCCGGCGACCCCGGCACCGATCGCGCGAGGATCCTCATCGTCTCCCGCGACTCCGAGCTCGGGGCCTACGTCGCCGAGCTCCTCGGCCGCCGCTACGACGTGGTCCACGCGCTCGACGCGCTGGCGGCCGCGCGCGTCATCGCCGACGGCCGCCCCGACGCCGTCGTGCTCGACGCCGCCGCGGGCTCGAGCGCGATCGCCGCGCTGCGCCGGCGCCTCGGGGAGGCGCCGCTGCTGACGCTGGCGGCCTCGCCCGACGACGTGCCCGGCCTGCTGCTGGCGGGAGCGCACGACTGCGTCGTCAAGCCGTTCGACGCCGCCGAGCTGCAGGTCCGCCTCGACGCGCTGGTCGCCCGTGGCCGCGTCCACGCGCGCCGCGAGACCGCCCTCGCCGGGCTCGACCGCGCCTTCCACGTCGCGCCGGCGGCGATGGCGCTGATCTCGCCCGAGGGCCGGATCGTGCGCGTGAACCGCTCGCTGTGCACCCTGCTGGGCTTCGGCGCCGACGAGCTGGTCGGGCGCACGGTGCAGGACCTCACGCACCCGGCCGACCTGCCCGACGAGGAGGTCCGGCGGCGGCTCGTGCTCGAGCGACGCGTCATCGTCGACCGCGGCACGTGGCGGCTGGCGCGCGGCGACGGCTCGTACCTGCGGGTCGGGGCCTCGGCCTCGCTGGTGGACGCATCAGACGGCGCCGAGGCCTGCCTGCTGTGGCACCTCACCGACGCGCCGGAGGACCAGCGCACCACCGGAGCCGGCGTCCTCGCCGGCCCTCCCGGCCAGCGCGCCTTCGAGCGCGCCGTGCGCCACCAGCTGCTGCGCTGCCGGCGCTACGGCGAGCAGGCGGCGCTCGTGCGCTGCTCGCTGCCCGGGCTGCCCGAAGTGCGCTCGAGCCACGGCACCGAGACGGCGGACAAGCTCGTCGCCGGGATCCTCGACGGCGTGCGCCGGCGCCTGCGCGGCACCGACGTCGTCGCCTACGTCGGCGACCACGAGATCGCCGCGCTGCTCGCCCACGCCGACATGGACGCGGCCAAGACGACGGCCGACGCCATCCGCGAGGCGGCGCAGAACCTGCGTGTGGAGACCTCGCACGGGCCGGTGGGCACCGACGCGAGCGTCGGCGTCGCCTCACTCGTGGGAGCGGGCTCGCCCGGTCGCGCGTTCGCCGATGCCGGTCTGGCGATGCACACCTACCCGGGCGCCCCGTACGTCGGCCGGTTCGTGCGCCGGCGCGCCGGGCTGCGCCACGGCTAGGAGGTGAGCTGGCGCGGCTCCTCGCCGGGCTCGAGGCCCGGCTCGGAGTGGGCCGCGCGCAGCTCGTAGGCGGCGCGGGCCTGCTTGTCGGCGCCCATGAGGACGCGGTCGGCCTTCAGCGCGCGGGCGACGCCCTCGCTGGCGCGGCGCGGCAGCAGCGCGCTGATGCGATGGATGTGGCGGCTGGAGCGCGGCACCCACACGTCGACGACGGCGTGCTTGAGCGCGTCGACGATCGCGTCGGCCACGTCACCGGGCTCGAGCTTCTTCATCCCCCGGGCGTCCTCGATGCCGGCGCCGAGCTCGGTCTTGACCACGAACGGCAGGACGTAGCTGAGCTCGACGGCCGAGCCCTCGATGTGCAGCTCGCCGCGGACGGCATCGGTCAGGCCGATCACGGCGTGCTTGGTGGCCGAGTACGTCGCGCCGCCGGGGGCGCCGTACTTGCCGGCCTGGGAGGCGATGTTGACCACATGGCCGCGGTTGCGGGCCATCATGCGCGGCAGGGCGATCTTCATGCCGTGGATCACGCCGTGGAGGTTGATGTCGACCATCCGCACGGCGGTCGCGTCGTCCTCGTCGATGAACCGTCCAACGGGCATGATGCCCGCGTTGTTGACGAGCACGTCGAGCGGGCCGAAGCGCTCCTCGGCGGCGTCGACGAAGGCCTCGAACGAGTCGCGACTGGTCACGTCGAGCGCGAACCCGGCGGCGTTGGGCCCCACCTCGACCGCCGCCTGCTCGGCGAGTTCGGCGTCGAGGTCCCCGATCGCCACTTTCATGCCCTCGCGGGCGAAGGCCTGCGCCGTCGCCTTGCCGATGCCGCGCGCGGCGCCGGTGATCGCGGCCACCTGGCCGACGAGGATGCGGGGCTGCTTGGCCATCTAGGGACGTGCCTCCTACGAAAAGTGAACGATGCGTCACCGAACGCTAGCGCAAGCGTGCCAGCCCGCGGGCGGTCGTTCCCGCCGAGACCTACGGGATGAACTCGGGGCCCTTGTCGGTGAAGGCCTTGCGGAAGTCGCGCATGGCCCCGATCGCCCCGGTCGTGAGCGCGGGGCAGGTGATCGACTTCGTCCAGGCCGTCGCGGCGAACTGGGCCGGCATGTTCGTGTTGTTCTCGAACAGCAGGACGTGGTAGCCGGCGGTGCCGTTGAAGGGCTCCTCGGCCAACTTGCGCAGCTTGGCCACGTCGGCGGCCGGCGTGCCCGGCTTGTACTGGAACTCGATGCGCCCGTGCTCGAGCGTGTGGACGAAGTTCTCCTTCGGCGGCGAGTTGCCGGCGCGGTAGATGCCGTCCTGCGCCGGCGTCGGGTTGTGGTTGCCCGACGTGGGCGGGTTCGTCTTGTAGGTGACCTTGCTCGCCGTGTGGTTGCGGCCCTCGGACTTGAACTGCGAGAAGGTGCAGCCCGCGGCCTTCGCGTCGGCGGTGAGCTTCGAGATGTTGGCCGACGAGTCGCCCTTGCTGCTGCCGCCGGCCAGCGCGACGATCGCGATGACGGCGATCACCGCCAGGCCCAGCACCACGCCGCCGCCGATCTGCAGCGTGCGCTTGCGCGAGGCGGCCTTGCGCGCCTCCTCCTCCTTCGCGAGGCGCTCCTGGCGCCGGCGCTCCTTCTCCTCGGATCGATGGGCCATGGGCGATCCGGAAGCCTAGGCGACGCGGCGGGTGCGCGACGCACCGCCGCGGCGGCGGGCCTCCCAGCAGGTGTCGATGAAGTCGCCTATCTCGCGGGTGAGCCGGTCCGGATCGACGTGCAGCTCCAGGATCGAGCTGGCCTGCACGAGGCGTGCGCTCGGCAGCTCGGCGACGAGCGCGTCGGAGTCGCTGAACGGGTGGACGGGGTCGCGGGCGTGGCCGATGACGAGCGCCGGCGCCGCGATCTCGCGGCGCTGCGTCTTGTGCGGCGCCGTGCGGCCGAAGAACAGCCCGTGCAGGACCGCCGCGCTGGGCGCCGGGTCCTGGCGGACGGTGTCCAGGGCGACGTCGGCCAGCAGCGGCCCGGCCCCGCTCGGGACCAGTCGCGCGCCGCGGGCTGCCAGGCGCATCGCGCGCTCACCGAAGGTCAGGGCGATCATGAGCGGCGTGAAGGCGATGGCGCAGCCCAGCAGCGCATTGTCGAGCACGGGCATCTCGACGACCATGCCGCGCACGCGCTCGGGCGCGTGGACCGCGGCCTCGAGCGTCGCGTTCGCGCCCAGCGAGGTCCCGCCCAGCACCGCCTCGTCGACCTCGAGATGGTCGAGCAGGGCGATCATCTGCTGCCCGAAGAACGGCATCGAGTAGCGCGTCATGTCCTGCGGGCGATCCGACCGCCCGTGACCGAGCAGGTCGAGCGTCACCACCCGGTTGCCGCGCTCGGCCAGGGCGCGCGCGAGCGGGCGGTGCATCTTCTGCGAGAGCAGCAGCGCGTGGACCAGGACGAACGTGCGCGGACCGTCTCCGTAGATCGTGTAGGCCAGGCGGCTGCCTTCGTGGCGGAAGAACGGCATCCCGGTTGCGCAGGATAGTGGCCGGGCAGAACGGCTCCGCCAGCTTCCAACCCGTACCGGATGCGCGCGTTGGAAAGGATGTGCTGGGACCTTGTCCACGGACGCATCACTCCCCACCACCGCACGCGGGCGGCCCCTCGGGCGGCCCCGATCGCGCCGGCGCTTTCCGCGCGGGCGCTCCGACGACGCCCTCGTCGCCCGTGTCCGCGCCGGGGACGAGCGTGCCTTCGAGCTGGTCTTCGACCGCTATCACCGCAGCCTGCTCGCCTTCTGCCGGCACATGCTCGCCAGCAACGAGGAGGCCGAGGACGCCCTCCAGCACACCTTCATGGCCGCCTACCGCGCGCTGCGGACCAGTGAGCGGCCGATCCGCCTCAAGGCCTGGCTCTACACGATCGCGCGCAACCGCTGCCTGTCGGTCCTGCGCGCGCGCCGCGAGCACGCGGCCCTCGACGACGGGCATGCCGCGAGCGACGGGCTCGCCGCGGACGTCGAGCGGCGCGCCGAGCTGCGCGGCCTGCTGGCCGACCTCGAGCAGCTGGCCGAGGAGCAGCGCGCGGCGCTCGTGCTCTTCGAGCTGGGCGACCACAGCCACGACGAGATCGCCGAGATCCTCGGCGTGCGGCGCGAGAAGGTGAAGGCGCTGGTCTTCCAGGCTCGCGAGTCGCTCGCCGGCTGGCGACGAGCGCGCGAGACACCGTGCGTCGAGATCCGCGAGCAGCTCGCGACGGCCCGCGGCGCGGCGTTCAAGCGTGCGACGCTGCGCCGCCACGTGGCGCGCTGCGAGGGCTGCGCGGCGTTCGAGGCGGAGGTCCGCCGCCAGCGCGTCGCGATGGCCGCGGCTGCTCCCGGTGGTGCCGACGGCGGGGCTGAAGGCGGCGATCCTGGGCGCCGCGGGCCTTTCCGCCGGCGGCGGAGGCTCCCTGGCCGGGCTGGGCGGCGCGGCGAAGGGCGTCGCGGCCAAGACCCTGCTGTGCGCCGCGGTGGCCGGAAGCGCCGGGAGCGCGGGGTACGTCGCGGTGCGCGAGGTGGAGCTGCACGACGCGCGCGGGCCCGTGGCGGCGACCGCCTCGGATGCTTCGCCAAGGGCGGCCACGGCGGGGCGCGGGCGGTGAAGCCGAGCGTGAGCGCGCAGACCGCGGCGCCGGTCGTCGTGGCCGCGGCGGCGCCGGCGGCTGCGCCGGCGCGTCCCGCGGTGGCGAGCGACGCGCGCGGGCGCCACGGCAAGCACGAGGCGTGGATGCGGCGCGACGGGCGCCACCACCGTCACGGCGCCGGCGGCGGGCCGCGCCGAGCGGCGGCGACGGACGGCCGCGGGCGGGGCGGGGACTCGCAGCGAGGCGGTCAGCAGGGCGGGCGCGGTGGCGGCGGGCGCGGTGGCGGCGAGCGCGGCGGCTTCGGCCGCAGCGGCGCCCAGCCGGGGGACTCCGGGCGAGGCGGAACGGCCCAGCGCAAGCGCTTCGCCGATCGCGGCGGCTCCACGCGGCCCGGCACCTCCGCCGAGCGCGGCAAGCTCCGCCGGCCACGGCGGGTCCGGCCAGCCCGGCGGCTCCGGCGCAGCCCGGCAGCTCGGCGCAGCACATCGGCGGCCGCCGCCCGCGCAGCGCGCCCCGGCGCCGGGTCGCGGTCGGGCATCGAGGGGTAGGTGCCGGCCGGGGCGGTTCCTCGGCGGGCCGTCCTGCCTAACGGTCGTCCTGCGACCACAAGCGCAGGACAGCTCGCGCCGCTCGGGCGTACGGGCCCGCTTCCCTCGGTGACTGGCCGCGCAGCGCCGCCCGCCGAGACGGGCCAGGCGACAAGACGGGCCAGGCGCCGAGACAGGCCGCCCGGGAGCGGCAGCTCAGGAGTCGCTCGGCGGGTCGCGCCACGCAGGCGCCTCGCCGCGGTACAGGCCTTCGCCGCCGAAGACCATGCGGACGGTGAGCAGCAGGATGCGCAGGTCCAGGCGCCAGGAGCGGTGGTCGATGTACCAGAGGTCGAGCTCGATGCGCTCGTCCCACGGCAGCTCGGTGCGCCCGTTGACCTGCGCCCACCCCGTGATGCCCGGCTTGACCGCCAGGCGACCGCGCTGGCGCACCGTGTAGCGGTCGACCTGGACGGGGACGGTCGGGCGCGGACCTACGATCGCCATGTCGCCGCGCAGGACGTTGACCAGGTTGGGCATCTCGTCGAGCGATGTGCGGCGCAGCAGCCGCCCGACGCGGGTGATGCGCGTGTCGCCCTCGCTGACGGCCAGGCCGGCGCCCATGTGCTCGGCGCCGGTGACCATCGTGCGCAGCTTGAGCACGTCGAAGGCGCGGCCGTCCTTGCCCACGCGCCGCTGGCGGTAGATCGCGCTGCCGCGCGACTCCAGGCGGATGGCGACGATCGCCGCGAGCAGGAGGGGCGACGCCACGAGCAGGGCCGAGCCGGCCACGACCACGTCGAAGAGGCGGCGCGCCATCAGCGCGTGCCCTCCGGCGGGGCCCAGCCGGCCGGCGTGCCGTGGCGCAGGTAGTCCCACAGCCCGGCCGCCATCGAGGCGGTGGTGAGCACGTAGTAGCGGGCGACCAGCAATGCGCGCACGGGCACCACGCGCCCGGCGAGGGCCGCCACCAGCACCGCGATCTGCATCGCGAAGGTGGCGACGTAGACCCAGCCCTCGCCCAGGAGCAGCGCGTTGGCGGCCAGCGCAACGAGGTGCAGGAAGGGCGTCGCGTAGCGCAGCAGCCGGTGCGAGGCGACCATGAGCGCGTACAGCGGTGGATAGCCGCGTGGCGACAGCAGCCCGCCGCGCAGGACGATCGGCCAGGCGTGGCTCATCATGCGCCGCTTGCGCGCGAACTCGCCCTCCACGGTGGGAACCATCTTCTCGACCGCCCGCGCTGCGGGGGCGTACACCGCGCGCCACCCGCGCTTGACCACGTTGAACGGCAGCGACAGGTCGTGGCCCATGATCGGGTCGACGCGCAGGTACGCCTCGGGACGCACCGCATAGATGGCGCCGTTGCCTGCGGTGACCGACTGCAGCTGGGACTCGCGCGCCCGAATCGCCATCTCATAGCGCCAGTACAGGCCCTCCTGGTTCGTCCCGCCGTCGTTGAGGAAGCGCACCTGCCCGCAGGCGTAGCCGACGCGGTCGTCGGCGAAGGCCGCCGCCAGCGCGCGCAGGGCCCCGGTCTCCCAGAGCGCGTTGGCGTCGGAGAACGCCAGCAGCTGGCCGCCGGCGCGCTCGACCGCGGCGTCCTGCGCGCGCACCTTGCCGCCCCATGGCAGCTCGAGCACGACGTCGGCCCCTGCCGCCCGGGCGCGGGCGGGCGTGTCGTCGGGCGAGCCGTCGCACGCGACAATCACCTCGAGGCGCTCGGCCGGCCAGTCGAGCTCGCGCGCGTTGGCCACCTTCGCGGCGATGATGGGCGCCTCGCGGTGTGCGGCGATGACGAGCGACACCGACGGCTCGGCGCCGTCGGGCACGGCGGCGACGACGCTGCGCCCGCGGCGGAGGCGGCCGAGCAGCTCGAGCAGCAGCGGATAGCCGACCTGCGCGTACACGAGCAGGCCGGCGGCCGCCCAGAAGACGACGGCGACCGCGATCACCGCAACAGCGAGTCGTAGAGCTCGAGGTGGGCGCGCGCGATCGCGTCCCAGCCGTGCACCTCGTCGGCCAGGCGCAGCGTGGCCATCGCCAGCGTGGCGCGGCGCGCGGGATCGGCGAGCAGGCTCGCGAGGGCGTCGTGCAGCGCCGCCGCGTCGCCGGGTACGACGAGCTCGGCCGCGCCGGCCGCCGCGACCTCCGGGAAGCCGCCCACATCGGTGAGGACCAGCGGCACGCCGAACCCCAGCGCCGTGAACAACACGCCGGACTGCTCGATCTCGCGGTAGGGCAGCACGGCGAGGTCGGCGCGGCGGAAGAGGGCCGCCGCCTCGCCCTCGCTGACGAAGCGCTCGACGAAGCGCACGCTGGGCGGCGCCGCCGCGCGCAGCGGCTCGGTGTCCATGCGGGGCGCGCCGACGATCCACAGCTCGGCGTCCTCGATCTCCTGCCACGCCTCGACGAGCACGTCGATCCCCTTGTACGGACGCAGCAGGCCGAAGCACAGCACGACGGTGCCGTCGTAGTGGGGCAGCTCGGGCGGCAGCGGGGCGTCGCCGGCCGGGCGCAGGATCCCGTGAGGGATCACGTGCACCCGCTGGGGCGGCACGCCGAGCTCGTCGACCAGCCGCGCGCGCCCGTGCTCGGTGTGCACGACGATCGCGTCCATGCGCTCGTAGAGCTGGCGCTGGGCGTCGACCTGGCCTGCGACCGGCTCGCGCGGGAGCACGTCGTGGGCGGTCATGACCCGCGGGCGGCTGTAGGCGCGCAGCAGGTGCTGGTCGAGCGGCTGCACCGCGAGCCACTGGAAGTGCACGACGTCGGCCTCGCGGCGCGACGCCCGCAGCATGTCGGGGACGTGCTGGGCCAGCCGGGCCCAGCGCCGGCCGCGACCCTTCGGCGCGAAGCGATAGAAGTCCTCGCGGACCGTGTAGCCGCGCGCCGAGGGCACCTCGCCGTGCGGGAAGGGCGCCGTGACGAGCTCGACCTCGACCCCCGCCTGGGCGAGCGCAGCGCACAGGGCGCGGTCGTAGGGCGGCGTGTAGGCAGCCGGATCGACGACGCTGACGCGCATGTGAGTCGTGACAATAGGCGTACCGGTGGCTGTCGAGCTCTCTTTCTGCGTCGTCAACACCGAGCAGCGCGAGCTGCTCGTGCGCTGCCTGGACGCCATCGCGGCCGAGCGCGAGGCGCTGCCCTTCGAGACCGAGGTCCTGGTCCTCGACAACGCTTCGGGCGACGGGTCGCCGGCCGCAGCCCGCAACCACGCGCTGGCGCCGGAGGTCATCGCGCTCGAGCGCCGGACGGGCAAGGGCGAGAACGACACTGCGCTGCTCAAGCGCGCGGGCGGGCTCTACGCGCTGCTGCTCAACGAGGACTCAGAGCTGCGCCCCGGCGCCGTGATGGCCCTGCGCGAGGCGCTCGAGGAGCGCGACGACGCGGCGGCCGCCGGCGCGCGCCTGCTGCGCCCGGACGGGAGCGTGCAGGCCAGCGCGTGGCGCTTCCCCACGCCGGCGACCGCCCTCGTGGGGGCCCTGTTCCTGCACAAGCGCTTCACGGTCCAGAGCCGCGGGCAGCGCACCCGCAGGGTCGACTGGGCGCAGTCCGCCTGCCTGCTCGTGCGCACCGACGCCGCGCGCGAGATCGAGTGGTTCGACCCCGCCTTCTTCGTCTACTCCGACGAGGTCGACTTCTGCCGGCGCCTGCGCGACGCGGGCTGGCGCACGCTCTACGTGCCGGCCGCGGTCGCCATCCACCACGAGCAGCTCTCGACCGGCAAGGTGCCCGAGCGGCGGATCGTCGAGCTCTCGCGCAACCGCGACCGCTACATGCGCAAGCACCACTCCGCGGGCGCGGCGGCGGTGGTGCGCGTGCTCACCGCGTGGGCCTACGCGGTGCGCTCGCTTGCGGCACTCGCCCTCCCCGGCCACGACCCCCGGCGCTATTGGCGCCACGTGACGGCGACGCTGCGCCCGGACCGCGGCGAGGGGCTGCGCGAGGCCGCGGTCGAGCACAACCGCGGCCCGCGCCTGTAGATCTCAGTGCTGAAGCGCCTGGCCGGCCGGCGAGACGACCCACCACGGCGAGCCGAAGCCGTTGTTGCCCTGGCCGGTGGTCTGCCCGGGGGTCGTGTCGCCCGCGAAGTAGTAGAGCGGGTGGCCGGCATAGGTGACCTCGCGCGAGCCGTCCGAGCGCTTGGTGGTGCCGAGCAGCGACGCCTTGGCCTTCCCGCCGGCCTTCGGCGTGCTCGTCGTGGTCAGCGGGGGCCACGCCTGCGCGCAGGCGCCGTCACACGAGCTCTTCGAGCCGTGGTCGGCGTCCCACAGGTAGAGCGTGCGGCCCTTGGCGTCGACGAGGAAGGTCCCGAGCGAGCCCGTCCTGGTGTCGACGGCCGACACCGGCCGCGGCGAGCTCTTGGCGGTCGTGGTGGTCGTCGCGGCGCTGCTCGACGTGCCGGACGAGCCCGAGCTGCCGCAGGCGGCGAGCAGGAGCGCGCTGGCGAGGCCCAGCGCGGCGAGGCGGAACGGGCGGGTCATGGAGGTCTCCTGGGGTGTCGGGGAAGTGATGCCTTCCCTCACGACGACGCCCGCGCCCCGGCTCGTCCTTCCGCCCGCGGGGCCGCGCCAACCGGACCCGCGCACATCGTTAAGCCGCGCTTGAGACGAGCTCGCGGCGCAGGCGCAGCAGCTCGGGCGCGAGCGCGACCGGGATGGCCGCCAGGGCGAGCGTGCGCAGCGCGAAGCCGTCGACGCCGCTCGTGGGCAGCAGCAGCTCGCCCGCCACCGAGATCCCTCCCACGATCGCCACGACGCGCGCCAGGCGCGGCCAGTCGAAGGGCACGGCGAACAGCCGCCGCGTGAGGATGTGCACGACGACGAGCATCGCCAGGTAGGCCGCGCACAGCGAGATGCCCGCGCCGGAAGGGCCGAGCGGCCCGACCAGCAGCGCCAGGCCGAGGACGTTGACCGCCAGCCCGACGACCGCGGCGGGGAAGGTGCGCGTGGTGACCTTCGCGCGCCCGGCGATGGTGACGAAGACGAGGAAGAGCCCGTACAGCGCCCACCCCAGCGCCACCCACGGCAGCGCCTTGTGCGCGGGGTAGAACGGGGCGGCGGTCAGCAGCCGCACGACCCAGCGCCCGAGCAGCGTCAGCCCCGCGACCACGAGCCCGGTGACGATGACGTACGCCGTCGTCACCAGCGCGTAGAGGTGGCGCGCCTCGTCCTCGTCGACGATCGAGTAGGCCAGCGGCGGCCAGGCGTACTGAAAGCCGCGCACCGCGACGATGACGAGCGTCGCGAGCTTGACGGCCACCGCGTAGACGCCCGCGGCGGCCGGCGAGTCGGCGCGCAGCAGCCACGCGCGGTCGACGACGTTCAGCGCGAAGACCGCCGCGTCGGCCGGCACCGTCGGCGCCCCGAAACGCAGCATCGGGCCGAGCGTGCGCGGCGCGCGCAGGTCCAGCCCGACGCGGTGGCGCAATGCGAAGACCCATAGCCCCACGAGCACGATCGTCGACGCCGCGTAGTTGCCCAGGACATAGCCGCGCGCGCCGCCGTCGAAGCCGACCACCAGCGTCACGGTGAGCACGACGGTGAGCACCACGTTGCTGACGCTCGCGATCAGGTACGTGCGCCGGCGCTCATCGACACGCAGCAGCGCATAAGCGATCTCGAGGTTCGTGAAGGCCCAGAGCCCGAGCACGCCGTAGGCCATGAGCGTCGCGTCGCGCGCGCCCAGCAACGCCCGCGACAGCGCCCCGGCGAAGACGACCGCCACGAGCGCCGCGACGGTGGTCGTGACGAGCACGAAGGACGTCGTCCGGCGCGCCAGGCGATCGCGGCGCACGACGTCGTCGTCGTCGAAGTAGAAGCGCACGAAGGCCTCGCCGACGCCGAAGCGCAGGACGATGCTGGCCAGGATGATCGCCGTGAGCAACGTCTCGGCGTAGCCCAACTGGGCCCTTGTCAGGTGGTGGGTGTAGAGCGGGAGGGTGAAGAGGGCGAGGAACCCCGCGACCAGGCTGGACGCCTGATAGGCGAGCCCCGACGTGGCGAGGCGCTTGAGGTAGCCCTGCACGGGCCGGGACGGTATCCGGTGCGCCGGTGCTCGCCGGGTGGGCGGTCAACTAGCCTGCGGCCGGTGGAGCACCCGCCGATCTGCGTCCTGCTGCTCCCCGCGCCGCTTGAGAGCTTCATCCTGCACGACCAGGCCGATGACCTCCTGCGCGCCGACGGGGTGATCGCCGTCGACCCGCCGCGGATGCCCTACGGCGCCTTCGCACGAGTGCCGCTCGGCGTGGGCGACGCCCTCGCCGCGCGCCAGGGGCGGCGCCTGGTACGCACGCTGCGCCGCGGGGTGGGCGAGCCGCGCGTCGTGGTCATCTTCCATACGCTCCAGTACCAGTTGGGGCGCGCGATCATGGCTCTGTGCCCCGGCTGCGAGCTCTGGTACTGGCGCTGGGATCGCTTCGAGCGGGCCTACGACGCCGACGAGAAGCAGCGCCAGCGCCTGGAGATCCTGCACGAGCAGGCGGCCGAGCGCTCGTCGACGATCATCACCGCCTCCGACGAGCTCGCGCGGATCGAGGGCGTCGCCGGGCGCCGCGCGATCACCGTGCCGCTCGCGGCAGACTCCTTCCCGGCGCCGCAGGGCGCCAACGTCGTCGCCATCTCGATCGGCCACCTCGGCTGGCGCACCGACTGGGCGCTGCTGCGCGCGGTCAGCGAGCGCCTCGGCGACCGGCTCGTGCTGCTGCTCGTGGGCGAGTGGCACGAGGACGAGTGCGGGGACGACCCGGACTTCGCCTTCTGCCGCGCGGCGGCGAACCTGGTGTGGCTGGGACGCGTGGAGGACGAGGCGGCCGCCCGCCTTGTCCAGTGCGCCGACGTGGGCATCGTGCCGTTCAAGGTCGAGCCGTTCAACGACGCAGCTCTGCCCTACCGGATCCTCAAGTACGCCCGTCTGGGCCGGCGGACCGTGGCGCCTGACCTGGCGGGCCTGCGCACGTGGTCGCGGTCCGTGACCGTGGCGGCTGACGAGGAGGCCTTCGCGCAGGCGCTGCTGGAAAGCGCCGGGGCCCGGGCGAGGCCCGACGACGCGTTGCGCGAGTGGGCGCTGGCGCAGACCGCGCGGTCCCAGGACGAGCCGCTGTGGCAGCGGCTGGCCGAGATCGGCGTCGATACACGCGTCTCGCGGTAACAGGGCACGTATGGTCCGCGGCATGGGTGGAGGAGGGACACGCCGGGAGCGGCTCGGTGCCGGCATCTTCGCCCTGCTCCTGGGCCTCTTCGTGCTGCGCGCGTTCGTCGATACGCCGGGCCTCAGCCTCGTCTTCCTGGCCGTCTTCCCGATCGTCATGGCGGCGTTCGTGCTCGGCCGCAGGGCGGCGGTCATCTGCGCGGCCATCGCCACGGTGCTCTCTGTCGTGGTGCAGCTGATCAGCCCGGCCGCCGACGTCAGCACGGGCGCCCAGATCGTGGGCGCCGTCGGGCGCGGCGCGGTCTACTTCGGGCTGGCGCTGCTCGTCTCCTCGCTGCTCGAGCGCGAGACGCTGCTGCGCTTCTCCCTGGCCGTGTCCGAGCGCGAGCGCGACGAGCTCGAGAGCCTGCGGGCCGCGCTGACCGCGCCCGAGCTGCCCGCCGTCGACGGCATCCAGATCGCGACCTCCTACACGCCGGCCGACGGGTTGGTGGCGGGCGACTTCTTCCTCGTCACCCGCGGCGCGCACAACAGCACCCTGGTGGTGGTCGGCGATGTCGTCGGCCATGGCCTGACGGCGGCGCGCCGCGCGGCGTACGTGCGCGCGACGATCGCCCTGTTCGCCGAGTACGCCGACGACCCGATGACGATCCTGCGCCTGGCCAACACGGCGCTGGCCGAGCGCGATCCGGGGACCGAGTTCGTCACCGCGCTGTGCGCGAGCATCGCCCCCGACCGCAGCACCGTGACGTGGGCCAGCGCCGGTCACCCGCCGCCGTGGGACCTCGATCGCGGGGTCCCGCTGGCCCGCGTGCGCCACTGCCCGCCGCTCGGGATCGAGCCGACGCTCGAGGGCACCTCCGTCATGACCGCGCTCGTCCCGGGCGGAGGCGTCCTGCTCTACACCGACGGCCTACCGGAGGCGCGCACCGCGCGCGAGGTCGACCGCCACGACCTCTTCGGCGAGGAGGCGGCGCGCGCGGCGCTCGTCGCCCTGCAGGGTGCGCCCCCGGCCGACATCGTCGCCGGGCTGCGCACGGCCGCCGTGCGCCACGCCGAGGGCCGGCCGGCCGACGACCTGTGCATGGTCGCCGTGCGCCTGGGCGCGAGCGAAGCCGCTCAGCCGCAGGCCGCGTAGGCGCTGAAGCGCGCGTTGCGGGCGATGGGGACGAAGCCCGGATCCGGCACGTTGGTCGAGGGGCTCGCCCCGGCCGCGAACCCGTAGCGCTTGAGCTCCTTGACCCCCAGCACGAAGATCGCCACGCCACGGGTGCGCCGGCGCGCGCTGCGCGCCCCCACGCGCCGCGCCGGCAGGTCCAGCAGCCAGCGCGAGTCGGGCACCAGCCGGTAGTTGGGGTAGGTCAGCGGCCCGCAGCGCAGGTCGCGCTGGACCGCCGGCGTGTGGAGGATCGCCACGAGGTCGTCGTGCGAGCCCTTGATGAAGCGCAGCTCGCCGCGCAGCGTGCCGACGACGGGCGCCTTGATGGCCACGAAGACCAGGCCGAGCGCGGCGGCCCCGAGCGCGGCGCGCGACCACAGCGTCCGCACCCGGCCCACGGGCAGCGTCGTGAACCCGAGCACCCCGTAGCCGGCCACCAGGCAGACGGCCACCACGGGGATCGTGAGGTAGCGCGGCAGGACCGAGAGCCCAGCCAGCCCGGTGGCCAGGAAGGTGACCACGCCGGCGCCGAACAGCGCGATGGGCACGTGCAGGGCGCGGCCGGTGCGCAGGCGCCACAGCAGCAGCGCCCCCGCCGCGGCCGCCAGCGCCACCGGCGGCCGCGCGGTGTCGGTCACGAACGACGCGAACGAGCCCGGGACCGAGGACAGGCCGCGATTGCGGTTGAGCTCATCGGCGAGATCGCTGGTGGCATGCAGCGAGAAGAGCGGATCGCCGGTGACCCAGAGGTCGACCAGGCACCACGCCAGCGGCGCCGCGGCCGCGAGCGCGAGCAGGTCGAAGCGCCGCCAGCCGCACCACAGCCAGTAGGCGCCGGCCAGCACCCAGGCCTCGGGGCGCAGCAGCCCGGCCACGGCCAGCGTCGCCATCACCGCCAGGCCGCGGCGCGGCGCCCGCGCCTCGAGCGCGGCGGCCCACAGGACGAGGGCCAGGAAGGGCACGTCGACATAGGCACGCGCGGCGTAGAGCAGGAAGGCGAAGCTCGAGCCCACGAAGACCGCGCCCGCGAGCGCCGGCCACAGCCCGAAGCACGCGTCGCCGACCCGGAACGTGGCCCACACGAGCGCCACGAGGGACAGCACACAGACCAGGACGATCAGGCGCTCGCCGTCGGTGCCGACCAGCCCGACGAGCGCGCACAGCGCGAGGAACAGCGGGTGCTCGGTCGGCGCGGCGTAGGCCTTGAAGTCGGGCTTCATGCCGTGCATCAGCTCGCGCCCCCACACGAGGTGAAAGTACGTGTCGTAGTTGGGGTAGGTCGGCACGAGCAGCGCGGCGACCAGCGCCACCGCCGCCAGCGCGGCGACGACTGCGAGCTCCCCGCGCCTCATGTCCGTGCCGGCTCGCGCGCGGCGGCCCACAGCGCCATGGCCGTGCCCGCGCCCAGCAGCGTCCACGTGAGCGGGTCCTCCAGGAACGCGGCGTACATCATCGAATGGGCCACCAGGGCCACGAAGGCCGCCGCCACCGCGGCCCGCTCGGGCACGCGCCGCGCCCCCCGGAACAGCCGGGCCAGCGCCGCCGCCAGCAGGGCGAGGTAGGCCACCAGCCCGATCAGCCCCTGCTCGGCGGCCACCGTGACCGGGATCGTGTGCGAGGCCGACGCCGCCCGCTCGGGCGAGACATGCTCGGCCCGCCGGTATTCGCGCGCGAACGAGCCCGATCCCTGGCCGACCAGCGGCGCGCGCTTGAACAGCTTCAGGCCGCCCTTGATGAGGTCGTAGCGCCCGCTCGTCGCCTTGTCGGCCGACTTCGAGTTGCCGAGCTCGAGATGGACCGCCCCCGGCGCCAGGGCCACGAAGACCACGGCGACGACGAGCGCGGCGCCGGAGAGGATCAGGGCCCAGCGCACGCTCCAGCGCATCGCCCCGAGGATGGCCAGGCCGATGAGCAGGGCTGTGAAGCTCGACTGCGAGAAGGTCAGCACCAGCCCGCCCCAGAGCACGGCGAGCAGCAGGGCGCCCGCCACCACGTCGCGCTGGCGGCGCGCCCACAGCAGCCACGCCGAGAGCAGGAGCATCACGATCGCGAGGAAGCGCCCGTAGATGTTGGGGTCGAAGAACAGCGAGTTGACGCGGAAGTAGTCCTCGAGCTGGTTGGACGCGATGACCTTCGGGTTGAGGAACAGGTGGCGCGTCGCGTACTCGACGAAGCCGACGCCCACGAGGGCCAGCGCGAGCACGACCAGCACGCCGAGGCAGACGCGCGCCAGCTTCGGGGTCCACGCCACGCGAGCCACCAGCGCGAACAGCAGCGCGAAGGGGACATAGAAGAAGACGACGTTCTCCAGCGCGTGGCCGAAGTCCGCGGAGTAGCTGGACTGGATGCCGTAGAGGGCCAGGCTCGCGGCCAGCGCCCACTCGAGCGCCCCGGGGGCGCGGCCGCCTTCGGGGCGCTCGCGCCCGGCCAGCCGCGGCACCGCGTACGCGGCCGCGCCGGCGGCGACGACGAGGTAGAGCGGGACGAGCAGGTTCGCGGTCGAGCCGCCCGACGCGATCGGCACGCGGAAGGGCAGCGTCGCCGCGGCGGCCACCGGCAGCCACGACGGGCGCCGGTCGAACACCACCGCCAGCACGGCCAGGACGATCACGGCTCCGACGGCGCCCGCCGCCGCCAGCGAGGGGTGGTCGCGCAGCGGCCTGACCTGGTCGGAGTTGGCGATGTGGAAGCCGAGGATGATCGGCGCGAGGACGAGCGCGCCGAGCATCGCGGCGGCGCGCGTGCGCGGGCCGCGCGCCACAAGGGCGCCGGCCGCCAGGAGCGCCGCGAGGATCAGCGGGACAGGAGCGTCCATGTGCGATCCAGGAGGGCGACGGTGTTCGGGTCGTTGGCGCGCGCACCGAGATGCGAGGGAAGCTCGGGGACGCCGAAGCGCATGACGAGCCCCTTGCCCTCGCGCTGGGCGGCGATGACCGGGCGCCCGGTCTGCGGGTTCTCGGTGACCGCGCTGGCCTCGGACTCCGCCTCGGTGAGCTCGGCCTCCTGGACGAGCGAGAAGGGGCCGAAGGCGCCCGGCGTGCCGAGGAAGAAGTCGATGTCGTCGTTGGCCGTCACGAGGTTGGTGGGGTGCGCCAGCCGCGTCAGGGGGCGCAGCCGGACCCCGAAGGCGTCCGTCGTCGCCGGCGGCGTGGGTGCGACCATCCGCCCGCGGGCGGTGAGCGAGACCTGGCGCAGCAGCGAGTCGACGCCGAAGGAGGCGACGCGCCCGCCACCCCGCACGTAGCGGCGCAGGCGCTGCTGGAGCGCCCGCGGCAGCCAGCGCGCGTCGGAGGTGAGGATGACGCCGCGGTGGTCCTCCAGCCGCGGGCCGCGGTTGGCGGCGAGCGCCACGTCCGTCGTGATGTCGTAGCGGTGGCCGGCGCGGTCCAGCCACGCCAGCAGGGGCGCGTCGCGGGTGGCGAAGTCCACGGGCAGGCCGTCGCCCGCGTAGACGCGGAAGAGCTTGGCCCCGACGCCGTGATCGAGCACGTTCGGCAGGCCGTCGCCGTCGTCGTCGAGCGAGTTGCGCCCCTGCCAGGTCATGACCGGGAGGACCACGAGGACGCGGTGGCGCTTGGCGCTCTGGACCGCGAAGGGCACCGAGGTGGTGTGCGTGGCCGTGCGCACCTGCATGAGGTAGACGCCCGACTGGCGGCCAGGCGCATGCAGGCGCACGCGCGCCGAGGTCTTCCGGCGGCTCGGCGTCGCCGCGCCCGAGCCGACGCGGCGCACCGACCAGGACCACGGCTTGCGCCGCGCGTCGACGAAGAACTCGACCGGGTCGCCCGCCTGCGTGGCCACGTTGGGCGGGCGCACGCCGAGGTAGCGGACCGTGATGCCGCCGTGCCCGGGAAGCCGCTCGCCGTAGCTCACGGCCGGCAGACCGCCGCGGGTCAGCGGCGGCGAGAGGCCGCGGTTGCCGGCCACGTCGCGCGTCTCGATCGAGACCAGGTAGGTCCCGGCCGAGACCGGCCGCCCGCTCGGCGTCTTGCCGTTCCACGTCCAGACCTTCGCGCCGTCGCGCAGCGAGTCGTCCTCGAGCACCAAGCGCGTGGGCCCGGGCCCGGTCTTGAACAGCCGGATCACGGGGTGGTGTCCCGGCGTCAGGAGGTGCACGACGGCGTCGCCGCCGTTGGGCATGAGCTCGGGCCCGAACCCGTGGCTCGGCCCGATCGACGTGACCCGCGGGCGCGGCGGCGTCGTGTCGAGCCGCACCGAGCTCGCGAGCAGCACGCTGCGTCCCTCGTGCTGGAGCGTGATGCGATAGCGGTAGCGGCCGTCGGGCGCGCGCGTGCCGGCGTCGGTGCGCCCATCCCACTTCAGGCGCACGAGCCCGCCTTTCGCCACGTGACGCCCACCGAGGAGCTCGCGCACCTCGTCGCCGTTGGCGTTGATGACCGAGACCGAGACGTCGTCGGTCTCCTTGAGGCGGAAGGTCAGGCGGGTGACGTCGAAGCGGCCGTCGCCGTTGGGCGAGAAGACCGGGCGCACACCGATCTCGCCCAGAACGGGCGGCGCGTTCTTGAGCCGCTGCGCGACGAAGAAGGCCCCGAAGGTGGCGACGACGAGCAGGGCGAAGACGCCCGCCGTCAGCCGGTTCATCGCGAGGACCCGCTCAGGGCATCGCCCCATGCGACGGGCGGGCAACGGCGCGCCGTCAAAGCGTCACCAGCGACGCGTTGGCGATGTCGCGCCCGCCCGCCGTCTCGTCGCCGAGCGCGACCGCGAGCGCGAGGCGGATGACCCCGCGATGGCAGACCACCAGCGCGGGCAGCGCGGCGGGCTGCACGCGCAGGGCGGCGAGGCCGGCCTGCACGCGATCGGACTGCTCGGCGAACGACTCGCCGCCCGGATAGCGGAAGGTGGGGTCCGAGCGCTGGAAGCGCGCGAAGCCCTCGGGGTCCTCGGCGCGGATCTCGGCGAACGAGCGATCCGTCCAGTCGCCGGTGTCGGTCTCGGCGAAGCGTTGGTCCTCGACGGGCTCGAGGCCGATGCGGGCGCCCACGATGTCGGCCGTCTCACGCGCGCGGCGCAGCGGGCTGCACACGAGCGTGACGATCTCGACGCCCGCCGCGACCTCGGCCAGCTCGGCGGCCTGCTCGCGGCCGGTGTCATCGAGCGGCACGGGCAGGTGGCCCTGGAAGCGGCCCTCGTGGTTGTAGGCCGTCTGCCCGTGGCGGGCCAGGTGGATGGTCATGTGCGGGGGCGGTGCGGTGGGACTACTACTGCGCCTTGTCGCCCCCGACGAAGACGGCGACCTCGGCGCGGTCGGCCAGCGCGCGCGCGTTGGCGTCCATCGGCTTGATCTGGGTGGAGGGCACGCCGAGGATCTTCGCCACGTCGAGAGCGGCCGCACGGGCCTTGGCCTCGTAATAGACCTGGGTCGTCGGGCGCTGCTGGTTGGTGGTGTCGTTCGTCACGACGTTGGGCTCGTTGTAGCCCTTGGCCGTCAGCTTGTCCGCGGCGCCGCGGGCGAGCCCGGTCACCGTGGTGCCGTTGAGGACGGCCAGCGGCACGGCCTTGCGGTTGAGCTTCGCCGGCGCCTTGCTCGGCGTCGTCGCGCCGTTGGCGCCGGTGGTGCTGTTGGCCGCGGGCTGGGCGACGGTGTTGGGCTTGGGCGCGGGGTGGTCACTCCCGCCGCCGAAGATGAGGATGCCGGCGACGGCGAGCACCGCGATCACCCCGACCACGGCGCCGACGATGGCGGCCAGGCGCCCGCGCGATCGGCCGTCGCCGGTCTCGGTCCGCGGCCGGGCGCCCGCGGGCGTCCGCGGCGGCAGCGAGGCCGATGGGGTCGGCGCCCGCAATGGCGCGGGGCGGGCGGGAGCCGACGGCGCGCCGACGGGTGCGCCGGGCGTCGTGGCGGGCGCGCCGGGCGTCGCGCCGGGGGCTCCCGGCGTCGCCGCGGAGGCTCCCGCCGTCGCCGCGGGGGCGCTCGGCGTCGCGGCGGCGGCGCTCGGCGAAGCTGCGGTGGGACCGGCCCCTGCTGCTGCAGCGGCGGCGGCGCCGCACCCGCACCGGCCGCGGCCGTCGCGGCCGGGATCGGCGGCTTGGCTCCAGGCTCTGCCGGCTTGGGCTCCGGCCCGAACGGCTTGGGCTCGCCGGCGGCCTGCTCGGCGCCGGCCTCCTCGGGCTTCTTGGCCTCGCCGTTCTTGGCATCCTCAGCGGGCTTGGCCTCGGTCCCGGGCGCCGGGACCGCCGCGCTGCTGCCGGTGCCGTTCTGGGGCGCCGTCGTTCCCGGATTGGCCACGGTGGCGGCGGTCGCTCCCGCTGCGGCCGCCGCGACGGTGGCCGGCGCCGCGACGCCCGGCGTGGGCGGCGGGCCGCCCTGCTGGGCGGCGGGTGTCGCCGGCGCGGTGGGACGCGGGGTGGGCGGCGGCACCGGCGCCACGCGGCGCTGGGCATCGGCCGTGACGCGCGCCTCGAGCTCGGCCGCGCGCTCGGGGGCGCGGCCCGCCCACTCGCGCAGGCGCTTGACCTCGCGGGCCTGCGCGAAGTACAGCAGCGACAGGATGCCGAGCCCGAAGACCGCCGCGATCCCGGCGTAGGCTCCGTAGTGGTCGATCTCGTGCTGCAGGGAGAAGGCGGCGAGCGCTGCCGTCATGAAGGGGTGATGCTAGGGGACGATCCGTACGGCTGGCGCCTCACCCGTCTCCTGAGCCGCCGGACGGGTGGCCGAGAGCTCGCCCACTTTGGCTGCGAGACCGGCCGCGTCGCCCTCCAGCACGAGCAGGGCGATCTCGTCGAACATCGCCTCTACGACGTTGGGATCGAGGGGGTCGCGGCGCGCCAGCGTGATCTTGTCGGCGGGGGTCGGCTTGGGGCGCTCGTAGGGGTTGAACAGGGCCTCGTGCAGCTTCTCGCCCGGCCGCCGTCCGACGACCTCGATGGCGATGTCGCGCCCCGGCGCGAGCCCAGAGAGCTCGATCATGTCGCGGGCGAGCTGCATGATCGAGACGGGCTCGCCCATCTGCAGGACGAAGAGCTCCCCGCCGTCGCCCAGCGAGGCGGCGCGGATGACGAGCTGCACGGCCTCCGGGATGGTCATGAAGTAGCGCGTCATGCGCTCGTCGGTCACCGTCACCGGGCCGCCGAGCGCGATCTGACGGCGGAAGATCGGAACCACGGAGCCCGACGAGCCCAGGACGTTGCCGAAGCGGACGGTGGCGAACTTGGTCGCGGGCCAGCGCTGCTGGGCGGCCTCGACCGCGAACTCGGCCAGCGCCTTCGACGCGCCCATCACCGTCGCCGGCTGCACCGCCTTGTCGGTGGAGACGAGCACGAAGCGCTTCGCGCCCGCCTCGCCCGCCACTCGCGCGACGAGGCGCGTGGCCAGGGCGTTGTTGCGCACGGCCTCGACCGGGTTGCGCTCCATGAGGCCGACGTGCTTGTAGGCGGCGGCATGGAAGACGACGCCGGGGCGGTGCTCGGCGAAGACCTCGCGCATCCGCTCGCCCTCCTTGCAATCGGCGAGCACGGGCGCGAGCGTCGACGGATGGACGTGGCGGTCGTCCTCGAGCTCGCGCTGGATGCGGAAGAGGTTCTCCTCGGCGTGGTCGACGAGCACCAGCCGCCGCGGCGCCACACGCGCGATCTGGCGGCACAGCTCGGCGCCGATCGAGCCGCCGGCGCCGGTGATCATGACCACCTCGCCGCCGAGATAGCCACCGACGCGGTCGAGCTCCATGTGCACGGGCTCCCGGCCCAGGATGTCCTCGACCTGCACCTCGCGCACCTGGCGCACGACCTGGCCCGAGCCGGCCTGGAGCAGCTCGAAGACGGTCGGAAGCGTGCGCACCGGGATGCCGCGCTGGCGCGCCGCGCGCACAACGCGCGCACGCAGCGTGCCCGGCGCCGACGGGATCGCGATCGTGATCTCGTCGGGCTCGGCCTCGTCGAGGATGCGCCCGAGCTGGTCGGTGGGCCCGAGGACCTTGACGCCGTCGACGCGGATGCCGCGCTTGAGCGGGTCGTCGTCGACGAAGCCGACGGGGTCGAGGCTGAGCTGAGGATTGCGCAGGACCTCGCGCAGCACGAGCCGGCCGCCCTCGCCGGCGCCGACGATGAGCACCCGGCGGGCGTCGGCGCGGGCGCGGAAGCCCCGCACCGGGCCCTCGTAGACGATCCGCGCGACGAAGCGCGCGCCGCCCACCAGCACCAGCGTGAGTAGGAAGAACAGCGCCATGACCCCGGTGGGCGCCGAGATCGTGATGTCGCCCGCGCCCGAGCGCACGGTCACGGGGTGCGTCACGGCGATGAAGCCCGCGAGGACCAGCGTGTTGACGAGGACCGCCTGGAAGATCCCGAGGTAGTCGCGCGAGCTCGTATAGCGCCATTGCTTGAGCTCGAGGCGGAAGAGCGTGAAGACGACGATCGCCGACACGACCACGAAGACGATCGTCGACTCGAGCAGCTGGTCGTAGCGCTTCGGCGTCCCGGTGTCGAACCGCAGGCGGTAGCTGAGGTAGTAGGCGGCGGCGACGAGCGCACCGTCGATCGCCAGCTGCGGGATGGAGTGGCGATGCAGGGGGAACGCCGCCGAGCGCAGGCGTCGGCGCATCGGGCGCGGATAATAGCCAGCACAGCGGCTGGTGGCTGCGTTATTGCCGGCGGTCAAGATCCCGATGAGCCCGCCGATGATCGGGGCGTGCTGAACTGGCTCGCCCGCTACGCCGCCGTCATCGACCAGGTCGTTGACGCCGAAGGGCGGGCACGCACCAGCGTGCTCGACGTCGGCTGCGGTCCCCATGGCCTCGCCTGTGCCCTCGATGGCGTCCCCTTCGTCGGCGTCGATGTCGAGTTCCCGCAGCCGGTCGCGCCGACCATGGTCGGGATCCGCTGCCGGCCCGAGGGCCTGCCGTTCCGCGACGATGCCTTCGGCGTGGTGCTGTGCCTCGACGTGCTCGAGCACGTCCCGGCCGCGGAGCGCGCCGGCTTCGTGCAGGAGCTCGCCCGCGTCGCCGCGGAGCGCGTGATCCTCGCCTGCCCGTCCAGCGAGGCCCAGGCCATCGACGACCTGCTCGTGACGACGTTCCAGACCGCCGGCACCGCTCTGCCCTCGTGGCTGACCGAGCACTACGACTGCGGCCTGCCGACGCCGGACGAGATCGCCGAGGCGTGCGCCGGCGTGGACGGCTTCCGCGCCAGGCCGCTGGCGATGCCCAACGGGCTGCTGACGACCGCAACGACGCTGGCCGAGCTCAGCGGCCCGCTCGAGGACACAGCCCGCCACGAGGCACACGCGCTGCGCGACGCCTGGGTGGCGCTGTATCGGAGCGCCTGCTTCGGCGAGTCCGCGCGCAAGGGCTGGGTGCTCGAGCGCATCGCGCCGCGCATCCCGCTCGCCAGTCACGACGACCTCGAAGCGACCGCGCTCGCCGCCCTCTGCTGCCCGGAGTGCGACGGTGCCCTCGAGGTCGACGGCCCCGACCTGCTGCGCTGCGGCTCATGCGATCTGCCGGTGGCGCGCGATGAGTCGCGCGCCTGGGATCTCGCGAGTCCTCCCGGGTTCTTCTGCGCGCCCGCGTGGCGCGACGGCGACGTCGAGCGCCTCCTGCGTCGCTTCGTCGAACAGCGCCGCGGTCCGGCGTCACTTGTCCTCTATGCGCCGCCGGAGGTCATCGATGGCAGCGCCGCACTGCGAGCCGCGCAGGCCGCGTTCGGAGATGCCTCGGTGCCCGAAGCCCTCGACATCGCGATCCTCGATCGCGCGCTACCCGCCGCCGAGCTCTCGGCGCTGCAGGCGAGTCGCACGGTGCTCGTCGCCTAGCTCAAGCCGCACGGTGCCGCGGTCGATCACCACGGACAAGGTGTCCACATCCCTCGCTCACGCACGCTCGGCACCCCCGTCGCCCGCGTCCGTCCCCCCGCCCGCTCCCCAGCCCGTTGTTCCCTATCAACGGCCCGAGCCGCCACCGCTCGATGCGGTCGCCTCGTATTACCGCCTCAGCGAGGACGCTCGGCGCTTTTCGAACGGCGGCCCGTGCGCAGAGCTGCTGGTCGAGCGCGCCGCTGCCTACCTCGACACCGACGTGTCCTGCATCCCCCTGGCCAACTGCACGGTGGGGCTCATGGTGGCTCTGCGTGCGGCCTTCGGCGATCCCGTCGCGAGCCGCCGGCACGTCATCGTCCCTTCGTTCACGTTCACGGCCACCGCGTGCGCGATCGCGTGGGCGGGCTTTGTTCCCCTGTTCATCGACGTCGACACCGCCGCGTGGCAGCTCGACCCGTCGGAGCTCGCGCGAGTGCTGGCCGAGCAGGGCGGTCGTGTGGCCGGTGTGATGGCCACCTCCACCTTCGGCACCGCGCCGCCCGCGGGCACGCGCGAGGCGTGGCGGGCCACCTGCGACGCGGCCGGCGTGCCGCTCCTCGTCGACTCGGCCGCGGCGTTCGGCGCCCGCGACGAGCACGGTCTCCTGGTCGGGTCCGACGGCGCGACCCATGTCTTCTCCTTCCACGTGACCAAGCCCTTCGCGGTCGGCGAGGGCGGCCTGCTGGTCACCGGCGATGCCGACGTCGCCCGGCGCGCCGAGAGCCTCGTGAACTTCGGGATCGACGGACCGGAGCGCACCAGCGCAGTGGCCGGCATCAACGCCAAGATGTCCGAGCTGCACGCCGCGGGCGCGCTCGCCATGCTCGATCGCTTCGAGCGCGTGCTCGCGCGGCGGCGTGCCGCAGTGCAGCACCTCCGTGGGGTGCTGAACGACCTGCCCGTGCGCTTCCAGACCGGGGCCGAGGGATCGACGTGGCAGGTGTTCCAGGTGCTCATGCCCGACGCGCGGCGTCGGGACGCCGCCCTCCGCGCCGCCGAGCGCCTGCGCGTCGAGGCGCGGTCGTGCTTCGATCCGCCGCTGCATCGCCACCCGGCCTTCGCCGAGCACCCCATCGCCGGCGACCTTCGCGGGACGACCCATGTCGCCGCCCGGTCGCTCAGCCTCCCGATGGCCAACGACCTGAGCCTGGACGAGCTCGAGCGGATCGCCGAAGTCGTCCGGGAAGGACTCGAGGGATGAGCCTCGACACGAGCGCCGGCACGATCGTCTGGGCCGCCCCCGACTGGAACGACGTCCAAAAGTGGATCTCGCTCCTCGGCGCCTATGTCAACGTCGTCGAGCCCGACGCCGACGTCTGCCTCGTGCTCGATGCCTCCGGTGATGGCCCGCCGAGCGACGTCGTGCTCGAGCTCGTCTCGCAGGCGTGTATGGGCCTGACCGGCGGCCGGTGTTTCGCCGAGATCCTCCTGCTCGATGCGCCCGAGCCACGACCCTCGGGTGCGCTGACGGTCGCGAGCGCCGACGCTCTGCGCGCGGCGCTGGGGCTACCGGCACCCATCGCTCTCGAGGGCCCCGAGGAGATCGTCGAGCACGCGACCTGGGCCAAGCACATCGTTGACGCGGCGCGCGCGCGCCTCGACCGCTGGCGCTACGAGACCGCCTCGGCACCGCCGCTCGACGGCGAGCCGCTGGTCACGGTGCGCATCGCCATCTGGGGCGACGTCACGCCGCTGCTGACGGTGGCCCTCCCGTCGGTGCTCAACGGCTCCTGGCCCAACGTCGAGGTGCTCGTGTGCAGCGACGGCCCCCAGCCACACGCACGCGCGGCCGTCGAGGCGCATCCCGACCCGCGTGTGCGCTACCTGGAGCTGGCCGAGCGCCCCAGCTATCCCGATCACCCGCATGCCTTCTGGCAGTCGGCCGGGTCGCATGCCGTCAACCACGCGCTGGACCACGCGCGCGGCAGCTACATGGCGCCGCTGGACCATGACGACGCCTTCACCCTGCACCACATCCGCACGCTCGTGGACTGCGCGCGCCGCTCGGGCTCGGACTTCGTCTACGGCCAGGCGATGGCCGAGCATCGCACCGGCTATTGGCACCTCATCGGCAGCGAGCCGCTGGCGCACGGCCAGATCGCGCACGGCTCCGTCCTGTACTCATCGCGCTTGGCGCACATGCGGCTCGACCCCGATGCCTGGGTGCTCGACGAGCCGGGCGATTGGAACATGTGGCGCCGCACAGCGGCGACGGGCGCGCAGATCCTGCATGTCCCGACCCCCGTGGTGGTCCACTTCAAGGAACGCACGATGATCGAGGCCGATCCGCGCCTGCAGGAGCATCAGCTCACCGACGCCGTGGCGATCTCGGCTCGGGAGCACGCCGCCGACGTGCTCTCCACGCGGGCGCACGGCCTGCTCGAGATCCCGGCTCGCGTGCGCGAGCGCGCGACCGCCTGAGCGCGGCGGAGCCTCGCCGGCCTCAGACCGCTTCGGGCGCCAGCGCGCGACCGCCTGAGCGCGGCGGAGCCTCGCCGGCCTCAGACCGCCTCGGGCGCCAGCGCGCGGGCGACGAGGGCGATCTCGTCGCCACGGAGATCCTCGAGGACGGGCAGGGCGAGGCAGCGCGGTGCCAGCTCCTCGGTGACCGCCATCGAGCCGCCGGCCGGATGGCTCGCGAATGCAGGGTGAAGATGCAGCGGCGGATCCCAGTGGGTGCGCGTCTCGACGCCGAACGCCGCCGCGGCCGCCCGCGCCCGCTCGCGCATCGCGTGGTCGGGGAGCGCCACGTGGAGCGCGGGAAAGGTCGACGTCGGCGCTCCGGTGGCCAGCGTCAGGGACACCCCGGCCAGCGCCTCGAGCAGCGCCGCGGCCGCTGATCGGCGACGCGCGAGGCTCGCGTCGAGCCGGTCGAGGGCCGCCAGCGCTGCGGCTGCGTTGAGCTCGGAGAGCCGTCCGTTGAGACCCACGGGCCCGGCAACGAGGTTGTCGCCATCCATCCCGAAGCTGGCCAGGACGCGCAGACGATCCGCGAGCGCGTCGTCGGGGGTGACGAGGACCGCGCCCTCGGCGGCGCCACCGGGCTTGGTCACGCCCAGCGAGAAGAGGGTCATCGTCCCGATGGCGTCGAGCGCCGGGGCGCCCTCGGCCCGCGTCGCGCCCAGGGCGGCGGCAGCGTCCACGATGAGCGGGATGCCGTGGCTCTCGCATGCCTGACGCCATCCGGCGGCGATCGCGGCCGACGGCGCCGCCCCGAAGGTCAGCGTGGCGATGACCGCCGCGACGTCCTCGCCGCCGGCGTCCAGCGCGGCGGAGAGCGCGACCGGGTCGAGCTGCCAGCCTTCGCTCTCGACGTCGATCCACAGCGGCTCCAGGCCGGCCCAGCGAACCGCGCAGGCCACGGCGGGGCACGTGAAGGAGGGCATGGCCACGAAGCGCCGCCGCCCGGTGACGGCGGCAAGGGCGAGCATCAGGGCCGTGGTCCCGTTGGCCACCGGGACGCCGCCGAGGCGCGATCCCAACTCGACGGCGCAAGGGCCGCGATGGGTGAAGTACCGCGCCGCCTCCGAACGCGCGTAGTACTCCATGATCGCCGCCGCGGGTGGAGGGCAGGGGCGCTGGAAGGGCACCATGTCAGCGGGCCGTGGAGAAGGTCGGACGCGTCAGCGTGCGAGTGCTCATGCCGGACTTGAAGCGCAGCAGGGCGTCCTTGGGATCGCCGCTGCGCCCGCCGCCGAGGAGGCAGGCTTGCGCACCGCGGCGCGCGCATTCGCGCAGCCCCTCCAGGAGGACGAGATTCGCGGCGCCGGGGACCGGGCGCGGCTCGTCGCGTCGGGCGCTCAAGTGGTAGGTCGCCTCTGGACCGCGGGTCAGGAAGAGCGCGGCAGCCGCGACGCCGTAGGGGTCCATCACGGTGACCTGGAAGGCGCCTGCCGACCCCATCGCGGCCATGTACGCATCGCTGAAGCGATACAGGTCGGCGGCGCCCATGGCGTCCATTGCGCGCCGGTACATCGGGCCGAAGTCGGATCGGACGGCGCCGACCTCGACGCTGCTCCCCTCGCGCAGGGCGCGACGCACCATCGACCGCGCCGAAGCGTCGAAGACTTCCATGGGGTCTGAGTCGAGGTCGGTGACGCAGATCGCGCGCTCGTCGGCGAGCGGGAGCCGCGCGCGCAGCGCCTGAGCCAGCTCGCCGCCCGCTCCGAGCGGCGACAGGGCGACGCGCAGCGGGACGTCGATCGCCGCCAGCGCGTCGGCCACGGCCGTGGCGGCGCCCACCGGCTGCGGATAGCCGTACACGGTGTGCAGCGAGCCCCCACCGGCGAGCAGCACCAGCCGGCCGCCCCCCGCGTCGAGGACGACGGGCTCGGTACCTTCGTGCTCGGCACTGGCCCGCACGTAGGACGGATGCTCGAACGGGCCCCCCTCGTCGGCGCCGGGAAGGCCGCCGCGCAGGCGCGGCGCGGAGGCGGACGGCCGGCCGTAGGACACCGTCATGGCGCTCCGGCCTCCGGGGGACGCTCGTCGGATCGCACGCCCATGACCAGAACGTCCTCCCACCGGCCGGCCTTGAAGGCGTGGCCGCGCAGGCGCCCTTCCTCGACGAACCCGCAGGCGACGTACACCCGGCGCGCGGCGGCATTGTCCGCCAGCACGTGCAGATAGACGCGCGTGAGCCCGAGCGTGTCGAAGGCATGGTCGAGCAGCAGTTCGACCGCGGCGCGCCCGAAGCCGCGGCCGCGGTCACGGTCGTCGCCGATGAGGATGTGCAGCTCAGTGCGGCGGTGCGTCCAGTCGATCTCGCGCAGATAGCAGAGCCCGACGAGCCGGTCGTCCTCCCGCGCGCACAGCGCAAAGTTACGGGCCTGCTCCGACCACGCGGAGACGCGCTGGACCCATGCCCGCTCAGTGGCGAGGCTGGTGGGTGCGAACGACCCGACCAGCGAGGCGTAGAGCGCCGGGTCGTTGTGCCAGCGGTGCACCAGGTCGAGGTCGCTCTCGTCGATGGCCCTGAGGTAGACCGGGCCGTCGGGACGCGTGATCATGCGGCGATGGCTCCACGCTGCGCAAGGTCGGCGACGCGCGCGGCGATGAGCGCCCGGTCGCAGGCGGCGAGGACCTGCGCGCGGCGGGCGGCGCGAGCCGCCGGGTCGGCTTCGGCGCGCGCGGCCGCGAGGTCGTGGTGGGCGGCTGCGAAGGTCGCGGCCGGGCCGCCGCGTCGCGTCGTGACCACTGCGGCGCCGGTCGCCGCCGCGATGAGCGCACGGCGCTCGTAGAGGTCGTCGAGATCGGTTGCCAGCACCACGCCGGCGCGGCCCGCCATCGCAGCGAAGCGTCGCTCATCGGCGCAGGGGTCGAGCAACTCGGCGCCGGGCAGCGCGGCGCGGACCGCCTCGGCCAGGCCGCGCGCGGCCACGGTCGGCAGCAGTCGAGCATCGGGCACGTCGCGAAGGGCCTGAAGCGTCGCCGCGCAGGCACGGGCGTCGTGGGCCGGGAGGATGGCGAGCACACCCTCGTTCCCCGGGCCGAGGGCGACCGGCTGCAGGGGCGGAGCGACGATGTGCACTCGCCGCTCGTCGAGGCCCGCCGCGACCAGTGCGGCGGCCACGTCGGGCGCAGAGGCCCAGGCCTGCATCGGGTCGCCGCCGCCGGCGGGGACCACCCCGGCACGCAGCACAGCGCCGTCGAGGGCATGGCGGGCGCCGGCGCCGGCCGGGACGACGATGCGCGTTGCGCCCGGTAGCGGCTCACGGCCGAGCGCGTCGCGCACGAGCGCGCGCAGCGACGGATCCAGACGCGGCGCAACTCGCGGGAACGGCTCGTCGCGCGCGGCGACCAAAGGTCCAGCGGCTGCGCAGGCCGCCAGGATGGCGCGAGCCTCGTCCCCAGCCGGCGCCAGCCCACCGGGCTGACCCTCGATGACGACGCCGGCAGGACCGGCCTCCGGCGTCGAACGGATCTCGTGGAGCTCCGCATCCCAGGTCGCGGCGGCAAGCTCGACGTCCTCGTCGAGCATCGCGCCCCAGGCGCCGATGAAGCGCAGGTCGTTGGACCGCATCGCGGAGAGCCGTTCGGGCGTGGCCCACAGATCGCTCCCGGCCCCGCGCGAGGCGCCCTCCGCGTGCACGAACGCGATGTCGCCCCGGTAGACGACACGGTGGCCGGCCATCCGGGCGCGCAGGCACAGGTCGACATCCTCCAGCCCGTTGCGGTACCCCTCGTCGAAGCCCCCGAGCTGCTCGAACACATCGCGGCGCATGACCAGGCAGGCCCCGGTCACACAGTCGAGCTCGTAGGTCCCCCGGGCGGCCGGAAGCATCCCGTCCTGATGATGGAAGACGTGCTGGGGCATGACGCCGAGCGCGTTGCGCAGGAAGCCCACCCCGGCGTGCTGGATCGTCCCGTCGGCAAACAGCAGGCGCGGACCGGCGATCGCCACCCCGGGCTCGGCCACCTGCGCCACGAGCGCCTCGAGCGCCCCCGGCACCACCTCGGTGTCGTTGTTGAGGAAGACGAGCACGTCGCCGCGAGCACGCGCGGCGCCCGCGTTGCAGCCTCCGGCGAAGTCGAGGTTGTCCTGGAGGAGCAGGACCTCGGCGCGATCGGACCACTGGCGCAGGAGGGCAGGCGTGTCGTCGGGCGAGGCGTTGTCGACCAGGATGAGCTCCCACGTACGCCCAAGTTGGTCGCCGAGCGCTGCGGCCAGGGCAGTCAGGCCACGCTCGGTCACGGCACGCTGGCCATGGGTGACGACGACGACGGATGCTCTGACGCTCATGTGGGGGGAGTGGAGAGGGGAACGGGGATCGACGGCTGCAGCCGCACTCTCCACTGGATGATCGGCGGATTGGTGCCCGGGGTTGAGCCCGGATGTCACGCATCCGCAGGGATACACAGCAGATCGACAAGCAGCCGGGGATCGCGGCGCACCCGCGCCACCTCGGCGTGCTCTCGCGCGCGCAGCTCGATCTCGGCGGCGTCGTGCAGCCGGCGCAGCCGGCCCTCGGCGATGAGGCGCTCGTCGACGGCGCCCATGCGGCCCTCGAAGGTGGTCCACACCGGGGTGCCGAGGGCGACGGCCTCGCGGTTCATGGTGCCGCCGGCGCTGACGACGAGGTCGGCGTAGGCGATCAGCGACTGGGCGTCGATCGCGCGCTCGGGCACGATGAACCCGTCGAGCTGGGCGCGCTGCTCGGCGATGCGGGGCAGGACGACCGTCTGCGTCCCGCGCAGGCGTTCCAGGACGTCGGCGAACACGTCGTTCTCGAAGCGGTGGTACAGCGAGACCACGGGCGGCGTGCGCACGACGGCCAGCGGCCGGGAGCGATCGAGGCCCAGCTCGTCGAGGACCGCCGGGTCGGGCTCGAAGTCGGCGAGGTAGTACTCCTCCTTGAGCCCCGGATAGCGCTGGAGCTTGCCGCCGGCGCCATAGCGCTCGAGGCGCTCGGGCGGGATCGCCTCGGGCACCACGACCGCCTGCGCGAGGCGGCAGTTGACGGTGTGCTGGACCTTGGCCCACTCGTAGTCGAACATCGTCGACGACGGGATGCGCAGCAGCCGCGCGGCGACGGTGACGTCGTTGGAGCCGTGTCCCAGAGCGAGGTCGAAGGGGCCGTTGCGCCGTGCCCAGCGCACCAGCGCGCCCGAACGCTGGGCCAGCCCCACGGCCTTGGCTGCCACGCGGCCGCCCCGGTGGCGCCCGATCACCTCGTGCTCCAGGCCGAAGCGCTCGCACAGCTGCACCGTCTGGGCGAAGTCGCGCACCGTGACGCGCACCTCTGCCCCCCGGGCCCGCAACACGTCGACGACGGGCCGCATGACGAGCACATGGGGGCTGTTGGTCAGGTCAATCCAGACGCGCATCGCGCACGGCGCCCACGACCTCGTCGACCTGGTCGCGGCGCATGGCCGCGGACACCGGCAGGGCGAGGTGCGTGCGGGCCAGCTCGTCGGTCGCGGGCAGCTCGGCGCCCGCGAAGGCGGCCATCGCGGGCTGGCGGTGGATCGGGGTGCGGTAGTAGGCGCGCGACCCGATCCCGGCCGCCTGCAGGGCGGCGGCCAGGTCGTCGGCCCGCTCGTGGCGGACCACGTAGACGTGCCATGCGGGGCGCGTGCCCGGGGGGATGCCCTGCAGCGCGACGAGCTCGCCCAGGCCCGCCTGCGCGTACCGCTCGCCGACGCCGTGGCGGTGCGTGGCCCAGCGCTCGAGCTCGGGCAGCTGGACGCGCAGGATGGCCGCCTGCAGCTCGTCCAGGCGCGAGTTGTAGCCCACCTCCTCGTAGCTGACCTTGTCGCGCGAGCCGTGGAAGCGCAGCATGCGCACGCGCTCGGCCAGGGCCGCATCGGCCGTGGTGACCGCGCCCCCGTCGCCGAAGGCGCCCAGGTTCTTCGACGGATAGAAGGACAGTGTCGCCAGGGTGCCGAGCGCGCCCGCCCGCCCGTCGGGCCCGGTCGAGCCGACGGCCTGCGCGGCGTCCTCGACGACCGGCACACCGAGCGCCTCGATCGCGCGCACCGGCGCGACGTTGCCGAAGAGATCGACGGCGATCACCGCCTTCGTGCGCGGCGTGAGCGCCGCCTTCACGGTGTCCGGCGTGGCGCAGTACGTGTCCGGGTCGACGTCGCAGAACACCGGCCGCGCGCCGGTCGGCGGGACAGCCTCCGCCGAGGCGTAGAACGAGAACGAGGGGACGACCACGTCGTCGCCGGGGCCGACGCCCAGCGCGCGCAGTGCGATGGTCAGTGCCTCGGTGCCGTTGGCCACCCCGACGGCGTGCTCGATCCGCAGGTACGCGGCGAGCTCGTGCTCGAACGCCCCGACCTCGGGCCCGAGGATGAACTGGCCGCGATCGAGGACCTCGTCGATGGCCTCGCCCAGGCGGCGGCGCAGGCCGGCCAACGGGGTGGCGGGATCGAACAGGGGGACGCCCACGCGGGCAGCCTACGGCGAGAGGCCGTCAGGCCGCATGGGTGGCGGGCCGCGCGGCCAGCCGGATGCCCAGCTCGGTGGGCGTCGCGGCCTTGGCGCCGGCCAGGCGCACGTGGCCTGCGCACGCGTCGTGCAGCGGCACGTAGAGCTCGGCGGCGGCGTGCAGCGCGGCGTCGCGGCCGGGCACCGCGTGCTCGCGCAGGATCGCGATGTCGGGGCAGGCGTCGAGGTCGAGGCCCGCCGCGGCGGCCATCACGTGCGCCTCGAGCTCGGCGGGCTCGCCGTCGGTCACCGGGTCGGCGAGCAGGTACAGGCAGCCGTCGGCCGGCGCGTGCATCCAGGCCCGCAGCAGGGCCGGGAGATCGTCCTCCCCGCGCCAGGCGGGCGTCGCCAGCACGGCGGGCGCGCCGTCGAGCTCGCGCTCGGCCGCGAGCGGGCGCGGGGGGCGAGCGGCCAGCGCGGCGGCGCGTTCGGCGTAGAGCGCCGCGACGCGGTCCCAGCCGAAGTGCAGGGCGGCCGAACGGCCCAGGGCGCCGCGGCGCTCGCGCTCCTCGGCGCCGGCCTCGGCGGCCTCGCGCAGGAGCTCGGCGAGGTGGCCGGCGTCGGGCTCGAGCATCCAGGGCTCGCCGGCAGTCTCGAAGCGGTCCACGCGGCCGCCGGGCAGCGCCTGGCGTTGCGAGCGGATGCGCCAGCCGGCCTGGGGCGGGCAGAACTCGTCGGTCGGGCCGCCGGCCGTGTGGATGACGGGCAGGCCGCTGGCCATCGCCTCGAGCACGGGCATGGCGAAGCCCTCGCCGCGATAGGGATGAACGAGGACGTCGCCGGCGCGGTACAGGGCGGCCATGTCCTCGTCGGAGAGGTCCGCGTCGAGGTGCACGAGCGCGCCGGACCGCGCCATGGCCTCGACGGCGCTGCGGTCGGCACCGCGGTAGACGCCGTCCGAGCCGAAGTCCTTGATCACGAGCTGGACGTCGTCGCGGCCGGCGAAGGCCTGCTGCCAGGCCGCGAGCAGGACGTCGACGCCCTTGCGCCCGATGGCGCCGCCGACGAACAGGAAGCGCAGCGCGGCCGGGGCGTCGAGCGCGTAGGCGGGTCCGTCGGGCGCGAAGCGCTCGAGGTCGACCCCGTTGGGGACGACGTGGACGCGGTCCTCGTCGAGGCCGGCGCGCAGGTACATGTCGCGCACGTAGCCGCTGGGGACCCAGACCTCGTCGACATCCTCGGTGAGCGGGCCCACCCACTCGGTCGGGATGGCGCCGAACTCCCACGGCTGGATGACGGCCAGGCGGCCCGAGCGCGGTGGGCGCAGGTCCGGCGGCCACTGGTGGCGGACCTCGACGTCGGCGGTGTGGGGCAGCGGCGTGTCGAGGGGCGCGCCCGCGCGGTCCAGGCGCTGGACGCGCTCGAGGCGGGCGGTGACCTCGTTGTTGATGTGCGAGAGGCTCGTGTGCAGTCCGTGGTCGCCCTGCCAGGTGATGGCGGGTGCGGCGGTCGACAGCGGCGCGCGCGAGGGGCGCTCCCCGCCGTAGTAGGCCTCGAGCTCGTCGACGTACTCGGCGAACGGGCGCGGCGCCTGGATCCCGTCCTGAAGGCGCTCGAGCAGGCCGGGCTCGCCGGCCAGGCGATCGAGCTGGCGCGCGAGGTCGCCGGCGTCCAGGCCGTCGAAGAGCAGGCCGTCGACGCCGTGGCGCACGGCCTCGCCCAGGCCGCCGAGGCGCGGGGCGACGAGCGGCACGCGCCCGGCCAGGCACTCGGCCGCCATCAGCGGCGCGCAGTCCCACCACAGCGAGGGCATGACCGCGACGTCGACGCCGGCCAGCAGCTCGGGCAGCTCGGCGGGCCCGAAGGCGCCGCACAGCTCGACCACGCCGCGCGCGTCGGCGGCGCGCAGTTGGCGGGCGAAGCGATCGTCGACCTCGCCGTGGATGAGCACGCGCAGCTCGTGACCGGTGCGCTGGGCGGCCTCGATCAGCAGCTGCGGGCCCTTGTGCGGGTAGGCGGACCCGAAGAAGGCGACGGTCAGGCGCTCCCCGCTGCGACCGGGGCGCCGGTCGCGGCCCAGGCGCTCCCAGACCTCGTCGGCGGCCGGGACGGCCTGCTGGACGACGTCGATCATCTCGGCCGGGTAGTCCTGGCCGGCGAGGGTGCAGCGCATCGCGTCGGAGACGGCGAGGCACACCGAGACGCCGCGCGTGAAGCGGTCGCGGATGCCCTCCAGCCGCTGCTGGTGGCCGGCGGTGTCGTGCGGCGCGCCGACGCACGAGGCGCAGTCGCGGCCGCGGTCGCCGGGGCCTCCGCAGATCGCGCCGGCGCCGGTGAGCAGGTAGGCGCGCGGGCAGATGAGCCAGTAGTTGTGGGTCGAGAAGTAGCTCGGCAGGCCGCGCGCGGCGGCCTCGTCGATGAGGGCGGCACCCAGGTTGTGCAGGTTGTGGAAGTGCACGACGTCGGGGCCCACGCGGTCCAGCAGCGCGCCGAAGGCCTGCGTGATCGGCGGGTCGTCGAGCTCGCGCAAGGGGTGGCCGAGGTCCCACAGGCCGTGCTGGCGGTTGTGGATGCCGACCAGGTGGACCCCGTCCTCGTCCCACTCACGGATGGCGTAGGGCTCGCCCGACGGGTCGGGCCTGGTGGCGGCGTGGAAGACCGTGACGTCCCAGCCGCGGCGCGCGAGCTCCTTGGCGGCGACGCGTGGGACGGTGGTCCCGCCGCCCGAGTCGTTGAATCCGAACGACGTCAGCACGATCTTGCGGCCGTTGGGGCGCGGGCGCGGGGCGGCGGGCACGCGGGCGGCGCGGGACCGCAGCTCCCTGGCGAGGCCGGGCAATGGCAGGACGCGGCGCTCCAGGGCGTCGGCCAGCACCTCGAGCGCGCGGCGCTCGGCGGCGTCGGGGTGCATGACGCCCCAGTCGAGCTCCGGCACGAGCTCGCGCAGGGGCGCGGTCTCGATCAGCGAGCGCAGCGCGTTCTGCACCTCCTGCACCTCGAGCGCCTGGGCGGACTCGTCGGAGAAGTTGTCGCCGTGGCGGCGCAGGCCGATGAGCGGCCCGCCGGGCACGTCGCGGAAGCGGAAGCCGCGCAGCGCGCGCAGCCAGAAGTCGAAGTCCTGGGCCAGCCGGAAGGCACTGCTGTAGCCGCCGACGGCCTCGTAGACGCGGCGGTGGACCATGCGGGTGGGATCGACGAGCGTGTTGTGCTCGCGCACGAGATGGCGCAGCAGCTCGTGGCGCGCGCGGTCCTGGCTCGGCCACGTGCCGCGCTGCACGCCCTGGCCGTCGATGATCGACGCGGCGCCGTGGGCCACGCCGGTGTCGGGGTGGCGGTCGAAGACGGCGACCTGGCGCGCGATGCGGTCGGGCTCCGAGACGTCGTCGTCGCCGAGCATGGCGATGAGCTCGCCGCGGCCCTCGCGGATGATCGTGTTGTAGGCCTCGGCGATCCCGCGGTTGCGCTCGTGGCGCACGAGGCGCAGGCGCGGATCGTCGAAGGCGGCCAGGACCCGCTCGACACCCGGGTTGCGGCCGCCGTCCAGCACGACGAGCACCTCGAGGTCGTCGTAGGTCTGGCGCAGGCAGGAGGCGACGGCCTCCTGCAGGTACGTGTCGCGCTCATAGGTCGCGACGCCGAGCGTCACACGGGGGGACATGGATCACCCTTGGTGTCGGCAGAAGCGTGCGGCGGGTTTAGGGCGCCATCGCCTACTCTGGGCCGTCGTGCTGGCCGTCCTCGTCCTCGCCTCGGTCACCGACAAGCTCGCGACGTTCGCCACGAACGTCGTCGGCGATCTCGGTCTGCCGGGGGTCTTCGTGCTGATGGTGGCCGAGAGCGCCCTCATCCCGATCCCGTCGGAGGCCACGATGCTCTTCGCGGGCTTCAACGTCCATGAGGGCGAGTACCCGCTGTGGGCGGCCGTCGTGGTCGGTACGGTGGCGAACCTCGTCGGGTCGTGGATCGCCTACGCGATCGGGTACTTCGGTCGTGTCGAGTTGCTCGAGAAGCACGGGAAGTTCCTGCACGTCAAGCCCTCGCACCTCGCGTGGGCCGACCGCTGGTTCGAGCGCTACGGCGCGCCGGCCGTCTTCTTCGGCCGGATGCTGCCGATCGTCCGTACCTTCATCTCGCTGCCGGCCGGGATCGCGCGGATGCCGTTCTGGAAGTTCAGCGTGTACACGTTCCTCGGCTGCCTGCCCTGGGTCTTCGCGCTCACCTTCGCCGGCCAGAAGGCGGCCGAGAACTGGACGTCCTGGAAGGACTCCCTGCACTACGTCGACTACACGGTCGCCGTGCTCATTGTCCTCGGCGCCGTCTACCTCGCCGTTCGCTGGAGGCGCAACCGCAACCGCGGGCGCGCCGCGGATGCGCCGGCCTAGCGGGACGCTCGAACTGCGCCACGCGGTGGCGCTGGGGGCGCTCCACGGGCCCACCGAGCTGCTGCCCATCTCCTCGTCGGCGCACACCACGCTCGTGCCCTGGCTGCTCGGCTGGCCCTATGCCGAGCTCGACCCGGAGCTGCGCAAGGCCTTCGAGGTGGCGCTGCACGCCGGGACGGCGGCAGCGCTGCTCGTGGGCCTGCGCGACGAGGTGTCGGCCGCCGTGCGCGGCCTCAACCGCCGCCGCGCGCTGCTGATCCTGGGCTCGTTCGTGCCGCCTGCCGTCGTCGGCTACACACTCGAGCGCCCGATCGAGCGGCGCCTGGGCACCCCGCCCACGATCGCGGCGGGCCTGCTGCTCGGCTCGGCGGCCATGGCGGCCGCCGATCGCTTCGGGCCGACGGGCCGGCGCCGCGAGGAGGCGGGCTTCGCCGACGCGCTGGCGCTCGGCCTCGCCCAGGCGTGCGCGCTGATCCCCGGGGCGTCGCGCAACGGCATGACGCTGGCCGCGGCGCGCGTGCGCGGCTTCGATCGCGCCGACGCCAACGAGCTCTCGCGCCACGTGGCGCTGCCGATCATCGTCGGGGCCACCGCGTTGAAGGGCACGCGCTTGGCGCGGCGCGGCGTTCCGCCGGCGCTGGCGACCGCATTCGCGGCGGGCGTGGGCGCCTCCTTCGCCTCGACGCTGGCCTCGGTGCGGATCATCCGCGCGGTCGAGCGCGCCCGCTCGTTCGCGCCGTACGCGGCCTACCGCGCGCTGCTCGCGGGGCTGGTGCTCCGGCGCGCTTGGCAGAATCGCTCGCGATGAGCGAGTCCTATGCCGCCGCCGGCGTCGACACCGGCCAGGCCGATCGTGCCGTCGACGCCCTCGTCGGCGTCCTGCGCACGATCGAGCTCGATCGGCCCAGCGCCTCGGTCGTGCCCAGCGGTCATTACGCGTCGGTGCTGCGCGTGGCGCCCAACCTCGGGATCGCGGTCTCGACCGACGGCGTGGGCTCGAAGATCGTCGTCGCCGAGCAGGCCGATCGCCTCGAGACGGTGGGCATCGACTGCGTCGCCATGAACGTCAACGACCTGGTCTGCGTCGGTGCGGAGCCGATCGCGATGCTCGACTACCTGGCCGTCGAGCAGGCCGATCCCCAGGCGCTGGCGCGCATCGCGCTCGGGCTCAAGGTGGGCGCGCAGGCCGCGGGCGTCGAGATCCCCGGCGGCGAGCTGGCGGTGCTGCCCGAGCTCATCCGCGGCCATCCCTCGCCACACGGCTTCGACCTGTGCGGCACCGCACTGGGCACCGTCGCGCTGGACGCGATCGTCACCGGCACCGAGGCGCAGCCGGGCGACGCGATCGTCGGCCTGCCCTCGAGCGGCCTGCACTCCAACGGCTACACGCTCGCGCGCCGCGCCGTCCTGGAGGAGGGCGGGCTCGGACTCGACGACCGCCCGGCGCTGCTGGAGGGCCGCTCGGTGGCCGACGCGCTGCTGGAGCCGACGGTCATCTACGTGCGCGCGGTGCTCGACCTCCTGCGCTCCGACATCCCCGTCAACGGCTTGGCCCACATCACCGGCGGCGGGCTGCGCAACCTGCTGCGCCTGGGCGGCGAGCGGCTGGGCTTCGCCATCGAGGCGCCGCTGCCGGTCCCGCCCATCTGCACCCTGGTGGCCGCGCTGGGCGACGTCCCGACGAGCGAGATGTGGGACGTCTTCAACATGGGCTGCGGCTTCGTCGCGCTCGTGCCCGAGGCGCGGGCCGATGAAGCCGCTGCGCTGCTCGGCACCCGCCATCCGGGCGCCGCACGTATCGGCACCGTGACCGGCGACGGTGGCCGGCTGTCGGCGCCTGGCCTGTAGCGCTCCTCGCGCCCGCCCCTCAGAAGATCTCAGGACACCACGGCGCGGCGTCGGCGCGGAAGGCCGCGGACGTGCGCGCCAACGCGCCGGGCCGGAGCTCGGCGACGCGGCCCGCCGCCGCCAGCTCGGACAGCAGGGTCCCGCCCAGGTAGGCCGCGCCCAGCGCCGCCGCGTCGAGCGCAAGGTCGGGCTCGGCGTCCGTGCGCTCGCAGCCACCGCCGGCCAGGCGATAGCGCCCGGCGTTCCAGGGGCAGAACTCGTCGGCGACGTCGAGCACGACGTCGGGGTCGCCGGTGTAGCGCCGGGCGCTCAATGCGGCCTGCACGTCGACGAGGCGCGCCCACAGAGCCGCCCCGACGACGATGCGCACGGCGTCGGGATCGGTGAGCATCAGCCACAGCGGGTCGTCGGGCGGCGCCAGCGTCCAGGTGACGGTCCGCGTCAGGTCCTGGTCGAGCAGGAAGTCCCACAGCAGCGCGCGCGCCTCCGGCGTCGTCGCGACCAGCTCGCGTATCACGACCTCCCCCGCCGCGCCTTCGTCGTCGTGGCCGGGGCGCACGGCGTACAGCACATAGCCGTCGGGCACGATGAGGGCCCGTAGCGGCTGCGCGCCGTGGCGCCGCGACTCGGGGTCGTACAGGCGCCCGTCCCACCACGGCCCGGGCCGGTCGAGCAGGCCCGGGCGCTCGCCGCGCACGCGTTCGTAGACCGCGCGCATGTGCTCGACGTGGTCGGCGGCCGGCCCTGCCCGCAGCGGGTCGCCCGCCGGGGGCCGCGCCGCCAGCCGCGCCGCGGGGCGGCGTGCGGTCAGGCTCGCTTCGCGCGCCGCGATCCCGTAGCCGAAGCGCCCATAGATCGCGCCCTCCGACGCCCACAGGATCGCCAGCGGCTCGCCGCGCGCGTGGACGTCCTCGAGCTGGCGGCGCATCATCGACGTCAGCAGGCCCCGGCGGCGGTGGGTGGGCAGGACGCCGACCGCGGTCACCGCGGCGCACGGCACGACGGCGCCGGGCACCGTCACGTGGCGACTGTAGATCCCGGTTCCGGCGACCAGGCGTCCGTCGTCGAACCACGCCAGCGAGCGCTCTGGCTCGTCAACCCGCGCGTAGTGGCGGCTGTCCTCCTCGGTCAGCTCGCGATGGAAGGCCGCCAGGACGGTACGGCCGAAGTCGTCGAACTCCTCGCGGGTGGCCGGACGCAGCTCCATACGCGTGGTGTACCAGCCGACGGCGCCGGGGAGGCTTGCCCCATGTCCACCCCCTGCGCGCCGGGGTGCTCGTCGTCCTGATCATGCGGATGCTCGGCGACATGGCGGTGGCCAACCCCGCCGTGGGATCGTTCGTCGAGTACTGCCGCACGGCGCTCGGCCCGCGCGGGACTCAGCCGAGCCGCACGTAGCCCGTGGCGCCCCCGCCGTCGGGGCCGTAGGTGCGCCGCGAGACGGCGTTGGAGGAGTTGCCCTCGATCGTATGGATCGAGCCGTCGGCGTCGACGGACTCCACGATGCCGATGTGCTCCCCGCCCCAGACGATGAGGTCGCCGGGGTTGGGCTGCACGCCGGGGCCGGCCGGGGTGGCGCGGCCCGTCCGCTGGGCCCAGCCGTACAGGGCGCTGACCGAGCCGAAGCCCTGCCCGGCCTCGCCCAGCGGGACGCCGGCCTGCGCCGCGGCCCACGAGGTGAAGTAGGCGCACCAGGGACCGACGCCGCTGCCCGCGGTGGCGGTGCGGTACTCGGCGATCTGGGGGCCGTCGTTGGAGCCGGGCGGCTGCTCGGAGACGCCGACCTGGCTCTGGGCGGCGGCCAGGGCCCCGGCTCCCGGGGCTCCATTCCCGCCCACTCCCACGGCCGGTGCAGCGGCCGGGGCCGCGAGGGACGAGCCGCGCTCGATGCCGTCGTTGAGCGCGGTCAGGAAGCCGGAAGACGAAGAGCCCCCCGTGGACGCGGGAGGCTTGGGCGAGACGATCTGGTCGATCTGCGCGATGCGCTCGAGGATGGCGGGCAGGCTCATTCCCCTCTGTCATCGGCGGGGGCGCATCGGTCTTTAAAAGCGAGCGGGCGGCCCCCCCGGACCGCCCGCTCGTGCGTAGGTGGGCGGCCCCCCCGGACCGCCCGCCCACTGATCCGTCCCCCGAGGGATATCCCCTCTGGAGCTTGTTCGTCCTACCGCAGGAGCTGCAGGACGGCCTGCGGGGCCTGGTTGGCCTGGGCCAGCATCGCGGTGCCGGCCTGCTGCAGGATCTGGTTCTTGGTCAGGGAGACCATCTCCTCGGCCATGTCCACGTCGCGGATGCGGCTCTCGGCGGAGGTCAGGTTCTCCTGGTAGCTGCCGGTGACGGCCAGCGCGTGCTCGAGGCGGTTCTGGACCGCACCGAAGCCGGCGCGGGCAGCGCTGACCTTGTCGACGTCAGCGTCGATGGTGGACAGCTGCAGCGTGCTCAGCGTCGCGTAGCTGCTCACGGCGACCGAACCGAACGTGATCGAGATGGTCTGGCCGTCGTTGGCGCCGACCTGGAACGTGATCGACGACGCGGTGCCCAGCAGGCTGATGCCGTTGAACTGCGCGGCACCCTGGATGCGCGTGATCTCGGACGACAGAGCGTCGACCTCGGACTGGATGGCGCCCTTGCCGGCGGTCGAGAGCGAGCCGTTCTTGTACTGCACGGCGAGCTCGCGGACACGCTGGAGGATGCTGTGAACCTCGTCGAGGTTGCCTTCGGCGGTCTGCACCATCGAGACGCCGTCCTGGATGTTGCGCTGCGACTGAGCGAGGCCACGAATCTGGCTGCGCATCTTCTCGGAGATACCGAGGCCGGCGGCGTCGTCGGCGGCCTTGTTGATGCGAAGGCCGGAGGACAGGCGCTCCATCGACTTGGAGACGGCGTCCGACGTGGTGCTCAGGTAACGGTGGGCCGCCTGGGCGTCCACGTTGGTGTTGATGCGAAGGGACATGTTCTCTCCTTGAGAATCCCGGGGGCGACTCCTTGTCGTCCCTATGTGGTCTAGTTGATCGCCCCGCCCTGGGGGAACTTGAGAGGCGTCCAGACCGGCCTGGACGCGGCGCTACGCGCGCACGTCGACGTGCCCGTCCTCCGGGCCGTTCTTGGCTTGGGGACTGGGCTTGTGGTCGCGCGGCTCGCGCTCGGGGTCGCGCTTGGCGGGGCGCGGTGAGCGCTCCACCGCCAGCGCGCGCTCGACCGGACGGGGACGAACCTCCACCGGGCCGACCGGCTCGACGGGCGTCACGAGACGTTGCGCCGGCGGGCGGCGGCGATCTGGGCCGGGATGAGCTGGCGCCACACGGTGACGACCGCGAACCAGGCCAGCAGCCGGCAGGCGAAGCCGCCGATCAGCGCGCGGCCGCCCGACTCGGGGAAGGGCAGGCCGGCGCGGCGCGAGAGCCAGTAGACGAGGACGAAGCCGACCAGGGCACCCCACGCGCGTGCCCGCGCGATCTGGCGCGCGGCCACGGGGTGCTCGGCGACCTTGGGCTTGCTCTGCTCGCTCATGTTCCTCTCGCGATCAGCAGGCGACCGAGGCGCTCGCGCTCGAACTCGGCGACCATGACGTAGTCGAGGACGACGTGGCCCTTGGCGGCGATGCGCGTGACGCTCGCCTTGCCGCTGACCGACGGCTCGTTGCCGCCCGGCCAGATGGTGAAGTCGTAGAGGTCGCCCTCGAAGGCGCCCGGCAGGTCGCGGACGGCGAACTCCTTCGTGCCCACGGCGACCGTCACCGTGGCGTGGGCGATGCCGTCGCCGACGGCCTTCACGAGGTTGACTCGCGCGTGCACGATGCCGCCCGCGTGGGTGCGGGCCCGCAGGAGCTGCACGTTCTGGGCGTGGTTGAAGCGCAGCGTCGGCGTGCCGAAGCGCGGCGAGGCGGGCGACAGGCTGACGTGGCCGCGCAGGCGCACGAGGCCGGCGGGGTCGACGTACTCGAGGAAGACCGCATGGCGCTCGAGGAAGCTGATCGGCGTGCGCGGCGCGTGCTTGGGCTCGATGTCGAGCCACCCCGGCCCGCCGTAGCTCACGACGCCCGACAGCACCTCGCGGTCCGGGACGCGGATCATCACCGGGGTGTCGAAGGCGGGAAGGCTCATCGCGAGAGATAGCTCTTGAAGGACACGGTTGGGCTGGTCGAGCAGTGGCGCGCCGTCATGGCAGCAGGGCGAAGGCCAGGTCCTCGGCGGCGGCGGGGCGCACCGTGACGCTGTCGGCCAGGTAGGAGATCGGCAGGCTCGCCTCGACGGCCAGCTCGACGGGCATGCCCAGACGGGCCGTGGCGTCGCTGTGGGTCACGGCGATGCGGTCGGCGCCGACGGCGCGGGAGGCGACGAGCATCTCGCGCGCGACCTCGCCGGCCAGCGTGGCGGGAAGGGCGAAGTGGATCTCGTCGAGGCCGAGGCGGCGCAGGTCGGCTGCGAAGGCGTCGGCGACGAAGGGATCGGTCCTCATCTGCGGAGGCAGCGCCGGGGTGTCGACGAGCACGAGCGCGCCGCGGCGCAGGTTGGCGATGCGGGCGGCCGCGCCCTCGACGTCGTCGGTCGCCCACATGGGCACGCCGGCCGGGGCGAGCAGGCGGGCAAGCTCGGCGCCGCTGTCCTTGGAGCGCAGCGCGATGACCGCGACGGGCAGGCGCCTGGCGGCGGCGTAGGCGACGGCCAGCCGCGCGATGACGGCAGTCTTGCCCGACCCACCGGCGCCGACGACGGCGACCGCGCGGGCACCGTTGACCGGGGCGACGGTGAGCCGGCGCGCCAGGGCGCGAGCCACGAGGGGGCGCAGAGCGCTGTGGCCCTCGTCGGTGAAGGGCAGGCCGTGGACGGTCGCGTCCTCGAGGACGGCGGCGGAGAAGGCCTCGCTGAGGCCCGCGCGGCGCAGGGTCGCCGCGACGCGGTCGGCCTCGGCATGGTCGGGCGGCGCCGCGAGGGCCATGCCGACCGTGGGGGCGGGAGCGGCCACCGGCTGGGGAACCAGGACGGGGGCGGCCGCGGGCACGGCGACGACCGGCACGACCTCGGGCGGGGAGTCGCGCGGGTGCGGGATGGCATCCACGGCCGCATCGGTATGCGGGCGCATCGCCGGGGTGCGTACGGCGGACGCGGCCGCGACTGCGGCCTCGGCCTCGGCGGGCTGGGTCGTGCGCTCGGCGGTGGCCAGGGCGGCGGCGAAGCCGGCGGCCGCGGCGTCGCGGGCCAGCGCGGGAGCGAACTGGACGGGGGCCGCCATCGGCTCGGGCACGATCGGGGCGTCGTCGTCGAGCAGCGACGTTCCCGGCGCGTCGGCCGTCAGGAGCGGCGCGCCGCCGGGCTGCGCCTCGATCTCGACGACGGCCTTCTGGAAGAAGCCGGCCACGCCGCCCTCGAGGCCCTCGCGGCGACGGACCACTACGGCGTCGGGGCCGAGCTCCTCGCGCACCTGGGAGAGGGCGTCGGTCAGGCTGCGGGCGCGGAAGGTCTTGGTGGCGGTGGCGGTGTTCATCGCGAGGGCTCCCTCTTGGGGTCACGGGATACGACGGGCGAGCAGTGACGCGCTGTCATGCGGACACGACTCCGACGGTCTCGACGCTGATGCCGGGTGCGATCTCGTTGTAGGCGCAGATGGAGAGCTGCGGCAGGTTCTGCTCGACGAGGCGGCGCAGGTGGCGGCGCACGCGCGAGCTGCAGATGACGACAGGACGGCCGCCGCGGGCGACGGCGTGCTCCGCCTGGGCCGCGAGCGACCCCACGAGGGCGTGCGCGCGGGACGGCTCCATGGCGAGGTACTCGCCGTCGGCCGTCTGCGCGATCGAGTCCGAGATCTCCTGCTCGATCGCGGGGTCCAGGGAGATCGCCCGCAGGCGCTGCTCGCTGTCGACGTGGGGCATGACGATGGCCCGCCCGAGAGCCTGGCGCGCGTACTCGGCCAGGAGCACGGGGTCGCGGGTGACGCGGGCGCGATCGCCCACGACCTCGACGATGGCGCCGAGATCGCGGATCGAGACGCCCTCCCGCAGCAGGGACTGCAGGACGCGCTGGATCTCGCCGACGGAGAGCAGGTCTGGCACTACTTCCTCAACGACAGCCGCGTTGGATTCCTTGAGCCTGTCGAGCAGCGCGCGAACGTCCTGTCGCGTGAGCAGATCGGCGACGTGGCTGCGGATGGTCTCGGTGAGGTGCGTGACGATGACCGACTCGGCGTCGACCACCGTGTAGCCCAGTGCCTCGGCCTCGGCCCGCGCGGGGTCGGGGATCCACACCGCGGGCAGGCCGTAGGCCGGCTCGGTGGTCGGGATGCCGGCGAGCTGGCCGACCGCGTCGCCCGGGTCCAGGGCGAGCTGGTGGCCGGCCATGATCGAGCCGCGGGCGACCTCGTTGCCACGCACCTTCATCACGTACTCGTGCGAGCCGAGCGCGACGTCGTCGTGGATGCGCACCGGCGGGATGACCGCGCCGAGGTCGGCGGCGACCTGACGGCGCACGGCGCCGACGCGAGCCAGCAGCGAGCCGCCCGCGCCGCCGTCGACGAGCGGCACGAGGCCGAAGCCGATCGACAGCTCGACGGGGTCGATCGAGAGCGCCTCGAGGGCCTGGTCGCGCGGGGTCGCCGGGGCGGGCAGGGCGGCCGCGGCCGCCTCCTGCGCCTGGGCGGCCTCGCGCTCGGCCAGCACGCTGGTGATCGCGCGCCCGGCCATGAAGAAGAGGCCGCCGATGATGATGAACGGCACCTTCGGCAGGCCGGGGACGAGGGCGAAGGAGGCGATGACGGCGCCCGCCACGAGCGGCGCCTTGCGCTGCATGGTGATCTGCTTGACGACGTCGGTGCCGAGGTCGTCCTTGGAGGCCGACCGGGTGACGATGATGCCGGTCGCCACCGAGATGAGCAACGCGGGGATCTGGGCGGCCAGGCCGTCGCCGACGCTCAGCAGCGAGAAGTGGTGGATGGCGTCCGAGAGCGAGAGGCCCTGCTGGACCACGCCGATCACGATGCCGCCGACAAGGTTTATCGCGGTGATGAGGACCGCCGCCATCGCGTCGCCCTTGACGAACTTCGAGGCACCGTCCATCGCGCCGTAGAAGTCGGCCTCGCGGGCGATGTCCTCGCGCCGGCTGCGGGCCTCATCCTCGGTGATCTGGCCGGCGTTCAGGTCGGCGTCGATCGCCATCTGCTTGCCGGGCATGGCGTCGAGGGTGAAGCGCGCCCCGACCTCGGCGACGCGGCCGGCACCGGCGGTGACGACCACGAACTGGATGACCACGAGGATCAGGAAGATGACGAGGCCGACGACCACGTTGCCGCCGATGACGAAGCTGCCGAAGGCCGAGACGACCTTCCCGGCGTCGCCGTGCAGGAGGATCAGGCGCGTGACCGAGACGTTGATGGCCAGGCGGAAGAGCGTGGTCAGCAGCAGCAGCGACGGGAACGACGAGAAGTCGATCGCCCGCGGCATGTAGAGCGTCGAGACGACGATGGCCAGCGCGACGCTGATGTTCAGCGTGATCGCGAGGTCGAGCACGAACGCCGGCAGCGGGATGATCATCATCACGACGACCAGGACCACGGCGCCGGCGGCGACGAGGTCCGAGTAGCGCGAGGCCCGCTTGAAGAAGTTGGTCATGCCGCAGCCCTCCGGGCCGCCGTGCGGTAGACGAAGGCGAGGATGGCGGCCACGGCGCCGAAGAACTCCTCGGGGATCAGGTGGCCGATCTCGACCGACGCGTAGAGCCCGCGCGCGAGCGGCGGGTCGGGGATGACCGGCACGCCGTGCTCGGCGGCCAGCTCGCGGATGCGCAGGGCGATGATGCCCTTGCCCTTGGCCACGACCTCGGGCGCGTCCGCGCGAGCCGTGTCGTACCGCAGGGCGACCGAGTAGTGCGTCGGGTTGGTGACGACCACGTCCGCGGTCGGGACGTCGGCCATCATCCGCTTGCGCGAGGCCTCCATCTGGCGGCGGCGGATCATCCCTCGCACCTCGGCCGGCAGGTTCTGGTTCTTGGCCTCGTCGCGGATCTCCTGCTTGTCCATCCGCATCGACTTCTCGGTGCGGCGCTTCTGCCACGCGAAGTCGGCCAGCCCGATGAACAGGTAGGCGAAGGCGGCGCGCTTGACCAGCGAGCCCATGTCGGTGGCGAGGATCGAGCCGAAGTCGGTGGGCGAGATGCCGACCATGCCGCCGAACTCGGGTAGCCGGGGCAGCAGCGCGATGGCCACGATGCCCGCCACGACGCCGACCTTGGCGACCGACTTGCCGGTCTCGACCAGCGCGTTGGGGCCGAAGAGGTTCTTGGCGCCGGAGGCCGGGTTGATGCGGCGGAAGTCGGGCTTGAGCGCCTTGCCCGAGGGCCGGAGGCCGACCATGCCGACGCTGGCGGCGACGCCGGCGAGGGTGCAGGCCAGCGCAATCGGCGCCACGGCCAGCAGCGTGGCCTTGCCGGCGGCCATCATGATCAGCCCGATGCCCTGCTTGGAGACGATGCCGGGCTCGGAGATCTGGACGATCGTGCTGCGCATCACGTCGCCCATGCGCTGGACGAGCGCGGGCCCGGCGGAGCCGATCGCGACGATGCCGGCGATGAGGACCACGGCGCCCTGGAGGTCCGTCGAGCGGGCGACCTGGCCCTTCTCGCGGGCTTCCTTGCGCTTCTTGGGTGTTGCCTTCTCGGTCTTCTCGCCGGCCATCAGGCGACCCTGATCGCTTGGAGGGCGGCGCCGACGTCCTGCTGGAGCTCGCTGCTGATCCAGCCGGCGACGAAGGGCAGCGTGGCGGCGACGAGCAGCAGGCCGACGACGATCTTGGCCGGAAAGCCGACCGCGAAGACGTTGAGCTGCGGCACGACCCGCGAGACGACGCCGAAGGCGGCGTCGGTGAGGATCAGGGCCAGCAGCACCGGCCCGGCGACCTCGATGGCGGAGATGAAGATCGAGCCGAAGGCGGCGTTGACACCGGCGACGAGGTGGCCGAGCGCCGGCGCCTGGTCGATGCCGACCAAGTCGTAGGTGCGCGCCAGGCCCTGGACGACCCAGGCGTCGCCGCCGATGGCGATGAAGATGAGCATGCCCACGAGCGAGTAGGCCTGCGCGAGGACGGTGGACTGGGTACCGGTCAGGGGGTCGACGAGGCTGCCGTAGGAGAAGCCGATCGAGGTGTCGATGAACGAGCCCGCGGCGCTGAGCGCGGCGGAGAGCCCGCCCACGACGAAGGCGAAGGCGCCGCCCACGAGCAGCTCCTTGAGCACGAGCCAGGTCATGTCCATGGCCCCGGTCGGCAGCGTCACGCCCTTGGCGACGACGGGCGAGAGCCCGATCGCGAGCGCCACGGCGACGATCCCGCGCACGCGGCTGGGGATGAGCTTGGAGCTGAACATGGGCGCGAGCACGAAGAGCGGGCTCACGCGCGCGAGCACGAGGATGAAGGCGGACACGTGCTGCGCCCCGAACTGCCCCATGAGGTCAGCGACGGTCATCCGATCAGGGTGGGGATCCGCGACCAGAGGTCGGTCGTGTACGAGAGCAGCTGGTTGAGCATCCACGGGCCGCCGACGATGAGCACGCCGGCGATCGCGAGGATCTTGGGGATGAAGGCGAGCGTCTGCTCTTGGATCTGCGTGACGGCCTGGAAGATCGACACGGCCAGGCCCACGACGAGGCCCACGAGCAGCAGCGGCAGCGCGACGCGCAGCGCGAGCTCCAGGGCCTGGGTGGACAGCTCGAGGACGGAGTCGGCGCCCATCAGTGAAAGCTCTCCACGAGCGATCGGGTGACGAGGTTCCAGCCGTCGACCAGGACGAAGAGGAGGATCTTGAAGGGCAGCGAGATGAAGACGGGCGGCAGCATCACCATGCCCATCGACATCAAGGTGGAGCTCACCACGAGGTCGATGACGAGGAACGGCAGGAAGATCAGGAACCCGATCTGGAAGGCCGTCTTGAGCTCGGAGATGATGAACGCCGGGATGAGGACGTAGGTCGGGACGTCCTTGCGCGTCTTGACGTCCTCGATCTTGCCGAGCTTCACGAAGAGGGCCAGATCCTTGGTCCGCGTCTGGCGGAACATGAACTCGCGCAGCGGCTCCTGGCCGCGGTTGAAGGCCTGCGTCTGGGTGATCTGGTGCTTCTGGAGCGGGTCGATCGCGTCCTTCTTGATCTGCGTGAAGGTGGGCGCCATGACGAAGATCGTCAGGAAGATGGCGATGCCGACGAGCACCTGGTTGGGCGGCGCGCTCTGGGTGCCCATGCCCTGGCGGATGAAGCCCAGCACGATGATGATGCGCGTGAAGGCGGTGACGCAGAAGAGCAGGGCGGGAATGAGCGTCAGCCCGCCGACGAGCAGCAGGAGCTGGACGGCGTTGGTGCCGTCGGGCCCCTTCATCGCCGCACCGTCCGGTCCTTGAGACGGTCCAGCCAGCGCACGGCGCCGGCGCGCGATGCGGGATGCGAGCCCGTACCGCCCGCGGCGTCGAGCTCGGCGTCCTCGTCGATGAGGCCGAGGTCGATCGCCTCGTCCTCGCTGTAGGTGCGGATCGGCGTGACGCCGTGCTCGGCGACCCCGACGAGGACCAGCTCGCGGCCGGCGCGGACGAGGTGCAGCGAGCGGTTGGGGCCGAGCGCCACGACGGCCGTCGTCTCCAGGCTCGTGCCCTGCCCGCGGTCCTCCTTGGAGCGCTTGACCTGCTTGAGCACCCAGGCGACGCCGTAGATGACGGCGAGCACGATGGCCAGCCCGACGAAGGTGCGCACGAGCGAGCCGCCGCCCGAGGCGGAGGTCACCTTCTTGGCGCCGCCGTCGGCGGGCAGGCTCAGCGGGGTGTTCTCACCCGTGCCGGTCGCGGCGAGCGCGCCGGCCGGTGCGAGCAGCACCAGGCTGAGGGCCGCGGAGGCGGCCCCGTAGATGAAAGGGGGGATTCGCAATGGACGGACCGACTCGGGAGGGACGAGTCCGCCTAGTCATCGGCCACGGCGCGAACGGCTTTAGGACGAACGTCCAGAGCCGTCCTGTGACGAACGCCGGGCTACGACGGGCGCGTGCGAGGCGTGGTGACCTCGGTGATGCGCAGGCCGAACTCCTCGTCGATGACGACGACCTCGCCGCGGGCGATGGGGCGCCCGTTGACGAGCAGGTCGACCGGGTTGTCGGCCAGCCGGTCGAGGGTGACGACGGAGCCCGGGCCGAGAGCGAGCGCCTGGCCCAGCGTCATGCGCGTACGCCCGACCTCGACGGTCAGCTCGACCATGACGTCGTACAGGCGCTCGAGATCGCCGGAGCCGGCGGGCTCGCCGTCGGGGCTGGACTCGAGCGGTGCGAATTCGACTTGATCGGACATGAGGGTCTCCGTTTGCGCTTGCGCTACTGCACGGCCACGTCGGTCAACAGGACCTCGTGGGCCTTGACATCGGTCTGCGCCTTCAGGCGCTTGAGGATCTCCTTCTTGATCTCCTCGCGGCCCTTGCGGCTGGTGAGGGCGCCGGCGCTCTCATCGGTCACCACGTCGGTGACGATGTCGCGCACGACGGCCTCCTGGGCCAGCACGCCGTAGCCGGTGGGCGGCGCTGCGCCGCCCTCCGCCGCGCCGGCGGGCGCCGCCGCGAAGCCCTCGTCGAACACGAGGCCGACGCCGAGCTTGGCGAACTTCCCGTCGGTGAGGTTGATCAGGAAGTCCTTGGGAAGGACGTAGACCTCGCCCTCGACCTTGGGCTTGGCCGCGGCGGCGGGCTTGGCCAGCACGAACTTGTAGACGCCGCCCAGGACGAGCAGCAGGACGATCGGGACGATGAACTTGAGCTTGCCCTTCATTTCAGGCCTTTCGGGCCGAAGTCGGGTGCGAACCGGGGGCGCTGGCTGGAGGCCTTCTCGGCCTCCGCGGCGGCTGCTCCGGTGGCCACGCGGGGCAGCAGGACCTCGACGCGGCGGTTGCGCGCGCGGCCGAGGGCGGTCGCATTGCTGGACAGGGGATCGAGTGCGGCGCGTCCGGCGGCCTCGAGGCGCTCCGGCGCGACGCCGGCCTCCGCGAAGGCGCGAACGACGGACGCGGCGCGACCGGCGGACAGCTCCCAGTTGGACGGGAACGCGGCCGTGTGGATGGGGACAGGGTCGGTGAACCCGCGCACGCGGATGACGTGCTGGTTCTCGGCGCGCAGGAGGGCGCCGACCTTCGCCAGCAGGCCATGCCCGCCCGGCTGCACCGTCGCCGACCCGCTGCCGAACAGCAGCTTGTCGGTGAGCAGGCGGATGACGAGGCCGTCCTTGGTGACGATCGTCGTCACCTTGCTGGAGAGGCCGTGCTTGGCGGCATAGGCGTCGACGCGCGCCTTGAGTGCCTTGAAGTCCTTCTCCTCGGCCTTGGCCGCCGCGGCCTTGGCAGCGGCTGTAGCGGCGGCGGCGGCCTTGGCGGCGGCGCCGTCGGCGGTGACAGCCGGCGAGGAGGTCGGCGGCGTGGACGCCACCTTCGGCGAGGTCGTGGAGCCGCCGCTCTCCTGCAGGGCGCGGCCGCCGGGCAGGATGCGCCCCGAGAACGCGTCCTGCAGCGAGCGCTGCAGGGTCACGAACTTCGAGACGTTCACGGAGGAGATCGAGAAGAGGACCATGAACAGCGCCATCAGCAGCGTGATCATGTCCGCGTAGGTGAGCAGCCAGCGCTCGTCGCTCTCCTCGGCCTCCTCTTCGCCGCCCATGCGCCTGCGGCCGCTGTTGCGGGCCATGGCTAGGCGGCCGCCTCGTCGGCGTCGCCGGGAGCATCGGCGAGACGCAGGTTCGGCTTGGCCTCCTCGGCCGAAGCGCGCTCGGCGGGCGGCACGAGGCTCATCAGCTTCTCGGAGACGACGCGCGGGTTGTCGCCGGCCTGGATCGAGAGGATGCCCTCGAGGACCAGGTTGCGCACGTGGAGCTCCTCGTGCGAGAGGCCCTTCAGGCGGCTGGCGATGGGCAGGAAGACGACGTTGGCCGCGCCCACGCCCATGAGGGTGGCGATGAAGGCGCCGGAGATCGACGGGCCGAGGGTCTCGGGCGCGCTCAGGTGCTGGAGCACGTGCACGAGGCCCATCACGGTGCCGATGATGCCCATCGTCGGGGCGAAGCCGCCGGCGGTCTTGAACACCTCGGCGCCCTCCTTGTGGCGCATGGCCATGGCGTCGACCTCGACCTCGAGGATCTCGCGCACGAGGTCCGGGTCGGTGCCGTCGACGACCAGCTGCATGCCCTTCTTGGTGAAGGCGTCCTCGATCTGGTCGAGATCGGACTCGAGGGCCAGCAGCCCGTCCTTGCGCGCACGCTCGGCGAAGCCGACGAGCTCGTGGACCTTGCCGGCCAGGTGGTGGTCGGCGCCCGCGAAGGCGATCTTGTAGAACGCCGGGATCTTCTTCATGGCGTCCATGCCGCACGCGGCGAGCGTGGCGCTGAACGTCCCGACGAACACGAGGATCATCGCCGGCATGTTCAGGAACGCCGTGGGAGAGGTGCCCTCCATCATGGCGGCCCCGAGGATCCCGACGCACGCAGCGACGATGCCGATGGCAGTTGCGGCCTTCACGGTCCTGGTCATCGGCTCGGAGCCGCGGATCTTTCGTCCGTCCAGAAGGTCTTTGGACGGCCTCTGCGCGCGCGGTTTAAACGAGGAGCGCCCCGGAGGGGGCCGGGGCGCTCGAGGGTCCAACTAGGGGTGAGGCGAAGGAACTGCTAGGGGTGTGCCCTGGTTAACGGCTCGATCCGACGGTGCTTGAGCCGGTGCCGCCGGCCTGGACGTCCGTTCTACCGGGCGCTGTGCAGCGCCGGCTACGAGAGCGCCTTCTCGACCGCCCCCAGGACCCGATCGGCCTGGAAGGGCTTGACGACGAAGTCCTTGGCGCCGAGCTTGATCGACTCGAGGACCTTGGACTCCTGCCCGAGGGCCGAGCACATCACGACGCGCGCGGCCGGGTCCAGCTGGATGATCTCGCGCAGGGCCGTGAGGCCGTCCTTCTCGGGCATCGTGATGTCGAGCGTGGTCACCTCGGGACGCAGCTCCTGGTAGCGCTCCACGGCCTCCACGCCGTCGCCGGCCTCGCCGACGACCTCGTGGCCTCCGCCGAGGAGGACGTCGCTCACCATCTTGCGCATGAACGCGGCGTCGTCGACGACGAGAACGCGGGCCATGTCACACCTCCTTGCTTTCTGTTGGGGACTCAGGTTCAGCTTGTGGGACTTCTTCGGCCTCGAGCGTGACCGCCTCGGCGACCTCGGGCTCGGGCTCGGCCATCTCGGGGTCAGCCATCTCGGGCTCGTCCGCGAGCGCGGGCGCAGGCGGCGCCTCGAGCTGGGCCACGGCGCCGGCGGCGTGCTGGAGGCCGAGGACCTGCTCGACCTCGAGCTGGAGGCTGCCGTCCTCGGCCACCCGCAGGCGGCCGGTGGCGAAGTGCAGGCCGTCGACGTAGAGGTCGACGGGGTCCTCGACCTCGCGGTCGAGCTCGACGACAGAGCCGGTGGGCAGGTCGAGCGACGTGCCGGCCGGCATCCGCGCGCGGCCGAGCTCGGCCCACACGCGCACCGGCACGGCGCGCAGCGCCGCGCCCAGCGGGGCGGTCGTGTACTCGGTGGTCTGCGCCTCACGCGCGCGCTCCATCCGCACGACGAAGGCGTTGGGGACGAGCTGGACGAGGCGCGCGGAGACGTCGGCCACCGTGAAGTTGACGGTCAGGACGTGCGGCGCCGCCGAGGCGCGCAGGATCTCGGCCGCCTCGGCCTCGGTCGTCACCACGCGGATCTGCGGCGGGGCGATCTCGACCTCCTGGCCGAGGACGCTCGACGTGGCCAGCGCGGCCGCGGACATCATCTGGTTCATGGCCTCGCCCACGGCGCTGAGCTCGAGCTCGGTGAGCTCGGCGCCCTCGGCCCCGGCGCTGCCCTCCTCGCCCATCATGGAGGCGGCCAGCCGCCGCGCGCCCTCGACGGGGAGCAGGAAGACGTTGCCGCCGGTGACGCCGTCGACGTAGGAGACCTCGGCGCACACCGCGGGGACGGCGAGGCCGTGGACGGCCTGCTCACCGGCCTGCTCGGCGCCGTGACCGGCGACGACGGCGCCGACGCGCGCGGCGCCGGGAGAGGCGTTCTGGAGGGCGCGCTCGACCGCCTCTGCGGTCGACTCACCCAGGAAATCCAACCCCATCCGCCCGTCGGCGTTCATCGCGTCTCCTCCCCGTAGGGCCCGAGGATCTGGATCGCGCGGCGGGCGCCCGAGCGCCCGGCGCGGGCGCGGTGGACGGGCACGCCGTCGGCGTAGACGACCGTGTCGTCGCCGGCCATCGCGTCGAGCTTGACCACGTCGCCGGGACGCAGCGAGAGCACGTCGTCGAGGGCGAGATGGGTCTGGCCGACCTCGGCGCGCACGTCGACATCGACCTCGCGCAGCCCGGCGCGCACGAGCGCGGCGGCCCGCGGGTCGTCGGACAGGCCGGCCGCCTCGTCGGGGCTGGCGAAGGCGGCCGCCAGGGGCGCCACCGTCACCCACGGCACGATCAGCGCCAGGGTGGTCGAGCGCCGCGAGAGGCGGGCCTCGACGGTGATGACGAGCGCCGGCTCGCTGCCCGGCACGATCTGGGGCCCCTCGCCGAGCGGGTCGATGCGCCCGAGCTCGAGGCTCTCGGCGCAGACGTCGTACCAGGTGGCCGACAGGCACTCCACGAAGGCCCCGAAGAGGCGCCGTGCGAGCACCCGCTCGATGTCGGTGAGCGCGCGCTCGGAGACGCTGTCGCCGGTGCCGCCCAGCAGGCGCTCGATGACCTCGAGCACGAGGATGAGCTCGGCCGTCATGATCATCTTCGTCTCGCTGCCGGCGGTCTCGATGACGGCGGCGACCGACGACTCGGGCACCGATTCCAGCGCGTTGGCGAAGGTGAACTGACCGGCGTCGATGACCTCGAGCTCCACGTCCAGGCGGTGCTCGGCGCTCAGCCGCGTGGCGGCCGAGGCGCAGAAGACGTCCATGACGCGGCGCAGGCGGCGCTGCTGGTCGATGCCGAACTTGCTCGGACGGCTGAAGTCGACGGTGCGCAGCCAGCGCGTGCGCCGGCCCTGGCCGTTGTCGGGGCTCTCGGCCGGGGGCCGGCCGCTGTTGGCCTGATCGAAGAGCGCGTCTATCTCGGCGGCGGACAGGAAGTCGTTCATCGCAGGGTCATCTCCTTGGACCCGGCCTCGCGGACGGTCACGTTTCCGGTGGCGACATGGACGCGGACCGTGCGGCCCACGCTCCCGGCGGTCGCGGTCGCCGTGACGGGAATGCCGACACGCCGCAGCTCGGCGCGCACCGCAGCCTCGTTGCGGGCGCCGATCTCCATGGCGGTGCTCGTGCTGAACATCTGGGCGCCCCCGACGAGGATCGCCTCGAGCGAGTCGGGGCGCACGCCGAGACGGCCGAGGGCGCCGATCAGCGCCGGCACCCCGCGCTCGGCGAACTTGGCCGGCCGGTCGGCCTCGCGGCCGCCCGAGTCGGGCAGCACGATGTGCGCCAGCCCGCAGGCACGGCCGCGCCGGCACACCAGCGCAAGGCCGATGCACGAGCCCAGCCCGACGCAGACGAGCACGTCGGACGCGGACGCGGACGCGGCGAGCTCGCCCATGCGGACCAAGACGTCGGTCGCGGTGGCTGTGGACAGGTCAGTCACCGAGGCCGATCCGGTGCAGCAGCTCGGCGACGCCCGCAGGCGTCGGGAGCAGCATGAAGGACAGGGTGCAGGCCTCGCCCGCGACCTCGAGCTCCGAGTCCAGGACGAGCGCCATCTCGTGGGCGTCGCTGTGGGCGGCGAGGACGCTTGCCACCACGGCGCCGAGCATGTCGCGCGTGGACTCCGGCGGGCGCAGGTCGAGCTCGAAGCCGGTCATCGTGGCGAGCGCCCCGACGTAGGAGCTGACCATGATGTTGCCGATCTCGCCCAGCGCCGAGCGGCCGGTGTCGGTGTCGACCTCGACGCCGAGCATGGCGCAGAGCGTGCACGCGTCGTCATCGCCGATCACGAGCAGCGCGGTCGCGTCGACCTGGCCGGAGACCGGCACGACCACGCCCCACACCAGGTCCTCGGGCGCACCGGCCGCCTCGACCGCCTCGGCCAACTCGAGCGCCGACGCGCTGGGGACGGACAGCTCGATCGAGCTGCCCAGCAGCGAGGAGAGCGCCGTCCCGGCGGTGCCGGAGCCGATGTTCGCGAGCTCGCGCAGGGCGTCGAGCTGGAGGTCGGTGTAGCGGGCGTTGGGCATGTGCTGGTCCGGTTCCTTTCAGGCGGCGCGCAAGAGCGCCGGCGCCAGGGTGTCGGTCATGAGGGCGTCGCAGTCCACGAGCAGGGCGATCTCGCCGTCCGAGAGCACGGCGGCGCCCGAGACGGGGGCGAGCTCGGCGAGGTCGGCGGGCAGCGGGCGGGTCACGAGCTCGCGCTGGCCGATGAGCGTCGAGACCGCGAGGGCGATGCTGCGGTCCTGGCTCTGCACGATGACGGCGAACTCGCAGTCGTCGGCGCGCTGGTGGCCGAGAGCGGCGGCGGCGTCGTAGAGGGGCAGGACGGCGTCGCCGACGACGAGCATGCGCTGGCCGGCAGCGGAGCGCACGGGGTGGTCGGCGAGGCGGACGGTGCGGTCGATGCGGTCCAGCGCGATGCCGAAGACGCGGCCGCCGGCGCGCACGAGCAGCGCCGACATGATCGCCAGCGTCAGCGGCAGGCGGATCTGGGCGGTCGAGCCGGCGCCGGGCTCGGAGGTCATGAGGACCTCGCCGCCCAGCTCGCGGACCTTGGCGCGCACGGCGTCCATCCCGACGCCGCGGCCCGAGATGTCGTCGGCCCGATCGCGGGTGGAGAAGCCGGGCGTGAAGAGCAGCTCGATGGCGCGGGCCATGTCGATGGCGCCGGCCTGCTCGGCGGTGATGAGCCCCGCACGGACGGCCTTGGCGGCGACCGCGTGGCGATCGACGCCGCGGCCGTCGTCGGCCACCGTGATGACGACGTTGCCGCCGGCGTGGCGGGCGGAGATCCGCACGGTGCCGGCGGCCGGCTTGCCGGCGGCCTCGCGCTCGGCGGGCGTCTCCAGACCGTGGTCGAGTGCGTTGCGCACGAGGTGCACGAGCGGGTCGCCGAGGGCGTCGACGACGGTGCGGTCGAGCTCGGTGTCCTGGCCCACGAGCTCGAGCTCGACCAGCTTGGCGAGCTTGCTCGAGAGGTCGCGGACGAACCGCGGGAAGCGCAGGAAGACGGCCTCCACGGGGATCATCCGGACCTGCATGACGATCGCCTGCAGGGCGTGCGAGCAGCGCGTGAGGTCCTGCATGGCCTGCGAGAGGCCCGGGACCTCGGCCTGGGCGGCGAGGACCTCGACCTGGGTGCGCTGGACGACGAGCTCGCCCATGAGGTGCATCAGCTGGTCCAGGCGCTCGGCGTCGACGCGCACGGTGGCGGCGGCGCGACCGGCCTCGCCGCGCTCGCCGGCCACGATTGGCACGGGGACGGGGGCCGCCGGCTCGGCGGCGCCGACCACGCCCGCCTCGGCGACCTCGGCCACCTCGGCGGCGGCGACGTCGGGCACCGAGGTCAGGGCGGCGCTCAGCGCGACGGCCTCGACCCCCGCGGCGACCCACACGTCGACGCGGCGGCCGTCGAAGGCCTCGACGTGCTCCTCCTCCGGGGCGGAGGCGACGACGGTGCCGAGGTCGGCCGCGGCGGCGATGACCATGTAGGCCCGCACCGCGGGCATGAGCGTGTCGTCGGCCAGCGTCACCCGCGCGTGCAGCATCGCGTGGCCTGTGCCGACCGCCTCGACGACGGCCTGCGGGACCGGGGCGGCCGCGGCACCGCCGTGGCGTGCGACGTTCTGATCGGTCGTGCGGTCGCGGACGAGGCCCTTCAGGCGCTCGATGAGCGGCGCGGGCTCCAGGCGCTCGGCGCCGTCGGCCTCGATGGCGTCGGTGGCGCTCTCGAGCGCGTCGAGGCACTCGAGCAGGACGTCGACCGTCTCGCGCCCCAGTCCGCCCGAGCGCTGGCGCAGCAGCTCGAAGACGTCCTCCATCTGGTGGGTGAGGGCGGCCATCCCGGCGAAGCCCATGGTCGCGCTCATGCCCTTCAGCGAATGGGCGATGCGGAAGATCTCGTCGACGGTGGCGCCGTCCTCGGGCTGCTCCTCGATGCGCACGACGGCGAGGTTGAGCTCCTGGAGGTGCTCGCGGCACTCGGCGAGGAACATCGGGAGGTACTGGCTCGTGTCCATCGCTCAGGCCTCCTTGGCGTAGGTGAAGGGGGCCGTGGCCTGCAGGCCGATCGCCTCGGGCGCGGTGACCCGCTCGGTGGCGCCGACGACGAGGACGCCGCCGGGACGCAGCGCGTCCGCCAGGCGCACGTGGAGCGCGTCGCGGACGTCCTCGTTGAAGTAGATGACCGTGTTGCGGCACAGGACGAGGTCGTAGGCACCAGACGGCGGGCGCAGGCGCAGCAGGTCGCCGACCTCGAAGGACACGAGCGCGCGCAGCTCGGCCGTCGGGCGCCACCGCTCGCCGTTGGCGGTGAAGAAGCGCGTCAGCGCGTTTGGCGGCGCGTCGCGCACGTCCTCGGCGTTGAACTCGCCGAGCTCGGCGCGTTCGATCGCGGTGCGGTCGATGTCGGTCCCGAGGATCGACGTGAGCGCGGTCGGCGCCGCGAGGCGGCAGACCGCGGCCAGCGTGTACGCCTCGGCGCCGTACGAGCAGCCCGCGCTCCAGGCGCGCAGGGTGCCGCCCGCGGCCAGCGCCGGGATGACGTCCTGGCGCAGGCGCTCCCACTGCTCGGGGTTGCGCCACAGGTTGGAGACGTTGATCGTCACGCGGTCGAGGAACTCGTCGCGTGCGGCGGCGTCGCCGGCGAGCATGCGCAGGTAGGACGTCAGGCCCGTGTGGCCGCGGCGCTCGGCGAAGGAGCGAACGCGGCGCTCCATCTGCCCGCGCTTGTACTGCAGCAGGTCGATGTCGCACAGGCCGCGGACGCCCTCGCAGAAGGCGACGTAGTCGTCGTGGACGAGCAGCGGCGCGCCACCAGCGCGCTGCTGCTCGCCGACGGCGACCGGCCTTCCGATGGAGTGGGCCCTCGCAGTCACGCGCCGGCCTCCTCGGCGATGGCCTGAGCCAGCTCGCCCAGCGGCAGCACGAGGTCGGCGAGGCCGTCCTCGACCACCGCGCGCGGCATGCCGTAGACGGTGCAGCTCTCGGCGGCCTCGCAGATGACGCGCCCGCCGGCGGCGCGCACGACGCGGGCGCCCTGGGCGCCGTCGCGGCCCATGCCGGTGAGGACGACGAGCAGCGTGCGCTCGCCCCACGCGGCGGCGACGTCGGCGATCGTGAGGTCGGCGCGCGGACGCAGGCCGCCAACGGGGGCCTCGTCGGTCAGCCGCGCGTGGCGCGCGCCGTCGAGGCGAAGGTGGGTGCCGCCGGGGGCGACGAGAGCCGTACCGGGCTCGAGCTGGTCGCCGAGGACGGCCTCCCGGACGTGCAGGGGGGACATGCGGTCGAGCCGCGCCGCCAGCGAGCCGGTGAAGCCGGCGGGCATGTGCTGGACGATGAGCGTGCCCTCGCCCAGGCGGCCCGGCAGCGCCGGCAGCAGCTGAGCAAGCGCGCGCGGCCCTCCGGTGGAGGCGGCGATCACGACCGCGCGGGGGGCGCCGGTGACGGGCGCGGCGGCGCGCGGCACGGAGGCGGCGTGGCCGTTGCCGTTGCCGTTGCCGACGAGCGGCGTGGTCGACGCCTGGGCGACGGCCTGGCGCAGCCGCTCGGCGAGGTTCTCGGTGAAGGTGTGGAACGGCTCGCCGACCGCCGGCTTGGGCACGAGGTCGAAGGCGCCCTCGGCCAGCGCGTCGACCGCGCGGGAGCCGTGGGCGGGCGAGAAGGCGCTGACGACGATGACGGGCACGTCGGGCGCGCCGCTCTCCTTCAGGGCGCGCAGGACGCCGATGCCGTCGAGCCCGGGCATGGCGAGGTCGAGGGTCATGGCGTCGGGCTGCGTGGCGCGGCACTGCGCGAGGGCCTCGTCGCCGTCGCGGGCGGTCCCCACCACCTCGAAGCCGGCAGCACCGAGCGCACCGCCGAGGACGGTGCGCATGAACGGCGAGTCGTCGGCGACGACGATGCGGGGGGCGGCGGCCATCGGTGGCTAGGCGGCGATCTCGGCGGCGACGCCGAAGAGCCCCGCGGGGCTGAGCAGCACGATGAGCCGGTCGTCGAGCTTGACGATGGCGTCGATCGCAGCCTCGTCGGCGGACGGGAGGCGCTCGAGCTGGTCGGCGTCGACGGTGATGACCTCGGCGACGTCGTCGACCACGACACCGGCGAGCCGCGACGCGGCCTCGACGATGACGATCTTCTGCTCGGCGACGTCCCCGCAGCGCGCGCATGCGAGCCGCGACGCGAGGTCGTAGACGGGGACGATCTTGCCGCGCAGGCTGATGACGCCGCGGACCCAGCTCACGGACGACGCGACCGAGCGCGGCTCCGTGTAGCGGATGATCTCGTGGACGTCGGCGATCGGGAGCGCGTACTCCTCGTCGCCCAGGCTGAAGACGACGAGCTGGCGCGTGGTGACTTCCTCGGACATGACTCGGTAATCGGTCCAGAGGCGAGTCAGCTTGAGAGCGAGCGTCAGGTGGAGCGCATGGCGTCGGCCATGATGTCGACGCGCCAACGCCGCACGGTGGCGACGATCTCGTCGGCGCTCTCCGCGACGACGAGCTTCGTGCCGTTGGTCAGCGTCAGCACGACGTCGGGATGACCCTCGACGGTCGCGATGAGATCCGGGTTGACGTGGAAGGGCTCGTAGGTCGAGCCAAGGCGGTGAAGTCTGATCATGATGGCCTCCGTGGGGCCTGGTGGAGCCTTCGCCGCGGGGCGGGCGGCCCTCCGCCACCCGCCCCGCAGCTTCAGCTCCTACGGTCCTAGTGCTTGAGGTTGACGAGGGTCTGCAGCATCTCGTCGGCGGTCGAGAGCACACGCGAGCTGGCCTCGAAGCCGCGCTGCGCGGTGATCATGTTGGTGAACTCGGTCGCGAGGTCGACGTTGCTCATCTCGAGCTGGCCGCCCACGGTCTGGCCGAGGCCGTTGATGCCCGGGGTGCCGTCGGCGGGGGCGCCGGAGCTGCCGGTCGCCTTCCAGCGGTTGGCCGAGCTGCGATCCAGGCCCGACTCGTTCGGGAACCCGGACAGCGACAGGAAGCCGGCCGTGGCGCGGCTGCCGCCACCGGCGGGCGTGTAGGTCACGGCACCGTCGGCGCTGATCGAGACGTCGGTCGAGCCATCGGGGACCTTGATGACGATGTCGGTCGTCGAGGGGCCGCCCGTGGTGGGGTCGACGCCCTTGCCCACGACGCGCCACCCGTCCTGCGTGGCGAGCTCGCCCTGATCGCTCAGGGTGAAGTTCCCGGCGCGGGTGTACTCGAACGTCGAGCCGCTCCCGAACGTATCGGGGTCGGTGGCGGTGGCGCCGGCGGTCGGGGCGCTGTTGGACACGCGGAACCAGCCGGTGCCGGTGATCGCGACGTCGTACGGGCTGCCCGTCGACTGGAAGGCGCCGTTGGTCATGAGGTTGTCGATCGAGCCGAGCTGGACGCCGAGGCCGATCTGGGCCGACTTCGCGCCGGCGCTGCCGGTCGTAGCCGACGCGCCGGAGCGCTGCATCTGGGCGAGCGAGTCGCGGAACGACGTGCGGCTCGCCTTGAAGCCGACGGTGTTGACGTTGGCCAGGTCGTTGGCCGTCACGTCAAGCATGATCTGGTGGTTGCGCAGTCCGCTGATCGCGGAGTACATGCCTCGCATCATGAGAGGAATTTCCTTTCGGGAAATCCGGCTTCCTCGAGGAGGTCCAGCCGGTCTTGGGTTGGTTGGTCTAGGAGAGAACTGCGGAATCGATGTTGGTGAAGACGTGATCGCGCATGGAGGCGCGATCGACCGCCGTGATGACGGTCCTGGCCTTGACGGACACGACGAAGGCCACGTCGTCCACGAGGACGACGGACTCCTTCGAGCCCTTGGCAGCGGCGCGGTCGACGCCGTTCTGCAGGCGGCTGAGGGTCGCGGGATCGAGCTGGATCCCGCGGCGCTCGATGCGCGCCTTGGCATGACCGCTGAGGTGGACTGCGCCCGACTTCTCGCCGAGGACGTCGGCGAACGACGGGCCGTTGGGCGCTGTGGCGCCACCGGTGCGCGGCGTCGTCGCCGGAGCGACGGGAGCCGGCGCGCCGACGGGCGGCACGAGCGCGGGGTTGTGCGACAGGGGCGTCATGCGACGTCCTGAACCTCGCCGACCTTCACGCCGGCATGGCCGGCGATGGTCAGGGTGGGCTCGCTACCGGTGAAGTCGACCTTCTCGACCAGCCCCTGGCCGGACTGTCCCTTGGCGTCGAGCCAGGAGACGGTCTTGCCCAGGTAGCCGGCCGCGTTGGCCTTGACCTGCCCGGCGGACTGCTGCTGCATCTGCTCGAGCATCGAGAACTGCGTCATCTGGTTGATCCAGGCCTGCCCGTCGGACGGGTCGGTCGGGGACTGATGGCGCATCTGCTCGACGAGCAGCTTCATGAACGCGTCCTTGCCGAAGGCATCCTGGTTGGCCGGCGTCGAGGTCGTCGACTGCGGCGTGTTCGGGATGCTCAGTGGATTGACGGTTGACATGGCTCTGCTCCTACGCGAGCACGTCGACGAGGGCCCCGAGGGCGATCGTCGACGCGGTCGTGGTGCGGTGGTCGGGGTCGATGGGGGAAAGCTCGTCGTCGCCGTCGTCGCCGCGCCGCCGGCGCGGGCGCGGCCGGCGAGGGCGCTCTCGGCGCGGCGCTCGTTGGCGCGCGCGTTGGCGGCGTCCTGGTTCTCGCCGGCCATGCCGATGTCGAGGCCGGCGACCTGCACGCCCTGGGCCTCGAGCGCGCGGCGCAGCTCGGTCCCGGCCTGCTGGAGGACCTGGGCGGCCTCGGGGCGGTCGGCGGTGACGGTGGCCATGAGGCCGTGCGCGGTCTGGCGCAGGCGCACCTCGACCCCGCCGAGCTCGGCCGGGTGCAGCGAGAGCTGCGCCTGGACCTGGCCGCGGTGCTGCAGGAGGCGAAGCATGGCGCGGACGTGGTCGGCGCGGACGGGCAGCGTCGGGGCGTTCGCAGCGGCGACGGCCTGGGCGGGCACCGCGGGCGCGACCGGAGGCGCGATCGGCGCCGGGTCGACCGGGGCCTGCTGGGCGGCCGGAGCCTGGGCGACGGCGGCGGCGTTGTCGTCGCCGGTCGCGGGGGCTGCCGGAGCGGGCTGGTCGGAGGTGGCGGCGGGCGCGGCGTGCGCAGTGAGAGCGGCGACCTGCTCGCCGGCCGGAGTGGCCTGATCGTCGGCCGGCGCCATGCGCTCGCGGCTCGCGGGGGCGGCCTCTTCGGCGACCGCGGCTGAGGTGGTGGCGGCAGCCGGTGCGGGCGCAGCGGCGCCGGCAACGACCGGGACCGGAGCGACCTCGGCGGCGACGGCGGTGACGGCAGCCGTCACCGTGACACCCACGATCGATGCCGGGGAGGTCGTGGGGGCAGGCGCGGCGGCGGACGCCGAAGCGACCTGCTGCTCGGGAACCGCGGGCCAGCGCCGGAGCAGCGGGGACGGGCGCCGATGCGGCGGGGGCAGCGACGGGCCCGGGGGCAGCGGCTTGCGCCGGCGTGGGCGCAGCGGCCGCGGGAGCGGCCGCCGTCGGCGCGGCAGCAGCGTGCGGTGCAGGAGCGGCCGGCGCGGGCGCCCCAGCGGCCGTCGGCGCGGGTGCGGAGGCAGCGGGCGCCTGCGTCGTGGCGTCGAAGTGGCCGCGGCGGCGGGCGGCGGAGTGGCGCGCCGGACGGCGCGGGTGCGGCGGTCGAGCGGGCGCAGCGCAGCGGCCGGAGCCGGAGCGGCGGACGGAGCGGCCTCCTTCGGCGCGGCAACAGCGGCCGGAGCCGGAGCGGGCGGCGTGCCGGGAGCGGAAGCGGTCGGCGCCGCAGCAGCGCGGGTGGGCGCGGCGGCGGGTGCGGGTGCTCCATCGGCGCGCGGGGTGGCGGGGTCGCGGCCGCGACCGACGTGACGGTGGCGGGGGTGCCGAGGGCGGCGGTCGTCAGTGCGAGCACCGACGCCATCGGGATCGCGGAGGCGGCGGCGTCCGGCGCGGGCGTCGCGTCGGTGTCGTCGCCGTCGGCGTCGTCGTGCGCCGGCGGGGCCGGAGCGGCGTGCTCGGCGGGCGCCGCCGCGACCGGGGCGACGGCCAGGGCGGGCTGCTGCTCGGGCTGACGATCGGCGCCGGTCGGATGGTCGTCGGCGGCGGGGCTGTCCGTCTCCTTGTGGCCTTCCGCAGGTGCGGTCCGGGCCGTGGCGATGTCGGTGAGGGTGGCGGCGAAGTCGCCCTGCCCTCCTGCGCGCTCGGCGGCCGGAGAGCCGCTCTGCTGAGCGCCGGTGGGCGGAGCCGTCGCCGGCACCGTTGGGATCGCGCTCATGCGGTTCCCCCTCGGAACGCGGCGGCCTTGCCCATCACGCTGTTGACGTAGTTCTGGGTCTCGGCGTAGGGCGGGACGCCGCCGTACTTCTGGACGGCGCCGGGGCCCGCGTTGTAGGCGGCCAGGGCGAGCTTCTCGTCGCCGCCGAAGCGGTCGAGCTGCTCGCGCAGGTACTTCGCTCCGCCCTGCAGGGACTGGGCGGGGTCGAGCGGGTTGGTCACGCCCAGGCCGGCGGCGGTGCCCGGCATCAGCTGGGTCAGGCCGACCGCGCCGGCGCCGCTGCGGGCGTCGGGGTTGAACCCGGACTCCTGGGACACGAGGCCCTTCAGAAGCGCGGGGTCGATCCCGTTCGCGGACGCGGCCGCGTTGATCTGGGCGTCGAAGGCGGAGCTGCCGCCGGCGCCGCTGACGGGCGCGGCGGACGGAGCGGTCTGGGCGGCGGCGAGCGCGCCGGCGAACGACGAGTTCGGCGCGGCGGCTGCAGCCGGCGTGGCCGCGGGGGCCGCCGGAGCGGTCATCTGCGTGACCATCGTCTGCAGCTCGTCGAGCCGCGTGCCGATCGTGGCGAGGCTCATGACGCGAGCCTCCGCACGTGGCCGTTGATGGCGATCTCGTCGAGGGCGACCGCGTCGCGGCGGATGGAATCGACCTGGTGCGCCTGGCGCTTGCGGTCCTTCAACCGGTCGAGCACCTGGCGGCGCTGGCCGGCGCTGGCGAGCGCCGCGCGGCGCTGCTCGAGCTCGTTGGTCCGGCGGTCGAGCTCCAGCGCGGCCTGCTCCTGCGAGCGCTGGACGCGCTCGAGCCAGGCCTGCTCGGAAAGGAGGGCGGCACCCGTGCGCGGAGCAGTGTCCGCGATGGCCTGCTCGCGCGCAGCGGCGGCGCGGGCCTGGGCGTCGGCGAGCATCGCGACGCCCCGCGCACGCAGCGAAAGGCTGGCGGCGAAGGCCTCGCGGGCCAGGTCCTCCTCGTGGGCGCGCACCTCGCGCACCCGCTCCAGAGAGAAGACGAAGGGGGGAGTGCTCACGCACCCTTAGTCGGTCCGCCCCCGAGGCGATTGAGGCGCCGGGCGCCCATCATCCGTCCAGATCCGTGGCCGGCCCGGTGTACGAGCGCGGACCAGTGAGCCTCAACCCACGGCGCGCAGGAAGCGCACCATGCGCTGGTTGGCGTCGGTGATCGACGGCCAGCCGTGGGTGTCGTCGGCGACCCGCAGGTGCTCCACGCGGGTGCCCGCCGCGCAGCCGTGCCAGCGCAGGTGGGTGATGCCCTCGACCTCCCGCCGCGCGGTCGGCCGCGGCGCGCAGCCGTCGCGCCGCGCCCAGGTGTCGACGAACGCGCGCAGACCGCGATAAGGCACGACCTGGTCGCTCGAGCCGTGGATCGAGAGGACCGAGACCGGCACGGCGGGCGCGCATCGCCCCAGGCCCTCATAGCCGGAGGCGACGAGTACGATCGCCCGCATCCGCGGCGCCGCCCGGCAGGCCAGCGCGTTGGCCATCAGGCCGCCGTTGGAGAAGCCCACGGCGCTCACCTCGCTGACCGGCTCGCAGCGCCCGATCGCGTCGATCAGCGCGAGCAGCGCCGGCGCGTCGTCAGGGCGCCAGAAGCCGTTGTGATGCGGCGCGGTGGGATAGGCCACGAGGTAGCCGGACGCGTCCTCGGTGAGGCCCGTGTAGGTCTCCAGCCCGTAGCCGCTCTGGTGCGCGCCGTGCAGCGCGAGGATCAGCGGACGTGGGCGCCGCGGCCCGTCGGGTACGCGCAGCAGCGTGTCGAGCGGCAGGTGATCGGCGCACACCGGTTGGGCCGCCCGTCGGGTCGCGTGGCGCGCCGGCGGATCCGAGGACCCGCCGCAGCCCGCGACCGCGAGCGCGATGGCGGCGAGGAGCGGGACGAGCGCGGGGCGCACCCGCGCGACTCTGCCAGGTCGCCGGCGACGTCGTCCGAGTTCCGTCTCGCGGTGGTGCGCGGCCAGGGCATCGAGGGAAAGGAGGCGGCGGTGGGCGGTACGCCGGCCGTCGTCCTCGGAGCGTTGGCGCTCATCGCCGGGACGCTTGTCGGGTTTGTGCCGCATAGGGCACCAAACCCGACACTCGCCGCTGCGCGTGGCGTGTTGGCGCTCTCGCCCGCGCGCGCGGAGCCGCGAGCGCCGCGACCGCTGCCATTCCCTTCCCTCGATGATGCAGTAGGACGTCGCGCGGCGCGCCAAGCGCCGCGGACGACCGCGAGCCCGCTGGCTCAGACCCCGAGGTTCAGCGGCGGCAGCGCCACGGGGCCCGAGGGCGGATACGCCATCGCCCGTGCCGACGGGACCAGCTCGGGCACCGCCTCGGCGGCCACTTCGGCGGCCAGGCCGGCGCCGACGTCGCCTGCGAGCAGGCTGAGGAGGGCGTCGTCGGCCTCCTCCGGCGTCGACGGCGCATCGACCGGCTGGCGCAGGAAGGCGTCGATGGCGGGCTTGAGCTCCAAGGCGCGGTCGACGAGCGGATCGGACCCGCGCTCGTAGGCGCCGATGGCGATGAGGTCGCGCTTGTCGTGCCAGGCGGCCAGCAGGGCGCGGGCCTCCTGGGCGGCGGCCGCCACGTCGGGGGCCGAGATCTCTCCGGTCAGCCGCGAGACCGACTGCAGGACGTCGACGGCCGGGTAGTGGCCGGCGTGGGCCAGCTCACGGGTCAGCACCACGTGGCCGTCGAGGATCGAGCGGACGGCGTCGGCGACGGGCTCGTTCATGTCGTCGCCGTCGACGAGGACGGTGTAGAGCCCGGTGATGGAGCCGTTGGCGGACGTCCCCGAGCGCTCGAGCAGCTTGGGGAGCAGGGCGAAGACGCTGGGCGTGTAGCCGCGCGTTGCCGGCGGCTCGCCGATGGCCAGGCCGACCTCGCGCTGGGCGCTTGGCGAAGCGCGTGACCGAGTCCATCATCAGCAGCACGTCGTGGCCCTGGTCGCGGAAGTGCTCGGCGATCGAGGTCGCCGTCAGCGCCGCCTTGATGCGCACGAGCGCCGGCTGGTCGGAGGTGGCCACGACGACGACCGAGCGGCCGATCGCGTCGCCGAGGTCGCGCTCGATGAATTCGCGCACCTCGCGACCACGCTCGCCGACGAGGCAGATGACGTTGACGTCGGCCGTGGTGGAGCGGGCGATCATGCCCAGCAGCGACGACTTGCCCACGCCCGAGCCGGCGAAGATGCCCAGGCGCTGGCCGCGCCCGCAGGGAACCATCCCGTCCAGCACGCGGACGCCCAGGCCGACGCGCTCGCGGATGCGCGGGCGCTCGAGCGGGTCCGGCGGGGCGCCGGCGGCCGAGCGCACGCGGCCGTCGGGCAGGTCCTCGCCCTGGTCCAGCGGGCGGCCGAGGCCGTCGAGCACGCGGCCCAGGAGCTCGTCGCCGACGGGGACGCGGACGGGCTCGCCGGTCGCGGTGACGACGTTGCCGGGGCCGATGCCGTGCAGCTCACCGAGCGGCATGAGCAGGGTACGGCGCTTGCGGAAGCCGACCACCTCGGCCGGCACCGGAGCGCGGCCGCGGCCGGTGGCGATCTCGCACACCTCGCCGACCTCGGCCTCGAGGCCGGTGGCCTCGACGATCAGTCCGATGAGGTCGCTGACGCGGCCATGGCGACGGTGCAGGTCGGCGCGTGCGACGGCGGCGCTGAGGCGCTTCAGCCGCGACTCAGCCATTCGCGAGTTCGTGCTCGAGCACCTCGCGGGCGCGGGCGAGCTTGGTCTCGAGCGTCGCGTCGACCTCGCCCTCGGTCGTGCGCACGATGGCGCCGCCCGGGCGCACGCGGCGCTCGGCCTGCACCTCGCAGTGCTCGATGCCGCCCAGCTCGCTCACGAGCCGCCCGACGTGGTCGCGCACGAGCTCGAGGTCGTCGGGGTTGACGAGGATCAGGACGCGGTCGCGTTCGACCAGGCGGCGCAGCGCGCCGCGCACGGCCTCGACGACGAGCTCGGGGTCTGCCGCGATGGCGGCGCCCACGGCCTGTTCGGCGATCCGCAGCGCGAGGTCGACGGCGTCGGCCTCGACGGAAGCGGCGGCATCGGTGCGCAGGGCCTGCAGCTGATCGGCGGCGGCGGCGAGGGCCGCCGCGGGACCGTCGAGCTGGCTCTGCGCCTGCGCGACGCCGGCGGCGAAGCCCTCCTCGAAGGCCTGCTCGCGCACGGCGTCGAGGTTGGGACCGCTGCCGGGCGCGGGGCGCTCGGGGACGATGACGGCCTCCAGCGGGGCCAGCTCGAAGGGACCGTAGGCGCTCACACGACCTCCTCTTCCTCTTCGGCGCCGCGGCGGATGACGAGCGCGCCGGCGTCTTCGAGGCGCCGCACGGCGGCGACGACCTTGCCCTGGGCCTCTTCGACGACCGCCTTGCGCTGGGGCGCGGACGCCTCCATGTCCTCGCGCAGCATCTCGGCGCCGCGCTGGGACATGTTGGCGAGGATCTTCTCGACGACGTTCTGCTCGACACCGCGCAGCGCGAGCTGGAGCTCCTTCTGGTCGACCTCGCGCAACACGAGCTGCAGGTCGCGGTCCTCCAGGATGATGAGGTCCTCGAAGGTGAAGAGGCGCAGCTTGATCTCG
>CAWEBN010000011.1:0-410997 GCA_963807305.1 uncultured Actinomycetes bacterium
AGCCCCAGCGCGACCGCATCTCGCTCGGGCCCAAGCGCGAGGTGTGGCACGGCCTCGGCGTCGTCGGGCCGCTGGCGCGGCGCGTGGCCGACGCCGCGCTCTTCCTCGAGGCGGCGACGGGCGGCGGCGGATTCGTCGAGGCGGCCGCGCGCGAGCCGGAGCGCCTGCGGATCGCCGTGTCGACCAAGCTCCCGCCCGGGGTCCTGGCACGGCTCGGGGGCGAGCAGCGCCAGGCGGTCGAGGACACCGCGACGCTCCTGCGCTCGCTCGGCCACGAGGTCTTCGAGCGCGAGATCGACTACGGGCCGGCGGCCTGGCCGAACCTGGTGGCGCGCTACCTGCGCGGGATCCACGATGACGCGCACGGCATGGAGCACCCGGGGCGCCTCGAGCCGCGCACCCGGGCGATGGCGCGACTGGGATCGCTCATCCCCGCCGGGCAGGTGGCGAAGGCGCGCGCCGCCGAGGAGGCTCTGGCGGCGCGCATCAACGCGATCTTCGACCACGCCGACGTCGTCCTCACGCCCGGACCCTCGGGGCCGCCGTTCCGCGTCGGCCAGTTCCACGGCCGCGGCGCGCTGTGGACGCTCAACGCCATCTCGGGGCGGGTGCCCTACTACGGGCTGCTCAACGTCACCGGGCAGCCCGGCGCCTCGGTGCCGGCGGGCTTCGACGCGGAGGGCCTGCCACTCGCCGTCCAGCTCGTCGGCCGCCCGCACGACGAGACGACGCTGCTCTCGCTCGCCGCCCAGATCGAGCAGGCGCGACCGTGGGCCGACCGGCGCCCGCCGCTGTGAGCACCGACGACCTGCTCGACGTGGCGGTGGCCGCGGCACGCGCGTCGGCCGCCGTGCTGCTCGAGTACCACGAGCACGGGGTGCGGGAGGTCGCGGCCAAGTCGACGCCCACGGACCTCGTCTCCGAGGCCGACCTCGAGGCCGAGCGCGCGATCCGCGAGCTCATCGCGGCGCGCCGGCCCGGCGACGCGATCCTGGGGGAGGAGGGCGACGACGTGCCCGGCTCGACCGGGCTGCGCTGGGTCGTCGACCCGCTCGACGGCACCATCAACTACCTGTTCGGGATCCCGCAATGGTGCGTGTCGGTGGCCTGCGAGGGTCAGGTCGGCGTCGTCCTCGATCCATTGCGCGACGAGCTCTTCACGGTGCGCGCCGGGGAGCGCTCGCTGCTCAACGGCGAACCGATGCGCGGGTCTTCGCGCGACGACGTCGGCACGGCGATGGTGGCGACCGGCTTCGGCTACGACGCCCGGGTGCGCGCGGCGCAGGCCGCGGTCGTGGCGCGGCTGCTGCCGCAGGTGCGCGACATCCGCCGGCTCGGCTCGGCGGCGCTCGACCTCGCGTGGCTGGCCGCCGGGCGCTACGACGCCTACTACGAGTACGGCCTCAACGCGTGGGACTGGGCGGCGGGGGAGATGCTCTGCGGCGCGGTCGGCCTCGAGACCCGCCACCTCGCGGCGCTGCCGGGCACCGGGGCCGGGCTGCTCGTCGCGGCGCCCGCGATCGTCGACGCGCTGGAGGCGATCGTCACCGAATGACGTCGCCGGAGCCCAGGCCGACGGCGCGCAGGCCGGGAGCCTCGCCGGCGGCGTAGCGCACGGGCAGCTCTTCACCGCCGCCCAGCCACTCGTGCAGGCGCTCGGGTTGCGCCGCCAGCTCGATCCACGCGATGCCGCCGGCGCCGCCGGTCGCGCCGGGATCCGCGATGCCCGGGTCGCGCTGGAGGAAGAAGGGCAGCCAGGGCTCGGCCATGGCCTGCGCGACGCCGGTCAGGCGAGCGGTCAGGCCGTCGCGCTCGATGCTCGTCACCTCGAGGCCGAGGCGCTCTGCCTGGGCCGGCACGTCCTCGACCGCCACGGCCCAGCCGCGGAGGCCGTCCGGCGCCGCCGCCACCGCCCGGCCGATGGCCGAGGCCGCCGCCTCCTCGGGGTCGGCCACGGCCAGCACCTCGAGGTAGCCGCCGCCCAGCGGGAAGACGCGGTTGTGCGTCCCGATCCCGACGTGCCGGCCGCCGCCGCCGGACGGGAGCCCGTACAGGTCGGCGAGCCGGTCGGCGGCGGCGTTGAGGTCGCCCGCGACCCAGATGACGTGGTCGATGCGCATCAACCGCCGCGATGCACGACGCGCTCGGGCGCGAAGCGCAGCGTCACGCGGACCTCGCCCGGCTTGAGGGGCGGGTAGGGACGGCCCTCGTACTTCTCGCTGAGGGCGTCGATGACGGCCTGGCCATCGTCCTCGCTGGCCGACTCGAGGACCGCCTGGATGAACACGTACTCGTACTGGTTCTCGGCGTTGGCGATGAGCAGGGTCGCGCGCCCCGTGCGCTTGACGTTCTCCGGCCACCGCCGGCCCTGGGCCGAGTTGAGGACGACGTGGTCGCCGTCGACGTCCGACCAGACGAGCGTCGCGTGGATCGAGCCGTTCTCGTTGAGCGTCGCGACGTGGCAGAAGTTGCGGCCCTGGATGAGCTCGCGAACCGGGTCGGTCAGGGTGCTGCGCGGCATGGCGCAACCATACGCGTCACTGCTTGGCGGCCGCCTGCACCAGCGGCCCGGTGCGGTGGGCGATCTGGGTCGAGAGCACGATGTAGCTCGTCGAGCGCCGGACCGCCGATGTGCTGAGCAGGCGGTTGATGATCTCCTGCAGTTGCTCGGTGTCGTGGGCGGCGACGCGGCACAGCAGGTCGCGCGGGCCACTGGTGGCATGGGCCTCGAGGACCTCGGGAACCGATTCCAGGTGCGCGATGGCCTCGATCAGCCGCCCCTGCGTGATCTCCAGGAAGACGAAGGCGAGCACGGGATAGCCGATCTTCGACGGGTCGATCTCCGGCCCGAAGCTGCGGATGACGCCGCGGTCGGTGAGCTTGGCCAGGCGCGCCTGCACGGTGCCGCGCGCGACGTTGAGCCGCCGCGAGGCCTCCATCAGGCCGATGCGCGGCTCGGCGGCCATGAGGGCGATCAGCCGTGCGTCGAGGTCGTCAATCGGACTGGTCATATTGCACAGAACCTATCGTGCTCAACTGGACGATGTTGGGCGTCCTGACCGGTCAGAGCACGCAGACTTGCCAGTCCTCGCGCGACGTGGTGCCCTTGTGGCGGAGCGCACCACCCGAGGAGGGGGAGATGTTCGAAGAGGCTCAGCTGTACTCGCCGGTCACCCAGCGCGAGGACGGCAAGGTCGAGGTCCACCTCGGCCAGGACCATCCGGGGTTCAACGACCCGGAGTACCGCAAGCGTCGCAACGAGATCGCGGCCGCCGCGATGGCGTGGACGCCCGGTGAGCCGATCCCGCACGTCGACTACACCGAGGTCGAGCACGAGATCTGGCGCGTCGTGTGCCGCGAGCTGCATGACAAGCACGAGAAGTACGCCTGCCGCGACTACCTGGAGGGCAAGGCCCGCCTCGCGCTGCCCGAGGACCGCGTCCCGCAGCTCAGCGAGGTGACCGCCGGTCTGCGCCCGCTCACGGGCTTCGAGTACCACTGCGCCCCCGGTCTCGTCCCGCTGCGCGAGTTCTACGGCGCGCTGGCCGACCGCGTGTTCCACTCCACGCAGTACGTGCGCCATCCGTCCGAGCCGCTCTACACGCCCGAGCCGGACATCATCCACGAGGTCATCGGGCACGGGAACATGCTCGCGAGCCCCCGCTTCGCCGAGGTCAAGCGCCTCGCCGGCGACGCGGCCCGCCGCGTCGAGACCGACGAGGCCCTGCAGGTCATCGCCGACGTCTTCTGGTTCACGCTCGAGTTCGGCGTCATCCACGAGGACGGCGAGCTCAAGGCCTACGGCGCCGGCATCCTCTCGAGCTACGGCGAGATCGAGGAGTTCCGCCACACGGAGATCCGCCCGATCGACCTCGCCGAGATGAGCGCGATCGAGTACGACATCACCAAGTACCAGCCGATCCTGTACGCGGCCGAGTCGATGGACCACCTCGAGGACGTCGTCGGCGGGTTCTTCGCCACGGCCGACGACGACACTCCGGCGCGCCTTGCGCGCGGGCTCGCCGCCGCCTAGCGGCGGGCGGTTACCAGAGGTCGCCGGTCACCGCGGGCCGTCGCTCGCCACAGGCCGCCGCTCACCACATCCGCTCGCGGATGCTCTCGTCTAGCTCCGCGCGGGTCTGCTCGACGGTCAGGCCGGGCGTGTCGCGGTGGTCGCGGTAGATCTCGGCTGCCGACGGCAGCTCGTCAGGCGGCGTCCATGTCGACGGGTCCCAGACCCCGCCCCGCAGGAAGGCCTTGGGGCAGTGCAGGTAGGCCTCGTGGACCTCGACGTGGAGCGCCATCCGCGGCGGCTTCGTCCCGCCTGTCGGCAGGGTCTCCAGCAGCTCGGGATCGCGCGTCAGCGTCGCGCGCCCGTTGACCCGCAGCGTCTCGCCCATCCCGGGCAGCAGGAAGAGCAGGCCGACGTGCGGGTTCTCCAGCACGTTGAGGTGCGAGTCCTGGCGGCGGTTGCCGGTGTAGTCCGGGATCGCGAGCCGGCGGTCGTCGAGCACGCGCGCGAAGCCCGGCGGCCCGCCGCGCGGCGAGCAGTCGCAGCGCCCGGCGGCGTCCGCGGTGGCGAGCAGCGCGATCGGCGAGCGCGCGATGAAGTCGCGGCAGTGGGGGTCGAGGTGATCGAGCTGCTTGTCGAGCACCCGCTGGTTCGGCTCGCCGATGTGCTCGCGCAGGTCGTCGAAGGCGCTGATGGCGTGGTCGAGCATGTCCCCAAGGCTAAGGCCATCGTCGAGCGCGTCGAACCGGCGAGAACGCCGGCCTATCGCTTGGGCCCGATGAACTCGTCGAGCCTCGCGACCGAGTCGCGGCGAGCAACGGAGATCGAGTCCCGGTTCATGACACGCCACTGCACGCCGATCGCGTCGCACGCCTCGCAGAAGATGCCCTTGATGTCCTCCGAGCGATTCGTGAACTCGTAGCGGACGTACTCGTAGGTCTTCTTCGGGTGCCTGATGCGATTGATGTGGCGCGAGCCATCGGAGTGGATCAGCCCGCGCACGAGTTGCTCAGGGTGGGCGTCCACGATCCGCTGCTGCCACGGCGCGAGCACGATGGGCCGATCGTGCTTGCGGCCGGGGCCGTGCTGCGGGAAGAGGCACGGCCAGTGCTTCCAGTACGACGAGACGTCCAATGCGCGGGAGTGGATGCGTGGCTGGAGCGCGGCGCGACGCCCGCGGACGTCTTCGATCGCGAGCGCGATCCACCAGGCGATGTTCAGGTGCAGCAGGTCGCACGCGACCCGCAGCCTGTAGACCCCGCGCCGGGTGAGGACGATGTGTCCGTCGCCGAGATAGGCGCCCAGCAGATAGGCGTAGCTGGCTCCGGGAAGACGTTCCGGTGCTCCTGCGCAGACCACGCACCTTGACCGTCTGTCGTGTGGAGGCGAGCGCCGCCAGTCACAGATCGTGCGGCGGGGGATCCCGGTCTCGCGCTCGATCTGGCAATCGTTCAAGCCGGCGGCGAGGAGCGTCGCAACCTGCTCATGTTCCCTGATCGAACGCACGTTCGTAGCGTGCCAGGCGGGCCGGACGACGATGCCCGGGGCGGGATTCGAACCCGCATGCCCTTACGGACAATCGCTTTTGAGGCGATCCTGTAAACCAGTTCCAGCACCCGGGCGGGCGGTCACAGGGTACGTCAGCCGGCGGCAGGCGCGGGCGTCGTCGAGCCGTCGGAGCGGCGCTCGACCTCGACGTTCCATTCCTGCGAGAAGGCCTGCATCGAGAAGAAGATGAGCAGGGCCTGGACCGGGACGATGAGCAGCGTGATGAGCCCGAGCAGGCTCGAGTCGAGCGCGGGGTCGGTGAAGCCGGTCTTGTCGCGCTCGAACCACGCCGGCCCCGCCACGGCGGCGAAGATGAGCAGGATGATGGCGAGCGCCGCGGCCACCGGCAGCACGCCGCGGTTCCAGCGCGCGACGTAGAACGCCATCCCCAGGTAGATGATGATGTACGCGATCTGCAGGAGCTTTGCCCCCTGCAGGGCGTCCCAGCCCCCGATCGTCACGATCAGGACGAGCGCCGCCGAGGCGAGCAGGAGCAGGATGACGACGGCCCGGCTCGCCTTGCTCGAGGCCTTCTTGCGGTTGGGACGCTCGATCCTGACCTCATCCTCGGCCATGCCCAGCGGACCATACAATCCGGCGCGAGCCGCATGCGACGGTTCGCGCGAGCGGGCGTGGTGAAACTGGTAGACACGCCGGCTTTAGGTGCCGGTGGCGCAAGCCTTGGGGGTTCGAGTCCCTCCGCCCGCATTCACGACGCGGTCAGCGTGCCATCGACGACGACGACCGCGTGGCCGGTGAGATGGACCCGGTCGCCGTGGATCGACGTGCGCACGAGGCCGCCGCGTGCGGAGGCCTGGAGGCCGGTGAGCCCGTCGCGGCCGAGGCGGCTGGACCAGTACGGCGCGAGCGCCGTGTGGGCGCTGCCGGTCACGGGGTCCTCGGGGATGCCGTCGGCGGGGGCGAAGAAGCGCGAGACGAAGTCATAGCCGCGTTGCGGGTCCGCTGCTGCCGCGGTGGCGATCGTCCCGCGGATGCCGTCGCGGCGGGCGATGTCGGCGATGGCGCTGAGGTCAGGGGCCAGCGTGCGCACGGCCGGTTCGTCCTCCAGGACGCACAGCAGGTCGCGGAGGGCGCCGGTCGCGTAGGTCGCCTGGGCAGTCGCGCCGAGCGCCTCCGGGAGGCCCTCGGGCGCGGCGACCTCGGTCGCGGGCGCGGCCGGGAAGTCGAGCGTGATGGTGCCGTCGTCGGCGGTGTGCGCGACAAGCACGCCGCTGTGGCTCATGAAGCGCACGGTCCCGGGAGCGCCGCGGTCGCGGTGCATGGCGTGTGCGGTGGCCAGGGTCGCGTGGCCGCACAGGTTCGTTTCGACCTCGGGCGTGAACCAGCGCAGCGCCCAGTCGGCGTCGGCGTCGTCGGTCAGCGGATGCGCGAACGCGGTCTCCGAGAGGTGCATCTCGGCGGCGACTCGCTGCATCCAGGTCTCGTCGGGCCACGTATCCGCCTCGTCGAGCAGGCAGACAGCCGCAGGGTTGCCGGCGAAGGGCCGGTCGGTGAACGCGTCGATGATGCGGATCCGCATGGCCCAACTCTAGGCCCGGGCCCGCGGGGTTCAGTCGGATGGGGCCTCTGCGTCCTCGGGCGGAAGGGTCAGCTCGATGTCGACCTCCGCCAGCTGGAACGGCACCACGCGGACCACCTCCTCGTGCTTGTGCTCGAGCCACGCCTGCCATTCCATCCATTCGGCCCTGGGGCTGCTGCCGGCGAGGCGGCTGCTCCAGAAGTCCTCGCGCGCGCGATCGAAGACGGGCGCCGAGTGCGCGGGAGCGCCGAAGACGTGCGCGACGCCGTAGGCGAAGGCGGAGAACGGAACCGTGTACACGTGCCACGGCAGGGCCAGCAGCACGTGCAGCGGCGGCTCGAGCGTCAGGCCCTCGAGCCCTACCCCTGTGGCCTGAGTGTCGTAGTCCAGAGCCCACTCGCGCCGCGGATGGTCGGGCGGGGGCGCGTCGCGCAGGAGCGTGACGAGGAAGACCTCCTCGAGCGCCGTGAGGATGGCAGCGACCTGGGCGGGGCGGATGAGATCGTCCGCGCCCAGCCCTTCGAAGACGAGGAGCATCCGCGGCGTCTCGTCGGCTCCTGGTCCGCCCTGCGCGGTCATGGAGCCGACGTTCGGGAGGCGGCTGCGGAGTCCTCTTGCCGCTCAGGGCGGCGATCGCGCCCGTTCTCCCTGCTCGGGGGCCTTTTCTCACCCGGTATCGCGGCTAAACGCACCGCGTGACAGTCCGTCCGGCTGGGTACCTTGGGGCGCATGCGAGTGGGTCTCGTCCTGGGGGCAGGGGGCGTCGTTGGCGCTTCCTGGCTCATCGGGGCGCTCGACGCGCTCGAGTCCGAGACCGGCTGGCGGGCCGTCGACGCGCGGCACATCGTCGGCACCTCGGCGGGCGCGGTGGTCGGCGCCCTGGCCGCGAGCGGCATCTCCTCGGAGTACATGAGCGCCTACGCGGCCGGTCGCACGCTGGAGGGCTTCGCGGACGCCGAGGCGCGCGCCGATGACCTGTCGGCGAAGCTGCCCGGCACCGACTACCGCCTGCAGCTGGCGCTGCCGCCGATCGGCCCCGGCTCGTGGCGCCTGGCCCTGAACACGATGAGGCACGTGCGCAGCCACGCGCCCGCCGTCGTGCTGGCCGGCTGGCTGCCGCGCGGCTTCATCTCCACCCGGCCCATCCACGACCTGGTCGATGGCTTCGTGCCAGGTCCGTGGCCGGACCATCCGAAGCTACTGGGCCGTCGCTGCCGACTACCGCTCGGGCAAGCGCGTCGCCTTCGGCCGCCACGATGCTCCGCCGGCCTCCGCGGGAGACGCGGTCGCCGCCTCGTGCGCCATCCCCGGCTTCTACCACCCGGTCAAGGTGGCCGGCCAGCGCTATGTCGACGGCGGGATCTGCTCCACCTCGAATCTCGACCTCCTGTGCGGAGCCGACCTCGACCTCGTCGTCTGCCTGAACCCCATGTCGTCCGTGGCGCCCGTGGCCGGCGGCTCGCCCGCCGACCGCTTTGCGCGGGTCATGCGGGCAGCTGCCGGGCGCCGGCTCGCCCACGAGGCCCGCAAGCTGCGCAGCCAGGGCACCGACGTCCTCGTCCTGCAACCCGGCCGCGACGACTGCGCCCTCATGGGCTTCAACCTCATGAGCGGTTCGCGCCGCGTGCAGGTCATGGAGCAGGCCCGCAAGTCGGTGGCGCGCGAGCTGCACCGCCTGCGCGGGACGCAGCTGCTACCGACGCGCAGCTCGAAGCGCCGGCCGGCGGACCCCAGGGCGGCTCGCCGGGCGGCGTAGCGCTCAGCACTTCGGCCCCACGTTCTCGTCGAGCAGGGCGACGCTCGTGCGATGCGAGATCGAGATGTTGCGGTGGTTGGACTGCGTCCAGCGCAGTCCGAGCCGCTCACAGCTCTCGCAGAACAGGCCGCGGATGTCCGCCGACAGGTTGCTGAAGAAGTAGCGTGGATAGGCGTACTCGGCCACACGCCCCGACGGCAGCCGGGTCTTGAAGCGGTTGACCGTCCGGCAGCCATCCGAGTGGATGAGGCCGCGCACGAACGGCCATGGATGGGCGTCGACGATCCCGCGCTGCCACGGGGCCAGCACGATCGGCCGTTCGTGCTTGCGGCCTGGGCCCATCTGGGGGAAGAGGTCCGGCCAGTGTTTCGCACCCCGCCGTGACCCGAACCGAGCGGTGCACGGCGTGGCGATTTGTGTGCGGGTGAGTCGAGGGCAGGCTGAGCACGATGGCGGCTCTGCACTCCTCGACGACGTCCGGATAGATGGCGTCGAGTGTGATGACGAGCTGGAAGCTGCGGCCGGTATTGGCGACGTAGCCGTCGCCCAGGTACGCGCCGAGCAGGTAGGCGTATGAGTATTGGTCCGTCGGCCGCGTGTGCACGAACGTATGTTCGCAGAACGTCCGGACGGCGCTGCTCGGTACCATGGCGACCCACTCCCCGGGGGAGTGAGTTAACGGCTATGCGCATGGTCTCCAAAACCATGAATTCGGGTTCGAATCCCGGCTCCCCCGCTCGACCTTGACGCCGTCGCCCTCGCAGATCTTCGCGCCTGAGGCGCTCGCCGGGCGCGTGGTCCTCGTCACGGGCGGCGGCACCAACCTCGGCAAGCAGGCGGCGCTGGAGCTCGCGGCGGCCGGGGCGCACGTGGTCATCGCTGGGCGCCGCGGCGACGTGCTCGAGGAGGCCGCGGCGGAGATCGGCGAGCGCTGCTCCCACGTCGCCGGCGACATCCGCGAGCCCGCCGACGCGACGCGGATCGTCGAGACGGTTCGCGAGCGCCACGAGCGCGTCGACGTGCTGGTCAACAACGCCGGCGGCCAGTACTTCGTCCCTGCCGAGGAGATCGCGGCCAAGGGCTGGCGCGCCGTGCGCCGGCTCAACGTCGACGGGACGTACACGATGACCCGTGCCGCGGTCGGGGCCGGGTTCGGCGCCGACGGGGGGACAGTGGTCAACGTCACCGTCTCGCCGCACCAGGGCATGCCGGCGATGGCGCACACCGGAGCCGCCCGGGCTGCCGTGGAGCAGCTGACGCGCGAGCTCGCCGCCGAGTGGGCGTCGCGCCGCATCGCCGTCGTCGCCGCCGCCATCGGGCGCTTCGACACCGAGTCGCTGCGCAAGTACCCCGAGGTCGTGTGGAAGGGCGCCGCGCGCAGCGTCCCGCTTCAGCGCCTCGGCACGATGCAGGAGTTCGGCTGGCTCGTCGCGCTGCTCGCCGGCCCGGTCGGCCGCGCGCTCAGCGGCTCGGTCGTCACCCTCGACGGCGCCGCCGACAACTGGTTCGGCCCGTGGCCGCCGACGACCCTGACCGACGATGCCGGCGCGGTGCCCACCGAGGAGCGGCGCGCCACATCGCCCGGCTGACCTGAGGTACCCTTGGTTGGGCTTGCGGGCGAAGTGTTGTGGTTGCACAGAAGCCTTCCAAGCTTCTAGGGCGGGTTCGATTCCCGTCGCCCGCTCTGGAGCCACGGGGAGTGGCGCAGTCTGGTAGCGCACCCGGCTGGGGGCCGGGCGGTCGCAGGTTCAAATCCTGTCTCCCCGATACCGAGAGCCCCTATCCCGCGGGTTCTCTGCTTTGGCCTGATGGTCGGGGGGAACGCGCTGCGGCGACCTTGTGTCCCATAGATGGCCAACTGGACTTCGACGGCGGGTTGCTCGTAGCTGCGGCCAGGCGGCGGAGGTGATCCTCGTGGCCGCCGCGTCGCTGCGTTGCTGCGCGTGACGACACCGTCGGTTCGCGTCGCCCCGGTCAGACGAAGTGATTCTGCAGGAGGCGCACTGGCGCGTCCCAGCTCGCCTGGTTGTACTGCTCGCCCGGAACCATGAGCAGGTCGTCGCGGTTGTCGGTGTAGTGCCGGTCCAGCGCGGCCGGCAGCCGATCGTGGATCTCCTCATCCGTCAGCTCGAGGCCCTGTCGCTCTTCAGGGTCGAGCTCGACGAGAATCGGGTGCTCGTGGCCGTGCAGGAACACGTGCCACCGGTGCGGATGGCCCTCCACACGCTCGTGATGTGAGATATGCAGCATGGCCGGACGGTAGCCGCTCGCCATCCACACGCGGCGGCTGGCATGCGTCGATGGTCACCGACGCGCGGCGCCGGCTGAGGACGTTCGACCGCTTCCCGCCCTCGCGACGCTCGCGAGATGGAAGCGCCCGGCGAGGCGGGAGCCGCGCCCGTGACGGCCTGACGGCGATCGCTCGAGGCCCCGAGCGCTGTCACCCCCTTGGGGTGATGCGGTCCAGCACCACCGCTGAGACCCTCGGCGTCGTCATGGCCGATGTGACGCGCGGGCCTCGTCCGGCGCCTCGAGCAGGATCTCCCGTCGCGCCGCAGCCCGAGGGCCCCGCACAGAAGACGCCCGCGGCGAGCTGAGCAGCTGAGATGGAGTGGTCGCTCGCGCTGGTGGCGCTGGCCCTCATCGGCGTCGCGGCCGTTTCCGGGCGCCTGTCGGGAACGCCGATCACGCCCACGATGCTGTTCGTCGCCTTCGGGCTGTTGGTCGGCCCCCAGGTGCTCGGCGGGATCGACCTCGCGAGCTCGGGCTCGACGGTGCGCGTCCTGGCGGAGGCCACGCTTGCCCTTGTGCTGTTCACCGACGCCGCACGCATCGACCTCGGCACGCTGCGCCGGACGTTCGACGTGCCGGTCCGGCTGCTCGGGGTCGGTCTCGCGCTGACGATCCTGCTGGGTGCGGTCGCGGCCGCCGCGGTCTTCGGCGAGCTCAGCATCGAGGAGGCGCTGATCCTCGGGGTCGTACTCGCGCCGACCGACGCCGCGCTCGGGCAGGCGGTCGTCACCGAGCCCCGCGTGCCGGCCCGGATCCGCCAAGGCCTCAACGTCGAGAGCGGCCTCAACGACGGCATCTGCGTGCCACTGCTCTTCGCGGCCGTGGCGGTGGCCGACGTCGAATCGGAGATCTCCGGGGGCCGCGGCGCGGGCACGCTGCTGCTCGAGGAGATCGGTTACGGCGTGCTGGGCGGGGTCGCGGCCGGCCTGCTCATCGGGGTGATCATGACCCGCGCGACCCGGCGAGGCTTCATCGCGGACGCCTGGGCGCAGGTCATCCCGCCGACCGGCGCCGCCCTCGCGTACGGAATTGCCGTCGGGCTGCACGGCTCCGGGTTCATCGCCGCATTCGTGGCGGGCATCGTGTTCCGCCTCGTGCTCGGGCGCGACCCCGAGCGGGACAACCGGCTCGCCGAGGAGGCCGGCGACGTGCTCAACGGCGTGACTTTCGTGCTCTTCGGCGCGGTGCTGCTCGGGCCCGCGCTCAGCGAACTGAGCTGGCAGATCGCGCTCTACGCGGTGCTCAGCCTCACGGTGGTGCGGATGATTCCCGTCGCGCTGGCGATGCTGGGCTCGCACGCTCGCTCCCCGACCGTGGGTTTCCTCGGTTGGTTCGGGCCTCGCGGGCTGGCGTCGATCGTCTTCGCGGTGATCGTGGTCGACGAATCCCGCCTACCGCACGAGCACGTGATCGTGCTGGCCATCTACATCACGGTCGGTCTCTCCGTCCTCGCCCACGGCCTGACGGCAGCGCCGCTCGCTGCTCGCTACGCGCGCTGGTACGAACGCCACCCCCCGACGCACCACGACATGGAGAGCGCCGACGCCGAGGTCACCCGCCCGCGCCGAGCGGTGGCCGCCGCCGCGGCCAGTCGCCGCACTCAAGCGGCGACGTCCCGGCACGTGTGACCGCGATCGCAGGAGCACTCGCGTCGATGGAGTCGCGCCGCTGGAGCCAGGCGGCAGAGGACGCGTTGCCCGCGCTGTCGGTGTCGGGTTGCAATGCTTCAGACTGGCCTGACGTAGAGCTGCGAAGAAAGGAGAGCGCGATGAACGACAACGCCGAGACCGCCATCCTCGCCGGAGGCTGCTTCTGGGGGGTCCAGGAGCTGCTGCGCCAGCGCGATGGAGTCATCTCCACCACGGTCGGATACACCGGTGGGGAGAACGACAACCCGACCTACAGGAACCATCCTGGTCACGCCGAGGCGGTCGAGATCGTCTTCGACCCCGAGCGCATCTCCTACCGAGACATCCTCGAGTTCTTCTTCCAGATCCACGACCCGACGACCAAGGATCGCCAGGGCAACGACATCGGGTCGAGCTACCGCTCCGAGATCTTCTACACGAGCGACGAGCAGCGCCAGGTCGCCGAGGACACGATCGCCGACGTCGAGGCCTCGGGCCTGTGGCCCGGCAAGGTGGTGACCGAGGTCAGCGAGGCCGTCCCCTTCTGGGACGCCGAGCCCGAGCACCAGGACTACCTCCAGCGCATCCCGAACGGCTACACCTGCCACTTCCCGCGGCCGGGCTGGAAGCTGCCCCACCGCGAGACCGCCGCCTGAGCGTCGCTGCGCCTCAGCGCCGGGACATCGCCGTGATCTCGGTGAACCCGCGCACGGGCAGCGGTCGCCCTTCCACGACCAGCACGGCCCAGGCGCCGTCGCCGCGCGCGGTGTGGCGCACGGTCATGTCCCAGTCGGCGCAGAACGCCTCGACCTCGGGGACCTGGGCGTCGGCCACCGTGATCACGGCGGAGGCGGCGTGCTCGGCGCCGCCGAGGTCGCCGTCGGGGGCGTGGCGGTCCAGCCAGCCCGAGAGCATGGCGTTGAGCTGCTCGGAGAGGGTCAGCGGGAGGGTGGTGTCGGGCTGAAGGGCAGCCATGCCCGCAGAGATGCCGCTGCGCCCATCGCTTCTGTGAGGTGCGACACGCGCAGCGCCCGGATCCCTTTTCCCACGACTCGGTAGTCAGGATTAGACTACCGAGCATTCGGGACCCGAACTCACGTCCGGGGCCTCGGGCAACGGCGGGCGCTTCGGCGGGTCGGCCAACCTGGAGGAGTTCATGCGCTGGCAGTGGCTCACCGAGCGCGACGAGCCCGCGACGTATCCGTTCTGAGAGCGACCGCGTCCATCAGCGGGGACAAGCGCCGGCCGCTACGGCCACTCACGTCGCCCACGGTCGGCGGCCAGACCTCCGCGTGCGCCCAGCCGGTCAGATCGCTTCTCCCGGACGCTCGAAGACGAGCTCCGGGACGACGCAGGCCGGCGAGACGCGCAGCAGGAAGCGCAGGGCCTCGGTGATGTCCGTGGTCCGCAGCATCTCCTCCGCCGGGATCTGTCCTTTGACGAACTCGCTCATGTCGGTGTCGACGAAGCCGGGGCAGAAGGCCACCGACTTGATGCCGTCGCCGGCGAGCTCCTTGTTCATCGCGCGGGTGTAGGCGATGACGGCCGCCTTGCTCGCCGAGTAGACGGACAACCACGGTTGCGGCGCCTTGCCGGCCAGCGACGCCATGTTCACCACCAGCGCGTTGCGATGCTCCGCGCCGGCGGCCCGCAGCATGTCGAGGCAGTCGCGATAGAAGAGCACGATCGCTCGGGTGTTGACGTCGAGCTGAAGATCGACGTGCTTGCTCTGGTGGTCTCCGGCGGCCGCACCGATGCCCACGCCGGCGTTGTTGACGAGGACGTCGAGACGACCGAACCGCTCGCGGTGGCGATCGACCACGGTGGCGATGCCTTCCTCGTCGGCCAGGTTCGCCGCGACGCGCTCGACCTCGAACCCGCGCTCCTGAAGGGTGGCGGCCGCGCGCTCGAGGCCGTCGGGCTTGCGCGCCGTCAACGTGAGCCCGAAGCCCTCCTCGCCCAGCGTTTCTGCGACGGCGAACCCGATGCCCCGTGAGGCTCCGGTGACGATGGCGGCGCGAGTTGGCATTCGGGTCCTTTCTGACGTGATCGGCCCGCGAATCTAACCGGGGCGCCTCCTTCTCGGTCGCGCGATGTGCCACCTGGCGCCCAGGCAGCGCGGGCGCGGAGCGTCAGTCCTGCCGGCGGGCGCGGCTCGGCGCCACGCGCGGCGGCTCGTCGGGCTGCTTGGGATAGACCGGCGGCCACGGCGCGTCGAGCAGGCCGTTGGCGCGGTCGCGCTCGTGGAGCGCCAGCAGCGGCTCGAGCGACTGCGGAGCGTCGCCGATGGCGGCCCACGGGTCGCCGTTGCCCTCGAGCCGGCCGGGCACGCTTGCGAGCGTCAGGTCGCCGGGCTCCACATCGTCGAGCTCCTCCCAGCGCAGCGGGGTCGAGACCTGTGCGCCCGCGCGTGCGCGGACCGACCACGCGCCGAAGACCGTCTTGTGCGGGGCGTTCTGGTTGTAGTCGACGAAGATCCGCCGGCCGCGCTCCTCCTTCCACCACGCGGCGGTGAGGATGTCGCCGCGGCGGCGCTCGAGCTCGCGCGCCGCGGCCACGGCGGCGGAGCGCACGGCATAGGAGTCCCAGCGCGGCTCCAGCCGGACATAGACGTGCAGCCCGCGGTTGCCGGTCGTCTTCGGGAAGCCGGCGATGCCGAGCTCGTCCAGCAGCGCCTTGAGCTCCCAGGCAGCCGAGCGCGCCTCGGCGAAGCCGGTGCCCGGCTGCGGATCGAGGTCCAGGCGCAGCTCGTCCGCGTGGTCGGGGTCGTCGGCGCGATGAGGCCACACGTGGAAACCCAGGCAGGCGAGGTTGACCGCCCATGCCACGTGCGCCGTGTCCGCCGCCACCAGCGCGCGCGACGGCGTGCCGTTGACGGTCTGGACCGTCGTGGTCTGCAGCCAGTCCGGCGCGCCGTCCGGAACGCGCTTCTGGAAGAACGACGGGCCGCCGGCCCCCTTGGGGAAGCGCTGCATGAGCACCGGACGGCCGCCCATCGTGCGCATGAGCGGCTCGGCGACCGCGGCGTAGTAGCGCACGAGGTCGAGCTTGGTCTCGCCGCGCTCGCCGAAGAGCACCTTCCCGGGACTGGTGATCCGCACCTCGCGCCCGGCGAGCTCGAGTACCTGGACGTCGCTGCCGGCCACATCCTCACGGTACCGACCTGCGCTCGGGACGCCGCGCGGAGGCGTCCCGAGCCCTGGGGGGCTGTCCGGTTAGGTCGCCGGGCTGGTCGTGGCCGCACCCGAGCTGGGGGCAGCCGGCTGGGACGTCCCGCCCGATTCCTGCGCCTCGCGGTCGGGGCTCTCGGACTTCTCGTGGGCCGGGTCCTCGTTGGACCCGCCGCCTGGGCCGCCGTGGCAGTGGCCGTGGTGGCCGTCGCGTGGACCGAAGGCGGCGGTGCCGTTGTCCTCGGCCGCCTCGCGGGCCGCGCTCTCGCCCGCCTCATGGCTCGCTGACTCGTTGGAGCCGTGCGGCTTCCCGCTCGCCGGGTCCGCGCTGCTGTTGCCCGATGAGCCGCTCGTGGCCGCGCTTGCGTTGATCAGACCGCTGCCGATCGCGCCGCCCGCAACGAGGCACGCCGCCGCGGCGAGAACGGCGAGCGTTCTCCGTCCGTGTTTCATGCGCACTCCTTTCTGCTGGGACTCCCGTGTTGCGCGCCCACCCAAGCAGGGCGGCCTGAGATTGCCCTGAGGCCTGGCTGAGAGTTCACATCCGTCGCTGGCACTAGCGTCCGCACGACCCCTCACAAGGAGCGCGCGATGGCCGTCCTCAGAGACCGCCCGTACCACCAGTTCAACTTCCTCGTCGATCTCGGGACGGGCGACACCGAGGGAGTGGAGGCCGGGTTCGCCGAGTGCTCGCCGATCGAGTTCGAGGTCGCCGTCGCCGAGTACCGCAACGGCAACGACAAGGAGAACGCGGTCCGCAAGCTCACCGGCCTGCAGAAGGCCGCGGACGTCACGCTCAAGCGCGGGGTGATCGGCTCGCTCAACCTCTACCAGTGGCTCGACCAGATCCGCAACGGCGATCAGAGCGCGCTGCGCACGGTGACGATCCAGCTGCAGAGCGAGGACCACACCGAGGTCGTCATGACCTGGAAGCTCCTGCGCGCCCGGATCATCAAGCACGTCTCGGGGCCGCTCAACGCCAGGAGCAGCGACGTCGCCATCGAGTCGCTCACGCTCGCCTACGAGCGCCTGGAGATCGAGTGAGCGCCGAGCCGTTCACGGCGTTCGCCTTCGCGGTCGAGCTGCGGCTCCCGGGCTCCGACCAGCCGCTGTGCGAGGCCGCGTTCTGCGCGTGCGACGGCCTCGAGCTGCGGCGCGAGATCATCCGGGCCCGCGACGGAGGCGACCCCACCACCGTGCGGCTGCTCCCCGGGGCCGAGTCGGTCGGCAACGTGGTCCTGCGCCGCGGCATGACGTCGAGCTTCGACCTCTGGGACTGGTGGGAGCGCGTCCGGCGCGGGCTGGCCGGACGCGCGACGTGCGACATCGTCGTGCTGTCGCCCGACCTGACGCAGGAGCGCGTGCGCTTCCGCCTGTACCGCTGCCTGCCGGTCAAGATGACCGGTCCGGCGCTCAACGCCACGGGCAACGACATCGCCATCGAGTCGCTCGAGCTCGCCTGCGAGGGGATCGACATCGTCCGTCCCGGCGACAAGCCGCCCGACGCCGCCGTCGCGGAGCCCGTCGCCAAGGCGCAGCTGCGCGAGCTCGACGCGAGCTTCGAGCGCGAGATCAACAAGCAGCGGTGGGTCACGGTGCAGATCAACCCGCACGAGCTGCGGACGTCGTTCAGCCACGAGCTCGGCCCGACCACGCGGCTGGACCTGCGGCTGACCTTCGCCGTCGACGCGCCGGCGCCCCGCGGCCGCCGCGCTCCCGACGACGTCCGGCGCCTCACCGAGCGGGTGGCGTACTTCGCCACCCCGCGTGCCTCCCGCGGCGGTGCCGCCACGAGACCCGCCGTGCGCCTCGCATGGGGGACGTTCCAGTTCGACGGCCACGTCGAGGCGCTCGAGGAGACGCTCGAGGCCTTCTCGCCGGACGGCCGACCGCTGCGCGCGACGCTCGCGCTCGCGCTCGCCCGCGCGCAGATCGCCCCGTACGCCTTCGCGACCGCGGGCGGAGGCGGTCGCGGATAGCCTGCGCCGATGCCCGCCCTGACGCCCGGCCGCATCCGCCACACGGTCTCGTTCGTGCTCGCCCACCCGCCGGGATCCGCCGAGGAGGCCGACTTCCTCGCCGCGGCGGCCCGCCTGGCCGAGGTGATCCCGGGCGTCGAGGCCTTCGAGGTCCTGCGCGAGGTCAGCCCGAAGAACGACTTCGCGCACGGGCTGTCGATGGAGTTCGCCGACCGCGCGGCCTACGACGTCTACAACGAGCACCCCGAGCACGTCGCCTTCGTGCAGGAGCGCTGGCTGGCCGAGGTGACCGCCTTCCAGGAGATCGACTACGAGGCGCGCTAGGCGCGGGGGCGAGCCGTCCACGGGCGACCCCACGCCCGCAGCACGCAGCTCGGCACCCGGGCGCGCTGGGACGCCGGCGGGTGAGCCGCGCGGTAGGCCGTCGGCGAGAGCCCGAACATGCGCCCGAAGCTCGTCGTGAACGAGCCGACGCTGCGCAGCCCGACCGTCATGCAGATGTCGGCGACCGTGCGGTCGGTCGTCCGCAGCAGCGCCGCCGCGCGCTCCAGGCGGCGCGTGAGCAGGTAGCGGTGCGGGGTCTCGCCGAACGCGCGCGTGAACTCGCGGCTGAAGTGAGCGGGGGAGAGGCGCGCCGCCCGCGCCAGTTCGGGGACGTCGAGCGGCTCGGCGTACCGGCGGTCGGCCAGGTCGCGCGCCCGCAGCAGGTGGCGTGCCGGGGGGACCGCGGTCATCCGCGCCCACCCGTGAAGGGCGGCTCGCCCTCCTCGAGGGCGCGGAAGCGCAGCGCCGACCACACGTCGTCGACCGCGACCTGCGAGATCGGGCGCATGCCGTGCTCGGCGAGGATCGGCCACAGGCTGTCGCGGTTGACGTCGCTGCGGTTGCCCTTGGGGTAGGCGACCCAGAACGCCCGCGGCTCCGCGAGCTCGGCCACATTGGCGCCGAGGATCGCCCGCAGCGACGCCGCGTCGTCGGCGAAGACGAGCGCGGCGTCGGCCTCGCCGAGGGCGTCCGCCGGGCGGACGCCCTCGGGCAGCGGGCCGAGCACTGCCAGGCGCGAGCGATCGGACGCCCAGAGCGCCGCGCCGGGCTTGATGAGGAGCTTCTCGGCGACCGTCTTGGCCATGCCTCAGCTCTGGGCGAACTCGGCGGGGTCGGGGGGAACGAGCGGGCCCGGCGCCGGCTGCACGATGCGGATGTTGTTGCCGAACGGGTCGCGCAGCCCGCAGTCGATGCCGTAGAAGCGCTCGGTCGGCTCGTCGGTGAACTCGACGCCCTTGGCCTTGAGCTCCTCGTAGGTCTTGCGCAGGTCGTCGGTCCGCAGCCCGAGCGCGAACCCCGCCGCGCCCTTGGTCACGAGCTCGCGGACCTGCTCGGCCGTCGCGTCGTCGTGGGCCGGGGGTCCGGGCCGCTCGAGGAGGACCTCGCGGTCGGGATCGCCGGGAGCGCTGATCGTCAGCCAGCGCATGAAGCCCATGTCGACGTCAGCCGTGACCTCGAAGCCGAGCTTGCCGACGTAGAAGTCCAGGGCCTCGTCCTGGTCGAGCACGAAGATCGATGAGTGGGTGATGTTGAGCATGGCGATGACGCTAGTTGCTCTCCTGATCGTTGGCTTCTCCGAAACTGCTCGGTCGCGTCCACGCCATCGCGAAGCAGTTGGGGACGTCGTGGACCACGCCCCGCTCGCGGTAGCTGCTGGGCGACTCGCCGACGATGGCCCGGAACGTGCGGCTGAACGTCCCGAGGCTCGTGAAGCCGACGTCGAGGCAGATCTCGGTCACGCTGTGATCGGTCTGCACGAGCAGGAACATGGCGCGCTCGACGCGCCGGCGCTGGAGATAGCGGTGGGGCGTCTCGCCGAAGGTGGCCCGGAAGGTGCGGATGAAATGCGCCTCGGAGACGTGGGCGATGCGCGCGAGGGCAGCGATGTCGAGCGGCCGCGCATAGCTTCCGTCCATCGCGTCGCGGGCCCGCAGCAGCCGGCGGTTGGAGTCTTCGACGGCCCGACTCATCGCGTCCGTCGATCGTAACCGGCGCGGGCGGCGTCCTAGGCTGAGGGCATGGACTCCGCGGTCGTCGACGTGGCCTTCGAAGAGCGCTACTGGTACCCGCACGACGGTGGCGTCGTCTGGGTCTCCGGCTACCAGCTCGTCGATCGCGAGTCCGGGCGCTACCTCGCGCGCGACGCTCCGGAGGTGGTCGCCACCGGGCTGGTCGTCGCGAGCGTGGCCGGCGCCGCGCGCCACCACGCGCAGGCGCTGGCCGACGAGGGCGCCGTCGCCCTCGGCCGGCCGCTGGCGCTGCGCCGCGACCCCGCCAACGAGCACGACCCCAATGCGATCGCCGTGCACCCCCAGGGCGGCGGCGAGCAGCTGGGCTGGGTGCCGCGCGAGGTCGCGATCGACGTGGCCGCGGACCTCGACGCGGGCCGGCCTTGGAGCGCCGTCGCGCTGCGCGAGCGGCGCCCGTCGCCACGCGATCCGCGCACGGGCCTGACCATGCTCCTCGCGCCGGCGCCGGCGATCGAGCTGCGCGTGCGCTGAGCACCGCGTCGGAACCACCTCAGCCCTTTTTCATCCGCGAGCTATTGCCGCGCCGGGCCGTTCTGTCCGCGTAATGACATCGAAGTCTGGGGTTCTAGCGTGTCCGCTCGCCTGACGGAGACCATGCCCATCGCAAGGCGGCTGATCCTCGGCCTGGTCGCTGCCGCGGCCGCGCTCGCCCTGCTGCCCGCGACCGGCCATGCCGCCACGGACCCCTGCGCGACGCCGGTGACCAACCCGGTCGCGTGCGAGAACTCCAAGCCCGGCACGCCCACGTCCGACTGGGAGGTCGCCGGCGACGGTGACTCCACCATCCAGGGCTTCGCGACGAAGATGAGCGTCAACGTCGGGCAGGCGATCAGCTTCAAGGTCGATACCTCGGCCTCCTACCACCTCGACATCCTGCGCCTGGGCTACTACGGCGGCGACGGCGCGCGCAAGATCGCCGCCAGCGTGCCGGTCACGGCGCGCAGCCAGCCGGCGTGCCTGACCGCGCAGGCGACCGGGATCGTCGACTGCGGCAACTGGGGCGTCTCGGCCACGTGGACGGTTCCCAGCACGGCGGTCTCCGGCGTCTACGTCGCCCACCTCGTGCGCAACGACACCGGCGGCGACAGCCTGATCCCGTTCGTCGTGCGCGACGACTCGAGCCACTCCGCCGTCGTCCTGCAGACGTCCGACGCCACCTGGCAGGCCTACAACAACTACGGCGGTAACAGCCTGTACAAGTGCACGGCCTTGTGCCCGGCCGGCAACCCGCTCGCCTACAAGGCCGCGTACGCGGTGTCCTACAACCGCCCGTGGGACGGATCCTTCGCGACCGACGGCGGCCACTCCTACTTCTGGTACGCCGAGTACCAGATGGTGCGCTTCCTCGAGGAGAACGGCTACGACACGAGCTACGTCGCCCAGGCCGACCTCGACCAGAACCCGGCGCTGCTGAAGAACCACAAGGTCTTCCTCTCCAGCGGCCACGACGAGTACTGGTCGGGCGCCGAGCGCAGCGCGGTGGAGTCCGCGCGCGACGCGGGCGTCAACCTCGCCTTCTTCAGCGGCAACGAGGTGTTCTGGAAGACGCGCTGGACGAACTCCATCGACAGCTCCAACACTCCCTACCGCACGCTGGTCTCCTATAAGGAGACGCACTTCGATGCGCCCACCGACCCGCAGGACCCGGGCACGTGGACGGGCTCGTGGGTCGATCCGCGCTTCAGCCCGCCCGCGGATGGCGGCCGGCCGCCCAACGCGCTGACCGGCCAGTTCTTCCTGGTCAACTCCGGCACCGCCGACATCAAGGTGCCGGCGGCCTACGCCAAGCTGCGCTTCTGGCGCGGCACCCAGGTGGCGGGACTCACCGGCACGCAGACGCTGACGCTCAGTCCGGGCACCGGGACGCTGGGCTACGAGTGGGACACCGACGAGGACAACGGCTTCCGACCAGACGGTCTCATCGACATGTCGTCGACCACGGTCAGCGGGGTGGAGAAGTTCCTCGACTACGGCAGCACCACCGGGACTGGTACCGCGACGCATCACCTCACGCTCTACCGCGCGCCGAGCGGGGCGCTGGTCTTCGGCGCCGGGACCGTGCAGTGGTCCTGGGGCCTCGACGACACGAACGCGTGGGACGCGTCGGCCACCAACCCCAGCGGCAACCCGCCTGACAAGAACATGCAGCAGGCGACGGTCAACCTGTTCGCCGACATGGGCGTCCAGCCGTTCGCGCTGCTCCCGGCGCTGGGCCTGAGCACGGCCACGAAGTCGACCGACACCACCAAGCCGACCGCGACCATCTCCTCGCCCGCGAACGGCGTCAACCTCCAGGACGGCGCCAGCACGACGATCTCGGGCACGGCCGGCGACGTGGGCGGCGTGGTCGCGGGCGTCGAGGTGTCGACCGACGGCGGCACCACGTGGCACCCGGCGAGCGGCACCACCAGCTGGACCTACTCGTGGATCGTGCACGGCAGCCCGACGGCGAACATCAAGGTCCGTGCGACGGACGACAGCGGCAACGTTGGCACGCCCGGCAGCGGCAACACGGTCAACGTGGGCTGCTCGTGCTCGCTGTGGTCGGGCACCGCTCCCGCCTCGGCGGACTCCGGCGACGCCAACTCGGTTGAGGTCGGGGTCAAGTTCAAGTCCGACGTCTTCGGCACCGTCAACGGCATCCGCTTCTACAAGGCGTCGGCCAACACGGGCACGCACATCGGCAGCCTGTGGACCTCCACCGGCACGCGCCTGGCCCAGGCCACGTTCAGCGGGGAGTCCGCCTCCGGCTGGCAGTCGGTGACGTTCTCGAGCCCGGTGCCGGTCACGCCCGGCACGACGTATGTCGCCTCCTACTTCGCGCCCAATGGGCACTACGCAGCGACTCCGAGCTTCTTCTACGTCCCGGCGCCGTTCGGCAGCAACACGCTCGACAGTCCGCCGCTGCACGCGCTCAAGGCCAACGGTACGACCGCCAACGGCATCTACGACTACACGGCCTCGAGCACGTTCCCGACGAGCACGTACAACGCGACCAACTACTGGGTCGACGTGATGTTCTCGCCGTCGACGCCGCCGGGGACGGTGACGAACGTCAGCGCGACGGCCGGCACCGGCTCGGCGAACGTGTCGTGGACCGCGCCCGCCAGCGGCGGCCCGCCCACGAGCTACAAGATCACGCCCTTCATCGGCTCCGCGGCGCAGACGCCCGCCACGGTCACGGGGTCTCCGCCGGCCACCAGCACGACGATCACGGGCCTGACGGGCGGCAGCACCTACACCTTCACGGTGCAGGCGATCAACGGTGCCGGCAACGGCCCGGTGTCCTCGCCCTCCAACGCGGTGACGCCGACCAACCCGACGGCGCCGACGGCGCCGACGAACGTCACCGCGGTGGGCGCCTCGAGCTCGGCCATGGTGAGCTGGACGGCCGCCAACGACGGCGGCAGCCCGATCACCGGGTCGACGATCACGCCGTACATCGGGACGACCGCGCAGACGCCGGTCCCGGTGAGCGGGACGGCCACCTCCAAGAACGTCACGGGCCTGACCAACGGCACGAGCTACACGTTCAAGGTCACCTCGACCAACGCGAACGGGACGAGCCCGCAATCGGCGGCCTCCAACGCGGTCACCCCGCTGCAGACGATCTTCGACGCCGCGACCCCGGCGCAGATCGACTCCGGCGACACGAATCCGGTCGTCCTCGGGGTGAAGTTCAAGTCCGACACCTTCGGCATGGTCAGCGGCATCCGCTTCTACAAGGCGGCGGCCAACACCGGGACCCACATCGGCACGCTGTGGACCTCCGGCGGGACGAAGCTCGCGCAGGTGACCTTCACGGGCGAGACCGCCTCGGGCTGGCAGCAGGCCAACTTCTCCACCCCGGTCATCGTCCAGCCCAACACGACCTACGTCGCCTCCTACTTGGCACCCAACGGGCACTACTCGGACACCTCGCCGGGCCTGAACACGGCGGTCGACAACCCGCCGCTGCACGCCCTGGCCAACAGCACGAGCGCGAACGGCCTCTACGTGTACGACTCGGCGGCGTCGTTCCCGACCAACACCTTCAACGCGACGAACTACTTCGTCGACGTCGTCTTCTCGACCGCCGGCGCGCCGGGGCAGGTCACGAACGTCAATGCCACGCCTGACAGCGGCGCGGCCAACGTGACGTGGACCGCGCCGACGGGCAGCGACCCCGTGACGACGTACACGGTGACGCCCTACATCGGGACGACCGCGCAGACGCCGACCACGGTGACCGGCTCGCCGCCGGTGACCAACGCGCGGGTCCACGACCTCACCGGCGGGACGACCTACACCTTCAAGGTGACGGCGTCGAACCCCAACGGCGCGGGTCCGGCGTCAGACCCCTCCAACGCGGTGACTCCGACGTCGGGCTCGCTGGCCACGGCGCCGCTCAACCCGGCCGCGGTCCCCGGCTCGCAGTCGGCCCAGGTCAGCTGGGCGGCGCCGGCCAACAACGGCGGCAGCCCGGTCACCGGCTACATCGTCACCCCGTACGTGGGCTCCACCGCCCAGGCGACGACGCCCGTCGGCGGCTCCGCCCTGAGCGCGACCGTCACGGGCCTGACCAACAACACGACCTACACCTTCAAGGTGGCGGCCACCACGGCCGCGGGAACCGGGGCGCAATCCACGGCCACGACTGCGGTCACCCCGCAGAAGACGATCTTCGACTGGACCACGCCGGGGACCGTCGACTCGGGCGACGGCAACCCGGTCGAGCTCGGGGTGAAGTTCAAGTCCGACGTCGCGGGGTCGGTGACGGGCATCCGCTTCCACAAGGCGGCCGCCAACACGGGCACACACATCGGCGGCCTGTGGACCACGGCCGGGACGCAGCTCGCATCGGCGACGTTCACCGGCGAGACGGCCTCGGGCTGGCAGGAGGTCGACTTCGCCACGCCGGTGGCCATCACCGCCGGCACGACGTACGTTGCGGGCTACTTCGCCCCTAACGGCCACTACTCCGTGGGCACCGGGCTGGGCGCCGCGGTCGACAACCCGCCGCTGCACACGATCCCCAACGCCACAAGTCCGAACGGCCTCTACTCGTATGTCTTCGTGAGCTCGTTCCCGACCAGCTCGTTCAACGCCTCCAACTACCTCGTGGACGTCATGTTCAGAGCCGGGTCGTAGCCATGCGCGCACGCCATCACATCGCGCTGCTCGTCGTTGCCTGCACCGCCGGGCTGAGCGCGTGCGGCGGCTCGTCGTCGACGCCCGAGCAGGCGACGACCTCGGCGGCCCAGCTGCCCGGGCAGTCGGCCGCGCTCGACCAGAGCGCGGCGCCGGCGGCCACGGCGGCCAAGTCGGCATCTACCGGCAAGGCCGCCGCCGGCAAGGGCTCGAGCGCGCCGAAGGCGTCGCGCACGGACCCGATCAGCGCGACCAACCGCACGGTCCACGGCCGCCATCGCGCCAAGAACGAGCAGCGCGGCACCGGCGTCGCGCCGCTGAACCCGTGCACGCTGGTCACGCGAGCCGAGGCGGGCGCGATCCTCGGCCGGCCGATCGCAGGCCTGCACCAGGCGCCGCAGGGCCCGACGTGCATCTATGAGCCGGGCAAGGCAAGGGCGCTCGTCACGATGTCGATCGAGCTCACGCCCTTCGATCCCAAGAAGCAGTCCGCCAAGAACGTCACGCGGGTGACCCTGCGCGGCCACAAGGCCTACTGCGTCAACGACCACGGCCTCGCGATGCTCGTCCCGCTGGCCGCCGGCCACGTGCTGCACGTCTCCGCGCCGTGCCCGATCGCTTCGGGCTTCGCCTCCAAGGCGCTGGCGCGGCTCTACCCCTGAGCGCGGCTCAGTCGTAGGGCCAGCGATGGCGCTCCTCGAGGGTGCGCGCCAGCTCGAGCGTCGCCGGGTCGACGGTGCCGTCGGTCAGCTCGCGGTCCTCGCCGCGCGCCGCGAGGACCGCGCCCTCGACCGCCTCGATGCTGATCCCGGGCGCCACGTCGTCGAGCGCGCCCGCCGTGGTCGGCTGCCAGGCGATCTCCAGGGCGCGATAGACGTCGAAGAGCACGCCGCGCAGCCGGTCGCCGCCCCCGACGAGGATGAAGGCGCTGAGCAACGACCCGCCCCGCACGGCGCGCTGGGCGCTGCCGACGAGCTTGATCCGCCCGGCCGCGCTGACCGTGTAGGCGCCGGGGCAGTACTCGCCGGGGATCTCGCCGACCTGGGTCTCGACGCCGAGGTCCGCGAGCGCCTCGGCCAGCAGTTCGGCTGCGTCGCGGAAGCGCTCGTGCAGACCCGCCGTCACGTCGCGCTCGGGGACGATCTCCTCGTAGATGAGCGACCGCTCGTGATAGGCGGCGGCATGGCCGCCGGCGAGGCGCACGATCGGGTGGAAGCCGGCGTCGCGCGCCGCTTCGCCCGCCTCGGCGAAGCCCGGCCGCAAGGCGTCGAGGCGCCCGAAGGCGACCGTGGGCGCCGGCCGGTAGAGCCGGACCGTGGCCTCGAGCTCACCGCCCGCCACCCGCATGAGCAGGGCATGCGAGACCGCGATGTCGAGGGCGGGGCGCTCCGGGAACGAGTCGCGCAGCAGGCGCACGCCGAGCGTCAGCGCCGAAGCGCCGCGAGGACCTCCCGGGCCGCTCGCTCCCCGGAGCGCACGGCGCCGTCCATGTAGCCCAGCCAGTAGTCGGCGGTCTCGGTGCCGGCGAAGTGGACCTTGCCGACAGGGCGGCGCAGCCACGGCCCGTACTTGGTCAGCACACCCGGCGCGACGTGGGCGACCGGGCAGCCGCGCGTCCAGCGCTCCTTGGTCCAGTCCTGCTCGAAGTAGTCGACGGGCGCGCGCGCCTGGTCGCCGACGAAGGCGGCGAAGCTCTCGAGCACCTGCGCCCGGCGCTGATCGGCCGGCAGCGGGCCCCACGGCGCGTACGCCGATCCGCCGACGAATCCGAAGAGCACGCCGACCGAGCCGTCGGGCGGCGAGTTGTCGAAGGTCGTGCGCGCGGGGCCGACGTCGCTGACGCCCTGACCGCTCAGCCCCGCCTCGCGCCAGAACGGGCGATCGTAGACCGCCGTCGCCTTGGTCAGCGTGCCCGGGATGAGCGCTGCGAGCAGCTTCGCCTTGCCCTTGGGCAGCGCCGGCGAGTAGGCCAGCCGCGTCGCGAGCGCCGGCGGCACGGCGAGGATCGCCTGGCGCGCTTCGACCGTCACGCCGCGGGCCACGATGCGCACGCCGTCGCCGTTCTGCGCGACGACGCTCACGGGAGCCTTGAGGATGACGCGCTTGCCAAGGGGGTCTGCGACCTTCTCGCTGATCAGCTGCGAGCCGCCGACGAAGCGGCTCTCCTGCGCGCCGCCGCCGGTGGTGATCAGGCGCAGGAACGAGCCTGGGTTCTTGGCGTTGCCGGCCGCGGCGCTGTACTGCAGGACGTAGAGCAGGGAGAGCTCCTTGGGGTCGGCGCCCCAGATCGACTGGCACGCGGAGGTGAAGATCGCGCGGCCCTTCTCGCTGGGGACCTCGCCGCGCATCCAGTCGTCGAGCGACATGCGGTCCCATTCGTGGGCCTTGGCCGCCTTCCACGGCGCGGCGACGCCGGCCTGCTTGGCCGGCGCGTCGAGCTTGGCGGCGGCCAGGAGCGCCTGCTGCACGTCGGGGTCGTCGGGGAGCCCGGGGACGGCGGGGTACAGCGAGCGCGTCCCGCCCTCGATGAGCACGCTCGAGCCGTTGTCGTAGGTCCGGAACGTCTTGACGCCGACGGCCTGGGCGAGGGCCAGGATCCGGTCCTGGGTGGGCCCGGCGAATTGGCCCCCGATCTCGCTGATGTGCCCTCCGCCGATCGAGCGGTTCAGCGTGCGCCCGCCCACCCGGTCGCGCGCCTCGAGCACGACGACGCTGCGGTCGGCGGCGACGAGGGCGCGGGCGGCGGCCAGCCCGGAGAGCCCGGCGCCGATGACGCACACGTCGGCGCGTCGCGTGCGCCTCGCGGCGGCGGGCGCCGGGGTGGCCCGTAGGGCGAGGAGCGCCGCGCCGGCGGCCCCGGCCCCGACGAGTTGGCGGCGAGTGAGAGCGTCGTCCATGGCGGGCGAGCCTAAAGGAGGGTTCGGGATCGGGGCGCAGCGGGTACTGCGCCTTCCACGAGAGAGGTCGAGTGCCCCGGAGGGCCCGTCAGCAGACGGGCCCTTCGTGCGTCAGCGCTCGATCTCGAACCAGACGTGGGTCGAGCCCTCGTGGACGCCCCAGCGCTCGGAGAGCGTCTGCACGAGGTGAAGGCCCCAGCCGCCGACGTCGGTCGCGGGCCGATCGCGGGCAACGGAGAGCTCCTCGATGGCGCGCCGCGCGGCTGCGGGCGCCATCGGATCGCGAGGTATGTCGACGCTGAGAGTCATCCGTTACTCGGAGGGCCGGCTGGACGCGCCTCGGGAGGTCGAGTATTCCGCATATTCCCGCCGGTAAACGTGGCCCGGCGCAGGCCTGGCGCTCTTCGCCAACTCTTACGGCCTCGTGGTGTGCTGGACGCGGCGATGCGAGTCCTGGTGGTCGATGACGAGCCGGCCCTGCGCTCGGCGGTGCAGCGGGCGCTGGCCCTCGAGCGCTACGACGTGGCTCTCGCCGAGGACGGCCGCCAGGCGCTCGACCGCATCGCGGGCGAGGAGGTCGACGCCGTCGTCCTGGACATCGCGATGCCGCACGTCGACGGCCTCGAGGTGTGCCGGCGCATGCGCCAGGCCGGCGACCGCACACCGGTCCTGATGCTCACCGCGCGCGACACGATCGACGACCGCGTCGCGGGCCTCGACGCCGGCGCCGACGACTACCTGGTCAAGCCCTTCGCCCTGCGCGAGCTGCTCGCGCGCCTGCGGGCACTGCTGCGGCGCGTCGAGACGCCGGCGCAGCGCCTGCGCTTCGCCGACCTCACGCTCGACCCGGCCTCGCGCGACGTGTGGCGCGGCGACCGGCGCATCGAGCTGACGCGCACCGAGTACGGGCTGCTCGAGCTCTTCCTCGCTCATCCGCGCCAGGTCCTCACCCGCTCGCAGATCTTCGAGCAGGTGTGGGGCTACGACTTCGGCGCGACCTCCAATGCGCTCGGCGTCTACGTCGGCTACCTGCGGCGCAAGACCGAGGCGGCCGGCGAGCCGCGCCTGCTGCACACGGTCCGCGGGGTGGGCTACGTGCTGCGCGAGCAGCCGTGACCCTGCGCCGGCGCCTGATGCTCATGTCCGCCCTGGCCGTGGGCGTGACGGTCGCGCTCGCCTCGCTCGTCTGCTACCTGGCCATGCGCAGTGAGCTGCGCGCGCAGGTCGACCGGCGGCTGCGCGCCCAGGGCGAGCTCGTGCAGCGGATCGGCGCCCTGCGCGGCGGCGCGCCGCCCGCGCCGTCGCGGCGCGCCGGCGGGCCGGCCGAGTTCTCGCAGGTCGTCGGGCCCGACGGCGTCGCTCGCGATCGCCAGGGCGGGCTGGCCATCGGGGTCGCCGGCGGCGACCGGGCGGCGGCCGGGGGATCGGGTGCCGGCGCCCCCTTCCTCAGCGATCGCACGGCCGACGGCGTGCACCTGCGCGTCATCACCGTGCCGATCCAGGGCCTGGGGGCGGTGCAGCTCGGCCGCTCGCTGGAGAGCGTCGACGCCGTTCTCGGACGGCTGCGGATCGTGCTCGCGCTGCTCGTGATCGTCGGGACCGCCTTCGCCGCGGCGCTGGCGCGCCTGTTCGCGCGGCCGGTCATCCGGCCCATCAGCGAGCTCACGCGCGCGGCCGAGCACATCGAGGCCACCGGCGACCTGGGGCGCCGCATCGGCGCGCGCGGCGAGGACGAGGTCGGGCGGATGGCGCAGCGCTTCGACGCCATGCTCGATCGCGTGCAGGCCTCGCAGGCCGCCCAGCGACAGCTCGTGGCCGACGCGTCGCACGAGCTGCGCACCCCGGTGACCGCGCTGCGGACAAACATGGAGGTCATGCTCGCGGGCGCCGAGCTCGAGGAGGGCGAACGGCGCGCGCTGCTGCGCGACATGGTCGGCCAGTCGGAGGAGCTGAGCGGGCTCGTGGGCGACCTCATCGAGCTGGCGCGCGGCGACGAGGGCGACCCGCCGATCGAGGACGTGGCCCTCGACGCGCTCGTGGCGGAGGCGGTGGCACGGGCGCGGCGCCACGCGCCCGGGGTCCGCTTTCGGACAGCGCTCGAGCCGTGCGTCATCGCCGGCGTGCCCGACCGGCTCGGTCGCGCGGTGAACAACGTCCTCGACAACGCCGCCGCGTTCAGCCCACCGGGCGGCGTGGTCGAGGTCGAACTGCGCGACGGCGCGCTCGAGGTCCGCGACCACGGTCCGGGGGCGCCGGACGCCGAGTTGGGCCAGCTCTTCGACCGCTTCTTCCGCGGCGCGCAGCGGCGCGCGCAGCCCGGATCGGGGCTCGGACTGGCCATCGTTCGCCAGGTCGCCGAGGCGCACCGAGCGACGGTCGAGGCCGCCAACGCCCCCGGCGGCGGGCTCGTCGTCCGCCTTGCGTTCCCGCTGCCCGTCCCGACCGAAAGCCGAGCACGTGTTCGGGTTGCCTAACTACGCTCGCGGCCAAGGGGATCGGTTTGGTAAAACGGGGAGTCGAACCGGAAGCACAGTTCCGTCTCGCTTGGGGGCCGTGAATGAGCGCCACATCCAACACCTTCGACGATCCCGACGACCGCAGCGAGCATCTGCGCGCATCGCCGCCGCTGCTGCCGTGGCCGATGCTCGACCGCTTCACGCGCGTGCACCCGGCCGTGCCCGCGCTGCTCTACCTGCCGGTGGTGGCGATCCTGGTCGGCTACGCGACCGAACGCCTGAGCATCGGGACGCTGCTCGCGTGGGGGGTCGTCGGCTATGGCCTGTGGACGCTGACCGAGTACTGGCTGCACCGCGTCATCTTCCACTTCGAGCCCGAGGACGGCATCGGCGCGAAGCTGCACTGGCTCATCCACGGCGTGCACCACGAGCACCCCAACGACCCCAACCGCCTCGTGATGCCGCCCAGCGCGTCGATCCCGCTGGCGGCCGTCTTCGTCGTGCTCTACCGCCTGCTCTTCGGTGCGCCGGAGTGGCTGGCGGTCTCGGCCGGCTTCCTGCTCGGCTACGTCGTCTACGACACGATGCACTGGTACCTGCACCACCGCATCCCGCGCAGTCGGATCGGGCGGCGTCTGCGCGAACTGCACCTGCGCCACCACTTCCAGGACGACACGCGCGGGTTCGGGATCAGCGCGCCGTACTGGGACCGCGTCTTCCGCACGGCGCCCGTGTCGCGGCGCGAGGCGGCCGAGCGCCGCAGCGAGGACTGAGCGCCCGCCGCGCTGGTCGTCCAGCCCGAGACCGACCGCGGCGCCGCCAGAAGCTGGTCGAGGTCGACGTGGCGGCCGGCCCCTCGATGCGGCACGGAGGCAGCCGTCGTCGAATCCCGGTCCGCGGTGGGCACGCTAATCTCTGAGCCTCCAAGCGGCTGTGGTGAAATTGGTATACACGCGGCGTTCAGGTCGCCGTGGGCTTACGCCCGTGGAGGTTCGAGTCCTCTCAGCCGCATCTACCGACGGGCGTGTTGCTAGCCTCGTCGGTCGATCCCTTGCCGCCATCGTCTAGGGGACTAGGACGCCGCCCTCTCACGGCGGAAACCGGGGTTCGAATCCCCGTGGCGGTACTACCGAAGAGCCTGCAAATCGCAGGCTTTTCGCGTTTTCGGGGGACTCGGCCAAGCGCCGGTCGTCAGCGACCCACCCGGCCTGCGCGAGTAGCCCGGTGCAGATCCATGCGACCGACCAGAAGCGCACCTCGGTCGCGCCGAAGTAGCGGTTGCGGAGCATCTCGGGATCGTCGTCCTGGCGCTCTCTGGCGATCGAGACGTTCAGCGAGTAATCCTTCATCCGCCAGGCCTGCGCGATCAGCGCGACCCCCAGCACGAGCAGCGCGACGACGGCGATTCGCCGTCGCCCGAGCGCTCATCCATGCCTATAGGTTTTCCGATCACCATGATCAAGATCACCGTCCTGTACGGCCATCCCGACGATCCCGCGGCGTTCGAGCGGCACTTCGACGACGTCCACATCCCGCTCGTCAACGCGATGCCGAACCTGCGCCGCTTCGAGAAGGCGCGGGTCGTGGCGACCTCCGACGGTAGTCCGCCCCCGTACTACCGCGTCGTCGAGCTCTATTTCGACAGCGAGGAGGAGTTGCAGGCGTCGAGGGCGACGCCGGAAGGCCGCGCGCCAGGCGAGGACGTGCCCAACTACGCGACCGGCGGCGCGACCGTTCTCATCGCCGTAGTTGACTGACCCGTCAGCGTCACCCAGCCACGCCGCGGAGACGCCCAGTGCGCCGAGGCCCTCGTCAAGCGCGAGACGACGCTCGTCATGGCGCTACGGGGATCCCGAGGGATCGGTTCCCCGTGGCGCCCGGAGGCGCGATCCGTTCGTCAATCTCGGGCTCGCGCGGACGCGAGGCGCGCGAAAGAGTGCGCGAAAGTCGACCCTCCGAATCCAGCGGTTCTTAGTCACCCTCACAGCGGTTGAAAACCGCTTAGACAAGCCAAATCGCCCGTCGTTATGGGGCTATCTACGGCGTTCGAATCTCCGTGGCGATACTGCGAAACCACCGATAAACACGGGGGTTTCGGCGTCTCAGGGGTCAGGAATGAACGCGGGAATGAACTCCACCCGCCAATGCGCGCGGTCGACACCGGCGAAGCGACCCCCAAGGTGGCGTGACTCTGGTCGCTCGCTCGACCCACACCGACCGCGGGCGGAGGGGAGCCATCGCGCGGCTGGTACTCAAGCCCGTGCCGTCACAAGAGCCAACCGCGTGCAGGCGATAGCGAGAGCGTCGCCCAGCGACCATGCCGAGCGGGCCCAGGCTCCAGCCGTCCGTCCAGCGTGACACCGCACTTGCTGCCCTCGATGCGGCGCTGGACGCGCCGCCGGAGTTCGGCGAGAACATGGTCGCTGTGGCCGGGACGGGTGGCATCAGAACGAGCGGCGCTGTCGACTCCGGAGGCTGCAACCTTGCACGCTCGCGTGCGGGCGTGGTGTCCGCACGACCCGCGCCTCGGTCGTCCTCCGCCGGCACGGCGATGCCATCGACCTCACCTCGTTCTCGGTGATGTTGCCGCGAACGTGGCGGTGATAGCGCCGACCGGCGAACATGTACAAGGAGCTGCAATGAGCGACGAGCCCGACACCGTCTCTGAAGCTGCCGGCTCGCAAGCGCCCAGGACGATGACGGTGCGCGGTGCGGTGTTCCTCGGCGTCGGCGCGATGGTGGGCGCGGGCATCTTCGCACTGCTGGGCGAGGCGGGAGCCGTGGCGGGCTCGGCGGTCTGGGTCTCCTTCCTGATCGCTGGGCTGATCTCATCGCTGCTGGGATATGCGGTCGTCAAGCTCGGCGTGCGGTACCCGTCCGCCGGCGGAATCCTCACCTACCTCATCGAGGGCTTCGGCAACGGGCGCCTGGTCGGCATCGCGTCGTGGCTGGGGTACTTCTCCGCGATCCTCCTCGTGTGCGCGATGGTCGCCGTGTCATTCGGCGATTACGCCGCGTTGCTGTGCTTCGGGTCCGATGCTGCAGATGCGTGGACCAACGTCTTTGCATCCGGCGTCGTCGTTGCGATGGCGGCGCTCAATGTCGTTGGCGTGCGCGGAGTCGACCGCGTGCAGTCGGTGATCGTGATCGCGCTGCTCGCGGTGTTCGCGGTCTTCATCGTCGCGACGCTGACGCAGATCAACCCGGACCTGCTCGCGCCCAGCGGCTATCCGTCGCTGCGCGCGATTCTCTCCAGCGTCGCACTCACCTTCTTCGCCTACCTCGGCTTCTCGGTCATCAGCTTCGCGGCGGGCGATTTGCCCGAACCCGAACGCAACCTTCCCCGTGCCATGTACGTCGCGCTCGGGGGCACCACCGCGCTGTACGTCGCGATCTCGGTCGGCGTGTTCGGCACGCTCACGGTTGCCGAGGTGACCCAGTACGGCGCCACGGCCGTGGCCGAGGCCGCCCGCCCCGCGCTCGGGGACGCAGGCTTCACGGCGGTGACGATCGCGGCACTGCTGGCAACGTCGTCCTCGGTCAACGCGCTGCTGTATGCGTCCAAGGGGTTCACCGGCACCCTGGCCAGGGTCGGCCAGTTCCCTCCGCTGTTCGGCGAGCAATCGCGGTTGGGCGCCCGCGGCAACCTGATCATCACCACCGGTCTCATCCTGATCTTTGTCAACCTCTTCGACCTGAGTTCGATCGCGTCGGTCGGCAGCGCCGTCTCGTTGGCGGTCTTCGTCCTCGTGGGGCTCGCCGGTTATCGGCTGCGTCGCGAGATTCACGCCAACAGGGTCTTGCTGGCGGCCGCCGTCGCCGCGTCGGCTCTCGTCCTGCTCTTTTTCGCGATCGACACGCTGCGCAACGATCCCGGCACCTTCGTCGCCATCGTGGTCATGTTCGGGCTCGCGGTGGTCCTCGACGCCGTGTGGAAGCGGTCCAGGGCTCACCGCCAGGTCAGCGCTTGATCACGCGCCAGACGTGGTGGGCTCAGGTCTCCGCGGGGCTTTCGTCCGGGGCCGTGTCGGCTTCGGCGACGAGTGTGCGGCGGCGTCGGCGCTGAGCGCGTGTTGAGCGATACCTCGTAGCCGGGGGTCGTCGGCAGATCTTCAGTTCTCTCCGGACGCTGCAACGCTGGGCACTCGCGTGCACGCGTGGTGTCCCGACGGTGTCCGTTCGGTCCTGACTGGGCGGCGGTTGACGCGATCGTCGCGAAGCGGCTCTCGGCCTCGCAAAGCCGTCGCCGAAGGTCCGCCACTCCCAGCGCGGGATGAATCGTCATCCGCGCTCAGGCTGACGGTGCCGGCGCCGGGGGTCGATCGTCCTGTGCCGGGCGGTCGGATGCGACCTCCGGCGGGGTCGTCGGGACCTTGAATCCGAGGTATCCGTACACCACGTCGAGGATCGGGCTCAGGAGGTTGAAGAAGCAATAGGGCAGATACGAGGCCGTCTGCACGCCGAGCACGCCGGACATGTACGCGCCGCACGTATTCCACGGCACGAGCGGCGAGGTCACGGTCCCCGAGTCCTCGACCGCCCGGCTGAGCACCTCCGGCGCGAGCCCTCGCCGCTCGAACTCGTCGCGGAACATCCGGCTGGGCAGAACGTCCGCGACGTACTGGTCACCGGCGGCCACGTTCAGGCTGATCGCGCTCGCGTTCACGGCCAGGATCAGGCTCCCGCGCGACCGCGCCCGCGTCACGACCGGCAGCAGAAGCCGGTCGAGGAACCCCGCGTGCTCGAGGATCGCCGCGAAACCCATCGCGGCGAGCACGAGCCACACCGTGGTCAGGAGGCTCGCCATGCCGCCGCGTGAGAAGAGCGCGTCGACAGCCTCGACGCCGCTGTGGCTCACGAAGCCCGTCGCCATCGCCGCATAGACCGCATGAATCCCGGTCGAAACGGTCCCTTTGCTGGGGTCGTCGACGAACGCCTGGACCGCGTCCCACTGCGTGAAGCACGCAAGGATGCCCGCGAAGAGCGCGGATCCGAGGATGGCCAGGAACGGCGGCACCTTCTTGACGGTGAAGACCACGAGCAGCGCGAGCGGGAGCAGGTTGAGCGCCGAGATGTGGAAGGCGCCCGAGATCGCCTTGAGCGCCTCATCCGTGCTGACCTCGCCCTTCGACTCGACTCCGAGCCCGATGAACAGGAAGATCAGAAGGCTGATCGCGAGCGCAGGTCCCGCTGTCCAGAACATGTTGCGGATGTGCCGGGCAGTGGTGAGGCCGCGGCCCACCAGCTGCGGCACCAGGATCGTCGTCTCCGAGAGCGGCGTCATCTTGTCGCCGAAGTACGCACCGCAGATGACCGCGCCCGCCGCGATCGGCTTCGAGACGCCCATCACGCCGGCCATCCCGATGAACGCGACGCCCAGCGTCCCCGCCGTGGTCCATGAGCTGCCCGTGACCATGCCGACGACCGCGCAGATCGCCGCAGTCGCCAGGAAGAAGACGTTGGGGTTGAGCAGCCTGACGCCGTAGTCGACGACCGTCGGGATCGTGCCGGCCATGTTCCACGTGCCGATCAGAGCGCCGACGGACAGCAGGATGAAGATCGCTCCCACCGCCGTCGTCACGCCGCCGATCGCGGCATCGGCCAGTGCCGCGGTCGTGTAGCCGTTCTTCAGCGCGATCAGGCTCGCGAACGCGGCGCTCAGCATCAGGGCGACCTGCAACGGCCCATCGGTCGCTCCTACGCCGAAGGACGCGATGGTGAGGGCGATCAGCCCGATCAGGACGACGATCGGAAGGATCGCGTCGAGCATGGTCGGCGGCCTCGGCCGGCGCGCCTCCGGCGGGCAGCCCTTCGTCGCCTGATGCCTGATCCCCTGTGGTCAATGATTCCATGTCGCGCTGAGGTCGTCGTTGCTCCGCGATCGGCGGGCCTGCTGACATTCGCGCGCCGGAGCGCCCAATGCAACTGGTCCGGGCGGCCGCGCAGCGCCCACAAGCGGTCAGGCGGCCGAGAGCTCGTCGACGATACCCGCAAGCAGGCGCCAGCTGCGCTCCACGGTCGGGATGCTCACGCGCTCGTCGGGCGAGTGGGGCGCCTCGATCTGCGGCCCGAAGGAAACCATGTCAAGGCCGGGGACCTTGTCGCCGATCACTGCGGTCTCGAGCCAGGCATGTACCGCGGTGATGATCGGCGGCTCGCCGAAGAGACGCTCGTAGACACGCCGCGAGGCCGCGAGTGCCGGCGAGTCGAGGTTTGGTCGCCATCCGGGGTCTTCCTGGTCCACGGTGAGGGAACCTTCGGCAAGGCGGGCCGCGGCATCGAGCGCCTCGATCACGTCGGGAAGTGCCGAGTCGTTCGACGAGCGCGAGAGACTGTGCAGCTTGAGCCGCGGGCCGTCCGTGACCGCCTCGCCGACCGAGGTGCTCGTTTCGACCAGCCCTTGGAAGTCCGGACTCATCGCAAGCGGTCCGCTGGGGAGGACCGCGACGAGGTCGAGCAGGTCCGCGGTCGCGTCCGTCGTCCACGCGTCGGCGGCGTCAGTGGTCGTTGTCACAGAGATCGCGAGGTCGGGGTCGGTCGTCGAGTACGCGTCCCGGATCGTCGCGGCCGCGGTCTCGACGGCTCCGCGGAAGGAGGCCTCGCCCTCGGCCGGCAGCGAACAGATCGCGGTCGCGTCGCGAGGAATGGCGTTCCAGCTCTTCCCTCCGTCCAGGGAGACCAGCCGGAAGGGAGCAACGGCGAGTGTTTCGCGGAGCGCGCGCGCCAGCACCTTGATCGCGTTCGCGCGGCCGCGCGCAATGTCGACGCCGGAATGCCCGCCGAGGCCACCTCCCATCGTCACCGACAGGGTCACCGCTCCGGGGTCGCGGGCCTCGCGTGGCTTCTCCACCCGGATCGACGTGTCGGTGCTGCTCGCAGAGCCGACGGTCAACTTGCCGTCCTCCTCGCTATCGAGGTTGACCAGCGTGGCCCCGGTGACGAGCGAGGGGTCGAGCCCGCTCGCGCCCACGCCCTCACCGCCGACCTCCTCCCCGACCGTCATCAGCAACTCAAGCGGCCCGTGTGGCAGCGCCGCGTCCTCGGCCAGCGCCATCATCGCCGCGATGCCGATGCCATTGTCGGCGCCGAGCGTGGTCCCGTTGGCCTTCAGCCAATCCCCATCGCGGACGAGCTCGATCCTCCCCTCGGCCGGATCGTTCGGGCTGTCCGGCCGGCGCTCACAGACCATGTCCAGATGCCCTTGAAGGACGACGGTCGGGGCCGACGCCCGGCCTGCGGTGGCCGGCACGCGCACCACGACGTTACGTGCCGCGTCCTGCCGCAGCTCGAGCCCGTTCCCGACGGCCCACGATCGAACGTGCTCGATCACCGCCTCCTCGCGAAGCGATGGGCGCGGGATCCTTGTCAGCGCCTCGAAGTGTCGCCAGCACGCGTGGGGCTCGAGCCCTCTCAGTGCCGGGCTCTCGCGCGCCATCGGCCGTCACGCCGGCGGGCGCACTACGACAATGACCTTCGTGCCGTGACTGCCGATCTCGTCACCGCGGTAGTGCTTCGGACCGCGGGCGTACGCCATCAAGCCGACGAGACAGGCCGCGAGCACGATCACGATCACCAAGCTTGGCCAGCTGACATTGTTCCTCATCGGCATCCTCGCTTTCCAGGCGTCATGACAGCGCCGCGGCGACTCCGAGCACAATGATGCACAGAGCGGCCAGCGCGGCAAGCAGTGGCCAGACCCAGCGCAGATAGGTCCCGTAGGGGACGCGAGCGATCGCGAGGCCGCCCATGACGACGGCCGACGTCGGGATGAACAGGTTCATGATGCCCGAGGCGCTCTGGTAGGCGGTGACGACCAGCGACTCGGGCACGTTGACGAAACCGGCCAGCGGCGCGGTGATCGGCATAGCGAGGGTTGCGAGTCCGGACGAGGAGGGGATCAGGAACGAAAGCGGCAGGAACAGCGCGAACATCACGATCGCGAACGCGGCTTGGCCCGTGTCGCCCAAGGCATTCTCGACCCAGTGCAGGACCGTGTCGGTGATCTGGCCGTTGTTCATGATCACCGTGATGCCGCGGGCGATGCCGATGATCAGTGCCACTCCGAGAAGGTCGCGAGCGCCGTCGACGAAGCTGTTGGTCAGCTCGGCTTCGCGCATCCCGGCGACCAGCCCGATGATGATCGAGAACATCAGGAACGACGCGGTCATCTCCGGGAACCACCACCACCACGTCGGCAGCCCGATCCCGAGGTCCTCCCACGGGATCACCCCGTAGATCATCGCGACGAACGCAAGCGCGAAGACGGTCAGGACCACCTTGTGCGTCCCGGTGAGGACGGCGCCGCCGGCCTGCGAGTCGGCCCGGAAGCGCGCCTCGTTGTCCGCCTTCATCGTGAAGACCACCGACTTCGTCGGGTCCCGTTTGACCCGGTCGGCGTAGCGCATCACGAAGAAGATGCCGATCGCCAGCCCGCCGATCAGGAGCACCAGCCGTCCGAGCAGGCCCTCGCTGAGCGGAACGCCGGCGATCCCCGACGCGATCCCGGTCGCGAACGGGTTGACCGTCGAGCCCATCACCCCGATCCCGCAGCCGAGCAGGAGGACCGCCGCACCCGTGAGCGCGTCGTAGCCGGCGGCGATCATCACGGGGATCACCAGCGCATAGAACGCGAGGCTCTCCTCTGCCATCCCGAATGTGGTGCCTCCGAGCGCGAACACGCACATCAGCACGGGGATCATCCACCGCTCCCTGCCCTTCATCCGCTGGACGAGGCTGCCTATGCCGGCCTGGATCGCCCCGGACTTCATCGTCACGCCGAGGAATCCGCCGATCACGAGGATGAACAGCGCGATGTCGATCGCGCCGAACAGCGTGCCGGTGTTGTAGTAGCTGATGTTCCCCTTCGAGTTCTCGATGCCGTACAGGCCGTTGATCGGCGCGGTGAGCGAGTCCACGACAATCTTCGAGTGCTTGGCCGTCACCTCGTGGTAGGACCCGGGAACCGGCTCGCCCGCATCGTTGAGCTTGTACGTGCCGGCCGGGATGACCCACGTGGCGATCGCGGCGATCACGATCAACATGAAGAGGATCGTGTACGCGGAGGGGAGCGTAAACCCACGCTTCTCCTCGGGCTCGGGGGCTGCGGTGATGGCCTCGTCGCTCATGTGAAGGCTCCTGGCTTGACGTTCGTCGTGTTCGACTCGGCCGGTGGCGTTCCTCCAACCCGGACCGCGTCCGACGAGCGGCGTCCCCGTGTGATCGTCAGCGAGGCCCCACGTGAACATCGAAGCCCGTGCCCGTCGATGCGACGTCCGACGGGATCGGCGGCACACCGTCGCGGCCGCCAGCGGCAGGAGCAGCCCGACGTCGCCCAGCTCTCCGAGGAGCTCCAAGAGGGACAGGGCCGAGGGCCCCCTCGTTGCGGCAGGCCTCTTTGGCGGCGGAGCGGCCGCCCCGCGGTGAAACGTCACTTCCGTCGAGCCGCCCACCGTCGGAGCCGGCAGGCGGCGATGGTGCTGGCGCGTGGTCCGCTGGATCAGCGCTGGTGGTGGCCGCGGCTCAAGCCGGGAGGGTGAAGAGAAAAGTGCTGCCGCCTCCGGGCGCAGGCTCCGCCCAGATGCGCCCCCCGTGGGCCTCGACGATCCGCCGGCAGGTGGCGAGGCCGATTCCGCTGCCCTCGTGCTCGCCGCCGCCGCGCTTGAACATCTCAAAAATCGCGCTGTCCTTGGGCAGGCCGATCCCGTTGTCGCGCACGGAGAAGGCCCAACCGGCTTCGCCGTGTCGCGCGGACACCGTCACGTGCGGTGCATCGCCGTCGCGGAACTTGAACGCGTTTGCGATGAGGTTCTGAAAGACCCGGAAGAGCCCGGGGCGGCTGGCTTGGAGGGTTGGAAGCGCGCCGACCTCGACGTGCCCGTCGACGCGTTCGATCTGCGACGCCAACGTGGAGACGACCTCGGACACGACCTCGCCGCAGTCCACCTCGGTGCGACTCGCGCCGTCGTCTGTCGCGGTCGCGTACTCGAGGATGCTGTCGACCAGGCCCGTAGCGCGTTGCACCCCATCGTCGAGAAGCCGGACCATCTCCTGCTCTTCGGCGCCGAGCCCGCCGCGACGGCCGAGCAGGGAGGCCATGACGTGAACCCCGAGCAGTGGCTCGCGGAGGTCGTGCGCCGCGACCGCGGCAAAGTCACGCAGCTCGTTCTCGCGCCGGCGCTCCTCGGAGACGTCGAACGCCACACTCAACAGGCCGGAGCCGAACGGCAGCACCGTATGCACCCAGACGCCCCGGACGTGGATCGCGTCGCGCCACATGGTGTCCAGCGTGATCTCCGCCGACTCCGCCACGCGGGTCTCGGCGACGCGAAGCAGCCGGTCATACAGCCCCATCGGCACCACGCCGGGCATCACCTCACGCAACCGCGCACCAACCTCGTCACCGAGGCGGACGCCCATCATCCGCTCGCTACTGGGGTTCGTGTAGCCGACCTCGAAGTCGACCGGTGCGCCCGCGGCATCGGAGGTCGGCCAGACGACGCCGATCGCATCCGGCAGCGCATCGAACACCGAGACGACCAGCGGCGCTGCCGCGCCCAGCAGCGCCTCGAAACGCTCGTCCTGGACGCTCATCGGCCCACACTAGTCCGCCGGCGCTCCCGCTGTTCGCATCGGCGCGCTACGGGCCGGCATGGCGTCCTGCGTCCCGCTCCCCGCGAACAGCACCGTGGTTCGCGCGGACCAGGCCGCCGCCACCCGCGGGAGGCGCGGCCCGGAGTGCCGCAACCACGCGATGTCGCCGTTTCGGGTTACTCCCCCAATCCGATCGCCTCGACGGGACGCGAGCGCAGCGCCCGCCGGGTCGGGAGCGTCAAAGCGAGCAGTGCCAGCAGCGCTGAGACACCGAGGATCGCCGCGAGCTGGTCGAGCGGCACGTAGGGACGGAGGTTGCCCGTCAGCGCGTGGCTGAGCGGCAGCAACGCGGTGGCCGCGATCGCCAGGCCGAGGCCGAGCCCGATCGTGATGATCAAGCCGGCTTCCCAGCGTGCCATCGACCGGACCTGGCCCGGTGTCCCGCCGACGAGTCGCAGGAGCCCGAGCTCACGCCCGCGCTGCAGCGCGATCATGATCAGCGTGTTGACCACTGCGATCGACGTGAAGGCGAAGATGATCGCGACGAACAGCGGACCGAGCCAGCGGTTCGTCGCACGGTCGGCGTCGGTCGCGGTGGCCACCGAGGCCCGGTCGCTCACCCGCAGTCCCGGGTAGCGGGCGGCCAATGCCCGCAGGCGCCGGCCGACGGCGGCCGGGTCGCCGGTGTGGACGAGGATCGTCCCGAGCAGCGGGGTGGTCTGGTGGCCGGCGGCGAGCTCGGGGGCGAGCAGCGCGTCGCCGAACCCAAGCGCGCGGGTGTAGATCGCCACGACCTTGGCGTGAGTGCGGGTCCCGTCGCCGAGCATGACCGCCACGCGGTCGCCGATGTGGGCATGCGCGCCGTCGGCGCGCCGGCGGCCGAGCGCGATGGTGTCGCCGTGCAGCGCGCCCAGCGACCCGGCGGTCACGCCGACGTCGAGGCCGCCGCCCTGCCCGCCGTCGAGGATCTCGGCGGGGATCGTGTCAGCGGAGACGCCCAGGCTCGGGCCGAGTGTCGTGGGGGTCAGCGCGACCGCCGAGCGCACGCCGGGGGTGGCGCGCGCGTCGGCCAGCGTCGCGGCCGGCAAGCCGGGGCCGGTGCTCGTGATGGCGAGCTCGCCGGACAGGCCGGCGTGCCTTTGCTGGGTGACGGCGTGGTCGGTCGTGGTCGCGCTGAACAGCAGGGTGCAGCTCATGGCAACGGTCAGCATCAGCGGCGTGCTGGCCGAGGAGAAGCGCCGCGTGGCGGTACGCAGGTTCGAGGACGCGAGGAAGCCGCCGACGGGCGAGAGCCGCGCGAGCGTCGGCCCCAGCACGCCGGCGGCGACGCGGGCCACAAGCGGTCCCAGGCAGCCGACTGCCACCACGAGGAAGAGCGCGGTCATCTCCGATGTCGGCGCCGCCACGTCCGGGGCGCCGGTGGTGGCCGAGACGGCGAACAGGGGCGCCGCGCCGGCGAGCGCCAGCAGTCCCCCGATCAGGCGCCCTGGACCGAGCAGCCGCGGCTCGACCGCGGCGTGGGCCAGCGCGCGGGTCGGGGACACCCGCGCGGCGCGCCGTCCGGCGGCGAGGACGGCGAGCAGCGCCGCCATGACTCCGCCGCCGACGGCTGCCGCGATCGGCAGCCACCCGGCATGGACGGACAGGTACGGCGGGGCGATGCCGTGGCGCACGAGCCCGTCTGCGAGCGCTCGGCCAAGTATCACCCCGGGCCAGATCCCCGCCACCGAGCCCACCAGGCCGACGACTGCCGCCTCCCACGCGATCATGCGGCGAATCTGACCGGGCGTCGCGGCCACCGCTCGCAAGAGCGCGATCTCGCGCTCGCGCTGCTGGATCGACAGACCCATCGTGCTGGCCACGACGAAGACGGCGATGAACAGCGCCAGTCCGCCGAACGACGCGGTGACGGCGATCAGCGTCGTCCGCGCCTGCTGGAGGTCGGGAGACTCGGCCCGGCCGCGCGCGCCCCCGGTGAGCACAACCGCGGCGCCGCTGACGGCGCGAAGGCGTGCGGCGTCGAAACCTGGGGCGCCAAGCACCCCGATCGCGTCGACGCGTCCCGGATGACCGGCCAGTCGCGCTGCCTGGGCGTCGGTCAGGAAGATCGCAGTCTCACGCTCGACCGGGTGGCGCGGGCGAGCGATGCCGACGACGGCGACGGTCCGCGGGCCCGCGGTGGACGCGAGGCGCAGCCTCGCGCCGAGCGCAGCGCGGTAGCCGGTGACGACCTCGTCGGCGCGTGCGGGCGCGCGTCCGCGGCTCAGCACGTAGGGCGTCAGCGCGGCGCTGCCCCACCCGTGCGCGACGGTGTCTCTGTTGCCGAGGCGGGCCGGCGTCGACACGTCGCCGATCGCGGCGCGAACGCCGGGGACCGCCGCCAGCCGCGCGGTGAGCGCGGAATCCACGCGGGCGCGTTCGCCGAGCGGGACGTCGTGGTCGCGGCCGACGATCTGCTGCCCGGTCACGACGGCCGCGGCGGCGGCGTAGCGCTCGACGGGCGGATGACTGCGCAGAGCCGCTTCCAGCGGCATGCCGCCGGCCATCACGAGAGCCGACGAGGCGGTGAGGGCCACGAGGGCGCCGGTGAACGCGCCCAGGCGACCGCGAGCGCTCAGGAGTGCGAGACGCAGCATGGCTCAGCTCCCCAGGTGGGCGAGCTGCTCGGCGACCTCGTCGGCGTCGGGAGCGTCGAGCACCCCGGCGATCCGCCCGTCGGCGAGCAGGATGACGGAGTCGGCGTGCGCCGCCGCCGCGGGGTCATGGGTGACCATCACGACCGTGTGCCCATCCGCGTCGACGACCTCGCGCAGGAGCGCGAGCACGCCCCGCCCGGTGCGGGTGTCCAGCGCTCCGGTCGGCTCGTCGGCGAAGACGACCTCGGGCCGAGTGACCAGCGCCCGGGCGATCGCGACCCGCTGCTGCTGACCGCCGGAGAGCTGCGAGGGACGGTGGCGCAGGCGTTCGTCCAGCCCCACCCGCGCCGCGACCTCGCGCACCTCCGAGCGCCGCGGACGGCGACCGTCCAGGCGCAGCGGCAGCCCGATGTTCTGGGCGACCGTGAGCGAGGGCATCAGGTTGAAGGCCTGAAAGACGAACCCGATCCGCTCGCGCCTGAGGATCGTCAGCCGCCGCTCGCCCAGCCCCGCGAGGTCGACGTCGCCGATCGTGACGTGGCCCGAGGTGGGCCGGTCCAGCCCGGCCGCCACGTGCAGGAACGTGCTCTTGCCCGACCCCGAAGGCCCCATGATCGCGGTGAACGATCCCGCCGCGAGCTCGATGCTGATCCCGTCGAGCGCGACGACCGCCCCCTCGCCCTCGCCATGGACTTTGCGCACGTCGCGAAGGGCGATCGCCGGCGCGGTGACGGCGGTCGCGGCGACGTCTTTGGTCAGGGTTTTCATGAGCGGGCCTCTTCTGGTCGACTACATGTCGCGACGCCGCTCAGCCCTCGAGGAACGGGGAGAGCACCAGCGCGAGGAAGACGACGCGCTGCGCTGGACGGCTGCTGCGAGGAACGGGTGAACATCTCTGCGCAGCCTGGAGCCCGCGAGCCGTGCCGGCCACGGGCCTACCAGGCGTCGCGCGCTCCCGCCAGCCAGCGTGCTCATGGTGCGTCTAGACGCACCCTCAGGGTGGGGCTAGCAGCGCACCATGCGAGTACGGCTGCGCCAGCGGCAAGGCTGTCATCAAGCTCGACCGACAACGCCGCCGGCCGCCCAACGCCTGCAACGGGTGCGACAGCGGACGCGAACGGGCGGCAGTCACGGACGCCTGTCACGGACGACAGGTCTCGCGAGGAGGCGATCGCCGCTTGCCCGCGTCTCTGACGGCAGCGGCCACCCGGCCGCTGGCCGGGTGGTCGTCTGCTCACCTGCTGCCGGCCTTTTCGTGACCCGGCGGCGCTTCGAAGGCGTCCTGCACGTCCACCTCGGCGGCAGTGCAAGCAGGACCTTCCTGCCCTACGCCGTGGCTCGGCGTCACCGCCTGGTACACACGACGCAGCTGGCGGCGCTATTCGTGCGTCAACCATCGACGACGGCGGGGCGCCATGGCGTGCGAGCCCACCCCGGGCACAGGGATCAGCGACAGGAGAAAGCCGCGCCGCGTGTGACCGGCCGAACGGCCAGCCACAGCCTGGGGCCTGCTCTGCCATGAGAATCGTCATGCAGTGGCACGGCCCGAGCGCGTGACAGTGCCGGGCTCGAACAGGGGATACCCAACGACCCTGGTCCGTCGAGCCCGGCACCCTGTCGCGGCGCCCCTCGAGCGTTGTTGCCCCTGATTTAACGCAAACGCATCGGCGCCCGGAAGGTTGGGTGATGTTTGCCAGTGTCGCGACCGTTGGCGCCGACCCGCTCACGGCGGCCCGCTCCGCTGCCGGCGTGGCGTGCGCCTGCGCACCGCCCACCGCAGATGCCGGATTTCGGGGCCGGCACGAGGACATCGTCCACAAATGCCACCGCGCCCTCTCAGAAAGCACCGCCGCGCAAAGCTGGTCTCCCGCGCCATTTCAGCGGTGGACAGCGCCCCCCCGTCCCCCGTGGGGGCTTGTCCTTGCCTACCGCGTCCACGAACGCGCTCCGAGACGGGCCCATGTCGGTGCCCGAAGCGCTACCAGGCCACCGTGTACGACTCGCTCACACGTCGCCTGGTGCGCAGCACTTCGATGGCGAGAGGCGGCGCTGCTCTGACGCGCGGAACCGAGGACTGCCGCCAACCGCCGGGGAGACCATCTCCCAGACCCGTCGCACCGTCGATGAAGCCGCCCCCGAGCTGGTCGACGGTATGCGCGACGGGTCGATCGTCGACCGCTCCCGCCGGCCCTACAAGCCCGCCGCCGTCCGGTCCTACGAGCGGGCGCTGCAGATGCGCCTGCTGCCCGTCTTCGGCTCACGGCGCCTGGCCGAGGTCAAGGCGGGCGACGTGCAGCGCTTCCCTGAGGCCCTGCTTCGCGACGGCCTGAACGCGAGCAGCGCGCGCACCACGCTCCACCCGCTGCGCGTGATTTACCGGCGCGCGGTCCGGCTTGGCGGGTCGGCGACGACCCGACGGCGGCGCTCGAGCTGCCGGCCGCGAAGGGTCGGCGCAGGCGCGTGGAGTCGCCGCCGGGGGCGCTGGCACTCATCGTCGCGCTGGCCGCCGGCGAGCAGGCACTCTGGGCGGTTGCGCTGTTCGTCGGGCTGCGCCGCGGCGAGCTTCGCGCCCTCAGATGGTCCGACGTCGTCCTCGCAGCCGGCGCCGTGATCACCGTCACCCGCACCTGGGAAAACGACGCGGTGTCCGGCGTCGGTTTTCGCGTCGACTTCGCCCTCGCCGACGCCTGTGGCTCACCGGGTTCAAGGCTTTGTGGGCGCGCGGTCGCGAGTTCGAGGTCTTTCGCATCGTCCGGGCCCCTGAAGGTCTGTTGACGAACACGATCGCTTCTGGGTGCCTGAACGAAGGTGCAGAAGGGCAGGCGGCGTCGAGCCACCGAAGGTACGTTCGCCGAGTCGCCTCCTCGTTCCCTCCCATGCTCACGCACGGACGACGATGCGCTGCGGGCTGGCTGTCGGCCACGTTCGCGGTGCTCCTGGCCACCCTGGCCGCTGCGCCCGCTGCGCACGCGGCGTCCAGCTTGACCGTCGACGTCACCCGGCAGCAGCAGATCATCAACGGCTTCGGCGTCAACGCCAACGTCCATAGCTGGGATGGCGGCGAGCTGCGCCCGGCCATCGATGCCATCGCGGCCATGGGGGCGACGACGTGGCGAGTCATCATCGATCGGGCCGACTGGGAGGCCACGAACGACAACGCCGATCCCTCATCGTTCAACTGGGACGCTTACCGCGGCATCTACGAGCGCGGCAAGATGGCTGACCTCTGGGACACCATCGCGGCCATCGAGAGCAAGCCCGGGCAGGTCGTGATGATCAACGCCATGGGCGCCGTGCCCGACTGGATGGGGGGTAGCCGGATCGATGCCGATACGGAGGACGAGTGGGTCGAGACGTTCGCCTCACTCGTCTACTACGGCCGCGTCTACCGCCACCTGCGGATCGATCTTCTCGGCCCGATGAACGAGCCCGACTGGAACGGGGTCGAGGGTCCCCAGGTCGGCGCGCAACAGTACGTCCGCCTGTTGCACAAGCTCGCCGTGCGACTCGACGAACTCGGGCTCGGCAGCACGAAGCTCGTCGGTCCGGACACCGCGAGCGCGTCGATCGCGGCGTCGTCGTATTACCCGGCGATGACGGCCGATCCCGTCGTGATGGACCACCTCGCCGCCGTCGCCATCCACGACTACTCGGGCTCGGTGGGCGGCATCGATGGCGCCATCGCCGACAGCGCGTTTCCGTCCATGAGGTACTGGGTCACCGAGTTCGCGGCGCGCTGTGCGGGCTGCGACACGGGGGCGCCCAACCCGGGCGACTGGGGCTCCGCGAGCGAGGACGTCGGTCAGGCCTTCTCGTACCTCGACGCCGGCGCCTCGAGCGCGCTCGCCTACGACGCCTGGGACGGCTTCTACGAGCACCATGACAGCATGGGCTACTGGGGGCTTCTCGCGTATGACGCCGACACGGGGACCTACAAGCCCCGCAAGAGCTACTACGCCCTCGAGCAGCTGATGCGCTACGTGGCGCCCGGTGCACGCCGGATCGCGGCCGAAACCTCCGATGGCAGCCCCGTCGACGTCGAGGCCTTCGCAGACGGGCCGACGGGCCGCCTCACGGTGGTCATGGTCAACACGGGCTCGTCCCCGGAGCGGGTCACCGGAAGGGTGCTGGGGTCGAGCCCCGTCAACACCCTCGCGACGCGCTACACCGATGCCACGGCAAACTTCGAGGCCGGCGCCGACGTCGCCGTCGACGATGAGGGCCGCTTCACCGTCGACGTCCCCGCCGACAGCGTGGAGACGCTGACCGGGACCGCGAGGGATAGCGACCCAGTCCCACCAGCGGGGACCGCACCGCCCATGGCGTCGATCACCGCAGGGCCCGCCGGGACGACCGCCTCCAGCGACGCCTCCTTCGCGTTCACCTCCGGTGACGTAACGGCGGCCTACGAGTGCTCGCTCGATGCCCAGCCGTGGACGACGTGCGCATCCCCGCGGGCATACGCGGGCCTCGATGCTGGCGAGCACACCTTCGCCGTCCGAGCGAGCAACGGAGCCGCGACCGGCGCGCCGGCGTCACGCAGCTGGACCGTCACGCCACGCGAGCCCCCGTCCGTGCCGTCTCCAGCCCCTGGAGCAGGCGGCACCACAACGCTCCTCGGCAGCGAGATCATCGAGGACCTCCGCGACACGGTCGAGCCGGGGACGGCCGAGGCGTTCCCGATGACCGCGACCGCGGCCGGTCCACTGCCGGCACTGCGCGTCTACCTCGACGACACGAACCGCGCGACCACGCTCGTGGCCGGCATCTACGCCGATGCCGGCGGACGTCCGGGTTCGCGCATCGCACAGGGAACTGTCTCCTCGCCGCAGCCGGGCGCGTGGACCACGCTGGACCTGAGCGACGCGTCCGTCAGCGAAGGCACGCGCTACTGGGTCGCAGTGCTCGGCTCGGGCGGCACGCTCGCGTTCCGGGACCGCTCCGATGCGAGTTGCTCGAGCGAGACGAGCGGCTCCTCGTCGCTGACCTCGCTGCCGTCGGTGTGGGCATCCGGAGCCCGGTGGAACACCTGTCAGATCTCCGCGTACGGCACGTCGTAGTAGGGCGGGCGGCCACGCGCCGACAGCGGACTCGGTGTTGGTCCACCGCGTTTGAGAGTCGGTCGACGCGAGCCCGCGCGTCGGCGGTGGGCCTGCCGGTTGCAAGAACACTCCCGAGTGCGACGCGGTGCCCGTAACTGGCGGGGTAAAGTCGGGTGAAGCGCCCGCCGGAGCCGAGCGCAATTCAGCGGCCTCCAGCGGCGCGGATGCCGCTCCGCGAGAGCAAAATCCGGCTCCGTACAGCCACGGCGGGCGCCCTTCGAATCCCCGGGCGGTACTGCGAAACCCCCGTGCACACGGGGGTTTCGACCGTTCAGGGGGCCCAATTCGGACTGCCATCACAGCCTGGTGAGCCACTCCAGCGGGAACGGCGGCTGCGCTAGCGGCCGCACCGCCAGGCGCATGAGCATGAGCGGGTTGTCGTCGCCCGCGATGCGGTTGACGTGGACGGTGGCGCAGCCCGTGCAGCGGTGGACCAGCGCCCATTCGCCGTCGCTGCGCACGCAGACGGCGATGGCCTCCATCGACGCGCCGCAGTCGGCGCTGCGGTCGCCGGGGGTGCGGTTGTCGAGGTGCCGGCTCCACAGGCAGCTCGGACAGTGGTTGCGGTGCTCGGTGCCCGGCGCATCCGTGGATACGTCCAGGCGGCAGTTGCGACATCGGAAGGTGTCCGGACTCCGGCGCCGGACACCCGTGCGCTGATCGCGCGACAAGGTGGACCTCCGGGAGGTGGCTACGAGAAACGGAAGACGGCGTCGCGCGAAGGCCCGGGTCTTGTTCAGGCCCGGCGGCGCGACGTGGCGTGTTCCGTGGCGGCAGTCATTCGTTCACCACCTGCCCTTCACCGGTCGGTCGAAGGAGCCCGAGCAGGGTAGCCGCGCGATCCCGTCCGATCAAGCGGTCGGCGCTCACTTGTGGCGCGTCGGCCGCCGCAAGCTTCCGGTCGCGGGGACGTTCCTGCCCTCATCGGTGCCTTACGTCAGGAATGACGCGCCGATGCGACAGGCAAGGGGGGCTGGCCGGGGCGTTTGGGGGACTTCGGCCAGTCCTTTGCCCGTGAAGGGGCAGGGGATGCCCCAAACGCTCGTCGTTGCGGCGTCGATGCTTGCGGGTAGCCATGGCGCCATGGACCACGACGCGCCAGTCCGGCTGACCATCGGCATCGCCGCCTTCCGGGCCATCGCCGCGGCGGTGACCGAGGCCGAGATCGGCGGCGAGGTGCCGTCGGTGACCATCTCGCAGCTGCGCCCCGACCTCGAGCTCATGGAGGGCGCCATCGGCGTGGAGCTGACCATCGGCGACGGCCCCGACCGGCGGCGGCAGACGTGGATCGTCGCGGGAGCGGGGGAGGTCGTCGCGCACCTCGAGGACTCGCGCGCGGAGGCCGCCGGCGGCGACGACGACGAGGAGCGGGACGCGGACGACGGCGACGGCTGACGACGCCGCGCGGCGTGGCCTGCGGCCGCGCTGCGTACCCTCGTCGTATGGCGATCAGCGCGCTGCCGGTGCCGGTGCGCCGCGTGGGCTACCGCGTCGCGCATGCAGGGCTGCGCGTGTACTGGCGCGTCGCGCGGCCGCAGACGCGCGGGGTCAAATGCGTGGTCCGCGATCGCGACGCCGTGGTCTTCGTCCGCCATTCCTACGGCGACCGGCGCCAGTGGGAGCTGCCGGGCGGCGGGATCAAGCGCGGGGAGGACCCGCGCGACACGGCAGCGCGGGAAGCGCGCGAGGAGCTCGGCCTGGACCTCGCGCAGTGGCGCGCGCTCGGGTCCGTGGAGTCGCGCGGATACGGCAAGCGGACGACCGTCATCTGCTTCGAGGCGTATTCGCCCGGCCGGGCGCTGACCGTCGACCCGGGCGAGATCGAGGAGGCGCGGTGGTTCGACCTGGCCGATCTGCCAGTGCCGATGGGCCTGGACGCTCGTGTAGTCCTGACGCGCCTCGTGCACCCTCCGGGCTAGCCTCGAACGCATGGATGTATCCCTGCTCGAGACGCTCAACGGCTATGCGACGCGTCACGACGCGCTCTTCGAGGACCCGCTGCGCTTCATGACGCTCCAGGCGCCGGTCCTCTTCATCGTGCTGCTCGGGGCGCTCTTCCTGGCCCACGGCAAGCTCGGCTCGCGCAACGCGCGCCACGGCGTCGTCGCCGCCGGGTTCTCGGCCGGCCTCGCCCTCGGCATCGCGCAGATCGCCAACCACCTGTGGGCGCGCCCGCGCCCGTACATCGCGCACCCCGGCGACGTGCACCTGTTCATCCCGGCCTCGGTCGACACCTCGTTCCCCAGCGATCACGCCACCGCGGCGTTCGCCATCGCGATGGCCATCTTCCTGCGCTCGCGGCGCGCCGGATGGCTCGCGTTGGGGATGGCGACGCTCGTGTCGTTCAGCCGGGTCGCGGTCGGGACGCACTACCCCAGCGACGTGCTCGCGGGGGCGGCGATCGGCACGCTCTCGGCGCTCGTGTTCTTCCACCCGCTCGTGCGCCGCCCGCTGCACACGCTGGCCGACCGCGTCGGCTCGCTCTACGACGGCGTGGTCCTCAGGCGGCCGCAGACGGGCTGAGCGCGTCCGCCGCCCACGCGGAAGCGCGCAGTCCGCGCGCCTCGCCGGGCGGCACGCGCACGCCGTAGTGGCGGCTGAGCATCGCGGCCTGCTCGCGAGCGCAGCCCGCGGGGGACGCGAGCCGCACCGGCGTCTCGCGCAGCGCCTTCTCGTCGAAGGGCACCACGACCGCACCCGTGCGGCTCGCCATCCGCTCCGCGGGGACGAAGGTGTACGGCTGCACGACGCCGTGCAGCCGTACGAGGAGCCAGACGGGCCGGTGGCTCGCCGCGTCGACGAGGAGGTCCTCGACGGTGCCCGCGACGCCGCCGCTGCGTGGGGACAGCGGCGCGCCGATGAGGGGCGGGATGAGACCGGGAGCGTCCATGCTCTGCCGGCCGGATTTCCACACTTCCGGTCAGGGTCCTTCATCCGGCCTTCAGTGGAGTCCCTACCCTGAGCGGTCGTGGTCGTTCGCCGCCATCTCCCGCTGCTCGTCGCCCTCGCCTGCTTCGTCGGCCTGGTCGTCACCGGCGCGCTCGCGCTGGCCCTGCCCGCGGCGCACGAGCGCGACGCCGCCATGTTGCACGGCTTCGTCGGGCTCGACAGGCCCAGCGTGCATCGCGCGATCTGGGTGGTGGCCCATCTCGGCGACACGCTGCCCTACGCGTGCGCCGGCCTGCTGTGCATCGCCGTTGCGCTGGCCCGGCGACGGGGCTGGCGCGCGCTGGCCGTGGCGTGCCTGCTGGCGGTGACCGGCGCCACGACACAGGTGCTCAAGCACGCGCTGGCCCAGCCGCGCATCGAACACTGGCTGCCCGAGCAGGTCGCGACGAACTCGTGGCCCAGCGGGCACTCGACCGCCGCCATGACCCTCGCCCTGTGCGCCGTCCTCGTGGCCCCGCCGGCGCTGCGGGGGGCGGCCGCGATGCTCGGCGGCGCCTTCGCCGTCGGCGTGGCCTACGCGGTCCTCGTCCTCGGCTGGCATTACCCGTCCGACGTGCTCGGCGGGTTCCTCGTCGCCGGCCTGTGGACGTCGCTGGCCGTCGCGGTGCTGCACCGCCTCGAGGCGCCCGAGCCCGCCGGCCGTCCCGTATGGGAGCCGGTGGCGGGCCTGGCCGGCGGCGCGGGTGTCGTCGCCGCGGTCGTACTCGGAGCGCGCGCCGACACCGTGGCGCTCTACACCTCCGAGCGCCCGACCTTCGCCGCCGGCGCGCTCACCATCGCGCTGCTCGCCCTCGTGCTCGTGACGACGGTCAGCGCCGCGTCAGCGCGAGGCGCACGCCCGGCGCGATGAGGATCGCCGCGCCGGCGAAGGGGAGCAGCTGCGAGTGCGCGGGCGGTCAGACCCCGATCGCGCGCAGCCGCTCGAGCTGGCTCTCCGTCAGGGCCCCGACCACCTCGGCGGCCGTCACGTTCTCGCGGATCTGCTCGGCCGAGGTGGCGCCGAAGAGGATGGTCGCGACCAGCGAGTTCGTGAGCACGAAGGCCATCGCCAGCACGGCCGGCGTCGTGCCGGCCTCGGCGGCCAGTGCCCCGAGCTCGCGGGCCGCACGCATGGCCCCCTCCCAGCGCGCGTCGTCGACCTCGCCGGCCATCCGGCCGCCGGCGCCCCCGGCGTACTTGCCGCTCAGGATCCCGCCGGCCAGCACGTAGGAGGCGACCACCTTCGCGCCGCACGCCAGCAGCGCCTCGGTCATCTCGGGGCTCTCGACCCAGTCGCGCGCGATCAGGCTGTAGGGCAGCTGCGCGGCGCACGGCGGTGCGACGCCCAGCTCGCGCGCCACGCGACCCGCGTCGGCGACGCGCTCGGCCGGCCAGTTGACGATGCCCCACGCGCGCACCCGGCCGTCCGTGACCAGCTCGGCGACCGAGCTCACCACGTCGGTCATCGGGACGTCGGGCGGCGGCGGATCGGAGTAGACGAAGTCGAAGCGCTCGAGGCCCGTGCGCTCCAGCGACGCCTCGAGCTCCTGCGCCGGCGTCTGCGGCCAGAACTCCCACCACAGCTTCGTCGCGATCGTGACCTCGTCGCGCGGCCAGCCCGACGCCGCGAAGACCTCGCCGAAGACCACCTCCGAGTAGCCCGTCGGGATCGGCGCGGTGCCGGTCTCGTCGTTGTAGCGGGCGATCTCGAGGAAGTCGATGCCGCTCGCGCGCGCCTCCTGCAGCACCGTCACGCCGGCCTCGCGCGGGATCCGCTCGTAGGTGCGCCACGAGCCCAGCGCGAAGGTCGAGACCTCGACGCCGGACGTTCCGAGAGGCCGGTGGGGGAGGGCGCTCATGGCGCGCGTTCTATCAGGCCCACATCGCCACGAGCGCGGCGTAGCAGGCCAGCTCGACGACCTTGGTCAGGGCCCCGAAGGTGTCGCCCGTCGCGCCGCCCAGGGTGCGCCGGAACAGCGGCACCGCGGCGAGCGTGAGCAGCGCCCCGACGCCGAGCGCGACGGCCCCCGCAGCCGGGCGCCCGGCGACCAGCGCGATGGCCACCGTGTACGCGCTCGCCACGGCGGTGGTCGCCGCGCCTGCGCGCATGAGCGCGCCCGCCCCGCCGGGGCGCGCCGCCGGGAGCAGGAGCGACTGCGGGAGGATCGACCAGCGGCCGACGACGTGCCCCACCAGCGCGGCGCGCAGGAAGTCCCCGTCGTCGAGCGGCGTGAGGACGACGAGCGGGAAGACGACGGCGAACACGAGCGCGAGCGCGCCGTAGGTGCCGACGCGAGAGTCGCGCAGGATCTCGAGGCGGCGCTCGCGGGGGACGTGGGCGCCGATCGCGTCGGCCGCGTCGGCGAGGCCGTCCTCGTGCAGGGCGCCGGTCACGAGCATCGCCGCCACCAGCGCGAGCGCGGTGGCGGGCGCCGGGTCGAGCACCGTCCCCGCCAGCGCGCGCACGCCGCCCATGACGCCGCCGACGAGCAGGCCGACGGCCGGGAACCACAGGGCCGCGCGCGACAGCTGGGACGCGGTCAGCGTGCCGCCGCCGACGGGCAGGCGTGTGAGGAAGCCGACGGCCGCGCGCGGGCTCGGCACGCGCGACGCCTCACGTGCGGCGAGCGGGCTCATCGGGAGGATCCGCTCATGAGCGGGCCGGTCGCGATGGTGTATCGACGGCGCGCTGTCGTCCCGCGCCGCTCACGCCGGCCTCGGCGAAGGTGGCCATCCCGTCATGCGCCGCCAGGGCGAGGCGCAGCACGGCGAGGGCGGCCGTCGCGCCGCTGCCCTCGCCCAGGCGCAGGCCGAGGTCGAGCACCGGGTCGAGGCCGAGGTGGTCCAGCAGGACGCCGTGAGCCGGCTCGGGCGAGCGGTGGCCGGCCAGCAGGCGCGGGCGCAGGCCTGGCTCGATGCCCACCGCGACGGCCGCCGCCGCGGTGGCGATGAGGCCGTCGCACACGTAGCCGAGGCCGTGCTCGCCGGCCCCCAGGGCCAGCCCGCAGAGGACCGCGATCTCGCCGCCGCCCAGTCGGCGCAGCGCGTGCAGGGGCCCGCGCGCGGCGTCGGCGTGGAGCGCGAGGGCGCGCTCGCACACCGCGCGCTTGCGCGCGACGCCCGCGTCGTCGAGCCCCGTGCCCGGCCCGACCAGCTGCGCCACGTCGCGACCGGTGAGGACCGCGGCCAGGCACGTTGCCGGGGTCGTGTTGGCGATCCCCATCTCGCCACCGGCGAGCACGGTGACGCCATCCGCGGCCGCCCGCGCGGCCAGGTCTCGCCCGGCGTCGACCGCCAGCGCCACCTCGGCGACCTCCAGCGCGGCCTGCACCGACAGGTCGCGGCTGGGGCCGAGGCCGACGCGGAGGCAGTCGATCCCTGCGCTGCCGCCGGCCACGCCGGCGTCGACCAGCACGAGGTCGGCGTCCACCGCGCCCGCCAGCGTCGACACGGCGCCGCGGCCCGACGCGAAGGTGGCGAGCATCTGCGCCGTGACGGCCTGCGGATAGGCGCTGACGCCCTGCGCCGCGACGCCGTGGTCGGCCGCCGCAACGACGACGCGGGCCTGCAGCGCGGGGCGCTCGGACCCGGTCACGCCCGCCAGCCAGACGGCCAGGTCCTCCAGGCGCCCGAGCGAGCCCGGCGGCTTGACGAGTTGCGCCTGACGCGCGCGGGCGGCCGCCATCGCGCCCTCGTCGAGCGGGCGCATGGCGATCGGCGGACGGGGCGGGTGGCCCGTGCCTACTCGCGAAACCGCCCCGGCTCCCACAGCGGCTCGTCCCCCGCGTTGGCCCCGCGGCTGAGGATGAAGAGCAGGTCGGAGAGGCGGTTGAGGTAGCGCACGACCTCGGGGTTGGCGTCCTCCACGAGCAGCGCGCGGCGCTCGGCGCGCCGGCACACGGTGCGGCAGACGTGCAGGTGGGCGGCGGCCAGCGAGCCGCCGGGCAGCACGAACGACTTCAGCGGCTCGAGCGTTGCGTTGACCTCGTCGCACGCCTGCTCGAGCCACGTCACCTGCTCGGGCGCGACGCGCAGGCGCTTGCGCTCGCCGCCCTCGGGCACGCTCAGGTCGGCGCCGAGGTCGAAGAGGTCGTTCTGCACGCGGCGCAGCCACTCCGCATAGCGCTCGGGGAGGCCCTCGGCCGTCAGTGCGAGGCCGACGAGCGCGTTGAGCTCGTCGATGTCGCCGTAGGCCTCGATGCGCGGATGGGTCTTGGGCACCCGGCTCATGTCGCCCAGGTGCGTCTCGCCGCCGTCGCCCAGGCGCGTGTAGATGCGCGTCAGGTTGACCGTCACGAGGCGAATGTACCGCCCTGTAGCGTTGCGCCCCCTTTGACGTACGCAAGAAGCTGCCTCCTGGGCGCCGCCCTCCTGCTGGCCGGCTGCGGCGTGGGCCAGGCCGGCCACCAGGCTCCCGCCACCGCCATCATCACCCGCGACTTCGGGGCTGTCACCGTGCGCGAGGCCCAGGTCAAGACCGGATCGACGGTGGGCGCGGTCCTGCGCGGGCAGCCCAGCGGCGGGCGCTGGGTCAACGGGGTCGCGGCGGCCGGCGACACCACGATCCACGGCGGCGACCGCGTCTGGGCCGACACGACGCCGGCCAGCGCGGGCACCCCGGCCGTCGTGGGGTCGTTCCCCGAGCCCTTCCTGCACGGTATCGACGGCAAGCGCCTGCCCGTGCGCATCGAGTGCGCCGACGCCAGAGGGCCCGCCTGCCGTCAGGTCGGCGACCGGCTGGCCGGCTACCAGATCCCCGCGGCCAGCGGCGGGCTGCAGACCGCGCGGGCGCCGGAGACGCTGCGCGTGCTCATCGGTCCGTGGACCACGCTGCGTCTCGATCCGGCGGCCAACGCGCTCGAGCACGGGCCGCGCGTCAGCGGGGTCTACGCGCGCATGGCGCCCGACGGGCGGACGATCGCGGTGCTCCGCGCTGACGGGCGCACCGCCCGCACGCTGGGTCCCGGCACCGGCCTCGTGGCCGCCACCAAGCTCCCCGACGAACGCCCGGTGTGGGTGGTGACGGGCACGGATGCGGCCGGCGTGGGCTCCGCCGCGCGGGCCTTCGCGGCGGGCACGCTCGAACACCGCTTCGCGCTCGCCGTCAGCCACGACCTGCCCGTGGCGCTGCCCACAGGGCGGTGATCGGCATCAGACGCGATGGAGTAGGTTGCGCCCCCTCATGAAGGTCGGAGTGCCAAGAGAGAGCGCCGAAGGCGAGCGCCGCGTCGCGCTCGTGCCGGACGTCGTCAAGCGCCTTCAGGCCAAGGGCGTCGAGGTCATCGTCGAGGCCGGCGCCGGCGAGCAGGCGCTCATCCCCGACGCGCTGTACACCGACGCCGGGGCGAGCATCGGCGATCCGTGGAGCGCCGACGTGGTGGTCAAGGTCGGGCCGCCGAGCGGCGAGGAGATCGGCCGCCTGCAGCGCGGTGGCACGCTCGTGGGCTTCTTGGCCCCGCGCACCCAGCCCGAGACGCTGCAGGCGCTGGCGCAGGCCGGGATCACCGCCTTCGCAATGGAGGCGATCCCGCGCATCTCGCGCGCCCAGTCGATGGACGCGCTGTCCTCGCAGGCCAACGTAGCCGGCTACAAGGCGGCGCTGCTCGGTGCCGAGCACGCCACGCGCTTCTACCCGATGCTCATGACCGCGGCGGGGACGATCCCGCCGGCCAAGGTCCTCGTGCTCGGCGTCGGCGTCGCAGGCCTGCAGGCGCTGGCCACCGCGCGCCGCCTGGGCGCGCAGACGACCGGCTACGACGTGCGCCCCGAGGTGGCCGAGCAGGTCCAGTCGCTGGGGGCCAAGTGGCTCGACCTCGGGATCGAGGCGGCGGGCGAGGGCGGCTACGCGCGCGAGCTGACCGACGAGGAGAAGGCCCAGCAGCAGCAGGCGCTGACCGACGCGATCAAGGGCTTCGACGTCGTCATCACCACCGCGCTGGTGCCCGGCCGGCCGGCCCCGCGGCTGGTGACGGCCGAGGCGGTCGAGGGCATGAAGCCCGGCTCGGTCATCGTCGACCTCGCCGGCGAGGCGGGCGGCAACTGCGAGCTGACCGAGCCCGGCCAGGTCGCCGTCAAGCACGACGTGACCATCGTCTCGCCGCTGAACCTGCCGGCCACCATGCCCGAGCACGCCAGCCAGCTGTACGCACGCAACGTGCAGTCGCTGCTCGAGCTGCTGATGGACGACGACGGCAACCTGGCCATGAACTTCGACGACGAGGTCGTCGCCGGCGCGTGCGTCGTGCGCGAGGGAGAGGCGGTGCAGGCCTGATGCTGCTGACCAACCTGGCGATCCTCGTCCTGGCCGGCTTCACCGGCTATCTGACGATCTCGAAGGTCCCCAACACGCTGCACACGCCCCTGATGTCGGGCACCAACGCGATCCACGGCATCGTCGTCCTGGGCGGCATCATCGTGCTCGGCCTGGGCGTCGACGGCTTCCTCAACAAGCTGCTGCTGGTCATCGCGATCGCCTTCGGCACGATCAACGTCGTGGGCGGCTTCCTGGTCACCGACCGGATGCTCGAGATGTTCAAGAGCAAGCCGACGCCTCGCAAGGAGATCGAGGAGGGCGCGGAGTGAGCCGCACCGACCTCGTCCAGCTTCTCTACATCGTCGCCTTCGCCCTCTTCATCTACGGGCTCATGGGGCTGACGGGCCCGCGCACGGCGGTGCGCGGCAACCGCATCGCCGCCGTCGGCATGGCGGTCGCGGTGATCGCCACGCTGCTCATCCCCGGGATGGGCAACTGGGGCCTGATCATCCTCGGGGTCGCGATCGGGACTGCGGTGGGGATCCCCGCGGCGCGCCAGGTGAAGATGACCGCGATGCCGCAGATGGTGGCGCTGTTCAACGGGGTCGGCGGCGGGGCGGTGGCGCTCATCGCGTGGGTCGAGTTCCGTCACAGCGACGGCTTCGCGGTCGAGCCCACCTACGTGGCGATCTTCAGCCTCTTCGCGGCCATCGTCGGATCGGTCTCCTTCTGGGGCTCGAACATCGCCTTCGCCAAGCTGCAGGAGATCCTCCCCGGGCGGCCGATCACCGTCGGTCCGGGCCGCACCCAGCAGCTGCTCAACCTCGTGCTCCTGCTCGTCGCCGTGGCGTGCGCGGTCGCGATCGTCGGCGGCTCGGACGCCGAGATCCTCATGATCGTGCTCCTGCTCGCGGCGGCCGTCCTGGGCAACTTCGTCGTGCTGCCGATCGGCGGCGCCGACATGCCGGTGGTCATCTCGCTGCTCAACGCGTTCACCGGCCTCAGCGCTGCCGCCACCGGCGTGGCCCTCAACAACACCGCGCTGATCGTCGCGGGCATGATCGTGGGCGCCAGCGGCTCGATCCTGACCAACCTCATGGCCCAGGCCATGAACCGCTCGATCCCGTCGATCGTGGCCGGCGGCTTCGGCGGCGTGATCACCACGGGCGGCACCACCGAGGACGGCGTCGAGCACGTCGTGCGGTCGACCAGCGCCTCCGACGCCGCCGTCCAGATGGCCTATGCCAACCGGGTGGTCATCGTCCCCGGCTACGGCATGGCGGTCGCCCAGGCCCAGCACGCCGTCCACGAGCTGACCAAGCTGCTGGAGGCCAAGGGCATCGAGGTCTCCTTCGCCATCCATCCGGTCGCGGGGCGCATGCCGGGCCACATGAACGTGCTGCTGGCCGAGGCCGACGTGCCCTACGAGCAGCTCAGGGAGATGGACCAGGCCAACTCCGAGTTCGGCCGCACCGACGTGAGCCTCGTCATCGGCGCCAACGACGTCACGAACCCCGACGCGCGCAACAAGGCCGACAGCCCGATCTACGGCATGCCGATCCTCAACGTGGACGAGTCGGCCAGCGTCATCGTCCTGAAGCGCTCGATGAACTCGGGCTTCGCGGGCATCGACAACCCGCTCTTCTACGACGCGAAGACGGCGATGCTCTTCGGCGACGCCAAGTCCTCGGTCAACGAGATCACCGAAGAGCTCAAGGCGCTCTGAGAGTCGCGGCGCGTCGCCGCCACGCGCGAGCTTGCGTTCCTCCCCACGGTGGGTAGGCTCGCACCTAGAAGTGTCTGCGCTGCCAGCCCTGCCGAAGGTGGCGCTCGCCGCCATCGTCTGCGTCTCCATGTGGCGCGCGTTCCTCGGTGCGCCCGCCCAGGCCAGCCATCGCCTGGCCGCGCGCCTGCTGCTCGTCCTCACGGCCGCCTGCTACGCCGGCGGCGCCGCGGTCGTGGCCAGCGGCGCCGACCTCGCCGGCTCGCTGCTCATCGTCGCCGGGATCGAGGCCTCGTGCGTGGCGGCGTGGCTCGTGCGCGGGGCGCGCGACGACGGGGGCGGCGACGACGGCGGCGGCGGCGGTGGTGGAGGCGGCAGCGGCCCGAAGCTGCCCCCGCCGATCGATTGGGAGGCGTTCGACCGCGCGCGGCGCGCGTGGGAGCGCACGCCGACGGCGGGCTAGGCGCCCCACACAGCGGCGAGCACGCGCCGCCAGTTGCCCCACGCGATGCGGGCCACCTCGTCGGCACCGAAGCCGTCCTCGCGCAGAGCGTCGAGCAGGCGGGGGAGCCCGGCGACGTCGCTGAGCGCGGCGGGCATCGGCGCGCCGTCGAAGTCCGAGCCGAGGCCGACACGATCGACGCCGACGAGGTCGGCGGCGTGCCGGACGTGGGCCACGATCGCGGACAGTGGCGTGTCGGCCTCGTTGGCGCCGTCGGCGCGGACGAACGCGGGGCAGAACACGATCCCGACGATGCCGTCGCTGCGCGCCACCTCGCGCAGTTGCTCGTCGGTGAGGTTGCGCGTCGAGGCGCACAGCGCGTGGCACGCGGTGTGCGAGACGACCAGCGGCGCCGCCTCCATGCGCGCGACGTCGGCGAAGCCCGCGGCGTTCAGGTGGCTGAGGTCGACGAGGATCCCCAGCTCAGCGCAGCGGCGCACGAGGGCGCGGCCTGCGTCGGTGAGGCCCGGTCCGGTGTCCGGCGACGCGGGGTGGCGGAAGGGCACCCCGTGGCCGAACGCGCTGGGCCGGCTCCAGACCAGTCCGATCGAGCGCACGCCGGCGGCGTGCCAGGCGTCGAGCGCCGCCAGGCCCGGGTCGATCGCCTCGGCGCCCTCGAGGTGCAGGACCATCGCCAGCGTGCCGTCGGCACGGCAGCGATCGAGCGCTGCGACGTCCGTCACGACGGCCACCGCGCCGTCGCCGGCCGCCGCCAGCGCGTGGGCGCGCCCGATGGCCCCCGCCGTGAAGGCCGCGGCCGTCTCGTGCGCGACCGGGCCGGCGTAGGGCATGTCCCACAGCGACCCGGCGAACGACGGGTCGTGCGGGGAGGGCGGGTTGATGGCGAACATCGCGCCGCCGAGGCCGCCGGCCCGCGCGCGCGGGAGGTCCACGTCGTGGTCCGGGAGGCCGGTGAGGAAGTCGGCGGTGGCGCCCCCCTCCGCCTGGAGCTTGCCGAGGACGTCGTTGTGGCCGTCGAAGACCGCGGTCACGTCTGGTCGAGGTCGATCCACTTGTGGACGGTGAGCGGCTCCCAGGTCGCGAGTGTCGCCAGCAGGTCGTCGAGGCCGTCGCTGACCGCCAGCAGCGTGCGCGTCTCCGGGCGCAGGAAGCGCTCCTGCACGGCGTGGTCGAGGAAGGCGACGAGCGGCTGGTAGTAGCCGGCCACGTCGATCAGCCCGAGCGGTTTGGAGTGGATGCCGAGCTGCGCCCAGGTGTAGACCTCGAAGAGCTCCTCGAGCGTGCCGATGCCGCCCGGCAGCGCGATGAAGGCGTCCGAGAGCTCGGCCATGAGCGCCTTGCGCTCGTGCATGGAGCCGACCACCCGCAGGTCGTCGATGCCGGTGTGGCCGATCTCGAGGTCGAAGATCGCCTGCGGGATGATGCCGACCACCTCGCCGCCCGCGGCCCGCGCCGCGTCGGCCACCGCGCCCATCATCCCGACCCTGCCGCCGCCGTAGACGACGCGCACGCCGCGCTGCGCCAACCCGCGCCCGACGGCCTCGGCGGCCTTCAGGTAGGCCGGCTCAGCGCCCGCGTTCGAGCCGCAGAAGACACAGATCGAGGAGAGCTCGGGCACGCCCCCAGCATATGCAGGAGGCGTGCCTCGATCGCTGGTTCCGCGACCCCCGCACTCGCACGCGGGCCGCAGAACCAACCAACTCTCGTCAGGCGGCGACCGGCGTCACCGCGGCGTCGCCGCGGCGGGCGGCCTCCGCGTGCTCGCGCGCGTCGCGCGAGGAGATCAGCACCGTCGCGAGGATCGCGCCCGCGAAGGCGAAACCGGCGCCGACCAGGAACGCGTCCTGGAAGCCCTCGGTGAGGGCGACGGCGCGGTCGCGCACCCCGTCCGAGATGGCCGAGGTCGTCGTCCCGTTGGCCACGGCGACGAGGATCGCGAGGCCGAGCGCGCCGCCGACCTGCTGGGAGGTGTTCACGAGCCCCGACGCGAGCCCTGCCTGGTCGGGCCGGATCCCCGTCACGGCGGCGATCGTCACCGGCACGAACGCGAAGCCGAGCCCGATGGCCGCCAGGATCGACGGAACGAGCACGTCCCCGAGGTACGTCCCGCCGTGCGCCGAGACCTGCGAGAAGTAGAGCAGCCCGGCGGTGATGAAGAGCATGCCGATGATGAGCGTGATCTTGAAGCCGATCCGCGTCACCAGCACGGAGGCGCCGCCCGCGCTGAAGATGATGACCAGCGCCAGCGGCAGGTAGGCCACGCCCGTCTTCAGCGCGCTGTAGCCCAGCACCTGCTGCATGTACAGCGAGATGAAGAAGAACATGCTGAACAGCGACATGCCGATGAGCAGCGCGACGACGTTGGCCCCGCGAATCGTCTGCATGCGGAAGATCGAGAACGGCACCAGCGGCTGGCGGTGACGGCGCTCGATGACCACGAAGGCGGCCAGGAGCGCGAGCGACAGCACGCCGAGGACGATCGTCTTGGTCGAGCCCCAGCCGGCGCTGTTGGCGTCGACCAGCGTGTAGACGAGCAGCGAGAGGCCGGCGGTGACCGTCACCGCGCCCCCGAGGTCGAACGAGCGCTCCGCGGCCTCGTCATGGCTCTCGGCCAGCAGTCGCGGGGCGAGCAGTGCGGCGGCGACGCCGATCGGCACGTTGACGAACAGCACCCACTCCCAGCCGAGGTACTCGGTGAGGATGCCGCCGAGCAGCACGCCCGCCGCGCCGCCCGATCCGGCGACGGCGCCCCAGATGCCCAGCGCCCTGTTGCGCTCGGCGCCCTCGGCGAAGGTGTTGGTCACGATCGACAGCGCGGCGGGGGAGACGAGCGCGGCGCCGAGGCCCTGCAGGGCGCGCGCGGCGATGAGCCAGACGTCGGACTGCGCCAGGCCGCCGAGCAGCGACGCGATCGAGAAGACGACGAGGCCGATCATGAACAGCTTGCGCCGGCCGAGGAGGTCGGCGAGGCGCCCGCCGAGCAGCAGGAAGCCGCCGAAGGTGAGGGTGTAGGCGTTGACGACCCAGGCGAGGTTGTCCTGGGAGAAGTCCAGCGCACGCCCGATCGAGGGCAGCGCGACGTTGACGATGGCGGCGTCGAGGACGACGACGAACTGCGTCGTGGCCAGGAGCGCGAGCGCGAGCCATTTCGCGCGAGGAGTGTCCACAGCGGTCATGAGAGGAAGTCTGCCCTTCGGGTCTTTGGCTCCTGTACGGCTACCCACCCCTTAGGGGTCGTGAGGGGCGTAGCAGGGGCCGAAATAAGCGGAAGTTGATCTCCGGTTCCGATTCAGGCAAGATACGGAACCGCTTCTCCGTTTGTCAAGTACATTTCACGCCGAGGTCACGCGCCATGACGGCACCCGACACCCAGACCCCCAAGCCGCTGCGCGCCGACGCGCGGCGCAACCGCGAGCGCATCATCGCCGCAGCGCGGACCGTGTTCGCCGAGCGCGGCGTCGAGGCGCAGATGGACGACGTCGCCCGCGAGGCGGGCGTCGGCGTGGGGACCGTCTACCGGCACTTCCCGCACAAGGAGGCGCTGCTCGGCGAGCTCGTGGCCCAGAAGTTCCGCGCCTTCGGCGACAACGCCGAGCGCGCCCTCGCGGTCGAGGACCCGTGGGAGGCGTTCGCGGGGCTGCTGCGCGCCAACGCGGAGCTGTGCGTGCGTGACGTGGGCATTCAGGAGGCGCTCGCGCGCACCCCGGAGGCCTGGCGGCTCGCCGACGCGGAGTTCCAGCGCCTGGATGCGCTCGCCAACCAGCTCGTGGCTCGGGCGCAGGCTGCCGGCGTGCTGCGGCCCGACTTCGCCGTCGCGGAGATCCCGATGCTCATGAGCGGGCTGTACACGACGATGGCGGTCTCGGGCTACGACTGGCACCGCCACCTCGAGATCATCCTCGACGGGCTGCGCGCCTAGGGACGGGTGACGATCATCGCCCCGGCGGTTCGCCTGGGGCGCTCGCTGGCGGGGGCGCGCGCGGCGGCCTTTGCCAGGATGCCCGAGTGATCTCCCGCTCCGACGCCGTAGCCGCGCTGCGCTCCGAGCGCTTCGACGTGGTGGTCGTGGGCGGCGGGATAACCGGCGCCGGCGTCGCGCTCGACGCGGCCACGCGCGGCTACTCGGTCGCGCTCGTCGAGAAGGCCGACTACGCCTCCGGCACCTCGAGCCGCTCGAGCAAGCTCGTCCACGGCGGCCTGCGCTACCTGCAGAACTTCGACCTGGGCCTCGTGCGCGAGGCGCTGCTGGAGCGCCAGCTCATGGTCAGGCTGGCGCCGCACCTCGTCCGGCCGCTGCCCTTCGTGGTGCCCGCCTTCGATGGCGCGCGGCCCGACCGGATGGTCGGGGTGGGCCTCAACCTGTACGACGCGATGGCCCGCGGCGGGCGCCGGCGCGAGGACGGCGACTGGGAGCCCGACCGCCACCGGGTGATCGGCGGCGACGAGGTCGTCGAGCGCCTGCCGGCGCTGGCCGCCCGCCGGCCGACCTCGGGCTACCTGTTCTACGACTGCCAGACCGACGACAGCCGCCTCGTGCTCACGGTGCTGGCCGAGGCCGAGCGCTTCGGCGCGGTGTGCGCCAACCGCATGGAGGTCACCGACCTCCTGGACGACCGGGGGCGCACGCGCGGCGTCTGCGTGTGCGACGCCCTGAGCGGCGAGCGCTTCGAGCTGCGCGCCGACAACGTGGTCAACGCCACGGGCGTGTGGGCCGATCGGCTGCGCCCCGAGGAGCTGCACGACGAGGCCGAGGTGCCGCGCATCCGCCCCTCGCGGGGCTCGCACATCACCCTCGCGCACGAGACGCTGCCGCTCGGGGCCGGGGCGATCGTGCCCGCAGGCGGCGGGCGCGCGATCTTCGCCCTGCCGTGGCTGGGCTCGACCCTCGTCGGCACGACCGACAACGAGTACGACGCCGACGACCTCGATCACGTCCGGCCCGCCGCCGACGACGTCGACTACCTGCTGGGGGCGGTCAACGCCTACTTCGGCGCCCAGCTCGGGCGTGCGGACATCACCGGCGCCTACGCCGGCGTGCGCCCGCTGATCTCCACCGGCGACCCGAAGAAGTCGGTGGACATCTCGCGCAAGGCCGAGCTCTACGAGACCTCGAGCGGGATGATCACCATCACCGGCGGCAAGCTGACGACGTGGCGGCGGATGGCGAAGATGGCCGTCGACCGGCTGGTGGAGCGCGAGGCCCGCAGCGCCCCGTGCCGCACGCACGAGGTCCTGCTGGGCCAGCCCATCGACGCCGGCTCCCTGCAGCGGGTCGAGGGCGTGCCCGAAGCCGCCTACGAACGCCTCGCCGCCCGCTACGGCCATGCGGCCCACGAAGTCCTGGCCGTGGCCGGCGAGAGCGGCGAGCTGGCCCAGCCGATCGTGCCCGGCGGGCCGCCGGAACTGCTGGCCGAGGCCGTCCATGCCGCGCGACGCGAGCAGGCCGTCAGCGTGGGCGACGCGCTCCTGCGCCGCACGCGCATCGGGCTGCTGGCCGCGCGCGGCGTCGCCGACCCGGCGGGCGCCACGGCGCAGCGGGTCGCCGTGGCCATGGGCACCGCGCTGGGGTGGGACGACGGGCAGGCGCAATCCGCCGCGCGGGCCTTCCTCGACGAGGCCGGTGCCGAAGGCATCGTCACCGCTCCGTAACTTTCAGCATCCCCGCCGGTTGCATTCCGGCGACCGGTCCTGTCGATCCGCAAGGAGTCCCGCCCGTCCATGGCCCGCCGCATCGCCCTGCTCGCCGCGCTCGCGCCGCTCGTCCTGCCCGCCTTCGCCGGCGCGGCCACGCCGTCGCGCTTCTTCGCCGGCACGCCGGTCGACGGTCCGAGCGCGGACATCCAGTCGCTCGGGGATCTCGACGTCGCGCGCGACGGCACCGGCGCGCTGGCCTACGTCAAGCGCGTGGCAGGGGTCGATCACATCTTCGTCTCGCGGCTGGCGAACGGGGCCTTCCAGCCCCCGGAGCAGATCGACGCCGGGTTGGCCGGCGCCGGCTCCCAGCCGGTCGTCGCGGCGTCGGACGGCGGGCGGCTCGTCGTGGCCTACGTCAGCGGCGGCGGGATCTTCACGACCGTGCGCGCGGCCGGAGCGCCCGGCTACTCCGCGACCCAGCAGATCGCCGCATCGGGCGAGAACCCCGCGGTCGACATGTCGATCAATGGCGTCGCGTACCTCACCTGGTCCACCAGCGGCGACGTCCTGGCTGCCCGGATGGAGCGCGCCGCGACGGCCTTCAACGGCGTGCCCGGTCCGCTGGACATCGATCCCGCCGCGGTGGCCGGCACCGGCACCGGGCGGCCGAAGGTGGCCGTCGCCGCCGACGGCATCGCCACCGTCGTGTGGGGCGAGGGCGGCGATGCCTACGCGCGCCGGATCTTCGAGCTGCGCCTCTCGACCGCCCCGCAGGACCTCGGCGCGGGCGCTGACGAGGTCGACATCTCCGGCGAGGACGATTCGAGCTTCGCCTGGACCGTGTTCCGCCAGGGCGGGCAGACGATCGCGCGGCGGCTCGTCGGCTCGCAGTTCGACGACCCGGTCGCGCTGCAGGCCGTCGAGGGCTCCGAGGCGCCTCGGGTGGCCATCAACGGCCGCGGGGTCGGCTACGCGGGCGTGGCCGGCACGACGTCGGCGGGCGCGTATGGCGCCGTGCTCAAGGACGATCTCTTCAACCCGAGCGTGCTGCTCGGCGGAGGCTTTGCGGCGCCGGCACCCGTACCGGCGGTGGCCGAGACCGGCGACGGCCTCATCGCCTTCCAGCAGGGCGACGCGAGCGGCGGGCGCGGGATCATCGCGCGCCCGTACGACTACGTGCCCGCGTCGCGAGCAGTCACCCAGCCGGGGGCCCCGGCCGCTCTCTCGAACCCGGCGCTCGGACTGACCGACGCGTCGCGCGGGCTCGAGGCCGCGGCCGACCGCGCGGGCGACATCGCGATCGCCTTCGTCCAGGGCGACGGCGACGGGCGCCAGATCATGGCCGCCAGCCTCGACCGTGCGCCGGGCTCCTTCCGGGCGAACACGACAAGCAAGTGGCGCAAGTTCGCGCGCCCGCCGCTGAAGTGGGGCACGGCCTTCGAGTTGTGGGGCCCACTGACCTACAACGTGCTGATCGACAACAAGCTCGTCGCCCAGACCACCTCGACCGGCGTGACCGTGCCGGGGGTCGTCCCGGACGGGCTGCACCGCTGGCGCGTGGTGGCCACCGACATCCGCGGCCAGAGCAGCACGACGCCGTCGCGCAACCTGCGCGTCGACGCCACGCCCCCCAAGGTCACCTTCAAGGTCTCGGGGTCGCGCAAGCGCGGCCAGCTCGTGAAGGTCGCCGTGCAGGCCACCGATGCGAGCAGCACCGGGGCGAAGGCGTCCGGCCTGGACCACGTGCGGATCTCCTTCGGCGATGGCTCGCGGCCGGTCGTCGCGTTCAAGGCGATCCATCGTTACGGGCACTCGGGCAAGGTCACCCTGAGCATCAGCGCGATCGACAAGGCCGGCAACACGGTGGCCAAGACGCGCGAGATCACGATCCGCAAGTAGCCGGCGCCGGTCGATCGACCGGAAAACCCCGTAGTGAGCGGACACCGGCGGAGGCCAACCCGGCATGATGCGCGCGTGACCGACGCCGGGCTACGGCCCCTGACCGACACGAGCACCGCGTGGTCGGCGCGCAAGGTCGTGCGCGCGCTGGGCCTGCGCGAGACGTCCGCCGACCCGGCCCGCCGCCCGCGCGTGGTGGCGGTGATGATCGCCTCGGCCGACGGACGCATCGCGGTCGAGGGCCGCTCGGTCGGCCTCGGCCACCCGGCCGACCGCGCGCTGCTGCGCGAGTTGCGCACGGCGGCCGACGCGATCCTCGTCGGCACCGGGACGCTGCGCGCCGAGCGCTACGCCAACCTCCTCGACGACGAGCAGCGCGCGCACCGCGTGGCCGCCGGCCTCGAGCCCGAGCCGATCGTGGCCACCATCTCGCGCCGCCTCGACCTGCCCGGCGACATCCCGCTGCTGGCTGAGCCGACCGCGCGCGTGCAGGTCTACACCGAGGCCGATGGGGAGGTCCCCAGTCAGGGCGCATGGGTGGCGGTGCAGCGCTTCGAGCCGGGCCGGCTCACGATGCCCGCGATCCTCGAGCACCTGCGCACCGAGCGCGGCGCGCGGGCGATCCTGTGCGAGGGCGGCCCGCGGCTGCTGCGCGAGATGGTCGCCGCGGACTGCGTCGACGACCTCATGCTGACCGTGGCGCCGATGCTGGTGGCGGGCGACGCGCCGTCGCCGCTGCGCGGCGACGTGATCGACCCGCCGGCCGGCATGGCCCTGCGCGACATCCACCGCGCCGACGACCACCTCTTCCTGCACTACACGCTGTGAGCAGCCTGCGCCTGCGCGACCGCACCGTCGACGTGCAGGCCGGCCGCCCGCTGATCATGGGGATCGTCAACGCCGGCGACGACTCGTTCTCCGACGCCGTGCGCCTGGACACGCTCGACCGCCAGGTGCAGCGCGGACTCGAGCTCGTCGCCGAGGGCGCCGACCTCGTCGACGTCGGCGGCGAGTCGGGCGTCACCTACACGCCGGCCGCCACGGCCGACGAGGAGGCCGCGCGCGTCGTCCCGCTCGTGGAGCGCCTGGCGGCCGAGGGCGTCGGCGTCTCGGTCGACACGTGGAAGCCGGAGGTCGCGCGCGCGGCCCTCGAGGCCGGAGCCGTGATGCTCAACGACGTCAGCGGGCTGCGCGATCCCGCGCTGGCCGAGCTCGCCGCGCGCACCGGCGCGGCGCTCGTGCTCATGCACACTCGCGCGGAGCCCAAGCGCGAGGGGTTCCCAGCCTACGACGACGTGGTCGCCGACGTGGAGGCCTTCCTGCGCGAGCGCATCGACCTCGCGCTCGACCACGGCGTGGCCCGCGAGCAGCTCGTCCTCGACCCCGGCCCCGACTTCGCCAAGACGCCCGCGGAGACCGTGGCGGTGCTGCGCGAGCTCGATCGCCTGCACGCCCTCGGACGCCCCCTGCTGCTCGCGATCTCGCGCAAGTACTTCCTCGGGGCGATCACCGGGCGCCCGCCGGCCGAGCGGCTGGCCGGCACGCTGGCGGCGGCCGCGTGGGCGGCCGACGCGGGGGCCGCGATCCTGCGCGTGCACGACGTCGCCGCCGTCCGCGACGCCCTCGCCGTCAAGGCCGTCCTCGACGGGCGCGACGAGGTGCCCGCGTTCGACGCGGGCGACGACGAGCTGAAGTGGATCCGGTCCGACCGCTAGCCTGCAGATCCTGACGGGGTCGCCGGCCGCTGATCGCAACGCGGTCGGATTGCCCACCGACACCATGTTCTAGGAGGACCCATGACCGTCTTGCATCGCGACGCCCTCGAGGCGAGCCCGCTGGCCGACCTGCACGCCATCGCGTCGGAGCTCGGCATCGACGGCTTTCGGCGGCTGCGCAAGGCCGAGCTGATCGACCGCATCCTGCGCGACTCCGACGGTGACGCCAACGGCGACACCGACGGCGACGCCAACGGCGACACCGACGGCGACGCCAACGGCGCCACCGCGACCGAAGAGGTCGTCGACGACGCCGCCGCCGAGGAGGACGCCCGCCCCAAGCGCCGGCGCGGCTCGCGCGGAGGCCGCGGCCGCGGCCGTGACGACGCCGACCGCGACGGCGGCGACGCCGACGAGGCCGACGACGGCCCCGAGCGCCGCGACGAGACCATCGAGGGCGTCGTCGAGCTGCTCGGGAACGGCTCGGGCTTCGTGCGGGTGTCGCCGCCCGAGCCCTCCGACGGCGACGTCTACATCTCGGCCGCCCAGGTGCGCCGCTGCGAGCTCGTCTCCGGCGACCGCGTCTCCGGCCCGGTGCGCAAGCCGCGGCGCTCGGAGCGCTACCCGTCGCTCGTGCGCGTCGACACCATCAACGGCGCGCCGGCCGAGGAGGTCGCCGAGGGCACGCCCTACGACGAGCTGCCGTGCACCTTCCCGTCGGTGCGCCTGGAGCTCGGCTCCGACGACCCCACGCTGAAGGCGATCGAGTGGCTGACGCCGATCGGCCGCGGCTCGCGCGTGGTCATCACGGGTGGGGCGCTGGCGGGCAAGACCGAGACGCTGCGCCGCCTGGCCGTCGCGCTGTCCGGCGTCGAGGGCCTCGAGCTCAGCCTCGTGCTGACCGGGGTGCGCCCGGAGGAGGCGGCCGACTGGAAGTCCGGCCCGGTCGAGCCCGCGGCGTCGCTCACGCTCTCCGCCGGCGCCGACGCGCAGGGCCAGGCTCTCGAGCGCGCCGTGGAGACGGCCCAGCGCATCGCCGCGCGCGGCGGCCACGCGGTCGTCCTCGTCGACACCCTCGACGGCATCGCCCCCGCCGTCGCCCGCCGGGCGCTGGGCGCGGCGCGGGCCATCGTGGACGGCGGGTCGCTGACCGTCATCGCGACGGCCGCCGGCCCGCTGGGCGGCGAGACCACGGTCATCGCCCTCGACGCCAGGCGCACCGCGGCGCGCAACTTCCCCGCGCTCGACCTGCGCGCGAGCGGCATCCTGCGTCCCGAGCTGCTCGTCGGCGACGCGGGCGCCGACGCGATCGCCGCGGCGCGGGCCGAGGCCGACTAGCCCGAACCGGTCAGGGCGTCAGCGCGGCTGGTAGGCGACCCGGCCCCACGAGGGCTCGGGCGCCAGCTCGACCGGCTCGCCGTCGCGGTCGGGCTGGATGTAGCGGAAGGAGTGCGCATCGGGCTCGAAGCGCACGTCGAGCTCGCCCTCCTTGACCCGCTGGTCCAGCCACGCCGAGCGGAAGACCAGGCGCCGCAGCCAGTGCACGAGCGAGCGGTCGCTGGGGCCGACGAGCTCGGGCCAGCAGTCGTTGACGTGCTCGCCCAGCGCCGACGCCGGCTCCTGGATCTCGCCGTTGACGGCCAGGTTGACCAGGTCCTCCAGCTCGGGCTCGTCGAGCCGTCCGGAGACGAAGCCGAGCTTCAGCGCCGCCTGCTCACAGCGTTCGGCGAAGTCGCGCTCGTTGAACGTGAAGCGCAGTTCGCCGTACTCGAGGACGAAGTCCTCTCCGGAGTCGTAGTTGCCGCGGCGGGTCGTATCCATGGGGGAGCGAGACCCCGCCGGGCACGTCCGTCCGCGGGGTCGTCGGCATCCTAAGGGCGATCCCTTCCGGGGCGCTCGTCCTGAATGTGATGTTGCACCGCCAGCGGCTCAGCGCGGCCCGATGGCGGCGCGGACGACCACGACACGGCGCCGCACGGTGGGGGCGCCCGCCGCTGAGATCTCGACCGTGAGGGTGGTCGCGCGCTGCCGGGCGAGCTCGCGGAGCCGGCGGTCGGACAGCCGCAGCGTGACGTACCTCGCGTGCTGGGTGGCGGCGAACCCGCGGCGCGCCAGCACCCGGGCGCCGCGGCGTACCGTGACGCCGACGTGCAGGTTGCGCGACGCGGCCAACAGCGCTCGCAGCCCATGGCGGCGCACCTGCTCGAGCGTGCTGCGCCGCGGGACGGTCAGCCTCAGCCTGGCGGGGGACAGGCTGCGGCTGGACTCCACGACGATCTCCAGCGCGCCGGTCGTCGCGGGCGCGCCGGCGCCGCCTCCGGGTTGGCCGCCGGGGACCGCTGTGCCGACCTGCTCGGGGACGCTGTGCTCGTCGACGGTGATCGTCGCCGCCGACACCAGGTTGTCGTCGTCGACGGCCGCCACGGTCAGGCGTTGCGCGCCGCGGCCGGCCACGGCCACCGTCTGCGCCGCAGGCCCCGCCGTGTCGTAGAGCCCGTCACCGTCCAGGTCCCAGACGTAGGAGACCACCGCGCCGTCGGAGTCAGAGCTCGACGCGGCGCTCAGCGTCACCGACTGCCCGTCGCCGGCGACCACCGCCAGGCGCGCGGACGGAGCCGCCGGCGCCCGGTCACAGCGCGACAGCGTGCACAGGAAGCCCGAGTCGTAGGCGTTCCAATGCGCCGCCAGGTAGGAGCCCGGCGGCGGCGAGGGGTTGAAGTAGTCATCGGCCCCGCAGTCCAGCGGCTTGCCGGGGTTCGGGGCCTCGTCGATGAGGTCGCAGTTGCGCAGGTACTCGTCGACGGTGCCGTCCTTCGGCGTGTAGCACATGACGTCGTAGAGCTCGTAGCAGTGGGCACCGCCCGAGAAATGCGGCGCCGACGGCTGCACGGCGCCGAGGGTGTGCATCACCTCGTGCAGCACCTGGTCGGCGTACTGGCTGGCGAGCTGCTCCGATCCGAAGAAGTCGGCGCCGCCGCCCTCCAGGTAGGCAAAGCGCGAATGAGCGCCGACGTTCGCGACGTTGGTCGCCCACGGCGAATCGTCCGCGGCCCAGGTGCCCGCCGCGGCGCTCAGCACCGGGAGCGCGAAGTCGACGAAGACCAGGTAGTCGACGCCGGGACGGTCGGGGAGACGGCTCTGGATGTCGGCGAGCACCGAGTGCGTCGCGTAGTAGGCGATGGGATGCCCCAGCGCCACCGTCTGGATGTCGAGGAAGGCGCTCCCGCAGCTCGATCCGCGGTCCAGGCGCAGCGTCTTGTCCGAGGTGAGCGCCACCTTCGCCGCCGCCGCCTTCGTGTAGCGCTGGATCGCCGAGCCGAAGAGCCCGAAGCGGTCCCCGACGTCGGAGGCGTAGGCGTAGACGACCTTGATGTGCGGGGCGTCTCCCGCCGCGCCCGGTGCGTCGCTGACGCGTTCGGCGCCGCAGAACGGTCCGTTGGCCAGCAGGGCGTCGACCGCCGGGCTCGATGGCAGCGGTCCGTCCGCTGCGTGACACGCCGGGGCGAACACCAGCACGACGGCGACGGCGAGAAGTGCGGCGCGTGTGGTCAGAGTGCTACGGACCGCCCCAACTCTAAGGCTGCACACCGATCGATTCCATGCGTAACGCCAGGACGCTCGGCGCGGGGTGTCAGCGCTCGATCTCCCGCGTCGCGCCGAAGGGGACGAGAACGCGCCTGGCGCGACCTAGAGCGGCCATGAGCACCTCCGATCCCGCCGCCACCATCCTGCTCGTCGAGGACGACGCGCCGACGCGCACCTTCCTGGCCGACAACCTCACCGCCGATGGCTACGAGCTGCTCGTCGCCGACTGCGCGCGCGACGGCCTGCGGCTGCTGGAGACGAAGTTCCCCGACCTCGCCCTGGTCGACCTCGGTCTGCCCGACGGCTCCGGCCTGGACATCGTGCGCCGCGTACGTGCGTCGGACGGCGTGGCCAGCCGCATCGACCCGGCGGTGCCGCTCGTGGTCGTGAGCGGCCGCGCGGGCGAGCTCGATCGGCTGCGGGGGTTCGACCGCGGTTGCGACGACTACGTCTGCAAGCCGTTCAGCTACCCCGAGCTGCGCGCGCGGGTCGAGGCTCTGCTGCGGCGCGCCGACGTGCGCCGGCGCCCGGGACGCCTGCGCGTCGGCGAGCTCGAAGTCGACGCGGCGGCGCGGGTCGTCCGGTTGCGCGGCACGCCGGTCGAGCTCTCCCAGAAGGAGTTCGCGCTCGTGCGCACGCTGGCCTCCGACCCCACGCGCGTATTCACGAAGGACGAGCTCCTGCGCACGATCTGGGGCTTCAGGACGCTGGGCAGCACCCGCACGCTGGACTCGCACGCGTGCCGGCTGCGTCACAAGCTCGGCCGCGGCGGCGACCGCTTCGTGGTCAACGTCTGGGGCGTGGGCTACCGGCTGGTCGACGGTCCCCCGGGAGAGCTCGCGCAGGACGAGCCGGCGCCCGCGCTGGCACCGGCGGCCGCGGTGGCCGCGCTGCCGTTGATGGCGGTCGGGCGGCCGCTCGAGGCGGCGCTGCTCGCGCCGTGGCTGCTGGCGGTCCTCGCCCTCGCCCTCGGTGTCTTCTGGCGCCTGCAGCTGCTTCGCGGGCGCGAGCTCGTCGCGCGCGCCTGCCACGAGCTGCGCGGCCCGCTGACCGCGGCGCACCTCGCGCTGCACGACGGCGCGCGCCACGGCGAGCCGCCGCCCGCGCGGGTGGTCGCGATCGAGCGCGAGCTCGATCGGGCCGCGATCGCGCTCGAGGACCTCGCGGCCGCGCGCCGGGGGCGCCGCGCGCCCGACCGCGAGGAGCCCGTCGACGTCGGCGACCTGCTCGCCTACCAGGCCCTGACGTGGCGCATGGTCGCGGGGGTGTTCGGCTGCCGGGTCGAGCTCGTCGAGCCGCGCTCGGGGGCCATCGTGCGCGGCGACCGCGTGCGCCTGACGCAGGCGGTCGGCAATCTCGTGGCCAACGCCCTCGAGCACGGCGACGGTCGCGTGCGGCTGCGGGCGCGCGCGCAGGGCGACCGGGTGCGTATCGAGGTCGACGACGAGGGGCCGGGGCTGCCGGCGCCGGTGGGCGACCTGACCCGTCGTCCACGGGCCGGGCGCGGGCGCCGCGGGCGGGGCCTGGCCATCGCCGCCGACATCGCCGATCGCCACGGCGGCCGCCTGGTGGCGGCCCCGACCGCGCGCGGCGCGCGCGTCGCCCTCGAGCTCCCGGCATGGCGCGACCGGGTCTAGGCCGTGACGCGCCGCCGGCGGGCCGCCGCGCTGCTCGGCCTGGCGCTCCTGCTCGGCGTGCTCGCCGCCTCCGACGTCGCCGGGCGCGAGGCCGCCCTGCGCCGCCAGCTCGGACCGGCGGTGCCCGTCGTCGTCGTGCGCGAGCCACTGCGGGCGGGCGAGCGCATCGAGCGTGCCTCGCTGGCCGTGCGCGAGGTGCCCGAGCGCTATGCGCCGCCCGGCGTGGTGCGCGATCCTGACGCCGCGGTCGGACAGCGCGCCGCGGTGGCGATCGCCGAGCGCACCGACCTCGCCGCGTCGCTGCTGGCCGTCCCGGGGGCCGACGCCGAACCGCATGGACCCGTCCTGCGCCGGGGGGAGCGTGCGCTCGACCTCGTCGCTGTCGGCGCCGCGGACGCGGTCGTGCCGGGCGCGCGCGTCGACGTGCTCGTGACCTACGACGGGCGCGCCGCCGCGTCCGGCCCCACGCGTCTGGCCCTGGCCGATGTCGAGGTGCTCGCCGCGCGCCCGCCACCACAAGGCGCCGACGCCGCCGACTCCGCGGGCGGGCTGCCGCGCCTGCTGGCCACGCTGCGGGTGACGGTGCGCCAGGCGGTGGCCCTCACGGCCGCGGCGGCCGCGGCCCAGCAGGTGCGCCTGCTGCCTCGCCCCGGGCGCTGAAGCGCCCCTCTTCGGGCCATCGGTCACCCGTCTAGTACGACCTGTGCGCGGTCAAGGCACCGTCAACGGAGCCGATAGCCCGACCAGAATGAGACTTCCCGTTCCTCGCCTGCTCCTGCTCGTGTGTGCGCTGATGGCGCTGCTGCCCGCGAGCGCGAACGCTGCCTCCAAGGGCAGCGCCTACCCGGTGATCACGAGCGTCTCGCCGAAGAAGCTCGGCATCGGCGACGTGATGACGATCACGGGCAAGAACTTCCGCAAGGGCCAGAAGAAGAACACGGTGGTCTTCAAGCGCGACGGCGGTCGCGCCGTCTTCGTCAAGGCGCCCGACGCGACGACGACCAAGATCGGCGTCACCGTCCCCGCCAAGCTGCTGCCCTTCCTGCTCAAGAAGCAGGGCAAGCGCACCTTCACGCGCTTCCGCGTCCGCGTCCTGGCGAAGCGCTTCGCCAGGAAGTTCACCAACGCGGCGACGTCGCCCATGATCGGTCCCGACGCCATCGGCGGCGGCACCAAGGACGACTGCGACGGGGACAAGATCCCCAACAACAAGGACACGGACGACGACAACGACCTCATCCCGGACACGCTCGAGGCGACGCTCGGCACCGATCCTTGCAAGCGCGACACCGACGGCGACGGCGAGTCCGACGGCTGGGAGTACTACTCCGCGCTGGACCGCAACGGCAACGCCAAGCCGGCCCCCTTCGCCCGGCCCTACCCGAACCCGCTGGACGGCAAGGACGCCGACATCGACCACGACGGCGACGGCCTCACCGACATCCAGGAGTACACGGCCTGGGCGAGCTTCGGCGCCAACAAGCTGCCGCTGAGCTATTCGGGCGGCAACCCCGCCTCGGCCGGCCGCGGCGCCCCGCCCCCGGGCATGGCCTACATGGACCGCGACCACAACGGCTTCCTGAGCGACTTCGAGCGCGACGCCGACGGCGACGGCATCCCGAACATGGACGAGGGCGGCTCCAAGGACGAGGCGCGGCTCACCACGGCCCAGCCGGCCGACAACCCGAACTACTACGACTACGGGCTCTTCACGCAGTCCTACATCGACCTCGCGCAGAAGCAGACCGAGGACAACGATCCTCTCTGCCAGGGCATCAACCAGGTGCCGTTCTACTGCACGGACAAGCTGCCGAACCCGATCAAGACACAGAAGGTCGATCCGCTCGACTGGCTGTCGGCTGACACCGACGGCGACGGCATCCGCGACGACCAGGACGACCAGGATCACGACGACGTCCCGAACATCACGGAGTACCTGCAGGAGATCGCCACCCCGTTCAAGGACCGCAAGTACCGCCAGCTCGACGCCTGCGTCCCGAACTCCGACTCGCGCTTCTGCCTGCTCGGCAGCGCCGACGTCGACGGCGACGGGATCCCGAACCGTGACGACACCGACGACGACGGCGACGGCCTGCCCGACACGCTCGAGCAGACGCTCGGGACCGATCCGCTGCGCGCCGACAGCGACAGCGATGGCGTCTCGGACGGCTACGAGTACTGGTCCGCGCTCGACCTCAACGGCGCCGCTCATCCCTTCCCCGGCAAGGTCTCCTACCCCAACGCGCTCGACGGGACCGACGCCAACCTGGACTTCGACGGCGACGGCCTCACCCTCAAGCAGGAGTACCAGGCCTGGAACTACTCGGGCCGGCCGCTGCCGCTGAACTACTCCGACGGCAACCCGAAGACGGGCGGCACCGCCCTGCGCGACGGCGCCAAGGACGTCGACGGCGACGGCCTGACCAACTTCGAGGAGACCAGCGGCCCGATGCGGATCGACTGGTGGACCGCGAAGTACGACGGCCAGAACGGTCCCAAGGAGACCCCGTACCCGGACGCCCACCGCCGCTTCGCCGAGCCGAGCTTCATCGACCCGGACTCCGACGGCGACGGCATCCTGGACGGCAACGACGACCAGGACCACGACGGCTACCCCAACTGGTTCGAGGCCAGCCGCCCCGCCGACTGGGCCACGACCTACACGTCGACCGCGTTCCCGTACCCGGCGACGCCGGGCCACACGAACCCGCTGGCCCGCGTCAACCCGTTCAACCCGTGCAAGCCGATCTACAGCGACGCCTGTCACAACCCCGCGCCGATCGGCTACTACGAGCCCGGCGAGGACTGGGCGAACAACGTCACGCCCGCCGGGGCGCCGCCCATGGGCACGCTGCCCGGCACCCACGCTTAGCCCGGGGTACTGCCGCGATCGCTTGAGAGCCACCGCGCCGCAAGGCCGGTGGCTCTCGGCGTTCCGGCGACCGGTGAGCCCCGGCGTGCCGCCCGACACGAACGGCCGACGCGGGCGTCAGCCGCCGCGCCCGGGTGGGGCGGCCGGGTGGGGCGCTCCGTTGAGGTCGCGGTGGCGGGTGTCCTCCAGGGCGTCCCACAGGGCGTGCATCGTCGGCGCGAGGTGCGCGAGCTCGTCCAGGTGCTGCTCGCTGAGCGCCTCGAGCAGCCGCGCGCCCTGCTCGCTGAGCTGTAGGCGCACGACGCTCAGGTTGGCGGGGTCCTGGCCACGCGTGATCAGCCCGGCCTTCTCGGCGCGATCGACGAGCCCGACCGCGCTGTGATGGCGCAGCATGAGGTAGCCGGCGACGTCGCCGACGGTCGGGCCGCGCGGGTCGTCATGACCGCGGATGGCGAGCAGCAGCTGGTGCTGGGCCGGCGTGAGGCCCGCCGCGTCGGCGTGCTGCTCGCTCCAGCGCAGGAACCGGCGCAGGCCGGTGCGCAGCTCGAGGAGCCTCCGGTAGTCCTCGTCGGTGGGCGACGGTGCCATGCGGGCGAATTGTCGCGCGCCGGTCGGCGACGGGGCGAGATCGATCTTGCGCATCTCAGATATCGCGCTACGATATCGTGTCACGACATCACTACGGAGAGGACGGACCATGTCCACACTGTGCAAGACCTACTCCGATGAGGCGCACGCGAGGCAAGCCGTGCACGATCTCCTGGCCTCCGGGGCGCCCCGGCGCGCCATCCGGCTGCTGACCGGATCGCCGATGCACGACGTGCGCGAGGAGCGCGTCGGCACCTTCGTCGGGTCGATCGGTCCCGACGCGCCGGTCGGGCGCTTCGCCGGCTCGCCGCGCCGCCGCTGTCAGGGGACGGGTGCCTTCGCCGGGAACCCCGACCGCCAGCGCAAGGGCTCGTTCGCCGACGTCGACCGGGACCTGATCGTCACCTTCGGCCGGGGCGACGAGCACCCGCGCGTGGCCACGCATCGCGAGCTCACGCGGCTGCTGTCGGCGGTCACGCTCGACGGCGAGCCCGCCGACCGGCTGGTCGACGAGCTCCACGTCGGTCACGGGCTGGTGGTGGCCGAGCTCGAGCACGCCGTCGTGTGAGCGCCCAACGTCCCGCGTAAGACGTCGCGGCCGGGTGCCGCCAACCCGGCATGACCAACGCCAGCATCTCGCAGCGGCTCGCCCGCCGCCTCTCGATCCCGGCCGTGACGCTTGCGCTCCTGGCCGGCACCGCCCTCGCCCCGGGCGCCGCCGCGGCCCACGGCGGCCAGATGGCGCCCAACCACGAGCACGCCGCCTCGAGCCACGCGCTCACCGCGCGTCAGCTCGCCTTCCACGACGCGATGCGCAAGCTGTGGGAGGACCACGTCACCTGGACGCGCCTGGCGATCGTCAGCTTCGCCGGCGGGTTGCCGGACCTGCAGGCCACCGAGGCGCGCCTGCTGGCCAATCAGGTGGACATCGGCAACGCGATCAAGCCCTACTACGGCCGCACCGCCGGCAATCGCCTGACGGCACTGCTCAAGGAGCACATCCTCGGTGCGGTCGCCCTGCTGCAGGCCGCGAAGTCCGGCGATCAGACGGCGATCGGCAAGGCGAGCGCGGCCTGGTACGCCAATGCCAACCAGATCGCCGACTTCCTGCATGCCGCCAATCCGCGCGCCTGGTCGCGGACGATGATGCGGGCGATGATGAAGACCCATCTCGACCAGACGCTCGCCGAGGCGCAGCATCGCCTTCAGGGCGACTTCGCCGCCGACGTCCGCGACTACGACGCCGTCCACCGGCACATCCTCGAGATGGCGGACACCCTGAGCGGCGGGATCATGCGCCAGTTCCCCAACCGCTTCCGGTGAGCGCCGCGCGCGGTCAGTGCGCGACGTCGATGACGACGCGGCTCGGGCCGGTGAGCCGGAAGACGCGGAAGCCCGTCTTGCGGCTCAGCCCGAGGCCGTAGGAGACGACGCCCTCGAAGTCCCCGGCCTTCTTGACCTGGCGCAGGTTCGAGCACTTCGGGGTCAGCGTGCTCGGCAGCAGGTTGGTGCCGGCGCTCGTATGGCCCCGCGCCGGCCGGATGACGACGCGGATGCGCTTGGTGCCCAGCAGCGCGATGGTCTTGCCGGAGCCGTCGGCCACGATCTTGCTCACGTAGCGCACGTCGTAGCCGGGGGTCGCGAGCCGTCCGTCGATGACGAAGCGGTCGAAGGTCGCATGGCAGCCCGTGGCGGCGCCGAACAGCTCCGCCTGGCCGCCGCTGCCCGTCGCCGTCTTGGGCGCCGTCGTGAACGGCGGCAGCCCGAGGGCGACCGCGGCGAAGCACAGCGACGACGCGAGCGCCGCGAGGATCGCGCACCCGCGGAATGCCGGCCTGCCGGTGAACAACGCCTTCATGTCCTTCGCTGGTCTAGACGATCCGGCGGCTCAGGTCAACGCGCTCACGACTCGGCGGGCTCGCGCCCGACGGCCGTGGCGAACAGCTCGCGGTCGGTCACGCCCTCGGTGAGGACGAGCAGGGCGGTCGCGTGCTCGGGCAGGTCCAGCGCCGCGCGGTGGGCGCGATCGCCCAGCAGCGCGGTCAGGCCGCCGACGACGCCGCCCGCACAGCCGCCGCGGTCGAGGCCGCCGGCGGCCAGCCGGCGTATCCCCTCGAGCACATGCCGGTCGCCGACGGCGCAGAAGGCGTCGAAGGCCGCGGCCACCTGCGGCCACGCGTCGGCCGACGGCGTCGGGCAGTTCAGGCCGGCCATCACCGAGCAGAGGTCGTCGTCGACCGTGACCGGCTTCCCGGCCCGCGCCGAGGCCAGCGCGCAGGCGGCGGCGATCGGCTCGAGCCCGACCAGCCGCGGGCGCTCGCCCGGGCGCGCCCGGAAGTGGCGGGCGGCGGCGGCGGCGAGCGAGCCCACGCCGATGGGGACGACGACCAGGTCCACCGGCCGCCCGTCGAGCTGCGCCTCGAGCTCGGCGAAGATCGTCGCGTAGCCCTCGACGACGCGCCGGGGGATCTCCTGGTAGCCGGGCCACGAGGTGTCGGCGATGACCAGGTGGCCGTCGTCGGCCAGGCTCGCCGCCCGCACGACGGCGGCGTCGTAGTCGCCTTGGACGTGCTCGACCCGCGCGCCCTCGGCCTCGATGGCCTGCACGCGCGCGTCGGTCGTCGCCCCCGGCACCACGACGAGCGCTTCGAGTCCGAGCCAGCGGCCGGCTCGGGCCACCGCGCGGCCATGGTTGCCCTCGGTGGCGCACACGAGCGTCAGCGGCTCGCCCTGCGCACGGTCGCGCAGCGCCTGGGGCCGCGTCGCGAGCGCGGGCTCGCCCAGGCGGTGGGCGACGCCCCAGGCCGTCGCCCACCACGCGCCGAGTGCCTTGAACGCGGGCAGCCCGAAGCGCGAGCTCTCGTCCTTGAGCAGGACGGTGCCGAGCCCGAGCTCGGCCGCGAGCGCCGGGGCGCGGTGCAGCGGGGTCGGGGCGTAGCCCTCGAGCGCGTGGTGCAGCGCCCGCGCCTGGCTCTCGAGGCCGCCGTGCGGCGTCCAGGCCGGGTCGCGCGCCGGGTTCCAGGCCACGTCGACCATGGCGTCGCGGTCGCTCACGCGCAGAACCGGCGCGCGGTCTCGGTCACGATCTCGGCCACCTGCTCGACGCTCTCGAGTTCGACGTGCTCCTCGATCGCGTGAGCTCCCTCGCCGGTCGGGCCGAAGACGACGGTCGGGATGCCTGCGGCGGCGAGGAACGCGGCGTCCATCCACGCGCTGTGGCCGACGATCTCGGGCTCGGCGCCGAGGGTCGGCGCCGCCGCGGCCCGCAGCGCGCCGACGATGTCCGCCGTCGGGTCGACCTCGAACGGCTCGCGCACGAGGCCCATGCGCAGCCGCGTCTGCAGGCGCGGATCGGCCTCGCGCGCGAGCGCGAGCAACTCCTGCAGCTCGCGCTCGACGTCCCGCGCGGACTCGCCCGGCAGCGTGCGGCGCTCGATGTCGAGCACGCAGCGCTCGGGGTAGCTCGACGGCTCCTGCCCGCCCGCGATGAGCGAGGCGTGCAGGCTCGCCGCCCCCAGCAGCGGGTGCGTCCGCGCGTCGAGCCGGTGCTGGAGCGCGGGGATGCCGGCGAGCGCGGGGGCCATACCGGCGATCGCGTCGATTCCGAGGTCCGCGCGCGAGCCGTGCGCCGCGCGGCCTTGGGTCTCCAGCTGCGCCCACACGAAGCCCTTGTGCGCGACGCAGGCGGCCAGGTGCGTCGGCTCGGTGACGACGCAGGCGTCGGCGCGCCAGCGGCGCAGGACCGACTGGACGCCTTCGCTGGCGTGCTCTTCGTCGGCCACCGCGGTGACGATCACGTCCCCGCTGAGCCCCTCGCGGGCGGCCGCCGCGCCGGCGACCATGATCGCCGCGAGGCCGCCCTTCATGTCGTAGGCCCCGCGGCCGTAGAGGCGCCCGTCGCGGACCACCGGTTCGTGGGGGCGGTCCATCCCGTCGACGTTGACGGTGTCGAGGTGCGCGTTGAGCATGAGCGAGGCGCCGCCGCCCGTGCCGCGCGCGACGCCGACGACGCTCGGGCGGCCCGCGGGCGGTTCGTCGACGGTCACCTCGAGCCCGTGCTCGGTCAGCCAGGAGGCGACGAACGCGGCGATCTCGGCCTCGCCCGCGCCTCCGGGCACGAGCGCCGGGTTGACGGAGTCGATCGCCACCAGCTGCGCGAGCAGGTCGGTCGTCACGGCTGGGATTGGTAGCGGCCCGCCGCTGCGCCGGCCAGCACCGATTCGCTGTGCGACTACAGTCCGTGCCTGTGCTGCCGGAGATCCGCGAGCTGCGCTACTTCGTGGCCGTCGCCGAGGAGCGACGCTTCACCCATGCCGCGGAACGGCTGTACATCACGCAGCAATCGCTGAGCGCGGCGATCGCCCAGCTGGAGCGGCGGCTCGGCGTCGAGCTCCTCGTGCGCGACAGGCAGGGCCTGCAGCTGACGCCGGCCGGCGAGGCCCTGCTCACCGCCGCCCGCGCGATTCTGGCGCAGGCCGCGAGCGCGGTCGAGGACACTCGCCGCGCCGCCGGCGCCGCGCCGCTGCGCGTCGGCTACGCGGTGCTCGCCGCCTCGGAGCTCACGACGCCGATCCTGACCCATCTGCAGGCGGCCGAGCCGCAGCTCGAGATCCGCCTGCGGCTGGCCGACTACGACGATCCGTCGGCCGGTCTTGCGACCGGCGCCGCCGACATCGCGCTCGTGCGGCGGCCGATCGATGGCCGTTACGCGTTCGAGGACCTGTTCGCCGAGGCCCGCGTCGCCGTGCTGCCACGCACGCATCCGCGGGCGCACGACGGCTCGGTCGGGGTCGACGATCTCGCGGCCGACCCGGTCATCACCGACCCTGGGCCGGACGCGATCTGGCGGGCCTTCTACACGGCCGACGACGTCCGCGGTGGCCCGCCGGTCCGCGGGGTCGAGGTCGGGAGCTTCGACGAGGAGCTCGCAACCGTCGCCCTCGGCCGGGCGATCGCCTTCACCTCGGCCGCCGCGGCGCGGCTGTACCCGCGGCCCGACCTGACCTACGTCCCGCTCGCCGGCGCCGCTCCCTGCACCGTCGCCCTCGCGTGGGATCCCGAGCGCCCGCCGACGGTGCTGGGCAGCCTGCTCGCGGCCGCCCGTCGCGCGCGCGAGCAGGCCCGCGCCGACGGCAGCTTCGACCTCTACGGCTGGCGCTAGCGACGCGCCCATGTATCACGGCGCTCCCGCGAGCGCTCCTGCACAGACGCGAACGATGTTCCTCGCGCTGTCACGCCCTTGAGGCAGAGATGGCGACGTCGATGCGACCTGTGCGCTGCTTCACAGGAAGGAGTGCGGTCCTCGGTGGCGTCTTCGGAACGTCGACTCGATCGCTTTGGGGGCAATGTGATGGCTGGTTCGGTGCGTGAGCAGGATGAGGGTGACCGCCGTGGGCTCGCTGCGGTGCGGGGCGAGATCGGGTGCAGCGACCCGGCCGACGCGAGGAGGTCGCTGCGGGTGCTCTTCCTCGTATCGGCTCACAACAGCCTCAGCCAGCGCGCGTGGATCGCGTTGACCGAGCTGGGCCACGAGGTGACGGTCGCCATCGTCGACTCGGCCGCCGCCATGGAGGCGGCCGTGGACGAGCACCGCCCGCAGCTGATCGTCTGCCCGATGCTCAAGACGATGATCCCGGAGTCGATCTGGGCGAAGCATCGCTGCCTGGTCGTGCACCCAGGGCCGCGGGGCGACCGCGGGCCGTCTTCGCTGGACTGGGCGATCGAGCTCGGCGCGCCGGCATGGGGCGTCACGGTCCTCGAGGCCAACGGCGAGCCCGACGCCGGCACGGTGTGGGCGACGCGTGCCTTCCGCGCCCGCGAGGTGGGCAAGAGCAGCCTGTACCGACACGAGGTGCGGAGGGCCGCGATCGAGGCGCTCGTCGAGGCGATGGGCCGGATCGCCGACGGCGCCGGCGCGCCGGCGCCGTCCGAGCTCGGCGCCCGGGCGGCGTCCGGCCAGGCCCGCCCGCTGATGACCCAGGACGTGCGGGCCATCGACTGGGATACCGACACCACGCAGACCGTCCTGCGCAAGATCCGCGCGGCCGAAGGCCACCCGGGGGTCCTGGACGCGATCGAGGGCACCGAGTTCCATCTCTTCGGCGCGCACCCGGAGCGGGCGCTGCGCGGGCGCCCTGGGGAGATCGTCGCCCAGCGCACCGGCGCCATCTGCCGGGCGACCGTCGACGGCGCGGTGTGGATCACCCACCTCAAGCGCCGCGACACGGCGGCGGAGCACTGCTTCAAGCTCCCGGCCACGCGCGCGCTCGCGCTCGCCTGCCCGCGGTTCGACGCGCCCGAGATCCCGGTCGCCGTCGACGCGCCGCTGTCGGCGGGGGAGACCTTCCGCGAGATCGCCTATGAGGAGGAGGGCGACGTCGGGTACCTGCACTTCGACTTCTACAACGGCGCGATGAGCACCGAGCAGTGCCGGCGCCTGCACGAGGCCTTCCTCCTCGCGCGCTCCCGTCGCCACACGAAGGTCATCGCGCTCATGGGCGGCAGCGACTTCTTCTCCAACGGCATCCACCTCAACGTCATCGAGGCCGCCGACGACCCCGCCGCCGAGTCCTGGAGCAACCTGCGCGCCATCGACGACCTCGTCCGCGAGATCATCGACACCGACTCGCACCTCGTGCTCTCCGCGCTCGCCGGCGACGCCGCCGCGGGTGGCGTGCCCTTCGCGCTCGCGGCCGACTGCGTGGTCGCGCGCGAGGATGTCGTGCTGAACCCGTACTACGGGCACATGGGCGGCCTCTATGGCTCGGAGTACTGGACCTACCTGCTGCCGCGCAGGGTCGGCGCCGACGCGGCCGCCCGGCTCACCGGGCCGCCGTTCACGCCCCTGGGCACCCGCCAGGCGGTCGCGATGGGGCTGATCGACGCCGCGTTCGGGGCCACCCTGGACGACTTTCGCTCTCAGGCCCGGGCGCTGGCCGCGCGACTCGCGCAGGGTCCGGACGTCGATCTCTGGCTCGGTGGCAAGCGGCGCGGGCGTTCGCGCGACGAGGAGGCCAAGCCGCTCGACGCCTATCGCCGCGAAGAACTGGCCCGCTCGTACGCCTGCTTCTTCGGCGAGGACCGCAGCTACCACGAGGCGCGCCGGCGCTTCGTCCACAAGCTCGGCGCTCCGTGCGCCGTCCCGCCGGCGGCCGCGATGCCCGCGCACGAAGCGCCACGCGCGGGGAGAAGGGCGGCGTAGACGGGCGGCGGCTGATCGGACAACGGATCCCAGAGGCTTGCGCGATTGCGAGATGATGAGCCCCAGGCAGAGGTGCCATGGGCTCGACCGCGGTCTCCAACCGTCACAGCAGGATCGATGCGCAGCTTGCGTCCTGGCGCTCCACGCGCCCAGGGCGGCTCATGCTCCTGGCCGCCTCGATCGCCCTCGTCGCCGGGCTGTACTACGCCGCCGCGAAGATCGGCCTGCGCCTGGCCTACCTGCACGGCACCGTCACGGCGCTGTGGCCCCCCGTCGGGGTCGGAATCGCCGTGCTCGTCCTCTACGGGCCGCGGCTGTGGCCCGGCATCGTCATCGGCGACCTGCTGGTCGGGGACTTCTCGACCCCGCTGGGGACGGTCTTCGGCCAGACGGTGGGCAACACGCTCGAGGTCGTCGTCGCGGCTGTCCTGCTGCGGCGGCTGATCGGCAGCCGCACGGGCCTCGAGCGGGTGGGCGACGTGTTCGCACTCGTCGCGGCCGCCGCCGTGGGGACGCTGATCAGCGCGAGCTTCGGCGCCGCGTCGCTGCGGCTGGGGAACGTCATCCCCTCCGACCAGTTCTGGGAGGTCTGGCGCACGTGGTGGCTGTCGGACTTCTCGGGCGCGCTCGTGGTCACGCCCCTGATCCTCACCTGGGCGACGCGCGGCTGGAGCGGATTCTCGCGCTGGGACCTGCTCGAGGGTGCCGCGCTGCTGACCGCTCTCGTGCTCCTGGCCGAGCTGCCGTCCCAGCGCGACGTCCCCTATGTCGTCTTCCCCGTGCTCATCTGGGCCGCGCTGCGCTTCGGGCCGCGTGGAGCGGCCACGGCGCTCGTGGTCGTGTCGGGGCTCACGGTCTGGAACACGGCGCACAACGCGGGGCCGTTCGTCCGCCAGTCGATCACCGACAGCCTGCTCTCCAGTCAGCTCTTCCTGGCCACCGCGGCGCTGACCGGGCTCGTGCTCGCCGCCGTGACGGCGGAGCGCACCCGCGCCGACGAGGCGCTGCGCGCCAACGAGGAGCGATTGCGCTCGGTGGTGCAATCGATGGCCGAGGGCCTCATCGTGCGCGACGCGCGCGGGATCATCACCGACTGCAATGCGGCCGCGGAGCAGATCCTCGGCATGGACCGCGCGCGATTGCGCGGACGCCGGCCCGAGGACGTCCTCGGCGCCGCGGTGGACGGCGAGGATCAGGTGGTCCCCGGCGGCCGGCTCCTGGGTGACGAGGCGCTCGTCTCCGGCGATCCGCAAGCCCCGCTCACGGCGCGGCTGACGCGACCGGATGGCACGCCCGCGTGGGTCTGGATCAGCTCGGCGCCCGTCCTGGACGCCGGCGGCCGACCCGAGGGCGTGGTCTCCACGATGAGCGACGTCACCCAGTCGCGCGAAGCCGAGCAGCGCCTCGTGGCCAGCGAGCTCGCGACCCGCGCCCTGGCGGACGAGCAGGCTGCTCTGCGCCGCATCGCCACGCTCGTCGCCGGCGAGGCCCCGCCGAGCTCGGTCTTCGAGCGCGTCACCGAGGAGGTCGCGCGCCTGCTCCACGCCCCGAGCGCCAGCGTGCTGCGCTACGAGAGCGATGAGCACGCGACGGTGGTCGGCAGCTGGCGGGACGCCGGCATGGCGGGGATGCCGCTCGGCTCGACGCTCGACCTCGACGGCGACTCGGTCGTCGCCCGCGTCTTCCGCAGCGGCGATCCCGAGCGCATCGACGACTACGCCGACGCGCCCGGAGCGCTCGCCGAGCAGTTGCGCTCGCTCGGCTTCCGGTCCTCGGTCGCCGCTCCGCTCTTCGTCGCCGGCAGGTTGTGGGGCGTGCTGGTCGCCTCGATGACGCGCGACGAGAGGCTGCCTGCCGGCTCCGAGCGGCGGCTGCTGGACTTCGCAGAGCTCGTCGCGCAGGCCCTGTCCAATGCCGATGCCTACGACAAGCTCGCGAGCTCGCGCGCCCGCATCGTGGAGGCCGGGGACGCCGAGCGGCGGCGACTGGAGCGCAACCTGCACGACGGCGCCCAGCAGCGGCTCGTGTCGCTCGCGCTCCAGCTGCGCATGGTCGAGGGCAGCTTCGAGGGCAATCCCACGCGCGCTCGCCAGGATCTCGCCGAGGCGCGCGAGCAGCTCAAGTACGCGCTCGACGAGCTGCGCGAGCTCGCCCGCGGCATCCATCCGGCCATCCTCACCGACGGCGGGCTGGCACGCGCCCTCTCGGCCCTCGCCCACCGCGCGCCGCTGCCGGTGGAGATCGACGACGTGCCCGACGAGCGCCTGCCCGAGCCCGTCGAGGCGGCCGCCTACTACCTGATCGCCGAGGCGATCACCAACGTGGCCAAGCACGCCAACGCGACGCACGTCGCCGTGAGCGTGCGCCGCGACGACGGTCGCGTCCTCGTGCGGGTCGCCGACGACGGTGTGGGTGGAGCCGACCCCGGCGCCGGCTCGGGCCTGCACGGCCTCGCCGACCGCGTCGAGGCGCTCCATGGGCACCTGAGCGTCGACAGCCCGCCCGGTGGCGGCACGCGCCTGGAGGCGCGCATCCCCGTCGTCTGAGCGCGACCGGGGCGCCGGTGCGTGAGACGCTGCGCCGTATGGCCGACACCATCGAGGTCGTCGATCGCGGGCACCGGTTGCGCTTCTCGTTCGATGACGTCATGAAGTACCACGGCCCCGGCTCGCCCGGCGGAGCGGCCCACGCGTTCAAGGTCCTCGAGCGCGCGCTGGCGCTGCTCGATCCGGACGCTCCGTGCGAGCGCCGCGAGATCGTCGTCGAGACCGCCTTCGGCGGGCCGGGAGCGCGGGACGTCTTCGAGATGGTCACGCGCGCGGTCACCGGTGACCGGTTCCGCATCGACGCCGCGCTGGCGCGGCCCACGCGCGGGCGGGCGATGGAGGCGTTCGTCTTCCGGCTGAGCTACCGCGGCCGCAGCGCGACGCTCGCGGTCCGCGACGGCTTCGTGACCGACGAGTTCATCGACCTCGCGCGCACCGAGGACCGCGACGCCGGCCAGGAGCGCCGCCTCGATGCGCTCAAGCGCGACATGGCGGGACGGGTGCTGGCCCATCCGGCCGCCGAGGTCTACGACGCCACCGTTGCGGGCGAGCAGCCGAACGGCTGACGGCCCGCTGCACCGCGCTGATGCATCGATTGCCTATGCCTAGGCTGTCTATGTATGATCGTCCCATGCGAACCGACCTGCTCCGAGGCCACCTGGACGGGCTGCTGCTGGCCGTGCTGGCCGACGCGCCCGGGCACGGCTACGAGCTCAGCCAGCGGTTGACGCAGCGCAGCGGCGGAGAGCTCGGCGTGCACGAGGGCTCGCTGTACCCCGCGCTGCACCGGCTGGAGCGAGGAGGACTCGTCGAGAGCGCGTGGAGCACCGGGGCGGGACGGCGACGGCGGATCTACCGCTTGACGCCGGGCGGTCGCCGCGCGGTGAAGCAGTCGCGCCAGGAATGGCGGGCCTTCTCGACCGCGGTCGACCGGGTGCTTGGATGAGCACCGTGACGACGGTCGACCGGTACGTCACCGAGCTGGGCGCCGCGCTGCACGTCCGCGGGGCCGCGCGCCGGCGTCTCCTGCGGGAGTGCCGCGACCACCTCGCCGACGCCGCGGCCGAGCGCGGAGAGCAGGAGGCCGTGCGCGCCTTCGGGCCGCCGGCGGAGATCGCGGCGGCGTTCGATGCCGAGATCGCCGCCCGGCGCGGCGTGCGCTCGACGTTCGCCACCGCGGCCGGCGTGCTCGCGACGGGCGGCTCGACGCTCGCGTTGATCCACGCCGCCTCGGCGAACGCCACCGCGCCCGTGTGGTGGGCGATCGCCTTCTTCGTCGGTGCGCAGGTTGCCGGCGTGGCGCTCGGACTGGCGCTGGTGCAGGCGCTCGTGCTGCGACGTTCCACGATGGCCGCCGCCGACGTGGCGCTGCTCGCCCGCCGCAACGGCTGCGCGCTCGTGGCGGCCGGGGTGACGATCCTCTCGGCGGGGGCGGCGGTGCCGGGCCGCGGGTCCGCCGTCCTGATCCTCGCCGGCCCGCTGCTCGTCTGCGCCGCGATGGTCGCCGTGCTCCGCGCCCGGGCGCTCGCGCGGGGGCTCGACGGCGCGGGTGCGCTCGCCGTCCGCCCGCCACTCGAAGACCTCGGGCGGCTCGCCGGGCTCCCGTTCGCGTCCCTCGACGCCCGCCGCCTGCTCCTGATCACGACGTGCATCGCCGCCGCCGCGGCGTTCGTGCGCGATCGCGTCGAGCAGGGCCACGTCGGCGAGGCGCTCGTCGCAGCGGGGATCGAGGGAACGGCGGTCGTCGCGTGCTTCCTCGTGCTCGGGCCGGCCCTCGGCCTGTGGCACCGCTCCTGAAAGCCGGGGAGAGGTTGGCGGCCCGGGGGCTAGAGGTGGTGTGGAGCCTGTCGCCGACCTCGACGCGCTCGCCGCCGCCCTGCGCGAGCGGCTGCTGATCGAGTCGGCGGCCGACGGCGCCGGTGACGTCGAGGGGCGGATCCGGGCGCTGGTGGAGCGCGAGGCGGCGCTGCTCGACGTAGGGGCCCGCGAGGCGCTCGTGGCGCGGGTGGCGGAGCGGTCGTTCGGGCTGGGCCCGCTCGAGCCGCTGCTGCGCGACGCCGCGGTCGACGAGGTGATGGTCAACGGGACGGGGCCGGTGTGGATCGAGCGCGCCGGGCGGTTGGAGCGCACCGACGTGCGCTTCGCCTCGGCCGCCGACCTGCGCGACGCGATCGAGCGCATCCTGGCGCCGCTCGGGCGTCGCGTCGACGAGGCCGAGCCGCTCTGTGATGCAAGGCTGCCCGACGGCTCGCGGGTGAACGTCGTCATCGCGCCGCTGGCGCCCGACGGGCCGATCCTCACTGTGCGGCGCTTTCGCGCGCGCGGGATGAGTGCCGACGACCTCGTCGCGGCGGGAACGTGGGAGCCGCCGCTGCGCGACCTGCTGGCGCGGGCGGTCCGCGCGCGCCTGAGCATCCTCGTGACCGGCGGGACGGGCTCGGGCAAGACGACGACGCTCAACGCACTCTCGTCGTTCGTGCCGCCCGACGAGCGGATCGTGACCATCGAGGACGTCCTCGAGCTGCGCCTGCGCCAGCCTCATGTCGTGCGCCTCGAGGCGCGACCGGCGAGCGTCGAGGGCCGGGGCGAGGTGACGATCCGCCACCTGGTGCGCAACGCGCTGCGCATGCGCCCGGACCGCATCGTGGTGGGCGAGGTGCGCGGCGGGGAGGCGCTCGACATGCTCGCGGCCATGACGACCGGCCACGACGGCTCGCTGTCGACGGTCCACGCCGGGTCGCCCGAGGAGGCCCTGCGGCGCCTGGAGACGCTCGCGCTCATGGCCGGGGTCGGGCTCCCGCACGCCGCGATCCGCGAGCAGGTCGCCGATGCGCTCGACCTCGTCGTCCACCAGGCGCGCCTGCCCGACGGCACGCGCCGCGTGGTCGCAGTCGCCGAGGTGGTGCGGGTCGCGGGCGGTCCCGCCACGCGCGAGCTGTTCGGCCGGCATGCCGGCCGCCCGCGCTGGCGCGCGGCGCTGAGCGACGAGCTGGCCGAGCGCCTGGCCGCATGAGCGCTCCGCACGCCGGGCGTTCCAGTGCCACGTGCGAGCGGGTGGCGTGATGGTCGCCGTCGCGCGGCGGGGCTGGCCGGCGAGCGGGTGGCGTGATGCTCGCCGTCGCGCTCGCGGGGCTGGCCGGCGAGCGGGTGGCGTGATGCTCGCCGTCGCGCTCGCGGGGCTGGCGGGCGCCCTGGCGGTGGCCGGGGCGTGGGAGGCGCTGGCGGCGATCGAGCAGGCTGCGCCCGTGCGCGTCATCGGGCGCTGGCTCGAGCCGCTCGGCGCCGTGCGCCGCGAGGGCCGCGCGCCGACACCGCCCGAGCGCCGGCGGCTGGCGCTCGTCGGCGCCGGTGCGCTGCTGGCGGGCGGCTGGCTGGTGGCCGGTCCCGTCGCGGGGGCGGCCTGCGCCGCGGGCGGGCCGCTCGGGGTCGGGCGGCTCGTCCGCGCTCGGCGCGAGCGCTGGCGGGCCGAGCTCGCGCGCGCCGCGCCCGCCGTGGCGCGGGCACTGGCCGACGCGCTCGCCGGCGGCCACGCGGTCCGCGGCGCGCTCGGGGTGACGGCCGAGGGCGGCGTGCCGGGCGCCGCGGGCGCCGAGCTGCGCGCGGCGGCCCGCGCCCTCGCGCTCGGCGCGCGCACCGAGGACGTGCTCGAGCGCATGCGCGCCCGCGCGGGGGCGCCCGCGTGGGACACGATCGTCGCCGCGATCCTGCTCCAGCGCGACGCCGGTGGCGACCTCGCCGGCCTGCTGCGCTCGATCGCCGGCGGCCTCGAGGATGCCGCGCGCGTGGAGGCCGATGCGCGCAGCGCCACCGCACAGGCGCGCTTCACCGCGTGGCTCGTCGCGCTGCTGCCCGTGGGCGCGGCGGTGCTGGCCGAGTTGGCCGACCCCGGCTACGTCGTGACGCTGCTGCGCGCGCCGATGGCGCCGTGGCTGCTCGGTGCCGCGGGCGTCTGCCAGCTGATCGCATGCGTGCTCATCAACCGCATCGCGCGCGTGCGGTAGGGGTGATGACGCGAGGGCTGCTCCTCGCCGTCCTCGCCGCCGGCTGTGCGGCGGCTGGGATCGTCGAGCTCGCGGCGGCGGGCGTCGGGGGCCCGGGCGGCCGAGCGCGTCGCGGCGGCGGCGGTGCCCGGGTACCCGCGGCGCTGGCCCGCCTGGGCCGGCGCATCGGTGCGCCGGCGGCGCCGCGCGACCTCGCGGGCCGGCTCGAGGCGGCCGGCGCGCCGTCGACGGTCACGGTCGCCGAGGTGATGGCGCTCAAGTGCGGGGCCGCGGTGGCCGCGTTCGCCGCTGCGCTGCCGGCCGCCGCCCTGCTCCCCGGGCGCCTGGGACCGGCGGCGATCGCCGCCGCGCCGGCCGGCGCCTTCGTCGCGCCCGACGCATGGCTGGCGCGCGCGACGCGGCGCCGGCGCGCCGCCATGGCCGCCGAGCTGCCCGACGTCCTCGACCTGCTCAACGTCGCGGTCCGTGCCGGCCTGCCCGCGCTCCGGGCCCTGGGCGAGGTCGGCCGCCGGCGCGCCGGGTCGCTGGCCGCCGAGCTGCGCGCCACTGCCGCGAGCGCGGCTCTCGGGGTCCCGCACGCGCAGGCGCTCGATCGGCTCGCGCGCCGCTGCCCGCTGGAGGGCGTCGCCGCGCTGGTGGCCGCCATCGGGCGCTGCGAGCGCCACGGGGCGCCGCTGGCGCCGGCGCTGCACGCGCTCGCCGCCGACGCCCGCGCCCAGCGCGCGCAGCGCGTGCGCGAAGGCGCCGCACGCGCGGCGCCCAAGATCCAGCTCGTCGTCGCCCTGCTGCTCGTGCCGGCCGTGATGCTCCTGGTGGGCGCGTGCCTGTCGGCCGCGGTGCTGGCCGGATGACCCGGGAGCCGACGAGACAGGTCTGTACCATCGCGGCACCATGACCGCGGGAGAACGGTCCGGAGCAGGACGCAGCGGCGGCCGCGAGCGCGTGCTCGAGACCGCGTACAGGCTCTTCAGCCGGCACGGCACGCGAGCGGTCGGGGTCGACCGGATCATCGCCGAGTCGGGCGTGGCGAAGATGACGCTCTACCGCAACTTCGCGTCCAAGGACGACCTCATCCTCGCCTTCCTCGAGCTGCGCGAGGAACGATGGACGCGGGCGTGGCTGCAGGAGACGGTGGCGAGCCGCGCCGGCACGCCGGCGCAGCGCCTGCTGGCCATCTTCGACGTCTTCGGCGAATGGTTCGCGCGCGACGACTTCGAGGGCTGCTCGTTCATCAACGTGATGCTCGAGCTCGACGACCCCGGCAGCCCCGTGCGGCGCGAGAGCGTGCGCCAGCTCTCGGAGATCCGCGGCTTCATCGCCGCCCTGGCCGAGGAGGCCGGCGTGGACGACGCCGACGGCTTCGCGCGCCAGTGGCACATCCTCATGAAGGGTTGCATCGTGGCTGCCGCCGAGGGCGATCGGCAGGCCGGGGCCCGGGCGCGCGAGCTCGGCACGCTCCTGCTCTCGCACCACGCGATCGCCCCCTAGACCCGCCGCTCCCGACGACCCTCCCCAGGAGTTGACGCGTCGGTTACGGTAGGCGATTGAGACAGGTCTGTCTCTTGTTATCAGGGCCGCGCTGAGGCCCGGAGGCTCGGCCGCGGCATTCACTGCAGTGGGTCAGTAGAGGAGAGAAGCATGCCGATCCCGACCGAGCTCGTCGGTTCCCTGCCGAGGCCGATGAAGCTCCAGGAGGCCTACGCCGACTACGACGAGGGCGCGATCACCTGGGACGAGCTGAAGGCCGAGCAGGACGCGGCCGCCGCGGACTCCATCAAGCGCCTCGAGGAGACCGGCGAGCCGGTGGTCACCGACGGCGAGCAGCGCGAGTCGAGCTTCGCGACCTACCCGATCACCGACACGCTGGCCGGCACCGGCCTGGCCGACAACCTGGCCGGCGACGGACAGTTCTTCGCCATCTTCGACGACGGCCATCACCGCCAGCTGCCGCGGCTGACCGGCGGCCCGTTCCGCTACAAGACGTTCGCCTCGGAGTTCGTCGAGAAGAACAGGGCGATCGCCGGCAAGCCGGTCAAGCAGGCGGTCATCGCGCCCTCGATGCTGATGCTCCTCTATCCACTCGAGGGCGAGATCGAGGGCTACTCGCGCGACCAGTTCCTCGACGACCTGTGCGACGAGGTCGAGAAGGACATCCGCCAGTGCTTCGCCGCCGGCGCCGTCCGCGTCTCGATCGACTTCACCGAAGGCCGGCTGGCCAACAAGAACGACTCGCGCAATCCGTGGACCAACAAGGACATGCTCGACGAGTTCATCGCGCTCAACAACCGCGTCATCGACCGGTTCTCGCCCGAGGAGCGCCGGAACATCGGCATCCACACCTGCCCCGGCGGCGACTGCGACTCCGTGCACAGCAAGGAGGTGCCCTACGAGAAGCTGCTGAGCAAGATGTTCGATCTCAACGCGGGCTACTTCCTCATCCAGTGCGCGAGCGAGGAGGACAAGGAGGCTGTCTACCGCCTCTGCGGCCAGTACCGGCGCAACGACGCCAACGGCGTCTCGCAGGTCTGCTTCATGGGCGTCATCAATCCGCTCGACCCGGACGTGGAGACGGCCGAGCAGGTCAAGAACGACCTCGTGACCGCGGCCAAGTACATCCCCAAGGAGGCGCTGGGAGCCACCGATGACTGCGGCTTCTCGCCGTTCAGCCGCGACATCAAGCCCAAGCACGGCTCGCCGGACTTCGCGCGCGACGTCGCCATGCAGAAGATCCAGGCGCGCCTCGAGGGCGCGCGGCTCGCGTCCGAGGAGCTCGGGATCTAGCGGTCGGCGATCAGCGCAGCGTCACGGCGAAGCGCGAACGCGTCACGCCGGAGCCTTCGCTCTTGGCTCCGGCGACGACCGCGCCGAACGTGTCGAGGTAGGGCTTGGCCTTCTGGAAGCCGGCGTTGGTGCCGGCGAAGGTCTCGATGAGCTTCGTCACCTGGGTGAAGTCGAGGTAGAACGAGGGCCGCAGGCCGTTGCCGAGCTTGGCCGCCGCGGCGGTGAAGCCCGGCGACGAGCCGAGCTGCCGGCCGGGTGAGATCGCCCGGGCCAGGGCGTCCTTGCCGCCGACCGCGACCACGAAGCGGTCGCCGGCGAGGGCGACCTGGACCGTCGTCCCGGTCGGGTCGTGGATCGTGAAGCCGTCGTCGATGCCCGTGCCGTGCAGCGCGGTGATCTTCGCCTTCCCGCGCTGCGTGCGCGCCAGGCGCTCGAGGACGGTCATCGTGCGCTTGGTCTTCGCCGGGTCGGTCGTCTTGATGACGAGCGCCCCGCCGAGGTCGGCGCTCGTGGTCCCACCGACGAAGACGCCGGCGTCGCCCATCCAGCCGAGCACGTCCTGGCGCAGGTCCAGCGACGTCTGCTGCTTGAACTGGCCCAGGAGCGCGTTGACGCCGACGCCGGTGAGGCCGCCGCCGCCGGCCACGGTCTGGACCACGCGGTCGAGCGTCTGACCGAGGTTGGCGACGCCCAGCCCCAGCCACGAGTCGCCGGGGAGCGTCGCGAGGATGTCCGCGCCGCTGCCGCCGGTGGTCGAGGACGGCGGGGTCCCGATGCTGACGGCGTCGACGCGCAGGGCGTCGGGCTGGGCCTGCAGGGCCGCGCCCAGCGTCTTGGGCGCCGCGCTCGCGAACGACTGCACCAACGCGCCGACCTGCGGGTCGCTGCTCGCCTGCTGGGCGACGGTGCGGACGAGGCCCTGGACGTCGAGGTAGAAGAGGCCGATGCGGTCCTGGGCCACCTTGGAGCGCACCGCGGTCAAGCCGTTGGCCTGGTCGAGGTGGTCCTTGCCGATGGCGTCGACGATCGCCTTCAGGCCGCCCTCGGTGGCGACCACGACGCGGTGGTCGATGAGCGCGGTCGCCGTCTTCTCCTTGGCGTCGAAGCGGTAGTCGGTGCCCTTGTAGGAGCGCTTGACCGTGCCCTTCTGCTTGGCCAGCAGTTGCTCGGCCTTGCCGTCGTCCTTGGAGTCGATGACCGCCGCGTAGTCGGCGTTCCGGCCGTTGTGCACCGCCGTGACGGCGAGGCCGACGCGGTTGCCGACCCACGGCTCGACGTCGTCCTTGAAGGTGATGGCGTCGCTCTTGCCGCTCTCGTCGATCAGCTGCTGGATCTTCGCGCCCGGATCGTCCGTGCGCAGGATCTTCTTCAGCGCGCCCTCGAGGTCGCTGCGGACCTGGCCGTCGGGGCGGACGACGCCTTCGACGTAGAGGGGCGCGCTCGCCGGGATCAGCGCGGCGGGATCGTCGTCGCCTCCGCTCCCGCTCGACGACGCGCAACCCGAGGCGATCGCGGCGCTCAGGGTGAGCACCAGGGTCAGGACGAGCAGGCGCGTGGTCTTCATTGCCACGCATCGTAGGAGACGGGCCCATCCCCAGCGCAGGTCGATGGACGGGTATCCCACCGCGCCCCACGGAGTGCACATGCGCCGGACGGAAGGGCCTCCAAGCGGCAAGGACGCGTGCAGAACGGCTATCGGCACGTGGTCTTGCACAGGTTCGCCGCGGATCGCCTCACGATCCCCCACGACCCGAAATCCCTGCTTTTCGGCCTTTTCCGGTGGCGCCGGGTGGTCGTCGGTGGACATCCGTGGGAGGAAATGTGCAAGTTGGGTTGCGTTGTGGGGGAAAGTGGGGTAGAACGCCGATACCGGACCGGGGTGGAGGGGCTCCTCCCACTCCTCCACCTCGGCCCGAACCCTTCTTCTCGCGACACGGCACCCACCGACCGCGCGACGCACATGGCCTTCCGCGGCACCTTCGACTACAGCCTCGACGCGAAGAACCGGCTCACGATCCCGGCGAAGTTCCGTGCTTCGCTGTCCGAGGGCGTGGTCCTCGCGAAGGGCATCGAGCGCTGTGTGCAGGTGTGGACCCCGAGCGGCTTCGAGGCCTACACCGACAGCGCCCTACAGGGCGTGCACCGGCTCTCGGCCGAGGCGCGCAAGCTCACGCGCTTCTTCAGCGCCAACTCGCTCGACACCGACCTCGACGCCGCCGGCCGCGTCATGGTGCCGACCTTCCTGCTCGAGCACGGCGGCCTGCGCAAGGAGGTCGTCGTGACCGGCGCCGGCGAATGCCTCGAGGTCTGGGACCGCGGCGCCTGGACGGCCTACAACGCCGCGCTGTCCGACGAGCTCCCCGACATCACCGCCGCCTTCGGCCATGCTGGTTGACATGACCACCACGCACGTCCCGGTCCTGGCCGGCGAGCTCGTCGACCTCCTCGACCCCCGCCCGGGCGAGCTCGCGGTCGACTGCACGTTCGGCGGCGGCGGCCACGCGCGCCTGGTGGCCGATCGCCTTGGGCCCGGCGGCGAGCTCATCGCCATCGACCGCGACCCCGCGGCCGAGGAGCGCTTCGCCGAGCTCGCGGCCGACGTGGCCTGCCGCACGCGCTTCATCCGCGCGCCGTTCGCCGAGGCCCTCGAGGAGCTGCGCGACGAGGGCGTCCGCGCCGATCTGGTCTACCTCGACCTCGGCATGTCCTCCATGCAGGTCGACACGCGCGAGCGGGGTTTCTCCTACGCCTACGACGCGCCGCTGGACATGCGCATGGACCCCGACGACGAGCTCACCGCAGCCGATGTCGTCAACGAGTGGGACGAGCGCCGCCTGGCCACGCTGTTCCGCGACTACGGCGAGGAGCGTTATGCGCGGCCGATCGCACGCGCCCTCGTCCGCGCCCGCGACCACGCTCCGCTCGAGACCACGAACGAGCTCGTCGAGGTCGTGACCGACGCGGTGCCGGTCCCTGCCCGCTTCGCGGCCGGCCATCCGGCCAAGCGCGTCTTCCAGGCGATCCGCATCGCCGTCAACGACGAGCTCGGTCAGCTCGACGCCGCGCTGCCCGCCGGCTGGGAGCTGCTCCGGGTCCATGGCCGATTTGCAGGGATTTCCTTCCACTCGCTGGAAGACCGACGCGTGAAGCGCTTCCTCGCCGCCAGGACGCGGGGCTGCATCTGCCCGCCGGACCTCCCGGTCTGCGGCTGCGGCCGTGTCCCGGAGGCCGAGCTGCTCACCCGCCGCGCCGTGGCGCCGACGCCCGGCGAGGTCGCCGCCAACCCCCGCGCGCGGTCCGCCCGGATGCGCGCCGCACGGAAGATCGAGGACCAAGCATGACGCCCCCCGCCACCATCGCCGCCGGGCATCCCGCGCGCACGACGCGCCGCCCGCCGACGCAGCGCCCGCCGCGCCGGATCTCCGGTCCCAGCCGCCCCAAGCGCGACCCGCGCGCGAGCGTGACGGGCGCGACCGCGGTCGCGCGGCCGCCGCTGGCGCTGCGCCTCGGTACACGCGCCATGCGGGTCGGCGACGCGCGCGTGCTCGACCGCCTCGTCCGCGGCCGCGCGTGGATCGCTCTCGTGGCGGTCGCGCTCATGGGCATCGTCTTCATGCAGGTGTCGCTGCTCAAGCTCAACGCCGGGATCAGCCGCGCGGTGACCGCAGCCGACACCTTCGATCGCCAGAACTCGAGCCTGCGCGAGGACATCTCCAAGCTCGACTCGGGCGAGCGCATCCAGGCCGTGGCGGCCAAGCTCGGGATGGTCACGCCCGCCGCCGGCGACGTGCATTACCTCGACGGCCGCGGGGCCGACGGCGCGCACGCCGCGGCGTCGATCAAGCCGCCCAAGCCCGTGGCCGCGAGTGCCGCGACGGCCGCGCCCGCGGCGGCGGCGGCGACGCCTCCGGCCGCGACCGTCTCGGCCACCACGACGACGACCCCACCGGCGGCGGCGCCCGCGGCGACCGCCACGACGAACGCCCCGGCGACGACGAACGCGGCGCCGGCGGGGGCCACTACCGCCCCCGCGGCGACGACCTCCGCGCCGGCCACGACCACCGCACCCGCCAACACCGCGCCTCAGAACACCGCGCCTCAGAACACCGCGCCTCAGAACACCGCGCCGACCGCGACGGGTCCTCCCGCCGTCGCGGGCGGCGCAAGCGCTCCCCAGGGCGGGCAGGGCTAGCCGGTGGCGCTGCTCGAGCGCCGCATCGGCCTCCTCTTCGCCGCGTTCCTCGTGCTCCTGCTCCTCGCGGCCGGGCGCGCGCTCTTCCTGGGCACCATCAGGGGCTCGAGCCTGTCCAACGCGGCCGCCAGCCAGCAGGTCAGCTCGCTGGAGCTGCCGGCGCGGCGCGGCACGATCGTCGATCGCCACGGCTTCGAGCTGGCGGTCTCAGAGCCCGCGGACGACGTCTCCGCCACGCCGTACCTGGTCAAGGACCCGGCCAGGACGGCCGCCAAGCTCTCGCCGCTGCTCGGGGTCGACCCCGACACGCTCCTGCGCAAGCTCGCCAAGCGCGACAGCACCTTCGCGTACCTCGCGCGCTCGGTGCCCGCCAGCCAGGGAACGGCGGTGCAGAAGCTCGATCTCCCCGGCATCCAGACCACCGCGGCGCACCGGCGCGTGTACCCGCGCCAGTACCTGGCCAGCCAGCTGCTGGGCTCGGTCGGCACCGACGGCGACGGCCTGAGCGGGCTCGAGTACGCCGACGACAAGGTGCTGCAGGGCACCGACGGCGAGCGCCGCCTGGTCAAGGACGCCCTCGGCGAGTCGCTCTCGATCCACGACACCAAGCCCGCCAAGGCGGGCTCGCGCCTGGAGCTGACGATCGACGCCGCCATCCAGGACAAGGTCGAGCGCGTGCTGGCCGACGTCGGCGCCACCTACCGCCCGCACGGCGCCACGGCCATCGTCATGAACCCCGCCACCGGCGAGGTGCTGGCGATGGCCAACTGGCCGCGCATCAACGCCAACGCGCCGGGGGCGGCCCCCAGCTACGCCACGCAGAACCGCGCCGTCGGCTACACCTACGAGCCGGGCTCGACGTTCAAGTCGGTCACCGTCGCGGGCGCCCTGCAGGACGGCACGGTCACGCCGAGCACCCCGTTCGACCTGCCGCCGCAGATCCAGGTCGCCGACCGCACGATCGGGGAGTCGCACGTCCGCGGCCCCGAGACGCTGACCACATCGCAGATCCTCGCCCAGTCCTCGAACGTCGGCGCGATCAAGATCGGCCTGGCGATGGGCAAGCAGCGCTTCGACTACTGGGTGCGCAAGTTCGGCTTCGGCAAGCCCACGGGCGTCGATCTCCCCGGTGAGGAGCGCGGCCTCGTGCTGCCCGTCGACAAGTACTCCGGCTCGTCGATGGGCAACCTGCCGATCGGCCAGGGCCTGGCCGTGACGCCGATGCAGATGGCGCAGGCGTACGCGGCCATCGCCAACGGCGGGATCCTGCGCTCGCCGCGCGTCGTGCGCCGCGTCGACGGCAAGCTCGTGCCCCAGCCGAAGGGCAAGCGCATCATCTCGACCAAGACCGCCGCCCAGCTGCGCACGATGCTCGAGGGCGCGTTCGCCCCCGGCGGCACGGCCAGCGAGGTCTCGATCCCGGGCTACAAGCTGGCGGGCAAGACCGGCACGGCGAACAAGATCGACCCGGCCACGGGCGAGTACTCGAAGTTCCACTACATCGCCTCCTTCATGGGCTTCGCGCCGGCCTTGCACCCGCGCCTGCTGATCGGCGTCATGGTCGATGAGCCCCAGGGCGCGATCTACGGCGGCGTCGTCGCCGCGCCGGCCTTCGGGAAGATCGCCTCCTTCGCCCTGCCGTACATGCGCATTCCGCCGCAATAGGCTGCGGGCGTGCTGCTGGCAGATGTCATCGGCTCCGACGCGCCCGCGGTCGAGGTCACGGCGCTCGCCTACGACAACCGCCTCGTCACGCCGGGCACGCTGTTCTTCTGCGTGCCGGGCTTCACGCGCGACGGCCACGACTACGCCGGCGACGCGATCGCGCGCGGCGCGGTCGCCCTCGTCGTGCAGCGGCCGCTGGGCACCGCCGTGCCGGAGGTCCTCGTGGACGACGTGCGCGCCGCGATGGCGCCCGCCGCCGCCGCGCTGGCCGGCGACCCCACCGCGCGGCTGACCACGGTGGGGATCACGGGCACCAACGGCAAGACGACGTCGGCCTTCCTGGTGCGCGCCGTGCTCGAGGCCGGGGGTCGCAGCACCGGCCTGCTCGGCACCGTGACCGCGATCGTCGGCGGCGAGCAGCACGCTGTGGCGCGCACCACGCCCGAGGCCATCGACCTGCAGCGCACCTTCGCCGACATGCTCGCCGCCGGCGACGACGCGGTCGTCATGGAGGTCTCGAGCCACGCCCTGTCCCTGCACCGCGCCGACGCGATCCACTGGTCGGCGGCGATCTTCACCAACCTCACGCAGGACCACCTCGACTTCCACGCCGACATGGAGGACTACTTCCTGGCCAAGCGGCGGCTGTTCGAAGCCGGGCCGGAGATCGCGGTGGTCAACGTCGACGACCCCTACGGCGCGCGCCTGGCCCGCGACTTCCCGAACGCGATCCGCATCGGACTCGACGCCCCCGACGCCCAGGTGCGCGCGACTGCCGTCGAGGGCGACGCGAGCGGGTCGGCCTTCGCGGTCGACGGGCTGGCGCTGCGCACGACGCTGCCGGGCCGCTTCAACGTCCTCAACGCGCTGGGCGCTGTCGTGGTGGCGCGCGAGCTGGGGGTCGGCGACGCCGCGATCGCGCGCGGCCTGGCGGGCGCCGAGCGCGTTCCCGGGCGCTTCGAGCCCGTCGACGAAGGCCAGCCCTTCGCCGTCTTCGTGGACTACTCGCACAAGCCCGACGCCCTGGAGGCGGTGCTGCGCACGGCCCGCGGGCTGACGCGGGGCCGGCTGATCGTCGTCTTCGGCGCCGGCGGCGACCGCGACCGCGGCAAGCGGCCGCTGATGGGCCGCGCGGCGGCCGAGCACGCCGACGTGGCGATCATCACGTCGGACAACCCGCGCAGCGAGGACCCGGAGGCGATCATGGCCGAGATCGCCGAGGGCGCCCCCGAAGCCGAGCGCGTGGTGGATCGCCAGGCGGCCATCGAGCGCGCCGTCGCGCTGGCGGCGCCCGGCGACGTCGTCGTCGTCGCCGGGAAGGGCCACGAGCGCTACCAGGAGTTCGAGGACGGCCGCACGGTGCCCTTCGACGACGTGGCCGTCGCCCGCGAGGCCCTGCGTGCGCGACTGGTCGCCTGAGCGGGTAGCCCAGGCCGCCCGCGGGCGGCTCGTTGCGCCGGGCGCGCACACCGCCGGCCCTGGGCGTGCGGTGATCGACTCGCGCGCGATCGGGTCCGGCGACCTCTTCGTGGGGCTGGTCGGGGAGAACGTCGATGGCGGGCGCTTCGCGGCGCAGGCGCTGGCCGGCGGCGCGTGGGGGGTGCTGGTGGCGCCCGCGCACGCCGAGGCGGCAGGCGAGGGAGGGCCCGGAGCCGTGATCGCGGCCGACGAGCCGCTCGCGGCCCTGCAGCGGCTGGCCACCGCGTGGCGGCGCGCCCTGGGCTGCCCCGTGGTCGGGATCACGGGATCGGTGGGGAAGACCTCGACCAAGGACATCCTCGCGGCCATGCTGAGCCGGCGCCTGCGCACCGTGGCCAACCGCGAGAACCTCAACACCGAGATCGGGCTGCCCATGACCGTGCTCGAGGCGCCCGCCGGGACCGAGGCGCTCGTCCTCGAGATGGGGATGCGCGGTCCGGGGCAGATCGCCGAGCTGACCGCCATCGCCGAGCCCGACGTCGGGCTCATCACGGCCGTGGCCCCGGTGCACCTCGAGCTGATGGGCTCGATCGAGGCGATCGCCGCGGCCAAGGCCGAGCTCGTCGCCGGTCTGCGCCCCGGCGGGACGGCGATCGTCCCCGCCGGCGAGACGCTGCTCGACGCCCATCGCCGCGACGACGTCACCACCGTCACCTTCGGACCGGGCGGGGATGTGGATGCCCTTCCGGACGGTCTGCAGCTGGTGGTGACGGGGATGGGTGAGGGGGGACGGATCAGCGCCCACATGCGCCGTAACGCGCTCGCCGCGCTGGCCGCGGCGCGCGCCGTGGGCGTCGAGCCCGACGGTCTGTTGGACGTGGCGTTGTCGAGCTTCCGCGGCCAGCGGATGGAGCTGCCCGGAGGGATCGTCGTCATCAATGACTGCTACAACGCCAACCCGATGTCGATGCGCGCCGCACTCGACGACCTTGCCGCGTCCGCGTCCGGACGCCGCGTCGCCGTGCTCGGAGACATGCTCGAGCTCGGGCCCGACGAGGCTCGCTTCCACGCCGAGATCGGCGCCCACGCCCGCGGGACCGGGGTCGACGTGCTCGTCGCGGTCGGGCCGCGTGCCGCGCACTTCGCCGACGGCTACGGCGAGGTGATCGCCCTCCCCGACGCCCGGGCCGCCGCCGGGGCGGTCCCGGACCTCCTGGCCCCGGGCGACACCGTCCTGCTCAAGGGCTCACGCGGCGTCGGCCTCGAAGTCGTCGCCCGGGCGCTGGAAGGCGCCTGATGGGCGAGGTGCTCATCGCAGGCACGGCGGCGCTGCTCATCTGCATCTTCCTCTCGCCGCGCTTCATCTCGACCCTGCGCAACCGCGAGTTCGGCCAGTTCATCCGCGAGGAGGGCCCGTCCGGTCACCACGAGAAGGCCGGCACCCCGACGATGGGCGGGATCATCATCTTCACCGCCATCTCGGCGCCGTTCCTGATCCTCAGCGACTACGACTGGCGCTCGGTCGGGGTCTACGGCGCGGCGGTCGCGTGCGCGCTGCTCGGGTTCGCCGACGACTACACGAAGATCGTCAGGCGCCGCTCGCTGGGCCTGCGCGCGCGCACCAAGCTGCTCGTGACGATCGCCATCTCGCTCGGCCTGTGGTGGGTGGCGACCCAGAGGGCGGGCGTCAGCGACACGCTGCGCCTGCGTTCCGTCGACGCCACCATCGACCTGGGCGTCTTCTACCCGTTGCTCATCTACCTGGTCGTGGCGGGCACGACGAGCGCGGTCAACCTCACCGACGGCCTCGACGGTCTCGCCGGCGGCTGCGCGGCGATCGTCCTGCTGGCCTACATCGGCATCACCTTCATCACCGGCGGCCAGCGCGACCTCGCGCTGCTGTGCGGCTGCCTGGTCGGCGCCTGCGTGGGCTTCTTGTGGTTCAACGCCTTCCCGGCCACGATCTTCATGGGCGACACCGGGTCGCTGGGGCTGGGAGGGGCGATCGCCGGCCTGGCGGTGATGACGAAGACCGAGGAGCTCCTGATCGTCCTCGGCGGCATCTTCGTCGTCGAGGCGCTCAGCGTCCTCATCCAGGTCTTCTCCTTCCAGACCTTCCGCAAGCGCGTCTTCCTCATGGCGCCGGTGCACCACCACTTCGAGATCCTCGGCTGGTCGGAGACGAAGATCATCCTGCGCTTCTGGATCGTGGCCGCGGTGTGCGCGGCGATCGGCTTCACCGTGTATCAGCAGTCGGTCACCTGATGGTGCGGCGGCCCCCGCTGCCGCCCGGCCCGTGGCTCGTGGTCGGGCTCGCGCGCTCGGGGGTGGCCGCGCTCGAGGTCCTGCGCGCCCGCGGCGAGCAGACGCGCGGGGTCGACCGCCGACAGGACGACGACTCGCCCGCGGCGCTCGAGCACGTGCGCGCGGTGGTCAAGTCGCCCGGCGTGCCCGCCCAGGCGCCGGTCATCGCCGCCGCGCGCGAGCGCGGGCTGCCGGTGCTGGGCGAGGTCGAGCTCGCGTGGCGGCTGATCCCCAACGAGTTCATCGCCGTGACGGGCACCAACGGCAAGACGACGACCAGCGAGCTCATCGGCCACATCCACCGCGAGGCCGGGCGGCCGGTGGTGGTCGCCGGCAACGTCGGCACCGCACTGAGCTCGCAGGTGGGCCGGCTGCCCGAGGCGGCGACGGTGGTCTGCGAGGTTTCCTCCTTCCAGCTCGAGGACGCCGTCGAGTTCGCCCCCGAGGGCGCCGTGCTGCTCAATCTCGCGCCCGACCACATCGACCGCCATGGGACCTTCGAGGCGTACAGCGCGGCCAAGCTGCGCGTCTTCGCCCACCAGGGCAACGACGACGTCGCCGTCGCGCCGCTCGGGCTGGGGATCGAGGACCTCGGCGGCTGCGCGCGGCGCGTGTGCTTCGGCGACGGGCCCCAGGCCGAGCTGTCCGACCGCGCCGGGCAGCTGTGGTGGGACGACGAGCCGCTGCTCGGCGTCGAGGAGCTCAGCCTGCGCGGCCTGCACAACCGCCGCAACGCGATGGCGGCGGCCGCCATCTGCCTGGCCCGCGGGATCGAGCCCGACGCCGTGCGCTCGGCCCTGCGGACCTTCGCGGGGGTCGAGCACCGCCTCGAGGAGGTGGCGACGATCGACGGCGTCGTCTACGTCAACGACTCGAAGGCCACCAACGTCGCCTCGACGCTCGTGGCGCTCGAGAGCTTCGACGCGCCGATCCGCCTGATCCTCGGCGGCCGGGGCAAGGGCGAGGACTACGCGCCGCTGCGCGCCCCCGTGGCCGAGCGCTGCGCCGGCGTGTACCTCATCGGCGAGGAGGCCGAGCCCCTGGGCGCGGTCGTGGGCGGCGAGCGCTGCGAGACGCTCGAGCGGGCGCTGGATGCCGCGGCCGCGGCCGCGCGCACCGGCGAGGTGGTGCTGCTGTCGCCCGCCTGCACCTCGTTCGACCAGTTCGACGACTACGAGGCCCGCGGACGGGCCTTCAAGGAGATGGTGGCCGCGCGGCGAACCTAGCTTCGATATGCGCGCCGCCGCCCGCGCCAGCAAGCCGAAGCCACCCCTGGAGTACAACCTTCTTCTCACGGCCACGCTGTGCCTGCTGGCCCTGGGCGCGGTGATGGTCTACAGCGCGTCGAGCGCGCGCACGCTGCTGCAGGGGCAGGGCGACGGGACGACGTACCTCGTGCGCTACCTGGCCTACGGCGCCGTCGGCTTCGTGGCCCTGCACGTCATCGCCCGCCGCGGGCTCGACGCGGTCGTGGCGCTGACGGGACCGCTGCTGGCCTTCTCGTTCGCCTGCCTGGTCGCGGTCAAGCTGCCCGGACTGGGCGTCACGGTCAACGGCGCGCGCCGCTGGCTGGGGGCGGGCCCGCTGACCTTCCAGCCCTCCGAGGTGGCCAAGCTCGCGCTCGTCCTCTACGGGGCGAAGTTCCTGGCCCAGAAGCCGGGGCGCATCCGCACGCCACGCGACGTCACGCCGCTGCTGCTGGTGGCCGGCACGATGCTGCTGCTCGTCGCCTCCCAGCCCGACCTCGGGACCGCGCTCGTCATCGCCTTCACGCTCACCGCGCTGCTCGTCGCCGGTGGCTTTCCCGTGCGCTACCTGCTCATGGGCGCCGGCGCCGCCGCCTTCCTGATCACCGTCTACGCGCTGTCCGAGCCCTACCGGCGCGCGCGGCTGACGACCTTCGTCGACCCCTGGAGCCACGCGGGCGGCGCGGGCTTCCAGGCCGTGCAGGGCCAGATCGCGCTGGGCTCGGGCGGGCTCTTCGGCCGCGGCATCGGCCAGTCGGTCCAGAAGATCTTCTACCTGCCCGAGGCCCACACCGACTTCATCCTGGCCATCATCGGCGAGGAGCTCGGCGTCGCAGGCGTGATGGCGGTGCTCTTCCTCTATGGGCTGGTGGCCTACGCGGGGCTGCGGGTGGCCAAGGCCGCCAAGGGCGCCTACGCCAAGCTGCTGGCGGCCGGCATCACGTCGCTCATCCTCAGCCAGGCGTGCTTGAACGTCTTCGCCGTCCTCGGCCTGGCGCCGCTGACCGGCGTGCCGCTGCCCTTCATCTCCTACGGCGCGACGAACCTCACCGTGCTGCTGGCCGGCATGGGGCTGCTGCTCAATGTCGCCGCCGGGGGCAGTGCCCATCTGCGCGTCGTGGAAGGATCCCGCCGCCATGGCTCCGACGATCGTCATCGCCGCGGGCGGGACAGCGGGGCACGTGGTGCCGGCGCTGGCCGTCGCCGACGCGCTGCGGGCTGAGGGCGCGCGCGTCGTCTTCGTCGGCGGCGAGCGCGCCGAGCGCACGATGGTGCCCGAGGCCGGCTACGAGCTGCGCCCGATCGCCGTCGAGGGGCTGAGCCGCAGCAACCCGCTGAAGGCCGCGCGCGCGGCGCTGAAGGCGGTGGGCGCCGTCGGCACGGCGCGCAGGATCCTGCGCGAGGTGCACCCGGACGCGGTGCTCGGCGCCGGCGGCTACGTCGCCGGCCCGGTGGGGCTCGCGGCGGTGGCCCGGCGCGTGCCGATCGTGCTCGCCGAGGCCGACAGCCACCTGGGCCTGACCAACCGCCTGCTCGCGCGCTGGGCGCGGCGCGTGTGCCTGGCCTTCCCGCTCGACGGACGCGATGGGGAGCGGTACCTCGTCACCGGGCGCCCGGTCCCGCCGCCGGCGACCGATCGCCCCGCCGCCCGCGCGCGCTTCGGGCTGGCGCCGGACGACACCTGCGTGCTCGTCTTCGGCGGCTCGCTGGGCGCGCGCACGATCAACGACGCCGCGGTCCAGGCCCTGGCCGGGGCGGACTTTCGCGTCCTGCACGCCTGCGGGCGCCGCGACTACGAGGCGCTGCGCGCGCGGCTCGGCCCCGATCCGCCGGCCAACTACGACCTGCGCGAGTTCATCACCCCGTTCGGGGAGGCGCTCCTGGCCAGCGACCTGTGCGTCGCGCGCGCCGGCGGCTCGATCTTCGAGATCGCCGCGCATGGGCGCCCGGCGATCCTCGTGCCCTATCCCCACGCGTCGGCCGATCACCAGAGCTCCAACGCCCGCTGGATGGCCCAGGCGGGCGCGGCGGTCGTCGTCGACGACGCCGAGCTGACGCCCGAGCGGCTGGCGAGCGAGGTGCAGGCCCTGCTGGGCGACCGCCCGCGGCTTCAGGCGATGGGACGCGCGTCGGCGTCGCTGGCGCGGCCGCAGGCCGCTCAGCGGATCGCCGAGGAGGTGCTGGCCGCGGCGCGCTGAGGGGAGCCGTCGTCGGCGCGCGCGGTGACCGCACCGAGCGCTAGGGCCGCGATGACGATCAGTGCGGTGGGGAGGGCGCGCCAGCGATGGGGGGAGACGGGCTGCATCACCCGCCTACAACGTGGGGGCCGGGCGAAGGTTGCGCGGTGAACGACATCGCCGCGCCGCTAGCGTTCGCCCGCGATGGCGGACGAGCGACCCTGGGCCGGACGGCGGCTGCACCTGATCGGTCTCGGCGGGGCGGGGATGAGCGGCTACGCGCGCGTCGCGACGCAGCTCGGCGCCGCGGTCTCGGGCTCCGATCGCGCCGACTCCGCAGGCCTGCAGGCGCTGGCCGCCCTCGGCGTCGAGGTCCACGTCGGCCATGGCGCCGCGAACGTGCCCGCGGGCGACGGCGTCGAGGTCGTGCACTCGACGGCGATCCCGCTCGAGAACCCCGAGCGCGCCGCGGCGCGCGAGCGCGGCCTGCCCGACCGTCCGCGCGCCGAGCTGCTCGCGCAGCTGAGCGCGCTCAAGCGCACCATCGCGATCGCCGGGGCGCACGGCAAGACCACGACGACATCGATGGCGGCGCATGTGCTGCTTCGCTGCGGGCTCGAGCCCGCCTACCTGATCGGCGGGGCGCTGACCACGACCGGCCTCAACGCCGACTGGGGGGCGGGGGAGTGGCTCGTGGTCGAGGCGGACGAGTCGGACCGCTCGATGCTCTCGCTGCACGTCGACGTGGCCGTGGTGACGAACGTCGAGCTCGACCACCACGCGACCTACGGCTCACTGGCCGAGGTGCGCGAGGTCTTCCGCGCGTTGCTGGCCGGCGCGCCACAGGCCGTCCTGTGGGACCGCCCCGACGTGCTCGCCCTGCGGGGCGATGCTCCTCACGTGGCCTTCGACGTCCCCGCCCCGGCGCTCGACCGCGGCGGATCGACGTTCGAGTGGCGCGGGCACACCGTGCGCCTGGCCGTCCCGGGCGCCCACAACGCGCGCAACGCCGCCGCCGCCCTGGAGGCCGTGGCGCTGGCCGGCGCCCGCCCCGCGGCGGCCGCCGCGGCGCTGGCGGACTTCACGGGCGCGGGGCGGCGCTTCCAGGCCCTGGGCACCACGAGCAGCGGCGCGCGCGTGATCGACGACTACGCCCATCACCCCACCGAGGTGGCCGCCACCATCGACGCGGCCCGCACGCTGGCGCCCGGGCGGGTGGTCGCGGTCTTCCAGCCTCACCTCTACTCGCGCACGCAGCGGCTCGCACGCGACTTCGGGGCCGCGCTGGCCCGGGCCGACGTGGCCGCCGTGCTCGACGTCTACCCCGCGCGCGAGCGCGCCGAGGACTTCCCTGGTGTCACGGGTCTGCTCGTGGCCGAGGCCGCCGCGGACGCCGCCGGCGGGCGCCCGGTGCTGTGGCTGCCGACCTTCGACGCCGCCGCGCCGGTCCTGCGCGATCTGCTGCGCGACGGCGATCTGTGCCTCGTGCTCGGCGCGGGCGACGTCGACGATCTGGGTCGCAGACTGGTCGCGAGTCGGTAGCGTCAAGGCGATGCCCGAGCGCCGCACGACATCCCGCGCCGACATCGCCCTCCCATGCGTGCTGCGCCGGCGCACCGGGTCGGCCATCGACGCGCGGACGGTCAACCTGGGCGTGGGCGGCATGTGCATCGCCACCCCGCGCCCGCTGGCCACGGACGAGGTCCTGGAGTTCGACCTGCTCCTCAGCGGCGCGGACCGCGTCGACGGCCGTGCCCGCGTCCTGCGCCAGGAAGGCCACGACGCCTATGCGCTGCGTTTCGAGGGGCTGCTCGAGCCCGCTCAGGAGCGCCTGCGCGCCCTGGCTGCCGCGCGGCCGCTGAACTAATAGCCGCCGAAGACGTTGTTGCGCCGCCGCTCGGCTTCGATCCGGGCGGCGCGGCGCTCCGGGGTGTGCCGGTTGTCCCGCATCCGGCGCATCGCCTCCTCGACCTGTCGCTCCGCGCGCGCGGCCCGGCGCTCGGGCTTCGGCAGGGCGAGCTCGCGTACGTAGCGGATCGCGTTCTCTCGTGCCCTCATGGGGCGACGTTACGCACGTCGCCGGGTGCCGACAACCCCCGCCCAGGCGCAGGACGGGCGGGCCCGAGGGCCCGCCCGATCGCTGCGGTGCGGTGCGGTGGGGGAAGGCGCTACTTCGAGCAGGCGCTCGTCGACGTCGGCGACTGCTTGGAGCCGTCGGTGAAGACGAAGTCGCCCTTGAAGTTGAGCTTGCCGCCGGAGCAGCCCTTGAGCGCGACGTAGGGCGTGCCCTTGGCGCTGCCGCCGACGCTCGTCACGAACGAGGTCAGCGTGGCGTACAGCCCGGTCAGCGGCTGCTGGAGGTTGGCCGGGATGGTGACCACGAGCTTGCGGCCGAAGGCGCCGCTGTCGGGGTTCAGCTTGCCGACGATGACGCTGTCGATCTTCAGCGGCTTGCTGCCGGTGACGTGCAGGAGCACGGCCTTCCCGCCGGGGCCGTTGTAGGCCGTGACGGCCAGGTCCTGCTGCTGTCCGACCGCGAGGCCGGCGGCGTTGCCCGAGCCGATCTTGGCCTTGGCGCATGCGGCGGCGCCGGTCTGGGCCTGGGCCTCGGTGCAGCTGGGGAACTTCGCCGAGTTGAAGACGAGGTTCTTGTCGAAGTGGATCACGGCCGAGCGCGTGGCGAAGGCCGGGTCGGAAGGATCGAGCGCGACCTTCATGTCGACGGTCAGCTTGCCGACGGACTTCGGCTTGGCGGCGGTGCCGGCCTTGCTGTGGGCGAGCGTGACCGCGACGGACTGGTGGCTGTTGAGGGCCTGGGCGACCCCAGCGGTGCCGAGGGCGAGGATCAGTGCGCCGGCGAGGGCCAGCGAGAGGTACTTGCGCAATGAGTGCTCCTGGATCAGTTCGAGGCGAGGGACTGGTTCACCGTAGTTTACAATCCGTAAAGTTGACAAATCGTAAATGTTCGATAATTCTTCGCGTCCATGAGCACTGAGCGCATGACGCCGACGGCCCGGCGGCTCCCGCCGGAGCAGCGCCGCGCCCAGCTCGCGCAGGCGGCCCTGGCGGTCGCGGCCGAGCAGGGCTACGCGGGCCTCTCGCTCGACGAGGTGGGCGAGCGCGCCGGGGTCACCCGCAACCTGCTCTACCACTACTTCCCGCGGGGGCGGCTCGACGTGTTCCTGGCCGCCCTGGAGCGCGCCGGCGACGAGCTGACCGGCGACTTCATCGTCGATCCCGGCCGGCCGCTAGCCGAGCGGCTCGCGGCCAACACCGACCGCGCCATCGAGCATGCCACCCGTGCGAGCGACGCCTGGCTCGTCTGGCGCCGGGCCCGCTCGGCGGCCGAGCCCGAGATCCAGGCCGTCCTCGAGCGCTACCGCGACGAGGTGATCAGGGGCATGGCCCTCAACCACCTCGGCACCGACGATCCCGCGCCCCTGGCGCGGGTCGGGCTGCGCGCGTACCTCGACTTCCACCAGACCGCGCTGGACGAGTGGCGCGACAGCGGCCTGGACCGCGAGACCCTGCTCGCCCTCCTGGAGCGCACGCTCACCGCCACGGTGGCGGCGATCACCGCCTAGGCCACGCCGGGCAACCAGTCGTGCCCGACGAGGACCGGCTCGGGCACGAGCGCCACGCCGAAGGCGTCCTGCACGCCCCCGGCGATCTCGCGCGCCAGGGCGACGAGCTCCGCGGTCGTCCCCGCGCCGCGGTTGGTCAGCGCCAGCGTGTGCTTGCCCGAGATCGCGATGCCCTCGGGGTTGCCGTGCCCGCGATGAAAGCCGGCGCGCTCGATGAGCCACGCGGCCGACGTCTTGACGTGCCCGTCGGCGTCGGGCCACGCCGGGGGCGAGGTGTCGGGCCCCAGCCGCGCGGCGGCGCGGGCGCGCAGCGCCGTGAAGGCGTCCGCGTCGAGGACCGGGTTGGTGAAGAAGGAACCCGCCGAGACGGTGTCGGGGTCCTCGGGGTCGAGGACCATGCCCTTGCCGCGCCGCAGCGCCAGCACCGCCTCGCGCACGTCGCCCAGCGCGGCCCGCGCGCCGACCTCGATGCCCAGGCCGCGGGCGAGCTCGGGATAGCGGATCGGAGCCGAGCGCTGCGAGGCCTCGAGGGCGAAGCTCACCGCGAGGACCACCCAGCGCCCCGGCTCGCGCTTGAACGCGCTCGAGCGGTAGGTGAAACCGCACTCGGCCGGTGTGAGCGTGCGCACGGCGCCGTCGGCGCGGTCGAGCACGCGCACCGCGGCGATCGTCTCGGCCACCTCCTGGCCGTAGGCGCCGACGTTCTGGATCGGCGTGGCGCCGACCGACCCCGGGATGCCCGCGAGGCACTCGACGCCGGCCAGGCCCCCGGCCACGCAGTCGGCCACCAGCGGGTCCCACGGCTCGCCGGCGGCGACCTCGAGCGCGGCGCCCGCGCGCGCGACGCCCCTGGTGGCGATCCGCACGACGCTCCCGGGGAAGCCCTCGTCGGCGACGACGAGGTTCGAGCCGCCCGCCACCACGAGCAGCGGCTCGCCCGCCCGATCGGCCTCGGTCACGGCATCGATGAGCGCCTGCTCGCTCGTGGCCTGCAGGTAGCGGCCCGCGGGGCCTCCGAGGCGCAGGGTCGTCAGGTCGCTCAGCCGCACGGCGCCTCAGGGTAGGGATCCGCGCGCCCGCGTCGAAGGACGCACCCGGATGCCCCTGCCCGCGCTGTCGCTGCCGCGCCGCCCGCCCGTCCGCGCCGTCGGCGCCTGCGCGTGCGTCCTGGCGCTCCTGGGCGGCGGTTGGCTGTGGCTGCGCGACTCGGGGCTGGTGGCGGTCGACAAGGTCAGCGTCACCGGGCTGAGCGGCACCGAGGCCCCGCGCGTGCGCGCGGCCCTCGAGGGCGCCGCGCGCGACATGACCACCCTGCACGTGCGTCCCGACCAGCTGCGCACGGCGGTCGAGCCGTATCCGGCGATCATGGCGGTCGACGCCCACCCGGACTTCCCGCACGGGCTCCGCATCGTGGTCCACGAGCACGTCGCCGTCGCGATGCTCGCCGCCGGCTCGGATCGCGTCCCCGTGGCCGCCGACGGCACCCTGCTGCGGGGCAGCTCCAGCACCGGCCTGCCGGTCGTCTCCGTGGCCTCCCCGCCCCCCGGCGACACGCTGGCCGACAAACGTGCGTTGCGCGCCGTCGGCCTGCTGGCGGCCGCACCGCCCGAGCTGCGCGCCAAGGTCACCCGCGTGTACCCCGGCCCCCGGGGCCTGACCGCGCCGCTGGCCAACGGTCCGCTCCTGTTCTTCGGTGGCGCCGACCGCCTGCGGGCCAAGTGGACGGCGGCGGCCAGCGTGCTCGCCGATCGCAGCTCGACGGGCGCCACCTACATCGACCTCCGGCTCCCCGAGCGGCCCGCCGCGGGCGGCCTCGTGGACCCGGCGGCAGCCGCGGCGCAGTCGCCCACGCAGACCAGCCCGCAGGTCGGCGCGCAGCCCGCGCAGCCCCAGACTCAGCCCTCGCAACCCCAGACGACACCGGTGGGACCATGACCTGACCCTCGACTTGTGGTCGAGGGTCGTTTCGACCGCGAATCTCATGCACAACTTGAGGGTTCCGGAAACTGCAAGGTTCCTTGCTGCCCTAGACTTCGCGTTGACACGGTTCGATGCCCGTGCATACGGTGCATGCGCGCACACGCACGACCGGGGGCGCGCAAAACCTTCAACGCTAGATCGAGGCTCGGTCGGAACCCATGGAAAGCAGCGGAAGCTATCTCGCGGTCATCAAGGTCGTCGGCGTCGGCGGCGGCGGTACGAACGCCGTCAACCGGATGGTCGACGCGGGCCTGCGCGGGGTCGAGTTCATCGCGGCCAACACCGATGCCCAGGCGCTGCAGATGTGCGACGCCGACATCAAGCTGAACATCGGCCATGACCTGACCCACGGCCTGGGCGCCGGCGCCAACCCGGAGGTGGGCTTCGGTGCGGCCGCCGAGTCGCGCGACGACATCAAGGAGGCGCTCAAGGGCGCGGACATGGTGTTCGTCACCGCGGGCGAGGGCGGCGGCACGGGCACGGGCGCCGCGCCCGTCATCGCCGAGATCGCCAAGAACGAGATCGGCGCGCTGACCGTCGGCGTCGTCACCAAGCCGTTCGACTTCGAGGGCTCGCAGCGCATGCGCCAGGCCGACGAGGGCATCGGCCGCCTGCGCGACGTCGTCGACACGCTCATCGTCATCCCCAACGAGAAGCTGCTGAACATCGTCGAGCGCCGCACGACGATCCTCGAGGCCTTCCGTGAGGCCGACAACGTGCTGCGCCAGGGCGTGCAGGGGATCACCGACCTCATCACGATCCCCGGCCTCATCAACCTCGACTTCGCCGACGTGCGCACGATCATGACCGACGCCGGCTCGGCCCTCATGGGCATCGGGCAGGCCGGCGGCGAGAATCGTGCCGTCGAGGCCGCCAAGCAGGCCATCGCCAGCCCGCTGCTCGAGGAGTCCGTCGAGGGCGCCACCGGGATCCTGCTCAACATCACCGGCGGCAAGGACATCGGCCTCTTCGAGATCAACGAGGCCGCGGAGGTCGTCCAGAGCGCGGCCGACTCGACCGCCAACATCATCTTCGGCTCGGTCATCGACGAGCAGATCGGCGACGAGGTCCGCGTGACGGTCATCGCCACCGGCTTCGACCATGGCCGCGCCCGCCCGCGCACCGCGCGCGAGGAGACCCGCGACCGCGCCAGCCGGCGCGACCGCAGCCCGCGCGTCGGCGAGCGCGAGCGCTCGTCGTTGGAGATCTCCGACGACGACATCGACATCCCGCCCTTCCTGCGCGACCGCTGAGCGCGCGACGGCTGAGCGTGCGCGACGGCTGAGCGTGCGCGACGGCTGAGCGTGCGCGACGGCTGAGCGTGCGCGACCGCTGAGCGGCGCCCCCGGCGACGGCGCGACGGACCGCTGAGAGGCCCTCAGCGGCGTTCGCCTCCTGACGCCCTTCCCTCCCCACTTTTCGGCGCCGGACTAGCCGGATGTCCGGTCAAAATCGCCCTGCAACGACCGTAAGCTCGGTCATGGAGTTCGATCAGCCTGGGGGAACGCCGTGCCCGAGATGACGATTGACGATCTGGCTCAGCACCTCGAGGCGCTCGCCCAGTCCAGCGAGGACGACCGCGATCAGCTTCTGCACGATCTGCTGGTCCAGGTGTACCCGACCAAGAGCACCCAGGACAGCTAGGCGGCCTGCGCACGCCGGTAGCGACCCGGCGGCTCGCCCCGCACGCGTGAGAACGCGCGCGAGAACGCATATTCCGATCTATAGCCGACGCTCTCGGCCACCGCGCCCACCGGTTCGGCCGTCTCGCGCAGCCTGCGCGCGGCGAGGTCCATCCGCCAGCGGGTGAGGTAGGCCAGCGGGGGCTCGCCGACGAGCTCCGTGAAGCGCCGGGCGAGGGTCGCCCGCGAGACGTGGACCTCGTTCGCCAGGGCCTCGATCGTCCAGGCCTGCGCCGGGCGATCGTGCAGCAGGGCGAGGGCGCCCGCGACGGCCGGGTCACGCAGGGCGCGCAGCCATGACGCCTCGCCATCGGAGGCGCCGTCGACACCGACATGTTGGCTGGGATCGACGTTCCCAAGGCCTCCGCGGCCATCGTCGCCGAGGGCATCCTCGACGGGCTGGCCGCCGGCCACCAGGACATCTTCCCCGACCCGGTCTCACGGCAGATGGCCGCGACCTGGTGGTCGGACCCCAAGGCCTTCGAGCGCGCCTTCGCGGGCGCGTGACGCGACCCGGGGGAGGCCGGCCGCCGCGTTGGTAGTGTCCTGGCGCGGTGGCCGCCGCCTCCTCTTCCCAGACGCTCAAGCGCACGCCCCTGTTCGACCGCCATGTCGACGCGGGCGCGAAGCTCGTCCCCTTCGCGGGGTGGGAGATGCCCGTGCAGTACGGGGGGATCCGCGAGGAGCACGTCGCCGTGCGCGACGCGTGCGGGGTCTTCGACGTCTCGCACATGGGCGAGATCGAGACCAGCGGGCCGCAGGCCGTCCAGCTGCTGCAGCACCTGCTCTCCAACGACCTCGAGAAGCTCGCCGTCGGGGGCGCTCAGTACTCCGTGCTGTGTCGCGAGGACGGCGGGGTGCTCGACGACCTCTTCACCTACCGCACCGCGCCCGACCGCTACCTGACCGTCACCAACGCCGCGAACCACGACAAGGACCTCGCGTGGTTCCAGGGCCACGCCGGTGGCGTCGACGCCGAGGTGGCCGACGCGCACGAGCGCTACGCGATGCTCGCCGTCCAGGGCCCTCGCGCGCGCGAGATCGTCCAGGCGATCGCCGACGCCCCGCTCCCGGCGCGCTTCACCACGGCGACGCGCAGGCTGGGCGGGCGCAGCACGCTCGTGTGCGGGACCGGCTATACGGGCGAGGACGGGGTCGAGATCCTCTGCGACCCCGCCGACGCGCCGGCGCTGTGGGACGAGCTCACCCGCCGCGGCGCGGCCCCCGCCGGCCTGGCCGCGCGCGACACCCTGCGCCTCGAGGTCTGCTTCCACCTCTACGGCAACGACCTGATGCCGGAGCGCGGCCCGATCGAGGCCGGCCTGGGCTGGTGCTGCAAGGAGGACACGGACTTCATCGGCGCCGACGCCGTGCGCGCCGTCCGCGAGGCCGGCCCGAGCGAGAAGCTTGCGCCCTTCACGCTGACCGGCGCCGGCATCGCGCGTCAGGGCAACCCCGTGGTCGGTGGCGGCGAGGTGACCAGCGGGACCCTGTCGCCGTGCCTGGGCGTCGGGATCGGCATGGCCTACGTGCCCGCCGAGCGGGCGCAGCCCGGCAACGAGCTGGAGATCGACGTGCGCGGCAAGGTCCGCCCCGCCGTGGTGGGCACCAAGCCGCTCTACCGCAAGGAGAACGATGGCTGACGCCAGCTACCCCGACGACCTGCTCTACCACCCCGAGCACGACTGGGTTCGCCTCGACGGCGACACCGCCACCTTCGGCATCACCTGGTTCGCCCAGGACGCGCTCGGCGAGGTCGTCTTCTTCGAGCCGCCCGAGGTGGGCAGCACCGTGAGCAAGGACGAGCCCTACGCCGAGGTGGAGTCGGTCAAGGCCGTCTCCGACGTGATCGCGCCGATGTCCGGCGAGATCGTCGAGGTCAACGCCGCGCTCTCGGACAAGCCCGAGGCCATCAACGAGGACCCTTACGGCGACGGCTGGCTCGCCCGGGTCAAGCTCTCGGACCCCGCCGAGCGCGACAGCCTGCTCGACGCCGCCGCGTACTCCAAGAGCCTGTCCTGAGTTGAGCACCTACACGTCGACAACCCCTGAGGACCTCGAGGCGATGCTGGCCGAGATCGGCGTCGGCTCGCTCGAGGAGCTCTTCGATCGCCAGATCCCGGCCGCCGTGCGTCTGCAGCGCCCGCTCGACCTGCCCGCCGGCATGGCCGAGCAGGACGTCTACGCGCACCTGCGCGCGCTGGCCGCGGCCAACACCAGCGCCGAGGACGAGATCACCTTCCTCGGCGCCGGAATGTATGACCACTACGTCCCGGCCGTCATCGACATGCTCATGGGGCGCTCGGAGTTCCTGACGCCGTACACGCCCTACCAGCCCGAGATCTCGCAGGGCGGGCTGCAGGTGATGTTCGAGTACCAGACGGCCATCTCCGAGCTGACTGCGCTCCCCGTGTCCAACGCGAGCGTCTACGAGGGCCCCAGCGCCGTCGGCGCCGCCGCCTACCTGGCCAAGCTCGCCAACGGCAAGCCCCGGGTCGTCGTCTCGCGCGGCGTGCACCCGCACTCGCGCGCGGCGCTGCGCACGCTGGCGGCCGGCTACGGCCACGAGGTCGTCGAGGTCGGGCTGCGCGACGGCGCGACCGACGCCGATGCCTGGGCCGCCGCCATCGACCAGGACACGAGCGCGGTGATCTTCCAGCAGCCCAACTTCCTCGGTGCCGTCGAGGACGCCGCCGCGCTGGCGGGCGCGGCCAAGGACTCGCCCGCGGTCGTCGTCGGCTCCTACGACCCGATCCCGCTGGGGATCCTCAAGCCGCCGGGCGAGTGCGGCGTCGACGTCGCCGTGGGGGAGGGGCAGACGCTCGGCAACCGCCTGGACTTCGGCGGCCCGTCCTTCGGCTTCTTCGCCGCCACCGAGGCCTATCTGCGGCGCATGCCCGGGCGCATCGCGGGCGAGACGCGCGACGTCGACGGGCGCCGCGGCTTCGTGCTCACGCTCCAGACGCGCGAGCAGCACATCCGCCGCGAGAAGGCGACCTCCAACATCTGCACCGCCCAGGCGCTCAACGCGCTGGCCGGCGTCGTCTACCTGACCTGGCTGGGGCGACGCGGCCTCGTCGAGCTCGGCGAGCTGCTGCTGCAGCGCACGCACTACGCGCGCGAGGCGCTGACCGCGCTCGACGGCGTCGAGGCGCTCCACGAGCAGCCGGTGGTGCGCGAGTTCGCCATACGGGTGCAGGCGCCGGTGGACAAGGTCATCGCCCGCTGCCAGGACGCCGGCGTCAACCCGGGCTTCGCCCTCGGACGCGAGTACGAAGAGCACCCCGACGGCCTGCTCGTCGCCGTCACCGAGCAGCGCTCCAAGGCGGACATCGACCGCCTGGCCGACGTCCTCGGCGCCGCGGTGGCCGCCGAGCGCCAGACCGCGGGGGCCACGGCATGAGCGCCGCCACCGAGACGCCGCTGCAGCGCGAGGCCGCGACCACGATCTTCGAGAAGGGCGCTCCCGGGCGCCGGGCGTTCAGCTGCCCGCCGATGGACGTGCCCGAGGTCGAGGGACTGCTCCCCGCCAGCCTCCGTCGCACCGAGCCCCCGCGCCTGCCCGAGGTCTCAGAGCCCGAGCTCGTGCGCCACTACGTCAACCTCTCCAAGCGCAACTTCGACCTCGACTCGGGCTTCTACCCGCTCGGCTCGTGCACGATGAAGCACAACCCGCGCCTGCACGAGCGCGTCGCGGGGCTGCCGGGCCATGCCCGGCTGCACCCGCTCCAGGACCCCGCGCACGCCCAGGGCGCCCTCGAGCTGATGTGGAACCTCGAGCGCGCGCTGGCTGAGATCGCGGGGCTGCCACACGTCTCGCTGCAGCCCAGCGCGGGCTCGCACGGCGAGCTGGCCGGCGTGCTGCTGACCAAGGCCTTCCACGCCGACCACGGCCAGCAGCGCACCAAGGTCCTCACCCCCGACACCGCGCACGGGACGAACCCGGCGACGGTGACGATGGCCGGCTACGAGGTGGTCAAGGTCGGCACCGACGCCGCCGGCGGGGTCGACGTCGACGACCTGCGCGCCAAGGCGGACGAGAGCGTCGCCTGCCTGATGCTCACCAACCCCAACACGCTGGGGATCTTCGACGCGAACATCGAGGAGATCGCGCACGTCGTACACGACGTGGGGGCGACCCTCTACTACGACGGCGCCAACCTCAACGCGGTCATGGGCATCTCCCGCCCGGGCGACATGGGCTTCGACATCGTGCACTTCAACCTGCACAAGTCCTTCACCCAGCCCCACGGCGGCGGCGGCCCCGGCGCGGGCCCGATCGCGGTGTCCGATCGCATCGAGCCCTACCTGCCGCGGCCCGTCATCACCCGCTCGGGCGACGGCCGCTTCGATCTCGATGACTCCCGTCCGAAGTCGATCGGCAAGCTGCGCGGGTTCCAGGGCAACTACGGCTGCTTCGTGCGCTCCTACGCCTACATCCGCTCGCTGGGCGCCGAGGGGCTCAAGGACGCGTCCGAGACGGCCGTGCTCAACGCCAACTACCTGCTCGCGCGGCTGCGCAGCCTCGGCGTGGCCGAGCAGCTGCCGCTCGCCTTCGGCGAGCTGTGCATGCACGAGTTCGTCCTCTCCGGCGCGCCGATGAAGCGCGAGCTGCAGATCCGCACCCTCGATCTCGCCAAGCGCCTGCTCGACCACGGCTTCCACCCGCCGACGGTCTACTTCCCGCTGCTGGTCGACGAGGCGCTGCTCATCGAGCCCACCGAGACCGAGACGCGCGAGACGCTCGACGCGTTCGCCGAGGTCGTGGCCGACATCCTGCGCGAGGCGCGCGAGGACCCCACCATCGCCCGCGAGGCGCCCTACTCGACGCCGGTGCGCCGCCTCGACGAGGCGGCCGCGGCCAAGCGCCCGGTGCTCCGCCAGACGCTCTCGGCGTAAGGCGCCGGACGCCGCCCTACCCGGTCCGCGCACCTGTTCAGGCAAGTGCGATTGAATTCTGGCGCGTTCGGGCATAGGGGGTTTCGTCGCGAGCTTCTCGCGGCCCGGCCATTCGCCCCCCGGCCGGCTTGAAAGCGGGAGCCCGCTCCGGCGCCCTCGAACACCATTCGCCCCCCAGGTGCTCGAGAGCTTGTCGGAGCGGAGCTCCCGCTTTTCTTTGCGCTGGGTACGGTGTCGGGCCGTGCGCATCTTCTCCGGCATCCAGCCCACCGGGCGCAAGCACCTGGGCAATTACATCGGCGCGATCCGCCAGTACGTGGAGGGTCAGGACCGCGGCGATCCGGCCATCTACTGCATCGTCGACCTGCACGCGATCAGCGTCGCCTACGACCCCACGGAGCTGCGCGAGCGGGTCTATGACACCACGGCGATCCTCCTCGCGGCGGGCCTGGAGGCCGAGCGCTGCGTGCTCTTCCGCCAGAGCGACGTCCCGGAGCACACCGAGCTGACGTGGCTGCTGTCGTCGGTGACCGCGGTCGGCGAGCTCAACCGCATGCACCAGTTCCGCGACAAGTCGGTGGCCCAGCGCGAGCTGGTCTCCGCGGCGCTGCTCTTCTACCCGGTGCTGCAGGCGGCCGACGTACTCGCCTATCGCGCCCACGAGGTGCCGGTGGGCGAGGACCAGCGTGAGCACCTCGAGCTCATGCGCGACGTGGCCCGGCGCTTCAACGCCCGCTTCGGCGAAGACATCCTCGTGGTGCCCGAGCACCGGATCCCCGACGTCGGGGCGCGGATCATGGACCTCCAGGAGCCGGCGAACAAGATGTCGACCACCGGCGGGACGCCGGAGGGCACGGTCCTCGTCCTCGACGATCCCGCGACGATCGAGAAGAAGATCAAGCGCGCGGTCACGGACTCCGGCAGCGAGATCGTCCGCGCCGCCGACAAGCCCGGGGTCACCAACCTGATCGACATCCTCGCCGTCGCGCGCGGGCTGACGCCGGAGGCCGTCGTGGCGGACATGGCCTCGGCGCGCGGCTACGGCGACCTCAAGGCGGCCACCGCGACCGCCGTCGTCGACATGCTCGCGCCCGTTCGCGAGCGCTACGCGGAGCTGCGCGGCGACGAGGATCGCCTCGACGCGATCCTCGCCGAGGGCGCCGGGAAGGCGTCGGCCATGGCGGGCGCGACGCTCGCCGACGTGCGCGCGGCGATGGGCTTCGGGCCGCGCGGCTAGCCGCCACGTGCGCCGGCTCAGCCTGCTCGTCGGCGCCATCGTCCTCGTCGACACGATGTTCTACGCGGCGATCACGCCGCTGCTGCCCGACCTCGTCGACGAGCTGCACCTCGGCAAGAACGGCGCCGGCGTGCTGGCCGGCTCCTACGCCGCGGGCACGCTGATCGGCGCGCTGCCCGCCGGCTGGCTGGCCGCGCGCGTCGGGGTCAAGGCGACGGTCCTCGCCGGCCTGACGCTCATGTCGGTCAGCGGCCTGGCCTTCGCCTTCGGCTCCTCGGTCGTCGTGGTCGACCTCGCGCGCTTCCTGCAGGGCGTCGGCGGCGCGTGCACGTGGGCCGGCGGCATGGCCTGGGTGGCCGGCGAGGCGCCGCGCGAGCGCCGCGGCGAGGTCATCGGCGGGGTCCTCGGGGCGGCCATCTTCGGCGTCCAGCTCGGGCCGGTGGTCGGCGCGCTGGCGACCGCGATCGGGCGCGAGGCGGCCTTCTCGACCACGGTGCTCTTCGGCGTGGCGCTCGGCGCCTGGGCGATGACCATGCCCGCGCCCCGCGGCTCGGAGGTCCTCACCGCGCCGGCGGCCGCGCTGCGCCAGCGCTCGATGCTCGCCGGCATGTGGCTCACGGCGCTGCCGGCGGCCGCCTTCGGCGTGCTCGACGTGCTCGCGCCGCTGCACCTGGCCGCGCTCGGGGCGAGCGGCCTCGCGCTGGGCGCGACGTTCTTCGCCGCCGCGGGCGTCGAGGCCGTCATCGCGCCCGGAGCGGGGCGGGCCGCCGATCGCCGCGGCCCGGTGCCCATCGCGCGCCTCGGGCTGGCCATCGGCGCGGTGGCGCTCGTCGTGCTGCAGCTGCCGGACAGCGCGTGGGGGCTGGCCATCGTCGTCGTGTTCGCCGCCGGCCTGCTCGGCGTGCTGTGGGTGCCGGCCGGGCTGCTGCTCACAGCCGGGGCCGAGCTCATCGACCTCGACGACGCCTACGCGTACGCGTTCTTCAACCTGGCGTGGGCCGCCGGCTTCACGGTCGGCGCGGCGGGAGGCGGCGCGCTGGCCCAGGTGACGACCGATGCGGTGCCGTATCTGCTGCTCGCCGGGGCCTACGCCGTCTCGCTGGCGGTCGCCGACCGGACTCCTCGCTACCTTGTCGCGCGTGGCGCCCGTTCCCATCGCTGACCTCGAGCTGGACCTCGAGGTGTTCTCCGGGCCGTTCGACCTGCTGCTCACGCTCGTGCTGCGTGAGGAGGTCGACCTGCTCGAGGTCGAGCTGGCCGACGTGGTCCTCAGCTACCTCGACTTCCTGGAGCGCCGCGGCGAGCTCGACCTCGAGGCGGCGACCGAGTTCCTCGTCCTCATCGCGGCCCTGCTGGAGCTCAAGTCGCGGCTCATGCTGCCGCGCGAGGAGGAGGAGCTGCTCGACCTCGAGCCGGGCGAGGCGGCCGAGGAGCTGCTGGCGCGCATGCTCGAGGCGCGCCGCTACCGCCGGGCGGCCGAGCACCTGGCCAACCGCCTGGCCGACGAGGACGGCCATCGCTTCCGCGCCGCGCCGCTGCCGCCGGCCCTGCGCCGCGTCACCTACGACGACGCGGGAGCCGTCTACGAGCCCGGGCAGCTCGGCGCGGCCATCGGCGGGCTGCTGCGCGTGCCTGAGCCACTGCGCCTGGATCACCTGACCGTCCCGCGGGTCACGGTAGCGGAGCGCCTCGCGCACCTGCGCTTGCTGCTGCGTGGCGGCGCGTGCTCGTTCGACGATGCCGTGCGCGGCGCCGATCGCGTCACCGTGGCGGTCACGCTCTTCGCGCTGCTCGAGCTCTACAAGCAGGGCGAGGCGAGCTGGCGCCAGGACGAGCCGTTCGGCGACATCGCCATCACGGCCATGGCGCACGTACCGGCGCGCGAGGCGACGGCGTCGTGAGCGCCCTCGCCCGCACCCTCGAGGCGCTGCTCTTCCTCTCCAGCGAGCCCGTCAGCGCCGCGGACCTGGCCTCGGCGGCCGAATGCGACGCCGGCGAGCTGGCCGAGGCGCTCGACGAGCTGCGCGCCACCTATGCGCCGGGCGAGCGCGGCCTCGTGCTGCGCGAGCTGGCCGGGGGCTTCACGCTGGCCACGACGCCGGAGACCGAGCCCGCGGCGCGCCGGCTGCTGGCCAAGCCGCGCACGCCGCCGCTGACCCCCGCGCAGGCCGAGACGCTGGCCATCGTCGCCTACCTGCAGCCCGTCTCGCGCCCGGAGATCACGCGCATCCGCGGCGTCAGCGCCGACTCGGCATCCGGGACGCTGCTCGAGCGCGGCCTGGTCGAGGAGGGCGGGCGCTCGCACTTCGGCGCCGTGCTCTACCGCACGACACCGCTCTTCCTCAAGCTCTTCGGGCTCGAGTCGCTCGACGACCTGCCGGACCCCAGCGAGTGGGACCCGAGCCCTGACGAGGAGGCCGACCTGCGCGAGCGCCTGCTCAAGGCCGGCGAGGCGAGAGCGGGCGGCAGCCCGGCGGTCGCGGACGCCGCTTGAGCGATGATGCGCACGCTCTCCGAAGACCTGGCAGAGCGGATGCGCGAAGGCGGCGACGGGCGCTCGGACATCTGGCGCGCCTTCGCCGATCGTGAGCTGTTCGCACGGGTGGTCGCCGCTCTGGCGGCGCCCTACCGCGGCGAGCGGTACACGAAGGTCGCCGGCCTCGAGGCGCGCGGCTTCGTCCTCGGCGGGGCGATGGCGGCCCACACGGGCGCCGGCTTCGTGGCCGTGCGCAAGGCGGACGGCTGGCTGCCCGGCGAACTGGCGGAGGCCGTGTCCGGGCCCGACTGGCAGGGCCACACCCACGCGCTGCGGATGCAGCGCGACGCGCTCGGCCCCGAGGACCGCGTCGTCCTCGTCGACGACTGGTTCGAGACCGGCTCGCAGGCGCTCGCGGGGCGCCAGCTCATCGAGAGCACCGGCGCGACGCTCGTGGGCATGTCGATCGTCGTCGACGACCTCTCCGACGAGGCCCGCGAGGGCCTCGGGCGGCTGCACGCGCTGCTACGCGCTGACGCCCTCTAGCCAGGGCCGCAGCAGCTCAGCGGTGGCGTCGGGGCGCTCGAGGGCGATGAGGTGCCCGGCGTCCTTGATGACGGCGCGCTCGGCGCCGTCGATCTCGGCCGCGAAGTGATCGGCGATCCGGGCGAAGTCGGGCATCGGGTCCTTGGCGCCCGAGACGACGAGGGTCGGCACCTTGATGGCTGCCAGGTCGACCGGCAGGGGGAGCTCCTGCGCCTCGACGCCCTGCTGGAGCGCGAAGGCGTCGCGGGTCATCTCCTCGACGAGGTCGCGCACCCCGGGGCGGGGCTTCCAGACGCGCAGGCCGAGCGCCACCGCGGCCTCGATGTCGTCGGCGGCAAGCAGCGCGTCCTCCTTCTCGCGGAACGAGACGATCTGCGGCGACCACTCCGAGTCGTCGCGGTCGCGGTCGGTCGACGCCAGCAGGGCCAGCGCGGCGACGCGCTCGGGCGCCTTGGTCGCCAGCTGCAGCGCGATCCAGCCGCCCAACGAGGAGCCCACGAGGGCGGCGCGCCCGATCCGCAGGTCGTCGAACATGCCCAGGAGGTCGTCGGCGTGGGAGTACTCGCCCGGCGGCAGCGGCGTGCTCCCATGGCCGCGGAGGTCGGGGATGTGCAGGCGCATGCCGTCGATGCGCTCGGCCACGGGGTGCCACATGCGTCCGTCGACCCCGCCCGCGTGGATGAACACGACGCGCGGCGTGCGGCGGCTGCGCCAGAGCCTCATGCCTTCGCCGCCAGCTGGCCGCACGCCGCGTCGATGTCGCGCCCGCGCGTGAGGCGCACGGTCGCGCCGATCCCGTGCTCCTCCAGGACGGCCTGGAAGGCGGCGATCGCCTCGCGGCTGGAGCCGTCGTACATCCCGGTCGGGTTGTACGGGATGAGGTTGACCTTGAACATCTTGGGATCGAGTGCGCGGGCGAGCTGAACGGCCTGCTCGTAGCGGTCGTTGACGCCGCCGAGCATCACATACTCGACGAAGACCATCCGGCGCTTGGCCTCGTAGAAGCGCCGGCACGCGGCCAGCACGTCGGCCAGCGGATAGCGGTCGTTGACCGGCATGATCTCCGAGCGCAGCGCGTCGTCGGCGGCGTGGACGGAGAGCGCCAGGCGGATCGGCATCGGCTGCGCCGCGAGCGCGTCGATGCCGGGGATCCAGCCCACGGTCGAGATCGCGGTGCGGCGGTGCGTGATGCCCAGGTCGGGCAGGCGCTCGCAGGCGGCGAGCACGTTGTCGAGGTTCATCATCGGCTCGCCCATGCCCATGAACACCGCGTGGTCGACGTCGTCCATGCGCCGGAAGTGCAGCGCCTGGTCGAGGATCTCGCTCGCGGTGAGGTTGCGCCCGAACTTCATCTGGCCGGTCGCGCAGAAGCTGCAGGTCAGCGGGCAGCCCGACTGCGAGGACAGGCACAGCGAGCGGCGGTCGTCGCGGTAGCGCATGAGCACGGCCTCGACCGGGCGGCCGTCGTGGGTGCGAAACAGCGCCTTGACCGTGCCGTCGCGCGCGTGCGCCTCGTCCTCGAGGGTCAGCGAGGAGAACGGGACCTCGGCCGCCAGGCGCCCGCGCAGCGCGACCGGCAGGTTGGTCATCGCGTCGTAGCCCCCGGCGCCGCGGGCCGTCCACGCCCAGACCTGGGCGGCGCGGAAGCGCGGCTCGCCTTCGGCGCGAAGGCGCTCTGACAGCAGCTGGAGATCCATCGCGGACACGGTAGCGGCGCGCGCAGTGTGCGCGACGTCACGGGAAGCAGCCTCGACTGTGGCCGTCAGATCCACCATGCGCGTTCTCATGACGACCAAGGCCGGGGCCGGCCACTTCGGCCCGCTGATCCCGTTCGCCCGCGCCTTCCAGCGCGCCGGCGCCGACATCCTCATCGCCGCTCCGCGCGAGGCCGCCCCGATGGTCCGGGCCGAGGGCCTGCCGCTGTGGGCCGTCGACGACCCGCCGGCGGCGGAGCGCGACGCGATCTTCGCCGAGGTGCGCGGCAAGCAGACCGACGGCCTCGTCGCCAAGCGCGTCGTCGGCGACATCTTCGCCCGCATCGACGCCTTGGCGGCCTTCCCGGGGATCCTCGCCGCCTGCCGGGCGTGGTCGCCCGACGTCATCGTCAGCGAGACGACGGAGTTCGCCGGGCCGCTGGTCGCCGAGCTCGCGGGGCTGCCGTCCGCGTGCATCGGCCTCTCCCAGCAGGGCAAGGAGGAGTACATGCTCCCCCTGATCACCGACGCGATCGACGACCTGCGCGCGCGGGTCGGCCTCCCGCCCGATCCCGGCGCCGCCCGCCTGCTGCGCAGGCCGTACTTCACGCTCTTCCCCGCGGCGCTCGAGGACCCGGCCACGCCGACGCGGCTCGCGTCGCACCGCTTCCGCGAGACGCGCCCGACGGTGCGCCGGCACGCGCTCTACGGGGGCTCAGCGGACGATCGCCCGCTCGTCTACGCGACGTTCGGCTCGGTCGTCCCGCAGTCGGACTTCTACCCCTCGATCTACCGCGCCGCCATCGATGCCCTGGCCCCGCTGCCGCTGCGGCTGCTCGTCACCGTGGGGCGCAACCGCGACCCGGCCGACCTCGGGCCACTGCCGCCCAACGTGCGCGTCGAGCGCTGGGTGCCGCAGGCCGACCTCATGCCCCACGTCGCGGCCATGCTCTGCCACGGCGGCTCGGGCACCGTGACGATGGGCCTGGCCGGTGGCGTGCCGATGGCCGTGCTGCCGCTCTTCGCCGACCAGCCGTGGAACGCCGAGCGCGTCGCCGCGGTGGGCGCGGGTATCGCGCTCGGGCCCGATCCCGGGGAGGCGATCGCAGGAATGCGCGAGGCGATCGTGCGGCTCACCGGCGATCCGGCCTATCGCGCCAACGCCCAGCGGATCGCCGCCGAGATGCGCGCCCTGCCGCCGGTCGACGCGGCGGTCGGCATCGTCCGCGGCATGGTCGTCGACGCGCTCGCCGCATGAGGCGAGCCGCGCCGCCCGCATGAACTAGCGTCACGGGGCCATGCGCCTCGCCAAGCACCTGGCCCACGCGGGCGTCGCGTCGCGGCGCGCCTCGGAGGCCCTCGTCGTCGACGGGCGGGTGACCGTCGACGGCGACGTGGTCACCGATCCCGCGCGCGGCGTCAGCGGGGAGGAGGCGATCGCGGTCGACGGCGAGCTCGTCCGCGCCCCGGGCGCCCGCGTGGTCTATGCGCTGCACAAGCCGCCCGGCGTGGTGTCGACGGCGGCCGACACGCACGGGCGGCGCACGGTGGTCGACCTCGTCCCGTCGGGCCAGCGCCTGTACCCGGTCGGCCGCCTCGACGCCGACACGACGGGGCTGATCCTGCTCACCAACGACGGCGACCTTGCGTACGCGCTCACCCATCCTCGCTTCGAGGTGCCGCGGACCTATAAGGCTCGAGTCGAGGGGCGCCCGAGCGAGCGCGCCCTGCGCACGCTGCGCGAGGGCGTCGAGCTCGAGGACGGCCGCACAGCACCGGCCCACGTGCGCCTGCTCGGCCCGCACGAGCTCGAGCTGACGATCCACGAGGGCCGCAAGCGCCAGGTACGGCGGATGTGCGAGGCGGTCGGCCACCGGGTGGTGGACCTACGCCGCGTCGCCTTCGGATCGCTGCGCCTGGGCGACCTCGCCGCCGGCCGCCATCGCCGGCTGACGGCCGCGGAGGTCGAGCGCCTGCGCAAGGACGCGCGCAGTCCGCACGCGCGGGCGTAGTCGGCCGGTGCGCAGCCCGGTGGCGTCGAGCGCGCGCGTGTCGGGCGCCAGGGCGTAGGCGGTCCAGTGCACGAATCCGCCCGCGTCGGGGTCGACGACCACGAGCGCCGGCTCGGCCGCCCCGGCGGGCACTCCGGCGAAACGCAGCGCCGGCCGCGCCTTCTCGCCGTCGCACGAGAAGCGCGCCGGGATCGCCCCGTTGGCCGGGAAGTCCGGGCTCGTGACCGTGAGCTGCCGGGGCGCCGACGGGGGCGGGGATTGCAGCTTCTCGCCCCCGCCGCAGCCGGCGAGACACGCGAGGAGCGCGACGGCCACGCGGCGCATGACTGGCATGATGGCGCCCCGATGCGCCTCTTCGCCCTGCGCGGTGCCACCACCGTCGACATCAACGAGTCGCCCGCGATCCTCGACGGAACCGAGGAGCTGATGCGCGAGATCATGGCCCGCAACGAGATCGGGCCCGACGACGTCGTCAGCTGCATCTTCACCCTGACCGACGACCTCGACGCCGACTTCCCGGCCGTCGCGGCCCGACGCCTGGGCTTCGACCGCGTGCCGCTGCTGTGCGCGCGCGAGGTCCCGGTGCCGGGCGCGCTGGGGCACGTCATCCGCGTGCTCATCCACTACTACGCCGACGAGTCCCATCGCGCGACGCACGTCTACCTCGGGGGGGCCCGCGTGCTGCGGACCGACCTCGAATCGGCACAATAGGCCCATGGCCCTGGAGTTCTCAGAGCGCGTGCGGCGCATCCCCGTCTACCCGGCAGCGGGCGCCTACGCCCTGCCCGAGGACGTCGCGCTGCTCGCATCCAACGAGTCGCCCTACCCGCCGATCCCCGCCGTGGTCGACGCGGTCAGCGCCGTCCTCGGCGGCCTGAACCGCTATCCGGACCCCACCAACGCCAAGCTGCGCGGGGCGCTCAGCGACCGCTACGGGATCCCGGCGCCCCACATCGCCATCGGCAACGGCTCGTGCGACATCCTGCTCGCGGCCGGCGAGGCGCTGCTCGAGCCCGGCGCCGAGCTCGTCTACGCATGGCCGTCGTTCAGCGTCTATCCGCACCTCGCGGCCGCCTCGGGCGCCACTGCCATCACCGTGGCGCTCAACGACCGCGACGAGCACGACCTCGACGCGATGGCGCGCGAGATCACCATGGCCACGCGGCTGGTCATCGTCTGCAACCCGAACAACCCGACGTCGACCGCGCTGCCGGCGGATGCCATAGCGGCCTTCATCGAGCAGGTCCCGCGCCACGTCTGCGTGATCGTCGACGAGGCCTACTGCGAGTTCAGCACGCTCGACGATCCGGACACCACGCTCGACCTCCTCAAGCGCCATCGCAACGTCGTGCTGCTGCGGACCTTCTCGAAGGTCTACGGCCTGTGCGGGCTGCGCGTCGGCTTCGGGCTGTGCGGCTCGGACGAGTTCGTCACCGCCGTCAACCAGGTCCGCCAGCCCTTCTTCTGCAACGCGGCGGCCCAGGCCGCGGCGATCGAGGCGCTGCGCCACCAGGACGAGGTCAACGCCCGCGTCGAGCGCACGATCGTGGCCCGCGTCGAGGTCGAGGACGGCCTGCGCGAGCTGGGCATCGAGCCGGCCGAGTCGCAGGCCAACTTCTGCTGGTTGCACCTCCCGGTGCCCGACGGCGAGGAGCCCGCCGACGTCGAGGCCCGCGTCGTGGCCGGGCTCGGCGAGCGCGGCGTGCTCGTCCGGGCCGGGAACGCCCTCGGCCGGGCCGGGGCGCTGCGCGTGACCTACGGCACGCCGGGCCAGAACGCGCGCTTCCTGCGCGAGCTGGGCGCCCTGCTGTAGGCGCGAGGAGCGCGGGCAGGCTCGCGGTTCTGCCCGCGGAGGCCGCGGCCATGGGCTGAGCGGCGAGAGAGCCGCCAAGGGTGGCCAACCGTACGCGTCGGCATCGTCTTCTCCCCGCCGCGAACACCGGCAGGCTCCCTGTGGGCGGCGACCGCGCGCTGGGACGGTCATGCGATGACGACGACCACGATGACCGAGCGCTCCGCGCGGCGCTCCCGACGGCCGACCCGAGTGGGGCGCCGCGCGCCGCAGACGGCCGTCTTCACTGCTGCGATCGCCGTCGCCGTGATCCACGTGCTCGACGACGCCTTCGTGCACCGCGAGCCCGGTGTGGGCCCCGGCCAGCACCTGCTCGCCGCGGTGGTCTCCCTGGTCCTCGGCCTCGGCGCGGTCTACGCCTTCCCGCACCTGCGTCCGGCGGCACGCTCCGCGCTCGCGGTCTTCTTCGGTGCCCTCGCGATCGTCGACGGCGCGATGCACGCCAGGCACATCGCTGCAGAATCGGCGGCCACGAGTGACGTCACGGGCGTCCTTGCCCTGGCTGCCGGCGTCGTGCTCGTCGGCCTGGGCGCCGCCATCCTCTGGCTACACCGCGGCGAGGGCGACGTCAGCGGCCGCCGCCGCTGGGCCTACCGCATCGCCGCCGTCCCCGCCGGGCTGTTGCTCGCCCTCTTCACGATCGTGCCCATCGCCACCGCGATCACCGAGACCCACAAGTATCGCGAGCACGTCGGCGCCCCGCCGAGCGCTGACTACCGCGAGGTCGCCTTCGACGCCAGCGACGGCGTCCACCTGTCGGGCTGGTATCGCCCCACACGCAACGGAGCGACGCTGCTCGTCATCCACGGCGGCGGGGGCAACCGGACCGGCGCCGTCGCCCACGCCAAGCTGCTGGCCCGCCACGGCTACGGCGTCCTGCTCTACGACGCCCGCGGCCGGGGCAGGAGCGAGGGCCAGCAGAACGCGTTCGGCTGGGGCTGGACCAAGGACATCGCCGGGGCGATCGCCTTCCTGAAGCGCCGCCCGGAGGTCGACCCCGCACGCATCGGCGGCCTCGGCCTCTCGACCGGCGCCGACGCGCTGATCCAGGCCGCCGGCCTGGGGGTGGACCTCCACGCCGTGGTCGCGGACGGCGCAGCCGCCGAGTCCTTCGAGGACTGGCGGCGCCTGCAGGGCATCACGGCGCTGACGCCCATGTTCGCCGCCGAGTTCGCGACCGTCCGGATCACCTCGGGCGCGAAGTCCGGTCCGCCGATGGAGGACATGATCAAGCGCATCTCACGCCCGCTGCTGCTCGTCTCGGCGGGCCGTCAGCAGGAGTACGACTTCAACGTGAAGTACGACCGCGACGCCGGCGATCGCCCCGTCGAGCACTGGAACATCCCCGCCGCAGGCCACACCGGCGCGATCCGCGACGCGGCGCCCGCCTACGAGCGCCGCGTGACGGCCTTCTTCGACGCCGCGCTGAACGGCGGCAGCGGTCGCTAGGCGGCCGCCCCGGCCGCTTCGCCGAGCTCGAGCCCGACGAGCTCCATCCGCGACGAGATCCCGAGCTTGGCAAAGACCTTGCGCAGGTGGTACTCGACGGTCTTCGGGCTCACGAAGAGCTGCGACGCGACGGCCTTGTTGGTCGCGCCCGCGCCGACGAGCCGCGCCACCTGGATCTCCTGCGGCGTCAGCTCGGCCAGCGGGCTCAGGTGGCGCTTGCGGGCCTTCTCGCCGGTGGCGCGAAGCTCGCGCAGCGCGCGCTCGGCCCAGGGCGCCGCGCCGAGCCACTCGAAGCCGTCGAAGGCGGCGCGCAGGTGCACACGCGCGTCGATCCGCCGGCGCTCGCGGCGCAGGTACTCGCCGTAGTGCAGGTGGATGCGCGCGCGGTCGAGCGGGCCGGCGCGGTCGACGCTCGCGATGGCCGCGTCGAAGTACGCGTCGGCGGCGTCGGCCGTCGCCGCGAGGGCGCGGCAGTCGGCCAGCACGGGCACGGCCCAGGCGGCGCGCGCGATCTCCGCCCATGGTGTGAAGCGCGCGAGCGTCCGCTCGGCCACGTCGGGACGCCCGGCATGCACGGCGGCCTCGAGCCGATCCCATGAGCTCAGGACCGGCAGGAACGGGTGCCCGAAGCCCGGGCGCACCTCGTCGATGGCCGTGAGCCGCAGCAGCGCCTCGTCCCAGCGTCCGGCGGCGAGATCGAGCTGCGCCAGCGCCCATGTCGCCAGGCCGGCGGGAAGCGCCAGCCCGCGCTCGAGCGAGAGCGCCAGGACCTCGTCGGCATGGCGGCGGCACGCCTCATCGTCGCCCCGTAGCCCGGCCAGCCAGGCCAGCACGGTGACCGGGAGGGCGCGCGCGTTGCCGGCGCCGATGTCGTCGGCCAGCCGCACCGCCTCATCCGCGTCGGCGCCGGCGTCCACCAGGCGGCGCTCCCACAGGGCGATGAGCGCGCGAAGCCCGAGGGTCTCGGGCAGCAGGGCGATGGCGCCGCGATCGCGTGCGAGGACGATCGCGCGGTCGAAGTAGCGCCGGGCGCGGACCCAGTCCCCGAGGAAGATGGCGCCGCCGCCGGCCTGCTGGACCTGTTCGACGACGTCGACGTCGTCGGCCAGCGAGAGCGCCTCCTCGATCGACGCCACGCCCGTCGCGGCATCGCCGGCGATGAGGCCGCTGATGCCGTTCATGATCCGGCTGGGGAAGCGCTCGGCGTCGCTGCGCGGTTCGGTGTCGAGCTCGGCGAGCATGCCGTGGATCGCGCCCGGGTCGCCGCTGACCGCGGCCGCCATGCAGGCGCGCATCAGCAGTCCCAGTCCGGCCGGCCGGTCCACCGGCAGCACGGTGCGGGCCGCGTCGGCGAGCATGGCGTACGCATCGGCCGGCCGTCCGATGGCCATCGAGGCCATCCCGCGCACCCGCATGGCCATGCCGCGTGCCATCGGGTCCCGCAGGTCGGGCTCGGCGCGATCAAGCAGCGCCACCGCATGCCCGACGCGCCCCGCCAGTGCCGAGGAGCCGGCCGCGGCGACGAGGTGCCCCGCGCGCCGCTGCGGGTCGGAGTCGAGCTCCGCCGCGCGCTCGAGCGCGCGGGCGGCGGCCGTGTGGCCGCCGCGGCTCACAGCGTGGTCGGCCGTCCGGACCAGCGCCTCGGCTGCGTCGTCGTCCGGCGCCGTGGCGGCGGCGGCGAGGTGCCACGCGCGCCGGTCGGCGTCGCCCTCGTCGTCGAGCACGGAGGCGAGCGCCTGGTGCGCCGCGCGGCGCTCGGCGAAGCCGGCGGCGTGGGAGACGGCCGAACGCAGCAGCGGTTGGCGGAAGCGCAGCCGCGGTCCCTCGACGGTCAGCAGCCCTGCGCGCTCGACGGCATCCATCGCGTCGGGCCCCACGCCGATGCTCTCCGCGGCCCGCAGCAGCGTCCCCACCTCGCCGCTGTCGTCGGCCGCCGCCAGCAGGAGCATCCGCCGCGCGTCATCCGCGAGGGGCTCCACCCGGGTCATGAAGGCCCGCTCGATGCGCTCGGTCAACGGGAGGTCGAGGCGCAGCGGCACCCGGCCGGCGCGCTCGTCCTGGGTGAGGGCGCCCGGCAGCTCGAGCAGGGCGAGCGGGTTGCCCCCGGTGACGCGCAGGAGCTCGTCGCGCACGACCGCGGGCAGGGCGTTGTCGAGGAGCGCTGTCGCCTCGGCGCCGCGGAGTCCGGCGAGCTCCAGCTCGGGCAGTCCGGGCGCCTCGAAGCGCCTCGCGTCGCCGTCGCGCGCTCCGATGAGCACGGCGATCGGATCGGCCTGCAGGCGCCGGGTGACGAAGACGAGCGCCTCCGCCGACGCGCCGTCGAGCCAGTGGGCGTCGTCGACCACGCACAGGAGCGGCTGCGCATCGGCCGCGGCGGTGAGCAGGCTCAACACGGCCACGGACACGAGAAAGCGGTCCTCGACGCGATCGGCGGACAGCCCGAAGGCGCCGCGCAGGGCGGCGGTCTGGACGTCGGGAAGCTCATCGGCGAGGTCGAGGATCGGCCACAGCAGCTGGTGCAGGCCGGCGAAGGGCAGCTCGGACTCGGCCTCGACCCCGGCCCCGGTGAGCACGCGCATGCCGTCGGCATGGGCCACCGCGTTGTCCAGGAGGGCCGACTTGCCGATGCCGGCCTCGCCCCGAACGACGAGCGTCCCGCTGCGGGAGCCGCGGGCCGCGCGGAGCATGCGGTCGATCGCCGCGCACTCGCTCTCTCGGCCCAGCAGCACGGTCCGACTGTACGCGGGACTAGGGGGTGGGACTAGTGAACCGCTCGATTCGACCAGGGTCGCCCGAGCGCACCATGGCGGCATGTCTGCTGCCCTCATCCACCAACGACGCTGGAAGATCCTCCGCGTCCTCGCCCTCAGCCTGGTCATCATCGGGCTCGACAACACGATCCTCAACGTCGCCCTCCCGTCCCTGCAGGAGCACTTCGACGCCTCCGGCTCGACGCTGCAGTGGATGGTCGACTCCTACCTGGTCTCCTTCGCCGGCCTGCTGCTCACCCTCGGCATGCTCGGCGACCGCTTCGGGCGCAAGCGCGCGCTGCAGACCGGCATTGCGCTCTTCGGCCTCTCGAGCCTCGCCGTGCTCTTCGTCGAGACGTCCACGCAGCTCATCGCCGTCCGCGCGCTGATGGGCGTCGGTGGGGCGCTGATCATGCCCGCCACGCTGTCGATCATCACGAACGTCTTCCCGCGCGAGGAACGCGCCAAGGCGATCGGCGTTTGGGCCGGGACAGCCGCGATCGGCGTCGGCCTCGGCCCGCTGTTCGGCGGGCTGCTGCTCGAGTTCTTCGACTGGTCCTCGGTCTTCCTCATCAACGTGCCCGTGGCACTCGTGGCCTTCGTGGCCGGCATGCGTGTCGTGCCGGACTCGCGCGACCCCAACCCGGGGCGCTTCGACGTCCCAGGCGCGCTGCTCTCCATCGGCGCCCTGGTGGCGGTCATCTACGCGGTCATCGAGGCGCCCGACAAGGGGTGGCTGGACCCGGCCATCCTCGGCGCGTTCGGCGGGGCGTTGGCGCTCGGGGTCGCGTTCGTGGCCTGGGAGCTGCGCACGGCCGCGCCGATGCTCGACCTGAGCCTGTTCCGCAACCCGCGCTTCAGCATCGGATCGCTCTCGATCAGCCTCGCCTTCTTCTCGCTGTTCGGCGCGATCTTCGCGCTCACCCAGTTCCTGCAGTTCGCCAAGGACTACTCGCCGCTGGAGGCCGGCGCGGCGATGGTGCCGCTCGCCTTCGGCCTCATGCTCGGCGCGACGCGCTCGGCCAGGGCGGCAGAGCTGGTCGGCACCAGGCGCGTGGTGGCCGCCGGGCTCATCGGCCTCGGCATCACGCTCACGACGACGCTGCTGTGGACGAGCGACGTTCCCTACTGGCCCATCGGCCTGTGGTTCTTCTTCGGGGCCCTGTCCATGGGCTGCGTCATGGGCCCGGCCACCGCCTCGGTGATGGGCGCGGTGCCCAAGGAGAAGGCCGGCGTCGGGTCGGCGATGAACGACGTCACCCGCCAGGTCGGCGGGTCGCTGGGCACCGCCGTGATCGGCTCGCTGGTCGCCTCGTTCTACGGCTCGCGCGTGTCCGACGCCGCCTCCGGGCTGCCGTCGGGCGCGCGGAGCGCGGTGACGGACTCGATCGGCAGCGCCGACGCCGTGGCCGCGCAGCTGCCGGCCGACCAGGGCGCCTCGCTGAGCCATGCCGCCGCGACCGCGTTCACCGACGCGCTGGGCCTCGGGCTGTGCGCGGCCGCGATCGCCGCCTTCGTCGCCGCCGTGATCGTCATGCGCCGCCTGCCGGCTCGGGACGCCACGGAGCCGCGCGGCGCCACGGTCGCTCACGCCGTCCCGGCCGGGAGCGCGTCATGACCGCCGCCTCCGACGCGGTGCTCTTCGACCTCGACGGCGTGCTGACCACGGGGGACTTCATCCGGTGTCCTCCTTGGGACTGAGTCGCTTGGCAGCTCTCAGCCTGCAAGGAGGCCCGGATGAACCACGTGGCTAGGAACTACGCCTAGAGCGCGGTGGCGACGGCGAAGCCGAGCACGGTGACGAGCCCCGCGACATCGCCTGCCTTGCGGGCTGCCTCGGGGATCATCGAGTCGATGAGCATGACGAGCAGCGCGCCGGCGGCAAAGCCGTTGATGGCCGCCTTGAAGTCCCCCGAGGTGTTGTCGGCGATCGCGTAGCCGGCGACGGTCGCGAGCGTGCACACGAGCGCGACGGCGATCCACAGCCGCCGGATCGTGGCCGGGCGGCTCCCGGCCGCGCGCATCTCGCTCGACGAGCCGATCGCCTCGGGCAGGTTCGACACGAAGATGGCCGCCAGGAGGCTGACGCTGACCCCTTCGCCCGTGGCCAGCCCGATGCCGAGCACTGCCTGCTCGGGGAGCCCGTCGAGGAACGCGCCGAGGGCGAGGGCCGGGCCGGCCCCGCCGCCCGACGCGCGCCGCTCGACGAGCCGGTCGAGCCCGAAGTAGGTGAGCGCCCCGACGGCGAGGCCGCCTCCCACCGCGGCGCCGCTGCCGATCTTCAGGCCCTCCTCGGCGAGGTCGAAGCTGACGGCGCTCACGAGGGCCCCGGCGCCGAAGGCGAGCACGATGCCCACGGCGCGGTCCGGCCACGGGCGCGCCAGGCCCAGCAGCGCTCCCACGATGAGCGAGGACGCGGCCAGCGCGCCCCAGCCCAGCGCCGATGTCACGGGATGATGGGCGCGGGCTGTGGCCGCAGCGAGCGCGCGGCGCGCACGAGCGCCCGCGGCGTCCGCGCGCCCGACACGACGGCGAGCAGGACCAGCGACAGCGTCACGCCGACGAGGGTGAGCGCCGTCGGCCAGACGATGGCCAGCGAGGCGACCGCGCTGTGGTCGAGCGGATGCCCGGCCGCCAGCGGCAGCGCGACGAGCAGCGCGGCCCCGGTGGTGGCGGGGCCGGCGCCCGGGATCGGCATCCCGGCGCCCGCCCCCAGCGCGAGGGCACCCGCCAGCACGAGGGCGGGCGTCACCGGCAGCCCGAAGGCGAGCAGGAAGCACGCCGCCGAACCGAGGCGCAGCGTGCGCGAGAGGACCTGGAAGGGCAGGACCTGGCAGCTCCAGCAGCGCGGACGGCGCAGGACGGCCAGGCCCCGGCCGACCTCGCCGACGACGCGGCGGACGACCCGCGAGCGCGCGAGGAGGACCACGGCCACCGCGCCGGCGACCGCGGCCGCCGCGAGTAGCGCGGGGGACGGCGCGTGGAACGTCCCGATCCCCAGCCACACGGCCAGCAGCGTGAAGCCGATGCCGAACGCGCTCTCGAACGACGCCTCGGCGGCGAGCGTCCCGGCCAGCGCCGGCCACGTGGCGCGCTCGAGCTCGCGCTTGCCCAGCGCCGCGCGGACGGCGTCGCCGCCGCGGGCGGAGAGCAGGCCGCTGAGGCCGGCGCCGCAGACGTACCACGTGCATGCGCGGCGGCGGGTGACGTGCGGCCACGAGGCGGCGAGCACGCCGCGCCAGGCGACGCCCCGCGAGACCTGCCCGCACACGTGGAGGACGACGGCAAGCACCAGCCATCCGATCTGGACGCCGGCGGGAGCGAACACGGGGCCCACCATAGCCCGCCCGCGGTCAGCTCGGCGTCACGGCCTGGACCGCCGCGGCCAGCGCGCGTACCCCGGGTTCGATCGCGGGCTCGGAGATGCGGCCGTAGCCGAGGATGACGGCCGGGGGGTGGGGGCGGGCGGTGTGGGGCGCGAGGCTGTCGAGCCCGACCCCTCGGGCCTCGGCGGCTGACACCAGGGCGCCCTCGTCGATGTCGGGCGGCAGGTCGACGAGCAGGTGCAGCCCGGCGGCCGCGCCGTGTGGGCGCAGGTCGGGCAGGTGGCGCTCCAGGGCGGCCATGAGCGTGTCGCGCCGGCGACGGTAGACGAGCCGCGAGCTGCGGATGTGGCGGTCCAGCGCGCCGCGCTCGAGCAGGACGGCGAGCCCGAGCTGCGTGAGCACCGGCGTGCCGCGGTCGTCGGCGAGCTTCTCGTGCTCGATCGCCTCGGCCAGCGCCGGGGGCGCGACGAGCCAGCCGACCCTCAGCGCCGGCGCGACCGTCTTCGAGATCGAGCTCATGTAGGCCACGCGCTGCGGGTCGAGGCCCTGCAGGGCCCCGACGGGCTGGCGGTCGTAGCGGTACTCGGCGTCGTAGTCGTCCTCGAGCACGAAGGCGCCGCGGTCGGCCGCCCACGCGAGCAGCGCGGCCCGCCGCTCGGGCGCGAGCACGACGCCGGTCGGGTACTGGTGCGCCGGGGTGACGAGCACCGCGCCCACGTCGCTGCGCTCGAGGGCGGCGACGTCGATCCCGCCGCGGTCGACCGCGATGGGAACCCATTCCAGTCCGACCGTCGCGATCGGCTCGCGCAGGTCGGCGCTCCCGGGCTCTTCGACGGCGACGCGTCGCACACCGCGCGCCGCCAGCGCTCGGCAGGTGAGGGCGAGCCCCTGCGTGAGGCCCGAAGTGACCATGATCGTCGCGGGCTCCGCGGCCACGCCGCGCACCCGTCCCAGGTAGGTGGCCAGCGCGATGCGCAGCTCGGGCGTGCCGCGCGGATCGCTGTCGCTGAAGCGCGCGTCGGGGGCGTCGCGCAGGGCTTGGCGCAGCGCCGTGGCCCACGCCGTGCGCGGGAAGAGCGCGACGTCGGGCGCGCCGGGGCGGAAGTCGAAGCGCGGCGGCGGCTGCTCGTCGGACAACGCCCCGGCCGACGGCGCGGCGGCGCGCGCCGCCACCCGCGTCGGCGCGCCCTGACTGGAGACGAGGTAGCCCTCGGCGGCGAGCTGCGCGTAGGCCTCCATGACGACCCCGCGCGCGACCCCGAGCTCGCGCGCCAGCGCTCGCGTGGACGGCAGCGCGACGCCATGGCGCAGCGTGCCCGAGCGCACGCTCTCGCGCAGCTGGTGCTCGAGCTGCGCGCGCAGGCCGACCGCCGCGCCGCGGTCGAGACGCACCATGAGGTCGATCTCGGAACTGGCCTTCATCCAAGGGGCCCAACTGGCCCTCGTCAGTAAACCAGTGCCGACCTAGTCTCGCAGGATGGCTTCGCTTCGCTCATTCCCCGGCGCCCTGCGCCTCGCCGCCGTCTCGATCGTCGCGCGCCTGCCGATGGCCATGCTCAGCATCGCGCTGCTCGTCCATGTGCGCCACCTGACCGGCTCGTTCGCGACGGCCGGCATCGTCGCGGGCGCCTTCGCCGTGTCGCTCGGCGTCGGCGGCCCGCTGCTCGGCCGGCTGGTCGATCGCCGCGGGCAGACGAAGGTCCTGCTGGCCGGCGCGCTGGTCGCGGGCGCGGCACTGGCGGGAACGGCGGCCTTGTCGGCCGGTGCGCCCGTCCTTGTGCTCGTCGCGCTGGCCGTCGTCCTGGGGCTGAGCACGCCGCCGGTCGACTCGTGCCTGCGCGCCATCCTCCCCGCGGTCATCCGCGACCGCGAAGCCCTGCGCGCGGCCTATGCCGCCGAGTCGGCCGCCGTCGAGCTGACCTGGATCGCCGGCCCGCCGCTCGTCCTCCTCGTCGGCGTCGCGTGGTCGACGTCCGCCGCCCTCGTCGTGGCCGGTGCCGTCCTCGTGGCCGGCACCGCGGTCTTCGCCGCCCAGCCGGCGTCGCGCGCCTGGCGGCCCGCGCCGGCGCCCGCGCGCTCGCGCGGCGGGTCGCTGCGCGCGCCGGCCATGCGCACGCTCGTGCTCCTGCTCGTCTTCGTGGGCGTGGTCTTCGGCACCGTCGAGGTCGCGGTCATCGCCGCCGTCGCGGACCTGGGGAGCCCGGCCCAGGCCGGCCTGCTGCTCGGCGTGTGGGGCGCCGGCTCGCTCACCGGCGGCATCGTGGCCGCGCGCATGGGCGGCGGGGCGCGCACCGGCGCCGGCCTCGCGCTCATGCTCGCCGCACTGGCGGCGGGGCACCTCGCTCTCGCCGCGGCCGTGGGCAGTGCGGTCGCGCTGGCTGCCGTCCTGGCGCTCGCCGGCGCGACCATCGCGCCGACGTACGCGACGATCTACGCCATGGTCGATCACGCCGCGCCCGCCGGGACGGTGACCGAGGCGTTCGCGTGGCTGGAGACCGCGGTGGCGGTCGGCGCCTCGATCGGGGCCGCGTCCGCGGGCGCCGTCGCTCAGGCCGCCGGACCCGCCGCGGCCTTCGGCGTGGCCGGCGCCGCCGGCACCGCCGCCGCCCTCGTCGCCGCGCTGCGCGCGCGGCCCCTGGACGTGCCCGGGTACGCGACGGCCGCGCCCGCTGCGGCGTGAGGCACCGACGCGCCGTCTGACCTCGGTACGTTGCCGGCGTGAGCCCAACAGAGTTCTCCGACGACTTCGACGCGCCGGGACTGGACACCGACGTCTGGGTCCCGCACTACCTGCCGCAGTGGAGCTCGCGCGCTCAGAGCGCGGCCACCTACGAGATCGCCGGCTCGGAGCTGCGCCTGACCATCCCACCGGGGCAGGGGCTGTGGTGCGCCGAGGACCACGAGGAGCCGCTGCGGGTCTCGGGCGTCCAGTCCGGCGTGTACTCGGGGGAGGTCGGCACCACAGTCGGCCAGCAGCCCTTCCGCGACGGCCAGGTGGTGCGCGAGCGCCAGCCGACCCAGTGGGGCTGGACGCCCCACCACGGCCTGCTCGAGGTGCGCGCGCGGATGCAGCTCAGCCCGCGCTCGATGGCCTCGGTGTGGATGGTCGGGCTCGAGGACGAGCCGGCGCGCTGCGGGGAGATCTGCGTCTTCGAGGTCTTCGGCGATGCCCTCGCGACCGACGGCGGCCGGCCCATCGCGGCGGTGGGCATGGGCGTGCACCCCTTCCGCGATCCTGCCCTCACCGACGAGTTCGCCGCCGAGCCGATGGCGATCGACGTCGCCGACTTCCACGTCTACGCGGCGCACTGGGGGCCGGGACGGGTCGACTTCCTCGTCGACGGCGAGCACGTCAAGACGGTCCATCAGGCGCCGGACTACCCGATGCAGATGATGATCGCGGTCTTCGACTTCCCCGCGAAGGGCGACGCGGCGACGGCCGACCACGTGCCGCTGCTGGCCGTCGACCGCGTCCGCGGCGCCAGCACGCCGTCGCGTTAGCGCAAAGGCGCCGCCCGGCGAGCCGTTGTTCGGCGATGGCGCACGCGCGCAGAAGGGTGGTCGCCGGGCTCGCCGCCCTGGCGGCCGGGACCGGGGCGGCCTACGCCGTCTGCGGGCCGGCGGCGGTCGGCGCGTCGGCGCCGAGCTCGGCGACCGTCACGGCGGTGGACTTCGACTGGAGCATGCCCGGCGCGACCGACTACACCGACACCATCGCCGCAGGCGGCACCGTGACCTTCAGCTATCCCGCGGGCGTGGCCATCCACAACGTGGACTTCACCGGCGGGGGGCCGACCGCGTGCACGCAGACCGCGGGTGCCGCCGTCGGTCCGGTGTCGCCGCTGCCCGCCGCGCCGGAGGCGCCGGGGTGGAGCGGGATCTGCCGCTTCGACACGCCCGGGACCTACCAGTTCGTGTGCGACAACCACAACTACATGAAGGGCACGATCGTGGTCGAGGGTCGCGGCACCACCACGACCACCACGAGCACCTCCACGACCACAGGCACGTCGACCGCACCGGCGGGCCAGGCGCCGGGGCCGGGAACCGCGACGCCCGGCGGGTCCTCGTTGCCGTCCGCGCGTCCGCGGGTCAGCGTGGCCCACCGCCAGCACGGCGCGGTGCTGCGTGGCACGGTGACGACGCCGGCGGGGCGCTCGCAGATCAGGGTCACGGCCTACCGCCCGGGCCACGGAGCGCGGATCCGCATCGGGTCGCAGACGAAGCGCTCCACGGGCACCGGCACGACGGCCTTCGCGGTCAAGCTCGACGCCGCCGGGCGCCGCGCGCTGCTGCGCGCCCACCGCCTGGTCGTCGACCTGCGCGTCGTCATCACGCCGGCCGCGGGGCGCCCGGTCACGACGAAGACGATCGCGGTCGCGCTGCGAGACCGCTGACGCGGTCTCAGGTCGCGCCCTCCAGCGCGGCGCGCAGGGCGGCGAGGTCGGGCGCGCCGAAGACCACGCGATTGCGCGTGGCGACGTAGACGAGGTCGAGGTCGACCCCGGCCCGGGCGATCCTGCGGGTGAGGTCGGCGAGGACGCCCGGGCGGTCCTCGACGTCGACCACGACGACCTCGCGCTCGCGCGAGACCGCGAGGTGGGAGATGGCCAGCGAGTGCCTCGCCGCCTCGGCGTGCTTGACGAGGACGTGCAGCTCGGCGCGCTCGCCCGCCCCGAGGCACGTGGCGGCGGCGATGTTCACGCCGGCATCGCTGATGGCGGCGGCGACCTCCGCCAGCGCTCCCGGGGTGTTGTCGATGTCGATGACGAGGTCGACGGCCATCTCGCGGCGCCAGCCTACCTCGCCGCGCGCGAGGCGACCGGCCGGCGCCAGGGAGTGGAGGGGCGCGCCTTGGGGAGCGCGCCCCTCCACGATCTGGCGGCCGTCCGTGGCAGGGCGTGCGGTGCCGCCAGAGGTGGTCCAGAAGATGCCTGGTTAGGGCATCTGGAGCTACGACGCTGCGGACGGCCGAAGGTTGGGACCCACGCGCCCCGGGTCACTCGGGGCGGCCCGGGCGCGGCTAGGGCTTCTTCGGAGCCTCGGCCCGCTTCTTGGCCTGCCCCGGCGGGAGCGCGGCGCTCTGGTCCGGAGCCGGGGCTGCCACGGCGCCGGCGGCCTCGGGAGCGTTGGACGCCTTGGGTGCCCTGGCCGGCTTCGGCGCCTTGACGGGCTTCGGTGCCTTGGCCGGCGCGGCGCTCACCGCGTTGGCCCTCGCCGGCTTGGGCGTGGCGCTGGCGCCACCGGACGTCGCGCGCGCGGGCTTGCGCTGGTGAGCCGTGGCGTTGTCGTGGCCGAGTGCCTTGCCCTGGGCGGGCGTGCCCGGCGCCTTCAGCTGACCCGGGGCCACGGCCTTGCCGGCGGCCTCGGCTTGCTTGACGTCCTTGTTCACGGTGGCCGTGCGGTGAGGCTCCGGGCCGCGAGCCGGGCGGACGGGCTTCGAGGCCGGGCGCCGCGCGGGCGCCGGTGCGCTCGCCGCGGCGCCGGCCCAGCACGGCGGCGGCGCTCGCGGCGGTCGCGATTGTCCGCTGCGGGGCGCCGGCCGCCGACGTCGCATGCGGCGCCGGCGTCGCGCCGGCCGCGCGGCCGGTCTGCGGGCGCTGGACGCCCGCATGGCCGGCGACGCCGATGCCCCCGACGAGCGCGCCGACGAGCAGGACCTTGGCTGCGACGCCGCTCGCGCCGAGCCCGGCGAGGCCGCCCGCGGCGCTCGTCGCGCCGCCGGCGCCCACCGCCGCGCCGAGGCCCGAGCCTCCTGCCGCCGACCCGAGCACGGCGGCCCTCAGTCCGGCGGCCGGGACGACGGGCAGCGCGATCGCCAGCGCGGCGCGCTGGCAGCGCACGGCGGCCTCGTAGTCGGCGCAGCCCGTGCACAGCTCGACGTGCCGGCGGATCGTCCCGCGGCCGAGCGCGCGCCCGCGCGGCGTCTCGAGCTGCTCGCGGACGGTCGCGCACGGCGTCTCGCGCGCGGTCCGCCATCCCATCAGCGTCTCGCGCGCCTGGAACACGAGCGCCTTGACCTTCTCGCGCCGGACGCCGAGCACGGCCGCGATCTCCTTGTGGGAGTGGTCGCCGACCTCGAAGAGGACGAGCGCCGCCCGCTGATCGGGGGGAAGGCGCTGGACGTCGCGGACGAGCATGCGCAGGTCGGCGCGCCGGTCGACCTCTGCCGCCAGCCCCTCGGTGGCCGGAGCACCTTCGTCGAGCTCGACCTCCTCGCGCCGCCGGCGCATCACCGACAGACAGCGGTTGCGCGCGATGGTGTAGAGCCAGGGCTTGAGCTCGACGACCTCGTAGCCCGCCCGCAGGGAGCGATAGGCGGCCAGGAAAGTGTGCTGCAGGACGTCCTCGGCCTCCTCGCGCGAGCCGAGCATGTGCCGGCAGAACGTCAGCAGCCTGAGGTGATAGGCGTCGTAGAGCGCTTCGAATGCCCAGTCGTCCCCGTTGTGGACGCGAGCCACCAACTCCCGCTCGGACTGGCCGGCGGGCGGTTGGCGCTGCCCGAACCGCGGACGCAGGACGGCGGAGTCGATCCCGCGGGTGTCGGCGACGTACGCCACTCGGTCACGGATTCCCGTTGACGCCCTCCCTGACGCACGGACATGCAACGGGACGTGGCTCAGAGCGCCGGCAGGCCGAGCTGGAGCTGGCGCAGGAGGTCGGCGAGGCGGCGTTGCTCGTCGGCGGTGAGGGCACCGAGCAGGTCGCGCTCGTTGTCGAGGTGCGCCTCGGTGACGGCGTCGATGAGGCGGTGGCCGGCCGCCGTGAGCGTGATCAGGGTGCCGCGACGGTCGTCGGGGTCGGGCGCGCGCGTGACCAGCCCCGCCTGCTCGAGACGGTCAAGGCGCTTGGTCGTGCCGCTCGACGTGAGCATCAGCGTGCCGGCGAAATCGCTCGGGCGCAGCTGGTAGGGGGGACCGGTGCGGCGCAGCGTCGCGAGCACGTCGTGCCAGCCGGGCTCGAGCCCGTGGCGTCGGTAGACGGCCTCGAGGCGCTGCTCCAGCTCGCGGGCCAGCCGCGAGATGCGGCCGATGACCCCGATCGGCGAGGGGTCGAGCTCGGGGCGCTCGCGCCGCCACTGCTCGAGGATCACGTCGACGCCGTCGCGCTCGGCCATGGCGCGAGAGCGTAGCGAAGGAAATGTGTCGCAGAGAGTTGCGTCCTAGGAAGATATGTCGTAGGATGCAAACATGCTCAAGCTTCTCTTCACCTCCAACCGCCGCCGCCGAGAGCCGCGGCCGGTCCGCAACCAGCCCGACGCGATGCCGCGGATCCGCTGGTACGCGTGAGCCGACGGCCCCCACTGCGCGGGATAGGCTCCCGCCATGGCCGTGCGGGCACTCGTGTTCGACGTCTTCGGCACGCTCGTGGACTGGCGCTCGGGCGTCGCCGGCGCGTTCCGGGCGAGCGGGGTGTCGGGCGATCCCTACGAGCTCGCCGACGCGTGGCGCGCCCGCTACCGGCCGATCCTCGCCGAGGTCAACGACGGCGCGCGCCCGTGGGGCAGCTTCGACGACCTGCACCTCGTCACCCTCGACGACCTCCTCGCCGAGCGCGGCGTCGAGGTCTCGGGCGAGGCCCGGCGCGCGCTCGTGGGCGTGTGGCACCGCCTGGACCCGTGGCCCGACGTGCGCCCGGGCCTCGAGGCCCTGCGCGGCGAGCGCCCGGTGGCGATGCTCTCCAACGGCCACGTGGCCCTGCTCGTCGACCTCGCCCGCCACGGCGACCTGCGCTTCGACGCCGTGCTCTCGGCCGAGCTCGCCCAGGCCTATAAGCCGGCACCCGAGGCCTACCGCACCGCGGCGCGCCTGCTCGGCGTCCTCCCGGCCGAGCTCATGCTGGTCGCGGCCCACCCGTGGGACCTCGAGGGCGCCCGCAACGCCGGCCTGAAGACCGCGTTCGTGGACCGTCCGCTCGAGTACGGACCCGGCTCGCAGGCCCGCGATGACCCCGACGCCGACGAGGCGGTCGGCGACCTGCTCGCGCTCGCCGAGCGCCTGGCCGGGTGACGGTCCGCGGTGTGGCCAGTGCCACACAGCGCGCGCGCCGGCGGCGCGATGCTGCGCCCATGGCCATCTGCATGGTGTTCGCAGGCGTGACCTACGCGCTGGCATCCGCCCTCGCGCAGGTGCTCGGCCCGCGCCGTCCCGACTAGGCACGCGCCCGCCCGTCTGCCACAATCCCGCCTTCGTATGGGCCCGAAGCTCGACAGCGCCACCTTCGCAGCACGCGCCGCGCTGTCCGGCTACGCCTACGCGTATCGCTCCGCCTGGCGATTTAGCTAGGCGCTCGGCTCGCCCGCCCGCGCGGGTGCCGCATCCCCGGCCGTCTGTGGCCGAGCGCCGTTCCCAGAGGCATTACGCCTCGCCAGGACCCCACTCGTATCGTTCACGGAGCACCCAGAAAGGCACTCGGCATGATGATCGTGATGAAGCAGGCGGCGACGGAGGACGAGATCCGCGCCGTCATAGACCGGATCGAATCGGTGGGCGCGCGCGCCCATCCCAGCACGGGCGACGAGGTGACCGTCATCGGCGCCATCGGCGACCTCGAGCACATCGCTCGTCTGGAGCTCCACGGAGCGCCGGGCGTCGACCGCGTCGTTCCCATCCTCAAGCCCTACAAGCTGGCCAGCAGCCAGCTCAAGCACGGCGAGCGAACCGTGCTCGAGATCGGGGGGCGGCGGATCGGCGGCGAGCACTTCGCGCTCATCGCCGGGCCGTGCACGGTCGAGTCGCGCGACCAGACCCTGATCACGGCCGAGGTCGTCGCCCAGGCCGGCGCGACGATGCTGCGCGGCGGCGCCTACAAGCCCCGCACGAGCCCGTACGCCTTCCAGGGCCTGGGTCAGGAGGGCCTGCGGCTGCTGGCCGAGGCCAAGGAGCTGACCGGGCTGCCGATCGTGACCGAGCTGATGGACGCGCGCGACCTCGAGCCGGTGCTCGAGGTGGCCGACGTCATCCAGATCGGCGCGCGCAACATGCAGAACTACCCCCTGCTGGCCGAGATCGGCCGCTCGAACTGCCCCGTGCTGATCAAGCGCGGCCTGTCGAGCACGCTCGAGGAGCTGCTCATGGCCGCCGAGTACGTGCTCAAGGAGGGCAACGAGGCGGTCATCCTCTGCGAGCGGGGCATCCGCACCTTCGAGACCGCGTACCGCTTCACGCTCGACCTGACCGCGGTGCCCGTGCTCAAGGAGCTCAGCCACCTGCCGGTCATCGTCGACCCCAGCCACGCCGCGGGCCGGCGCGACCTCGTCGAGCCGCTGAGTCTCGCCGCCGCCGCGGTGGGCGCCGACGGGATCATCGTCGAGGTGCACCCCGATCCCGAGAACGCCATCTGCGACGGGCCGCAGGCGCTGCGGACCGAGGGCTTCGCCGCCTACGCGGCGCGCGTGCAGGCGGCGGCGGCGGTCGCGGGCAAGGCCGCCTTCGTCGGCGCTTGATCGTCGCGGTCGTCGGGGTGGGGCTCATCGGCGGGTCGGTCGGACTGGCCGCCCGCTCCCGCCTGGGCGCGACGGTGCGCGGGTTCGACCCCCGCGCCGACGAGGCCGTCGCGCGCGGAGCGATCCACAGCGCCCACCGCGACCTCGGCGACGCGCTGGACGGCGCCGACGCCGTCTTCGTCGCCGTGCCGGTCGACGTGCTGGCCGACACGGTGGCCACCGTCCTCGAGCAGGCGCCGCGCAGCGCCGTCGTGACCGACGTCGGCTCGACCAAGCGCACGGTCCTCGACGCGGCGGGCGACCCGCGCTTCGTCGGCGGCCATCCGCTGGCGGGCTCGGAGGCGGCCGGCGTGGAGCACGCGCGCGAGGACCTGTTCGACGGCGCCACCTGGTACCTGACCCCGACCGCGACGACCCAGGGCACCCTGCTCGAGCGCCTGCACCGGCTCATCACCGGCCTCGGCGCGCGCCCCGCCGTGATCGATGCCGACGTCCACGACCGGGTGATGGCGGCCGTCAGCCACCTTCCCCACGTCGTCGCCAACGTCCTCGTCAGCCGGGCGCTCGACGCGCTCGGTGGCGAGCGCCCGCCCGCCACGGGCCCGAGCTTCCGCGACGCAACGCGCGTCGCCGGCGCCAATCCCGAGCTGTGGGGCGGCATCTACGCGGCCAATCGCGACGCGCTCGTGGACGCCCTCGACGGCGCCATCGCCGAGCTCGAGACGGTCCGCGCGCAGCTGCGCGCGGGCGCCGACCTGACGAGCTGGCAGGACCAGCGCCGCGACCCGGCGCCGCACGCTGGTCGAGGCCGGGCTGGGGCCGGGGGCCACCAGCGAGCTGCGCGTCGCGGTGCCCAACCGCCCGGGGGTCATCGCCGACATCACGCTCACGCTCGGCCGCGCGGGCATCAACATCTCCGACATGGCCCTCAGCCCGTCGCCCGACAACAGCCAGGGCGAGATCGCCCTCTGGGTCCCCGACGCCCGCGCCGACGAGGCGGCGGAGCTCGTGGCCGGGCTGGGCTTCGCGGTGATCGCTCCCTCGCCCGCAGCCGAGCTGGGCACGAAGCGGCCAGGAGGGGGGACCCCGTGAGCCTGACGCTCGTCCGCGTCGATCCCGCCGACGGGCTGCGCGGCGACCTGCGCCCGCCGACGGACAAGTCGATCTCCCACCGCGCGGCGATCCTCGGCGCGATGGCGGCCGAGCCCGTGCGCATCCGCGGCTACCTCGACGCAGCCGACACCAACTCCACGCTGCAGGCCGTCCAGCGCCTCGGCGCCCTGGTGCAGGTCGGCGCCGACGAGGTCCTCGTGCGCGGCACCGGGCTGCGCGACGCCGCCGTGCCCGACGGGGCCGATCGACGTCGGCAACGCCGGCACCCTCATGCGCCTGCTGCCCGGCTGGCTGGCCGCCCAGGAGGGCCGCGCCTACACTCTCGACGGCGACGCCTCGATCCGCCGCCGGCCGGTCGACCGCATCGCCGAGCCGCTGCGCCTGATGGGCGCGGGAGTCGACGCCACCGACGGGCGGCTGCCGCCGTTCACCATCACGGGCACGCAGCTGCGCTCGATCCACTACGAGCTGCCGGTGGCCAGCGCCCAGGTGAAGTCGTGCGTGCTGCTCGCCGGCCTGGCCGCCGACGGTGCCACGACGGTCTCCGAGCCGGCCGCCAGCCGCGACCACACCGAGCGCATGCTGACCGCCGCCGGGGTCACCGTGCACCGCAACGGTCGCCACGTCACCGTCGCGGGCACCGACGAGCTCACGCTCGACGAGCTGGTGGTGCCGGGCGACCCGTCGAGCGCGGCCTTCGCCATCGCCGCCGGCGTGCTCGTGCCGGGCTCGCGGCTCGTCCTGCGCGGCGTGGGCGTGAACTGGACGCGCAGCGGCTTCGTGCGCATCGCCCAGCGCATGGGGGCGATCGTCATCGGCGACCTGGAGGACGAGCCCGGCGACGAGGTGGCCGCCTCCGAGCCGATCTCCGAGCTCGACGTGACGGCCGGCCCGCTCGTCGGCACGGTGGTCGAGCCCGAGGAGGTGCCACTGGCCATCGACGAGCTGCCGCTCGTCGCCCTGCTGGGCTGCTTCGCGGAGGGCGAGACCATCGTCCGCGGCGCGCAGGAGCTGCGCCTGAAGGAGACCGATCGGATCGCCACCGTGGTCGACGGGCTCCGGGGGCTCGGCGCCACCATCGAGGCCACCGAGGACGGCTTCGCGGTCACCGGTGGCGGCGGCCTGCGCGGCGGGCGGATCAGCTCGCACGGCGACCATCGCCTGGCGATGCTCGGCGCCGTCGCCGGCCTGGCCTCGCGCGAGGGCGTCGAGGTGGAGGGCATGGAGGCCGCCGACGTCTCCTACCCGGGCTTCATGGCCGACATGGCTAGGCTGATGTAGAGCACCCGATGTCGGATTCCTCGCCCAGCCCCTCGTCCTCGTCGCCGGCGCCCGAGCGCGAGCAGCCGCACGATGGCAAGGTGCCGTCGTGGCGCGTCGAGCCGGCGCCGGACGGGCGCGGGGCCCCGCCCCCGCAACGCCCGCCGTTGATGCCGCGCAACCGCCGGGGCACCTTCATCGGCGTTCTCGTCGCGCTGCTCGCGGTCAACTTCATCCTGGCGCTCGCCACCGGCGGCCCCGCGAACCGCACGCGCATCCCGTACGAGCCGTTCTTCCTCGACCAGGTCCGCGCCGGCAACGTGCAGGAGATCTCCTCGACGGACCAGACGATCGAGGGCACGCTGAAGAAGAAGGCGACCTACACGCCGCCGGGCGGCAAGCCCGAGACGGTCGAGAAGTTCAAGACCCAGGTGCCGGCCTTCGTCGACACCGCGGACCTCACGAAGCTGCTCGACGAGCAGAACGTGGTGGTCAACGCCAAGGCGCCCGACAGCGGCCGCTCCGCGTTCTGGACGCTGATCCTCGGCTTCGGCCCGACCATCCTGCTCGTCGGCCTCTTCGTCTACTTCGCGCGGCGGGCGTCCGCGGGCGGGGCCTTGGGCGGGTTCGGGCGCTCGCAGGCGCGCCGCGTCAGCCCCGACACGCAGGCGCGGGTGACCTTCGACGACGTCGCCGGCATCGACGAGGCCGAGAGCGAGCTCGTCGAGATCGTCGACTTCCTCAAGAACCCCAAGCGCTACGAGCGGCTGGGCGCCCGCATCCCGCGCGGCGTGCTGCTCTACGGGCCGCCCGGCACCGGCAAGACGCTGCTCGCGCGCGCGGTGGCCGGCGAGGCCCACGCCGCCTTCTTCTCCCTCTCGGCCTCGGAGTTCGTCGAGGCGATCGTCGGGGTCGGCGCGTCGCGCGTGCGCGACCTGTTCAAGCAGGCCAAGGAGGCGGCGCCGTCGATCATCTTCATCGACGAGCTCGACGCCATCGGGCGCTCGCGCTCGGGCAGCGGCGGGTTCAGCGGCGGCCACGACGAGCGCGAGCAGACGCTCAACCAGATCCTCACCGAGATGGACGGCTTCGAGGCCGGCACCAACGTCATCGTCCTCGGCGCCACCAACCGACAGGAGATCCTCGACCCGGCGCTGCTACGGCCCGGGCGCTTCGACCGGCGCATCGCCGTGCAGCCGCCGGACCGCAACGGGCGCGCGGAGATCCTGCGCATCCACACGCGCTCGGTGCCGCTCGACGACTCGGTGGACGTCGACGCCATCGCGGCCTCGACGCCGGGCATGACCGGCGCCGACCTCGCGCTGCTGGTCAACGAGGCCGCGCTCTTCGCGGCGCGCCGCGACCACGAGCGCGTCGAGCTGTCGGACTTCACGGACGCGATCGAGAAGATCATCCTCGGCACCGCCCGCGCAGTGCTGATGAGCGACGCCGACCGCGAGCGCACCGCCTACCACGAGTCGGGCCACGCGCTGGTCGGCATGCTCACCGAGGGCGCCGACCCGGTGCGCAAGATCTCGATCATCCCGCGCGGCCAGGCCCTCGGGGTCACGCTGTCGACGCCCGAGGCCGACCGCTACGGCTACGAGCGCGACGACCTGATCGGCAAGATCAAGGTCGCCCTCGGCGGCCGCGCCGCCGAGAGGGTGATCTACAACGAGCTGACCACCGGCGCGGAGTCCGACATCCAGCAGATCACCCAGATCGCCCGCGGCATGGTCGGGCGCTGGGGGATGAGCGACGTCATCGGCCCCATCGCGGTGGCCGATGGGCGGTCGGACGGCATGCTGCTGCCCGGCCAGTCGTCGACCTCGGAGGCCACCCAGCGCATGGTCGACGAGGAGGTGCGCCGGATCGTCGAAGAGGCCGAGCAGGACACGATCCTGCTCATCGAGCGCGAGCGCCCGCGGCTGGAGGCGCTGACCCGCGCGCTGCTGGCCAAGGAGACGCTCGACCAGGCCGAGGCCTACGAGATCGCGGGCGTGCCGCTCCCCGAGTCGGTGGACGGAGCGCCCGCCCCGGCGTAGACCTCGTCGCCCAGCAGCGGGTGCAGGTTCTCGTCGCGGCGCAGCCCCGGCGACGACGACGAGCAGCAGGCAGAAGACGACGGGCACGAGCTCGCGCAGGGGCAGCAGCAGGTTCACGTGTCCTATCGTGGCTGCCGCCATGCTCGTCGCCATCGACGGTCCCGCGGGGGCCGGCAAGTCGACCGTCGCCCGCGCCGTCGCCCGGGCGCTCGGCTTCACCTACCTCGATTCCGGGGCGCTCTACCGCGCCGTGGCGCTGTCGGGCGCGAGTGATCCGAGCGGCCTGGACATCCGCTTCGACGGCGACCGGGTGCTGCTCGACGGCGAGGACGTCAGCGACGCGATCCGCACGCCCGAGATCTCCCAGGAGGCGTCGCGGCGAGCGGCCGAGCCATCGGTGCGTGCGGCCCTGCTCGACCTGCAGCGCTCGCTCATCGCGAGCGGCGACTGGGTCGCCGAAGGGCGCGACATCGGCACGGTGGTGGCGCCCGACGCCGAGGTCAAGGTGTGGCTGACGGCCGACGAGCGCGAGCGCGCCCGGCGCCGCGGCCTGCCGGTCGACGAGGTCCGCGAGCGCGACGAGCGCGACGCCGGCCGCGAGCACTCGCCGATGGTCGCGGCGCCCGATGCCATCGAGGTCGACACGACGGGCCTGAGCATCGACGAGGTCGTGGAGCGCATCGTCGACCTGGTGGGGGCGGGCACGCGATGAAGGTCGCGGTCGTCGGCTATCCCAACGTCGGCAAGTCCTCGCTCGTCAACCGCCTGACCGGCTCGCGCTCGGCAGTGGTCCACGAGCGCGCGGGCATCACCCGCGACCGCAACGAGGTCGCGTGCGAGTGGAACGGCCGGCGCTTCGACCTCATCGACACCGGCGGCATGGACTTCCTCGACGTGGACCCGATCGCCGGCTCGATCCGCGAGCAGGCGCAGGCCGCGCTCAACGACGCCGTGGCCGCGATCCTCGTCGTCGACGCGCGCGCCGGGCGCCGTCCGGGCGACGAGGAGCTCGCCGACCTCCTGCGCCGTTGGAAGCGCCCCGTGATCCTCGCGGCCAACAAGGTCGACTCGGTGGGCGACATGGCCCTGGCCGCGGACTTCCACACGCTCGGGCTGGGCGACCCGCTGGCGGTCTCGGCCACGCAGGGGCTCAACGTCGGCGACCTCCTGGATCGCGTCACCGCGGCGCTGCCCGACGAGGGCGACCTGCCCGAGGAGGAGGACGACGCCGTCCGCCTGGCCATCGTCGGGCGCCCCAACGTCGGCAAGTCGACCCTCGTCAACCGCCTGCTCGGCGACGAGCGCGTGATCGTCTCCGACGTCGCGGGCACCACCCGCGATGCGATCGACCTGCCGCTCGAGGTCGACGGGCACAAGCTCGTGCTCGTCGACACCGCCGGCCTGCGCCGCCAGGCCAAGGTCTCGGACTCGGTCGAGTACTACACGACGCTGCGCTCGCAGCGCGCCGTCGAGCGCGCCGACGTGGTGCTCGTCGTCTGCGACGCCCACGACGGCGTCACGAGCCAGGACCTGCGCATCGCCGAGCTCGGCATGAAGGAGGGCTGCGCCACCGCGCTCGTGCTCAACAAGTGGGACGTGGCCGCGATGGACGAGGCCGACCTCGAGCACGAGCGCGCGCGGGTGGCCCAGAAGCTGCGCCTGCGCCCGAAGGTCCTCACCGCCAGCGCCAAGACGGGGCGCAACGTCCAGCGCGTCCTCAACGAGGCGATCATCCTCGGCGAGCGGATGCACAACCGCATCCCCACGCCGCAGCTCAACCGCTTCCTGGCCGAGGTCACCCAGGCGCGACAGCCGCCGGCCAAGCAGGGTCACCGGCTCAAGCTGCTCTACATGGCGCAGTTCGAGACCGCCCCGCCACGCTTCTCGATCCAGGTCAACTCGCGCAACCGCGTCACCCGCGACTACGCGTACTTCATCGAGAACCGCCTGCGCGCGCGCTACGGAATGGACGGCGTGCCGCTGATCATCGACTTCAACGAGCGCAAGCCCCGCCGGGGCGAGCGCTGAGCAATCCACCCGCTACCCTTCGCGCACTCATGAACCAGCTTTCCGACAACGAGTACCTGTTCACGTCCGAGTCGGTCACCGAGGGCCACCCGGACAAGGTCGCCGACCAGATCTCCGACGGCGTCCTCGACGCGGTCCTGCGCGAGGATCCCTATGGGCGTGTCGCCTGCGAGACCCTGGTGAACACCGGGCTCGTGGTGGTGTCGGGTGAGATCTCGACGACGACCTATGTCGACATCCAGGACGTGGTGCGTTCGACGATCCGCAAGATCGGCTACGTCGACGCCGACCTGGGCTTCAGTGCCGACTCGTGCGCGGTCATCAACGCGATCGACAAGCAGTCGCCGGACATCGCGCAGGGGGTCGACCAGGCCTACGAGGCGCGCACCGATGCCTCCGACGACGATGCGCTGGATCTCGCGGGCGCGGGCGATCAGGGGATGATGTTCGGCTACGCCTCGAACGAGACGCCGGAGCTGATGCCGCTGCCGATCGCGCTGGCCCACAAGCTGGCCAAGCGGCTGGCCGACGTGCGCAAGGCCGAGGTCGTGCCCTACCTGCGCCCCGACGGCAAGACCCAGGTCACCGTCCGCTACCTGGACGGCAAGCCGGTCGAGATCGAGAAGGTCCTCATCTCCACCCAGCACCGCGACGGGGCCGAGGCACTGCTGCCCGACGACCTCTGGGAGCACGTCGTCGAGCCGATCCTGCCCGCGGACCTCTACGACAAGGGCAAGCTGCGCAAGAACCTGCTCGTCAACCCGACCGGCCGGTTCGTCATCGGCGGCCCGGTGGGCGACGCCGGGCTGACCGGGCGCAAGATCATCGTCGACACCTACGGCGGCATGGCCCGCCACGGCGGTGGCGCCTTCAGCGGCAAGGACCCCTCCAAGGTCGACCGCTCCGCGGCCTATGCCGCCCGTCACGTGGCCAAGAACGTCGTCGCCGCCGGCCTCGCCGAGCGCGCCGAGGTCCAGGTCGCCTACGCCATCGGCGTCGCGCACCCGGTGTCGGTCATGGTCGAGACGTTCGGGACCGAGAAGATCGGGCGCGGCCAGATCCAGCAGCTCATCGACGAGCACTTCGACCTGCGCCCCGGCGCCTTCCGCGAGGCGCTGAACCTGCACCGGCCGATCTACCAGAAGACCGCCGCCTACGGGCACTTCGGGCGCGAGGACCACGACTTCACGTGGGAGCGCACCGACAAGGCACAGGCGCTGCGCGACGCGGCCGGCCTGGGCGCCGCCGGCGCCACCGTCTGACAGGCGGGCGGCTTGCGAACATAGACGGTCGGCATGACCGAGCTGGCCGACCGCCTCGAGGAAACCGCGACCGACGTCGAGCAGGCGGTCACCCCGCTCGAGCTCTTCTTCGACCTCGTCTTCGTCTTTGCGATCACGCAGGTCACGGGCTTCGTCTCGGCGGACCCGACGTGGACGCGGCTCGTCGAGGGGCTGGCCATCCTCACCGCGCTGTGGTGGGCGTGGGAGTCCTACGTTTGGCTGGGCAACACCGCGGGCTCCGACGAGGGGACCGTCCGCGTCGTGCTGCTGTCGGCCATGGGCGCCATGCTCATCGCGTCGCTGGCCGTCCCGCACGCGTTCGGCGCCGACGGGGTCATCTTCGGCGTCGCCTACCTGGCGGTGCGCGTCCTGCATCTCGGGGCCTACGCGATCGTCTCCCGCGACGATCCGCAGTTGCGCCACGTCGTCGTGAGGATGGCGACCACCATGCTCCCGGCCTCGATGCTGATCGTCGTGGCGGGGGCTTTGGACGGCACCGCGCAGGCGCTCATGTGGGCGGCGGCGCTGGCGGTCGACTACGGCGGCCTCGTCGCGCGCGGCACCGAGGGCTGGCGCGTGGTGGCCGGCCACTTCTCCGAGCGCCACGGCCTCGTCATCATCATCGCCCTGGGCGAGTCGATCGTCGCGCTCGGCGTCGGCGCGGAGGGGCTCGGCCTCGACGCGGGCATCATCGCCGGCGCGCTGTTGGGCGTGGCGGTCGCCGCGGCCCTGTGGTGGGCGTACTTCGACTTCGTCGCGCTGGTGGCCGCGCGCGTCCTGCGCGAGGCCTCGCCCGCCGAGCAGGTGTGCATAGCGCGCGACTCCTACACCTACCTGCACCTGCCGATGGTGGCCGGGATCGTGCTCTTCGCCCTCGGGGTCAAGAAGACGCTGGGACACGTCGGCGACGACCTCGAGGCGGTGCCGGCCTTCGCGCTGTGCGGCGGGGTGGCGCTCTACCTGGTCGCGCTGAGCGCGCTCAAGCGCCGCAACATCGGCTCGTTCAACTACCCGCGGCTGGTGGCCGCGGCCCTGCTGGCGGTGCTGGCCGTGGTGGCCACGGCGGTGCCGGCGCTGCTGGCGCTGGCCTTCGTGGCCGTGATCGCGTGCGGGCTCATCACGTACGAGACCGTGCGCTACGCAGACACCCGTGACCGGGTGCGGCACGGGTAGTCGTCAATTGTGCGCTCGCGGCGCTCAGGGGGTGGGCTCCATTGAGGGTCATAGTGACTCCCAAGCGAGCCCACCCTTTGGCCGGCCGCGGACGGTGTTGCGGCCGGCGCGTGAACGGTGCCGGAACTCCGCCCCGTCCCCGGGGACCCGACGCGGCGCCGGGACACCCTTCCCCTCGATGCTGCTGTCTGCGCCGCGCAGCACCGCAGGCGCTCGCGGACGACCAACCTACGCCCGCCCGAACAGCGCGCGGCCCAGGTGGCCGGGCAGGGCCGCGGGACGCGGGGCGCGGCTCTCGCGGATCTGGGCGCGCATCGAGGCGACGACGGCCGCGGTGTGCTCGAAGGGGTCGGCGATGGCGGCGCCGGTGTCGACCGACAGCGCGGCGACGAGGTGGCCGTCGACCTGGGCCACGAGCAGCTCGCCGCTGGGGACGCGGCTCGAATCGAGGGCGGCGAGGCGGATCAGGTCCGCCTCGTCAGCGGCGGTGGCGTGACGGATGGTGAGGGAGGCGGTGGAGGTCATGAGAGGATGGTCCTGGTCGGCCCGGATAAATTCCAATGATGTTGCGTTCTTGGACTGATAAGGTGCCGTTATGTTCGACGCACGCCTGCTCTCCGTCTTCCGCGAGGTCGCCACGCGCGGCTCGTTCTCCGATGCGGCGGCGGCGCTGTCCTTCACCCAGCCGGCCATCTCCCAGCAGATCGCGCGCCTCGAGCGCCAGCTCGAGACCCGGCTGCTCGTGCGCGACGCGCGCGGCGTCACGCTGACACCGGCCGGCGAGGTCCTCCTGCGCCACGCCGAGACGGTCCTTGCCCAGCTGCGCGCGGCCGAGGCCGAGGTCCAGGCCGTCACCGGCTTCGAGCGCCCGCGCCTGCGCGTGGGCGCCTTCCCGAGCGCGGCGGCGAGCATCATGCCGCCGGCGCTGGCCGAGCTGCGCGCGACGCACCCCGAGGCGGACGTCGCCATGCGCGTCGTGGAGGACGCGCCGGCGCTCGAGGCGCTGCGCCGGGGAGAGCTCGACGTCGCGATGGTGCTCGACTCCGAGCTGAGCCCGATCGAGCTGCCTGCCGGCATCGAGGCCGTCCCGGTGCTCGACGACCCGCTGCTCATCGCGCTGCCCTACAGCCATCGCCTCGCGAGCCGCAGCGCCATCTCCCTCGCCGACCTCCGCGACGACGAGTGGATGGTGTGCGGCGTCGGCGGGACCTGCATCGACAGCAACGTCGTCCTGCGTGCGTGCGACACGGCCGGCTTCGAGCCCCGCATCACCTTCGAGTCCGAGGACTACAGCGCCATCATGGGGATGGTCGCGTCGGGCATGGGCGTGGCGCTCATCCCGTCGCTGGCGCTCGTCTCCGCCCGTGACGACATCGCCATCCGCCCGCTGCGCGACGTCCGCCCGGTGCGCCGGGTGCGAGCCGCCGTCGCGGTGGATCGCCCGAGCGTGCTGGCCGATGCGCTGCTCGACAGCCTGCGCACGGCCGGGCGCGAGCGCCCGTGGGCCGGGCGGCAGCGAGCGCTCGCCGCCGCCTGACGCTCAGGCTGCCTCGGGGAGCAGCTCCTCGACGCGCCGGTCGACGGCGGCCGGCAGCGCGGCGGCCGGACGCGCGGCGCCGGCCTGGATCTGCAGCAGCTCGACGATCGAGGCCGTGTACTCGAACGGGTCCGCGATGACGGCGCCGGTGTCGATCGACGTCGCGGCCACCAGCCGGCCGCCCACCTCGGCGACGAACAGCTCGCCGCTGGGGACGCGGCGCGAGTCGAGCGCGGCCAGGCGCTCGAGCGACTTCATGTCGTCGGCCGCGGCGTGGCGAATGGTCAGGGGGGCGGTGTCGATGCGACGGGGAGCGACGCGCGGACGGGCGCGGAGGCTGTCCTCGACGCGCGACCGGGAGAGGGAGCGCAGGAAGTGGTCGTTGAACATGGGCACATTCTCCGCCGCCGGGGCCCTTCGCACATCGGGCGGATGGTGCGTGTTCGGCGCTCGGCGGCCTTACTTTCGCCGCCTGATCCCTTACGCCGAAAAAGCGCGATTTTGCAGGGAGAAAATGCGTCGCTGTCAGCGCGGGACGGCGGCCTGAAGGGCCTCGAACCGCTCGCGCACCGGACACGTCGCGAGGTGGTCGTTGACCAGCCCGCAGGCCTGCATCCCGGCGTAGAGCGTGGTCGGTCCGACGAAGCGAAAGCCGGCGCGCTTGAGGGCCTTGGCCAGCGCCGCGGCCTCCGGGACCTGGGCCGGGACGTCGGCGAAACTCGCCGGCGCGGGCCGCGCGGCGGGGCGGTGCGACCACACGAGCTCGTCGAGCGGCGTGCCCGCGTCGCGCAGGTCGACGGTGGCGCGCGCGTTGGCGATCGTGGCCTCGATCTTGGCCCGGTTGCGAACGATGCCGGCGTCGCCGAGAAGCCGCTCGACGTCGTCGGAGCCGAAGCGCGCGACCGCGTCGGGCTCGAAGTCCGCGAAGGCGGCCCGGAAGGCGTCGCGCTTGCGCAGGATGGTCAGCCACGACAGGCCGGACTGGAAGGCTTCCAGCGAGACGCGCTCGAACAACCCGCGCTCGTCGGTCACCGGATGGCCCCACTCGTCGTCGTGGTAGGCCTCGTAGAGCGGGTTGCCGTCGCCGAAGCAGCGCGCACCACCGCGCTGCGACTCGTCCGTGGCCTGCTGGCGCCCGCCGGCGTCGCCGCTCGCCGTCACAGGCCGTCGGTGCGCACGCCCACGGTCGAGGCCTCGCGTTGGGCGCGGTCGACGGCCTCGACGACCTCGTGCGGGTTGCCGACGCCGGTGAAGGTGAAGTCGCTGTCGTCGGTGCCCGCGGTGTCGAAGTCGACCGAGCCGACGCGCAGGACCCGCGAGACGAAGGTCTGGCTCGTGTTGACGTTCTGGACGCGATCGATGCGCGTCTGCTGGACGTGCTTGGAGAGCAGGCCGCGCTCGATGCGCAGGCGCTGGGTGGTGATCGTGTAGCGCGTCGAGATGCGCCGGACGAAGCCGACGAGCACGTCGAGGGCGAAGAGCGCGAGGAAGACGATCACGCCGAGACCGGTCGAGGCGATGAGCGCCACGATCACACCGATCACGACGGACCCGATGAAGCCCGTGATGTAGAACGACAGGATCGAGCGCCAGATCGGGCGCCCCTCGAACACGATCCGCTCGCCGGGATGAAGGTCCATCGCGGGCCGAGACTATCGTGGGCTGCGGTGCCATCGGTAGTCCACGTCGAGCCCCTCACGACGGCCCGCGCGCTGCGCGGGCCGTTCGACTACCTGCGGCCCGAGGGGGTGGATGTCGGCTCGGTCCTCGTCGTGCCCTTCGGTCATCGCGACGTCGTCGGCGTGGTCACCGGGCTCGCCGACGGCTCCGAGCACGACCCCGTGGCGCCGCGGCGCGTCCTCGAGGCGCGGCTCCCCGCCGAGCTCGTCGACCTCGCGCTGTGGATGGCGGCCGAGTACTGCTCCACGCCGGCGCGCGCGCTGTCGCTCCTGCTGCCCCCGAAGGGCACGCGGGCCAAGACCGCGCTGTGGGCCCAGCCGTCGGGTGCGCAGGACACGGAGGAGCGCCTGAGCGAGCGCCAGCGCGCGCTGCTCGCCTCGCTGCCGCGCTTCGCCGGAGGCGACCTCGCCGCGCTGCGCCGGCTGGAGGCGCGCGGCCTGGTCGGCATCGTCCCGCGCGTCGTGCGCCGGGCGCCCCTGCACGTGCCCGTCGGCGCCGCGCGCGCGCAGCCCGAGCTCACCGGCGATCAGGCCGCGGCGCTGCGCGCGATCGCGACGGCCCCGCCGGGAGAGCGGCTGCTGCTGCACGGCGTCACCGGGTCGGGCAAGACCGAGGTCTACCTGCGGGCCGCGGCGGACGCGCTCGCCCACGGCCGCGGCGTGATCGTGCTCGTCCCCGAGATCGCGCTGACGCCGCAGATCGTCGCGCGCTTCGTCGCGCGCTTCGGCGACACGGTCGCCGTCCTGCACTCCAAGCTCTCGCCGGGCGAGCGCCACGACGAGTGGGCGCGGCTGCGGGCGGGGGAGGCGCGGGTGTGCGTCGGCCCGCGCTCGGCCGTCTTCGCCCCGATGCGCGGGCTGGGCCTGATCGTGGTCGACGAGGAGCACGACTCGTCCTACAAGCACGAGGGCGACCCCCGCTATGACGCGCGCCGGGTGGCCGAGCGCCGCGCCACGCAGGCCGGCGCCGTCCTCGTGGCCGGCAGCGCGACCCCGCGCCCGGAGTCGGTCCATGCGCTCACGCGCCTGCGCCTGCCCGCGCGCGTCGACGGGGCCCGCCTGCCGCCGGTCGAGGTCATCGACATGCGGGAGGCCGGGCGGGCCTTGCATCCGCGTACCCACGAGGCGCTCACCGATGCCCGCAAGGCGATCGTCCTGCTCAACCGCCGCGGGTGGTCGAACTTCCTGACCTGCCGCTCGTGCGGGCAGGCGTGGGAGTGCCCGTCCTGCGACGTCACGCTCGTCATGCATCGCGCGGACGGCCTGCTGGCCTGCCATCACTGCGGCCATCGCGAGCCCGTGCCGACGCGCTGCGATGCCTGCGGCTCGGTCTCGATCGCGCGTCATGGCACGGGCACCGAGCGCCTGGAGTCCGAGCTCGAGGGCAACGTCTTCCGCCTGGACGGCGAGGTGGCCGACCCCGCCCGCGTGCTCGCGGCCTTCGAGGCGGCGCCGCGCGGCGTGCTCGTCGGCACGCAGATGGTGGCCAAGGGCCACGACTTCCCCGACGTCGACCTCGGTGTCGTGGTCGACGCCGACTCGACCCTGCGCTTCCCGGACTTCCGCGCCGAGGAGCGCACCTTCGCCCTCGTCACGCAGCTCGCCGGGCGCGCGGGCCGGGGCGCCGCCCGCGGGCGCGTGCTCGTCCAGACCCTGGCGCCCGACGCGCCCACGATCCGCTTCGCGGCCGGCCACGACGCCGACGGGTTCCTGGCCGAGGAGCTCGAGCGCCGCCGCGCGCTGCGCTATCCGCCCTTCTCGACGCTCATCCGCGTGGTCTGCTCGTCGGAGGTCCCGGGCGCCGCCCTGGCGGCGGCGACCGCCGTCCGCGCGCGCCTGTCCGGGGCGCTCGGGCCGGCGCCGCTCTTCCGCCTGCGCGGCCGCGAGCGCGCCCAGGTCGTGGTCAAGGCGCAGGACCGCGCGGCGGCGGTCGCGCAGGTCGGGGCGGCGGTGCAGGAGGCCGCCGCTGACCGCGCGAATCGCGGCGCCGCCTTCAGCGTGGACGTCGACCCGCAGTAGCTACCCTCCAGTGGCGATGGCAGAGCAGGATGTCCAGGACGTCGAGGTCGCCGAGGCGCCGGAGGCACACGAGCCGCCGCCCCTCGATCCGGAGGTCGCCGCGCGGCGCGATGCCGCGCTCGCGCACGTGCGGGTGTTCGGCGATCCGGTGCTGAAGGCGCAGGCCCGCCCGGTGGACGTCTTCGACGATCGGCTGCGGGCGGAGATCGCGCGGATGAGCGCGCTCATGAACGACGCGCTCGGGATCGGGCTGGCCGCGACGCAGGTCGGCGTCCTCAACCGGGTCCTCGTCTACCGCGTCGAGCACGACAGCCCGGTCAACGCCCTCGTGAACCCGGTCCTCGAGTGGTCCGGCGGCGAAAAGGAGACGATGGAGGAGGGCTGCCTGAGCCTGCCCGGCGTCCACGTCGACGTCGAGCGCCCGACCCACGTCCGGGTCCGCGCGCAGGACGCGACCGGCGAATCGATCCTGATCGAGGCCACGGGTCTCGAGGCGCGCGTCATCCAGCACGAGATGGATCATCTCGACGGGGTCCTCATCCTCGAGCGCACGTCGCGCGACCAGCGCAAGGAGGCCATGCGGACCCTCCGCGAGCGCCTCGAGGCGGCTTGAGGACCGCCTTCCTCGGCACGTCGGCCTTCGCGGCCGCGGTCCTGGAGCGCCTCGCGGAGAGCGACCACCGCCCGGCGCTGGTGGTCACCCGGCCCGACCGCGCGGCCGGGCGCGGGCGCAAGCTGACGCCGCCGCCGGTGGCGGGCGCCGCCCGCGACCTCGGCCTGGAGCTGTGGCAGCCCGAGTCGGTCAACACACCCGAGGCGGGCGAGCGCGTGGCCGCGTCGAGGGCGGAGGTCGTCATCGTGTGCGCCTTCGGCGCGCTCATCAAGGAGCCGCTGCTGACGGACTTCGAGATCCTCAACGTCCATCCGTCGCTGCTGCCGCGCTGGCGCGGCGCCGCGCCCGTCGAGCGGGCGATCATGGCCGGCGACGAGCAGACCGGCGTGGCCATCATGCGCCTCACGGCCGGGCTCGACTCCGGGCCGATCTGCCTCATGCAGGCCGAGCCGATCGAGCCCGGCGACGACTACGGGACGCTGGCCGCGCGCCTGGAGGGCCTGGGGGCGACACTGCTCGTGCGTGCGCTCGACCAGCGCCCGCCCTTCGTCGAGCAGTCCGAGGAGGGCGTCACCTACGCCGAGAAGATCACCGCCGCCGACCGGACCCTCGACCCGGCGGCGCCCGCCGAGGTCAACGTCCGCATCGTGCGCGCGCTGCACCCCCACATCGGGGCGCGCCTGCCGCTCGGCGACGGCACCTTCCTCGGCGTCCATCGCGCCCGGGTCGGGGAGGACGGTTCGCTCGAGCTGCTCGAGGTCCAGCCGCCGGGCGGGCGCCCGATGGCCTACCCCGACTACCTGCGCGGGCGCGCGGCGCGCTGAAGCTGCGCCCGGACGTCCCGCCACCAGGTGCGCAGCGCGGCCGGTGGGACGCTCGCGTGGACGAAGTGCGGGCCGGTCCCGGCGCCGAGCTCGACGACGTGGGCGTGTGGCAAGGCGCGCTGGAGGTAGCGGCCCTGGCTGGCCGGGACGATCCGGTCGGCGGCGCCGTAGCCCGCCAGCACCGGAGCGCGGATGGCGGCGGCATGGTGGGTGGGGGAGGCGTCGCCCAGGTCCCCGAAGGCCGCGAGCGCCTTGGCCCGCACCCAGTCGGCCTGCGGCGTGCCGCCCAACCGCGGCAGGTCGACCGGTCCGGCCGCGTCGACGACGCACGCCAAGGGGCGGCGCACCGCGAGCATGAGGGCCAGATGGCCGCCGGCGGACTCGCCGTAGGCGCAGATCGGGAGCGTCGGATAGCGCTCGCGCACCGCGTCGTAGGCGCGCGCGACGTCGCCGGGCGCGTCGGCGAAGGCGCGGTAGTCGACCACGGCCGCGGCCCAGCCCCAGCCGGCGAAGGTGCGCGCGCGTGCGTCCATGAGGGCGACGGTGCGCGGGCCGGAGGCGCGCCAGGCGCCTCCGTGGATGACGAGCACGACGCCGGCCGGTCGCCCGTGAGGCGCCGTCCAGGTCACCAGCGTGCGCCCGCGCGCCGGCAGCGAGACGGCGAGCACGGCGCTGGCGACGGCGGCGGCGAGCACTGCGGCGGCGAGGATGCGGCGCACGGGCGCATCATCGGCCCCCGGCCGGTCGGGTGTTAGCCCCCCGAAGTGCCAGGATGCGCCGGATGGCGAGCGATCGCGACCTGGCGCAGCGCGCCGTGCGCGCCGGCGCGGGCGCCGCACGACGCATGGCGAGCGGCGAGCTCGACGTGCGCCGCAAGACCTCCGCGGCCGACCTCGTGTCGGCAGCGGACCACGCGAGCGAGGAGGCGATCGTCGCGCTGCTGCGCGCCGAGCGCCCCGGCGACGCGATCGTGGGGGAGGAGGGCGCCAGCGTCGGCGCCGGCTCGCGGCGCTGGCTCGTCGACGGCCTCGACGGCACGGTCAACTTCCTGCGGGCGATCCCGCAGTGGTGCGTCGCCGTGGTGCTCGAGGAGGACGGCGAGCCGCTGGCCACCGCCGTCCTGGACCCGGCCCGCGGCGAGCTGTTCTCCGCGGCGCGCGGCGAGGGCGCCACCCGCGACGGCGTCCCCCTGCGCGTTCGCGAGGGGGCGCCTCTGCGCGAGGCCGTGCTCTCGAGCTTCCTGCGCGCCGACAAGCTGCGCGGCACGGCGCCGGCCGCCAGCTTCGGCCGCCTGGCCGAGGCGGCCGCCGTGCTGAGGATGGGCGGCGCCGGATCGCTCGAGCTCGCCTGGGTCGCCGCCGGCCACATCGACGCGTGGGCACAGCCGAACGTCGATCCCTGGGACTGGCTCCCGGGCCGCCTGCTCGTGGAGGAGGCCGGCGGGCGCACGGCGGTGATCGACGGCGATCCGCTGACGTGGTTCGTGGCCGCGGCGCCCGGGACGTTCGAGGAGCTGGTGGCGCTGGTCTCCGACCGTCGTTAGCGGCGCTGCGCAGCGCTTACAGCAGCATCGAGGGAAGGGAGTGAGCGGTGGGAGGCATGCTCCTGGCTCCCCGGGGTCGTTGCACGTCCACGCGTGTCGGGTTTGTGGCCTATATGGCACCAAACCCGACACTCGTTGCCGGGACGGGCGGGAACGCGCCACGGACCCGAGCCGGGGACGGCACACCCTTTCCCTCGATGATGCAGTTGAACGCTGCGAGGTGCCGTAGGCCGCCCATAGACTCGCCCACGTGGCCGACCTGACTCTCGGCGTCGTCGCGACGTCGCGCAAGCCCGACGAGCGCCGGCAGGCGATCCATCCCGCCCACCTCGAGCGCATCGACGCCGAGCTGCGCGCGAGGATGCTCTTCGAGCACGGCTACGGCGACCAGCTCGGGTCCTCGGACGAGGAGATCGGCCCGCTGGTCGGCGGGCTGCGCTCCCGCGCGGAGCTCTTCGAGCAGGCGGACGTCCTGCTGCTGCCCAAGCCGCTGGCCGAGGACCTCGAGACGCTGCGGCCCGGACAGGTCGTCTGGGGCTGGCCGCACTGCGTCCAGGACCGCCGGATGGCCCAGCTCGCCATCGACCGTCGCGTGACCCTGATCGCCTGGGAGGCGATGAACCACTGGAACGACAGGGGCGACTTCGTCCGCCACGTCTTCCACCAGAACAACGTGATGGCCGGCTACTGCTCGGTCCTGCACGCCTTCTCGCTGCTCGGGATCAGCGGCGACTACGGCCGCCCGCTGAGCGCCGCGGTGATCAGCTTCGGCTCCACCGCGCGCGGCGCGCTCAGGGCGCTCTCGGCCCTCGGCGTCGGCGAGGTGTCGGTCCTCACCCAGCGCCCCGTCGCGGCCGTCGACGCGCGCTTCGCCGAGGTGCGGATGCTCCAGTTCGGCCCCGACCCCGAGAACCCGGGGCGCACGCTCGCCCACGGACGCCGCGAGGTCGCGCCGCTGGTCGACGTGCTGGCCGAGCACGACGTCGTCGTCAACTGCATCCTGCAGGACACCGACGCGCCGCTGATGTTCGTCATGAACGAGGACCTCCCGCGCTTCCGGCCCGGCACGTTGTTCGTCGACGTGTCCTGCGACGAGGGGATGGCGTTCGAATGGGCCCGCCCGACCTCGTTCGCCGAGCCCGTCGTCAACGTCGGCCGCGGGCTGCGCTACTACGCGGTCGACCACAGCCCCTCGTACCTGTGGAACGCGGCGACGTGGGAGAACAGCGCGGCGCTGCTGCCCTACCTGCCGATGGTGATGGCCGGGCCGCGGGGGTGGGACGCCGACGAGACGATCCGCCGCGCCATCGAGATCCGCGAGGGCATCGTCGAGAACCCCCGCATCCTCTCCTTCCAGGGGCGCGAGGCGACGTACCCGTACGCGCTCAGCGCTCGCTGACGCGCCCGCCGCCGACCTCGAGCACGCGGTCGGCGATCCGCTCGAGGAAGTAGCGGTCGTGGCTGACCGCGATCACGGTGCCGTCGTAGCTCTCGAGCGCCGCTTCGAGCGTCTCGACGGCCGGGATGTCGAGGTGGTTGGTCGGCTCGTCGAGGATCAGGCAGTTGGCCGCCGAGAGCATCACCAGGCAGCAGCGCAGGCGGGTGCGCTCGCCGCCGCTCATCGACGAGATCGGCCGGCGCAGCTGCTCGTAGTCGAAGAGGAAGCGCACGAGCAGCGAGACCGCCTCGCCCTCGCTCAGGGGCTGCGCGGCGCGTACGACGTCGATCGGCGTGCGATCGCCGGGCAGCTCGGTCGCGGCCTGGCTGACGTATTCGACGCTGATCGACGGCCCCGCCCAGCGCTCGCCCGCCGTCGGCTTCAGGTCGCCGGCCAGCAGGCGGGCGAGCACGGTCTTGCCCGCGCCGATGGGCCCGACGATGCCGACGCGCTCCCCGCGCACGATCTCGAGCTCGACGCTGTCGAGGACCGGGGCGAATGCGACCTCGCGCAGGGCGATGACGCGATCGCCGCCGCGCGCCTGACTGCGCAGGGCGAGGGCCATCTTGCGCCGCTCGAAGACGGGGCGCTGCACCTTGTCCATGCGGTCGATGCGGCGCTGCATGTTGCGCGCGCGCTTGATGTGGCGCTCGTCGACCACGCGGTGGGCCCAGTCCTTGAAGCGCCGGATCGCCTCCTCCATGCGGGCGATCTCCTTCTGCTGGGTCACGTACTGCTGCTGGCGGCGGACGAGCTCGACCTCGCGGGCGACCGCGTAGGCGGAGTAGCCGCCCTGCCACATCCGGATGCGCCCGTGCTCGAGCTCGGCGATCTGCCCGACCGTCTCGTCGAGCAGGTGGCGGTCGTGGGAGACGATGAGCACCGCGCCGTCGAAGTCCTGGACGAGCTCCTCGACGATCCGCCGGCGAGCGACGTCGAGGTGGGCCTCGGGCTCGTCGAGCAGCAGCACGTCGGGCGCCTGCACGAGGCAGGCGGCGAGCGCGACGAGCTTGCGCTGGCCGCCGCTGAGCGCGCGCGTGGGCCGGTCGAGGTCCTCCTCGGTGAGCCCCAGATCGCGCAGGTGACGGATGGCGTCGCCGCCGGCGGTGTCGGCGCCGAGGCGCTCGATCAGGGCGGCCTGGCGCTCGAGCACGCGGCCCATGCGGTCGAGGTCGGCGACGAGCGCCGGGTCGGCCAGCTGGGCCTCGACGCGCCCCAGCTCCTCCTCGAGGGCGGCGGCCTCGGGCCGTGCGGCGGCGAGGACCTGGCGCACGGTGCGCTCGTCGCCGTCCACCATCTGGTGCAGGTAGGAGACGCGGGCGCCGCGGCGCAGCGTCACCGCGCCGGCGTCCGGGTGCTCCTCGCCGGCCAGCATCTTCAGCAGCGTCGACTTGCCCGCGCCGTTGGCGCCGATCAGGCCGACGCGCGCCCGCGCGCCGAGCTCGAGATCGGTGCCGTCGAGGATCAGGCGGCCGCCGAAGGACTTCGCGACGCCGCGCAGCGAGAGCGCCGGGGCGGTGGGAGCGGCGACGGCCATGACGGCCATGACGGTAGCCGCGGGGCGTGCTCCCTCACCAGGGAGCTAGCCGTACGGATGACGAACGGCTGTCAGGAAGCCTTAGACGGCAGTGTTCGCAAGCTGACAGGCACCAGTCCGTCCGGGCAGTCCCACGGTTGAAACAGCGCCGCAGCGACGACACCCGCGGGTAGGGCCAGAGGGGTGAGCTGGTGAGCGGCGCGTCGGGGGGCGCGCCGCTCGCAGCACCGGCGGGTGCCGCGCCGCTCGCAGCACCGGCGCGCGCCGCACTACCGTGGGGCGCGATGGCGCCCGCCACCCTCAGCCCCGCTCGCCGCGCCGCGCACGCCGTCGTGCTGCGCACGCTGAGCGACGGCGCCTACGCCGACCGCGCGTTGCACGGCGAGGCCCGCGGCCTCGATGCACGCGACCGCGCGCTGGCCAAGCAGCTGGCCTTCGGGACGGTCCAGCGACGCCTGACGCTCGACCACGTCATCGCCGCCCACGTCGACCGTGACCTCGAGCCGGGCGTGCGCGCCGCCCTGCAGCTCGGGCTCTTCCAGCTCATGTTCCTCGACGGCGTGGCCGCCCACGCCGCCATCGGCGAGGCCGTCGAGCTGGCCAAGCCCAGCCCAGGTCACCGCCTCGTCAACGCCGTGCTGCGCCGCGTCCAGCGCGAGGGTGCCGAGCTGCCCTCTGACGCGACGCCCGAGGGCGCGTCGATCCGCCACTCGCATCCGCGCTGGATGGTCGACCTCTGGTGGGACTGGCTCGGCCCCGACGACACCCGCGCGCTGCTGGCGGCCGACAACGAGCCGGCCGAGCTCGCGCTGCGCGTCAACGCCCTGGTCGACTCCGACCTCGACGACGTCCCCGGACGCCGCGAGGGGGAGGCGATCGTCGTCGACGGGCCCTTCGACGCGCTCGCCCATCCCGGCTACGCGGCGGGCGCGTTCACCCCGCAGTCGCGCGCCAGCCAGCTCGTGGCGCGCGCGCTGGCGCCCGAGCGGGGCGAACGCGTGCTCGACCTGTGCGCGGCGCCGGGCGGCAAGACGACGCACCTGGCGGCACTGATGGAGGGCACCGGCGAGGTGGTGGCGGTCGAGCGCCGCCCCCAGCGCGCCCGCGCGCTGCAGGCGACCGCCGCGCGCATGCGGGCCGCGAACGTCACCGTCGTCACCGCGGACGCCAACGACTACGACGGCGCCGGGCGCTTCGACCGCGTCCTGCTCGACCCGCCGTGCTCGGGGCTGGGGACGCTGCGCTCGCACCCCGATCTGCGCTGGCGCACGAGCCCCGAGGCGATCGAGCGACTGGCCGCCGAGCAGGACGTCCTGCTGGCGTCGGCGCGCCGCGCGCTGGCCCCCGGCGGAGCGCTCGTCTACTCGGTCTGCACCCTCTCGCCGCGCGAGGAGCGGCTCGTGACAGCCGACGTGCAGCGCACCCTCCCACACGTCGACGGGACCGACGGCTTCTATATTGCGCGCGATGGAGGCTGAACTCGGGCTGCGATGCCCGTCCTGCGGGGAGCCATGGCTGCGGCCGTCGAGCCTCGCTGGGCGCTACCGCTGCGTGAACTGCCTGCATCGCTTCGAGCTGCGCTCGGTCTGCCCCGACTGCGGCGAGCACTCGACCATCGTGCGCATGTCGAGCACCGCCATCCTCACCTGCAACAACTGCGACGGCTCGATGCTCGTCGAGATATGAGGCGCCGTGTCGCCCCCTCGATCCTGGCCGCCGACTTCGGCCGGCTGCACGAGCAGGTGCAGGCGGTCGTCGACGCCGGCGCCGAGGTCGTCCACATCGACATCATGGACGGCCACTTCGTGCCCACGCTGTCGATGGGGCCGCCGGCGGTGGCGGGGCTGCGCGACTTCGATGTCCTGCTCGACATCCACCTGATGATCGAGCGCCCCGAGCGCCACGTGCAGGACTTCGCCGCCGCGGGGGCCAACAACATCACCGTGCACTTCGAGGCCACCCCGCACGTCCACAAGGCCGTCCAGGCGATCAAGGAGGCCGGGTGCACCGCGGGCGTCGCGCTCACGCCGTCGACGCCGGTGGAGGCGCTCTCGGAGATCCGCGGCGAGCTCTGGTCGGTGCTGTGCATGACCGTCAACCCGGGCTGGGGCGGGCAGGCCTTCATCCCCGCCTCGCTCGACAAGATCCGCCGCCTGAGGGCCCTCGTGGGCCCCGACGTGGAGGTCGAGGTCGACGGCGGGATCGACGAGGAAACGGCGGGCCCGTGCGCCGACGCCGGCGCGACGCTCTTCGTGGCCGGAACATCCGTGTTCGGGACCGTGGATCCCGGGGCAGCCTTCCGCAGGGTCGCCTCCGCGGCCGGGTGTAGCTAGCCGTATGCGGAGACCCTGAGGAACGGACGAGAATCCTTTAACAAGTGGGCACCACCGTTCTCATAGTCGATGACCATCCGACCTTCCGGGCCACCGCCCGGATGCTGCTCGAGGCCGAGGGCTACGACGTCATCGGCGAGGCACCGGATGGTACGACGGCGATCATGGAGGCCTGCCGGCTGCACCCCGACCTGGTGCTCCTCGACGTCAACCTCCCCGACCTCGACGGCTTCCAGGTGGCCGAGCGGATCACCGCCCACAACGGCGCTCCGGCCGTGGTCCTGACCTCCAGCCGCGACTCGTCCGACTTCGGCCCTCTCGTATCCGGAAGCGGCGCCCGGGGCTTCATCTCCAAGGGCGATCTCTCCGGCGCAGCCATAGCCGAGCTGCTCTAGTCCCTCATGCTCGGCCTGCGCCGCGCCCTGCTCGCCCTCTTCGCCCTCGGGGTGATCTTCGCGGGCCTCGACGTCGCCCTCGCGCTCACGTCGACGCACGAGGGCCAGAAGGTCGTCACCGCCATCCTCGGCCCGCTCATCGGGCTCAGCTTCATCGGCACCGGCGTCTTCGCCTGGTGGCGACGGCCGCTCAACCGCTTCGGGCTGCTCATGACCGGCGTCGGGATCGCCTGGTTCCTGGCCGGGCTGACCGAGTCCAACAACTCGACGGTCTTCACGATCGGCAGCTACGTCGAGCCGCTCTACCTGGTCATCGTCATCCAGATGGTGCTCTCGTTCCCCACGGGGCGCCTGGAGACCGTGGCCCAGCGCGTGACGATCGCCGCCGGCTACCTCGACGTCCTCGCCGTGCGCCTGCCCTACTTCCTGCTCAGCGGCGACATCGTGGGCCATCTGAAGGGCCCGCGCCCGGACAACGTCTTCGCCGTCGTCGACGCGCCCGACCTGGCCGACGTCTTCAACTACACCGCGACCTTCGTCGCCGTGGCCGTGCTGGTCTCGACCCTGGTGCTGCTCGTGCGCAAGCGCCAGGCGGCCACCCCGCCCCAGCGCCGCGCGCTGGCGCCGATGCTGTGGACCGGGCTGGCGCTCGTGTCCCTGCTGGGTATCGCCTTCCTCATCGACGTGCTCGGTCTGCCGGGCAAGATCGGCGACGTCGCGAGCCTGCTGGCGCTCATCGCCTTCGCCATCCTGCCGTACGCCTTCCTGGCCGGCCTGGTGCGCAGCCGCTACTCGCGCGCCGGCGCCGTCGGCGAGCTCATCGAGCGCCTCAACAACCCGGAGGCCGACCGCTCGCTCGGGCTCGCGCTGGCCGACGCGCTGGGCGACCGCTCGCTCAAGCTCGTCTACTGGCGCCCGTCCGCCGGCCACTACGTCACCTACGACGGGCGCCCGGTCGAGCTCCCCGAGGCGGGCTCCGGCCGCGCGGTGACCGAGGTCGAGCGCGAGGGCATCCGCGTGGGCGCGATCATCCACGACGCCTCGCTGGCCGACGAGCCCGGGCTCGTGCGTGCGGTCGCCGCCTCCGCCGCCCTGGCCCTGGAGAACGAGCGCCTGGAGGCCGAGCTGCGCGCCCGCCTCGACGAGCTCCAGACCTCGCGCTCGCGGCTCGTGGAGGTCTCGATGTTCGAGCGCCGGCGCCTGGAGCGCGACCTGCACGACGGCGCCCAGCAGCGCCTGGTCGCGCTCTCGCTGCAGCTCGGGCTGGCCAAGCGCCGCCTGGAGGAGGGTCAGGACGGCGCCGCGGGCGCCATGCTCGACGCCGCGCGCGACGAGCTGGCCCGCGCCCTGGAGGAGCTGCGCGAGCTGGCGCGCGGCATCCATCCGGCCGTCCTGACCGACCGCGGGCTGGAGCCCGCGCTCGAAGCGCTCGCCGAGCGAGCCCCGCTACCGGTTAGTCTCGACCAGATGCCAGCCGAACGACTGCCTGCCCCCGTCGAGGCGGCCGCCTACTTCGTCGTGGCCGAAGCGCTGACCAACGTCGTCAAGTACGCCGGCGCCTCGACGGCCGCCGTGCGCATTCGCCGCAACGGCTCCTACGCCGTGGTCGAGGTCCGCGACGACGGGGTCGGGGGCGCCGATCCGACGATCGGCACCGGCCTGCGCGGACTCGCCGACCGCCTCGCGGCCCTCGACGGGCGCCTCGAGGTCCACTCGCCGCCCGGGGAGGGCACGACCGTGAGGGCCGAGGTCCCGTGCGCGTAGTCCTGGCCGACGACAGCCTGCTGCTGCGCGAGGGCGTCGCGCGCCTGCTCGAGGAGGCGGGCCTCGAGGTGGTCGCCCAGGCGGGCGACGGCGAGGACCTGCTGCGCAAGGTCGGCGCCCACAAGCCCGACGTCGCGATCGTCGACGTTCGCATGCCCCCGACGCACACCGACGAGGGGCTGCGCGCCGCGGCCGAGATCCGCGACAAGCACCCCGACACCGGCGTGCTCGTGCTCTCGCAGTACATCGAGGAGGCCTACGCGATGGAGCTGCTGAGCTCCAACGCCGAGGGCGTCGGCTACCTGCTCAAGGACCGCGTCGCCGATCTCGAGCGCTTCATCGACGCCGTGCGGCGCGTGGGCGAGGGCGGGAGCGCGCTCGACCCCGAGGTCGTCTCGCGGCTGCTCGGGCGCCGGCGCCAGGAGGATCCGCTGGCGGAGATCTCCCCCCGCGAGCGCCAGGTGCTCGCGCTGATGGCCGAGGGGCGCTCCAACCACGCGATCGCCACCGAGCTCGTCGTGACCGAGCGCGCCGTCGAGAAGCACGTGACGAGCATCTTCACCAAGCTCAACCTGCCCCCGACGGCCGACGACCACCGCCGCGTGCTGGCGGTGCTGACCTACCTCAAGGCCTAGTAGATCCCGAGGGGGTCGCTTCGGGCCGGTGGCGGTGGGCGCCTGGGTCGCGCCGCCGGCACGCGCTCTTCGCTTCGCACCGGCGGTCACGAACGGCTCACCGAGGGAAGGGCAGACCGGCGCTCGCTGCCATCCGTGCGGTCTTTGCGAACCATGGCTTCGCTTAGGCAGCAAGCACGCGCGGCCGTTTGCGAACGCGCCGAACTGTGGAGAGTGACGCGCGGCGACGGTGCGTGCTGCTTTGGGGTCGTATGTCGACACTTGGACCGCACGCAACGCTGCTCCTCCCCCTCGGTGAGCCGTTCGCGACCAACGAACGCACGCGGAGAGGACGTGCCCAGCTGCGCGGACCCAAGCGCAAACGCGCACAACGCTGCGAACGACAACGTCCTCAGGAACTACCCCGAGGCGGGCCGCCGAGCGCGCCCGAGGATGCGCGGCGCCACCGGCGCTCCGACGATATGGGCGCGGAACGAGAAGCGCTCGCGCTCCTCGATCTCGAAGCCGCCGGCGCGGATGGCGGCTTCGGTGTCGCGATGCGTGTGGCAGCCGCCGTTGACCCGCGGCCAGATCGTCGCGTCGAGCGCGCGCTGCACCCGTGCCAGGCGCGGCGACCGGGCCGCGACGTGCTCGAAGAAGCGCAGCTCGCCGCCGGGGCGGATGACGCGCGCGAGCTCGCGCAGCGCGGCGGCCGGGTCGGGCACGCTGCACAGCACCGCGGTGACGACGCCGGCATCCATCGACGCGTCCTCGGCGGGGAGGTCGTCGGCGACGCCCTGGACCACGCGGACCGGGACCGGCGCCTCGGCGGCGGCCTCCTGTGCCATCGCGCGCAGATGCGCCTCGGGCTCGACGGCGACGAGCTCGGTGACGGCCGCCGGGTAGTAGGCGAAGCTCACGCCGCTGCCCGCGCCGAGCTCGAGGACGCGGCCGCGCAGGCCGGCGAGCAACCGGCGGCGGTGGTCGGCGCCGCCCCGGCGCTCCTCGAGCACCGCGGCGCGGGCGAGGACGCGCGCGAAGACCGGCCGGCTGTCCACGGTGGAGGTCATGGCTGGACAGCATGGCGAACACCGGGGGCAACCCCTAGGGGATCGCGTACGGGCAGCCGTACCTCCGGGCTCCGGTGCGTTTGCGACGCTGCCGGTCATGAACGTGTCCGAACCCCTGCTGGTATCGGCCGCCGACGTCGTGCGCGTGTACGGCGAAGGCGAGGCCGCGGTCCGCGCACTCGACGGCATCACCGTCGGGTTTCCGGCTGGTCGCTTCACCGCGATCATGGGGCCCTCGGGCTCCGGCAAGTCGACCCTCATGCACATCCTCGCCGGCCTCGACCGGCCCACGAGCGGCTCGGTCGTCCTCGACGGCGTCGAGCTCGTCGACCTCGACGACAAGCGCCTGACCAACCTGCGCCGCGACAAGGTCGGCTTCGTCTTTCAGTCCTTCAACCTGCTGCCGGTCCTCGATGCGCGCGAGAACATCGTGCTGCCGATGTCGATCGCCGGGCGCAAGCCCGACGAGGAGTGGCTGAACCGCCTCATCGACAGCATCGGCCTGCGCGACCGGCTCGACCACCGCCCGGCCGAGCTCTCCGGCGGCCAGCAGCAGCGGGTCGCCGTGGCGCGCGCGCTGGCCTCGCGGCCGGCGGTCATCTTCGCCGACGAGCCGACGGGCAACCTCGACTCGAAGTCGTCGGGCGAGCTCCTGACGCTCCTGCGCAACGCGGTCGACGAGCTCGGCCAGACGGTGATCATGGTCACCCACGACGCGGTCGCCGCGTCCTACGCCGACCGCCTGCTCGTCCTCGGCGACGGGCGCATCGTCCATGACGGCCAGGCCGCCACCGCCGGCGACGTGCTCGACCTCATGAAGGCGGTCGGCTAGGCATGGGCAAGGTCGCCCTGCGCGGGCTCTTCGCCCGCAAGCTGCGCCTCGCGCTGACCGTGCTGGCCGTCGTCCTGGGGACGACGCTGATCGCCGGCACCTACGTCTTCACCGACTCGATCAACAGCGCCTTCGACACGATCTTCACGGTCTCCAACCGCGGGACCGACGCGGCCATCACGCCGCACAAGACGATCGACACGAGCAACAACGGCGGCACCGCGCCGACCGTCCCCGGACCGGTGCTGGACAAGGTGCGCCGGCAGCCGGGCGTCGCCAACGCCGAGGGCTCGATCTTCGACGCCGGCACGATCCTGGGCAAGGACGGCAAGCGCATCGGCAGCGGCGGGGCGCCGAACTTCCTGGCCTCGGTCGCCGAGGTGCCGCGCTTCCAGGGCTTCACGCTCAAGACAGGCCGCAGGCCGCAGAACGCGAACGAGGCGGCCATCGACGCCGCGACCGCCGACAAGGAGGGGTGGAAGGTCGGCGACAAGGTGTGCGCCGTCGCCACCGCGCCACGGAAGTGCTACACGCTCGTCGGGACGACGCAGATCGCCGGCCTCAGCTCGTTCGGCGGCGCGGCGGTGCTCGACCTCGTGCTGCCCGAGGCCCAGCGGATGCTCGGCAAGGGCGACGGCTTCGACGAGATCCAGGTCGCCGCCAAGCCCGGCGTGTCGCCCCAGCAGCTGAAGACCCAGCTCGCGCGCACGCTCGGGCCGACGGTCGACGTCCGCACCGGCCAGGAGCAGGCCGACAAGGAGTCCAAGGACATCCGCGACAACCTCGGGTTCCTCAAGACGTTCCTGCTGGCCTTCGCCTTCATCGCCCTGTTCGTAGGCGCCTTCCTGATCTTCAACACCTTCTCGATCACGGTCGCCCAGCGCATGCGCGAGTTCGCCCTGCTGCGCACCCTCGGTGCGTCGCGCCGCCAGATCTGGCGGGCGGTCGTCAACGAGGGGCTCCTTCTGGGCTTCGTGGGCGGCGTCGTCGGCTTCCTGCTGGGCATCGGGACGGCGGCGCTCCTGCGTACGCTGTTCAAGGCCTTCGGCGCCGACCTGCCGAGCAAGGGCGTCGTCATCGAGAGCCGCACGGTGATCGTGACGATCCTCGTGGGCACGGTGGTGAGCCTCGTCGCCAGCATCGCGCCGGCGATGCGCGCCATGCGCGTGCCGCCGGTGGAGGCCCTGCGCGAGGGCGTCGTGCCGATGCAGCGCGGGCGCGGGCGGCGGATGGCCATCGGCGCCGGGGTGCTGCTCGCGATCGGCGTGGGCCTCATGTGCGTCGGGCTCTTCGGCAGCCTGAAGTCCGACAGCGCGGCGATCTCGTTCATGGGCGGCGGTGCCGCGCTGACCTTCCTCGGCGTCGCGCTGCTCTCGCCGCGTCTCGTGCGGCCGTTGGCGAACATCATCGGGCGCCCGATCGAGCGTGCGACGGGCATCACCGGCCAGCTCGCACGTGAGAACTCGGTCCGCCAGCCGGGGCGCACCGCGGTCACGGCCGCGGCGCTCATGATCGGCGTGGCGCTCGTCACCTTCGCCTCGATCTTCGCGGCCGGCGCGAAGGCGACGATCAACGGCGCCATCGACAAGAACCTCAAGAGCGCCTTCGTGGTGCAGAACACCGACGGCTTCTCGCCGTTCTCGCCCCAGGTGCTGACCAGCGTCGACCGCGTCCAGGGCGTGTCGAGCGTGAGCGGCGTGCGCTTCTCCGAGGCCAAGGTGGCCGGCGTGAGCGGCAACCAGTCGGTCTCGTCGATCGACCCGCGCACCTTCCCCGACCTCTACAAGCTCGACATGAAGCAGGGCGGCGAGGCCGCCGTGCGCAACCTGGGGCCGGGCGACGTGCTGGTCAAGAAGGGCTACGCCGACTCGCACGACACCAAGCTCGGCGACACGCTGCAGGTCACGACGCCCAACGGCAAGCACATCGCCCCGAAGGTCATCGGCATCGTCGACGACAAGGGCGGGCTGCTGGCCAACCTGACGGTGACCAACGCGATCGCGCAGACGCAGTTCGGCGAGCCCAAGGACGCCTTCGGCCTCGTCGGCGCCGATCCGGGCGCCGATCAGGCGGCGGTCAAGCAGCAGATCTCGACGCTGCTCAAGGCCCGCTACCCCGAGGCCGAGGTCCTGACCAACCAGGAGTTCAAGGACGACATCGCCGGCCAGGTCAACCAGCTGCTCGGCCTCATCTACGCGCTGCTGGCGCTGGCGATCATCGTCTCGCTCTTCGGGATCGTGAACACGCTCGTGCTGTCCATCAGCGAGCGCACCCGCGAGCTGGGCATGCTGCGGGCCATCGGGACGTCGCGCAAGCAGGTCAAGCGGATGATCCGCTGGGAGGCGGTCATCACCGCGCTCATCGGCGGCGTGCTCGGCGTCATCATGGGCGTCGTCCTCGCCGTGCTCTTCACCCAGCCGCTGGACGACTTCACGCTGTCGATCCCCGTGCCGTCGCTCGTCATCGTGCTCATCCTCGCCGGCGTGGCCGGTATCGGCGCCTCGGTGCTGCCGGCGCGCCGGGCGGCCAAGCTCGACGTCCTCGAGGCTCTGGCCTACGAGTGACGAAGCGTGGCGGGCGCGGCACGGCCGCGCCCGCCGCCAGCTTCGTGGGGACTCAGCGCTGCCCCATCGTGTTCACGGCGGTGACCGTGAAGCTCTTGTCCACGAGGACCTCGAGCTCCGTGCCGTCGGACTTGCGCAGGTGCGCCTCGTAGGGCGAGCCGTGGTCGGCGTCGGTCTCGACGCGCTCGACGGTGGCGCCCGGCACCTTGGCCAGCGCCGCGGCCTTGACCTTGGCGGCGGTGTCGCCCGTGAGCAGGACCTCGCGCTGCCCGTTGCGCCCGACGTGCCCGCCCTTGCTCGGGTCGGGCGCGCTGCCGCTGGGCGGCTGGCCCTGGGCAGTGGTGGAGCCCTGCGTCGTCGTGGTCGTGCTCTGGCCGGCGGCGCCCGCGAGGGCCGACCCGCCGAGGGCGAGGGCGCCCACGGCGGCGAGGGCCATGAGCCCCTTGGCGATGGTGTTGGACATTGGAGGGGACTTCCTTCCGGTTGCTTGACGGCCAACACCATCGGCGGCGACCCTCGCAGCGCCGTGGCAGCACGCTGAGACTCGCCTGAGACCGGTCGGACGTGCGCGTTCAGCGCGAGGCGTCGTAGGCGGCGATCGCGCGCTTGGGTGCGCGCAGTCGCCAGGCCTCCTCGAGCAGCTCGGCGAGCTCCGCGGGGTCGACGGCCTCCAGGCGGACGAGGACCGACGGGTGGCCGTCGTAGTGCGGCGTGGTGAAGAAGGCGTCGGGCTGGCCCTGCAGGAGCGCCTCGCGCTCGCCGAGGTCGACGACGCGCAGCACGAGCGCGTCGGGGTCGGTGCGCAGCCGGCACATGAAGCCGCCTGCGACCTTCAGGGCCGGCGTCCCGTAGGACGTCGTGACCTCGACGCCCGGGAGCCCGGTGCCGATGGCCACCACGTCGTCCCAGGTCGGCATCGCCGCCAACCTTAGGCCCCGCCCTTCACCCACACCACTCAGCGGGCAGCGGGAGGCCGGATGGCTACCTCCGGTAGAGCGCCCGCAGCAGCGCACACAACAGCGCTGCCGCTCCCAGGTAGCCGATCTCGGCGCGCACCAGCTCGTCGTCGATCACGGGGGCGATCATCCACACGACGAAGATCGCGGCGCACAGCAACCACATCGTGGCCGCGGCGCGGGCGTGGCCGCGGGCCAGCGCGGCCTGGTTGAAGGTGCCCGCGCTGAGGTGGAACCCCATGCCGACCGCGATGACGGCCAGCCCGACGCGCCCGTAGTGGTAGCCGTGGCCGAAGACGACGTCCATCGCCCACGGCCCGATGAGCAGCAGCCCCAGCGCCACGGCGCCGGCGAAGGCGACGATGGCCAGAAGCGTGACCCGGATCGCACGGGCGAAGGCCTCGTGGCCCTCGGTGGCCTCCAGCCCGCTGAGGTGGGGCAGCAGCGACGTCTGGATCGACTGGAAGAGCTGCAGCGGGGCGCGCGTGATGAGCAGCGCGTTGAAGACGACGCCGGCCAGCGCCGTGGTCGCCGTCGCGCTGACGGTGAGCACCGACGCGTTCAGCAGCGCCTGCTCGGCGAGCTGGATCGCGGCGACCGACGCGGCGAAGCCTGCGCCCGCGCGCAGCGTCAGCGCGCGCTCGTCGACGGTCGCCGGGGCGTCGGCCGAGGAGTGCCTGACGATGGCCCACGGCACGACCAGCAGCGAGGCCACCGGCGCGGCGAGGATGCCCAGCGCGACGGCGGACTGCCCGTGGGCGAGGCCGACCGCGACCGCGACCGGGAAGCAGAAGCGCGACACCGATTCGAAGAGCACGAGGCCGCCGTAGAGCCCGAACCACTGGTGCCCGGCCAGGTAGCCGCGGGCGAAGTAGCTGGCGGCGTAGGCCAGGGTCGCGCCGACGAAGACCCAGTACAGGGTGGTCGAGTCGAAGGCGTCGGTGATCGGGCCCTTGAGCGCCAGGGCGACCACGAGGAAGGTGGCCGCGAAGCCCGCCTGGACGAGCAGCGGGATCCGCAGCGGGTGCCGGCCGTGATGGCCGCGCGCGCGGCGGTCGGCGATCGTGCGCGACAGGAGCTGCTCGACCGGGCGGTAGATGACCGAGATGACGACGAACAGCACCGCCCACAGCAGCGAGACGGCGCCATAGGCGCTGGCGTCCAGCACATGGCTGGCGACCGCGAAGTAGGCGAAGGTGAAGATCCCCGTCGACGCGATCCCGATCGACAGGATCCGCGCGCCGCGCGCGTAGGCATCGGCCTGTGGCGCGCCGGCCGTCTCGTCGGCGCTCGGGACGGCGGTCTCAGTCACGAAGGCGGACGAGCAGCATCGTCCACGGGAACGGCGAACGGGCCTGCACGACCTCGCCGTGGCGCGAGAGCAGCGCCACGAACGAGCGCTTGGACCAGTGGTTGACGTGCCCGGGCGTGTTGCCGAGGTCCTTCCAGTACGCGCCGCGGGCCATGTTCAGCCCGCGCCAGAGCGGCTCGCGCGGCACCGAGACGAGCAGCCAGCGCTTGGCCACGCGGGCCATCTCGGCCACGGTGTGCTCGGCGTCGGGCACGTGCTCGAGGACCTCGATCGCCGTCGCGGCGTCGAACTCCCCGTCGGCGAAGGGCAGGTTCTCGGCCTTCATGACGCGGTACTCGAGGTTGGGCGCCGTGCGCTTGGCCCACTCGGCGTGCAGGGCCGGGTCGTCGAGGTCGATGCCGACCACGCGGCGCTGGTCGCCCAGGCGCTGAGCCCACTGGTGGGTGAGCACCCCCTCGCCGCAGCCCACGTCGAGCAGCGACTGCGGGTCGGCCTGCGTGAACAGCTCCTCGAGCGTGCCCTCGAAGCCGCCCATGAGACGCCGGACGACGGGATTGGTCGAGCCGTACTTGTCGTAGGTGTTGCCGGTGACCGTGCCCTCACGGTCGACGGTGACGCCGGTCATAGCTTCAAGGCCTCGCGCTCCTCGGTCTTCTGGCCGGCGCGCGCGCCCGTCGTCGCCTGCTGGCCGGTCGGCCGGGCGCCGGGCTCGTAGTGCGACGGCGGGACGTCGAGCTGCAGCTCGATGCGCCGCACGCGCTCGAAGATCCGCTGGGACATCATGCGCTGACCGTAGAGCAGGTCCCCGATGACTCCGAGCGCCGCCAGCACGACGGCCGCGTTGAAGAGCACCGCGCCGAAGATCAGCGACTGCACGTGGCCGGCCCCGTCGCCGTCGATGTAGGCCACGACGAAGCGCCCGAAGGGGATCAGCGCCGCGACGAACGCGAGCGTCGCCATGAGCATGAAGACCTTCAGCGGCTCGTACTGCGCGTAGACCCGGGCGATGGCCACCGCGTTGCGCCGCACATAGGAGCCCATGGACGGGAACAGGCGCGACTCGCGCGTCTTCGCGTTGGTCGAGACGGGGACGTGCTGGGTGGCGACCAGCAGCTTGCCGGCCTGGATGATCGTCTCCAGCGTGTAGGTGTACTTGGAGACGACGGCCATCTGGATGGCCGCCTCGCGGTTGTAGGCGCGGAAGCCCGAGGTCGTGTCGGGCACGTCGGTGTCCGAGGCCTGGCGCACGACCCACGAGCCGAGGCGCTGCAGGCGCTTCTTGAGCGGCGAGAAGTGCTCGATGGTGTCGGTCTCGCGGTCGCCGACGACCATGTCGGCGTTGCCCTCGACGATCGGTGCGACGAGCTTGGGGATGTCGTGGCCGGAGTACTGGTTGTCCGCATCCGTGTTGACGATGACGTCGGCGCCCAGCTTGAGCGCGGCGTCCAGGCCGGCCTGGAAGCCGGCGGCCAGGCCCTTGTTGTTCGTCAGGCGCACGATGTGCTCGACGCCGTTGGCGCGGGCCACCTCGACGGTTCGATCGGTCGACCCGTCGTCGATGATCAGCCACTCGACCACGTCGAAGCCCGCGACCTCGCGGGGGAGGTCGGCCAGCGTTGCCGGGAGCGTCGCCTCCTCGTTGAGGCACGGGATCTGGATGATGAGCTTCATGCGCGGGCGGGCCGGGGCGACGGGGCGACGGGGCGTACAGAGAGGTCGACGCCGTACACTCGCTGGCGCCCAGTATCCCACATGGCGAGCGCGACGATCACCCGGCCGGCCCCGGGCCCGGACCCTGCTGCCGGCCGCCGCAGCCGGCTTCGGTCGTGGCCGGTGCTGGCCCTCGCCGTGCTCGCGCTGTGCACGCTGATCGGGTTCATCGTCTACCCGACCTATCCGAACTACGACAGCTACTACTCGCTGCTGTGGGGCCGGGAGCTGCTGCACGGGATCAAGCCGTCCTTCGACGGCTACCGCACGCCGACCGAGCACCCGCTGGCCGTCGCCTTCGGGCTCGTGCTCTCGATCCTCGGCGATCCCGCCGACCGGGTCATGGTCGGCGCCACGCTGGTGTCGTTCGTCGCGCTCGCCGCCGGGCTCTACCGCCTGGCCGCGGCCTCGTTCGGGACGCTCGTCGGGCTGGCGGCCGCCGCCCTGCTGTGCACGCGCTTCGACTTCCCCTTCCTGGCCGCGCGGGCGTACATCGACATTCCCTACCTGGCCTTCGTCGTGTGGGCCGCCGCGCTCGAGGTCGAGCGCCCACGCCGCGGCACCGTCGTGTTCGTGCTGCTGGCCTGCGCGGGGCTCATGCGCCCGGAGGCGTGGCTGCTGAGCGGCCTGTATTGGCTGTGGTGCGTGCCGGCCGCATCGTGGCCGCAGCGCATCCGGTTCTCGGTGCTCACCGCCCTGCCGCCCGTGATCTGGACGGCGCTCGACTGGTGGGCGACCGGCGATCCGAAGTTCTCGCTGACCCACACCACCGGCCTGGCCGAGGAGCTCGGGCGCACCAGCGGCGGGTTGTCCGTCGTTCCCAGCACGACCGTGAAGTTCCTGAAGAACCTCGACAAGGTCCCGGTCTTCTACGCGGGGATCCTCGGCGTCGTCATCGCCGTCCTGCTCACGCCGCGGCGCGCGCGCATGCCGCTCGCGCTGCTGGTCATCGGCCTGGGTACCTTCGTGCTCGTCGGCCTCGCCGGGCTCTCGATCATCGACCGCTACCTGCTCGTGCCCTCGCTGCTGGTCATGGTCTTCGCGGCCGTCTCGCTCGGGGGCTGGACGATGCTGCGCGCGGGACGCACGCGGACGCTGTGGGCCGTCGCTGCGGTCGCGCTCATCATCTACGGCGTGGCCTTCACGGCGACCCGGGTCAACTTCTCGACCTTCACCAACGAGTTGACCTTCCGTGGCGACTCGCACGCCTCCCTGCGGACGCTGCTCAACGACCCGAAGGTGCACGCGGGCATGCGCTGCGGCCCGGTGTCGACGCCCAACCACAAGCTCATCCCCGACTCGCGCTGGCTGCTCGACGTGCCCGCCGGCAAGGTCATCGCCCGCAGCGACGCGACCGAGCGCTCCCGGATCGGCCATGGCGTGGCGATCTATGCGGTCAACCGCCAGTCGCTGCTGCGCTCGGGCTTCACCGTCGGCGACACGTCGACGGAGGACACCTTCAACTCGATCCCGATGGCGGGGTTCGAGCGGGTGGCCGTCACGCCCTACTACAGCGCCTATGTCCGTTGCTGAGCCGGCGGTCCTGAGCCCGCCGGCGCCGAAGGGCTCCGGGCAGGAGGTCGTCGCGCAGCGCCGCTGGCCCTGGTGGGTCGGCCTGGCGCTCGTGCTCGGCGCCGCGCTCGGCCTGCGGGTCTGGGGCGTAAAGCAGGGGCTGCCCTTCGCCTACAACGCCGACGAGAACGCGCACTTCGTCCCCAACGCCATCGGCCTCTTCGGCCACGGCTGGGACCCGCACTACTTCGTCAACCCGCCGGCGTACACGTACCTGCTCCACGTCGTCTTCGACGTCTGGTTCGGCGGACGCGCCGGGGTGTCGAAGGCCCTCGCCACCAACCCGACCGAGGTCTTCGTCGTCGCGCGCCTGACCGCCGCGGCCGTCGGCACGCTCGCGGTGTGGCTGCTCTACTTGGCGGGGGCCAGGCTCTTCGGCCGGGCCGTCGGCCTGCTGGCCGCCGCGCTGCTCGCCTTCTCCTTCCTGGCCGTCTTCTACTCGCACCTGGCGCTCAACGACGTGCCGACGCTGGCGCCGATCGCCCTTTCGCTGTGGGGCACCGCCGGGGTGCTGCGCGAGGGACGCCTGCGCGACTACCTGCTGGCCGGCGTCGGGCTCGGCCTGGCGTGCGCGACGAAGTACACCGGCGGGATCGTGCTCCTGCCGCTCGTGGCGGCCGGCGCGATCCAGCTGGCGGCCCCGGCCGGGCGCGCCGCCGCCGCGCGCGGGCTCGTGCTGGCGGCGATCGTCGCGCTGGGCGCCTTCGTCGTCGCCAATCCCTACGCCGTGCTCGATCTCGCGGCCTTCCGCGACGGCCTGCACCACCAGGCCGACGCCGCCGACGACGCCCTGGGCAAGCTGGGCCTGACCCAGAGCTCGGGGCACCTGTACTACCTGTGGACGTTCACGTGGGGGCTGGGTTGGGTGCCGCTCGTGGCCGGCGTCGTCGGCCTCGGCCTGCTCGCCTTCGACGACCGCCGGGCGTTGCTCGTGCTCGGCCCGGCGCCGATCCTCTACGTGCTCTACATGGGCACCCAGGCGCGCTTCTTCGGGCGCTGGCTGCTGCCGGTCTTCCCGATCGCCTGCCTGCTGGCCGCCTACGCGATCGTCCGGCTCACCCAGCTCGCCGCACGGCGCGTGCCGGCGCTGGGGCCCGCGGTGGCGGTCCTGGGTACCGTGCTGCTGCTGGGCCAGGGGATCGTCTACTCGCTGCACAGCGCGATGACGCTCTCGCGGCCGGACACGCGCAACAAGACGCGCGCATGGCTGGCCGACCACGTCCCGGCGAACACGAGGATCGTGGTCGAGCCCGTCGTCCCCGACGCGTGGGCGAGCGACATCGGGCACCCGAACCACGGCACGGCCAACGGCGCGCGCTGGTCGAAGTTCCCGACGAGCCGCTCGAACATCGCCGACGACGGATCGGTCATCCCCGGGCCCGGCCGGATCGTCAACATCGAGGACTACGAGCGCACGCTCTACCCGGGGCTGATCGACAAGTACGTCGCGAAGGGCTACTGCTGGGTCGTGGTCGGCTCGACCCAGCGCGGGCGCGCCGAGGCGCAGCCGCAGGTCGTCCCCCGGGCGATCGCCTACTACCGCGAGCTCGAGCGCCGCTCGACGCTCGCCTACGAGGCCTCGCCCTACCGCAAGGGCGCCAAGCCCGTGAAGTTCAACTTCGACTGGACCTTCGACTTCTACCCGCGGGCCTACGCACGGCCGGGGCCCGTCATGCAGGTCTATCGCCTTAGGGGCGGGAAATGCGGCTGATCTAGACTCGGTCGTGCTGTGCAGCGCACCGAGACCGATCACGAGCATCTCACGCGGGCCATAGAGCTGGCCGAGCGTGGCGTGGGCAGCGTCAGCCCCAACCCGGTGGTCGGCGCGGTGGTGGTCAAGGACGACAAGGTCGTCGGCGAGGGCTGGCACGAGGAGTACGGCGGCCCGCACGCGGAGGTCAACGCCCTGGCGTCCGCCGGGGACGCCGACCTGCAGGGCGCCACGCTCTACGTCTCGCTCGAGCCCTGCTGCCACGAGGGCCAGCAGCCGCCGTGCACCGATGCCATCCTCGCGGCCGGCATCGGCCGCGTCGTCGTCGCCAGCGACGACCCGACCGAGAAGGCCTCGGGCCGGGGCCTCGGCATCCTGCGCGACGAGGGCGTCCAGGTCGACCTCGCGGGCGGCGAGCTCGCCGCACGGGCGCGCCAGCAGAACCAGGCCTTCCGCAAGCACGCTCGCACGGGCCGGCCGTGGGTGCTCTTCAAGTCGGCCATGAGCCTCGACGGCAAGGTGGCGACCAAGACCGGCGACTCGCGGTGGATCTCCAGCGAGGACAGCCGGCTCATCGCTCACCGCTGGCGCGCGGCGTGCGACGCCGTGGCCGTGGGCATCGGCACTGCGCTGGCCGACGACCCGCAGCTCACCGCGCGCATCGACGGCGTCCGCCACCAGCCTCGGCGCGTGGTCTTCGACGCCACCGCGCGCCTACCCCTGGACTCGAAGCTCGTCTCGGCCGCCCACGAGGTGCCGCTCGTCGTCGTCGTCTCGCGCGCCGCGCGGCGCTCGAACACCGACGCGCTCGAGAACGCCGGCGCCGAGGTCATCGTCGCCACCGGCGAGAACGAGCCTGCCCGCGTGCGCTCGGCGCTCGACCAGCTGGGCTCCCTCGACCCGCCGGTCACCTCGGTGCTGCTCGAGGGCGGCCCGCACCTCGCGGGCGCCTTCCTCGACGGCGGCGAGATCGACGAGCTGCGCCTCTTCATCGCCCCGCTGCTGCTCGGCGGGCGCTCGGCGCGCGACCCGCTCGAGGGCGAGGGGGTCGACGCCATCTCCGACGCGCTGCGCGCGCTGACCCTCGAGTGCGACAAGGTCGCGGGCGACGTGCTGCTCTCGGCGCGCCTGCGGGAGTGGTAAGCGGTTGTTCACGGGCCTGGTCGCCGACCTCGGGACGGTCGCCGAGGTCCACTCCACCAACGACGGCGTTCGCCTGGCCATCGAGTCGCCGCTGGCGCGCGAGCTGTCGGAGGGCGACTCGGTCGCCGTCAACGGCGTCTGCCTGACGGCCGTCGGGCCGTGCGGCGACCGCTTCGGCGCCGACGTGATGAACGAGACACTGCGTCGCTCCTCGCTGGCCGAGGTGCGCAGCGGCACCAGGGTCAACCTCGAACTGGCGCTGGCCGCCAACGCGCGCCTGGGCGGGCACTTCGTCCAGGGCCACGTCGACGGCGTCGGCGCGGTGTCGGCCGTGCGCGAGGACGGCTTCGCCCGCGTCGTGACGGTGACCGCCGAGCCCGAGCTGCTGCGCTACGTCGTGGAGAAGGGCTCGATCACCGTCGACGGCGTCTCGCTCACCGTGGCGCGCATCGCAGCGGACTCGTTCGACGTCTCGCTCATCCCCGAGACCCTCGAGCGCACCAACCTCGGGACCGCCGCGCCGGGCGCGCCTGTCAATCTTGAGGTCGACATCCTGGCCAAGTACGTGGAGAAGCTGCTGAGTTGAGCACAGAGACGACACCGTTCGCCGCCGTCGAGGAGGCCTTGGAGGACATCGCCGCGGGCAAGATGGTCGTCGTCGTCGACGACGAGGACCGCGAGAACGAGGGCGACCTCGTGATGGCCGCCGAGTTCGTGACCGCCGACGACATCAACTTCATGGCCACGCACGCGCGCGGCTGGATCTGCCTCGCCCTGACCAAGGACCGCTGCGACGAGCTCGACCTCGAGCTGATGTCGCTGCGCAACGAGACGGCCCACCAGACGCCGTTCACGGTCACCATCGAGGCCCGCGAGGGCGTCACCACCGGCGTCAGCGCGGCCGACCGGGCGCACACGATCCACGTCGCCGTCGACCCGGAGAAGGGGCCGCAGGACATCGTCAAGGGCGGCCACGTCAATCCGCTGAAGGGGCGCCCGGGCGGGGTGCTGGAGCGCACGGGACACACCGAGGCCTCGATCGACCTCGCGCGGCTGGCCGGCTGCGTCCCCGCCGGCGTCATCTGCGAGGTCATGAACGAGGACGGGTCGATGGCCCGCGTCGGCGACCTGCGGGCCTACTGCTTCAAGCACGGCCTGCGGATGATCACGATCGCCGACCTCATCGCCTATCGGCGGCGCAACGACCGGCTGATCGAGCGCGTCGTGGCGACCACGCTGCCCACCACCTTCGGCGACTTCGAGGTTGTCGGCTACCGCTCGCTGATGGACGACAAGCACCACGTCGCGCTGGTCAAGGGCGACGTCGCGGGCGCCGACGACGTGCTCGTGCGCATGCACTCGGAGTGCCTGACCGGCGACGTCTTCCACTCGCTGCGCTGCGACTGCGGCCAGCAGCTCGAGTCGGCGCTGTCGATGATCGAGCGCGAGGGCCGCGGCGTCCTCGTCTACCTCGCCCAGGAGGGGCGCGGCATCGGCCTGCTCAACAAGCTGCGCGCCTACAAGCTCCAGGAGGAGGGCCTCGACACGGTCGACGCCAACCTCGAGCTCGGCCTGCCCGCCGATCTGCGCGAGTACGGCATCGGGGCGCAGATCCTCGTCGACCTCGGGCTGAGCTCGATCCGGATCCTCACGAACAACCCCAAGAAGATCCACGGGCTCCAGGGCTACGGGCTCAGCGTGGCCGAGCAGGTCCCGATCGAGCACCTGCCCAACCCCCACAACGAGGGCTACATGCGCGCGAAGGCGGAGCGCATGGGCCACACGCTGCACCACCAGGGGCTCAACCTCGACGAGGAGATGCGCCACCTGCGCGGTCGCCCCGGCGAGGGCAGCGGCTGGGGGCAGGGCGAGCGGTGAGCTACGCGATCGTCGTCGCGCGCTTCTACGAGCACCTCGCCGACCGCCTCATCGGCGGCGCCCAGACCGCCTTCGCCGACGCCGGCGCGGGGGAGGCCGACGTCTTCGACGTGCCCGGTGCCTTCGAGCTGCCGCTCGCCGCCCGCTACGCGGCGCTGACCGGGCGCTACGACGGCGTCTGCTGCCTGGGCGCCGTCATCCGCGGCGAGACCGACCACTACGACTGGGTCTGCGCCGAGACCGCGCGAGGAATCCAGGACGTCCAGCTCTCCACGGGCGTGCCGTGCGCGTTCGGCGTCCTGACCGTCGACACGATGGAGCAGGCGCTCGAGCGCTCGGGTGGTGCCAAGCGCGATTCGGGCCGCCACGCCGCCGAGGCCGTGCTCGCGCTGGCGCGCCTGCGCGAGGAGCTGGGCGCGGACTGAGCGCGCGTTCTGCTCGTCCGGGTCGTGGCAAAAGTCACGCGGAGGGGTAGGCTTGTGGGCGTGACGAAGGAGGTCCTGGCCCTCGCGCTCACCGTGCTCGTGCACGTGATCGGCATGGCGGCTCTGGTCTGGGCGCTGCTCCTCGACGACGACAACCGGCCCGACTGGCGCGGCTGGTGGCCGGGCGGCGACGACGAGCCACCCGCTCCGCCGCCACCAGGACCGTCCGGCGACGGGCTGCCGCTGCGCGACGCCGAGCCCAGCGCGGTGCGCCTGCGCGAGCCCGGCCGCCTGGCTGACGGGCATCCGCGTCCGGCACGCCGTCCGGCGCATCCGCCGCGGCGCGAGCCGGTGCGCGACCCCGAGCGCTTCTAGGCGGCCTGGGGAGCGCGGCCCGCGGTGCGGGCCTGCTCGAGCGCCGCGACCGCGGCGTGCAGCAGGGCAGCGACGTCGTTGCCGGGCGCGCCCGGGGCGCTGCCGAGCGCGACGTCGACGGTCACGCCGTCGGCGCTGAAGCGTGAGTGGACGTCGCTTCGCACGGAGGCGGCCAGCGCGCCGGCCTCGGCGGCGTCGACGCCGGCCCACAGCGCCAGGGCGTCGCCGCCCAGGCGGCCGGCGATCCCGCGGCGGCCGAGGATTCGTGCGAGCTCGCACAGCACGAGGTTGCCCGAGGCGTATCCGTGGCGCTCGTCGAGGGCGGCGAGGCCCTCGACGTCGGCCACGAGCACGACGCCCGAGCGGCCGTTCTGCAGCTGCTCGCGGACGGCGTTCATCCACGCGGTGCGGGTGAGCAGGCCGGTGACGTCGTCGGTCGTGGCGGCGCGCTCGAGCGCGGCGATCCGGCCGGCCAGGCCGCTGACGGCCGGTGCCAGCGCCGGCAGTGCGGCGGGCACGACCTCGTCGAGGATCCCGGGCTCGAGGCCCAGCTCGGCGAGGGCGGCGCCGAGAACGCCGGTGTCGGCCTGGGCGTCGTGAAGGAGGTGGACGGCGGCGTTGGCGGCCTGCACGCAGGCGGCCTCGGGGCTGGGGATGCCGCCGCCGTGGTGGGAGCCGATGGCCCTGAAGACCCGCGCTTCGAGGAACGCCTCGCGGGCGAAGACCTCGCCGGCGTAGGCGTGGTCGACGCCGAAGCGCTCGCGCTCGAGCTCGGCACGGGCGGCGCCCACGGCGTGCTCGCGCGCGACGTCATCGAGCGCCTCCTCGCCGAAGGCGAGTGGCATGACGAGCTTTCCGAGGTCGTGCAGCAGGCCGCCGAGGTGGGCGGCCTCGACGTCGGCGCCCGCGCGATCCGCCAGGGCGCCGGCGACGGCGGCCACCTGGCTCGCGTGCACGTGCAGTTGCCCGCGCGACGCGCCGCCGGTGCCCGGCGCCAGCTCGAAGAAGCGGCAGACCGCCGCCTCGAGGGCGAGGCGCCCGACGCTGACGCGCCCGACGAGCGTGACGGCCTGGCGTACGGTCTGGGCGCGCACGGGCCGCGCGCACGCGGCGGAGTTGGCGAAGCGCAGGACGTTGGCGGCGAGCCCGGGGTCGGTCTCGAGCGCTGCGACGAGCTCGTTGGTGTCGGACTCGGGGTCTCCGGCGAGCTCACGCACGCGCCGCAGGGCACGGTCGAGGACCGGCAGCTGGCCGATGCGCCCGATCGCGTCCTGAAGGCGAGCGTCGACCGATGGGGAGTTTTGGGGCGAGGGCTGCATCGTCCTGCACGGATCGTCGGCAGAAGCGCGTAGGAGTTGAGCGTTTGCGCGCCGCGGCGGACCCTGATCCGGGCCGGTGGGCAGGCCGGCGGCCGCTCAGCGCTGCGGCGGCTGGGCGGAGGCCGGGGTGCCGGCGGCACCGACCTTGTGGGCCGAGCCGCGCTTCGTCTCGTTGACCTTGGGCGTGACCATCGTGTTCTCCTTGCCATCACGACAGTCGGCCGCAGGTCGCGTTCCGGCCACCACCCATGCGTGTGGTCGGCTGGATGAACCTCGCCTCCCCCGATCGGGGGAGGTCCTGGCCCCGTCCGTGGGGGCTACTGCCCGGCCTGCTGCTTGGCCGTCGCGAGCTCCTTCTTGACGATCCCGCGCTTGTAGTTCGAGATCTGCAGGCGCTCCTGCAGATAGGGGATCGCGTCGGCCGGGTGGCCGCTGAGGCGCAGGGCGTTGCCGAGGTTGTAGAGCGCGTAGGCGTAGTTGACGTCGGCCTTGCGCCCTTGGGCGCGGAAGGCCGCGACCGAGCGCTGCAGCGGCTGGACGGCGCCGGGCGCGTTGCCCTGGCCGATGAGGGCGAAGCCCTGGTTGTTGAGCGCCACAGCGTCGTCGGACGTGGCCTGCGCAGCCGGCGGACCCTGGGTGGTCGCCGCCGGCTGGGTGGTCTGGGCCGGCGCCTGGGTGGTCTGGGCCGGCGCCTGGGTGGTCGCCTGAGCCTGCGTGGCCTTGGGCTTGGACTTGGCCTCCGAGGTGCTGTGCGCCGGAGTGCTCGCGTGCTTGTCGGTGCCGGCGCCGCCGCCGCCCTTGTCACCGCTCCCGGCGGCGATCGCGATGGCCGCGCCGGCCACGACGGCGAGGGCGGCCAGGGCGGCCATGCCGGGCCAGCGGCGCTTGGTCGGGGCAGGCGTGACGCGGGCCGAGCGGGTCGTCGGGTGCGCGGGCGCCGGCGTGACGGGAGCGGTCACGGCGGTCGGCGGCCCGGCGGGGGCGATCTCGCCGTCGATGGCGTCCTCGATGTCGTCCATGAAGTCGGCGGCGGTCGCCGGGCGCTGCACGGGGTCCTTGGCCATGCCCATGGCCAGGACGCGGTCGACGCGCGGCGGCAGTCCGGTGGCGGCGGCGCTGGCCGACGGCACGCGGTCCTCGACATGCGCGCGCGCCTGAGCGGCGGGATGGTCGGCGGTGAACGGCCGGCGGCCGGTGAGCAGCTCGAAGGCGACGACGGCCAGCGCGTAGCGGTCGCTGGCGTCGGTCGCGGCGTGGCCGCGCGCCTGCTCGGGCGAGATGTAGGCCGCGGTGCCCAGGACCTGCCCGGTCTGGGTCAGCGAGGCCTCGGCCGCCACCGTGGCGATGCCGAAGTCGCCGACCGCCAGGCGGCCGCGCTCGTCGATGAGCAGGTTGGCCGGCTTGACGTCGCGGTGGACGACGTCGTGGGCGTGCGCGCAGTCCAGCGCGTCGGCCGCCTCGCGCAGCCAGCGCAGGGCCAGGGCCCGGGGGATGTCGCGGCCCCGGCGCAGGCGGTCGGCCACCGTTCCGCCTGAGAAGTGCTCCATGACCATGAACGGGCGGCCATCGTGCTCGCCGATGTCGTAGACCGTGACCACGTGACGACATTCCGACAGCCGCGCGCCCGCCCGCGCCTCGCGCAGGAAGCGGCGGTTGGCGCGCTCGTCCTGCGCGTAGCCGGAGGAGAGGACCTTGACCGCCACCAGGCGGCCCAGCAGCTCGTCCTCGGCCAGCCAGACCGAGGCCATGCCCCCGTTGGCGATGTGCCGGACGACGTTGTAGCGGGTGGGCAGCGCAATGCGATGCTCGGAAACCGGCATTCCCTGGAACGCTACCCGAGCGATCGGCCCGCTACACTGCGCCGTCGCATGGCGAAGGTCTGTCACAGCTGCGGTCGGGGCCCGGCATTCGGTAACAGCCGAAGCCACTCGATGGTGGCCACGAAGCGCCGATTCGATCCCAACCTCCAGAAGGTGCGGATCCTCGTCGGCAAGGCGCCGCGCCGCGTGTACGTCTGCACGCGCTGCCTCAAGGCCGGCAAGGTCACCAAGGCGCTCTAGAGATCGTGTCGCTCTCGCGACTGGGGACCCACCTCCGGCGGCGACGGCCGGTCGGGCTGGGCTCTGACGTCGCCGGCCGCCTGCGGCACCCCTAGGCCCCTTCGTGTCGGACCCGAGCCTCGTCCGGTTCCGCGTCGCGCTGGAAGGCGCGCTGGCGCACCTCGAGTCGCGGCGCGAGGAGATCAACGACCTGAACGTCTTCCCGGTCGCCGACGGCGACACGGGCGACAACATGGCCCTGACCCTCCAGGCGTGCCTGGAGGAGGTCGACCGGCTGGCGGCCGTCGACCGGCCGGTCGACGAGATCGGCCGCGACGAGATCGTCGAGTCGGTGGCGCGCGCGGCCCTGCTGGGCGCGCGCGGCAACAGCGGGGTCATCCTCTCCCAGCTCATCCGCGGCGCCGCCGAGGAGCTCGTCTCGCGCCCCGGCGAGCTCATCGACCCCGTGCTCCTGGGCGCGGCGATGGCCCGCGCGGCCCAGCGCGCCTACGCCTCGGTCCGGGCGCCGGCCGAGGGCACGATGCTCACCGTCATGCGCGACATGGCCGCCCACGTCGCGTCGCGGCTGGCCCACATGGACGCGCCGCGGCTCGATCCGGACGCCGAGGGCGACGCGCAGCAGCGGGTGCTGGCCGACATCCTCGAGGAGGCGATCGTCGCCGGCGAGGCCTCGGTGCGCCGCGGGCCCGAGCTGCTGCCCGTCCTGCGCGAGGCCGGCGTCGTGGACGCCGGCGGCTACGGCGTGATCGTCATCTTCGCCGGGGTCGTGGCCGCCCTGCGCGGCGAGGCGGCCGCCCCGCAGCTCGAGCACCACGCGCCGGCCAGGGTCAGCCATCCCGAGCACGAGTCCTCGACCTATCGCTACTGCACGAACTTCGCGGTCACCGGGGCCGAGCTCGACGCCGCGCGCCACGTCGGCGCGCTGGAGGAGCTGGGCGACTCGGTGCTCGTGGTCGGCGATCGCAGCACGCTGAAGGTCCACGTCCACACCGACGACCCGGAGACGGCGATCGCGGTCTTCGCCGGCGTCGGCGAGGTGTCGCGCCTGGACGTGGCCGACATGCGCACGCAGGTCGCCCAGCGTGAGGCCCGCCTGGCCGCCAACGGCCATTCGCTCGCCGCCCGCACCGGCCTGCTCGCTGTCGTCTCCGGGCCGGGGATGGCCCGCCTGTACCAGTCGCTGGGCGCCCACGTGCTCGACGGCGGGCCGACGCTCAATCCGTCGACGCACGAGCTGCTGGCCGGCATCCACTCGGTGCCGGCCGAGGGCGTCGTCGTCCTGCCCAACAGCCCCAACGTGTTCATGGCCGCCGAGCGCGCCGCCGAGCTGGCCGAGAAGGCCGTGCGCGTGGTGGCGTCGCGCTCGCAGCAGGCCGGGCTGGCCGCCGCCGTGGCCCTGACGCCGTCCGCCGACGCCGACGCCAACGCCGACGCCATGCGCGAGGCCCTTGCGGGCGTGCGCTCCGGCGCGGTGGCGCCCGCCGCGCGCGACGATGCCGCCGGACGCTTCGGCGTCGGCGATGCGGTCGGCTTCGTCGAGGACGAGCTCGTGGCGTGGGGCGAGGCCGCGCCCACGCTCGCGGCCGTGCTCGCCGCGCTCGCAGCCGACGCCGAGCTCGTGACCTGCATCGCCGGGGAGGGCGCGCCCCTCGACGCCGAGGCGATCGCCGCCCTCGCGCCCAGCTCGGTCGAGCTCGAGCTCGAGGACGGCGGGCAGCCGTCGTACTGGTGGCTGCTCGCGGCTGAGTAGGCGGGGGGGCCGCCGCCGCGCGGCCTCGTCCGCTCTGCGCCTGCCGGACCGCGCGGCCAGGCACCGAGGGGGGCGGGCCGGCCGCGCGCGGCGAGGTGGCACGTTCGCGCTCGGCGCGGGCACGCTTGTCGGGTTTGGTGCCGCCACGGCACGAAAGCCGACACACGTCGCCGACGGTGAGGTCTGCCAGCGATCTGTCAACCTGACGTTCACGTAAGAAGGAGGTTCGGCTATAGTCGAACCGATGGCAGACCTCCCTCCAGCCGCAGTCGCGACGCTTCCGCGGCGCCGCTTCGGCGTCGACTCCGCGCACGAGAACTACAAGTGGTGGACGCTGTCGTGCACCGGCCTGGGCATGCTGCTGGCGACGATCAACTCGGGCACGCTGATCATCGCGCTGCCCGACCTCGAGCGCGCGCTGGGCACCAGCATCCTCGAGCTCGTGTGGGTGATCCTCGCCTACATGATCGCCTCGACCGTGCTCGTCCTCACCGCGGGGCGGCTGTCGGATCTCTTCGGGCGCAAGTACGCCTACGTCGGCGGCTTCGTCGTCTTCGCCCTCGCCTCGCTGGGCGCGGGCTTCGCCGGCAGCGGCACCGAGCTGATTCTCTGGCGCATCGTCCAGGGCATGGGCGCCGCCTTCCTCTTCGCCAACGCCGCGGCGCTCGTGACCGACGCCTTCCCGCGCGAGCAGCTCGGGCTGGCCATGGGGACCAACACGATGATCGCGGCCGTCGGGCTCGTCATCGGCCCCGTCCTCGGCGGGGCGCTCGTGTCGATCTCGTGGCACTGGGTCTTCTGGTTCAACGTGCCGCTCGGGCTGGCCGGCGGGCTCTGGGGCTGGCTCGTGCTGCACGAGCTCGCGCGCAAGGACCCCCAGCGCGGCTACGACCTACTGGGGACGGCGACGTTCGTGGCCGGGCTCACCGGGCTCGTGCTCGGCATCTCCAAGGGCGGCATCTCGGGCTGGAACGACCCGGTCGTCATCGGCGGCCTCGTCGCCGCCGCCGTCCTGCTGCCGCTGTGGGTGCTCATCGAGCGCCACGGGCGGGCGCCGATGCTCGACCTGACGATCTTCGAGAACCGGCTCTTCGCCGCCGCGACCGCGGCCGCCTTCATCAACGGCCTGTCGCGCTTCGCGCTGCTCTTCGTCTTCGTCTTCTACTACCAGGGCGCGCAGGGCGACGACCCGATCACCGCCGGCGTCAAGCTCGCCCCGATGGCGCTGGGGATGCTCATCTCCTCGCCGCTGGCCGGCATCTGGGCCGACCGCCGCGGATCGCGCACGCTGGCGGCGCTGGGGATGGTCGTCTCGGCCATCGCGCTGGCCGGCATGACCACCCTTCAGGCTCATTCGCCTTACTGGGAGAGCGCTGTGTGGCTGGGGCTCGTGGGCATCGGATCGGGCATGTTCAACTCGCCCAACACCGCGGCGATGATGGGCGCCGTGCCGGCCAACCGCCGCGGCATCGCCGCCGGCGCCCGGATGATGCTCCAGAACACGGGCGCGGTGCTCTCGATCGCCTTCGTCCTGGCCATCGTCACCTCGGCCGTGCCCAAGGACGTGCTGTTCAAGATCTTCTCCGGCGTGGCCTCGGGGCTCACCGACGCGCAGCTCGAGCCCTTCATCCACAACATGCACACAGCTCTCTGGGTGCTGGCCGCGACGTCGCTCGTCGGTGCCGCCGTGTCGCTCATGAGGCCGAAGTCGTGAGCGCGACGGTGATGACGATCCCACCCGCCCTGCGCATCGGCGAGCTCGCCAAGCGCGTCGGGACGACGCCGCGCACGATCCGCTACTACGAGGAGATCGGGATCCTCCCCAGCGAGGGCGGCCGCGAGTCCGGCCGCCATCGCCTGTACGGCGAGCGCGACGTGCAGCGGTTGACCGACGCCCTGCGCCTCAAGGAGCTGCTCGGCGTGAGCCTCGACGAGCTCCGCGAGCTGCTCGAGGCCGAGGAGACGCGCGCCGCGCTGCGCGAGGAATGGCAGCGCACCGAGCCGGGCGCCGAGCGCCGCCGCGAGATGCTGGGCGAGTCGCGGCGCCTGATCGACCGCCAGCTGGCGCTCGTGCGCCGCCGGCGCGACGAGATCGCCGCGCTCGAGGACGAGCTGGCGACCAAGCGCCGCCTCGTCGAGCGCCGGCTGCGCGAGCTCGGCGACGAGTAGCCGCCCCGCGGGTGTGGCCGGGCCGCGGGTGTGGCTGGGCCGCGGGTGTGGCTGGGCCGCGGGTGTGGCTGGGCCGCGGGTGTGGCTGGGCCGCGGGTGTCGCTCCGCCGCGGGTGTCGCTCCGCCGCGGGCGGCATCATTGATCGCGGGATGCCGACCGCCTTCGCCAGCGCCGACGAGCTCGACGCCGCCGCTCTGCGCGCCGCGCCGGTGCGCTGGCCGCGGCCCTCGCGCCTCGAGGAGCCGGTGACCTGGAAGCCGAGGCCGGCGGCCGAGGCGGCCGAGGCGCTCGGCCTGACGACGGTCGGCAAGCTGCTCGACCACATCCCGCGCGACTCCGGCGAGGCGCGCACGATCGGCGAGCTGACGCCCGACGAGACGGCGACGGTGATCGTCGAGGTCCGCTCGATCAGCTCGCGGCCGGTCCGGCGGCGGGGCATGAAGCCGCTGGTCGAGGCCGTGGTCAGCGACGCCACGGGGGTCATGAAGGCCACCTTCTTCAACCAGCCGTGGCTCAAGGACCAGTACAAGGCCGGGACGCGGCTCATGCTCGCCGGCAAGTACCAGGGCGCCAACCGCTTCCGGGTCAACAGCCACGCGCGCACGGATGCCGTGGCCGGCGTGGCCGAAGCCGCCTCGCAATACCCCGCCACCAAGGGCATCACCTCGACGCAGATCCTCGCCGCGGTGCGCGAGCATCGCGACGCCGTGGCGGACGTGGTCGATCCGCTGCCCGCGGCCCTGCGGGTCGCCGAGCGCCTGCCCGACCGCCCCGCCGCGGTCGCCGCCGCGCACTTCGGCGACCGCGAGGGCGGCCGCGCGCGGCTGGCCTTCGACGAGCTGCTGGTCGACCAGGTCGTACAGCTGCGCCTGCGCGCCGAGCGGCGCACCACCCAGGCGGCGATGCCGCTGGCCGAGGAGCCGACGCTCTCGCGCGTGTGGCGCGACACGCTGCTGCCCTTCACGCCGACCGGCGACCAGGCCACCGCGATGGACGAGATCGACGCCGATCTCGCCGCCGAGCGCCCGATGCTGCGCCTGCTCATGGGCGAGGTCGGCTCGGGCAAGACGGTCGTGGCCCTGCACGCCATGCTGCGCGCCGTCGAGCACGACATGCAGGCGGCGCTCATGGCGCCCACCGAGACGCTCGCCGAGCAGCACTTCGCCACACTGCAGGCGCTCATGCCCGGATCCCTGGTGCCCGTCGCGCTGCTGACCGGCTCCACGCCGGCGGGGAGGCGGGCCGACCTGCTGGGCAAGCTGCGCACCGGCGAGCTGAAGCTCATCGTCGGCACCCACGCGCTGATCGAGGAGGCCGTCGAGTTCGAGCGCCTGGCCGTGGCCGTGGTCGACGAGCAGCACCGTTTCGGCGTGCGCCAGCGGGCGGCGCTCGACGCCAAGGCGCCGGAAGGGCTCGCCCCCCACGTCCTGCACATGACCGCCACGCCGATCCCGCGGACCCTGTACCTGGCCAACTTCGGCGCGCTCGACGTCACGACGCTGCGCGAGCTGCCCAAGGGCCGCCAACCGATCGTCACGCACGTCGTCGGCGGCGAGCGCGAGCGCGAGCGCGCCTACCAGCGCATCCGCGAGGAGCTGGTCGCGGGCCGCCAGGCCTTCGTCGTGTGCCCGCTCGTGAGCGAGTCCGAGGCGCTCCAGGCCCGCGCGGCGACCGCCGAGTTCGAGCGCCTGCAGGCCACGGAGTTCGCCGACTTCCGCGTCGTGCTCCTCCACGGCCAGATGCGCCCGCGCGAGAAGGCCGCCGCGATGGAGGAGTTCGCCGCCGGCGGAGCGGACGTCCTCGTGGCCACCACCGTCATCGAGGTCGGCATCGACGTCCCCAACGCGACGGTCATGCTCGTCGAGGACGCCGAGCGCTACGGCATCTCGCAGCTGCACCAGCTGCGCGGGCGCGTCGGGCGCGGCGAGGACCCGTCGCTGTGTCTGCTCTTCGGGCCTGCGGACTCGCCGCGCCTGCAGGCGCTCGAGCGCCACACCGACGGCTTCGAGCTGGCCGCCATCGACCTCGCGCTGCGCGGCGAGGGCGAGCTGACCGGCACGCGCCAGTCGGGGCTCGCGCGCTTTCGCTTCGCGCGCCTGCCCGAGGACGCGGCGATCCTCGAGCGCGCCCACGCCCGCGCGGCGGTGCTGCTGCGCGAGGACCCGGGCCTGCAGGCGCCCGAGCTGTGGCTGCTCGCCGCGGAGCTCGAGGCGGCCGAGAAGGAGCCCGTGGCGGCGTGAGGGTGGTGGCCGGGCGCCTCGGCGGCCGGCGGCTGCGGGCGCCGCGCGGCCGCGACACGCGGCCCACCTCCGATCGCGTGCGCGAGGCGCTGTTCTCGATGCTCGGGCCGCTCGACGGCGCGCGCGTGCTCGACCTGTTCGCCGGATCCGGCGCGCTGGCCATCGAGGCGCTCTCGCGGGGGGCGCTGACGGCCACGCTGGTCGAGCGCGACGGGCGCGCGATCGAGGTCATCCGCGCCAATCTCCAGGCGCTGGGGCTCGGCGAGGACGAGGCCCGCTTGGTCCATGCCCCAGCGCGCGCGGCGCTCCGCGACGCATCGGCGCGCGGCGATGCATACGATCTGGTGCTCCTCGACCCGCCGTACCGGGACGCGCCGGCGCTGGGACGGGAGCTCTCAGAGGCCCTGCCCGCCGTGCTGGCGCCCGCGGCCCGTGTCGTGACCGAGAGCGACCGCCGCTCGCCACTCGATCTCGATCTGCCCGTCGACCGCGAGCGCCGCTACGGCGACACCCTGATCCGCATCCACGAACATGGCACCTGATCCCCGCATCGCCGTCTGCCCCGGCTCGTACGACCCGATCACCAACGGGCACCTCGACGTGATCGCGCGCGCATCGCAGCTGTTCGACGCGGTCGTGGTCGGCGTCGTCAACCACCCGGTGCGCAAGGGCAAGACGCTGTTCGACACCGACGAGCGCCTGGGCTTCATCACCGAGGCGACGGCACCGCTGGGCAACGTCCGCGCCGAGGCCTTCGACGTCCTCGTGGTGGAGTTCGCGCGCCGGCTCGGGGCCCGCGCGATCGTCAAGGGACTGCGCGCAATAAGCGACTTCGAGTACGAGATGGAGATGAACCAGCTCAACCGCCGAGAGGCGCCCGACGTCGACACCCTCTACCTCATGGCCAGCCCCCAGTACAGTTTCCTCAGCTCGAGTGGCGTCAAGGAGCTCGCGATCTTCGATGGGTCCATCGAAGATCTGGTGCCCGAAGCCGTCGCCCGGCGCTTGAAGGAAGAGCTGTCCCGGTAACGAACCTCATCCTGCCATGGACGTCCTGGTCCTCATCGACAAACTCGACGATCTCGTTCACAACGCCAAGCCCGTCCCGCTGACGGACCAGGTGCGCGTGGACAAGGAGGAGATCTACGACATCCTCGACCAGATGCGCGCGACGATCCCTGAGGAGATCAAGCAGGCGCGCTGGATCGTCAAGGAGCGGCAGGAGATGCTGGCCGAGGCCAAGCGCGAGGCGGAGCGGATCCTCAAGGAGGCGCGCGAGCGCCAGACGCAGCTGACCTCCGAGCAGGAGGTCACCAAGCAGGCCGAGCGCGCCGCCGAGGACATCATCGAGGACGCTCGCGCCCGTGAGCGCGAGATCCGCCTCGGCGCCGAGGACTACGCCGACGAGATCCTCAACACGCTCGAGGTCAACCTCTCGAAGTTCATCGCTGCGGTGCAGCGCGGCCGCGAGCGCCTGCAGGGCAAGGACGAGCCCGCCGAAGTGGCGTAGCCTCGGCCGCGTGACGGCCACCGTCGAGGTCCTCGACACCGACATCACGACCCTCGGGGTCGATGCCATCGCCAACGCGGCCAACACGCGACTGCTGCACGGCGGCGGCGTGGCCGGCGCCATCGCGCGCGCCGGGGGTCCGGAGATCCAGGACGAAAGCCATCGGCGCGCGCCCGTGGGGCTGGGCGAGGCGGTGGAGACGACCGCCGGCACGCTCCCGGCACGGTGGGTCATCCACGCGGCCACGATGGAGCTCGGCGGGCCGACGTCGGCCGAGATCATCCGCCGCGCGACCGCGGCCACGCTGGCCCGCGCCGACGAGCTCGGAGCCCGATCGCTGGCGCTCGTGGCCTTCGGGACGGGCGTCGGCGGCTTCCCGCTCGAGGAGGCGGCCGAGATCGAGGTCGACGAGGTCCGCCGCCACCTGGAGGCCGGCAGCGGGCTCGAGCGGGTCGTCTTCGCGGTGCGCGGAGAGGCCGCTCTTGGCGCGTTCGAACGCGCCCTGCGATCGCGCGCCTAGAACAACCGCCGACTTCGTGCGGGCTGTCTCAATGTGCGACGAACGGTAGGTCGATGGCCCTGCCGTGAGCGTGCGTCGACTAGCCGTGATCACCGGGCTCGGGCCCACGAGCTCAGGGGGATCGGTCGAGGCGATCATCGCCGGACTGGGTCCGGTGGGCTGGCAGTTGCTGCGGCGCCCGCGCGTGGGCGCCGACTACACCGAGCACGTCATCCTGGGCCCCGGCGGGATCTTCGTCCTCGTCGTGCACCGCGGCGGCGGCCGCGTCCGCCCCGAGTGGGCCGACGAGGCACGGGCGCTGGCCGCTGTCCTGGCCCGCCTCACGCGCCGCGCCGTGGTCCCGCTCGTGGTCCTCGAGCGCGCGACGGAGTGGAGCCATGCCCGCCGCTTCCACGGCGTAGACGTCGTCCCGATCGCCGGGCTTTCGCGCCACCTCGTGGGCACCGGCCACGTGCTCGCGCCCGCCGACGTCGCCTCGCTGCGCGAGGCGCTGCGGATCGCGCTCGCGGCTTAGAGCACCTCGAAGCCGCGCAGCTCCTGCGGCTCGACGTTCTCCACGTCGACCTTGTCCACGTAGGCGCCCGACGGCCCGTTCTCGGCGAAGTGGAGCATGACCTCGACGTCGTCGGGCTCGCCCTCGAACCAGGCCTCGACGCTGCCGTCCTCGCTGTTGCGGACCCATCCGGAGACGCCGGCGCGGCGCGCCCGCCGGCGCGTGGTCTCGCGGAAGAACACGCCCTGCACGCGCCCGTGGACGACGACGCGCCGGGCGACCGTCACGTCCCCTCGCCGTCGTCCTCCGCCGCGTGGACGAGGGCGGCGATCTCCTCGAGGTGCCCGCCGACGCGGTCGCTCATGGCGCCCACGATCTCAGATGCCTTGTCGATCTGCGTCTTGGCGCCCGTGAGCTGCTGGCGGATGCGCCGCACCTCCTCGAGCTCGGACACGGCGCGCTCGACGATGTCGGCCACCGCCGCGCCGTCGACGCCCTCGGCGCCGCCGCGGGCCATGAGCACGCGGGCGCGCGCCAGGGCATAGGCGACCTGGAGCGCGAGCGGACCCTCGTCGGCGTCGTAAGCGACGATGAGCTTGTCGCCGTTGTACTCGCGCAGCGCGTGCATGCGCGCTGGGACCTTCTCCTCGGAGGGGACGACGAGGACGGCGTAGTCCGCGTTGCGCTCGCGCCGCGCCTCGTCGAGCTGACGCACGGCCTCGGGCCGCGACAGGCGGCTGTTCTTGGCCTCGAAGACGATCCGCCCCTGGGTGGGGCCGTGACCGGCGCCGATCGCCACCACGACGTCGCCGACCTTGCCCGTCGACTCCTTGACGTCGCCGACCGCCGCGCAGTCGTCCCCGAGGGGAAGCGCGAGCGCATCGATGGCCGCTGCGACCTCCTCCTCGTAGCTGCGCCCCTTGGCCGTCCCGCGCTCGGCCTCGGCGGCGACCTCCTCGAGCTTGTCCTTCTCGCCGCGGAGCTTGACGACCTCCTCGCGCAGGGTGGCGAGCTTGTCGTCCATCGCCTTGAGCTGCTGGGCCTGCGTCTGCGCGTTGTCGCGCATCGCGCCGATGGCCATGCGCTGGAAGGTGGCCAGCGGGTTGTTGTCGCCGTCGGAGGAGAACTGCCGGCGCAGGTCCTCGCGCATCTGGACGCCGACCTCGGCCAGCAACGCCTTGACGCGGTTCTGCACGGCGACCGAGGACTCGTCGCCGAAGTGGCGCGCGAGCGCCTTGGTCATATGGCCGTTCTCGGGCCCGAACGCGTCGTCGATGCGCTTGTCGAGGCGCTCGGCCACCAGCCGCGCGCGCTCGACGAAGGCCGTGTCGAGCTCCCGCGCGGCCTTCTCGAACTCCGCCTTGACGAAGTCGGCGTTGGCGCCCGTCTGCTCGCGGTCGAGCACGCGGGCGCCGATCGCGATCGCGTCGAGCACCAGCCGCGAGACGTCCTCGCCGTGCTGCTCGCGCTCGCGCGCGAGGCGGACCGCGCTCGCGTCGTCCACGACGAGGCCGTCGATCCACAGGCGCCCGGCGTGCGTGCGGACCTGGGAGAAGGGGAGAGGAGTGGCAGCTTCCATGATCGGTCGGTCGCACGCTAAGGGGACGACCTGACGGAACTCGACGCCCGAGTAGCGTTGCCGGAGTCATGGACGATCTCGCGACGGCGATCCTCGAGGGGGCGAGCATCGCGCGCCTGAAGGCGCTGCTCGAAGCCGAGCTCGACCGCGGGGCCCGCGAGCTGGGCCAGAAGCGCTCGGGCTACGAGCAGCCCGTGCTGGTCGCCGTCGGCCCCGCGCAGGGCGCGCTGCGCGCCGTGGCGCCGGCCGCGCCCGCGCTCCGCGCCGATCCCGACGCCGTCAACGAGCGCACCTGGCTGCTGGTCGCCGCGCTCGTCGGCGCGCTGGTCGAGGTGTCCGGGGCGGGCGCCGTGCGCGCGGGCCACCTGGGCGGGCAGCTCGCCCTCGACGTCCCGGGCGACCCCGACGACGCCGAGCTCGTGCCGCTCGCCTTCGAGACCCAGGTCGAGGGCATCGACCGCCTGCGCGCCCGCGCGCTGTCCGTGCCCGAGAGCGTCCTGGCCGACGTCGACGACCTGCGCGCGCCGATCGGCGCCGCGCACCCGCTCGTGGTGGCCGCCCACGTCGCGGCCCTGGGCGGGCGCCCCGCCGACCCCGCCTCCATGGAGGAGCACGAGGACGCCGTCCTGGCGGCGCTCGACGCGGGGGCGGGCGGGGCCGATTTCTCGCGCCCGCACGACGACCCCGACCCCGCCCGGCGGGTGGCGCGGCGCATCCTCCAGCGCCTGGACGGGATGGGGAAATGGGGCGGATACCACACGGAGTTCGCCCATCTCGCGCGCGGCTTCGCCGGCAACGAGCGCGCGCTGGCCGAGGCGGTGGGCAAGGCCCTGCTCGCCGCCGGCCTGCTGGCCGAGAAGCCGAGCGTCGGCCAGCGCCACGTCTTCCTCAACCCGCGGCGGGCCGGCGACATCCACGCGCTCATCGAGAAGGGAGAGGCGCCCGCCGATCTGCGGTTGCCATAGCTTTCAGGGTGATGAACGTCCTGTCCCAGGTCACCCAGAAGCTCTTCACCGCGCGCACGCTCGCCGAGACCGGCATCCTGCGCCCGACGCGTCCCGACAAGGCCCTGCGCATCGCCAACGCCGTGCGCCGCTGGGGGCCGACGCCGGCCGCCGGCTACACCGCCTCGGCCATACGGGACCCAGACGGGACGGCGATCGTCGACGAGCTCGGGACGCTGACCTTCGAGGAGGTCCATCGCCGCACGAACGCGCTGGCGCACTCGCTCTCCGACGCCGGGGTCAAGGAGGGCGACGGGGTCGCGATCATGATCCGCAACCACCGCGGCTTCATCGACGCGACCGTCGCGTGCTCGAAGCTCGGCGCCCACGCGCTGTACCTCAACACCGCCTTCGCGGGGCCGCAGATCACCGAGGTGGTCAAGCGCGAGAAGCCCGTCGCGCTCATCTACGACGCCGAGTTCGAGGGCCTCACGCACGATGCCGGGCAGCGCCGCAAGCGCTTCATCGCCTGGCGCGACGGAGACGACGCGCCCAAGGACCCGCTGCTCCAGGACCTGATCGAGGCCGGCGATCCCGACGATGTCGTGCCGCCCGAGAGCAAGGGCCGCGTCGTGATCCTCACCAGTGGCACGACCGGCTCGCCCAAGGGCGCCCAGCGCAAGCAGCCCGAGTCCCTCGACCCCGCCGCGGCGCTCTTCTCGAAGATCCCCCTGCGCGCCGGGGAGCCGACGATGATCGCCGCGCCGATGTTCCACTCCTGGGGCTTCGTGCACTTCACCCTGGGCATGGGCCTGGGCTCGACGCTCGTCCTGCGGCGCAGGTTCGATCCCGAGGACACGCTGAGCGCGACCGCCCAGCACGAGTGCACGGCGCTGGTCGTCGTCCCGGTGATGCTCCAGCGGATCATGGAGCTGCCGGCCGAGACGATCGACCGCTACGACCTCGGCGCGCTGCGCGTCATCGCCGCCAGCGGCAGCGCGCTGCCCGGCGAACTGGCCGTGCAGGTCATGGACCGCTTCGGTGACGTGCTCTACAACCTCTACGGCTCGACCGAGGTCGCCTGGGCCACGATCGCGACCCCCGAGGACCTGCGCGCCGCCCCGGGCACCGCCGGGCGCCCGCCGCGCGGCACGGTGATCAAGCTCATCGACGAGGAGGGCGACGAGGTCGCCCGGGGCCAGACCGGGCGGATCTTCGTCGGCAACGAGATGGCCTTCGAGGGCTACACCGGCGGCGGGACCAAGGAGAACATGGGCGGCCTGCTGTCCTCCGGCGACGTCGGGCACTTCGACTCGGGCGGGCGTCTGTTCATCGACGGCCGCGACGACGAGATGATCGTCTCGGGCGGCGAGAACGTCTTCCCGCGCGAGGTCGAGGATCTGCTGCACGAGCACGAGGCCGTCGACGAGGTGGCCGTCATCGGCGTCGAGGACGAGCAGTTCGGCCAGCGCCTGAAGGCCTTCGTCGTGGTGACGCGCGGCGCCAAGGTCGACGCCGAGGAGCTCCAGGACCTCGTGAAGGCCAACCTCGCTCGCTACAAGGTGCCGCGCGAGATCGAGTTCCTCGACGAGCTGCCGCGCAACGCCACCGGCAAGGTCCTCAAGCGCGAGCTGGCCGAGCGCCAGTAGCGATGCTCGTCGAGCACGGGGGCCGCGCGCCGACGGGGGTCGTCGGGTAGTGCTCCTTCTCGCGGTCGTGGCGCTGGCCGCGGCCGTCGTACAGGCCGCGACCGGCCTCGGGTTCGCGCTCATCCTCAGTCCGGCGGTGTTCGCGCTGCTCGAGCCCGAGAGCGCGGTCGTGGCCATCACCGTCCTCGGGCTCGCGCTCAACGGGCTCGTGCTGTTCGGCGAGCGCCGGCGCCCGCGCGTGGCGTGGGGCGAGGTCCGCCCGATCCTCGTGGCCTCGATCCCAGGTGCCGTGTGCGGGGTCCTCATCCTGCGCGCGCTGCCCAAGTCGGTGCTGCAGATCGCGGTCGGCGTGGCGGTCATCGGCGCGGCCGTGCTGCGGGCCAGGGCGCGCCGCGACGCGGCGGCGCCGACGCCAGGCGATCCGCGCGCCCGCCTGGCGCTCGGCTTCGCCACGGGCGCGCTGAGCACGTCGGCGGGCGTCAACGGCCCGCCGATCGCGCTGTGGTTCGCGCACCGTGGGCTGGGGCCCGCCGCGATCCGCGACTCCCTGAGCGCCGCCTTCCTGGGCCTCGGGATCATCGCCGCCGTCGTGCTGGCGCCGGTACTGGCCACCGCCGACGTCGAGGTCGACTGGGGCGCGCTCGCCGCCGCGCTCGTGTGCGTGGTGGCCGGCCACGCCGTCGGACGGCGCGCCTTCGCGCGGATCGACGCTCGGCGCTACGAGCCGCTGCTGTTGGCGATCGTGGTGGCGGCGGGCGCGGCGAGCGTCGTCGCCGGCGTGATCACTGCCTCCACTTGATCGAGCAGCCGACCGGCTTCGTCTCGGCCGGCTCGGGCACCGCGCCGGCCAGCACGGCGTCGATCGCGCCGCGCAGCCACATGGCGTTGAGCGACGGGTCCTGGTAGTCGGCGTCGGGGGCGCCGCGGTAGACGATCCTTCCGTGTGCGTCGATGACGAAGCAGTCGGGCGTCGTCTTGGCGTCGTACGCGCGGGCGACCGCCTGGCTCTCGTCGTAGAGGTAGGGCAGCGGCCAGCCGCCGTCGCCGGCCACGCGCTCGCGCATCGCGTCGAATGAGTCGCGCGGATAGCGCTCGGCGTCGTTGGAGCTGACGGCGAGGACCTTCACGTCGGGGTAGTCCCGCGCCACCGCGAGGATGCGATCGTGCCACGCCAGCGCGTAGGGGCAGTGGTTGCAGGTGAAGACGACGAGCGTCGCGGGCGCATCGCCCGGCGAGTGCTCGCCGCCGTCGGTGTCGGGCAGGGTGAACGTCGGGGCGTCGGTGCCGATGTCGGTGCTCATCGAGGGCTCCTCGTGGTCATGGCGTTGCGCAGGGCGTCGCGCACGTCGGCCGGGTCGGGAACGGGGGAGACGCGGCCATCGCGGCGATGGTAGACGCGGCAGGTCAGGCCTGTCGGCTCGACGCCCGGGTCCTGGACGTCGGTGCCGTCGATGCGGATCGTGGGCGAGCCGACGAAGCGCTCGCGGTCGGCGAGCCGCTCGGTGTCGACCTCGCGCACGAGGACCTGGTCGGGGTCGAGCCCGAGCTCGGTCATCGCGGCGCGCAGCTCGTCGAGCGCCTGCGGGTGCGACGGGCAGCCGTCCCAGAACAGCAGCTCGACCCGTGGTTGCGTCATCGCACGGAGGCTAGGGGATGATCACCGCGGCGCCCTCGATCGCGCCCGTCCGCACCGCGTCCAGGGCGCCCTCGGCCTCCTCGAGCGCGAAGGTCGTCACATGCGTGCGCACCGGCACCCGCGGAGCGAGGTCGAGGAACTCGACGGCGTCCGCGCGCGTGAGATTGGCGACCGAGCGCAGCACGCGCTCGCCCCACAGGATCTCGTAGGGGAACGACGGGATGTCGCTCATGTGGATGCCCGCGCACACGACCACGCCGCCGGGCCCCACTGCCCTGAGCGCCGCCGGGACGAGCTCGCCGACGGGAGCGAAGATGATCGCCGCGTCGAGCTCCTCGGGCGCCGGGCCCAGGGCGTCGCCGGCCCACTCGCAGCCGAGCTCGAGCGCGAAGGCCTGCGACGCCGCGTCGCCCGCGCGCGTGAAGGCGAAGACCCGCCGGCCCTGGTGCAGCGCGACCTGGCAGACGATGTGCGCGCTGGCGCCGAAGCCGTAGAGCCCCAGCCGCTGCCCGTCGCCGGTCATGCGCAGCGCGCGGTGCCCGATGAGCCCGGCGCACAGCAGCGGCGCCGCCTCGAGGTCGCCGAAGCCCTCGGGCAGCGCGAGGGCGTACCGGCCATCGGCGACGGCGTGCGTCGCATAGCCGCCGTCGCGGTCCAGGCCCGTGAACTGGGCGTGCTCGCAGAGGTTCTCGCGCCCGCTCGTGCAGAAGCGGCACGTCCCGTCGGTCCAGCCCAGCCACGGGATGCCCACCCGCGCGCCGGGCTCGTGCTCGGCGTCCGGCCCCGCCTGGAGCACGGTCGCGACGATCTGATGGCCCGGGACCACCGGCAGCCGCGAGCCGCGCAGCTCGCCGTCGCGGATGTGCAGGTCGGTGCGGCACACCCCGCAGGCATGGACCTCGACGAGCACGTCGCCGGGACGGCCGGGGTCGAGCCGAGGGTCCGGCAGCTCCCGCGGCTGCAGCGGGCGGCCGGGCTCGTCGAGGACCATCGCGCGCACCGCTCCATGATCTACCCTCGAAGGCATGGCAGCGCGCACGGACAGCTTCGATCTCGACCGGCTCAAGCTCTCCAGCGGAGAGGGTCGTCGCCTGGTGCTCGGGGTCGTCCTCGAGCCCTTCGAGTTCGCCGGCACCGAGTACGCCGTGGATCCCGCGCAGATCGACGTGACGCTCGACGTCTCGCGCATGACCCATGGCGGCTACTCGCTGCGGCTGCGCTTCTCCGCGGCGCTCGTCGGGCCCTGCATGCGCTGCCTGGAGGACGCCGCGCCGTCGGTCGACGTCGACGCGCGTGAGATCGATCAGGCCGGCGGCGGCGAGGAGCTCAGCAGCCCCTACGTGCAGGACGGCGTGCTCGACGTCGCCAAGTGGGCCCGCGACGCCTACGCGCTCACGCTCCCCAACCAGGTCGTCTGCCGCGCGGACTGCGCCGGTCTGTGCCCGGAGTGCGGCGCGAACCTCAACGAGGACCCGGCCCACGCCCACGAGAGCGCGCCGGATCCGCGGTGGGCCAAGCTGCGCGAGCTGCGCTTCGAGTAGTCAGCGGCGCGTGGACAGCGCGGTCCGCGCGCGACGGTCCCAGGCCGGCCCGCTCGCCCGCCAACACGTAGTCTGGGGCGTCCATGCGTGCAGGATGCCATCGCGCGGCCGGGGTGCTGATGCTCTTTGCCCTCGCCGCGATCGCCACCGGATGCGGCGGCTCGTCCGCCCCGAGCAGGGCCACCTACGGCAAGAACGTCGACAAGGTCTGCGCGACGCTCGACGACCGCGTCAGCGCCGTCCAGAAGAAGGTCCCGCAGACGACCGACGAGCTCGTCGCCTTCGCCGACGAGCTCCAGAAGGTCCTCGACGACGGCGTGCGCCGGCTCAGCGAGGTCAAGCGGCCCGCCGGCGCCGACGGCGACAAGGCCGACGCGTGGATCAACGAGCTCACACGCCAGAAGGACCAGGCGATCAATCCCGCGCTCGCCGACCTCAAGAAGGCGGCGCGGACGAAGGACACGGCCGCCATCCAGCGCGCGGTCAAGCGCATCCAGCAGGTCGACGACAAGAAGGTCAACCAGCTGGCCCGCGCGGCCGGCGCGCGCTCCTGCGGCGCCGCCTAGAGGTAGGCGCCACTCGGGATGTAGGGGCCAGCTGGCCCGCGCGGCAGGCGCGCCGCTCCTGCGGGGCCGCCTAGAGGTAGGCGCCACTCGGGATGTAGGGGGCCAGCGGGCCCAGCGTCCCGCCGGCGAACATCGGTCCGTCGGGCGACAGCGACAGCCGGGCGTCCAGGCACACCGGCAGGGCCCAGTCCTGGCCGGCGGTGAGGAAGTCGACGTTGATCGTCGCCCCCGGACCGGAGGTGGCGAGCACGGCCCACAGCGCGTGCTGGGCCGCCTGGGCGTCGCGGGCGCCGAGCATGATCAGGTTGCTGGCGCGCGCGACGGCGAAGGCGCGGTCCTCGAAGACCAGCAGCCGTGCGCCGTGGGCCATCGGCACGGGCAGGTCGCGCCCGTGCCCGGCGCCGCGCAGCTCGCGGCCGATGGCGTCGGCCACCGCGATGCCCGCCTCGCCGGCGTCGATGACGTCGTCGACGTCCGGCGCGCGCTCGAGGTCGGGGATCCCCGCCGCCGCCACGCACGGGCGGATCGGCAGCCCGGTGTGCGCGTAGATGCCCATCGCCTGCGCATTGGTCGAGCTGAGGACGATGCGCCCGCGGGCGCCCTCGCCGTACTCCCAGCAGCGCGCGAACAGCGCGCGTCCGACGCCGCGGCCCTGCAGCGCTGTGGCCACGCCGAAGAGCGAGAAGCCCCACACCCCGTCGCGGATCAGCGAGAGCCCCACGCCCTCGACGCGGCCGTCGTGCTCGGCCACCCACGAGCCGCCGGGATCGGTGCGCAGCAGATGGCGGATGCGCGCGTGCTGGCGCGCGGCGCGCACCGCTTCCTGCTCGCCGTCGAACGACGTGTAGAGGACCTCGGCGCAGACGCGGTCGGCGTCGACCACGTCCTCCTCGCGCATGGGGCGGATCTCGACGTCGCGCATCGGCGCAGTCAAGCAAGCGCGGCCGCGGGCCCGCGGCCGCGTCGATGCTCTACCCTTCGCGGTCGCCCATGGCCGTCCCCAAGCAGAAGCAGTCGCACTCGCGCACGTCCAAGCGCCGCGCCCAGCACAAGATCTCGGCGCCGACCTACAACGCGTGCCCGACGTGCCACAGCCCGCGCCTGCCGCACCGCGTCTGCCCGACGTGCGGCTCCTACGGCGGGCGCGAGGTCGTGCACGTGCACGACCACGATCACGACCACGAGCACTAGACCACCCGCCGCACTGGGTAGCCTGCACGGCATGCCCATCACGGTCGCGGTCGACGCCAACGGCGCCGACCTCGGGCCCGCCGAAGTCGCCGCCGGCGCGGCGGACGCAGCCCAGCAGGGGGTCCGCGTCGTGCTCTTCGGGCCCGCAGAGCAGTTCGGCGAGGTCGCGGAGGGGATCGAGGTCGTCGATGCCCCCGTCTCCATCGCCAAGGCGCCCGACCCGGTCCGCGCCAGCCGCGCGAACCCCGACGCGTCGATCGTCCTCGCCACCCGCGCGGTCGCCGCGGGCGACGCCGACGCCTTCGTCAGCGGCGGCTCGACCGGCCCCGCGCTGGCCGCGGCGCTGTTCAACATCAAGCGCGCCACGGGCATCCATCGCCCAGCGCTCGCGATCCCGGTTCCCGTCCCCGGCCACCCGGTCACGATCGTCGACGTCGGCGCCAACACCGAGGTGCGCGCCGAGCACCTGGTCCAGTTCGGCTTCATGGGCGCCGCGCTGGCCCAGGTCGTGCTCGGCATCGAGCGCCCGCGCGTCGGCCTGCTCTCGATCGGCGAGGAGGAGAGCAAGGGGACGCCGCTCGTCATCGAGGCGCACGCCGCCCTGCGCGACCGCCTGGCCGAGGGCGACACCTTCGACTTCGTCGGCAACGTCGAGGGCAACGAGGTGCCGGCCGGCAAGGCCGACGTGGTGGTCACGGACGGCTTCACCGGCAACGTCGCCCTCAAGCTGATGGAGGGCGTGTCGGAGGAGATGCTGCGCCAGATCCGCGACGTGGCCACCTCGTCGCGCCGGGCCAAGGCCGGCGGCATGCTGCTGCGCCCTGCGCTGCTCGAGTTCCGCGAGGTCATCGATCCGGAGAGCGCGGGCGGCGCCTATCTGCTGGGCCTGCGCCGGCTCGGTGTGGTGCCGCACGGGCGCTTCAGCCGCCGCGGCATCGCCCAGGCGATCCTGCTCGCAGCGCGTGCCGTCGACGGCGATGTGGTCGGGCGCACGCACGCGGCACTGGAGGCCGCGCACGCGCTGCGGCCGCCCCGGCTGTCCGGATCGCCCTCTACGGTTGCCTCGCCATGACCCGCGAAGAGGTCTTCAGCCTGATCCAGTCGCATCTCGCCGACGAGCTCGAGGTCGATCCCGCGCGCATCGACGAGTCGACGCGGTTCAAGGACGACCTGGAGGCCGACTCGCTGGACCTCTACACGCTCGTCCAGGAGCTCGAGGACTCCTACGGCGTGAAGATGTCCGACGAAGAGGCGGCGAGGATCCTCTCCGTGGGCCAGGCGGTCGATTTCGTCGTCGCCCACGCGCCCACCACCACCTGAGCCCTGGACCGCCTCCGCGCATTGCTTGCAGAGCTTCCAGACGACCTGCGCCAGCAGGTCTTCACCCATGCCTCGTGGACCGATCGGCGCTCGGACTCCTACTCGCGCCTGGCCTTCCTTGGCGACTCGGTCCTGGGCCTGTCGATCACGGCGCACCTCTACCCGCGCCTCGAGGCCGAGCGCTACGGCGCCGGGCGGCTGACGAAGATCCGCGCCCAGACCGTATCGGGCCCGTCGTGCCGCGCGGTGGCCGAGCGCCTCGGAGTCCCGGAGATGCTGGCCGCTGCGGCGCCCGTGGGCGTGGGGCAGAGCGCCTCGACGCTCGTCGCCACCGAGCGCGTCCTGGCCAGCGTCATCGAGGCCGTGATCGGGGCCTGCTACCTGGACTCGGGCTACGAGGCCACGGCGGCCGCCGTCGTCGAGGCCTTCACGCCGGAGATCGAGCACGCGCTCGACCATCCGGTCGACTTCAAGTCGTCGCTGCAGGAGCGCCTGGCCCAGCGCGGCGAGATCGTCACCTACGAGGTCACCGCCGAGCTCGGCCCGCCCCACGACCGCACCTTCGAGGTGCTGGCGTCGGTCGGCGAGCGGCCCGTCGGCACGGGCTCGGGACGCTCCAAGAAGCACGCCGAGCAGGAGGCTGCGCGCACGGCGCTGGAGATGCTCTATTCCGCCGACGAGGACGAATTCGAGGACTAGTGCGCTGATGCACCTCAAGTCGCTGACCCTCAAGGGCTTCAAGTCCTTCCCCGACCGCACGAAGCTCGACTTCGCCTCGGGCGTGTCGGTCGTCGTCGGCCCCAACGGCTCGGGCAAGTCCAACGTGACCGACGCCGTCCTGTGGGCGATGGGCGAGCAGTCCCCGCTGGCGGTCCGCGGGCAGTCGATGCAGGACGTCATCTTCGGCGGCGGCAAGGGCGTGCAGGCGCGGTCGGCCGCCGAGGTCGAGCTGGTGCTCGACAACTCCGATGGCGTCGTCGACCTGCCGCTGGGCGAGATCTCGATCCTGCGTCGCCTCGATCGCAACGGCGAGGGCGAGTACCGCCTCAACGGCGCGCGCTGCCGCCTGGTCGACATCCTCGAGATCCTCTCCGACACGGGCCTCGGCAAGGAGTCGCACTCGGTCGTCTCCCAGGGCCGGGTCGAGGCGATCGTGACCTCCAAGCCCCGTGACCGGCGACTGCTGATCGAGGAGGCCGCCGGCCTGGGCAAGCACCGCAAGCGCCGCCGGCGCGCGCAGCTCAAGCTCGAGCGTACGCAGGACAACCTCGATCGGGCCCTCGACGTCGAGCGCGAGGCGCGCTCGCGCCTGCGCCCGCTCAAGCGCCAGGCCGAGGCCGCCGAGTTGCACGAGCGCCTCGAGCGCCAGACGGTCGAGGCGCGCTGGGAGCTCGCGCGCGACGCCGTGCGCGCCCGCCGCGAGGAGCTGGCGGGCGCCGAGGGCGCCGCCACCGCCGCGCGGGCCGCGCGTGAGGAGGCTCAGGGCCAGCTGGCCGAGGTCGCCCGCCGCCGCCAGGAGGCCGAGGACGCCCTGGCGCGGCGCACAGAGGAGCGCGAGGCGCTTGCGCGCCGCGTGTTCGCCGCCCGCTCGGCGGCCGAGCGCATCGAGCTGCGCCTGGAGCGCACGCGCGAGACCGCCGAGTCGATCGCCGAGCGCATCGAGCGCCGCGGGCGCCAGCTCGAGGGCCTGCGAGCGCAGGCCGAGGAGGACACGCCCGACGAGGCCGGCCGCGAGCGCATCGACGCGCTCCAAGTGCAGCTCGACGAGCTCGACGCGCAGCGCGCCGAGGCGCTCGAGCGCGAGCTCGCCTCCCTGGCGGCCCAGCGTGACGCCGCGGCTGCGGGCGCCGCCGAGCTCGCCGAGGCGGTCGAAGAGCGCCGCGCGGCGCTGGCCGAGGCCGACGAGGCCTGCGACGTCGCCCGCACGGCGCGCCGTGCATCCGAGAGCTCGGCCGAGGCGGCGCGCCGCGAGGCGGCGCGCGTCGGGGCCGAGCTCGCGTCGGCGAACCAGTTCCTGCGCACTCACGCGGCGGCTCCTGGCAATGCGCGCTCGCTGGCCGACGCGCTCGAGGTCGAGGCCGGTTACGAGCTGGCGCTGGCCGCCGGGCTCGGCGGACGGCTCAGCGCCGCCGTCGTCGGCGACCTGGCCGCCGCCCGTGCCCTGCTCGAGAAGGCCGGATCCGACGGCGGTCGCGCGCTGGTGGCCGACTCCGGCGCTCCAGGCGTCACGCGCTCCACCACGCCGCCTGCGCCGGGAGCGCGCCACCTCGGCGACATGGTCAGCGGGCCGCCGCCCGCCGTGGACCTGGCCCGGCGGCTGCTGGCCAACACCTGGGTCGTCGAGGATCTCGATCAGCTCCCGCCCGCCTTCCTGGGCGTGGCCGTCACGCGCGCGGGCCGCGCGTGGTTCGGCTTCACCCGCGAGCTGCGCCAGGCGCCCCGGGGCGGCTCGGAGCGTGTGCTGGCCGAGCGCAACCGGCGCGATGCGCTCGTGAGCGAGTCCGAGCGCGCCGTGCAGGGCGAGCAGGGTGCGCTGGCGGCCGTCGACGCCGCCGCGGCGGCGGTGCAGGCGGCCGACGCGACGCGCGACGAGGCCGATCGCGCCCTGCGCGACGCCGATCGCGCGCGGGCGCAGGCCGTCGAGGACGAGCGCCGCGCGGCGTGGCTCATCGACGAGCGCAGCAAGGCGCCCGACCAGGGCGAGGCGGCCGTGCGCCGCGCGCAGGTCGAGGGCGAGCTCGCCGCCGAACGCCGCGTGGCGGAGCGGGCCGCGCGCGAGCGCGCCGAGCGGGCGGCGCGCATCGAGCGCCTGGCGGCCGCCCTCGTGCGCGATCGGGCGCTGCTGCCGGTCGCCCACCGCCTGGTCGCGGCGCTCGAGGCCGCGCTCGGGGTCGTCGGGGAGCGCGTGGAGGCCCTGGACGCCGAGCTGCTGGCCGACCGTGAGGCGGGGGAGGGGGTGGCCAGCGCGCTGCGCGCATGCGCCACCGAGGAGGCCGAGATCCAGACGCGCCTGCGCGAGCGCGGCGAGACGGTCACCGCGGCCGAGGTGCGCGCCCAGCAGGCCCGCGACGCCGAGCACGACGCTGCGCAGGAGCTGGACGCGCTGGCGGCGCGGCTCGGCCTCGAGGCGCAGCCGGCCACGGAGCCGCTCGATCCCGACACGGCCGGCGGCCTGCGGGCGCGCATAGAGCGCCTCCAGCGCCGCCGCGAGCAGCTCGGGCCGGTCAACCCGCTGGCCAAGGCCGAGTACGAGGAGGCGCTTGCTCACGTCGAGGAGCTCGAGCGCCAGCGCGAGGACCTCGAGACCGCGCTGCGCGAGCTCAAGACCCTGATCCGCGACACCGACCGGCAGATCCGCGAGACCTTCGAGGCCACCTTCACCGCCGCGGCCAAGAACTTCGAGGAGCTCGCCGAGCAGCTCTTCCCCGGCGGTCGCGGGCGCCTGCGGCTCGTGCGCGAGGACTCCGGGCCGCGCTCGGTGCTGGGCGGCGCCGCGGTGGGCGGGGACGACGAGGGCGATACCGCCCCGCAGGGCGCCGAGGAGGCCGAGGCCGAGGCGGAGGAGCGCGGCCTTGACCCCGACGACGACATCGGCGTCGAGATCGAGATCACGCCGGCGGGCAAGGCGATGAAGCGCCTGACGCTGCTCTCCGGCGGCGAGAAGTCGATGACCGCCATCGCCTTCCTGTTCTCGGTCTTCCTGGCGCGGCCGTGCCCGTTCTACATCCTCGACGAGGTCGAGGCCGCGCTCGACGACTTCAACATCGGGCGCTTCCTCAGCCTCCTGCGCGCCCATGCGGGCCGCGCGCAGTTCATCGTCGTCACCCATCAGAAGCGCACGATGGAGGCGGCCGACACCCTGTATGGCGTGTCGATGGGCGACGACGGCGTCTCGAAGGTCGTCTCGCGCCGCCTGCCGCGCGAGGTGCTCGACGAGACCGAGGCCGACGCCGAGGCCGCCGCTCACGCGGCCTAGGTCAGCCGACGAACGCCATGGGAAGGATCCGAGCGAGGCCGCGTCCTTGTTCACGACGTCGCCCCCCATCGAGGAGCCCCATGCCCAGACTCGGACGCAGACTTCTGATCGTCGCCGCACTCGCCGTGGTCGGCGCCCTCGCCGTCGCCGGCGTGGTGTCGGCCTCGACCACGGTCAGCCTCAGGGCCAGCAAGACCAAGCTGGCGTTCAACCATACGACGCTCACGGCCAAGCACGGCAAGGTCACCCTCGTGATGTCCAACCCTTCGGGCTTGCAGCACGCCATCGCCGTCAAGGGGCATGGCCTGAACTCCAAGGGCAAGACGGTCAACATGGGCGGGACCTCCCGCGTGACCGTCACCCTGAAGAAGGGCACCTACACCTTCTACTGCCCGGTCGATGGCCACGCGGCCGCCGGCATGAAGGGCAAGCTCATCGTCGGCTAGCCAAGCCGAGGTCATCGGGTCGCGCGCGGCGCCTTCGGGCGCCGCGCAGGCGCGATGGCTAGCCTCCCTGGCGATGGGCAAGCGCAGCCGCCGCCGGGGCGAGCAGACCGAGCCGCAGGACGACGCCGAGGCCGGCGGGGAGCCGGCCGTCGACGGGCCGCCTGCGCCGCTGCGCCCCGACGGGCGCCTGCGCGAGGTCGCGCTGCTCGTCGAGGAGGCCGACTACACGCTGGCGCTCTATCGCTGGATCGTGCTGACCGGCGAGGTCCCGCGTGCCCAGGACTGGCTGCGCCGCGAGGAGTGGCCGCATCCCGACTACGTGATCGACGTCTTCGGCTCGTGGGAGAAGTTCCTCCAGCACGCCGAGGTCCCGTCGTCGCCGCTGCTCGCGCGCGTGCGCGAGGCCGACGACGAGCGCCGGTCGGTCGCCGCGCGCCAGCAGCAGGCCGAGCGCGACCTCGCGCGCGTCGACGACCTGCGCCGGCAGGTCGAGACGGCCAAACGCCGCCGCGAGGCCGCCGACACCGAGCGCGGCGAGCTCAACGCCCGCGCCGAGCGCCTGGCCGGCCAGCTCGAGCGCGCCGAGGCGCGAGCAGCGGCCGCCGAGGCGCATCTGGCCGAGCGCCGCCAGCAGGCCGAGGAGCTCGCCGCCGGGCCGAAGGGCGAGGCCTCCGACGAGTGGCTCGCGGCGCACGAGGCACTGCTCGACGAGCTCGATGCCGTCCGCGCGCACCGCGAAGAGCTTCTGCGCCAGGTCGAGGAGCTGCGCGAGGCCGCGGCGCAGGACGCCAAGGCGATCGCCAGCCTGAGCGCGACGCTGGGGGAGACGGCCGCCGGGCCGGAGGGCGACCGCTTGGCCGCCGAGCCGCAGGAGCCGCCGGCCACCGTGGCCGAGGCGGTCGAGCGCGCGGAGCAGCAGGCCCAGCACCTCGTCTTCACGGGCGCCGCCCACGAGGCGGCGGCCGACAGCCCCTACCGGCGCCCGGCGGACGTGCTCGACACGCTCATGCGCCTCGACGCGCTCGCCGCCCTCTACGCCGACCCCGACGGGTTCGGGCGCTCCCTCAGCCAGGCCGCGGACGAGCTGGGGCTCACGTGGCGCCAGAACGTGTCGGGCCTCGCCCGCAGCCGCAAGCCGCACGCCTACAGCGTCATGCACGATGGCGAGCGCCTCGAGCTGGGCCCGCACGTGGCGATCGGATCGGGGTCGGGCGCCGGGTTCATAGCGCGCATCTACCTGCACGTCGCCGACGGCTCGGGCGAGGTCCCGCGCGGGCTCTACGTCGGCCACGTGGGGCGTCACCTGCCCGACACCACGACGGCGTGAGCACGAGCGAGCCGTTCCTCCTCGTCCAGCTGAGCGACGTGCACGTCCACGACGACGACGCGGAGCCCGAGCGGCTGTTCGCCGACGCCGTCCGCGACGTGGCGGCGCTGCGCCCTGCCGCGGTCCTCGTCACGGGCGACCTGACCGACCATGGGCATCCAGGCGAGTACGAGCGCGTCCGCGAGCTGCTCTCTCCGCTGAGCGTCCCGGTCCACGTGCTCTGCGGCAACCACGACGACCGCGAGAGGCTGCGCGCCGCCTTTCCCCTGCTCGACGACGACGTGGCCGGCGAGGACTACCGCTACGCCGCGCGCTGCGGGCCGCTGCGCATCGTCGCCGTCGACACCACCGATCCGGGCCGTGTGGAGGGGCGTCTCGGCCCGGAGCGCCTGGCCTGGCTCGACGCGCGTCTGGCCGAGGAGCCCGAGACCCCGACCATCGTGGCCATGCACCATCCGCCGCTGCTGCTCGGCATCCCGGTATGGGATGCGATCGGCCTCAGCGACGCCGATCGGGCGGCGCTGGGCGAGGTCGTGGCCGGCCGTGGGCACGTGCGGCGGATCGTCGCCGGGCACGTGCACCGCGCGGCGGTCGGCAGCGTGGGCGGCTGCCCGGTCTTCACCTGCCCCGCCACGTGGCTCCAGGGCCGGCTCGACTTCGCCCACCCGAACGAGCTCTCGGTCGTGGCCGAGCCGCCGGGCTTTGCGGTGCACGTGACCGTCGGCGGCGAGCTGACGTCGCATGTGCAGCCCGTCGGGGCGTGGTAAGACCTCGGACGTATCCGACGCAGAGGGATGACATGAGCCCGACCTTCGTGATCGTGGGCGCCGGCATGGCCGGCGGCAAAGCCGTCGAGACGCTGCGCGAGGAGGGTTTCGACGGGCGCGTCGTGCTGCTCGGCGCCGAGGCCGAGCGCCCCTACGAGCGCCCACCGCTGAGCAAGGACTACCTGCGCGGCGAGGCCGAGCGCGGCACCGTGTACCTGCAGGAGGACGCCGGCTGGTACGAGGAGAACGCGGTCGAGCTGCGCACGTCGACGGCGGTCGAGTCGCTCGACGTCGCCGCCCGCGCGGTCGTCCTGGCCGGCGGCGAGCGCATCGACTACGACGCGCTGCTGCTCGCGACCGGCGCCGAGCCCAAGCGCCCCCCGATCCCCGGCGCCGATCTCGGCGGCGTCCACGTACTGCGTACGCTGGAGGACTCCGACGGCCTGCGGGCGGTGCTCGACGCCGGCGGACGGCTCGTCGTGGTCGGTGGGGGATGGATCGGCTGCGAGGTGGCGGCCTCCGCGCGTCAGCGCGGGATGGACGTCGCGCTGGTGGAGCCGCAGTCGGTGCCCCTGGAGGGCGTCCTCGGCCCCGAGCTCGGCGCCTTCTACCGCGATGTCCACGCCGACCACGGCGTCGCGCTGCACCTCGGCAGCGGCGTCGAGGCGATCGAGGGCGACGGGCGCGCCGAGCGCGTGCGCACGAGCGACGGCTCCGTCCTCGATGCCGACGCGGTCGTGATCGGGGTCGGCGTGGCCCCGCGCACCCGGTTGGCCGAAGGCGTGCTCGACGTCGAGAACGGGATCCTCGTCGATGCCTCGCTGCGCGCGAGCGCCGACGGCGTCTTCGCGGCGGGCGACATCGCCAACCACGACCACCCGCTGCTCGGGCGCCTGCGCGTCGAGCACTGGGCCAACGCCCTGGAGCAGGGTCCGTCGGCCGCGCGGGCGATGCTGGGCCAGGACGCCGTCTACGACCGGGTCCCCTACTTCTTCTCCGACCAGTACGACGTGGGGATGGAGTACGCGGGCCACAGCCGGCCGGGCGACGACGTCGTCTTCCGCGGCGACCTGGCGGGGCGCGAGTTCATCGCCTTCTGGCTGCGCGACGGGCGCGTCACGGCGGGTATGAACGTCAACGTCTGGGACGTCAACGAGCACCTCCAGGCGCTCGTGCGCTCGGGCGCGACGGTCGACCCGGGGCGTCTACGCGACCCCGATGTGCCCCTGGACGAGCTGGCCTCGTCCTAGCTACCCTGGGTCACATGCAACGCAGTGCACGCAGGCTCTTTGCCTCGCCCCGGCCGTCTCGCCGGGGCGACGCGCGCGTGCGCTGACGCTCCTTCTCGACGACGGCCGGGGCGCCCCGACCCCGTCCGCCTCGCATCCGAAGGAGCATCCATGCCGTACCTCACCGAAGCCCAGCTCGCCCGGGCCCTCGTCCTGGCCGACCTCACCGACCCCGCCTACGGGCCGCACTGCATGCAGGACCTCGTGGCCGGCGCCACCGGCGCGCTGCGCCGGCGCTGGCGCTGCCCGGTGCTCGTCCACCGCGCCGAGCGCGTGGTGGCCGTGGCCGACAACTACGACGCGCTGGGCTACCCGCCCGACGGGCCGGCGCGAGAGAGCCGCTACACGCGCTACGTCGACGCCGGGCGCCTGCTGCGCAGCCAGACCTCGGCCGCCATCCCCTCGGCGCTGCGCGCGCTGGCGCCGGCGGCCCCCGACGATGTCCTCGTCTGCGCGCCCGGACTCGTCTACCGTCGCGACGCGATCGATCGCCTGCACGTGGGCGAGCCCCACCAGCTCGACCTGTGGCGCGTGACGCAACGGCCGATGACGCGGAACGACCTCGAGGCCATGATCGCCGCGGTGGTCGAGGCGCTCCTGCCGGGCTCGCGGTGGCGCGCCCTGCCGGCGAGCCACCCCTACACCGAAGGCGGGCTCGAGGTCGAGGTGCTCGCCGGCGGCGAGTGGGTCGAGCTGCTCGAGTGCGGCCTCGCCCACCCCCACGTGCTCGGGGCCGGCGGGCTGGGCGGCCATTCGGGGCTGGCCATGGGCATCGGCCTGGACCGCGCCGTCATGCTGCGCAAGGGCATCGGGGACATCCGGCTGCTGCGCTGCGACGATCCGCGCGTCGCGGCGCAGATGCGCGACCTCGACGCCTACCGCGAGGTCTCGGCGCAGCCGCCGGCCCGCCGTGACATGAGCATCGCCTGCGCGCCGGGCCTCACCGACGAGGATCTGGGCGACGCGGTGCGAGACGCGCTGAGCGCCGAGCAGGCCGACTGGGTCGAGGAGGTCGCCGTCGGCGCCCGCACCCCGGCCGCCGAGCTGCCCGCCGTCGCCCGCGAGCGCATCGGCATCGGCGACGATCAGGAGAACCTGCTCGTGCGCGTCGTGCTGCGCCACCCGACGCGCTCGCTGGCCAAGGCCGAGGCCAACGCGCTGCGCGACCGCATCTACGCGGCGCTGCACGAAGGGTCCGAGTGGGAGTGGGCCGCCGGCGGTCTCCCGCCTAGAGGGCCTTCTCGCCCCAATAGGCGGCGATCGGGTTCGCGTTGAAGTTGGCGATCTCCGTGTAGCCCTCGTCGGCGTAGAGGGCCATGGCGCCGCGCTGCAGCGGACCCGTGTCGAGGCGCACGACGGCGTAGCCGCGTTCGCGGGCGGCGTTCTCGAGCGCTCGCAGCAGCGCCCGCCCCACGCCGCGCCTGCGCGCGGCCGGCACGACGTACATGCGCTTGATCTCGGCCGCGTCGGGCGCGATGCGCTTGATGCCGCCCGCGCACACCGCGTCGTCGTCGTGAAAGCCGACCAGGAAGGCGCCGGCGGGCGGCGCGAAGTCCGCCGGCGTGGCGCTCGGCATACCCGGGAACTCGATGTTCCCGTAGAGCTCGTTCATCTCGGCGACCATGGCGGCCAGCAGCTCGCTGGCCGGCGACTGCGCCGCGTCCGCGGTCCGGAAGTCGATCTGCACTCCGCTATCGTCGCGCACCGCCGATGCCCCGCGACTGGACGGACGTCTTCATCACCGGCGACGGCGCGACCGTCCCCGCGCTGGGCGCCGAGGAGCCCGAGCAGCGCCGCGGCTTCTTCCGCCGCCTGCGCGAGAACCTGTCCAAGACGCGCCAGGCGCTCGGGGCCGAGATCCAGGCCACGCTGTTCGAGGGCGAGCTGGACACCGCCACCTGGGAGCGCCTCGAGGAGGCGCTGATCATGGCCGACGTCGGCGCGCGGACGACCGCCGAGGTCGTCGGCCGCCTGGAGACGGAGGCGGACGCCGGCGGCCTCGAGGGTGGCGAGGCATTGTCCGGCCGCCTCACCGAGCTGCTCGCCGACCTCGCCAGGCCCGGGGAGGGCCGCATCGATCTGACGCACGAGCCGACCGTGATCATGGTCGCCGGCGTCAACGGGACCGGCAAGACGACCACGATCGGCAAGCTCGCCTGGCACCTGCAGCGCGAGCTGGGCAAGACTGTCGTGCTCGGCGCGGCCGACACCTTCCGCGCCGCGGCGGTCGAGCAGCTGACGCAGTGGGCGCAGCGCGCCGGCTGCGAGATCGTCACCGGCCCGGAGGGCTCGGACCCCGGCGCGGTCGCCTTCGAGGCGGTCAAGCAGGGCCGCGAGCGGGGCGCCGACGTGATCATCGTCGACACGGCCGGCCGCCTGCACACGCAGGACCACCTGATGGCCGAGCTGACCAAGGTCCGCCGGGTGATCGGCAAGCAGCTGGAGGGCGCCCCCCATGAGACGCTGCTGACCATCGATGCCACTACGGGGCAGAACGGCGTGCGCCAGGCACAGCTGTTCTCCGAGGCGGTCCCGGTCGACGGGATCGTGCTCACCAAGCTCGACGGGACCGCCAAGGGCGGCATCGCCCTCGCCATCGCGGGCGAGCTCGGCATCCCGGTCAAGCTCATCGGCATCGGCGAGGCGCTCGAGGATCTGCGCCCGTTCGACGCCGATGACTTCGCCCGCGCGCTCGTGGCGCCCCCGGACTAGCGAGACAGGCCGGGGGCCCCGCATCAGACCGCGGGGCCGGACGCCCTGCGGAGGTAACCTCAGCACGAATGGACGCCTGGGTGATCTGGCTGATCGTGGCGGTCGTCTTCGCCGTCGCGGAGGTGATCAACCTCAGCTTCTACCTGTTCCCGTTCGCGATCGGTGCCGGGGGCGCCGCGATCGTCGCGCTCGCGGGAGGGCCGGCCGCGGCGGCGTGGGCCGTCTTCGCGGTGCTCACCGCGGCCAGCTTCACCATCGTCCGTCCGATCGCCCGGCGTCACATCAACATGCCGCCGCAGCTGCGGACCGGCACGGCGGCGCTCGTCGGCCGCACCGCGATCGTCACCGAGCGGATCGTCAACGACGAGGCCGTGGGGCAGGTGCGCCTCGACGGCGAGGTGTGGAGCGCGCGCGCCTACGATGAGGACAAGGTGCTCGAGCCCGGGACGCGCGTGCACGTGATGGAGATCCGGGGCGCCACGGCGCTCGTCGACGACTGAGGAGGCAGGGATGGTCGGTTTGATCGTGGCGGCGGTGCTGATCCTGTTCGCGCTGTTCGTCGCCGCCAAGACCGTGCGGATCATCCCGCAGGCGCGGGCGGGGGTCGTGGAGCGCCTCGGGCGCTACAGCCGCACGCTGACCCCGGGCATGACCATCGTGGTCCCCTTCATCGATCGCGTGCGCCCGCTGCTGGACCTGCGCGAGCAGGTCGTGACCTTCCCGCCCCAGCCGGTGATCACCGCGGACAACGTCTCCGTCGGCATCGACACGGTCCTCTACTTCACGATCACCGAGCCGAAGTCGGCCACCTACGAGGTGGCCAACCCGCTGCAGGCCATCGAGCAGCTGACGGTGACCACGCTGCGCAACATCGTCGGCTCGCTCACGCTGGAGCAGGCGCTGACCAGCCGCGACGAGGTCAACGACCGCCTGCGGATCGTGCTCGACGAGCGCACGGGCAAGTGGGGGATCCGCATCAACGGCGTCGAGCTCAAGTCGATCGACCCGCCGGGCACCATCCAGGAGGCGATGGAGAAGCAGATGCGCGCTGAGCGCGACCGCCGCGCCGCAATCCTCACCGCCGAGGGCGTCAAGCAGTCGGCGATCCTCACGGCCGAGGGCGAGAAGCAGTCGGCCGTGCTCAAGGCCGAGGGCGGCAAGCAGGCCGCGATCCTGCGCGCCGAGGGTGAGGCGCAGGCCATCGACACCGTGTTCCAGGCCATCCACGAGGGCAATCCCGACCCTCAGCTGCTCAGCTACCAGTACCTGCAGATGCTCCCGCAGCTCGCGCGCGGGGACGCGAACAAGATCTGGGTCATCCCCAGCGAGTTCACCCAGGCGCTGTCGAACCTCAGTGGTTTCGCCGCCGACGTGACGGAGCGGCAGCGCAAGCCGGAGCCTCCGCCGCCGCCCGCCGTCACGCCGGGCGACCCGGCCGCCTAGGGCCTACTCGTAGGCCAGGGCGCCGAGCACGTCCATCCGCGCCGCGCGCCGCGCGGGGAGCATCGCCGCCAACGTGCCGGCCCCGATACCGACGAGTACCAGCACGGCGAGGCCGCCGATCGGCAGGGCGAACGTGAACCCGAGGTGGCCGAAGACCGCCACCACGATGGCCGCCAGCCCGATGCCGACCGCGATCCCCATCGCGGACCCGAGCAGCGCGGTGATGATGCTCTCGCGGCGCACCATGCGCCGCACCTGGCGGCGCGTCATGCCGACCGCCCGCAGCATCCCGATCTCGCGGGTGCGCTCGAAGGTGGCCAGCACGAGCGTGTTGGCCAGGCCGAAGAGGCTGACGATCACGGCCAGCGCCAGCAGCACGTCGAAGAGGGCCAGCAGCTGGTTGATGCCGCTGGTCTGCTTCTCGATGTAGGCGTGCTTGGTGAACACCTTGGCGCCCGGGAACGGGTCGACCGCCCGCTGCAGCGCTGCGGGGTCGGCCGTGGGCGCGTTCAGGAGCGTCAGGTGGTCCTGGCGTCCGCTGAAGCCGCCGGCCGCGTACGCCGGTGTCCCGACGGTGATCGGCCCCAGGCCGAGGGCGTCGATGACCGGCGACTTCTCGATGCCGCGGACCGTCAGCGTCAGGCGCTTGTCGGCCGGGGTGATGACGGTGAAGCGCCCGCCGACACCGACGTGGTGCTTCTTGGCCCACCCATCGTCGACGACCGCGCCGTCGGCGCCCAGCGTGGCCAGCGTGGAGCGGGAGGCTTGTGGGTGGGTCGCCTTCCACTTGAAGTCGAGGACCTTGCCGATCGTCGCCGGGTCGACGGCGTTGATGCCCTCGGTCTCGCCGTAGGCCCGCACGGCGTCCTGGCGGATCGACGATGCCGTGCGCACGCCGGGGACCGCCGCCGCCTTGCGCGCGGCGTCGCCGTCGACCGGCGACCAGCCGTCGTCTCCGGCGAGCACGTGCGTGGCGGAGACGCGCTTGTTCAGCGAGCCCTTCGTCGAGTCCTTCAGGCCGGCGGCGATGATCGTCAGCGCGGCGACGAGCGCCACGCCGATGGTCAGCGCCGAGGCCGTGATGGCCGTGCGGCCCGGCGCACGCATCGCGTTGCGCCGCGCCAGCATGCCCGCGGGACCCCCCGTGGCCTGCACCGGGCGCCCGAGGGCGCCGACGACGGCCCGCACGATGCGCGCCGGCAGGCGCGGCCGGCGCGAGGAGCCGGCGGCGTCGCGCAGCGCCTCGACGGGCGCCACGCGCGTCGCGCGCCATGCCGGCACGAGGCCGGCGACCAGCGTCACGAGGATGCCGACCAGCAGCGACACGATGATGGTGCGCGAGGCGAAGACCGTGCCGGTCTGCGGCAGGTCGAGCCCGAGCGCCTTGAACAGCGCGTTGATGCCCTTGGCCAGTGCGAAGCCGGCCGCGAGCCCGACGGCGCTGGCGGCCGCGCCCATGATGAGCGCCTCGGCCACGACCGTGCGCAGCACCTGGCGCCGTGAGGCGCCGGCGAGACGCAGCAGCCCGAACTCGCGCGAGCGCTGGGCGACCATGATCGACAGGGAGTTGAAGATCGTGAAGGCCCCGACCAGCAGCGCCACGCCGCCGAAGCCGAGCAGCACGCCCTTGATGATCGAGATGAAGCCCTTCAGCCCGTCCAGGGTGAAGCGGTCCTGCTTGGCCGCGGTCTGGACCTTGGCCTGCGGCAGCGCCGCGGCCAGGTTGCGACGCACCTGCACGGCGGACGTGCCGCCGGCGGCCTCGACGAGGATCGAGTCCACGCGCCCGGCCTTGTCGAACAGGCCCTGCGCGGCGTGCAGGTCGAACACCGCGATCGTCGCGGTGCCCAGCGAGTCGACGGAGCCGAACGTCGTGATGCCGGTGACGCGGAAGCTCCGCGCCGGGCCGGCGGTCGCGATGCGCGTGCTGTCGCCGATGTGCAGGTGCTGCTTGTCGGCGGTACCCGCGTCGATGACGACCTCGCCGGGACCCTTGGCCCAGGCGCCCTGCTTGAGGCGGAAGGGGGAGAGCTTGCTGTCGCGGGCCGCCACGGGGTCGAGGCCGACGCCGAACCACGGGCCGCCGCCGACGACCTTGCCGTCCTTGCCCAGGACCTTGGTCTCGAGATCGGTGATGTCGCCGGCCGCCTTCGCGACGCCCGGGACCGCGCGCACGCGGTCGATCGCCTTGGCGTCGATGGTCGGCTGGGTCAGGTTCTCGTTGTCGTTGGCCGAGGTGAACGGACTGGGCGCCGTGACCACGGCGGCGGTGCCGTCGTAGGCCGATGAGGACAGGTCGTCGGCCGCGCGCCCCATGGTGTCCGTGAGCGTGAAGGCGGCGGCGATCGTCGCCACGCCCAGCACGATCGCCATCGCCGTCAGGGCGGTGCGGATGGGACGGGCCAGGAGCCCGTTGAGCGCGATCCGCAGCATCAGGCGCTCACGGCCTTCATGTGCGCCAGGACGTCGGCCTCGGTGGGCTGGACGAGGTCGGACACGATCAGCCCGTCGGCCAGGAAGAGCACGCGATCGGCGCGCGCGGCGGCCAGCGGGTCGTGCGTGACCATGACCGTGGTCTGGCCGTCGAGGTCGACGGCGTCGCGGAGCAGGTCGAGGACCATCGCACCCGCGTTGGAGTCGAGGTTGCCCGTCGGCTCGTCGGCGAACAGGACCGTGGGCTGGGAGATCAGGGCGCGGGCGATGGCCACGCGCTGCTGCTGGCCGCCGGAGAGCTCCGAAGGACGGTGGCGGCGGCGGTCGGTGAGGCCGACGCGCTCGAGCAGCGCCTCGAGCGTCTCGCGCGGCACCTTGCGCCCGGCGATGGTGAGCGGCAGCAGCACGTTCTCCTCGGCGCTCAGCGTCGGGAGCAGGTTGAAGGACTGAAAGACGAACCCGATGTGCTGCCGGCGCAGCTTGGTCAGCGCCTTGTCGCTCATCGTCGTGATGTCCGTCGTGCCGACGTAGACGTTGCCCGCCGTCGGCTGGTCCAGGCCGGCGAGCAGGTGCATGAGCGTCGACTTGCCCGAGCCCGACGGGCCCATGATGGCCGTGAATTGACCGGCGGGGACGTCGAGCGAGACGCCGCGCAGCGCGTCGACGGCCGCCTCGCCCTCGCCGTAGCGGCGGGTGACGGCGTCCGCGGATACCGCGGTGGCGATGTCGATCGCGGGCGCGGCGGTACCGATGGTCTCGTTGAGCATGAGTCGCTGATGCCTTTCGTCGGTGGTCAGGCAGGGTCGTTCGGCCGGCCGAGGTCGGCCGGACTTGTTCAGATGACCGTGCTCAGCAGGTGGCGGTGGCCTCGCGGGCGAGCCGCGAGATCGCCGCCTGCAGAGCGCCGGCGGCCAGCAGGGCGTTGGTGGCCTCGGCCAGCAGCCGCCCGGTCAGTCCGCGGACAGGACGGACGCAGACCGATGCCCGGACCTCGCTCCCGCTCGGCGCGGGTTCGAGGTCGTAGCGCACGTCGAAGCCGACCGGCCCGTCCGCGCTCAGGCGCAGGCGGCCGTCGATCGCCTCGTGGACCTCCACGTCGAAGCCCACGCGCTTGCCGGCCAGCCTGCCGCTCACGCGGGCCCGGCTGCCGCACCGCAGGCGCGGCGTGCGCAGGTCCTCGACGTCGAAGGGGATCGGCGCCCAGCGGGCGCACGCCTCCGGGTCGGTGAGCACCTCGAGGATGGCCTCGGGCCGGGCCTCGATGGTGGTCGTCGCCGTCCATTCCCTCATGGCCGGTGACGGTCCCATGACCGCGGGGTCGCGTCATCGCCCATCGGGGCGATTTGTGCGTCTCCATGGGACGAGCCGGCGTCGTCCTTGAGGATGATCCGCCGATCGCCCGAGCGGACGACGATCGGGGCTGTCCGGGCGGTTACAGTGCGCCCGTGCGGGCACTGACGTCGTTGGGGGCGCGCATGCAAGCGTTGCCGCCCGGCCGTGCCGACCTGCTGCTGGCGGGAGCTTTCCTGGTGGAGACGCAAGTCGAGCTGTCCTTTCTCGACGCGTCGCGTGGCACGGTCCTCGCCGCGCGCGGCCTGGCTCTCGCCATGGCGCTGGGCGTGGCCGCGCGCCGCCGCGCGCCGCTCGTGGCCGCCGCGCTCGTGTTCGCGGCACTCACGGGGATGGAGCAACTGGGCGACGCGACGAATACGTCCGTGGTCGGGCCCTACCTGTCGGCCTTCATCGTCTCCTACTCGATCGGCGCCAACCTCGAAGGACGCGCACTGGCGGTGGGCGTGGGCTGGCTCGTCCTGCTGGTCTCGGCCCTGTCGCTGCTCGACCCGAGTGCCGACCAGGGGCTCAACCTCCTCTGGGGCCGGCTCGTGATCGTCGCCGCGCCGGTCCTGGCGGGGCGCCTGCTGCGCGACCGAGCCCGCCTGGCGCGCGAGCTGCGCGCTGCGGCCGCCGACCACGATCCCGAGCCGTGGGCCGAGCAGGCCGTGGCCGACGAGCGCTCGCGGATCGCCGCCGACCTGCACGGCGTGGTCGCCCGCGCTCTGGGACGCATGGTCGTCGACGCCGACGGCGCCGCCGGGCTCGTCGACTCGGAGCCAGGCCGGGCGGCGCTGGCCTTCGCCGGCGTCGAGGTGCGCGCCCGCATTCCATTCGACGGCCGCGCCGAGCATGCATGAGCGCGGCTACCCTCTCTCGCCCGTGGCGGAGGAACCACCCGACATGACCGTTCGCATCCTGATCGCCGACGACCAGGCGCTGGTGCGCGCCGGGTTCAAGATGATCCTCGACGCCGAGGACGATCTGGATGTCGTCGGCGAGGCCTCCGACGGCGCCCAGGCGGTCGCGATGGCCAACGACCTCGAGCCCGATGTCGTCCTCATGGACATCCGCATGCCCGAGCTCGACGGCATCGAGGCGACGCGCCGGATCATCGCCGCCGCCGGCGAGCGCCCGGTGCGGGTGCTGATGCTGACCACCTTCGACCTCAACGAATACGTCTACGAGGCGCTGCGCGCCGGGGCCAGCGGCTTCCTGCTCAAGGACGTGCCGCCCGAGCACCTGGTGGCCGGGATCCGCGTCGTCGCCGAGGGCGAGGCCCTGCTCGCGCCCTTCGATCACCCGGCGCCTGATCCAGGAGTTCGCAAGCGCCGCCCCGACACCGGCCGAGCCGCCCCGCGGCCTCGACGAGCTGACCGCGCGCGAGCTCGAGGTGTTCAAGCTGCTGGCCCGCGGGCTCTCCAACGCCGAGATCGCCGAGGAGCTCGTCGTCTCCGAGACGACGGTCAAGACCCACGTCGCACGCGTGCTCATGAAGCTCGGGCTGCGCGACCGCGTGCAGGCGGTGGTCCTCGCCTACGAGTCGGGCGTCGCGGTGCCGGGGCGCACGGGCTGACCCTCGGTGGGCACGCGGCGGCTCCGACCGCGTCACGGGACGGCCTCCGGATCCACGGGCAGCGCGTCACGGCGGTGGGCGCCTGTAGGGCGGTCCGAGGTGCCAGCATGCCGGCATGACCGAGATCCCCAGCGAGGCGCTCGACGCCTACCTCGACGCCCACGCCACCCCGCTCGAGCCGCTGCTCCAGGAGAACCGCCGGGAGACGTACGCCTCGCTCTCCTCGCCCCAGATGATCGCCGGCCCTGTCGTCGGCCGCCTGCTGCGCCTCCTGGTCTCGCTCGCCGCCCCGCGCCTGGTGCTCGAGATCGGCACCTTCACGGGCTACTCGGCGCTCGCCATGGCCGGCGGCCTGCCGCCCGACGGGCGGATCGTCACCTGCGAGCTCTCGCCCGAGCGCGCGGCGTTCGCCCAGGGCTACTTCGACCGCTCGCCGTGGGCCGATCGCATCGACGTCCGTGTCGGGCCGGCCCTCGACGCGGTCAACGCCCTCGACGGCCCCTTCGACTTCGTGTTCATCGACGCCGACAAGGACGGCTATACCGGCTACTACGAGGCCGTCGTCCCCAAGCTGTCGCCGCGCGGCGTGATCGTCGTCGACAACACGCTGAGCGGAGGGGACGTGGTCGACCCCGTCGACGAGCGCGATCGCGCCATGGCGGCCTTCAACGACCACGTGCAGGCCGACGATCGCACCGAGAACGTGCTGCTCAGCGTGCGCGACGGCGTCAGCGCGATCCGGCTGGCCGCGTAGCCGGCGGCCGGCCTCATCCGGGCGGCCGCGTAGCCGGCGGCCGGCCTCATCCGGGCGGCCGCGTAGCCCGCCGCGGGCCTCATCTGGCCGGCCTTCTGTCCTCATCCGGCCGGCCTTCTGGCCGGCCGCTCTAGACTGGCTGCGAGTGTTCGACGCCCTCTCAGAGAAGCTCCAGACCACCCTCGCCGATGTCCGCGGCCACGGCACCCTGACCGAGGCAGACATCGACAAGGCGATGCGCGACATCCGCCTCGCGCTGCTGGAGGCCGACGTCAACTTCAAGGTCGTCAAGTCGTTCACGGCGACGGTCAAGGAACGCTGCCTGGGCGCCGACGTGCTGGGCACGCTCAACCCGGGCCAGCAGGTGGTCAAGATCGTCAACGAGGAGCTCGCCTCGCTGATGGGCGGCGCCTCGCGCGGCGTGACCTTCTCGCCGCGCCCGCCGACGGTGATCGTCCTCGCGGGCCTGCAGGGCTCGGGCAAGACGACCGCCGCGGCCAAGCTCGCGCGCTGGCTGAAGAGCGAGCACGGCTCGTCGGTGGCGCTGGCGGCCTGCGACGTCTACCGCCCCGCCGCCGTCGACCAGCTCGTGAAGGTCGGCGCCCAGGTCGGCGCCGACGTCTACGAGCAGGGCACCGACCGCGACCCGGTCGACATCGCGCGCTGGGCGTGGGACCGCGCCAAGACCGAGGGCAAGGACGTCCTCATCGTCGACACCTCCGGGCGCCTGCACGTCGACGAGGCGCTGATGGCCGAGCTCGTGCGCATTCGCGACGCGGTCAAGCCGCACTCGATCCTGCTCGTCGTCGACGCGATGACCGGCCAGGACGCGGTCAACGTGGCCGAGCAGTTCGCCGCCGCCGTGCAGTTCGACGGCGTGGTCATGAGCAAGCTCGACGGCGACGCCCGCGGCGGCGCCGCCCTCAGCGTGAAGGCCGTGACCGGCAAGCCGATCCTCTTCGCGTCGGTGGGCGAGAAGCTCGACCAGTTCGAGCGCTTCCATCCCGACCGCATGGCCCAGCGCATCCTCGGCATGGGCGACGTCATGTCGCTCATCGAGAAGGCCGAGGCGCAGATCGAGGAGGACGAGGCCAAAGAGCTCGAGCGCAAGATGCGCCGCAACGAGTTCACCCTCGAGGACTTCCTCAAGCAGCTGAAGACCGTCCGGCGGATGGGCCCGCTGCAGTCGATCATGGGCATGATCCCCGGCCTCGCAGGCCACCAGCTCGCGAACATGAAGGTCGACGAGCGCGAGCTCGACCGCGTCGAGGCGATCATCCTCTCGATGACGCCCGAGGAGCGCCGCCGGCCCGAGCTCATCAAGGGCTCGCGGCGCCTGCGCATCGCCAAGGGCTCGGGGACCAACGTCCAGGCGGTCAACCAGCTGGTCAAGCAATTCGACCAGATGCGCAAGCTGATGCGCCAGATCGGGCGGGGCAAGATGCCCGACATCGGCGCGCTCACCCGCGGCGGGCGCTGACGGCGCGGCGGGCGCTGACGGCGCGGCGGGCGCTGACGGCGCGGCGGGCGCTGACCGCGCGGCGGGCGGTGCGGCGCGGCGGGCGCTCGGAGCGCAGCGCACGCCGAGCACGCGGCGGGCACGCCCGCGCTCGGCCGGAGCGGCCTGCCCGGGCCCCCCGCCGGGCAGGGCACGCTCGCGCCCGCTACCCTCTCCCGTCGGCTTTTCCAAGCACTTCGAGAGGAACTTCCGTTGGCAGTACGACTGAGGCTCACCCGCGTGGGCGGCAAGAAGGACCCGATCTGGCGGGTCGTCGTCGCCGACCAGCGCTCGCCGCGGGACGGCCGCTTCATCGAGAACGTCGGCCAGTACAACCCCCAGACCGATCCCTCGACCATCAACCTCGACGAGGACCGCGTTCGCGCGTGGCTCGCCAAGGGCGCGCAGCCGACCGACCAGGTCCGCAAGCTGCTGAAGATCAAGGGCATCGACCCCAACGCGCGGTAACGCGCCGATGCGCGAGCTTCTCGAATCGCTGGCCCGTAAGCTCGTCGACGAGCCGGATCGCGTCTCGGTCGATCAGTTCGAGGAGGACGACGGCACGATCGTCCTCGAGCTCGCGGTCGCCGAGGACGACTACGGCAAGATCATCGGCCGCGGCGGGCGTACCGCCAACGCTCTGCGGACGGTCGTTAAGGCCGCGGCGGTCAAGGAGAACCGCCGCGTGCTCGTCGACATCGTGGACTAGATGGCTGATTCAGTCGCGCGGGCGCGCGCCGACTGGCTGGCGGCCGGCCGGGTCGGCCGCCCCCACGGGCTCGACGGCTCTTTCCACGTGACGCGCCCGCGCGGAACGCTGCTGGCGCTCGGCAACGCCGTGCGCGTCGGCGACGAGGAGGCCGAGATCGTGCGCCGCGCCGGGACCGACGAGCGGCCGATCCTGCGGCTCGCCGGCCACGAGGGCCGCGCGGCGGCCGAGGCCCTGCGCGGGCTCGACCTGCTCGTGCACCGCACGGCGGCGCCGGCGCTCGACGAGGACGAGTGGTACGCCGAGGACCTCGAGGGCTGCCGGGTGGTCGACGGAGCGGCCGCGGTGGGCCGCGTCGTGCGCATGGTCGCCCTGCCGTCGTGCGAGGCGCTCGAGGTCGCGCGCGAGGGCGCGGCGGACCTGCTCGTGCCGCTGGTCCGCGACGCGGTGCGCTCGGTGGACGTCGCGGCAGGCGTCGTCGACGTCGACCTGGCCTTCCTGGGCGAGCCGGCGCCTGCGCCGTCCTCCGGCGGTCGGCGCTCCTGATGCAGCTCGACGTGGTCACCCTCTTCCCGGAGTGGTTTGAGTGGTTCGGCGGCCAGCGCCACGTCGGCAACGCGCTCGCCCGCGGCCACGAGCTGCGCACGCTGAACCCGCGCGAGCACACCTCGCTGAGCGGGGGCCAGGTCGACGACACGCCCTTCGGGGGCGGCGCCGGGATGGTCCTTCGCGTCGACGTCATGGACGCTGCGCTGCGCGGCTTCTACGGCGTCGATCCGGTCGACCTGCGCCACCAGCGCCGCGTGCTCGCCCTCACGCCCGGGGGCCGCATCCTCGACGACCGCTTCGTCGAGGAGCTCGCGGCCGAGCCCGCCATCACGCTGCTGTGCGGCCGCTATGAGGGCTTCGACGAGCGCATCGTGCAGCACTTCGCCTCCGACGCCGTGTCGGTGGGCCGCTATGTGCTCGCCGGCGGCGAGCTCGCCGCGATGGTCGTCATGGACGCGGTCCTGCGCAAGCTGCCCGGCTCGCTCGGCCACGCCGACTCTGCGCTCGAGGAGTCCTTCAGCCAGGCGCTGGGCGGGGATCCCGAGTACCCGCACTACACGCGCCCCGCCGAGTACCGCGGCTGGAAGGTGCCCGAGGTGCTGCTCTCGGGCCACCACGAGGAGATCCGCCAGTGGCGCCGGGCGCGCAGCCGCGAGCGTGGGGCGGCCGGCGGCGGTTCTTCGCTACCATGAGCCGCCGCGCGCGGGACCGTTAGAACCTCGTCCTCCCGCGCCTTCTCTTTGCCATGAGCACCGTGATCGAAAGCCTCGAGCGCGCCCAACTGCGCCGCGTCCCGCAGTTCGCCGCCGGCGACCGCGTCCGTGTCCACTTCCAGGTCATCGAGGGAACGCGCCGGCGCACCCAGGTCTTCGAGGGTGTCGTCATCAAGCGCCAGGGCCACGGCGTGCGCGAGACCTTCACCGTGCGCAAGCAGTCCTTCGGCGTCGGCGTGGAGCGCACGTTCCCGCTGCACTCGCCGAAGATCGAGAAGATCGACGTCGCCGCCCGCGGTGACGTCCGCCGCGCCAAGCTCTACTACCTGCGCGAGCGCGTCGGCAAGCGCGCCCGCGTCCGCGAGCGCCGCTACACCGGCCCCGAGCAGTCCGTGACGCCGGGCCTCGTGCACGATCCGGTCGCCGCACTGGAGGCCGAGGCGGCCGCCGGATCCGGCGCCGTCGACGCCGAGGGCGCAACCGCCGAGGAGGTCGTCGACGCCGGCGGCGCCGCCGACACCGCTCAGGCCGAGGACCAGGTGGCCGAGGTCGAGGCCGCCGAGGCCGCGACCACGGGCGAGGACGAGGCCGCGGCCGACGCTGCGCCTGCCGAGCCCGCGGCCGCCGCCGCACCGGCGACCGAGCCCGAAGCGCCCGGGGCCGAGCCCGTCGCCGAGAGCGAGTCGGCGCCTGCCGCGGAGGCCGACGGCGACGGCGGCGAGCCGGCCGCCGAGGCCGCGCCTGCCGCTGACGACAAGGCCTAAGTGGCCACCAGGCAGAAGTCGGCCGGCGGTTCGCTCCTCGAGCTCGTCGTCATCGTCGCTGTCGCGCTCGGGCTGGCGCTCGGCATCCAGGCCTTCCTCGTCAAGCCCTACCGCATCCCGAGCGGGTCGATGATCCCGACGCTGCAGATCGGCCAGCGTGTGCTGGTCGACCGGATCGGCAACCGCTTCACCGACCCGCGGGTCGGCGACGTGATCGTCTTTCATCCGCCCAAGGGCTCGGACAGCGACACCTGCGGCGACGGCAAGCGCCGGCAGGGTCAGGCGTGCGATGCGCCGACCAAGACGCGGGCGGATGTGAACTTCATCAAGCGCGTGGTCGCCGGACCGGGGGACACGATCTACATCAAGGGTGGCCACGTCTATCGCAACGGCAAGCGCGAGAGCGACGGCTACATCAACGGCAGCTGCGAGAGCGGCGATGGGCGCGGCTGCAACTTCACAACCCCGATCACCGTCCCCGCCAACCACTGGTTCATGATGGGCGACAACCGTGGCGAGTCGGACGACAGCCGCTTCTGGGGCCCGGTCCCGCGCAACTGGATCATCGGCGGCGCGTTCGCGACCTACTGGCCGCCCAAGCGCATCGGCCTCCTCTAGCGGCCGCGCGCCGGTCCCCGCCCACACCACGCGCAGCGGGGGCCCGGCACGATCCGCCGGAGCGGTCGTTACCGTGATGGCCGTCTTGACCGAGCCCGCCGCCGAGCCCATGGCCGCCTCAGCACCCATGCCGGCTCCCGACGCGATCGCGCCCGTGGCTGCCGCCGCGCCGATCGCGTCCGCCGCCTCGATCGCGCCGGCCGCGCCGATCACGCCAGGTTCCAACGGGGGCGCGCACGCGAGCCGCCGCCGGCCCCGGACGAAGCGCCGCACCGGCCGCCGGCTGTTCCAGTTCGACCGCGGCCTGGGCGTCCGCTGGGTCGCGGGTGCCGACGAGGCCGGGCGGGGATGTCTCGCCGGCCCGCTCGCCGCCGCGGCGGTCCTCTTCGACATGGAGGCCCTCGGCGTCCGCGAGGTCCGGGCGCTGAGCGCCCTCAACGACTCCAAGCAGCACGACGCGGAGACCCGCGAGGAGCTCTACCCGGTCGTCATGCGTACGGCGGTCAAGGTCGTCGTCGTCTCGCGCTGCGTGCGCGGCATCGACGGCTATGGGCTGCACAAGACCAACCTCGCCGCTCTGCGCGATGCCCTCGCGGCCGTCGCACGCCCCGGCTGTTTGTGCCTGATCGACGGCTTCGCTGTGCCGGACTTCGGCTACGAGCAGCGCCCGATCGTCGACGGCGACGCCACGAGCGCGGCCATCGCCGCCGCCTCGATCGTGGCCAAGGTCACGCGCGACCGCTTCATGCACCGTGCCGACCGGGTGCATCCGGGGTGGGAGTTCCGCTCGCACGTCGGCTACTCGACGCCCGAGCACCGCGATGCGATTCAGCGCAAGGGCGTCTCGCCCCTGCACCGGCTGTCGTTCCAGAGCACCGCCTACCAGCAGCTCGCGCTCTAACGTCATCAGAACGCCGCCTCGAGGTGGTCGAGGCGCACGAGCTTGCCGTACGCGTCGATGACGACGCCGATGGCGTCGAAGCGCAGGTCGGGCGAGTGCGGGCGCTCGCTGACCTCGAGCAGGAAGGCCGCGGCCATCCGCCGGACCTGCCTGCGCTTTCGCTCGTGCAGCGCCTCCCAGGGACCACGTCCGCTCCCGCTGGCCCGCCGCGTCTTGACCTCGACGAAGACCAGCGTGGTGCCGTCGAAGACCACGAGGTCGAGCTCGCCATAGCGCGTGCGGTGGTTGCGCGCGACGAGCGCGTAGCCGAGGCGCTCGAGGTGGGCGAGAGCGAGGTTCTCGCCGATGCGGCCGAGGTGTTGACGCAGGTCGGTGGACACGACGGCGACGCTAGGTGCGATCGCGTCACACGTGACACACGCTCTGTGCCAATCCTGCGCAGGAGCAGTGCCATGACGCCGGATCGTGGGTGGCCCTGCGCGCTTTCGGTGCCGTTGACGCCTTCAACCGTCACAGGGCCCCGCGTAGCGTGGCCCGCATGCTCGCCCGCGTCACCACCTTCACCATCGACGGCCTCGACCCGCGGCGCGTCACGGTCGAGATCGACGTGCGCGCGGGCCTGCCCAACTTCGCGATCGTAGGCTTGGCCGACCGCGCCGTGCGCGAGGCGCGCGAGCGCGTGCGGGCGGCGATCCTCAACTCGGGCTTCGAGTTCCCCCTCAAACGAGTCACGGTGAACCTCGCGCCGGCGTCGATGCGCAAGGCCGGCCCGGGCTTCGACCTCGCCATCGCGTGCGCGATCCTTGCCGTCGGCGGCCACATCCCGCCCGACGCGCTCGAGCGCTACGCGGTCTTCGGCGAGCTCGGGCTCGGGGGCGAGATGCGCCCGTGCCGTGGCGCGCTGGCCGTGGCGGAAGGAGCCGCGCGCGCAGGGCTCACGGGCCTCGTGGTCCCTCGGCAGCGGGCGATCGAGGCCGCGCTCGTCGATGGGCTGGAGGTGGTCGGCGCCAGCAGCCTTGCGCAGGTGGCCGAGATCCTTCGCGGCGGCGAGCGCCCGCCGCCGCCCGATCGCGAGGAGAGCGCACTCGCGCTCCCCGCGCGCCATCTGGATCTCGCCGACGTTCGCGGCCACACCGACGTCGTCGAGGCGCTGACCATCGCCGCCGCCGGGGCGCACAACCTGCTGCTGTCGGGCCCGCCCGGCGTGGGGAAGACGATGCTCGCCCGCCGGCTGCCCTCGATCCTGCCGCCCCTGTCGCGGGCCGAAGCGGTCGAGGTGACGCGCATCCACAGCGTGGCGGGCCAGCGTCGCAGCGCCGGTCTCATGGTCGAGCGGCCGTTCCGCGCGCCGCATCATCTGATCTCGGCCTCCGGCCTGGTCGGCGGCGGCGCGGTCCCGGTACCCGGCGAGGCGAGCCTCGCCCATCACGGCGTGCTCTTCCTCGACGAGCTGTCCGAGTTCCCGCGGCCGGCGCTCGAGGCGCTCCGCCAACCGCTGGAGGACGGCCGCGTGGCGATCGTGCGCGGCCAGCGGACCGCGATCTTCCCGACGCGCTTCCTCCTCGTCGCGGCCACGAACCCGTGTCCGTGCGGGCACGCTCCCTCGCGCCGCTGCCGCTGCCGCGAAGGCGACCTCGCCCGCCATGCCCGGCGTCTCAGCGGGCCATTGCTGGACCGCATCGATCTCCTCGTCCACGTCCAGCGCCCCGCGGCCGAGCGCCTCGCGCAGGAGCCGACCGCGTCCTCGCAGACCGAGCGCGCCCGAGTGACCGCGGCCCGCGAGCGCCAGCTGGAGCGTCTCGACGGGACGGGGGCCATGTGCAATGGCCACATGGACGCCCGCCTGCTGCGCCGGCACGTGCGCGTGTCGGAGGAGGTCGAGCGTCCGCTCCTCGACGCCTATCGCCGTGGTGAGCTCAGCGCCCGCGGCAGGGATCGCACGCTGCGCCTGGCGCGGACGATCGCCGACCTCGCGGCCAGCGACGGGGTGCAGCGCGAGCACGTGGTGGCAGCGCTCGGCTATCGCCACGAGGTGAGCCTGGGGATCGGAGCAGCCGCGTGAGCGCCGAGCGAGCCTGCAGCGACTGCCTGACGCGGACCTGGCTCATCGCGCGACTGGCCGGCTCGATCGAGATCGCCCGCCATCAGAAGCGCCGGCTGCGCGAGATCCTCGCCCTCTCCGAGGAGAAGCTCATCGCCGGCCTCGGCGGGGTCCGGGCCGGGTCGATCGCCGAGGAGTTCGAGCGCCTGGACGTCGATGCCCTCCGCGAGGCCGTCGAGCGCTCGGGACTGGAGGCGACCTGCCGGCACGACACCGGCTATCCCTCCCGCCTGCTCGACCTCGACGACGCGCCCGCGGTGCTGTTCGTGGCCGGTGGCGTCGCCCGCCTCGAGGCGCTGGCCGGCGCCGAACTCGAGCACGGTCCGCGAGCGGCGGCGGTCGTGGGGACGCGACGCGCCTCGGCCGACGGCCTGGAGGTCGCCCGTGCGCTTGGACGGGGGCTGGCGGCCGCGGGCGTGACCGTGGTCAGCGGCATGGCCCTCGGCGTCGACAGCGCCGCGCACGCCGGTGCCCTGGAATCGAGTGGGCGGACGGTGGCGGTGCTGGCGGGCGGGGCGGACGTCCCCTATCCGCCGAGCAAGGCGCGCCTGCATAAGCTCATCGCCGAGCGCGGCTGCGTCGTGGGCGAGCTGCCGCCGGGGTTCGTGGCGATGCGCTGGTGCTTCCCGGCGCGCAACCGGATCATCGCGGCGCTGGCGCACACGACGATCGTCGTCGAGGCGGCGCGCCGCTCGGGGTCGCTCATCACGGCCGAGGTCGCCGCCGACATCGGCCGCGACGTCGGCGCGGTTCCCGGCCCCGTCATGGCGTGGCGCTCGGCGGGTACCAACGCGCTGCTGCGTGACGGCGCCACCGTCATCCGCGACGCCGCCGACGCGCTCGACGTCGCGGTGGGGATCGATCGCCACGAGGCCGCGGTGCTGCACCTCGACCCGCGCCTGCGAACGCTGCTCGGGGAGGTCGCCGACGGCCGCGACACCCTGGCCGCGCTGGCCGGCGCGCCGGCGGAGGTCGCGCCGACCCTGGCGGCCCTGACGGAGCTCGAGCTGCTCGGACACCTGCGCCGAGCGGCCGGGGGCCGCTACGTGGTCATCCCGGCATGACGGGTGCCGACCGCCGGTGCGGGCGATCAGATGGCAGCTCAATGGTACGCTTCTACCATGCGAGCTACCATCGATGGCGCCGGGCGATTGGTGGTGCCGAAGCCTCTACGCGACGAGCTTGGCTTCGCTGCCGGCACGGAACTCGAGCTCGCCGCCATCAACGGTGCGCTCGAGGTGCGAGTGCCGTCACGGGTCCGCGTCGCCGACGGGCCGCACGGGCTCCGCTTCGTCGCGGACGACGCCGACGAGCTCACCGACGAGCATGTCCGCGAGCTCATCGAGAAGAGTCGGCAGTGACCGCTGATACCAGTGTGGTCGTGCCCGCGCTCTCTGGCTGGCACAAGAACCACGAGGCCGCGGCCGACGCCCTCGAGGGTGTCGTCGCGCTGCCGGCGCACGTCCTGACCGAGGCCTACGCCGTGTTGACGCGGCTTCCCGGCGGGCTCGCCGTTCCACCCGCGGCGGCGGCGGCGGTGCTCGCGTCGCGCTTCGCAGAGGAGCCGCTGCAGCTGCCCGCCGCGCAGCGTCGAACGCTGCTCTCAACGCTCGCCGCTGCCGGGGTCGGCGGCGGAGCCAGTTATGACGGCCTCGTCGCCCTCGAGGCCACGGCGCACGAACAGATCCTCTGGACGCGTGATGCCCGAGCTCAGGACACCTACCGCCGTCTCGCGGTCGCCTTCCGAGCGATGGCCTGACCGCGCCCTCCTATCCTTCGCCGCCGTGCCCGAGCGCGGCCGCCGCATCCCCGTCTGCCTGTCGATCGCCGGCTCGGACTCCGGCGGCGGCGCCGGGATCCAGGCCGACCTGAAGGCCTTCGCGCGCGCCGGGGTGCATGGGACGACCGCGATCACGGCCATCACGGCCCAGAACACGGTGGCGGTGACGGCGGTCGAGGCCGTGTCGCCCGCGATGATCATCGCCCAGGTGCGTGCCGTCGTGGAGGACATCGGCGTCGACGCGGTCAAGGTCGGGATGCTCGGCAGCGTGGCCAGCGCGCGGGCGGTGGGGGAGGCGTTCGACCTGCTGTCGGCCGGAACGCCGATCGTGGTCGACCCGGTGATGGTCGCCGAGTCCGGCGCGCGGCTGCTCGACGAGGACGCCCAGGCCGCGCTCGTCGAGCTCGTGGTCGCGCGCGCCACGGTCGTGACCCCCAACCTTCCCGAGGCGCGGGTCCTCGCCGGCGACGACGGGCTCGAGGGCGAGGAGCTGGCGCGTGCAGTGCACGCGCTCGGCCCGGGCGCGGTCGTGGTCACGGGCGGGCACCGTGAGCAGGCGATCGACGTCGTCTTCGACGGCGAGCGTGTCGTGGAGCTCGCCGGGCCGCGCTACGCCGACGGGGCCGCGCACGGATCGGGCTGCACGCACTCCTCGACGCTCGCGGCGCGCCTGGCCCTGGGCGACGATCTCGAAGCGGCCGCTCGCGAGGCCAAGCGCGTCGCCTCGGAGGCCGTTCGCGACGGCCTGCGCGCCATCGGGGCGGGCGCAGGGCCGGTCGACGTCCTTGGTCTCGCGCCCCGGCGCTGAGCCCCCACGGCCGGTCCGTACGGAGGCCGGCGCCATCGGCGATCGCACACTGGCCGACCAGGCGGGTGGCCAGACTCTCGCGCTTTGTCATAATCGCCCTTCACCATGAGGTTCCTTCGCATGAAGCCCGGGCACGGCGAGGTGCTCATCGCCGAAGGGGACGTCGAGGTGGCCGAGGAGGAGGAGCTGCTCGTGCAGGAGTTCCGCCGCCAGCTCGAAGAGGGCATGTGGGCCGCCGTCCCCGAGCGCAGCACGGCCGGGCGCCGTGAGGCGCGGATGGTTCGGGCCTTCGAGGACGTTCCGCGCGACGCGGAGCGCGTCATCTTCTTCCCACGGGCCGCGGGCGGCTGAGGCGCAGCCAGACGGGTCGACACGATGCTCCTCGCTTCCATCGCCATCGGAGTCGTCATCGTCGCCCTGCTGTGGGACCTCGTGCTGCCGTCGCTCAAGGAGGCCTTCGAGCGCCACCGGGCCCGCCGCGCCCTGATTCCCGGCTCGGCCTACGACCCGGGCCGCGAGCGCCGCGCCGAGCAGCGCGCCCGCCAGCTGCTGCAGTCGTGCGTCAACGACGAGGAGTGGTCGATGTACCGCGACCTCGGGTTCATCCGCGTGTGGGGCGGGATGGCGCGGGTGCCACGACGCGGGCGCATCGGCGACGATCCACGCGCCGGCGCGCCGTACGCGTACCTCGTCTATCCCCACAGGCCGATCGTCGCCTTCCTCCCGCAGACCCGGGAGCTGCTCAACGAGTACTGCGTCGAGTTCCCCGACGAGACGCGGCCCTATGGCAGCTCGCGACTGCCGGACTCCGACGACGTGCTCGCCAAGTGGATGGCCCTCACGGGCGACGAGCAGCACCTCATCGCCACGGCGAACATGCACCTGCCCGGCCGCCAGGTCGATCCCAAGCAGGTGCGCCGCGACCTCTGGCGCCTGAGCCAGTGGGAGCGCGAGCGCCTGCGCCGCACGCCACGCTCGCCCGGCGGCGTCGCCACGCCATAGCGCTCGATTCGCGCCGCCACCCCCGCTGCGCCCGCGCCGGGCCCGCCGAGGCCGCCTAGGTAGTGTCCGCTTCGATGAGCACGAACGGCTTCGACCTCAAGCACCGCTCCCGCCTGCTGCTGGACGGCCCCTCCCGCGCCGGCGCCCGCGCCCAGCTCAAGGGCATCGGCTACGACGAAGAGGCACTGGCCAAGCCGATCATCGGCGTGGCCTCGACCTGGATCGAGACGATGCCGTGCAACTTCCACCTGCGCGCCCTCGCCGCCAAGGTCAAGGAGGGCATCCGCGACGCCGGCGGCACCCCGATGGAGCTCAACACCGTCGCGATCTCCGACGGCATCACCATGGGCACCACGGGCATGAAGACCTCGCTCGTCTCCCGCGAGGTCATCGCCGACTCGATCGAGCTCGTGGCGCGCGGGCACTTCTTCGACGCCGTCATCGCGCTGAGCGGCTGCGACAAGACGATCCCCGGCACGGTCATGGCCCTGTGCCGCCTCGACGTCCCGAGCGTGATGCTCTACGGGGGCTCGATCCCTCCCGGGCACTTCATGGGCAACGACGTCACGATCGGCGACGTGTACGAGGCGATCGGCGCACACGCGACCGGGCGGATGAGCGACGAGGACTTCGCCGAGCTCGAGTCGGTCGCGAGCCCGGGCGCCGGGGCCTGCGGCGGGCAGTTCACCGCCAACACGATGGCGATGGCCTTCGAGGTCCTCGGTATCTCCCCGATGGCCCAGAACCTCGTCCCGGCCCAGGACCCGACGAAGGCCGAGGTCGCCTACGAAGCGGGCAAGCTGGTGGTCGACGTCCTCAGGCGCGGCCTGCGCCCGAGCGAGATCATCACCAAGGATGCCCTCGAGAACGCCGTCGCCGGCGTCGCCTGCTCGGGCGGCTCGACGAACGCCGTCCTGCACCTGCTCGCGGTCGCGCGCGAGATCGGCGTCGAGCTCGACATCGACGACTTCGACCGCGTGAGCCAGCGCACGCCGCTGCTGTGCGACCTCAAGCCCGCCGGCCAGTACGTCGCGGTCGACCTCTACAAGGCCGGTGGCGTCCCGGTCATGCTCCAGCGTCTGCAGGAGGCCGGACTGCTCAACGAGGGCACGATCACCGTCACCGGGCAGACGATCGGCGAGCTGGCCAAGGCGGCCGTCGAGACCGAGGGCCAGCGCGTCGTGCGCGGCCTCGACGAGCCGCTGAAGGCCACCGGCGGCCTGGCCATCCTGCGCGGCAACCTCGCGCCCGAGGGCTGCGTCATCAAGCTGGCCGGCCACGAGAGACTCCACCACGAAGGCCCCGCGCGGGTCTTCGACGGCGAGGAGGCGGCCTTCGCCGCGGTCACGAGCGGCCAGATCGTGGCCGGCGACGTGGTCGTCATCCGCAACGAGGGCCCGGCCGGCGGCCCGGGCATGCGCGAGATGCTCGCGGTGACCGGCGCCATCAACGGCGTGGGTCTGGGGGAGGACGTCGCGCTGCTGACCGACGGGCGCTTCTCCGGCGCCACGCACGGGTTCATGATCGGCCACGTGGCGCCCGAGGCGGCGCGCGGCGGCCCGATCGCGGCCGTCCGCGACGGCGACGTCGTCACCATCGACGTCGCCTCGCGGCGGATGGACGTCGCGCTCGACGACGACGAGATCGCGCGCAGGGTGGCGGCCTACGAGCCGCCCGAGAACGCCGACCGGACCGGGGTGCTGGCCAAGTACGCGGCGCTCGTCGGCAGCGCCTCCGAGGGCGCGGTCACGGTGCGCTGAGCGCCCGCGGGGCCGTGCGGCCGCACGCCGCGCAGCGGCGGCGAGCCGCGATCAGCCTCGACTACGTCGCGCCGGCCGCGTCCGACGCGCCGACGCGCTCGCCCGGCTCCTCGGTCAGGAACGCCTCGAGGAGCGCGTTGAAGGCCGCCGGGCGCTCGAGCATCGCCACGTGGCCGGTCTCCGGCCAGACGACCTTGCGGGAGTTGGGGATGAGGCGCGCGAACTCGTCGGCGTCGCGCGCCGGGACGAGCTTGTCCCCGGAGCCCCAGACGATGAGCGTCGGACAGGCGATCTCGCCCAGGCGGTCGCGGATCGGGTAGTCGGTGAGGGCGTCGAGGGCCGGCACGAAGCCGGGCTTGCCCGAGCCGCGGACCTGCTCGGCGACGAGCGGGCCGGGGAGGAGATCCGGGCGGTGGGCGACGATGCCGAAGATCATCCGCCGCGCGCCCGGCCGGCGCGCAAGAGCGTCCGACCGCGAGGCCAGCCAGCCGCTGTAGGCCGACAGGCGGGCGTCGAGCGTGGAGAGCACGGAGAGCGCGCGCTCGTTGCGCAGGTACTCGATCGACAGGCCGGCGGCGCTCACGAGCGCGAGACGCTCGACGCGCTGGGGGAAGCGGATGGCGAGCTCGATGCCGATGAAGCCGCCCATCGAGTTGCCGACGACCGCGGCGCTGCTCGCGCCGAGCTCGTCCAGCACGGCCTCGACGAAGCGCCCGTAGCCGGAGATCGTGATCTTCTCCCGCGGCATCTCGGACTCGCCGAAGCCCGGCAGATCGAAGGCGATGACGCGATGCTCGCGGGCGAACACCGGCAGCTGCTCGAGCCAGTTCTGCCACGAGCCGGACAGGCCGTGGATGAAGACGACCGGCGATCCCGAGCCCAGGTCGACGACGTTGACCCGCCGCCCGTCGATCGTCATCCACCGCAGGTGCCGGCGCCACTCGACGTCGAGCCAGGGCGAGCGCCCGCGCGCACCGTAGTCGCCGGGGGCGTCGGGCAGGCGTGGAGACTCGTCCGCCATTGCACATGAGGATAATCGGGGCACGGAGGGGCCCGCCCGCATGCGCATCGCCATCGACATCGACTCGACCCTGCACCACTACTGGGACGAGCTGGCCGAATCCGCCAAGCGCCGCTTCGGCGTCGACCTGCCCTACGACCAGCAGCACACCTGGAAGATCAGCCGCCTGCGCGACGAGCAGTTGCGCGCCGCGATCGCCGACACCCACTCCGACGAGGCCATCGCCCGCGCCGAGCCCTATCCGCACGCCGTCGAGACGATCACGGCCTGGCACGACGCCGGCCACTACATCCACGTCACGAGCCATCGCGCCGTGCACTGCCATCCGGCCACCGCGCGCTGGCTGGCCGACATCGGCCTGGGCTACGACGACCTGCACTGCTCCTACGACAAGGTCGCCCGCTGCGTCGAGCTCGAGATCGACATCCTCATCGACGACAGCCCCGTCACGCTGGTGCGCGCGATCGAGGAGGGGATGGTCGGCGCGACCCTGGTGCACCCGTGGAACCGCGACCTCTGCGAGGAGGACGCGGAGGTGGTCAGCGCCGCCGACTGGCCCGGGCTGGCCGCCGCGCTCGCGCGCCGCTGCCCGCCGCTGCAACGAGCGGCCTGATGCGCGCGTCCAGGCGGCGTGCGGCAAGATGATCCAGATGGCAGAGGATCGTCGAACGTCGCTCGCCCCCGCCGGCGAGGCCGCTCCGGGCACCGACCTGCGCCCCTACCTGCCGGGCGTCGAGCCCGAGCGCCAGGTCGACGACTGGGGCCGCTCGGAGCGCGTCGAGGGCGTCATGGACCGCACGCTGATCGAGTTCTTCTACCGGCTGTGGTTCCGCTGCGAGGTCGAGGGGATCGAGAACGTGCCGGCCGAGGGCGGCGCCCTGCTGGTCTCCAACCACTCGGGCGCGCTGCCGCCCGACGCGCCGATGATCGCCAAGGCGATCAAGGAGGAGCACCCGCACCCGCGCCCGCTCTACCTGACCGTGGAGCACTTCTTCAAGGGCTATCCGGGCTTCAGCATGCTGCTGCCGAAGATGGGCGCGGTGCCGGCCCACCCGGCGAACGTCCACCGCCTGCTCTACGACGAGCAGCAGCTCGTGCTCGTCTTCCCCGAGGGCCGCAAGGGGACCGAGAAGCTCTACAAGGACCGCTACAAGCTGCGGCGCTTCGGCCGCGGCGGCTTCGTCGAGGCGGCCATGCGCGCCCGTGCGCCGATGGTTCCCGTCGCCGTGGTGGGAGCCGAGGAGGCCGCTCCGGTCTTCGCCCAGGTCAAGCTGCTGCAGCGGCTGACCGGTCTTCCGTACTTCCCGATCACGCCGACCTTCCCGCACTTCGGCCTGCTGGGGATGCTCGGCTACCTGCCGGCCAAGTTCAAGCTGCGCTTCCTGCCCGCGGTGCCGACCGACGATCCCGCCTTCGGCGACGAGCCGTGGGAGGACAAGGCCCTGGTGCAGACCGTGGCGCACGAGATCCGCGCCACCATCCAGGCCGAGCTCGCCGACATGCTCGGCGAGCGGCGCAGCGTCTGGTTCGGATGAGCTCGAAGCGGATCCTGCTCACCGGGCTGTCGACGTACTGGGGCGGCCGGCTGGCCCAGGCGCTCGAGCGCGACCCGGCGGTCGAGGCGATCATCGGCGTCGACCGCCGCCCGCCGAAGGTCGAGCTGCACCGCACCGAGTACGTGCGCGTGACCGACTCGCATTCGCTCATCCGCCGGATCGTGGAGGCGGCCGAGATCGACACGGTGGTCGACACGCGCCTGGTCGTCGACTCGATCGTCACCAGCCCGCGGCTGGCCCACGAGAACAACGTGATGGGCACGATGAACGTGCTCGCCGCGTGCGGGGGAGAGGGCAACCCCGTCCGCAAGGTCGTCTTCAAGTCCAGCGCCCACTATTACGGCGCCGAGCAGGACGATCCGGCCTTCTTCACCGAGGCCATGGACCGCCCGCACGCCCCCGGCACGCCGATCGAGCGCGACATCGTCGACGCCGAGCGTGCCGTGCGCGAGTTCGCCGTCCGCCACCCGCACGTCACCGTCACCGTCCTGCGCTTCGCCAACGGCCTCGGCCCGGCGCTGAGGACGTCGCTCAGCCAGCTCTTCGGGCTGCCCGCCGTGCCGGGAATCCTCGGCTTCGACCCGCGCTTTCAGTTCATCCACGAGGACGACCTCGCCGGCTGCCTGGAGCACGCGGTGCGCCACGATCTCGAGGGGGTCTACAACGGCGCCGCGGACGGCGTGCTCATCCTCAGCGAGGTGGCAGGGCTCCTGGGCAAGCGGCTCGCGCCCGTCCTGCCGCCGGTGGGCACCTCGCTCGCCGCGGGCGCCCTGCGCCGCGCCGGGCTGCGCATCTCACCCGAGACGCTCGGCCTGCTGCGGTATGGCCGCGGGCTGGACAACCGCAAGCTCAAGGCGACCGGCTACCGCTATCGCTTCACCTCACGCGAGGCGGTGATCAAGCTGCGCGAGCACCAGCGGCTGGCGGCCATCGTCGGCGACGCGCAGGAGGCCTACCGCTACGAGCGCGACCTCGAGGACTTCCTGCGCCGCAGCCCGAGCGTGCGGCCGACGGCCCGCCCGTGGGTCGGCCCGGATCCACCGTCGAACCTGGCTCCGGGCCAGCGCCGCGGCTCGGGCCTCGGCCCCGGCGCCACCGGCTACGACGACCTCGGCGCCGACGAGCTCATCGCCCTGCTGCCCTCGCTCGAGCCCGAGGCGCTGGCCGAGCTGGCCGAGCACGAGCGCACGCACGCCGCCCGGCCCGAGGTCCTGAAGGCGATAGCCGGCTTGCACGGCTGGGAAGCGCGCACCTAGGGCCCTACTATCCGCGGTGCACGGGTGCGGACCAGGAGCTTCATCTTCGTCGCCGCCTTCTTGGCGGTGATCGTGGTATCAGGGGGCGCGTTGTACGCCCACGACCGTGCGCGCGCGAACGAGATCGCGCCCGGGGTGAAGGTGGGCGGCGTCGCGCTCGGGGGCATGACGCCCGACCAGGCGCGGGCGCGGCTCGAGCGCGAGATCCTGCAGCCGCTCGAGCGGCCGATCGTCGTCCACCACGCCGCCAAGACGTGGAAGCTGGGCCCGCGCGAGGCACGCCTGCGCGCCGACCTCGGCGCCATGGTCGACGAGGCGCTGGCCCGCAGCCGCTCGGGCAACATCTTCGCCCGCTCGTGGCGCTCGCTCTCGGGCGAGCGGATCGACGACGACCTCAAGCCCACCGTCCAGTACTCCGACGCGGCCGTCATCCGCCTCATCGACAAGGTCCGCAGGTCGGTCGAGCGCCCGGCCAAGGACGCCCGCGTGAAGATCGACGCGGCGGGCGTGAGCACCGTCCCCGGGGTCGAGGGGCTCGCCGTCTCGGCCTCGCAGCTGCACCGCGAGATCGGCGGCGCGATCACCTCGACGACGGCGCCCCGGAGCTTCGTGGCCGAGACGCGCCACACGCAGCCGAAGGTCACCACGGCGGAGCTCAAGCGCAGGTACGACACGGTCATCGTCGTCAACCGCGACCAGTTCCGCCTGCGGCTGTTCAAGGGCCTCAGGGCCACCCAGACCTACGGCATCGCGGTCGGGCAGGTCGGCCTCGAGACGCCGGCCGGCCAGTACACGATCGCCAACAAGGCCATCAACCCCGCCTGGCACGTGCCCGACAGCGCGTGGGCCGGCAAGCTGGCCGGCAAGGTCATCCCCGGCGACGACCCCACAAACCCGATCAAGGCGCGCTGGCTGGGGATCTTCGACGGCGTCGGCATCCACGGGACGTCCGACGACGCCTCGATCGGCCACAACGCCTCGCACGGCTGCATCCGCATGCACGTCCCGGACGTCGAGAAGCTCTACGACGAGGTCCCGGTCGGCTCCGCCGTCTACATCGCCTAGTTTGTGAGGGGCGCCTCGCAGGGCCTCGGAATCACTGGCTCACGGCCCGGATCTCGTCGATCGGCACGTCCTCCCACCCGCGCTCCAGAAGCAGGGCATGGTGGTCGGAGTGTCGAAGCACCAGCGTGCCGATGAAGACGCCCCGCTCACGCCTGCGCAGAACCGCGAACCACAGCGTCGAGGCGTCCGGCGAGCCCTGGACGCGATGCCACGGGCGCGGCGGCTGCCCGTCCGCGCCGACCGCGCCCGCGTCGATCAGCTGGCGATGGGTGGCGACCTGACCGTTGCCGGTGTCGATGAAGAACATCCCCACGGACGCGGAGGATAGGCCGCAGCCCAGCGAGGCCTGGCGCGAGGCGCTGGCGCTCTTCGACTCGGACCTGCGCCGCCGCGGGATGGCCGAGAAGACCCGCCGCGCCTACGGAGTCGACCTCGGCCAGTTCGCGCTGTGGTGCACGGCCCAGGACGTCGCGCCGCGCGACGTCGGCTCCAAGGACCTGCGCCGCTACGCCGCCGTCCTCTCCGGGCGCGACGCCGTCGCCGCCACCATCGCGCGCAAGCTGGCCGCGCTGCGTGCCTTCTATCGCACGCTGCGCGAGCACGGCCACGTGACGCAGAACCCGGTCGACCTGATCCCGTCGCCCAAGCGCCCGCGCTCGCTGCCCACCGTGCTGCGCCCCGACGAGCTCGCCGCGCTGCTCGACCGGATCCCCGCGTCCACCCCGCTCGAGCTGCGCGACCGGGCGATGCTCGAGGTGGCCTACGCGTGCGGCCTGCGTGCCGAGGAGCTCGTCAACCTCGAGGTGGCCTCCGTCGGCTTCGACACCGAAGAGCTGCGCGTCGAGGGCAAGGGGTCCAAGACGCGGATCGTGCCCGCCGGCGAGCCCGCCCTGCGCGCCCTGGCGCGCTACCTCGAGCGCGCGCGGCCCGCCCTCGCCTCCGGCGACGGCGAGCAGGCGCTCTTCCTCTCGAAGTCCGGCCGGCGGCTGTCGACCTCCGACGTGCGCCGGCGCCTGCGGGTGTGGGCGCGCCACGCCGCCGTGCAGGGTGGGATCTCGCCGCACACGCTGCGCCACTCGTTCGCCACCCACCTGCTCGAGGGCGGCGCGGACCTGCGCGCGATCCAAGAGCTGTTGGGCCACGCCTCCATCAGCACGACGCAGATCTACACTCGAGTAGAGTCAGCCCGCCTGAAATCCGCCTATGCACGGAGCCATCCGCGGGCGTGACGGGCGTGGGAAGTTGATGGAGACCAACGTCAAAGCCATCGAGTTGCGGGACCTGTGGCGCCGGTTCAAGGGGACCGGCGATGTGCATGCGCGCGAGCGGCTGGTGGTCGCCTATTCGCCGCTGGTGAAGTACGTGGCGGGGCGGATGGCCAGCGGCCTGCCGGCGCATGTCGAGGAGGCCGACCTCATCTCCTATGGGCTGGTGGGGCTGATCAACGCGATCGAGCGTTTCGAGGTCGAGCGCGAGATCAAGTTCGAGACCTACGCGATCACGCGGATCAAGGGCTCGATCATCGACGAGCTGCGCTCGCTGGACTGGGTGCCGCGTTCGGTTCGCGCCCGGGCGCGGGAGATCGAGCGTGCCAACGCCAAGCTCGAGCATCAGCTGCAGCGCGCGCCGACCGATGAGGAGATGGCCAACGAGCTGAAGATGGGCGTCGAGGAGTTCCACGACGCGCTGGTGCAGATCTCCAACTCGACGATCGCGGCGCTGGACGAGCTGTGGAGCGTGAGCGACTCGAGCGGCGACGCGGTGTCGCTGCTGGACACGCTGACCGACGAGAGCGCGCCGGACCCGGCGGCGGTCATGGACCAGACCGATCTGAAGGATCGCGTGGCCGACGCGATCGCCAGGTTGCCCGAGCGCGAGAAGCTCGTGGTGGCGCTGTACTACTACGAGAACCTGACGCTCAGGGAGATCGGGGAGGTCCTCGGGGTCACCGAGTCGCGCGTCTCGCAGCTGCACACCAAAGCCGTCCTGCGCCTGCGCGGCCGCCTGGCCGACTGATGACGCGCGCACCGCGCGTCGTACACCTCGACGACATCGAGGCCGTTCCCGGGCCGGGCACACTGACCTGGCACCCGGTGCGCGCCCACCTCGGCGTGCGCGCCTTCGGCACCAACGCCTACACGGCCCGCAACGTCGGCGACGACGTCGTCGAGCCCCACGACGAGAACCCCGACCTCGCCCACGAGGAGCTCTACTTCGTCGCCCGCGGCCGCGCCCGGTTCATCCTCGACGGCGAGAGCCACGACGCGCCGGCCGGCACGTACGTGTTCGTCCCCGACACGGCGACGCATCGCCACGCGGTGGCCGAGGAGGAGGGCACGACGGTGCTGAGCTTCGGCGGGCCGCCGACCTTCGAGCCGTCGGCCTGGGAGTGGATGTTCCGCGCCGTCGCGTTGACCGACAGCGAGCCGGCCCGGGCGCGCGAGATCGTCGACGACGGCATCGACAAGCACCCCGACAGCCCTGGCCTGCGGGTCGCGCTGGCGCGAGTCCTGCTCGCCGAGGGCGACGAGCCCGGGGCGCGCGCGGCGCTGGCCGACGCGATCGAGCGCCAACCCGAGGTGGCGGACTATGCGCGCCAGGACGCCGCGCTGGCCGGGCTGCTCTGAGTGTTCGACCACGTGACCATCCGGGTCGCCGACCGCGCCGCGTCGGAGGCCTTCTACAACACCGTGCTCGAGCCGCTGGGTATCGAGACCACCTACAGCGATGCGCGCTTCGCCGAGTGGGACGACTTCTCGCTCACGGCGGCGGACGCCGACCACCCGGTGACGCGCGGGCTGCACGTCGCCTTCGGCGCGCGCTCGCGCGAGGGCGTCGAGGCGTTCTGGCGCGCCGGCACGCAGACCGGCCACCGCGATGACGGCGCGCCGGGGCCGCGCCCGCAGTACCGCGAGGACTCCTACGGAGGGTTCCTGCTCGACCCCGACGGCAACAGGGCCGAGGCGGTGCACCACGTCGACATCCGCCCGCCGGGCCACATCGACCACCTGTGGATCCGTGTCGCCGACGTCCCGGCGGCCGCGGCCTTCTACGAGCTCGTCGGGCGCTACGCCGGCTTCCACCGCGGGGGCGAGGACCCCGATCGCGCCCGCTTCGTCGGCGCCGGCGGCTCGTTCTCGCTCGTGCCCGGGACGCCGACCGAGCACGTGCACGTCGCCTTCCCGGCCGCCGAGAACACGGCCGTCGACGCCTTCCACCGCGCGGCGATGGAGGCCGGCTACCGCGACAACGGGCCGCCCGGCGAGCGCCCGCGCTACCACCCCGGCTACTACGGCGCCTACGTGCTCGACCCCGACGCGAACAACATCGAGGTCGTCAACCACAACCGTTGAGGGCTCGTGGCTCGGGAGGGCCTGCGGTCCGCCGCGCGCTCGCTCGCGCCGCGGAGGGCTCCGTTGCGTCGGTCGCCCGGGCATGCCCGGCGCGGGTCCCAAGGGGGTGCCCCCGGCCGCCACGTGGGCCGCCGGACGCTGGGCCCCTACCGGTAATGTCCGCGGTCTCCATCATTCGAGGAGAGGAGACATCGCATGCACAGGGCGGACCGCATCAGGAACGTCGCCCTCGTCGGCCATCGCGGCAGCGGGAAGACCTCGGTCAACGAGGCGCTGCTGTACCAGGCCGGCGCCATCAATCGGCTGGGGACGGTCCTGGACGGGACCACGGCCTCCGATTCCGATCCCGACGAGCAGGCGCGCCAGATGTCGATCAGCGCGTCACTGAGCTCGTTCGAGTGGGACGACCGCAAGATCAACCTCATCGACACACCCGGTGAGCCCAGCTTCGTCGCCGACTCGCTCGGCGCCCTGCGGGTCTGCGAGTCGGCCATCTTCGTGATCAACGCGGTCATGGGGGCCGAGGTCAACGCGATCCGCCTCTGGCAGCGCGCCGAGGAGCTCGACCTGGCGCGGATGCTCTTCGTCAACATGCTCGACCGCGAGCGCGCCGACTTCTTCCGCACCCTGGAGTCGCTGAAGGCCGCGTTCGGCCCCCACGTGGTGGCCACCGAGATCCCGATCGGCTCCGAGCACGAGATCCACGGCGTCGTGGACCTCGTCGACATGAAGGCCTACGAGTACGAGGGCGACGGACGCGACAACGCGCGCGAGATCCCGATCCCCGACGAGCTCGAGGCCCAGGCGCAGGAGTACCGCGAGAAGCTCATGGACGAGGTCGCCGAGGTCTCGGACGCGCTGATGGAGCGCTACCTGGAGGGCGAGGAGATCTCCCACGAGGAGATCGTCACCGCCCTCAAGGAGGGCACCAACCACGGCGGGATCTTCCCCGTGGTGTGCGGCGTGGCGACCAAGAACCTGGGTACGAACCGCCTGCTCGACGCGATCGTCGAGGACCTGCCGAGCCCGGTGAAGCACGGCGCCTTCGAACTGCCCGAGATCACCCTCGAGCCCGACGAGGACAAGGAGCTGTTCGCCTTCGTGTTCAAGACGAAGGCCGACCAGTTCGCCGGCCGGATCAACTTCTTCCGCGTCTACCAGGGCGTGATGCGGCCCGACAACCAGGTGCTCAACACCCGCGCCCATGCCAAGGAGCGCATCGGCACCCTGATCGTGCCCGAGGGCCGCGAGCAGGGCCACGCCGACGCCTTCGGGCCCGGCGACATCGGCGCCGTGGCCAAGCTCAAGGAGACGCGCGCGGGCGACTGGCTGGCCGCGCGCGACGAGCCGATCGTCATGCCCGCGCTGGCGCTGCCCCAGCCCGTCATGGCCTTCGCGATCGAGCCCAAGGCCAAGGGCGACGAGGACAAGGTCTTCACCTCGCTGCGCCGCCTGCAGGAGGAGGACCCGACGATCGACCTGCACCGCGACGCGCAGACCGGCGACCAGATCGTCGCCGGCCTGTCGCAGATCCACGTCGAGATCGTCGTCGACCGGCTGAAGTCGCGCTTCGGCGCCGAGGTCACGCTCAAGCCGCCGCGCGTCCCCTACCAGGAGACGATCCGCAAGCCGGCCAAGGCGCACGGGCGCCACAAGAAGCAGACCGGCGGCCGCGGGCAGTTCGGCGACTGCCACATCGAGATCGAGCCGCTGCCCGACGGCACGGGCTTCGAGTTCGACAACGCGATCAAGGGCGGCGTCATCCCGACCGGGTTCATCCCCGCCGTGGAGAAGGGCTGCGTCGAGGCGATGTCGCAGGGCACCGTGGCGGGCTTCCCGGTCAAGGGCGTCAAGGTGCGCCTCTACGACGGCTCCTACCACTCGGTGGACTCGAGCGAGATGGCGTTCAAGATGGCCGGCTCGATCGCCATGAAGGAGGCGCTGGCCCAGGCCGGCGCCGTGCTCCTGGAGCCGATCATGCTGGTCACGCTCAGCGTGCCCGACGAGTCCGTGGGCGACGTCATCGGCGACCTGAACTCGCGCCGCGGCCGCCCGCAGGGGATGGAGGGCGCCGGCGGCATGACCGAGGTCAAGGCCGAGGTCCCGATGGCGGAGATGCTCACCTACGCTCCCGACCTCCGCGCTCTGACCGGCGGCCAGGGCGACTACACGATGGACTTCGTGCGCTACGAGGAGGTGCCGGCGCACCTCGCGCAGAAGGTCATCACCGAGGCCCGATCGGAAGAGGAGGCGGTGAACGCATAGCGTCGTGACCGGCTAGGCTGGGGCCATCGCGACACGCAAGTCGATCTCCACGAGCACCCCTGTGGTGTCCTGCGACGTGTGCGGCCGCACGCTGCTGCGCGGCGAGCAGGCCGACGTCTTCCTCGCCGGCGGCACGCGCCGCAACGTCTGCGAGCTCTGCACGCAGCGCGCGTCGCACGAGGGCTGGATCCGCGAGGGGCTCGACGACGCCACCGTGCGCTCGCGCGCGCACAACGGCCGCTCGCGCTCCTTCCTGGCGCGCCTGCGCCAGCGCCGGGCCGACGCCCAGGCGCTGCACGAGGAGCTCGAGTCCGAGCAGGCGGCCGAGACGCCGGTCCCGGCCGAGCCGGTGCCCCAGCAGCCGCGCTCGGTCCACGCGGTGCCGACCAACGCCGACATGAAGATGGCGCGCGCGCTCGACCTCTTCAACGCGAGCGCGCATCCGCGCACGGTCGCGGGCGTGGCGCGCTCGCTCGGGGCGCCGATCGTCGCCGCGCGCCCGTCGCTGACCGAAGGCAGCGTCGTCACCATCGTCGTCGGCTGGGAGCTCAGCTGGTACCGCTTCGAGGTCGATCTCGCCGATGAGGCGGCCGGCCCGCGCATCACCGGCCAGGGCACGGAGCTCGCCGAGCTCGACGCCGCCGACCAGGTCCCCAACGCCGCCGCCGACGACCACGGTCAGTTGCACCTCGTCGCGCAGCACGCGTAGAGTCTCGCGCCGCGATGATCTACTCGGTCGTCCCCGAAGAGATGGCGCCTGAGCTCTACGACAAGCTCGTCGAGTACTACAAGGACGACCCCAACGTGAAGGTCATCATCGACCGGCGCAAGAGCGAGCGCCGGGCCCGCGGCGAGGAGCACGGCGGCGAACATCGCGAGACCCGCGACCGCCGTCGCACGCGCGTGCCGGGCGAGTTCCCGCCGCTCGACACGAACGAGTGAAGCTCGTCGTCCACGTCGACGGGGGCGCACGGGGCAATCCCGGCCCGGCCGCGGCCGCCGCGGTGCTCTCGACGCCCGACGGCGAGGTCGTCGACGAGGCCCACCAGCTGCTGGGCCGCGTGACCAACAACGTCGCCGAGTACCGCGGCCTGCTCCTCGGGCTCGAGCGCGCCCAGGCGCTGGGCGCCGACGAGGTCGAGGTGGTCAACGACTCCGAGCTGGTGGCCAAGCAGGTCAACGGCCTCTACAAGGTCAAGCACCCCGACATGCGTCCACTGCACAGCCAGGCGATGCAGGAACTGCGCGCGTTCAAGCGATGGAAGGTGCGCTCGGTCCCGCGCGCACAGAACGCCGACGCCGACGCGCTGGTCAATCAGGCTCTCGACGCGGCGCGCTAGGGATGCCGTAGGCGGCAGCGACGTCAGCGCCCGTCACAGCCGGCCGTCGCTGCCGAAGGTGGGTCCCCAGTCGCGACAGCGACACGATCTCGGCCGTTGAAGAAAGGCCTGTCCCTGCCGATACAAGGGGCGTGTCGCTTGCCGAGTCCGCCCCTGCGCCCGACCACCGCCTGCCCGGCCTGACCGAGCCCACCTCCCGCGGGCGCTCCTCGCGCTTCATCGGCGACATCGTGGTGGACCTCGGATACGCCAGCCGCGAGTCGGTCGAGGCGGCGATCGCGGAGTCGCGTGTCAACGGACGGCGCACCGGCGAGGTGCTCGTCGAGCGCGGTGTCCTGACGCCCGACCAGCTCTCGCGCGTCATCGCCGAGCGCTTCGGCGTCGACCAGATCGACCTCGGTGTCTTCCGGGTCGACATGGCCGCGGCCAACCTGCTGCCGTCGAGCTCGGCCAAGCGCTACGGGGCGGTCCCGGTCAAGATCATCGACGACCGCACGCTGCTCGTCGCGATGATCGACCCGGGCAACGTCCTCGCCGTCGACGACATCTCGCTCATGAGCGGCTACGAGGTGCGGCCGGCCGTCGCGCCCGAGCAGGACATCGCCTCCCTCATCCAGCGCCTGAACACCCTCGACGAGGTCGTGGTCGCCGAGGCGATCGACGAGGACGGGGGGGCGGAGGTCGTCGACCTGCGCGAGTCGGCCGCCGACGCGCCGGTCATCAAGCTCGTGCACTCGCTGATCGGCCAGGGCGTCGAGCAGGGCGCGTCCGACATCCACTTCGAGCCCGTCGAGGGCGACCTCGCGGTGCGCTACCGCATCGACGGCGTGCTGAGCGAGAACACGCGCATCCCGCGGCGCCTGGTGGCCGGCGTCATCTCGCGCATCAAGATCATGGCCGACCTCGACATCGCCGAGCGCCGCGTGCCCCAGGACGGGCGCGTCTCGCTCAACATCGACGGTCGCGGGGTCGACGTCCGCGTCGCCACGCTCCCGCTGGTGGGCGGCGAATCGGCCGTCCTGCGTGTCCTCGACAAGGACGGCGCCAGCATCGACCTCGACAAGCTCGGGATGGTCGACCCCGAGCGCGAGCGCTTCGTCAAGGCCTTCTCGCGCCCCCACGGCGCGATCCTCGTCACCGGCCCCACCGGCTCGGGCAAGACGACGACGCTCTACGGCGCGCTGCAGATGCTGCACACGCCGGAGAAGAACATCATCACGATCGAGGACCCGGTCGAGTACGAGCTCTCCGGCATCAAGCAGATGCAGATCAACACCAAGGCCGGTCTGCACTTCGCCACGGGCCTGCGCTCGATGATGCGCGCCGACCCGGACATCATCATGGTCGGCGAGATCCGCGACAAGGAGACGGCGCAGATCGCCGTCGAGGCCGCCCTCACCGGCCACCTCGTGCTCTCGACGCTGCACACCAACGACGCGCCCGGCGCCGTCGCACGGCTCATCGAGATGGGCGTCGAGCCCTTCCTCGTCGCCAGCGCCGTCGATTGCGTCGTCGCCCAGCGCCTCGCGCGGCGGCTGTGCGAGGCGTGCAAGAAGCCGGTGGTGGTCGAAGGCCACATCGTGCGCGAGCACGGCTTCCAGGTCGACGACCACGAGGTCCACGTCTTCGAGCCCGGCGGGTGCGCGCGATGCGGCGGGACGGGCTACAAGGGCCGCCTCGGCCTCTACGAGGTCATGGTCGTCACCGAGGAGATCCGCAGCATGGCCATCGCCCGCGCATCGGCCGACGCCATCGCCGACGCCGCCCGCCGCGCCGGGATGCGCCGCCTGCGCGACGAGGGCCTCGAGAAGGTCCGCGCGGGGCAGACCTCGTTCGCCGAACTGGCGCGCGTCACCGGCTGAGCCCCCCAACGCGTGGGCCCGCTTCGAACACCCGGCCATCGCGCATGCCCGCGCGCCGCCCGGGTAGGACTGGCCCGTCCTTTTCAACTGCAGCGACGGGCAGGGGTGCGTGTCGCAGGCAGGGGTAGATAGCGCGCGGGACGGGCCGTGGAAGGGATCTCGGATACGGCCCGCCCCGCCCGCGCATCACCCTACATCACGTAGGAGACTCCGTGCGCTGCTTCAGAAGTGGCCCGCGACGCCTTCGGCCGTCAGCTTGCGGTGGTCCTCGGGGTCCGGGCGCAGGATCAGGACCTCGGCAGGGACCTTCTCGAGCATCCACTCGAGGTCGTCGGCGCTGAGGCCCTTGTGCCCATTCGAGGTGGCCGACACGATGACGCGGTCGACCGGCTCGTCGTCGAGCATCCGGCGCAGCGCGTCGCGGTAGGTGCGCCCGCGGATGACGCGCGTGTCGACCGCGACACCCTGCGTGCTCGCGCGCTGCTCGATGGCCTCGAGCAGCGGCATCGCCTGCAGGCACTGTGAAGGCAGCGGTGCGTCGAGCGGGAGCGTGCGCGGAACGCGTGCGAGGTAGGCGGGCATGATCGTCGCGTCCTCGGCGCGCGCCAGACGCACCGCCGCGTCGAACGAGCGCCGCGAGATCGACATTCCGGTGAAGGGGAGCAGGATGCGACGCGTGCCGCGCGGCAGCTGCGCCGGCCGGCGCCGCGCTCGCGGGAGCAGGAACCAGCCGGCGGCGGTACCACCGGCGAAGGCGATGACGATGATGGCGACGACGACGGCGGTGTTCATGGTGTCTTCTCGTGTCGGAGGGAGCGGTCGGCGACGATCCGGACGTCGACGCCGGGCAGCGCCTGCATGAGGCGCTGGGGTAGGGGGACGCGCAGGCGGGCGAGTCCGCGGGCGGGGCGTGAGCGGCCCAGGAGGATGTAGGTGCTGCCGCGCTCGCGAGCGACCCGCGCGACGGTGTCCGGGATGTCGTCGCCGGGCTCGACGATCAGGTCGGCGCCGAGCACGGAGGCGAGTTGGCGCAGCGCCTGCAGGTGGCGCTCCTGCTCGGGGTCGGGGTCACGCCCGGGCGGAGAGACCCACAGCAGGTCGAGCTGCGCGCCGAGGCGCTGGGACGAGCGCCACGCGCGACGCACGAGCCGCTGCGCGCCCGGGTAGGGCTCGACCAGGGCGAGCAGGCGCTCGCCGACGGCCTGCGGCAGGTCGGCGGCCATGTCGTCGCGCGTGCCCACGACCTCCGTGACCAGCCGCTTGGCCTCGACCTCCTCGGCCACCTGGCGCAGCGCGACCTCGCGTAGCGCCGCGAGGTTCTCGATGCGGAAGAAGCCGTTGAGCGCCGCCTCGACGCGCTCGGGCTTGTAGATCTTGCCGGCCCGCAGGCGGGTGAGCAGCGCCTCGGGGCTGAGGTCGATGAGCACCACCTCGTCGGCGCGGCCGAGGACCGAGTCCGGGATCGTCTCGCGCACGCGCGCGCCGCTGAGCTCGGCCACCTGGTCGTTGAGCGACTCGAGGTGCTGGACGTTGAGGGTCGAGAGCACGTCGATGCCGGCGTCGAGCAGGTCCTCGATGTCCTCGTAGCGCTTCTCGTGCTCCAGGCCGGGCGCGTTGGTATGGGCCAGCTCGTCGACGAGGACCAGCTCCGGGCTGCGCCGCAGGATGGCGGGGAGGTCCATGTCGGAGAGGTCGGTGCCCCGGTACGTGACCCGCCGCTGCGGCACGACCGGCAATCCCTCGGCGAGGGCCTGCGTCTCCGCGCGCCCGTGGGTCTCGAGCAGCCCGATGACGACGTCGCGCCCGGCCTCCTGCTCGGCGTGCGCCTCCAACAGCATGCGATACGTCTTGCCGACCCCGGCGGCCATCCCGAGGAAGATCGTGTAGTGCCCGCGCGCCGTCACGCCCCCATGAGGTTGTGGACGACGAGGTCGATGAGCTTGATGCCGACGAACGGGGCGATGAGGCCGCCGAGGCCGTAGACGAGCAGGTTGCGCCGCAGCAGCGCGCCGGCGCCGACCGGCCGGTACTGCACACCGCGCAGGGCGAGTGGCACGAGCAGGGGGATGATCAGCGCGTTGAAGACGATCGCCGAGATGATCGCCGAGGAGGGGGTGCCCAGGCCCATGACGTTGAGGGCGTCAAGCGGGCCGCGCTGCTGGCCGCGGGCCGCATAGGTGAAGGCGAAGATCGCCGGCAGGATCGCGAAGTACTTCGCGACGTCGTTGGCGATCGAGAAGGTGGTCAGCGCGCCGCGCGTGATGAGCAGCTGCTTGCCGACCTCGACGATCTCGATGAGCTTCGTCGGGTTGGAGTCGAGGTCGACCATGTTGCCGGCCTCGCGGGCGGCCTGGGTGCCGGTGTTCATCGCGACGCCGACGTCGGCCTGCGCCAGGGCCGGGGCGTCGTTGGTGCCGTCGCCGGTCATCGCCACCAGCCGGCCCTCGGCCTGCTCGCTGCGGATGAGCTCCATCTTGCGCTCGGGCGTCGCCTCGGCGAGGAAGTCGTCGACGCCCGCCTCGGCGGCGATCTTGGCCGCCGTCAGCTTGTTGTCGCCGGTGACCATGACCGTGCGGATGCCCATCGCGCGCAGGCGCTCGAAGCGGGTGGCCATGCCCTCCTTGACGGTGTCCTTGAGATGGATGACGCCCAGCACCTGGGTGTTGCGCGCGACGGCCAGCGGCGTGCCGCCCTCGCGGGCGATGCGGTCGACCGCGCGGTCGAGCTCGATCGGGGTCGTGCCGCCCTCGGAGCACACCCAGGCCTCGATCGCATCGGCGGCGCCCTTGCGCAGCATCGTCCCGTTCATGTCGACACCGCTCATGCGCGTCTGCGCGGTGAAGGGCACGAAGCGCGGCGAGGCGTGCCCGGCGGCGACCATCTCGTGCTCGCGCAGCCCGTATTGCTTGGCCAGCACGACGATCGAGCGGCCCTCGGGCGTCTCGTCGGCCAGCGAGGAGAGCTGCGCGACCTCGGCCAGGTCGGCCTCGGAGACGCCGGGCATGGGGACGAACTCCGAGGCCTGGCGGTTGCCGAGCGTGATCGTGCCGGTCTTGTCGAGCAGCAGGACGTCGACGTCGCCCGACGCCTCGACGGCACGACCCGAGAGGGCGAGCACGTTGCGGCGCACGAGGCGGTCCATCCCCGCGATCCCGATCGCGCTGAGCAGGGCGCCGATCGTCGTCGGGATGAGCGCCACGAGAAGGGCGACCAGGGTCGTGACCGAGATGTCGGTGTTGGCGTAGTGCGCGAAGGGCTGGAGCGTCACGACGACGATCACGAAGATCAGCGTGAGTGCGGCGAGCAGGATGTTCAGGGCGATCTCGTTGGGGGTCTTTCGCCGCTCGGCGCCCTCGACGAGCGCGATCATCCGATCGAGGAACGACTGGCCCGGCTCCTGGGTGATCTCGACCACGATCCGGTCGGAGAGGACGCGGGTGCCGCCGGTGACCGCGCTGCGGTCGCCGCCCGACTCGCGGATGACGGGCGCCGACTCGCCGGTGATGGCCGACTCGTCGACCGAGGCGATGCCCTCGACGACGGTGCCGTCGCCGGGGATGATCTCGCCGGCCTCGACGACCACTATGTCGCCGCGGTGCAGCTCGGCGGCCGGGCGCGTCGTGCCGTCCTGCATCTGCGCGACGGTCTCGGTGCGCATCGAGCGCAGCGCGTCGGCCTGCGCGCGCCCGCGGCCCTCGGCGAGCGCCTCGGCGAAGTTCGCGAACACCACGGTGAGCCACAGCCACACCGTCACGGTGATGGTGAACAGCAGCGTCTCGTTTCCGCCGCCGAACGGGTCGCCGGAGATGATCTGGTACGCGACGGCGAACGTCGTCAGCAGCGCGCCGACCTCGACCACGAACATGACGGGATTGCGCAGCTGCACCCGCGGGTCGAGCTTGCGCAGCGACGCGACGAGCGCCGGCCACATCAGCTCGCGGCTGAAGAGGGAGGAGGACTGCTGCCTGGGGCTCATCGGGCGGGGGCTTCCTTGTCGAGGGCGAGGTTGAGCTCGAGGACGTTCACGCCGGGCTCGCCGATGACGCCGAGGAAGCGGCCGTCGGTGTGGTCGGCGATGAGCCGGTCGACGCGGTCGAGCGGGAGGTGGCGCACGGCGGCGACGCGGTGCGCCTGGATGTCGGCGTTGGCCTTGGAGATGTGCGGGTCGACGCCGGACCCGGAGGTGGTCACCGCGTCGACGGGGACCTTGGCCTTGGTCAGGCCGGGGTCGTAGCGGCTCTCGAGTGCCATGTAGGCGTCGAGCGCGTCGCGGAAGAAGAACCGCCCGACGGCCGAGTTCGGACCGCGGTTGGAGAAGAACGTGCCGGTGGCGCTGTAGTCCGACTGCGACGGACGCGGCTGGAAGTACTTGGGATCGGGACGCGTGATCGCGTTGCCGTCGGCGTCCTTCTTGCCGGTGTCGATGACGAAGGCCTTGCCGATCAGGCTCGAGCCGACGACCTTGCCGTCGATCTTGACCTGCGAACCGTCGGCCTTGGTGGGGAAGGCGACCTGCGAGATGCCCGTCATGACCAGCGGGTAGCCGACCCCGAGGATCACCGTGAGGACGAGGATCGCGATGGTGGCGGTGAGGAGTTCCTTGCCGAGCTTCATGTCAGAAGAGCCGATCGGTCATGCCCTGCACGACAGGGCCGAGCAGGAGGGCGGGGAAGAAGGTCAGGGCGCCGATGAGCACGACCGTGCCGCCGAGCAGCGCGACGAAGGTCGGCGTGTCGGTGCGCAGGGTGCCCAGGCCCTGCGGGGCCACGCGCTTGCCGGCCAGCGCGCCGGCCACGGCGAGCACGAGCAGGATCGGCAGGAAGCGCGCGCCGAGCATGGTCACCCCGCCGAGGAGGTCGGCGAAGGTGATGCCGTGGGCGCCGATGTTGCCGGGGTTGGGCTGGTAGTAGCCCGTGTAGCCGGCGAAGGCCGAGCCGTTGTTGTTGGCCTGCGACATGTAGGCGTACAGCGACTCGCTGAACCCCTGCGGTCCGGAGGCGAAGATCGACGGCTTGCCGTATTTGGTCGCCATGGCCACGCCCGTGCTGAGCAGGACGGCCAGCGGGGTGACGAGCACGCCGAGCGACACGAGCTTGATCTCGCGCGCCTCGACCTTCTTGCCGAGGAACTCGGGCGTGCGCCCGACCATCAGGCCGCCGATGAAGACGGCGAGCAGGACGTAGAGCAGCATCGTGTAGAGGCCGGTGCCGACGCCGCCGAAGACCGACTCGCCGTAGCCGAGGTCGACCATCGGGACGAGCCCGCCGATGCCGGTCAGCGATTCGAACGCCGCGTTGACCGCGCCGCACGAGGTGACCGTGGTGACCGCCGTCCACAGCGCGGAGTTGGCGATGCCGAAGCGCTGTTCCTTGCCTTCGAGGTTGCCGCCGGTCGAGCCGTCGAGGATGCCCGTGTGGACGCCGGCGGCGTGCTGGGCCGGCGTGCCGTGCATCTCGGCGATGTAGACGACGACCACGCTGGCGATGAAGAGCACCGACATGACCGAGAAGAGCGCCCACCCCTGGCGCCGGCTGCCGACCATGCGCCCGTAGGTGTAGGTCAGCGAGGCGGGGATGCAGAGGATGAGGAAGAGCTCGATGAGGTTCGAGAGCCCTGTCGGGTTCTCGAACGGATAGGCCGAGTTGACGTTGAAGAAGCCGCCGCCGTTGGTGCCGAGCTCCTTGATCGCCTCCTGCGAGGCGACCGGGCCGCGGGCCAGGCCGGCGACCGTGCCGCCCAGCGTCTGCAGGACGCCCTGCGAGACGAGCAGCACCGCGCCGATGATCGAGATCGGCAGCAGGATGTAGAACGACGCCCGCACGAGGTCCTGCCAGAAGTTGCCCAGCGTCGGCGTCGCGCTGCGGCGGGCCATGATGCCGCGGATGAGCGCGATGGCGACCGCGATGCCGGTCGCGGCCGAGACGAAGTTCTGGACCGTCAGGCCCGCCATCTGGCTGAAGTAGGAGAGCGTCGTCTCGCCGCCGTAGAACTGCCAGTTCGTGTTGGTCACGAACGACGAGGCGGTGTTGAACGAGAGGTCCCACGTGCCGGAATGGAAGCTCTCCGGGTTGAACGGGTGCAGCGTCTGCGTGCGCAGGATGAGGAAGAGCACGAGCCAGCCCGCGAGCGAGAAGAGGATCACGCTGCGGGCGTAGGCCTTCCAGTCCTGGCCGTGCTCCGGGTCGATGCGCAGCAGCCGGTAGGTGAAGCGCTCCATGGGAGCGGCGACCGGATCGATGAAGGTGCGCTCGCCGCGGAAGACGCGGGCCATGTGGCCGCCGAGCAGCGGCACCACGGCGACGATCAGCGCACAGAAGATCGCGATCTGCAGGAAGCCCTGGACCATCGGAGGCTCAGAGCCTCTCGCCGCGCAGGAGCGCGTAGACGAGGTAGACGCAGATCAGCGCGCTGACCACGAGGCCGATGGCGTTCGAGGCGTTCATACCCGCTCGATTGCATCGATGAGGAGGACGAGGACGGCGAACACCCCGACGGCCAGAACGATGGCGATGATGTCCATGGCCTCATGGTGGGGCGGCGATCTCAAGGCCCCGTGGAGGACGCGCGCGGCGGTATACAGATGTTGTGAAGAGGACCGTCCGAGCGCCCCGGGTGTGGGCCTGGCCGCTGGCCGTCCTGCTCGCGTTCGCCGCGGTGGCCTTCGTCCTCCACGGGATCGTCGGCTTCCTGCTCGGGTTCGTCGCCGCCCTGGTGATCATCGATCGCCTCATGCCGGGGACCGGCGCGCTGCTCGGCGATGCCCATCAGGCCTACGCCCGGCTGGCGCGGCGGCGTCGCGTGGCCGGCTGGCGCCGGCGCCTGCGCCGCGCTCCCGCGGGGGACGGCCACCTCCCCCGGCTCGCCGGCGACTTCGAGGAGGGGGCCGAGCGCCACGCCATGGGTGTGCAGGCGATCGCGGTCGCGTCGATCGTCGGCACGACCGAGGAGGAGAAGGCGCACGGCTTCGACGACTGCTTCCGGCCGCCGGACTGGACGCGGGGACGGTGGGAGCTCGTGTGGATGGCCCGGATGCGCGGGACCGAGCTGCCACCGATCTCGGTCTACCGGGTCGGGGCCGAGCACTACGTGCGCGACGGCCACCATCGCGTCTCGGTGGCCCGCGCGCTGGGCGATGTGCTGATCGAGGCGGAGGTCGTGATCCTCGCCGCGCGCCCGGCCGCGGGCGGTTACGCGGCGAAGCGGTAGCCGACGCCGGCGTCGGTGCGGATGTAGCGCCGCTCCCCGGGAGGCTCGATCTTGCGCCGCAGGTTGGCGATGTGGGCCCGCAGGACCTGCGTGTCGTCGCCGTACTGCGGACCCCAGACCTCCACCAGCAGGCTGCGGTGGGTCATGAGCCGCCCGCGGTGGCGGACGAGCGCGCGCAAGAGGTCGAACTCGATCGGCGTGAGGTGGATCTCCTCGCCGTCGCGGCGCACGACGCGCGCGTTGAGGTCGACGTGCAGGCCATCGACCTCGATCGCGGGCTCGCCGGGGGCGTCGCCGACGCGCCGCAGCGCGGCGCCGAGCCGGGCCACCAGCTCGCGCGGGCCGAAGGGCTTGGTCACGTAGTCGTCGGCGCCTGCCTCCAGCGCCTCCACCTTGGCGTCCTCCTCGCCGACGGCGCTGAGGACGACGATCGGCATCGACGTCCACTCGCGCAGACGCCGGCAGAGCTCGATGCCGCTGCCGTCGGGCAGCATGAGGTCGATGATGGCGGCGTCGGGCGGCCGCACGGCCGCGCGGTCGAGCGCCTCCTCGATCGTGGCAGCCTCGATGACCTCGTAGCCCGCCTCGCGCAGGATGACCTTCAGGGCGCGCAGGATCTGGCGCTCGTCGTCCACCACGAGGACCCGGGGGAGATCGCTCACGCGGGCTCCAGCGGCAGCTCGACCACGAAGGTCGAGCCCTGGCCCGGCAGCGACTCCACCCACACGCGCCCGCCGTTGGCCTCGACGAAGCCGCGCACGATGGCCAGCCCGAGCCCGGAGCCGCGGTGACCGTTGGGGTTGGGCCCACCCGCCCGCGCGCGGTAGAAGGGTTCGAAGATGCGCGCCGTCTCGGCGGCGGGCACGCCCGGCCCGCGATCGACGACGCGCACGAGGACGCGGGGGCCGACCGCCCGCGCGCGCACGGAGACCGGGTGGCCGCCGGAGTAGCGGGCGGAGTTCTCCAACAGGTTGGCGAAGGCCCGCTCGAGCTGTGCGGCGTCGGCGCGGATGAGCGGCAGGTCCTGATCGAGCGCCAGCGCGAACGTGCCGGCCGGCAGGGCGACGTCGTCGACGGCCGCGACGATGACCTCCTCGATCGAGCACCACTCGACGCGCGGCTCGGCCGTGCGGGCCTCCAGGCGCGACATGTCGAGCAGGTTGTCGACCAGGCGTGCCAAGCGCTCGGCCTCCCCGCCGATGTCGTCGACCAGCTCGTCGCGCTCGTGCTCTGAGACCGAGGAGGAGCCGAGCGCGCCGACCGCGGTCAGGATCGCGGTCAGCGGCGAGCGCAGGTCGTGCGAGACGGCCCGCAGCAGGGCGGTCTTGAGGTCGTCCGAGCGGCGCAGGGCGCTCGTCTCCACGACCTCGCGCAGCAGCGCGTCGCGCTCGATGGCCGCCCCGAGGATCGCCTCGAGCGCCGGCACGACGCGCTCGCGCAGGCGCTCGAGGACATGGGGCGGCAGGTCGGCCGGCACGAGCAGCGTGCCGACGTCCAGGGGCAGCGCCACCCGTCGCGCGTCCCCCTCGACGGCGCGCAGCTCGATGGCCGCGGAGGGGAGCTCAAGGGCGTGGGCCAGACGCTGGGAGACCGCCGGCAGGGCTTCGGCGAGACTCGTGCCGCGCAGCAGCAGGCGCGCCATCTCGGCGGCCAGATCGGCCTCCTGCCGGCGTTCCTGGGCCTCGCGGGTGCGCACGCGGGCGCGCTCGGCCAGCGTGCTGGCCACCAACGCGGCGATGAAGAAGACGCCGAGCGCGACCCAGTTCTCCCCTTCGGAGATCGTGAAGCGGCCGGTCGGCGGGATGTGGAAGAAGTTGAAGGCCAGGGCGCTGGCCAGCGCCGTGGCGGCGCCGAGCCAGCCGCCCCAGACGGAGGAGACCAGCAGCACCGCGACCAGGTAGACGACGCCCAGCGCGACGACCGGAGCGATCTGGGCCAGCGGGTAGACCAGCGCGGTGGTCGCCGCCACGGCCAGCACGGCCACGACGGCGCCGACGGCGCTCGAATGCCAATCCGGGTGCGGCGCGGTGCGACGCCGGTCGTGCACGGATCTAGCGTAGTCCGGGGTACCCTTGCTGCGTGGCGCCCGAGGGCTCCTCATGGTTTCCGCTACCGCGGCGGGTCCCCGTTCGCCGGGGCGGCGACGGCAATGGCGCGACGACGGTGCACGCGCCGGCCCCTCAGCCGCTGAGCGAAGAGGAGATCCGGTCCGCGGTGGTCGACTGCGGCCTGTACGACGCCGGCGAGCGGCTGGGCGGCCACATCGAGCTCGAGTCGGCGCTGCGCAAGGCCGATGCCTGCCGGGACGGCTTCGTCTGGATCGGCCTGCACGACCCGAGCCCGGGGGTGGTGGAGGCGGTCGGCCGGCACTTCGAGCTGCACCCCTTGGCCGTCGAGGACGCCGTCCACGCCCACCAGCGCGCCAAGCTCGAGGTCCACGGCGGCGACACGCTCTTCGTCGTGCTCAAGACCGCGCGCTACGTCGACAGCGAGGAGCTCATCGAGATCGGCGAGGTGATGGTCTTCCTCGGCCCGAGCTTCGTGGTCACCGTCCGCCACGGCGAGGGCAGCCCGCTGCACGATGTGCGGCTGGACCTCGAGGCGCACCCCGACCTGCTCGGCATCGGCCCCAGCTCGGTGCTCTACGCGATCGCCGACCGCGTGGTCGACGACTACCTCGCGGTCATCGACGGGATCGGCGTCGACCTCGAGGAGGTCGAGGCGGAGGTCTTCTCGGGGCCGGGGTCCAACCCGGCGGAGCGCATCTACCGCCTCAAGCGCGAGGTGCTCGAGTTCCGCCGCGCCGTCACGCCGCTCATCGGCCCGATGCAGCGCCTGTCCTCCAAGCAGGCCGGGCTGCCGCTCGACCCCCGCACGGGGGAGTACTTCGGCGACGTCCACGACCACCTCGTGCGAGACGCGGAGCGCATCGCCGGCTTCGACGAGCTGCTGACCAACGCGCTGCAGGCCAACGTCGCCCAGATCACCATGCGCGACAACCAGGACATGCGCCGTATCTCGGCCTGGGTGGCGATCCTGGCGGTGCCGACGATGGTCTTCGGGCTGTACGGCATGAACTTCAGGCACATGCCCGAGCTGAGGTGGACCTACGGCTACCCGGCGGTCATCGTCCTGGTGCTCGCGGTCTGCGCGCTGCTCTACCGCAAGTTCAAGAACACCGGCTGGCTCTGAGCGTCGTCGGTGCCCTGGCCGAGCGGCGCCGCAACCGCCGGCGGAGAGAAGGTTGCGCGGTCCCGGCAAGTCGCCGCGGTTGGCGAGCCCGTCGCCTGGTCGTGCTTGTGCGACTTGGCACATGACCAGGAGAGTGGTAGGCTGCGCCCGGCCCGGAGGACGATTTTCGAGGAGAGGTCCGAGCATGTCGGTGGCCCGCGAGACGCTGCCCCTGTCCATTGGCGAGCTCCAGCGTACGCGCGAGCCGCTCGAGCGCGCGACCGCGCTGCCACAGGCGGCCTTCACGGATCCGCGCGTGCTCGACTGGGAGCTCGAGCACGTCTTCATGGGCGGCTGGATCGGCGTCGCGCACGTCGACCAGGTGCGCGAGCGCGGCGACTACGTCATGGTCGAGCTCGGCCGCGAGAGCATCTTCGTCGTGGCCGACGACGACGGCGAGCCGCACGCCTTCCTGAACACCTGCCGCCACCGCGGCGCGCGCATCGTCCAGGACGCCGAGGGCCGCCTCCCGCGCGTGCAATGCCCCTACCACGCCTGGTCCTACGGCTTCGACGGCTCGCTGCGCAGCGCGCCCCACACCGACGAGATCGAGGGCTTCGACCCGCGCTGCTACAGCCTGCGCGGCGTCAGCGTGGCGGTCGTCGAGGGCATCGTTCTGATCGACCTGTCGGGCACGGCCCCGGCGCCCGACGAGCACGTCGGCGACATGGCGCCGATGCTGGCGCGCTACCGCCTCGGCGCCCTGCGCCGCGCCCAGCGGATCGTCTACGAGGTCGAGGCCAACTGGAAGGCGATCGCCGAGAACTACAGCGAGTGCCTGCACTGCCCGGGCGTCCATCCCGAGCTCAACCAGCTCAGCCACTACCTGTCGGGCGAGACGCTCACGGGCGCGGGCGCCTGGTGCGGAGGCTCGATGACGCTGCGCGACGGCGCCCCGACGATGGCGAAATCGGGCCCACCCACCCGGCACACGCGCCCGCCGATCGAGGGCCTCGACGAGGACGACCAGCGCGCGGTCATCTACTACCTGCTCTTCCCCAACACGCTCATCTCGCTGCATCCCGACTACGTGATGCTCCACACGCTCTGGCCGCGGGCGTTCGACCGCACCGAGGTCGTGTGCGAGTGGTTCTTCGAGCCGGCGACCATGGAGCGCGAGGACTTCGACCCGTCCGACGCGGTCGGCTTCTGGGACCAGGTCAACCGCGAGGACTGGCACGTGTGCCAGATCACCCAGAAGGGGATGGGCTCGCGCGGGTTCGAGCCGGGCCGCTACACCAGCGAGGAGTTCGACGTGCACGCCTTCGACGCGATGGTGGCCGACCGCTACATGGAGGCGCTCGCGAGCCCCGTGGAGGTGGGGTCATGAGCGCGGTCAACGGCAACGGCAACGGCAACGGCCGGCGGCCGGACTACGACGCGATCGTCGTCGGCGGCGGCCACAACGGCCTCACCGCCGCCGCCTACCTGGCGCGCGCCGGACTGCGCGTGTGCGTCCTCGAGGCACGCGACATCCTCGGCGGCGCCTGCGTGACCGAGGAGCTGTGGCCCGGCCGGCGCGTCTCGCGCGCCTCCTACGTGGTCTCCATGCTCCAGCCGAAGGTCGTCGCCGAGCTCGAGCTGACGAAGTTCGGCTATGACCCGATCCCGCTCGACCCCGAGTTCGCGACCTTCGCCGCGGACGGGCGCCCGATGCTGCTGCCCAACGACGACAAGGTCACCTACGAGCAGGTCGCGCGCGTCTCGCACAAGGACGCCGACGCGCTGGCGCCGTTCAACGCCCTGTTCGAGAAGGCGGCGCTCTTCCTCAAGCCGCTGATGCTGCGTCCGCCCCCGGCGGCGGGCTCCAAGCGGCCCGGCGACGTCTTCGAGCTGCTGCGCGAGGCCGGTCGCGCAGCGGGCATGAGCCGCCGCGACCTGACCGACATCTTCCGGCTCATGACGATGTCGGTCGGCGACCTGCTCGACGACCACTTCGAGACCGACGAGCTCAAGGGCGCCTATGCCTCCAGCGGCGTCGTCGGCGTCTGGGCCGGGCCCTATACGCCGGGAACCGCGTACAACCTGCTGCATCACGCGCTCGGCGAGGTCGGCGGCGTGCAGGGCGCCTGGGGCCACGTGCGCGGCGGCATGGGCGCCATCTCCGAGGCGATCGCCGCCAGCGCCCGCGCGGCCGGGGCGACTGTCCGCACCGGTGCGCCGGTCGCTTCCATCGACGTCGACGGGGGCCGCGTCACCGGGGTCACCCTCGCCGGCGGTGAGACGCTGCGCGCGCCGCTCGTGATGTCCGGCGCCCACCCCAAGCGCACGGTGCTCGACCTCGTCGGAGCCGAGCACTTCCCCGACGAGGTCGCGCAGGACATGCGCCGCTACCGCACCCGCGGCGCCTCGGTGAAGATCAACGCGGTCCTCTCAGAGCCGCCGCGCTACGTCAACGCGCCCGCCGACGTCAGCGAGCAGCTGCTGCACGCCAGCGTCGCCATCTGCCCGTCACTGGCCTACCTCGAGCGCGCCTGGCAGGACGCCCAGCGCGGTGTGCCCGCCGAGGGCCCGTACATCGAGGTCGAGGTCCCGACGGCGGTCGACCCGAGCCTCACCGACGACGGCAGCACCGTGCTGACGATGTTCACCCAGTTCGGGCCCCACGCGGCCGAGGACTGGCCCGACGGCGCCCGGGAGGCCTACGCCAACCGTTGCTTCGACCTGCTGGCCCAGCACGCCCCCAACGTGCCCGACGCGATCCTGCACTACGAGGTGCTCGCTCCGCCGGACCTCGAGCGGATCTTCGGGCTGGAGGGCGGCTCGATCTTCCAGGGCGAGCAGGGGCTCGACCAGATGGCCTTCATGCGCCCGACTCCCGAGCTCGCGCGCTACGCGACCCCGGTCCACGGCCTCTATCTGTGCGGGGCCGGCACGCACCCGGGCGGCGGCGTCATCGCGGCGTCGGGCCACAACGCCGCGCACCGCGCGCTGCGCGACCTACGCGCTGAGCGGACCCGGACCCGCCTGCGCCATCCCGTAGCGGCCGTCCGCGGCTGAATGGACATTCAGTCCATATCGGCGCGTCCGATGGTCGGATCGCGCGGTTCATTCTTGACAGCGGCCTGCCAGGTCGGATAGTCGTCACTCTGCTTTGAACGAGCCTTCAAAGCCGGAGGAACCGCCTCAGGGCGTGTCGCGACGGTCGTTGCTGCGCCGCGGTGGGGCACTTGCCCTCACGGCGGGGGTCGGCGCAGCTCTGGCCGGCTGCGAGAACACGACCACGCCGGTGGCCGCGGGCGACCAGGCTTCCGGCGGCAAGGGGATCCTCGGCGATCCGACCGCCGGCGGGCCCGTCGACAGCGCCGGCATCCCGCTCGCCCGCAAGGACTACCCGGTGGTGCTTCCCCGCCGCGGCGAGGCGGTCAAGAGCTCGGCGAAGCCCGAGCGCGGCGGCGAGCTGCAGATCTACAACTACGCCGACTACGTCAACCCGGCGGTCATCAAGGCGTTCGGCAAGCAGGAGGGCGTCAGCGTCCGCGTCACCACCTTCGACACGCTCGACGAGGCCTTCTCGAAGCTCAGCACCGGCGGCCTCGAGTTCGACATCATCTTCTCGACGCCCGATCAGCTCTCGCGGCTCGTGGGACGCGAGCTCATCCAGCCGCTGAACTTCGAGCTGATCCCCAACCTGCAGAAGAACGTCTGGCCGGAGCTGCACAGCCCGTTCTACGACGTCGGCCCGCGCTACAGCGTCCCGTACACGGTCTACACGACCGGGATCGCGTGGCGCAACGACCTTCTCGGGTTCGACCCCAGCAAGATGGACCAGCCGTGGGAGGCCTTCTGGTCTCCGCAGGCCGAGAAGTACCGCGGCAAGGTGGCGATCCTCGACGACTCGCGGGAGGGGCCGGGCATGGCGCTCATGCGCCGCGGCGTGACCGACCTCAACACCGAGGATCCGGACCTGCTGGCGCAGGCCGGCGCGGACCTCAAGGACCTCAGCAGGCGCGTCGGCGTGAAGGTCTCGATCGCCGACTACGAGACCGTCCCCGCGGGGCGGGTCCTGCTCCATCAGGGCTGGTCGGGGGACATGATCGCCGGCGTCATCTCCTACATGCCCAAGGGCGTCAAGCCCGACGTGCTCTCCTACTGGTACCAGAAGCAGGGCGGGCCGATCTTCAACGACTGCATCTGCGTCGCGGCCAAGGCGACCAAGCCCGTCATCGCCCACCGCTTCCTCAACTACATGCTCGACAACAAGGTCAGCTACGAGAACTTCACGGGCTACGTGGGCTACCAGACGCCGATCACCGCCATCGACGCCCAGAAGCTCTTCGACGACGGGATCCTCCCCAAGACGCTCAGCGAGGCCGTCGTCACCCGCGAGGCCTATGCGAACGGCAACGCCTACCTGACGCTCTCGGCCAAGGGCCTACAGCTCTGGGACCGCACCTGGGCGTCGTTCCGCAACGGCTGATGGGCTCGCGCTGGATCTGGCGGGCGCTGGCGATCCCCGGCCTGGCCTGGCTGGCGCTCTTCTTCGTCGTCGCCTTCTACGCGATCATCAGCGTCGGCCTGGGCAACGTCACCACGCTCTACGAGCCGATCCCGCACTGGAACCCGCTGGACTGGAACGTCGGCTACATCTGGGCGGGCCTGAAGTCCGTCGTCCCGGGCGGGGACACATGGGACACCTTCCTGCGCACGATCATCTACGTCGTCGTCGCGGTCTTCCTGTCGCTCGCGATCGGCTACCCGGTCGCCTGGTACGCCGCGCGCCACGCCGGGCGCTGGCGCGGGCCGATCATCGTCCTGCTCGTCCTGCCCTTCTGGATCAGCTACCTGATGCGGATGTTCGCGTGGACGAACCTGCTGGCCCAGAACGGCTACGCGACGCGCGCGCTGCACGCGCTGTCGATCGACACGCTGTTCCAGAAACTCGGTCTGCTCGACGGCAACGACTGGCTCGGCGGCCAGCACATCGCGGTCATCCTGGCGCTCGTCTACGGCTACGTGCCATACCTGATCCTGCCGCTCTTCGCGGCCCTCGACCGCATCGACCAGCGCTACATCGAGGCCGCCCGCGACCTCGGCGCCTCGCCGGCCGGCGCCTTCTGGCGCGTCGTCGTGCCGCTTTCGAAGACCGGCACCCTGGCCGGCATCGTCCTCATCGCGCTGCCGATGTTCGGCGACTACTACACGCCCGACCTCATCTCGGGCTCGCCGAAGACCTCGATCATGGGCAACGCCATCAACGGCTACGTGCAGGGCGGACCGGACAAGTCGCTGGGGGCGGCGCTGACGATCCTCCTCTCGGCCTTCCTGCTCATCTTCATGCTCTATTACCTACGGGTCGTGCGCGCCGACCAGCGCGCGGCGGCGGGGGCCTGATGACGGCGCGTCACTGCTCGTCCATGGCGGGCGGTCACTTCCGAGGCGGGCCCTCGCGATGAGCGCCACCTCCGTCTCAGCGGCCACGACCAAGGAGCGCGTCGGCTTCCGCGACCGGCTCTCGAACCCGTGGGGGCGCCCGCGCTTCCTCGCGGTGCTGACCTGGGTCTACATCGCGTGGTCGCTGATCCCGGTCCTGCTCGCGATCCGCTTCGCCTTCAACTCGGGCCGCTCGCGGACGTCGCTGCAGGGCTGGTCGCTGCGCTGGTTCTGGAAGGACCCCACGCTCAGCGTCTACCACGACCCGACGCTCCTGGCGGCGCTCAAGCACAGCCTCATCCTCGCGCTGCTCGTCATGGTCATCGCCATGCCGCTCGGCACCGCCCTGGCCCTCGGCATGAGGCGCTGGACCGGGCCCGGCGCCGGCGTGGCCAACATCGTCCTTCTCCTGCCGCTGGTCACGCCCGAACTGGTCTTCGCCGTGGGCATGTTCCTGCTCTTCACGACGGCCTTCGGGTTCATCGGGCTGGGCACCCCGGCGCAGGCGATCGGGCAGGTGACCTTCACGCTCTCGTGGGTCGTGCTCATCGTCCGCGGACGGCTGGCGACGATCGGGCCCGAGGTGGAGGAGGCGGCCGCCGATCTCGGGGCGCCGCCACTCCACGTCGTCGGGCGCGTGCTCATCCCGCTGCTGCTCCCGGCGATGGCGGCCAGCCTGCTCGTCGCCTTCGCGCTGTCGATCGACGACTTCGTCGTCAGCCAGTACCTGGCCTCCGGCGCGGACACCACGACCGTGCCGATGCGGATCTACTCGCAGGCGCGCGGCGGCCCGACCCCGGCGCTCAACGCGCTGGCGACGATCATGCTCGTCGTCAGCCTCGCTGCGCTCGCGCTCGCCTACGTCGTCTACCGCGCCATGACGCGCGGCGAGGACCAGGGATCGGCCGTCAAGCAACTCGCGATGGACATGGGGTGAGCGCCATGACAGCGCGCCATTGCTCGCCCGACGTCAGCGGCGACTTCGAAAGGGGCCCCTCGCGATGAGCGAAGGTGACATCCGGCTCGTCGACCTCGTCAAGCGCTTCGGCGATGCGGTCGCGGTCAACGGCATCGACCTCCACGTCCCGCCGGGCGAGTTCTTCACCATGCTCGGCCCCTCGGGCTGCGGCAAGACGACGACGCTGCGCCTCATCGCCGGCTTCGAGCGCCCGACCGAGGGGAGGATCCTGCTCGACGGCAACGACATGTCGCGCACGCCGCCGCACAAGCGGCGCGTCAACACGGTCTTCCAGAGCTACGCGCTCTTCCCGCACAAGACCGTCGCCGAGAACGTGGCCTTCGGCCTGCGCTACCAGCGCGCCACCAAGGCCGAGGCCAAGCGTCGCGTCGACGAGGCGCTGGCGCTGGTGCGCATGGAGCCCTTCGGGCACCGCAGGCCCACCCAACTCTCCGGCGGCCAGCAGCAGCGGGTCGCCCTGGCGCGCGCGCTCGTGCTCGAACCGCCGGTGCTGCTCCTCGACGAGCCCCTCGGCGCGCTCGACGCGCGGCTGCGCCTGGACCTGCAGGTCGAGCTCAAGCGCATCCAGGAGCAGCTCGAGGTGACCTTCATCTACGTCACCCACGACCAGGACGAGGCGCTGACCATGAGCGACCGCGTCGCGGTCATGCGCGGCGGCAACATCGAGCAGTGCGACGAGCCGCGTGCGCTCTACGAGGCTCCCGAGACGGCGTTCGTGGCCAACTTCCTGGGCGCGTCGAATCTCGTGCCGGTGGCGGTGGGCAACGCCCACGGCGACGGCACGCAGCTCGGACTGGGCTCCTTCACGCTGCGCGCCGAGACGTGCGCGCTGTCGCAGGGCGACGATGCGGTGGCGATGATCCGCCCCGAGAACATCCGCCTCGAGGCGCACGGGAGCACCGGCGAGAACCGCCTGCCGGGGATGGTCGAGGAGGTCGTGTATCTCGGCTTCCACCAGGAGGTCCGTGTGCGCCTGGCGACCGGGACGCTGGTCAAGGCCGATGTCTCCAACGACGACGAGCAGGTCGAGTACGAGCAGGGCGATCCGGTGTCCGTGCACCTGCCGCCCCGCCACCTGCGCGTCCTGGCCGCCGACGCCGCCGTCCCGTCCGCGACCGCGGAAGTGGCGCCGGAGGAGGTTCCCGCTGGATGAGCCGACCGCAGACCACGCCGCGCCCCGCGCGGCCCGGGGGGTCCGACAGCCGTCGGGCTGAGCTCATCGAGGCTGCGCGGCGCGTCATCCAGCGCCGCGGCTTCGCCAAGGCCACCGTGGGCGCCATCACCGGCGAGGCGGGCGCCAGCCTCGGGCTGCTCAATTACCACTTCGACTCGCGCGACGACGTCGTCGCCGAGGCCTTCGCGGCGGCCGCGCGCGCCGACCTCGATGCGCTCCAGGCCGTCTCGCGCCGCCACGACGATCCGCCCGCTCGCGTCGCCGCGTACCTCGATCTCGAGGCGTGGGCCGACCGCGACGTGTGGCGCATGTGGATCGACGCATGGGGCGAGGCGGTCCACACCGAGCAGCTGCGCCTCACGCTCGAGCAGTTCGAGCGTGGCTGGCGCGCTTCGCTCGCCGGCGTCCTGGCCGACGGCGACCGCAGCGGCTGCTGGCGCTGCCCGGATCCCGAGGACGCCGCGGGCCGGCTGGTGGCCGCGCTCGACGGGGTCGGGCTGCACACGACGCTGCACGGCGACGACGTCTCGACCCTGGACGCAACGCGCTGGGCGCGCCGCCTCGTCGAGCTCGAGCTCGGGGTGACCTTGCCCGGAGCGCCGGCTCCCGAGCCCGCGAGGCCGGCGCCGACGCCGCACGAAGAGCGCATCCCCATCCGCGGGCGCGACCTCGACGCCACCGGGCGCGTGCATCCGGCCGTGCTGCTGACCTACGTCGGCGAGGTGCGCGAGGCGTGGCTCGACGCGCGCCTGGGCGGCATCGAGCCCGTCCCACGGCTCGAGGTGACGCACGTGTCGGCCGACTTCCGCCACGTGCCCGCGCGGCGTGACGCCGAGGTCGTGGTCCGCTGCTCGCTCGACGGGCTGGGGACGACGGGGGCGCGCACGCGCGAGACGATCGAGACGGTGGGCGGGGCGCCCGTCATCAGCGCCGGGGCGACGGTCGTCGCCGCCGGCGAGGACGGCACGCCGCGCCCGCTGACCGACCCCGAGCGCGAAGCGCTGCAGCGATGAGCGCGCGCGCCCTAGGACAGGCCGAGGTCGCTCGCGACCGCCGCCCAGATCTCGGCCCGGGCGCGCTCGAGCGGGACCTGCGGGTCGCCGGCGAGCACGCGGATGCCGTAGCCGTCGATGAGCGCCAGCACACGGTCGGCCATCTGCCGGACGTCGCAGTCGCGCAGCTCGCCGCTCGCCACTCCGTCGGCCAGCGCCTGCGCGAACCACGCGTGCAGGCGCGCGTAGAGGCGCGCGGCCACGGGCCGCAGCGCCGGATCGCGGGCGCTGCGCAGCCACAGCTCGACCCACAGGACGAAGTCGTCGTGCAGTGCGCGATCGGTGGGCAGGCATTGGTCGATCATCGCCTCCAGGCGCTGGCCGGCCGTCGCGCGGCCCTCCTCCAGGGCGGCGAGGCGCAGGTCCCCGGCGCGCTCGTAGGAGTGCTCGAGCGCCTCCTCGAGCAGGGCGTCGCGCGAGGCGAAGTGGTAGTGCACGAGCCCGGCCGAGACGCCCGCCTCGGTGGCGATGCGCGCGATGCGCACGTTGTCGATGCCCTCCCGGGCGATGAGCCGCACGGCGGCGTCGAGCAGCCGCTCGCGTCCCTGTGGTGCCTCGTCCGCGCTGATGCCGGCAACCCTAACCCCAGGGATCCATGAGCACCGAGATCGCCGCCGCCGCGTCCACCCTGACCCCCGAGCAGGCCGAGCTTCAGGCCCGCGCGCGCACCTTCGTCGAGGAGGTGCTGATGCCGCTCGAGGTCGAGGCCGAGCGTGCGCGCGGGCGCCTGCCCGCCGAGCGGATCGCCGAGATCCGCCACGCGGCGGTCGACCGGCGCCTGGGCGGCGGCCTGCACGCCGTCGAGCACGGCGGTCAGGGCTGGAGCCACACCGAGTGGTTCCTGGTCGAGGAGCAGCTCGGGCGCTGCACCAACGCGCTCTCGTGGCACATGCCGAGCGCCTACAACGTCCTGGCCCACGGCACCCAGGCGCAGATCGACCGCTACCTCAAGCCCGCGCTGCGCGGCGAGCTGCACGACGCCTACGCGGTCACCGAGGAGCACGCCGGCTCGGACCCGTCGCGGATCGCGACGACCGCCATACGCACCGAGGACGGCTGGCGCATCGACGGCGAGAAGTGGTTCGTGACCTACGGCGACGTCGCGCAGGTCTACATCGTCATGGCCAAGGCGCTCATCGACGGCAGCGAGCTGCCCACGCTCTTCCTCGTCGAGCGCGGGACGGCCGGCATCGAGGTGGTCGACGACCCGCCCTTCACCCACAGCTACCCCCACGGCCACCCGACGCTGCGCTTCACCGGCGTCGAGGTCCGCGACGACGCCGTCATCGGGGGTCTCGGCGGCGGCGAGGACCTGCAGCGCGGCTGGTTCGCCGAGGAGCGCCTGGGCATCGCGGCCCGTGGCGTCGGGGCGATGTGGCGGCTGATCGAGGAGACGACGGCCTGGGCCCTCGAGCGCGAGCAGGGCGGCTCGCGGATCATGGACTACCAGGGCGTCTCCTTCCCGCTGGCCGATTCCGCGGCCGACGCAGCCGCCGGCCGCCTGCTCGGCCTCGAGGTTGCGCGGCTGGTCGACGCCGGCGCCGACCCCAAGGTCGTGCACGCCAAGGCCGCGATGGCCAAGCTCTTCGTCAGCGAGGCCGCCAACCGCTGCGCCGACCGCGCCGTGCAGATCTTCGGCGGGCGCGGCTACACGCGCACGAACGTCGCCGAGCGCCTGTGGCGCGAGCTGCGCGTCGACCGCATCTGGGAGGGCACGAGCGAGATCCAGCGCCTGATCGTGGCGCGCGCCCTCGAGCGCCGCGGCGTGGAGCGCGTGCTGCATTGAGGGATCTGACGCCACTGCTCGCGCCGCGCTCGATCGCCGTCGTCGGCGCCACCAGCCGGCCCGGCGCCTACGCCGACGAGACGCTGCGCAACCTCAGGCGTACGGGCTTCCGCGGGCGCGTGTGGGGCGTGCACCCGACGCGCCGGCGCGTGCACGGGCGCACCTGCGTGCCGACCGTGACCGACCTGCCCGAGCCCGTCGACGCGGTCGTCGTCGCCATCCCCGCGGCGGGCGTGCCCGAGGTGATCGAGCAGGCCGGCGCGCGCGGATGCGGCGGCGCGGTCGTCTACGCGGCGGGCTTCGGCGAGACGCCGGACGGCGAGGGTCTGGAGGCCGCCCTGCGTACCGCGGCCGACCGTCACGACCTTCCGGTGTGCGGACCCAACTGCGACGGGATCGTCGCCTTCCACGACCGCGCGGCGCTCTGGGGCGATGCGCTCGTGCCGGGTGAGCCCGGCCATGTCGCGGTCGTCTCGCAGAGCGGCAACGTCGCGGTCAACGCGCTGGCCGCGCGCCGCGGCCTGCGCCTGCACACCGTGGTCTCGTGCGGCAACCAGGCCGTCGTCGACGCCGGCGACTGGCTCCACGCCATCGCTCAGCGCGACGGGGTGCGCTCGGTCGCCCTCTTCCTGGAGAGCGACGGCGACGGCGCGCGGCTGTGCGAGGCGCTCGCGCTGTGCGCCGACGCCGGCATCGGCGTCGCGGTGCTCAAGGTCGGGGCCTCGGCCGCCGGTGCGAGCGCCGCCGCGGCGCATACCGGCGCGGTGGCCGGCGACCACGCCGCCTTCCGCGCACTGGTGCAGGAGGCCGGCGGCGCGTGGGCGCACGACGTGCACGACCTGCTCGAGCTGGCCAAGGCGCTCGCGGTCCGCGGCGCGCGCCCGCGCGGCGACGGCGGGCTGGCCATCCTCACCTGCTCGGGTGGCGACTCCGGGCTCGGAGCCGACGAGGCGCAGCGCCTCGGCCTCGAGCTGCCCGCCCTGCGCCCCGACACGGCCGAGCGCGTGCGCGCGCTGCTGCCGGCGGCGGCCACCGTCGCCAATCCGCTCGACTACACGGCCATCATCTGGGGCGAGGTCGAGACGCTGCGCGACATGATCGCCGCCGTCGGCGAGGACCCGGGCATCGACCACGTGCTCGCGTTCTACGACCAGCCCCAGGGGCTCGAAGGGGCGGTGCGCGAGAGCTGGGACGCGGTGCGCGAGGGGATCCGCGCGGGCGCGGCGGCGAGCCCGGTGCCGACGCTCGTCGCCTCGACCCTGCCCGAGCTGCTCGACGACGAGGCGGCGTGGGAGCTCGCCGGCGCTGACGTGGCGGCCGTCGCCGGCCTGCGCACCGCGCTGGCCTGCGCGGCGGCCCTGCGCCAGGCGCCGGGCGACGCCGCTCGCCTGCGGGCGATGGCCGCGGCCGCGGCGCGCGGGCGCGACGAGGCTCCCGGGCCGTGGCTCGACGAGGCGAGCGCCAAAGCGCTGCTGGCCGGCGCGGGCATCCGCGTGCCGCCGGGGCGCATCGCCCGCGACGAGGACGACGCGGCCGAGATCTTCGCTCGTCTGGGGCGCCCCGTCGCGCTCAAGCTCGTGGCCGCCGGGCTGCGCCACAAGACCGAGGCCGGCGCCGTGGCGCTGGGGCTCGAGGACGAGCGCAACGTGCGCTGGGCCTATCGCGACCTCGTGCGCGCGAACGGCCACTCCCGCGCCGACGCGCGGGTCCTCGTCGAGGCCATGGCGCCGCCCGGGATCGAGCTGCTCGTCAGCGCGCGCCGCGATGCCGTCGTGCCCGTCCTCACCGTCGGGCTGGGCGGCGTCTGGACCGAGGCCTTCGGCGACGTCGCCGTCGTCCCGCTGCCCGCCGACGCCGCGCGCGTCGAGCGCGCGCTGCGCTCCCTGCGCGCCGCCCCGCTGCTGGCCGGCACGCGCACCGGCGCCCCGGCCGATGTCGCGGCCGCTGCCGCGCTCGCCGCGCGCGCGGGCGCGCTGCTGCTCGACCAGGGCCTCGAGCTGCTCGAGCTCAACCCCGTGCTCGTCAACGCCCGCGGCGCCGTCGCGGTCGATGCTGTCATCAGAACAGGAGCCCAGAGATGAACGACATCGCAGCCCGGCTCGGCGAGGTCGGGCTCCCCGAGCCGCTGTCCGAGCTCGCCGCGCGCGAGTGGGACGCCGTCGTCGTGGGCGGCGGCCACAACGGCCTGACCGCCGCGGCCTACCTCGCGCGCGCCGGCAGCTCGGTGCTCGTGCTCGAGCGCCGTGAGCGCCTGGGCGGTGCCTGCACGCTCGAGCGCCCGTTCCCCGACGAGCGCTTCGTCGTCAGCCCGTGCGCATACGTTGTGGGCCTGCTCGACGAGCTCGTGATCTCCGAGCTCGACCTGCGCCGCCGCGGGTTTCAGTGCTTCGTGGCCGACCCCAACCTGTGGGTCCCGTTCGAGGACGGGACGGCCTTCGGGCAGTGGCTCGACGACGAGCGCACCGAGCGCAACCTTCGCGACCTCGGCGTGGTTCCCAAGGACATCGAGGGCTACTGGGCCTATGAGCACCTGTTCGACGAGATCCGCCGCAAGCTGCGCACCGGCGCACGCGACACGTGGGTGGGCGAGACGCCGACGCGCGCGGAGATCGAGGAGCTGCTGGGCGGCGAGCAGACGATGCTCGACGTCGTCTTCAGCGCCTCGATCGCCGAGGTGCTCGACGACCACGTGAGCGACCAGCGGCTGAAGGACGCGCTCTTCGGCCAGGGCGTGATCGCCGCCTACGGCGGACCCAAGGACGCCGGCACGGCGTCGATCAAGCTCATGCACTTCCAGGGCGACCTCGAGGGCCAGGGCCCCGTGTGGGGCTACGTCAAGGGCGGGATGGGGATGGTCAGCTTCGCGCTGGCCGACGCTGCGCGCGAGGCGGGCGCCGTGCTCGCCTGCGGCGTGCCGGTGGCGGCCGTCGAGCCCGACGCCGGCGTCGTGCTCGAGGACGGCACCCGCATCCGGGCGCGCACCGTGCTCTGCAACGCCGACCCCAAAGTCGCGCTCTCGCTCCTGGAAGGTCAGGACGTGCCCGACGACTACCGCCGCCGCCTGGAGGACTGGAAGGTGCGCAGCCCGGTGGTCAAGTTCAACGCGGCGCTCAACGCGCTGCCCGACTGGACCGCCGCGCCGGGGGAGATGTGGCCCGCGCGCGCGACGATCGACGTCACCGGCGGTCTGGAGGACGCCCAGCGCGCCTTCGAGGCCTGCGAGCGCGGCGAGCCCGCCGTGGGCTTCGGCGAGGTCTATCTGCAGACCGGCTACGACCCGTCGCCCGCGCCCACGGGCAAGCACCTGCTCAGCGTGTTCGGCCAGTACGCGCCCTACGATCTCGCCGAGGGGACGTGGGACAGCCGCCGCGAGGAGGTGGCGCGCCAGTTCATCGACCTCATCGACCGCTTCGCGCCGGGCTTCGAGCAGCGCATCGAGGCCTACGAGGTCCTCGGGCCGCCCGACATCGAGCACCGCATCGGCCTCACCGGCGGCAACATCTTCCAGGGCGAGGTCACCCCGGACCAGATGTGGGAGCAGCGCCTCACGCCCCGCACGCCGGTGGCGGGCCTCTACTTCTGCGGCGCCGCGACGCACCCCGGCGGGAGCGTCATCGCCCTCAACGGCCGCAACGCCGCCATGGCCGTCCTCGCCGACCAGCGGGAGCCGGCGACCGCGCGATGACAGCGCGTCATTGCTCGTCCGTGGCCGTGGCCACATCGGGAAGCTGGTGCTCGCGATGACAGCGCGTCATTGCTCGTCCATGGTGCCGGCCATCTCGGAAAGCGGGTGCTCGCGATGAGCGAGAGCGCGGACCTCGTCATCGTCGGCGCCGGGACGGTCGGCGGCTGGGCCTCGGTCTTCGCGCGCGAGGACGGCGCCGGGCGCGTGGTCGTGGTGGACGCCGCCACCGCCGGCCAGGGCGCGAGCTCGCGCGCGGCGGGCATGGTCCGCACGCAGGGCGGGACGCCGACGGCCGTCGACCTCGGGCGCTGGACCGTCGGCTTCTACCTCCGCCAGCACGAGCGCTACGGCATCGACTCGGACTTCCGCGCGCTGGGCTACCTCATCGTCGCCACCAGCGAGGACGACGTCCGCGCCGCGCACCTGCGCCTGGCCATGCAGAACGAGCGCGGCCTCGATGCGCGCTGGGTGACGCCGGCCCAGGCCGCCGAGCTGTTGCCGCTGCTCGATCCGCAGCGCATCCTCGGCGCGACGTTCTGCGAGCAGGACGGCGCCATAAGCCCGCCGCGCAACGTGGCGGCCTACCTCGTGATGATGCGCGAGCACGGCGTGCGCCTGCGCGAGCGCGCGCCGGTGGTGCGGCTGCGCGTCCAGGGCGGCCGGGTGACCGGAGTCGAGACGCCCGACGGCGTCATCGCCGCCGAGCACGTCATCCTCGCCGGCGGCGTGGGCCAGGGCGCGCTGGGCGCGATGGCCGGCGTCGCGCCGCCGGTGGGCGGCGTGCGCCATCACGTGTTCGTCACGAGCCCGGCGCCCGAGCTCGCGGCCGGCCCGCTGCCGATGGGCTTCGACGTCGAGGCCGGCCTGTACTGGCGTCAGGAGGAGGGCGGCCTGCTCTTCGGGATCAGCGATCCGGGCGAGGCGCCTGGCGAGGCCCGCGGGATCGACGAAGCCACCCAGCACGCCGCTCGCGAGCACCTCGCCCGACTGCTGCCGATGACCCGGGCACTGGGGCTGCGCAAGGCGTGGGCGGCCACGATCGACTACACGCCCGACCACCTGCCGATCCTCGGTCCGGCGCTCGGACAGGGCGGCGAGCCGATCGAGGGGCTCACCGTCGCCTCGGCGGCGGGCCACGGGATGATGTGGGGTCCCGCGGTGGCGCGCATCGCCGTCGACCTCGCGCTGCACGGGGCGACCGTCGTGACCGACGTGTCCTTCCTGGGCCTCGATCGCTTCGACGCCGCCGGGCGCAGCAGCCTGGCGGCCGACCCGATAGCGCTGCCGTTCCCCTCTGCGATCGGCCCCTGACGTGCCCGCCGTTGGCCGTGCATCCGGTGCACCGGCCTCCCGGACCGTTCTAGGATGGCGCGCATGAACAACGGCGTGCTGCCACAGCGGCCGGAGTTCGAGGTGACCGTCAGCACGGACGATGGCGTTCGCGTCGTCGCCGTGACCGGCGAACTCGACCTCGACACCATGGTTGAGCTCAACGAGGTCCTCGCCGCCGACAACGGGCTGTGGGCGACGACGGTCGTCGACCTCCGGGGGCTGACCTTCATCGACTCCTCGGGCGTGAGCGGCGTCCTGGCGGCTGCGCGCCGCGCCCGCGACGCCGGCGCGCGTTTCGTCTGCGTGCCGGGGCCGCCGCAGATCCGGCGCGTCTTCGAGCTGACCGGGGTCGACACGGTGCTCGAATGGGTCGGCGCTCCGGGCGAGGTCGCCTGAGCGGGAACCGCGGCGCGCCGCGCGGGGTATGGGGGACGTGACCACGTTGCGCTGGATCGCCGCGCTGATCGTCGTCGGCGCCGTGGCGGTCGCTCCGGCCGGCGCCGGGTCGTCGCCCGCGCCGGCCTGCCGCTCGGTGGTCCACAAGGGCGTCCTGCCGGCCTGGGCGCGCACCGGCTTCTCCGATCCGCGCCCGCGCCTGCCGCACGTGCTCGGGCGCTCGGGCGAGATCGCGGCGCTCGTCTTCGGCTACCCGCTGCGCTCACCGGCGCAGAAGGACCGCGGCAACAAGATCCTTTGGGTCTCGCGCCGCCAGGTGAAGCCGCTGTCGGACCTGCGCATCCGCGCCCAGCGCATGGACGGCCGCCGGCGCGTCGGGCACCCGGTCACGCGCGTGGTGGTCGGGGGCCCTGGGCCGTCGGGCATCGACCTCCCGGCGCCCGGCTGCTGGCGGCTGACGCTGCGCTGGTCCGGACGCAGCGACGAGCTCGATCTGCGCTACGTCAGTCCCTAGTCGCGGCGACCCGCGCGATCAGCTCGTCGAGCTGCCTGCACAGGTCCGTCGCCAGGCCCGCGGTGAGCGCGAGCTGGAGCGTGACGGTGTAATGGCGCAGCGTGCGGTCGCTGACCGCGGACTCGGTGAGCAGCGCGTGGTTGAGCGTGGCGATCTTGTCGGCCACGGCAATGTCGATGACGGGCGAGCCGGCGGCGACGCTGCGGGTGCGCAGGTCTCGCTTGCGCTGCGCGAAGCGCCTGAGGGCGGGATCCTCCGTGAGGGCGCCGACCTTGGCGGCGATCGGCTCGCCGAACGCCTCGCGGATGTCGTCGACCGTCCGTGGCGTGTCCTCCACCACGTCGTGCAGGAGAGCGATGAGCTGCGTGTCCTCGTCGTAGCCCGCGCTGCGCAGCACGTCGGCCACCGCCTGCGCGTGCGGCAGGCCCTTGCCCTCGCGCACGGTGACGCCGTCGTAGGCGTCGAGGACATAGGCGATCGCGTCGGCGCGTACGGTGGAGGATGAGGTCAGGGAGGCGGCCACGCGGCCGCGAATACTACGGGCCCGGCCGGCCCTTCGTGGCGCATGCGCGCTGATCGATAATCCACGCGCGGCCGGGGACGGCAACTAGAGTGCCCGGCGCGAGCACCCGACGCCGGAGGAATGATGGCCAGACCGATCACGCTCTTCACAGGCCAGTGGGCCGACCTCACCCTCGACGACCTGGCAGGCAAGGCGTCGTCGTTCGGCTTCGACGGTCTCGAGCTTGCGTGCTGGGGCGACCACTTCGAGGTCGACCGCGCGGTGGCCGAGCCCGACTACGCCGCGGGCCGCCGCGAGCTGCTCGAGCGCCATGGCCTGGGGTGCTGGTCGATCGGCAACCACCTCGTCGGCCAGGCGGTGTGCGACCCGATCGACGCGCGCCACAAGGGCGTGCTGGCGCCCGAGGTCTGGGGCGACGGCGACCCGGAGGGCGTGCGCACGCGCGCCGCCGAGCGGATGAAGGACACCGCGCGCGCCGCCGCGGCCTTCGGGGTACCGGTCGTCACGGGCTTCACCGGCTCGCCCATCTGGCACCAGCTCTACTCCTTCCCGCCCAACGATTGGGCGCAGATCGAGCGCGGCTACGAGGAGTTCGCCGAGCGCTGGGGGCCGATCATCGACGTCTTCGACGCCGAGGGCGTGCGCTTCGCCCTCGAGGTTCATCCGACCGAGATCGCCTACGACTTCGTGACCACACGCAAGACGCTGGCCGCCGTCGGCCGCCGCGAGGGCTTCGGGATCAACCTCGACCCGAGCCACTTCATCCCGCAGTTCCTCGACCCGGCGGCCTTCGCAGCCGAGTTCGCCGATCGCATCTACCACGTCCACGTCAAGGACTCGCAGGTCATGCTCGACGGCCGGCGCTCGATCCTCGGCTCGCACATCGACTTCGGCGAGGCCGACCGCGGCTGGACCTTCGTCTCCCCGGGCCACGGCGACGTCGACTTCGAGGCGCTCTTCCGCGTGCTGAACCGGATCGGCTACGACGGCCCGCTGTCGGTCGAGTGGGAGGACTCGGGCATGGACCGCGAGTGGGGCGCGGCCGACGCCGTCAGCTTCCTGCGCCAGACCGACTTCTCGCCCTCGTCGGTGGCCTTCGACGCGGCGTTCCAGGGGCCCGAATGAGCGCCTTCCACACGCAGGGAGACGCCCGCGGCGGGGACGATGTGCCGACCATCGGCGTGGGGATGCTCGGCTACGCGTTCATGGGCAAGGCGCACGCCAACGCCTACCGCAAGCTGTCCTACATGACGTGGCCGCCGCCGCTCATGCCCGACCTCGTGGCCATCGCCGGGCGCAACGAGGAGGCGGTGTCCGAGGCCGCCCGCCGCTACGGCTTCGCGACCCACGTGACCGACTGGCACGCGCTGCTCGACGACGAGCGCATCGGCCTGTTCGACAACTCCGGGCCCAACAACCTGCACGCCGAGCCGACGATCGCCGCGGCCGAGGCGGGGAAGCACGTCATCTGCGAGAAGCCGCTGGGGCGCGACGCCGACGAGAGCTATGAGACGTGGCAGCGCGTGCAGGCCGCCGGCGTCAAGCACATGTGCGCCTTCAACTACCGCTTCGTTCCCGCCGTGCGCCTGGCCCGCCGGCTCATCGAGGCCGGCGAGATCGGCGAGATCCATCACTTCCGCGGCTCCTACCTGCAGGACTGGGGGACCACGACCGAGGCGGTCTGGCGCTTCGACAAGGACGCCGCGGGCTCGGGCGCGCTGGGCGACCTCGGCGCCCACGTGATCGACCTCGCCCGCTATCTCGTCGGCGAGATCGACGCCGTCAGCGCCCTGACCGCGACGTTCCAGCCCGGGCGCGAGGTCGACGACGCCTTCGAGGCAGCCGTGGCCTTCGCGGGCGGGCCGGTGGGGACGATCGAGGCGACGCGCTTCGCCACCGGGCGCAAGAACGCGTTTCGCTGGGAGGTCAACGGGAGCAAGGGCTCGATCGCCTTCGACCTCGAGCGCCTCAACGAGCTGCAGGTCCACCTCGAGGGCTCGACGCCCGGCGCCTCGGTCCAGGGCTTCCGGACGGTGCTCGTCAGCGAGGCCGAGCACCCGTTCTGGGAGTACTGGTGGCCGCCCGGGCACATCATCGGCTGGGAGCACACCTTTGTGCACGAGCTCCACCACCTGCTGACCGCCATCCGCGACGATGCCGACGTCGCCCCGCACGGAGCCACCCTCGAGGACGGCTACCGCGCCGCCGAGGTGTGCGATGCGATCGTGCGCTCGGCCCGGTCGGGCGCCCGCGAGACCGTGTCCTACCGGACCTGATGGCCGACGCTCGCTTCGAGGGCCGGCGCGCGCTCGTCACCGGCGCCGGCTCGGGGATCGGCGAGGCGGTCGCGCGCGCCCTGCACGCCGAGGGCGCCGACGTGGTGCTGGCGGACGCGGCCGGCGAGCGCGTGGACGCGCTGGCCGGCGAGCTCGGCGCCCGGGCGCGGCCCCTGGCGCTCGACGTCCGCGACGAGGACGCCGTCGCCGCAGCGATGGGCGAGCTCGAGGTGCTGGTCAACGTGGCCGGCGTCGGCTCCACGACGAGCGCGCCCGACACGCCGCTCGAGGTGTGGGAGAACGTCTTCGCGGTCAACGCGCGAGGGACGTTCCTGTGCTGCAAGCACGCGATCCCCGGCATGGTGCAGCGCGGGGGAGGGGCGATCGTCAACATCGCCTCGGTCGCCGGCCTGGTGGGCCTGCCCAACCGGGCCGCCTACTGCGCGTCGAAGGGGGCGGTCATCGCCCTCACCCGCGCGATGGCCATCGACCACGTCCGCCAGGGCGTTCGCGTCAACGCCGTGTGCCCGGGCACGGTCGACTCGCCGTGGGTGCGCCGCCTCGTCGACGAGGTCGGCGAGTCGCTCGACGCGCTGCGCGCCCGCCAGCCGATGGGCCGCCTCGGCACGACCGAGGAGGTCGCGCAGGCGGTCCTCTACCTCGCCTCCGACGCCGCCGCCTTCGTCACCGGAACCGGGCTCGTCATCGACGGAGGGCTGACGGCGGCGTGAGGCAGGGGTGAAGGTCCACGCCATCCAGACCGGCCTGGTCCGCATCAAGCGCCGCCAGGTCGAGCCGGTGGCGAGCGGACTCAGGCGGCGCGTCGACACGCTGCGCGACCGCCAGTGGTCGGACTGGCTGCCGATCCACGCCTGGGTCATCGAGCATCCCGGCGGAACGATCGTCGTCGACACGGGGGAGACCGCGCGCGTCAACGATCCCGGCTACCTGCTGCGATGGCACCCGTACTGGCGACGTCACCTACCGCCTCGACCTGCTCATGGGCGGATCGACGGCGTGGCGCCCGACGACGCCCAGGCCCGCGAGAGCGTCGCCCGCGTGCGCGCGTTCGTGCAGGCAACCGGGGCGGTGTGCCTGCCCACGCACGACCCCGGCTCGGCGGGTCGTCTCGCCGCGGCCACCGGCGGCGCCTGAGTCATGGCAAGCCGCTCACGGCAGGCCGGGGCCGAGCGCCGCTGCGGCGCCGGTGTCGGCGCTCACGGCCACCGCGTGGCCTCCATCGAGGTCCAGACCGGGCGGAAGCCCAAGCGGGCGTAGAGGTCCTTCGGGCGGTCCTCGTCGTCGGCCACGATCCACAGGTCGCGCACGTCGCCCGCCGCCTCGATCGCGGCGCGCGTCATGGCCGTGCCGCGGCCGCCGCCGCGGTGATCCGGGTGCACGTAGACCTGGCCGATCTCCGCCGCGTCGCCGTCGTGCTCGAGCTGGGCGAAGGCGATCGGCCGGTCGCCTTCGTACACGGCCAGCACGCGGACCCCCCGGCTCATGGCCACGGCCCGCGCCTGCGCGTGGTAGGCGGCGGCGGCCTCGTCGGGGAAGTCCTCCCCGTGCCAGGCGACGCGCAGCTCGTGCACCGCGTCGTAGGGGACCTCGCGCACCTCGATGTCCGGCCCGGGCGGAGGCGGGGACTCGTGGTGCATCCACATGAGGCGCACCGTCTTCCAGCCGATGGCCCGGAAGCCGGGGCGCAGCGCGTCGGCCACGACGACGTCGTCGAAGTCGAAGCGGCGGTGCTCCAGCCCGGCCAGCGCCTCGTCGGCGAAGGCGACGAGCGCCTCGAGGCTCATCCTCGGGTCCTCCTCGACGCGCACGAGGTTGTAGTCGTAGTACGACGGATAGCGCGTGGCGCGCACGATGGTGCCGTGCGCCCAGGGCTCGATCAGGTCGCAGACGGCGGCGTGCGCGCCGTTGCGCCACGCGCGTGCGCGGGCCCCGACGTCGCCGTTGGTGTCGGGAGTGCTCATGCCGGTCGGGACTTCACCAGGTAATGGGCGCCGGGGCCCTCGCGGGCGGCCTCGTCGCCGGGGTTGAGCAGCGTGCAGCGTCGCAGCGACAGGCAGCCGCAACCGATGCAGCCCGTCAGGCGGCCGCGTATGCCCTCGAGCGTCGCGATGCGCAGGTCGAGCTCCGCGCGCCAGCCGCGCGAGAGGCGCTCCCAATCGCGCTTGGTCGGCGCGCGGTCCTCGGGCAGCGTGTCGAGCGCGGCGCGGATGCGCTCCAGCGGGATGCCGGCCGTCCGCCCCGCCTGCAGGAGCGCGACGCGGCGCAGGGCGTGGGCCGGATAGCGGCGCTGGTTGCCGCTGCTGCGCTCGGCGGAGATCAGGCCCTTGCGCTCGTAGAAGCGCAGTGCCGACTGCGACACGCCGCTGCGCGCGGAGAGCTCTCCGATGGTCAGTTCGCGGGCCATCCTTGACTTGAACCATAGTTGAGGTCCTACCGTGCGGCAATGGCTGTCTCCACGACCCTCGACCACGACGATCTGCCGGCGCTCCTGACCGAGCTCACGGGCGACGAGAAGCACGACTGGAGCGCGCTCTCGACGCTCGACGTGCTGTGGGTCCTCTACGACCGCGTCCTGCGCCTGGACCCGCGCGCGCCCGACGATCCCGAGCGCGACCGCTTCCTGCTCTCCAAGGGCCACGGCCCGGCCGCCTACTACGCGGTCCTCGCCGCGAAGGGTTTCATCGACGTCGACGACCTCGCCGGCTTCGGCAACTTCGACTCGCCGCTGGGCCACCACCCCGATCACGTGCTCGTGCCCGGGGTGGAGATCTCGAGCGGCTCGCTCGGCCACGGCCTGCCCATCGCGGTGGGCACGACGCTCGGCCTCCAGGCGCGCGGGCGCCGGCGGGCGCGCGTGTTCTGCCTGGTCGGCGACGCCGAGCTCGACGAGGGCAGCAACTGGGAGGCCGTCCAGCTCGCCGGCCGGCTCGCGCTCGGCCGCCTCACCGCGATCGCCGTCGACAACCACTCGTCGACCTACCACTGGCCGGGTGGGATCGCGGCGCGCTTCGAGCTCGAGGGCTGGAGCGCGGCGCGCGTCGACGGCCGCGACCACGACGCGATCGAGCGGGCGCTGCGCACGACCGGCGAGCGCCCGCACGTGGTCGTCGCCGAGGTGGCCCGATGACCACCATGCGCAAGCGCTTCTACGAGCGCGCCACGCGGGCGCTCGAGGACGACCCGCGCACGGCCATCGTCGTCGCGGAGATCGGCGTCTCCGAGCTGCCGCGCCACGAGCGCGTGTTCAACGTCGGCATCCGCGAGCAGCTCATGATCGGCGTGGCCGCCGGCCTCGCGTTCGAGGGGCTGCGGCCCGTCGTGCACTCCTACGCGCCCTTCGTCGTCGAGCGCCCCTACGAGCAGGTCAAGCTCGACCTCGGCCACCAGGACGTGGGCGCGGTGCTCGTGACCACCGGCGCCTCCTACGATGGCGCCCAGTCGGGCCGCACGCACCAGGCGCCCGGCGACGTGGCGCTCCTCTCGGCGCTGCCGGGCTGGACGATCCACGTCCCCGGCCACCCCGACGAGCTCGAGGACGCGCTCGCGCGGGCGCTGGCGGGCGACGACCGCGTCTACATCCGGATGTCCGAGGAGTCCAACGCGGCTGCGGTGCGCGCCGACGGGCTGACCGTGCTGCGGCGCGGGTCCCGGGACGCGCCCGTCGTGCTGGCGGTCGGGCCGACGCTCGACGAGACGCTCGCGGCGACGAGCGACCTCGACGCGACCGTCGCCTACCTGGCGACCGTGCGGCCCTTCGACGCCGACGGGCTGCGCGCCCTGGCGGGCGACGGCTCCGACGTCGTGCTCGTCGAGCCCTACCTGGCGGGCACGTCGGCCGCCGAGGTCGGCACGGCGCTCGTCGACCGCCCGCACCGGCTGCTGTCGCTGGGCGTCGCCAACGTCGAGCTGCGCCGCTACGGCAGCGGCCGCGAGCACCGCGCAGCCCATGGCCTGGACGCCGATGGCATCCGCCGCTCGTTCACCGGATTCCTCGAAAGGCCCGCGCCAGCGCCTGTGTAGGTTGGTCTCTCGGCCCCACCCTTCGAGGAGCAACCGCAATGCCGGCTTCGCCGAACATCGTCCTCGTCCATGGCGCCTGGGCGGATGGATCCAGTTGGAGCGCCGTCATCGAGCGCCTGCAGGCCGACGGCTACAACGTCACCGCGCCCCAGTTCGGGCTGAACGCGATCGCCGACGACGTCGCGCGCCTGCGTCACGTGCTGCGTCTGCAGAGCGGCCCGACGCTCGTCGCCGGCCACTCCTACGGCGGTCAGATCATCACCTCGCTCGGCACCGATGCGCCCAACGTGATCGGCCTCGTCTACATCGCCGGCTTCGGCCTCGACGAGGGCGAGTCGATCGGCGGCCTGCTCGCGCAGGGACCCCCGACGCCCGCGCTGGCGAACCTCAGCATCGACGACCAGGGCTTCGCCTGGCTGCCCGAGGACGACTTCGTCGGGCACTTCGCCGCTGACGTCGACCCGGTCCAGGCGAAGGTCATGCACGCCGTCCAGCAGCCGCTGCACTCCAACGCCCTCGGCGACGTGATGGGAACGCCGGCATGGAAGGCGCTGCCGTCCTGGTTCCTCGTCGCCGACGGCGACCAGGCGATCCCGCCCGACGCCGAGCGGCTGTTCGCCGAGCGCATGGGCGCGACCACGGTCGAGGTCGCGACCAACCACGTGGCGATGGTGTCCCACCCCGACGACGTGGTCGACCTCATCGAGACCGCGGCCGCCGCGGTGCCGGCCGCGGCGACGTAGGCCTACGCGCGCCTGGGAAGATCCAGGCGATGGCCAGCTACTCGGTCAACGAGCGCGGCGTGGAGCGAGCGCGCCGGCTCATCGACGCCCGCCAATATGTCCTCGACAGCGAGTGGGGCGCGGTCCAGCCGCGGGCGGCCGACGAGAACGCGTTCCTCGAGTCGCACTCGTGGGACGAGTACTCCTCCTGGCACATCGGGCTCACCGACGGGGCGAACGACGAGACCAAGGCGCGCTACGCGTTCGTCTACGGCGACTTCCGCCGCATCCACCGGATGGGCCTGATCGCGTGCCACTACCGCGCTGCCGAGTGGCGTCACAAGGAGATCGAGCTCGCCGCCCACGATCTCCTGCAGCTGCTCGACGCGAAGAGCGGCTGAGCGGCGCGGGAGGGGTGCCGAAGGCGGCACAGGCGGCGGAGCCGCTGCGCACGCCGCCGCAGGCGGGCCCCCGTCGCGGAGCGACATGGTCTCAGAAATCCAGCGCGTGGACGCGCGTCGTGTAGTTGGTGAAGCCGATCGTGCGCTGGTCGCCCCACACGTAGAGGATCCGGTTGGCGGCCTGCCCGAGCCCGCGCGGGGTGACCGGGCGGATGGCGTAGCCCGAGGGGTCGCTGGTCAGCTGGCGGTGCGTCCAGGTGCGGCCCGAGTCCGGCGTGAACCACTGCTCGACCTGGTTCCAGTTGCCGATCGTGCGTGACAGGTAGACGACGCGCGGGTCCTCGTGGTCGAGCGTGGCGCCGCCCGAGTGGAAGGACGGGCGCCCGGCCCCGGCCTCGACGATCTTGCGGCTCAGCCACTTCGTGCCGTTGTGGTAGGCGTACCAGAAGGTGTCGCGGTTGTTGACCCGCCGCGTGTAGACGACGCGCGGGCGGCCGTCGGCGGTCAGGGCGATGTCGTGGCCCCAGGCGCGGCCGCCGGCGTCCGAGTAGTTGTAGATGTGGTCGAGCTTGGAGGTGTGCAGCGGGACGTCCTTGAGCGTCCCGAGCTTGCGCCCGTCCATGGCGTAGAGCGCCTCGTTCTCGTAGCGCGCGTAGTGGAGGCTGTTCTTCCAGTTCTCCGGGTGGCCGTCGGTGAAGATGCCGTGGATCTGGCGCTTGCCGTCGGTGACGTACTTCGTGTACGGGCGCTGGGCGTGGCCGAAGTAGACGAGCTCGCGGGCGGGCACCCAGTGGATGCCGTCCGTCGTGTAGGAGAAGGTCGGGTTCCAGGCGCCGCCGCGCCAGAAGAGCCACAGCTTGTCCTGCAGCTGCATCGGGTTGGGATAGGTGTAGCCCAGGCCGCCGGGCACGTTGGTGTCGACCGTGTGGACCTGGCCGAAGCCGTCGATCGAGTACGGGTTCAGCGAGACCATGTAGTGCATCGCCTTGGGGATGCCCGGGGGCGGCAGGTGGTGCCCGGAGTGAGGCGAGAAGAAGACCATGATGTGGCCGTCGTGGCGGAAGACGAGCGACGGGTTGTTGTGGTCGTCGCGGCCCAGGCCCTTGAAGATCACGCGCTTGGTGAGCTTGCCGTCGGCCGTGTAGCGCGCGACCCACACGTTCCCGGTCGTCGAGATCCAGCCCGTGAACGTGTCGCCCGCGTGCGAGATCGCTCGTGGATCACCGAAGTACGACCAGGAACCGGCTCCGAGCTCGCGGTCGACTGCCATGGCCCCTCCTCTGGATCGTAGGAGCGCCCAGTATCGCGCTAGGGCACTCGCGTGACCAGCAGCGCCGAGCGGCGCTGCGCCGGGCGCCCGAAGCGCGCCGCGTTCCAGGCCACGAGCGCGCCGCCACCGGGCACCAGCCGCGCGGACCCTGCTTCGGCCTCCGGCCATGCCGACCCGAGCGCGACGGGCGCGCCGAACGGCGCGCCGTTCGCCGGGCGCAGCGCGGCGAGGGTCCGCTCGCGGCGGGCCGACACCCGCTGCGACCACGCGACGACCGCGCGCCCGTCGTCGCCGGCCGCCACCGCGATGGCCTTGGCGCTCACGTCATGGCCGAGCTCGCCGATCGGCGTCGGCGGCCGGCCGGGCGCGGCCTCCGTGAGATGCACCTGCGCGCCGTGGACCTGGTCGCGCCACGCGATGAGCACGTCGCCTGCGGTCGTGACCGCCGCGCCGGCGATCGTCACCCCGCCACCCGGGTTGACGTCCTCGGCCGGACCGAACGCGCCCGCCGCGGGCGCCCGGCGCAGCTGCAGCCCGTCGGTCGCGCGCAGCGGCACGTGCTGGGTGCTGTAGGTGAGCGCGACGGCGCCGCCGTCGCCGACGACGACCCGGGGTGCGTCGCTCGCGTCGCGGGCGAGGAGCCGCGGCGCGTGGAAGCGCTGCCCGGCGGCGCGCAGGGCCGCCCATACCGCGGGGCGCGCGGTCGACGTCCATGTCGCGGCGGCGTCGCCGCGCGCCCCGATCGAAACGGACACGCTCGTGCAGCACGGGCGGCGCACGAAGGCCGAGAGCGCCTGGGGCGCGCCGAAGCGCGCGCGTCCCGGCTCACGCGTCGTGGCCTCCAGGCGCCAGCGGGCGCCCCGGTGGCGGAACCAGACGACGATCGCCGCGCCGCTGGGGGCGACGGCCGACGCCGCGAAGTCCGCGCGGGCGCCCGGCGCGGACAGCGCCAGCGCCCGGCCGAGCCGCCCGCCCGGGCCGAACGCGACCGCGCGGACGCTGCGCCGAGCGCCGCGCGCGCGCTGGACCACGATCACGCCGCTGCCGTCGGCGGCGACGCCCGCGTCGACGGCGCGGTCGGCGCCGCTCGAGCGCATCAGCGCGTGCGAGGAGCCGAAGGCTGCGCCCGGCGGGGCCGTGCGCCGGCGCACGGCGCGCAGCGTCCCGGAGTCCGGTCGCGCGCTGGGGCTCACGACGAAGGCGCGGCCGTCGCCGGCGACCGCCAGCGCGGCGGCGACGTCGCGCGGCGCGATGACCTGCGCGGCGTCCGCAGGCGCGGCGGCGACGTCGCGCGGCGCGATGACCTGCGCGCCGTCCGCGGGCGCGGCGGCGACGAGCATCGCCATCAGCGCCCAGCGACACACCCGCGTCGGCCTCACGCTTGAGGAACACGTCCTGCGCCCCGTAGGTTGCGCCCGCGGCCACTCCGTCCTGCGCTCGCGTCTGGGCGTTGCGCCGCGCTATAGATTCGCTGCCATGCCCCGGTCCACGCTCCACGCTCACCCCGACGCCGGGCGCGAGGGGCTGCGCCGCGTGCTGGTCGACGGCGCGCCCGTCCTCGCCGTCGCGCGCGGGGGAGACCTGCACCCGATCGACGGCTCGCTGGCCGAGCTGCTGGGCGCCGGCCGCGAGCGCCTGCACGAGGCGGTCGACGGCGCGCTGCAGCGCGCTCCGCTGACGGCCTCGGCCGAGCTGCTGGCGCCCGTCGACGATCAGGAGGTGTGGGCCGGCGGCGTCACCTACCGGCGCTCGGCCACGGCACGCGTCGAGGAGTCCTCGGTGGGCGACGTCTACGAGCTGGTCTACGAGGCGCAGCGGCCCGAGCTCTTCCTCAAGGCGCCCGCCGCGCGCGTGCGGGCACCGGGCGCGGCGCTGCGAATCCGCGCCGACTCGACCTGGGACGTCCCCGAGCCCGAGCTGGCGCTGGTCATCGACGCCCGTGGCGAGGTGGTCGGCTACCTGGCGGCCGACGACCTCTCGTCGCGCTCGATCGAGGGCGCCAACCCGCTCTACCTGCCGCAGGCCAAGATCTACGACGACTCGCTGGGCCTGTCGGGCACCATCGTCCTGGCGCGCGACGTCCCCGACCCGCGCTCGGCGGCGATCGAGCTCGAGATCCACCGCGACGGCGAGCGCATCTTCGCCGGCGGCACGTCGGTCAGCGAGATGAAGCGCAGCTTCGACGAGCTCGTGGCCGCGCTCTACCTCGAGCTCTCGTTTCCCGCCGGCGCGGTCCTGCTCACGGGCACCGGCGTCGTGCCGCCGGACGAGCTCACGCTGCAGGACGGCGACCGCGTGCGGATCGCAGTGGAGGGCGTCGGGGTGCTCGAGCACGACATCTACCGCAGCAGCGGATAGGGTCACGCGCGTGCCACTATCGATAACCCGTCCCGGGAAGATCGTCTGCGTCGGGCTCAACTACCACGACCATGCCGAAGAGGGCGGTCAGGAGCTTCCGAAGGCGCCGCTGCTGTTCGCCAAGTGGCCCAACACGCTGATCGGGGACGGAGAGCCGATCGTCCTGCCCGAGGAGTCCGAGCAGGTCGACTACGAGGCCGAGCTGGGCGTCGTGATCGGGACGACGGCCAAGCACGTCTCCGAGCGCGACGCCCTCGACGTCGTCCAGGGCTACATCTGCGTCAACGACGTCAGCGCGCGCGACCTGCAGTTCGGCGACGGCCAGTGGACGCGCGGCAAGTCGCCCGACACCTTCTGCCCGGTCGGCCCGCGGCTCGTGTCGCGCGAGGAGATCGAGGATCCCCAGGCGCTGGCCATCCGCTGCGTGCTCAACGGCGAGACGATGCAGGACTCCTCGACGAGCCAGATGATCTTCTCGGTCGCGGAGATCATCGCCTACGTCACGCGCGTCATCACGCTGGAGCCGGGCGACCTGATCGCCACCGGCACCCCGGCCGGCGTCGGCGTCTTCCGCGATCCCAAGGTGCTGCTGCAGGACGGTGACGAGGTCTCGGTCGTGATCGAGGGCCTCGGCACCCTGACCAATCCCGTCGAGAAGGAGCGTTGAACCGATGGCCTACGTGCTTGTTGCCCGCATGACCGCCAAGGACGGCGAGCAGGACCGCGTCGCCGAGCTGATCCCGCAGCTCGTCGAGGCGTCGAGCGCCGAGCCGGGCAACGTCCACTACATCGCCCACCGCGATCCCGAGGACCCGCGCGTCTTCCTCATGTACGAGCAGTACCGCGACAAGGCCGCCTTCGAGGAGCACGGCCAGACCGAGCACTTCCAGACGCTCGGCGTCGGCGCGATCTTCCCGCTCATGGAGAGCCGCGAGCGGAACTTCTACGAGACGTTCTAGAAGACCGCGCGACCGCCGGAGATGTCGAATGTCGCGCCGGTCGAGAACGTCATCCGCTCCGAGGCCAGGAAGGCGATCAGCTCGGCGACCTCCGCGGGCTGACCGAGCCGGCCCATGGGGATCTTGGACACCATGTAGTCGATGTGCTCCTGGCTCATCTGGTCGAGCATCGGCGTGGCGATGACGGCCGGGGCGACGCAGTTGACGAGCACGCCGGTGGTGGCGAGGTCCTTGCCGATCGACTTCGTCATCCCGATCACGGCGGCCTTGCTCGCCGAGTAGGCGGCCGCCATCGGGTTGCCCTCCTTGCCCGCGATCGAGGCGACGTTGACGATCCGCCCGGCGCCGCGCGGCACCATGACGCGAGCGGCTTCGCGGTTGAAGTTGAAGACCCCGTCGCAGTTGAGCGCGAAGACGCGCCGCCATTCGTCGTCGGTGACGTCGACGGTCCGCAGCGAGTCGCCGGCCGTGCCGGCGCAGCAGACCACCGCGTGGAGCGGGCCGAGCTCGCCCTCGATGCGCGCGACGGCGTCGGCCACCGAGCGCGAGTCGGTCACGTCGCCGTCGACCTTCAGCGCGCCATCCGGGCTCGCCTGCGCGTTGAGGTCGACGCAGGCGACGGACGCGCCGCGCTCCATCAGCAGCGTGACGACGGCGGCGCCGATTCCGCTCGCGCCGCCGGTGACGAGCGCGACCTTTCCGTCGAAGTCGCCCATCAGCGCTCGACGTGCGTGGCGCCGCCCTCGGCCAGCACCAGGTCGCGCTCGCGGTCGGGCACGTGATCCAGTGGGACGGGGGAGAGCGCCTCGAAGAACGTCACGCCGGTCTCGGAGTACAGCTCGTGCTCGATGCCGCGGTTGACGCAGACGACGTCGCCGGGCCGCAGCTCGCGCGTCTCGTCGCCGATGGTCATGGACACCGAGCCCTCGATGATCGCCATCAGCTGCTCGGTGTGCTCGTGGGCGTGGCGCTTGACCTGCTTGCCGGGCTCGTACTGCACGCGGCAGAGCAGGACCTGGTCGCCGCCGATCGCGTGCAGGCGCACGCCGTCGACGAACTCGAACGACGGTACGCCGTTCCACGTGCCGAAGCCGGAGCCCTCAGGCATCGACGCCCCAGAAGGCCTGCCCGCCGTCGGCGCTCAGCGCCGCGACCGAGATCTCCTCGTCGTAGATCACCCGCTTGCCCTCGCGGCGCGGCTCGCGCTCGGCGTCGAGCGCCCGCAGCACGCGCTCGGGCGTGGCGGGCATCTCGGTCACCCACACGCCGACCGCGTCGTGGATGGCTGCCGCGATGGCCGGCGGCTGGGCGTTGTTGGCCATCTCGCCGATCGCCTTGGCGCCGAACGGCCCGTCGACCGACGGGTTCTCGAGGATGACGTTGTCGAACTCCGGGAGGTCCTCGAGCGAGGGCGCGAGGTAGGAGCCGAACTGCTCGCCACGGTGCTCGACCGAGGGGTAGTACGGATAGGAGCTCTCGAGCAGGCCGAGCCCGAGGCCCATCATCGCGCCGCCCTCGATCTGCCCCTCGACGAGCGTCGGGTTGATGGCCCGGCCGACGTCGTAGACCTGGAGCATCTTCAGCACCGTCGTCTCGCCCGTCTCGTCGTCGACCTCGACGTCGATGACGCACGCCGCGTAGGAGATCGCGGAGTGCGGCTCGACGGTGACCGAGCCATCGTCGTCGTCGACCTCGGCCAGCGGCTTGAGCGCCGTGCCGTTGCCGGTGATGAGCTCGCCGTAGACGTAGGTGGCCGCGCCGGCCACGTCGGGGATCGAGATCTTGCGATCGGGTGCGCCCTTGGCCAGGACCTCGCCGTCGACGATCTCGAGGTCGTCGGCGGAGATCTCGAGCTCCTTGGACGCGATGTCGAGGATCCGCTCGCGCGCCTTCTCGGCGGCGTAGCGGACCGCGTTGCCGCCGATGAAGGTGCCGCGCGAGGCGAAGGTGCCCGTGCATACGGCCGAGGAGTCGGTGTTCGAGTTGTCCATCGTCACCCAGTCGAAGGGCACGCCGAGGGCGTCGGCCACGATCTGGGTGTGGACCGTCTTCGAGCCCTGGCCGATGTCGACCGTGCCCGCGAAGACGTCCACGCGACCGTCGGGCTTGAGCTTGATCCACGCCTGGCTGGGGTCGCCGTTCTGGTTCATGCCGGTCGGATACTCGATCGTCGCGAAGCCGCGACCGCGGTGCTTGGCCATCAGGCCCCTCCTCCGTTCGTCGCGGGCCCTCGGTACACCGTGAGGTCCTCGCCCTCCGGTGCCTGCTGGGCGACGAGGTGCTCGGGCAGCAGCTCGCCGCCGCGCCGGTCTGGTGTCATCGCGCGGTAGTCGGCGCCGAGCTCGTAGCCCGCGGCCTCGGCCGCCGCCAGGGTGACCGGGACCGTGGAGGGGTCGTGCATGACCACGCGGTTGCCGGTGGTGTCCCCGATGCGGTTGGCGTTCTTCAGCCGCAGCTCGAGCGGGTTCATCCCCAGCTGGTCGGCGACGCGGCTCATGTGCAGCTCGACCGCCAACGACACCGAGGTGACGCCGAAGCCGCGCATGGCCGTGGTCGGCACCCGGTTGGTGAAGAGCACGAACCCGTCGAAGCGCAGGTTGGGGATCGTGTAGGCGCCGGTGTGGTGGAAGGCGTGCTTGGTCAGCCCGTAGGGCGAGAAGCGCGCGTAGCCCCCGGCGTCGTGGAGGGTCAGCATGCGCCGGCCCAGGATCCAGCCGTCGTCGGTCACCGCGTCGCGGATCTCGATGTGCCACGGCGCGCGGGTCGAGGAGGTCAGGAACTCCTCCTCGCGGGTGAAGCGCCACTTCACCGGGCGGCGCGCCTGGATCGCCAGCAGCGCGCAGATCGTCTCGGTGGCCGTGTCGACCTTGCCGCCGAAGCCGCCGCCGACGGTGCCGCCGACGAACTTCAGCTTGTTCAGCGGCCACTGCAGGTGCGCGGCGACGACGCCCATCGAGAAGTACATCGCCTGCGTGCAGGAGTAGATCGTCAGCCGTCCGCTGGGCTCGGGGACCACGAGCGAGACCTGCGTCTCCAGCGGGCAGTGCTCGATCGCCTGCGGGCGGTAGACGCCCTCGACGATGAGGTCGGCCTTGTCGAAGGCGGCCTCGATGTCGCCCTTGCGCACGCGGCGGTGGTTGTGCGGCCCGAAGTGCGGATAGATCGGGCCCCACTGGTGGAAGTGCTCGCCGGCGCCCGGGTCGGCGGCGGTGCGGATGTCGAGGATCGGCTCGCGCTCCTCGAACACGATCTCGATCGCCTCGACCGCGGCCTGCGCGACCTCCTCGGACTCGGCGGCGACGGCGGCGATCGGCTGCCCCTTCCAGCGCACGTCGTCGACGGCCAGCAGCGGCTCGTCGGCCGGCACGCCGAGGCCCTCCAGGTGCCCGTAGACGTTGTGGGGCACGTCCTGGTGGGTGACGATCGCATGCACGCCGGGCAGCGCCCGCGCCTTGGTCGTGTCGATCGAGACGATGCGCGCGCTGTGGTGCGGCGAGCGCAGCGCCTTGCACCACAGGGTGCCGTGGACGCGGACGTCGTCGACGTACTGTGTGCGGCCCGTGACGTGGGCGATGCCGTCGTAGCGGGGCAGGCGGGCGCCGACGGCCTTCATGCCGGGCTCCCCGGCACCAGGGTCACGGCGTCGTCGCCCTGCGGATCGGTGTCGGCCGAGGCGTGCGCGGGCGAGGTGTCGCCGCGGACGGCGGCCGTGACCGCGTCGACGATCTTCACGTAGCCCGTGCAGCGGCACAGGTGGCCGCCCAGGGCCTCGATCACCTCCTCGCGCTCGATCTCGCCGCCGCCGTGCTCGACGAGCGCCTGCGCGGCCATCACGAAGCCCGAGGTGCAGAAGCCGCACTGTGCGGCGTAGTGCTCGTGGAAGGCGGCCTGGACCGGGGAGAGCTCATCGGGCGCCCCGATGCCCTCGACCGTGGTGATCCGCGCGCCCTCGACGGCGCCGACCGCGACCAGGCACGAGCGCCGCGGCTCGCCGTCGATGAGCACCGTGCAGGCACCGCAGCCGCCCTGCTGGCATCCCGCCTTGGGGCTCGTGACGAAGAGCTCCTCGCGCAGGACCTGCAAGAGGGTGCTGAGCGGGGGCGCGCCCACGTCGTGCTCGGTGCCGTTGACGGTGAGTCTCATCGTTCTCCTTCAGCTGAGGTCGTCGAGAGCGCGGCGGACGAGCACGGGGAGCGTCCGGCTGCGGTACCAGCTCGAGGCGAGGGCATCGTCGTGGGGGCTGACGTCGTCGAGCACGCGCTCGGCGGCGGCGGCGCTGTCGGCGCCGCCGGCGACCGCGCCCTCGACCGCGCGGCTGCGCACGGCGATGGGCCCGGCGCCCGAGACGGCGACGCGCAGCTCGCCGCCCACGCGAGCGGCACAGGCACGCATGATCGTGTAGGCGTGGGCATGGGGCCGGCGCACGCTCGCGCACGCGCCCGCCTCGGGGTCGGCGAACTCGACGTCCAGGACGAGCCGCCCGGCGGGGCCCGAGGCGAGGAAGTCCTCGACCGGCTCGGTCCGCTCGCCGCCGGCGCCCGTGGAGCGCACCTGCGCGTCGAGGACGAGGAGCGCCGCCTGCAGGTCGCCGCGAGGCGACTCGACGCCCGGCGGCGCGCACAGGTTGCCGCCGAGCGTGGCCTGGGCGCGGATCTCGAGGTCGGCGAGGCCGCGCGCGCAGGTGCCCAGCGGCTCGACGGCGTCCTGCAGGTCGGCGATCGTCGTCGTGGCGCCGATCGTCGTGCGGCCGTTCTCGATGCTGACGCCGGACAGGCCGGCGCGGCCGATGAGCAGGGCCCGACGGGGCTGCAGGCGGCCGTGCGTGATCTCGGGCATGACGATCGTCCCGCCCGCGATGACCGTCACGTCCGACCCGTCCCCGAAGGCACTCACGGCCTCATCACGCGACGCCGCGACGATCACTTCCGGCGCCTCAACGACCCCCATGTTCGCCCTCTCTCCTCGACGGCACAGACTGGACCTGGGCTCTTATACATGACCCCCCCGGGGCAAGTCCACCGATTATCATTAGATGCAGATCGATCAATGTTGGCTAGGGTGAGCGCGTGGCGAGCGGCATGGGCTTCCAGTCGATCGGCGAGCTGGAGGAGGCGCTCCTCGGCCAGTCCTACCTGCCCCAGCGGGGCCTCGCGACGGCCGTCTTCCTGTCGCTCGCGATCGAGAAGCCCCTGCTCCTGGAAGGCGAGGCCGGGGTCGGGAAGACCGAGCTGGCCAAGGCCCTGGCCCGCGCGGCCGGGGCCCGGCTGATCCGCCTTCAGTGCTACGAGGGACTCGACGTCTCCCACGCCGTCTACGAGTGGAACTACGCCCGTCAGCTGTTGCACATCCGCGCCGCGCAGGAGGGCGCCGTGGACGAGCAGGAGCTCTTCGGTCCGGACTTCCTCATCCGCCGGCCGCTGCTCGAGGCGATCACGTCCGAGGAGCCCGTCGTCCTGCTCATCGACGAGATCGACCGCGCCGACGACGAGTTCGAGGCCTTCCTGCTCGAGGTGCTCTCCGACTTCCAGATCACGATCCCGGAGATCGGGACCATCGAGGCGCGCCGGCGCCCGACGGTCATCCTCACCTCGAACCGCACCCGCGAGCTGCACGACGCGCTCAAGCGCCGCTGCCTCTTTCACTGGATCTCGCACCCGGCGCTCGAGCGCGAGGTCGAGATCCTGCGCCTGCGCGTGCCGGGCGTCTCCGAGCGGCTGGCCGTCGAGACCGCCTCGTTCGTCGCCGGACTGCGCGGGCTGGACCTGGCCAAGGCGCCGGGCGTGGCCGAGACGATCGACTGGACGCAGGCGCTCGTGGCCCTCGGCTGCGAGGAGCTCGACGCGGCCGTCGTCGAGCAGACCCTGGGCGCGGTGCTGAAGTACTACGAGGACTTCGACCTCGTCCGCGACGACGCCGTCGTCGCCCTGATCGGCGAGGCGCGCGCGGCGGCCGCGGCCGCCGGCGCGTGAGCGAGGCCCTCACACGCCACCTCGTCACCTTCGGCCGCGTCCTGCGCGAGGCCGGCCTGGAGGTCGGGCCGGGGCGGATGGAGGACGCGCTGCGGGGCCTGGACCGTGTCGACATCACGCGCCAGGACGACGTCTACTGGACGCTGCGCACCACGCTCGTCGCCCGGCGCGAGGACCTCGAGCCCTTCGACCGCGCCTTCGAGGCGTGGTTCCTGCGCCGCAGCGTGCGCGTGCCGGCGCGCCGCGAGGTCGACCCCCGCTCCATGCACAAGGACGCGGCGCGAGTGCGCCGCGACCCGCGCGCCGGCCGCGAGGCGGCGCCGGCCGACGGCGAGCCGGACAGCATCGGCCACAGCGCGCACGAGGTCCTGCGCCACAAGGACTTCGCGGCCATGACGCCCGAGGAGCTCACCGCGGCCCGCGCGCTCATCGCCGCGATGGTCACCGACCGCCCGCGCCGCCGCTCGCACCGGCTGCGCGCGCATCGGCGTGGCCACGTCCTGCACATGCGCGCGCTGGCGCGCGACGCGCTGGCGACCGGCGGCGACCCGGTGCGCCGGCGCTTTCGCCGGCGCACGCAGACGCCGCGCAAGCTCGTCGTTCTGTGCGACGTGTCGGGCTCAATGGAGCCCTATACCCGCGCGCTGCTGCTCTACCTGCACGCGATGGTCCGCTCGGGGCGCGGCGTCGAGGTCTTCGCCTTCGGCACGCGCCTGACGCGCCTGACCGACGAGCTGCGCACGCGCGACCCTGAGGTCGCGCTGGCGCGCGCGGCCGACCGCGTGGTCGATTGGGCCAGCGGGACGCGCATCGGCGCTTCGCTGAAGCGCTACAACGACGTCTGGGGGCGGCGCGCGCTGACCCGTGGCGCGGTGGTGCTGATCGCCTCCGACGGCTGGGAGCGCCAGGACCACGAGCTCGTCGGGCGCGAGATGGCGCGGCTGCACCGCGCGGCCTACGCGGTCGTATGGGTCAACCCGGTCAAGGGCAGCCCGGACTACCAGCCGCTGGCCGCCGGCATGCGCGCGGCGCTGCCGTCGATCGATCGCTTCGTGGCCGGCCACAACCTCGCGAGCCTCGAGGCGCTCGCCGGCCTGCTGACGAGGATCGAGCGCCGACACGGGCGCTGAATCGCCCTTCCATCGCCGTACCGGCACCTGTTAGGTTCGCGCCCGGTCGCAGGCAATCGATAATTAGGAGAGGGGTCGCCATGGGAGTCCAGGTCAAAGCGGACGCCTTCCTCGAGTTGGTCGACGAGAGCGCCGAGGTCGAGCAGATCGGGACCGGCTTCACCTTCACCGAAGGGCCGATCTGGAACCCCGACGGCTTCCTGCTCTTCAGCGACATGCCCGGCGACGTGCGCCGGCGCTGGGACCCGGACTCGGGGGTCACCGAGGTCGCGAACCCGTCCAACAAGGGCAACGGGATGACGATCGACAACGACGGCCGGCTCGTCGTGTGCGAGCACGTCACGAGCTCGGTCGTGCGCATCGACCCCGACGGCAGGGGCGGCGGGCGCGAGGTGCTCGCCACCCACTACGAGGGCCGGGAGCTCAACAGCCCCAACGACGTCGTGGTCAAGAGCGACGGCGCGATCTACTTCACCGATCCGACCTACGGGCGCCTCCCCGGGTTCGGCATCGAGCGCGAGCAGGACCTCGACTTCCAGGGCGTCTACCGCCTCGCGCCGGGCGGCGGCGACCCGCAGCTGCTCGTCGACGACTTCGACCAGCCCAACGGGCTGTGCTTCTCGACGGACGAGTCGCTGCTCTACATCAACGACACCGTGCGGGCGCACATCCGCGTCTTCGACGTCGCGGACGACGGCACGATCTCGAACTCGCGCGTCCTGGCCGACGGCATCGGCTCGGGCACCCTCGAGATCGGCGACCTCGTCGATGGCATGAAGCTCGACGAGCGCGGCAATGTCTGGGTCACCGGGCCCGGCGGCGTCTGCGTCTTCGACCCCGACGGCAACCACATCGGCACCGTCGAGGTTCCCGAGAATGTCGGCAACATCAATTGGGCCCGCCCACCCGGCGGCCCCGACTGGAACTGGCTGATGATCCCGGCGACGACCTCGGTGTACCGCGTCCAGTGCAAGGTCTCCGGCAATCGTCTCCCCTACATGAGGTGAAGCGCGCATGAGCGACGAAGTGCTGCAGCTCGATCCCAAGCGCTCGGCGCTGGTCATCCAGGACATGCAGAACGACGTGATCATCGAGGGCGGGGCCTTTGCCGACTCCGGCGCGCCGGCGCATGCGATCGCACAGAACGCCGTCGCCAACGTGGCCGAGCTCGCGGCGGCCTGCCGCGCGGCCGGCGTCCCGGTCATCCACGTCTGGTACGTCGTCGAGGCGGGCGCCCCGGGCCTGAGGCAGAACGCCCCGCTCTTCCAGGGCGTCAAGGAGGCCAACGCGCTGGTCCGCGGCTCCTGGGGCGCGGCGCCGGCCGACGGCCTCGAGGCCCGGGACGGCGATCACGTCGTCGAGAAGATGCGCATGAACGGCTTCTACGAGACGCGCCTGGACATCCTCCTGCGCGGCCTGGGGGCCGACCAGCTGATCATCACGGGCGCCTGGACCAACATGTCGATCGAGCACACCGCGCGCCACGGCGCCGACGCCGGCTACGAGGTCGTCGTCGCCTCCGACGGCACGTCGACCACTGGTGAGGAGTGGCAGAACGCCGCGCTGAACTACGCGATGACCAACGTGGCGAAGGTCGCCACCTGCGCGGAGATCAAGACGGCCCTCGGCTCGTGACCGCCCTGCAGAGCGACCTCCTCCTGAGCCGGGGCTACATCGACGGCGCCTGGGTCCACGCGGACTCCGGCGCGACCTTCGCGGTCACCAACCCCGCCTCCGGGGAGGTGGTCGCCGAGGTGCCGCGCATGGGCGCGCCGGAGACGCGGCGCGCTATCGAGGCCGCGCAGCGCGCGCTGCCGGGCTGGCGCGGGCTGCTGGCCAAGGAGCGCGCGGCCATCCTGCGCCGCTGGGCCGATCTGATGATGGACCACCAAGAGGACCTCGCGGCGCTGCTGACCACCGAGCAGGGCAAGCCGCTGGCCGAGTCGCGCGTCGAGATCGCCTACGCGGCGAGCTTCCTGGAGTGGTTCGGCGAGGAGGCCAAGCGCGTCTACGGGGACACCATCCCGACCTACATGCGGGATCGCCGCATCGTGGTGGCCAAGGAGCCGGTCGGCGTCAGCGCCGGCATCACGCCGTGGAACTTCCCGGCCGCCATGCCGACGCGCAAGGCGGCCCCGGCCCTGGGCGCCGGCTGCACGATGGTGCTCAAGCCCGCCGAGCAGACACCGCTCAGCGCGCTGGCCGTCATGCGCCTGGGCGAGGAGGCCGGCCTGCCGCCCGGCGTGCTCAGCATCGTCACCGGCGACGCCGCCGACGCGCCGCTCATCGGGGGCGAGATGACATCGAACCCGATCGTGCGCAAGCTGGGCTTCACGGGCTCGACCGAGGTCGGCAAGCTGCTCATGGCCCAGTGCGCCGGGCAGATCAAGAAGGTCTCGCTCGAGCTGGGCGGCAACGCGCCGTTCATCGTCTTCGACGACGCCGACCTCGAGGCAGCCGTCGCCGGGGCGCTGACGTGCAAGTACCGCAACTCCGGCCAGACGTGCATCTCGGCCAACCGGATCCTCGTCCAGGAGGGGATCTACGACGACTTCCTGGCCGGCTTCACCGAGGGCGTGACGCGGCTCGTGGTGGCCGACGGCTTCACCGAGAACGTCAACGTCGGGCCGCTCATCGACCTGCCCGGCATCGAGAAGGTCCAGCGCCACGTGGCCGACGCGCGCGAGCACGGCGCCGACGTGCTGCTCGGCGGCGAGCGCCACGCGCTGGGACCGCAGTTCTTCGAGCCGACCGTGATGACCGGCATCACCGAGGCCATGGCGATGAGCAACGAGGAGACCTTCGGCCCGGTGGCCGGCATCACCCGCTTCGCCAGCGAGGAGGAAGCGGTGGGCAAGGCCAACGACACGCCCTACGGCCTGTCGGCCTACTTCTACTCCCGCGACATGGGCCGCATCTGGCGCGTCTCCGAAGCGCTGGAATACGGGATCCTCGGCATCAACACCGGGGTCGTGTCGACCGAGGTCGCGCCGTTCGGCGGCGTCAAGGAGTCGGGCATCGGGCGCGAGGGATCGAAGTACGGCATCGACGAGTGGCTCGAGACCAAGTACCTGTGCATGGCAGATACCACTCCCCCGTCCACACCCAACCAGGGCGCGCAGCGCCAGTAAAGGGGGGCCCGTGGGCCTGATAGTCGAGGAGCGCACCTACCACGTCCACACGGGCAAGCTGCCCGAGGTCGTGCGGCTGTACACCGAGGAGGGCAGCCCCGTCCAGCTGGAGCACCTGGGCCAGCTCGTGGGCGCCTTCACCGTCGACGTCGGCGACGTCAGCTCGATCGTCCACCTGTGGGCCTACGACTCCTACGCCGAGCGTGAGCGCCGGCGCGGGCTGCTGCAGGCCGACCAGCGCTGGAAGGACTTCCTGCCGAAGCTCCAGCCGCTGATCCACACACAGCGCACGCGCATCCTGCTGCCGACGTCGTACTCGCCGGTGCGGTGAGCGCGCTCGACGGCAAGGTCGCGATCGTCACCGGCGGCGCGCAGGGGATCGGCCGCGCCATCGCCGACGCGCTGGCGGCCGACGGCGCGCGGATCGTGATCGCCGACCTCAAGGGCGCCGAGCAGGCGGCCGCCGACTTCCCCGACGGCGTCGGCCTCACGATCGACGTCGCCTCCGAGGACGACGTGGCGCGGATGGCGGCCGAGGCCGTGGAGCGCTGCGGCGCGATCGACATCCTCGTCAACAACGCGGGCCTCTACGCGTCGCTGGCCATGCGCCCCTTCGAGCAGATCCCCGTCGAGGAGTGGCGTCAGGTCATGGACGTCAACGTCCTCAGCATGTTCCTGACCTGCCGCGCGGTCGTCCCGCACATGCGGGTGCAGGGCGGCGGGCGGATCGTGAACATCTCGTCGGGCACGCCCTTCCGCGGCGTGCCCTTCCTGCTGCACTACGTGACCAGCAAGGGCGCCATCGTCGCGCTCACGCGCGCGCTGGCCAAGGAGCTCGGCGGCGACGACGTGCTCGTCAACTGCGTGGCGCCCGGCTTCACCATGAGCGACGGCGTGCACGAGCACCCCGAGGTCATCGAGGCGCTGCAGGACGTGTCCGTGGGCGCGCGCACGATCAAGCGCGACCAGGTCCCCGCGGACGTCGTCGGCGCGGTCGCCTTCCTGTGTGGGCCCGGCGCCACGTTCATCACCGGGCAGACGATGGTCATCGACGGAGGCCAGTACTTCCATTGAGGCTCTCGCTCACCGAGCACCCAGAGGGCGCCGAGGGCGTCGACCCGACCGGCCCCAATCGCGTCGTCCACGAGCTGCAGGACGGCCGCGCCCTCGCGTGGCAGCTCACCGACGACGAGCCGCACGGCGCGCTGCTCTCGGCCGCGGTCGAGCTCGACGACGCGACCGAGTGGTTCATGCGCTGCGACCGCGTCGACTTCGAGCCGGGTGGCATCGCCTACCGCCACGTCCACCCGGGCCCGGGCATCCGCTACCTGCTCTTCGGCGCGATCACGATCGACTCGCTCGGTGCCGAGCACACGCTGGGCCCGGGGGAGGCGTGGTTCGAGCGCGGGCCCGACCCGGTGCTGGCCACGACGGCGGCCGGCGAGCCCTCGGCGTTCGTGCGCGTCATGCTGCTGCCGGTGGAGTGGGCCGGCCAGCGCACCATCAAGTACGTCGATCCGTCCGACGCGGACAAGCCCAAGACCCAGCGCGCGACGATCTTCCTCGAGCAGCCGGTGCGCCGTTGACGCGCAGCGGCGGGCAGGTCCTTGTCGACCAGCTCGTGCTGCACGGGTCCGACCTGGCCTTCGGCGTCCCCGGCGAGAGCTACCTGGCGGTCCTCGATGCGGTGCACGACGCGCCGCTGCGCCTGATCGTCACGCGCCACGAGAGCGGCGCGGCGAACATGGCCGAGGCCTACGGCAAGCTCACCGGCCGCCCGGGCATCTGCATGGTCACGCGCGGGCCGGGAGCGACGAACGCGTCCAACGGCGTGCACACCGCCTTCCAGGACTCGACGCCGATGTTGCTGCTCATCGGGCAGGTCGCGCGCGAGACGGTCGGGCGCGAGGGCTTCCAGGAGCTCGACTACCGCGCCATGTACGGACCGATCGCGAAGTGGGCGACGCAGGTCGACGACGCCGCGCGCCTGCCCGAGATCGTCGCGCGCGCCTTCTCGGTGGCCACTTCGGGACGGCCCGGTCCGGTCGTCCTCGCGCTGCCGGAGGACGTGCTGTCCGAGGCCGTCGACGTCCCCGACGCGCCGGCGCACCGCGCGCCTGAACCCGCGGCGCCCGCTGCCGAGGCCATGGCTCGGCTCAGCGACCTGCTGGCGCAGGCGCGCGCGCCGCTGGCCATCGTCGGCGAGGGCGGCTGGACGGCGCGGACCGGCGCCGACATCGCCGCGTTCGCCGCGGCCCAGGGCATCCCCGTCGCGGCCTCGTTCCGCTGCCAGGACTACGTCGACAACGCCTCGCCCGCCTACGCCGGCCATGCCGCGCTGGGCATGGACCCGGCGCTGGCCAAGCGCATCCGCGAGGCCGACGTGCTGCTGGCCATCGGCGGGCGCCTGGGGGAGATCCCCACCGCGGGCTACACGCTCGTCCGCCCCGGCGGGCCGACCCAGCGCCTGGTCCACGTGCACCCCGACCCCGACGAGATCGGCGCGGTGTACCCGACCGAGCTGGGGATCGTCGCCGGCCTCGAGGCCTTCGCCGCCGCCTCCCGCGCGCTGCGACCGGCGGGCGCGGCCGAGCGCGCCGGCCTGCTCGAGGCGGCGCGCGGCGAGTACGAGCGCAACCTCGCTCAGGCGCGCGAGCTGCCCGGGCCACTGCAGATGTCGGCGGTCATGGCGACGCTGCGCGAGCGCCTGCCCGCCGAGGCCATCCTCACCAACGGCGCCGGCAACTTCAGCGTGTGGGCGCACCGCTACTACGAGTTCCACCGCTATCCGACGCAGCTGGGCCCGCGCAGCGGCTCGATGGGCTACGGGGTCCCGGCCGCGGTGGCCGCCAAGGCGGTGCACCCCGACCGCCCGGTCGTCTGCATCGCCGGCGACGGCGACTTCATGATGACCGGCCAGGAGCTCGCGACCGCCGTGCAGGAGGAGCTCGCCGTCGTCGTGGTCGTGGTCAACAACGCGATGTACGGCACGATCCGCATGCACCAGGAGCGCCACTACCCCGGTCGCGTCGTGGGCACCGACCTGCGCAACCCCGACTTCGTCGCCTACGCCCGCGCCTTCGGGGCACACGGGGTCCTGGTCGAGCGCTCCGAGGACTTCCCCGGCGCCTTCGACGAGGCCCTCGAATGCGGGCGTCCCGCGGTGATCGAGCTGCGGGTCGACCCGCAGGCGATCACGCCGCGCCAGACGCTCGACGAGATCCGGGCGGCCGCCTCGTGAAACGTCGCGAGGTCATGGTCGAGGGCCTCGCCGAGCCGATCAGCCACTACGCCGACGCTGTCGTCGCGGGCGACATCCTCTACATCTCCGGCATCGTGCCCGTCGACGCGTCCGGCGCCGTCGTGGGCGGCGAGGACATCGCAGCCCAGGCGCGGCAGGTCTTCGCGATCATGGAGCGCGTGCTGGCCGCCGCCGGAGCCACGCCCGCCGATGTCGTCAAGGTCACCGTGTACCTGCTCGACGTCGACGACCGCCCTCTCATCAACCCCGTGCGCCAGGAGTTCTTCGGCTCCACGCGCCCCGCGAGCACGCTCGTCGAGGTCAGCCGCCTCGCCGTTGCGGGGGCGCGCGTGGAGATCGAGGCCGTCGCGCACCTGCACCGGTGACCGCGACCGAGATCGCGGCGCGCGTCGCCGCCGGCGAGCTGAGCGCCGAGGAGGTCGTGGCCGACGCGCTGGCGCGCATCGCCGCCCGGCCCGAGCTCAACGCCGTGATCACGGTCTGCGAGGAGGAGGCGGTCGCCCGCGCACGCCGGGGGGTCAGCGGGGCCCTGGCCGGCGTGCCCGTCCTCGTCAAGGACCTCATCGACACGGCGGGCGTGCGGACGACCTACGCCTCCTCGATCTACGCCGACCACGTCCCGGAGCGCAGCGCCCCCTCGGTGACGGCGCTCGAGGCGCAGGGCGCGATCGTCGTGGGCAAGGCCAACGCCGACGAGTTCGCCTGGGGCGTGTGCGGGCAGAACACGTTCTACGGCGACACCGTCAACCCGACGGCGCCCGACCGCGTGGCCGGCGGCTCGAGCAGCGGCAACGCGGCCGCGCTGGCGGCCGGGATGGTCCCGCTGACGCTCGGCACCGACACCGGCGGCTCGGTGCGCATCCCGGCCGCTGCCTGCGGCGTGGTGGGGCTCAAGACGGCGCTCGGCGCGGTACCGACCGAGGGCGTCTACCCGCTGGCGAAGAGCTTCGACACCGTCGGCCCGATGGCCCGCACCGTCGCCGACTGCGCGCTGGCCCACGCCGTGCTCACCGCCACCGAGGTCCCGGCGCCGGCCATCGCCGGGCTGCGCATCGGGGTGCTGACGGCGTACCCGGACCTCGGGCCGCCCGAGGCGCCGGCCGAGCGCGACGAGCGCGCGCTGGCCCACGTCGAGCACCTGCGCGCGCTCGGCGCGGAGGTCGGCGAGCTCTCGCTACCGGTGCCGGAGAGCGACACGTGGGCCGTCTTCTACGCCGACACCGCCGTGGCGCACGCGGCGACCTTCCCCAGCCGGCGCGACGAGTACGGGCCGCTCATCCGGGCCAAGCTCGACCACGCCATCACGGTCACCGCCGAGCAGGGCGACGAGGGCCGCCGCGCGCTCGCGCAGTGGCGCGCGCGGGCCGCCCGCGAGCCGGACGTCGACCTCGTGCTGGCGCCCACGCTCGGCTACGACGACCTGCCCTCCGCCGGCGTCGACGAACTCGGCGTGCGGCTGCCCTTCTCGGCCTACGCGCGGGCCTTCAGCTACCTCGGCTGGCCGGCCATCGCGATCGGCGCCATGCAGCTGGCCGGGCGCGACGCGGCGGTCGTCATCGGCGCCGCGCTCGCTCTGGAGCGCGAGGGCGCGGTGCGTTAGCGTCGAGCCATGCGCGCGACCAGCTTCACCCACGTGAGCATCCACGCCTACGACCTCGAGGAGTCCACCCGCTTCTACGTCGACGTCTTCGGGATGCGGCGCGTGCCCGCCCCCGACTTCGAGCACCCCGTGGTCTGGCTCGAGGTCGGCGACCAGCAGCTGCACCTCTTCCACCGCGACACGCCGGCGCCCGAGTTCCACCACATCGGCCTCGACGTCGACGACTTCGAGGCCGCGTACACGGTGGCGCTCGAGCGCGGGCTGTTCGACCGCGACGCGTGGTCGCCCAACGTCCGCGTGCTCATCGACGGCGCCGTGCAGATGTACCTGCGCGACCCCGCGGGCAACCTCGTCGAGGTCAACTGGCCCGACGCCAGCACGCTCGATCGCTCGGTGGTGACGGCCATGACGAGCATCGCCGACGAGCGTCCGCAGAGCGACGAGGCGATGCGCGCGAGCCTCTATCCGGTGAGGCGAGTACCGGCCTAGCACCGTTGTAGGACCTAGTACCGATTCTCGATAGTTCTTCTTGCAACGTGGATCGGCGGTGCGTTACGGTCGCGCCGCGTGACGGATTTCGCTGCACAAGGGTCGCTGCGGCGCGTGGGGCAGGTCGTCCTGCTCGCGCTGGTCGTTCTTCCGATCATCTGGGTCGTCTTCATCGCCTCGAGCACCAGCTTCGGGCCTGCGGTGTCCGATCCGAAGGACTTCTTCATCACGCTGCTCAACGGCCTGACGGCGGCGGCGCTGTACTTCGTCGTGGCCAGCGGCTTCACGTTGATCTTCGGGCTCATGCGGGTCGTCAACATGGCCCACGGGGCGTTCTTCCTGCTCGGCGGCTACATCGCGCTGCACATCCAGCGCAACATGGTCGGCAGCGGCGGGGCGCTCGGGCTCTCGAGCGCCCAGGTCAGCCTGGCGCAGTGGGTGCTCCCCGCCATCGCCGCGATCGCCATCGTCGCCGGCGTCGGCCTGCTGATGCAGCAGGCCCTGCTGCGCTGGAACCAGGGCCAGGACCTGCGCCAGGCCCTGATCACGATCGCCGTCTCGATCATCCTCGCCGACCAGATGCTGGCCCACTTCGGCGGCGTCGCCGAGGACATCTCCTGGCCCGGGACGTTCGACAAGTTCGTCAACCTCCACGTCGAGGGCATCCAGTACACGCTCACGCGCCTGGTCATCCTCGCCATCGGCATCGTCATCGGCCTCGGGCTGTGGTTCTGGCTCAAGCGCACGCGGACCGGCATGGTCATCCGCGCCGGGGTCGACGACCGCGACATGGTCTCCGCCATGGGGATCAACATCCAGCTCACCTTCGCCATCGCCTTCACCGTCGGGTCGGCGCTGGCCGGCCTCGGCGGCGTCATCGGCGGCTCGTTCGCCAGCCTCGCGCCGGGCGTCGACGCGAACTGGCTGCTCAACTCGCTCGTCGTGGTGATCATCGGCGGGATGGGCTCGCTGGGCGGCGCCGCGATCGGGGCGCTGCTGCTCGGCCTCACGACGAACTTCGCCGCCGCCTACCTGCCGGCGGACTACACCTACTACTCGATCATCTTCACCTTCGTCCTGCTGGCCATCGTGCTCGCCGTACGTCCCCTCGGGCTCTACGGCCGCCCCGCATGAGGACCGCTCGCAGGTCGCAGCTCTCACCCGACCGGGTCGCCGGCACCGTGCTGGTCCTCGTCGCCCTCTTCGCGCCGCTCATCTTCAACGAGTACTGGGTGTCGGCGCTGCTGACCCAGATGCTCTTCCTCGGCGTCGTGGCCGCGAGCCTGATCTTCCTCTCGGCCTACGGCGGGATGGTCTCGCTGGCGCAGACCGCGATCTACGGCGTGGCCGGCTTCGCGCTGGGCAACCTGACCACCAACGGCAATACGAAGGGCCTCAACCTCGGCTGGGCCGAGGCCCCGGGCATCGTCGTCGCCCTGGGCGTGGCACTGCTGGTGGCGATCGTCTTCGGCGCCCTGGCCAGCCGCAGCTACGGGATCTACTTCCTGATGATCACGCTGGTCTTCTCGGTCATCGCGAACCTCTTCTTCGGCCAGGTCACGACCGTGTCGGGCTTCGGCGGGATCAGCGGCATCCCGATCCCGGACTTCCTCAGCCGCACCGCGCATCCCGACCGCCTGTACTTCGTGACCCTGGCCGTCGCGCTGATCGTCTACGCGAGCCTGCGCTACGTCGCGCGCACGCCGTTCGGCCTGACGCTGCAGGGCATCCGCGACGACCCGGTGCGCATGAGCTCGCTGGGCTTCAACGTGACGCTGCACCGCATGCTGGCCTTCACGTTCGCCGGCTTCATCGCCGCCGTCGGCGGCGTCCTCTTCGTGTGGTGGAACGCGCAGATCGCGCCATCGACGATCGGCCTGAGCGCGACCATCGACGTGCTGGTCATCGCGGTCATCGGCGGGCTGTACCGCCTCGAGGGGGCGTGGCTGGGCGCGCTCATCTTCGTGCTCATCAACAACTACGCCCCCGACATCAACTTCCTGGCCGGTCGCTTCCACACGCTGATCGGCGTCATCTTCCTGGTCATCGTCCTCGTCTCGCCCAACGGGCTCATCGGCCTGTGGGAGCGCGCCACGGTGGGACGCCGACGGACGATCCCGGGTGACATCACGCAAGAGAGGGGGTCGGCCGAGCCCACACCTGCCGGTTGACGAGGTAATCGTTTCGAGGAGGAGATGAGGATGCATTCAGTTAGGGGAGCGGGCCGGGGGGCTATCTGGCTCGCGCTCACCATCGTGGCCCTGGCGTTCGTCGCCGCCGGCTGCGGCAGCTCGGGCGGCGGCAACAGCAGCTCGTCGAGCACATCCACGCCGGCGGCCAGCACGAGTACGCCGGCTGCAGCAGCGCCGGTCAACGCGCCCGAACCGCAGCCCGCGGTGGCACCGCGCAAGGGCGGGTCGGGCACGCCCATCAAGGTCGCGATCATGTCCGAGTGCAAGGGCGCGTTCGGCGCGTTCGACAAGCAGAACATGGCCGGCGCGGTGTCGGCGTTCGCCCAGTTCGCAGGGGCCACGCCAGTGGACCCGAACGACCCGAAGAAGGGCTTCACCGGGGGCGCCATCGGCGACCACCCGCTCAAGCTCGTCGGTGTCGGCTGCGGCGACGACAGCTCCGACCTGGCGATCAAGGAGACGCGTCGCCTGATGGAGCAGCTCGACGCCGACGTCATGATCGGCCCGCTCTCGGGTGACGAGTCGATCGCAGTCGCCAACTACGCCAAGCAGCACCCGGACAAGACGTTCGTCGACGGCTCCGCGGGCGCGCAGGACACGACGCTCAAGGTGCAGGCGCCGAACTTCTTCCGCTTCAACGGCGACGGCGCTCAGTGGAACGCAGGCCTGGGCGACCTGGCCTACAACAAGCTCGGGTGGCGCAAGGCCGCGATCGTGTCCGACGACTACAGCTTCGGCTGGACCTCGACGGCCGGCTTCATCGCGGAGTTCTGCGCCGCGGGCGGCCAGATCACCAAGCGGGTCTTCCCGCCGCTGAACACGACGGACTACTCGTCCTACGCTCAGCAGATGCCCACCGACGTTGACGGCACCTTCGTCGCCGTCGGCGGCGCGGGCCTGATCCCGTTCCTGAAGGCCTACGAGCAGGCCAAGGGGCCGATCGACGCCAAGAAGTTCATCGGCAACCTGTTCTGGGGCACCCCGGGGCAGTTCGAGCAGCTCGGGCCGCGCGTTGCGGGCGCCTACATCGGCGGCGCAGGCACGGCGGGCGACCTCGACACGCCGGCCGCGCAGGACTACGCGACGAACATCATCGGGCACTGGTTCAAGAAGTTCCCGCCCGGTGGCGACGCCGCAGCGCAGGCCGCGAGCACGTTCACGTACGGCTACTACGCCAACACGTGGGGCCTCATCAAGGGCCTCGAGGCCGTCAAGGGCGACATCTCCGACCAGAGCAAGCTCCAGGCTGCGCTGGCGAAGGTCGTGCTTCCGGCTCCGTACGGCGAGGTCAAGCTCGACGCCAACCGGCAGGCGATCATCTCGGTCTACGACCAGCAGCTGTACATGAACAACGGCAAGCTGGCCGTCAAGACCGTCAACCAGATCCCGGGCGTCGACCAGACGTTCGGCGGCACGTTCAGCGCGACGACGCCGGCTCCGGGCCGCAACGCCCCGGGCTGTGAGAAGCGCGACCTGCCGTGGCTCGGCAAGGCCACGCCCGTCAAGGTCGTCAGCGGGTAACGCAGACGGTGCAGGACGTCACCACTGAGCCGGCCGGCCCGATCCTCCGCCTGCGGGGGATCGGTCGGCGGTTCGGCGGCCTCGATGCCGTGCGCGACGTCGATCTCGACGTCGCGCACGGCGAGAGGCGCGCCATCCTCGGGCCCAACGGCGCGGGGAAGACGACGCTGTTCAACGTCATCTCGGGCGACATGCCCCAGACGTCGGGCACGATCGAGTTCCTGGGCCAGGACATCGGCGCCGTCTCCGCCCCGGGGCGCACCCGGCTGGGCATGGGGCGCACCTACCAGAAGTCCCGGCTCTTCCTCGGCCTCAGCGTCGAGGACAACCTCTACCTCGCGGTCCTCGGCTCGCGCGGCGGCCACCAGCGCCTGACGCGCAGGGCCGTCGACGGCGAGATGCGCGAGCGCGCCCGTGAGCTGGCGCGTGCCGTCGGCCTCGAGAGCCAGATCGGGACCCTGGTCGGATCGATCTCCCATGGCGAGCAGCGCCAGCTGGAGGTCGCCATGGCCCGCGCGACCGAGCCCAAGCTCATGCTGCTCGACGAACCCGCCTCGGGCCTGTCGCGCGGCGAGCGCCTGGCCCTCACCGACCTGCTGCTCGAGCTCGACGAGAGCATCACGCTGATCCTCATCGAGCACGACATGGACGTCGCCCTGCGCGTGGCGCAGAGCGTCACGATGATGCACGATGGCCGCAAGATCGTGGAGGGCACGCCCGACGAGATCCGGGCCAACGCCCTCGTCCATGAGCTCTACCTCGGCGGGCGCGTGACCGACGACGGCATCGAGGTCACCTCATGACCGCGAGCGAAGGCGATCGCGGCACACCCCCGGCCGACGCCGAGCCGCAGCCTGCGGGCGCTGCCGACCGCTCCAACGGCACGCAGCCGCTGCTGGCGGTCAAGGACCTCAACGTCTACTACGGCCGCGCGCACGTCCTGCAGGACGTGAACTTCGAGATGGCCAACGAGCCCGTCGCCCTCATCGGGCGCAACGGCATGGGCAAGACGACGCTGTGCAACGCGATCATGCAGATCCGCCCGGCCAACGCGGTCGGCTCGATCGCCTTCGAGGGCCGGGAGCTCGTCGGGCGCCCGTCGTACAAGATCGCCGGCGCCGGGATCGGCTACGTGCCCCAGGGCCGGCGGCTGTTCGAGTCGCTCACCGTCGACGAGCACCTGCGGATGGCCGCGCCGCGGCGCGGCAGCCACCGCTGGACGCCCGACGCCGTCTACGAGCTCTTCCCGCGCCTGGCCGAGCGCCGCCAGAACGGCGGCATGCAGCTGTCGGGCGGCGAGCAGCAGATGCTCGCCATCGGGCGCGCGCTGCTCTCCAACCCCCGGCTGCTGATCATGGACGAGCCCTCCGAGGGTCTCGCGCCGACGATCATCGAGACCCTGATCGAGACCTTCCGCGCGCTGGCGGCCGAGGGCCTCGCGATCCTGGTCGTCGAGCAGAACCTCGCGATGGCCACGGCGATGGCCGAGCGCCAGCTCGTGATGGTGGCCGGGCGGATCTTCGCCGAGACGACGGCCGCCGAGCTCGTGGCCGACCCCGAGCTGCAGCGCCGCTACCTGGGCGTGGAGCGCGGCTGATGGCCACCGTCGTCCTCGTCGGGACGCTGGACACGAAGGGCATCGAGTACGGCTTCATGCGCGACCGCATCCGGGACGCCGGCGTCGAGGTCCTCCTGGTCGACGCCGGCGTCCTCGGCGCGCCACAGGTCGACGCCGACGTCGGGCGCGAGGAGGTCGCCCGCGCCGGCGGCGCCGACCACGCCGAGCTCGTCCGCGCCGCCGACCGCGGCGCCGCCGTCGACGCCATGGGGCGCGGCGCGGCCGCCGTGCTCGCGCGGCTGCACGCCGAGGGCCGCCTCGACGGTGCGGCCGCCGTCGGCGGCTCGGGCAACTCGTCGATCGCCGCGCAGGCCATGCGCGACCTGCCGGTGGGCGTGCCCAAGCTCATCGTCTCGACGGTGGCCTCGGGCGACACCCGCCCCTACGTCGGGGCCACCGACGTCACGATGATGTACTCGGTCGTCGACATCTCGGGGATCAACCAGATCTCCTCGCGGATCCTGGCCAACGCCGCGGGGGCGATCGCGGGGATGGCACAGGCCGCGGCGCCCGAGGGCACCGGCGAGCGCCCGCTCGTGGGGGCCACGATGTTCGGCGTCACCACGCCGTGCGTGACGGCGGCGCGCGAGCGCCTGGAGGAGCTCGGCTACGAGGTCCTCGTCTTCCACGCCACCGGGACGGGCGGGCAGTCCTTCGAGGCGCTGGCCACCGGCGGCTTCCTGGTCGGCGCGCTCGACGCGACGACGACCGAGCTGGCCGACGACCTCGTCGGCGGGGTGCTGTCGGCGGGGCCCGATCGCCTGGAGGCGGTGGGGCGCGCCGGCCTGCCGCAGGTCGTCTCGCTCGGCGCGTTGGACATGGTCAACTTCGGGCCGCGCGACACGGTGCCGCCGCAGTTCGGGGGTCGGAACCTCTACGTGCACAACCCGACCATCACGCTGATGCGCACGACGCCCGAGGAGATGGCCGAGCTCGGGCGGCGGATCGCGCGCAAGCTCAACGGGGCCGCGGGGCCGACGGTCCTCTTCGTGCCGCTGAAGGGCGTCTCGGCCATCGACGTCGAGGGCCAGCCGTTCCGCGACGCCGAGGCCGACGAGGCGCTCTTCGCGGCCCTGCGCGAGGGCGTCGACCCCGGCAAGGTCGAAGTCCACGAAGTCGATGCCGACGTCAACGACCCGGCCTTCGCGGTCGCGATGGCCGACCGGCTGCATGAGCTCATCCAAGAGGCCGCATGACGCGCGCCGAGGCCCTCGCCCGGCTGCGCGAGCAGGTCGCCCAAGGGCGGCCGGTGATCGGGGCCGGGGCGGGCACGGGCCTGTCGGCCAAGTGCGCGCAGGACGGCGGCGCCGACCTCATCATCATCTACAACTCCGGCCGCTACCGGATGGCCGGGCGCGGCTCGCTGGCGGGGATGATGCCGTACGGCGACGCCAACGCGATCGTCATGGACATGGCCCGCGAGGTCCTGCCGGTGGCGCGCGACACCGCGGTGCTGGCGGGGGTGTGCGGGACGGATCCGTTCCGCCTCATGCCGAACTTCCTCGAGGACGTCAAGCGCGCGGGCTTCACCGGCGTGCAGAACTTCCCCACCGTCGGGCTCATCGACGGGACCTTCCGCGTCGGCCTGGAGGAGACCGGCATGGGCTACGGGCTCGAGGTCGAGATGATCCGGGCGGCGCACGAGCTCGACCTGCTCACGGCGCCCTACGTCTTCGACGAGGACGAGGCGCGAGCGATGGCCGAGGCGGGCGCCGACGTGCTCGTCCCGCACATGGGGCTGACGACCGGGGGGACCATCGGCTCGCGCTCGGGCATCTCGCTCGACGAGGCCGTGGCGCGCGTGCAGGCCTGCGGCGACGCCGCGCGCGAGGTCAATCCCGACATCCTCTGCCTGTGCCACGGCGGCCCGATCGCCGAGCCCGGCGACGCTCGCTACGTCCTCGAGCGCACGACCGGCATCGTCGGCTTCTTCGGCGCCTCGAGCATGGAGCGCCTGCCGACCGAGGTGGCCATGACGGAGAACATGAGGCGCTTCAAGTCCATCCCGATCCAGGAGAGAGCATGAGCAGCAGGTTCATCGCGGCGGGCGACATCGTGCGCGACCAGTTCGACTGGGGCGAGGCCGGCTGGGTCAGCCGCCCGGAGTTCACGGGGTCGCGCTCCATGTGCGTCATGGACGTCACGCTCCAGCCGGGCGCGGGGCACCCCTTCCATCGCCACCCCGACCAGGAGGAGATCATCTGGGTGCGCGAGGGCCGGGTCGAGCAGTGGCTCGAGGACGGCAAGCAGGAGCTGGGGCCCGGCGAGGCGGTCTTCATCGAGAAGGACGTCGTCCACGGCTCCTACACGCTCGGCGACGAGCCGGCCAAGCTCACGGTGATCCTCACGCCGACCGCAGGCGAGGGCGGCTACGAGGTCATCGACGTCTTCGAGGAGGAGCCCTGGGCCTCACTGCGCTGAAGCGCGAGCTGGGCTCATCCGAGCAGCCGCTAGAGGTCCTGCGCGGCGCCTTCGAGGTCGACCGCGTCTCGGTCGCGCGCATCGACCTGGAGGCGAGCCGCTTCGAGATCGCCGCGGAGGCCGGCGCCAAGCTGCTGGCGCCCGGCACCGAGTTGCCGGTGAGCACGTGCTCGTACTTCGCCCGGGTGGCCGCGGGCGAGGCGTTCCACGACGAGGACTTCGGCGCCTCGGACGGGTTCGACCGCCCGCTGGACAGCATCGTCCTGCTCACCGGCTTTCACTCTGGCTGCTCGGTGCCGCTGCGCGCGGAGGGCCGCGTCGTGGGGGCCCTGTCGCTGTCGGCCACCGCATCGCACCGGGCGATGCGCGACTTCGCCGTCGAGCTCGAGCGGCTGGGGGCCGCGCTGGCCCCGCTGCTCGCGGTCGGCGTGCCGCGGGCCGAGGGCGTCGCGCTCACCGAGCGTGAGCGACAGCTGCTCCAGAGCCTCGAGGAGGGGCTGCGCTTCAAGCAGATCGCGCCGCGCCTGGGCATCAGCGAGGCCACGGCGAAGACCCACGCCCGCAACCTCTTCCGCAAGCTCGATGCGACCTCCCGCGCCGAGGCCGTCCACGCGGCGCGGGAGCGTGGCGTGTTGGCCTGATGACACTCATCCGAACGTGCGATGGCGGGCGGCGTCAGCGCGGCGGATAGTCGACCCCGAACGTCATCCATCCACCTAGGAGGAGCGAATGGGTCTCGAAGTGAAGGTTCTCGACCTGGGCGACATCGAGCTCGACACGAGCTTCCTCGTGCTGGCCCTCGAACCCGGACAGGCGCAGCAGGTGCCGACGCTCGGCTTCCTCATCACCGGCGGCGAGGCCCCGATCGTGGTCGACACGGGCTTCAGCGATCCGTCGATCATGGGCAACCTCGGGATGACCGGCTGGTGGCGCGACGAGCAGGGCATGGAGAAGCAACTCGCCAAGCACGGCCTCGAGATGAAGGACGTCCGCTACGTCCTGCACACCCATCTGCACATCGACCACGCCGGCTACGACGACAAGTTCCCGATGGACGGGACGACCGTCGTCATCAACCGTCGCGAGCTCGAGTACTCGGTCTCGGGCCTGATGGGCGAGCAGTACCCCGCGCCGTACATCAAGCACCTGGTCGACCGCCTGCATCACCCGGGGGCGCTGCGGCTGCTCGACCTCGAGGTGGTCGACCACGAGGAGATCATCCCCGGCGTGCGCTGCGTGGCCGCCGGCGGCCACACCGAGGGCTCGATGAACATCCTCGTCGACACCGACGAGGGTGTCGCCTGCATCTGCGGCGACGTCATCTACGACGTCGCCCACCAGCTGATCGACCCGCACCTGCAGGTCATGGAGCTCGATCCGGCGGTCACCGGCAACCACGGCGGCAGCAAGCGCGGCGAGAAGGCGGCCATCCGCAAGGCCCTCTCCGGCGTGCGCTTCGTGCTGCCGGCCCACGACCGTCCGGGCGTCGTCGAGCACGGGCGCATCGTGGGGCGGACGTTCGACTCCACCCCGGGGCCGCTGATCGCCAACGACGACTTCCCGGGCAAGCTGACGTCCGAGCACAAGGAGGCGGCGCCGGCCTGAGGCGCCCGGCGTCTAGGCTGCGGGGAGCATGCCCGAGGAGGGGACCCAGCCGCTGACCGACCGCGTCGCCATCGTCACCGGGTCCTCCTCGGGCATCGGCCGCGCCATCGCGGGCGAGCTCGCCCGGCGCGGCATGCGCGTGGTGGTGACCTCGCGCTCGGCCGAGCGCGCCGAGGCGACGGTGGACGCGATCGAAGCGCAGGGCGGCACGGCGCTCGCCGTCGCGGCGCAGCTGACCGAGCCCGACGGGCCCGCCGGCCTGGTGGCGCGCACCCTCGACGCCTTCGGTCGCCTCGACGTGCTCGTCAACAACGCCGGGGCCGGTCAGGTCGCCGACTCCGAGACGCTCGCGCTCGCCGACTGGCAGCGCATCATCGACATCGACCTCAGCGCACCCTTCCGCTGCGCGCAGGCCGCGGCCGGGCCGATGCTGGCGGCCGGACGCGGCGTGATCGTCAACGTCACGTCGCTCAACGGCCACGTCGCGCTGCCGCGGCGGGCCGCCTACGGCGCTGCAAAGCACGGCCTCGAGGGCCTGACCAAGACGCTCGGCGTCGAGTGGGCGCGGCGCGGCATACGGGTCGTGAGCGTCGCTCCGGCCTACGTCTCCACCCCGCTGCTCGCGGGCACCTCGAAGGCCGGCGGCTTCACCCTCGACGAGGTGGCGCAGCGCACGCCCATGGGGCGGCTGGCCGAGCCGGAGGAGGTGGCCCGCGTCGTGGCCTTCCTGGTGTCAGACGACGCGTCCTACGTGACCGGATCGAGCGTCCTCGTCGACGGCGGATGGATCGCCGACGGCGGCTGGGACGGGATGAGCCCATCGTCGACCCTGGGAGCGCGATGACCGCCGCACCGACCGTTGAGCTGCCCGAGCCGCTGCGACTGCTCGCGCCCGACGGCACCCTTGCCGAGAGCCACGTGCCGGCGCTCCAGGGCGACGCGCTGCTCGGCGCGTGGCGCGCGATGCTGCGCTCGCGCGTGTGCGACGAGCGCTGTTTCTCGCTTCAGCGCCAGGGTCGGCTCGGGACCTTCTCGCCCGTCAACGGCGAGGAGGCGGCCGTCGTCGGCTCGGCGTGGGCGCTCGAGCCCGGGCGCGACTGGATCGTGCCCCAGTACCGCGAGCTGCCGGCGATGCTGCGCTTCGGCTACCGGCTGAGCCAGGCGATGCAGTACTACACCGGCAAGCCCGCGGGCAGCCGGATGGACGCCGCAGCCAACGTCCTGCCCTTCCAGATCTCGCTGGCCGCGCAGATCCCGCACGCCGTCGGCCTCGCATGGGGGCTGGGGATACAGGGGCTCGATGCCGTGGTCTGCACGTACTTCGGCGACGGCGCCTCGTCGGAGGGCGACGCGCACGAGGCGCTGAACCTCGCCGGCGTGCGCCGCGCCCCTGTCGTCTTCGTGCTCAAGAACAACGGCTGGGCCATCTCCACGCCGGTGCGCAAGCAGACCGCGGCCGCGAGCTTCGCGGCGCGGGCGGCCGGCTACGGCATCGCCGGCGAGCTGGTCGACGGCAACGACCTCTTCGCCATGCACGACGCCTGCACGCGGGCGGCGGCGCGGGCGCGGGCGGGGGAGGGGCCCACGCTGATCGAGGCCCGCACCTACCGCATGGGCCCGCACAACACGTCCGACGACCCGACGCGCTACGTCGATCCGGTCGAGCTCGAGGAGCGCCGGGCCTTGCACCCGATCGAGCGCGTGCGCCGCTACCTGACGGCGGAGGGGCTCATCGACGAGGCCTCTGAGCGGGCGATGGTGGAGGAGCTGCGCGGCGAGGTCGACGCGGCCTTCGCCGAGGCCGAGGCGAGCGCGCCGCCCGGGGCCGAGGGCATCTTCGACCACGTCTATGAGCGACCGCCGGAGCGTCTGGACGCCCAGCGGGCTGCCGCCGCCGCGCGGGAGGCCCGCTGATGGCCGAGATGACGATGATCGAGGCGATCCGCTCGACGCTCGGCGCCGCCCTGGAGGCCGACGAGCGCGTCATCGTGCTCGGCCAGGACGTCGGCGTCAACGGCGGGGTCTTCCGTGCCACCGAGGGCCTGCAGGAGCGCTTCGGCTCAGAGCGCGTGGTCGACATGCCGCTGGCCGAGGCGGTGATCGTCGGCTCGGCCGTGGGCCTCGCCTGCAGCGGCATGATCCCGATCCCCGAGCTGCAGTTCCTGGGCTTCGGCAGCCAGGCCTTCCATCAGATCGAGGGCCAGGTCGCGCGCTACCCGTTCCGCTCGCAGGGCTCCTACCCGATGCCGATGGTCATCCGCGCGCCGTGGGGCGGCAACGTACGCACCCCCGAGCTTCATTCCGACGCCCACGAGGCCAAATACGCCAATGCGGCCGGTCTCAAGGTCGTCATGCCCGCGACCGCGCGCGACGCCAAGGGGATGCTGGCCGAGGCGATCCGCGACCCCGATCCGGTGCTCTTCTGCGAGCCGCTGCGCGGCTACCGGCTGATCAAGGACGACGTCCCCGAGGAGGACTACACGGTCCCGCTGGGCAAGGCGCGCATGGTGCGCGAGGGGACCGACCTCGTCATCGTCGCCTACAGCGCGGCGGTGGTCATCGCCGAGCGGGCCGCCGAGCGCGCCGCCGAGGCGGGCTACTCCGTCGGCGTGCTCGACCTGCGCAGCATCGTGCCGCTGGACGTCGACGCGTTGCGCGAGGCGGTCGCCGCCTGCGGGCGCGCGGTCGTGCTGCACGAGGGCACGCTGACCGCGGGCTTCGGGGCGGAGATCGTGGCGACGATCCAGGAGGAGGCCTTCTGGTCGCTGCAGGCGCCGGTCGGCCGCGTCGCGGCCCCCGACACGCCCTATCCGCCGGGGACGATCGAGGAGCTCTACGTGCCCTCGGTCGACCGCGTGGTCGACGCCATCCGCGCGGCCATGGAGGCCTGATGGCCCTCGAGTTCCGCCTGCCGGACGTCGGCGAGGGCATCGCGACCGCGGAGATCATCGCCTGGCAGGTCGCCGAGGGCGACCACGTCAGCGAGCACCAGGACCTGGTCGAGATCCAGACCGACAAGGCCACCGTGGTCATCCCGTGCCCGGCCGACGGCGTCATCGCGCGCCTGTGCGGCGAGCCCGGCGACACGCTCGACGTGGGCGCCGTGCTGGCGGTGATCGAGACCGACGGCGCGGCGGTCGCTCCGGCACCCGTCGTCGGCAACGGCGAGCGCGCCACGCCGGCGCGTGCGCGCGATGCGGACGCCGGCGGCGGAGCGCGCCCGTCGGCGCCGTCGCCCGCGGGCGCGCCGCTCGCGGCGCCCACCACCCGCCGGCTCGCGCGCGAGCTCGGCGTCGCGCTCGAGGGCGTCGCCGGGAGCGGCCCGCACGGGCGCATCATGCCCGAGGACGTCGAGCGCGCGGCATCCACCTCGGGTGCGCCATCGAACGCCGCGGCTTCGCCGGCCCCGCCCCCCGGGGCGTCCCGGGCCGCCCGCGCGCTCGCCGCTCCTCCGGCGCGCACCTCCGAGGCGGGCGCGCCCGGCCAGGTCGTCCCGCTGCGCGGCGTGCGCCGCACCATCGCGCACGCGCTCACGCGCGCGTGGCTCGAGGTCCCGCGCATCATCGACTACCGCGAGGTCGACGCGACCGCCCTCGTACGCGCCCGCGCGAGCCTGCGCCGGCGGGCGCTCGACCGCGGCGACGAGGCGCTGGCCAAGGCCCTGACACCGACCCCGTTCGCCGTCCGCGCCGCAGTCCTCGCGGCCCGCGAGCACCCCTATGTCAACGCGTCGATCGACCTCGGGGCCGAGGAGATCACGCTGCACGGCCACTACCACGTCGGCATCGCCGCGGCCGGCCCCGACGGGCTCACCGTTCCCGTCGTCCACGACGCCGACCAGCGCTCGCTCTCCGAGCTCGCGCACGAGATCGTCGCGCTCTCGCAGGCCGCGCGCGACCGCAGGCTGCGCCCCGAGCAGCTCGCCGGCCCGACCATCACGGTCAACAACTTCGGCAGCCTCGGAACGTGGATGGGGACGCCGATCGTGCGCCCGCCGGAGGTCGTCAACGTCGGCGTCGGGGCCATCCGCGACCGCGTGGTGGCCGTCGACGGCGCACCCCTGGTACGCCCGACGCTCGTCCTGTCGGTCGCGGGCGACCACCGCGTCCTCGACGGCGACGGGCTCGCGGCCTTCGTCGACGAGGTGCAGAAGCTGCTCGAGGACCCGGTCCTGCTCTTCGAGGACCTGCGCTGATGGTCGTCGGCGAGTTCGCCGACGCCGTCGACCTGCTCGTCCTCGGCGGAGGGCCCGGCGGCTACGCGGCCGCCATCCGCGGCGCCCAGCTCGGTCGCAAGGTGACGCTCGTCGAGCGCGCCGGCCCTGCCGGCCTGGGCGGGGTCTGCCTCCAGATCGGCTGCATCCCCAGCAAGGCGCTCATCGAGTTGGCCGACGCGGCGCAGCGCACGCGCGACCTGCACGCCGCGGGGCTCAGCGCCGATGGCGTCTCCGTCTCGTTGGAGCGCTTCCAGGCCTGGCGCACCGAGCTGTGCGCCGGCCTCGCGCAGGGCGTCGGCCGGCTGCTCGAGGCCGGCGACGTGCGCGTCGTGCACGGCGAGGCGCGCTTCAACCGCGCCGACCGCGTCGCGGTGCGCACCCCCGGCGACCGCGTGGCCTTCTTCGAGTTCGAGCACGCGATCGTCGCCACCGGCTCCCGTCCCGTCGCGCTCCCCGGACTGCCCTTCGACGGCGAGCGCGTGCTGGACTCGACCGGCGCGCTGGCGCTGACCGCGATCCCGGAGAGCGTCGCCGTCGTCGGCGCCGGCTACATCGGCCTCGAGCTGGGCACGGCGCTGGCCAAGCTCGGCGCCCGCGTGACCGTGGTCGAGGCGCTCGACCGCGTCCTGCCGACCGTCGACGAGTCGCTCACCGCGCCCGTCGTCGAGCGCCTGGCCGCGCTGGACGTCGACCTGCGCCTGGCGACGACCGCGCACCGCCTCGAGGACGGCGCCCTCGTGGTCGAAGGGCCCGGCGGCGAGGACCGCGTCGACGCCGAGCGCGTGATCGTCGCGGTCGGCCGCGCCCCCAACACCGACGAGCTGGGGCTGGCCGAGGCCGGTGTCGACGTCGGGCCCGACGGCCTGATCGCGGTCGGCGAGGACATGCGCGCCAGCGACCGGATCGCGGCGGTCGGCGACGTCGTCGCCGGGCCGGCGCTGGCGCACAAGGCCACCGCGGAGGCCGCCGTCGCCGCCGAGGCGCTCAGCGGCCAGCCGGCTGCCTTCGACGCCCAGGCCATCCCGATCGTCATCTTCACCGACCCCGAGATCGGCTCGGTCGGGCTCAGCGAGGCGCAGGCCCGCGAGGCCGGCCTGGACCCCGTGGTCGCCACCTTCCCGCTGGCGGCGTCGGGGCGCGCGGGCACGCTGGGCGCGCGCGCGGGCTTCACGCGCGTCGTCGCCGATGCCGCGACGGATCGCGTCGTCGGCGTACACGTCGTGGGCCCGCACGCCAGCGAGCTCGTGGCCGGCGGAGCGCTGGCGATCGAGCTGATGGCCGCGCCCGGCGATGTCGCCGCGACGATCCACCCGCATCCGACGCTGAGCGAGGGCCTGCGCGAGGCGGCCGAGCTGATGATCGGCCGGCCGCTGCACGTCGCTCGCGCGCCGGCGCGGGCCTGAGGCTCCCGCTCACGCCCGCGGGCAGGTTCGCCGTTGGCGCCGCCTCAGGCCGGGACGGTCGTCGACGTGCGCTGCGAGCCGTGATCGGCCGTGGCGGCGAGCATCTCCTCGAACCACGCCTGGTGCTCGCGGCTGACCCGGCAGGCCAGCTCGATGTCGCCCGCGGCGATGGCGTCGACGATCGGCTGATGGGACTCGGCGATGGTCTTGAGGTCGAGCTCGAGCGTGACCATGGTCAGTGCCGTGTGGTCGGTGATGCTGAGGCTGCTCCACACCGTCTCGAGCAGCTGGTTGGCGCTGGCCTCGATGATCAGGCGATGGAAGCGCTCGCTGTGCTCGACGGTGGCATGGACGTCGTCGGCCACGGCGGCGGCGGCCATGGCGTCGACCTCGGCCTGCAGTGCGCTGACGTCGTCCTGCAGGCGCGGGGTGGCCATCCGCGCCGCGAACTCCTCCAGCGCGCCGCGCAGCTCGTAGAGCTCGAGCATTCCGCGCTGCCACGGATCGCGCACATAGGTGCCGCGATGGGGCTCGCTCCTGACGAAGCCCAGCATCTCGAGCTCGCGCAGCGCCTCGCGCACGGGTCCCTGGCTCGTGCCGTACTCCTTCGCGATGTGCATCTCGATGAGCCGGTCGCCCGGACCGAACTCCCCCTCGAGAATCCCCCGCACGAGCCCGTCCCTGACGTCATGGCGCAACGCCCGACGGCTGGTGTTCATCGGGAAAAGGTACCCGCTCCGCGGACCGCCGTCGCGGCGTTGCGCAGAAAGTGCACGGATCCCGATCGGGCTTCGGCGACCGGTGCCACGTCGATCAGCGGATGCGCCAGACGCTCGCGCTGTCAATCGGTCTGGCCGACGCGCTCCGGGTGCGTGTAGACGTTGACCGTGCCGCCGCGCGCGAAGCCCGCGAGCGTCAGGCCGCGGTCGGCGGCGAGGTCGATGGCCAGCGACGTCGGGGCACCCACACCGGCGAGGATCGGCGCGCCGGCGACGGCCGCCTTCTGCACGAGCTCGAAGGACAGCCGGCCGCTCACGCACAGGACGCGGGGGTGCAGCGGGACGAGCCCGTCGAGCAGGGCGCGGCCGACGACCTTGTCCATCGCGTTGTGGCGCCCGACGTCCTCGCGGACGAGCAGCAGCTCGCCCTCGGGGCTGAAGAGGCCGGTCGCGTGCAGCCCGCCGGTGCGCGCGAAGCCCGGCTGGCGCAGCCGATCGGGCAGATCCGCCAGCAGCGCGCGGGCGATGACCGGGCCGGGGGCCGCCGGCGGCGCGTTGACCCCCACCTCCTCGAGCGAGCCGCGCCCGCACACGCCGCACGACGACGTCGTGTAGAAGCGCCGCGCCGAGGGGTCGCGGGTCAGCGGCCCGCCGACCTCGATGATGTTGTTGGCGAGGTCCTCCGTGAGGCCGGCCGGGCGGGGGCCGTCGATGAGACCCTCGCCGAGCAGGAAGCCGAGGGCGAGCTCCTCGTCGTGGCCGGGCGTGCGCATGGTGACCGACAGCGCCTGGCCATCGACGCGAATCTCCATCGGCTCCTCGACGGCCACTTCGTCGGGCTGGCCGTCGCGCTCGATGACGGCGACGGTGCGAGCGGCCATCAGGCTGTCGAGGATAGCGAGCGGCGCCGCCGAGGATCAGTAGCTTGCAGCCGTGGGCAAGCTCGTGGCCCAGGCCGCAGGCATCGTGCTCGCCGGTGGGCGCTCGTCGCGGATGGGGACGCCCAAGGCCGCGTTGGAGTGGCACGGCTCGACGCTGCTGCGACGCGTCGTCGGCGTCGTGGGGCGCTCGGTCGACGGCCCGGTCGTGGTCGTGCGCGCGCCCGGGGCAGGCGCTGCCGGACCTGCCGGATGGCGTGGAGGTGGCCGACGACGCCCGCGAGGGCCGCGGCCCGCTCCAGGGCCTGGCCGCCGGGCTCGCCGCCGTGCGCGATCGCGCCGACGCGGCCTACGCCTCGTCGACGGACGTACCGCTCCTGCATCCGCGCTTCATCCGCCGCGTGCTCGCCGCGCTGGACGACGACGTCGACGTGGTGCTGCCCGAGGTCGGGGGCTTCCGCCATCCACTCGCGGCCGCGTACCGCTGACCGAGCGCGCTCGCCGACCGCGCGGTCGACCCGACCTCGACCGCTGCTCAACCTCGCCGCAGACTACGAGCCGGACGCGCCCCGCGCCCGCGGCGTCTCGTGGTGCGGCCGCGACCGTGGGGGAGCCCGCGCGGCGCCAGCGGGCTGAGCCTCGACGTGCGCATCGTCGCGAGCGTCAACGGCGACCAGGTCACGCGCGATCCGCACGCCCCGCTCGCGGCCGGTGACAGCGTGGCGTTCCTGTCAACGGACGCGGGCGACTGACGGCTCAGACCACGGGCGGCGGCGTGCCCTCGGCGCTCGCCGCCAGCTGCGGGCTCCAACCGCACACGAGGCACGCGTGGCGGAAGGCCGAGCGCGCGAACTCGAGTGCGAACGCGCGCGGGTCGTCGGCGGCGACGACGTCGTCCCAGTCGAGGACGTACTCGCCGAGCTCGGGGTCCCAGCGCCCCGCGGAGAGCGTCGCGTCGGCGAAGCCCTCCGGCGCCGGGTGGGCGTAGGCGTAGAAGGCGGCCTTGCCGTAGCGCGTGTCGCCCGGCCACCAGCCGACGGCCACCTCCTGGGAGTCCATCGCGTTGCGCATGATGAAGTCGCCGGACGGCGGGTCCGCGGGGAGCCCGGAGAAGAGGTTCACGGCCAGGTCGAACGAGCCCCACCACGCGTTGACCGGGGTCGAGCGTCCTCGGTAGGGCGCGCGGAAGGCGGCGAGGACGAGGGCGGCCTGGGTCGCTGCGGCGACGTAGGTCGCGACCTGCCCGGCGTCGTAGGTCGCGTGCTCGTCGTCCTCGTCGAGCGGGGCGCTCCACGGGACCTCCTGCGGCGTGGGGTCGATCTCGGCGGGGCCGCCGAGGTCGCGCACGGCCTGCAGCAGCTCGCGCGTCACGGCGCCGACCGGCCGGTCGGGGGTGAGGGCGATGCGCAGCGCGCGGCCGTCGCTGTGCTCGGCGAGGGCCGCGTGGGCGTGGAGGTCGAGCGCGACCACGAGGGACCCCGACCCGTCGGGCGCCGGCAGCGGGAGCGTCTCCCATCCCCGCGCGGTCAGCCGCAGCGCGGCGTGCTGGAGCTGGGGCTCCGGCGGGGCGAGTGTCGCCGCCAGCTTGCCGAGGACCTGGGTGTGCGCGTGGAGCGTGTCGCACGTCGCGCTCCACGCCGCGTAGTCGAGGGAGGGCCACGGGGAGGTCATGGACACCACGCTACCTCGCGCGGGTCCCCGGCCCGCGCCGCCGGGCTATCGTGGCGAGCATGGTCGACGTGGTGACCGAGATCGAGATCGCGCGCCCGCGCGAGGAGGTCGCCGCCTACGCCTCGGACCCCGACAACGCGACGCGCTGGTATCGCAACATCGAGTCGGTCGAGTGGAAGACGGCGCCGCCGGTCGCCGTCGGGTCGCGGATCGCCTTCGTGGCGCGCTTCCTCGGCCGGCGCCTGGCCTACACCTACGAGGTCCGCGAAGTCGTCCCGGCCGAGCGCTTCGTGATGAGCACGGCCGAGGGGCCCTTCCCGATGGAGACGACGTACACCTGGGCCGACACCGCCGAGGGCGGGACCCGGATGACCCTGCGCAACCGCGGCGAGCCCGCAGGCTTCTCGAAGATCGGCGCGCCCGTTATGGCCATGGCCATGCGGCGGGCCAACTGGAACGACCTGCGCGAGATCAAGCGGATCCTGGAAGGCGCGGGCGCCTAGCAGCGGCCGCCGTCGCGCCCTGCACGCAGACGGCGGCGAGAGCGGCCGACGCGAAGGTCGCGGCGACGCCCGCCCGGTCGACGAGGACGGCCACGAGGGCGCAGAAGACGACGAATCCCGCCATGCCGCTGATCATTCCGCGCAGAAGGAAGACGAGGGCGTCCGCGCCGTGCTGCTCGTGGGTGAAGACGGCGAGGATCGAGGCGAGGGCCGGCAGGGCAGCGAGCATGCCACCGACGACGGGCCCAAGGCGACTCGCCGCGGCCGCCAGCGACACGACGAGCACGGCCGTGAGCACCATGCGCAGCGCGAGGTCCCACCGGGGAGGCGGCGCCGGCGTCGGCCCGCGGGCCGCGGCGCCGCGCGGCAGCGCGCGGCGAGCCACGAGCAGGGAGAGCGTGGCCGCGGCGAGTCCGGCGAGCGGCCCGGCCTCGACGGTTCCGAGCAGGACGGCGATCGCCGCCGCGGCCACCCAGCCGGCAGCGAGGCTCGCGCGCCAGCCGGCGCGCAGCGCGGTGCGCCCGTAGGCGAGGGCGAAGCCGCTGAGGGCGACGAGCCCGAGCAGCGTCCCGTTCGCGGCCTGGGCTGCGAACGCGCTGCCGTGCTCGTGCGCCGCGATGAGCAGGACGGGCCCGACGATGGCCGGGAAGGCGCTGACCAGCCCGCCGATGCCCTGTCCCCACCGGCGCGCGGCCAGCGTGGAGGCGCCCACGAGGGCCGGGGCGACGACGAGCTCGAGCAGGGCGACGAGCACCGCCCCGAGGCTAGCGCTCGCCCGGGGCGGCAACTCCACATCGGGTGGGCCGAAGGTACCTCGAGGAGGTGGACGCCTGGCCCAGCAGATCGCTGTCGTCGATCACGGGCGGATCGCCCGCATGGCTCAGTATGGACCGGTGCCTCGCCTCGCGACCACGCCGGTGACGCGGCAACGCCTTCTGCGTCGCGGCTTGCGACTGGAGTACGCGACGCTGGCCTGGAACGTCGTCGGCAGCGTCGTCCTGCTCGCCGCCGCGGTGGCCGTCGGATCGCTCGCGTTGGCCGGCTTCGGCGTCGACTCGGTGATCGAGATCGCTGCCTCCGCCGTGGTCGTCTGGCAGCTCAAGGGCACCGCCGGCGATGCGCGCGATCGCCGCGCCCTGCGCGTCATCGCCACGGCCTTCGCACTGCTGGCGCTCTATATCGCCGCCCAGGCCACCCACACGCTGCTGGCCGTCGACCATCCAGGCACCTCGACGGTCGCCATCGCGTGGCTGGCGCTCACCGTCGCCGCCATGCTCACCCTCGCGTCGGCCAAGCGCGATACCGGGCAGCAGTTGGGTAACCCGGTCCTCGCCACCGAGGCGCGCGTTACCCTCGTCGACGGCGCGCTCGCCGGCGCCGTCCTGCTCGGCGTCGCGCTCAACGCCGCGGTGGGCTGGTGGTGGGCCGACCCACTGGCGGCTCTTGTCATCCTCGCCTACAGCGTCCGCGAAGCGCGTCACGCGTGGGGCCAGACGATGTGACGCGCTCAGAAGAAGCCGTAGTCGCGGTGCCAGGCGCCGATGTGCGAGAGCAGCGCGAGCGCGAGCACGAGCCCGAGGCAGAGCGACGTCGCGACGAGCGCCGCCGTGACCACTCGGCCGGGCGTGCGGGGCCGGTAGGCCGGGGAGGTCGCCCAGGCCGCGCGCAGCGAGCGCCCGGCGCGCGGGAGGTGGGCGAGGAAGTGCACGCCGAAGACGCCGCTCCACACGATGAACGCGACCTTGTGGAGCATGAGCACCTGGTCGGAGCGGTGGCCGAGGAGCAGCAGCCAGACGCCGGTGACGAAGATCATCACGGTGGTCGCCACCAGCAGCGGGGCCAGGGCCCGCAACGCGAGCTGGGGCGGCCCCTTGGCCACGTACACGGGCGCGCCGGTGTAGTAGCGGACGAACCGGTAGCCCGTGCTCGCGATCTTGAGGGCGATGGGCGGGATCAGCATCAGCCCGATGAACATGTGGGGGCCGCGCAGGCCGCGCATGTTCAGGATCGTGATGCCCTCGGCGATCAGCAGGATGGTCAGCAGCGCGGCCACGGAGCTCGTGAGGAGCTCGTTGACCTCGACGCCGGCGAGGCGCCGGGTCCTGCGCGCGGGCTCGATCCTGGGGGCGTCAGCGAGCTGGGTCACGGCGGCTCTCCAGCAGCAGGGCGAGCGTCGGGCAGGCGGCCTCGGCGCGACGTGCGAGCTTGACGAGGTCGGGCCGGACGGGCTCGGCGTCGACGATCGGGTAGCCCCAGTCGTCGAGGCGTATGTGCTCGGGCAGCAACTCGGCGCACAGGCCGTGGCCGTCGCACATGATCGGATCGATGCGGATGGTCGTTCGCTTGCTCATGCGGCCGCCCGTGCCGCGGACGGCAGCGGCATCGCCGGCGCGTGCACGCCGGCACAGCGGCCCGCCCGGTGGCCCTCGATCTCGCCGGCGAAGACCTCGAGGGCGCTGGCGAGGAAGCGCGCGGCGCCGTCGGGGTGACGGCACGCGCCGCGGCCCGTGACCTCCGCCCCCCAGCGCTTCAGCCGCGTGCGCTCGTCCTGGCGCGCGGTGCCGCGGGCGAGGAGGTCGAAGCTGTCGGCGATGGCGCGCAGCCCATGCAGGCACGGTCCGCACTGGCGGGCGCTCTGGTCGGCGAGATAGTCCAGGACGCGCCCCGTCTCCCAGACTCCGCACGAGTCCTCGCCGAGGACCCAGAGGACGCCGGCTCCGATCGAACCGGCGGCGAGCAGCGGATCGCCCTCGCTCAGCGTCAGGTCCTGCATGTGCTGCGCGTCGAGCCAGGCGCCTCCGTAGCCGCCGACCAGCAGCGCCTGCGGGCGCTCGCTGACTCCGCCGGCGGCTCGGAGCAGGTCGGCCAGCCGGCTGCCAAAGGCGATCTCGTAGACACCGGGGCGGTCGACGGCGCCGCCCAACGTCACGAGCACACTCCCGGGCTGCGTCGGCGACCCGAGCGTGCGAAACCAGTCGGCGCCGTGGCGCGCGATGAGCGCCATGTGCGCCAGCGTCTCGACGTTGCTGATGAAGGTCGGACGGTTGTCGACGCCGCGCTGGAACGGCCGCGGCGGGACCGTCGTCGGCAGCGCCGGCCTGCCGTTGATGTGCGCGATGGCCGCCGTCTCCTGGCCGCTGACGTAGCTGTCGGGCGCCGCGACGATCCGCAGGGTCGGCCCGCGGGCACCGGCCGCGCGGCGCTCGTCGACCGCGCGCAGCACCCCGGCCCACACCCGCGGGTTGGAGCGCTTGACATACAGCACCACCTCGTCGGCGCCTACGGCGGTGGCGGCGACGATCGCGCCGTCGATCACGAGGTGCGGCGTGTGGGTGAGCAGCACGGCGTCCTTGCGGCTGGCCGGCTCGCTCTCCGAGCCGTTGGCGACCACCACGGCCCGGCGGCGCCGCTCGGCGACCGCGCGCAACTTCAGGGCGCTGGACACATGCGCGCCCCCGCGCCCGCGCAGGCCGCTGTGCTCGATCGCGTCGAGCAGACGGGCGCCCGCGTCGCGGCCGGACATGTCCAGGGGGCCGTGGACGCGCCCGTGCTGGGCGAGGGTCAGTGTGCTGCCGTCCTCGATCCCGCGCAGGAGCCGCGGAAGCCCGCTCGCGCCGCTCATCACGTCACCTCCTGGGCGGCGGCCGTCCCGACCACCGCACCGCCGGCGTCGATCCTGAGCGCCAGGCGCAGCTGCAGCGGGCGCGCACCGGGCGACGTGAGACGAGCGACGATGAGGTCGCCGCGCAGCCCGGTGACCCGGCCGCGGTAGAGATCCGCCCGACCGCCCGGGCCGAGCCCGACGCTGCTGGAGACCATCTGCAGGCCGCCGCCCGGGAGCGCCTGCCCATAGAGCTGCAGGTCGAGGCTCAGCGGCGCGCCGGCGACGTGGATCTGGGCCGCGATGTCGACCTGCGCGCGCCCGTCACCCGCAGAGCCGATCTGCCTGGAGGTGCCGTCCAGCGCGGCGGCGAAGGGCAGCGCCACCGTCGGCGGAGCGCTGACGGTGCGCGTGACCACCGGCGATCGCGCCGCCGCCAGCAGCGTGGGCGGCGTGCCGGCGCGGCGCGCCCAGCCAGGCTTCAACGGGCCCTGCAGCGTGAACACGACGGCGCCCACGACCGAAGCGGCCACGAGCGCGAGAGCGCCGAGTCGCAGCCCGGCCCGGGCCGGCCAGTCGCGCAGCAGGCGCGCCGCGAGCGCGGCGACGACGCCGGCCACGCACGCGGCGGTCAGCAGCTGCAGCCACGCCGAGCGCGCGTCGGTCCCCGTGCCCAGGCCGTGCAGCACGGCCACCGGCCAGCAGGCATACGCGGCCCAGTGCACCGCCCGCCAGGCGCGCAGGCCCAGTCGCGCGCGCAGGACGCTCGTTACGATCAGCGCGACGAGCAGGTCGAAGGCGAGCGCGCCGAAGCCGAGCCACAGCGGGCGGTAGCGCGACGCGAGCGGGACGACCGCGTCGATGACCCGCAGGTGCGCGAAGGGGTCCAGGAGCGAGGTGACGATGTGCGCCGCCAGCAGCACGACCACGAGCAGGGAGACGTTGCGGTGCAGGCCGTCGACGACGAAGCGCGGGGTGCGGGCCCCGAGCCTCCAGCGCAACGTCCCCGTGATCCCGAGTATCACCGACGCAGAGAGCAGGACGAGCGTGATGGCGCCGGTGCCACGGCTCAGGTACCACAGCGGACTCGGTCCGGCGGCAGCGAGGATCACGAGGCCACCGGCCATGCGCCCACGGTGACGACGCCGCCGCTCGGGTCCACCAGCCGCGCCGGGAGGCCGAGCGCCTCGAGCCACTGCGGCGCCGACGCTCCCCGCACGATCGCGGCGGTGCTCGCGGTGTTGGCGTCGACGCACGAGGCCGCGGCGACGCTGACCGTGCGCCATACCGGCGCGGCCGGCTCGCCGGTCGCCGGATCGACGATGTGATGGACGGGGCGCCCGGCGCGTCGCCATCGGCGCACGGTGGTGCTCGATGTCGCCAGGCCCCCGCCGCTGACGGTCACGCTCTGGCCCTCGGCGTCGGTACCGGCGCGATGGTCGTCGGTCACGTGGACGACCCACCCGCCCGCGGGGGCGGGGCCGGCCGTCGCCACGTCGCCACCGAGGTCGACGAGCGTGGGGGAGCCCGTCGCCACGGCGATGCGCCGCGCGGCGCGGTCGGCGGCCAGCGCCTTGGCCGTCGCCCCGAGATCCAGGCGGCACTCGGGGCCCAACCGCAGCAGCCGCCGCTGCGCGTCCAGCGCCACGCTGTGCCATCCCGCGGCCGGTATCCCGCGCACGTCGTCCGCTGCGTCGGCGTCCATCGCCGTGAAGTCGCGGTCATAGCCCAGGGCGACGAGCGCCGGGGCGACGGTGGGGTCGACGGCGCCCTCGGTCTGCTCCGCGGCGCGCAGCGCGATGCGCACGGCCTCCGTGAACAGCCGGCTCGTCGGCGTCAGGCGCCCGGCCGCGTCGTTGGCGCGCATCAACTCAGAATCGGGGCGGAACCGGCTGCAGGTGCGGTCGATGGCGTCGAGCTCGGCCGCCAGCAGGCGCTCGGCCTCGCGCACGGCGGGCTCGTGGACCACGACGATCGCGGTGGTGCCGATCGCCTCCAGGGTCGCCGTGGCGTAGGAAGGGCTCACGACCCGCCGGAGGTGACCGGGGGCGGAGGCGGCGCCTGCTGGATGGCGGGCGCCTGCTGCGGGGGCGCGGGAGGCGGCTGCGGCGGCGGGGTCGTAGTCGTGGCCTGCTGCTGCGTCGTCGTCGGCGCCGTGGACGCGTCGTCGGCCTTCCGGTGCCGGCGCTCGTGGTGGCGGGGCGCGTGGCTCGGCGTCGTGCGCCGCGCCGGCTGCGTGTAGGCGCGGTGCGCGACCTGGGCCGTCGCCTTCGAGGTCCCCGGCTTGGTGGCCGCCGCGAGCGCGCTCACGCTCGCCACGGCGAGCACCGCCACCGCCGCGATGACGGCCGTCATGTGGCGCAGTCGCCGTAGGGCGCGATCGCGATGGGCGACGTCGTCGCGGACGAGCGAACGCGTCCGTCGAACCGGAGGGGCCATAGGACCACTTTCGGCAGTGAGGGTCGGTGCAACCTAAGGAACGCGTGAGAGTTCTCTCACCGAGACCGTAAGGGCTCGCCGTACGATCGGCCCATGCGCATCCTTCTCGTCGAGGACGAGCGCGGCATCGCGGACTTCGTCGAGCGCGCGCTGCGCGCGCAGGGACACGCGGTCGAGGTCGCCGCCGACGGAGCCGACGGTGGGCACCGCGCCGTGGGGAGCGACCTCGATCTCGTGATCCTCGACGTGATGCTCCCCGGTCGCAGCGGGCTCGAGATCCTGCAGGAGATCCGCACGGTCAAGCCCGCGCTGCCGGTCATCATGCTCACGGCCCGCGCCGAGGTGGCCGACAAGGTCGCGGGCCTCGACGCGGGCGCCACGGACTACATGACCAAGCCGTTCTCGGTGGAGGAGCTGCTCGCGCGCGTCCGCGCCCACCTGCGCACCCCGGTGCAGGCCGAGACCACGCGCCTGCGCGTCGCGGACATCGAGCTGGACATGCTGCGCCGCACGGTGACCCGCGACGAGACGCCGGTGCACCTCTCGGCGAAGGAATTCGACCTGCTGGCGTACTTCATGCGCCACCCCGGTCAGGTGCTGTCACGCCAGCAGATCCTCAACGGCGTCTGGGACTACAACCACGACCCGGGCACGAACATCGTCGAGGTCTATGTCGGCTACCTGCGCCGCAAGCTGGCACTCGCCGACCGGCCGGTGCCGATCCAGACGGTGCGCTCGGCGGGCTACCGGCTCGTGGACGGTTGATGGGCCTGCGCGGGCTGCGACCCCGGGTCACCCTGCTGATCGTCGCGGTGGTGGTCGTCTGCGTCGGGATCGCCTTCGCCGCCGTCTACGCCGGGACGGCGAGCGAGCTGTCCAAGCGTTCGCACCAGGACCTGCGCGCGGACATGGCGGCGCTCGAGCAGGTCGTGACCACCGGCTCGTCGCGACCGTCGGCGGTCGCCGAGCGCGCTCGCTCCTATCTCGCCCATCAGCCGTTTCGGCCCACCAGCCACGTCCTCTCCGTCGTGCCCACCGGCGGAGGCCCGGTGAGCAACGAGCCCGAGCTGCTGGGGCTCTCGCCGCCCGACGAGGGCGAGAGCGGCCCGCAGCAGCGCCAGGAGAACCAGGCCGCGCACGCCTTCCTGGCCGCGCCGCCCGGCTACAGCTTCCACCAGCTTCCCGACGGCGGTCGCATCCAGCTGCTCGTGAAGATCGCGCGCAGCCACGGACGAGTGATCGCGCGCCTCGGCGTGGGCGAGCCGACGGCGCCCACGGACCGCGCCAAGCGCGCGGTGCGCGACGAGTTCCTGCTCGCGGGGGCGCTCGCCGTGCTGGCCGCACTCACGGGCGGCTTCGCGGTCGCCTCGCGTGTGGCGGCCCCGCTGCGGCGCATGGCGCGTGTGGCGACGCGCGTGGACGCGGGCGACCTCGGCCCGAGGATGGAGATCGCCGCCCGCCACGACGAGGTCCGCGTGCTGGCCGAGGCCTTCGATCACATGCTCGACCGTCTCGAGGACGCCTTCGACCGTCAGACCGCGTTCGTCGCCGACGCCTCGCACGAGCTGCGCACCCCGCTGACGGTCATACGCGGCCAGCTCGAGGTCCTCGCCCTCTCCGACCAGCCAGACGCGGCCGAGGTTCGGCGCGTCGAGAAGCTCGTAGCGGTGGAGGTCCAGCGCATGAGCCGGCTCGTGGAGGACATGCTCCTGCTCGCACAGGCGGGGGAGGACGGGTTCCTGCGGCCCGGGATCATCCAGCTGCGGCCGTTCCTGACCGACCTGGTGCGTGGCATGGCGGACGCCGGCCCGCGGCGGCTGGAGCTCGGCGCCATCCCGGAGCTGCTCATCGAGGCCGACGAGGGGCGCCTGGCCCAGGCCCTGCGCAACCTCCTGCGCAACGCGATCGCCCACACCCCCGAGAACGGGCTGGTCGAGCTCAGCGTCCAGGCCGAGGGCGGTCGCATGCGCTTCGTCGTCGACGACGACGGCCCGGGCATCCCGGTCGAACAGCGCGCCGCGATCTTCGATCGCTTTCATCGCCTGGACGGCGGTCGTTCGCGCGACGCGGGAGGGGCCGGCCTCGGGCTCGCGATCGTCCAGGCGATCGCCTCGGCCCATCGGCGGCCGCGTCTGGGCCGAGGCGGCGCCCGCCGGGGGCGCGCGCATGGTGCTCGAGATCCCGTTGTGGCGCAGTCCGGTCCGCGCCTGAGAGCATTCTCATCGCTTGATCGGCATGGAGGGCCCGCCCTCGGGGGAGGCCCAAGGGCATGACTCAGATCACCGACGAGCGGCGCTTCGCACGTCCATCACAGACGACGACCACCGTCCCGACCGATGCCGTCGAGCACGCGATCCGCCACACGACGCTGCGTGCTCTGGGCTTCGGCGGGATGCTCGGAATCGCGCTGATCCACCTGCTCGACGTGATCGGGAAGATCAAGGAGACGCCATACCTCGGCGTCATGTACATCGCCCTGATGGTCGCGAGCGTCGCCGTCGCCTTCTACCTGCTGCACACCGGCTCCGCGCTCGCCTGGGCGGCCGCCGGCCTGCTGGCCGCGGCCACGCTCGTCGGCTTCATCCTGAGCCGCACCACCGGCCTGCCGAATGCCTCGGACGACATCGGCAACTGGACCGAGCCGCTCGGCCTGGCGTCGATGTTCGTCGAGGGAGCCGTGGTCCTCCTCGCGGCCTACGCCTGGAACCTCGCGCGCCACGAGCGCCGTCCCGGCGTGCACGCGTCGGTCGCGCCGCGGGTCGCCGCCGAGCGTTGACCGGGTGCGGACGCGGCCCCTGCGGGAGCGGCGGCCGTGCCATCGCACCAGCCTCACGAACTCGCGTTGGCCCCACGCCGCTTCGCTGGATGAGCGCCGGCTTCACGGCCCGTTGGGATCCGCTTCGTCCTGCTCTCAGGCCCTGGACGAGCCGCCGTCGGATTGGCACCGTGACGCCATGCGACCGGCAGCGGCAGTGGCGACCATGGCCCTTGCAGGGTTGCCGGCCGCCTGCGGGGCGACCACCTCCGCCGTGAGGTCGGTGCCCGCCCCGTCCTCGTCCGCCGCGTCCGCGTCCGCGTCCGCGTCCTGCGTGAGCGTGGCTCGCGCCGAGCTGGTGGCCGTGGCGCGGCGGATCTACGACCAGGCGGCACACGGCCGCAACGCGGTCTCGGCCGTCCGGCGCCTCCGGCGGTCCTCGAACCTGGCCGGCGCGGTCGCCGCACGCGATCCGCGCGCGGTGCGCGCGGTACTCACTCCGCTGCTCAAGCACCAGATCACGCGCATCCAGGTGACCGCCGGCTCCCGGACGCTCGCTCGCATCGGATCCGCGCCCGCCTACGCGCCGATCAGAGGCACCATCCGCTCCGGCCGGCACATCGTCGGCCACTACGTCCTCGCGGTCAGCGACAGCCGCGCCTTCCAGGGACTCGCGCGCGGCCTCATCGGTGCGACCGCGCGCTTCGTTCGCGGTACCGGCCCCGCCTCCGACCCCGCCTCCGGCGCGTCGTTCAAGGCGATGCTCTTCCCGTCGCGGCGCGCGACCATCTCGCTGACGCTGCCGAGCCTGCCGCCCTCGCTGTGCGGCGCCACCCCCGCCGAGACTCGCCTGAACGCGATCGCCTACGCGGCGCGCAACCTCATGCAAGGCGAGGCCCACGGCTCCGCCGTCGCCCGCACCCTGCACCGCGCGGCCGCCGATCCGGCCTTCCGCAGCGCCGTCGTCGCGGGCGATCCCGCCGCTCTTCGCACTGCCATCGTCGGTCTGTTCCGCGACCACCGCTTCCACATCGTGCGCGTCCGCGCCTGGCAGGGCACGCGGCTCATCAACGACGTCGGCGGCCCGTACGTCCTCAGTCCGGCGACGGGCACGATCAGCCGCCCGGGGGGCGCCGTCGCCGGCCGCTTCATGCTCTCCGTCCAGGACGACACCGGATTCATCAAGCTCGTCCACCGGTTCACCGGTGCCGACGTCGTCCTGCACACGAGCACCGGCACCGTGCCCGGAAGCAACCTCAGTCCCGGCCCCGCGTTCGTGCCCGGGGTCAGCACCGTGAGCTACCACGGCGTCGTCTACCACTCCTACGGGTTCACCGGCACGGCGTTCCCGTCCGGGACGCTGGACGTCACCCTGCTCATGCGCTAGCCAGTCGATGTTGGAGTGCAGGAGCGTTCGTCTGGACCGGTCCTGCGCGCCGTTTCGGGGACCGCGGACCTGCAAGGCTGGCGGAGGATGGAGCGCTTCGAGCTGGCACCGGCGTCGCAGACCGCGGCCGTGGGCGTGCTTGCTCAGTCGTCCAGTTCCTGCGCGCCTCAGTTGCTGACGATCCAGGCATGGGCGGCGCGGTACGGCCTCGAGGTGGTCGACCTGGGGACGAGCGCCGAGCCGAACGGGCTCGACGCCCGCTGTCAGCTCGTCATCGCGCTCGGCGGCGACGGGACCATCCTGCGGGCGCTCCAGGTCGCGATGGCCCAGCACGCGGCCGTGCTGGGCGTCAACTTCGGTCACGTCGGCTTCCTGGCGGACATCCGCGGCGACGAGCTGGCCGAGGCGCTGGAGCGCCTTACCGGCGGCGAAGCACTGGTCGACGAGCGCACCGCGCTGGTGGCCGGGATCGGGACGGAGCCGGCACGCCGCGTGATCGCCTTCAACGACGTGGTGGTCGCGCGCCTTCCGGGCTTCGGCCTGGCGCGGCTGCGCGTGGTCGTCGCGGGCGAATCGCTGCTCGTGCTCCAGGGCGACGGCATCGTGATCGCGTCGCCCACGGGCTCGACGGCCTACACGGTCGGCGCCGGCGGCCCGGCCGTGGCGCCGTCCCTCGACGCCATCGTGATCACGCCACTGGCGTCGCAGGGCACGCCGTTGCGCTCGCTGGTGGTCGACGGCAGCGAGGTCGTTCGGGTCGAGCTCGAGCCCCAGAGCGCGCCGCTGAGCATCGAGATCGACGGCCGGGAGACGCAGGCCATGTCGGGACCTGCATCGCTCGAGGTCCATGCGGCGCCGCGCAAGGCCCGGCTGGTGCGCACGCGACCGCGCACCTTCTACCGGGACCTGGCCACGCGCCTCTGACGCGTTCCGCGCCGCCGGGCGGTCGCACCGGTGGTCGCCAACGGCGAGCGTCTCCGACATACTGAGCGCCGATGGCGCTGCCTGGCCGGCGATTGGTGGTGTTGTGGTTCGCGCTCCTGGTGGCGGCGTGGACCGTCCTCGCGGTGCACGGCGGCGCCGACACCGGGCTGCTGTACCTCGCGCCGGCCCTTCTGCTGTGCGTCCCGCTGATCTTCGGGCGCTACGTCGGCGAGGAGCAGCTCGCCGAGCTCGCGAAGCGACCGACCGGCTGCCGCGCCCGGCCTGCTTCGCGCCTCCCGGTCCCGCGCAGCCACGTCCGCCTCATGCAGCGCGGCGGTCGCCTGGTCGCCTCGTCGCTGGCCAAGCGGCCGCCCCCGCTCGCCGCGCCGTTGCTCACCGCTTAGGGACCCGAGCGCCTCGCCGTGAACGGGTCCGATCCCGTTCATCGCGTTTCGCCTCGGAGGTATTCATGTCTCGCAATCAGCGTGTCGTCGTGCTTGGCCTCGCCGTCCTCGTCCTGGTCGTCGCGGCCGTCGTCATCGGCACCGGCGGCTCCTCGAACTCGACCAAGGATGCTGGGCCGACCACGGTCGTGGTCCAGGACGCCAAGCCCGTCGGCGGCGTCAAGGACGTCACCTTCAAGAAGGGCGGCACCGTCGATCTGACCGTCAAGAGCGACACCGCCGACGAGGTGCACTTTCACGGCTACGACGTCCACAAGGACGTCCCCAAGGGCGGGTCCGTCCACTTCGTGTTCCCGGCCTCCATCGAGGGCAAGTTCATCGTGGAGCTCGAGAACCACAAGCAGACGCTGGCCAACGTGACGGTCGCCCCATGACCAGTCGGCCCGTGCGCTGGGCGAGCGCCCTGGCATCGCTGGGCCTGATGGCGAGCGCAGCGCTGCCGGCGTCCGCCTCCGCCCACGGCCTGGTCGGCAAGCAGGACCTCCCGATCCCGCGCTGGCTGTTCGCCTGGGCGGCGGCGGTGGTCCTCATCGTCTCCTTCGTCGCGCTGGCCACCCTGTGGCCGCGCCCGCGCCTGGAGCGTGCGGTCGAGCGCCCAGTCTGGCGCGCGCCGGCGGTCCTCGAGGTCCTGTGCGGCGCGCTTGGCGTCGCCGCCTTCGTCGTCACGGTGTGGGCCGGCTTCGCGGGCACCCAGAGCGCCACCGCCAATCTGCTGCCGACCGTCGTCTACGTCGTCTTCTGGGTCGGGATCCCGTTCACGACGCTGCTGCTGGGCGACGTCTTCAGCGCCTTCAACCCGTGGCGCGCGGTGGCGCGCGCGGTGGCGTGGGTCTTCGGCCGCCTGCGTCGCGGGAGCGAGGCGCCGGCGCCGCTGGCGTACCCGCCCTGGCTGGGACGCTGGCCGGCGGCGCTGGGGATTCTCGCCTTCGCATGGGTCGAGCTGGTCTACGTCAACCGCGACGACCCCAGCCAGCTCGCGACCATGGCGCTGCTCTACGCCGCCATCCAGCTCATCGGGATGAGCGTCTACGGGATCGAGCCGTGGTCGCGCAACGCGGACGGCTTCGGCGTCTACTTCCGCCTGTTCTCGATGCTCTCCCCGCTGCACTGGCGCGAGCGCGAGCTGTACGTGCGCCCGCCGCTCGCCGGCGCGCCCAAGCTCGATGCCGGCTCCGGGACCGTCGCGCTGTTGTGCACCATGATCGGCACCGTCAGCTTCGACGGCCTCTCGCAGGGCGCGCTCTGGACGGGCACGGGCGGCATCGCGCCGAGGCTCCAGCAGCGCTTCATCAACCTCGGCTTCAGCGGCGAGGTGGCGCTCGAGATCACCTTCACCGTCGGCCTGCTCTTCATGGTCGGCGTCGTCTCCGGCGTCTACCGGCTCGGGGTGATCGGCATGCGCTCGATCCGCGTCGGCCACACCACCACCGAGCTGTCGCGGCGCTTCGTGCACTCGCTCATCCCGATCTCGCTCGCCTACGTCATCGCCCACTACTTCTCGCTGCTGACCTACCAGGGCCAGGCGATGGCCTACCTCGTGTCCGATCCGCTCGGCCACGGCGCGAACCTCTTCGGCACCGCCACGGCGACCATCAACTACAACGTCATCGGCGCCAACGGCGTCTGGTACGTCCAGGTCTTCGCGCTCGTCTTCGGCCACGTGTGCGGTCTCACGCTGGCCCACGACCGGGCCCTCGTCGTCTACACCCGCGTCCGCGACGCGACCCGCTCGCAGTACTGGATGCTCGCGGTCATGGTCGCCTTCACGTGCCTGGGGCTCTGGCTGCTCTCAGCGGCCGCCCAGTGACGGTGGCGGCACGGCCCACGTTCACGGTCATCGGTGGCCACCGCGTCAGGGCTCGGTGTGGACGACCACGTCCTGCATGTGCGGCTGGCCGGCGCGGATCTCGTCCTCCAGACGGCTGGCCAGCTCGTGCGCGTCGGGGAGCGTCATGCCCGCCGGGACGGCGACCGACACGAAGACGACCAGCCCACCGTCGGCATGCAGCAGCCGCAGCTCCCGCGGCGGCTGGCCGGTGCGGGCGCGCGCGAGCTCGCTGATGCGCCGGCGCTGCGCCTCGTCGGGCGTGGCGCGCTCCTCATCGGGGCGGGCGGCGACGGGCTCCTCGAGCGGCTCCAGATGCGTCTGCACGTCGTCGACGCCCGGCTCCTCGCGCAGGGCCGCCTCCACACGCTCGGCGACGTCGTGCGCCTCGCCGATCGAGACGCCGGGGGCGAGCTTGAGGTGCAGAGAGATGCTGACCTGGCGATCGTGCTCGTAGATCGTGATGTCGTGGGCCTCGCGGACCAGCGGCTCGGCCAGCGCGGCCGCGAGCGTGCGGTCGCGGAGGTCCAGGCCGTCGCGCCGCGGTTCGAGGTGGACGACCACGTCGGTGTCGGGCAGCGCATCGCGGACGGCGGCCTCGATGGCGTCGGCGGTGCCGTGGCCCTCGACGATGGCCTGGCCCGGCGGCACCGTCACGACGGCGTCGGCGAAGTACTGGCCGCCGGACTCGCGCACGCGCAGCCGGCGCAGGTCGACGCCCTCGCCCAGGCCGTTGATGGCCCGCTCGGCACGGGCCTGTGCATCGGTGGGCGCGGTGTCCATCAGCACCCGCGCGTTCTCGTAGATGAGCCGCCCCGCCGCCACGAAGATGATGCAGGCGACGACGAGCGCCGCGATGGCATCGCCGGCGTCGAACCCGGCGGCGACGGCGATGAGCCCGCAGAGGACCGCGAACGAGCCCGCCATGTCGCCCGCGAAGTGAAACGCGTTGGAGCGCAGCGCGGCTGAGCGATACATGCGGGCGGTGTGCAGCGACACAGCGACCCGGGACGCGTCGACGACCAGGGCCACGCCGATGACGGCGAAGACGTACCAGCCGGCGCCGAGCGTATGGGTGCCGTGCGCGAGCTGCCCGATGGCCTCGACGACGATGAAGACGCCGCCGCCGGTGAGGATGGCCCCCTCTCCCAGCGCGCCGAGATTCTCCGCGCGCCGGTGCCCGTAGGGATGGTCCGCGTCGGGTGGGCGGCCGCCCAGGCGGATGGCGAGGAAGGTCAGGACCGCCGCGATGACGTCGCCCGACGACTCGATGCCCGCGGAGACGAGCCCGAGGCTGCCGCTGACGATGCCGGTCCCGAGCTTGAGGACCACCAGCACCGCGGCCGCGGCGATCGAGGCCAGCGCCGTGCGCGACTGGCCGGCGCCGTACGCGCGCCTGTGCTCGCCCCGCAACGTCAGCGTGTCGTCCGCGGCCATCGCATCAGGGTAGAAGCCGGCGTCGCCTGCGGTCGCGTCCCGCGTCCGGCGGGCGGCGCGTCGATCTCCTTGCCGACCCCGGTCGCCGAGAGGCCCATGGGCATGCCGGAGGCCGATGAACTCGCGGCTCAGGCTCTCAGCGCCCTGTCCTCCTCGCCGTAGATGAAGATGCCGTGGACGATGTACACGCACAGGAAGAAGATCGCCAGCGACCACCACGGGTCGTTGCCGCCGATCGACAACAGGGCCCCGATCGCGCCGAGGCCGGCGCCGATGATCCCGATGACTCGGCCGTAGGTGTTGCCGGCGATCAGCGAGATCCCCCCGGCCAGTTGGACGACCCCGAGGACGATGAGGACCCAACCCATCGTGTTGAGGTTGGTGAGGATGAAGCGCTTGTCGTTGACGAAGATGTTCGCACCGTCCAGGGCGCCGATGCCGTAGATGATGTTGAGCGTGCCCACGATCAACAGCAGCGTTGCGGCCAACAGGGCTCGACCCGCACCACGCATCGATACCTCCTTGAGTTGATTGGTCTGGGTGATTACAGATGGCCGGCGAGGGGCCGGCATCACCCGGATCGGGCGAAGCCCGCGAGCGTCGGGCGCCGGATCACGCAACGGCGGGGTGCAGCCTCCCGCCCTTTTCCACCTGCGCGCGCCCTTGCCCGAGTTCGGGCTCGGGTGGTCGGATGAACCGCCCGAGAGAAAGGAGCGGCTGATGTGCCGCTGGCTCGCCTACTCAGGATCTCCGATCCTCCTCAAAGAAGCGCTCTACACGCCGGCTCACTCCCTGGTGGATCAGAGCCTGCACTCGCAGCTCGGCGCCGAGACGACGAACGGCGACGGCTTCGGCGTCGGCTGGTACGGCGACGGCCCGATCCCCGGCGTCTTCCACAGCATCGAGCCGGCCTGGAACGACCACAACCTGCACGAGCTCGCCGCCCACGTCAGCTCGTCGCGCTTCTTCACGCACATACGAGCGGCGATCGGCAGCGCCGTGCAGCAGACGAACTGCCATCCCTTCCGCTACGGGCGCTGGCTCTTCATGCACAACGGATACATCAACGAGTTCGGGACGCTCAAGCGCGACCTCGTGCTCACCGTCGATCCGTCGCTCTATCCCAAGATCGAAGGCCACACCGACACCGAGGTGCTGTTCTTCCTCGCGTTGACCTTCGGCCTCGAGGACGATCCGCCGACGGCGATCGAGCGGGCGGTCGGGCTGGTCGAAGCGGTCGGCAGCCGGCTCGGGGTCCCGCATCCCTTCCAGGGCACGATCGCAACGACCGACGGCGAGACCACGTGGGCCGTCCGGTACTCGAGCGAGGGCAAGTCGCGCTCGCTGTACTTCACGACGGACGTGCCCACGCTGCGCAAGCTCTATCCCGAACGGCAGTTGCTCAAGGAGGTGTCCGAGGAGGCGCGGCTGATCGTGTCCGAGCCGCTGGGCGACGTCGTCGGCGTCTGGAACGAGGTGCCCGAGGCGAGCTATGGCATCGTCGGCCCCGGCCGCGACGAGATGCGACCGTTCCGCCCGCAGGCGCCGTCGAAGTCGATCCTCGTGGGTGCCTGACGGGACGTGCCGGCGACCACCGCGGGGCGGCCGTTCACTTCACGGTCAGCGTGCCCTGCATCCCCGCCGCGCGGTGGGCGTCGACCGAGCAGTAGAAGACGTACTGGCCGGGGGAGAGGTTCGCGGTCGCGGTCGCCGTACCGCCCGTGACGATCTTCGTCTGGGCGAGCACCTTCGTTCCCGTGGCGATGGTCACGTCGTGGGGCAGCGAGGAGTTGTTGACCAGCCGGATCGGCAGCCGGCCCGAACGGACGGTGGCCTGCTTCTTGTCGAAGGCGAGCTTCCCGTTCGGGTCGGCGCTCAGGTTCAGCGCAGCCGTGGGCCCCGCCGAGCCGGTGGGCGGTCCGCCCGCGCCCTCGGTCGTGCCCGCCTCGCCGGCGGTGCTCACCGCCGTCACGAGGGCAGCCCCGACGAGCACCGCCGAGGTCAGCATGACCAGCCGCGACGTGCCGACCGAGCGGGGAAAGTCGGGGTGCGTGAACCCGAACGCGCCCAGCACCACCGCCCATGCGGCGAGCACGCCGCCGGCCACGTAGAAGGGTGTCTTGCTGGGAGCCGACGCGAACACCCACGCGGCGATCCCGCCAATCGGGTGCATGTGGCCGAGCGTACCGACACCGCTCGCAACCGGCCACCCTCCGCGTGCTGCGCGCAATCACCCCCTGGGGGTGAGGCGCCGTCGGCGCTGCGCTGGGAAGCTGAGTCATGGCGGGCGACCAGCCGCGAGAGCTCAGGCGGCGGCGCATGGACCGCGAGCGCGTCGTCCGGACGCTCACGTTCTGGCTGCGGCCGGAGTTCGTGCTCCGCGTCGTCAACCGGTTTCAGAAGGTGGCGGGATTCGACCGGTCGATCGCCCTGGCCTCCGGTGCGCTCACGGCCACCATCCCGCTGGCGATCATCACCAGCGCCGTGTCCTCGCGGCTCGGGGGCAGGGGCACGGCCGATCGCATCATCTCGCGCTACGACCTGAGCGGAGGCGGCGCCGAGGCGGTCAGGGATCTGTTCTCGCCGCCCTCGGGCTCGAGCACCAGCGTCGGCCTCCTCGGGCTGCTGTTCCTCATGATCGCGGTCCTGAGCTTCACCCGCGGCGTGCAGCGCCTGTTCGAGCAGACCTGGGAGCTCAGCCCCCTGAGCGTCCGCAACACGTCCAACGGGCTGCTCTGGGTCGTCGGGCTCTGCGTCTACCTCGGCGTGAGCGGGGTGCTGCATGAGGTGCTCGGGCGCAGCCGCCTGGAGCTCACCGCGACGCTGCTCTCCACGCCGCTGGCAGCGGCCTTCCTGTGGTGGAGCGGCTGGGTGCTCAGCGCCAAACGGATCGCACGCGAGACGCTCATCCCCTTCGCGATCATCGGATCGGTGGCGCTCGCGATCTACTCGGTCGGCGCGGCCGTGTACGTCCCGCACCTCTTCAGCACGTACGCCACGCGCTACGGGGTGATCGGCGCGGTCTTCGCCATGATCTCGGCGCTCTTCTGCATCATGGTGGCCATCGTCGGCTCGGCGGCGGCCGGCCGCGAGATCTACGACGAGCTGGGTCGCATCCGCCGCGGCGAGCGGCCCGCCGAGGACGAGGTGCGGCGCCAGTGGGACGAGGTCACCGCCGAGGCGCGGTCGCGGTGGGACACGCTGCGCCGGCAGATCAACGAGCGTCGCCACAGGCGCGACGCGGACTAAGAGGACGGAGCGAGACTGCCAGGCTGGCGCCTTTGTCTCAGAGGCGACCTAGAGCCGTGACTGTCGCGCCTTCGGCCTGCGGTCGCGCCCGTGTTGTCCCTGGTCGATGCGCGGATATTCGACGTCCGTCAGTGCGCCGCCGGCGATGCGAGGCGCAGGCCCCCAGGGCTGCCGCGGACAGCGCTTCGGGCACACGAGGTTGATGGCGGGGCGTGGTAGCGTGGATTGGACATGACGTACGTTCCGCACAGCTTCCTGTAGCGCCGGACCTCTCCGCCAGGTCCTCTCGTTGCGGCGCGTTCGCCGCGACGCCACGCCTTCAGGAAGGAACGTCATGTGTTTCGGGATGGTCGGCGCTCTGGCGCCGTCCTCCTCGCGCCCGGGGTTGCATCTCCGGGCCCGCGAGCTGAGCAAGGGATTCGGCGACGGCGCCGTGCTCGACGGCGTCTCGCTTACCGTCAGCGCCGGGCAGCGCCTGGCCGTGATCGGCGACAACGGCGCCGGAAAGAGCACGCTGCTGAGGCTGCTCGCGGGCACGCTCACGCCCGACGGCGGTGAGGTGATGGGCACGAGCGAGAGCCGTTTCCTCATCGAGCAGGAGATGGACGCACCGGCTGGGGCGACGGTCGCGTCGGTGCGTGCCCAGGCCCTGCAGGCGCCGCGTGCGGCGCTCGCCGCGCTCGAGAAGGCTGCGGCTGGCATCGCCGTGGGCGCAGAGGGCGCCGCGCAACGCTACGAGGCAGCACTCGCCGTCGCGGAACGACTGGCGGCATGGGACGCCGAGCGGCGACTGGACGAGGTGCTCATCGGTTTGGATGCGCATTTCGATCCCGAAGGAGAGCTTGCCGGCCTCTCGGTCGGGCAGCGCTATCGCCTGCGGCTCGGCACTGCGCTGGCTCACCCGGCCGGCATCGTGCTGCTCGACGAGCCGAGCAACCACCTCGACGACAGCTCGCTCGAGCGGCTTGTGCAGTGGCTGGGCGACTTTCGAGGGATCGCCGTGCTGGTGACGCACGATCGGTGGCTCCTCGACGCGGTCGCGACGGCGATCTTCGACCTCGACCCGGCCCTCGGCCCCGGCGGCACCCGGTTTGGCGGAAGCTTCTCTGCCTACCGCGCGGCGCGCGCCGCGACGCTGCGCGACTGGCGCCGGCGACATGCCGCGAGTCTCGACGCCGAGCGCGAGCTGTCCGATCGGCTGATCGCCGCTCGCGCCGCGGCTCCGGGCCGTTGGCAGCCCGGCAAGGGCTCGGCCAAGCACGGACGCGAGAGCCGCGCAGCGAGCTCGGTGCGGCTCGTCCAGCGCCGCATCGAAGATCTCCGACGTGACCGCGGCCCCGCCCCGCCGGATCCGCTCACGTTCACCGCGCCCGCTGCCGCGCAGATGAGCGACGAGATCCTGCTCGACGCCACTGCAATCGCTGTCCATGACCGCGTCGCCCAGCCGTCCGACGCGCCGATCCGCCTGCGTGGCCGCGGCCGACTGCTCTTGCGCGGCGCCAACGGAGCCGGGAAGTCCACGCTGCTGCGCGTGCTGGCCGGTCAACTCGCGCCTGAGTCCGGCACGCTCACGGTCGCGCCCGGCGCGCGGGTGGGCCTCCTGGCCCAAGAGGACGAGTGGGACCCGCAGCGCACGCCAACTGAGGTGCTCGGCGCATGGGACGTCGATCAGATCCGCGCGACCGGACTGCTGCTCGACGCAGATCTCGGCCGCCCGCTCGGCCGGCTCTCGGTCGGACAGCGCCGGCGGGTCGCGCTCGCCCGCGTGCTGCTGAGCCGGCCGTCGGTGCTGCTGCTCGACGAACCGACCAACCACCTCTCGGTCACGCTCGTCGACGCACTCAGCGATGCCCTCCTCGCCGCGCCCGCCGCGGTCGTTCTCGTCACCCACGACCGGACGCTTCGCCACGCGATCCGCGACTGGCCCACGCTGACCCTGTCGCCCGTCAGGAGGCCATCAGGAGCCTCGTTGAAGGACCAGCTTCACGCTCCCGCGCCGGAGCGCAGGCCTCACCACGAGCCGGACGGTGCCCGCGTGCTCTGATGGCCGATCGACTTGGCGCCGCGCCGGGGATCGCACCGGCGGGTTATGGCACGCTTGGCCCATGCCGTGGGTCCCTGAGCTGTTCACCGCGCCGGTGCTCCAGCAGGTGCTGGACAAGCGCCGGCTCGAGCAGCTCGTCGCCGTGCCCTTCTTCGACGGCCTGGTCGCGGGGGAGCCCGATGCGCTGGTCGAGTCCTTCGCCGGCGAGCCCGAGCTCTACGACCCGGTCCGCGGACGGGTCAAGGGCGTCCAGGCGTTCAGGGCGTTCGTCGCCCGCATGAGCGCCTGGCTCGAGCAGCGCAACGTCTCGGTCGAGGACGTCGGGCACGTCGTCCTGCAGGACCGCGGCTTCGAGGAGGTGGTGCTGCACTTCGACCGTAGGACCGGCCGGATCGGCCTTCCGTTCGCGCTCGTCGCCGACCGCCTGCCCGACGGACGGATCGACGAGCTGCGGATCTACCAGAGCAGCTGGCCGCTGACCGGCCGGCACGCGAACCGCGCACCACTGCTGCAGCGCGACCCTGAGCTGCGCGAGTCAGACGTCGTGGCCGAGTACCAGCGCGCGCTCGCGGCCGGCGACGTCGACGCGATCGTCGCTGCGTTCGAACCGGACGGCTATCACCGCGAGCCTGCCGGCGGCCAGTACGTGCACAGGGGTCCCGACGGCCTGCGCGCCTTCTACGAGCGGTCGTTCTCGAACGGCGGCGGCATTCCGCTGGAGCACTGCGCGCTCGTCGACGACGGACACGCGTGCGCGCTGGAGTACAACGTCGTGCGGTGGGGCGAGACGGAGCTGGCCCCGCAGGCCGGGGTCGCCGTCTACGTTCGCGGGCAGAGCGGCAAGCTCGCCGCCGCGCGCGTCTACGACGACACCGATCCGCCGCTCGCCCCACCCACGTAGCGGTCGTATCAAGGCGCGGCCGGGTTCGCCGCGGCCCGGCGGTCCCAGCCGTGGAAGGGCGAGTGGTCGCCGGCGTTCCAGGCGTCGCGCAGCCCGGGGGCGCTGAGGTCCCAGTCGGGACGGATCTCGCGCGTCACGTCGCGCAGGTCCTGCCAGAGGTCGGCGAACGACGGGCGACCCCAGAACCAGTAGCCGTTGTAGACGCGGTGGACGACGAGCCCCGGCTTCAGCACGAGCGTGTGCGGGATCATCGGGTCGTGGTCGGGGTCGGTGTACTCCTGGATGTCCAGGTCCCTCTGGACGATGCGCCCCGGGTCCGACAGGAACGGCCACTGGGCGCCGACCGACGCGCGGAACTCCTGGCTCTCGTGGTGGGCGTCGGTCGAGATGGTGGCGATCTGGGTGTAGGCCACGGCGATCTTCGGATGGTTCGCCGCGAGCTCGAGGTGCTGCTGGTGCTCCTTGGGGCAGTAGTGGCCGCGCGCGAGCGTGAGGATGAGAGGGTCGTCGCCCTGGATCTCGCTAAGTCGTTGCGGGAGGTTCGCGTGATCGGGCAGCTCGTAGTCGGGGAGCGTGCCGCCGGGTGCGATGTCGGAGCGCATCGTGTGAGCCTTTCAGTGTCGTCGGGAGCGGGATTGCTCATGCTGCGGCTATCCGAAGGTGAAGACGTACGCCTCGGCGCCGGGGTCGTGGAAGGTGATCTGCAGCGTGCGTTCGCGGACCGCGTCGTGCTGGCGCACGAGCTGGTAGAGGCGGCCGTCGCGGAGCACGCCGTTGCCGTCCTCGTCGACGTCGACGCCGTGTGACCGGCCCGGAGCCTCGCCGTCGAGGAGCACGCGGAAGGGGATCGGCGGTCGCGCGCCGGGGGAGAGGACCAGATGCGCGTCGCGCGCGTGGAAGCGGTAGGCGATGCTCCCGCCGGCCCGTTCGAGCACGAGGGCCTCGCGCCCGATCGCCCACTCGCCGGCGAGCGCCCACTGGTTGAGGCGCAGGCGCTCGGGGAGCTCGTAGGCGCGGCGTTCGTCGAACGCGTCGTCGTCCGGCGACGCGAAGTGCTCGCTGCGCGCGTAGCCGAGATAGGTCTCGGGCGTCTGCAGGTGGTCCCAGTCGGCCTGGGCCTCCGGGCCGACCCCTTCCACGGACACCAGCTCTCGCTCGAGGCCGAGCAGCCGCTGGAGCTCGCGTTCTGACTCCTCGTAGCGTCCTTCGCCGAAGTGCTGGTCGCGGATGATGCCCTCCGCGTCGACGAAGTACAGCGCCGGCCAGTACCGGTTGGCGAAGGCGTCCCAGATCTCGTAGTCGTTGTCGACGGCGACGGGGTAGTCGATCGCTCGGTCCCGCGTCGCCTGGCGCACCCGGTCGATCTCGTGCTCGAAGGAGAACTCCGGCGTGTGGGCGCCGATGACGATCAGCCCGTCGTCTCGGTAGGCCTGCGACCAGGCGCGCACGTGGGGCTCCTGGCGCAGCCAGTTGATGCAGGTCAGCGTCCAGAAGTTCACGAGGACGACGTGGTCGCGCAGCTCGGCGGGGGAGAGCGGATCGGAATTGAGCCACTCGGTCGCCCCGCCCAGCGCCGGCATGTGCACGCGTCCGGATGAGGCCATCGAGCGAACCCCCGGTCAGGCGACGAACTGCTGGCCGCCGTCGATGTCGTACGTCGCGCCGGTGAGGGCGGTGTTGGTCATGAGGTGGACGGCCAGCGCCGCCACGTCGGCCGGTCCGACCACCCGCCCGATGGGCAGCGTCGCGCGCAGCTCGTCGCGGCGGGCCTCGAGCCCGTCGGCGGAGAAGTAGGACGCCGACAGCGGGGTGTCGACGAAGCCCGCGGCGATGAGGTTGACACGAACCGGGGCGAGCTCGAGCGCGAGGGCCGCGGTGAAGGCAGGCAGCACGGCGGTGGCCGCGGAGGCGAGCCCGAGGGCGCGACTGATCTTCCGGCCGCCGGTGCCGCCCATGAGCAGCAGCGTTCCGCCGGGCCTCATCTTCGGCGCCGCGTTGCGCGCGACGTTCAGCCCCAGCACGACGTGGCCCCCGAGCGCCTCGTGCACCTGATCTGCCTCCATCTCGAGCAGAGGCATGTAGCTGGGGCCGGGGCCGGTGACCAGCACGTGGTCGATCGGGGCCGGCAGCTCGTCGAAGAACCGCTTCAACGCTGCCGGGTCCGTGGCGTCGAAGGCGGCGGTGCTCCGCGCGTCGACGTCGCGCGCCGCCTGCTCGAGGCGCTCGGGATCGCGGCCGGTGAGGATGACGTCGGCGCCCTCCTGACGGGCGCGTCGCGCGGTCTCGAGCCCGATGCCGGCGCTGCCGCCGATCAGGACGACGGTCTGCCCGGCCAGTGCCTGCTCGCTCACGACAGGCTCGCCATCTGCGCGTCCATGGGCGTGACCGGCCGCGGCTTGTCGGCGATCTCCATCCGCAGCGCCATCACCGCCGCGTCGTAGATCCCCGAGAAGCTCGGGAACGGCTGGATCGTGTCGCTCAGCACCTCGAGCGGGACACGGGCGCGGATCGCGAGCGTCGCCTGCTGCAGCCACTCACCGGCCTCGGGCCCGAGGGCATAGGCGCCGGTCAGTCGCTCGCCGTCGCTGAGCAGCGTCAGGAACCCGTTGGACTCGGCGTAGGCGTGCGTGTAGGCGGCGGTCTTCGGGACATCCGACACGGGTGCGGTCGCGCTGAACTGCGCATCGATCGCGCCTACGGCCGCGGCCTGCGGATCGGTATAGGTGACGCGCGGCACCGCCTCGTAGTTCGCCGGATGCGCTTCGCCCGAGATGTTCGCCGCGACCACGTCGCCCTCGTATTCGCCGACGTGGGTCAGCGGCCAGATGCCGTTGACGTCGCCGATCGCCCAGAGGCGGTCGCCTGCGCGCAGGTGGTCGTCGACCCGGATGCCCTCGGGGTGGGCCTCGACGCCGACGGTTTCGAGGCCGATGCCCTCGACGCGCGGGCGCCGGCCGGTGGCCACCAGCAGCCGGTCGCCCCGCAGCTCCGTGCCGCCGTCGAACTCCAGGACGAAGTCGTCGCCGTCCCGCCGCGCGGCGGCGGCGTGCATCCCCAGCATCAGCTCGATGCCGTCCCGGCGCAGCGCCTCGGCGAGCGCCTTGCCCAACGGCTCAGGCTCGCGGGGCAGCACCCGGTCGGCGCCCTCGACGAGCACCGCCTCGCCGCCGAGACGTCGCACGACCTGCGCCATCTCGACACCCGCCGAGCCGCCGCCCAGCACCAGCATGCGGCGCGGGACGGCCTTCATGCTCGTCGCCTCGCGGGTGCCCCACACGCCCTCGAGCTCACGGAGTCCAGGGAGCGGGGGCACGATCGGATCCGAGCCGGTCGCCACGACGACGTGCTCCGCGGTGTGCCGGACACCTTCGACCTCGACCACACCGGTGCCGGCCAGCCGGCCCGAACCGCGCAGCAGGTCGATGCCCCGCTGCGCCAGCCAGCGCTCCTGGCCGGCGTCGGAGTAGTCCGACACCATGAAGTCCCGCCACGCCAGCGCGGCCTCGACGTCGACCTCCGCGCGCGCCCCGGCGTCGCGCGCGCCCTGCACCGCCTCGCCCGGGCGCAGCAGGCTCTTGGAGGGGATGCACGCCCAGTAAGAGCACTCACCGCCGACCAGCTCTCGCTCGACGACCGCGACGCGCAGTCCACGGGCCGCCAGCGCCGCGGCGCAGTGCTCGCCGGGGGCGCCGCCGCCGAGGACGATCACGTCGTGGTCATTGCTCGAGCTCATCGTTACCTCCGTCGGTTGCAGGCGGTCAGCGAGCGTGCTTGGGTGGATCCTCTCACTGGCAGAGTTCCGCTACCGGCGAGCGGTCGCGCCCGTGGAGGTACTGGTCGATGTGCCCTGGTCCAGGGTCCCGACCAGGGAGTCCACGGGTGCGAGCGCGAGCAGGACGGGCGACACTGCTGCCGACAGCAATCAACGGAGGTCAACATGGCCGGCACCGAAGTAGGCGGCGAAGCGACGAACGGGGCCCAGAGCGCTCTGAGCGTGGACATGGCGCTCGAGGTCGTGACGGTGCCCGTCTCCGATGTCGATCGGGCAAAGAGCTTCTACGAGAGCATCGGATGGCGGTTCGACATCGACCTGGTCGTCAGCGACGACATGCGCACGGTGCAGTTCACGCCGCCCCACTCGCAGTGCTCGATCCAGTTCGGCAAGGGCGGCACAGCGGCGCAGCCCGGGTCTGCCGCGGGCATGATCCTCGTGGTCAGCGACATCGAGGCCGCCCGAGACGACCTGGTCAGCCGTGGCGTCGACGTCAGCGAGGTGGCGGTGAATCGGCCCCCGGGCTTCGACGAGAACGCGCGCTCGTACTTCGCGCGGGCATCGTTCAGCGACCCGGACGGCAACCGTTGGCAGCTCCAGGAGATCACGACCCGGCTCCCGGGCCGCGAGTGGGAGGACTGAGATGGACGTCGCCTCCCTGGCAGACCTGCTGCACGAGACGTCGGGGCGTCACGGCTCCTTCGAGGCGGTCGCCCCTCCGCACGACTGGTGGGACTGGTACGCCGCGTACATGGATGCGCGCGAGAGCGGCAGCGACCCGGACGAAGCCTCCGCGGCCGCCGGCCGCTACATGGCGGAGGTCAAGCACGTCGCCGTCGCGGGTGCCTGACGCAGGGCCTTCGCCATGAGCACCGCCGACAGCAGCCCTTCCAGCAACGGCCGGGGCTCCGAAGCGTGGTCGCGGCCCTGGGCGCACATCAGCCTCGATCGCCGCAGCGCCGGCTACTGCCGCGTGACCTTCGACCACCCTCCGATCAACACGATCACCGCGACGATGACGCTGCCCGCCGACAGCGAGTTTCCGCCCGCCCTGGCCGATTTCTTCGAGCTTGTCGGCCGGCCCGGCCAGCAGGAGCAGTCCGCCCGGCTCGGACGCGCTCGGGTTCAACACCGACAGCGACTTCGAGCGGCGTCTCGGGCAGCGCGTCGTGGAGGTGAACGCCGACGCCTGAGCTCAGGACGCGACAAGCTCGGACGCGGAGCTCGGCAAAGCGCCGGGCAGCTCCGAGCGGGATCGGATCGGCTGCCAAGCGTAACGACCACCGATGGCGGCCCGTGGATCCCCGGATCGCGGGCGGCTGAGGCGCGGCTCGCCACGCCGCCGGCGGACGAGCTGACGGCGCCCGCCCTGGGCGGCCTGCTGGTTCCTGCCGTGGCTGCGGGCTGATCGCCCTCCCGAGCGCCGTCAGCCGGTCGCGTACTCGTCGTGCCGACGCACCCAGAGGGGCTCGTCGCCGCTCTCGTCGCGTCCCATCGGCGCCCGGTCGAGCAGGCCGTAGTAGGCCATCGCCGGCTCGAGTCCGCGCGCGGTGGTGACATAGGTCCGGTAGACCGTCCCGTCCGAGAGCGCGTACGCGCTCAGCCCCGGTCCCTCCGCGACGTAGCCGGCGACGTCGGTCCCCGACGAGTGCGCGTACTGCTCCACGCTCACGGGGATCTCGCCCGCGAGGAAGGGCCGCAGCTCCTCCGCGGTGTTGGTGAAGCCCAGGTCGCGGTTGAAGTCGCCGGCGCCGGCTGAGACCCACTCCAGGCTCCAGCCCATCCGCTGCCTGTAGGCCTGGAGCTTCTCGACCGGGGCCCGCGAGACGAGCACCATCGTCACGTCGCGCGCCGCCAGATGGACCGCGCTGGGATCGATCGTGTCGGCGATCGAGGAGCAGACAGGGCAGCCCGCCTCGTACGACGGACCGAACATGAAGTGGTAGATGAGCAGCTGCGAGCGACCGTCGAAGAGCTCGGCGAGCGACTTGGTCCCCGCCGTGGTCTCGAAGCTGTAGTCCTTCTCGACCGCCACCCAGGGGAGCTCGCGCCGCTTGTGCGCGAGCTCGTCGCTGCGGCGCGTGAGCTCCTTCTCCTCGGCGAGCAGCTCCTTGCGGGCCGCATCGAATTCCTGCTGGGTACCGACCGTGTGCTCGGGCATCGCCTGTCGCTCCCTCTTCGAGGTCACCGGCGATTATCCCGAGCAGCGAAGGTCAGCTGGGGTATTCGTCCTTGCGCCAGACGCGGGGCTCGTCGGACCCGGCCTTCGGTGTTCGCTCGAGCAGGAACGAGTGGTACGGCGCAACGAACCGATCGGGCGCCAGCACCGTGTAGGTGTGGTAGACGCTGTCGTTCTCGCGCGCGAAGGCGATGAAGCTCGGGCCCTCGCGCACGCCGTCCTCGAGCTTCGCTCCGACCTGGCGCCCCCACTCCTCGAGCCACTCAGGGGGGTCGTCGACCATCCCCTTGACCTCGGGGATCTCCTGCGCCTGTTCGGGCGTGAGCGCGATCCCGAAGTCGAACGGAAACTCCGTCGCGTAGGTCGACACGTAGGGGAACTGCCAACCCATCCGCTGCTTGTAGGCGACGAGCCGATCGATCGGTGCGCGCGAGAAGCAGATCAGCGTCACGTCGCGGTGGTTGAGATGCACGCGCGTGGCATCGAGCTCATCGCCCAGGTTCGAGCACCCCGGGCAGGCACCGACCTGGTAGTCGGGCCCGAACATGATGTTGTAGGCGAGCAGCTGCGAGCGCCCGTCGAAGAGCTCTGCGAGCGTCTTCTTGCCGTCCTCGGTGTCGAACTCGTACTCCTTCTCGACTGGAACCCAGGGAAGCCGACGGCGCTGCTCGGTCACCTTCTGGCCGAGCTTCGTGTGCTCCGCCTCGAGCGTCGCAAGCTCATCGCGAGCCGCCTGCCATTCCTCGCGGGTGCCGATCGTGTGCTCGGGCATCGTGCGCCTCCTTTGGCCGTTCGTGCGCGTCGGTCGTGGATCGTCGGGCGACCGCGTGTCGCGACCCCCGTGAGCTTAAGACTGGCGCGTCGCGCCGAACTCATCGGTCTGGTCGAGGTCCGGCCACGTGAGCGGCCGTGTCCCGATCAGGTTCGGCGTCCCCAGACCAGGTAGCCGATCGCGCCGATGGCATTGAGGCAGACGATGCGCCAGAACCGCTTGTCGCCGCGAATCTGCCGATCGGGCCGACGATGGAGGTCGCGCTCCGCGACCGCCACGAGCGCGACCGACACCGCGCCGAGAACCATCGCAAGCAACCGCTGTTCGGGCGAGCGAGGCATCTTGATCATGGCGTGATCATCGCCCGAGCTCAGGCCGCCGTGGACGCCGCCTGGCTCGTTGTCGCACCGCCGGCCGCCTCGCGCGCCCCATCCGCGTCCAGCGCGAGCGCCGTCGCGACGGCGCGCGCGATCGCGGGGCGGTCGACCGGCCCGCGCGAGCGCCATGCGATGACGCCGTCGGGGCGCACGAGGGTCGCCCCGCCGGCCGCGAGGCCGTAGGTCTCCGCGAAGGGCTCGGCATCGACGACGTGCGAAGCCGTCCCGGGCGGCGCCCAGTCGTCGACGCCGTCGCCCGCGGGGCGCAACACGACGCATTGCGAGCCGAAGAGGTCGAGGGTGGAGCGGCCGTCGGTCAGCACGAGATGCGGCGCTCGCGTTCCCGGGCGCCCGTCGAGCGCGGCCGGGGCGAGATGGAGGGCGCCGTCGTCGTCCTCCTCGCGCTGGATCGCCGCAGAGCGCATGACCAGGCCGATCTCGAGCTCGATGTCGGGTACCGGCGGCTGCACGCCGTCGGTCCCGCGCTCGGGCACGACGCGCGTGGCGTAGCGCGTGTAGGCCTGCTGGACGGTGAGCTCGCAGAGGGGCAGGCGCTCGGCCTCGTAGCTGTCGAGCAGCTCCGGCCCGGCCTCGCCCTTGACGACCGCGGCCAGCTTCCAGGCGAGGTTGTGGGCGTCCTGGATGCCCGTGTTGCCGCCGAAGCCGCCGTTGGGCGGGACGACGTGCGCGGCGTCCCCGGCCAGGAACACGCGGCCCTCGCGCAGCCGTTCGGCGCAGGTCGCCTCGGCCCGCCAGTTGGCGACGTCGACGATCTCCATCGGCATGTCGGTCCCGATCGCGGTGCGCAGGAGGGCCAACGCGCGCTCCTCGGTCAGTCCGGACTGGACGTCGACGGCCGAGTCCTGCGTCACGTCGGCGCCCACGGTGTTGATGACGAGGAAGCCGTTGCCACCGCTGCGGTCGATCCTGAAGAACCCGCGCAGCTCCGGGTTGTGCACGTAGATGACGCCCTGGTTGCGGTCGCGCAGCAGCTCGGCGCAGTCGGCGCGGAAGTAGATGGTGATGCTGCGCGAGAGCTCCGCATGGCCGCGCATGCCGACGCCCAGCCGCGCGCGCATCGGGCTGCGATTGCCGTCCGCGGCCACCACGTAGCGCGTGCGCACCTTGCGCTCGTCCCCGGAGTCGAGGTCGCGCAGCGTGACCGTGGCGCCGTCGTCGTCCTGATCCACGGCGACCGCCTCGGTGCGGTTGCGGACCGTCGCCCCGAGCTCGAGCGCGCGCTCGCGCAGCAGCGGCTCGAGGGCGTCCTGGTTGATGAAGACGCGGACGGTGGGGCTGAAGCCCTCGACGCCCTCGTTGAGCTCCTGGACGTAGGTGGCGAGCTCGCGCCCGGCGAGCGACTCGACCGCGATGATGCCGCCGGTCGGGCTGTAGGTCTCGAGCGACTTCGCGCGCACCCGGTCCTCGAGCCCCATCTGGCGGATCACCTCCATGGTGCGCAGCTGGAAGTGCCCCGCGCGCGGATGGATCGCCGTGCCCGCGTGGCGCTCCACCGACAGCGACGGCACGCCGTGGTGGCCGAGCAGCATGGCCGTCGTCAGACCCACCAGGCTGCCGCCGACGATCAGGACAGGGATCTCCTCTTCGGTCATGGCGCGACGCTAGACGCGCCTGTCACCATATGCCAACTGAATCTTGTGATACGCGGGATTCATGGGAGCAATGAACCTCGGCGGCCTCGACCTCAACCTGCTCGTCGCGCTCGACGCCCTGCTCAGAGAGCGCAGCGTCACGCGGGCGGCGCAGCGCGTCGGCCTCAGCCAGCCCGGCATGAGCAACGCGCTCGGCCGGCTGCGCCGGCTCTTCGACGATCCGCTGCTCGTCCGCCAGGGCGCGACGCTCGTGCCGACGGCGCGGGCCGAGGCGCTGGTCGGCCCGGTGCACGAGGCGCTCGAGCTGATCCGCTCGGCGCTCGACGCTCCGGCGGCCTTCGACCCCGCGACCGACCGCCGCTCGTTCCGCCTGAGCTGCTCGGACTACAGCGTGCTGATGCTCATCGGCCCGCTCGTGCGCGCGCTCGCGGCCGAGGCGCCCGGGCTCGTCGTCGAGGTCCTTCCGCGGCTGGCCGACGCCGGCCGGGCCCTGCTCAACGGCGAGGTCGACCTCGTCATCGAGCCGCCGGAGATCATGGGCGACGCCGACCTCGAATCGCTGCGCCTGTGGGACGACCGCTGGGAATGCTGCGTCTGGGAGGGCAACACGCGCGTGGGGAGGCGCATGACCCTGGAGCGCTACACCGCCCTCGGCCACCTCATCTACTCGATGGGCGGCGCCGGCCAGCCGGTCGCGCTGCCCGACATGCACCTCGGGCGTCTCGGCGTCCCCCGCCGCATCGAGGTGAGCGTCGAGAGCTTCCTGCTCGCGCCCTTCCTGCTGCAGGGCACGGACCTCGTGACCCTCATCCCCAAGCGCGCCGAGGCCTTCCTGCGCCGCACGGGCGACATCCGAGTGCTCGAGTCGCCCATCGAGCTGCCCGCGCTCGTCGAGACGCTCTGGTGGCACCCACGCGCGACCGCCGACCCGGCCCACGTATGGCTGCGCACGCGGATCGGCGAGGTCGCGAACACGCTCATCACCTGACCGGCTCGAGCTGCACCCGACTGCGGCGCGCCGGTCACCCGAACTGGAGGATGCGAAGGGATCTCGCGCATGCTGGAGTGCGCCTCACGAATGAGGCCCGCGGAACCCAAGACCCGGCCGCTGGGCTTCGTCATCGGCGCGCTGTTGCTGGTCATGCTGCTCGCGTCGCTGGATCAGACGATCGTCTCGACGGCGCTGCCGACGATCGTCGGAGACCTCGGTGGTCTGGACCACATCAGCTGGGTGGTCACCTCGTATCTGCTGGCGGTGACGATCGTCACGCCGCTGTACGGCAAGCTCGGCGACCTCTACGGCCGCAAGCTCGTGCTGCAGGCCGCGCTGGTCATCTTCCTGATCGGTTCGGCGCTGTGCGGGTTGGCCCAGGGCATGACCGAGCTGATCGCGTTCCGCGCGATCCAGGGGCTCGGGGGCGGCGGGCTGATGGTGAGCGCGCAGGCGGCGGTCGGGGACGTCGTGCCGCCACGCGAGCGGGGGCGCTACACAGGGCTCTTCGGCGCTGTCTTCGGCGTCTCGTCGGTGGCCGGGCCGCTCATCGGCGGCTTCTTCACCACGCATCTGAGCTGGCGCTGGATCTTCTACATCAACCTCCCCCTCGGCGTGCTCGCCCTGGGTGCGCTGGCCGTCACGCTGCCGACGGTCACCGAGCGCGTCCAGCACAAGATCGACTACGCGGGCGCGGTGCTGCTGGCGGTCGGGCTGAGCGCCCTTGTGCTGGCGGCGACATGGGGCGGCAATGAGTACGACTGGGCGTCGGCGCAGATCGTCGGGCTCCTGGTGATCGCGCTCGCCGGCCTCCTGCTCTTCCTGCGCGCGGAGTCCCGGGCGGCGGAGCCGATGCTGCCGCTGCACCTGTTCCGCAACCGCGTCGTCGCGGTCACCAGCGCCATCGGCTTCGTGATCGGCTTTGCGCTGTTCGGGGCGCTCACCTACCTGCCGCTCTTCCAGCAGGTCGTGCGTGGCGCCTCTCCGACCGAGTCAGGGCTGCAGCTGATCCCGGTGATGGCGGGTGTGCTGATCGGCTCGATCGGCTCGGGAGCGGCGATCACGGCCACCGGCCGCTACAAGGTGTTCCCGATCGCCGGCACCGCGATCGCGCTGATCGGGATGCTGCTGCTGACCCAGCTCGATGCCGGCACGTCGTCGCTGTACGGCTACGCCGCGATGTTCGTGCTGGGCCTCGGGCTCGGACTGGTGATGCAGGTGCTCGTGCTCGCGGTGCAGAACGCAGTCGACTACGCCGATCTCGGGGTCGCGACCTCGAGCGCGAGCCTCTTTCGCTCCATGGGCGGCTCGCTCGGCACCGCCGCGCTCGGTGCGGTCTTCACCGCCCGTCTCACCTCCGAGCTCGCCGGTACTCCCGCCGCACGCGTCAGTGGGGGCAACGCGAACCCCGCGGCCATCCAGCGCCTGCCCGCGGCGATCCGCGACACTTACACCGGCGCGTTCAGCGACTCGCTCTCGACCGTCTTTCTCGTCGCCGCCGCGATCCTGCGCGGTCGCCTTCCTGCTCTCGTGGCTGATCGAGGAACGCCCGCTGCGCCAGACCGTCGAGACGGCGGGCGTTGGCGAGGCCTTCGCCACGCCGTCGAGCGGCGACTCGCTGCGCGAGCTGACTCGCGAGCTCGCCCGCCTGGTCGGCCGCCAGCGCACGCAGGCGTTCATCGAGCGCACCGTCGACGCATCCGGTGTGGACCTTGCGCCGGGGCCCGCCTGGCTGCTCGTCCAGGCACACGAGGGGGTCAACCTCGACGACGCCGGCACGATCACCAAGAACCGCCCCATCGACGCCGCCTGGGTCCACGAGCAGGTCGACGTGCTCAACGAACGCGGGCTCGTCGACGACCACCACGTCACCGACGCCGGCCAGGTCGTGGCCGAGCGCCTGGTCGACACGGCGCGCGAGTCCCTCCAGGCGCTCGTGGCCGACTGGAGCCCCGACGAGGACCCGCGCCTCAACGACGCGGTCGCTCGCATCGCCCGCGAGCTCGCCGGCGAGGTCCCGGCGCACCACTAGACCGCCGCTGCGCAATCGGCCGGCGCCAGAACGCGAGCCGGGGAACGGTACGACTCGGCGGTCCGCGACGGTCACCGGGTGGCCATCGCGTTGCGCGTCGCGCCGGACGGGCGGTCACCCCCAGCGGGTGATGAGCGGTCACCCCGGCCGGCGTGACCATGGCTTGCCCTGGGCGCGCGGGTGGCGGGGCGCGCACCGTGAGATACGTCGGAGGAGGTCCAGGTGGAGGCCGCGGTCCAAAGTCGGACGGCATCGAGCCCTGGTGTGTCGCAGGAGATGCTGGCGTCCATCGTTCACCGCCCGCGACGCCAACGGCGCGTGGCTGGATGGCGGACGCAGCTACACGCTCACCCTGCCCGCCCCGATCCCCGCCAAGACCTTCTGGGCCATCGACATCTACGACCCCCAGACCCGCTCCCTGCTGCAAACCGACAACCCCTACCCGAGCATCCACAGCCAGTCCGAGGGCATGGACACCGAGGACGACGGCGACCTCATCATCGAGTTCGGCCCCACCGAGCCCGAACGACGCGCCGGGAACTGGATCCAGACGCGTCCCGGCAAGGGCTGGTTCCCGATCCTGCGCATCTACGGCCCACTGGAAGCCTGGTTCGACAAGACCTGGCGACCCGGGGAGAGTCGAACCCGCCGACTGACACGGCAACGAGCTGCGACCACCATCCTCGCCGTCTCGGGTGCGTCAGGCCGAGCGGCGTTGCGTGCCGAGCCGGCGGAAGGCGCTCATGTCGCCGCGGCAAGCCCGTGCTCGGCGACCACGTCGTCCTGGATTGGAAGGCTCCGCACGCCGCAGCTGACCCGAAGGCGGCTGTCGCCAGGGCGAGATGGAGCAGCCCCGTGCTGCTGCGCTGCCGTGGATTGGAGCACCCCCGTACACCGACGGCGCGATTGCTCCTGCCAAGGTTGCGCAAGCGAGTTGACTTGGGCCTCCGTCCCGTCGGCACCCCTGCTCTGCATGAGGTCATGCCTATGCACCACGTGGTGGTCCGGTGGATTGCGTGGCGATGGGCAATCGGTCCCGGGCAGGAGCGCCTGAGTCCGGCCGGGAGGCTCTCGCCTACGCCTGCACATGGGCGTGGCGCGGTCCCGGTTGTCGTCCCCTCACCGGCACACGTCACCGAACCAGTCTTACGGCACACCGCCCTCGGCCGGTGCTCTCGGGACGGGCTCCACGCGACGGTGTGCCGGCACCGGTTCCTTTCCGTACGGAGCATCTGCTTGGCGTCGTGGTCAACTGGCCCTCGGCGGCCTGACCGATGATTTTTGCGCGCCGTGCTGATCTGTACGCCGAATACCGACTCACGGGAGGCTGACGCCATGCGGAAACTGACCTTCGCCATGAACCTGAGCCTGGACGGCTACATCGCCGCGCCCGGCGACGACCTCGGCTGGAGCGTGCCGAGCGACGAACTGTTCCAGTGGTGGTCCGACCGGGTGGGGGCGACAGGCCTGGCGCTGTACGGGCGCAAGCTGTGGGAGACGATGAGCTCCCACTGGCCGACCGCCGACAAGCAGCCGGGCGCCACACCGGCGGCGATCCAGTTCGCCAGCCGCTGGCGGGACATGCCGAAGGTGGTGTTCTCCTCGACGACCAGCACGGTCGACTGGAACACCCGTCTGGTCACCGGCGACGCGGTCACCGAGATCACCAGGCTCAAGGCCGACGACGGCGGCCCCATGGACATCGGCGGTGCCACACTCGCCGCGGCGGCCATGCGGGCCGGGCTGATCGACGAGTACGCGATCGTCACCCATCCGGTCCTGGTGGGCGGCGGCACGCCGTTCTTCACCGCCCTGGACAACTGGGTGAACCTGAGCCTGGTGGAGACCCGGACGTTTCCCGACGGCGTGGTGCTGACCAGGTACGAGACCAGGCGCTGAGTGCCCGACGTCGGATCAACGCGGGCTCAGGGCCACCCAAGGATCTCGTGGCCCTGTGTTCCGAGGCGATCGTGACGTCCCTGCCGGATCCTGTCCTTCACCGCAGACGATCCGTCCGGATAGGGATCCGCTTACGGCATTCCGCGCCCCGCTCTCTCATCAATGCCGGCGTCCTGAGGCGGTGCCGACGAGGTGCTCGCTTGGCGACGACCCACCGAAGCGCCACTTGGCCGGACGCGTTGCGTCCCGTGCATAGGCACAATGCGGGCGCGCGTGAGCTGCCGATCGGATCGAGGTCGCGCACCATCGCTGTCGCCTTGAGGCACGAGCGGTAGCCCGCAACTCGGCAGCGCCCACTGGCGTGCTGGACGACAAGCGCTAGCGGCCGTGCCGGCCGTCGGCTCGCCTTCCTCAACCGTACCCTTTTCGCCGGGGTGCCGATCCCGCCGCTGGACCTCGAGGTCGGGGCGTAGACCACGCTGAGCCAGGGAGACGCGACCGCCATCGCAACGCATGGAAAGCGGAGCGGCCCGGGCGACTTATTAGAAGCCGCGTTGACCGTGGATAGGCGGAGTCTGCGTCTCCGTCGGATCGGGGGTCACTTGTGGGCCCGCCCGGGTTTCGGCGTGACGCTCATCTGACGCGAACTCGAGGCCGCCGGGCTCGGCGATCACGATCCCCCAGCTGCCGTCAGCCTCTTTGCGCGGAGCGAACACACGCCGATGACGATCCGGGTGTTCACGTCGAAGGCGCGCACACTCCGCAAGGGCTTCATCGTGAGTCATCGACCAAGCATGACGCCGTGCCCGCTCGCACGGAAGGCGGTCGCGAGGAACAGCTCTCGTCACCAGAGACCGTGGGTCCGGGCACCGTGGCGATCTGCGCCAGGGGTGGCCACGACCATCCCTAGGGGGCCTTGCCGCCCGCTCGCGCGGCGGCGAGCATCGGAACTCGAGTCCACAGCGCTGACAAGGAACAGAGATCACGATGACCACCTCCCCCCGCCCCAAGCACCGATTCCTCATCGCCAGCGCCGTTGTGTTGGCTACCGGCATCGCAGCGCCGATCGCCAGCGCGGAGAACTCTTCCGGCTCCGGCTCCGATGTCACGGGCGTCGCCCCCGCGACCGCGACGACCATCGAACGCAGCCTGCCCAACGGCAAGACGGATGTGATCAAGGTCATGGGCAACTACGGGAAGCCGCCCGCCAAACAGTTTCGCGGCAGGTACCAGGTCAAGCTGACCGAGGGCAGCCCGGCTCTTAGTTGAGGATCGTCGCCGGCCTGGGAGCGCTCTGCCGGGCACGTCCACCCACGCGCGTCGCTACCACCTTGGACGACGGATGAAAGTCAAGTCGTCTGGATCGGAGCGGGCTCCTGTGGCAGAGTGCGGTTCGGGTGCGGGTGGCTGACGGAGCTAAAGCGCAGATCGCTGGGGCTTTGAGGTCTGCCGCGCTGCTTTGCCGCTAGACGGCCTTTGAGATGCGCGCCCCGGTGTCGCGCCCGCACCCAGCTTCTCGGCCTGCCGGTCTTTGATGGTGCGTTCGTAGGCACGCTGGGCTTGCAGTGCGAGCTCGCGTTCGGCCTGGCGCATCGCCTGGTTGGTGCTCCAGATGTCGCGGCCACCTTGCCAGCGCTCGGCGCCGGCGGTGATCTCGAGGCGACGCATCTTCTTCTTGGTCAGCGACGGCTGGGCGTAGGCGTAGTCCTCGCCGCGCGTGAGCAGACACCAGAACAGGCAGGCGAGCTTGCGGGCTGCGGCGACGATGGCGATCGAGTGTCCGCGCCGCGCCTTGATGCGCTGGTAGAACGCGGCGATCGGGCCGGGCTGGCGGACGGTCGACCAGCACGCTTCGACGAGCGCGTGGCGCGCGCTGCTCGATCCTTGTCGGGAGATGTGGCCGTAGTTGGCCGGCGCGTCGCCGGACTGTTTGACCTTGGGATCGAGGCCGAGGTAGGCGGTCAACTTGCGGCGATCTTGGAAGCGGCGGATGTCGCCGACGGTGGCCATGAAGGTCGCCGCGACGGTGACGTTGACGCCGGGGACGGTCATCAGCCGCTTGACCTCCGGCCAGGACAGCGCGTCGACGGCGATCAGCTGCTCGACCGCGGCGATCTCCGTGTCGAGGAAGTCGACCTGGCGCAGCCCGGCGTCGACGGTCTCGCGCTCGCAGACCGGCAGCTGCTGCTCGCCCAGCCAGCGCCGGCCCTTGACGCCGAACAGGTCCGACGCGGGCGCGCGGTCCTTCAGGCAACGCATCAGCACCGCGTGGATCTCGTTCTTGACCCGGGAGCGCGCGCGAACCAGTTGCGCGCGCCGCGCGAGGCGGCGACGCATCGTCCTGATGCGCTCGTCCGGGGTCCAGACGCCGTCGAGCTCTCCGGCCCAGAGCAGCTTGGCCAGCGCCCTGGCGTCGAGGCGGTCGGTCTTCGCTCGGGCCTGGCGGATGCCGGTGTCGTTCGGCGAGACAACGATCACCCGCGCGACGTGCGCCTCGAGGATCCCGGCGATCGCCCACGCGTTGCCGGTCACCTCCAGCGCCACCCAGTCACGCGGATCGAGGCTCTGCGCGAACAGCTCCAGCGCGTCGGGCCGAGCCTTGATCCGGCCCGCCGACCACAGCCGGCCCTCCGCCACGATCGCGACCTCGCAGAAGTCGCGATGAACATCCAACCCGACCGCTCGCACCTCGCCCTCCTCATCGTCGACGACTCAGAAGAACAGGTGGGCAAACGACATCGACGGATCCGCGCTCGCAGCGCAACCGGGCAAGTCGCAGGGGCGGCCATTGAAAAGGCCGGGCTCAAAGCCCATCGTCCAGAACGGCCTGCCCAACCTGCGTTCTCCAGAAGGCCCCCGTCCCAGTCGACCGACCCTAGGTCAGCGACCGGATGGCAACGGCGCCTTCAAGGAGCAGTTTCATGCCCCGAAAGGCGATAGCGCCCTGGCATCGGTTGCTCTTCCTCAAAGTCCCACTTTGGTCCGTGGTTCCGATCCCGGCGCTGGAGCTCGAGGTCGGGGCGTAGCACTGCTGCCAGGGAAAGGAGCAGCACGCCAGATGTTCCCTACGGCTCGAGGAGCGAGATCAAAGACGTTCGTCGCGGCGCGCCGGCATTGATCGCTGTGGTGTCTGGCGGCGATTGGCCCTTGCGCGTCGGGCCGGGGTTCTGCGACGCTCCGGAGGTGGCGAAGCGGCGGCAGCAGACGATGGTCGAGCGTCTTCCGATTCGGCTCACGGCCGTGGACGCTCGAGGCCCCGGACTGCGCGGGCCAACCGCGATGGCGCCCGTCGCGATCGGCGCGCTCGCGGTCGGCGCGGTGGCGATCGGCCGGCTGGCGATCGGGCGGGCGAGCATCAAGCGCCTGACGATCGACGAGCTCGAGGTCAAGCGGCTGAAGGTGACAGAGCTCGAGGTCGCGGGCGAGCAGCGCTTGCCCTGAGTGAGAGCCTCCCGAACGGATCTTGGTGCGGGTCCCCACTGATGGTCGGCGCCGCGAGTAAAGCGAGCGCTTGTGGCGGCGGCGCCGGCGCGGCCGAAGGCGGTCGATGCTGATCCGATGCCGGGCATCGACGTCGGCACCACCATCACGTCGACCATGTATGCCAGACGGAGCAAGATCATGGCGAAAGCATCCGGCGATGGAAGGTGGGCGTGAAGAGCTCGCTCGCCGTGGGGCGCTCTCGGTCGCATCGGTGCGGCCTCAACCACTAGGGTCGCAACCTATGGGCTACACGATCGACTGGGGTTCGGCCGAGGTAGAGGAGGGGCAGCTGAGCGTTCGGGTGCAACCGGATCCGGACTTCGCCTTCCTCACGGTCTTCGACATGGCGCTGATCGAATCTCCAACACCCCGCGGCGCAGCCGCCTGGGGCCAGGTGCAGTTCGCCAGCGGCAGGATCGTCGTCAGCGACGTCCAGCCTGGCTCGGCTTCCGATCTGGAGCAGTTCCTGGATGGAATCGTCCGCGAGGCCGACCAGCGCGTCGGTGCCGAACGCGAGCGCCTGGAACGCAAGGCCGAAGGCGAGCGACAGGCCGCCGAGGAGAAGCGTCGCGCTGCCGACGCTGCGGAGAAGGCAGCCGAGCGTCGGGACGACGAACTCGAGGACGAGTTCCGCCGCCACGACTGAGCGATCCGCGGGTGGACCGTCGCGCTCTCGCTTCGCGCAGAAGCGGCCGCACTGGCGCGACGTCGGACGACTGCCGCAATGGATTGCGATGAAGGACGGCCTCCTCGGTGGGACGCTCGGCGTGTCATCGAGGGGCGAGCCAGACGAGGCCCGCGCGGAGATTTGGTTGCCCGATCCGAGCATTCGCCGCGAGCGCGAGACGACAAGCGGCAGCGCGCTGGCGACGATTGCGTCAGCCGGTCACGGTGTCGCCATGCCGATGGGCCACCTTCCACTCGCCCTCTTCGCGGCGGTACACCTGCGTTGCACGAAGCGTGTAGCTGCGCGGCTCCCCGTCGACAGACGCCGAGCTGTGCTCCAGGCCGGCGGTATAGGCCATGTCGCCCAGAACGTCGTACGCCTGCAGCTCGAATCGGTACGACGTGCAGTCCGAGAAGCTCGCGGCGAGCGACTCGAAGAGCTCGTCCAGCTCTTGCTGGCCGTGGGCATTGCGCCACGCGCCCAGGACGCTGACGGGTTCGTTGCGCGACCAGATCGCCCGGCGCGGTCGGGCGTCGCCGTTGTGCAGGGCCAGCTCTGCTTGGTAGAGCGCAGTGTTGACCCACGTCAAGAAATCGCTGCGGTCGCTCATTCGGAGGTTGACGCGTTCGCGTTCGGGACCATCCGAGCCTATGAGACTCCCATCGCGGTGTCGATACGCGGACCGAGCGCTTCGCGGTCGGGCCAGGCCGACGCGGCCGGGCGGTCTTCAGACGTCAGCTCGCACCCATCCATCATCGACTCTCACCGAGTGCGCACCGATGTCACGCTGGATGCTGTGGGCGCCCGATGGGCCGGTAGATCTGGATCGTGACGCCCTTCGAGTCGGTTCGCGAGTCGAGCAAGGCGAGCGCGATGTCCGGGCCGGCGTCGGGGAACAGCCGCGTGCCCTGGCCGAGGACCACGGGGACGATGATGAGCTGGATCTCGTCGACGAGGTCGTGGTCGAGCAGCGACCGGATCAGGGTACCGCTGCCGTGCACCTGCAGCTCAGCCCCCGGCTTGGCTTTCAGCTCGCCGATGGCCGCCGCGAGGTCACCGGAGAGGACGGTCGTGTCCGCCCATTGCGGGTCGGTGATCGTGGTCGAGGCGAGGTACTTGGGCGTCGTGTTCAGGGCGTCGGCGATCGGATGGCTGCCCCGATGCATCGCGCCCCAGTACGCGGAGAAGAGGTCGTAGGTCCGCCGGCCGAACAGGAACGCGTCGGCGCGCTGGTAGGTGTCGGTGATGAACGCCAGGGTCTCGTCGTCGCCCGCGCCCCTGGCCCATCCGCCGCGCTCGAACCCGTTCCTGCGGTCCTCGTCCGTCGCGCCGCCGTTTCCCTGCATCACGCCATCAACGGTGACCTGCGTCTGGGTCGTCAGCTTCATGGTCGCGGTTTCCTTCGCGTTGGGTTGATCACTGTTCGGTACGACCCGACGACGGCTCCGAACTCATCGCCCATCGCGCCGACTCCGCGAAGCAGCAGCATGTGACGCCATGCGGCGGTCCCGTCGTGCGTGATCGCGCTCGCAGGACGGCGTTTGCGGCGGCTCAAGTCGGCGACGGCGAGGGCGGATGCACGGCAGGGCGGCCAGGCAGGATCTCGACGTAGCCGTCCGTTCCATGCACGCGGATCCGCTGCCCATCCCGGATCAGGCGGGTGGCCTGCTCGACCCCCACGACGGCCGGCAAGCCGTACTCCCGGGCGATCACTGCGCCGTGGGTCATCAATCCCCCGACCTCCGTCACGAGGCCCTTGATCGCGACGAACAGAGGCGTCCAGCTTGGATCCGTGTAGGCGGTGACCAGGATGTCGCCCGGTTCGAGATCGGCCTCGGCCATGTCCAGGATGACGCGGGCCCGGCCCTCGATGGTCCCGGCGGAGACCGGTACGCCGACCAGCGCGCCGGCCGGCACGTCGTCGCGTCGGTACGCCCCGGCGATGACCTCGCCATCCGACGTGAGCACCCGGGGCGGTGTGAGCGCTTGATACGACCTGAACGCGTCCTTGCGCTGGTGGATGAGCTGGTCATCCACGTGGTTCGCGCGCACGGCGTCGTGGAGCTCCTGGAACGTGAGGTGGAAGACGTCCGCCTTCTCCCGGAGCAGGTGGGCCTGCACGAGGCGCTCGGCTTCATCCAACAAGGCCTGCTTGTAAACGAAGTAGCGGCTGACCATGCCGTACTTCGGATACTCCCGGTACCCGATGAAGGTCCGGACGCGGTCGATCATCCGCTTGACCTCGTCGGCCTTGAGCTCCCCGTCCGGCAAGGCCCTCAAGCGCGCCAGCAGCTCCTGTTCCTTCTCCCAGGCCCTCTGCCGCCCTTGCTCGAAGCGCCGCTCGCCGGCGCCCGGCTCGAAGTTCTCGATGTTGCCGAGGATGATGGGCACGAGCGTGGAGGGGCGCTCGCTCCAGCGCGGCCGCGTGATGTCGATCTCGCCGACGCAGCGCATGCCGTACGTATCGAGGTAGGCCCGGATGGCGTCTCGCGCTTCGGTCCCGCCACGGAGCTCGGGCAGCTCGTCCAGGAAATCCTCGTCCTCGACGTTTTGCAGGAAGCCCACGACGTCCGGATACGGGCGGATCACGTCTGCGACGTCCAACAGCGCCAGCCCCATCTCCGACGTGATGTTGCCGGGCGCAGACTGCGTCAGCGTGTCGGCCGCGTTCTTCTCGCCCAGCCACGCCTCCAACTGCTCATTGAGCCACCACGTCGCCTCCATCCCGGCCATGATCACCTGAACGCTCAACGGGTCGGACAAGAGCCGCTTCAGCTCTTGGATGTCGGCCAGGATGAAGTCGAACAGCGCCGCTCCGGACTGCGCCCGGATGTTGCGCTTCAGGGCGGCGATGGAAGCCTGGCTGCGCCCGATCAGTTCGGCGACGATGGCCGGATCGGTCTCGATCGGGGCCGGCGCGGCGCCGGCCGGCGGGCCGCCGCGGCGGTCGTCCGGGATCGACGGGATGAAGTCGCCGCGGTCGAGGATGGTCTGCAGCGAGTCGCTGATGAGCGGGTCCTTCCCGAGGGCCGCCAGGACGCCTGCGCGGCTCGTTGGCGAAGCCAGGCGCGGGGCGACGTCGACGAACAGCCTTCCGCCGGCCTCGTACATCCGCGGAATCGCAACCAACTGGTGCACGGAGAGCCCCAGGGGCTTCATGGGGTCGGTCATCATCTGCTGATGACCGACGGATATGTAGACGTGGTTTCCCCGGTCGCCGGCTGCGGGGATGGGAAACAGCGAGGTGATCGGCCGGCTCTGGACGATCTGAAAGCCATCGTCGAGTAGGCACCATTCGATGTCCTGGGGGCGGCCGAAGTGCGCTTCGATCTGCCGGCCCAGCCGCACGAGCCGCACGGCCTGCGTATCCGTGAGCGCCGGCTGGACCTGCCGCTCCGCCTCGATCGCGTCTTCTTGCGTTCCGCCTGCCGGCGAGGCGCAGATGGCGAGCCGTTTGGTGGCCACCGCCTTGGCGACAACCTCGCCGTCGCGCACCTTGTAGACGTCGGGGTTCACCAGACCGGAGACCAGCGCCTCGCCGAGGCCGAAGCCGGCCTCCACCGAGGCGATCTTCCGGTTGGACGTGACGGGGTCCGCCGTGAAGAGGATGCCGGCCGCATCCGGGAAGACCATCTGCTGCACGACGACGGCCATGGAGACCGCCCGGTGGTCGAAGCCGGACCGCAGGCGGTAGGTCACGGCCCGCTCGGTGAACAGCGAGGCCCAGCATCGGCTGACGTGCTCGAGGATCGCGGCCGGTCCCGCGATGTTCAGGTACGTGTCCTGCTGGCCTGCGAAGGAGGCGCTCGGCAGGTCCTCTGCCGTCGCGCTCGATCGGACGGCGTAGGCGCCGTGCTCGCCGAAGGCGGCGAGCGCGAGGGTGATGGCGGCCGCCACGTCATCCGGGATGGCGACCGCTTCGAAGGTCCGGCGGATCTCCGCGCTCAGCGCGCGGATACCCTCCCGGTCGTCCGCGTTCAGGCGCGACAGCTCATCGAGCTGATCGTCGATCGAGGGCGTTTCCCTGATGATCCGCCGGAAGGCGTCCGTCGTTACGCAAAAGCCAGGCGGTACGCGAATGCCTTCGATTCGCGAAAGCTCCCCCAGGTGCGCGCCCTTGCCGCCGACGACCGCGAGCTGCGTCTCGTCGATCTCCTGAAGACCGATCACGTAGCGGTCAGGCCGGAAGGTGTCGATCCCCTTCGGATCGCCTCCAACGCCGATTGCCGCGTGCTCTTTGGTGCCCATCGTGTTGCTCCCTACGTCGCTTGCGGCGAGCGAGTATGGAGCACACCCCGGGGCTTGAAACAAGCCCCCCCGGCAGCGATAATCTAGAAGTGGCGGGGGCCTTGCAGCGTTCGACGCGGCCGATCCAGCAGCCGCTGATCGCCACCGGCATCGACCACCGTGCCGCGTTTCAGCAGCGGGCGATCCCTTTGGCGGTGAGCCCGTCGGCGACCTCCTTCACGACTGGGCGCACAAGCTGAACTGGGCGCACAAGCTGAAGAGGCTCGTTCGAGAGCGGGGAGCACGCTGCCGCTTCGAGGCAGAGGCGATAGCCTCGGCCAGGTGTTCGACCACGTCGGGATCGCCGTCTCGGATCTCGCCGCGTCGGAGCGCTTCTACCGCACCGTGCTTTCCGCGCTCGGCGTCGAGCCCAGCCACGCGGACGCCGAGCTCGTCGAGTGGGACGACTGGGACATCGGGCCGACGGACCGCGAGCACCCCGTGACCCGTGGGCTGCACATCGGCTTCCGCGCGCCGTCCCGCGACGCCGTGGACGCGTTCTGGCAGGCCGGGATCGACGCGGGGTACCGCGACGACGGCGCGCCGGGGCGGCGCACGGTCTACGGGCCCGACTACTACGGCGGGTTTCTGCTCGACCCGGACGGCAACAGCGCGGAGGCGGTTCACACGCAACGCGACGACCCGGTGCCCGACGGCAGCGTCGACCATCTCTGGATCCGCGTTCGTGACCTCGCCGCGTCCAAGCGCTTCTATACGACGATCGCCCCGTACGCCGGACTGGAGCCGGGCGTGGACGAGCCGGACCACGTGCAGTTCAAGGGCGCCGGCCACAGCGTCTCGCTCATCGACGACGAGCGGCCGCTCACGGAGCACGTCCACATTGCCTTCCCGGCGCAGGACGACGCGACGGTGCGCGCGTTTCACGCCGCCGCGCTCGCCGCGGGCTACGAGGACCACGGCGGTCCCGGCGAGCGCGTGGTCTACCACCCGGGCTACTACGGCGCCTTCGTGCTGGACCCCGACGGGCATAACGTCGAGGTCGTCAACCACAACCGCTGAGCCATGGCCAACGACGCCGCACGCCACGTCTCGCCGGAGCAGTCGCGCGCCCAGATCAGGCGGGGGTGGGCCGCGCGAGGCGACCGGGCGTTCCGGCCGGGTGGGGGACGTCGCAGCGCTCGGCCGGGCCGGTGGCGGGACATCGAGCTCAAGGCGGCCCCATCGGCTGCCAGAGCTGGATGCCGTTTCCCTCCGGGTCGCGCAGAGCGGCGAAGAGACCGTTCGGGTAACGCTCCGGATCGACGTCGACCGATTCCCCGGCCGCGCGTAGCTGCTCGACCATGGCTTCGAGGTCGGCGACGCGGAAGTTGATCATCCAGGTGTGCTCAGGCGGCCCGATCATCTCCGAGTCCAACTCGAAGGGCGCGAAGGCTGTCGCCCCCTCCTGCTGGCGCCAGGGCTCCTGGCCGTAGCTCTCCGGCACCGGCGTCACGCCGAGCCGCTCCTGATACCAGACCTTCAGGGCCTCGGGATCTCGGGCGCGGAAGAAGAAGCCCCCGATGCCCGTGACTCGCTCCACGAGCGAGACCATAGCCGGACGGCTGGCCTGAGCGAGGAGGACGAGCGCGAGCGACCCACCGAGGGACGCCCTCGACGCGCCGAGCCTCACCTCATCGAGCTAATCGGTGCCGGCGGTGGCCGAGGCGGCGTCGCGCTCGATCTCCTCCGTGTCGGCCTTCAGCTCCTTCTGCTCGAGCTTCTCCGCGCGCTTCATCGCCTGCTCGACCTTGGCGCCCATGTCCGAGACGGCGACCACGACCAGGCCGGCCGTGCCGGCATCCAGGTGCTCGCCCAGCTCCTTGAGATCGTGGCGACTCATCCCCGCCGCCGCATGGCCGGCCACAGCGCCGAGAATGGCGCCGCTCGCGGTGGCGCCCGCGAGCAGCCCGCCCCCGACCGCCGCGAACGGGAAGAGCACGACGACCAGACCGGTGGCCAACCCCACGCCGCCGCCGAGGACGCCGCCCACCCGCGTGGGCGTCTCGTGCTTCTTGACGATCTTGACCTTGCCGTCGTCGCGACGCTCGATCACGGCAGCGTCGTAGCCATCGATGAGACCCTCCTTGGTATGGAGGTCGTGCACCAGGCGATAGTCGGCCTGCGCATCCTCGACGCTGTCATAGACCCCAACGAATGCCATCAGCGTGTCAATCGCCACCGCCCACTCCTCTCCTGCGCGACAGACACCGTCGAATGCTCATCCGGCGACCGCCGCGAACCGTGTGATCGTCTCGTCGCCGAGATCCTCCGTCAGCCACGGGTGACCGCACGTCACCCGCAGAGGGTGAAGCGCCGCCGTGGCGTTGCTCAGCCGGCGAGGTGCTCGGCGAGTTCGACGATCAGGCCCTCGGGTCCGCGGACGTAGCAGAGCAGGAAGGTGTTCTCGTAGTCGACGATCTCCCCGACGGTGTCCCAGCCGGCCTCTCGGACGCGGTCGACGACGGCGCGCACGTCGTCGACCTTGAAGGCGACGTGCCGCAGCCCGGGACGGTTCGCGGCCGGCTCCGGCTCCTGTGTGCCGGCAGACGGTGACTCAAAGCGCACCACCTCGAACATGTCGCTGCCGTCGGGGGCGCGCGCCATCACGGTCTCGACCGTCACGTTGTCCAGACCGATGATCTGATCGATCCACTCCCCGCTGAACACGCCGCGCTTGCCGCAGTCGAAGCCGAGCAGAGCAAGAAACCGGACCGTCTCGTCGAGGTCCTCCACGACGAGGCCGATGTGGACGAAGTTCGTGATGCCGGGGCGATGGCTGTCCATGCTGAGCTTCTCGGTCGTCAGGAGCGGCGTTGCGCTCGGATCACGGCATCGACGCCGGTACCGGCCATGGCCCGCGGGCGCTCATCGGCGACGAGCGGCTGCCACTGGCCCGGATCGAGGGCGCCGAGCGCCGCCTCGACAGAGACCTGCACCTGCCCGGCCGCGGCCGTCTCGGCTCCGGTGGCCGGGTCGACCGGGCGATGGCCAACCAGGAAAAGCGTCCCGCCGCGAGCGACCCCGGTCGCCATGCGCTGCACCATCTCCTCGACCGATCCCGCCACGTGGACATACAGGCAGACCACCAGGTCGTAGGCGTCCCGCTGAGGCGTCCAGGTTGCAAGATCGGCCTCGACCCAGTCGATGCGCTCGGCGACGTCCGCTCCCATCGCCTCGGCCGTCGACCGCGCATGAGCCAAGGCCGTCGCGGCGAAGTCGACCGCGGTGACGTGCCATCCGCGCGCAGCGAGCCAGAGCGTGTCGGACCCGTGGCCGCAGCCCGCGTCGAGAGCGCGCCCGGGATGCAGGTCCCCGATCTCGGCGGTCAGATGGGCGTTCGGGGGCCGCTGCGCGACGCGATCCCCGTGCGTGCGCAGGGCTTGCGACCAGCGCTGCTCCCAGAAGTCTCGGTCGTACTCGCTCATGGCGCCCGGCGGCGCCGCTTGTCGTCAGCGGTCACGGCGGATCCGTCTTGGGGTCGCGGCAGAACGAGCATGTGACCCCGCACAGCCGGGCCTCGTACATGCGTGCCAGAACGACCAACGCCCCCGCCGGGGGGGACGGGGGCGCTGGGTATCCGCTGGAATGGCGGGCCAATCTAGCTGGAAGTGGTGGGGTTCTCGCATCGGCACGGCGGCATTTGTGGAGGTTGTCCCGGCGCCCGCGGCGAAACCTGTGCGCCGCTGCCACGCCGTACATAGGCGTGTGGGCGGGACCGGGCGGCCTCCAGGGCAATCCGGCTTGACCATAGTTAGTTGTTCGATATATATTCTCCGCATGAGTAGACGGCCCATGCAGGAGGCGACGTTTCTGATCCTCACGGCGTTGGCCGGAGGCAGCCAGCATGGCTACGGGATCATCACCGACGTCGAGCAGATCTCGAACCGGCGAGTTCGACTGCGGGCAGGGACGCTGTATACGGCGCTGGACCGCCTGCGCGAGGACAAGCTGATCGCGGTCGATCGCGAAGAGGTGGTGGACAGCCGGCTGCGTCGCTACTACCGGCTCACGCCCACGGGCGAGGAGACGCTGGCCGAGGAGGCGGCCCGTTTGCACTCCAATGCCCGTGCCGCGATGTTCCGGCTGGATCCGAATGGAGGGATGGCGAGCACATGACGAACTCGACTGGTCTGGAGCGCCGCTACCGGTCGTTGCTGGCGCTGTACCCGAAGGCGTTCCGCCGCGAGCACGAGCAGGAGATGCTCTCGGTGCTCATGGCCGCGGCCCCCGAAGGCCAGAAGCGCCCCCGACTGGGAGAGTCCGCCGATCTGGTCAGAAACGCGATCTTCATGCGGCTGCGCCAGACAAGGGTGCCGAGCTCATGGGAGTACGCGCATGTCCGTCTCATGCTGCCGGTGCGCCTTGTCACCGGTGTCTGGCTCGTCTTCCTCACGGCCATTCTGTACGGCTACGGCCGCGGCGGCTGGTGGGGAGCGCTGCTGGTACCGGCAGCAGCACTCCATTTCTATATCGCCTACCGCCTGATCCACGCTCCAGACCGAGCGCCTGGTCCCGCGCGACGGGAACGACGCTGACGACCCGCAGCGGCGGCCGAGGCCACGCAGATGACGTCTGAGCGGGCGGAGGTCGCGGCCCAGGGCGCGACGCTCGTCGGTGATCGCTGGAAGGGCGCCGGCGCGACGATCGCCCTGCTTCACGCGGGCGTGTGCGACCGGCGCTGCTGGCGCGAGGTGGGCGCGCGGCTCGGGGCAGCCGGACGCGACGTCATCGCGTATGACCGGCGCGGGTTCGGTGACGTGCCACCGGCCGGCGGGCCCTTCCGGCATGTCGATGACGTGCTTGCCGTGCTCGACGCCGTGTCGCCGGATGCGCCGGCCTGGTTGGTGGGGAGCTCGATGGGCGGCGAGGTGGCGCTCGATGCCGCGCTCGAGGCGCCCGGACGCGTGGCCGGCCTCGTGCTCCTGGCGCCCGCGATCAGCGGCGACCCCGAGCCCGACGAGGAGGTCTTCGACGCCGCGACGGACGGGCTCGCGGGGGCCATCGATGCCGCCTGGACGTCCGGCGCGGTCGAGGAATGCAACCGGCTCGAGGTCCGGTTGTGGCTCGATGGGCCGGCCGGGCCGGAGGGACGGGTGAGCGGCCCACCGCGCGAGCTGGCCCTCGACATGAACCGCATCGTGATCGCGAACGGCGAGGCGGACGCCGACGGCGCCAGCGGACTCGATGCCGCGCGCCGCGTGGGCGAGATCGCGGTCCCCGCGATCGTCGCCTGCGGCGATCTCGACATCGCGATCGTGGTCCGGCGCAGCGCCGAGCTGGCTGATGCGCTGCCGAACGCCAGCTACCGGAGCCTGCCCGGCCGCGCGCACCTGCCCTACCTCGAGGCGCCTGACGAGATCGCCGCGCTGATCCTGGCCGCGGCTGTTTGAGGGTGCCCCCGCCGTGAGGCGTGGGGGAGGGGCCATCCGGCCAGGCGGTGCTGACGGGTCGAGCGCCGGCCGCCGGCGACGACGCGCAAGACTACGTCGCCATGGATGACCTCTTCATTCCGCTGTGGCCGCCCGCGTGGGTCGAGGATCACACCCTCAGTGACGAGCACCTGGTCGCGGCGGGGGAGGACGTCAAGCTCATGAGCGCGATTCGCTCCGACCAGCGCGTCCTGCTGTCGGTGTCGTGGCCGGGCGGGCGGCGGTATCTGATGATCGATCCGGACGGGGGCGCCGCGGCCGAGGCCTTTCGCGCCGGCGAGACATCGAGCGACTCGGACTTCGCTCGCGCCATCGACGCGATGTGGTCGCAGGCGCTGCAGCTCGCCAAGCAGATCCTCGACGGCGAGGTGCCGGCGCTTGGTGAGCAGCCGAAGAAGCGCCGGCGTTGGCGCGGCCGGGACTGACTCGACGAGGTTCCGCAGCGCCTGGGCGGGCCCGTAGAGCGCACGCTGGAACATGGACATGGGGACAACGTTCCAACGCGCCCGCAGCGACGAGCAACGCGCGCTCCGCAGCCAGGCGATCCTCGACACCGCGGCCGCGATGCTCCAGGAGATGCCCGTCGCCGACATCTCGCTCAACGAGCTCAGCCGGCGGGTGGGCCTGGCCAAGTCCAACGTCCTGCGCTACTTCGACTCGCGCGAGGCCGTGCTGCTCGAGCTGCTGGCGAGCTGCTCCCGCGAGTGGCTCGCACAGCTGGCGGCCGAACTGCCCTCGGCCATCGGGCGCAGGGCCGGGTTCAAGCGCCGCGCCGAACAGCTGGCGACAGCGGTCACGGGATCGCTGGTCGAGCGCCCGGTCCTGTGCGACCTCATCAGCGCGCAGGCCGCGGTGCTCGAGCACAACGTGTCGGCCGAGGCGGTGACCAGAGACAAGCTCGCAGCCCTCGAGGACGCCGAGGTCTTCGCCGGACTGGTGCTCGACGCGCTGCCCGAGCTCAGCCGGGACGCTGCCTGGCGCTACGTCGTCGGCGCCTGGGTGATGACGTCGGCGTTGTGGGCACACGCCCGACCGCCCGAGGCCGTCCTGGAGGCCCTCGCCGCCGACCCGCGCCTGGAGAAGGCGCGCCTCGATCTCCCGGCCACGCTGGCGGACTACCTCACGACGCTCGCGATCGGACTCGACGCCCGGGTCGCCGCGTAGGGCGCACGGCGCGGCTCCCGGTCGCCGGCGTAGGGCGCACGGCGCGGCTCCCGGGTCGCCGGGTAGGGCGCACGGCGCGGCTCCCGGGCCCCGGAGGCGGCCGGGACCCGGGCCCCTAACATGCCCGCGATGGGACGTCGTGCGGTCGCCGCGGCCTGCGTGGGTGCGCTCGTGGTCTGGGTTGGGCCCGCCTCGACGCAGGGGTCGTCGTCTCGTCCCGAGCCCGGTGTCTCATCGGCGCCGTTCGCCGCGGTGCAACCGGCCGCTGCGTCCACACGGGTGATCGGGCGCGGTACGGCGCGCAGCTGCACCTCCTCGGCCGTCGTCGCCGCGGTTCGGGCCGGGGGCAGGATCACGTTCTCCTGCGGGCCCAAGCCGGTCACGATCCGGATGCGCGCGACGGCCAAGGTCCTCAACTCGCGGCGAGACGTGGTCCTCGACGGGGGAGGGTCGGTCACGCTGAGCGGCGCCGGCCGCCGGCGCATCCTCTACATGGACACCTGCGATCCCGCCCAGGTGTTCACGACCTCCCATTGCCAGGACCAGGCCACGCCGCGGCTGGTCGTCGAGAACCTCACGTTCGCCGACGGGAACTCCGCCGGCGAGAAGTTCGACGGCGGGGGCGGCGGCGCGATCTTCGTGCGCGGCGGGCGCCTGCGCATCGAGCATTCCACGTTCGTCGGCAACCGCTGCGATCGCGACGGGCCGGACGTCGGCGGCGGAGCCGTGCGCGCGCTGTCTCAGTACCACGGCCTACCGGTCAACGTGGTCAACAGCCGATTCACGGGCAACGTGTGCAGCAACGGCGGCGCGCTGAGCAGCATCGGCGTGTCCTGGAACGTGGCGCACAGCCGGTTCGTGCGCAACCGCGCCATCGGCCGCGGTGCGAACCCGTCGCGGCCCGGCACGCCCGGGGGCGGCAGCGGCGGCGCGATCTACAACGACGGCAACCGCTTCAGGCTCACGATCACCGCCACCACCATGGCCGACAATCACGCCGCCGAGGGCGGCGGGGCGATCTTCTTCGTCAGCAACGACCGCACCGGCACGCTCGCGATCAGGGACAGCGTCCTGCAGCACAACCGCAGCGACGGATTTCAGACCGCCGGCCTGCCCGGCATCTTCTTCCTCGGCGCCGGTCCGCCCGCGATCGTCCACTCCGTCCTGCGCTGAGCGGCGTCGGGCCGGAGCCTCTCGGAGCGTCGCCGGTGAGCCTCCCGCCTGGACGAGCGTGGTGCGCGCATGCATCCGGTGCGGAGCCGCTCCCGGCTGACGACCTTGCACCGACACGCCTGGCGCCGGCTGCAACGACGGTTGCACGCCGGCGCGGCGCACGCGAGAGGGCCATGGTTGACGGATGGGGCTCCTGCGAACGCGGGCGACCGGCGTCATGGCCCTCATCGTGCTGGCGGCCGCGGCGTGGCCGGCGGCCGCAGCTGCCCGCGGCAGCGCGAACGTCGCTGCGCTTCAGGTGGCGCTCCGTGCTCAGCGGCTCTACGCGGGTTCGGTGGACGGCGTGGAAGGGCCGAGCACCGCGGTGGCCCTACGCCGCCTCCAGCGCCGCTCCGGCTTGGCCGCCGACGCGATCGTGGGCCCGCTGACGCGGCGCGCGCTCGGGCGCCGGGGGCGCCCGGCCTTCGGCTCGCGGCTCATGGGACCGGGCGACCGCGGCTGGGACGTCGCCGCCCTGCAGTTCCTGCTGGCCTGGCGCGGCTTTCCTTCCGGGGACATCGACGGCGGCTTCGGAGCGCACACCGGGGCGGCGCTGGTCCGCTATCAGCGCTGGGCGGGCCTGCCTGCCGATGGGCGTGCCGGGCCGGCCACGCTGCGCTCGCTGCAACTGGCGCCACCGCGGGCGGCGGCGGCGCTGTCCTTTCCCGTGGCGGCCGCGGTCGGCGACCGCTTCGGTCCACGCGGCGATCGCTTTCACAGCGGGATCGACCTCCTCGCGAGGGCCGGGACGCCGGTGCGCGCGGCCGGCGGCGGGACGGTCACCTTCGCCGGCTGGGACTCCGGCGGCTATGGCAACCTGGTCGTCATCGACCACGGCAACGGCGTGAGCAGCTGGTACGCGCATCTGTCGCGCCTCGATGTCACGTCCGGTGCGGCGGTGGCGACGGCGACGCAGGTGGGGTTGGTCGGGGCGACCGGCGACGCCAGCGGCCCGCATCTGCATTTCGAGGTGCGCGTGCGCGACGCGGTCACCGACCCTCTGACCGCGCTGCGCTGACCCGGTCGCCGGCAACCGCTGTCCCTGACTTTGGGCTCTGCGCCGGTGGGCGCGGTGCGCAGGAATGTCCTGGTGGTCGTCGAACCCGCGGCTAGACGCGACGGCCCGAGCCCTCGGGCCGCGTGAATCGAGGAGGTTTGGATGGCTCGAAACGACGACAGGGTCACCGGGTGGTGGGTGTTCGCTGCGGCCCTGCTGCTGCTCGCCGGTGTTCTCAACATCATCTGGGGCATCGCGGCGGTCGGCAACGCGAAGTTCTTCATCGCCGATCAGAAATACATCATCAGTTCACTGCACACCTGGGGGTGGATCACGCTGGTCCTCGGTGCGCTGCAGATGTTCGCGGCGTTCTCGCTGGCGTCCGGCGGAACCTTCGGCCGCTGGTTCGGCATGTTCGCCGCGGGCCTGAGCGCCATCTCGGCGCTGCTGTCGATCCCCGCGTACCCGTTCTGGTCGCTGTGCATCTTCGCCCTGGCGATCATCATCCTCTACGAGTTGGCCAAGGCCCCGGAGGCCGGCAGGATGGCCTGACGCACCAAGCTCGCCGTGAAGGTCGAAGGCTCCGCACCCTGCGGAGCCTTCGCCTTGTCCGCGCGTCTAGTTCGAGCGGGCGAACAAGCGCAGGAAGAGCAGGAAGATGTTCAGGACGTCGAGGAAGATCCCGGCCGCCAGCGGTATCGCCTCGTTGGTGCCGGCTCGTCGCAGCCGGTTGAAGTCGACCACGGTGTAGAGGCCGAAGATCACCAGGCCGGCGATCGACCAGGCCGTGTAGATCGCCGGGATGTGGACGAAGATCAGCACGATCCCCGCACCGATCAGCGCCAGCAGCAGCCAGAACAACAGCCGGTACAGGAACGAGAGGTCGCGGCGCACGGCGTATCCGGCGGACCCCATCGCGGCGACGAACAGCGCCGTCGCCGCGAACGCCTGTCGCACCGCAACGGGATCGGTCTGCGCGTAGTAGTTGACCGTCGTGGCGACGCTGGCGCCGACCAGCAGGCCGAAGGCGAACAGGAGCACGAGCGCCAGGCCGGTGTTCCCGCGGGCGTTGGCGACATTCAGGCCGATGAGGCAGCCGAGGGAGAGCAGCCACGCGACGAACCAGCCCGCGCCGCCCCAGTCGCGGGCGACCCAGACGCCCAGCGTCGCGCAGCCCACGGTGAGCGCCACCAGCGCCATCACCCGGCCGAAGAGCGCGGGCGTGCGCACTGCGGCCGAGCTCTCTGCGTAGCCGGCCGCGCTCATGGCGCGCATCGTACGCTGCACGCAACGCCGGCAGGGGAGGAATCACCGTGGGCAGGCCGAATACGGGATCCCCTGCTGCTCTCACTCCGGAGGACCGCACCATGTCCACGAACGCTGCTGATGAGCTGCGCCCGATCACGAGCCTGTGGTGGCTGCCCGTGCTGTTCGGCGTCGTGACCTGTGGCGTGGGCGTGTTCTTCGTCGTCTCGCCCCATGAGACGCTCAGCACGTTCACCGTCATCGCCGGCATCTTCCTGCTCGTCGACGGCGTGCTCGCGCTCCTCGGCTCGGTCTTCGGCCATGGTGACGGCCGGGCTCTGCTCGCGCTCATCGGCGTGCTCAGCGCGATCGCGGGCCTCGTGCTGATCAAGAAGCCGTTCGAAACGCTCGTGGTGTTCACGCTGATCGTCGGCGTCTGGTTCGTGGTCGAAGGCGTCGTGCGGTTCGTGGTGGCGCTGGCATCGCGCGAGGGGCGCGGCGGCAACATCGTCACCGCGATGCTCGACGTGGTCGCGGGCATCGTGATCCTGGCCTGGCCGGATCTCGGCCTGTCGACGCTCGCCGTCATCATCGGCATCGTGCTGATCGTGCGTGGCGCCCTGTTCCTCGTCGCCGGCTGGCAGCTCCACAAGGCAGACGGCGATCTGCGCGACGGCGTGGCCGCGCCCGCGGGCGTCTGAGACCCGCGTCAGGTCGCCACTGAGCCCCGCAGCGCGATCTCCGCGTCGCGGGCATCCCTCGCGCCCGTGAGCTGATCAGCCTCACAGCGGCGCTCGCGCCCGTGAGCTGATCGGCCTCACAGCGGCGCTCACGAACGTGACGACCAGCGCCGCGCCTGCGCTATGTCACACCGGTCGCTCGCCATGCGTCAGACCGTCAGGACTCGAACTCGATTGAAAGTGATCCTGATGGCACGCAAATGGTGGACGTTGATCGCGGTGAGCACCGGGGTGTTCATGCTCCTGCTCGACATCACGATCGTGAACGTCGCGCTCCCCGACATCCAGCGCGCGTTCCACGCATCCCTCTCGGACTTGCAGTGGACGATCGACGCTTATGCTCTGACCCTCGCGGCGTTCCTGCTCATGGCGGGCTCGCTTGCGGACATGTTCGGCCGGCGGCTGTTGTTCGCGATAGGCCTCGCCGTGTTCACCGCAGGGTCGTTCGCCTGTGGCCTGGCGAGCGGACCGGTGTTCCTCATCGCCGCGCGGGCCGGGCAGGGCGTCGGCGGGGCGATCATGTTCGCCACCTCGCTGGCCCTGATCGCGCAGGCCTTCCACGGCCGCGACAGGGCGGTGGCCTTCGGCCTGCTGGGCGCGATCACGGGCGTCGCCGTCGCCGTCGGTCCCGTGCTGGGCGGGCTGCTGACCAGCGGCATCTCGTGGCGGTGGATCTTCTTCGTCAACATCCCGATCGGGATCGCCGCGCTCCTGGTGACGCTCAGAAAGGTCGACGAGTCGCGCAACCCGTTCGCGCGGCGGCCGGACATCGCGGGGTTCCTGACCTTCAGCAGCGGCCTTGCCGCGCTCACCTACGGCCTGATCCGCAGCAACCCGGACGGCTGGGGCTCGACCACCGTCGTCGTCTCGCTGACGGCGTCCGCCCTTCTGCTCGCCGGCTTCGTCGTCGTCGAGCGCGTGCAACGCGAGCCGATGCTCGACCTGCGTCTGCTGCGCAAGCCGACGTTCAGCGGCGGCCTGATCGCCGCGCTGGCGGTCAACGGCGCGCTGTTCTCGCTGCTGACCTATCTGATCCTCTACTTCGAGCAGACGCTCGGGCTGACGGCCGCGCAGACGGGCGTGCGCTTCCTGCCGCTGACCGGTGCCATCTTCTTGGCCTCGGGCATCGCCGGACGGCTCAGCGACCGCGTTCCCGCTCGCGCTCTCATCTCGCTCGGCTTCGTGCTGATCGGTGCGGGGTTGCTGCTCATGCGAGGGCTCACTGTCGATTCGACCTGGTCGCACCTGCTGGCGGGCATGATCGTCGCCGGCATCGGCGCGGGGCTCGTGAACGTGCCGCTGGCGGCGACGGCGATCGGCATCGTGGAGCCGGCGCGCGCCGGCATGGCCTCGGGCGTCAACACGACGTTCCGTCAGGTCGGCACGGCCACCGGTGTCGCGGCGCTCGGCGCGATCTTCGCCACCCAGGTGCGATCCACCGTGACGGCGCAGCTCAGCACCTCCGGGCTCGGCGACCATGTCGGCGGCATCGCGCATGCGATCGGGGCGGGCGGCATGAGCGGTGTCGTCGCGCGCCTTCCCCACGGCGTGCAGCCGGCCGTCGTCCACGCCGGCCATGCCGGCTTCGTCGACGGCCTCAACCACATCCTCATCATCGGAGCGTGCATCGCCTTCGCAGCGGCCGTCGCGACGCTCGTCCTCATTCGCGAGCGCGACTTCGTCGAGTCGGCCGAGCACGAGGCGATCGCCAGCGAGCCTCGCTCCCGGCAGCCTCAGCCCTCGCTCGCCTGAGCGTGACCACAGCCCGGCCGCGCGACCACTGGACGTCGGTCGCGCGCGCCGGGTCTGTCCAAATGGTCGCGCGTGCTGCGACGTGATGATGAGGCCGCGTAGGGTGCGGCACAGAGCACGAACCTTGGAGGCGTGATGTCCCAGTACATGCTGCTGGTGTACGAGGAGGAGGTCGACCCGGCCGTGCAGGCCGAGCGCGAGAAGCAGCTGCCGATGTTCGTGGAGCTGCACCGCAACCTGCGCGAGGCCGGCCTGCTCGTGGGCGTCCGGCGGCTGTATTCGGTGCAGAGCGCGACGTCGGTCCGCGTGCGCGACGGGCAGACGGAGATCATCGACGGCCCGTTCGCGGTGACCAAGGAGGTCCTGGCCGGCTACTACATCCTGGAATGCGCCGACCTCGACGAGGCGCTCCGGCAGGCCGCGCGGCTGCCGATGGCGCCCTGGGCGACGCTCGAGGTCCGCCCGGTCATGGCGGCCGACGAGTGGCTGAGGGTGGCGCGGGAGGCCGGCGCCGACGTGCCCGACGAGGCGGTCGAATACCTGGCGTGAGCCGAGACGCTCAGCCGGCCGACGCGGTCTCCGCCGCGGTCACGGGTGCCTTTCGCGACGAGCGGGCGATCGTGCTGGCCACCCTGATCCGGCAGGTCGGCGACTTCCAGCTGGCCGAGGACGCGGTGCAGGACGCGTTCGAGGCGGCGGTCACCGTCTGGCGGCGCGACGGGGTTCCGGCCAATCCCGGGGCGTGGATCACCACGGCCGCGCGACGGCGGGCGATCGATCGCCTGCGCCGCAACCGGTCGGTGGCCGATCGCGCCGAGCGCCTGGCCGAGCTGACGCGCCTGGACGCCGAGCACGTGGAGCCATCCATGGACGATGAGAGCACGATCGTCGACGATCGGCTGCGGCTGGTCTTCACCTGCTGTCACCCGGCACTGGAGATGCCCGCGCGTGTGGCGCTCACGCTCCGTGCGCTCGGGGGCATGACGACCGGCGAGATCGCCCGCGCCTTCCTGGTCGCCGAGCCGACCATGGGCAAGCGGATCGTGCGCGCGAAGCGCAAGATCGCCGACGCGCGCATCCCCTACCGGGTGCCGGCCGACGAGGAGCTGCCCGACCGCCTGCGCGGCGTCCTGCAGGTGGTGTACCTGATCTTCAACGAGGGCTACGCGGCGACCGAGGGCGATCGACTCGTACGCGAGGAGCTGTGCGACGAGGCGATCCGCCTCGGGGAGCTGCTGTGTCGGCTGATGCCCGATGACGCCGAGGTGTGGGGGCTGCTGGCCCTGATGCTGCTCCACGACGCGCGGCGCGCCGCCCGCGTGGATCCGAGCGGCCGGTACGTCGCGCTCGACGCCCAGGACCGGTCGCTCTGGGATCAGGAGCGGATCGGCGAGGGCCTCGCCAAGCTGGAGCGCGCCGTGCGCCTGCGCGACCCCCGCGAGTATCAGCTGCAGGCCGCGATCACGGCCCTGCAGATCCAGGCCCCGGACGCCGAGGCCACCGACTGGGCGCAGATCGCCGAGCTCTACGGCGCCCTGGGCAGGCTCAACCCGTCGCCGGTGGTCGAGCTCAACCGCGCGGTCGCCGTCGGCCTGGCCGCCGGGCCGGCGGCGGGCCTGGAGCTGCTCGAGCCGCTGCTCGCCGATCCGGCGCTCGAGCGCTACCAGCCGCTGTACGCGGCGCACGCCGAGTTGCTCAGCCGCTCGGGCGACGCCGAGGGCGCCGCGCGCGCGTACGAGCGCGCGATCGCGCTCAGCGCCAACGCGGTTGAGCGCGCCGAGCTCGAGCGCCGCCTGGGCGCGCTGCACTGAACGAATCGGCTGGGCCTGTCCAAAGCGGCCCCGCTGGTGCGACGTCTTGTTGAGGCCGCCACCGAGCATCCGCGCCGGGCGACGACATGAGTCGCGCCGACCGAGCTCGTGGTCCGACCTCCACCGATGCCCTCAGCTACCGAAGGGAGCCGACCATGATCGACCTCGCCATCGTCACCGCCAACGTTGCGCGCGACCGCGTCGCGGAGCAGTTCCACAGCGCGCCCGCGACCGATGCGCCCGCCCCGACCGCCGTGGCCCCGGTGCGCCGCGCCGCCGTCCGGGGCCTGCGGGCGTTCGCCGATCGCCTCGAGGCCGCGCCGCGCTTCGCGACGCAGGTCTGACGGGAGAGCGGCCGAGGCCGAACCGGCCATCGCCTGACCAAAGCCACCAGAACACAAGGAGAGACCATGAAGATGCCGCCGATCGTTTCGCCGCAGGAGTGGCAGGCCGCACGCGAGGAGTTGCTCGTGAAGGAGAAGGAGCTGACGCGCGCTCGCGATGCGCTGGCCGCGGAGCGCCGCCGGATGCCGAGGATGGCTGTCGAGAAGGAGTACCGCTTCGAGGGTCCGAACGGGCAGGCGCGTCTGCTCGACCTGTTCGCAGGGCGCCGTCAGCTGATCGTCTACCGGTTCTTCTTCGAGCCCGGCGTCGCCGGCTGGCCGGAGAGCGGGTGCCGCGGGTGCTCGTTCATGGCCGACCAGGTCGCGCACCTCGCCCATCTGAACTCGCGTGACACCACGCTCGCCTACGTCTCGCGCGCGCCGCAGGCCGACATCGAGCGCTGGAAGGCGCGGATGGGCTGGGACATCCCCTGGTACACGATCACCGACGACTTCGACGCAGACTTCGGCGTGGACGAGTGGCACGGCACCAACGCCTTCTACCGCGACGACGACGACCGGGTCTTCCGCACCTACTTCATCAACTCGCGCGGCGATGAGGCGCTGGGCACCGCCTGGGCCTACCTGGACATGACCGCGCTCGGCCGCCAGGAGGACTGGGAGGACTCGCCCGAGGGCTATCCGCAGAGCCCGCCGTACGGGTGGTGGAACCTGCACGACGAGTACGACCAGGCGACCGTCTTCGAGGCGGCCCTGTCCGCGGCCGCCGCCTCGCAGCGCGGCTCGAGGTCACGCCCGTGATGGTGATGGCGCACGTCGGCGGCGTGCCCGTCGAGGAGATGGTCCCGATGCTGGCGGGCACCGGGACCGGGTTGCTGGTGGCGCGCGCGTGGCTGATGCTGCGCGTGCGACGCCGGCGCAAGCCCGGCACGTAGCGGGCGATCGACATGGCAGTCGCGTGCGAACATCGGCTTCTTGGCGAGCGATCGGGAGACCGCCGCGGACTGGGCGCTGGCACGGGTCGCGGCGGTCCGCGACGAGCCGGCGGCGCGGCTGGCGCTGGCGGCTCGGACCTACCGGGGACCGACCGGGCAGGCTCCGCGGCACCTTCCCTTCAGGCGAGCGGCCATGTCGTTCATGCGCTGGCAGGCCGAGCGCGGCGTCCTCCATCCAACCGACGCGACGCCGCCGGGAAGCCCCTGGTGGCGGGCGGTCAACGAGCGGCTGCTGCGAGATGGATGCGAAGCGGTGGCGCGCTCCGGCGGCCTGCGCGGCGAGCCGTCATCACCGACCATCGGACCCTGGATGGCCTTCGTCGCCAGTCCGACGCCCCGGACGTACTACGCCGCCCACAACACGAGCATCGTCGCCGCCTACGTGGGCAACCGCGGTCTGGCCGAGATGGAGAGCATGGCGGAGCGCTTCTTCCTGAACGTGGTCCTGGTGCGCGTGCTCTACGCCCACGCGCTGGTCGCGGCGCCCTCGCTGGCACTCGGCCCGCTGGCTGCACTCGGACCGGTGCTCGGCGATCCCAGGCTCGGCATGGCAGGCGCCTTTCTCTCCTTGCGCCGAGTGCTTCCGGATCGCTACCCGCTGGCCAGCGAGGTCGAGACCTATGTGGCCGACGAGCAGAGCCTCGGGCGCATCCTCGACTACGGCGTCATCGCGCCGCGCCTGCAGCGACTGTACGACTGGTCCGCCATCGAACTCGGACATCCCGGCCTTCGCGACCTGATCCGCGACGGCAGCCCGACCTACGCCTGGTCCTACGCGCAGCGGCACGTCTGGACCAAGGCGCGCATGCCACTGGCCGCCCGCGCGCTCACGCGTGCGACCTCACCGCGCCGGTCGCTCCGCCACGGCGGGCACGGCGCTACGCCTCGCGACCGGCCCACACGGTGACGCGCTCGAGCGGCAGGCCCACCTTCGTCGCGACGAGCCACGCTGCGTGGTCCTCGTTCTCCGTCCAGACGTCGCGCACCGCGATGACCGCACCGTCGCGCTCGATCGTCCAGCCTGCCTGCTTGGCCGCCGCCTCGAGCGCCGATCGGTGCTCCCCAAGGTCGAACCCCTCGGGCAACGTGACGTCGAACGGCTCAGACCCCTGCGGACGGTCGCGCTTGGACACAAGGGAAGCCTAGTCCCGCACGGCTCGGGGCTCTAGCTGCCGGGGCGGTGCTGCGGCCGAGCACGGACGGCCTGCACGACGATCACCGCGGCGACGAGGAAGAGCGTGGCCCAGAGCGAGTAGTGCCCGATGGCGTCGGTGACGTCCACGGCGCGCTGCCCGAGTTCGTAGCCGAGCGTGGCCAGCAGGCCGGTCCACAGCAGGGTGCCGGTCACATCGAGCACGAGGAAGGTCGCGAGGCGCATGCCGCCGTCCCCGACGGCTGCGTAGATGAGCACAGAGGGGATCGGGAGCACGGGAGCGAGCACCACAGCCAGGGGACCGAAGCGGCGCTCCAGCGTGTGCAGGCGCGCCAGACGGCGCTTGGCCCTGGCGTCGTCGCGGCCGAGCAGCCAGACGAAGACGCGGTCGCCCCAGCGTCGGCCCGCCCACCAGAACAGCCAGTCGAACATCATCACGCTCGGAACGCCGAGCAGCACCGCGAGCGCGAACGACGTCTGGCCGACGCTGGCGCGCGCGCCCATGTTGATGATCGAGGCGGTCGAGCCGCGCACGAGCTCCAGCAGGGCCGGATGCGAGGAGCCGAGCAGCGGGAACAGCGGCAGCAGCACGAGGCCGTAGAGGCCCGAGAGCGCGATGCCGCCGACGATGATGCGGTCGGCGGGCTGCATCGGGCCGTCCCACGGGGTCGGCAGGGCGCGACGCTGAGGACGCTCCCGAGCGCCGTCCGGGTGCTCAGGCTCGAGGAGGGGCTGCTCGTTCACAGTGGGCGAGTCGTCAGGGCGACGAATTCGGCTCCATTGCGATCACGATAGAGCGACGACGCGTGCGCTTGCGCCTGGCCGCGTGGACGGGGCCGGGAATCGCCGGGCGGCCCCGGTCGGGGTCAGGCGATGCCCTCGTCCGAACGCTCGCCGGTGTGAGCTGTTGCTCCTCGTCTGCGGTCGCTGAGGGCGAGGAGGCCGATGCTCAGCTCGTACAGGGCGAAGAGGGGATCATCTCGAGCAGCGTGGTGACCGGGTCGGTGCCGGGAAGCGAGCGCGTAGGCGAAGATCACGACTGCGCCGGGCCCGGCGGCGGCCCCGCATCGCCCGGGGTTCTCACGATCGTCACGGCTTGCGCCTTGCGCCCTGCTGAAGTGGGGCACCCGCGGGCGCGACCCCCGCGGGCGGTGCACCGCCCGCGCGGGCAACTCTCCTCCTAGCCCGCGCCGACATCGGGCACCGAAGGCGTAGCGGCGCCGGACCCACGCGACAGGCGAGCGGGTCCGGCGCTCGCTCGCCACACGGCCGCGGTGTAGGCGAGGCGCACCAAGATCATCGGGCGAGCACGGCCCCCGAGACCGTCGCAAGTCAGCCCTCAGGGTCTGCTTCCTCTCGCTTGAGCAGCAGATCGATGTCCACCTCGACCTGCCAGCCGACGGCGTCGCCACCGCCCGGCAGTTGCATCTGCCAATCGAATCCGAAGTCGCGGCGGTCGAAGCGCGTCTGGAGCTGCATCCCCGCGATCTCGCCGAAGCTGCTCGCCCGCGGCAGGGCGTAGTGACCGCGGGCGGCGACCGCCCGCGTGACGCCCCGGATGGTGAGCTCGCCGTCGACCTCCGCCCGGCCGTCGTCGCCGAGGCGGATCGCCGTCGAACGGAACGTGATCTCGGGATGGCGCTCGGCGTCGAAGAACTCCGGCCCGAGCACGCTCGCCCTCATCGCGGCCGGCTCGACCACGGAGATCGAGTCGACGCGCGCGGACCCCTCGAGCGCCAGAGCGTCGCCATCGGTGGTCAGCGTCGCCGCGACGTCGGACAGCGAGCCGCGGTACCAGAAGACGCCTGAGTGGCGTACCGCGAACGAGAAGCTCGAGGGCAGGGTCTGGGCACGGTAGGTGCCCGAGAAGGGCTGGGCTGCGACTGTCGACATGAGAATTCTCCTGGGTCGTGTTCGGCTGTTCCCAGGTCTGACAGCGCAGCCGACCGCCCTGTGACAGCTCAGAGATGGCCGAGCTTGTCCGGGTTGCGCACGATGCGAACGGCCTGGATCCGGCCCTCGACGACATCCACCGTGAGCACGCTCCAGACCCGGATCTCATCCTGCTGCTCGGGCACGGGCCGAGGCGTTCGGCTGTCGGCCGCGTCGCGGGCGCTCTTCATGAGCGCGGCGAGCTCCGTCTCGTCGATGTCGTCGGACTTCAGGAGCGCCAGCGCCCTCTCGGCCGCGATCCGATCGGTCTCCCCGAGCGGCGGCTCGGCCGGGCCTCGGACCAGGCGGCCGGGTTGCCCGTTGACCCTCACCGGCCGGCTCTCGAAGTCGCCGGAGGGAGGGCGCACCTGCGCCACGGCGGCCATGAAGCGCGCGATCTGTGCGGCGCCGAAGAGCGGCTCCTGCGGCGCCCTCGCCTTGCCCCCGCTGTCGGCGTAGAGGACGGCGTCCTTGGCCAGCAGCTCCTCCAGGGCCTTCAGGTTGCCTTCCTCGGCGGCCGCCAGGAACCGCTCGAGCAAGGCGTCGCGGGCGGCCTCGTCGGCGTCGAAGCGCGGGCGGCTGGCCTCGAGATGCTTGCGCGCCCGTGTCACCAGCTGCCGCGAGTTCACCTCGCTCTGCTCGATGATGCCGGCGATCTCCGCGTACGCGTAGCCGAACACCTCGCGCAGCAGGTAGGCCGCGCGCTCGAGCGGGCTCAGCCGCTCCAGGAGCACCAACAAGGCCAGCGACAGCGAATCCGCGAGCTCGGCGCGCGAGGCCGGCCCTGGCGCCGGATCCTCGACCAGCGGCTCCGGCAGCCACGGCCCGATATATGACTCGCGACGGGCCCGCGCCGACCTGAGGACGTTGATCGAGAGCCGCGTCACCACCGTCGTCATCCAGGCGGCGGGCTGGTCGATCGGGCCTTCCTGACGCGTCAGGCGCAGGAGCGCCTCCTGGGCCACGTCCTCGGCCTCCGAGACGCTGCCGAGCATCCGGTAGGCGACGCCGAAGCCGTGCCGGCGCAGCGCCTCGAGCTCGCCATCGCCCATCGGCGCCTCCTCATGGTCGCTGCCTCGCTCGTCCGCGCTCATCTGTTCCTCCTGCCATGTAACCGCTGTCTCACCACCCTGACAACGGGCGCGTGCCGGCTGTGACACCTGCGAGCTCATGCACATGCCCGCCCCCCAGCCGCGCGCACTGATGGAGCTAGGCGAGCTGGACCTGCGTGACGACGTCGACGCCCCAGAACGCGGACGCCCGGAACCGCAGGGTGCAGTCGACGTTGGCGCCGTAGGCGTCGCGCAGCAGGTCGACCGCGAGTCGCTCGTCGGTGGTCATCGGCTCGTGGAGGGGCACGTGCAGGACGGTCGCCGTCTCGGCGTCGAACGTGGCCGTGAAGAACGGCACGGTGTGGATCTGCACGAGTCCGACCGACTGTGGCGCGAGCGGCTGGCCGGCCAGCTCCTCGTCGGCCATCGTGCGCTGCTCCCAGGCGTAGAGCGCCCGCGTCGGGTCGAGCGGGACGAGGTCGCTGTCCCCCGGCCACCCCGGCGCGGCGGCCGCCGCGCGGTCGACCACCGCCCACAGCTCGAAGTGAAGGTGCGGCTCGGCGGGCTGAGCGGACACGGCCGCGAACGGCGTGCCCTTCTGGACGAACTCCCCCTGCGCGACGGCGATGTCCGTGACGTGGTTGTACTTCGTGACGAACCCGAGGCCCCGCGGGTGATGATCGATGGTCACGTTCCCGCGCGTACCGGCCGGGTTGGCCTCGACCTCGACGACCCGTCCGCTGTACGCCGCGAACACGCAGTCACCCGCGGCGGCCGCGAGGTCGACCGCCTCGTGGATCTGATTGGCGAAGTGCACGTCGGCGCCGGTCGGGTTGCGCGGGTCGTCGGCGGGGATGATCTGCCCGGTGGCACACGGCGGCGGCCCGGGTAGCGGCTTCGGGCGCAGCGCGCCGAAGCGGCCGTTCTCCAGGCGCAGCTCGAGTGGCAGGTCCAGTGGCGGGACGAACAGCCAGGACTGTTCGGTGAATGGAGCGATGGGCATCGCGACGCACCCTCCTCAGCTCGTGGGGACCGCAGGCACATTAAGAACTCGGGCAAGCGGGGGCTAAGGAGACGCAAAGGTCGTGGTCGTGAGGGTTGCGCGCACCCGGGCAGTCGATGCACAACCCACAACGGAGCACACCCCATGAAACGTCTCCTGATCACCCTTGTCCTCGCCGGCGCGCTCGGCACGGCGGCAGCCGCATTGGCCGCCGGCCACGGTCCGATCACCGAGAAGGTCCTCGGGGCGGCGAGCGTCGCGCAGCCCTACACCTTCCAGGTCCAGCAGCCCGCCGACGTGATCGTCGCCAAGGCGACGGTTCCGCCGGGAGCGAGCTTCGGCTGGCACTCGCACCGCGCGGCCGTCGTGGCGATCATCAAGTCCGGGACGCTCTCGCTCTATGACAGCGCCGATCCGACGTGCACTGCGCACCGCTATTCGGCCGGACAGGGCTTCACCGAGCAGCCCGGCCACGTCCATCTCGCCCGCAACGAAGGGCACAAGCCGGTCGTGGTCCTCGTCACGTATCTCGGGCTCAAGCACGGCGTCAAGCCCGACGTGCCCGCCCCGAAGCCCGGGAACTGCCCGTTCTGATCGCCGCCCGCGCGCAGCGCCGACGCCCACAGGCCCCGGCACCCATCGCCGGGGCCCGCCATGCGAACATGCGTTCGTGACGAGTCAGGGGCATGCGCACGCGAGATTCCGCCGCGCGCTCCTGACCAAGAACGTGAAGCTCATCGATGCGGCCAGCCGCGAGCTGCAGCACGTCGGGCTCGATGACGCGCTCCGGGTGCTGGTCGTGTTCGCCGAGCGCCGCGACGCGCGCTACGGGCGCGCGGCGACGCGCTTCGCCGCTCGCCTGATGATCGAGCGGCGGCTCGGCCTCGCGGAGGCTCGCTACGTCTTGGCGCTCGCCGAGGCATTGCCACACTCGCCGGACGCCGTGGCGCTGCTCCTGCGCCCCTACTGCGGCTGACGCAACGCCCTGGACGGTCGGCGGTGAGCGCTTGCGTCAGGAAACGGCGTGTTGCAGGTCGGACGTCGTCGACCGGGTCCCGTCGTCGATGTCGGTGAGCAGGCGACGCATGATCTTGCCGGACGAGGTCATCGGGACCTGCACGGTGAACTGGATCGCCCGCGGAACCTTGTATGCCGCGAGGTGCTGTCGGCAATGCGTGACGAGCTCCTCGCGGGTGACCTCCGTCGCGGGCTTGAGGACGACGTAGGCCTTCGCGAGCTCGCCCTTCGTCTCGTCCGGGATTGCGCCGACCGCGGCGAGCGCGACTGCCGGGTGGGCGCACAGGACGCGCTCGATCTCCGCCGGATACACGTTGAAGCCCGCGGTGAGGATCATGTCCTTCATCCGGTCGACGATCGTGAAGTAGCCGTCCTCGTCCATCGTCGCGATGTCGCCCGTGTGCAGCCAGCCGTCCGGCTCGATCGTCGCGGCCGTGCCCTCCTCGTTGCCGTAGTAGCCGAGCATCACGAGCGGCCCGCGGAACATCAGCTCGCCGCGCTCGCCGACCGGCATCTCGCGCGCCGGATCGGCGATGTCGACAACGCGCATCGCGTTGCCGGGGTAGGGGACGCCGATCGTGCCCGGCTTGTTGGGGCCGATCACCGGGTTCGCGCTGGTGGCGCCGGCGAGCTCCGTCATCCCCCAGACCTCGTGAATCGGGCAGCCGGTGCGTTCGGTGAACTCGATCGCCTTGGCCTCCGGCAGCGTCTGGCCGCCGACCCAGCAGCGGGTCAGACTCGACAGGTCATAGGACTCGAAGTCGGGGTGCGCGAGCAGGTAGTAGTAGGCGGTCGGCACGCCGTCCATCAGCGTCGCGCGGTGCTCGCCGATCGCGCGCAGGACGGTCTCGGCGTCGAAGCGCGGGATCATGATCAGGGTCGAGCCGGCCATGACGGCGGCGTTGAACACGCACGATCCGTAGACGTGGGGCAGCGGGAGCGAGTTGATGACGCGATCGTCGGGACCACGCGCCGCCATGACGGCCGTGCCGACAGCGGCCCCGATCACGGCGCGGTGCGGTTGCATCGCGCCCTTCGGGTGGCCGGTCGTGCCCGGACGTGTAGCAGATGGCCGCCAGGTCGCCACCGTCGCGGTGGACCGGGCTGAACTCCGGCGAGCCGGATGCCAGCCAGTCGTCGAAGGCGGTCGCCCCGGGCGGGATCTCGTCGCCCCACAGCACGACGTCCTGCAGGTCCCCGCTGCCGCGCAGATCGAGCAGCGGCTCGCCCTTGTCCGCCGCCGCGACCACGGCCCGCGTGCCGGAGTCCTCGACGACGAACCGGACCTCGTCCGGCGTGAGCATGACATTGATCGGGATGACGGCCGCGCCGGTCTTGGCGATGGCGTAGTAGCCGACGAGCCACTCCCAGCAGTTCGGGCCGTAGAGCGCAACGCGGTCGCCCGGCCCGACGCCCGCCGCGACAAGACCGTTCGCGGCGCGATTCGACAGTGCCTGCAGGTCATCGAAGGACAAGGAGCGGTCGCCGACCAGCAGGGCCGTCCGCGCCCCGAACCTCTGCGCGGCGACCGGCAGGATCTCACCGATCGTATTCGTCATCCGGGGCGCCCTTTCGTCTCCAGCCGGACCGTTCGATCTGCCGGCGGGACGGGTGCCCGCGCCGGCGGCGAGCCTACTAGGCCCGGCGCATGCCGGTTGGATCGGCGCGCGAGGCCGGAGGATCGTGAAAGGGGGGATATGCTGGCGAGTCGATGGACCCAGGTCGTGCCGCCCGATCGGCCGTCGTGGCGCGGCCCTTCCCGGACTGGTGCCCCGGCGTGCTTCGCATGCACCCCGCCGGTGATGGCGGGCTCGCTCGCGTGCGCCTGCCCGGCGGCCGGCTCACGCTCGGCGGCCTGCGCGCGCTGCGCGAGGCGGCCCGGGTCGGTAACGGGATCGTCGAGGTGACCTCGCGCGCGAACATCCAGATCCGGGGCATCGCCGACGACGGCGAGCAGGTCGTGGCCGAGCTGTTGGCCGCCGGCGGGCTGCTGCCGTCGGCCGGACACGACCGCGTGCGCAACATCGCCGCCAGCCCGCTCGCCGGGCGCCTGCCGGGCTCGCTCGCGTGCACGGACGAGGTGGTCGCCGCGCTGGACAGGCGGTTGTGTGCCGAGCCGGCGCTCGGCGCTCTGTCGGGTCGATTCCTGTTCGCCGTCGATGACGGGAGCGCCACGGTGGGCGGCCGAGGAGCCGATGTGACGCTGGCAGCCGAGCACCGCGCGTTCTGCCTCTGGCTCGCGGGCCGTCCGCACCGATTGCACCGTCACGCAAGAGGACGCGCCGGGGCTGGCCGTCGATGCGGCTCGTGCGTTCTTGGCCGTCGCCGGGGAAGCCGGCCACGCCGGCGCGTGGCGGGTGGCCGACGTCCCCGACGGCCCCGACCTCGTTGCGGAGCGGCTCGGCGCGACCGTGGTCGCGGCGGCGTCCGGCATCACGCCCGCCGTCGTGCCCCTCGGGCTCGTCGACCAGGTCGACGGGCGCTGCGCCGTGACCGTCCTACCGCCACTGGCGCGGCTCGACCTCGCGATGCTCGACGCCCTGGTGACCCTCGGCCACGACGACGTCCGCGCTTCGACGCGCCGCACGCTGAGCTTCGTCGACGTGCCGGGCGAAGACGCGGGCCGGTTGATCGGTGAGCTGCAGGCGGCCGGCCTGGTCGCCTCGGAGGACTCGGGCTGGTGGGGCCTGACCGCGTGCTCGGGCATGGGAGCATGCGCACGCGCCCGGGTCGACGTGCGTGCCAAGGCGGCGGCGCGGGCGGCCGAGCGCAGCCCCGGGGCGCCGCCCGAGCACTGGTCGGCCTGCGAGCGTGGCTGCGGGCGACCGCCCGGCGTCCGGGAGGCCACCGCGTGAGCGGCTACGTCCGCGACGGCGCGGAGATCTACCGCCGGTCGTTCGCGATGATCCGCGCCGAGGCCGACCTCGACGGACTGGATCCGATCCTCGAGCGCGTCGTCGTGCGCATGATCCACGCCTGCGGGATGGTCGATCTCGTCGCCGACGTCGCGGCCTCGCCGGGCTTCGGCGCGGCCGCCGAGGGCGCGTTGCGCGCGGGCGCCCCGATCCTCTGCGACACCGCGATGGTCGCATCGGGCGTGACGCGCTCCCGGCTGCCCGCGGGCAACGAGGTGATCTGCACGCTGTCGGACCCGTCGGTCCCGGCGCTGGCGGCGGAGCTGGATACGACGCGCACCGCCGCGGCGATGGAGCTGTGGCGCGAGCGCCTCGGCGGCTCCGTCGTGGTCGTCGGCAACGCGCCGACGGCGCTCTTCCGGCTCTTGGAGCTGGTCGAGCAGGGGGTCGCACCTCCGGCGGCGGTGATCGGCGTGCCGGTCGGCTTCATCGGCGCCGCCGAGTCCAAGGCCGCGCTGGCCGGGCACGCGGCCGGCCTGGAGCACGTCGTCGTCCACGGCCGGCGGGGCGGCAGCGCGGTCGCCGTCGCCGCCGTCAACGCGCTGGCGAGCGAGGCGGAGTGAGCGGCCGGCTGTTCGGCGTCGGCGTGGGCCCGGGCGACCCCGAGCTGCTGACCGTCAAGGCTCAGCGCATCGTGGCGGCAGTCGACGTGATCGCCTACCCGAACGCGCGGCACGGGCGCAGCGTGGCGCGCGCGATCGCCGCGCCCCACTTCCGCGGCGACCAGATCGAGGTCGCCCTCGAGTACCCGGTCACGACCGAGCAGACAGACCACCCGGGCGGCTACGAGGCGGCGCTGAGCGAGTTCTACGACACGGCCGCGGCGCAGCTGGCCGTCCACCTCGACGCCGGGCGCGACGTCGCGGTCCTCTGTGAGGGCGACCCGTTCTTCTACGGCTCGTACATGTACCTGCACGAGCGCCTCGCCGATCGCTATGCGACCGAGGTGGTGCCGGGCGTGACGTCGTTCAGCGCCGCCGCCGCCGCGGCAGGGACGCCGCTCGTGCGCCGCGACGACATCCTCACGGTCCTGCCCGGCACGCTGCCGCCAGACGTCCTCGCCGCACGGCTGCGCGCCGGCGACGCGGCGGTGGTCATCAAGCTCGGGCGCACGTTCCCCGGCGTCGCCGACGCGGCCCGACGGGCGGGCGTGACCGACCGGGCGATCTACGTGGAGCGCGCCAGCAGCGACGCCGAGCGCATCGCGCCGCTCGCCGACGCCGGCGACCGGGTGCCGTACATGTCACTGGTGCTGGTGCCGAGCTCCGTGCCCGCGCCGCGCAACGGCCGCCCCGGGAGCGTGAGCGTCGTCGGGCTCGGGCCCGCGGGCCCGGACTGGCTGACACCCGAGGCCAACGCGGAGCTGGCGGCCGCCGACGAGCTGATCGGCTACGAGACGTACCTCGCGCGCGTGCCCGAGCGGCGCGGGCAGCGCCGCCACGCGACCGACAACCGCCTCGAGGCGCAGCGCGCGCGCCACGCCCTCGAGCTGGCGGCCGGCGGCGCGCGCGTGGCGGTCGTGTCGTCGGGCGACCCCGGCATCTTCGCGATGGCCGCCGCCGTGCTCGAGGTCGTCGACGGCGATGTGGCACTGGCCGACGTCGAGGTGCGGATCGTGCCGGGCCTCTCGGCCATGCAGGCCGCCGCGGCCCGCGTCGGCGCGCCGCTGGGCCACGACTTCTGCGTCGTCTCGCTGTCGGACCAGCTCAAGCCGTGGGAGGTCGTCGAGCGGCGCCTCGACGCGGCCGGCGCGGCCGACCTCGTCCTCGCGCTCTACAACCCCGCGTCGCGGACGCGGCGCGAGCAGCTCACGCGCGCCGTCGAGGTCCTGCGGCGCCATCGCGCCGACGCGACGCCGGTCGTCGTCGCGCGCGCGGTCGGCGCGCCGGAGGAGTCGGTCTCGGTCACGACGCTCGGGGCGCTGGACGTCGACGTCGTCGACATGCGCACGCTGCTCATCGTCGGGTCGTCGACGACGCGCACGATCGAGGGCGAGCCGCCGCGCGTCTACACCCCGCGGCGCTACCCCGCGTGATCCAGCGCCCAGGCCAGTGCCGCCTCGACGGAGGCCTCGGTCGCGATGTCGGGCCGCGGCGGGCGGCGCACGACGATCACCGCGAGCCCGCGCTCCCGCGCCGCGTCGAGCTTGGCCCGCGTGTGCGTCCCGCCGCTGTCCTTGGTGACGATCAGGTCGATCGCGTGGTGATCGACGAGCGCCAGCTCCCCGTCGAGCGTGTACGGGCCGCGATCGAGCACGATCTCGCAGCGGGCCGGAAGCGGCGGGCCGGGTGGGTCGACGCAACGGATCAAGAACCAGGCGTGATCGATGCCCGCGAAGGAGGCGAGTCCCTGCCGGCCGGTCGTGAGCAGGACGCGCTCGCCCTTCCCCCCGATGGCCGCGGCGGCGTCGTCGAGGCCGTCGACCCAGTGCCAGCGGTCGCCGGGGACCTCGCTCCAGCCGGGACGCTCGAGGCGCAGGATCGGCACCCCGGCGGCCGGCGCGGCCCGAGCCGCCGAGGCGGAGATGCGCTGCGCGAACGGGTGGGTGGCGTCGACCACGGCGGCGACGCGGTGCTCGGCGAGCCAGCGCGCGAGCGCCTCTGGGCCGCCGAAGCCGCCGATGCGGACGTCGCCCTCGGGCAGACGCGGGTTGGCGACGCGCCCGGCGAGCGACGAGGTCACCGCCACCCCCGCGCGGTGCAGGCACGCGGCGAGCTCGCGCGCCTCGGCCGTGCCTCCGAGGATCAGGACCACGCGATCGCCCCTAGGGTCTGATCGGTGAGGCGGCTGCTCGTCATCGGCATCGGCGCTGGGGATCCCGAGCACGTCACGGCCCAGGCCGTGCGCGCGCTCAACGAGGTGGACGTGTTCTTCGTGGTCGAAAAGGGCGGCGACACCGGGGACCTCATGGCGCTGCGCAAGGAGGTCTGCGAGCGCTTCATCGAGGACCCGTCCTACAGGATCGTCGAGCTGCCCGACCCGCCGCGCGACCGTCGGGCCACCGCCTACGCGGGCGCGGTCGACGACTGGCGCGCGCGGCGCGCCGACGTGTGGGGCACCGCGCTGCGCGACGAGCTCTCCGACGACGCCGTCGGCGGCATGCTGGTGTGGGGCGACCCATCGCTGTACGACAGCACGATCGACGTCATCGAACGCATCCTGACGGCCGGAACGATCGCGTTCGAGTACGAGGTCGTCCCGGGCATCAGCAGCGTCCACGCGCTCACCGCGCGCCATCGGATCGCGCTGAACCGGGTGGGTGGCGCCGTTCAGATCACCACCGGGCGGCGGCTGTCGAACGACGGTTGGCCCGACGGCATCGACGATCTCGTGGTGATGCTCGATGCCGACTGCTCGTTCCGCACGTTGGATCCCGACGGCGTCGAGATCTTCTGGGGCGCGTACCTCGGCACGCCCGACGAGCTGCTCGTCGCGGGGCCGCTCGCCGAGGCCGCCCCGAAGATCGAGGAGATCCGCGCCGAGGCCCGCCGGCGCAAGGGCTGGATCATGGACACCTACCTGCTGCGGCGGGCGAAGTAGCCGGTCACGGCCGCGGCGGGCGGACGCGCGCGTCGGAGTACAGATGGCTGTCGCGGAAGCCCTCCGCGGCCAGGGCGGGGCCGACGAGGATCGTCGCCGTGCGCCGGATACCGGCCGCGCGGACGTCGGCCGCGATGTCGGAGAGTCGTGCACGCACCACGACCTCATCGGGCCAGCTCGCCCGGGCGACGACGGCGACGGGGCAATCGTCGCCATAGTGGGGAATCAGCGTCGCGGCGATCTCCTCGATGGCCTGGGCGCCCAGGTGGATCACGAGCGTCGCGCCGTGTGCCGCGAGGTCGGCGAGCCGCTCTCGCGCCGGCATGGCCGATGCGCGCTTGCCGTAGCGCGTGAGGATCACCGTCTGGGCGATCTCGGGGATCGTGAGCTCGCGGCGCAGACTGGCGGCGGCGGCGGCGAAGGCGGGGACGCCCGGGGTGACGTCCCACGGGATGCCGAGCGCGTCGAGGCGGCGCATCTGCTCGGCCGCGGCGCTGTAGATCGAGAGGTCCCCGGAGTGCAGCCGCGCGACGTCCTGCCCGCGCGCATGGGCGGCCTCGCACTCGGCGACGATCTCGTCGAGCGTGAGGTCCTGCGTATCGACGACCCGGGCGTCGGCGGGCGCGTGGGCGAGGATCTCCGGAGGGACCAGGGCGCCCGCGTAGAGGCAGACGGGACTGCTCGCGATGACGTCGCGGCCGCGGAGCGTGAGGAGGTCCGGTGCGCCCGGGCCGGCGCCGACGAAGTGGACGGTCACGGCTTGGTCGCCGCCCATTGGACGACCGGCATCTGTGCTCGCCAGCCCGTGAAGCCGCCGATCGGCTCGGCGTGGGCGATGGCGATGCGCGTCAGGGTGCCGCCGCGCTGTCCGCGCCCCGCGACGACGACCTGCTCGCTCTCGAGGGTCACGGCGTTGGCGACGAGCCGCCCGCCGGGCGCCAGCGCCTCCCAGCAGGCGTCGAGCATCCCGGGGGTCGTGACGCCGCCGCCGACGAAGATCGCCGCGGGCGCCTCGAGCCCGGCCAGCGCCTCGGGGGCGCGACCGCGGACCACGGTCAGCCGGTCGGGGACGCCGAGGGCGAGGGCGTTGCGCTCGATCCGGTCGGCGCGCGCGGCGTCGGGCTCGACGGCGATCGCGCGCGCTGTCCGCTCGGCCCGCAGCCATTCGATGCCGATCGAGCCGCTGCCCGCGCCGACGTCCCACAGCAGCGCGCCCGGCGCCGGCGCGAGCGCGGCGAGCGTGATCGCGCGGACGTGGCGCTTGGTCAGCTGCCCGTCGGTCTCGTAGGCGTCGTCGGGCAGGCCCGGGCACGAGCGCGCGCAGCGGTCCGTCGCCGACCTCGATCGCCACCGCGTGGAGCGGGTCGGCGGGCGCGTCGAAGCTCTCCGCGGTCGCCTCGGTGACGCGCTCGGCGGGCGCGCCGAGCCGCTCGAGGACGACGAGCCGCGAGCCGCCGAAGCCGCGCTCCGTGACCACGCGCGCAAGCGTGCGTGCCCCGTCCGCGCCGGTGACGTAGGCGACGATCCGGCGGCCGGGCTGGAGCACGCGGGCGACGACGTCCGCCGGGCGCGCGACGGCGCTGACGAGCTCGACGTCGGCGGCGGGCCAGCCGAGTCGCGCGCAGGCCAGCGCGAAGGCGGAGGGATGCAGATGGACGTCGAGGCGCTCCGGGCCCAGCCGGCGGGCGAGCGAGGCGCCGATGCCGTGGAGCATCGGGTCGCCGCTGGCGAGGACGCAGGCGCCGTCGTGGCGATCGGCGAGCTCGTCGAGCAGCGGCTCCAGCGGCGAGGGCAGCGCCCGGCGCTCGCCGGCGGCCTCGGCGGGCAGGAGTGCGAGTTGACGCTCGGAGCCGAAGATCGTGCGCGCGCCGAGGATCGCGGCGCGCGCGGGCTCCCCGAGCCCCGGCCAGCCGTCGGCGCCGATGCCGACGACGGCGATGCGCGTCATCGCGCGACCTCTTCGGCGAGCGCGGCGGCGAGCCGCGCGTTGGCGTCGGGGTCGCGGGCCGTGATGCGGATGTGGCGGTCATCGAGGCCTGGGAACGACGCCGCCGGGCGGACGGCGATGCCGCGCGCGCGCAACGCCGCGGCGACCTCGCCGCCGTTGCGGACCTCGACGAGGCAGAAGTTGGCCACGGACGGCCATGTCCGCACGCCCTCGATCGCGGCAAGGCGAGCGGCGAGGTCGTCGCGCTCGGCCGCCACGCGATCGGCGATCGCCTCGATCTCGGCTGGATGGCGGGCGGCGGCGGCCAGGGCGGCGAGCGCGAGGGCGTTGGCCGACCACGGCGGGCGCACGGCGCGAACGGCGTCCGCGAGCGCCGGGGCGGCCACCGCGTAGCCGACGCGCAGGCCCGGGATCGCGAGCGCCTTCGTCAGGCTGCGCACCACGACCACGTCGTCGAGGCGCTCACCGACGAGCGACGGCGACCTGCCGGGCACGAGCTCCATGAACGCCTCGTCGACGACGACGACGCGTCCGGGCCGGCGCAGCGCGAGGATCGCAGTGGCGGGCACGAGCGTCCCGCTCGGCGACGCGGGGTTGCCCACGATGACGAGATCGGCCGCCTCGGGCACGGCCGCGGGGTCGAGCGCGAAACCGGCGCCGGGGTCGCGCAGCACGCGGGCCACGGGGACGCCGTGGGCGCGCAGCGCGGCTTCCGCCTCGGTGAAGCCGGGGTGCACGCAGGCGGCGAGCGTGGGGCGCAGCGCGGCCGGCAGCAGCCACAGGGCCTCGGCGGCGCCGTTCGTCGGCACGATCTCCGCGGCGTCGCGGCCGTGGAGCGCGGCCAGCGCCTTGCGCGCGGTCGCGTCGTCGGGATAGCGCTGGGCGTCCGTCGCGAGCGCGGCCTCCAGCGCCTCGCGCAGCCACGCGGGCGGCCCGCCCGCCACGACGTTGACGGCATGGTCGGCGTCGCCGGTCCGGACCTCGGTGTCGCCGTGGCGGCGCAGCGCGGCGAGCTCGGCCGCCGTCGCTTGCCCGGCGATGGTCGACGGCGCGGGGGGGAGGGGGATGGCGCGGCCGGCGACGACCAGTTCGGCGCGGTCCGCGGCGGCGGAGAGGCGCTGTGTCGCCGCGCCCAGCAGATCCAGCCACACGCGCGACGCTGCGTGCGCGGGGAGGACACCCGCGCCGGCGTCCTCGGCGACCACGACGACGGCGGCGCCCGCCCGCGCGGCCTCGACGATCGTCTCGACCTCCGCGCGCACGCGCTCGCCGGCGGCGGCGAGGACCGCGTCGGAGGGATCGTCGAACGCCCCCGCTCGGTGCAGGACGCCGGCGATCCAGGTCCCGAGGCCGTCGAGGAGCACGCAGCGCGCGCCCGCGACGGCCTCGCCGAGCGCGTCGCCCGCCTCGACCGTGGTCCACGGCGCCGGGCGCCGGCGCACGTGCGCGTCGATGCGCGCGGCCATCGCCGGGTCCGTGGCGTCGGCGGTGCCCACATAGCGGACGTCGGCGCCCGAGGTGACGGCGAGGCGCTCGGCGTGGGCGCTCTTGCCCGAGCGGGTGCCGCCGATCACGAGCGCGAGGCTCACGCCGCGACTGGGCCTCGCACGGCGGCCTGGACGAAGCGGTGCGCGAGGTCGGGATGCGCGGCCCAGTGGACGTGCAGGTAGCTGGCTTGCACGGCGCCGAGCGCGATGCCCTCCGCGCGCGTCGTCCCGCGCGCGGTCAGCGTCCACGCGGGCGACGCGCCGGCGCCGATCGGCTCGACCGCGGAGTAGTGGAACTCGTGCCCGCGCAGGCTCGCGCCCGCGGCGATCCACGGCGTCGCGGTGGCCGCCGTCGCCTCGCGGTAGCCGAGCGTCAGCCGACCGGCCATGCGCCCGCGCGCGGGCAGCACGCCGCACATCGGCCGCCCGTCGAGCTCGGCGCACAGGTACAGCAGACCGCCGCACTCGGCCAGGATCGGCCGACCGCTCTGGGCGAACGCCGCCACCTCTGCGCGCAGGCCGGCGTTGGCCTCCAGCTCGGCGCCGAAGACCTCGGGGAAGCCGCCGGCCAGCACGAGCGCGTCGGCGCCCTCCGGCAGCCGCTCGTCGGCGGTCGGGTCGAACGGCATGAGCTCGGCGCCGGCCGCGGCCAGCAGCTCGAGGTTCTCCTCGTAGTGAAACGAGAACGCCGGGCCGCGTGCGATCGCGATACGCGCCGGCGCCGGCTCGTCGCCCGGCCCGGCCTCCCAGGCCGGGCCGTCAGCCGGCGGGGCCGCGCGGGCGAGGCGCTCGACAGCGTCCAGGTCGACGTAGCGGGCCGCGGCCTGTGCGAGCGCGTCGAGCGCCGCACGCGTCTGCGCGGCCCGCTCGGCCGCCGGCACCAGCCCGAGATGGCGCTCGGGGGCGATGACCCGGTCGTCGCGGCGCAGCGCGCCGAGGACGGGGACGCCGACGTCGGCGGTCGCGTCGCGCAGCAGCTCCTCGTGGTGATCGGAGCCGACCCGGTTGAAGATCACCCCGGCCACGTCGACCTCGGGGTCGAAGGTTCGGTAGCCGTGGACGATCGCGGCGGCGGAGCGCGCCATCGCGCCGGCGTCGACGACGAGGAGGACCGGGGCCTGCAGCAGCTTGGCCACGTGCGCCGTCGAGGCGAGCTCGCCGCGCCCGGAGGCGCCGTCGAACATCCCCATGACGCCCTCGACGACCGCGAGGTCGGCGCCGGCCGAACCGTGGCGCACGAGCGGCGCGATGAGCTCCGGGCCGCTGAGGAAGGCGTCGAGGTTGCGGCCTGGCCGGCCCGAGGCGAGCGCGTGGTAGCTGGGGTCGATGTAGTCGGGGCCGACCTTGAACCCCTGCACGACGCGCCCTGTGCGCCGCAGCGCCCCGATGAGGCCGCACGCCACCGTCGTCTTCCCCGAGCCCGAGCTGGTGCCGGCGACGACGATGCGCGCGATCACGCGACCACCATCGTGCCGAGCTCCACCGTGGCCAGCCCGCGCACCGTCCGCTCGGTCAGCCGGCCGGCGGGCCCGCTCGGGTCCGGCCAGCGCAGGCACGGGACGGGGTGGTCGTCGTGCGCCCCCGTGAGGGGGTCGCAGCCGTGGTCGGGGCAGACGGCGAGCGAGCCATCCGCCTCGCGGACCGCGCGCGCGAGCGGGCGCCACCAGTTCAGCGTCGATCCGCTCGAGGGCGGCGACCTTGGCCGCCGCGTCGCGTTCGTGTGCCGCCTCGTCGGCGGCGCCCACGTGCACGACGACCCGCCGTGCCCCGCCGTCGATCGCGGCGAGCGCGGCAGCCGCCTTGGCCGGCAGGTCGGTGTCCGGGCCGCCGGTCGCGCCGGGCGGAATCACCACGCGCGCACCGAGCAGCCGCGCACAGCCGGCCGCGGCACCGGCAGCCGCGATCACGACGACGTGGTCGTCGAGGATCGGTGGCGGGACGACCCCCTGCGGCCACGCGTGAAGGCCCGCGGCGCGCGCCGCCGCGGGCAGCGGCGGCGCGCCGGTGATCAGCAGCCGGTGCCCGCCGATGCGGCGCACGACGTGCGCCGGCGCCTCGGCAGCCAGCGACATCGCGGCTCGGGCGGTCTCGCCTGCACCGGCACGGCGGCCGTCGGACCCGAGCACGTCGACGCGCCAGGCGCGCTCGCCCGGACCCAGCCCGATCCCGCGAGCGGCGGCCTCGAGCGCGCCCCGGTCCACCGGCGCCGGCGGCACCCAGCCCAGCAGCGCGGGTATCGCCGCCTCGGAGCCCGCGGGCAGCCCGGGGGCGATCGTCCTCAGGCGCGACAGCGCGCCCTCGCGCGCCAGCGCGTCGAGCGCCGGCGTGCGGGCGCGCTCCAGCGAGGTGGGCGCCGCGCCGAGCGGCTCGCTCGCCCCGTCGAGGATCAGCAGGACGTCTACCACTCGATTCCCTGCTGGGCGCGGATCCCCTCGTCCATCGGGTGCTTGACCTTGACGGCCTCGGTGACGAGGTCGGCCAGCTCGATCAGCTCGGGCGCGGCGTCGCGCCCGGTGATCACGACGTGCTGGAAGCCGGGACGATCGCGGAGCGTCGCAACGACCTCGTGGGCGTCGATCCAGCCCCATTTGATCGGGTAGGTGATCTCGTCGAGCAGCAGGAACTCGTAGCGCTCCTGCGCGATGGCCCGCTTGACCTCGCCCCAGCCCTCGCGCGCCATGTCGGCCGACTCGTCGAGATCCTTCGACAGCCACGACCAGCCGTCGCCCATCTTCTCCCAGTCGATGCCGCCGAGCGCCGCGGCGGCCTTCGCCTCGCCGACCTTCCACTTGCCCGACTTGACGAACTGGAAGACCCCGCAGCGATACCCGCGCGCCCACGAGCGCATCAGCATCCCGAAGGCGGAGGTGCTCTTGCCCTTCCCCGTGCCGGTGAGGACGATCACCAACGGCCGGTCGCGGGGCTTGCGGCGCTTGGGCTCGGCGCTGCCCCGATCACCGGGACGATGCGGCACGTCGACGCCGTCGGCGCCGTGGCGGGCGAGTGGGCTCTCAGTGCTCATGCGGCTCTCCTCGAAGGCGCGGTGACGGGGACGAGCCGGTGGACGCGGCCGCCGGCCGCGGCCGCGAGGGCGCTCGCGAGGCCCACGCGGACCGGGCCCTCCTCCGTGTCGACGACCTCGACCGCCGTCGCGGCACGACCCAGCGCCGCGGCCGCGCGTGGGATCGCGCCGTCGGGATCCTGGACGCGGCCATCGGTGAGGACGAGGGCGATCGAGCGGCGGGTCGGGTCGCGCAGCGCCTCGCGGCGCACGAGGCAGCTCCGCGGTGAGCAGCCCCGCCGCGAGCGGCGTGCGACCGCCGGTGGGCAGCGAGGCCAGAGCGGCCGCGGCGCGCTCGAGCGGTGCGCCGGGCGCGATCAGGACCTCCGCGGCGGCGTCGCGAAAGGCGACGACGGCGACGCGGTCGCGACGGGCGTAGGCGTCGCGCAGCAGGCCGGCCAGCGCGCCCTTGACGCGGGCGAGGCGACGCTGGGCGCCCATCGATCCGCTGGCGTCGACGACGCAGGCACAGGAACGTGCCCTCGCGGCCCGAGCGAACGTGCTCGCGCAGGTGCGCATCGTCGCCCAGCAGCCGGGCGCGCAGGCTGGCCACGAGCGCGAGGTCGTCCGAGGCCGGCCCCGCCGGACGGCTGTCGATCGACCCCGCGCCGGGGCCGAGGTGCGAGTGCGCCGGCCGACCGGGCCGCGGCCCGCCCCGGCCAACGAGACGACCGCCGCGTCGAGCCGGGCGGGCAGCGCGGCGTCGTTGCGCGGTCGTGCCGGCGCGCTCGGCGCGTACGTCGCCTCGCCACCGGCGTCGACAGGCCCGGCGGTCTCGGTCGCAGTGGTCGAGGCGCCATTCGATGCGCCTGGGGAAGGCGCCGAGCCGGTCGGGCGGCGGCGGGCCGGCCGGGGCCGGCGGGGGCGCGTCGGGGTCGGGCTCGTCGTCGAGCGCGCGGTCGAGGTCCTCGGCGGTCGGCATGTGGCCGTCGAGCGGGTCGCGGCGGCGGCGGTGGGCGAGAGCGAGCGCGGCCGCGCGGCGGACGTGCTCCTCGGAGACCTCGCCGGCGCCGTCGAGGGCGGCGAGGGCGCGGGCGGCGCGTGCGCTGACGATGTCGCCGCGCACGCCGTCGACCCCGAGCTTCGCGCAGGCGGCGGTGATCCGCAGCAGCTCGCGCTCGGGCAGCCGGACGGTCGGCAGCCGCGTGCGCGCGTCGGCGATGCGCGTGCCAGCGCTGCGCTCCTCGTCCGCCCAGCGCGTGCAGAACGCCGCCGGGTCCTGCTCGTAGGCGATGCGCCGGCGCACGAATCTCGGCGCGGACCTCGAGGTCGGTGGGTGTGCGGATGTCGACGTCAGGCCGAAGCGGTCGAGGAGCTGCGGTCGCAGTTCGCCCTCGTCGGGATTCATCGTGCCGACGAGGAGGAACTCGGCGCGGGTGGTCGGCCGGACGCGCCGTCTCGCTCGACGCGGTGACGCCGGAGGCGGCGACGTCGAGGAGCACGTCGACGAGGTGGTCGGGCAGCAGGTTGACCTCGTCGATGTAGAGGACGCCGCGGTGGGCGCGGCGAGGAGGCCGGGCTCGAAGGGCGTTCGCCCGGGCCAGGCGCGCGCGAGGTCGAGGGCGCCGACGAGCGGTCCACGGTGGCGCCGAGCGGCAGTTCGACGACAGCGGGGCGGGGCGCTCGCGACGGGATCGGCGGGACGTCGCCGCCGGTGCGCGTGCTCGCACGGGGGCGCAGGTGCACGGCTCGCCCTCGCCGTGGGATCGGCGGGAGCAGCGGCCGAGGCCGCGCACGATGGTCACTTGGCGGTGCCCGGTCACCGCGCACAGCACGCCACCGACGCGCGGGTCGACGCGTTGACGAGCAGCGCCTGCGTCCAGCGCCTCCTGCCGACGATGGCGGAAAGCGGGGACCGGCGGCGCTGCCTGCTCAGTCATCGCGAGCCTCGCGCCCTCGTAGCGCGCGGTCGCGCTCGCGCACCCGCGAGGGCGGCGCTCCTCGGGTCGGGCTGCCCCACATGCCGCGGTCGGCCGCCTCGAGCAGCCGGTCGGCGATGCCGCGCGCCGCCCAGGGTTGCGCGCTGGAGGAACGCCTGCATCTCCGGATCGAGCAGCGTAGCGCGCGCGACCTCGGCGTACATCCAGTCGTCGACGACGTCCGCGGTGGCGTCGTACCCGAACAGGTAGTCGACGGTGGTGCGACCTCGAGGCCGCCCTTGTAGCCGTGCTGGCGGATGCTCTCCAGCCACTTCGGGTTGACTACCCGCGAGCGGAAGACGCGCAGCGCCTCCTCGTTCAGGTCGTGTACGCGAGGGCGTGCCGGGTCCTGGGAGTCGCCGAAGTAGCGGCGAGGGTTGGCGCCGGTCAGGGCGCGGATCGTGGCGATCATGCCGCCGTGGAACTGGAGGTAATCGTCCGAGTCGAAGATGTCGTGCTCGCGGTTGTCCTGGTTCTTGACCGCGACCTGGACCGGGCGAGCGCCTCGCGGAAGCGCGCGCGCGCATCGACGCCGAAGGCCTCGCGGGTGTAGGCGTAGCCGCCCCAGTTCACGTAGGTCTCGGCGAAGTCTGCGTCTGAGCGCCACTGGCGCTCATCGATGAGCGGCAGGATGCCCGCGCCGTAGGTGCCCGGGGGACTGCCGAAGACGCGGTACCCCGCCTCGATCCAGGCCTGCGCCGGCGGGACGCCCGCCTCGAGCAGCCTTTGCTGATCGCGCAGGCGGTTGCGGCGGACGTAGTTGTCGTCGGGGGATTCATCGAGGGCGGAGACCAGTTCGACCGCCTCGTCGAGGAGCGCGATGGCGTGCGGGAAGGCGTCGCGGAAGAAGCCGGAGATGCGACTGACCACATCGATGCGAGGACGCCCCAGCTCGGCGAGCGGGATCACCTCGAGGGCCACGACGCGCCGGCTCTCGGCCTGCCAGCGAGGCCGCACGCCCAGCAGCGACGAGCACCTGGGCGATGTCGTCACCCTGTGTGCGCATCGCGCTGGTGCCCCAGTCGAGAGGCCCACCACTCCGGGTAGCGGCCCTCGTCGCGCAGGTAGCGATCGACGAGCGCCTGCGCGAGCCGCTGTCCCGTCTGCCAGGCGGTGGGGCTCGGCACCACACGCGGGTCGATCGAGTAGAAGTTGCGCCCGGTCGGCAGAACGTCGATGCCCCGCGGTCGGCGCGCCCTCGGGCCCGACGCATGTAGCCGCCGTCCAGCGCGCGCACGACGCCGATCAGGTCGTCGGGCGTGCGCAGGTTCCGCGGGACGAGTTCGTCGCAGACGAAGCGCAGCACGCGCTCGACGCCGGCGTCGGCCAGCCCCAGGACCTCCGTGCACACCTCCGCCGCGGCGCTCGCGCGCCAGTCGCGGACGGCGAGCGCGTCGAGCAGCGCCATGTGCGCGTCCTCGAGGCGGTCGACGAGGTCGCCCGCGCTGGCGTTCGGGCCGCGGAAGCGCTCCACGAGGCCGTCCGGCGCCTGCTGCACGGGCGCGCCGCCCGCCGCCACCAGCGCCGGCTCATCGAGTCCGAAGGCCGCGCCGACGGCGCGGCGCAGACCCGGCACGTCGCCCGACCGAGCCGCAGCATGGCCGACACGAGCCCTCGCAGCTGATCGCCTCGCGGCGCGCGGCCGAGCACGTGCAGGCCGTCCTTGACCTGGATGTCCTTGACCTCGCACAGGTAGCCGTCGATGTGCTCGACGAGCTTTCCGACGTCCTCGGGCCGCTCGTGGATGTCCAGGTCGGCCTGCAGGTTGGCGCGCTCGATCGCCGACCAGATCCGGGCAGCGAGGCCCGGCAGCTTGGACGGGTCGAGCACCTCCAGGCGCGCGTACTCGTCGAGCAGCGCCTCCAGCTCGGCCATCTCGTCGTAGGTGTCGGCGCGCATCATCGGCGGGACGAGGTGGTCGACGATCGTGGCGTGGGCGCGGCGCTTGGCCTGCACGCCCTCCCCGGGGTCGTTGACGACGAACGGGTAGACCAGCGGCAGCGAGCCGAGTGCCGCGTCGGGGGCGCAGGACTCGCTGAGGGCGAGCATCTTGCCTGGCGTCCACTCCAGCGTGCCGTGCTTGCCGAGGTGGACGATGGCATGCACGCCAGCGCGCCTGGATCCAGCGGTAGCAGGCGAGGTAGTGGTGGGTCGGTGGCAGCTCGGGATCGTGGTAGATGCCGACCGGATCCTCTCCGTAGCCGCGCGGCGGCTGGATCGCCACGACGACGTTCCCAAGCTCCAGGCCGGCCACCACGAGGTCATCGCCGTCCACGTAGCGGTCGCCGGGAGCCGGCCCCCACCTGCCCTCGATCGCCTCGCGCAGGTCCGCGGGCAGCGTCGCGTACCAGTCGAGGTAGTCGGCGACCGGCAGGCGCAGCGGCGCGGCCGCCAGCTGGTCGGAGGTCAGGAACTCGGGATCGTGGCCGCCGGTGGCGATCAGCGCGTGCATCAGCGCGTCGCCGTCGGCGAAGTCGTGCTCGACGCGCATTCCGTCCTTGCGCAGCGTCGCGAGCAGCTCGATCGCGCTGGCCGGGGTGTCGAGGCCGACGGCCATGCCGATCTTCGCGTGCTTGGTCGGGAACGCGGTCAGCAGCAGCGCGACCCGGCGCTCGGTGGCGGGCAGGTGGCGCAGACGCGCGTGGTTGACCGCAAGGCCGGCGACGCGCGCGCAGCGCTCAGGATCGGCGACATAGCGCGGCACCGGCACGCCCACCGGCGAGCCGCCGGCGTCGCGCTCCTTGAACGAGATGACGCCGCCGAGCAGCCGCCCGTCGAACTCGGGGATCGCGAC
>CAWEBN010000012.1:0-61755 GCA_963807305.1 uncultured Actinomycetes bacterium
AGCGACGACGACAACTTCTACGCCGTGGCCGACGACGTCGCGAAGGTCGTCGACACGACCGCGCGCGACGTGTTCATCCTCGCCGACGGCCTGACCGCCGACGATCCCGATCCCGTCCACGACGACGGCGTCAACGGCGTCTGGGGCATCGCCGAGGTCTCGCCCGACGACACGGCCGGCAGCGGCAACTTCGCCAACGAGGGCGGCCTGACGGGGATGATGCTGACCCCGCGCTCGACCACGCCCAACTCGTGGGACTGGCAGCCGACGGTCATGCTGCACGAGATCACGCACAACCTGGGCGGCGTGCAGCAGTCGGCGGCGCACTCGACGCCCTTCGCGCACTGCTGGGACGGCAGCGACGTCATGTGCTACTCCGACGGCAGCAGCGGATCCCAGCCGTACACGACGGGCGTGTGCCCCATCATCGCGGGGGCGATCCCGCAGACCTACGACTGCGGCCACGACGACTACTTCAACCCCGATCCGGCGCCGGGCACCTACCTGGCCACCCATTGGAACGTCTACACCAGCGCGTTCATGGGGTCGTGCGCCCAGCTCGGCATGGCGTGCGGCGACGCGATCGTGCCCTCGCCGCCGGTCAACACCTCGCTGCCCGCGGTCGGCGGACAGGCGACGCCCGGTTACGCGGTGACCGCCACGGCGGGCACATGGCTCAACAACCCGACCAGCTACCTGATCCAGTGGCAGCGCTCGGTCGGCAGCGACTGGGCGACCATCCCGGGCGCGGTCGGGCCCGGCTACCTCGTCACCGCCGCCGACGGCGGTGCCGCCCTGCGCGCGGTCGTGACCGCCACCAACGAGGACGGCTCGGCGGTCGTGGCCTCCGCGCCGACGGCGCCGGTCGTCTCGATCACGCCGGTGGAAGTGCTCAAGCCCAAGGTCAAGCTCAGCATCCTGCTGCGCGATCGGGGGCGCCGCGCCAAGGGCACGCTGGCGGCCCGCGTCGTCGACGTCCCCGCCGGACGCGAGGTGCGCACGGACGCGGTCAAGGTCGCGGTGACGCCCGGCACGTGGCGCCTGCGCCTGTGTGCCGGCCCCACGACGGGCAGCCTGCGCTGCGCGCTGTCCAAGCGCGTGCGCACGCGCCGCCACAGTGTGCGGCTGCCCGCCACCAAGGTGCTCGTGCGCTCCCCGAGCGGCGCCCTGAAGGTGACGGCGGCGCTGGTCGACAAGCGTGCCCGCGTCCGCGCCCAGGGCTCGGCCGCCGGCGCCTAGCGGCCGACCCGGTCGAGCAGCTCGCGCATCTCGCGCGCCGCGTCGGCGATGCGGCGGACGTACTCGTCGCGCTCGGGCGCGGGCAGGTCGTCGCCACGGCGCACGAGCAGCTCGCTGAAGCCCGCCACCAGGGTCAGCGGCGTGCGCAGGTCGTGCACGAGCGTGCGCAGCTCGTCGTCGGCCGGGCTCACTGCGTGCGCGGCGGCGCGTCGAGGGCGATCTCGCCGCGCTCGAGCGCGAGCGCGATGGCGTGCACGCGGTTGCGCGCCTGCAACTTGCGGATGACGTTGCGCACATGGGTGCGGACGGTCTCCACCGACACGCCCAGCGCGGTGCCGATCGCCTCGGCGGTCCCGCCCTCGGCCATCAGGTGCATGATCTCGCGCTCGCGGGGCGAGAGCTGCGGGACCTGGGCGGTCGCGCGCGGGGAGAGCAGGATGCGGTCCAGGCGCGGATCCACGTACGAGCCCCCGGCCACGATCGTGTGGATGGCGCCCACGAGCTCCTCCATGGAACCGGCCTTCAGGGCATAGCCGCGCGCGCCCGAGTCGAGGCCGCTGTAGAGCAGCTCGGCGTCGGCGTCGCCCGTGTAGAGCATCACCCCGAGGCCCGGGTGCTGGGCGAGCAGGTGGCGCGCGAGCTCGATGCCGCTGCCGTCGGGCAGGCGGATGTCGATGATCGCCACGTCGGGCTCGCCGTGGTCCACGAGGTCGATCCCGGCCGCCACGTTGCCCGCGGTGCCGACGACCTCCATGCCGTGCCCGCGCAGCATGGCGACGAGGCCCTCGCGCAGGGCCTCGTGGTCATCGACGATCACGAGCTTGGTCATCGGCTGGTCGTGAGCCTAACCGGCGCTGCGGTTAGCTACGAAAGACCGCAAAGAGCGGGCCGATTGCCGCCCGGTGGACCGGCGGGCGCGCGGCGCATCTATCTTGAGTGCAGCAATGGCGAAGGACACCGAGAAGCTGATCCGCCAGCTCTCGCTGATCTCCTACCTGATGGCCGAGCGCCGGCCGGTCACGGCCCTGGAGATCCGGCGCGACGTCGAGGGCTACAGCGGCATGAACGAGGACGCGTTCGCGCGGCGCTTCTACGCGGACCGCTCGGAGCTCGAGTCGCTGGGCATCCACCTCACGGTCGACAAGCCGATCGACGGCGTCGCCGAGCAGGAGAACTACTCGCTGCGCCCGGAGAACTTCCACCTCTCGGCGATCGCCTTCACCGACGAGGAGCTCGCCTCGCTGCAGTTCGCGCTGACCCTGCTCGACGGCGAGTTCGCCTACGCCGAGCCGCTGCGCCTGGCGCTGCAGCAGATCTCGTGGGGCCGCCCGTCGCCGCTGCAGGCGCCCGACCAGCGCGGCCTCGCGCTCGGCATCACCGGCAGCGCCGGCGGCCACGACCTCTCTCAGCGCCTGGCCAAGATCGAGACGGCGATCTTCCGCCAGAAGACGATCACCTTCGACTACTACACGATGGAGCGCGACGACCTCGGTGCGCGCAAGGTCGACCCCTACCACCTGCTCTTCCGCGGCGGCCAGTTCTACGCGCTGGGGCGCTCGCACGAGCGCGACGCGCTGCGCGTCTTTCGCCTGTCGCGCATCCAGGGCAAGGTGGCGTACGCCACGAAGGCCGAGCACGACTTCAAGCGCCCCAAGGACTTCGACCCGCGCGAGTACGCCAATCGCGCCGACTGGCAGTACGGCGAGGCGCTCGGGACGGCCGAGGTGTGGATCTCCGATCGCATCGCGTGGCTGGTCGAGCGCCACTACGGGCACTTCGGGAGCTTCGCCCCGGCGCAGGACGGCGTCCTCTTCTCCACCAGCTACTCGAGCGCGCGCCAGCTGGCGGCCTGGGCGCTGAGCCTGGGGGAACACGCCCGCGTCGAGGGGCCCGCCGAGCTCGTCGACGTCGTTGCCGAGCGCGTGGCGCGCCTGGCCGAGCTGCACGAGGCCGAGCCGCTGCTGGCGCCGCCCGCGCCGACGACCGCCCCGGAGCCCGAGCAGGACGTCCTCGTCGACGGCAACGGACGCCGCGAGGCCGCCATCCGCCCCGAGCGCTTCGCGCGCCTGGTCACCCTCGCCTCCATCCTCATCGAGGCCGGGCGCGCGGGCGAGCGCCTGCGCGAGGAAGACGTCTGCGAGCGCCTGCAGGTCACCGGGGCCGAGCTGCGCGAGGACGTCAACGTGCTCAACGTCGTGAACTTCGGCGGGGGCTCGTACGTCCTCTACGCCGAGGTCGCCGACGACGGCTGGATCGAGGTCGACCCGGAGCCCTACTCGGACAACTTCGCGCGGCCGGCGCGGCTGCTGCCCGTCGAGGCCAAGGCGCTCGTCGCCGCCATCGACCTCATCGGCGAGCACCTGCCCGAGGGGGCCCTGACGAGCGCGCGCGAGAAGATCGTCGCCGCGCTCGGCGCCGACCCGATGGAGCAGGGGCTGCAGATCGCCTCGGCGGGCGGTGACGACTCGGTCGTCGCCCGTGTCGTCTCGGAGGCGATCGTCGCCCGCCACCTGCTGCGCCTGGAGTACTACAAGGCCAACGAGGACGAGTTCTCCGAGCGCACCGTCGAGCCCTACGCGCTGATCAACGGCCGCGAGGGCTGGTACGTCGCCTGCTTCGACCCGGCCAAGGACGACGTGCGCCACTTCCGCCTGGACCGCATCAAGACGGCCGAGGTGCTCAAGCGCTCCTTCAAGCCGCGTCCCGAGGTCGACCCCGCGGCCGACGTCGAGGGCTGGCCGCGCACCGGCGAGGTCGAGGCCTCGCGCACCGCACGGCTGTGGATCTCACCCGAGCGTGCGCGCTGGGCGCGCGAGGAGCGCACCGTCGTGCAGGACCTCGAGGACGGGGCGCTCGTCGTCGAGCTGAGCTTCGCGGGCGAGGACTGGCTCGTGCGCGAGGTGCTCAAGGAAGCGGGCGACGCTGCGGTGCTGGAGCCCCCCGCGGCGCGCGAGGCCGTACGGCGCGCCGTGGCCCGCCTTCAGGTCGCCGCGCGCGCCTAGCGGTAGCTGCGGCGGGCCGGATGGCCCGCGATACACCTCTCGCCGGTGCGATGTTTTGCCGAGTGGTAGTCGGTCGACACTCGGTGCACGGAGCGCCGTCGCAGGGGCGGCCGCCCAGCAAATCGTAGGGAGACGATTTACAGATGCGACCCATGACGTGGTCAGGGGCCGGCCTCGTGGCCGTCCTCGCCTCGGCGGCGCTCGCCGGCGCCGCGCAGGCCCAACCCTCTTGGCAGTGCAGCGCCAGCGCGGTCTCGGACTCGCTGGCCGGGAACCCCGGCGCGAACGCGGTCGTGGCCTCCGGCAACCCGTGCGTGTCCAACGCGACCGGGCTCGACAACCTGCCCACGCCGCTCGGCGTCCCCGCCAACGCCGTCTCGGCGCGGACCTCGTCGGCGGCGACCATCGCCAACCCCGAGAACGACATCGCGGCGCATCAGGCCGTCGGAGCCATCGGCCGCGTGGAGGACCTCGCCGTCCAGCTCCCGCCCGGCGCGGGGACCACGACGCTCGGCGTCCGCGCCGCCAACGCGCAGGTCTCCGGAGTCTGCATCGCGGGCACGCCCGTGCTCGACGGCTCCAGCGAAGCGACCGGTCTCACGATCGGCGGCCAGGAGGTCCCGATCGAGCAGGCCGCACAGCAGCTTTCGCAGCAGCTGGCGCCGTTGGGCGACGTCGTCGACCTGAAGCTCGACGAGCAGGTGCGGACCGGCAACTCGCTGTCGATCAACGCGCTGCACCTGAAGGTCCTCTCGGCGGCGGGCACGCCCGTGCTCGAGGTGATCGCCGGCGTGGCCAACGTGGCCTTCAGCGGCAAGGTCTGCGACCCGACGGGCCAGACCCCCACCGGCCCGGGCGGCAACGGCGCCAACAGCGCCAACGGCAATGGCGGCGGCGGATCGGCCAACAGCGCCGGCAGCCGGACGCTCATGGCCAACGGCGTGCGCGGCAGCACCTGCGGCAAGCTGACGATGTACTTCACGGCGAACCACAAGCGCTCGCTGACCTCGCGCCTCGGCCACCGCCAGGTCGTCCGCGGACGGATCGTCAACTGCGCGGGGCACTCCATCGTCCGCGCGCGGATCGACGTCATCCACGTGCTCAAGAGCGGCAAGCGCAAGCTGGTCAAGACCGGCCTGCGCTCGCGTGACGGCGGCAAGCTGACGCTGATCCTGCCGCTGAACCTCAAGACGCGCGACCTGCGCTTCGAGTACCGCGGCAACCTGCTCAGCACGCGGGTCACCTCGCGCTCGACGCTGCACATCAACGTGCGCAACCGCCACGGCAAGCTCATCCGCTAGGCGACAGCAGTCCCTCCCCCCGAGGGCGCCGCCCGAGCCGAGAAGCTCGGGCGGCGTTTCCTTTTCAGGGCAGCGCGTCGAGCTCGAACCAGACGCGCGCGAGGCCGTCGCTGCGGTCGCTGCCCCAGCGATCGGCCATGCGCTCGAGGATCCGCCAGCCCATGCCGCGCGTGGCGTCCGGGCGCGGACCCGGGCCCGGATCGCGGACCTCCATGTGCAGCGCCCCGCACGGGTCGACCAGCGCCCGCAGCTCGATGCGGTCGTGCGCGCCAAGCTCGCCGTGCTCGATGCTGTTGGTCACGAGCTCCGAGACGATGAGCTTGACCTCGCCGGTGCGGCCCGGCTCGAGCGGCAGCGCCTCGACCGCGCGCCTGGCGAGCACGATGGAAGCGGCGTGCGGCGGCAACAGATGGGTCGCCTCGTGGTCTGGCACGTGCTGCATGCAACGACGGCGAGCGACGGACCTGGCGGTTAAGTAGCGTTCCGTCCGTGAGCCGCCGCGACCAGATCAAGATGAGCGACGACGAGGTGCTGGCCTTCCTCGACGAGGAGCGCACGGTCGTGTGCGCGACGAACGGCCGCGATGGGCGCCCGCACCTGATGCCGCTGTGGTACGTCGTACGCGACGGGCGGGTGTGGTCGTGGACCTACGCGAAGTCCCAGAAGGTCCGCAATCTCGAGCGCGACGCGCGCGCCACGCTGCAGGTCGAGGCCGGCGTCGAGTACCAGGTCCTGCGCGGCGTCATGTTCGAGGCCGACGTGACGATCCACCGCGACCCCGACGACGTCGGCGCCCTCGGGATGGAGATCTTCGAGCGCTACACGGGCGGCGCGCTCGACGACGACACGCGCGCGATGGTCGCCGCGCAGGCGCCCAAGCGGGTCGCCCTCGAATTCGTCGAGCAGGCGCGCGTGACGTGGGACCACCGCAAGCTCGACGGCGTGTACTAGCCTGCGGGCGTCCATGGAGCGATTGAAGGGCCTGATCCTGTCGGGCGGGCGCGGCACGCGCCTTCGCCCGATCACCCACACGAGCGCCAAGCAACTCGTGCCCGTCGCCAACCGCCCGGTGCTGTTCTACGGCATCGAGGCGATGGCTCACGCGGGCATCGAGGAGGTCGGGATCATCATCGCCCCCGAGACGGGCGACGAGATCCGCGAGGCCACCGGCGACGGCTCGCGCTTCGGCGTGGAGATCACCTACATCGTCCAGGACGAGCCGGCGGGCCTGGCCCACGCCGTCCTCACCGCCGAGCCGTTTCTCGGTGCGGACCCGTTCGTCATGTACCTGGGCGACAACCTGCTGCAGGGCGGGATCGACGACCTCGTGGCCGCCTTCCGGGCCAACGGCCCCGACGCGCTCATCCTGCTCACTCCCGTTCCCGACCCCGAGCACTTCGGCGTCGCCGAGCTCGACGGCGACCGCGTCGTGGCGCTGGCCGAGAAGCCGGCGCAGCCGCGCACGAACCTGGCGCTCGTCGGCGTCTACATGTTCACCGCGCTGATCCACGACGCCGCGCGGGCGATCGACCCCTCGCCGCGCGGCGAGCTCGAGATCACCGACGCCATCCAGTATCTGGTCGACAGCGGCCGCCGCGTCGAGCCGCACGTGGTCAAGGGCTGGTGGAAGGACACCGGCCGCCTCGAGGACATGCTCGAGGCCAACCGGCTGGTCCTCGACACGATCACCGCACAGGTCGACGGCGAGATGGTCGACTCGCAGTGCGACGGGCGCGTGGTCATCGCCGCCGGCGCCAAGCTCGAGCGCTCCACCGTGCGCGGGCCGGCCGTCATCGGCGCGCGCGCCCACCTCGTCGACGCCTATGTCGGCCCGTACTCAGCGATCGGCGAGGACTGCGTGATCGAGCACGCCGAGGTGGAGCATTCGATCCTGCTCGCGGGCTCGTCCGTCCGCCACCTCGACGGGCGCATGGAGGCCTCGCTGCTGGGCCGCAACGTCCACATCGCGCGCAGCGACGGGCAGCCGCGGGCCTACCGCTTCATGGTGGGCGACAACTCCGAGATCGGCATCCTCTGATCGTCTAGTCTCGGCCTCTGGCCACGCAGACTGATCGTGCGCACGTCCGGCTGGCGGAACTCGTCGCGGCGCTCTCGCTCGGCATCGACCTCGGCTTCGGACAGCCGATGGAGCACGTCCTGCGCCAGTGCCTCATCGCGCTGCGGCTCGCGGAGCGCAGCGGGCTCGACGAGCAGGAACGGGCGGTCGTCTACTACACGGCCCTGTTGGTCAACGTGGGCTGCCACGCCGACGCGCACGAGCAGGCGAAGTGGTTCGGCGACGACATCGCGGTGAAGGCCGTCAAGTACCGCCACGAGCTGCGCAGCGTGCGCACGGCAGCGGCGAGCATGCGGCTCGTGGGTTCGGGCAACCCGCCCCTTCACCGCTTCCGCGTGGGGCTGGAATTCGCCTTCTCCGGTCACCGCGAGATGGGCGACGTCATGGGCAGCCACGCTGCGATGGCGCGCGCGCTGGCCGAGCAGCTCGGGCTGCCGGACGAGGTCCGCGCCGCGCTCGGCGGCTCGTACGAGCAGTGGGACGGGCGCGGATGGCCGGGCGAGCTGAAGGGCGAGGAGGTGCCGATCGCCGCGCGGGTCGCGCAACTGGCCGAGTTCGTCGAGGTCGCCCACCGCGTCGGCGGCGTCCCCGCGGCCACAGCCCTGGCCCGCAAGCGCGGCGGGCGCCAGTTCGATCCCAGGCTGGCGGACCTGCTCTGCGCGGAGGCCGACGAGATCCTCGGAGGGCTCGACTCGGTCGTCACCTGGGACGCGGTCATCGAGGCCGAGCCTGCCCTGGCGGTGGTGCTCTCCGGGGAGCGCTTCGACGCCGCGCTGCTCGCGATCGCGACGTTCGTCGACCTCAAGTCGCCGTACACCCTCGGTCACGCCCGCGCGGTCTCCGACCTCGCGGTCCAGGCCGGCGCGCGGCTCGACGCCTCCGAGAGCGCGCTGAGGACGCTCCGGCGCGCCGGCCTCGTGGCCGGTCTCGGACGGCTCGGAGTCTCGAACTCGATCTGGGACAAGCGCGGGCCCCTCGGCGCCGGCGAGCGGGAGCGCGTGCGCTTCCATCCCTACCTGACCGAGCGCATGCTCTGCCAGTCACCGGCGCTCGCGCCGCTGGGCGCGATCGCCGTACAGCACCGCGAGCAGCTCGACGGCTCGGGCTACCCCCGCGGGCTCGCGGGACCCGCGATCTCGCGACCAGCGCGGATCCTCGGCACCGCCGACGCCTACCAGGCGATGCGCGAGCCCCGGCCTCACCGGCCGCCGCGCTCGGCCGACGAGGCGGCGGCGGCGCTGCGCGCCGACGTCAAGGCCGGCCGCCGCGACGCGGAGGCCGTCGAGGCCGTCCTGGGCGCCGCCGGCCATCGGGTGGCGCGGCGGCGCGAGGGACCGGCGGGCCTCACCCCGCGTGAGGTCGAGGTCCTGACGCTGCTGGCCCAGGGGATGTCGAACAAGGAGACGGCCCGGCGCCTCGTGATCTCCCCCAAGACCGTCGCCAACCACATCGAGCACATCTACGCGAAGATCGGCGCCTCGACGCGGGCGACGGCGAGCTTGTTCGCCATGCAGCACGGCCTCCTGCCCGAGGAGCGCTTCGCGACCGACGCCGGGCTCATGCCGTCTGCATCGCCTGCGCGTTCCGGGCCATCGTCTCGGCAACCGCTCGCAGATCCTCACTGGGGCTGAACTGGACGTACTCGGTCCCGGCCTGGACGATCGGCACGTGGCCGGGCGGCAGGTAGAAGGCGTCGCCGGCCTCGAACACCTCTTCGCGGTCGGCGAAGCGGAAGGTCACGCGGCCGGCGAGCACGTAGCCCCAGTGCGGGCACGGGCAGCTGTCGTCGGGGAGCCCCTTCAGCAGCGGTGTGGCGTCGATGTCCTGCGCGAACGACACGAAGTTGACGGTGTAGCCGTCGAGATCCTCATGGCGATCCACGACCGGCCCGTGCTCGTCGACGTGCGCCGCGCTGTCCTTCGAGACCTTCGGCATCCTGCTCATCCCCTTCGCTCGGTGTGCCGACAGGTTGCCTGGGCGCGAGCGCGCCGCCATGAGGCGTTCGACCCATCTTTCAGTCGTCCAGGCTGCCCATGGTCAGGTTGACGGTGGTTCCCGTCATCCCGCTCGCCTTCTCGGAGGCCAGGAAGACCGCCATGTTCGCCGCCTCCTCGAGCGTCATGACCCGTCGCGGGTGGGTCGTACCCGCGAGGTACTCCTGGAACTGCTCCCAGGTCATGCCCGATGCCTTGGCCTGGAAGACCTCTCGCATCGTGCTCGTCTCCGGCATGCCGTGCGGCCGCAGCCCGACCACCCGGATGCCCTGCGGCGCGAGCTCGGCCGACAGGTCTCGGGTCAGTGCTTCCTTGGCGGCGTGCGCCGGACCGTAACCGCCGTTCAATCGGGTGCCCGTCCGCGCGGGGAGTGCGGTGACGGTCATGATCACTCCGGACCTGTTCGGGACCATTCGCCGGGCGGCGAGGCGTGCGGTCAGGAAGTACGACGTCGTGTAGGCCATGATCGGCAGGGAGAACTGCTCGGCGTCCAGGTCGACGAGCGGGACGCCCACGATCCTCGTGTCCGGGATGCCGACCCCGTTGAACGAGACGTCGACGCGGCCCGCCTGATCGATCACGGACTGCAGATGCCTGTCCACAGCCTGCTCGTCGAGCGCGTCGACCTCGGCCGCCTCGGCGGATCCGCCGGCGGAGACGACGTCCTCGGCGACCACGTCGACCGCTGCCCGGACGCGGCCCGTGAGAAAGACGCTTGCCCCCTCGCTCGCGAAGGCGCGTGCGACGGCGCCGCCGATCGCACCTCCCGCTCCGTAGATCACGGCCACCTTGTCCTTCAACATCATCGCTGCGTCCCTTCTCTCGAGTGGTTGGAGCCGACGACGATGCAGACACCGCGACCGCGAGGAATTGGGCGCCCACCCACCCGCCCACCCAACCGCCAGCCCAACCGCCCACCCAACCGCCAGCCCAACCGCCCGCCAACCGCCCAGTTCTCGGCTCGGCCGGTGTCTGTAGAAGGTGTGAACGCGCGACGAGGGCGACAGCGGTGACAACCGACCTGATGGCAAGGGCGCGGGCCGGGGACGACCGCGCGTTCCGCGAGCTGACCGAGCCGTATGGCCGAGAGCTCCACGTGCACTGCTACCGGATGCTCGGATCGTTCCAGGACGCCGAGGACGCCCTGCAGGACACGTGGCTGGCCGCCTGGCAGGCCCTCGCGGGCTTCGAGGGACGGGCGTCGCTGCGCACCTGGCTCTACCGGATCGCCACCAACCGGTGCCTGAACGCGCGCCGCTCAGCCGGCAGGCGGCAGGCCAAGGAGTGGAACGTGCCCAACGTGGAACCGCCCGAGCCGACGCGGCTGGGGGAAGTCGTATGGCTCGAGCCATACCCCGATGCTCGCCTCGAGGGTGCGATCGGCGCACCAGTCGGCCCGGAGGCGCGCTACGAGCAGACCGAGTCCATCTCCCTGGCCTTCGTGACTGCCCTCCAGCTCCTGCCGCCTCGGCAGGTGGCCGTCCTCATCCTCCGCGACGTCCTGGGGTTCCACGCGGACGAGGTGGCGGACATGCTGGACACGACCGTCGACTCGGTGAACAGCGCGCTCAAACGGGCGCGCGCCGGCCTTCGGCGCCGCCGGCCGGCGACCGACGACCGCGAACCGGCTCCCGCCGGCGACTCGCTCTCCGAGGACGCGGTCGTGGCGAAGTTCGTCCGCGCGTACGAGGCCGCCGATCTCGACGCGGTGGTCGCCCTCCTGACGGACGACGTCTTCATCTCGATGCCACCGATGCCCTTCGAGTACGAGGGCCGAGACGTCACCGCGCGCTTCTGCGCCAGCCTCTTCGACGCGGGACGGAGATTCGACCTCGTGCCGACACGAGCCAACGGTCAGCCGGCGTTCGGCGCCTACCTGCGCGCCGCGGACGGCACTCGACACGGCGTCGGCCTCATCGTCCTCACGCTCTCGGGCGACCGGATCTGCGCCATGACCCGCTTCGAGAACACCGTGCTCCCATCGTTCGGGCTGCCGCGATCACTACCGAGCCGCTGACGGGATTCCCAGCGCTCGAGAGCGGTCAGGAGCCGTCGCGGAGGTCCGCCAGGGTCTCCGCCACGAAGTGCAGGCCATCGAAGGTCACCGCGCAGCCCGCGCCGGTGGGCGATTGGGCCAGGAAGCCGGCGGTCAGGCCGTCGGGCGCCGGGAAGGCGCAATGGCGCACGAGGTCCCAGCGCACGCCGTCGTCGGAGGCGTGCAGCGCGCAGGCGGCGCCGATGCGCGAGATGCGCAGCCACACGCCGGCGCCGGTCACGACGCGCCCGTTGGCGTCGTCGGACAGGCCGTTGGTGACGACCGACACGACCATCGCCTGGCCCTCGGGAGAGCGCTCGAGCGCGAGCTTGACCCAGCTGTGATCGGCGGAGTGGAGGACGAGCGCGCCGGCGTCGAAGGTGGCCTGCAGCTCGGCCTTCACGTAGGCGCTGAGCTGGAAGTCGCCCTCGACGGCGGCCGTGATCCGCGCCGCGCCGAGCTGCGGCGGCCCGCCGGCGGGGTCGAGGAAGAGATCCGTGCGGGGCCCGGCGACCATGTGCAGGGTGCCGTCCAGACCCACCGTCCAATCGGCGGGCGCGACCTGCCACTCGAAGGCCATCGGCAAGCGACCGAGCTGCATCGGCCGACCAGCCTAAACGGCCAGTGTGAGCAACCGCTCGAGCCTTTTTGCGCAAAGATGCCCGCTATGCGCCTGCTGGTCACCGGAGGCGCGGGCATGCTTGGGCAGGCCGTCGCCGCCGCCGCCACCAGGCTGGGGCACGACGTCGTCGCGCTCTCCCGCGCTGAGCTCGATGTCACCGATGCCGACCACGTGCGCCGCGTGGTCGCGGCCTCGGAGCCGCGCGCGGTCGTCAACTGCGCGGCGTGGACCGACGTCGACGGTGCCGAGACCGCCGAGGCCGCCGCGACCGCGGTCAACGGCGACGGGGCGGGCAACGTCGCACGCGCGGCGGCGGAGACCGGCGCGCGCATCGTGCACGTCTCGACCGACTACGTGTTCGACGGCGAGCGCCGGCACGCCGGGGACGGAACGGGCGAGCCGTGGGTCGAGTCCGACACCGTCAACCCGATCGGCGCCTATGGGCGCTCGAAGCTCGTAGGCGAGCAGCAGGTCGCCGCGGCGACCGAGGAGCACGCAATCGTGCGCACGGCCTGGCTCTTCGGCGCCGGAGGGCGCAACTTCGTCGACACGATGCTCGCGCTCGGCGAGGAGCGCGAGGAGGTGAGCGTCGTGAGCGACCAGGTCGGCAGCCCGACGTGGACGGTGCACCTGGCCGAGGGGCTCGTCGAGCTTGCCGAGCGCCGCGACGTCGGGATCCTCCACGCGACGGGCGGCGGCGCGTGCTCGTGGTACGAGCTGGCCGTCGAGGTCTTCGACCGCGCCGGCCTGCGCTGCCGTGTCCTGCCGACCACGTCCGACCGCTTCCCGCGGCCCGCGCGACGCCCCGCGTACTCGGTGCTCGGCACCGAGCGCGACGAGGCGCCGGTGCTGCCGCCGTGGCAGGACGGCGTGGCGGGCTATCTGAGCGAGAAGGCGGTGGTGGCCCGATGAGGCTCCTGGTCTGCGGCGGAGCCGGCTTCATCGGCTCGAACTTCGTGCGCGTGCGCGTGCGCGACCACGGCGATGAGGTCGTCGTCCTCGACAAGCTCACCTACGCCGGACGACGCGAGAACCTCCAGGACGTCGAGCACGAGTTCGTCCACGGCGCGATCGAGGACCCGCGCGCGGCGGCCGAGGCGATGGCCGAGGTCGACGCGGTGGTCAACTTCGCCGCCGAGACCCACGTCGACCGCTCGATCGCCGAGCCCGACGCCTTCGTCCGCACGCATGGCGTCGGGACGTACGTCCTGCTCGAGACCGCGCGCACGCGCGGCGTGCGCTACCTGCAGGTCTCGACCGACGAGGTCTACGGCTCGATCGAGGAGGGCTCGTTCACCGAGGAGTCGCCGCTGGCGCCCTCGTCGCCCTATAGCGCCACCAAGGCCGGAGCCGACCTGCTGGTCTCCAGCTACCACCACACCTTCGGGGTCGAGACGCTCATCTGCCGCGGCTCGAACAACTACGGGCCCTACCAGTACCCCGAGAAGCTCATCCCGCTGATGGTCCTCAACGCCCTGCACGGCGACAAGCTGCCCGTCTACGGCGACGGCATGAACGTGCGCAACTGGCTCTACGTCGAGGACTTCGCCCGCGGCATCGGCCACGTGCTCGAGCACGGCGTGCCGGGCGAGGCCTACAACGTCGGCGGCCCCGACGAGTGCCCGAACATCGAGGTCGTCAAGGGGATCGTCGAGTACACGGGCGGCGGCGACGACCTCATCGAGTACGTCACCGACCGGCCCGGCCACGACCGCCGCTACTCGCTGGGCTCCGAGAAGGTCCGCGCCCTCGGCTGGGAGGCGCAGGTGCGCTTCGCCGACGGCCTCGAGCGCACGGTCAGCTGGTACCGCGACAACGAGTGGTGGTGGGAGCCCATCCGCTCGGGCGACTACCGCGCGTACTACGAGCGCCAGTACGGGCGGGCCCTCGGGTAGAACGCCGCTGCCGGCGCCACAGGCGCGGCGCGGAGGAGAGTTCTCAGCCCGTCACGAACTCGCTGATCCGCCAACCCGGGCCCTCCTTGACCAGGTTGATCGTGCGGAACACGTCCTTCTTGCCGCGGTCGGCCTTCACGCGCGCGGTCGCCTGCGCGGCGGCGATGCGCACCGACTCGACGGTGAGGCCGAACGAGTCGGTGTCCTTGAGGGCGCCGTCGACGGCGTGCTCGCAGGTGCCGCCGCGCTTGGCGTACGTGGCGATCAGCGGCTTGGCGAGCAGCTCGCGGCAGATCTGATTCTGGTCGCCCTTGGAGGCGGCGGTCTCGAAGTCCTCGATCGTGTTCGCGACCAGGCGCTGCTCCCCGCGGAACTTGCCCGACGAGTCATTGGAGGTGCTCTGGGAGGCGCAACCGGCGACCGCAACGGCGACGATCGCACCGAGCGGGAGCAGGGTGCGGAGCATGCGAACCGGGAGCCTACCTACCATGGGGGCCATGGCCGCTGCCGAGCGTCCCGCCCCAACCGTCCCCCGAGGCCGCCACGCGCCCCCGCTCGAGGTGCGCCTCTCCGTGCAGCGCCGCCGCCTGTTCGAGGCCGCGGCGGACGTCTTCGCGCGGGTCGGATACGCCGAGGCGAGCGCCGAGGCGATCTCGCGCGAGGCCGGCATGTCGAAGGCGACCTTCTACGAGCACTTCGCCAACAAGGAGGAGTGCATCCTCGCCCTCTTCGACGAGGCGGCGACCGAGGTCATGCGCGCGATGTCGGCGGCCTCCGACGACGGGGGGCACGCCTCCTACGAAGAGCGCGTGGCCGCCGGCGTGCACGCCTTCCTGGAGACCCTCGCCTCCTATCCGACCTCGGCGCAGACGCTGCTCGTGCAGATCATCGGCGCCGGACCCCGCGCCGCCGCGCGCCGCGACGCGATCCTCGACGCCTTCGCCGAGTCGCTCTACCGCGACAACCAGCGCGCCGCGCCGCAGTACCAGGCGCCCACCTTCGCCTCGCCCGACGACGCCTTCGCGATCATCGGCGCCTCGGTCGAGCTCGTCTCACGCAGCCTTCGCACCGGCCGGCCGGCGGACGTGCTCGCGCTCGAGCCGGTGATCACCCGGCTGATGCTGGGCGTGCTCTACCGGGCGTGACGCAACCCGGCCTGGCGGCGATCGAAGCGCAGGTCGTCGAGTGCCGGCGCTGCCCGCGGCTGGTGGCGTGGCGTGAGCAGGTGGCGCGCGAGAAGCGCGCGTCGTTCGCCGCCGAGGAGTACTGGGGGCGCCCCGTGCCCGGCTTCGGCGACCCGGCCGCGCGCGTGCTGGTCCTCGGCCTGGCCCCCGCCGCCCACGGCGGCAACCGCACCGGGCGCGTGTTCACCGGCGACCGCTCGGGCGACTGGCTGTTCGCCGCCATGCACCGCGCGGGCCTGGCCAACCAGCCGACGTCGGTGCACCGCGGCGACGGCCTGCGGCTGCACGACGCCTGGATCGCGGCCGCCGTGCGCTGCGCGCCGCCGGCCAACAAGCCCACCCCCCAGGAGCGCGACGCGTGCCTGCCGTGGACGGTGGCCGAGCTCGAGCACCTCGCCGACCTGCGCGTCGTCGTCTGCCTGGGCGCGTTTGCGTGGGACGCCGCGCTGCGGCTGCGCGCCGCGCTCGGCCATCCGCGGCCCAGGCCGCGGCCGCGCTTCGGCCACGAGGCGGTCTTCGACGACGGCGCCTGGCTCACGCTCGTCGGCTGCTTTCACCCCAGCCAGCAGAACACGTTCACCGGGAGACTGACCGAGCCGATGCTCGATTCGGTCTTCTGGCGTGCGCGCGAGCTGGCCGGCGTAGGCTGACGCCGATGCGGCGCGCCCGAGGTGGCGCGCTCGATCAGCGTGAGCGCGCCCGACGCCCTCACGCGCGCCTACGCGCTGCGCCGCTCCTGGCGCGCAGGAGTGCGGCCTTCCGCACCCGGACGCGCGTTGCACCGAGCTACCCTCGACGGAGGGTTGCCGCTGTCCTCCTTCACGCCTGCCGTACGCGACTGGTTCGAGCGCTCGTTCGAGGCGCCGACCCCTGCCCAGGAGCAGGCATGGCCGGCCATCGCCACGGGCGAGCACGTGCTCATCTCCGCGCCCACCGGCAGCGGCAAGACGCTCGCCGCCTTCCTATGGGGCCTCGACCGGCTCGCCCGTGAGCCGGCCGCACACACGCGCCTGGTCTACGTCTCGCCGCTGAAGGCGCTCGCCTACGACGTCGACCGCAACCTGCGCGCGCCGCTGAAGGGCATCGGGGCCGACCTCTCGGTCGCGATCCGCACCGGCGACACACCCCAGCGCGACCGCGCTGCGATGCGCCGCACGCCGCCGGACATCCTGATCACGACGCCGGAGTCGCTGTATCTGATCCTGACCTCGCAGGCGCGCGAGATGCTGCGCGGCGTCGAGTCGGTGATCGTCGACGAGATCCATGCCGTCGCCTCGACCAAGCGCGGCGCGCACCTCGCGCTCACGCTCGAGCGCCTGTCCGAGCTCAGCGACGACGAGCCCCAGCGCATCGGCCTCAGCGCCACGCAGAACCCGCTGGAGGAGGTCGGGCGCTTCATGGTCGGCCCGCGGCGCACCGTGCGGATCGTCGACGCGGGCATCCGCAAGCCGCTGGACCTCAAGATCCACGTGCCGGTCGAGTCGATGGTCGAGCCCGACCAGTCGCCGGGCGCCGACCTCGAGTTCACCGCCGGCGGCGAGGCCACGCGCAAGTCGATCTGGCCCGCGATCTACCCCGAGCTGCTCGCGCAGGTGCGCGCGCACCGCTCGACCATCGTCTTCGTCAACAGCCGCCGCGGCGCCGAGCGCCTCGCCCTGCGCCTCAACGAGCTGGCCGGCGAGGAGATCTCGCGCGCGCACCACGGCTCGCTGGCGCGCGAGGAGCGCACCGTGGTCGAGGAGATGCTCAAGGCCGGCGAGCTGCCGTGCCTGATCGCCACCTCATCGCTCGAGCTCGGCATCGACATGGGCGCCGTCGACCTCGTGCTGCAGGTCGAGTCGCCCAAGTCGGTCGCCCGCGGGCTGCAGCGCATCGGGCGCGCCGGGCACTCCGTCGGCGACACGAGCAAGGGCCGCATCTTCCCCAAGTTCCGCGCCGACCTGCTCGAGTGCGCAGTGGTCGTCAAGCTCATGCGCGAGGGCCGCATCGAGCCGACCGTCGTGCCGCACAACGCGCTGGACGTGCTGGCCCAGCAGATCGTCGCCATCGCGGCGTCGGCCGAGCCCGAGCCGGTGTCGGTCGACGAGCTCTTCGCGCTCATCACCCGTACGCACTCCTACGCCGAGCTGTCGCGCGATCTGCTCGAGAACGTCCTCGACATGCTCGACGGCCGCTATCCGTCGCGCGAGTTCGGCGAGCTGCGCCCGCGCATCGTGTGGGATCGCGTCGGCGGGACGATCCGCGCGCGCAAGGGCGCGCGCCAGCTGGCAGTGACCAACGCGGGCACGATCCCCGACCGCGGCCTGTTCTCGGTCGTGCTGCCCGACGGCCGCCGCGTCGGCGAGCTCGACGAGGAGATGGTCTATGAGGCGCGCGCCGGACAGACCTTCCTGCTCGGCGCCTCGACGTGGCGCATCGAGGAGATCGGGCGCGACCGCGTCATCGTGACGCCGGCGCCGGGCGTCCCGGGCGCCGTGCCCTTCTGGAAGGGCGACAGCGTCGGGCGCCCGAAGGAGCTCGGCCGCGAGATCGGAGCCTTCAGCCGGTGGGCCGTCGACCAGCCGGCCGAGGTCCTCGAGCGCGACTACGACCTCGACGCGCTGGCCGCGCGCAACCTCGTCGACTACCTGCGCGAGCAGCAGGCCGCGACGCGCGTGGTGCCCAGCGATCGCACGATCGTCATCGAGCGCTTCCGCGACGAGATCGGCGACTGGCGGCTGTGCGTCCTGTCGCCCTACGGCGGGCGGGTGCACGCCGCCTGGGGCCTGGCGCTGTCGCGGCGCATCCGCGAGGAATACGGCCTCGAGTCCGACGCGATCTGGTCCGACGACGGGATCATCGTCCACCTGCCCGACGCGGATGAGCCGCCGGGCGCGGACCTGGTCCTCGTCGACCCCGACGAGCTCGAGGACGCCGTCGTCGCCGAGCTGGGCACGAGCGCGCTGTTCGGCGCGCGCTTCCGCGAGAACGCCGCCCGCTCGCTGCTCATCCCGCGCGCGTACCCCGGCAAGCGCACGCCGCTGTGGCAGCAGCGCCTGAAGTCGCAGTCGCTGCTCGAGGTGGCACGTCGCTACGCGCAGTTCCCGATCGTCCTCGAGACCTACCGCGAATGCCTGCGCGACGTGCTCGACCTGCCGGGGCTGACCGAGCTGCTGCGCGGGCTGCACCGGCGCGAGCTCAACGTGGTCGAGGTCGAGACCCCGACCGCGTCGCCCTTCGCCTCGAGCCTGCTCTTCGACTACGTCGCCACATACATGTACGAGGGCGACACGCCCAACGCGGAGCGGCGCGCGGCGGCGCTGTCGCTCGACCGCGAGCTGCTGCGCGAGCTTCTCGGCCAAGAGGAGCTGCGCGAGCTCATCGACCCCGGCGCCCTCGAGCAGGTCGAGCTCGACCTGCAGCACCGCTCGGACCGCACGCGCGCGGACTCGCGCGACGCGCTGGCCGACGTCCTGCGCCGTCTCGGGGACCTGACCGACGTCGAGGTCGCCGACCGCGTGCTCGCGGGCCTCGATCCCGCGGGGATGCTGACCCAGCTCGAGGCCGAGCGTCGCGCCGTGCGCCTGCGCGTGGGCGGCGAGGAGCGCTGGATCGCCGCCGACGACGCGGGGCTGTACCGCGACGCCTTCGGCGCGGTCGCTCCCAGCGGGCTGCCGGAGGCCTTCATGGCCGACGTCGAGGCGCCGCTGGAGAAGATCGTCGGCCGCTTCGCGCGCACGCACGGCCCGTTCACGACCGGCGAGCTGCGCGAGCGCTATCTCGTCGACCCGACCAGCGCGTTGACGACACTGGAGCGCGCCGGGGAGCTGGTGCGCGGCGAGCTGCGCCCGTCCGGCAGCGAGCGCGAGTGGTGCGACCCCGAGGTCCTGCGGCGCCTGCGCCGCGCCTCGCTGGCCGTTCTGCGCAAGGAGATCGAGGCCGCCGACCAGCGCTCGCTGGCCGCCTTCCTGCCCTCGTGGCAGGGCGTCGACCGCCACCCGGCCGGCGGCGCGGGTGTCGATCGCCTGCGCGAGGTGCTCGTGCCGTTGCAGGGCCTGGCCCTGCCCGCCGACGTCTGGGAGCGCGACGTCCTGCCGCGCCGCTGCGGCGCCTACTCGCCGACGTGGCTCGATCAGCTGTGCGCGAGCGGCGAGATCGTCTGGGTCGGCGCCGGGGCCCTGGGCCGCAACTCCGGACGCGTCGCGCTCTACTTCCGCGACGACGTCGAGGCCATCGGGCCGCCGCCCAACAAGTCCGAGCGGCCGGACATGCCCGAGCATGACCACCTGCGCGCGCGCCTGGCCCACGCGCCGTGCTTCTTCACCGACCTGCTGGCCGAGCTGTCGATGTCGCCCGAGCAGATCCAGGAGGCGCTCTGGGACCTCGTCTGGGCCGGCGAGGTGACCAACGACGCATGGGCGCCGCTGCGGGCGCCGCGGCTCACCCTCGCCCGCGCCCAGCGCGCCCGCGATCGCACGATGCGAACCCCACCCGCCCGTCGCTTCGGCTCGCGCCGCGGCGGAGCGCAGGCGCAGGTCCAGGGCCGCTGGTCGTTGACGACGCCGCTCTTCCAAGCGGAAGTCGAGCCGGGCGCGCGCCGGCGCACATTGGCCGAGCTGCTGCTCGAGCGTTACGGCATCGTCACGCGCGAGCAGGTGCTCGCCGAGGGGATCCCGGGAGGCTTCTCGATCCTCTATGACGCCCTCGGCCAGCTCGAGACCCTCGGCGTGTGCCGGCGCGGCTACTTCGTCGAGGGCCTCGGCGGCGCGCAGTTCGCCCTCCCCGGCGCCGTCGAGCGCCTGCGCTCCCAGCGCGCAGAGGAGGAGACGCCGCCGATCGTGCTGGCGGCCACCGATCCCGCACAGCCCTATGGGGCGGCGCTGCCGTGGCCCAAGCGCGACGAGGAGGCACGCCGCCCGCAGCGCGTGGCGGGCGCCTACGTCGTCCTCGCGGGCGCCGAGCCTGTGCTCTACATCGAGCGCGGGGGGAAGGGCATCGCGGTGCTCGCGGAGCCCGACGACCCCCGCATCCGCCCGGCGCTCGAGGCGCTGGCGCGGTTCGTCACCTCCGGGCGCGGGCGCAAGCTCTCGCTCGAGCGCGTCGATGGCGAGCCGGTCGTCGGCTCGCGCTGGGAAGCGCCGCTCATAGAGCTGGGCTTCCGCGCCGGGCCGCGCAAGCTGACGCTGAGCGCATGATCGCCCGCATCGACCACGTCCAGGTCGCCGCTCCGGCCGGCGGCGAGGGTGCGGCGCGCGCGTTCTACGGCGACCTGCTCGGCCTCCCCGAGCTGCCCAAGCCCGAGCGGCTGCGGGCGCGCGGAGGCGTGTGGTTCGCGGTCGGCGAGCAGCAGCTGCACGTCGGGATCGCGGAGTCCTTCGCCCCGGCGCGCAAGGCGCACCCCGCGCTCGCGGTGCCGCGCGCGGGCGACTTGAGCGCGCTGGCGGCCAAGCTCGAGGCCGCCGGCCGCGCGGTCACCTGGGACGGCCCGCGCTTCTACGTCGAGGACCCGTTCGGCAACCGGCTGGAGCTGCTCGCGCCCCACGCCGAGCTGCGCATACGCGCGCTGCGCGACGAAGAGCGCGCCTGGGCGGGCGCGATCGTGCGCGAGAGCTGGGGCGAGAGCGTCGTCAGCAGCGGGCGTGAGCACCGGCCGGCCCTGCTGCCGGCCCTCATCGCTGAGGCCGACGGCGAGCGCGCCGGCCTGGCCACCTACCTGATCGACGACGACGACTGCGAGCTCGTCACCCTCGACGCACTGACGGTCGGCGGCGGCATCGGCGGCGCGCTGGTCGAGGCGGTGGCCGAGACCGCCCGCGCGGCGGGCTGCACGCGGGTGCACCTGGTCACCACCAACGACAACCTCCCGGCGCTGCGCCTCTACCAGCGCCACGGCTTCGTGCTCGCCGCGGTGCGCCTGGACGGGGTCGATATGTCCCGGCGGCGCAAGCCGCAGATCCCGGCCACCGGCTACGCCGGCATCCCCATCCGCGACGAGCTGGTGCTCGAGCGCCGCGTCTGACGGGCGAGCTGCCGCCCGCTGCGCGCGACCCTCGTACTCTCGCAGCAGGCGATGCCCGAGGGAGACACCATCCACCACGCCGCTCACCGGATGCGCCCGGTGCTCGAAGGCCGGGTCCCCGATGAGCTCGCGACGCCTCACCCTCGCTTCGGGGCGGACCGCTGGGCCGAGAAGCTCGCCGGCCGCGCGGTCGAAGGCGTCGACGCCCACGGCAAGCACCTGCTCCTGCGCTTCGAGGGCGGGCGCGTCATCCACTCGCACCTGCGCATGACGGGCGCGTGGGGCGTCTATCGCGACGGCCAGCGCTGGGGACGGTCGGCGCGCCGCGCCTGGCTCGTGCTGCGCGCCGCCGGGCACGCGGTCGTGCAGTTCGACGGCCCGGTGCTCGAGCTCATGACCGCTTCACGGGCGCGCTTCGATCAGCGGCTCGCCGGCCTGGGCCCCGACATCCTCGGCCCCGAGCTCGACGAGGACCGCTTCCTGGCGCGCCTGCGGGCCGACGACCCGACGCGGCCGATCGGCGACGCCCTGCTCGACCAGCGCACGATCGCGGGCATCGGCAACCTGTGGAAGTGCGAGGGCTGCTTCGACGCCGCGGTCGACCCGTGGCGCCCCACGGGCGAGGTCTCCGATGGCGAGGCGCTGCGGGTCGTGCGCCTCACGCGGCCGCGCATGCAGCAGTCGGCGCTCAGCGGCTACCAGGTCCGGGCGCCGGCGATCTACGGCCGCGTCGGCCGGCCCTGTCCGCGCTGCGGAACGCGGATCCGCTCCCGCGGCCAGGGTGACGGCAACCGCACGACATACTGGTGCCCTGGATGCCAGCACTGAAGCGCATCGGCCACAAGGGCGCCGACCTCATCGCACCGGGCAACACGCTCGCCTCCTTCGACGCGGCGCTCGCCGCGGGCGTCGACATGGTCGAGTTCGACGTGCTGCCCGAGAACCCCGATGGGTCCGGTCGCCTCGTTCTCGCCCACGACTTCTCCGCCGCCGCGCTGCGCGACCCGCTCACGCTCGAGGAGGGCCTCGCCCACTTCGCCCAGGATGCCTGGGAGGGCATCGAGCTCGACGTCGACCTCAAGACCACCGGCTACGAGCGCCGCGTCATCGACGCCCTGCGCGAGTACGGGCTGGCCGAGCGCGCGCTGATCTCGACCATGGAGGAGGAGAGCCTGCGCATCGTCCGCGAGCAGGCGCCGGACATCCGCCTCGGCTGGTCGGTGCCCAAGCTGCGGCGCAACTACCTGGCCAACCCCTTCACGCGCTGGCCGGCGCTGCTCGCCGCACAGTACGTGCGCACGGTGCTGCCGGGGCGCGCGGCGCGTGCGATCAGCGAGGGCCGCGTCGACGCGATCATGTCGCACTGGGCGCTCGTCACTCCGCGCATGGCGCGAGCGATCGAGCGGGCGGGCGGCGAGCTCTACGTGTGGACGGTCGACGACCCGACGCGGATCGCCAAGCTCGGCGCCATCGGGGTCACCGGGGTCATCACGAACGACCCGCGGCTGTTCGCTACCGCGTGATCTCGCACGACGAACGCGACACGCGCCGCTGACGGTCCTTGCCGTCGCGGTGCCCCGCGGTCGTGTTCATCCGGGCCTGGTCGACGACCCGGGTGCCGGCGCGCCACTCGACGTCCACGAGACCGCGCAGGACGATGCGCGACCCGGGCTCGGGCAGCGGGAAGGTGAAGGTCGTGCCGCCCTGGACCAGCCGCGTGCCGATGCCGATGCGCGCGAACCCGGCGTCCCCCCCGGAGCGCACCAGGCGCCACGCACGCTTGGTGCCGTCGAACCACTGCAGGCGGATGCGGGCCCATTGCTGAGGCGCGCCCTTCTCGCGCGGGATCGACACCCGGACGCCGACCGCACCCGGCTTGGACGGGGTGTCGCACAGGTTGACGGTCGCCCACAGCTGGGGATGCGAAGCGGCCTTGGCCATCGCGCCCGCCGGGGCGAGCGCCAGGGCGGCCACCGCGAGGACGATCGGTACGAGGCGCCTGCTCATGGATGGTTCATCGACCGCGGCGAGCATCGAGTCAAGTGATCGTGCACGTTGCCGAAGTGAAGCCGGCCGGGTCCGATCCGGTCGTGTCCGGATGCTCTGCCGTGGTGGCCCGGCGCAGGTGCCGTACGACCTCGTCGCCGTCGCGCCACTCGAAGACGACCGCCCCACGCAAAAGGTAGGGCGCGACGCCCGCGCGCGGCGGCGTGATCGTGAACGTGTTGCCCGACTGGCGCGCCTTGCGGGCCGAGCCGACCTTGGCGAAGCCCGAGTCGGCGCCGGCGAGGGTATGCCAGCGCGCGTCGTCGGCGTCGAAGAGCTGAACCTGGAAGCGCATGAACATGAGCTCGCCCTTCTGTCCGTCGCCTGGCATCGACCCGCGGATGCCGATCGAGTCTGGATGGCCGACCGTGTCGCAGACGTTGACCGTCGCCCACAGGCGTTTGCTGTGGCTGATCGCATCGGCCTGGCGCGCGGCGGCGCCCGCCGGAACTGCGGCCATGAGCAGGGCTATCGCGCCGAGCGTTGCGCGCAACAGGGTCACACCCTGACGATACCTTCGGCCCGCCGCGGGTTTCGGTGCTCTTGTGACGAATCCGCCTCGGCGCCGTAGCACCGATGTGGAGCACACGCTGACGATGGCCATCGACCAGGCGCCCACGTCCGTCGCCGCCTCCTTCGAGGCGCTCTACCGATCCAGCGCGGACGCCGTCTACGCCTATGCCGCCTCGCTGCTGCGCGATCGCTCGGCTGCCGAGGAGGTCACCGCGGCCGCCTTCGAGCGCGCCTTCCGCAAGCAGCGCTCATTCGATCCCCGCCGTGGGTCCCAGCGAGCGTGGCTCTTCGGGATCGCCCGCAACGCGGCGCTCGACGAGCTGCGACGGCGCAAGCGCAGCGCAGAGCTCGCCGTCGAGCCCGCGGGCGACGAGCCGGTGCCAGAGGGCGAGGCCGAGGCCGCTGAACGACGCGCCACCGTACACGTGGCGCTGGCCTCCCTGGAACCGCGCGAGCGCGAGCTCATCGCCCTGAAGTTCCATGCGGGGCTCAGCAACGCCGAGATCGCCGACGTCCTCGGCGTCTCGGCCTCCAACGCGGGCACCCGCGTGCACCGCGCCCTGACCCGACTTCGAGAGGCCTGTCATGCGCCGTCGTGAGACCACCCTCGACCCCGCCGTAGCTGCCGAGCTCGAGGCACTCGAGGCCGCCCTCGCGGGCGATCCGGCCTCCGAGGCCGAGCTCGCCGCGCTCGTGCGCGACGTGCGCGCCGACGCGCCGGCGATGGCACCGGACTTCCGGGCACGCCTGGACATGCGCATCGAGCGTGGCTTCGAGCGCGTGCTGCCCCGCCGGCGGTTCGCGTCACTGCGTCCGATGGTCCCGGCGCTCGGCGCCGCCGGCTGCGTCCTCGCCGCCGTGGTGGCGGTCGTCGTGCTCAGCGCCGGCGGTGGGTCGAATGACGGCGCCGGCAGCAGCAGCGGCGCCGGCGTCGCGGCGCCGCCGGCCACCCAGGAGCAGTCGCAGGATGCGGCGAAGAGCAGCGGGAGCGCCGGGAGCGGGAGCGCCGGGAGCGGGAGCGCCGGGAGCGGAAGCACCGGCAGCGGGAAGACCAGCAGCGCGGCCCCGGCGGCGCCGGCGGTGGCCCCGAACGGATCCACGCCCGCCCGCCAGCGGCGCGTGGAGCGCAGCACGCGCCTGGAGCTGACCACCACCGACGTGCAGACGGCCGGCGACGGCGTCGTGCGGGCCACACAGGCCGCCGGGGGCTTCGTGCAGTCCTCGCAGATCGCCACCGGCGACGGGCACTCGACCGCGTCGTTCGTCCTGCGCGTCCCGACCAGCCGCCTCGACGACGCGCTGGCACGGCTGAGCAGGCTCGGTCACGTCAAGTCGCTGCAGCAGAGCGCCGACGACATCACCAACGCCTACAACGGCGCCTCCGCGCGCCTGGCCGAGGCGCGCGCCGAGCGCAGCGGCCTGCTGCGCGCGCTGTCCAAGGCGACGACTGCCCAGGAGATCAGCAGCCTGCGCGCGCGCATCGCCGACAACCGCCGCGCGCTGCAGCGCTACGAACGCCAGCTGGCCGCGGTGCGCAACCGCGCCGACTACGCCACGGTCGGCGTCGAGGTCACTGGCGTCGCCCGCAAGCACGCCGCCGCCCCTGGCGGCGGGTCGTGGACGCCCGGCGACGCCGCGCACGATGCCGTCCGCGTCCTCGAGGTCAGCGCCGGCGTGGCCCTGATCGCCCTCGCCGTCCTCGTTCCGCTCGGGCTCGTCGGCGCGGCGGGCGGCTTCACGGCCGCCGCGCTGCGCCGCCGCCGTCGCGAGGCGGCGCTGTCGGCCTGACGGCAAACATCCACAAAAGCTGCAACCTCGGAACTCGTCGCGGCGCGGGCCGTTCAAGGCGCGGGCAGGGGATCGGGACTCCCCACCTTCCAGGCACATCTCCATGCTCGCTCCATCCACCGCGAAGTTCGCCGGTTACCGGGTGGAAGGCATCGCCGGTCGCGGCGGTATGGGCGTCGTCTACAAGGCCACGCAGCTGGGTCTCGACCGTCCCGTCGCGTTGAAGGTCGTCGCGGCCGGGCTGCTCGGCGATCCACGCATTCGCGAGCGCTTCCTGCGCGAGTCGCGTGCCGCGGCGGCGATCGAGCACCCCAACGTCATCCCGATCCACGACTACGGCGAGTGCCACGGACGGGCGTACATCGCCATGCGGTTCGTCGACGGCGACGATCTGCGCGAGCGGGTCACCGCCACCGGGCCGCTCGCGCCGGAGCACGCGGCGGCGATCGTGGCCCATGTGGCCGACGCGCTCGACGCCGCGCACGATGCCGGGCTCGTCCACCGCGACGTCAAGCCCGCCAACATCCTGCTCGGCGCCCACGACCAGGTCTACCTCAGCGACTTCGGCCTCGCGAGCCACGCGCTCTCCGAAGGCGGGCTGACCTCGCCCGGCGGCTGGGTCGGGACGATGGACTTCATGGCGCCCGAGCAGATCCGCGGCGAGCCCGTCGACCGGCGCGCCGACATCTACGCGCTCGGATGCGTGCTGCACTTCGCGCTGACCGGGCAGGCCGCCTACCCGCGGGAGACCGACGAGGCGCGTCTGTGGGCGCACCTGCACGCCGCGCCTCCCGAGCCCTCGCAGCTCGTGCCCGGGGTGTCGGCGGCGTTCGACGAGGTCGTTCGCCGAGCGTTGGAGAAGCGGCCGGAAGCGCGTCCCGCCTCGGCCGGCGAGCTCGGTGCGGCGGCCCTCGCGGCGGCCGGGCGCCCGGCGGCCGCGCGCGCCAAGCGCACGGCGGCACCCCGCCGCCGGCGGCGCAGCGCCACCGCCGTGACGTGGCCCGACGGCCCGCGTCGCGGTCGGCGCCGGCCCGTCCTCAGGGCCGCCGCGGCGACCGCCGTCCTCGCCGGCGCCGTCGCCGCCTTCCTCCTCACCCACGAGCCCCGCGACGCCGCACGCGCGACCGGCGCGCCGCCGGCGACCACGACGATCGCGGCTGCGCCGGCCAAGCCGCCCGGCGGCAAGGAGCACGTCATCCCCGCCCCGCACGTCGTCGCGCCGTCCACGTCGGAATGCGGCCGGTCAACGTCGAGATCGCCGCCGGCAGCGCATGGATCGCCAGCACGGGCTCGCCCACGCTCGACCGGGTCCCGCTCGGCGGTCACCTTCGCCGCCGCGGCCCGCGCCTCGGCTTCGGCATCACGGACATCACCAACCGGCGAGGAGAGCTCTGGGTGACGGTGGCCGCCTCCCGCCAGGTCGTCCGCGTCCGCGCGTCGACCGGCAGCCCGATCGGGACGCCCATCGCGATGATCGGCCAGCCGCGTGCCATCGACGCGGGCGAGGGCGCGGTGTGGGTGGCCGAGCAGTCGCCGTGGGGAGCCGACACCCTCGTCGAGATCGACCCGCACACCGCCATGGTCGTGGGCCGCCTCCCGGTGCCGGAGGGCATCAACGACGTCCGCGCGGCGAACGGCGCAGTGTGGGTCCTCGGCCGCCACAAGCCCGTCCTGATCAAGGTCAGCGCCGCGTCGCGGCAGCGTGTGGTGACGCTGCCCGTGGGCCGCCACGCCGAGCGGCTCGACGTCGCGGCCGGCTTCGTCTGGGTCACCGACTACGGCGACGACGAGGTGACGCGCGTCGACCCCAAGGGGCCGAAGATCGTGAAGACCGACGTCCCCGGCCGCCCCTACGGCCTGCACGCCCGCGACGACGGCGTGTGGGTCGCGTGCTATGGCGATCAGTCGGTCGTCCGCATCGACCCTCACACGGGACGCATCGTGGGCAAGCCGCTCCGGGTCGGCTTCAACCCCGTCGCCGTCGACGTCCGCGGCCACTCGGCGTGGGTCACGAGCGTCGCCGACGACCGTCTCACGCGGGTCGACTTCGGCTAGGAGCGTCGCCGACGACCGCCTCACGCGGGTCGCCTTCGGCTAGAGGTCACGCCGCGAGAGCACGCCGCCGCGCAGCGCCTGGAGCGCGAGGCTGGCACGCTTCTGGTTCTGGGGCAGGTCGCCGATGCCGAAGAGGTCGAACAACAGCCGCATCGTGCTCTTGACCGCGTCGACGCTGACCGAGAGCTCGTCGGCGATGGCCGGGTTCGATGCCGGCGTGGCGATGGCCGCATCGCGATAGGGCCGGCACAGGGCGACCAGGACGCGCCGCTGTGCCGAGGTCAGCACGTCGCCGACCGGCACGCCCTCGGCGGTCAGCGTCGCGTCCGCGCGTGCGCCCGGCCCCGGCGCGCAGAAGGCCAGCGAGGTGGCGCCGACGCGGACGACGTCCCCGTCGCGCAGGCGCCGGCGGGCCGTCACGCGCTCCTCGTTGACCCACGTCCCGTTGCGCGAGAGCCCGTCGTCGGCGATGGTCCAGTCGCTGCCGAGCCGCTCGAGCGTCGCGTGCGTCCGCGACACCCGCGCGTCCCACGCCAGGGCCACGTCGGTCGCTTCGTCGCGCCCGATCGTGAGCTGCGCGCGATCGCCCGCGAGCTCGACCACGAGCTGGCGGTCGTCCTCGTCGCGCACCACGAGGAACGGCGCGCCGGCCGCCTCGGCGCGCAGGCGCTCACGCAGCTCCAGCGGCGTGGCGACATGTGGGCGCAGTGGCGTTCCGGCCACGAGGCAGACGCTACCCCGCAATCCCCCTTAGCGGTGAAATCGCTCACCCCTTGGGGTCGTGCGGCTCACCCCTGGCACGGATGGGCGGACGCGCTCGCGCACGCGAGCCTCGGGGCATGAAAGCTCATGCACCCATCGCGAGGACGGCCCGCGCGTGCGGGCTGCTCCTCACCGCGGCGCTGGCCGCCCCGGCGCTCGCCACGGCGGCGCCCACGCTCGGGACGGACCTGCCGTGCTACTCGACCGGACAGCCGATCGGGCTCGGAGGCGCGGGGTACACCCCCGCGGGCGACGTCGCGGTGTCGTTCGCCCTGTCCGGCGCGCACGGCAACAACCTCGTCACGGCGAAGGACCCGCTGAAGGCGGACGCCGCGGGCGGCATCCACGGCAGCCTGGCCGCGCCGGCGCTGGCGTCCGACAACGACCTGCGCGAGACCGTGACCATGACGGCCAACGACCAGGCGCGGATCGGACCCACCGGACCCATCGGGCCGCCGCAGGACAGCTTCGCGACCACGCAGTTCACCCTGTCAGCGGTCGACGTGCTCGTTCTCCCGTGGCTCATCGGGCACGTCAACCCCCGCGCCATGACCACCTTCCGCGTCATGGGCTGGGAGCCCTACCGCAAGGTCTACGCGCACTACTTCCTCAACGGCAAGCGTCTCAAGACCGTCGAGATCGGATCGGTCAGCGGGCCGTGCGGGGACATGACCAAGAAGGTGCGCCAGTTCCCCTTCCGGCCGGTGCCCGCCGGGCGCTACCGGATCCGCTTCACCGGAACCACCTTCTTCGACCCCCAGGGCTTCTGGATCGGCTACCGCGACGTGGTGGTCCCCAAGGCCAAGGCAGTTCGCTAGCCCGCCCCTCACTTCATCGGAGGTCTCGCCCATGCTCGCTCTCCCTGGCGCGCCGCGCGCGCGCTCGCTCCTCCCCGCGGTCGCCCTCGCGCTCGTGGCGCTGCCGGCCGCGACGGCCCAGGCCTGGCCCGGGCTCAACGGCTACATGGCGTACGGCTCGAACCGCACCGGCTCGCAGTTCAGCGACGACATCTACGTCTCGCCGCTGGACGTCGAGAGCCCGATCCGCCTGACCTTCCGCCGGGCCGACGACGGCCAGCCGGCCTGGTCGCCCGACGGCCGGCGCCTGGCCTTCAAGACCGCGCAGTTCGGCAGCAACCAACTGGCGGTCATCAACGCGGACGGCACGGGCGAGGCGCTCCTGACGCGCACGTTCCGCTTCAGCGAGGGTCAGCCGTCCTGGTCGCCGGACGGCACGAAGCTGCTGTACCGGCGCACGCCCGAGAACCCGCTCGTGCAGGACGCCGACACCTGGGTGCTCGACGTCGCCAAGAGCGCAACCGACCCGACGCAGCCCGTCACCCAACCGGTGCTGCTGCGCACCGGCGACGAGCGCTACCCGTCCTACTCGCCCGACGGGACGCAGATCGCCTTCCGCGGCGACCTCGATCTCGCCGAGCCCTCGGGTGACGAGGAGATCTACGTGATGAACGCCGACGGGACGAACGTCCGCCAGCTCACGAGCAACGCGGACTTCGACTCGGCGCCGTCGTGGTCGCCCGACGGCAAGCGGATCCTCTTCGAGCGCGCGCCGGCGGGCACCTTCACGCCCGGCACCGAGGCGCAGGAGAAGGACCTCTACGTCATGCACGCCGACGGCACCCACGTGCGCCGGCTCACCGACTCTCCCGGCCTCGACGAGGGCCCGGAGTTCTCGCCGGACGGTACGAAGATCGCCTTCTCGAGCGCGCGCGACGGCCAGCAGGAGATCTACGTCATGAACGCCGACGGCTCGAACCCGCGCAAGCTGACCGACAACCCCGCGCGCGACGAGTCGCCCGACTGGCAGGCCCTGCCCTTCGACGGCACCGGGCACCAGGCGTGCGGCGACGACTCGCTCGCCTCCGGCGGCGCGTCGAGCGTGCTCGCGATGCGGGTCCCGTGCCACGTCGCGCGCCGGATCGCGCGCCGCTGGAGCGAGGCCGCCGACGCGGGTGCGCCGCGCGACAAGCTCCGTGGACTGTCCTGCTCGACGACGCCGCAGCCCTACGACCTGACCGTGGTGGACTGCACGGCGGGCAAGGCGCCGTGCGCCCGCGACGTCGCGTTCGTGTGGCGCGACCCCGCGCGGGCGCCCGCGCCGGCGGCGGCCGCGCCCCAGGCGCTCGCCGCTCCGCAGGCGGACGCGCCGTCCCAGGACGACCCGGCCGACGAGGGCTCCGCCGAAGCGCACGCGGCGTAGCCCGCACCCCGACACGGGGTGGGCACGGCGCGGCCATGGAGGGCCGCGCCGTCGTCGTTGCCGGACAGGCGCGGCGCGGCCATCGATGGCCGCGCCGCGTTGCGCCGTCCTGTCAGGTCAGCAGCTCGCCTTGTAGGGAGCGTCCGGGTTCTGGGCGAGGTTGTCCTTGGTGAGCGACGTGAAGCCGGTGCCGATCTTCTTCTCGGTCGCCTTGCCCGTCAGGGCGTTGTAGGCCTGCTGCACGCCGTCGGCGCCGATCTCGGCCGGCTTCTGTGCGATGAGGGCCTGCACGGTGCCCTTCTTGAGGTCCTCGATCTGCTTCGGGCCGGCGTCGAAACCGACGATCTTCACCTGGCCCAGCTTGCCCGCCTCGCGGATGCCGGTCGCGGCGCCCTCGGCGGAGAACAGGTTGGTGGCGAAGATGCCCTTGAGGTCGGGGTTCTTGGCCAGCGCGGCCTTGGTGATCGCGGCGGCCTTCGCCGGGTCGTCGTCGTCGAACTGCTGGCCGACGTAGGTCAGGCCGGCCTCCTTGGCACCCTCCTCGAAGCCCTTGGCGCGCAGGTCGGTGGTCGAGATGCCGGGCTTGACGTTGACCACGAAGACCTTGCCCGAGCCACCGATGAGCTCGCCCAGTGTCTTGGCGGCCTGCTTGCCGCCGCCCTCGTTGTCCGACGCGATCTGCGAGATCGCGAAGTCGGCCTGATCGAGCGTCGTGTCGACGAGCGCGACCTTGGCGCCGTTGTCGGACAGCTGCTTGATCGGCGCGTACATCGCCTTGGTGTCCGTCGGCGCGACGAGCACGGCGTCGGGCTTCTTGGCCGCGACGGCGTTGACCACCGGCGTCTGCAACCCGGCGTCGAACTTGTCCGGGCCCTGGAAGTCGAGGGTGGCCCCGAGCTCCTTGGCCTTGGCCTGGGCTCCGCAGTTCATCGTGATGTAGAACTCGTCGCCCTTGACGCCCGCGATGAGCGTCATCTTGTAGTTCTGCTTGGCGCTGCTGGACGAGCTGCTGCTCGAGCCGCTCGACGTGCTGCTGTTGTTGTCGCTGCCACAGGCAGCGACGCCGAGAGCGAGGATCGCGGCGCAGGCCGCGGCAATCCAGGTTCTGCGTGCCATGGTGGGATGGACCTCCTCCTAGAGGGTTTGGACGGTCATCGCCGGTATTGCGACCGGCGGCGCAACTGGTCGAGGTACACGGCGGCGATGAGCACCGCGCCGACTGCGATGTTCTGCCAGAACGGGTTGACCCCCACGATCACGAACCCGTTCTGCAGGACGGCGGGGATGAAGACGCCGAAGACGGTGCCGAGCATCGTCCCGATGCCTCCGAACAGACTGGTGCCGCCGATGACGACGGCGGCGATGGACTGCAGGTTGTCGGTGTCGTGGCCGCCGATCGTCGTCGTCGAGAAGCGGGCCAGCGACAGGAAGCCGGCCAGCCCGGCGAGCGTGCCCGCCAGCGCGTAGACCTTCATGAGGTGGCGGTCGACAGGGACGCCGGCGCGCCGCGCCGCCTCCTCGTTGGAGCCGACCGCGTAGGTGTAGCGGCCGAAGCGGGTGGCGGCGAGGATGACACCGAACACGATCGCCACCGCGAAGGCGATCACCACCAACCAGGGAATCTGGTTGTTGATGGCACGGCCGGTGCCGATCGTGGTGATGAGCTTGAACGGCACGTCGCGCACGTCGACGCCGCCGGTGATCACGAGGGCCGAGCCGAGGCTCGCGCCCAGGGTGCCCAGGGTGACGACGAAGGCGGGGATCTTCGCCTTCGCGACCAGGAAGCCGTTGATGAGCCCCCAGGCCATGCCGCCCGCCAGCGCGACCACGAGGCCGAGGAAGATGACGCCCCAGTTGTTGCCCCCCGCCGCGTGCATCGCCTTGGCGGAGACGACGCCGGCGAAGACGAGCACCCCGCCGACCGACAGGTCGATGCCCGCCGTGATGATCACGTAGGTCATCCCCGTGGCGAGCACGAGCAGCACGGCCGCATCGGTGGCGATGTTGCGCGCGTTGGCGACGTCGACGAACGCGCTCGGGTCGAGCAGGCTGAAGACGATGATGAGCCCGAGCAGGATGAGGCCGATCCACGTGCTCGACCCGGCGACGAGGCGCTGCCAGAAGGGCGCCGGGCGCTCCTGCCCCTCGTCGTCGAGCTCGGGCTCGTCGGCCGGTGTGGTGGTGGTCACGTCGCTCATGGGAGTCACCTCCGTGGGGCGTCCGGCCCGGGTGGGTGGGTCGTGTTCGGATGGCGGGGCTCGGCATCCGGCCGATCTAGCTCGTCATGCGTGATGGCCCCGGTCATGGCCCCGACGACGTCCTCCATCGTGGCCTCGCTGCGCGTGAAGCGCGCGACGCGGGTGCCCAGGCGGAGGACCTCGATACGGTCGGCCACCTCGAAGACCTCAGGCATGTTGTGGCTGATGAGGACGACCGCGAGCCCCTGCTCGCGCACGCGCGCGATGAGGTCGAGGACGTTGCGGGTCTGGACCACGCCGAGTGCCGCCGTCGGCTCGTCCATGAAGACGACCTTCGAGGCCCACGTCACCGCGCGGGAGACCGCGATGCCCTGGCGCTGGCCGCCGGACATGGTCGCCACCGGCGCCCCGATGTCCTGCAGGGCGACTCCGAGGCTCTTGAAGGCGTCGCGGCTCTGGACGCGCATCGCCTGCTTGTCGATGAAGCCGAGCTTGCCGAGCAGGCCGGTGCGCATCACCTCGCGGCCGAGGAACATGTTGGCGCCGGCGTCGAGCTCGGCCGCCAGCGCGAGGTCCTGGTAGACGGTCTCGATTCCCAGGCGCCGCGCGTCGAGCGGGGTGTGCAGCTCGACCGGCCGGCCCTCGAAGAGGATCTCGCCGGCGTCGGGCTGTTGCACGCCGGCCAGAGTCTTGACCAGCGTCGACTTGCCGGCGCCGTTGTCACCGACCAGCGCGACGACCTCCTTGGGGTACACGGAGAAGCTCGCGCCGCGCAGCGCGCGGACGCGGCCGAAGCTCTTGACGATCCCCTTGGCTTCGAGCAGGGGCTCGGGCATCAGGCGGGCTCCTTTTCGATGGCGGACACGGCAGGCAGCTCGTCGGCGCTCGCGAAGAGCCCGGCGGCCACGCCGGAGAGCAGCGCGGCGCCGCGACAGCCGGCCTCGACGACGGGTGGCGCCTCGATGGCGCCGAAGCGGCGCTTGGCGGCGAACACGGCGGGGTCCCGGGCCCAGCCGCCGGTGACCACGACCTTGGTGTGCGGCCCGGCGACCTCGTCGATCTGGGCGATGAGCGCCTGCGCCTCGCGCGTCACGGTGTCGATCGCCGCGCGCCACACGGCGGCCGGCGCGGCGTCGGGCAGCCGCAGCGGAGGGCGCTCGAGCGAGTGCAGCTCGAGCTCGAGCGCGGGCGCGTCGCCGGGAGCGGTGGCGAGCGCGCCCGCACTGAGCTGTTCGCGATCGGCGCCGAGCTGGTCCAGCACCTCTCGCAGGGCAAGGCCGGACCACACGCCGGCCAGCAGCGCCTGGCGGCCCCCGGCCACGTGCCAGCCGACGGTCACGCCGGCCTGCGTGCTGCGCCGGCGCGCGGCGGTGTCCTGCGGCGGGGCCACGCGCACGAGCGCCTCGGCGGTCCCGCACGAGTCGAGCACGTCGCCGGGCGCGATCACACCCACGCCGACGCCGGCGACGAGGTGGTCGTGGCCGGCCACGGTCAACGCGGCGCCCTCGGTCCCGGGCAGGGCGGCGCCGTCGCTGCGCCCGGCGCGGGCGCCCGCGAGGACGAGCTCACCGAGCGCGTCGCCGGGCAGGCCGGCCCAGGCGAGGGCGTCGGCGTAGGGCGCCACGCGCTCGAGATCGAGCAGGCCGGTGCGCGACGAGAGCGACAGCTCGGAGACCTGGCGGCCGCCCAGGCGGTGCACGATCCACTCGCCCACGTTGAGCCAGCGCGCCGCGCCCCTGGTCCCGAGGTGCTTGAGCTTGGCCAGCGAGCACAGCGCGCTGGCGGGCAGGCCGGTGCGCTGTGTGAAGTGGGGCAGGTCGCGCGCGAGCGCCTGTGCCTCGGCGGCGCCGCGCGAGTCGTGCCAGGCGACCGGGCGGTGGAGGACGGCGCCCGAGGCGTCGAGCAGCATCCCGGTCTCGGCCACGCTCGTCACGCCGATGCCCGCCAGCTCGCCGTCGGGCGCGCGGTCGAGCGCCTCGCGCGCCGCGTCGGCCACGGCGCCAAGCAGCGTGTCGGCGTCGAGCTCGGCTCCCGTCGCTACGGGCTCCCACGGCGTCGGGACCTGGCCGTGGGCGAGCTCGACCCCGCGCGCGTCGACGACCGCGGCCTTGCAGGCCGAGGTGCCGACGTCGATCCCGAGCAGCAGCTCGGTCACGCCGCCGGCACCTCCGGGGGGCGACAGACGAGGGCCACGAGGTGGCCATGCGCGTCGACGGGACCCGCCGCATGGGGGACGAGCAGGGCGTCGCCGCGAGTCACCTCGAGGCCGGCGAGCGTGCCCGCGCCCTCGACCACGAGGACGACGGCGAAGCCGGCCGCGAGCTCCACGGTGGCGCCTTCGGGTGCCACGCGCTGGGCGGTGAAGAAGGCGCGCGCCGCCGCGGGCAGCAACTCGGAGACGGCGCCGTCGCCGGCCGGCCCGAGCAGGGCCGACGCGTCGCGGGCGGTCAGCTCGACGCTGGCCAGCGCGACGTCCCACCCGAGGCCGAGCGTGGCGGCCTGCTCGTCGGCGATGCCGAAGCCGTCCCACTCGAGCAGGACAGAGAGGTCGGTGGGCTCCTGGAGCTCGGCGATCAGGATGCCGTCGCCGATGGCGTGGGGCACGCCGGCGGGGACGAAGACCGCGTCGCCCGCGCGGACCGGCACGGGGTTCAGGGCGCCGAGCAGGGCGTCGTGGTCCTGCGCGTCGACCCAGCCGCGCAGCGTGTCCGCCGCGACGTCGTCGCGCCAGCCGACCGCCACCTCCGCCCCCCCGCGTGCCGCGAGGACGATCCACGCCTCGGTCTTGCCGAAGTCCAGCCCGAGGTGCTCGTGCGCGAACGGGCGGTCGGGATGGTGGTGGACGGGCAGGCGCTCGCCGGCGTCCAGCAGCTTGACCAGGAGCGCGGGGCCGGCGCCGAAGCGCGCGGCGTGCGCGGCGCCGAGCCACCACTCGGGGTCGGCGGCCAGCGCGTCGCGGACGAAGCCGCCGTCGGGCATCTGGCTCAGCCCACGCTCGCTTTCGCCGAAGAGCGTCGAGGCCGAGCCGATCCACTCCTCGGGCGAACGATCGCCGCCGACGTCGATCCCGCGCAGCTCGGCGATCGCCGGGCCGCCGCGGTAGAAGTGGCGGATCGGGTTGGGCGGGAGCTTGATCGCGGTCGGGGTCATCGCGCGCGCAGCTCCCCGGATCCGCGAGCCACCACGGAGCACGCGATGGTGCGGCGCTCGGGCGCCCGGTCGTCGCCGTCGAGCCGCAGGTAGGCCATCTCGGCTCCGATGCGTCCCATCTCGGCCGCGTCGTGACGCACCACGGTGACAGGGACGGGGAGCATGTCGGCGAGCTCGAAGTCGTCGAAGCCGACGAGGGCGACGGTGCCGTCGCCGTCGCGCAGCGCGCGCAGGGCGCCGACGGTGTTGCGGTTGTTGGCCGTGAAGAGGGCGGTCGGCCGGCGGTCGGCGGGGAGCGCGAGCAGGTCGCGCACCGCCCGCTCGGCCGAGGCGGCGTCGTGCGGGCCGGCGCTCACCAGCTCCTCGTCGGCGGGCCGGCCGGCGTCGCGGAGCGCTTCGCGGTAGCCCGCCAGGCGCTCGGCGGCGGTGTGCAGCGGCGGCTTGTCGCCGACGTAGGCGATCCGCTCGTGGCCGTGCGCGAGCAGGTGCGCGACCGCGGCGCGGGCGCCGCCGATGTTGTCGAGCAGGACCGTGTCGGCCTCCACCCCCCGCGGCGGGCGGTCGAGGAAGACGATCGGGGTGCCGTCGTCGAGCTCGGGCTGCAGGTAGCGATGGTTGTCACCGGCCGGGACGATCAGCAGCGCGTCGACCGAGCGACGCAGCAGCCGCAGGACCAACTGGCGCTCGCGCTCGGCGTCCTCCTCACACGAGCCCGTGATGAGGATGTGGTTGCGCGCGTGGGCGGCGTCCTCGACCGTCCGCGCGATGGCCGAGTAGAACGGGTTGGCGACGTCCTCGATGACGAGCCCGAGCGCGTTGGCGCGCCCGTGGCGCAGCGAGCGGGCCACGTCGTTGCGAGCGAAGCCGAGCTGCGCGATGGCCGCCTCGACGCGCGCAGCCGTCGCCGGCCGCACGCCGTTCTCGCTGTTGACGACGCGCGAGACCGTCTTCAGGCTCACGCCCGCGCTGCTCGCGACGTCCCGCATCGTGGGCCTCGCCACGCTCTCCTCGCTCCTCCTCGACCCGGACACCAGCGCAGTGACAACGTTGTCATGCGCAAGCGGCACGACCTTATCCCCGAAATGACAACGATGTCAAGGGCGGGTGAGTGAAGTGCCGCGATCGCTTGCGGCGCTGCGCAAGCAGCGCCGCCGGCGTCACGCGGACGCCGAGACCAGCAGCGCAGCCACCCGCTCCGGGACCACGACCCCCGCCACATCGGTCTCCACGCTCGCCGCCCCGCACGCCATCCCGAGCGCCACGGCCGACGCGAACTCCTCCCCCCGTTCGAGCGCCAGCGCGAGGCCTCCCACCAGCGCGTCGCCCGCCCCGATCGGGTTGCGCACCTCGGCGACCTCGCGCGCCGCGACCCAGCGCGCGAGCCACCCGTCGGCCACCGCCGCGCCGGCCTCGGCCGCCGTCACCACCGCACGCGCCGCCCCGCGCTCGACCAGCGCCCGCGCCGCTGCCGTGGCGCGCTCGCGCACGACCGCGACGTCGCCCGTGTCGACCGTCTCGTCGGCGCGCCCGTGCAGCAGGCCCTCGGCCTCGGCGAGGTTCGGCGTCACCGCGTCGGCGCCGGCCGCGACCGCGGCCGCCAGTTGCTCGCCGCCGACGTCGACGATCGCGACCGCGCCCTCGGCGTGCGCGAGGCCGACCAGCCGCGCGTACGCGTCGGCCGGGGCGCCCGGCGGCAGCGATCCACTGCACGCCAGCACGCGCTCGCCCCGTAGCGCGTCGGCCACCACGCCCTCGTAGAGCTCCCACTCGCCGGGCGCCAGCTCCGGCCCGGGCTCGTTGAGCACCGTGACGCGCCCCGAGCGCTCGAGCACGACGGCGGTCGAGCGCAGCTCGCCGCCGACCTCGACGCCGCGGACGACGATCCCCTCGTCGCCCAGCAGCGCCGCGCCGGCGACGCCGGTGCGTCCCGGCAGCAGGCCGACGAGCACGGCGTCCGCGCCCAGGTCGCGGGCAACGCGCGCCACGTTGACCCCCTTGCCGCCCGGCGTCACCACGGCGCGATCGAAGCGCAGCACCTCGCCGGGGCGCAGCTCGTCGATCGCCAGCGTGCGATCGATGGTGAGGTTGGGGCCGGCGATGACCACAGCTGCTGATCCTGCCACGCCGCGCTCGGCGCGCGGGCGACGCCCGGCGCGCGGCCGTGCCTATGATCGAGCGGTGTCGGCCGCCTACCGCCTGAACCGCCTCTTCCACGCCGGCTCGGGCCGCTGCATCGACGTCGCGGTCGACCACGGCTTCTTCGGCGAGCCGCGCTTCCTGGCCGGCATCGAGGACATGGCCCGCGTGGTCGAGACCCTGGTCGCGGCCGGCCCAGATGCGATTCAGCTGTCGGTCGGCCAGGCGCCCCTGCTGCAGTCGCTCCCCGGGCGCGAGAAGCCCGCCCTCGTGCTGCGCGTCGACGTCGCCAACGTCTACGGCGAGCAGCCGCCGGGCAGGGCGTTCAGCCACGTGGTCGACGACGCCATCGGCCACGCCGTGCGCCTCGACGCCGCCTGCGTCTGCGTGAACCTCTTCGACATCCCGGGCGCCGATGACCTGCGCCGCGAGTGCATCGAGAACGTCACCGCCCTGCGCACCGCGGCCGACCGCGCCGGCATGCCGCTGATGGTCGAGCCGCTCGTGATGACAGAGGCCACCGGCGGCTACGGCGTCGACGGCGACACCGAGCGCATCGTCGCCCTGGTCCGCCAGGCGGCCGAGCTCGGCGCCGACGTCATCAAGGCCGACCCCACCGACGACCTGAGCACCTATCACCGTGTGGTCACCGCCGCCCGCGTGCCCGTCCTCGTCCGCGGCGGGGGGCGCGTGTCCGACGAGGAGATCCTCGAGCGCACGCGCATCGTCCTCGCGCAGGGGGCGCGTGGGATCGTCTACGGGCGCAACGTCATCCAGCACCCCGATCCCGCCGCCATGGTCCGCGCCCTCAGGCACGCCGTCCACGGGGACGAGGCGTGACGACGCAGGAGCACGTCCGCGTCGGCATCGTCGGCGCGGGGCTCATGGGCCGCGAGCTGGCGGCCGCCATCGGCCGCTGGAGCGCGCTGGAGGACCACCCGGTCGTGCCCGAGCTCGTAGGCGTGTGCGACACGAGCCCCGAGGCGCTGCGCTGGTTCGACCGCATCGCCTCGGTCACCCACAAGACGACCGACCGCCGCCACCTGCTCGAGGACGACACGATCGACGTCCTCTACCTCGCGGTGCCCCATCACCTGCACGAGGAGCTCTACCTCGACGCCGTCGCCGCCGGCAAGGACTTCCTGGGCGAGAAGCCCTTCGGCGTCGACCTGGCCGCCGCCGAGCGGATCGTCGCGGCCATCGAGGCGGCCGGCGTCTTCGTGCGCTGCTCGAGCGAGATGCCGTTCTTCCCCGGCGCGCAGCTGGCCCACGACACCATCGCCGACGGCGACCTCGGCCAGGTCATCGAGGTCCAGCACGACTTCCTGCACTCGAGCGACCTCGATCGCACGAAGCCGATCAACTGGAAGCGCCAGGCGCGCTACTGCGGCGCGATCGGCGTCATGGGCGACCTCGGCATGCACGTCGCCCACCTGCCCCTGCGGCTGGGATGGCAGCCCCGAACGGTCTACGCGCAGCTGAGCGACCTCGTCACCGAGCGCCCCGATCCGCAGACCGGCGAGCCGGTGCCCTGCGACACGATCGACAACGCCTCGCTGCACTGCGACGCCGGCTTCCCCCTCACCCTGCGCACCCACCGCATCGCTCCGGGCCACATGAACACGTGGCGCATCACCGCGACCGGCATGGACGGGGGCGTGAGCTTCTCGACCGCGCAGCCCAAGACCGTGCACCGCTTCGCGCTGCGCGACGGGCGCCAGGTCTGGGAGCGCCTGGAGGTCGGAAGCCAGTCGGCCTTCGCAACCGTGACCGGGCCGATCTTCGAATTCGGCTTCGCCGACGCCATCCTGCAGATGTGGGCCTCCTACCTCGCCGAGAGGGCGGGCGAGCTTCGGGACCGCTTCGGCTGCGCCACCCCCGGCGAGGCACTGGCCGCCCACCGCCTGTTCGACTCGGCCCTGCGCTCCGGGCAGACCCGGCGCGCCGAGCCCGTTTAGTCTCCTGACGTGGCCACGGCAGAGGAGAGCGTAGGACTCCTGGGTCAGGTGCCGGTCTTCGAGACGCTGGCACCCGAGGACCTGCAGCGGGTGGTCGAGGTCGCGGTTCCGCGCTCCTTCCCCGGCCACCACGTCATCTTCCGCGAGGGCGATGCCAGCGACACGTGCTACGTCGTGCGCACCGGCCACGCCCGCGCGGTCCGCGAGCACCCCGACGGGCGCATCATCGCGCTGGCCCACTTCGGCCCGGGCGACATCTTCGGCGAGCTCGCCATGTTCGACGACGAGCTGCGCTCGGCCACGGTCGAGACGCTCGACGACGTGCAGGCGATCGCCGTCCTGGGATCGGACATGCGCCGCCTGCTGCGCCAGCACCCCGACATCGCGGTCAAGCTCGTCATCGCCCTGGGCCGGCGCCTGCGCGAGGCCAACGAGCGCCTCGCCCGCCAGTCGTTCCAGACGGTCCAGAGCCGCGTCGCGGTCGTCCTCGACGGGCTCGTGCGCCAGGCGCAGAGCGAGGGCGCCGGCGCCGGCGACGTGCTCGTCAAGATCACGCAGGCCGACATCGCCCAGCTCGCCGGGTCGTCGCGCGAGTCGGCCAGCCGCTTCATCGCGGTGCTCGAGCGCGCCGGCGTGATCACGCAGGGGCGGGGGCGGATCACGGTCCACGACCCCGACGCGCTTGCCAACTACGTCTACTGAGTTCTCGGCGGGCGGCGTCGTGGTCCGCGACGGCGAGTGCGTCGTCATCGTCCCGACGCGCCTCGCCGCCAACGGCTCCAAGGTGCTGGCGCTGCCCAAGGGCCACCCCGAGGAGGGCGAGTCGCCCAGCGAGGCGGCGCTGCGCGAGGTGCGCGAGGAGGCCGGCGTCGTGGCGCGTCTCGTCGAGCCGCTGGGCGACGTGCGCTACTGGTACACGCGGAATGGCCGGCGCATCGCGAAGGTCGTGAGCTTCTTCCTGCTGGCCTACGTCAGCGGCGAGGTCGACGACCACGACTTCGAGGTCGAGCAGGCCCGCTGGATGGCGCTCGAGGACGCGGCGCGCGAGCTGACCTACGCCGGTGAGCGAGAGATGGCCGCCCGCGCCCTGTCGCGCACGCGCACCGCTTAGTAGGGTGCAGCCGCGAGATGCAGGTCCTCAACTTCTACTCGACGCTGTTCGGCGACCAGCTCAAGCGCGGGCGCAAGACGGCGACCATCCGCCTGGGCGACAAGTCGCACAAGTACCGCAAGAACCAGGCGGTGATGGTGACCATCGGCTACCAGCACTCGCCGCGGGAGAAGATCTTCGACGCGGTCATCGACCAGGTCGAGGTCAAGCGCGTCAAGGACCTCACGCCGCGTGACATCGAGCACGACAATCCCGAGTTCCGCCGCCACGACGAGATGATCCACTTCCTCGAGCAGATCTACGGCCGGCCCGTGTCGATGGACGACACGGTCACCGTCGTGCGCTTCTCGCAGATCGTCGAGCGCCCGCCGCACGTGACCGACGCCCGCCTGGGCATCGGCGGCGCCCAGAACTGATCCCGAACACCCGCGCGCCGCGCACCGCAACCCGCCGTCCGCGGGCGGGTTCAGACGCGGGGGATCAACCACCGGAGGAGCAACCGATGTCACGCACCCGTCGAGGCCTGTCCGGCGCCCTGGCCGCGCTCGCGCTCGCGCTCGCGCTGCCGGCCATCGCCGCGGCGGCCACCAAGCCCGGCGTCAGCACCGGTGGCGCGTCCAAGCTGACGATCACCACGGCGACGCTCAACGGCAAGGTCAACCCCCACGGGGCGGCGACGACCTACTTCTTCCAGTACGGGACCACGGTCGCCTATGGCTCGCGTACGCCCGACGCCGGCGCGGGCGCCGGCGCGGCGGCCGTCGGCGCCACGGCTGCGATCGCTGGGCTCGGGCCGAACACGAAGTACCACTACCGCCTCGTCGCCCACAACGCCATCGGGACCGCGGCCGGGGGCGATCGCACCTTCACGACGCCCAAGCAGCCCCTCGGGCTGGCCCTCGCCGCCGCGCCCAACCCGGTCGCCTTCGGCGCTCCCTCGACGCTCGCCGGGACGCTTTCGGGCACCGGCAACGCCGGGCGCCCGATCCGCCTGCAGCAGAAGCCGTTCCCCTTCACTGGGCCGTTCGCGAACGTCGGCAACGTCCAGCTCACGAACGCCCAGGGCGCCTTCTCGTTCGCGCTGCTGTCGGTACCGCTGACCACGCAGTACCGCGTGCTGGTGACCGACCAGGCCTCCGTGGTCAGCCCGGTCCTGACGGTCAGCGTCTCGGTCGTCGTCGGCACGAGGACGACCAGCACGCACGTCCACCGCGGCGGCCACGTGCACTTCTCCGGCACGATCAAGCCGAACGTGGCCAACGTCCCGGTGGCCATCCAGAAGCTCAACGCGAAGAAGCACTGGGTGACGATCTCGGGGACCATCACCCGCAACGGCGGCGTCTACTCGAAGACGATCCGCATCAGGCGCGGCGGCAGCTATCGCGTCTACGCCGGCGCCGGCGGCGGCACCTTCGCGCCCGGCGCGGGCCGCAAGGTGAGAATCCACACGAGCTGAGGTCAGCTAGGCGAGCACCACTTCGGCGCCCTCGCGCGGGCTCAGCGTGATGCTGCGCCTGCGCGAGAGCTCGAGGCGCCCGTCGCCCGCCAGGCGCGGCGCGGCGCGCTCGAGGACCGCGCGCAGGACGACCTTCATCTCCACCATCGCGAACGCCGCACCGAGGCAGCGCCGGCGCCCGCCGCCGAAGGGGATCCACGTGTAGGTGCCCGGCGACTGCTCGAGGAAGCGCTCGGGACGGAAGGCGTACGGGTCGGGATAGATCGCCGGGTCGTGGTGGACGAGGTACGCGTTGGGCACCAGGCACACCCCGGCGGGGTAGCGGCGCCCGCCGACCTCGGTCTCCTCCATGACCAGCCGCGGAGCGGCGTTGGGGAGGACGGGACGGCGGCGCAGGCTCTCCTGCACGGTCGCGGTCACATAGGCGTCGCCGTCGCCGCCGGCGACCTGCTCGGTCAGCCGCGTCAGCACGGCGGGCGTCCGCACGAGCCGCTCGAAGGTGAAGGCCAGCTGCGATGCGGTCGTCTCGTGGCCCGCGACGAGCAGCGTCATGAGCTCGTCGCGCAGCTCCTGCGGCGCCATCGGCGAGCCGTCCTCGTGGCGGGCCGCGAGCAGCAGCGACAGGACGTCGTCGCGCTGCGCGCCGTCGCGGCGGCGCTCCTCGATGAGCGCGAAGAGCTCGGCGTCGGCCCGCGCGCGGGTGCGCAGGAAGCGCCCCCACGCCGAGCGGGGCCCGAGGTCGCGCTGCATCGGCGGGAGCAGGCTCACGGGGTTGGCTCCGATGGCCAACAGGGCGCTCATGTGCTCGCGCAGGCGATCGAGCCGTGCCCCCTCCTCCAGGCCGAAGACCGTGCGCAGAATGACCTCGAGCGTGAGCGCCTGCAGGCGCGGGTGGAGGGCGACCCGCTCGCCCCGCGGCCAACCCTCGACCTCGGCGGCGGCGACCTCGGTCATGACCGCGGTCAGCCGGGCGACCTGCTCGCCGTGGAAGGCCGGCAGCATGAGGCGCCGCTGGGCCAGGTGGGCGCCCTCGTCGAGCAGGATCACCGAGTTGCGGCCGATCAGCGGCTCGAGGATGCGCGCGCCGCTGCCAGGATGCAGGACCTCCGCGGGCGCCGTGAAGACCTGCTTGACCTCGGCGGGGTCCGCGAGCATCACGAACGGCGGCGTGGCGACCAGGCGCACCGTGAAGCGCGGGCCGAAGCGCGCGCGGCAGCGTTCGAAGAAGGGAACCGGCCGCGCCCACCAGCGCATCGTCTGCAGCCAGGCCGGAGCCCTGGGTCCCGGCGGCAGCGGCGCGGCGGCCATGCTGGCACCCTACCGCTCCCCAAACCCTGGCACTCCTGTTACCGGAGTGCCAACGAGTCTTGCCTACCTCTTTGCGATGTCCTACAGTAGGGGGCAGCTGCTGGCACTCTCATCCCTAGAGTGCCAGCGCGAAGGAAATCACTCAGCCCCTCTTGTATGGAGGTCAATGACATGAAGCTCAAGCCCCTGGGCGATCGACTGATCGTGCGGGCGATCGAGGAGGAGGAGACCACCGCGAGTGGCATCGTCCTCCCTGATACGGCCAAGGAGAAGCCGCAGAAGGGCAAGGTCATCGCCGCCGGCGACGGCAAGGTCAACGAGGACACCGGCAAGCGCACGCCCCTCGACGTCAAGGAGGGCGACGAGGTCCTCTACAGCAAATACGGCGGCACCGAGATCAAGGTCGACGGCGAGGACCTGCTGGTCCTCCGTGAGAGCGACGTTCTCGCCAAGGTCGAGTCCTAGGACACGAGGAGAAACCGAAACTTATGGCTCACAAGGAACTGAAGTACGACAGCGCGGCGCGCAAGGCCCTCGAGGCCGGCGTCGACGCCGTCGCCAACGCCGTCAAGGTCACGCTCGGCCCCAAGGGCCGCTACGTCGTCCTCGACAAGAAGTTCGGCGCCCCGACCATCACGAACGACGGCGTGACCATCGCTCGTGAGATCGACGTCGAGGACGTCTTCGAGAACCAGGGCGCCCAGCTCGTGCGCGAGGTCGCCACGGCGACCAACGACGTCGCGGGCGACGGCACCACGACGGCCACGGTGCTCGCTCAGGCGATCGTCCGCACCGGCCTGAAGAACGTCGCGGCCGGCGCCAACCCGCTCGGCCTCAAGCGCGGTATCGAGGTGGCGGTCGACCAGGTCGTCGCCAACATCTCCAAGCAGGCCAAGGAGATCTCCGGCAAGGACCAGATCGCCCGCGTCGCGACCATCTCGGCCGGCGACGAGGAGATCGGCGACGTCATCGCCGACGCCATCGAGAAGGTCGGCAAGGACGGCGTGGTCAACGTCGAGGAGGGCCAGACGTTCGGCATGGACCTCGAGTTCACCGAGGGCATGCAGTTCGACAAGGGCTACATCTCGCCCTACATGGTCACCGACCAGGAGCGCATGGAGGCCACCCTCGAGGATCCCTACATCCTCATCGCCAACCAGAAGATCGGCTCCGTCCGCGACGTGCTGCCGGTCCTCGAGGCCGTCATCCAGTCGGGCAAGCCGCTGCTGATCATCGCCGAGGACGTCGAGGGCGAGTCGCTCGCGACCCTGGTGGTCAACAAGCTGCGCGGCACCTTCACCGGCGTGGCCGTCAAGGCCCCCGGCTTCGGTGACCGCCGCAAGCGCATGCTCGAGGACATCGCCATCCTCTCCGGCGGCGAGGTCATCACCGAGGAGATGGGCCTCAAGCTCGAGAACACACAGCTCTCGCAGCTCGGCCGTGCCCGTCGCGTGGTCGTGGCGAAGGACACCACGACGATCGTCGACGGCGCCGGCGACAGCGACGCCATCAAGGGCCGCATCAACCAGATCAAGGCCGAGGTCGAGAACACCGACTCCGACTTCGATCGCGAGAAGCTCCAGGAGCGCCTCGCCAAGCTCTCCGGCGGCGTCGCCGTCGTGAAGGTCGGCGCGGCCACCGAGACGGAGATGAAGGAGAAGAAGCACCGCGTCGAGGACGCCCTTCAGGCGACCCGCGCGGCCCTCGAGGAGGGCATCGTCCCCGGCGGCGGCGTCGCGCTGCTGCAGGCGGCCGAGGCCATCAAGCTGGACGGCTTCACCGACGACGACGAGCGCACCGGCGCCCGCATCGTCCTTCGCTCGCTCGAGGAGCCCCTCCGTCAGATCGCGGAGAACGCCGGCCACGAGGGCTCGGTCGTCGTCAACGACGTCCGCAAGGCCAAGAAGGGCTTCGGCCTGAACGCCGCGACCGGCGAGATCGTCGATCTCGTCGCCGACGGCGTCATCGACCCGGCCATGGTCACGCGCTCGGCGCTGCAGAACGCGGCCTCGATCGCCAAGAACATCCTCACCACCGAGGCGATCGTCGCCGAGATCCCGGACAAGGAGTCCGGCGGCGGTGGCGGTGGCATGCCCGACATGGGCGGCATGATGTAGGCAGCGCTTCCGCGCTGGCTCTCCGCGCCCGGAGGGCAGCCGACTGTCTCAGACCTGCGGGCCGGACGCCCGCAGGGGGACACTTCTCGAGGGGCCCGGCGTTCGCGCCGGGCCCCTCGTCGTTCTAGGCCACCTCGCGCACCGCGCCGTCGCGCACCTCGATGCGCCGGGTCACCCCGAGCCCCTCGAGGAAGGCCCGGTCGTGGGAGACCGCGACGATCGTGCCCGAGAAGGCGCGCAGCGCGGACTCGACCGCCTCGAGCGTCTCGGGATCGAGGTGGTTGGTCGGCTCGTCGAGGAGCAGCAGCTCCGCGTCCGAGGCGACCATCGCCGCCATGTGCACCCGCGCGCGCTCGCCCGGGCTCAGGCTCCCCAGCGGACGGTGCACTGCCGCGGTGTCCAGCGCGAACGCGCCGAGCAGGGTCCGTGCCGCGCCCTCGTCGAGCGAGGCCTGCGCGCGCAGCCAGTCGACCACGCGCTCGTCGGCGGGCAGGGCGACCGGCGTCTGGGGCAGCACGCGCACCGCCCCGGCGAGCTCGACCGTGCCCGCCGCGGGCACGAGCACGCCGGACAGCACGTCGAGCAGCGTCGTCTTGCCGGCGCCGTTGGGCCCGGTCACCGCGACGCGGTCGCCCCGATGCAGCGTGAGCTCGACCTCGGCCAGCCCCCGCGAGCGCACCCCGCGCAACGCCGCGATGCGCCGGCGCCCGCGCCCGTGGTCATGCAGGCGCAGACGCAGCGCCTGGCGCTCGACGGGCGCCGCGATCGCCGCGTCGCCCTCGAGCTCGCGCCGCAGCCGGACCTCGCGTGACTTGGCCTTCTTGGCGACCTTCTTGGCGTAGCGCTTGAGCTTCGGGGCCGCGGCGCGGCTCACCGTCAGCTCGGTGTGCTGCGCCTGACGGCGCGTCGTCGCGATGTCCGCCTCCAGGCGTCGTCGTCGCTTCTCCTGCGCCTCGTACTCGAGCGCGAGCTTCGCCCGTCGGCGCTCGCGCTCGGCGCGATGAGCGCTGTAGCCGCCCTCGTAGCGGGTCAGCACACCACCCGGCTCGAGCTCGAGGATGCAGCCGACGACCGCGTCGAGGAAGGCGCGATCGTGCGACACGACGACGACGGTCCCGGCGAAGCCACGCAGCCACTCCTCGAGCCAGCGCAGCCCGTCGCCGTCGAGATGGTTGGTCGGCTCGTCGAGGAGCAGCACCGTCGGCGCCGCCAGCAGCGTTCCGGCCAGCAGCGCGCGCGCCTGCTCGCCGCCCGACAGCCGCCCCAGCGGCGTGTCGGCGTCAAGGTGGTCGATGCCCAGCGCGCGACGCGCCTCGTCGAGCGACGACTCGAGCGCCCACCCGCCGAGCGCCTCGAAGCGCTCCTGCACGTGGCCGTAGCGCTCCAGGGTGGTGGGCGACGTGTCGCCGTCGGCCAGCCGTGCCAGCAGCGCGTGCTGCTCGCCGCGCACGTCCCACAGCTCGCCCAACCCGGCGCCGATCAGCTCGCCGAGGGTCGTGTGCGCGTCCGGCGCCTCTTGAGGCAGCCAGCCCACGCGCTCACCGGCGCGGGTGGCGACCGCGCCGCGATCGGCGCGATCGACCCCCGCCAGCAGCCGCAGCAGTGTCGACTTGCCGACGCCGTTGGGGCCGACCAGGCCCGCCCGCTCGCCGTCGCCGAGCACGAACGAGAGGCCGTCGAAGAGCGGCGCGCCGTCGTGGGCCTTCGTGAGATCCGATGCCTGCAACATGGAGTCCTCCTGCGTCGTGGAGAGGGCCGGAGGACTCGGGGCGAGGCAAGCGCGACGGACCGGTGCCGGCGTGTGAGGACGCCGGGCCGCCAGCCGCGCCACCGCACGCTCGAGCCCGCGAGGTCGTGCCTCGCCGGCCGGAGATCGTGTGCGGTGGCTGCTTACTTCACCGCGGTCCAGCGTAGCGCCGGGCGCCGGGTCCCAGAAGTGCGGCTACCTCCCCAGCGCAGCCCCAGGCCAGGGTCACGCCGGCGCCGCCGTGGCCGTAGCAGTGCACGACGCGGCCCTCGGCCTCGAGGCGGACCGCCGGCCGGGCGGGCCGCAGCCCGACGGCGACGGCGACCACGGGCGCGTCGCGCACCGCGGGGACGAGCGCGGCGCAGCGCGCGCGGATCGCGTCCGTCGTCGCCGGGTCGGGCGTGCGGTCCTCGGCGCCCTCGTCAGCGGTCCCGCCCAGCACGACGTCGTTCTCGCGCGGCACGACGTAGACGAGCTGCTGCGGGTCGGACTGGTCGAGCAGCCACTCGCGCACGCCGGGCGCCGCCACGCGGACGACCTGCCCGCGCACCGCGGTCAGCGACGGGTCGCCGGCCAGCTCGCGCGCACCGAGGCCCGCGCAGTTGACGACGGCGTCGGCCTCGATGTCGTCCAACGAGCCCACGTCGCGACACGAGACGCTGCCGCCGAGGGCTCGCAGCCGGCTGACGAGCCACGGCAGGTGGACCGACATGTCCACGGTGGGCGCAACGAAGCGCAGGCCCTCGCGCGTGCGCTCCAGGCTCGGGACCGCCTCGCGCCACCACGGGTCGGGTGCGCCGGGCGCCAGCCGCTCGGTGCCCGCGAGCATGCACACGCCGCTGCCCGGCACCTGGGCCAGCGCGGCCAGCGCGGAGTAGGTCTCCGCCGACCAGGCGATCACCCGCTCGGCCGGTAGCGCGCGGTACGGGTACCAGAGGGCCGCGGCGACGGCGGACGTCGTGTCCGGCGGAGCGTCGCGGGCGACGACATCCGCGTCGATGCCCGCCTCGCGCAGGCGCACCGCGGCGGTGAGCCCCACCACGCCGGCGCCGACGACGACGGCCCTCACGCCGCGAGCACCTCGCGCGCCCCGCGCAGGCGCACGCTCAGCAGGGCGCGAGCCCGCGAGCAGTCGAGGACGATGTGCTTGGGCCGCTCGGGGCCGCCGGGCTCGCCGCGCACGGCGGCCGGATCGCGTCCGTGGCGCACACAGAGGAGCTGGGCGAACTCGAAGCGGGTGAGCGCATCGGCGCCGGCGACGTGGAGCGGGCCGGCGGGGGCCGGATGGGCGGGATCGGATCCCAGGGCGGCCAGTTCGAGCAGCGCGGCGGCGAGGTCGGCCACGGCGATCGGGCAGCGCACCTCGTCGGTGAAGAAGGCCATGTCGGACACGCCGTCGGCGGCGTCGAGGGCGAAGCGCTCCTGCGGCCCCGGGTGCGGGCCGCCGTAGATGAGCGAGGTGCGCACGAGCAACGCCTCGGGCGGGCAGACGCGCTCGGCCTCGAGCTTCGACGCGCCGTAGGGCGTGACGGCGCGCGGCTCGTCGTCCTCGGTCATCGCGCGCGCGCCCGTCCCCGGGAAGACGAGGTCGCTCGACAGGTGGACCAGGCGCGCGCCGGTGGCCACCGCGGCGGCGGCGACCGCCCGCGTCCCCTCGACGTTGACGGCGGCATCCGTCATCCGATAGGCGGTGTGCACGACGACGTCCGGCCGCGCGGCCGTCACGGCGGCGAGCACCGCGGGGGCGTCGCGGACGTCGAGCTCGGCGGATCCGGCGATCCCCGAAACCTCCCAGCCCGCGGCCGGCGCTCGGCGCCCCAGCTCGCTGCCGAGGTAGCCGCCCAGGCCGGTGACGAACAGGCGCCGCACCGCCGCACCGTATACGTGGGCCCGACGCGGCTGGGTCGCGACCTAGGTCGGCGCCGGCAGCGGTCGCCGCCAAGGTGCGGGAGCGCGGTGTCGGAGCCCACCGTGCTGAGCCCAAACGGCTCGCACGGCGCTCAGCAGGGCGTCGTGACCGCCGCGGCGCCACGTGGCGCGACGGCGCGCGAGGGCGCCTCCCGGCGCAGCACCGCCCCGATACCGGCCAGCGCCACGAGCATCCCCACGAGGCTGGCGGGATGCAGCGCCTCGCCGAGGGCGAGGGCCGACCCGATGGCGGTGACGGCGGGCACGGCGAGCAGGAGCGCCGCGACGGCGCTGGCCGCGTGGCGGCGCAGGATGCTGACCAGGGCCAGCAGGCTCACGATGCCCATACCCCACGCCAGCCACGCCGTGCAGAGGATGAGGCGCGCCGAGACGTCGACGTGGCCGCCGAACACCAGAGCCGCGGGGTCGACGATCAGCACCGCGGTCACCGATTGGGCGGCGACGGACACGCGCGGGTCGGCGACCGCGCCCCAGCGCCGTTGCAGCACGGTCGCGCTCGCGAGCCCGAGCATGCCCACCAGGGTGACCGCGACCCCGACGCCGACACGGGCGCTGCCGAGTTCCGGCGCCAGGCTGATGCCGACGCCGACGACGCCGAGCGCCAGCCCGGCCCACAGGCGCGCGTCGCCGCGCTCCTGGCCGCTGCCGACCGCGAGGCCGGTCGTGACGAGCGGGGAGAGCCCGAGCATCGCCAGCGCGGACAGCGCCGCCGGCACGCCCAGGGCGAAGCCACCGTAGACGCCGCCGAACTGGACGACCTGCAGCAGCACGCCGACCACGGCGAGCCGGCCCAGCGGCGCGCGGCGCCAGCGGCCGTGACGGAGCGCCAGCGGCACCGCTACGAGCGCGGCCAGCGTGAAGCGGACGGCGAGCAGCGGGAGCGGGTCGGCCACGCCGATGGCGAGAGCGCCGACGATGTAGCCCGAGCTCCACAAGGCGACGAAGAGCGGGAGGACGAGGCGATCGGGCATGGCGTCCATGCTCCCTGCGACGCGTCAGGCCACCAATCGCACCTCACGAGGGACCGATGCACATCCGTGATCGATCTCTTGTCAGGTCGCCCCGTGCGCGCCACCATGGGGGCGTGGACCTCGACCCCGCCCATCTGCGCTCGTTCCTGGCGATCGTCGACTACGGCGGCTATCACCGTGCCGCCGAGGCGCTGCACCTCACCCAGCCGGCCGTCAGCCGCCACATGCGACGGCTCGAGGGCCAGCTCGGCGAGCCGCTGTTCTCCCGGCGCGGCCGCGGCGTCGAGCTGACGCCCTACGGCGAGCGCGCGGCGCAGGAGCTGCGCGACGTGCTCGCCGCCCACGACCGGGCGCTGGCGCGGCTCGGGCGCGGCGATGACGGCGACCCGTTCGTCCTGGGCACGATCGAGAACCTCGTCGACCCCGTGCTTCCCGAGCTCATCGCCGCCACTCGCGCGGAGCTCGGCCAGCGCGCGCTGCAGCTGCGCGTCGACCGCTCGGCGCAGCTCGTCGAGCGCCTGCGCCGGGGCGAGGTCGACGCCGCGATCGTCCTCGATCCCGGCGACGCGTCCGACGCGCTCGCGCTCGGGACCGTCGTGCTGCGCTGGTGGGCCAGCACGCGGCTCGCCGGCGCCGACCCGCTGCCCCAGCCGTTCCCGCTCGTGGCCTACGACCCGCCCTGCAGCCTGCGCGAGCGCTCGCTGCGCCGCCTGGACGAGCTCGGCCTCGACCACGTGCTCGCCGCCGAGAGCCCGCACCTCAGCGGCGTGCAGAGCGCGGTGCGCAACGGCTTGGGCTACGCGCTGCTGGCAGCGGGCGGCGACGGCCTGCGCCCCGTCGGCCACGGGCCGCTGGCCGAGACGATCCCGGCGCCGCTGTGGCTCATACTCGACCCCGCGCACCAGCACCTCGCCGCCCCACTGCGCGCCGCCCTGTGGCGGGCCACGATGCGCCGTAGCCTGCCCGAGGCGGCCTAGTCAGCCCGGCGTCAGCCCCTGGGCCGGCGCCCGGCCACGGTCCCGTGCGGCGGCAGCGAGCGGCGCGGCAGGCGCGCCGACCCCGGCCGGGCCCCACGCGGAAACGGCCCACCGCGCGGCTGATGAGCGGCCAGGAACTGGGCCAGGAGGACGAGCAGGACGGTGGCGCGCTGGTAAGGCGTCACTCGCCGCGGCGGCGGTACCGGAGCGGTCGCCTAGAACGGGACGCCGCCCTTGCCCTTCCACGCGGCGAGCTGAAGGAGCTTCGGCTCGGGCACCGAGACCGGCGCGCTCAGCACGCACGTGTGGCCGTTACGCGTCCACGTCACGATGCGCCGGCCCTTGTCCGTCTTGATGAACAACTTCACGCCGTTCTTGTCCTTCTCGGACGCGCCCGACGGTACGTCGATCGTGTCGCCGCCGAGGATCGTGTAGGCGGCGCGAACGCCCTTGGGGTTGTCGTAGAACACGGTCTTCGCGGGTCGGTCCTCGATCTTGTCGTCGCGCGCGCCCACGGCCTCCCACTTGAAGGAACCGCCCCAGTAGGGGAAGGGCACGCCCTGCATCGAGGTCTTGAGGAGGGTGCCGTGCGCCTCGTCCTCGGCCGGCGCGGGCAGGACCGGGCCGCGGGTGGCCAGTGAGGCCGTGGCGAGCACGCTCGGCGCGCTCGAGCCCCCGAGAACCAGCACCAGGGCCACGACTGCAGCGGCGAGCAGACCGGCGGCGGGCACGAGCTTGCCCAGCACGCCGCGACGGTTCGCGCCGCCGCGCTTCTGCGCGCGGGCGCGGTCGGCCTCGATGCGCTCACGCAGGCCGAGAGGCGCCACCGTCTCCGCGACGGCGGCGGCGATGAGCGCGCGACCGCGCTCGGCGAGCTCGTCGTCGAGGGGGTCCACTGGGATGTCCTGGTCGGGGGGAACCACGGCTTGTCTCTATAGGACGCCTTGACGGGTCGGATCCATCCCGCGCGCCACCTGAGCGCGTGCACGGTACAAGCGCGACGTGATGGTCGCCTCCTTGGTCCCGAGCGCCTTGGCGGCCTCTCCGTAGCTCAGACCGACCACGTCCACGGCGATGAGGGCGTCGCGAAAGCTCTCGGGCAGGGCGGCGATGTAGGCGAAGACCTCGCGCGATTCGACGGCGGCGTCGGGGCGCGTCGCGCTCGAGGGGTCGGCGGGCTCGAGCTCCTCGGGCATCGGAGTCGACTGCGGGCGGCGCATCGCGGCGCGATGCCGGCTCACGAACGTGTTGCGCAGGACGCGCAGCAGATAGCCGAGGTCGTCGTCGTTACGCAGGAAGCGCGGCTTGACGAGGACCTTCGCGAAGGTCTCCTGGACGAGGTCCTCGGCGTCCTCGCGCGAGCCGCACAGCGCCCACGCGGCCCGGTAGAGCCGATCGACGTGATCGCCAAGCGCGGCCGGATCGAGCTGGCGGGCAGGACCACTCACAGACGCGTGCAGCATACGCGGCGGTCATACGCCGCGCTCGGCCCGGCGCAATCCCGTGACCGCCCAAACGAGCCCGAGCGCGACCAGGCCCGCGCCCGCCAGGTAGGCCAGCCCGACGGTCTCCGGCTGACCGGAGAGGAAGCCGCGCCCGGCCTCGACGACCGCGGTGAGCGGGTTGTACGAGGCCGCGTGGTTGACCCAGCCCTTGATCAGGTGCAGGGGCACGTAGACCGGGGCCATGAAGAGGATCAGGAAGACGGGGATCTGCATCGCGGGGCCGGCCTGGAGCGTCTGGAAGCGCAGCGCCATCCCGGTGCCCCACAGCGTCGCGGTGAGGTTGACCAGCACCGCGAGCGACAGCAGCCCGGCGAGCTGTGCCGGGTTGCCGTCGACCTGCATCCCGGAGAGCAGCGCGGCCACGGTGACCACGGTCCCGGTGAGCAGGAAGCGCCCGATGGCCGCGAGCGCGTAGCCCGCGACGATGCCCTCGCGGCGCGGGGCACCGAGCAGCAGGCGCCGCCCGAAGCCCGACTCGAAGTCGGCCGCGGCCGAGAAGCCGGTGAAGACCCCGCCGAAAGCCGCCGCCTGCAGGAACACGAAGACGAACTGGAAGGCCGTGTAGCCCGACGGGAAGTCGAAGCCCGGTACGTTGGCGACGTTCGACAGGCCGCCGGCGAAGGCGACGAGGAACAGCAGCGGGAAGACGATCGACGGGATGAGCAGCGCCGGGTTCTTGAACGCGTGGATCAGGTTGCGTCGCAGCACGGCCGCGGCGACGGCGAGGAAGTCGGCGGTCATGTGCGTGCCATCCTCGTGGCCAGCGCCCGTGAGGCGGCCCAGAACGACAGCGCCAGCACGCCGACGCCGACCGCCAGCCCGCGCCAGAGCGCGGTGGCGTCCCACCCGGTGATCACGAGCGAGCGCAGTCCCTCGATGAGATAGGACGCCGGGTTCCAGGTCGCCACCGTGCGGAACCAGTGCACCGCGATGAGGTCGCGCGGCATGCTCATCGACGACAGGAAGAAGACCGCGAACATGAGCGGGAAGGCGCCCTGCACCGCCTCGGGCGAGCCGGTGCGCGCGCCCAGCGTCGCGCCGATCCCCGCGAAGGCGACGGCGATGAAGACCGCGTAGAGCACGAGCACGATCGCGCCGCCGGGTCCGCTCTTGATGTCCACCCCGGAGGCGATGCCGACGACGAGGTAGGCCAGCGCGCCGATGAGGGCCAGCGTCGTGGCCCCGGCCATCTGCCCGACGAGGATCGTCACCCGCCGCAGCGGCGTGAGCTGCAGGCGATCGAGGAAGCCCGTGTCGATGTCGGTCGCGAGCTCGGTCCCCGCGGTGATGGCCGCGAACATCGCCCCCTGGATGAAGGTGACGGTGATCGCGAAGTCCAGATAGGAGTTGGTCGGGAAGCCGGGGATCTTCGTCGCCGCGCCCAGCCCGCTCGCGTTGACGGCGAGCAGGAAGAGCGGGAAGACGAGCGTCGGGACGATCAGCGCGGGCTGGCGCAGCGTGCGCCGCACCGAGCGCCGCGCCACGAAGCCGACCTGGTGGACGAGCTCTGCGATCACGCCGGCACCGCCTCCTCGGCCGCCGCCTCGCCCTCCTCGCCCGCGCCCTCCAGCGAGCGCCCGGTCTTGGCCAGGAAGACGTCGTCGAGCGACGGCGAGTGCAGCTGCAGGTGTGCGAGCGCGATCCCCGCGTCGTCCAGTGCGCGGACGATGTCGGGCAGCTGCTCGGCGCCCTGGCTGAGGCGCACCGCGGCGCCCTTGGGGGAGTGCGCGGCGCGCTGGCCGAAGGCGGCCAGCACCTCGGCGGCGCGCTCGAGATCGTGCGGGTCGGCCGGGATGGCCTCCACGGTGTCCCCGCCGATGTCACGCTTGAGCTCGTCGGGCGTGCCCTCGGCCACGATCTTGCCGCGGTCGATGATCCCGACGCGGTCCGCCAGCACGTCGGCTTCCTCCAGGTACTGCGTGGTGAGGAACACGGTCACGCCGTCCTGCCGGGCCAGGCGCTCGACCTCGTCCCACAGCGCGCTGCGGCTCTGGGGATCGAGGCCCGTGGTCGGCTCGTCGAGGAAGAGGATCGACGGGCGGTGCACGAGCGCCAGGGCGAGGTCGAGGCGGCGCTTCATGCCGCCCGAATAGCCGCCGACCTTGCGCTCCGCCGCCTCGGTCAGTCCGACGCGCTCGAGCAGCTCCCTGCCGCGGCTCGCGCGGTCGGCCTTGGGCAGGCCGTTCAGGCCGCCCTGCAGGTCCATGTGCTCGCGCCCGGTCAGGAAGTTGTCCAGCGCGGTGTCCTGCAGCGCCGCGCCGATGTGCCGGCGCACCTCGGCCCCCTGGGCCGCGATGTCGAGGCCCGCGACCGTGGCGCGGCCCGCGGTGGGCGGCAGCAGCGTCGTGAGCATGTGGACGGTGGTGGACTTTCCGGCCCCGTTGGGCCCGAGGAAGCCGTAGATCTCGCCCGCGGCGACCTCGAGGTCGATGCCGTCGACGGCGTGGATGTCGCCCTTGAATGTCCTGACGAGGCCTTCGACGACGATGCCGCGATGGTTGGTGCTCATGTCTCCCAGCGTTTCAGATCCTTTGAAGTTGTCAACGATTTATGCAGATAAGTACCATGGGGTGCGATGGGCGCGAGCGCGACACGCCGGAGCTCTCCTGCCGCTGAGGCGTGGGCGCTCATGTTCGAGCTCATCCACCTCTCCAAGCGGCGCTTCATGGCCATCGCGTCGGAGTTCGAGCTCTCGCCCCCGCAGGTCATGGCGCTGCGACAGCTCGACCCCGACGAGCCAAAGCCGATGAGCGAGCTCGCCCTCGCGCTGCGCTGCGACAACTCGAACGTCACCGGCATCGTCGACCGCCTCGAGGACCGCGGCCTGGTCGAGCGACGGCCCGGCGAGCACGACCGGCGCGTGAAGATGCTGCTCATCACCGAGCGCGGCGCGCAGGTGCGCGCAGGCCTCGCCGCGCGGCTGGACGAGCCGCCCGAGGCGCTGGCGGGCCTGTCGCCCGAGGACCAGCGCGCGCTGCGCGACATCATGCGCCGCGCCCTCGGTCGCGCCTGACACCCTGCTCCGCATCGCATGGCATTGTCCGACCGGGGCGCCGCGCGGTCGGTACGGGTAGCCCCCGGACGAGGCCGCGGCGCGGGCGGTGGATCCGCCCGCGCCGCGCTTTGGCGTCAGGACTGCCTCAGCACGAGGGCTGCCAGGACGCCGTGACGCCCTGCGCCTGCCAGGCGTTGCCGACCGTCGTGGCGCTGAGCCCGAGGTCGCCGGCCGCCTGCTGCTCGGCCGCCCGCGCGTCGGCGAACGTGGCGGTGGGCCCGAGGTAGACCGTCTGCGCCCGGTAGCGGACCTGCTCGGCGCCGCTGCGGCCGAGGGCGTCCACCAGGTTGGCGTAGACCTTGTTCGGGATCCCGCTGTTCGTGTGCACGCCGCCGTTGTCGCTGCTGGTGCAGACGTACTGCGAGGCCGTCGCCGGCTGCCCGTAGGCGCCCGGGTTGCGCATGTCGCGGATCGCGCCGATGGGCAGGTCCTCGCCCATGGTCGAGTCGCCGGGGTCGACGTCCCAGCCGGCCTGATCGGAGATCGACTCGTTCAGCGCGCCGGGCTGGTCCTGGTACTCCAGGCCCGCCGTGCGCTCGGTCACCGCGTGCGTGAGCTCGTGCGCGGTCACGTCGTTGACCGCGAAGCCGTCGCCGTAGACCATCTCGGCCCCGTCCCAGAACGCGTTCTGGTAGCCGACGCCGTAGTGCACGAAGCTGACGAGCTCCGCGCCCGCGCCGTCGTAGGAGTCGCGCCCGAAGTTCGACGCGTAGTAGTCGTACGTCGCGCCGGTCCAGTCGTAGGCGTTGTCCACGTCGCGGTTGCCCGTCGCCGGGTCGCCCTCGCCACGCGCGAACGTGCCGGTGGTCGTGCTGCCGTTGGCGTTGTAGATGGTGCGGTTCTTGGCGAACTCGGTGCGGTCGAGCGCCGCGGCGACCTGGCCGGAGACGGCGTCGACGAACACGAGCTGGCGATCGGCCTGCGTCGTGGAGGTCACGTCGACGGCCCACGCCAGCGTGGCCGGGTGGCTGCCGAACGGCACGCCGGTGTAGACGTAGAGCGTCGGCGTCTGGACGACCTTTGCGTCGGGAACCCGGGCGAGGGCGACGCTCTGCGCCTGGTCGGCGGTGACCGATGGCTGCGACGCCGCGCCGCTGGTGGCGCGTGAGATGCCGGCGGTGAAGCCGGTCAGCGTGTCGCTCTTGGCCAGGTGGACGGTGACGGCGCCGTCGTAGACCGGCACGTCGCCGGCGAGCTGGTCGAAGCGCACGTGGCGCTGGCCGAGGGCGTCCGTCGTCGCCTGCGCATAGCGCAGCTGCGCGCCCGCGTTGGATACGCCGAGCAGCCCTGCGTAGCGATCGACGGCCGCGCGGGCCACGGAGCCCGCGGTGGCGCTCGACGAGACGCCGAGCTTCTTCGCGCTCACGGTGCCCGTGACGGTCGATGCAGCGGCGGTGGACGGGGCGGACACGACGCGGGCGCCCTGGGCGTCCTGGGCGAAGCGATCCTTCGCCGACTGCTGCGTCGCCGCGGATACCGCCGGGGCGAGCACGGCGGACACGACCATCGCAGGCATGAGAAACCGAAGTATGCGCATGTGCGCGTATCTCCTGGATCGGGGGGATGTCGGGGGGTGACGCCCTGCCAGGACCTCCCCGCCGCGCGACCCATACCCCCGCTCCGATACGCCTGAAACCAGGGACGTTGTTCGGCGCTACCCCAGTTCGGCGGCCGCTCTGGGCGGCGGGCCGACGTACTTCGCCGTCGGCCTGATGAGCCGCGCCTCGCGCTTCTGCTCGAGGATGTGGGCCGACCAACCCGCCACGCGCGCACAGGTGAACATGCTCGTGAAGAGGGGCGGCGGCACCTCGGCCTGGTCGAGGACGACGGCCGACCAGAACTCGACGTTGGTGGCCAGGACGCGATCGGGCTTGCGCGCGCTGAGCTCGGCGAGCGCCGCGCGCTCGAGCGCCTCGGCGACTTCGAAGCGCGTGGAGCCGAGCTCGCGGGCCGTCCGGCGCAGCACTCGCGCCCGCGGATCCTCGGCGCGGTAGACGCGGTGCCCGAAGCCCATGAGGCGCTCGCCCCGGTCCAGCGCGTCGCGCACCCAGCGGTCGGGATCGCCGAGCGCCTCGACCCCGTCGAGCATCTTGAGCACACGGGCGGGAGCGCCGCCGTGCAGGGGCCCGCTCAGGGCGCCGACGGCGCTGGAGAGGGCCGCGGCGCAGTCGGCGCCGGTCGAGGCGACGACCCGTGCGGTGAAGGTGGACGCGTTCATGCCGTGCTCGGCCGCCGAGATCCAGTACGCGTCGATGGCCTTGGCGTGGTCGGGGTTCGCCTCGCCGCGCCAGCGGATGAGGAAGCGCTCGGCGGTCGTGTTGCCGAGGTCGACGTCGGTCTGCGAGACCGGCGGGCGCCCCACGCCGCGCGCGGACTGCGCCACGAAGCTCAGCGCCATGACCGACGCACGGGCGAGGTCGTCGCGGGCCTGCTCGTCGCTGATGTCGATGAGCTGCCTGAAGCCCCACTGAGGGGCCAGCGTCGCGAGGGCGCTCTGCACGTCGACACGCGGGTCGCCCGAGCGGATCGTGAGCGGATGCGGTATCGCCGGCGGGAGGCCCGGCTCGAAGCTCTCGTCGACGAGCAGGCCCCACACCTTCTCGTACGGCACGCTGCCGACCAGCTCCTCGATGTCGACGCCGCGGTAGCGCAGGGAGCCGCCGTCCCTGTCGGGCTCGGCGATCTCGGTCGCGAAGGCGACGACGCCCTCCAGGCCGGACTGGACTTCGGTCACGTCGGTGCTCATGACGCCTCCACGGGGAGCGGTTCGGGGATCTCGCGCGCGCGGAGCGTGCGGGCTGCGATGCGGTCGTCCTCCTCGCCCTCGAGCGGGCGCAGCACGGCGAAGGCCGCAAGTGGCGCGAGCGCGAGGACGACGTACGCGGCGGTCCAGGAGGTCGCCTCGACGAGCACGCCGAAGGCGGTGGGCGCCAAGACGCCCCCGACCGAGATGAGGGTGTTCTGAAGGCTCATCGCCGTGCCTGCGCGCGCGAGGCCGGAGATCTCCGCCGCGGCGGTGAAGGCGAGGCCGTTCCAGCTCATGGTCGAGATGGCCGCGACGGCGAGCACCGGGTAGAGGACGGCGCTGGGCCCGGTGGCCAGCGCGCCGACAGCGGCCAGCAGCACCGCGTTGCGCGCGGCGATGCGCCGCATGGGCGCGATGCGCAGGCCCTCGCGGTCTGAGCGCCGGCCGGCGACGATGCGCACGAGCGCGCCGACGATCTGCAGCGCCCCGAGCGCGGCCGCCGCGGTCGCCGCGCCGACGTCGCGCGCGTCGTGCAGGAAGAGCACGATGAAGCCGAGCATCGAGGCCTGGGCGCACACGAGCAGCGCGCCCCCGGCGCCGAGCCGCCAGAGGCGCATGTCGCGCGTCGGCGACATGGTGGCGGCGCTCTCGTCCTGGCGACCGGGGGCGGCGGGTGGGTCGCGCATGAGCACCACCGACGCGACGGCGGCGGTCAGGCTGAGCCCGGCGAGGGCGACGAAGGCTGCGTCGAGCCCCTTGACGTCGATCAGGCTCGGCAGAGTCAGCGAGGCCACCGCGCCGCCGAGTGGCAGCGCCATCTGGCGGATGCCGAGGGCGAAGCCGCGTTCGGTGCGCGCGAACCAGCCCATGACCGCGCGGCCCGAGGCGCCGGTCGCGCTCGAGCCGAACATGCCGGCGACCAGGAGCGCCGCGAGGAGCGCGGGGTAGGTCTCCGACAGCGCCGCGCCGACGAGGGCCGCGGCGCATCCGGCGAGGCCGCTGGCCATGACCGGGCGCTCGCCGATTCGGTCGGTGAGCGCCCCCCACGGCACGAGCGTGAGCATCCCGCCGCCGGTGACGGCCGCGAAGGCCAGGCCGACCTCGCCGAGGCTGAGCCCGAACTCGGCGCGCAGGGCCGGGGCCAGCGACGGCAGCCCCATGCGCAGCGCCGAGAAGGCGCCGGCGCCGACCGCGCCGGTGGCGAGGATCACCCAGCGGTAGCGCGAGGTCACGCGGCGGTGCTCCGCGAGCGCTCGCGGTGGCGCCGGGCCTTGGCCTCGTTGCCGCACAGCGCCATGGAGCACCAGCGCCGGCGACCGGCCGGCGAGCGATCGTAGAAGCGCGCCGAGCACGTCTCCGAGGCGCAGACGCGGATGCGCGACGCCTCGGCCGGCGTGCCGAGCATGCGCGCGGCGTCGAGCGCCACCGCAGCGAGCGCGCGCTTGACCGGGTCCGTGGGCTCGCGCTCGCCGAGGACCGGGGTGCCGTCGGAGGTGACGGCGAACTGCGCCCGCCCGCCGGCGTGCGCCAGCCAGCCGTCGATGGTCGCCACCGCCGGCGCGGCGACCGGCTCGTGTGCGAGGGCCGCCTGCATGCACGCGTCGATGGCCTCACGCAGCTCGCGCGCCTCGCGCAGGCGAGCGCGCGTCACCGTCGGCAGCGCGGGCAGGAGCCGCGCGCGCACCAGCCACAGGCCGAGGTCATCGGGCGTGACGAGCGTCTCGACGCGCCGGCGCCAGCGCTCGCGCAGCGTGTTGACGAGGTCGACCGCCGGCCGGCCGCCGAGCCAGTACCACCACACCGCGCCGCTGGCCAGGGGCAGCGCGAGCTCCTCGGGCAGGTCGCGAGCGTCGGTGCGCAGTCCCATAACCACATCATACGGTTCATCTGGTTACGAGGCCACCCCACCCTCGCTCGCCGGCACGCGCGACTAGGCTCCGGCGCCATGTCCGACCTCCTCTTCCGCCCGGCGAGCGAGCTCGCCGGCCTCGTCCGCTCCGGCCAGCTGTCCGCGCGCGAGCTCGTGCAGGCCTCGCTGGACCGCATCGAGGCGCTCGACCCCGAGCTCAACGCCTTCGTCGACGTCTACGCCGAGGACGCGCTCGCGGCGGCCGACGAGATCGGCGCCGGCGACGAGCGCCCGTTCGCGGGCGTGCCGATCGCGATCAAGAACAACCGCGCGATCTCAGGCAAGCGGCTGACCTTCGCCGCCGACTTCTTCGGCGACTGGGAGGCGCCCTACGACCACAACGTCGTGCGTCGCTTCAAGGAGGCCGGCTTCGTCGTCGTCGGATCGACGACCCTGCCCGAGTGGGGCATCCTGCCGTGGACCAACACCAAGCGCTTCGGGCCGACGCGCAACCCGTGGGACCCGACGCGCACCAGCGGAGGCTCCTCGGGCGGCTCGGCGACGGCCGTCGCGGCCGGCATGGTGCCGATCGCGCACGCCAACGACGGCGGCGGCTCGACGCGCATCCCCGCCGCCTGCTGCGGCCTGGTCGGTCTCAAGCCACAGCGCAACCGCATCTCGCTGGCGCCGGAGACGGGCGAGAGCTTCCTGGCCGTCGACGGCGTGCTCACGCGGACGGTCGGCGACACCGCTCTCGCCCTCGACCTGCTCGCCGGCACCGAGACCGGAGACGCCTCGTGGGCGCCGCCGC
>CAWEBN010000013.1:0-124011 GCA_963807305.1 uncultured Actinomycetes bacterium
GAGCGCGGCGGGTCGCCCAACGCGGACCGGATCGCCTCGCTCTACACGGTCGTGCTGGTGCTGGCCGCCCTCGTGTTCGCGGGGGTCGCTGTGACGCTCGTCTTCGCGTTGGTGCGCTACCGCGAGCGACGTAGTCCGGTGGCGGCGCAGATCCGCGGCAACACGCGGTTGGAGATCGCGTGGACGGTCGCCGCGGCCGGGCTGATCGTCTTCCTGGCCGTGTTCTCAATCCTCAAGCTCGATGCGATCGAGCATCCCGGCCCGGCCGTCGCAAGTCCCGCCGCCGCAGCGGCCGGCGTGGGCGACGGCGATCGCGGCGCGTTGCACATCGACGTCGTCGGCCGCCAGTACGTGTGGATGTACAAGTATCCGAACGGCGCCTTCTCCTATGAGGAGATGGTGGCGCCGGTCGGCGTCACGGTCGATCTCGACATCGTCTCGGTCGACGTCGCGCACTCGTGGTGGATCCCGAAGCTGGGCGGCAAGTTCGACGCGCTTCCCGGCTACGTCAACCACACGTGGTTCCGTCTCGAGCGAGCCGGCGTCTACACCGGCCAGTGCGCGGAGCTGTGCGGACGCAACCACGCCCAGATGGTCGCCCGGGTGCGCGGCGTCCCACCGGCCGCCTACGCCCGTTGGGTGGCCCGGCAGAAGCGCCTGATCGACGCGGCGAACGCGACGGCCGCCCGCGAGCACCGCGCGACCGTGCCCGGAGGACCCTGAATGGCGATCGACCCGACCCAGACTCAGACCAGCTCCGTCCCGCAGGCGCCCGCGGCGCCTGCGCAACTGGTCGCTCACCGCGTCGAGCCCGTGGCCGGCCGCGGGTGGGTCGGCTGGGTGAGGACGACCGATCACAAGCGGATCGGCGTGCTGTACCTGGTCACGGCCTTCGCGTTCATGGCGCTCGGGGGAGTCGAGGCGCTGCTGATGCGCACCCAGCTCGCCGAGCCCAGCAACACGCTGCTCACTCCGCAGGTCTACAACCAGGTGCTCACCATGCACGGCACCACGATGGTCTTCCTCGTGATCATGCCGTTGTGGGCCGGCTTCGCGAACTACTTCGTGCCGCTGCAGGTGGGGGCCCGCGACATGGCCTTTCCGCGGCTCAACGCGCTGTCGTATTGGCTCTACCTCGCCGGCGGAACCGTGTTCTACGCCTCGGTCTTCTTCAGTGCCCCGGAGGCGGGCTGGACGGCGTACACCCCGCTCTCCTCGGGGCCCTACATTCCGGGCAACGGGACCGACGCGTGGATCTTCCTCATCCACCTGACGGGTACGAGCTCGATCCTCGGCGCGCTGAACATCACGGTGACGATCGCCAACATGCGCGCCCGCGGGATGGGCTGGGCGCGCCTGCCCCTCTTCTGCTGGTCGATGCTCGCCCAGGCGATCATGATCATCCTCACCCTGCCGGTGATCGCCGGCGCGGTGACGCTGCTGCTCACCGACCGCCACTTCGGCACCTGCTTCTACGACCCGAGCTGCGGCGGCTCGGCGCTGCTGTGGCAGCACCTGTTCTGGTTCTTCGGGCACCCCGAGGTCTACATCATGATCCTGCCCGCCTTCGGGGTGATCTCCGAGGTGCTGCCCGTCTTCGCGCGCAAGCCGATCTTCGGCTACAAGGCGATCGCCGCGTCGAGCATCGCCATCGCGTTCCTGTCCATGCTCGTGTGGGCCCACCACATGTTCGCCACCCCGCTCTCGAGCGCCGTGCTGGTGTTCTTCATGCTCTCCTCGATGGCGATCGCCGTCCCCACCGGGGTGAAGGTGCTCAACTGGGTGGCCACGCTGTTTCGCGGCTCGATCGCGCTGCGCACCCCGCTGTACTTCGCCGCCGGGTTCCTCGTCCTCTTCACCCTCGGCGGCATCACCGGCGTGATGCTCGCCATCTTCCCCATCGACCGCCAGGTCACCGACACCTACTTCGTCGTCGCGCACTTCCACTTCGTCCTGGTCGCCGGCTCGGTGTCGGCCGTGATGGCCGCGGTCTACTACTGGTTTCCGAAGATCACCGGGCGCATGCTCTCCGAGCGGATCGGCAAGCTCTCGTTCTGGCTGCAGTTCGTCGGCTTCCTGGCCACCTTCCTCATCCAGCACTCGCTCGGGCTCTCCGGGATGCCCCGGCGCATCTACACCTACAGCGCCGACAAAGGCTGGGGGACCGACAACCTCATCTCCACCGTCGGCGCCTACATCCTCGCCGCCGGGGTCCTGCTCACCCTCGCCAACGTGCTCTGGGGCCTGCGCCATGGCCGCGTGGCCGGCCCCGACCCGTGGAAGGGCAACACGTTGGAGTGGTTCACCACCTCCCCGCCCCCGGCGCACAACTTCGACGCCATCCCCAGGGTGCGATCCGTCGAGCCGATGAAGGACATACGCGACCGGATCAGGGCACGCGAGGCGGCAGGAACGATCCGATGAGCGACACCAAGCTCATGATCGCGATCGGGATCCTGCACCTGGTGGCCCTGGGCGTCGGCGGCGGACTGCTGCTGCTCGCGTTCCGTGGCGGCGACGGCTACGACCACCCGCACTCCGAGGGCGGGCGGGGCCCCGACCAGCCGCCCGATCCGCCGCGCCGACCGATCGGCGGGCCGCCGCTGCCGAGCGCCAGGCCCGCCCGCATTCGCCTGCGAGAACCGGCGCGCCTCGCGGACTTGCATGCTCCGCCGCCGCGCCGCGCGCCGCGAGAGCCGTCGCGAACGGCACCGAGACCGGTGACTAGGCCCAGGAACCCACGACCGGAATGACGGCCACACTCGAGACACGGCCAGACTCATTAGGAGGCCGCCGCAATGTTCCGCAGACTGCTTGTCGCCTTCGACGGTTCACCACACGCCCAACGAGCCTTGGCCGAAGCGGTCGACCTGGCCCAGACGAACAGCGGCAGGTTGACGCTGATGACCGTGGCCCCGAGCCCTCCACGTGGGCGCTGGGCAGCGGCTACGAGCCGGCGGTCGATATGCACGACCTCAGCAGGCAGATCGAGCGCGAGTACCAGACGATGCTCGACGCGGCGGCCGACGCGCTACCCGACGATCTTCCGATCACCAAGGTCCTCACGCGCGGACCCGCCGGTCCGGCGATCGTCGCCGAGGCGAAGGCGAGCGATCACGACCTGATCGTCATGGGATCGCGCGGGCGCGGTGAGCTTCGCTCCCTCCTGCTCGGAAGCGTCAGCCACCACTTCCTGCAGGCAAGCCCCGTCCCGGTGCTCGTCGTTCACGTGCCCGACGAATCGGCCTCGTGAGCAGGCGTTGCCCAAGCCCGATACGGCGCGGCGCGCAGTCGGGCGTTTGGGCACTGATGCCCATTGCGCCGTGCTGATCGCGCACCGAACATGGCGGTCATGGCAACCCCCCACCTGACACACAAACGCGACGCGCGATGCCTTTCGGAGAGGCGGGTCATCGTATCGGCGAGATCATGAGCCGACCCCGCGTGCTCATCGCCGGCAGCGGGGTCGCGGGGCTCGAGACCCTGCTGGCCCTGCGTGCCCTCGCTGCGGATCGGGTCGACATCACGATCCTCGCGCCGGAGCTGAAGTTCGTCAATCGCTCGATGGACGTCGACCAGCCGTTCAAGCGCCAGCGTGCGCGCGGCATCCGGCTGCAGGACACCGCGGCCGAGCTCGACGCTCGCTGGCACCGTGGCGCGCTTGACCGCGTTGAGCACGGACAGCACCGCGTGGTCACCAAGGCCGGCGACGCCCTCTCCTACGACATGCTGGTGCTCGCCATCGGCGCCCACGCCGACCGGGAATGGACATCCGAGGGAGTGCTGACCTATCACGGCGGGAGTGACGGCCCCAGCTATCGGCTGCTGCTCCACCAGCTTCACGCCGGGCAGGTCACCAGGCTGGCGTTCGTCAAGCCGGCCGGTGCAAGCTGGCCGCTGCCGCTCTATGACCTGGCGTTGATGACCGCCGCCGAATGCGCCGCGCACGACCTCTCCGACGTCGAGCTGAGCCTGATCACGCCCGAGGACGAGCCGCTCGGCATCTTCGGCAACCCGGCCAGCGCCGCGATCCGCCGGCTGTTGAACGACGCGGGTGTCACGCTGCACACGAGCAGCTACGGCGTCCCCAGTCCTCCCGGACGGCTCGACATCTCGCCCGGTGAGCGGCGCCTGTCGGTCGATCGCATCGTCACCGAGCCGCGCCTCGTCGGCCCACGACTTCGCGGCATCCCCGCTGGACGCGACGGGTTCATCCACACCGATGCTCACGGCCGGCTCGTGGGCCTCGATGGCGTCTTCGCCGCCGGTGACGCCACAGCCTTCCCGATCAAGCAGGGTGGGTTGGCCGCCCAGCAGGCCGATGCCGTCGCCGAGATGATTGCCGCCTCGGTGGGCGTCGAGATCGAGCCGCAGCCGTTTCGGCCCATCCTCCGCGGGCTGCTGCTGACCGGAGGACCGGCACGGTATCTGCGCAGCGACATCAGCGGCGAGGCCGGCGACGACTCGACTATCTCGAGCACCACGTTGTGGTGGCCGCCAGACAAGATCGCCGCGCGCTACCTGGCTCCCTACCTCAGCAGCCAGGTGGGCGACGCCGCCGACGTGATGCCCCAGCCCGAGGATGCGATTTCCGTTGACGCGCCGCTCGACGACCCGGCCTTGGGCACGCAGGGCACCTTCGGCGAGCTCTCTGACCTCGCACGGCGCTGAGGTCCTCTGCTGGCCGGTGCGTGGCCGGGCGGTGGTGGCGCCGCCCGGCCCGGCGAGTGATCAGCGGAAGCGCTTGGGGAACTGGCGCATGATGCCAGTGCTGAGGGTGTCGGCCATCTCGAGGATGTGGCGGTGGACGGCGTCGTAGTCGCGGACGTCGGCGGCGAAGTCGCCCTGAAGGCGATGCTGGGCCTCGGCCAGCGTCTGGTCGAGATGGGTCTTCATCATCGCCCGCATCGTGGTCTTCGACCACGCGTGCGGGTTGGCGGCGTGCAGGAAGTCGGCGATCTGGTTGGCATTGGCGTACCAGGCCGCGCTCGCGTTGCCGATCGCCGTCTGATCGCCGGACTTCGCGGCCTGCAGCAGGGCGACCGCACCGAGGATGTGCTCCTTGAGCAGTGCCGTCAGGCGATTGCCGGCGGTGCGGCCGTAGTAGGGCTTGATCGCGTTGCCGATGTCCACCTGATTGGCCAGCAGGCGCGCCTCGGTGGCCTGCAGGTCCGGCAGCCCGCCGGCGAAGCTGACGATCGCCAGGCGCGTCCAGGTGACGTGGTCCTCCCACAGCTTGCGCATCGCGTCGTGGAAGGCGAGCTGACGCGCGGTGAGCGCATGCGCCGGGGCGGCGTGACCGTGGGTGCCGATGACGGCGTCGTGATGGGCGCCCGCAGCATGCGTCTCGTGAGCACCGGACGTGGTCACCGCGAGCGCCGCGCTCGTCAGCGCGATGAGCACGATCGCCGGGGCCGACACGCGACGCCTCCGTAAAGCTTCAACAGGGTTCATGACGGTTCCCTTCCGGCGGCGCGCGCGCTGACGCCGCCGATTGGATGGCAAAGATGGAGGGCGGCGATGAGGCCCGCGACTTGCACGCCCTGGGTCAGCAGGCCGATCGCGTCTACCCGCTCGACGTCCGCCTCGAGCGGGCCAAGCCCGACGGTCCTGCTGAGTGAGTAGGCGACGATGAGGGCGGCCAGGACCGCCGCCGCCGGAGCGGCCGGCCGCCGCGGGTCGCCGGCACGCCAGAGTGACACGATGAGTGCGAGCAGCAGCCCGACGCTTGCGGCGAACGCGGTGCCGAGCCACAGGTTCTCGACGAGGTGCGAGGGAACGAGCCCGGCGTGCACGCCCGCGCTGGCCGCGCAGGCGACGAGCACGACGTTGCGGGAAAGAGTCGTGCTGACGATGGGCGAGGGACGCCCGAGCGTGCTCCGCATGCCCCATTTGTGTCCTCCCGTGCCCGGTGTCTTACGACGGTCGCCGATCGGGGAGCCGCTCGGCGGCTGCACATCCACGCATCGAGCAATGGGGATTGGGCCCCATGGGCTTTGCCTCGAGGCGAGGGCACGATGGCGTCATGGCTCACGAACCGACACAGACCCTGCCGTCGCCGAGCGTCCCGATCCTGCTGACCGAGGTGGGCTTTCGCGCCCGCGAGCGGGAGCTCGACCAGCTGCGAGCGGCCAAGCGAGACGACATCGGGCGACGGCTGCGTGACGCGCGGGGCTACGGCGAGCCGGGCGGCAACGACGAGTACCTGGCCACGCGCGAGGACGAGACGATCATCGACGCTCGCATTGCGACGCTGGAGGCGATGTTGGCCCAGGCGTCCGTCGTCGAGCACCGAGCGCTTCCGGGAGTGGTGGGGCTCGGTTCGGTGGTCACGGTCGACGAGACCGACAACGGGGCCGGCGCGCGCTATCGACTCGTCGGATCGCACGAGGCGCAGGAACGCGGCGACGTCTCGATCAGCTCACCGGTGGGACAGGCACTGCTGGGACGCCGCGCAAGCGAAACCGTCACCGTGAGCCTTCCCGACGGTCGCACCCGGCGGCTGCGGATCGTCTCCGTTGCGCCGCCGACCTAGGCAACCTGCTCGCCGCGGCGCTACGGTCGCGGCGAGCAGATGCGATCCAGGACCCAGCTCCCCGTCGCCCCCCCTGACGCGTCGGATAGACGGCCCGGATGGCGCCGGTGTCTCGGCCGCGTGGCCAGCGCTCGTCCACACGCGGGAGGCGGCCGTGCGTGACCCAGCCCCTGATCTCGATCCCCGCGAGCGGCGTCCCTCGCTGCTGCGGCGGCTGTTCTACGCCAACGCCGCCGTGTTGCTCATCGCCGGTGTGCTGCTGGTCGTCACGCCCGTGACGATCAGCGCACCGGTGACGCTCGGGGAGCTCGCCCTCGTTGCTGCAGCCCTGGCCGCGATGCTCGGGGCGACGTTCTTCCTGCTGCGCCGCGCGGTGTCACCGCTGCATGAGCTCACGGCGCTCATGCGCACGGTCGACCCACTCGATCCGGGTCGACGGCTGACCGGGGTCTCGCACTCAGACGCGGAGGTGGCGACCCTGGCCGAGGCGTTCAACGGCATGCTCGATCGCCTCGAGCAGGAGCGGCGCGGTAGCGTTCGCCGGGCGCTTGCCGCCCAGGAGGAGGAGCGTTCTCGGATCGCGCGCGAGTTGCACGACGAGCTGGGGCAGGAGCTGACCGCGGTCGCGATGCAGTCCGAGCGCGCGGCACACGCCTCGCCCGTGGACAGCCAGGCGGCGCTCGAGGAGATCGCAGAGGCGACGAGGCAGAGCATCGACCATGTGCGCCGCATCGCGCGCAGGCTGCGACCCGAGGCGCTCGACGACCTCGGCCTGGTCAACGCCCTGATCTCGCTCTGCCGACGCATGGGCGAGCCGAGCGGCGTCCGCATCGAGACCGATCTGGCCAACAAGCTGCCGAGCATGTCGCCGGAGACCGAGCTGGTCATCTACCGCGTGGCGCAGGAGAGCCTCACCAACGCCGTTCGCCACGCCCGAGCGTCGACGATCACGCTGTCGCTGACTGCCGTCGATGACCACATCACGCTCCTGGTCCGCGATGATGGGCGGGGGATCGACGCCCCGCCCTCCGATGACACCGCGGGCGTGAGTGGGATGCGCGAGCGAGCCCTGCTCATCGGCGCGCAGCTGAGGATCCGCTCACACCACGGGGCCGGCACGGAGGTCCAACTCGACGTCCCGCTCCGCTGAGGTCCACCATGCCCATCCCACTGAAGACCCGGATCCTCATCGCCGACGATTTCGCGGTCGTCCGTAGCGGCCTGAAGCTCGTCCTCGATGCGGAGGCCGACCTCCAAGTGGTGGCCGAGGCCAGCGACGGCGCCGAGGCGGTCACGCGCGCGCTCGAGGATGACATCGACCTGGCGGTCCTCGACATCTCGATGCCCCGCAAGACCGGCCTGCAGGCCGCGCAGGAGCTCAGCCGTCGCCGCCCCGAGCTGCGGATTCTGATCCTCACGATGCACGACAATGAGCAGTACTTCTTCGAGGCGCTCAAGGCCGGGGCCTCGGGCTACGTCCTGAAGGCCGCGCCGAACCGCGATCTCGTCGAGGCGTGCCGCGCGGCGATGCGCGGCGAGCCGTTCCTCTACCCCGCCGCCGTGACGGCGCTGATCCGCGACTACCTCGACCGCGCCAGCCGCGGGGAGGCCACGCCCGAGGACCCGCTCACCCCCCGCGAGCTGGAGGTGGTCAAGCTCATCGCCGAGGGCCACACCAGCGAGGAGATCGCCGAACAGCTCGTCATCAGCAAGAAGACGGTCGATCGCCACCGCGCGAACATCCTCGAGAAGCTCGGGATGCGCAACCGCGTCGAGCTGACGCGCTACGCCATCCGCCGCGGACTCGTCCAACCGTGAGCACCGTCGACGTCCCTGCCCGCGAGCCACCGCAGGATGTGCACGCCATGGCCCTCTGATGCACATCGCTGCCCATGGGCACGTGCGCGCACGCCCTCGACACTGAGCGCATGGATTCGATCCTCATCTACTGTCGGCCACGCCCAAACGGGCGTGCTTACACGCTGCGAGCTTGGCTCGAGCAGCAGGCCGCCGGGCTCTCCGCCGGGCCTGGTATCCGGCGGACCACCGTCGTTGACTTGACCACGCCGAGCACGGGTGGCCCGCGCGAGCACGGGTGGCTGCTGGACTGCGAGGTGGTCGACGCGGCCGGCCCGCCCAGCGATGCGCTGCGCGAACTGCTCACCGACATGCGCCTGGTCGGTTTCGATCCGACCGTCTTCACGGCACAGCCCGGACCGGTCTGACAGGCCCGGGACGTCGACACGCGCAGGCTAAGCCAGCATCACAACCACGGCCAGCGCGATCAGCAGCAGAGCTACCGTGACCCCGACGAGCAGGTTCGCGGCCCTCGCCGCCCCATGCGGGCCTTGATCCAGGGGCGGGCCCGACGCGGCGTCGTGTTGCTGTTGCGGGTCGTACGACATGGCGAGCTTCTCCTTGTTCTGCGAGTGGGGGACCGGCCATGATCGCCCGAGTCGGGCGCGGTGCCCATGGGCAGTACTCCCCATCCGCTCGCGGCCGTCCCTCGCGCCTGCACGCAGTCCGACCCCTCGACGGTGCCGCCAGATGGGGCCGCACGCCCATTCTCATCGCGGGCCGTGACACGCATGCTGGACGGGTCCCCCCCGGGCACCGCAGCCAGACATCCAGATGAGGAGCAACACCGATGATCCGCACCTTGATCGTGGACCGCCATCCGGCGCTCAGGGCTGGCGTCAAAGTCGTGCTCGAGGCCGAGCGGGACATGGTGGTGGTGGGTGACACCGGCGCGCTGGACCAACTCCTGCCGCTGCTGCGGCGCACCCGGCCCGATGTCGTGCTGCTCGACTGCCACCCTCCGATGGTCGCCGACCTGCGCGCCTGTCGCCTCGTCAAGTGCCTGCTCCCGGCTCCTCGGGTGCTCATCTACTCCGCGTACGCCGACGACCGATTGCGCGTCGCAGCGCGCGTCGCCGGCGCCGACGGCCTGCTCGACAAGAACTCCTCGGCGCTCGACCTGATTCAGGCGATCCGCGGCGTCCACAGCGGCCGCCGCCTGCTCGAGCCCATCGAACTCGGCGAGGTGCAGGATGCGACCCGGTTGCTCGACCGCCAGGAAGCGCAGATCCTCGCGATGCTGCTCGACGACGTACCGCCGTCCGAGATCGCCGTCGCGCTGAGCATGCCTGCGGCGACCGTCGGGCGACGAGTGAACGACATCCTGGGCCGCCTGTGCGCGGAGCCGCCCTGGAACGCGGCGGACGTCCCATGCGATCGCCCTGCCGCGTAGCGCCGCGCTGCGACCGGCCTTCGCATCGAGGGTCCCCTCGCGCGACCCCGGCCGGGGTGATCGGCCGGCTCAGAAATGCTTGTGGCGGGCCTCGAGACGCCCCCGGCGCAGCCGGTATGCGGCGGTTCGTTACCGCAGCACCCGCCAGCATGATGAGCGAGCGCCTTGCCGGGTTGCCGGGTTGGAGGCCTCGTCCGCGCCGTGATCGGCTTGCGCGGTTCGGTGGCGACCGATGTGCACAGTACGGGCGCGCGAAGTGCCTTCCAATGCCCATAGCTAGCCGAGCGGTCGCAGGTGACGCTGGGTGGCGACTTTCAACGAAGAGGAGATCGCCATGCCAGCGCCATTGATCGTGAATTTCCACATGCCGATCGATGCTGGGGATCGCGAGGTTCTTGCCGAGCTGCAGAGCATGCTCGTCGAGCTCATCGACCTCGCGCTGATCGGAAAGCAGGCCCACTGGAACGTGGAAGGCCCTCACTTCCGTTCCCTGCACCTCGAGCTCGATGAGCTCGTGGACACGTGGCGGAGCCTTGGTGACCAGGTGGCCGAGCGCGAGGTCACGCTCGGTGCCGTGCCCGACGGCCAAGCCGCAACCGTCGCGAGCTTCAGTCAGATCGCGCCTCTCCCGGTCGGCCACCTCAGGGACTACGACGTGATCCGGGAGGTCGCCGACCGTGTGACCCAAGTCGCGGCCCGCGCGCGAGCACGCATCGAAGTCGTAGCCGGCCACGACCCGGTTTCGGAGGATCTCTTGATCGCGGTCGCGGGCACACTCGAGAAGCAGCTCTGGATGCTTCGGGTACAGCGCCCGCACGCCTGAGACAAGGCCCCCACCAGCGGGTCGCTGCTCGGGCTGCGGCGTTCGATGCTGGTCTGCGCTAACGGTCCGGCACCGTCCACGTGAGGCCGGCGTGACGCCGATGATGTGACCGGTGGCGCTGGCCCCGGCCGGCGGCAGGGAGGGTGCACGACCGGGGCCACAGCGCCCATCGCCAGACCGGTGTGGCTTGCGCCATGGGAGAGATCCGGTCAGAGGTGCGATGTAAGTCGTGAGTGTCCTCGGTCGCAGGCCTTGCGGAAATGGGTTCGGACACCCATTTGGACTCCGGGGAATGGTTCAGCGATGCGACGCATCGGCCGGCCCGAGCCATCATCGGATGGGGTTCGCGTGGGCGGCGAGATGGGCCTCACGCCGTATGGGCCGAGGTGCCCGCACCGTCGATCATGGGGTGCAACCTGATCCTGGCTGTGCACGGACGTCTCGTGACCAGCATCATCGAAAGTGCAGGCGCAATGGGCTTCGCGGCTTGGGTGGTCTTGGGAGTTGTGGCGGGCTGGGTCGCGTGTTCGATCCCGCCCGACTGCGAGCCGACGCAGGCCGGCCGACTGCTGGTCGGAGTCCTCGGCGCCGTCCTCGGCGGAGTCGCTGCCTCGCTGTTGGGCGTGGGTTCGGCTGCCACCTTCTTCAGTCTCGGCGCCTGGCTCGTCGCAGGCGCTGGCGCCACCACGTCGTTGGCGATCCACAGCATCCACGCCGACCGATCGCGCACGCCCTCTTCGCCGCGAGCTAGGTAGTCGACGAATCAGGCGGCAGCCCGTTGGCTTGCCGAACCGTTCATACGCGTGCGGTCCGCGCAAATTCGACCGCCAGGTGGGATGTCTAGCCTGCACCCGCGGACGCGAGCTCCTCGGTCCGAGTCGCTGGAGCGCCGATAGGCACCTGATGCCGGCACCGCTCATCTGGCCGCCCGCGTGCCGCTGCCCCATCTGGCGAGCGCGCCGATGGTCCTAGGCCGCGTGAGGAATTGGGGGTCAGTGCCCATTGCCACCACCCGGCCGGGGGCCGACGATCGCCACCATGACTACCACCTCCTGGACCCCACCGAGCGTCGCTCCCTCCCCTAGCGACAACGACGCGCTTCGAGCGGATGCCGCGTCGCCTGTGGCCGGGTCGCTTGGCTGCCTGGCCCGGTCCCTCGCCGAGGTGGCGCATGCCCTCCGGGTGCAGGCTGACCACCCCGAAGCGCCCGCAGACCTGGCGGGCGTTTTCGCCGACATCGAAGGCGCGCTCGGCGATCTCGCCGCCGCAGCCGAGCACGGCGCACATGCGGTCATCGACAACGATCGCCCTCCCGGAGCGCGGGTCAGCCAGCCGCCGACCGCCGCGGCGCGCGCAGTCTCCTGGCGCCTGCATGGGCTCGCCCACGCGCTACACGCGTCGCGCGAGATCTGTCAGGCCGCCCAGGGCGCTTCCCGCGAGCTTGCGCGCGCGCGACAGGCTCATCGCGGCAGCGCGCTGACGGGCATGCACGTCCATCGTCAGCTCCTGGGCCCGTCCAGGTGAGCGTCTCAGCCAAACGATCACAGTGCACGTTCGGCGCAGCGAAGATAGGGATCTGTATCCATGGTTTGACGGCGGGCGGTGGTGGACGATCACGGCATGATCGGTCTTCGGCCAGAGCCGGCCTGCCCACAGTCCGGACTGAGCAGCTCGCCCACTGGATCGCCGGACCAGCGCGACGCGTTGTCGCGCGCCACCAGGTCCTTGATGCAGACGGCCGCAGCCGTGCGCCGCAGCGCCGGAGAACCGCCAGTGTCGTCAGAGCTCGGTCACGCGCTCGGGCACGTCGAGGAGGCGCTGGACGATCTGTCGGCCGGGATGGCCCGGATCGCCCGGGGTATCAGCGAGGAGGACCCGACCCCGGGCGGCGTCGCGTGGCGCCTGCGCACGCTCCACCACGCGCTTCGCGCCGCGCGCGATCTCTGCGCCGGGGCGAGGGGCGCGACCCCTGACGCAGGGGGCGACGTTGGCGGTCGCCCCCTTGCCCTGGCCGAGCACACAAGCCGGGCATGAGCGAGCCGCGGCGTATGCCCGGCATCGCGAAGGATGATCTAGCAATGAACCCCCGCTCTGCCTCAGAACATGCCGTCGGAGTCGGTGCGTTGATCGTCGGCGTCGATGGCTCCGAGCGCTCCCGTGACGCGCTCGCCCTCGCGGTTCAGCTGGCCGAGCCCGGCCAGGGCGTCCTGCTCGCTCACGTCCATCCGTACGGTGCGCTTTCGGACCTCCTCTCCGGCGATGACTATGCGCGACTGGTGCGGGAGGTCGCAGAGTCCACCCTGTCGGCAGCGAACGAGACACTCCCCCCTGCCAGGGAACGCGTCATGCAGCTCGTGTCCAACCGGTCTCCCGCCGCCGGCCTGCACGATTTGGCGGTCGAAAAGGACGCAGCGCTCATCGTCGTCGGCTCATCGCACCGCTCGGGGCTCGGACGCGTGTTCGCGGGCAGTGTCGCCGAGTCCGTGCTCGCCGGAGCGCCTGTCCCCGTTGCGATCGCAACGCGAGGCCTTGCTGGCAGCGAAGACGGCATCCGCATCGTCGGCTGCGGCTTCGATGGTTCACCTGAGGCCCATGCGGCGCTCGAATGGGCCGCCGACATCGCTCGCCGCCGGCGCGCTCGTCTCGAGGTGCTCGCCGTGCACACTCGTATCGCGTTCGGTGGCGTGTCGAGCGCCGGCGCGCTCGGCTATCGGTCGGCCGACGACGCGCTGCGTCGGACGTTCGAGAAGCAGATGCGCGACGCGATCGCTTCGCTCGGGCCCGGCGTTGAAGTCAGCGGCCGGTTGCTGGACGGCGATCCCTCGACCGCGCTCGTCGATGCAAGCACCGAGCTCGACCTCCTGACCCTCGGCTCGCGTGGCTACGGACCGATCCGAACGGTGCTGCTCGGCAGCGTGAGCCGCACGGTCGTTCGCGAGGGGGCGTGTAGCGTCGTGGTCCTGCCGCGGGGCGCCGGCACCAACCGCGGCGATGCTGCACAGTGACCGGGTTCGCGAGTGGGGGTCTCAACCCAGGTCCAGCGTGGCGAGCACCGCGCGGGCAATGCGATCCTCGTTGGGAAGCGCCGCCGTCTCGAGGTTCTTGGCGTAGGGCAGCGGCACTTCCGCCATGCCGACGCGCTCGACCGGAGCATCGAGGTCGTCGAAGCACGCCTTTTGGATGCGCGCGGCAAGCTCGGCCGTAACGCCGTAGGTTGGCCACCCCTCTTCGACGCAGACGACCCGGCTGGTCTTCGCGACGGAGGCGGCAACGGTCTCGACATCCAGCGGGCGCAGCGAACGCAGGTCGACGACCTCCGCATCCACGTCGTGAGACTCGGCCAGCCGATCCGCGACGTGCAAGGCCCGGACGACGCTGTAGCCGTGCGCGACCAGCGTGACGTCGGAGCCGCCGCGCGCCACTGCGGCGCGCCCGATCGGCGTGACGAAGTCGAGGTCGAGCGGGACCGCGCCCCTCTCCTTGTAGATGACGAGGTTCTCCACGACGAGGACGGGGTCGTCATCGCGGATGGCCGCCTTCAGCAGCCCCTTGGCGTCGGCAGGGTTCGCGGGCGCGACGACCTTGAGTCCGGGGGTGGCGGCGAACCAGCCCTCGAAGCTCTGCGAATGCTGAGCGGTGAGCTGGTTGCCGGCGCCGTTGGGCGTGCGGATGACCAGTGGGCAGCACACCTCGCCACCGAACATGGCTCCGATCTTGGCTGCGTGATTGACGACCTGGTCCATCGCGACGAGCAGGAAATTGAGGGTCATGATCTCGACCACCGGGCGCTCGCCGAGCATCGCGGCGCCGATGCCCGCGCCGACGAACCCCTCCTCGGAGATCGGGGTGTCGCGCACGCGGTCGGGCCCGAACTCGTCGAGCAGGCCGGCGGTGATCTTGTAGGCGCCGCCGAAGACGCCGACCTCCTCGCCCATGACGAAGACGCGCTGATCGCGCGCGAGCTCCTCGCGCAGCGCCAGGCGGATCGCCTCGCGGTAGGTCATAACCTCGGTTTCCGCGGCGATGGCGCTCATCGGCCCAGGCCCCCGTCGAAGACGAGTTCGAGCTCACCGAACGGGCTACCCGGCCGCATGCGCTCGAACTGCTCGGCGCTACCGGGCGCATACACGCCGGCGGCCAGCTCCTCGACGCGCGGCGCTTCGTCAGCCGTGGCGTAGGCCACCGCCGCGTCAACGCGCTCGGCGACCTCGCGCTCCAGCGCGATCAGCTCGTCGTCGGACACGCCGTGGTCGACCAGGCGCCCTCGCATCAGCGCGATGGGGTCCTTTCCCTTCCACGCGTCGATCTCGTCTCTGGTGCGGTAGCTGAGTCCTGCGTCGGCCACCGAATGGCCGCGATAACGGTAGGTCATCGCTTCCAGGACGGCCGGCTCGCGCTTGTCTCGGGCGCGGCGCAGCAGGCGCCCCGCGCTCTCGGCCACGGCGCCGTAGTCGTCTCCATCGACGCGCTCGCCGTGCATTCGAAACGCGCAGGCGCGCTTGTAGAGCTCGGGCTCGGCCGAGGCGCGCTCGACGCTCGTGCCCATGCCGTACTCGTTGTTGACAACCAAGAACACGACCGGCAGCGACCACAGCGCGGCGAGGTTGAGCGACTCGTGCCAGGCGCCCATGTTCACCGCGCCGTCGCCGAGCTCGCACAGCACGGCCTGTGGCTTGCCTTGACGTACCAGCGCAAGGGCGAGGCCGACGGCGACGGGAAGCTGGCCGGCGACGATCCCCCATCCACCGAAGAAGCCGCGTTCGACGTCGAGGAGGTGCATCGAGCCGCCCCGGCCGTGAGCGCAGCCGTGACGACGGCCGAAGAGCTCGGCCATGACGGCCTCGGGGCTGACGCCACGCGTGAGCGCGAAACCGTGGCAGCGATAGCCGGTCACGAGGAGGTCGTCGTCCTCCAGCGCGTGCATCGCGCCGACGATCACGGCCTCCTGACCGGACGCCACATGGCAATAGCCGCCGATGTGATCCGCCTTGTACTGGCGCTCGGCCTCGGTCTCGAACGCGCGAATGAGCACCATCTGCTCGTAGGCGTGGCGCAGCAGCTCCGGAGCTGAGGTGGTCGTTGCCAGTGTCATCGGTTCCATCATGGACGCCCCGACGCCGGACGCCATGGGGTCTCGAATGCATTTCGCGGCGAACCGGTAGGGCCGTTGCCGTGGTGACTCGATCGTGGCAACAGCTGCCGACGTCGTGGTGGGCGACCACCCGCGGATTGCACTCCGGTACCCATTCCACTGATACCGGAGCGTTTGGATACTAGGATCGTGCGCACCTACCTGCCTTTACCACCGGCTCCCCCGAGCCCTGCCCCCGTCGCCTTGGGGCCCGCGGGAGACGATGGGCGACCGACTGCGGATCGTGACGTCGGCGCGACCCGATCGCCCGTCGGGACGCCCGCGTCCCGCGCGGGCGGCATGCCCACGGCCACCGATGCACGCAAACACCCGCTGCCGCTGCCGGGCGACGAGCTTGCACGCCGCCACAGATCCCTGGCCTTCGACCGGCTCCTGGAATCGGTCCACCGCGAGCACCTGAGTCCCCTCGACCTGCGCGTCCTCCTGCGGGTCACCGATCGAGAGGCGACCGTCGTCGGCCTGGCCGAGTCCCTAGGGCAACCCCCGAGCGTGCTCAGGCGCGCGAGCGCGCGCCTCGTCGCGCGCGGTCTGCTTCGGCGTCGCAGGCGCCGAGACCGGCACGATCACATGGAGATCACGCTCGCGACAACCGCGTCCGGGATGAGTGCGCTGAGTCGCGTGACGCAAGCGCTCGAGCTTGCCCCCACTCGTCCGAGCGGCCGCGCAACCAGTCGGACGCCCGCCGCCCCACTTCTGAGGCGAGAGACAGGGGCACGATCGGCATGACTCGAGTACGAGCCGGTGAGGGACAGGCAACCGAGGCCCGCGTCGTGGTCGGCTACGACGGCTCGGACTCCGCGCGGCGCGCGGTGGCGCGGGGCGTTCGAGCCGCGGGGCCGCGCGGCCAGGTGATCCTCGTCGCCGTCGAGCCGAAGATGCACGACGACGGCATCGTTGCCGAGCAGCTCGTCGAACGGGGCGACAAGCCCTCGCAGCTGCTCGCCGAAGCCCAGGCGATCGCCGCACGGACGTGCGCCACCGACGCCACCGACGCCACCGACGCCACCGACGCCACCGACGCCACCGACGCCACCGACGCCACCGACGCCACCGACGTTCGCACGGTCGCGGTCGCCAGGCAAGGCAACCCAGCGGACGAAATCCTGGAGGCCGCGCGAGCGGCCGACGCCGATCTCATCGTCGTCGGACGCACCGGCAAGAGCTTTCTCGCTCGCGCGATCCTCGGTTCAGTGGCCGTCCGCGTCGTCCAGCTCGCGCGCTGCGACGTCCTCGTCGTCGCCTGAATGAACGAGCACCACGGACGAACCCAACCTCCCCACTGCTCTTGGGGCAGCGCAGCCGGTTGGGTCCATCGCGCTCCAGCCCGCTCGGCGGCCTGCGCGCCGCTCAACCCCTCTCGCCCGGTGGCTAGGCGATCCAGCACTTCCCCTGCGACTGTGCGTGCCAGCCCGCGCGGTCAGGAAGGATGTTCGTCCTGCTCGTGCGGCGGGACGATCAGCAGCGGGCGGGTCGAGCGGTGCAGCAGGCCGTGCGAAACACTGCCCTGCGGAACGGCACCGAGACCCTCGCCGCGCGCGAGTCGCGCGCCCTCTTCGGCGACGCGCGGGGCGTCGGCGCCCGCCTCGTCGTCAAGGGCGGCGACACCGGCGGCGACCATTTGGTCCGACAGCGCGAGCCGCGTAACAACCGCGTTACCGGAGACCCAGCCGGCGGGTCGGGGGTCATCAGCGCAGGGTCGTCCCGACACGAGTCATCCATGCTTCGAGCCTCGCGCGCGCGTGCACCTATCGAATGGGTACAGCTCGCCATGAGCCGGTCCGAGCGCACCCACGCCAGCGGTTGTCCGGTCAGTGCCCGACCGATCCTCACCCAACTCGCCGATGATGCGCCAACAGGCGTCTGCGCCGGCCGGGGCAGCTGGAGGCCACGATCGCGACAACCACCTCCGGATGGGCGCGCTGTGTCGCGTGACGCAAGCGCTCGAACTCGCCCCCACCGTTCCGTCGACCGTGTTGGGGCGCCACAACGGCGCTCGCCGACCGGGTCGAACACGACCGACCGCCCAGCGCCCCGGCGGTATGACTCGAGTACCGGCGATCGAGGGACGGTGTGGCGACCCTGTCTGCGACGGTCGCAACCTCTTTCGTTCTCCCACCTGTCGACGCCCTCGGACGTAGCTCGAGTCTCTTGCCTCGCACGCGCCGCAAGGCTTCGGCATAAGTCGCATTCGAGCCGGGCTCACATACCCACCGGCCCACGGGGCCTCGGTTGCTACGGCGCGCAAGATGCACATCTCTCCCCATGGTCGTGCGGCACAGGCCGGGCCATGATGGATCCATGACTGTTCTCGCCGCCTACGACCCTCAGACCCTTGACAGCGCTCCGGTCCACCTCGCCGCGGCCGCCGCGCGGTTGGCGGACGTACCGCTGGTCATCGCATCGATCCGCACGGACGTAGCTCCAGGCCCGAGCGCCCGGGTTGACGTGCTCGCAGAGGAGCTCGATCGTTTGTGCGCCGATCTCACGCGCGACCACCACAGCGAGGTGCGTGTGCGTATCGTGAAGGCACTCCCGCCGGCAAGGGTCACGCGCGCACTGCAGAACGTGATCGATGAGGAGCGCGCGAGCCTCGTCGTTGTGGGGTCGAGCAAGCGGGGTGCGGTCGGCCGGGTCGCTGCGGGAACCACGGCCCAACGGTTGATCAATCGCTGCGCCTGCCCTGTTGTCGTCGTCCCTCCCGGATACCAGGAGCCCGGGCGGCTGACAACCGTCGGCGTTGCGTTCGTGCCCACGCCCGAGGGCGAGAGCGCGCTGCGCGAGGCGGTCAGCCTCGCACAGATGAGCGACGCCGGTCTGCGCGTGCTGACCGCGGTGACGCCCGGCGACGCCCACGCCCCTGCCGGTCCGACCATGGACGCGTCTGGACGCAACCTCGCCCAGCTCGACGCCGCGCTTGCCGAGCTGCCTGACGGCGTTCGGGTCGAGAGCGAGGTGCTGGTGGACGACCCCGCGGACGCGCTCGTGAGCGTCTCCCCCGACCTGGATCTCCTGGTCATGGGCTCGCGCGGGTCTGGCCCGCACCTCGCCGCGCTGCTTGGCAGCGTGTCGCGCCGCGTCGCGATGAAGGCCCGCTGCCCGGTTCTCGTCGTGCCGCGCGGCAGCACGTCGTGGCTCGCGCCGCGGGCACAGCGTGCGGTGACGAACGCCGTGTAAGACAATCCGGCTCACACGTCAGAGAGGACCGGGCGCATCCGTTGCCAGGCACTGATCGCCTGCGTGACGGCGCTCGGCCTGCTCGAGCGCCCGAGAATGGCAACAATCCCGAGGCTCGCCGGTGGCTACGGGGTACCAGACCCCGAGACGACCGACTAGAGGTGATGCACGATGGAGATCACGATCATCGGCACCGGCAACATGGCTCGCGGCATCGCGACACGGCTGCTCGCCGGCAGCCACGCGGTTACGCTCGTCGGCACGTCCAGCGAGAAGGCGCGCACGCTCGCCGGCGAGCTGTCGGGTGACGTGCGCGCCGCCGAGATCGGCGACCATCTACAGGGCGACGTCGTCGTGCTTGCGATCCCGTACACGGCCGTCGACGACGTGCTCGGCGCCTACGCCGGTCAGCTCGATGGCAAGGTGGTCGTCGACATCACGAACCCGGTGGACTTCTCCGCGTTCACGCTGTTGCACCCGGGCGCCGGCTCAGCCGCTCAAGAGATCGCAGGTAAGGCGCCGGGCGCGCGGGTGGTCAAGGCGTTCAACACGACGTTCGCCGGCACGCTTCTCGAAGGGCGAGTCGCAGACCAGCCCGTCGACGTGCTCATCGCCTCCGACGACGAGGACGCCAAGGAGACCGTCGGCACGCTCGTCGACGACGGCGGCCTGCGAGCGGTCGACGCCGGCCCGCTGACGCGCGCCGCGGAACTCGAGTCGCTCGGCTATCTGCATATGGCGCTGCAGGATCCGTTGGGCACAGGGTTCGCCAGCGCCGTGAAGTTCATCGGGTGACGGACAGCATCGCGACAGACACCCTCGCGCAGGTCGCCACGTTGCGATCCGTTCCCGTGGCCCCGTCTGGTCCACCCCCCTCCGAGGCGCAGCGGCGCCCCGTACGTGCGACTGACACGGGCCGCACCGTCGCGAACAAGGGCGCCTCTCCCGAGTAGTTATCTCGCTCGGCCGGGAGGCGCGACTGCTCACCGCGCGCAACGCTCCCCACGTATCCTGCGACTCCCCAACAGTCCAGCCACAACTCGGTCCTGCGATCCCAAGCGCCGCAGCCGATGGGCTGCAAGCTCAACCGATGGCGCGCAAGGGCGCCTGACTGAACGAGTCAGTCCGAGGCGACCGAGAAGGCTGTCATCGGCAATCTGAATCGCTGTTGGATCTGGTCGAGCAGCCCTCGCTCCTGCCATCCGGACGCTTCCCCCGCACGCAACGCGATCAACAGGTGGTCGGGCGCGAACTGCCTGATCGCGTCTTCGAACGCAAGCAGCGGATCGTCGGCGCCAACCGCACCTACGGCCTCACTTCCGAGGTCAGCGAGTTGCCCGAGGACGGTCTGAAGACGCTCATCTGCCTGCTCTTGGGCGCGATCGGTCGCCGACGCCAGCCATTCAAACCGCGTCGGCAGCGTCGGTGTGATCACCAAGATCTCATCTGCGGCATCGATCAGACCGCGGATCCCGAACGGAAGCTGATTCGAACTGGAGACTGACTGGCCAGCGGCGATGAGGAGGCGATGGGCCATCGCGACAGCAAATCACGTTATCCGTCAGGTCAGCACCGATCGGCAGCGCGTTCGACGCAATGGCGAAGGTGCGCTCGCGTTAAGCCAATGTCTTAGGGCCCCGCCCACCACGACGGGGGGTCGCTGGCCGGGAAGGATTCCTTGTTCGACTCGTCGACGAGATCGCGAACCGGCAGTGGCTCTGCGGGTTTGCTCATCGGACGGCCAACCGCCTCATCCTCATTGATCGTGACGGTGGGGCGCGGACGGGGTGCGCGGTCGGGCTTCATGAGTCATACGATGGCAGGCTGCGGCGCATGGCGACCGGGTTCGTGCGCGACGCGCCGCCTGGCGGCCTTGACTCGCGCTCACCTCGCCGCTGTCGACCCACGCAATCGCGCAGGCGGCGCGCCACCGGCCGGGGCGCGAGCCGCAGTAGCCGGCTGAGAGCGGTCGGTATGCGCCCCATACCGGCGCCGCGGGGTGCGACCGCCAAGAAGCGCCCAGGCGCTGGTCTCTCCTGGACGCCCTGCCCGAACTCGATGCCATCGTCTCGCTGTCCTGCGGGCCCCGAGCACGGTCGGCGAGCGCCGCCAGCCCTGCTCACTGGTTTCCCGCAACCGCGCGCCGCTCGTCACCTGTCCGGCCTTTCAGGGGTTCGTGGGGACGATGCGTTGCGAGGGGGCGGTGGGCGCAGGGCCGCGCAGCGCGCCGAGCACGACCAGGCAGGCGACCGCGACGAGCGCCATGAGGACGAAGCCGAGCGCGTAGCCGCCGGTGGCGGACTTGACGATGCCCATGACGAGCGGGGGGAAGAAGCCGCCGAGTCCGCCGGCGGCGCCGACGACGCCGGTGACGGCGCCGACGCGGTCGGGGAACCATTCGGGGACGAGCTTGAAGACGGCGCCGGTGCCGAGCCCGAGCGCGACGGCCATGGTCAGGCAGGCGATCGTGAGCGGGACCATCGACGTGTAGGTGGCGGCGAGCACGAGGGCGAGCACGGCGACGGCGATGAACGAGACGAGCAGGACGCGGGCGGCGCCGACGCGGTCGGAGAGCCAGCCGCCCAGCGGGCCGGCCGATGACGGCGAGCAGCGCGAAGCCGGCGGCGCGGGCGCCGGCGTCGGCCTTGGTGAGGTCGTGCACGCCGGTGAGCAGCTTGGGCAGGTAGAGGAACATGGCGACGAAGCCGCCGAAGGCCATGAAGTAGAAGAGCGTGAGCGCCCACGCGCGGCCGCTGGTCCGGAACACCGAGAGGGCGGCGAACATGCCGGGCGCCGGACCGGTCCGTGGCGGCCGCGGCGCGTCGCGCGCGAGCACGAGGAAGACGCCGCACATCGCGACCATCAGGCCGGTGGCGACCCAGAACGGGGCGGCGAGCCCCCAGTGGTCGACGATCCGCGGGGCGGTGAGGCCGGCGAGCACGGTGCCGCCCATCCCCATGCCGTAGATGCCGAGCGCGAAGCCTTGGCGCTCGGGTGGGTACCAGCCGTTGACGAACGGCACGCCGACGGCGAACGACGCGCCGGCGAAGCCGAGCAGGAAGCCGAACGCGAGGATCGCGCCGAGCGAGTCGTGGAAGAGCGCGAGCGCGATCAGCGGCAGCGGCGTGAAGGCCATCAGCGCGGTGAACACGCGCCGGCCGCCGAGGCGGTCGGTGAGCCACCCGAGCGGGATCCGCATCAGCGAGCCGAGCAGGACGGGGACGGCGACCATCGCCGAGGTCTGGAAGTCCGAGAGGTCGAGCGCGTCCTGGAGGTCGGGGCTGAGCGGGCCGAGCAGGCTCCAGGCGTAGAAGCAGGCCGTGAACGCGAGCGTGGCGAGCGCGAGCTCGGTTCCGGCGCCGCTCTTGCTCGTGCGCGGTGCGCTCATCGCGAGCGGTTGGACGTCGTCGCGTAGCGGCGCCGGTAGAGGATGTAGGGGCGGCCGAGGTACTGCAGCGGGATGCTCCAGGCGTGCACGAGCCGGCTGAACGGGAACAGCGCCCAGAACGCCCAGGCGATGATCGCGTGCACCTGGTAGACGGTGTTGGCGCCCTGGACGGCCTCGACGTCGGGCTGCAGGATGAACAGCGAGCGCCACCACTGCCGAGATCGAGTCGCGGTAGTCGTAGGGCGAGGCGGTGATCAGGTTGTGCGCGAACGTCATCCAGCAGCCCGAGCCCGATCAGGACGACGAGCAGGAAGTAGACGAGCAGGTCGGTCCGCGAGGTCGTGCGCCGGACGCGCACGTTGGTGATGCGCCGGTAGACGAGCCCGACGAACCCGACGACGCAGACCGCGCCGGCGACGGCGCCGGCGATCGCCGAGAACCAGCGGTAGGTGTGCTCGGACATGCCGACGGCCTCGGTGAACGACTTCGGGATCATCAGCCCGATCACGTGCCCGCCGACGGCGGCGAGCGCGCCGTAGTGGAACGCCGGGCCGGCCCAGCCGAGGATCTTCTGCTCGAAGAGCTGGGTCGAGCCGCTCGTCCAGCCGAACTGGTCGGCGCGGTAGCGCCACCAGGTGCCGACGACGAAGGTCGCCATCGCGGCGTAGGGGAGGATGATCCACAGCAGGATCTCGCCGGCGCTCATGCGCGCGCTCCGCTCGGCATCGCCTCCGGCGGCCCGTAGGGCTCCAGGCCGACCGCCTCCTCGGGCGGGCCCTCGCGCGCGAGCCGCGCGACCTCGCCGCGCTCGGTGACGCTGAGCGCCGGCAGGCACGGCCGCGATCGCGTCGAGCACGTGCGCGTACGGGCTGTCGAGGTCGTGCAGCGAGAGCCGCAGCAGCTCGATCGCCGGGCGGTGCTCGGCCAGCAGCGCCTCGCCGTGCCCGGCGGGCGCGAGCGCGGCGAACGCGAGCATCACCGTCAGGTGGTCGGGCAGCTCGGCCGAGTCCATCGGCAGCCCGGCGGCGCGGTAGAGCTTCTTCAGGCGCAGCAGCGCCATCCCGCGCTCGCGCGTGTCGCCGTGCGCGTAGTAGGTGAGGTACAGGCTCGCGCGGCGGCGCAGGTCGAACGTCTCGACGTAGCGCGCCGCCAGCGCCGTCTGATCGCCCGTCCAGCCGGCGAGGAAGCGCTCGAGCGCCTCGCGCACCGGCCCGTCGGGCAGCGCCGCCACCTCGCCGGCGAGCTCGTCGCGCGCAGCGGCCACGTCGGCGTCGGGGTAGCGCAGCAGGAAGGACAGCAGCGCCCACGGCGCGGGCGGCGGCGGGCTCGGTGCGGCGGCGTCTCATGCGCCGTGGCGCTCGTTGCGCTTGAGGATGTCGAGCAGGTGGAAGCTCTCGCCGTCGTAGGGCACGACCGGCGAGGACGTGTCGGGCCGCGGGTCGACCGCGCCGCAGTTGCCCGGCCCGCCGTCGAAGTCCAGGCCGCAGCCGCCCTGCTCCTGCATCAGCCGCTCGCCGAGCTCGGCGTGCGCCTGCGGGATCACGTAGCGGTCCTCGTAGTCGGCGATCGCCAGCAGCCGGTACATGCGCTCGAGCTCGGGGCCGGTCAGCCCGACCCGGCCGGGGAGCTGCTCGTCGATCTCGCCGAGGACCTCGCGCTTGCGCATGTAGGAGCGCATCGCCGCGAGCCGGTGCAGGACGCCGCGGACGACGTCGACGTCGCCGGCGGTCAGCAGGTTGGCGATGTACTCGAGCGGGATCCGCAGGTTGTCGATCGCGCCGAAGACGTCGTCGGGGTCGGCCTCGTAGCCGTCGGTCTCCAGCGTCGAGACCACCGGGGAGAGCGGCGGCACGTACCAGACCATCGGCAGCGTGCGGAACTCCGGGTGCAGCGGCAGCGCGACGCCCCAGCGCATCGCGAGGTCGTAGATCGGCGAGCGCCGCGCCGCGTCGATCCAGTCGCGCGGGATCCCGTCGCGCGTGCGCCGCCGCGCGCACCTCGGGGTCCTCGGGGTCCAGGAACACGTCGCGTTGCGCGGCGAGCAGGTCGCGCTCGTCGGGCACCGAGGCGGCGGCCTGGACGCGGTCGGCGTCGTAGAGCACGAGGCCGAGGTAGCGGATGCGCCCGACGCAGGTCTCCGAGCAGATCGTCGGCTGGCCGATCTCGATCCGCGGGTAGCAGAGCGTGCACTTCTCGGCCTTGCCGGTGCGGTGGTTGAAGTAGACCTTCTTGTACGGGCAGCCCGAGACGCAGTAGCGCCAGCCGCGGCAGCGGTCCTGGTCGACGAGGACGATGCCGTCCTCCTCGCGCTTGTACATCGCGCCCGACGGGACACGAGGCGACGCACGAGGGGTTCAGGCAGTGCTCGCAGATCCGCGGCAGGAAGAACATGAACGCCTGCTCGTAGGTCAGGCGCACCTGCTCCTGCGATGCCCTGCAGGTGCGGGTCCTTCGGCGCCGACTCCTGGCCGCCGGCGAGCCCCTCGTCCCAGTTGGGCCCCCACGTGACGTCCATCGGCTTGCCGGTGAGCTGGGAGTGCGGGCGCGCGACCGGGTCGCGGTCGCCGAGCGGCGCGTCGACGAGCGTCTCGTAGTCGTAGGTGAACGGCTCGTAGTAGTCGTCGATCGCCGGGCAGGTCGGGGTTGGAGAAGATCGTCAGCAGCTTCTTGACCTGGCCGCCGGCCTTCAGCCGCAGCCGGCCCTTGCGGTCGAGCTCCCAGCCGCCGTTCCAGCGCGCCTGGTCGGCCCACTGGCGCGGGTAGCCCTGCCCGGGGCTGGTCTCGACGTTGTTGAACCAGACGTACTCGGTGCCGGGCCGGTTGGTCCAGACCTGCTTGCAGGTGACCGAGCAGGTGTGGCAGCCGATGCACTTGTCGAGGTTCATCACCATCGCGACCTGCGCCTTGACGCGCATCAGTACTCGACCTCCTGGCGGCGCTTGCGCACGATCGTGATCGAGTCGCGGTTGGACCCGGTCGGGCCGTAGTAGTTCGGCGCCCACGACAGCTGCGCGTAGCCGCCGATCATGTGCGTCGGCTTCATCGCGATCGTGGTCAGCGCGTTCTCGGTGCCGCCGCGGCGCCCGTCGATCACCGAGCGCGGCGTGCCGATCTGGCGGTCCTTGGAGTGATACATCAGGCACACGCCCTGCGGCACGCGATGCGAGACGACCACGCGCGTGACGACGATGCCGTTGCGGTTGTGCGCCTCGACCCAGTCGTTGTCGGCACGTCGATCGCCTCGGCGTCCTGCGGGCTCATCCACAGCCCCGAGCCGCCGCGGAACAGCGTCAGCATGTGCAGGTTGTCCTGATACTCGGAGTGGATCGACCACTTCGAGTGCGGCGTCAGGTAGCGCAGCGTCACCTCCGGGACGCCGTCGTCGGCGATCGGCTGGGCGCCGGCGAGCATCAGCCGGTGGTCGACCGGCGGCCGGTAGGCGGGCAGGCCCTCGCCGAGCTCGCGCATCCACGCGTGGTCGAGGTAGAGGTGCATGCGCCCGACAGCGTGTGCCAGGGCTTGTCGTGCTCGACGTTGATCGTGAACGCGGCGTAGGCGCGGCCCTCCTCGTCGATGCCCGACCACTCCGGCGAGGTGATCACCCGCCGCGGCTGCACCTGCGCGTCCTGGAAGGTGATCCGCGACTCCTCCGCGCCCTCGGCCAGGCCGGCGAGCGGGACGCCGCAGCGCTCCTCCAGCGAGCGGAACCCGGCCAGCGCGAGACGCCCGTTGGAGACGCCCGAGAGCGCGAGCATCGCCTCGGCGGCCTGCTCGGCGCGCTCCAGCGACGGGCCGCCCGTCGGCGGCGCCGCCGACCGCGCGGCCGTTGCGCGCCGCCAGCCACTCGACCTCGCGGTCCGGGATCCAGGAGGCGCTCTTGACGTTCGCGCCGAGCTGCTCGGCCAGCGGGCCGAGCGCCGCCCACTGCGTCGGCCACCGCGCCGTAGTCGCGCTCGACGACGGTCAGGTTGGGCATCGTGCGCCCGGGCACCGGCTCGCACTCGCCCGCCCGCCAGTCGGCCACCTCGCCGCGCGGCTGGGTGATCTCGCCCGGCGTAGTCGTGCAGGACCGGGGTGGCCACGACGTCGCGGCGCACGCCGAGGTGCTCGGCGGCCAGCTCGGAGAACTTGCGCGCGATCGTGTGGAACGTGTCCCAGTCGGTGCGCGCCTCCCACGGCGGCGGCACCGCCTGGTTGAACGAGTGCACGAACGGGTGCATGTCGGTCATCGACAGGTCGTACTTCTCGTACCAGGTCGCCGCCGGCAGCACGACGTCGGAGTACAGGCCGGTCGTCGTCATGCGGAAGTCGACGTTGACCAGCAGGTCGAGCTTGCCGCGCGGGATCTCCTCGCGCCAGCGCACGCTCGACGGGCGCTCGCCGGCGGGCAGCGGCTCGGCCAGCGGCCCGTCGTGGACGGCGCCGAGCAGGTGGCGCAGGAAGTACTCCTGTCCCTTGCCCGAGGAGCCGAGCAGGTTCGAGCGCCAGACGAAGAACACGCGCGGGAAGCTCGACGGCGCGCTCGGGTCGTCGACCGCGAAGCTCAGGCGGCCCGCCTTGAGCTCGGACACGACGTGCTCGGCCGGGTCGACGCCGGCGGCGTCGGCCTCGTCGGCGAGCTCGAGCGGGTTGCGGTCGAACGTCGGGAACGACGGCATCCAGCCCATCCGCACCGCCTTGGCGTGCGCGTCGATCGCGGTCTGCCCCTCGAACAGGCCGGCGCCCAGCGGCGACGCGAAGCGCTCCGGGCGCAGCCGGTCATAGCGCCACTGCTCGGTGTGCTGGTAGAACCACGACGTGCCCTGCGCCTGGCGCGGCGGGCGCCGCCAGTCCAGCGCGAACGCGAGCGTCTGCCAGCCCGCGAAGGTGCGGATCTTCTCCTGGCCGACGTAGTGCGCCCAGCCGCCGCCGTTGATCCCGACGCAGCCGCCGAGCAGCAGCAGCGCGATGAACGAGCGGTAGGTCTCGTCGGAGTGAAACCAGTGATTGGTGCCCGCGCCCATGCAGATCATCGAGCGCCCGCCGCTGACCTCCGCGTTGCGCGCGAACTCGCGCGCGACCTTGACCGCCAGCCGGCCGGTCGACCGACGGTGATCGCCTCCTGCCACGCCGGCGTGTACGGCGCGCTCGCGTCGTCGTAGCCCTCCGGCCACTCGCCCGGCAGCCCGTCGCGCGCGACGCCGTAGGTCGCGAGCATCAGGTCGAGCACCGTGGTCACGAGCCGGCCGCCGACGCGGATCGCCGGCACGCCGCGGCGCATCACGCGCGCCGCCGGGCCCGTCGCCGACGTCGAAGCGCGGCAGCGCGACCTCGACCGCCTCGCTCGTGACGGCCGTGCAGGGAGAGCACCGGATCGAGCGCGCCGAGGCCGCAGGTTCCAGCGGCCCTTGCCCTGCTCGCCGTAGCGGAAGCCGACCGAGCCGTTCGGCACCGCCGGCGCGCCGGTGACGGCGTCGAGCAGCACCGGCTTCCAGTCGGCGTGCTCGCTCTCGTCGCCGATGTCGGCGGCCATCAGGAAGCGGCCCGGCACGTGCACGCCGTCGCGCTCCTCGAGCGAGACGAGCAGCGGCAGGTCGGTGAAGCGCTTGCCGTAGTCCTCGAAGCGCGGCACCGCGCCGGTCGACCCAGAACTCCTTGAGCATCACGTGGCCCATCGCCATCGCCAGCGCCGCCGTCGGTGCCCGGCTGCGCCGGCAGCCAGTCGTCGGCGAACTTCACGTGATCGGAGTAGTCCGGCGAGACGACGACGACCTTCTGGCCGCGATAGCGCGCCTCGGTCATGAAGTGCGCGTCCGGCGTGCGCGTGATCGGCAGGTTCGTGCCCCACACGATCAGGTAGCTCGCGTCCCACCAGTCGGCCGACTCGGGCACGTCGGTCTGGTCGCCGAACACCTGCGGCGACGCCGGCGGCAGGTCCGCGTACCAGTCATAGAACGTCGTCGTGTGCCCGCCGATCAGCGACAAAAAGCGCGTGCCGGCGGCGAACGACACCGGCGACATCGCCGGGATCGGCGTGAAGCCGCCGACCCGGTCGGGGCCGTGCTCGCGAATCGCGTGCACCGTCGCGGCGGCGATCAGCTCGCTCGCCTCCTCCCAGTCGCAGCGCACGAACCCGCCGCGGCCGCGCTCCCCGCGATAGCGGCCGTCCGCCGCGACCTGCGCGAACGCCGCGACCGGGTCCGGCGACGCTGGCGCGCGCGGCGCGCCAGCAGCTCGAGCAGGCTGCCGCGGACGTACGGGAACTTCAGGCGGGCCGGCGAGTACGTGTACCACGAGAACGACGCGCCGCGCGGGCAGCCACGCGGCTCGTGGTTCGGGCCGGTCGGGATCGGTGCGCGGGTAGTCGACCGCCTGCGACTCCCAGGTGATCAGCCCGTCCTTGACGTACACGTTCCACGAGCACGACCCCGTGCAGTTGACGCCGTGCGTCGAGCGCACGACCTTGTCGTGGCGCCAGCGGTCGCGGTAGGCGCGACTCCCAGCCGCGGCCGCGGGCGATCAGCATGCTCCAGCCCTCCGCGCTGGCCTCGCCCTTGCGGAAGAACTCGTGCGCGGCCACCAGCCTGGCGTCCGCGTTCACGCGCGATCCGTGCGCTCACAGCTCCCGTGCGCGTTGTCGGCAACGTCATCGCACCGTGGCCTCGCCCGACAAGCGTCGGCAACGTACCATGCACCGACGGTTTCTCACAGCGAGGTGTGAAAACTGGCTGGTGTTGACCTCCCCAACCCGAACGGGGACGACGACGTCGCTCGCCCAGCCGACGCGTCGACGGCTGTTCGCGCTCCTCGGGCAGCTCGGCGGCGCCGCCTCCACCGTCGAGCTGGCCGAGCGGCTGGGCCTGCACCCCAACGGCGTGCGCACCCATCTGCAACGCATGCGCGACGCCGGCCTGGTGACCCACCGCCGCGCCCCGCAACCGCGCGGGCGGCCCCGCGACGAATGGGCGATCGCGCCGACCGCCCGCCCCGGCGGCGACCCGCCGCACGCCTACGGCGCGCTCGCCGTCTGGCTCGCGCGCAGCATCCCCGCCACGCCCGCCCGCCTACGCGAGGTCGAGGCCACCGGCCGCGAGATCGGCCAGGAGCTCGCTATCGCGCAGCCGCCGTCCGTCGCCGAGCAGGCGATCGGCGACCTACTGACCGCGCTCGGCTTCCAGCCCGAGATCGAGCGTGAGCCGGAAGGACGACTGCGCTGCCGCCTGCGCAACTGCCCCTACCGCGACTCGGTACGCGAGAACCAAGACGTCGTCTGCACCCTGCACCGCGGCCTCACGCGCGGCCTGCTCGACCGGCTCGCCCCCACCGCCACGCTCGAACGCTTCGTGCCCCACGACCCCGACCACGCCGGCTGCGAGATCGACATCGACGGCCTCGCGCCGGCATCCGACTAATCGGCACCGGGTAGCTAGGAGCGAAGTCGTTCGCCGCGTGGACCTCGCGAATCGCCATGAGCAGCCGCTCGTCCTCGGTCACGCGCTGTGACCGCTGGCCCGTGGCATGCTGATGGTAGGCGGAGGCCGACACGCCCAAGGTCCTACAGACAGGCTCGCATCACCGCCCGGTCGCGCACGACGCGGCCCGGGTCGTGGCGATTGCGACGCTCGCGCATCCCCACCAGCCCCCGCGACAGAGCTGCCGTCAGCCCCAGCCAGCCGGCCGCCTCGGCCACCAGCGCGGCACCCGCACGGCTGACGAGTCCTCAGCCCAGGCCCGCGACGCGCGGGCTCCCACTCGCTCTCCATCCTGGGAGACCCGGGTCGTCGCAGCTCACGGCTGTCGATCCGCCGCAGCCCATGGCGGCGAGACATCGGTGATGCTTCGCAGGCCCGTGCGTGCCCTCCCCTCTCAAGGCGGTTTCCCCGTGCATACCGACATCCCCACCGGCGCCGATCTCGAGCGGCTGCTCTCCGCGTGCGACGCGGCGTGCGTCTCCATCTACCTGCCCACGGCGCCCGCGGAGCGCGGCGGCCGCGATCGCATCGAGTTCAAGAACCTGAGCGCCCAGGCGCTCGATCAGGTCAGCGCGCCGACGGTCGGGCGCGCCGCGGTCAGCGACCTGAGCGACGTCCTCGAGGATCTCGTCGACGACGACGCGTTCTGGACACGCCAGGCCCACAGCCTGGCGGTCTTCGCCACCCCCTCAGGTGCGCGGACGTTCCAGGTCGCCGACCACCTGTCGCCGATCGTCGAGGTCTCAGACCGCTTCCACGTCAAGCCGCTGCTGCGCAGCGCAACGTTTCCACAGGCGGCGTACGTCCTGGCGCCAGTACTCGCGACGGGTCGAGGAGGCACTCAGGCCGCTCCTCTCCGGCCTCGACCTGCCGCTGATCCTGGCGGCGACCGAGACCTCTCACGCACGGTCTCGGCCCCGCGACGAATGGGCAATCGCGCCCACCGCCCGCCCCAGCGGCGATCGGCCGTGTTGAGCGATTGGGCACGAAGCGAGGCCGACAAGACCACGAAGCGCACCGGTTCGCGCAGGAATCGGCGACCACGTCGCACACCTATCCGCCGCGGCGGCGCGCCGCGCGGCGTGTCATGGCCTCGGGTGGCTCACTCGGGAGGTTGACGTCGCGTCGCAGGCCGACGATCCGCACGACGAAGCACACGAGCATGCCGAGGATCGGCCACAGCGCGCTCTGCGAGCCGGCCTTGGACGCGATAACGACGACGCTCGCACCGAGCAGTGCGGGCACCGCATAGAGCCCGCCGCGCAGGACGCCGGGGATCTCATTGATGAGAATGTCGCGCAGCATCCCGCCGCCGATCGCCGTGACCGCGCCCAGCACCACCGCCTGGACCGGGGGGATGCGGAAGTCCAGCGCCGTGGAGGCGCCGGCGACGCAAAACAGAGCGAGGCCGGCGGCGTCGAGCACGTCGATCCGGCTCTGTGAGCGCTCCACCGACCGGGGCGCCAGGAACGTGAGCAGGCCCGCGGCGCCGGCCGCCGCGAGGTAGCGCCAGTCGCGAAAGCTCTCCGGCGGACGCCCGATCAACAGGTCACGCACGATGCCGCCGGCCATGCCCACCGCCACGGCGAGAACGACCACGCCGAAGATGTCCAAGCGCGTGCGCACACCGGCGATGCCGCCGCTGAGCCCGAAGACGAAGGTCCCAGCCAGGCTCAAGGCCAGGATCAGGTCCGGATCGAAGCCCGGCAACATGTCGGGATCCTCGCCGATCGAACGGCGTAGCCTCTCCAGGTGATGGAGGGCAAGCCCAGTGTGGGTGCTGATCTCGTGGAGCTCTACCGCGATCTGCATGCACACCCCGAGCTGTCCGGGCAGGAGCATCGGACCGCCTCACTGGCTGCGGCGCGGCTCAAGGACGCCGGGTTCAAGGTGACCACCGGCGTGGGCGGCACGGGCGTCGTCGGCGTGCTGTCCAACGGCGACGGGCCGGCCGTGATGCTGCGCGCCGACATGGACGCGCTGCCGGTCGCCGAGCAGACCGGGCTGGACTACGCGAGCACGCAGACCACGACCGACCCCGACGGCGCGCAGGTGCCCGTGATGCACGCCTGCGGGCACGACATGCACGTCACGTGGCTGGCCGGGGCCACGGCGCAGCTCGCCGCCTCGCGCGATGCCTGGAGCGGCACGGTGCTGGCAGTCTTCCAGCCCGCCGAGGAGACCGCCGCCGGCGCGCAGGGCATGATCGACGACGGCCTGTTCGAGCGCTTCCCGAAGCCGCGGGTCATCCTCGGCCAGCACGTCATGCCCGGGCCAGCAGGCGACATCGCCTACCGCCCCGGGACAACGCAGGCCGCCGCCGACAGCCTCGAGATCAGGCTCTTCGGCCGCGGCGCGCACGGCTCGATGCCCGAGTCCAGCGTTGATCCCGTCGTGATGGCCGCTGCCACCGTGCTGCGCCTGCAGACGATCGTCTCGCGCGAGATCGCCGCCACGCAGCCCGCCGTGGTCACGATCGGCTCGATCCAGTCGGGCACGAAGGACAACGTGATCCCCGACGACGCGCTGCTGAAGCTCAACGTCCGCACGTTCGACCAGGACGTCCGCGCTCACGTGCTCGCCGCGATCGAGCGGATCGTGAATGCCGAGGCCGCCGCGGCCGGCGCCCCGCAACCGCCGCAGATCACGACCACCGAGCACTACCCGCTGCTGAGCAACGACCCAGCGGCGACCGCGCGAGTCGCGGCGGCACTGCGCGAACACTTCGGCGACGAGCGCGTCCGCGAGCTCGCGATGCCCTACTCAGCCAGCGAGGACTTCGGCTCGTTTGGCACCGAGTGGGGCGTGCCGTCGGTGTTCTGGTACGTGGGCGGGACCGACCGTGGCCTCTACGCGCGCGCGCGGGAGGCCGGGCGGATCGCGGAGGACATCCCCACCAACCACAACCCCCGCTTCGCCCCCGTGATCCACCCGACGCTCGAGACCGGCATCGAGGCGATGACCACCGCCGCCCTCGACGCGCTGGTCAGCTGAGCCGTGCGACGACGAGCCTCGCACCGGCGTTCTGCGGACGTCGCGCGCGGGTCTGAGGTGCAGGGCATCGTCGGCGGCGAAGCGCTGCCCGCCGAGCGCCGGCTCCCCTTAGGCGGCCGCCGGCGACAGCGTGGCGTCGAAGCCGGGTACGCCCGGTGCGTACGCGTAGCACGCCGCCTTAGGTCGGCTGGCAGGCCGGAGACAGACTGACCGCGAGGTCGAACGAGCGCCACCACTGGCGTTTTCGCGCGTCCCCGCGATGGGAAGCTGGCAGCGAACGGACTTCCGGCGTTGAGAGGTTTCGCATGTTTGCTCACGCTGCATTACACGGGCTCGCCAGAGTGGCTGGGAGGCGAGGAGGAGGCCCAACTCGAGCGCGCGGATCTCGTCGAGCGTGAGACCGGCGCCCGCTGGAGCGTCATCGGAGCCTGTCCGGCTTCCGCATCCGTGACACCACGCAGCGACGCGCTGGCGGCCCCTAGCGGGTGTGAGCGCGAGGCGGACCGGGGGACGCGCGCGTGCTGGAATCGACGGCGCCGTGCCACGGCCAGGGGCTCGAGGCGAACCAGCCGTTCTCGCCGGTGAGCGGCGACGGACGGTAGGCGACGAACGCCGCGTCGCCGAGCCCCAGGCTTGTCGCCGTCGCCTGAAGGCTCCGCGGCGTGGCGACACCACTCCAGCGCCCGCTTTCGACGCGGTGCTGGACGGCCAGCACGCCGGCGACCAACTCGGCGGGGGTGAAGTTGCAGTGGCTCTGGCGCGCGACATAGGCCTGCCGCAGACGGCTCCCCGCACCCGCGCCCCACACCGTGCGCGCGTAGGCGTTCTCGTGCTGGACCGGCACGAGCTGGTCGGAGATGGTGTGGAGGTCCAGCTCCGGTACCTGGAGCCGGCCGCGGGGGACCGAGGTCTGTGCCACCCATCGGACCGCGGGGACGTCCGCGCGGATGTCCGCGCCCGCGGTTAGGGTTTCGAGGTCCGAGCGAAGGTCCAGTCCCGCTTGGCGGTAAAGAGCCCGTACCTGAGGCGCATACGGTGACCGGGCGAGCTGACGCGCGAAGTCGACGCCCACCGTCCACGAGGGGTTGCCACCCGCGGCCTGCTCGATCGACGGCCGGCCCGACTCGATGAAGTCCATCGTGGTGAACGCGCCGCTGAACTGGATGTCGAACTGCTGCTGCTCTTGGGCGACGTAGTCGCCGGGGGCAGGCATCGCCTGGCCCGGCGCCCAGGTCGGCACGTTGAGGAAGGCCATCGCCAGCGAGAGACGCGCACGACCTTCCGCCGTGCTCTGCGCCTGCTGCGCGATCGCATCGAACTGCTTGCCGGTCGCCAGGCCATCGTCCGCATTGGCGAAGCGCACGAGCTTGATCGGGACCGCGGGCGCAAGCAGCTTGGCCATCGCGTACTCGCCGTCCAGCTGATAGTTGCCGAGGTCGATGGCACCAGCCACGATGCCGCAGGTCGTCAGCGCACCGTCGATGCGGCCGTGACCGCGCTCGCTCTCCAGGGAGCTGATCAGTCCCCCCATCGACGTGCCGAAGGCGATGACTTCTCGAGGCTTCGACGGCAGCAGAGCGCGGATCGCATCGAGCGCTTCGAACTGGTCGCGCAACGCGCTACCCAACGCCCACCACGAGCCGGCCGGATCGTAGGAGGAGCCGACGAGCGCATATCCGCGGTCGAGCAGCGCCTGTTTGGTCGCCGGGTCAGGGGCGTCGGCGGCCACCAGCGGACCGAAGCCGTGGCTGTAGAGCAGCACCGCCCCGTTCCACGGCGACGGTACGTCGGCGATCCAGCTGCCGCCGTCGGAAGTGGTGCCCGTGTGATTCGTCGAGATGGTGGCCGGCGCAGCAGGCGCCGCAGCCAGTCCGGCGATGACCGACATCGCCGCCAGTGACCCCGCGATCCGCGTTCTCCACGATCCGCTCATGGATGTCTCCTCCGCCCGGAAGCCCGAGAGCTTCTGCCGACCCGATCGCTGGCCAAGGTAGTACCTTGCCAAGTTGATTGTCAATCGCCTTGTCATTCCCCCTTTCTTCGCGGACGCCGGCGCCTCCGCGGGAGCTAAGGTGACGGCGATGCAAGTGGCCGCCTCAGTCGCGGCGCCGGAGCCGGCCTCGGCGGTGGCGTCGCGCGTGGGTTACCTGGTTTATCGCGTCGAGCGACGGCTGCGCAGCCGTCTGGATGAAGCCGTTCAGCACCACGGCGTCACCACGACGGAGTACGTGACGCTCAGCGTGCTCCGTCAGCACGACGGCATGTCGGGCGCCGAGCTGGCCCGCTGGGCCTTCGTCACGCCCCAGGCGATGAACGCCGTCGTCTCCAAGCTCGAGCGACGGCGGCTCGTTCGCCGCCGGCGCGACCCGAAGCACGGCCGCGTGCTGCGCGCCAGCGTGACGGCCAAGGGCCTCGAGGTCCTCGACCGGTGCGACCGCTCAATGGACGCCATCGAGGGCGACATGCTCCGCGACGTCTCGCCGGAGGCCGCCGATTTCCTCCGCGAGACGCTCGCGAGCTGCGCCCACGCGCTCGAGGCCACCAGGCCGCGCCTGCCACCGAGGCCGTGAGCTCGCGCGGAATTCCTACCACGCTTTCTTTGGGGACGGTCATCCGTGCAGGAGGCAGCGCTGGCAGGCCACCTGGATGTCGTCTCGCTGCTGATCGACGCGGGCGCGTCGTGGGATCACGATCGGTCGACGCGCTGGTGCCTGCCGCAATGGCCGGCGACCGCGACACCGTCGGGCGACTGCTCACGGAAGACCCGCGCCTCCGCGAGCGCGCGGCACCCCGACCAGCTGGCGCGTACAGCTGCGAGGCGGCCGCCCTGCTGATCGAGCTGGGCTTCGATGTCAACGTGCGACCGCGGATGGCGCCGCTGTACGAGGCGGCGATGCGCGGCAACCTGGCGGCGATCAGGCGGCTGCTGACCACGGCGCCGACCCCAACGTCCACGACACGGAGTATGACGCGCCGCCGGCGGGATGGGCGGACCATCACGGCCACGGCGAGAAGCGCAGTCAGCTGTTCGAAGGATTCGAGCGACCCGACGCGCCCACCACGGTGACCGCACCCTGGGGCGAAGCGAAGGCCACGACGGCCAGATCACGCAGCTGAGCGGCTACCCGGGCTCCCATGGCCACTGCAGGCGTCTCAGGTCAGAACTGCGTCCTCGTAGGCGGGCCGCGCCGCCGCGATCGAGTCGAACAGCTCCCAGCGTTCCATCCAGCGGTGCGTACGCTCGAACATCTCCCGGGTGTAGGGCTCGAAGACGATCCGCTCGCCGGGGCCGAAGCGCCGGACGTCGATGCCCTCGCTCAGATCGTCGGGGATCTCGCGCAGCCAGTGATGCTTGTAGCGCTCCGCCTCGAGGTCGATCTCGCGCTGGGCACGACGCAGCCCGTTGAAGTAGCGCTCCAGGTCCTGGCGGTCGGTGTCCTCGCTGACCAGCGCCCCCATGATGAACGTGGTGTCCACGAGCTTGCGAAAGCCGAGCTGCTCGAGCAGGTAGTACTGGGCGCCGAACACGTTCGCCGCCTCGATCCTCCCCCGCTGGATGAGACGAACCCTGTCGAACGGCAGTCCCACGAACTCCAGGGCGATCTCGGAGCGCTCCAGGAACGGCTCGAGCGCCTGGATGGCGGAGTAGTGGCTGCCCGAGTGATACCCGACGCCGACCTTCACGTTGGCCAGGTCCTCAGGCCGACGGTAGGGCGAGTCTGGCGCAGCGAAGATGCCCGACACGCAGACCGAGTACGCCTTGCCCCACATCTTCCCGTGCATCGTCGACGCGGCGGCGTTGACGGCCCAGTGGCACGCCCCCGAGACGCTGCAGGAGCGCCCCTTCTCCATGTCCTCCAAGGCGCCGCTGCGCGCGGACAGTTGGGCGGCGTCGGCGGGCTGGACGGAGGCCGTCGTCCATGACGCGCCGGCGTACCCCTGCGGTTCGAACTCGTAGTCCAGGCTCTCTTCGCGGAAGAACCCGTTGTCTTCGGCCACCCACTCCTGGAGCCGAACGTGGGGCTGAATGCGAAACGTCGCCATGCGTCTCCTCCGTCGCGCGCTTCGGACCGTGGTCGTACGTTCTTTACCCCGCGGGAGTCCGGGGAACCGCCGAGGGTGTCCGAAGTTGGTGGCGCTGGACGACGATCTCTTACCGATAGCGTTCGAGCTCGGCGTCGATCCTGGCTGCCTGCAGCGGGTCGAGCGCGGGCCCGCGGGCACGCCCGTCGCGCGGCGCTGGCGCCACTGGCGCGCGGCTGCGAGCCCGAGCCCCGCCACGGCGAACGTGGCGACCAGCGCGGGCACGACGTAGGCCGCCAGGCGGAAGCCACTCGCCTTCGGCAGCGAGAGCACACGCGGCCCGTACTGGGCGACGAGCGCCGACTTGATCTCGTCCTTCGACCGGCATTGGCCGACCATGCGCGTGATGAAGACCCGTTTGCGCTGCGCCTGGGGAGCGTCGGCGAAGCGCGAGCGGGACGCCGCACATCCAACGGCGTGTCCAACCAGCTCGGAATTCCCGATGGGTAAGCCAAATCAGCCAGGAATCATAATCCGCGTGTCGGGGTTCGACTCCCTCCTCTTGCACCTCCGGACATGCGATCAGCGCAGGGTCTGAACTGCGAGCGCGCCAGCCTCCCAGCGTCGCACAAGCCCGAAGCAACGGCGACTTCCCACGCCGGGTGTTTCGCCGCTAGAAGGCGCAGCGCGGGGCGTGATCGCGCGACGGGATGCCCTCTCGGCCCGGCGCGACAGACAGAACGCCCGGGAGTGTCTGGCGTCGGCGCCGCGGTGCGTCGCGTCGCCGGCCGCGTGAGCCGGGCGCCCGCGCCGAGCGATTCCACAGAGATCGCCGGAGGTCTTGTCGCAGCGCCGTGACGAGTTCTCGGCTTCTCGACCCATAGAAAAACCCCGCATATGCGGGGCTTTTCCGTAGCAGGCCGGTAAGCCGGATTCTGTCGTGGACAGCCATCCATCTTTGCGGCCGACCTGGACCTCGGCGGGCAGCCTGCAAACGGTCCTGCTTGGCCTTGCACCGGGTGGGGTTTGCCCAGCCGCCACGTCGCCGTGACGCTGGTGCGCTCTTACCGCACCATTTCAACCTTGCCTGTGCGGAGCTCTGCAGGGGCTCCGCCATCGGCGGTGTGTTTCTGTGGCACTTTCCCGCGGGTTTCCCCGGGTCGGTCTCCCGACCACCTTGCCCTGTGGTGTCCGGACTTTCCTCGACGGGTTGTCTCTCCCGCCGCGGCTGCCTGGCCTGCACGACCGAGGGTAGCGGCCGCTCGGCGCGCGCGCGAGCGGCGAGTAGCATCGCGCCGTGCCCACCAGATGGCTCGCCGGGGCGATCGCCGTGGCAGCGTTCGCGCTGGTGGCGATGCCGACGGCGGGCCAGGCTCCCGCACCGCCGTGCCCGGCCGGCGCTCAGGTGCCACCGGACCGCTTCGAGTTCACCGAGGACCCCGACACCTCGCCGACGCAGGCGGCGACGGCCACGCATCCCGTGGCGCTCTTCATCGGCGTCGACAGCGGGAGCCTCACGTCGGTCACCGACCCCTCCATCCAGATCGCCGGGCCGCCCGGTCTCGCGGTGACCCGCGAGCCCCAGTACGACGACACGACGCACCTCAAGGTCGACTTCACGCCCGCGGTACCCGGCGCCCTGACGTTCACCGCCACGTGGACGCAGCTCACCCAGGCCGGTGGGACGCCCTGCACCGCCTCCGCGTCGGCGACGATCACGGTCGCGGCGCCCACGCCCGCGCGGGCGTCGCGGCAGCTGCTCTACACGATCGGCCACCGTCCGGGCAAGGCGGGCCACACCAACGAGTTCACGCTCAGCGCACGGGTGATCTCGGATCCGCGGCACGGCGACCGGGCCCCGATCCGCATCGTGGTCCGCGCGGCGAAGGCCCTGCGGCGCCCGCCGGCCAACGGCCCGACCACCACCCTGACTCTCGACCCGCTGAAGATCCCGCGAGGGGGCGCGCGAGCGTCGAGCCCGCTCGTCCGCGTTCGCGCCGGCCCCTACGCCGACGAGCCGTTCGTCTACGAGTTCAAGGTGGGCGTGCTCGCCTACCCGCCGCATGGTCACGGCCTGGCCCGGCGCGGCGTCGAGATGACGCTCCGCCAGCGCTCGCGCACGCTGGCGACCTTCCGCTTCGTCACGTCGTGCAGCCCAGCGATCGGCGGCCTGCAGTGCGCCCCGCTGCCGAAGAACGCGCCACGCCCCTGAGGCGCGAACGCCTACTCTCCTGCCGATGGCCGGCTCCCACACGCCTTTCGTCATCGTCAACCGAGCCATCAACCCGCTCGTGCGCCTGGTGCTGCGCTCGCCCGCGCACGGCCTGCTCAGCGGTCACCTCGCGCTGTTGAGCGTCACGGGACGGCGCAGCGGCCGCACCTTCACCTTCCCGGTCGGATACGACAGGGACGGGGATCGGGTGACGATCGGCGTGGACTGGCCGGAGCGCAAACGCTGGTGGCGCAACCTCCTGGAGCCCGCCCCGGTGGAGATCTGGCTGGCGGGCGTCCGCCGGACCGGTACCGGACAGGCGCGCGGCGACGAGCACACGGGGGTCTCCGTCGAGATCGAGCTCGACGGGACGGGGGCAGCGGTTCAGCCGCGCTGATCGAGCGGGCGCTCAGCGCCGGCGCGAGCGGCTGCGCTCGCCGCGCCAGTGCATCTCGAACTGCGGACGCGTCTCGTGCGACGCGTCCTCAAGGCTCAGGCGCAGCAGCACGCCGACCCACGAGCGGTACGGGCGCCACGCCTCGCCGCGCCGGGTCAGCTCGGCGGCCGCGAGCGGCTCGTCGAGCCCGTAGGCCAGTGCCGCCGCGTGCGCCATGCGCGGCTCGGCCGTCGCAAGGTAGTCGGGCTCGCCGGCGCCGCGCACGACGATGCCCTGCGCCGTGAACGGGCCGACGCCGGGCAGCCCCTGAAGCTCGTCGACCGCGGCATCGCCCCCCATCGCGCGCAGGCGGTCACCGTCAAGCGCGCCCTGCGCCGCGGCCTGCGCGAGCGCGCGGAGGGTGGCCAGCTTGCGCTCGGGCAGACCCGCGAACCCCTCGAGCTCGGCGACCACACCGGGCGCCGGGAACGCCGTGCGCTCCTCACCGCAGATCGCGACACGCTCGCCGAGGTCATCGGTCATGCGCGCCTTGAGCGCGACGGCTTGCGCCGCGCGGACGCGCTGGCTGATGACGAACCAGGCACCCGCCTCGAAGGGCGACGGGAAGCTCACCGGGCGCAGCCCGGGATAACGCGCCTGCAGGCGGCCGATCGCGGGGTCGCGCTCCCCCACCGCAGGGAAGTCCGCGCCGTCGACGTCGAGCGACAGGATCCGCTCCACCTGGCGCGCCGTGGCCCCCGGCTCGGCGGCGCCCGAGACCTCGACCACGAGCTCGCCATCCTGGCTGCGCACGCACGCCCCGGCGGCCCGCCGCTCGCCGTCGGGCACGAACGCGAGGTGCAGGTGGCCCACCTGCCCGCCGCGCCCGTGCATCGCCGGGGCGAAGCCCTCGAGGAAGCTGATCGCCGAGTGCAGCGAGAACGGGCCGCGCGGTTCGAGCGTGTACTGCCGGGTCATGACTCTCGCAGCGGCTAGCCGAGCGTCGAACCGCAGCGCTTGCAGCGCCCGCCCACCGGCCGCGCGCCGGACCCGTAGCGGGGAGTCATCTTCCCGCTGCAGACCGGGCACGTGACCGTGTGGTGCGAGGACAGGCCCTCCCATACGCCATTGATCAGCTGATCGAGCGTGAGCCTGTTGTGCAAGGAGCGATCGTCGCGCGGCGTCCCACCCTGCGGCGCGGGGTCGCCGTCGCGCGCGCCGCCGAGGATCGACGGGCGACCGAAGCCGAGATCGAGTGCGAGGCCTGTAGTCGTCACGTCACGCTCCGGAACACCCCGACGACGCGGCCCAGGATGCGGACCTCCTTGGAGCGGATGGGCTCCATGGCGGCGTTCTCGGGCTGCAGGCGGACGTGGTCGGATTCGCGGAAGAAGCGCTTGACGGTCGCCTCCTCCCCCACCAGAGCGACGACGATCTCGCCGTCGGTCGCGGTGTCCTGCGGGCGCACGACCACGAAGTCGCCGCCGAGGATGCCCGCGTCCTTCATCGACTCGCCGCGGACGCGCAGGACGTACTCGCCGTCCTCGCCGCCGGCGATCGACGGCACCTGGACGTAGTCCTCGATGTTCTCCTCGGCCAGGATGGGCGAGCCGGCCGCGACCTGCCCCACGAGTGGCAGGCCCGGGCGCAGCACGCCCAGCGCGTTCTCCACCGCGGTGCCGACCGCGCTCCCGACGTCCCCCCGGACGCGGTCGAGCAGCTCGATCGCCCGTGGCTTGGATGGGTCGCGGCGCAGCAGGCCGAGCTTCTCCAGGTTGGCCAGGTGTGCATGGACGGTCGACGATGAGGCCAGGCCCACGGCCTTGCCGATGTCGCGCACCGTCGGCGGATAGCCGTACTTCGCGGAGTAGCGCTTGATGAAGTCGAAGATCTCCTGCTGGCGCTTGGTCAGGTCGACCATCTAGAGGGCTCCTCGGCGGATCGTGTTGAACGTTGATGCGAACACGTGTTCGACAAGGTAGCGTGGACCGTGGACGGAACGCAACACGACCTCACGCGAGGGGCCGATCACTCGTTATGACCACCATGCAGACCACCATCGACTCCCCCGTCGGGCCGCTCGCCCTGACCGTCGACGACGACGGTGCGCTCACGCGCCTAGGCTTCGGCGCCGGCGACGTCTCCGACGATCCCCGCTTCGACCAGGTCCTCGCCCAGTTGCGCGCGTACTTCGCCGGTGAGCGCACGGACTTCGACCTCGAGCTGCGTCCCGAGGGCGGGACCGCCTTCGAGCGGCGCGTCTGGACTGAGCTCCTGACCATCCCCTACGGCGAGACCGCCAGCTACGGCGAGATCGCAGCCCGTATCGGCCACGCCGGCAAGGCGCGCGCCGTCGGCCGCGCCAACGGCCGCAACCCGATCGCCATCGTCTGCCCGTGCCACCGCGTCATCGGCAGCGACGGCTCGCTGACCGGCTTCGGCGGCGGACTCGACAACAAGCGCACCCTGCTCGACCTCGAGGCCGGCGCGCTGACCCTGGCGATGGATACGGCCTGAGCCGAATCGTTTCGCACGCCCGCCGGCGGTCGTCACGCTGGCGGGCATGCGCGACGTCCTGCGTGCCCCCGGCGTCCTCGGGCTCTTCCTCGCCTCGTGCGTGGCGCGTTTGCCCATGGGCGCGCTCGGCCTCCTGCTCGTCCTGCACACCGAGCAGCTCACCGGGTCCTACGCCAAGGGCGGCCTCGCGTCCGGCGCCTACGCGATCGCGCTCGGCCTCTCAAACCCGGCCCTCGCGCGCGTCGTCGACCGCCGCGGGCAGACGCTCGTCCTGCGCCTCGGGGCGCCGCTGGCGGCCGCCGCGATCGTCGTCCTGGCCACCCTCCCCGACGGTGCCCCGCTCGGCGCGATCCTCGCCGCGGCGGCGATCGCCGGCGCAGCCCAGCCCCCGGTGGGCGCGTGCATGCGCGCGCTGTGGCCGGTGCTGCTCGACAGCCCGGACGGCCGCCACGCCGCGTACTCGATGGAGGGTGCCCTGCTCGAGGTCGTCTACATCTGCGGCCCGGTCCTCATCGTGGCCGGGATCGGCTCGTGGTCGACCGGCGCCGCGATGGCGGCCTGCGCGGTCTTCCTGCTCGTCGGCGACCTGACCTTCGCCGCCAACCCGATCTCGCGCGCGTGGCGCCCGCATGCCGAGGTCACGCGCGACCTCACCGGAGCGCTGCGCGGGCCCGGCGTGCGCGTCCTCATCGCCGTCTTCGTGCTCTGCGGGCTGTCCGTCGGCGCGGTCGAGGTCGCGGTCCCCGCGGCGCTCGACACCACCGGCCACCGCGAGCTGACCGGCGTGCTGCTCGGGCTGTGGGGCGTCGGCTCGATGGTCGCCGGGCTCGCCATCGGCCGCCTCGGCGCCGCCGCCGACCCGCCGCGGCGCCTGGCGATCGCGCTCGCGGCCTGGGGCGTGGCCCACGCCGCGGTCGGCGTCTCCGGCCAGCCGGCCGTGCTCGGCCTGATCCTGCTCGTGGCGGGCGCCTCGATCGCCCCGACGTTCGTGTCGGCCAACGGGATGCTCGACGACCTCGCGCCGGCGGGCACGCTGACCGAGGCCTTCACGTGGACCTCGACCGGGATCGCCATGGGGATCGCGGCCGGCAGCGCGGTCGCCGGCGTCGTGGTCGACACCGCCTCCCCCGCCGTCGCGATGGCCGCGCTCGGCGCGGGCGGCGTGCTCGCCGCGTTGGTCGTCCGCGCGGCCGCGACGGGTCCGCTATCCGCCGGCGCACCGGCCCCCGCCTGAGGGCCGGCCGCAGCCCCGCGCGAAGCTATACTCGGCCACCGCCAGCGGCCGTTGCGCCCTGGCTGTCCCACCTGCGCCGGTGGCGGAATTGGTAGACGCGCAAGGTTGAGGGCCTTGTCCGGGGATTCCCGGGTGGAGGTTCGAGTCCTCTTCGGCGCATGATGAAGGCCCCGCAAATGCGGGGCCTTCGCGCTGCCAGGGCTCGCCAGACCATGATTGGTAACACCGCGCGTGAGAAGCCCTGTGAGAACCAACCGAGCTCCGGCGGCGGCGAGATCCTCCCCCGTATCACCGGTGCTGACTGGGGTCACCGCAGAGCGGGAGCCGGCACTCCCAGGTTCAAGCGGGCGCCTCGTGGCCACTGGGCCGAGGCAGCCACAAGGCATCGTCGTGGCGGTCGACGCGCTCGGTCAGGTAGCTGGCGGCCATGTGCTCGTAGCGCTCGGTGGTCTTTGAGTCGCGGTGCCCAAGTTGCTTCTGGACGAAGTACAGCGGCTCGCCTTGGATGAGCCAGTAGGTCGCGGCGGTGTGGCGCAGGTCGTGCAGGCGCACCGAGTTGCGCAGCCCCGCGTCCTCGAGCGTCTGCTTGTGCCACTCCTTGCTGATCACGTGACGCGTCAGCGGCTCGGGGCGCTCGGCGGCCAGCGCGCGGGCGACGAGGGACACCAGCTGCTGGCTGATGCCGTGACGCTCGGCGACCTGGCGCTGGGACAGCCCGCCGGCGATCAGGTCGGCGGCGATCGCCCCGCGGCGCGCGCGCGCCGCCGGGGTCATGGCGATCGCCTGCGGCGGGGCGGGGTGGTGGCGTACGAACACGCGCGAGTCGCCCTGCATCGGGAACTGCTCTGACAGCCGAGCGATGTGGTCAAGCAACACACTGATGACACGGCGGCTGACGGCGACCTGGCGGTAGTTCTTGCCCTTGGTGCGCGCGATGTCGCCACGTTGCCGGCCGCCACGCTTGGCCTTCGCGCCGCGGCGAGCCTGACGGCGTACGTAGATGAGCTGGCGGTCCTGGTCGACGTCATCGATCTCGACGGCGAGCGCCTCGCTGATGCGAAGCCCGCCGCCGATCAGAAGCTCGGCCAGAGGCCGGTACTCGATCGTGCAGGCCTCCAGATACACCGGGATCTCGGGCGGGCGCAGCCAGTCGGCCTCGAACAGATCCTCGGGCAGCGGATCGACCTTGCGCGCAGGGCTTCGCAGCAGCAGCTCGCGATCGTCGACCAGCCAGGTGAAGAACGACTGCAGCACGCGCAGCGCGTTGTTGATCGTCTTCGGTGCGAACTCGTCCTCCTCGTCGAGCTCGGTCAGCCAGTCCTGCACGTCGGACTTGGCGATGGCGGTGACCTTCTCATCGCCGAAGTACGGGACCAACCGCAGCCTCCCGTGGCGCTCGTAGTCCTCGTAGGTGCCCGGCACGAGGTAGGGCCGCCGCGCGCGCAGGTACTCGGGCCACAGCGCCTTGAGCGTGCCGCGCGTCTGCTTGGGGGTGCTGGGCGCGGAGTCCTTGGCCTTCTTGTAGCGCGATGCCGCGCGCGCGGTGGTGAAGCCACGCTTGGTGGCGCCGTTGGCGAGCTTCGCGTAGTAGCGCTGCTGCTGCTCGTCGCCGCCTGAGCCGATCGCGTAGGGGTAGACGCCATCGGGCAGCGTCTGGTCGGTGACCGTCCGTCTTGCCATTCGCCTTCCTCCTAGCGCCTCGAGCCGGAGCGGAGGGCGACATTACTCCCGGTTGTGGTCGCCCAGTCTGGAGTCGCGGATGAGCGCCTCGATGACCGCGCGCTCAAATCGCAGCGGGCCATCCGGGCCGCCCAGCCGCACGCAGGCGATTCGGCCGTCCTTGGCCGCGTCGTACAGCCAGGTCTTCGACACTTTCAGGATGCGAAGCACCTCGGTGGGGCGCAGCAGCTCGGGCTCGTAGGTCGCGTCGATCACGGCCATGCGGACCATCCCTCCGATCGTTAGTGGCGAGCTTCGGAGGATACATACGATTTTCAAAGGTTGCAAACTACCGTTAGAGGCTATCCAGGGTTGTCGGGATCCCAGAGACCGCCCGAGGGCGCCGGCTCGGCGGTCGTGCGGCGCGCCTGCATTGCCCGATCGAAATCGTCGCGGCGGATACGCCACTCCTTGCCCAGCTTGTAGGCCGGCAGCTCGCCGCGCAGGATCCAGTCACGGATCGTCTTCTCCTTGAGCTTCAGCCGCGCGGCGACCTCTTCGACCTTCAGGTACTCGGGCTCGTCTGCGGCTGGCGTCGGCGTCATCGTGGTCTCTTGTGTCAGAGGGTTGACGCTACACCAACTGTCCGTGTGCACCCGTGTGTGGGCGTTGGCGACCGCCTGGTTTCGTTCGCAACGAGCGGGTTCTACGGCGAGGTGTGTCGCGTGAGGTGCCTGGGTGCGATAGGACCGCTGCGTGAGTGACTTGACGGACCACCGGGCCGGGACGCCGGCCGAGGGCGCGAAGAAACACGCGTGGACGTCGGTCAACGAAGCCCGGGCATCGTGGAGCGGCGCGATGCGCGCCCATGAGCAGGCCCCGCCCGACCCAGGCTTCCGCGATCGACTTCGCTCGCTCGCTGCGGCTGCCGCTGCGATGCGCGACGCCCACGGCCGAGCGCTCCAGGCAGGGCTGGCGTGGCGGCCCGTCGCTGACTCCGACCGGGCCCGTCCGCCCTACGAGCTGCGACCCGGGACCGGCCGCCGCGGCCCAGCCGAACTCTGGGCGCGCTTCGACGCAGCCGTACAACAGCTCAACCAGGCCGGCGCGGGCGAGAACCTGGCGGACGTCGTCGACGCCTACGCCGCAGTAGCCCACGCCGCCTCGCAGTTGGCCGACGCGCTACTGGCTGCAGGCGAGTAACGCGACCTGCACTCACCTCGGGCAACGGCTGGCCCAGCGACTGGTAGCCGCCGAGAGTGCCGCAGGCACGCGGAAGCGGGAGTGGCCGACCGCCAAGCTTTCGCGGTTGGTCTGAGGTGTCGCTGGCAGCTCACGGTGAGCCGGGGCGGCGACGACGGGGTGCGGCCGAGCGGGGCGGAATGGAGCGCATGTGGTCGCGCACCGGCTCGAGCAGCCCGGCGAGCTTCTTGACGTCGGCGGCTGAGAGCGGGTCGAAGAGCATCTGGCTGACGACCTCGATGTGGCCGGGGAATACCTGCGCGAGCCGCGCGCGGCCCGCGTCAGTGATCGTGACGGTGACGCCGCGCTCGTCGTCCTGGGACCGAGCGCGCGTGACCAGTCCCGCCTTCTCCAACAGGCCTGCCTGGTAGGTGAGGCCGCTGCGGCTGTAGACCACGCCGTCGGCCAGGTCCGTCATGCGGTGGCTGCCCGTGGGCTCATCGCCGAGACGCGCCAGAAGCTGGAACTGCACGTAGCTGAGGTCGCCGGCGTCTCGCAGTTGCTGCTCGATTGCGTGGCGCAGCAGGCTGGACACCTCGATCAGCGCGAAGTAGGCGCCCAGCTGGGCGGCGTCGAGCGAACGCGGTGCGTCGTACATCGCCCGATCCTACTTGCTTCGAATTCGAAGCGGTGATACGGTGACCGCAGAGAGCTGCTTCGAATTCGAAGCACGGGGCTCGAGACAACTCCATCAAGAACGAGGTTTCCCATGAAGGCAGTGCGGTTCCACGAGTACGGCGACCCGAGCGTCCTGCGCTACGAGGACGTCGAGCAGCCCGTCCCCGGCCCCGGCGAGGTGCGGCTGCGGGTCGCCGCTTCGGCGTTCAACCCCGTCGACGACGGCATCCGCGGCGGCTACCTGCAGGGCCCGTTCCCGGTGACGCTGCCCCACACCCCCGGCATCGAGGTTTCCGGCACGGTCGACGCCGTCGGCGACGGCGTCACGAACGTCGCGGTCGGCGACGAGGTCATCGGCTTTCTGCCGATGGTGGCCGACGGCGCGGCCGCGGAGTACGCCATCGCCCCGGCCGAGATCCTGGCGCCCGCGCCCACCAGCATCCCGCTCCCGGACGCCGCCGCGCTACCGATGGTCGGCCTCACCGCGTGGCAGGCGCTCTTCGACGACGCCGGGCTGACCACCGGACAGCGCGTGCTGATCAACGGCGCGGGCGGCGCCGTCGGCGGCTACGCGGTGCAGCTGGCCAAGCGGGCCGGAGCGCACGTGATCGCCACGGCCAGCCCGCGCAGCAGCGAGCGCGTCCGGTCCGCGGGCGCCGACGAGGTCATCGACCACACCACGAACTCGGTGACCGACGCGGTGACCGAGCCGGTCGACGTGCTGCTCAACCTCGCGCCCATCGCCCCTGAGGAGCTGGTCGCGCTGGGCGCGCTGGTCGGCCACGGCGGCGTGGTCGTCAACACGGTGCCGACGATCCCGGCGCCCGCCGACGAGGAACGCGGCGTGCGCGCCGTCGGCGTCTTCGTCCGCAGCGACGCCCACCAGCTGGCGCACCTGGTGGCGCTGGTCGACCGCGGTGAGCTGCACGTCGACGTCGCTGAGCGCGTGCCGCTCGCCGAGCTGCCGGCGGTCCACGCCAAGGCGGCCGCGGGCGCGCTGTCCGGCAAGGTCATCGTGCTCCCGGCCAGCGCCTGACCCGCCCGACCATCAACAACGAACCATGTCCTTCACCTTGGATGCCCGAGAGCAGGACGCTCTCGGGCCCAGGTTCTGCGCGGAGCGACGCGGTTGCGAAGATGCGCCAATGGGCTCCCCGCAGTCGCTGAGCGAAAGCGACCGACGGATCGTCGCGGCGTGGGCAGCGTCCTGCGCAGAACGCGTGCTGGCGTTGTTCGAGGCGCAAGCACCGGGCGATCGGCGCCCCCGGGACGCCATCGCCCGGACACGAGCCTTCGCTCGTGGCGAGCTTGGCGTCGCCGACGCGATCCGCCGGCGGTTCGTCGCTGGCGGCGCCGCTAGTGACGTGAGGGCTCCCGCAGCAGCGGCCGCCGCCCGAGCCGCAGGGCAGGCCACGGCTGTTGCCCATATGGGAGCACACGCCTTGGGCGCCGCCGCCTATGCCGCCAAGGCCGCTGGTCTAGCGGCCCCCGACCGACAAGTCGCTGTCGGTCAGGAGATCCGACAAGTCGCTGTCGGTCAGGAGATCCGCTGGCAGCTCGGCCACATGTCCCCTCCCGTAAGGGCAGCCCTGCGACAACTTCCGCCCGTCGCCAGGAATTCATCCGGTCCCCTCGGGCCCGGGCTGCTCGCGTCAGGGCTCCTGGGCACCATCATCCATGACCTGCAGGCCGGGCTGGCGGAGCCGGAAATGCTCTCCTGCCTGGCGCCGACGGTGATGTCTGACCTGGGCATCGATCAGCGCGCGGTCGCACGCCGGGCACGCCCAGCCGATCGCACATGACGCCGGAAGCGGCCGACGCAGCCAAAGCCGAGACATGGGACGCCACTGGTGCCGCATGCCCGCTTGAGGCGGACCCCGAACCGCGCGACTGCGGGGAGTGACACGCTGCCAAGTGCCGGCAGCGAGTGCCCAGTTCACGCGAATGCGAGAGCGACGCTGCGCGAGCTCGGTCGTGTGGGGACCTCGTATCTCGCCGACGTTGTGACTATGCGCCGCGTCCGCGCGCGACGCTTCGACTGCTCGTCCGGAGCGAGCGCCCGACCCTGAAACACGACGACGTTCGCTTGAACCGTCGATGGCGATCTGACCGACGACGAGCTCGGACGGCCAGCGCTTGGCGCGGCCGGTGACGCACTTCGCCTGATAGGCGCGGCAGCGCCTATCAGGCTTAGCGCGGCGGGAGCTTGTCCTTGGAGACCGCGTCCTCGAGGTCGTCCGCGAACGAGTCCGCGCTCCGCGTCCGGACGTAGGTGAACACGGCGTCGTAGAAGCCCTCCTGGAACTCCGGGCTCATCGCCTCGCCGTGGGTGATCGACAGCAGGACCGGCGACGCCCACAAGGCCTTCGAGGACGATCGCTGGTAGTCCGTCAGCGAGGCGACGTGAACATCGCGGAGGACCGGGACGGACCCCTTCGCCTTGTGGAACGCGAGCTGCGTGTCGGGCTGGCTGATGCCGCCCAGGAACGCGAGCGCGTTCTTGGCGTTGTGCGCCTTGGTCGCGGCGACGAAGACGTCGACGACGGCGAGGAAGCTTCCGTCGGTGCCGGGGAAGGCCGTCGCCCCGAAGTCCTCACCCTCGTGCGCGCCGGCGCTGACGAGCTCGCCGAAGGCGGAGTCGTTCATCGATTCGAAGGCGCAGCCGCCCGAGGCGAGCTTCTTCGTGGCCTGGTCCCAGGTGAGCTGGCTCGCCTTCGGGTCGGCGTAGCCGAGCATGGCGCCGAAGGCCTTCAGGGCCGCCTGCACCCGGCCGCTGCGCCAGTCGAGCTTGTCGTCGACCATGTCCGCCCAGCCGCGCGTCCCGATGGAGCTCAGCAGCGTGTTCTCGAACAGCTCGACCGTGGTGAAGCGGTCCTTGGCGCCGAGGCACAGGGGCGTCGCGCCGGAGGCCTTGACCTTCTTGAGGTCGGCGAGGAACGCGGCGAGGGTGTAGCCACTCGACGGAGGACTGACCCCGGCCTCGTCGAGCAGCTTCTGGTTGAACCACAGGACGTTGCTGCGATGGGCGCCGGTCGGGACCCCGTACGGCCGGCCGTCGTGCATCACCGACCGCAGGATCGTGGGGTTCATCCGCGTGCGCAGATCGCCGCTGTCGAAGACCGACGCGACGCTGCGCACCACGCCGCGGCTCGCGTAGCCCTGAACCGACTTGCCGTTGAACGTCTGCCAGACGTCGGGCGGGTTGCCGGCCTGCAGGCGCTTGGCGAGCGCGACGATCGCGTTCGAGCCGGCGCCGCCGGCGACCGCGGCGTTGACGGCCTCGACGCCCGGGTTCGACGCGCGGAACGCAGCGAAGAGGACGTCCAGGGCCGCCGCCTCGGACCCGGACGTCCACCACGACACGACCTCGAGCTGTTTCGTGCTCGTCGTGGCGCTCGTCGGCGCGTCGCTGCCGCATGCTCCCGACGCCACTGCGAGCAGCCGCGCAGGCCGCGGCCGCGGCCAGGCGGCGCCGGACGGTCACGTCGCGCCTCCGGCGGGCCGGGCAGGGAGGACGGGACGTGGCGACGGACGGGGGTTGCGGACGGGCTCCCCGCCGATCACGCTCGGCTTGGCCCTGAGGTCGTACAGCGCGTACAGCCCGACGACGGCGAAGCACCCGGCGGGGACGATGAACGAGAAGGCCGCGCTGGTCGCGTCCACGAGCTTGCCCTGAATCAGCGGCATGATCGCGCCGCCGACGATCGCCATCACGAGGCCGGCCGCCCCGAACTTCGTCGCCGGCCCGAGGCCCGTCAGGGCGACCCCGTAGATCGTCGGGAACATCAGCGACAGGCAGAACGACAGCGAGACGACGGCGATCACGCCGGCCATGTTCGGGCTCGACATCGCGAACAGGCACAGCCCTACGGCGAGGAAGGCGAGCACCGCAAGGACGCGGGTCGGGCGGATGTAGCCAATCACCCAGGTCATGAGAAAGCGCGAGAACAGGAAGACCAGGAGGCTGGCCTGCAGGTAGGCGCCGCCCTTCTCGAGGCTGCCGCCCAGCGCCTGCTCCACGTAGACGATCAGGAACGTCCACGTGCACACCTGCGCCGCCACGTTGGAGAACTGGGCGACCACCCCGAAGCGGTAGCGCTTGTTGCGCCACAACACTCCGAACAGCGCGCGCGTCCCGCCCTCGTGCGGGCCGGCGTCGGGAAACTCCTCGACGATCTGCGGTGCCTTCTGGCTGGCGATCGCGAAGCCGATGATGGCGAGCAGGAAGGCGAGACCGATGTAGGGGCCCATCACCGCGCCCAACTCGCCCGCGCGGACCGTGTGCAGCTGCTCCGGGGTCAGAGAGCCGATGTCGACCGGGTCGGCGAGCCTGGGCAGGATCAGCGTCGAGGCGAGCAGCACCCCGATGTTCGTGCCCACCGGATTGAAGGCCTGGGCGAGGTTCAGGCGCCGCGTCGCCGTGGCCTCCGAGCCGAGCGACATGACGTACGGGTTGGCGGAGGTCTCGAGAATCGAGCATCCCGCCGCCATCGCGAACAGGGCCACGAGGAACGCCTCGTAGGTCATGATCTTGCTCGCCGGGTAGAACAGGAAAGCGCCGAGGGACGCCAGCGCGAGGCCGGTGAGGATGCCCGTCTTGTACCCGAAGCGCTGGTTGATGAAGGACGCCGGCAGCGCGAGCAGAAAGTAGGCGCCGAAGTACGCGAGCTGCACGAGCGACGCCTGGAACGTGCTCATGTCGAAGATGCGCTTGAAGCCCGCGACCATCGGGGTCGTCAGGTCCTGCGCGATCCCCCACGCGGTGAAGCACGCGATCAGCGCGATGAACAGCACCAGCATGCCCTTGCCGAGCAGCGGCTGACTCTGTGCTTGCTCCGTCTCCCCAGCGACGGATTCGTGGGCGGTGGTACTCACAGGCCCTCTCGTGGCAGATGCTACATGCCTGCCCTACCGCGGTCGCGCCGAGATGCGGGCGTCCGATCGAATCGCGGGTCGTGCTCGTGGAGCGTAGGCCGGTTGCGGCTCCGAGGGTCACGCTGCTTATTGAGCCGGTCAACAATGTCCTCACGGCCTAGCTCCCAACTGCCTGTGGTCAAATGCTGGCTTGTGATGCATGACAGCGTGACGCTCCGCCTGTGCGTCTCGTGTGCCCAGGCCTCGGGCGTCCGTTGTACGCAGGGCCGCGGCCAAGAGCGACGTTGGTCGTCGAGCTCACTGCAGTGCGGGCTGGGTCGCCGTCGGCGTCGGGGTCGACGCTACGACGTCGTTGCTGTCGGGCGACTCCGCCGGGAGATGGGAGGGATCAACTCCGCGGGGGGTGATGAGGATCATGCCAGCGACCACGAGGACCGTCACGATCACGCCGACCAGTCCGATCACGACATCGAGCGACATCAGCGGTCCCGTCCCATCGCGACCATCCAAAACGCTCCGGCGGCGAGGAGTGATGGCACCCAGAGGCCGACGAAAACGCCTTGCTGGCGATGGTCGGTGAACCAAAGGGTGATGGACAGGACGAACGACGCGGAGGCGGCGACGAGGAAGAGGGTCGCCCCGAGGCGATGGCGGTCGATCTCGCGGTGCATGGAGGGACTCCTTCGATGGGACCGCTTGGATTACGCTCGCCGGTCGCGCAGAGATCTCCGCGAGCGCAGCCCTCAACGGCGCAGCGTGGCTTACGCGCGCCACCGAGCACGAGCGGCCCGAGCGGCGCGGTCAGCGGGAGTGGTGCCATACGGAAGCGGACGTTCTCCTCGGAGCTGCGCTCATCCAAGTCGCCAGCGGGAGCGCCGGCGCGGCCTCCGCCTTACCCCGGGGGCCGGCGCAGCCGCTCGCATGCCCGTGGACGCCTGGATCTCGTCGATGCCGGGCGTCTCGCGAGCCCCAACGGCGCGCCCGCCTTCACGCGCGTTGTGGGCGCCAACACGGCGGGCGCGGCGCCTCGATGCTCGTCCCGGGCGACCATCCGGGGGGCACCCTGCCGACACTCCTGGTGATCCCTTTGCGGTAGCCGTCCAGCTCGCCCAGAGCGGGCGCTCGCCGCTCCGGTACGCCTCGCGCCTGAGGGTTGCGTGGATCGTGTCGATTGGCGGGGCACGGTGCTCACGACAGCTCGCGATCCAGCCCTCCGGCCAGGCTGTCATCGCCGATGACCAGTGCTTTGGGACGCGCACCCGGTTCCTGCCGGCTTCGTTACTTCGTCGCAAGTCCGGCGGCCGCTTCGATGGGTCCGCCTTCGAGCAGGTGGGCTCCGGTCCGTTTCGCGAGCCGGGTGTCGGCGCCGGCGCCGGCGAGGTGGACGGGCACCTCCTTCGCCAGTCGTGCGATCTCGGGTGAGATCGCCGCGATGGAGTCGCGTGTGAGCGCGGAGAGGACCACCGCGTCGGGGGTGAGTTGCTGTGCGGCGGCGGCGAGGGTTGGGATGGGGGTGTTCGGGCCGAGGAAGGTGATGCGCCAGCCGCGATCGCGTAGGGCAAGTCCGAATACGACGAGACCGATGTCGTGTTGCTCTCCGGGTGGGCAGGCGAGGATGGCACGGGGGCCGATCCCGCGATCCCAGCCTCGGGCGAGGCTGAGCAGGCGCGCGCGCAGCAGGCCGGTGGCGAAGTGTTCTTGGGCCACCGACGCGTCGCCCTCGCGCCAGCGCTCGCCGAGCATTCGCAGATAGGGAAGGATCGCGGTGCGCGCGATGGTCTCGACGCCGAACGCGGCGATGAGCCGATCGAAGGCGGCTTGGGCTCGCGCGTCGTCGAAGTCGTCGAGCGCCGACCACAGCTCGGCGGCGAGGTCTGAGGGGTCGCGGGGCGGCGTGCGCAGGTCGGCGCCATCGATCGCCAGTTGCGCCGCCTCGGCGGCGGAGAGTCCCCGCGCCAGGTGCGCCGTCATGGCGGCCACCCGCGCCTCGTCCTGCGCGGAGTAGAGGCGGTAGCCGCTTTCGGTGCGCGTGGGGCTGAGAAGCCCGTAGCGCCGCTCCCAGGCCCTCAGCAGCTCCGTGCTTACGCCGGATCGGCGAGCGAGCTCCCCGATCCGCAGTTGAGCCTCCGGCACGACCGCCACGTTAGCGCTTCTACAAGCTATGTACAAAGCATTGACAACGCGGGTCGAGGTCCGCTACGTTGTTCAAAGCTTGTCCAATGTTTGTCTAGTCCTCGTTTCCCCTCCCGAAAGGAAAGCCATGGGCATCACGCTCAAACTTCCCCGCATCACCGCTGCGCTCGCCCTGGGGCTTGTCGCCCTCGTGTTCGCCGTGCCCGCAGCGTCGGCCTCGCCGGCCTCGCCGGCCTCGCCTGCCGCCAGCAAGAACATCGTTCAGGTCGCCGCCGGCAACCCGCAGTTCTCGACGCTCGCCAGCCTCATCCAGAAGGCGGGCCTGGTCTCCGCCCTCTCGGGCAAGAGCAAGCTGACCGTCTTCGCGCCGACCAACGCAGCGTTCGCCAAGCTGCCCAAGGCCACGCTGAAGAAGGTCCAGAGCGACAAGAAGCTGCTGACCTCGATCCTGACCTACCACGTCGTCAAGGGTGCCGTCCCGGCCAGCAAGGTCGTCAAGCTCAACGGCAAGTCGGTCAAGACCCTCAACGGCAAGAGCGTGAAGATCACCGTCAAGAGCGGCAAGGTCTATGTCAACAAGGCCCAGGTCACCAAGACCGACGTCAAGGCCTCCAACGGCGTCATCCACGTCATCAACCAGGTCCTGATCCCGTAGCACACTCCCCGGCTCCTCGCCGGCCCATCGATCGCCGCTCCCGGTACGGCGTCTGCCGCGACGCCGTACCGGGTCGAACGGGAATCACACCAGTGGTCCCCCACCGAATGAGTCCTCCACGGGGATCAACCCACCGCCTCGGACAACGCTCCCTCGATTCTCATCACCCCGTACACGGATCCGAGATCTCGCCCCGCCGGCGGCGACGCCCGTCGTCGACGTCGACGACATCGACCGACTCACGCCGAGGACGTCATTCAGCCGCCGGCGAGCGCGCCGGCATAGACCTGCCAGGCCAACGCGCTCTTGGCGACGAGGCTCAGGATCAGGTAGACGCGCTCGGCGAACGCCGGGTTCGCCCAGCGGCCGCGCCCGCGGTACTGCAGCCACATGTTGACTGCGAACGTGTTGAAGAGCAGGAACAGCGTGATGAAGATCGCGACGACGAATCCGGGGACTCCGTTGCCGTCGGTGGTGGAGATGACGAGCTGGGCGGTGATCGCGATCCACGGCACGGCGCCGATGACGCACCCGTAGATGAACGGCCGCCAGTCGACCTCGTCGCGGTCGGCGTTCATCTGCTCCTGCACGAGCCCGAAGAGGATCATCGCAGCGTTCGCCCCGAACAGTGCGATCAGGGCGACGAGCTCGCTGACCCCGGCGAGCATCGCGATGAGCACGACCATGAGCGACGCGCTGAGCGAGTACTCCCACCAGCGCGCCGGATTGATCCCGCGCGCAACGTTCGCCTCATACCAGCGGCGCGGCCGCCCGCCGCTCAGCGTGAGGTGGTCGACCGCGGCGAGCAACAGGAACGCCGCGACCAGCCAGTCGATCCGCACGCTGCCGAGGCTCGCAGAGCCGTAGTCGCCGGCGCCGGGCGGCCCGATCAGGAACGACGCCGTGATGGGGAGCGAGGCGGCAGTCGCGATCGCGAGCAGGACGACCGCCTGCAGCGCGTGCACCGAACCGACCATGACGTTCAGACGGCGCAGCCGGGAGGCCGCCGCGGCGTCGAGCTGGGCTGGCGCGGGATCGGGCATGTCCCCAAGGTACGGGCGCGGGAGAGAAATGGACGCCCCGCGCCAGACGACCTGCAGTAGCTGCGCTGATGTCGCTTTGAGCGATTCGCCGCCGTCCCCCGTATGTGGAGGAGTGATCGGCTCCCTGCTCGACACGATTCTCGACCGCACGGTCGTCGCGGGCTATGCGAGCGCCGGCTACCGGATCCGCAGGCACGTCGTGGGACGCGGACGATCTTCGGTCGATGGACGGCAAGACGGTCCTCGTCACCGGTGCGACCTCGGGACTCGGCCTGGCGGCCGCCGACGGGTTTGCCCGTCTCGGCGCGCGCGTCCGGCTGCTCGCGCGCAGCGAGGAGCGCGGGGAGCGAGCGCGCGCTGCCGTGGTCGAGGCGACGGGCAACCGCGACGTGCGGGCGTGTCTGTGCGACGTGAGCGACCTGCGCGACGTGCGGGCGTTCGCGGCGCGCTTCACCGCCGACGAGCCGCGCCTCGACGTGCTGGTCAACAACGCGGGCGTGCTGCCGCCCGAGCGGGCGCTCTCCGCGGACGGCAACGAGCTCGCGCTTGCGACGAACGTGCTCGGACCGTTCCTGCTCACGAACCTGCTGATCCCTCTGCTCATGGAGAGCGCTCCGGCGCGGGTCATCATCGTCTCCTCGGGGGGGATGTACACGCAGCGGCTCGATGTCGAGGACCTGCAGTCGACGGGCGAGAAGTTCGACGGACCGACGGTGTACGCGCGGACCAAGCGCGCGCAGGTGATCCTCACCGAGCTGTGGGCGAAGCGGCTCGCCGGCACCGGGGTGGTCGTGCACGCGATGCACCCCGGCTGGGTGGACACGCCGGGCGTCGCGTCCTCGCTGCCGCGCTTTCACCGTCTGACCGGACCGCTGCTGCGCAGCCCGGAACAGGGAGCCGACACGATCGTCTGGCTCGGCGCGGCTGCCGAGCCGGGCGAGAGCTCCGGCGGCTTCTGGCACGACCGCAGACAGCGCCCGACGCATCGCGTGCCGTGGACGAGGGAGACGCCCGAGGATCGCGAGCGGCTCTGGCGCGAGTGCGAGCGCCTCACCGGCTGGCACGCAGTCCCGGTCCCGGCTCCGACCCACGCGCACCCGTAGGGGAGAAGCCGATGGCGCACTACACCGCAAGCATCGAAACGCCGCGTCCCCCGGCCGAGACGTTCGCGTACCTGAGCGACTTCTCCACGACGGAGCAGTGGGACCCGGGCGTCGTCGAGGCGCAGCGGATCGGCGACGCCCCGGTCGGGCACGGGACCGAGTTCCGGCTGGTCGCCGAGTTCCTCGGCCGCAAGACCGCACTCACCTACCGGATCGTCGAGTTCGAGCCGGGCGAAGCCGTCACGCTGCGGGGCGAGAACGCGACCGTCGTCTCGCTCGACAGGATCACGTTCGAGCCGTCCGACGGAGGGACGCGGGTCACCTACGACGCCGACCTCGCGCTGAAGGGGCCACTGCGGATCGCCGACCCGCTCCTCGGACTCGCCTTCGAGCGCGTCGGCGACCGCGCGCTCGAAGGCCTGCGCGAGACGCTCGGCAGTCGCCAACCGCGACGGCTGCCGCGTCTGTCGGGACGGAGCCTCGACGGCCATCACCACCAGTTGCCCGACGACCTGCGCGCGCAGCACACCTTCATCGTCGCCGCGTTCCGACGCGAGCAGCAGGCGCTCGTCGACGAATGGCTGCCGTGGCTGGTCGACCTGGAGGAGCGCCGGCCGGACGTCGCCGTCTACGAACTGCCGGTCCTTTCGTCCGCGTATTCGCCGGCCCGGTGGTTCATCGACGGCGGCATGGCGCGCGGTGTCGGGACCGACGCCGCGCGCGCCCGGACGATCACGGTCTACACCGACGTCGCGAAGGCCGTGCGCGAACTCGGACTGCCCGGCACCGACACGATCGCCGTCCTGCTCGTCGACCGCTCGGGCCGCATCCTCGCCCGCGAACACGGCCGCTTCGACGACGAGAAGACGATGCGGCTCACCGCGGCGCTCGAGCGCTCGAGCGACGACGCCTGAACGTCGCTGCCAGATCGAGCGCGCGTTCGCTCGGGACGACCAGCGGCAGCGACAGACAGCCGCCCAGCCTGGCGCGGGACGCCGGAGCGCTCGCCGACCGATGAGACTGGCGCCTGCATAATGCTCCGGTGGGCGCCCCGGAGCTGAGAGGACCGTAGCGTGGCGCGGCGCGCGCTCGTGACCGGCGCCACCGGGTTCGTGGGCGGGCGGCTGGCCGCTGCGCTCGCCGATCGCGGCTGGGCGGTGCGCTGTCTCGTGCGCGACCGGTCGCGGGCGCAGGGGCTGGCAGACCGCGGCTTCGAGCTCCACGAGGCCGACGTGCTCGATGCGGAAGCGCTGCGCGGGGCCGGAGAGGGCGTCGAGATCGCCTACTACCTGATTCACGCGATGGGGCGCGGGACCACCCGGGGCGGGTTCGAGGAACGCGAGCGGCAGGGCGCGCGGAACTTCGCCGAGATGGCCAAGCGGGAAGGAGTCGCCCGGGACGTCTACCTGGGCGGGCTGGGTGACCGCCCGGCGTCGGCGCACCTGCGCAGCCGCCACCGGACCGCGGAGATCCTCGCCGCAGCTGGGGCCCCCACTCACCTACTTCCGGGCCGGCATGATCGTCGGGGCGGGAAGCGAGTCCTACCGCACGCTGCGCTACCTCGTGCAGCGGCTTCCCGCGATGATCGGCCCCGCGTGGCTCAAGACGCCCACGCAGGCGATCGCGATCGACGACGTGATCGCCTACCTGGTGGCGGCGCCCGACGTCCCCGCCTCAGCGGGCCGCGAGGTGCAGATCGCAGGTCCCGACGTCCTCTCCTACGGCCAGATGCTCGATCTGATGGCGGATGCCCTCGGCGTGCGGCGGCGCCCCCGGGTGCCGGTGCCGCTCATCACGCCGTGGCTGTCCTCGCTCTGGATCGGACTCGTCACCCCGGTGGACGCGGGAGTCGCCCGCCCGCTCGTGGAGGGCCTCTCGACGCCCACCACCGTCACCGACAGCTCGGGGGCGGAGCTCTTCGACGTACACCCGATGCCCTTCATGGACGCGCTCCGCACGGCACTCGACGAGGATCACGACGCGCCCGCCCCGGCGGGGTGAGCGCTCTGGAGACGCGGCGGGCAGGGACGAGCCCGCGAAGACCGGCAGTGCCTTGAGTCCCGGAGCCCGTACCTTCGAGACGTGCCGCCGTTCGGAGTCCCGCAGATCGTCGCCGCCGTTCAGGCTGCCGGCGCGGTGCTCGACGCCGGCTGCGGGAGCGCGCGACTGACGCTGGCGTTCGCCGAGGCGGGCGCGGCGGACGTCGTCGGCATCGACACCAGCCTCGAACGCCTCGCGGAGGGACGCGCGCGGCTCTCGGCGCACCGATGGGCGCCCGCGTGAAGCTGATCAAGGCTGACTTCGACCACGCGCTGCCGTTCGCGGACGGCCGGTTCGCCGCAGCCGCGAGCCGCCTGGCGCTGATGATCGCGACCGACCCGGTGGCGACGCTGCGAGAGCTGCGGCGCGTGACCGCAGCCGGCGGACGCATCGTCACCGCACTGTGGGCGCCGGTCGACGAGAACCCGTGGTTCGCGCTCCCCCGCGCCGCCGCCGCCGCGGTCGTCGGCCCCGAGCGCGCCGACTACGCGCGCGCCTTCGGTCGCCTCGGCAGCCCCGAAGAGGCAACGGCGGTCCATCGCGCCGCCGGTCTCGCGGACGTGCAAGCGACGACGCTGCGGGAAACGCTCGACGTCCCGGACGCGACCGACCTCTGGAGCTGGATGACCCGCGAGAACGGTCACGTGCGCCGCCTGGACGCGACGCTCAGCGTCTCGGAACGCGCAGCCGTGCTCGACGAGCTCGACCGGCTGGCCGCCGGCCACCGCACACATGACGACTCGCTTGCTCTTCCGCGCGCCATGACGCTCGTGACAGCCACCGTCTGACTTGGCTCGGGCCCGACGTCGAGATCGACGCCGGCATCTCGAGCCGCGCGCCATCGCCTGACACCCGTTCGACTGCGGTCGCCCGGCGTGCGGCAGTCTCGATCGCGTCCGGATCGGACCTCCCGGTGGCCGCGACCCCTGGTGGTCGTCAGTTCCGCGCCCGGCTCTGCCGGCGAACCCAAATTGGTAGCCCGAGCCGTGAGAAGCACTGTGAGAAGCGTCGCGGGATTTCCGCCGCGGCCGGGGCCCTCCGATACTTCCGAAGATCCCGATGGATACGTGATCTACGGAACGATGGGACGTCGCGACCCGGCGAGACACCAGGTTGAGGGCCTTGTCCGGGGATTCCCGGGTGGAGGTTCGAGTCCTCTTCGGCGCATGGAAAAGGCCCTGTGTATACAGGGCCTTTTCGCGTTTGAGAACCGGTGGGCTGTGCGCTTCTTCGGCGGCGCAGGTTCCGTCACGATGAGGTCGCCTCCGCGCCGTCGAGGGCGGCGATGGCGGTCTTGATCGTCGGGTACGGCGCGGTCAGGTCGCGATCCTCGCTGACGCACCCGAGCACATCGCGCACCTGCCCGACGGCCCGGGCGAGCACCAGGCGCACGCCGCGCCGTCGCAGCTCCTCGTGCGCGGCGACGAGCATGCGGGCCGCGGTGACGTCGACGAACGGCGTCGTCTCGGCATCGACGATCACGCCGCGCACGCCCTCGGCGCCGCCGGCGTCGACGATGCGGGAGCGGACGGTCTCAGCGTTCGCGAAGTACAGCCCGCTCTCGATCCTGAGGACGACGACGCCGACGGGCGGTTGCGCGTCGTCGTGGATCGCGATGTCGCGGTAGGCCGTCTCCGGGCCGGACGTGCGGCCGAGCACCGCGACGTACGGTCGCGAGGCCCGGTAGACGAGCAGCAGCAGGGAGACGCCGATGCCGATGAACAGCCCCGGCAGGGTCCCGAAGACCGTCACTCCCAGCACCGCGGCCACCGCAGCGATGAAGTCGGGGCGTGCGACCCACCCGAACTGTCGACCGAGGCGCCGGGTGTACATGTCGTAGAGCTCCACGAGCGCAGGCACATCGACGAGCTCGATGACGGCGGCGATGACGACCGCCGCGAGCGTCGCGGCCGGGAGATCCTCGAAGAGCCCGGTGAGGAAGAGCAGCGCAACGACGGTCAGGCCGGCTGCCAGCAGCCCCGAGACCTGGGTGCGCGCGCCGGCCGAGGCGTTGACGGCGGTCTTCGACAGGCTGCCGCTGACCACCATGCCGCTCGACACGCCGGCGGCGAGGTTGGCGCCGCCGAGCGCCACCAGCTCCCGGCTGGCGTCGATCCGCCGATCGTCGGGACCCGCGTAGGCCTTCGCCGCCCCCAGCCCCTCGGCGAAAGCGATCAGCATCACGCCGATCCCGCCGCCGGCGAGCCGGCCGAAGTCCGCGAAGGCGATGTCGGGCACGCCGAGCGACGGCAGGCCGCTCGCGATCGACCCGACCGTCGGGACGTCGAGTGCGAAGGCCTTGACCGCGGCGACGGCGCCGACGACGGCCACAAGCGGACCCGGAACGCCCGGAGCGAGGCGGCGCAGGCCGAGGATCACCGCGAGCGAGCACGCGCCGACGAGCAGCGTCAGGCCCTGCGTGTCGCCGAGATGGGTGACGAGGTGCCAGGTCTGCGCGAAGAAGTTGCCCGTCCCCGGGCTGATCCCGAAGAGCTTCGGCAGCTGGCCGATGATGATCGTGAGCGCGAGGCCGATGATCAGGCCCTTGAGCACGGGAGGGCTGATGAACTCGGCCAGGAAGCCGAGGCGCAGCAGCCCCGCGATCAGGGCGGCGACGCCCGCCGTGATGGCCAGGCCGGCGGTGAGCGCGACGAAGCGCTCGCCCCCCACCGGGGCCAGATCGGCGACCGTGGCCGCCGACAGGGCCGCGGCGGCCGCCATGGGTCCCATGACGAGCACGCGCGAGCTGCCAAGGGCCGCGTACAGCAGCAGCGCGCCGGGCGCCGCGTAGAGGCCGACGACCGGCGAGACGTTCGCGATGCTCGCGTACGCGAGCGCCTGAGGAACCAGGATCGCCCAGAGCGTGAGGCCCGCGATCAGATCGGCGCGAAGCCACGGGCGCTGATAGCCGTGCAGCGAAAGGAAGAGCCGCATCCGCTGGAGGTCACGTCGGGTGCGGGAAGCGCTCGACGAGGAGGCCGTGGCGCAGGCCGCGGTCGCTGACCGTGAGGCTCTCGCGGCCGAGCTTGGCCAGGATGCCGCGCACGATGCACGCGCCCGCGAGGATGACCGGGGCCCGGTTGGCCTGCAGTCCGACGATCTCCCGCCGCTGGTCGGCGTCGCGCGTGCGGTAGAGCTCGATCTGCCGATCGATCTCGGCGCGGTCCAGGACGGTGCCGTGCACGACGTCGCGGTCGTAGACCGCGAGACCGTGCTTGACGGCGGTGAGGTTCGTGACCGCGCCGCCCATGCCGACGACGCGCTCGGTGGCGCGCCAGTCGTCCAGCCGCGCGAGATCGGCCGCGATCGCGTCGAGCGCCTGCGTCAGCGTGGCGTCGTCGACGATCCCGTCGAGGCCGAACCGCTCCATGTAGCGCACCGCGCCGACATCGAGGCTGAACCGCTCCTCGACGTGCGTCCCGCGGCCGATCGTGAACTGGGAGCTGCCGCCGCCGGTGTCGAAGACGACGATCGTGCCGTCTCCGACATCGAGCTCCGATGCCGTCGCGAGGTAGGCCAGGCGGGCTTCCTCGTCTCCGGGGATCACCTCGACCTCGACGCCGTGGACGTGCCGGACCGCGTCGATGAGCTCGTCGCGGTTGGGCGCGAGCCGCAGTCCCGCGGTGCCGACCGCGACGATCGACTCGACGTCGTTGCGCGCCGCTTCCTCGGCCATGCCGGCGATCGCCTGCGCCGTTCGCTGGATCGCGTCGTGGCCGAGCCGGCCCGTGCGCTCCAGGTCCTGGCCGAGCCGCGTGACGTCCGCGCGATCGACGATCGCCCGCCACCCGCCGTCCGCGGCGCGCTCGCCGATGTGGAACTTGACCGAGTTGGTGCCGACGTCGATCACCGCGTAGCGCCGCCCGGCGAACCCCGCGAGCGCCTTGAGCTTGCGGGGAACGCTGACATTGTGGGGCGCGACCAGGCCGAGTCCGCGCACCGCCGCGAGCACGCGCTCCGGATCCTCGGACTCGACCGCCACCGTCCGCGTCGCCCCGTGCTCGGTTCGCAGCTCGGACAGCTCGGCCATGCAGCCGCCGACCGTGAAGCGCGCGCGTTCCTTGTGCACGCCGAGCACCAGCACGTCCGCGCGCGGCCGCAGGACCTCAGCGACGAGCTCGTCGACCGTGTACTCGGCGCGCACGAGGTCGGCCGGCGACGTCGCCGAGCGCCTCGATCACCGCGACGACGTCGGCCTGTGCGAGTGGGAACGCGGCCTTCATCACCGGCCTCCACTGCTCGAGCCCGTGGTCGTCGACGTGCTCCAGGCGCTTGATGTCCATCAGCGCGTCGCGAACCTTGATCGACGCCTCGCTTCTGAGCCCGAGCACGTACTGCTCGTCGCTCACCTCCGGCGGCGCGGTCGCGAGCGACGCCAACCGGCGTTCGGCGGCGGCGCCGAACCGCTCGGCGAACATGCGCCATTCCCAACGCGGGACGATCGCCTCGGTCACTCGGTCTCGAACGCTACTCCGGTGGCGGCTGGACGAGCGGTGTCATGCGCCGTCTGGGTGACGGCGCCCGCGCGGTCGAGCCGGACCGCTCGGACGCTTCGGACCGACGTGGACGAGGTTGAGGGCCGTGTCCGGGGATTCCCGGGTGCACGCTCCAGTGCTCTTCGGCGCGTGGCGAGAGCTGCATGAGGGCTCTCGCGTGGTCGGACGCGGCCGTTCGCGCCCGCTCACCGCGGAGGCCGGCGTCACGCGCCGGCGCGCGGCAAGCCGGTGCACCACCCCGGACTCGCGCCAGCACGCACGATTGCGCGACGGCGAGGCGACATCCAGACTCCGCCGACATGGCAGCGACGCACGTGGGGACCAAGACGCCCGAGCATCAACGGCTCGAGGAAGCGCGCACCGGCACGGCGCCGTGGAAGGCATGGGGCCCGTACCTGAGCGAGCGGCAGTGGGGCACCGTGCGCGAGGACTACAGCCAGGGCGGAGACGCCTGGAGCTACTTCTCGCACGATCAGGCGCGGTCGCGCGCCTACCGGTGGGGCGAGGACGGCATCGCGGGACTCAGCGATGACCGCCAGCAGCTCTGTCTCGCCCTCGCCCTGTGGAACGGCGACGATCCGATCCTGAAGGAGCGGATGTTCGGCCTCACCAACACCGAGGGCAACCACGGGGAGGACGTCAAGGAGTACTGGTTCTACCTCGACAGCACCCCGACCCACTCCTACATGAAGTGCCAGTACAAGTACCCGCAGCGGGCGTTCCCGTACGAGGACCTCTTGGCCACCAACGGCCGCCGCGGCAAGCAGGACATGGAGTACGAGCTCCTCGACACCGGGATCTTCGACGAGGACCGCTACTTCGACGTCGTCGTCGAATACGCCAAGGGCGCCCCCGACGACATCCTGATGCTGGTCACCGCGCACAACCGCGGCCCTGACGCGGCCACGCTGCACCTGCTCCCCACGCTCTGGTTCCGCAACACGTGGTCGTGGGGCGACGACGTCGCCAAGCCGACGCTCGAGGCGCGGGACGGCAGCCCGGACGGCGGCGCCGTGCGGGCCGTCCACCCCGAGCTGGGGGAATGGCTCCTGCAGGCCGATCCCTCGGCGCAGCTGCTGTTCTGCGAGAACGAGACGAACAACGAGCGGCTGTTCGGGGCGCCGAACTCCTCGCCGCACGTCAAGGACGCGATCAACGACTTCGTCGTCGGGGACGTCGCCGACGCGGTCAACCCGGCCCACACGGGCACCAAGGTCGCCGCCCGCCATGCGTTGACGCTGGCACCGGGTGCGAGCGCGTCGATCCGCGTGCGGCTGACCGCTGCCGGGGCCGACGGCCCGGGCGACGCGCTCGGCGCGGAGTTCGACCGGGTGCTCGAGGCGCGCCGCGACGAGGCGGACCGGTTCTACGCGACGGTCATCCCATCGACGCTGTCCGCCGACGCCGGGCTGGTGATGCGCCAGGCGCTGGCCGGGCTGCTGTGGGGCAAGCAGTACTACGAGTACGACGTCCACCGCTGGCTGCGCGAGCACGGGACCAACCCGTGGGATCCGAACGCGCCCGCCAGCTCCGTGCGCAACGTCCCTTGGTTCCACATGATCGCCGGCGACGTCATCTCGATGCCCGACAAGTGGGAGTACCCGTGGTTCGCGGCGTGGGACCTGGCCTTCCACTGCGCGCCGCTCTCACTGGTGGATGTCGACTTCGCCAAACAGCAGGTCGAGCTCCTGCTCAGCACCAGATACCTGCATCCGAACGGCCAGATCCCGGCGTACGAATGGAACTTCAGCGACGTCAACCCGCCCGTCACCGCGTGGGCCGCGCTGTACGTCTACGAGCGCGAGGCGGAGATCCGGGGCGAGGGCGACCACGAGTTCCTGGCCCGCGTCTTCGGCCGGCTGCTGACGAACTTCACGTGGTGGGTGAACCGCAAGGACCCCGACGACCGCAACCTCTTCCAGGGCGGGTTCCTCGGACTCGACAACATCGGCATCTTCGACCGCTCGGCGCCGCTGCCCGGCGGCGGGACCCTCGAGCAGGCGGACGGCACGGCGTGGATGGCGCTCTACTGCCAGTGGATGCTGCAGATCGCCGTCGAGCTGGCCAAGCGCGACGCGGCCTACGCCGACATGGCGCTGAAGTTCGTCACGCATTTCGAGTGGATCGCCATCGCCCTCGACCCGCCCGACGGCGACACCGTTCTCTGGGACGAGGACGACGGCTTCTATTACGACGTGATGCGCATGCCCGACGGCCAGACGATCCGGCTCAAGGTGCGCTCGCTCGTGGGCCTCCTGCCGCTGTGCGCGGCGACCGTGTTCGACGCCGACGTGATCGAACGCAACCCCGAGTTCATGGAGCGGGCCGCGAAGTTCGTCGAGCACTTCTCCGACGCCGTGCCGGCGCTCGCCCACCTGCCCGGCCCGAGCCCCGAGGGCCGACGTCTGCTCTCGCTCGTCGACGAGCACCGGCTGCGACGCATCCTCGCCGCCCTGCTGGACGAGGAGGAGTTCCTGGGGCCGCACGGGATCCGCGCGATATCCCGCCGTCATCTCGACGAGCCGTGCGTGTTCGAGTGGGGCGGTCAGCGCTACGACGTCCACTACCTCCCGGCCGAGTCGGACACCGGGATGTTCGGCGGCAACTCCAACTGGCGCGGCCCGGTCTGGTTCCCCATGAACCTGGTCATCCTGCGCGGGCTGGTGCAACTGTTCGGCTACTACGGGGAACGGCTGACGGTGGAGTGCCCGACGCGGTCCGGGCGCCAGATGAACCTCATGGAGGTCGCGACCGAGATCGGCCGGCGTCTGACCACGACGTTCACCGAGGACCAGAGTGGGCGGCGGCCCGTGTTCGGCGGCATCGAGAAGTTCCAGAGCGACCCGCACTGGCACGACCTGCTCCTGTTCCACGAGTACTTCCACGGCGACAACGGCGCCGGCATCGGCGCCAGCCACCAGACGGGCTGGACAGGATCGGTGGCGCTGCTCTTCCTGCTGGGCGACGCGCTGCGCGTGCAGCCCGACGCCACCACCGTCGTCGCCGAGTGAGGCACCCCATCGTGCGCCTGCCTCGCCGCCCGACCATCTACGAGATCAACGCCGCGGTCTGGCTGCAGCGGCTCGGCCGCGAGAGCGGACGCCCGCTTGCGCTCGACGAGGTGCCAGGCGCGGCGTGGGACGCGCTCGCCGCGATGCCGGTCGACGCCGTGTGGCTGATGGGCGTCTGGCAGCGCAGCCCCGCGGGCCTGCGGATCGCGTTGAACGACCCCGACCTGCAGGCGGCCGACCGCGCCGCCCTGCCCGACCTGCGCACGGCGGACGTGATCGGCTCGCCCTATTGCGTGCGCGACTACGTCGTGGACGAGCGCTTCGGCGGCCCGGCGGCGCTGGCCGCCGCACGCGGGCAGCTCGCCGACCGCGGCCTGGCGCTGATCCTCGACTACGTTCCCAACCACGTCGCCCCCGACCATCCGTGGACCGTCTCACGCCCGGAGTGCCTGCTGACCGGCACCGAGGAGGACCTCGAGCGCCACCCCGAGGCGTTCGTGCGCACCGCGGGCGGCGTGGCGGCGAAGGGACGCGACCCGTACTTCGCGCCGTGGCCCGACGTGGTCCAGCTCAACGCCTTCGCGCCGGCCCTGCGCGACGCCGTGGCCGAGACGCTGCTCGCACTCGGCGGCCAGTGCGACGGGCTGCGCTGCGACATGGCGATGCTGATGACCAACGAGGTCTTCGCGCGCACATGGGGCGAGCGGGCGGGGCCCGCGCCGCAGGCCGAGTACTGGCCCACGCTCATCGAGCGCACCAAGGCCGTGCACCCGGACTTCCTGTTCATCGCAGAGGCGTACTGGGACATGGAGTGGACGCTGCAGCAACAGGGCTTCGACCTCTGTTACGACAAGCGCCTCTACGACCGGCTGGCGCATGAGTCCGCCGAGTCGGTGCGCGGGCACCTGCAGGCCGACAGCGGCTACCAGGAGCGTCTGCTCAGGTTCATCGAGAACCATGACGAGCCTCGCGCGGCGGCCACCTTCGAGCCCGCACAGGCCCGGGCGGCCGCGGTCGCGATGTCGACCTTGCAGGGCGCACGCCTCTACCACGACGGCCAGCTCGAGGGCCGGCGAACGCGCATTCCGGTCTTCCTGGGCCGGGGCCCCGACGAAGCGCCGGACGACGACCTGCGTGCGTTCTACGCGCGGCTGCTGCGCGCCATCCACGACGCCGACCTTCGCGACGGCGCGTGGCTCGCGTGCGCATGCGACGGATGGCCGGACAACGACTCCTGGCGCCAGCTCGTCGCCTGGTGCTGGTCGAGCGCGCGCTCACGGCACCTGGTGGTCGTCAACCTCGCCGATGCGCCCGCCCAGGCACAGGTGCGGCTGCCCTGGGATGACCTCGCGGGGCCGGGGTGGGAGCTGACCGACCGGCTGGACGGGCGCCGCTTCGCGCGCGAGGGCGACGAGCTCGCCCAGGCCGGCCTGTACGTCGCACTCGATCCATGGGCATCGCACTTCCTCGCCTTCGAGCGCTGACGGGCCGACGCCTTCGACCCCGCGGCCGTCCCGCCGCGCCCGGTCCTCGGCGGCTCGACCGCCGCACGATCTTCTGTGCTCGGCACGCCTGAGCGCGCAGGACCGCGCCGGTCAGGGAGCGGCGCGGGTCGCCCTGAGTGCGGTGCTCTTACGGCACCTGGTCGACCACCTCGTGGTGCGTGACGCGCGACTCGCCGTCGATCAGATAACGCTCGTCCTCCGGGTACAGCACCGCCGCCTCGATGTCGTCGCCCGCAAAGGCCTTGATGGCGTCGACCGAGTCCCACAGCGACAGCGTGATGAACTCGGTGCGATCGCCTTCGTCGCGGCGCAGCATCCAGGCCCCGCGGTTGCCGGCCGTCCGGCCGTACTCGGCGAAGCCCGTCTCGCGGATGTAGTCGGCGTAGGCGTCGGCGTCCGCGCGGAGCACGACGCCCGTCCACGTGCGGGCGATCACCCCGTCGGCTGAGGCACGATCCGGATGTACGGCCGCGGCGACTCCCAGCCGTCGGGGTAGGTGTCGCGCGCCTCGTCGTCCGAGACCGACCCGGAGATGAACACGTCGTCGCCCTGCCGCCACTGGGCCGGCGTGGCGACCTTGTGGTCGGCCGTCAGCTGCAGCGAGTCGATCACGCGCAGGACCTCGTCGAAGTTGCGCCCGGTCGTCATGGGGTAGACGAGGATGAGCTTGATCTTCTTGTCGGGCCCGACGACGAAGACGTTGCGGACGGTCTGGTTCATCGCCGGCGTGCGCTCGGTCGGCTCGCCCTCGACGTCGGCCGGCAGCATGCCGTAGAGCTTGGAGACGTTGAAGTCGGAATCGCCGATCATCGGGTAGTTGGGCGCCGTGCCCTGGGTCTCCTCGATGTCCGTGGCCCACCGGGCTTGGTTGTCGACCGGATCGACCGACAGGCCGATGATCTTGGTGTTGCGCTTGTCGAACTCCGGCTTGATGCTGGCCATGTAGCCGAGCTCGGTGGTGCACACGGGCGTGAAGGCACGGGGATGTGAGAAGAGCACGCCCCACGAGTCGCCGAGCCAGTCGTGGAAGCTGATCCTTCCCTCGGTCGTCTCGGCCTCGAAGTCAGGGGCGGTGTCGCCGATCTGCAGAGCCATTCAGGTCCTCCTGGTAATTCGGGTCGGCATTTGTGCCATTACCAGCCTAACGCCCCGCCGACGTCAGCTCCCGAATCTTCGCTGCGCCACCTGCGCCTCGCCCGCGAGCACGAGATCGTCGGCGGCGCGGCCCACTGCGACGCGGTAGTCGCCCGCAGCGACATGCCACTGGCCTGCGTCCGCGTCGTAGCGCGCCAGCAGCCGCGGATCGGCGGTCACCGTCACGCTGCGTGACTCCCCGGCGCCCAGCTCCACGCGCTCGAAGCCGAGCAGGCGCATGCGCTCGTCGCCGGCGGCCGAGGTCAGGTACAGCTGGGGCACGTCGGCGCCGTCGCGCTCGCCCGTGTTGGTCACCGTGAAGCGCGCGGTGATCGTCTCGCCCGCCTCGACCTCGAGCCCGTCGTAGGCGAAGCTCGTGTAGCCCAGGCCGTGCCCGAAGGCATAGAGCGGCGCCGTCCCCTGCTGCGCGAACCAGCGGTAGCCGACCTCGGCGCCCTCGTCGTAGTCGATGGTGGTGGGCGTGCCCCATGGCGTCCCCAGGCCGGGGAGCTCGGGGCGCGGGGTCTGGTCCAGGTCGGCCGGGAAGCTCACCGGCAGCCGGCCCGACGGGTTGATCGCGCCGGTCAGGACCTCGGCGATCGCCTGGCCGCCGGCCTGGCCGGGGTACCACGCCTGGACGATCGCGCGGACCTTCTCGCGCCACGGCATGGCCACCGGGTTGCCCGTCTCGAGCACGACGACGGTGTTGGGGTTCGCCGAGGCGACGGCTTCGATGACCGCGTCCTGGCCCCACGGCAGCGACAGGTCGGGCAGGTCGAAGCCCTCGCCCTCGACGCGGATCCCGAAGACGACCACGACGTCCGAGCGCCCGGCCAGCAGCGCCGCCTCCGCCGGGGTCATCCCGGGGTCGAACTCGATCTGCGCCTCGGGCATGAGCCTGCCCAGCTCCTGCATCGGCGACGACGGCAGCAGGTACAGGTTGCGTGCGCTGCCCATGATCCCGGGGCCGCCGATGTGCACCTCGGCGGCGTAGCCGCCCGACGGCACGACCGCGCTCGAGCCGGTGCCGACCGGCACGCCCAGCTCCGCGTAGCCGCCGACGACCGCGACCCGCGCGGTCGTGTCGGCCGCGAGCGGCAGGATGCCGTCGTTCTCGAGCAGCACGATGCCCTGGCGGGCGCCGTCGAGGGCGATCTGGTGGTGGGCCGCGGCGTCGTCAGCGGGCGCCGGCCTGCCGGGCTCCCAGCGATCGATGCCGATGGCGTACATCGAGCGCAGGATGCGCCGCACCATCTCCGAGAGGCGCTCCTTGGGCAGCTCGCCCTCCGCGAACGCCGTGCGCAGCGGCTCGGTGAAGGACTCGGCGTCCCACATCATCACGTCGATCTGCGCGCCCGACTCCTGGTCGAGCCCCGCCAGCGCGTAGTCCCAGGTGGGCGTGGCCCCCCAATCGGACATGACCCAGCCCGGGTAGCCCCACGCGCCCTTGAGGATCTCCTGGAGGAGGACCCGGTTGGCGCCCGCGTAGTCGCCGTTGACCTTGTTGTAGGCGGTCATGACCGAGCCGGGCTCGCCGCGTTCGATGGCGATCTCGAACGCGAGCAGGTCGGATTCGCGATGGGCGGCCGGATCGATGAGCGCGTCGAGCCAGTGGCGGTTGGTCTCGTTGCAGTTCAGCGAGAGGTGCTTGATCGTCGAGATCACGCCCTCGCCCTGGATCCCGGCGATCGCCTCGCCGGCGAGCACGCCGCTGAGCAGCGGGTCCTCGGACAGGTACTCGAAGTTGCGCCCGTTGCGCGGGTCGCGCGCGAGGTTGACGCCGCCGGCCAGCATCACGTTGAGACCGCGGCTGCGCGCCTCGCGGCCGACCATCGCGCCCGAGGCGCGCGCCAGGGCCGCGTTGAAGCTCGCGCCCAGGGCAATGCCCGCCGGCAGGGCGGTCGCGGTGTCGCCCGGCCGGTAGCCCGGGTTGGTGACGCCGAGGCTGGCGTCGCTCATGAGCAGCGCCGGCACCCCGAGGCGCTCCACCCCCGGGACGTAGCCCGCGCTCATGGGGACGTCCGCGGGGATGCGCTCGTCGTGGTCGGGGAGGAACGCACTGGTGCCCATGACGCTCACGAGGAGCGAGAAGCGCTCCTCGTCGGTCATCTGCGCCTCGGTCTCGCGGGCTCGTTCGTCGGGAGTCACGGCCCGGCTCTTACCCGCGCGGGCGCGCGGTGAATTGGCGTCGCCGGCGCCGTTGTGTGACGGACCTCATTCCGCGCCCGTCGCAGCGGTGCGACGCTGAAGGCCGTTCGTGACCGCCGGCTGATCGCCGGGTTGCGACCAGAGTCACCGGGCGCGGGGAGTCCGGTCCCAAGGTTCCTGGGCATAGGGGGTCGGGTCCCCGCCGCCAGCCGAACGCTGGCGGCGGGATCCGCGAAGGCTCGGCGAGCGCGTCGCCGGTCAGGCGCCGCCGTATGCGACGACGAGGTCCGTCGCGATGCCGAGCAGGAAGCCGACGCCCAGCATGTAGAGGCCGAGCTCGGAATAGCCCTGGCGGCGGACGGCGGCCCAGATCTCGCCGATGACGTAGAGGATCGCGCCGCCGGCGAGGGCGAAGAAGCACAGCTCGAGCGCGTCGCTCGTGACCTGGTAGCCGACCATCGCGCCCAGGAACGTCGGGCCGCCGGCGACGAGGCCGGCCAGAGCCAGCCAGCGCCACGACGGTCGTACGCCGTTGAGCGGGCCCACGATCCCGAAGCCCTCGGTCGAGTTGTGCAGCGCGAAGCCGATGATGAGCACGGTGGCCAGGCCGATCTCGCCCGCCTGGGCAGAGACGCCGATGGCCAGGCCCTCCGCGAAGTTGTGCAGCCCGATGGCGACCGCGATGACCATCGCGGTGCGCAGCGCCTTGCGGTCGAGCGCCGCGAAGGCGCGGCGGTGGTCGGCCAGCTCGGCGGGGCTCATGGCGACCGTCGACTCGCCGCCGGCCAGCGGCGGCGGGTCGCTCGTGGACGCGCCCAGCCAGCGCGAGACGGTCGCGATCCCTCCGACCCCGACGAGGAAGCCGGCGCTGAGCAGCGCGAAGAGACCGATCACGGGCCACAGCGAGGCGTCGTGCGCCTTGTAGGCCTCCAGATGGGTCTCGATGATGCCCAGCCCCTCGGCCCCGACGTCCATGAAGAGGAAGGCCAGAATCCCCGCCGAGAGCATCGACAGGCCGACGCGGGCGCGCGGGCTCAGACCCTGAGCGCGGCCGATGGGCAGGCCGAGGAAGATCGTGAAGCCGGCGATGGCGCCGAGCGCGGCGGTCTCTGCGAAGGACATGAGCGGAACCCCAGGTCGGATTAGGTAGCCCGAATTAGGACGCCCTAATTCCTATCAGAATCGTCGGGGTTGTGCGAGGCCGCGTCCGGACGCGGCAGCAGCAGGGTGAGCACCGGCGCCGGCCCGGCCGAGGTGACGACGATCCGGCCGCCTTCCGCGTGCGCGAGCTCCCGCGCGAGCGCCAGCCCGATGCCGTGTCCGTCACCGCGCGGCCGGCGCAGTATGGCGTGCTCGGGGTCTCCGGCGAACCCGGCCCCCTCGTCGGCGACGTCGAGCGGCACGGTGGCCGCGGCGGGCGCCGTGACGTTGCGCGCGCTGCGCCGGCCGGCGATCGAGGAGCTTCGTGACCTGTAGGCGTTCGCGTGGCACGCTCGCGCTCAGGCCCCGTTCAGGCCCGCGCGGGCATCATCGGCGCATGGCGCTGACCGAGAGCCCGCGGCGACGCCAGGCCGCGCGCATGCTCGCGCTCTCGGCGGCCCCCGTGGAGCGTCGTGGGCGTACCGTGGGGTGCCCATGAGCGGCACGCACGGCTTCGTCCTCGCCTCGCTGACCAGCCAGATCACGAGCTGGATCGGCCATCACGGCGCGTACGCCGTCTTCGCGATCATGGCGCTCGACGCACTGCTCCCGGTCGGCGGCGAGCTGACCATGCTCTTCGCCGGTGCCCTTGCAGGCGGCGCCATCTCCGGGGCTCACCCGGTCGTCTTCGGCCATCAGCTGCAGACGGGGCTCGAGAGCTATCTCGTGCTGGCCACCGCCGGCACGCTGGGCTACCTGTTCGGCTCGCTCGTCGGCTGGGTCATCGGCCGCTGGGGCGGGCGCCCGCTGCTCGAGCGCCACGGGCGCTGGCTGCACGTGACACCCGAGAACCTCGACCGCGCCGAGCGCTGGTTCGACCGCCATGGGCGGGCCGCCGTCTTCCTCGGGCGCCTGACGCCCGTCGTGCGCTCCTTCATCTCGATCCCGGCCGGGACCCTCGAGAGCCCGATCGGCCCGTACACCCTGCTCACGCTGGCCGGGTCGGCCATCTGGTGCTTCGGCTTCGCCGCCGTCGGCTGGGCGCTGGGGTCCAGCTACGAGCAGGTCCACCACGCCTTCCGCTACCTCGACGTGCTGGCGGTCGCCGGCGCGGTGGCCGCGCTCGCCGCCCTGCTCGTCCTGCACCGACGGCGCGCGCGGGCGTGACCCGCGCGGCCCGAGGCGGCGCGGTCCTCGCGGCGCTGGTGGCGGCGGCTGCGTCGGCGACGGGCTGCGGATCGCACTCGGCGCCCCCGCATCAGCGACCCGGCTCGACCACGGCGGCGACATCGCCCGCCGCGGGCACCACCGCCGCCCGCAAGACGATCGGCGTCGGCCTGCACGTCGTCGGCACGCGTTCGCTGCCCGCGCCGGTGCAGCTGCCCGGGCTCGCCCGCGTGGGGACGTCGGTCCTCGCCGTCGGCGGCCTGAACAGCGCGGACTCCTCGGTGTCCGACGTCGTGCGGGTGGCGCCGGGGACACCGCGGCACGTGGGCTCGCTGCCCGCGGCGATCCACGACGTGGGCGCCGCCACGCTCGGCTCGAGCGTCTACGTCTTCGGCGGCGGCAGCGCGAGCGGCCCGACGGCAGCGATCACCCAGGTCGGGCCGGGCGGGCGCACCCGGCCTGCCGGGCACCTGCCGGTGGCCATGTCGGACACGACGGCGGTGACGATCGGCACGACCGCGTACGTCATCGGCGGCTACACGACGACCACGCCGCTGCGCTCGGTGCTCGCCTACCAGCCGGGGCACGCGCCCCGCGAGGTCGCGGCCCTCCCCCACCCACTGCGCTACGCGGCGGCCGCCGCGGTCGGCGGGCGCGTGCTCATCGCCGGGGGCACGGACGGCACCCGCGCGCGCGACGAGATCCTCAGCGTGGACCCGGTGCACCATCGCACGCGGGTCATCGGCCACCTGCCGGCACGCCTGGCGCATGCCGCCGGCGCTGCGCTCGGCAACGTCTTCTACGTCCTCGGCGGCCGCGGCGACGCCACCGCCAGCCAGCGCCGCGGCATCTGGGCCATCGATCCCGCGACCGGGCGTGTCCGCCCGGCGGGCCGGCTGCCGACGGCGCTGTCGGACCTCGCGGCCACCGCCGCCGGCGGCCGGCTGCTCGTCGCGGGCGGCCGCGACGCCCACGCGGGGGTGCACCGCGAGGTGCTGGAGCTCGCGCGCTCCGCCCAGCGCCCCGTGGCGGGCGCCGCGCGCGCCGCGACCGTCGACGTCTACGCCGCCACTCGCCCGGGCCTGCTGGCGCCGCAGGTGCGCGGCGACCCCGCGCGCGTCTACGTCCCCAACTCGAAGTCCAACACGGTCGACGTCATCGACCAGCGGACGGCCAAGATCGTCGACCACTTCGCGGTCGGCGCGCTGCCGCAGCACGTGAGCCCGTCCTGGGACCTGCGCACGCTGTGGGTGACCAACGACACCGGCAACAGCCTGACCCCGATCGACCCGCGCACCGGGCGCCACGGCCGCCCGGTGCCCGTGTCCGATCCCTACAACCTGTACTTCACCGCCGATGGGCAGCGCGCGATCGTCGTCGCCGAGGCCCACCGCGAGCTCGACTTCCGCGAGCCCCACACGATGCGCCTCGTCAAGGCGCTGCACCTGCCGGCGTGCGACGGCGTCGACCACATGGACTTCACCGCGGACGCGCGCCTCGCCCTCGTCTCCTGCGAGTTCGCCGGCAGGATGGTGGTGGTCGACCTGCGGCGAGAGCGCATGGTCAAGCGCATCGACCTCAAGGCGGGCGCGATGCCCCAGGACGTCAAGCTCTCGCCCGACGGGCGTACGTTCTACGTCGCCGACATGGCCGACAACGGGGTGTGGCTGATCGACGCGCACAGCATGCGCAAGGAGCGCTTCCAGCCCACCGGCCTCGGCGCCCATGGCCTGTACCCGAGCCGTGACTCGAAGGTGCTCTACGTCTCCAACCGCGGGGCGGGGACGATCACCCTGATCTCCTTCCGTACGCGCCGGCCGGTGCGCACGTGGCGGATCCCGGGCGGCGGCTCCCCGGACATGGGCGGCGTCTCGGCCGACGGACGCGTCCTGTGGCTGTCAGGGCGCTACAACAGCGAGGTCTACGCGATCTCCACCGTCACCGGGCAGCTCCTGCACCGCATCCACGTCGGCAGCGGCCCCCACGGCCTCTGCGTCTGGCCACAGCCCGGGCGCTACTCGATCGGGCACACGGGCATCCTGCGCTAGCTACGCGGGGAGGCGCACCTGGAACTCCGCGCCCGACCCCGCTGCGGGCGAGGTCAGCGTCACGTCGCCTCCGGCGGCCAGGGCGAGACGGCGCGCCAGCGGCAGGCCGAGCCCGGCGCCGCCGTGGCCGTTGACGCCCGCCACGCGCCCTGGCTCGAAGACGTGGTCGCGGGCATCGGCCCCGACGCCGGGGCCGTCGTCGGCCACGCTGAGGACGATCGCCCCGTCGCGCGCGTCCGCGCTGAGCAGGATGCGCGACCTCGCGTAGCGCGCGGCGTTGTCGATGAGGGGCGCGACGATCCGCTCGACGACCTCCGCGTCGACGCCGGCCATCATCGGCGCCGCCGGATGGCGCACCTCGAGCTCGACGTCGCGCTCGGCCAGGGCGGGCGCCCACCCTTCGGCGACGTGGTCGAGGACGCGGCCGACCTCGCTGCGCCCCACGTCGAGCTGCGCCTCGGCGCGGGCCGCGGCCATCAGGGTCTCGAGGATGCCGCTCATCTGCTCGGCACTGCGAGACACGACGGCGTAGGCGTCGCTGCGATCCTCGGCCGAGCGCTCGCGCCGCTGCAGCAGCTCGATCTCGGCCACGATCCGCGCCAGCGGCGTACGGAGCTCGTGCGAGAGCTCGGCCGACAGTCGCTGCTCGTGGCGCAGGCTCGCGGCCACGCGGTCCAGCAGCGCGTCGAAGGTGCGAGCGAGCTCGCCGAGCTCATCGGGACGCGGCGTGGCGCCGAAGCGCTGGGCCAGATCGTGCTCGCTCCAGTCCGCCGCCGACGCGGTCATCTCGCGCACGGGGTCGAGCGCCCGACCGACCGTGATCCAGGTCAGGATGCCGACCGCGGCGAGCAGCACGATGGCGAGCACGCCCGATCCCAGCAGCGCCAGATCGGTGGTCCGGTCATAGGCCGCCAGGGACTGCGCGGCGACCACGGTGCCCACCTGGCGCCCGCGGACGAGCACCGGCGTGGCGTACAGGCGCACGTCGCTGTCGGGCACGTCGTCGAACACGTGGGCCGACCCGGCGAGCGCGTCGGCGGTGCGCTGCAGCTCGGCCGTGGCGGGCGGGCGCTCGATGGCGCGCATGCCGTCGTAGACCCACACCCGCCGGTCGACGATGGCGTCGTCGACCGCCTCGTGCACGCGCAGGTGGCCGTTGGCGTACTCCACCGTCGCGGCGGCCGCGGTCGCGAGCGACCGCGCACGCCCGTTGGCGTCCGCGTTGAGGCTGCGGTCGATGATCACGTTGAAGGCCACCGTGAGCACCGCCACCGCCGCGAGCGCGGCGAGCAGGCCGAGCGCGGTGAGACGGCCGCGCAGCGTGCGAAAGCGCCTCATAGCAACCGGTAGCCGACCCCGTGCGAGGTCTCGATCGTCGCCTGCGCGGCAGTCTCGCGCAGCTTGCGCCGCAGCCGAGCCACGTACTGGTCAAGCGTGTTGTCGTGCACGATCGCGCCCTCGGGCCACGCCGCGCGGACGAGCTCGCGCCGGCGCAGCACGGCGCCGGGCTGGCCGGCGAGCGCCGCCAGCAGGCGGAACTCGGTCGGCGTCAGCGATGCCTCGCCGTCCTGTCCGCTGATCGAATGCGCCACAGGATCCAGGCGCAGGGCCCCGATCGTCGTCGAGGCATCGGCCCCGGAGCGGCGCAGCAGCGCGCGCAGCCGCGCCACGACCTCGTCGAAGTGAAACGGCTTGGTCACGTAGTCGTCGCCTCCGGCGCTGAAGCCCGAGAGACGGTCGGTCACGGTGTCGCGGGCCGTCAGGAAGAGCACCGGGGCGTCGACGCCGCGCGCGCGCAGCGCCTGGCACAGGTCGCGCCCGTCGGCGTCGGGCAGGCCGATGTCGATGACGAGCCCGTCGGGGGGCTGCTCGGCCTGCGCCATCGCCGCGGCCGCATCGGCCACCGCGACGACCTCGAAGCCCTCCTCGCCCAGCCCGCGCGACAGCACCAAGCGCAGCTCGGGGTCGTCCTCGACGACCAGGAGTCGGAACACCGTCACGTGGACACAAGTATGGCCCGCGCGGCCTGACTCGCACCTGAACGGGCATCGGTCAGGAGCCGTTCAGGGCCACCGTGCCAGCCTCGCGCCCATGACGACCACTGCTGCCCAAACGCGGGACAGGGCCACGCTCGGCCGCAAGATGCTCAACAAGGTCCCGGAAGTCACGATCTTCTTCTGGGTCATCAAGATCATGTGCACGACGGTCGGCGAGACCGCTGCCGACTATCTCAACGAGAATCTCGGCTTCGGACTGACGAAGACGACGTACGTCACCGGTGCACTGCTCATCGTCCTGCTCGCCGTCCAGTTCCGGCTGCGCCGCTACGTCCCCGGCGTCTACTGGTCCGTGGTGGTGGTCATCAGCGTGTTCGGCACGCTCATCACCGACAACATGACCGATCGCTACAACGTTCCGCTGACGACGAGCACGATCGTCTTCGCGATCATCCTGGCGGCCGTCTTCGCGGGCTGGTACGCCGTCGAGCGGACGCTGTCGATCCATACGATCTTCACCACCCGCCGCGAGGCCTTCTACTGGCTGGCGATCCTCTTCACCTTCGCGCTGGGCACCGCGGCGGGCGACCTGTCGGCCGAGAAGCTCGACCTGGGCTACGCCGTCTCGATCCTCATCTTCGGCGGCCTCATCGCCGCCGTTGCCATCGGGCACTACGCGTTCGGCCTGAACGCGGTCCTCGCCTTCTGGCTCGCCTACATCCTGACCCGCCCGCTGGGCGCGTCGATCGGCGACGAGATGTCGCAGAACAGCCACAAGTACGGCGGCCTCGGCCTGGGCACGACCGGGACCAGCTACATCTTCCTCGGCTGCATCCTGGCGCTCGTCGCGTACCTGACGATCACCCGCAAGGACGCGACCGAGACCCAGCGATCGACGCCCTTGCCCGAGGGCGCCTGAGCGTCAGGCAGCGCTTTCCCTCACGCGGCGCCCTCCCTGGCCCTGTCCTGCGCGATCACCGTCGTCAGGGGGAGGCCCAGGTGGGCGACGCGGTGGGGCAGGTCGAGGTGCAGCCAGCGCGAGACCGCGTGCGGCAGCGTGGAGAGGATGATCTCGTCGAAGTCCTCGTCGTGGAGCGTCTCCTCGACGGCGTCCATCGGATCGTGACGGGGCGAGACAGAGCCGTCCGTCGGGCACCCGCCGCAGGCTTCCTCGATGAGCGGCAGGGCGAGGGCCAGGACCTGCTCGCCCTCCGTCACGTCCGGATGCGCCACCTCGGACGGGTGGCGCCAGTCCGGGTGGTGCGGATTGGGGACGAGGAGGTGGAACCGGGCCGGACCGCGGGCCGCCCGCTCGCGGATCGCGTCCAGGAGCGCGGGCGTCGCCGCCGTCTTGTGCGCCACCACGAGAACGCGCGCAGGAGTCGAAGCTTCCATGGGATCTCCCTTCGGCCGTTTTGTGGAGGATGGTCCCACCGGCCGTGGGCAGCGTCCATTCAGGTTTGCCGAGCCCTCGAGGGGCTACAGGCCGAGCGCGAAGGCGAGCGTGAGCGTGCCGCCGACCACCACGCAGTAGATGCCGAACGGGGTCAGGCGGTTGGTCTCGAAGAAGCGCAGCAGGAACTTGACGGCGAAGTAGGTCGTCAGCGCGGCGCAGGCGGCGCCGACCACGGCCTGCCCGCGGACGCCGTTGCCGGCAGGGCCGAGCAGGTCGGGGATCTTCAGCAGCGCCGCCGCGCCGATGATCGGCGTGGCGAGCAGGAAGGCGAAGCGCGCGGAGTCCTCGTTGCTCAGGCCGGCGAGCAGCCCGGCGCTCATGGTCGCCCCCGAGCGCGAGAAGCCCGGGACGAGCCCGATCGCCTGCGAGGTGCCGACGAGCCCGGCGTTGCGCCAGCTCAACCGGGCCAGGCGCTCGTCCGAGCCGCGGCTGTCGGTGGCCACCACACGGCGCCGCAGGCGCTCGGCGCCCAGCAGCATGACCCCGTTGAGGGTGAGGAACACGGCGGCGCTCGCGGGCGACGCAAAGACGCTGCGCAGCGACTTCTCGGCCAGCAGGCCGATGAGGCCGACGGGGATCGTGCCCACGACGAGCAGCCAGCCCAAGCGGGCGTCGCTGTCGTCGGCGCGGATCTCGCGCTCGCGCAGCGACCGCACGATGCCGCTCGCGATCCGCTTCCAGTCGTTCAGGAAGAAGAAGAAGAGCACGAGCGCCGTCGCCAGGTGCGTCGCGACGAGGAAGGCGAGGAAGTAGTCGTCGTTCTGGTGGATGTCCCACCCGAGGACCCGCGGCAGGATCACGCCGTGGCCGAGCGAGGAGACCGGGAAGGGCTCGGCGATGCCCTGGAGCAGCCCAAGGATCGCCGCCTGGAGGTAGGTGATGGCGGTGCCCCCGGGTCAGGCGACTTCTTGGCGCGCAGACGGGCCGGTCTGAAACCAGGCGAACGCGAAGGCGCCGAGCGCGACCGCGAGGGCGGCGATGCCGTGCTTGATGTGATGGTGGTTCGCCTCGGCGTCGCCCGCGCTGACGTGGCCGGGGAAGAACGAGGGCAGGGAGTGAGCGGGCACCGCGAAGTACACGACCGCCACCACAAGGAGCACGCATCCGGCGAGCACCGCCAGCACCGCCGGCATCCGGGAGTTCGTCATGGCCACGAGCGTGGCACGAGATTCCTGAACGAAACCTGAACGACCGCCCGAACCTGAACGCCCGTCCAGGGTCAGCCCCACGCAGCATGGGCGGTGTCCGCCACCAGGCGCAGCTTGGACTCCTCGTCGGCCTCGGTGATCGGGTTGCCCGCGACGATCGAGGCGAAGCCACATTGCGTCGAGAGACCGAGCCGGTCGCGGTCGACGATGCGCGCGGCCTCGTCGATGCGGGCGCCGAGCTCCTGCGGTGTCTCGAGCCCCGGCCTCTTGGTCGACACCAGCCCGAGGACGACCTGCTTGTCGTCGGGCGCGGCAGCGAGCGGCTCGAACGAGCCCGAGCGGGCGTCGTCGTACTCGAGGAAGTAGGCGTCGAAGGCCGTCGCGCGCTCGAACAGCGCCTGGGCGATGTAGTCATAGCCGCCGCTGGCCATCCACATTCCCGCGTTGTTGCCGCGGCACAGATGGATGCCGAGGCGCACGCCGGAGATCCCCTCCACCATCGAGTTGATGAGGTCGATGCCCTCGGTGAGCATGCGCTCGGCGCCGAAGCCGAGGCCCTCCGCCCAGTCGCGCACGCGCGGGTCGACGAGCGTGGCGAGCTCGGGCGCGTCGACCTGGATGTACTCGCAGCCCAGCGAGACGAGCTCCTGGATCTCCGAGCGCCCGACCTCGGCGGCGTCGGCGAACATCGCGAACGCGTCCTTGTAGGCGGCCGTCGAATGGCGCGGGCTCCAGAACCCGTAGAGCACGAGCGGGCTGGGCACGGTGACCTTCAGCGGCAGCCGCGCGCGGGCCCGCGCGTAGCTGTACTCCTCGGTCACCATCGAGCGCACCTTGCGCAGCTTCGAGGTCACCGCGGCGGGCGAGGTCCATTCGACGTCGCCCTCCGGGGTGCTCCACGGCATCGCGCTGTCGTGGTCGACGAGCTCGATGCCCTCGACCGTCTCGGTGATCGGCCCCATGAAGAGGAAGCGGCGCATCTCGCCGTCGGTGACGACGTCGACGCCGGTCCCCTCCTGCATCGCGATGACCTGGTCTACCGCGCGGTCCTCGGCGCGCTTGAGGTCGCGCACCGCCAGCGCGCCCTGCTCGAAGGCCGCGCGGGCCTGCTTCAGGTAGGACGGACGCAGCATCGATCCGATCACCTCGGCGCGGTACATGGGCTCTCCTCCGATCGCGGGACTGGGCCGAAACCTATGGCCCCGGCAGGCGCAGGTCGAGGGGGCCGTCGGGCGCGAACTCGCCCGCGTACGCGCGCCGGTGCAGGTCGTCGCCCGACGCGCCCTCGCGCCAGGCGGCGACGATGGCTTCGGGATCGACGGGCACGCCGATCGGGTTGGCGGCGAACTCGGGCGCGGTGCGCATCCATTGCTTCGACTGCTCCCAGGCGCCGAAGTTGTCGGCCTGCAGCTCGACCCCGTTGCCGTCGGGGTCGAGGAAGTAGAAGGAGAGCGTCATGCCGTGGTCGAGGACAGTGAACGGGCGGATGCCGTCGGCCAGGAGCGCCTCGCACGCGGCGAGCAGCGCGTCGTGGCTGTCGTACTCGAAGGCGAAGTGGTGGATGCCCGTGTGGGGGATCTTGTCCGGGTCGTCGCTGAGCCCCGGCACCGCGAGCATGGCCAGGCGGTGGTTGGCCGCGTCGTTCGTCAGCCAGCACGCGTCAGGCGCGATCCACGACGGCTCCATCCCCACGACACGCGCGTACCAGTCGATCATCTCCTGCATGCGCGTGGTCTTGAGGTTGACGTGATGGAGAACCGGGTTCGCGCTCATGGCTCAGCCCAGCACGGTGACGTCATTGTCCACGCCCAGCAGCGCCGTGCCGCAGACCTCGTCAGCGGCGCGCGACAGCAGATCGATGGCGGTGTCCGTCGTCATGGTCTCTCCTCGGTTGCGACCGCGCTCGGGGGCGACGCAGGTATACCGGCCCGGCGCGGGCGTGAGCGCCGAGGCACCTAGAGCTCGGCGAGGCGGCGCAACAGGAAGCGCCGCTCGGGCTCCGCGCGGGTCAGGTCGAGCGCGCGCCGATAGGCGGCGCGCGCGTCGTCGGGCCGACCGAGCCGGCGCAGCAGCTCGCCCCTCGTCGAGTGCAGGTAGCGGTAGTCGTCGAGCGCGATGCCATCGACCATGGCCAGCGCCGCCTCGGCCGCGCCGGTCTGCGCCACGGCGACGGCGCGGTTGAGCTCGACCACCGGCGAACCGGTGACGCGGGCCAGCTCGCCGTAGAGCGCCGCGACCTGGGGCCAGTCGATGTCCGCCTCGGCCTGGAGGGAGGCGATCGCCGCCTGCAGGACATAGACCCCACCCGCCCCGCGGGCGCCGAGCGCCATCGCCCGATCCAGGGCGGCGCGGCCCTGCTCGATCCGGCCGGCGTCCCACAGCGAGCGATCCTGGTCGTCGAGCAGCACCAGCTCGTCGCCGGCGAAGCGCGCCGCGCGCCTGGAGTCGTGGCACAGCATCAGCGCGAGCAGCCCGTGGGCCTCGGGCTCGTCGGGCATGAGGACGGTGAGCAGGCGCCCGAGGCGGATCGCCTCGTCGGCCAGCTCGCGGCGATCCCCGTAGCCCTCGTTGAAGATCAGGTAGACCACCGCCAGCACCGCCGCCAGGCGGTCGGGGAGCAGGTGGTCGGCCGGCACGCTGAACGGGATCCCGGCCGCCCTGATCTTGGCCTTCGCCCGCGTCAGCCGGCGCTTCATCGTCTCGCGCGAGACGAGGAAGGCGTCCGCGATCTCGGCGGTGTCGAGGCCGCCGAGGGCCGACAGGGTGAGCGCCACCTGAGCCTCGAGCGCGAGCGCCGGATGGCAGCAGGTGAAGATGAGCTCCAGGCGCTCGTCGGGGATCGTCGTCTCGTCCATCTCGCGCTCCATCGCCTCGGGCACTTCGAGCAGGCGCGTCTTGGCCAGCAGCGTGCGCTCGCGCCGCAGCCGGTCGATGGCGCGGTTGCGGGCGGTCGTCGTCAGCCACGCGCCGGGGTTGCGTGGCGCGCCGTCGCGCGGCCAGCGCTCGGCGGCGATCGCGAAGGCCTCCTGAGTGGCCTCCTCGGCGAGGTCGAAGTCGCCGAGGAAGCCGATCAGGGACGCGAGCACGCGGCCCCACTCGTCGCGGAAGGCCTGCTCGATCAGGGGACCGGCTCCACGAGCGGGCGCACCTCGACGCAGCCCCCGAGGCGGGTGGCCGGGATGCGCCCCGCGAAGTCCAGCGCGGCGTCGAGGTCGTCGGCCTCGAGCAGGTAGAAGCCGCCGAAGACCTCCTTGGTGTCCGCGAACGGGCCGTCGGTGATCAGCGATCGCTCGTCGTCGACGCGAATGGTCGTCGCCGTCTCCACGCCCTGCAGCCGCGCGCCGCCGACGACGCGCGCGTCACGGGCGAGCTCCAGGTACTCGGCCGACAGCGCCCGGCGCTCCTCGTCGCTGAACGGGTCGTAGGCGCCAGGCTTCTCGTAGATCAGCACGGCGTAGCGCATCAGGCGGCCCGACTGTAGACGAGCAGCGCGGCCGGCCCGGAGGACCGCGCCGACGCGAGGGTGAAGGCGGTCGAGGGGCGCGGCGACTCGAACAGGCGGGTGCCATCGCCGGCGAGCGTCGGGAAGACCAGCAGCCGGTACTCGTCGACGAGGTCGGCGCCGATCAGCGCGTGCGCGACGGTCGCGCTGCCCACGACGACGATGTCGCTCTCGGCCTTCCGCGCCGCGGCCTCGGCGAGGAGATCGCCGTCGAGGAGCGTGGAGTTGCTCCAGGCGCCCACGTCGTCGAGCGTCCGCGAGGCGACCAGCTTGGGGATCGCGTTCATCTTGGCCGAGAACTCGTCCTCGCGGGTCGGCCAGAGGCCGGCGAACTTCTCCCACGTCCTGCGCCCGAGCAGCAGGGCGCCGGTGTCGAGCACCTCGCCGAGAGCGAACTTGTCGCCGGCGATCGCCTCCGGGCCGTGGCGGAAGGCCCAGCCGCCGTGGGGCGAGCCGTCGGCGCCGTCGGGATCGTGGACGACGCCGTCGAGGGTGACGAACTGGATGACGATGATGCGGCTCACGGTGACCTCCTGGGGAGTCGTTGTCGTGGGCACGACGAACGGGAGGCCGCTCCGGGGACAGCCGATCTTACGGATCGGACGCGACCGGCGTGAGGTACAGGCGCGCGACGACCGGCAGCTCGGTGCAGATGGCCGCCCGCGTCCGGGCGAGCGAGAGGGCGACCTCGGCGCCGCTGAGGCCGTCGGCCATGGCGACGTCGGCGGCCACGAGCACCTCCGCCGGTCCGAGGTAGACGGCCTCCATGCGCGAGACCGTGCTGATCGTGGCCTCGCTCTCCAGGCGCGTGCGGAGCTGGGCGACGTAGCGCTCGGGCACCGCCTGGTTGGTCAGCAGCTGGCGGTTGCGCCGCGTCAGGCGCGAGGCGATGAAGCACAGCAGCAGACCGATGACGATCGAGGCCAGCGCGTCGGCGACGGCCGATCCGGTGACGCGGTGCAGGACGAGCGCGATGAGCGCGAGCACGGCGCCGAGGACGTCGATCGTGTCCTCGAGGTAGACGGTGACCACCGTGGGGTCGGGGCTCTCGCGCAGCAGCTCGCGGACCGTCACGCCGCGGCGCGCCGCCTGCAGGCGCAGCGCGCGCAGGGCGACGATGCGGCTCATCCCGTCGAGGGCGATGGCCACGACGAGGACCGCGACGCCGACCCAGAAGGCCTCGAGCTCGGGCGGGTGCACGAGCGCGCGGATGCCGTTCCAGATCGACACCGCACCCCCCACGAGGAACATCCCGATCGCCGCGAGCAGCGCCCAGTAGTAGCGCTCGGGCCCGTAGCCGAACGGGTGGGTCGCGTCGGGCGGGTGGCGGCTGCGCCGGATCGCGACGTACAGGAGCACCTCGTTGCCGGCGTCGGCGATGGTGTGGAAGGTCTCGGCCAGCAGCGCCGGCGAGCCGGTGAGCGCCGCGGCGGTGCCCTTGGCGACCGCGATCCCCGTGTTGGCGGCGAGCGCAGCGAGGACGCTGACGAGGCTCTCATCGGATGATCGCGGGGCGGCCATCTCCGCGGGTATCCATAGCGCTCCGCCCCACCGGTAGGGTGGATCGATGGACTCCGATCGCGCCCATCAGCTCCTCTCCGCCGAGCGCGAGCGCATCGAACGCGAGATCGCCGAGCTCGGCCCGGAGGCCGCGTCCGATCGCGACGAGCCCGGCGATCGCGGCTCGGAGGACCTGTACCAGCAGGAGTTCGACGCCGGCCGGGCGACGGACCTCCGCGAACAGCTCGCCGCTGTCGAGCGCGCCGAGGAACGCCTGGCCGACGGGACGTACGGGCTGTCGGTGGAGAGCGGCGAGCAGATCCCCGACGGGCGGCTCGAGGCGCTGCCGACCGCCGAGCGCACGGTCGCCGAAGCGGAGCGACTCGGAGGCGGATGAGCCTCCCATGAGGCTGCTCCTGCTCGCCGGCCCGGGCGGCGGCAAGGGAACGCAGGGAGCGCGGCTGGCCGAGCGACTGGAGATCGCGCACGTGGCCGCCGGGGACGCCCTGCGCGACGAAGTGGCGCGCGGCACGGAGATCGGGGCACGGGCCGCGAGCTTCGTCGACCGCGGCGAACTGGTGCCCGACGAGATCGTGGTCGACCTCATGACGCCCATCGTGGCCGCGGCGGCGCAGGCGGGCGGCTACATCCTCGACGGCTTCCCGCGCAACCTCGCACAGGCCCGTGTGGCCGACGACGCCTGGGAGCGGCGCGGCATCGGGTTGGAGGCCGTCGTCTACCTCGAGGTGCCCGAGCCCGAGTTGCGCCGGCGGCTGCTCGCGCGCGCGGAGATCGAGGGGCGCAGCGACGACACGCCCGAGGTCATCGCGAACCGCCTGGCCCTGTTCGCGCAGACGACCTTCCCGCTCGTCGCGCACTACCGTGATCGCGGGCTGCTCATCGCGATCGCCGCCGACCGGGCGCCGGACGACGTGACCGGCGACGTGCTGAGCCGCCTCTCCGCTCTGCCGCCAACCATGGAGCAGCAATGAACACGCGCAAGCTCGGGTCGCTCGAGGTCTCCGCCCTCGGCTTGGGGTGCATGGGGATGTCGGCCTTCTACGGCTCGACCGACGAGGGCGAGGCCATCGCGACGATCCAGCGCGCGCGGGAGCTCGGGATCGACTTCCTCGACACGGCCCAGCTCTACGGGCCGATGACCAACGAGGAGCTCATCGGGCGGGCGATCGAGGGCCACCGCGACGAGTACGTCCTCGCCACCAAGTTCGCGCGGCGCATCGAGCCGACGACGCGGCCCGGCGACCTCTCGACCATCGGCCCGCTCGACGGCTCGGCCGAGCACGTGCGCCGCTCGATCGACGGCTCGCTGCAGCGGCTCGGCACCGACCACGTGGACCTCTACTACCAGCACCGCGTCGATCCCGGCGTGCCGATCGAGGAGACCGTCGGCGCGATGGCCGAGCTCGTGCAGGCGGGCAAGGTGCTCCACCTCGGGCTCAGCGAGGCGGCGCCGGAGACCATCCGCCGCGCGCACGGTGTCCACCCCATCGCCGCCGTGCAGACCGAGTACTCGCTGTGGACCCGCGACCCGGAGACCGGTGTGCTGGCCACCTGCCGCGAGCTGGGGATCGGCTTCGTCCCCTACGCGCCGCTCGGGCGCGGCTTCCTCTCGGGCCGCTTCAAGTCGCCCGACGAGCTCGACGAGAAGGACTTCCGCCGCAGCGGCCCGCGCTTCACCGGCGAGAACCTGGACGCCAACCTGAAGCTGGCCGCCAAGGTCGCGGATATCGCCGAGGAGAAGGACATCACGCCCGCGCAGCTGGCCCTCGCGTGGGTGCTCGCGCAGGGCGACGACCTCGTCCCGATCCCGGGCACGAAGCGCCGGCGCTATCTCGAGGAGAACGCGGCCGCGGCCGATGTCGAGCTCAGCGCCGAGGACCTCGGTCGCATCGAGGCGGAGCTGCCGCCCGTGGCCGGCGAGCGCTACGACGAGGCCGGGATGTCCTCCGTCGACCTGTAGCGTCCGCCCATGGACCTGGAACTGGCGGGCAAGGTCGCGGTCGTCACCGGCGCGAGCAAGGGCATCGGTATGGCCGTGGCCCGCGAGCTCGCCGCCGAGGGAGCGCACGTCATCGCCGGCGCGCGCACCGTCGCGCCCCTCGAGGGGCTCGATGGCATCGCGCCCTTCGCCGTCGACCTCACCGACCCCGAGGGTCCGGCCCGGCTGATCGGCCACGCCGTCGAGCAGCACGGCCGCCTCGACGTGCTGGTCAACAACGTGGGCGGCGTGCAGCTGCGCCTCGACGGCTTCCTCGCCGTCAGCGACGCCGACTTCCAGGCCTCGCTCGAGCTCAACTTCTTCTCGGCGCTGCGCGCGACGCGCGCCGCCGTCGCCGCGATGATGCCGCAGGGCGAGGGGACGATCGTCAATGTGACCTCCGTCAACGCGTTCTTCCAGCCCGACGGCGCGGTCATCGACTACGGCGCGGCCAAGGCGGCGCTGCTCAACGTGGCCAAGGCGCTGTCCCAGGAGCTCGCGCCGCACGGGATCCGCATCGCCAGCGTCTCGCCGGGCCAGGTGGACACCGACCTGTGGCTGGGCGACGACGGTGTGGCCGCGACCATCGGGCGCGCGGCCGGCGTCGCGGCGGACAGCGTGCGCGAGCAGGCGATCGCGGGCATCCCCACCGGCCGCTTCACGACGCCCCGAGAGGTGGCGACGCTCGTGACCCTGCTCGCTTCGACGCGGACGGCCAACGTCAACGGATCGAACTTCGTCATCGACGGGGGCCTCATCAAGACGACGTGAGGGCGAGCCGTTCGATCTCGTAGTGGAGGGTCAGGAAGCGCTGGCCGGCGAGGGAGAAGCTGTGCTCGGTCCGCAGCTCGCCGTCGACGACGAAGACGTGGATGCGCTCCTCGAAGGAGAGCAGCTTGATGACGGTCAGCGCGTCGCGCTCGCTGTCCACCGAGCTCAGGTAGTGGCCGGGGAACGGCAGGTCGCTGCGGGACGTCAACACGAGGTCGCTCGCGCCCTCGTTGCGGGGCTCCAGCGTGGCCGTGAAGTTCGAGCCCGGGATCGGGAAGCCGACGCTGACGTAGCCGCGCTCGTCGTGGCGGAAGCTCGTGTAGATGCCGACGTAGATCGGCTTGCCCGAGTCCGCGAAGGTCCGGATCCATCCCCGGACATCGATGACCTCGTCGCCGTCGAGGTCGATGGTGTCGATCGTGCTCACCATCCCGCGCTGGGCCTCCTCGATGTTCGACGGGATCGCGGCCTGGCCGAGGGGCTCGGCGACGACCCGCTTGAACACCTCGTAGCCCGGCTTCATCCAGCGCCGCCACTCGGGGACGATCGAGAGCTTGAAGCGGCTGGTGTGCTCGTAGAACTCGCGGATGAGCGGGTGCACGCGGCCGGGGTCGAACGTCGGGCCGCGCAGGCTGTCGAGCGAGGCGAGGATCCCGACGTCGGGCGGGTTGCGGCGGAAGGTGCCGCCGCGCAGCTCGGCCAGCTGCTCGACGTAGTCGGCGCCCACGTAGCGCGAGCGGGCTTCGAAGGGCACGACGTAGGCCAGATCGGCGGCCGGGACCTCCTCGGCCATGATCCGGACGAGCGGGCGGTCGTGGTAGACGATCGCCGCGACGACGCGATAGGCGACGGTGACCGCGGCGGCGACGAGGGCCGGCTCGAGGCTGTCGTCGAGCGCGCGCAGGGCGAGGCCGACCACGAGGCCGACCACCAGGCCGAGCGCGACCTTCAGGGGGCGCACGCCCAGCAGCCCGAGCAGCGCGCCGCTGACGATCGCGACTGCCAGTACGTGGCCGTCGCCGATGACGAGCCCGGCGAGCCAGCCGAGCAGAGCCATGAGGAACGCGCTCGCGATGGTGCGGTTGAGCAGCGGCTTGGGCTGCGCCGGGCCGTGGTTCGCCGTGGCCGCGACCTCGAGCGGCGTGAAGAGCGCGGCGCCGATCAGCGCCCCGAGGCCGGCGCCGACCCCGTCGAGCGCGTGGCCGAGCACGGCGCCGCCGGCGGCGCCCAGCACGGCGCCCCAGATCAGCGCGTCGACGAGCTGCCCGGAGCGGCTTCGCTTGCGTCGGTCCCGGCGGTCAGGCACCCGCGCACGCTCGCAGCGCGGGCCGGTCGTCGCAAGCACACGCATCGCACCGATTGCCTGCGGCCGCCAGCGGGCAGCCAGGGGACGTGGCCCCCAACACCCAGCAGACCGCCCCCGCCGCCGCCGCGGGAGCGCTCGCCGCTGCAGGCGGAGCGGCCGCCGTGGCGGTCAAGCGCGCCCGCGATCGAAACGCCCAGCGCACCAGCGCCGAACGCGCCCGCGCCTACCGCCTGCGCCGCGGCGAGGACACCGGCGACGGCGTGCGCCGTATCGCGCGCGGCCAACTCGACCTCGCCGGCGAGCGGCTCGACGCCGGCGCCGGCGCGCGCGGCGACCTCGACGGCGCGGTCCACGAGACGCGCAAGGCGTTCAAGCGCCTGCGCGCGCTGGTCCGCGTCGCCCGCGACGCGCTCGGCGACGAGGTCTACCGGCGCGAGAACACGATCTTCCGCGACGCCGGGCGCCGCCTCTCGAGCGCGCGCGACGCCACGGTGCTGGTGCAGACGCTCGACGCCCTCACGGCCCGCTACCGCGACGAGCTCGGCGACGACGCGTTCGCGGGCCTGCGCGACGCGCTGGCGGGCGAGGCGGCGGCGGCCAGCCGGGCGCTGGCCGGCGACCGCGACACGGTCGACCAGGTCCAGCGCACGCTGGAGGCCGCGCGACGGCGGATCGGCGGCTGGCCGCTGCCCGACGACGGGCGCCCGGTCATGCTCGAGCCGGGCTTCGAGCGCATCTACCGTCGCGGCCGGCGCGCGCTGAAGGCCGCGCGCGCGGACCCGAGCACCGAGAACCTGCACGAGCTGCGCAAGCGCGCCAAGGACCTCTGGCACGCGGCACAGATCCTGCGCCCGGCGGCCCCCAAGCCGATGAAGCAGCTCGCCCGCCGCGCCCACGCGCTGTCCGACGTGACCGGCGACGACCACGACCTCGCCGTGCTGCGCGCCGCCGCCCGCGAGCGCCACGCGACGCTCGCGCCCGGCGAGCTCGCGCTGCTCGAGGGGCTCGTCGCGCGCCGCCGCCGGCGCCTGCGGAGCAAGGCGCTGGCGCAGGGGCGGCGCCTCTACGCGCGCAAGCCCGCCACGATCGGCAGGCTCGTCGATTAGCCCCCGGGGGGCCGTCGCTACCCTCGGAGGATGGCCACGATCCAGCGACGCAGGCTCGGCACGAGCGGACCGGAGGTCTCGGCCGTCGGGCTGGGGTGCATGGGCATGTCGGGCATGTACGGGCCCGCCGAGCGCGCGGAGAGCATCGCCACCATCCATGCCGCGCTCGACACCGGGATCGACCTTCTCGACACCGGCGACTTCTACGGCATGGGCCACAACGAGATGCTCATCGGCGAGGCGATCCGCGGCCGCCCGCGCGAGGACTACCGGCTGAGTGTCAAGTTCGGCGCCCAGCGCGGGCCCGACAGCGCGTGGCTGGGCTACGACGCGAGCCCTCCGGCGGTCAAGACCGCGCTGGCCTACACGCTGAACCGGCTGGGCGTCGAGCACATCGACGTGTACCGCCCGGCGCGCCTGGACCCCGACGTGCCGATCGAGGAGACCATCGGGGCGATCGCCGAGCTCGTCGAGGCCGGCTACGTCAGGCACATCGGCCTCTCCGAGGTGGGCGCGCAGACCATCCGCCGCGCGGCGGCGGCGCATCCGATCTGCGACCTGCAGATCGAGTACTCGCTCATCTCGCGCGGGATCGAGGACGAGATCCTGCCCACGTGCCGCGAGCTCGGGATCGCCATCACGGCCTACGGCGTGCTCAGCCGCGGGCTGATCAGCGGGCACTTCGCGGCCGACCGCGAGCTGGCCGCCGGCGACTTCCGCGCCCACGCGCCGCGCTTCGCCAAGGAGAACCGCGAGCGCAACCTGGCCCTCGTCGACGCGCTGCGCGAGATCGCCGACGACAAGGGCGTCACCGTGGCGCAGGTGGCGATCGCCTGGGTCCTCGCGCATGGCGAGGACATCGTCCCGCTCGTCGGCGCGCGCACGCGCGAGCGCCTCGACGAGGCCCTCGGCGCGCTGGACGCCGACCTCGACGCCGACGACCTCGCCGCGCTCGAGCGCGCCGTGCCGCCCGACGCCGCCGCCGGCGACCGCTACCCGCAGGCGCAGATGGCGGTGCTCGACAGCGAACGCGGCTGACGGCCGGGGCGGGGCCGCCGGCGGCTATCCTCGCCGGCCGTGGCGATCGAGGTACGCGACGTGGCCCCGGGGCTGTGGCTGTGGCGACAGCCCCACCCGGACTGGGAGCAGGGCAACGACTGGGAGCCCGAGGTCTCCTCGTTCGCCGTGCGGTCAGGCGGCGTCGGCGTCCTTCTGGACCCGCTCGCGCCGCCCCCGAGCGCCGCGGAGGCTTGGGAGCGCATCGAGGCGCTGCAGGCCGACGCGATCGTGATCATGAAGCCCGACCACGTGCGCGACGTGGACCTCTTCGTGCGCTGGTACGGCGCGCGCGCGTTCGGCCCGCAGCTCTTCTGGCGCGACGACATCCCGCGCACCGAGCTCGAGCTGGTCCAGCCCGGCGCCGAGCTGCCCGGCGGCCTGCAGGCGCTGTACGACGGGCGCGGCGCCACGGAGACGCCCCTCTACCTGCCCGAGCAGCGCGCCCTCGTCTTCGCCGACGCCATGTGCGGCCTCGGCGGAGCGCTGCGCGTGTGGGCGACGCCCTGGCACGAGGAGCGCACGCTCCCGGTCCTCCGGGCCCTGCTGGAGCTGCCGTTCGAGCACGTGCTCGTCTCCCACGGCGAGCCGGTCCACGACCGCGACGACTTCGTCGCCGCGCTGGACCGAGAGCCCTGGGGCGCCTACACCGGCGCATAGCCGGGCCCGCCCGTCGGGAAGGACGCCCCGGGCGCTGAGCGCGGCGCGTCCTCGGCCCTCGTGGTCGACCTCGTTCGCTGAGCAGCTCTGCACCGCAAGCCCGCGCGTTCGAATGAGCCCGACCGGGGACACCCGCCCGACCACCCGACGAGAAGGAGCCATCCATGGCCGAGCCGGTCCCCGCAGGCAGCGACGTCTCATCCGGCACCTACAGGTGCACGCAGTGCGGCTACGAGCTCGACGTCAGCTCGACGAAGCACCTTCCGCCCTGCCCGTCGTGCGGCAACGCCGAGTGGAGCACGCAGAGCGGCGGCGACTCGGTCGACGACCCCTACCCCGACCAGAGCTAGCGCAGCGCGGCCCGCCGCGCCGCGAAAGTTGGCGCCCGATGAGCCTCTTGGAACACGCGGAACGGGTAGCGCTGCCTGGAGCGAGTCGACAGAGGGAGCGTATGGAGCAGGACCTGAGACCGACCACCACGACCGATCCGCATGAGCTTCCCGCCGGTGAGCTGGTCAAGCAGCTCTCCGAGCAGACCCGCGAGCTCGTGGCCCAGGAACTCGCGCTGGCCAAGCTCGAGTTGACCGAGAAGGCCAAGCGCGCCGGGAGGGGCGGCGGCATGTTCGGAGGGGCGGGGGTCCTCGTGATCTACGCCGTCGGTGCGCTGACGGCCTGCCTCATCCTGGCGCTCAGCCTCGCCGTGGCGGGCTGGCTGGCTGCGCTGATCGTCGCCGTCGTCTACGCCGCCGTGGCGGGCGTGCTCGCCCTCATCGGCAAGCGTCAGATCGAGGCCGCCACGCCGCCCGTGCCCGAGGAGACCGTCGACAGCGTGAAGGAGGATGTCCGGTGGACGAAGCAACGCGCCAAGGCAGCGAAGCGGTAGGGGCCCGCGCCGGCGAGGCGCCGACCGAGGCCGAGTTGCGGCGCGACATCGCCGCCACTCGGGAGGACCTCGGGGAGACCGTCGCCGCGCTCGTCGAGAAGACCGACGTCAAGGCCCAGGCCAAGAGCAAGGTGCAGAGCGTCAAGCAGACCGCGCTGCGCAAGAAGCGCGACGTCGTCGGACAGGCTCGCGAGACGAGCCCGGACAACGTCAATGCGGCCGCCCAGCGCGCGGTCGCGAGCGTGCGCAGCAACCCGGTTGCGGTGTACGTCGCCGGAGCCCTGGCGCTCGGCGTCCTCATAGGCCGACGAGGCCGGCGGGACTGAGGCCCATGGCGAGCACTGAGCAGCACACGCACGAAGAGCCCGGACGCCTCGGCGACGAGGGCGCGGCGCCCGACGGCCCGACCGATCTGAAGGCGCGCTCATGGCGCGGCGTCCTGTCGCGCACGGTCAGGGAGTTCAAGGAGGACAACCTCACCGTGTGGGCGGCCGCGCTGACCTACTACGGCATCCTCGCGATCTTCCCGGCGATCATCGCGCTGGTCTCGATCCTGGGGCTGATCGGCCCGTCGGCCACGCAGCCGTTGCTCGACAACGTGTCGCAGGTCGCCCCTGGCCCGGCCAAGGACATCCTCACGAGCACCATCCAGAACCTGCAGAGCAACCGCGGCTCGGCCGGGGTCATGTTCTTCGTCGGCATTGCGCTGGCGCTGTGGTCCGCCTCGGGCTACGTGGCGGCGTTCATGCAGGCGTCCAACGCGATCTACGACATCCCGGAAGGCCGCCCGATGTGGAAGACGCTCCCCGTCCGCTTCGGCGTCACCGTCGTCCTCGTGGTGCTGCTGGCCGTCACCGCGGTGGCCGTCGTCCTCACCGGCTCGCTGGCGAAGCAGGCCGGCGACGTCGTCGGCGTGGGCAGCACCGCCGTGACCGTGTGGGACATCGCCAAGTGGCCGGTGCTGCTGCTCATCGTCAGCCTGATGTTCGCGATCCTCTACTACTTCTCGCCCAACGTGAAGCAGCCCGGCTTCCGGTGGGTGAGCCCCGGTGGTCTGCTCGCTGTCGTCGTGTGGATCGTTGCGTCGGCCGCGTTCGCGTTCTACGTTGGGAACTTCGGCTCCTACAACAAGACCTACGGTGCGCTCGCGGGCCCGGTGATCTTCCTGGTCTGGCTGTGGATCTCGAACATCGCCGTCCTCCTGGGCGCCGAGCTCAACGCCGAGCTCGAGCGCGGCCGGCGCATCGAGGCGGGGCACCCGGATGACGTCGAGCCGTTCGTGGAGCCGCGGGACACGCGTAAGTTCTCCGACCGACAGAGGCAAGAGGTGAACCAAGGATGAAGCTCAAGAGCAGGGACACGAAGAAGAAGAAGAAGGCCAAGAGGGCGGCCCCGTACGTGCGGCGCACGCTCGAGGACGAGCGCGTGCACCGGCACCTCTCCGATGCGGCCGCGGCCCTGCGCAAGGCCTACAGCCGTGCCGCGCGCCAGCCCGGTGCCAAAGCGGTCGAGGACAAGAAGCTCTACGGCCACGTGGGCGGAGCGGTGGCCTCGCTGCGCGCGGCGCTCGGCATCGTCCGCCAGCCGGAGCCCGCGCCGCCCAAGCGTCTCATGCGCAAGGCGGTGACCATCCTCGTCCTGGTCGGGACGACGGGCTTCGTGGCCAAGAAGGTCGCCTCGCGTCGCGGGGGCGATGACGGCCCGCGCGACTACTCTGCGGCGCGCTCGAACGGGCCCGTCGAGCCCGCGCGCGCCGCGCAGGCAGCCTGAGCGCCGAGGCTCAGGGCGGCCCGAGCCCCGGCTCGGTCCGCCCGAGCCCCGGCTCGGGCGGGATGGCGCGCCTCCACGGTCCCGCCCTCCCCGCGGGCGGGCCGCCCCCTGCGCGATGACGACCTTCGGTCGGACGACCGCGAGGGCTTTGCCGCTCATCGGTTGGTTTGCAACCGCTCGTATCCGAATTCCAGCGGGCCGGCCGCGATGGGGCTACGGTGGCGGGGGTGGCCAAGTCCCCGCGAGCCGAGGACTCCTACCGCTGCACGCTGCAGCGGCGCGGGCGGACGGCGGAGATCATGCTCGCCGGCGAGCTCGACCTCGCTGCCGACCACGCGCTCTACGAAGCAATCGACGGTGCGCTGGACACCGTCGACCTCGACGAGGTGAGCGTCGACCTCGGCCTGGTCGGCTTCGCGCAGTCCTCGACGCTGGCATGGCTGGTGCGCGCAGACGACCGCGTCCGCTCGCGCGGCGCGGTCATGACCGTCTCGGACTGCTCCACGCGCATGTGCGACCTGCTGCGCCTGACCGGCTTCGATGCGCAGCTCACCTTCACCGACGCGCACTGGCGTCGGTAGCTCAGGCCAGCGTCAGCGCGAAGACCGAGGCGATCGCCGCCGCGCCGACCGCCGTCCAGGCCACGTAGTCGCCGATGCGCCCGGAGTGCAGCGCGCGCAGCGGACCCTCGGGCATCGTGCGCAGCAGCGCGAAGCCCACCGCGAGCGTCGTCGACGCCAGGCCGTACAGCCACGCCGCCGCGGTCGGCGCCTCCCCCGCCGGCGCCGGCGCGCCGTGTGCAGAGCCGCCCAGCACGCCCGCCACGTAGCCCGCGTGATCGGTGAAGCGTGCGGCGGCGTGCGTCGCGGCGTCCACGAGCCCGGGCACGAGCCCCCACGCCAGCCCCAGGGCGAGCAGCGTCGTTCCCGTCGCGACCGTGGCCCACGGTGCGCGGCCGCGCTCGAGCTCGGTCTCCTCGGCCACGGCCTCGCGGCATGCCGGATGGCGCGGGGGTACCGGCCCGCGGCCGAGGAAGACCGTCCGCACGACGCGCAGCACCCCGCCGCCCACGAGCGCGCTGGCCACGACGAGGATCGGCGAGACCCAGCCGAGGCCCTGCGTGCTCGCGGCGTCCTCGATCATCGCGCGGCCGAGGAAGGGGCCGAACGGGGGCAGCGCTGCGAGGGCCAGGCCGGCGACGGCGAACACGGTCCCGAGCGCCTTCAGGTCGCGTCCGCGCCCGTACAGCGCCGCCTCGTCGACCGAGCCGCGGCGATGCTCCAGCGCGCCGATGGAGACGAAGAGCGAGGCCTTGACGAGCCCATCGCCGACGACGAAGACGGCGACGCCGGCGAGCGAGGCATGACTGAGCAGGGCGATGCCGCAGAGCAGGATCCCCATGTGGGCGATCGTCGCGAAAGCGGCGAGCCGTTTGAGGTGGCGCTGGGCGGCGCACATCACCCCGCCGAGCAGCGCCGTGACCAGCCCGAGGACGAGCAGCACATCGCGCAGCGCTTCGGCATGGGGCCCCAGCGGCCCGGCGAACGCCGTCCAGTACACACGCGCCACGCCGTAGAGGCCGAGTTCGCTCATCGCCCCGGCGAAGAGGAGGCAGATCGAGGTGGGCGCCACGGCGTAGGCGTCGGCCATCCAGAAGTGGAAGGGGACGATCGCCGCCTTCACGAAGAAGCCGCAGGCCACCAGGGCGAAGGCGACGGCCACGAGCGCGTCGGGCGAGCGGCCGCCCAGCGCGGCGCCGACCTGCGCGAGGTTGAGGGCGCCGGTGCGCCCGTAGACCAGCGCGATGCCGAAGAGCAGCATCAGCGAGCCGACGGAGTTCGTGACAGCGAAGCTCAGCGAGCCCTCCACCGGCGCGCGCTCCTCGACGCGGAAGCCCGCGAGGGCGTACGCGCTGACGCTCATGAGCTCGAAGAAGACGAAGGCGGTGAAGAGATCGCCCGACAGGCAGAGACCGACCATCCCGGCGAGGAAGGTCAGCACGAGCGCGTGGAAGAGGTGCCCGGCGGTGTCGACCTGGTGCCAGGCGACGAGCAGGGCCGCGACAGTGAGCAGCGCCGCGAAGCCCGCCAGGCCGGCGGCCAGCGGGTCGGCGTACAGGTCGATCCCGAGGGCGACGCCACCGCGCGGGCGCCAGCCGCCCAGCCACGCGACTATCGCGTGGTCGGACGTCCGCGCCAGCAGCGCCAGGCACAGACCGGCGCTCGCGGCGGCGGCGGTCACCGCGACGACATCGGCCACCCGCCGGGCGCGCAGCGACGTCGTGCCGGCCAGCAGCGCGGCGGCCACCAGCGGAACGACGACAGCGAGGCTGGCGAGCGCCATCAGCCCCGCAGCGCGTTGAGCTCGTCGGGGTCGACCGAGCCGAAGCGCCTGTGGGCCTGGACGGCGAGCGCCAGCAGCAGCGCGCTGACCGTGGCGCCGACCACGACGTCGGTCAGCGTCAGCGCCTGCACCACCGGATCGACCACCGGGGTCGAGGTCGGGATGTCGCCGAAGATCGGGGCCTGGCCGCCCTTGCGGTAGCCGATCCCGAGCAGCAGCACGTAGGTCGAGGCCTGCGCCACCGACAGGCACATCACGAGGTGCACGAGGTGGCGGCTGGTGATGACGCCGTAGACGCCGACGACGAAGAGCCACACGGCGACGAGGTACGCGAGCACGCTCACCCGGGTTCCTCCAGCAGCGCCTGCTCGAGGAACTCGGAGAGGATCAAGGCCACGGCGCCCGCCACCTCGATCCCCACCGCCACGTTGCCCACCGGGATCGTCCCCGCCGAGAGCAGCATCCCCGACGTCCCGAGCGCCAGGAAGTTGTCGAGCAGCGCCCCGGCGGCGATGAGGCCGCCGAGCGCCACGGCCAGGAAGCCCGCGGCGCCGAGCGCCTCGACCGCTTCGAGCAGGGCCGTCGACCGCAGGCGCCGCAGCCGCACGCCGTGCCCGGCGGCGTAGGCCAGCAGCAGCGCACCGGCCACGACGACGCCGCCCGAGAAGCCGCCCCCCGGGGTGAGGTGCCCGTGAGCGATGATGTAGGCGCCGAAGACGAGGACCGGGCCGACCAGCGCCGCGCCCAGAGCCCGCGCCGCGAAGCTCGGCACGGGCCGCGCCGGCGCCCCCTCCTCGTCGTCGCGGTCACGACGCAGCACGCGCAGCAGCGCCGCGCATCCGCACGCGGCCGCGAAGAGGATCATCTCCTCGCCGAGCGTGTCGAAGCCGCGATAGTCGAAGGTCGTCGCGGCCACGAGCTGGCCGGTGTGGCGCTCGCCCGGGACGACCTTCGCAAGCACGTCGCCATACGGGCCGGGGTAGTGGCCGAAGGGCTCCAGGCCGGTCACGGCCACCACGAGCACGGCGCCGAGCACGCCGAGGGCCGCGAAGGCGAGGACGCTGCGCGCCCGCCGGGTCACTCGTCGTGCTCCCGGATCTTGGCCATGGCCAGGAGCACCAGGACCGGCACGACGATCGCGCCGATGGCGATCTGCGACAGCGCCACGTCGGGTGCCTGGACGGCGAGGAAGAGCGCGGCGAGGCCGAGGCCGAAGATCCCGGTCACGGCCGCCTGGCGCAGCGGATCGCGCGTGGCGACGACGAGCGTGCCCAGCAGGGCCACCACGATCAGGCACGTGGCCTGCAGGATCGTCACCGGCGTCCCCGGGAGCGCGTGTAGATCGCCCGTGCGGTCGCATGGCCGAGCACCGGGCCCGTCGCCACGAGGAAGGCGCCGACCAGCACGGCCTTGACGCCGATCAGCGAGGCGCCGTCGCGCACGAGGACGCCGGCAACGACCAGCACGGCCCCGAGCGTGGAGACGGACACGTAGTGCAGGCGGGCGAGGGCGCCGCGCATCAGGAGCACGCCCAGGCACGAGAAGGCCAGCACGACGACGCCGGCCACCACCAGCGCACCGCTCACGGCTCGCGCTCCAGGAGCACCGCGTAGGCCAGCGACCCCGCGAAGGCGCCGACGGCGAGGACCAGCGCCAGGTCGCCGAGGATCTGGCGGCCGAGCCCCTCGGCCATCAGCAGCAGGGCGACGGTGACGAGCACTGAGGCCAGCTCGAGCGCGACGAGGCCGTCGTCGGGGGTCCCGAGCGCGGCGACGCCCGCCAGCGGCACGAGCAGCGCCACGAGCACTGCCGCGCTGACGAGCCACAGCGTCACGCGTCGTCTCCGACGAGCTCGTGGCGGACCAGGACGCCGCGATCGTCGTCGATCTCCACGACGATCGCGTTCGGCGCGAGCGATCCGCCACCCACCGCGAGCGCGCGCCGGGCGGCCGAGCGCGGGTCCTCGCCGGTCGCCTCGAAGGGCTCCTCGACGATCCGGCCGGTGGGGCGTGCCGGCAGCGCCCGCGCGAGCGCCCAGAGGTCGCGCGGCCAGCGCCCGAGCGGCCGCAGCGCCTCGAGCACCCAGCGCGGGCGCGGGCGCAGGACCACGTCGCGCTGGGCGCGGACCATGACCGCCGCCGTCGCGCCGAAGGCGCCCACGGCCATGCCGGCCACGATCTCCTCCAGCCGCCGCGAGTCCGCCAGCGCCAGCCACAGCAGGGTCAGGAGCACCCACCAAGCCAGCCACGCACGCCGCGCACCGGCCGCGCCGCCGCCCCCCCGCGGTCCGGGATCGTCGGACATGGCGCCCGGCATACCCGCTCGGGCCCCGCAAGATCCGGCCAGGTCGGCGAGATCCCGGGCGATCGCGAGGACCGCTCACGGCGACGGCGAGGCGCGCCAGGCCCAGCGCCGGCCCTTCACCGAAGACCGGCGGGTGGTCGTCGAGTGCATGGGGTAGCGCGAGGGCATGAGCACTCCCAACGTGTCGGTCTTCATGCTCGAGCGACTGAAGGCGTGGGGCGTCGGCCGCGTGTACGGCTATCCGGGCGACGGCACCAACGGGCTGAACCTCGCCTTCCACGAGGTCGGCGACGAGCTCGAGTTCGTGCAGGTGCGCCACGAGGAGCTCGCGGCGTTCGCGGCGTGCGGGCACGCCAAGCTCACCGGCGAGGTCGGCGTCTGCATGGCGACCTCCGGCCCGGGCGCCATCCATCTGCTCAACGGCCTCTACGACGCCAAGCTCGATGGCGCGCCCGTGGTCGCCATCGTCGGCCAGCAGAAGCGGATGTCGCTCGGCGGTGACTTCCAGCAGGAGGTCGACCTGCGCTCGCTCTTCAAGGACGTCGCGTCGGAGTACCTGGCCGAGGTCGACGACCCGCGCCAGGCCGCCCACGTCCTCGACCGGGCCGTGCGGATCGCGCTCGCGCAGCGCACCGTGACCGCCATCATCGTTCCCTCCGACGTCCAGGAGCTCCCCCATGAGGAGCCGCCGCGCGCCCACGGCGCCCTCAACGCGGGCCGGCCCGGCTATCACGCCCCGGTCGTGCGTCCGGGCGACGAGGAGCTGCGCCGCGCCGCCGACGTGCTCAACGCCGGCCAAAAGGTGGCGATGCTCGTGGGCCAGGGCGCCAAGGGCGCGACCGACGAGGTCATCAAGACCGCCGACGTGCTCGGCGCCGGCGTCGCCAGGGCCCTCAACGGCCGCGCTGCGGTGCCCGACGACCTGGCCTTCGTCACCGGCTCGATCGGCCTGCTGGGCACGAAGCCATCCGACGACATGATGCAGGGCTGCGACACGCTGCTCATGGTCGGCACGTCGTTCCCCTACTCCGAGTGGCTGCCCGAGCCGGGCCAGGCGCGCGGGGTCCAGATCGACATCGACGCCCGCAAGCTCGGCATCCGCTACCCGGTCGAGGTGGCCATGGTGGGCGATGCCGCCGAGACCCTGCGCGCGCTCATCCCCCGCCTCCAGCGCAAGGAGGACCACTCCTGGCGCGAGGAGATCGAGGCCGGGGTCGGGCGCTGGTGGCGCCTGCTCGACGAGCGCGCCCAGGTCGACGCCAACCCGATCAACCCCCAGCTCGTCTTCCACGAGCTCTCCGAACGCCTGCCCGACCACGCGATCGTGCTCGCCGACTCAGGCTCGGCCACCAACTGGTTCGCCCGCCACCTGCGCCTGCGCCGCGGCATGGACACCGCGTTGAGCGGCACGCTGGCCACGATGTGCCCGGCGGTGCCCTATGCGCTCGCGGCCAAGCTCGCCTTCCCGCAGCGCCCCGTCATCGCCTGCCTCGGCGACGGCGCGATGCAGATGCTCGGCATCAACGGCCTCATCGACCTCGCGCGCTATCAGGACCGCTGGAGCGGCCCGCTCGTCGTGCTCGTCCTCAACAACGGCGACCTCAACCAGGTCACCTGGGAGCAGCGGGTGCTGGCCGGCGACGCCAAGCTGCCGACGACGCAGGACCTGCCGCCGTTCGACTTCGCCGCCTATGCACGCCAGCTCGGCCTGGAGGGCATCCGGGTCGAGGCCCCCGGTGAGGTCGCGCCGGCCTGGGAGCGCGCGCTGGCCACGGAGAAGCCCGTCGTCCTCGACGTCGTCACCGACCCCGAGGTCCCGCCGCTGCCGCCGCACATCCGCATGGAGCACGCGAAGGGCTTCGCACGCGCCCTGCTGCACGGCGACTCCGGCAGCGCCGACATCGTCCGCCAGTCGCTGCGCGAGAAGCTCAAAGATCTCGTGACGCGCTGAGCGGGATGCGCATGGCGCCGAGCGCCGATCGCCGAGCAAGCCAGGAGGCCGCAGGGCTGAGCACGGGCCCGCGTGAGCTGGACGTCCTCAGGCGGGCTCGCCGGGCAGCAGCGGACGCATGAAGCTGCGCTCATGGCGACGCACGCAGCCGGACTCGTCGCGGATCTTGTCGGCTTCGATGAACTCGGGGTCGACGCCGACGCGTCGCGCGAACCCGTGAGGGCGACGAACTCGTGACGCGTCGAGCGCGGCCCTACCCGCGGCGGCGGACCGGGTTGGACAGGCGCTCGTCGTTGACGCGGACCTCGACCACATCGCCCGCCGCGAGGAAGCGCGGCGGGTCGCGGTGGGCCCCGACGCCCTCGGGCGTGCCGGTCACGACGATGTCGCCCGGCTCGAGCGTGATGAACGTCGTCAGGAACGCGATCAGCCGCGCGACCGAGAAGATCATGCGATCCGAGTTGGCGTGCTGGACGCGCTCGCCGTTGACCTGCGTCTCGATCTCGAGGCCGCCGTCGCCGAGCGCGTCGTCGAGCACGAGGTAGGGACCGCACGGGCCGAAGGTGTCGGGCGACTTGCCCACCGTCCACTGCGAGGTCAGGGTCTGCACGTCGCGCGCGCTGACGTCGTTGAACGGCATCCAGCCGGCCACCACGTCGAGCGCGTCCTCCTCGCTGCGACGGTACGCGCGGCGGCCGATCACGACGGCGATCTCGCCCTCGTAGTCGACCTTCTCGCCATGGCCCTCGGGCAGCTCGATCGACGCGCCCGAGCCGATCAGCACGTTGGGGAACTTCGCGAAGACCATCGGGACCGTCGGCTCGTCGAGCGCTGCCTCGTTCGCGTGGGCGCGGTAGTTCAGGCCGATGCAGAGGATCTTCTGGGGATCGGGCACCGGCGGGCCCAGATGGGCGTCCGCGGCGGCCAGGACGCCATCGCCGTCGCCGTTGGCGGCGAGCGCGGTCGCCGCCTCGTTCAGCGCGGCCAGGCGGCCCGCGTCCTGCGCGACGATGGCGCGCACGCTGGACCACGCGACGCCATCGTCCAGGCCGGCGTGGCGCGCCGCCGCACCGGCGTCCACCAGCCGGTCGCCCGCCACGCCGAGCGCGGCGGCCCACTGCCCGTCGCGCTCGTAGCTCGCCAGGCGGATCGCCTGCGCCCCGGCCATCGCCGCGGGGCCTAGGAGACCTTCGCCGGCTCGGTCGGCGCGCCGTTGCCCTGGGCCGCCGCGGCCGCGCCGCGCTTGGCGCCCTTCTTCTTGGCGCCCTTGCCGCGCGGGCGCGGGTTGACGATCAGCGGGCGCTCGCGCTCGAGCTTGGCGCGCAGCGGCTCGACGCGCGGCGACAGGCACAGCCGGTTGCCCAGGTCCTCATACGCCTCGTCGATCAGAAACCCCGGGCCGGTGGTGCACATCTCCATCCGCCCGCCGGGCGTCATCGTGTAGCACGAGTCGAAGAAGTAGTGATCGAACACGGCCGTCCACGGCAGCGGGCCCTTCGCGGCTTCGTCGCGCGCGGCCTGCAGCTCCTTCTGGTCGCCCGCGTCGTAGGCGATGTGGTGCCAGACGCCGACGCGGCCGTCGTTGCTCGGGCGGCCCGTCGGCTCCGAGAAGTACCAGCGCCCGCTGCGCTCCTGGCCGTCGAAGACGAGCCGGGTGCCGTCCTGGCGGAAGCCCATGAACTCGGCGTACGGGAGCATCGCCTCGATCGTCGTGTACGAGCGGGCGCCCTCGATGCCGCGGATGCGGTGCTCGGCGGGGATGTCGTCCGCATCGGCCACCAGCGGCGCGTCCTTGGTGTCGGAGACCATGAGCTCGACCTCGTGGCCCTCGGGATCGTGGAAGACGATGCTCTGGGGCTGCGTCGGGTCGAGGCGCAGCAGCTCGCTGAAGACGTCGTTGGCGATGAAGCGGTCCATCCAGAACTCGAGCGAGTCGTAGGACGCGACACGCAGGATCAGGCGATGGATGTCGCCGTCGCCCGGCACGCCGCGCGGCGCCTCCTCGAACTCGAGGAAGGTGACGACGCTGCCCGCGTTGCCGTCCTCGTCGCCGAAGTACGTGTGGTAGCGGAAGGTCGTCTCGTAGTTGAGCGTGTTCTTGACGAACCGCAGCCCCATGACGCGGCACCAGAAATCGACATTCGTCTCGACGTCGGCTGTGACGCCGGTGAAGTGGTGTGGCCCACCGAGCGGCTTCATCGAATCTGCTCCTCCTCTTCGCGTGACCAGAACAGAATTTGCACATTCCATCGTACGCTTGTCAAGCTTCCATACTTCGCCGCCATGTCTGCGAGCCCCGACATCATCGCTTCGCCGCGCACCGTCTCCGGTCTGGTGGCCGAGCGGCTGCGCGCTCAGATCGTCGCCGGGGAGCTCCCCGCGGGCTCCAAATTGCGCCAGGTCGAGATCGCACGGCGCTTCGGCGTGAGCACCACGCCCGTGCGCGAGGCGCTGGCCGCCCTTCAGCGCGAGGGCCTCGTGCGCCTGCACCCGCAGCGCGGTGCGGTGGTCTTCGTGCCGACCGTCTCCGACCTGCACGAGCACTACGAGATCCGCGCCGCGCTCGAGTCGCTGGCCGCCTCGCGCACCGCCGAGCGCTTCCAGGAGCCCTGGGTCGCGCCGCTCGAGGCGCTGCTGGACGAGATGAGCACAGGACCCCCGGCGGCGCGCTACATCGAGCTCAACCAGGACTTCCACACCCAGCTCTACGAGCGCTGCGGGCGCCCGCGGCTCGTCGAGATGATCGCCGGCCTGCGCGACGCCTCGAGCGCCTACCTGCACATCTACCGGGCCGCGGCGGACTTCCCGGTGGTGCGCCTGGACGACGAGCACCGCCGCATCCTCGCCGCCTGCGTCGCGCGCAACGCCGAAGAGGCCGCCGCCGCGACGCGCGAGCATCTGCAGAACACCGTCGAGCATGTCGCCAGCCGTTTGGAGCGTCCCGCGTGACCCACATCCCGACGAGCCTGGTGGGCTCGTATCCGCAGCCCGACTGGCTCATCGACCGTGATGCGCTCAACCACCGCCTCCCGCCGCGCGTGCGGGCTCGCGACCTGTGGCGCGTGGACCCCGCCCACCTCCAGGAGGCGCAGGACGACGCGGTGCTGATCGCGATCCGCGACCAGGAGCGCGCGGGGCTGGACATCCTCACCGACGGCGAGATGCGCCGCGAGAGCTACTCCAACCGCTTCGCCACCGCGCTCGAGGGCGTCGACCCCGACAACCCGGGAAGCACCCTGGACCGCAAGGGCAACCCGACGCCGGTCCCGCGCGTCGTCGCCCCGATCCGGCGGCGTGAGCCGGTGCAGGTCGACGACCTGCGCTTCCTGCGCGCCAATACCGACCGCCTGGTGAAGATGACCGTGCCGGGGCCGTTCACGATGGCCCAGCAGGCGCAGAACGACTTCTACGAGCACGAGGAGGACGTCGCGTTCGCCTACGCCGACGCGATCCGCGAGGAGATCCTCGACCTCTTCGCCGCGGGGGCCGACATCGTCCAGCTCGACGAGCCCTGGATGGAGGCCCGCCCCGAGCAGGCGCGCCGCTACGCCGTGGAAACCGTGCAGCGCGCGCTCGACGGCGTGGAGGGGACCACGGCCCTGCACATCTGCTTCGGCTATCCCTCGTTCGTGCCCGAGCACCGTCCGCGCTACGAGTTCCTGGCCGAGCTCGCCGCCGCCCCCGTCGACCAGATCTCGATCGAGACCGCCCAGGCCGGCCTCGACGTGTCCGTGCTCTCGGAGCTCGCCGACAAGACGATCATCCTCGGGGCGCTCGCGCTCGACACGCCCGACGTCGAGACGCCCGAGACGGTGGCCGAGCGGATTCGCCGCGCGCTGCCCTACAAGGACGCCGAACAGCTCGTGGCCGCGCCCGACTGCGGCATGAAGTACCTGCCGCGCGACGCGGCCTTCGCGAAGCTGCAGGCGCTCGTCGCCGGCGCACGCCTCGTGGCCGACGAAGTCGCCGCGGGCTCGTCGGTACGCACTTGACACAGACAATGTCGATTGTGCAAATTAGCTCCTGGGCCAGTTCCCAAACCCAGGAGGAGGAGGGACGTGCACATCTCTCGAAGCGTCCGGCGCCCCCGAAGCGCCGGCGCAGCACTCGCGGTGCTCGCCGCCGCGCTGACGGTCGCCGCGTGCGGATCCAGCGGCAGTTCCAGCTCGTCGTCCTCGTCGACGACCTCCAAGGCGGCGGCCAACGCCAACAAGCCGGTGCGCATCGCGTACCTGTCCTTCGCCGTGGCCAACAGCTACGACGCCCCCATGCTCGCCGCGGCGCAGACGGTGGCCAAGGGCAACAACTCCACGATCAAGGTCTTCGACGCCAACAACGACCCGAAGAAGCAGTTCGCTCAGCTGCAGACCGCGACGAGCTCGGGCGACTACGACGCGATCATCGTCCAGCCGATCTTCGGCACCGGCCTCATCACCGGCGTCCAGGACGCCATCTCGGCCGGCAAGAAGGTCGTGAACTTGGACCAGATCCTCGGCAAGGACATGTCGACCGACCAGCCGCAGGTCGACGGGCTCTCGGGCAACGTCGTCTTCGTCCCGACCGAGATCGGGACCAAGCTCGGCAAGCTCGTCACCCAGGCCTGTCAGGAGAAGAGCCTCGACCCATGCAAGGTGGGCTACCTCTACGACATCAAGGCCTCGGCGCTCGACGTCGCGATCAAGAAGTCCTTCGACGCGGCCATCGCCGGCAGCCCGGTGAAGGTCGTCGCCCAGGGTGAGAGCTTCTTCACGCCGGCGCTCGGGCTGAAGGCCGCGCAGAACATGCTCCAGGCCCACTCCGACCTGAACCTCATCGTCGGCTCCGACCAGGGGATCGAGGGTGCGGTCCAGGCCATCGGCAAGAAGAAGGTCATCCTCGTCGGCTACGGCGGCAGCGCCACCGGCATCCAGGGCGTGGCGGCCGGCAAGTGGTACGGCGACGTCGCGCAGCTGCCCGCGTCCGAGGGCCGGCTCGCCACCGAGGCGGCGATCAAGGCGGTCCGCACCGGCGCCAAGGCGGGCGGCGTGAATCCCGTCGCCGACCTCCCGGCCGAGGGCGTGGTGACCAAGGACAACGCCGACCAGTTCACCGGGGAGTGGCCGGGCTAGGCGACCAGCCACGAACCCATGTCGAGCTCGCGGGCGTCTCCAAGCACTTCGGAGCCGTCCGCGCGCTCGACGGGGTGTCGCTGAGCATCGCGCGCGGGTCGATCCACGCGCTCGTCGGCGAGAACGGCGCCGGCAAGTCCACGCTGGGCCGGATCGTCGCCGGCGTGCTGGCCCCGGACGAGGGGCGGCTGCTGTTCGACGGCGAGGAGGTCGCGCTGCGTTCGCCGCGCGAGGCGCTGCTGCGCGGGGTGGCGGCCATCGCGCAGGAGGTCAGCGTCGTGCCCCAGCTGACCGTCGAAGAGAACGTTTTCCTGGGCGCCGAGCCGCGCGGCGGCGGCTTCGTCTCACGCCGCGGCCTGCGCCGTCGCTACGAGCAGCTGGCCGAGACCGCCGGCTTCCACCTCCCCGCCACCGCGCCCGCGGGACGCCTCGCGCCGGCCGAGCAGCAGAAGGTCGAGATCCTGCGCGCCCTGGCGCGCGACGCCGAGCTCATCGTCATGGACGAGCCGACGGCCGCACTGGGCGCCGAGGAGACCGCACAGCTGCACGAGATCGTCCGCTCGCTCGCGGGCGCCGGCCGCACGGTGCTGCTCGTATCGCACTTCCTGCGCGAGGTGCTCACCCTCGCCGACACGGTCACCGTGCTGCGCGACGGGCGCGTCGTGCGCACGGCGCCCACCGCCGAGCAGACCGAGGATTCGCTCATCCACGCGATGCTCGGCCGCTCGCTGACGGCCGCCTTCCCACCCAAGAAGACGCCCCCCGCGGACGCGCCCGCGGTCCTCACCGTGCGCGACCTGCACGCGCCGCGCGTGGAGGGCGTGAGCCTCACTGTCCACGCCGGCGAGATCGTGGCCCTCGCGGGGCTCGTCGGCGCCGGGCGCACCGAGCTGGCGCGCGCGGTCTTCGGCGCCGAGCGCCCGACCGCGGGCTCGGTGCAGATGGCCGGCGGCGACGAGCTGTCGGGCGGCCCGCGGGCACGGCTGCGCGCGGGCGTGGCGATGATCCCCGAGTCGCGCAAGGAGGACGGGCTCCTGCTCGGGCGCTCGGTCACGGAGAACGTTTCCCTGGCCAGCCTGGGCAGCGTGAGCCGCTACGGCTTCGTGCGCCGCGGCGCCGAGCGCCGGCGCACCCGCGAGGCGCTCGAGCGCTGGACGGTGCGGGCCGACGGCCCCGGCGCGCCGGCGAGCTCGCTGTCGGGCGGCAACCAGCAGAAGCTGCTCTTCGCGCGCATGCTGCTGTGCGGGCCGACGGTGCTCGTCGCCGACGAGCCCACGCGCGGGGTCGACGTCGGGGCCAAGCGGGCGATCTACGACCTGCTCGTGTCGCTGGCCGACGACGGCCTCGGCGTGCTGCTCATCTCCTCCGAGCTCGAGGAGGTCCTCGGGCTCGCCCACCGCGTGCTCGTGATGCGCGCCGGCCGGATCGTCAGCGAGCTGCGCGGCGAGCAGATGACCGAGTCCGCGGTGCTGGCGGCCGCGTTCGAGGCCTCCGCGCCCCGGAGCGCGGCGTGACGGGGGCGGACGGCGTGACCGACGCGGGCGGCGCGCCGGGGCGCCGGGCGCTCGGGGGAGCCCGCGCCGCCGAGCGCCTGCGGGCGACCGGCATCGCGCTGCCCTTCGCGGCGCTCTTCGTCACGCTCTCGATCGCCAGCTCGTCGTTCCTGACGAAGGTCAACCTGCTGAACATCCTCGATCAGCAGGCGGCGATCCTGATCATCGCCGCGGCCGGGACGCTCGTTCTCGTGGCCGGCGGCATCGACCTCTCCGTCGGCGCGGTCTACGCCCTCGCCGGCGTGACCGCGGCCGAGGTCGCGCAGCACACGACGCCGGTGGTGGCCATCGTCCTCGGCGTCGCGGTCGGGCTCGCCGTCGGACTGGTCAACGGGCTCGTCGTCACGCGCCTGCGGATCAACGCCCTGATCGCCACTCTGGCGATGTCGTTCGTCGTCAGCGGCCTGGGCACGCTGATCACCCACGGCAACCTCGTCGTGCTCTTCGAGCATCCCGAGCTCGGCGACTTCGCGCGCACGCACATCTTCACGGTCAAGAGCTCGGTCTGGATCGCGCTCGTCGCGGTCGTCGTCATCGGCGTGCTGCTCGCACGCACCACGGCCGGGCGCTACATGTACGCCTCTGGCGGCAACGCCGAGGCGGCGCGCCTGGCCGGCGTGCGCGTCGACGGCATCCGCGTGCTGACCTTCGTCGTCAGCGGCGGCGCCGCCGGCCTGGCCGGCGTCGTCGACACGTCGCGCGTGCTGAGCGCCCAGGCCGCGTCGGGCGACGCCCTCGCCTTCACCGTGCTGGCCGGCATCGTCGTCGGCGGCACCAGCATCCTCGGCGGCGAGGGGGCCGTCTGGCGCACCGTCCTCGGCGTGCTCTTCATCGCCCTCATCGGCAATGGTTACGACCTGCTCGGCCTCGACCCGCTCTACGAGCAGATCACGCTCGGCGTCATCCTCCTGGCCGCGGTCGGAATCGACTCGTGGGCACGATCACGTCCCAACAGATAGGAGCTCATGACCATCGCCATCACCGGCGCCGCCGGGCAACTCGGGCGCCTCACCGCGCAGCGGGTCATCGACCGGGTCCCGCCCGGCGAGGTCGTGCTCGTCACCCGGCGCCCCGACGAGATCGCCGACCTCGCGGAGGCAGGCGCGATCGTGCGCCACGGCGACTTCGACGATCCGCCCTCGCTCGCCGGCGCCTTCGACGGCTGCGAGCGCATGCTGCTGGTGAGCACCAGCGTGCTCGGCAACCGGGTGGCCCAGCACAGCGCCGCCATCGACGCCGCGGCCGCCGCGGGCGTCGGCCACGTGATCTACACCTCGGGCGAGAACGCGGGCGGCGAGCTGCCGTACATCGTCGCCCGCGAGCACGGCGGTACCGAGGACGCGGTCCGCGCCCGCGGGCTGCGCCTGACCGCGCTGCGCAACGGGCTGTACGCCGAGTTCCAGGTCGCGGCCGCGGCGCGCGCCTTCGCCTCGGGCGAGCTCGTGCACAACAACGGTGCCGGGCGCACGGCGTACGTGTCGCGCGAGGACTGCGCCGCGGCCGCGGCCGCCGTGCTCACCACCGACGGCCACGAAGACCGCGTCTACGACATCACGGGCCCCGAGCTCGTCTCGCAGGCCGACCTGGCCGCACTGGTGACCGAGATCACAGGACGCGCGATCGAGGTCGTCGAGATCGATGACGAGACCGCTGCGCGGGCGCTCGCCGACGTCGGCCTGCCGCCTGAGCTGGCGCGCGCCTACTCGTCCTTCGGCACCGCGATCCGCGAAGGTCTGCTGCAGACCGTCAGTACCGCCGTGCACGACCTGACCGGTCGCGAGCCCCGCCCTCTGCGCAAGGTGCTCGAAGCCCATCGATCCGAGCTCGAGGAGACCGCATGAACCCCCGGACCAGCCCCCCGTTCCGCGCCGACCACGTCGGCTCGCTCCTGCGACCCGCGGAGCTCACGCAGGCCAGAGCCGAGCACGCCGCCGGGCGCCTGAGCGCCGACGAGCTGCGCGCCGTCGAGGACGACGCGATCCGCGACGTCGTCCGCAAGCAGGAGGAGGTCGGCCTGCAGTCGGCCACCGACGGCGAGTTCCGCCGCGCGACATGGCACATGGACTTCATCGACTCGCTCGGCGGGATCACCCACGCCGAGGAGCGGATCCTGGTCGAGTTCCACAACGAGGCGGGGACGATCTCCTGGGAGCCGGCGGCGATGCGCGTCTCGGACCGCGTGACGCTCAAGGAGCCGATCTTCGCCGACCACTTCGCCTTCCTGCAGTCGTGCGTGACGACGGCGACGCCGAAGCTCACGATCCCCTCCCCCAGCATGGTCCACTACCGCGGCGGGCGCGCCTCGATCGACGACTCGGTCTACCCCGAGCTCGACGACTTCTGGACCGACCTGACCACGGCCTACGCCGATGAGGTCCGCGCCCTGGGCGAGCTCGGCTGCACCTACCTGCAGTTCGACGACACCAGCCTCGCCTACCTCAACGACCCCAAGCAGCGCGACTTCGTCACGAAGATGGGTGGCGACCCCGAGCACCTGCACGAGGACTACATCCGTCACATCAACGAGGCGCTCGCGAGCCGGCCGCCCGAGATGGCGATCACCGCCCACCTGTGCCGCGGCAACTTCCAGTCCTCCTGGGTCGCCCAGGGCGGGTACGACTACGTCGCGGAGGCGTTGTTCAACGATCTCGCGGTCAACGGCTTCTTCCTCGAGTACGACGACGCCCGCTCCGGCGGCTTCGAGCCGCTGCGCTTCGTGCCGCCGGGCAAGCTCGTCGTCCTCGGCCTCGTGACGACCAAGCGCGGCGACCTCGAGAGCAAGGACGAGCTCAAGCGCCGCATCGAGGAGGCCGGCCGCTACGTCGACGTCGATCAGCTGTGCCTGTCGGGCCAGTGCGGCTTCTCGTCGACGGTCGAGGGCAACGCGCTGACCCACGACGAGCAGTGGGCCAAGCTCGAGCTCATCGTCGAGACGGCGCGCGAGGTCTGGGGGTGAGCACGCGGGCGGTTGACAAACTCGTCGCGTGAGCTCGCTACGGCCCGATGACCCGCTTGCGCAGAAGCTCGTGCAGGCGATCAAGCACGGCTTGGCCGCGGACCTGCGGGCGCTGCTCGACGAGCATCCGGGGCTCGCGGCGGGCCGGCTCGTTGGGGGCTCACCCTCGGTGTGGGACGGGCGCACGCTGCTGCACGCCGTGACCGACTGGCCCGGGCACGTCCCCGACGCGGGGGCGAAGGTCGCGGCGCTGGCTGCGGCCGGGGCCGACGTGGACGCCCCCGCCGGCGGCGAGCATGCCGAGACGCCGCTGCACTGGGCGGCGAGCGCCGACGATGTCGAGGCGCTCGACGCGCTCCTCGACGCCGGCGCCGACATCGACGCGCGGGGCGCGGTGATCGGCGGCGGGACGCCGCTCGACGACGCGGTTGCCTTCGCCCAGTGGGGCGCCGCGCGGCGGCTGGTCGAGCGCGGCGCCCACGTCAACCTGTGGAACGCGGCGGCACTCGGCCTCACCGACCGCCTCGCGGCCGCGTTCGCGGGCGCGCCGCCGCCGGACGACGAGGTGACGAACGCCTTCTGGTGCGCCTGCCACGGCGGCCGGCGCGCGGCCGCCGAGTACCTCCTGGAGCGCGGCGCCGACCGCGACTGGGTCGGCCACGACGGCCTCACAGCGCTCGACGCGGCGCGCCGCAGCGGCGCAGACGCGCTCGCGCAATGGCTCGTCGAGCAGGGCGCGAGGACGGCCGGCGACGCAGCCTGAGCGCTCAGGCGGTCGAGCACGACCTCGCCGAGCAAGGACGAGCTCAAGCGCCGTGCCGAGGAGGCCGGCGAGTACGTCGACGTCGACCAGCTCTGCCTCTCGGGCCAGTGCGGCTTCTCCTCGACGGTCGAGGGCAACGCCCTCAGCCACGACAAGCAGTGGGCCAAGCTCGCGCTGATCGTCGAGACCGCGCGCGAGGTCTGGGGCTAGCGGCGGTCTCGGCCTTCGGCTTCTGCGCGGCGCGCGGTCGCCGGTGGCGGGCGGGTCCTGTCGCCGGACACGGCCTCAGACTCCGCAGGCTCCGTCTGAGGGGCGTGTCCCGCGCCACCCGCCCGAAGCATCGTCTTTGCCCGGCCGGGCTCCACCGCCGGCGTCGCGGTCCGCGAGCGTGACTGCCTTCGCGACCGCAGCTCCTGCGCCAGGCCCGTGTGCCCCGCCCTCCGCCCGAGTCACGCCGCCGCTGTGGTCTGCCTCCGCATCGGCGAGCCACCGGGTTCGCTCGCGGTCTCCTCGCACGACGACACGCCACCGTTGGACGCCACGGCTCGCGATCACCGCTGCGCCTCCCAACCCACGCCAACTCCTGCCTTCACGCGGAGGCAGGCGCGCTTGATCAGCTTCGCGGCAGTGTCGCTTTGCCACCGAAGCAGGCCCCAGCTTATGGCGCCTCGACACGCTCGCTGCTCGTCCGGAGCGAGCGCCTGGGCAGCGGGAACCGCGACGCCCGCATCCGCTCAGGAGGAGACGCGCTCAAGCGTTCTCGAGCCGGGCGGACTGCAACCCCGAGCTGATCGCGAGTTGGTGATCGTGCCCGACGGGGTGATCCTTGATGGGCGGCGGATTGCCTATTGCTTCCCGGAGCGACCGGTGTCCGGAGCATCCTGTCGCGCGACCGCGGGCGCCCCATGCGCTGCGCGCTCGCCTACGTATGACACCGCGTCGACGCATAGGTTTCAGGCGGCGCGCGAGGACGTCCTCCACAAATGCCGCCGCGCCCCTCTCAGAGCACCCTCGCGCAGGTCTACGCTCCCGCGCCAATCCAGCGATGGTCAGCGCCCCTGTCCCCCCGGCGGGGGCGCTGGTCGTTTTGGGGGGTTGCGCGAACTGCAAGCGCTGCCACCCCAGCGCCATGGAGGCCCGGCGACGCGCGCGCGTGCCTGACGCGATGCGCGTATGGGAGCTCCGCTATTGCGGGCGTCGTGCTCGTGTGAGCGGCCGCGCACCCACGTGCACCGTGGTGGCGGCGCAGGCGCTACAGCGACTGCATGAAAGGTGAGGGGTCCACCCGGGCCACCGTTGCCGACCGCTGCACGGCGTGGGCGGCGGCGCACGCCGACGGCTCGTGGGCTGAAGATGGCCGTCCTATGCGAGACCGACTCCTGGCGGGTTTTGCTGTCGCCCGCTCCGGCCCGCATCGGGCCTCGACGTGGGGGTCATGCAGTACGGCGCGCGGCCGACCCCGAAGACTCGCGACGACTTCCCGCGCCGCGGTGCTCTTCGATGGGCCGCGCTGGAGGGAGCGTCTCCTCCCCGCCAGCATCCGGGCCTTGACGAAACACCGCTTCGTAGCCGGCGAGGTCCGCCGCGGCGGTCGCCGGGTGAGACTCGGGCCGGCGGCCTATCCGAGTTCGGAGAGGGGGGTGCGCGGATCGGTCTGCACGGCGATGTCGCCCGCCTCGCCGCGTTTCTCGACCACCAGGTGCAGCTCATGCCGGGCAATCACGTCCTCCACGTCGGGAAGCTCGTGACCGACCAGCACAACGAAGCGCCGCGGATGGGCGCGCACCTGCTGGTACTCAACGCCGGTCAGCTCAAGCAGTTCATTGCATCCCAGCCGCGCGCACTCGCAGACGAACGTGATCGGGTCGCGGTCGGTGCGTCGCTCGATCGCCTCATTGATCGTGCGGAACATGGCCTCGTTGAGGCTCACGCGTCGGCGGGCATCGTCGCCCATCCACGCAAACCTAACGCCTCGCGTGGCTCAGCGGGAGAGCTTGAAGCGCATGGTCAGGCGTGTGCCCGGGCTGATCTGCTCGATCTCCAGCTCATCGGCGAATCGGGCGATGAGCCCGAGTCCGAAGCCGAGCCCGGGACTGTCATGACGCGGCGACAGGCCGACGCCATCATCAGCGACGCTCACGTGCAGGAAGCCGTCCTCAAGGCGCACCGCCAGACGCAGCACGCCAGGGGCATCGCCCGCCGCGCGGTCCCGGTAGGCATGCACGACAACGTTCGTCGCCGCCTCAGTCACCGCGAGATCGACGTCGCCCAGGCCCGACACCCGTCCCGCCGCCAACGCGCGCACCCGTTGAACGCTTGCCGGCACCGCCGGAAGCTCGAGCTCCACCTCCCCCTCCATGTCGGGAGTAGACACGGCGAGGGGTGCCCGACAGAGCGTCGCAACTAGCGCGATCCGCGCAATCCGCGCGCCGTGATCGCGACGCCACGGGGCCGCTCGTCAGCTCGCCGCTGGCGGGCGCCGCCATCGTAGCGGCCGACTGTTCTCATTGGCGGGCCGCCGGATCGCTCATGCGTGCGCGCCGCCGCGTGCAGCGGACTGGACTCCGTGCGGAACGCTGGGAGCAGTGCGTGTGGTGAGCTGCTCCGCGGCGTTTGACGGACGACCGCTCGGCGCGACTCGACGCGCGTCCGACCCGATGAGACGGCAAGCCGAATACCACTGATCGTCCGCGCACAGATCGCCGCGCTGGCGCTCAACGCAAGAGCCGGTGGCGCTGACGCTCCTCGTCCGGAGCGAGCATCCGACGCGTGAACTCGGCGACGTTCGCTGGGCGAAAAGCAGGAGTGGCTGCTGGTGGCGCGGCATGACGGCCACAGTGTCCAGATGCATGGAAAGCAGGGCCACGTAGGCCACGGGGCCACCGTTGGCGTCACGGGCGCCGTAAGAGACCCAGCGACGCCCGAGGGCGCCACGCAGACGACGACTGCCTTCGTGAAGTAGCGAGTGCGCGTGCTGCGCTACCGCCGCGGTCGCCTTCGACGATAAGCGGCACAGGCCACTTCCCGGCATGGAACCGGTTTCTCGTGTCGGGTCGCGGGCGCCCGCGTCGCCGGGCGCCTCGTACGATCCTGGCGTGGACATCTCCAGCCTCCTTCCCGCGCCGAGTCCGTCGACCACGGCCGCTCATGAGATCGTCGTTCGCTACAGCTCCGCCGCGCTGGTCAACCATTGCGAGCGCTCGTACCTTTGGTCGGCGAGCCTGGGTCGGCTGAAGGGGATCCCGTACGACGCGGAGCTGCTCTATGTCGCGTCCATGCTGCACGACCTCGGTCTCGTCCCCGCGTTCGACAACCACCTCGCGCCGTTCGAGGATGCCGGCGGCGATGTGGGCTGGGTTTTCGGCGCGGGCGCTGGCTGGCCGGCCGAGCGGCGCGATCGGGTCAAGGAGATCATCGTCCGACACATGTGGCACGAGGTCGATCCTGCCCTGGACGCGGAGGGGCACTTGCTGCGTGAGGGCACGGCGCTCGACATCTCCGGCCGCAACTTCGATACGTGGCCCGCGGACTTTCGCGACGAGGTGCTTCGGCGCTGCCCGCGACTGACGCTCGTCACCGAGTTCACTGCGGCCTTCGAGGACCAGGCTCGCCGCAAGCCCGGCTGCGCCGCCGCTGCCGCCGTCGCGTCGGGCGTCGGCGCCCGACTGGCCGGTAACCCACTCGACTAGCGGTCGCGGCTGGCCGAGGAGTCGGCTCGCAAGTCATTCGATGCAACGCCAGTTGCCGCCCTCGCTGAACGATCACGCAACTCGCCGGCGCGTTCACCGACGTGCTCCGCGCGCCCGCCGAAGCGGCGCACGACCGTCTAGCTCATCGCGGGCCGTTTAGCAACCGGCTTGCACCCTCGACACCGCGTGGCGAGGATGCACGGACATGCAACAGCCGAACCAACACCGGAGGTAGCGCATGCCGACGATCACGATGAGCGACGGGACGGAGATCTTCTACAAGGACTGGGGTTCGGGGGAACCGATCGTCTTCAGCCATGGCTGGCCCCTTTCGTCCGACGACTGGGACACGCAGATGCTGTTCTTCCTCCAGCACGGCTACCGCGTCGTCGCCCATGACCGGCGCGGGCACGGACGCTCCACGCAGACCGCCGACGGCCACGACATGGACCACTACGCCGACGACCTGGCCGCGCTGACTGCCCATCTCGATCTCCAGGACGCCATCCACGTCGGACACTCCACAGGTGGCGGCGAAGTCGTCCACTACATCGCCCGGCACGGTGAGAGCCGTGTGGCCAAAGCGGTACTGATAGATGCGGTGCCGCCGCTCATGGTGCAGACCGACGCCAACCCGGCGGCCTGCCGAAGAGCGTCTTCGACGACCTCCAGGCCCAGCTTGCCGCCAACCGGTCCGTGTTCTACCGGGCCCTGGCGGCCGGCCCCTTCTACGGCTTCAACCGGCCCGGCGTGGAATCCTCGGAAGCAATCATTGAGAACTGGTGGCGTCAGGGAATGATGGGCGGAGCCAAGGCCCACTACGACGGCATCGTTGCCTTCTCCCAGACCGATTTCACCGAGGACCTCAAGAAGATCACGGTGCCGGTCCTGGTGATGCACGGCGACGACGACCAGATCGTCCCCTACGCCGATTCCGGACCACTGTCCGCCGAGCTCCTGCAGAACGGGACGCTGAAGACGTACAAAGGATTCCCGCACGGCTGCCCGACCACGCAGGCCGACACGATCAACGCTGACCTGCTGGCCTTCCTGCAGTCCTGACCGACTCGCTGGCTGGGCGGGCGCTTGTGGCCCCCGCCCCGTGTACTCGTGCAGCATGTGGTCGCTTCCGACGACGAGCATTCCGGGCATGGCGATGCCCGCTCGTTCCGGTCGGGCTGCCCGAAAGCCCCCCGCTTCTCCAGTACCGGACGGACACGGGCGCACACGGCCGGAAACTGAGCGGGCTACCGCAGTGGACAGGCGGCGTCCAGCGGGCGGGGCCACTCTCGCATCGAGGCAAGACGGGGAGCCACGCGCCAGCCGGACCGGAGTGCCGAGTTGGACGAGGTCCGACAGGCCGCTCGCGACGACGCTGAGTGCTGCGTTGCGCGAATCTGAGCAGCGGCCGAAACGCGACGCAGGCCGAAGCGCCGCTGCTCCTTTGATAAGCGGGTGTCTCCACCGCGCCTCGGCTGTGTCGACGGCAGTAGCGCCGGTCACCTGGCCCTTGCGGCGATGCGGGCAATAACCCATGTATGGCGGGTTGGATGAGGTAGCCGAGCGCCGCCACGCGGGCGTCCTTGCGTTCCAAGGAACTCCTCAGCGACGCGCTGCGGCCTTGTCCAGATGGGGCGCGTCGGGCCCGGCGAAGTACCTCCGGGTCCTCGCGGTCGTCCCACACGCCGCCCAGGCGCTCGTGGCCGTCCTCGTCGACGACGACCTCGTATTGGTCCCTCGACTCGGGCGGCCCCCACCGCAAGGACTGGGCTGGAGCTACGAGCAGCCCCTCCCCGACGTCGTCGCGATCGCCGCGCTGGTCGCCTTCTGGGACGAGCGCGTCGACGTGTTCCTCGACGGCGAGCGCCGCGAGCGACCGGGCGGCGCGGTCGCCGAGGCGCTGCGTGACGAGTTCGGCGTCTGAGCGGGCGATCGCTGCGGGAAGGTTCCGGCGCCGCTCGCGTCCTCGGTTTCGCGTGACCGATCTCCTCTTCGCCGACAACCTCCACGTCGCCGACCGCCTGCGCGGCGTTCGCTCCTCGCCCGTGCGCGAACTCCTCGCGCTCACCGCGTTGCCGGGCGTCATCTCGTTCGCCGGTGGCCTGCCCGCGCCCGAGCTGTTCGACCTCGAGGGGCTCTCGGCCGCCTTCGCCGCGGCGCTGGCGGCCGGGCCCCGCTCGCTGCAGTACTCGACCACCGAAGGCGACCCGGCGCTGCGCGAGGCCGTCGCGGCACGGCTGACAGCGCGCGGGCTCGCCACCGAGGCCGACGATCTGCTCATCACCAGCGGGTCGCAGCAGGCGCTCACGCTCGTCGCGGCGGTGGCGCTCGATCCCGGCGCGCCCGTGCTCGTCGAGGAGCCTTCGTACTTCGCCGCCATCCAGGCCTTCCAGCTCGCGGGCGCCGACGTGATCCCGGTCCCCTGCGATGACGAGGGCCTGGACCCGGACGCGGTCCTCGCGCTGGCCATGCGCCACCGCGCGCGGCTGCTGTTCACGGTGCCGACCTTCCAGAACCCCACCGGCCGGACGCTGCCACCGGCGCGGCGCGAGGCGCTCGTCGACGCCGCGGAGCGCGCCGGGCTCTGGATCGTGGAGGACGACCCCTACAGCGAGCTGCGCTATCGCGGCGCGCCGGTCGCGCCGCTGGCAGCGCTGCCCGGCGCCGTGGATCGCGTCATCGCGCTGTCGACCCTGTCGAAGGTCGCGGCGCCCGGCCTGCGGATCGGTTGGGTGCGTGCGCCGCGCGCGCTGCGCGGCCCGCTGACGATCGCCAAGCAGGCGGCCGACCTGCACTCCTCCACGATCGACCAGGCCGCTGCCGCCCGCTGGCTGGCGGGCGTCGATCTCGACGCCCACCTGACCACGCTGCGGCGGGTGTACGGCGAGCGACGCGACGCCCTCGTGGACGGGCTGGCCGAGGCGCTCCCGCCGGGCTCGGTGCACAACCGCCCCGACGGAGGGATGTTCGTGTGGGCACGCCTGCCGGACGGCTGGGACGCCGAGCAGTTGCTGCACCGGGCGCTCGCGCGCGCCGTCGCCTTCGTCCCCGGCTACCCGTTCCACGCCGGCGAGCCCGACCGCGCCACGCTGCGGCTGTCGTTCACGGCGCACTCGCCTGCGGAGATCGCGACTGGATTGGCGCGCCTGCGGGAGGCGTGGCTCACGACGTGAGGTGTACCGGCAGCGTCGCGATCCGAGCGCCAGACCGACGATGCAGCAGCAGCCGGTTGACGTCCTGCAGGTAGCCGAGGCGCCGGAAGTCGGCGACGTCCATGCGCCGGCGCTCAGTCACCGGCGTCCTCGAGGCGCTCGAAGTCCAGCCGATCGCGCCCGACCGATAGCCGTCGCGCGTGCCGCACCTCATGTGGCCCTCGCGGCGAGGCGGGCGATAACCCATGTAGTCGGCAAGGCGATCAGGTCGTCGCGCCGGGCTCGACGGGGCGCCGGCTGCTGGTTGAGGACGACCATGGCGCCTCCGGCGGGACGCCGATATCTGAGCAGCCCGATTGCGTGGCGGCGGGCGTCGGCGGCCCGTCGTCGTCTGACCGGCGCGCATGCCCGGATGGACGTCCCGGTGGGCGAGGGGTCCGCTGGGCGACGCTCAGGACGATCAAGAGACGGTCGAGCCCGGGCGCCGGTTTGCGCCCGTTTTCGCCCGCGGTTGCGGTCGTCGGCACGCGCCCGGACGGCGCGCTCGCGTGTCGTCCTAAGCGGGCGTGCGCTCGATGCCAGCGCAGACGCCCGCATCCGTCCAGGAGCAGTTCTCCTCATGCGCTGGCCTGGGAGCGAGCGAGTCGACCCAAGCCAGCGATGCTGGCGGTCAACCTGGTGCTGCGGGCAATGAGGGTCGAGCAGGATCTGGCCCGGAGCGATCTCTCGTCGGTGCAGATCGCTCGGCTGGGTTTCAGTGTTCAGGAATGTTCCCCCCGAGGCAGCGGCCGTTGGGGGGAGAAAGGGCCTTCGGTTCCCTGCTCAGCTGACCCGCATTGTGGTGAGTCCCGCAGGCGATGGTGAGCTGCCCGGGCCGGTGTATGCGCGCGGCACGGAGCGTCGCGGCGGCCGCGCGCACGCGCGCCCCGCCCGCACCGGCGCGCGACGCCTGCGGCCCGGCGATCGTGATCGAGATGCCGCGCCTGCGCCGCGCCGCGACGTCGCGCGGCCCCTTGGCGGGGCCCCGTCGCACAGGCGCGGCGTGGGCGGTCGTTCAGCGCTCGCCGGTCGACGCCGCCTCCTCGGCCGTCGAGACCGGGTTGCGCCGGCGGGGATGGCCTCGACGCCGCCGGCCGCAGGCGGCTCGATCGTCTGGGCGTCCTGGCCCCCACCGACCTGCACGCGGCGCGGCTTGGCCGCCTCGGCGATCGGGATCGTGAGCGTCAGCACGCCGTGCTCATAGTCGGCGTGCACGTTCTCGGAGTCGAGCGTGTCGGCGAGGAAGAGCTGGCGAGTGTAGGTCCCGTGCGGGCGCTCGGCCACGAGCACCTCGTCGCCCTCTCGAGGCTCAAAGCGCCGCTCGGATCGCACGCTCAGGACGTTGTTCTCGACGGTCAGATCGATCGACGCGGGCTCGACGCCCGGGAGGTCAAACTCGACGATGAACTGGTCGCCGCGGCGGTAGGCGTCCATCGGGAACGCCCGCGGCACGCGCGTCGCGGTGGACGCGAGCTGCTCGGTGAGCCGATCGAACTCGCGAAAGGGGTCAAAGCGTATAAGCATGGGTGGGGCTCCTTTGCCGTGTGGCGTATGGGTTCGCTCCGCTGCCGGTCAGGCCGCGCGGCGGGTGATGTGCGGGCTCGTCGCGAAGGACACCCCCTCGTTGATCGAACGCGCTTAGCGCTCGCGCTCAGCGTCCGCGGCGTCGCGGTCCAACTGGGCGGCGCGCCGCTCGGCGGCGGCTGCCCGCTCGGCCCCGTGAGCCTCCAGCGTTTCGGCGTGGCGATCGTGTCGTGCGGCGCTTCGCTCACGCGCTGCGGCTACGCGGAACGCTCGCTTCGCCCGCTCGGTCACCTTGCTCGCATGCATCATCGCCTTGCGGGCACGCTCGTGGGCGCCCCACAGGCCGCTCCGGTTGTCCTTGGCCACATTGCACCGCTCTCCCGCCGCCTTCGGAGCTAGGCGCGCAAGGTCGGGGAGCGGCGAAGGAGGAACCTCGCGCCTGTGGCCAGTCTAGACCTATTGGTCCGTTCGCATCGCCGGGTGTACACTCCGGTCTGACTCGCGCCCGCCGTGGCCGGGACCCGGGCTGCGGACCGTTCGCCCGCTCATCCCCAACGGCTGCGCGTTGCGCACCGCCGAGGCTTCGACACCGATCGGCCAGTCGTCGTGACCGTACGCGGGCTCGAAGCCGTTGCGCTCGACAGCGGCGCCCGGTCGTCACCCCGCCCGCTTGGCGGTCTCGGGCGGGCAGCCGGAGCGCGCCGGCCGCCGGCGTGTACACGCTCGTGCGCCCGTCGTCCCACTCGATGCGATAGCGGGCGCGCGGATCCTCGTGGACCACTTCTCGCACCGTCCCGTACCGCGCGGGACGCTCGGTCGACTCGGACTCGGCGACGACCCGGTCCCCGGCTTGGAAGGTCATTGGCCTCTCCTTCCACTGATTGCCGCACCTAGCGTACCGAAGCGGCCTTGACTCCGCCCCTCGCGCGGGCATAGCGTCGCCCCCTGCCGCAACGTCGAGGACTCCACCGGGATCCCCCACGGCCCTCGGTCGGCAGGGAGCGACTTGCTCCCATGGCGGATCGCCAGACCATCCGTGGCAGCGCTGCTGCCAACCCCGAATTCCGCGGCTCGGTGCGCGCCGAGGACGGCGGCCAGGTGTTCGTCTACAACGGCGGCCTCGACTTCGACGAGACCGGCGAGTCCGTTGTTTCGCGCGGCCCGAACGTCGTGCTCGAGGTGATCGACGCCAGCGCCATGTCCGCACGGGACCGTCCCGCGTCGTCAGAAGCGGTGGCCGGTCACGGCGCCGTCCACGTCGAACTGCGTCCTGCCGCCGCGAAGCGTCTCGTCGCACTGCTGCTCGGCCGGCACGAGCGCCACCGCATCGGCTGAGCGGCTAGGACCGCGGCGCCGTCGAACGTCGTCGCATGGACGACCGCGCCCAAGCGATCGAGCGGCGCTTCGATGCGCCGATGTGATCAGGGACGCCTGACACGGCGCGGGAGTCTCGCAAGATGGCCGCGAGGACGGCCCGGCCGTCGCGCCGACCGCCGTGCACGAAAGCTTCATGCTCGCCCCCAGTCCGCACCCATCGTCGGTGGCCCACCACCGCCCCTGCGGCGGACATGCCGCGCATTCTATGGCTGACGGAAGCGAGCATGACGCGGTCCTTCGTCGACAGGCTCGGCCCGGCTCGGTGTGCATCGGCATGCCGCGCCCGTAGCCGCTGGCGAGCAGTCCGTCGTACGCCGGGGCCGGCGCGTGGCCCAGGTCGCACGCACCGCGCGCGCAAGCCCGCACGCGCCAAGTTTGACCCGTTCTGAGGCGGTCGTTCCTGACCCGCGGTCCATGGCCGGGCGATAGACCTCGATGGGACCTCGTCACCCCATGCGAGCGGGCCCCGGGGCGTAGCGTGCGCCAATGGCCGAGACACCCGAGGCACGCTGGCAGCGGCTCGAGAGGCAGGCCGCGCGCGACCGCCAGCGGCGAGCCGATGGGTTCGTCCCCGATTGCGGCCTCTGGGTGATCACGCCGAACGTCTTCCGGCTGTCTGTGGATTCGCGGCGCCCGGAGCTCGGGCAGATCGACACCTACGTCTGCCCGAGGTGTGACACGCATCTGGTGAGGGAACGTCCGGGCGAGCCCTGGCGGGTGCCTGAATTCCATTAGCGAAGGCTGAGGGTCTCTGCAGATGCGATCTCGAGCACGGCACGAGGCGTAGCGTGTGCCCATGAGCGATCTCACGCGCATCAAGCTCGAGCATCGCGACGGATGCTTCGCGGTCGAGAACGATCCTGACGGCTGTACGTGCGGGCCCGCCGTGTTTGTCCATATCGGCGGCAGGGACCGCTGGTGGACGCCGGCATCCGGTGCACTGCCGCGCGGCTGGACGGTCGCTGGCTACGACCAGCTCAAGAGCTGGGTGGACGAGCACCAGCGGCCGACCACAGAGGCCGAGAACGAGGAGATGGTGCGCGAGAAACTGGCCGAGCTGCGCGGCGAGGGGTCGGACGACTGAGGCTGTCGGTAAAACGTCGGTGACCAGGCCCCCCTCGTCTTCAAGGTTTGCGTCAGAGCAGGTGGGTGAGGGTCGCCGAGCCGACGAGCGCGCGGCGCCCGTCGACGACGAGGAGCTTGGCGTGAAGCACGGCCCCGGCGGTCCGCTGGTCAGCCGGCCAGCGCCAGCGGCGGACCCTCAACCGCGCCGAAAGCTCGGGACTGCGGCCCGGAGTAGGCACCGGCCGACGCCGCGGTGTGCGTCGGCGCCCCACTCGCGAAGGACGGCGAGGCCGAGCGTCTCGCCGTAGAAGCGCGGCGAGCGCTCAAGGTCGGCGGGGTGGAGCAGGATTCGACTGGCGAGGACGTCCACGCTGTAAGGATCGCGCGTCCGAGATGCTACGTGCGCGGCAGGGTGGTGAGGGCGGCCAGGACGGCGTGCTCGAGCATCGCGAGCCAATGCGCAGCTGCGGCTCGCCACTCGGGCACGATCAACGCGGCGGCCGGCGTGCGCGGGAGACCGACCGGCTGCCTTCTAACGCGACCAGCACCGACCGCGACGCGACGCGCTCGACGACGCTCTCCGCGGGAAGCGCCGATGGCGGCAGTGGCCGCAGCGGCTCGGTCTGGCCGAGCGCACCGACCGTTCTTCCGCGGCGCCGGCCCGGACGCCGACGGGCGGCTTCTGCTCCGCGCGCGGCACGCGAGCGTCTCCAGCAGCATGAGGCATACGCCCGCTGTGGACGTACTCTGGGCGCGAGGGGAAGGGCGTCGGCGAGTTCGTGTGACGATCGCATTCACCGTCAAAGTGTGGCGGCCTCCGGCGGGCAGCGGGAGCGTCTGGGCGCTCCCCCGCGAGGAGCAGCGCGCCGCTGACGAGTAGGAGGCGGTCGAGCGGTCGTTCGCGCGGAGCTCGTCGCTAAGAGGCGCAGCCACGCGACCGCTTTCACCGGCTCCTGCATCCGAGCATTGCCGGGCAGGGCTCGCGCGCCCGGCGGCCTACGCTTCCCGGCCAGCCGGGCGCTCGCCCGCGCGATCACGCAACTCGGACGGGCCGCCAAGACCGTCCACCTACTCGACTACTGCAACGACCCCCACAACCGGCGAACGATCCTCGGCAAGCTCAACCGCCGCGAAAGCCGCCACGACCTCGCCCGCCAGGCGCGCGCCGCGCCGGCCGCAGCGCAACTTCTCGGCGCGCGACGATCTGCGACACGCGCCGGTCGACCCGCACTTGGGCGTCATGTGACACGTGACCAACCGTCCGGCGCTCGGTGCGTACCTGCTTCAGAGCCATCACGGCTCCTTTTCTCGCCCCGTCCATTCGCTGCATCGCCAAGCGGAAAGAGCAACAGTTCCTGGCGACGCCTTTGAGTCTAGTCCTTCGTACGTGCGGTTTCTCGGCCCTGAGCTGCGACGATGGCACGGCGCGAGAGGGGCGGGCGCACGTACGAGCCGGCGACCCCGCTGGAAGCGCTGCAGTGAGCACGGTCACGCCGCCATTACCGAGCCGAACGCCGGCGCGGCCCGTCGAAACCGGCGGGCAGAGTCGGCACGCTCGTACGAGCTCGACGCGCTCGGCAGCCACCGGCTCGTGACAGGGCCGGCGAAGGAACGTGCCACAGAGCGTCAGGCTAGTGGGACGGCCATCTTCAGCCCAAGAGGCGTCGGCGTGCGCCGCCGCCCACGCCGTGTAGCGGTCGGTAACGGTGGCCGGGGTGGGCCCCTCACCGTCGTGCAGTCGCTGTAGCGCCTCGCCGCCACGACGGCGCACGTGGGTGCGCGACCGGTCATACGAGCACGGCCGCCCGCGGTAGCCGGCCGGTTCGAGAACGCTTGAGCGTTCTCCTCTGAGCGGATGTGGGCGTCGCGGTTCCGGCCGCCGAGGCG
>CAWEBN010000014.1:0-204372 GCA_963807305.1 uncultured Actinomycetes bacterium
CCGGCCGAGGCCTTCGCCGCCTCGGCGGCGCGCGCGCCCGCGGGCCTGCGCGTGGCGGTGGTGACCAACGCGCCGATCGACGTACCGCTCGAGCCGGCGCGGGTGGAGGCCGCCCACGAGGCCGGGCGTCTGCTCGAGTCGCTCGGGCACCACGTCGAGGAGGCGCAGGCGCCGTGGCGCGAGGACAGCCTGCTGCGGGCCTTCACCGCCCTCTTCGCCCCGCTCGTGACGCTTCAGATCGCGTTCGGCCGGCTCGTCCGGGGCCGCGAGCCCGAATCGCACGAGATGGAGCCAATCAGCTGGGCGCTGTGGGAGCTCGTGCGCGGCATGTCGGCACTCGACACGCATCTCGCCTCGGCCCAGCTGCAGATCTTCGCCCGCGGCCTGGTGAGCTGGATGGACCAGTACGACGTGGTCGTGGCGCCGGCACTGGCCGAGGCGCCCGTGGTGCTCGACGACGTCCATTGGCAGACCGACGACCCGATGGGCCTCTTCACGCGGTCGGGCGCCTTCACCCCGTTCACCGCGGTGGCCAACGTCACGGGCCAGCCGGCCATCTCGCTGCCGCTGGCCGAGCACGAGGGCCTGCCGGTGGGCGTCCAGCTCTTCGGGCGCCCGGCGCGCGAGGGCGACCTGCTGGCCGTGGCGACGCAGCTCGAGGCGGCGCGGCCGTGGGCGCAGCGGCGCCCCACCCAGTGAGGTGAGCGAGCCGGGCCGTCCGTGCCCGACCCGCTCACCCCGGGGTGATCAGCTCAGCCCGTGAACTGCGGCTTGACGACGGCCGAGTGGCAGCGGTTGAAGCTCAGCCGCAGCGTCTTGGCCTTCGTCTGGCTGGACTTGGCGAACTGGACGGTCACCCGGACGCGGTGGGTGCCGAACGCGAAGCGCTTCACGTTCATCGGGAGCACCCAGCGGCCGTTGCGGTTGGGCTCGGTGAGCGTCTTGACCTTCTTGCCGTCGACGTAGAACGTGACCTTCACGATGCGGCGGCCCGAGACGCTGGCCGCCACCGCGGTGGTCGTCGGGCAGCCGGTGGGCCCGCTGAGCTTGGCGCTGCCCGGGCGGACGCGGGCGGGGCTGACGCGGACCTGCGGGCTGACGGCCTGGACGGCCGGCGGCGTGTCGGTCGGCGGGGTCGTGGTCGGCGGCTCCTGCGGCGGCGGGGGCGTGGTCTTGCGCGTGTTGGTGATCACGCACTCCCACTGGTCGCCCGCGGCGACGTTGACGCTGCCGTCGGTGTCCGCCGGCGAGCCCGCGTGGGCCGCATTGACGCACGACGTCGTCACATCGTAGTCCGCAAGGTCGGTCGCCGTGCCGGCCGACTCGGCCACCGTATGGGTGCCGGGCGCGACCTTCTGTACGCCGGTGGTGCCCCCGTCCCCGACGTCAGTGGCCTTGGCCTGGCCGTCGATGAGCAGGTTGAACTTCCCGCTGTCGGTGGCCGGCGCGAGCACCTTGGTCACCTTGATCGTGCTGTCACGCGTGTTCGTGTACCAGCACTTGACCCACTCGTAGTAGTGGACCTTGAGGCTCACGGTGCCGGTCGCCAGGTTCTTGCTCACCTCGCCGGCCGGCTTGACCGCGGAGCTGATGGTCGGCTCGGCGCCGAAGCCGGACGATCCCTGCGTGTAGCGGCACGTGATGTCGGTCAGTGTGTAGCCCGCCTTGGGCGCCTCGGTGAACTGCAGCGAGACACTGCCCCAATGCGACGTGCACTCCGTGCCGTGGCCAGGCCGGTCGATGTTGCACTCGACGCTGAAAGCGCTGCTGGCCTCGCCCCCCTTCAGCGTGAGGTCGCCTGCACTGGGCGTCAGCGCCGGGTGGAAAGCGAACGAGTCGTTCTTGTCGCCCCCCTGATTGATCTTCGCGACCTGGACCTTGCCGTACGTCGCGTGTGCGGCCTGCGCCGAGAGCGCCAGGCCAAGCCACGCCAACCCCACGGCCGCGAGCAGCCGCGTCGCGCTCGAAGCGCGGATGGACATCTGGAACATCGAAACCCCCCTACATGTCCGACGGTCCCCACCGCCGGACGATCACCCCTACCCCAGGACATCCGTGCCCGGGTCAGCGGTCAATGTACACGCTGAGCGGTAGAAGTCCAGCGTTGAGCGGTAGTCCTTTTGTCCACCCGGGCCCCGCGAGGCTCAAGCCCCGCGGGGCGCGGACGGGGTGCCTCGGCCGCACCCCGGCGGACCGGAGCGCGACCGAGGTCTTGGGGTCAGCCCGTGAAGTTGGGCTTGACGTTGGCCGGATGGCAGCGGCTGAAGCTCATCCGCAGCGTCCGGGAGCTGGTCTGGCTGGAGCGCGCGAACTGGATGCGCGCCTGCACACGGTGCGAGCCGAAGGCGAACCGCCTGACGTTCATCGGCAGCACCCAGCGCCCGCCGCTCTTGTTCGGCTGCGTGAGGGTCTTGACCTTCTTGCCGTCGACGTAGAACGTCACCTGCACGATCCGCCGGCCGGTGACGGTCGCCGCCACCGCGCTGGTGGTGGGGCAGCCGCTCGGGCCGCGCAGCGTCGCGCTGCCGGGCCGCACGCGGACCGGACTCACCGCGATCTGCGGCGGTCGGCCCGAGGCCGGCGCGGTCCCGCTCGCCGTTGCCGGAGTGTTCGGCGAGGCGGCCGGAGCCGGCTGCGTGGGTGTCGCGGGAGGCACGATAGTCGTCGAGTGCTGATCGGTGTCGCAGACTGGGCTGCCGCCGCCCGGGGGCGCGCCACCGCCGCCCGGCGGCATGCCGCAGGTCGTCACGGTGTTCACGACCGGATTGGCATCACCCTCGCTCCACTGGATCACGTACGAGCACGTGTAGGTCCACGTGTCGCCGGGATCGAGCGTGGTGTCGCTCGTGTCGCCGGTGCGGGTCAGCGGCGAGCACTTGTCGTCCGTCGCCGTGACGTTGGTCAGCGGCACGTCGCCCGGGTTGGTGACCGTGTAGCTGAACGTCAGCTGGTCGCCGGAATGGGCCGTCGCCGGGCCATCCTTGACGACATGGATCGCCGGGTGCTGGTCGAGTGGCTTGGGAGCGTTCTTGACATAGCACTTCACCCACTCCCAATAGCTCACCTTGAGGTTGATGGTGGCGCCCGAGACGCTCGTGTCGTTGTCGACGGGCGAGCTCGACGTGGGCTGGCCGGCATAGCTGCCCGACCCCTGCGTGTGCACGCACGTGATGCCCTTGAGCACGTAGCCCGGCGTGGCCTTCTCGGTCACCGACTGGCTCGGGTAGCCGAAGCTCGCGCACGAGTAGCCGGGACGATCGACGTTGCACTCGATCTCGAACGTCTTGGCATTGCTCTCGCCGGCCTTGATCGAGAAGTCCGGCTGGCTGGGCACGACCGACGGATGAAACGCGAACGAGTCGTTCTGGTCCCCGCCCTCGTTGACCTTGACGATCGTGACCTTGCCGTACGTCGCGTGGGCAGCCTGAGCGCACAGCGCCAGGCCCAGCCACGCCATCGCAGCTGCCAACAGCAGCCGCACTCCGCGCGATGCGCGAATAGTCATCTGAGAGTTCACCCCCAAGAAAAGCCGGCGGTAGGCGCCGGCGAGATTGTTCACCCCTAGCCCCGGTCCACCCACCGGGCTTAGCGCGCTAATCTACCCGCCAAGCGGTACCTCAATAGGGACGAACGGTCCTATGTTCGCCTACGAACACGCAATTTCCGCGTCAAACGCCGTCGTTTTCGGCGCCCAGCACGCGAGACATGCGCTTGGGCGTCACGCCGAGGGCCTCTGCGTCGGCCGTCCCGCGGGGCGCGGTCATGGTGACCTCCATGAGCTCGGCCTCGTCCCACGTGGCGAATGCCTTGGAGCGCATCAGCGCCTCCAGCGTGCGCAGCGAGCGCCTGACCACGTCCAGCGGGACGTGGACCAGCGGCCGCGGCCGGCCGGCCGCGCGCAGGACGAGCTCCACGATCGCGTCGTAGCTCAGCGTCTCGGGCCCCGAAAGCTCGTAGCGCTCGGCGGCCTCGGGGCGGTCGAGCACCGCCATGACGCAGTCCGCGACGTCGTGCGACCAGATCGGCTGGAACAGCGCGCTCCCCGAGCCGCTGATCGGCACCGCCGGGAGCAGCGCCATGCGCTCGAGCAGGGTCAGGAAGACGTCCCCGGGGGCGTAGACGATCGACGGGGCGAAGATCGTGTGCGGGACGCCCGACTCGGCCACCGCGCGCTCGGCCAGCGCCTTGGCGCGCATGAAGCGCGTGCGATCGTGCGTCGAGGCGCTCTGGGCGCTGAAGAAGACGAAGCGCTCCACGCCGGCCTTGTGCGCGGCCTGCACCATGCGCCACGTCGCGACCGCGTTGGTCTCCTCGATCGAGCCGCCGGGCTGGTCGCGGATGGCTGCGGCGAGGTGGACGACCGTGTCCACGCCCCGCAGCGCGTTGCGAAACGAAGGAGGGTCGGAGAGGTCGCCGAGGGCGATCTGCACGCGCACACGCTCGGCGCCCAGGCGCCGCGGGTCGCGCACCAGGCAGCGCACCGTGCGCCCGGAGGCGGTCAGGCGCGGCAGCAGTGCGGAGCCGACGAGGCCCGTGGCGCCGGTGATCAGCAGCACCCGGCAGTCCTATCTATCCGCCGCGCGCGGCCCGACGCAGGCCCCGCGCGGTGTAGAGGTTGACGCTGTGGCGCTGCTCGCGCCAGGGATCCCCGTCGTTGTGGTAGCCGTTGTCCTCCCAGAAGCCCGGACGATCCCCCGCCATGAGCTCGAGGGCGCGGACGAACTTGGCCGACTTCCAGAAGTAGCGGCTGGGCACGAGCAGCCGCGCCGGGCCGCCGTGGTCGGGATCGAGAGGAGCGTCGTCGAAGCTGTGGGCGACGAGGACGTCGTCGTCGAGCAGCGCGTCGAGCGGCACGTTGGTCGTGTAGCCGCCGTGGCTGTGGACCATGACGTGGGTCGCGCCGGGCCGCGGCCGCGCGCGCTCGAGCAGTGTCCGGACGCGAACCCCGCGCCAGCGCGTGTCGAACTTCGACCAGCGCGTCACGCAGTGGATGTCGCAGGTCACGTCGACCTGCTCGAGGGCCATGAGACCGTCCCAGTCCAGCGCGTAGGGCGCATCGGCCTCGCCGTGGACCGACAGCGTCCAGCCGTCGACCGGGACAGCGGCGTTCGGCCCCACGGTCAGGACGGGGAACTTCGTGGTGGGGGACTGGCCGGGCGGGAGGCGGGCTGGATCGATGCCGAGCTTGATCGCTCGCCGGCGCCCGCGCTCGCCCCACAGGCGCGGGGTCATGGGCACGAGGCCGATCATTATGCTTCGCCCCCCGAACGCGATCCCAAGGAAGTACATGGCGTACGTCATCGCCGAGCCGTGCATCGGCACCAAGGACAACTCCTGCGTCGAGGTCTGCCCGGTGGACTGCATCCACCCGACGCCCGACGAGCCCGATTACGACAAGGTCGAGATGCTCTACATCGACCCCGAGGAATGCATCGACTGCGACGCCTGCGTCGAGGCCTGTCCCGTGGACGCGTGCTTCGCCGAGGACCAGTTGCCCGACGAGTGGCAGCGCTACGCGCAGATCAACTCGGAGTACTTCACGACGGGCGGCGGGGCCTAGCGCCGAGCAGTCGTCCGCGCGAGCGCTCGCGGACGAGGCGGCGCGGGTGTCGCCGGGGACTGCGGGCCCTAGCCCGCCATCGGCAGCGACATCCCCGTGGGTGCCGCCACCGGCGCCGCGGGGGCCACGGTCTGCAGGATCGGCAGCTCGACCGGGAACATCGCCAGGAGCCCGCGAGCGGCGTGGCGGATCGCCTGGGAGGCCGGGTCGTCGGGGTCGGTGAAGACCAGCGGCCGGCCGGCGTCGGCCTGCTCGCGCAGCGGCATCGTCAGCGGCACGCTGCCGAGCAGCGGCACGTCGAGGTCGTCGGCCAGGGCCTGACCGCCACCCTCGCCGAAGAGGGCGAAGCGCTCGCCTCCGGGGGTCACGAAGCCGGCCATGTTCTCGATGACGGCACCGATCTCGAGGTCGACCTTGTGCGCCATCTCGGCCGCGCGGCGTGCGACCTTCTGGGCCACGGGCTGCGGGGTGGTGACGATGAGGAACTTCGCCTGCGGAAGGAGCTGGGCCAGCGTCATCGAGACGTCGCCCGTGCCGGGCGGCAGGTCGACGAGCAGAAAGTCCAGCGCGCCCCACTCGACATCCTCGAGGAACTGGGTGAGGGCCTTGTGGAGCATCGGCCCGCGCCACACGACGGCGCTGTCCTCCTCGACGAAGAAGCCGATCGACATGACCTTCACGCCGTGGCCCTCCAGCGGCATGATCTTGCGCTGCGGTGAGACGGGCGGCCGGCCCGAGACGCCGAACATGCGCGGGATGGAGTAGCCCCAGACGTCGGCGTCGAGCACGCCGACGCGCTTGCCGTCGGCCGTCAGCGCGGCGGCCAGGTTGGCAGTCACGGTCGACTTGCCCACGCCGCCCTTGCCCGAGCCGATGCAAACGACGTTGGCGACCTGGGCCAGGGCGCCCTCGGGCAGCCCGCCCGGGCGCCCGAGCTTCTGCTGGAGCCCGGCCTTCTCCTTGTCGGACAGCACATCGAAGCCGACTTCGACGCGCTGCACGCCGTCGAGGGCCCCGACGGCCTGCTGAACCGCGGTCTCGAAGTGGCTGCGGATCGGGCAGCCGGGCGTGGTCAGCGAGACGGTGACGCGCACGAGCCCGTCGGCGCTGTCGATGGAGCGCACCATCTCCAGCTCGACGATCGAGCGGCGCAGCTCGGGATCGATGACGGCCTCGAGGGCCTTGAGGATCTCCTCGCGGGAAGGCATGCCGTCCATTCAAGCAGAGGGGCCTCACCCGTTCGCCGACGCAGAAACGGCCCGCCGATGGCGGGCCGCTTCAGAGGGAGGAGAGGTACTGCTTCTGTCAGTGGATATGTGACTGACAGCGCTCCGCCTGGCGGGACCTCTCCAGGCCCGCCGGCGGGGAAGCTCGTCCTACGCGACGCTGGCGACGCGCTCCTGGACCTTGGTCGCGACCTGCGTGCCGCGGGTGATGCCCGTCTGCAGGATGTTCTCGACGCGGGCGCCCAGCAGGTCGGCCTGCGCCGTGACGTCCTTGCGGGTCGAGCGGATGTCGCGCTCGACGCGGTGGCGGCGCTGGCGCAGCTCGCGCTCGACGCGCGTGCGGGCCTTCTTGACCCGGCGCTCGACGCTGTTGCGCTCGGTGCGCCCACGCCGCTCGTAGCGCTTGATGTCGGCCTGCAGGCGCTTGCGGCGAGCGACCAGCTCCTTCTCGGCCTTCTCGCGCGAGGTCACGCTGTCACGCAGGCCCTCGACGGTGGACACGACGCTGTCGCGGGCGACGAGGAGGGCGCCGACCGGGACGAGGACGGCGCGCTCGGCGTACTCCTGAGCGCGATCGACCGGCGTCTTGGTGAGCTCGGCGCGCGTGGCGGCGGCCTTCCGGGCGGCCGTGGAGCGCTTGCGCGCGGCGGCGGCCTGGTTGCGGCTGCGAGTAGCAGCGCCCTTCTTGGCGGTGGTGGAGCGCTTGGTGGCGTTGGCGGTTCGCTTGGTGGCGGCGGTGCTGGTCTGCTCGGCCATCTCGGCCTCCTTCGAAGCTAAGGAAGTTAGTTCTAATCTTGTTCGCCAGAACAATACCACGCGAACACATGTTTGTAAACGGCTAGGAGCCGGGTGTTACAGAACGAACATGCGTTCTGCGTACCCAGGCGGCCGGATCGTCGAGCTCGGCGAGCGTCGGCAGGTTCTCCGGAGCGCTCCAGGCACGGTTGAGGCCCTCGATCCCCCAGTCGCGCACGACCGCGTCGCAGAAGCGCTTGCCGACGAGGTACTGGCGCATCTTGAGGTCGAGGCCGAGCAGGCGCTCGAGCAGCTTGACCAGTGGCGGCTTCTCCCGCCGCCGGCGCTCGAGCGACTCGCGCAGCTTGGGCAACGAGGGCAGCACCGCCGCGCCGGCGGCGTCCATGACGTGCTCGGCGTGGCCCTCGATGAGCGCCATGACCGCCTGAAGGCGATCGATGATCTCCTTGCGCTCGGGCCCGGCGACCGCATGGACGAGACCCTCCTGGCGCACCGAGTCCCACGCCGCGCGCAGGTCCTGCATCTTCGGCAGGCGCAGAAAGGCGGACGGGTCGACCTCGACCTTGACCGAGGAGAGCAGCTCACGCAGCATCGAGGCCAGGTACTCGCGCAGCCACGGGACCCCCGTGAACTGCACCGCGTGGGTGATCTCGTGGAAGACGACCCACTCGAGCAGCTCTGCCTCGTCGGCCTCGAAGGTGCGCGCGGCCTCCCGCAGGTTGGGCGCCACCAGCAGCAGCCGCGGCGGGCGCTCCGGATCGAGCAGCGCAAGCTCGTACTGGCCGAGCACGTTGCGGCCCATGAAGCCGACGATCCCACCGGCCTCGACGCCGATGAGCACGCCGCCGACCGACTGCAGGGGCCCGCTGCCCAGGCGCTCGAGCAGCGGCTCCATCGTGCCGCCCATGGTCTCGAGGTTCGCCCGCGCCCATTCCTTGCGCCCGACGGCCTCGAGGGGCGGAGGCGGCACCGCCGGCTGGATACGGGCGTACTCGGTGACGTGCTCGCGGGCGCGCGCCGCCATCGCGTCGAGGTCCGCGCCGCCCGCCAGCGGGGGGCCGGCCCCGTCGCCCCCGGCCACGGCCTCGGCGACGCGCTCGGCCAGGCGCCAGTCGACCATCAGACGGCGGGCAGCGTGGCCAGCTCGGCCAGCGCGCGGTCGGTGCGGGCGGCCACGACGGGCGAGCGCGGCTCGAGGTCGAGCGGTGCGCCGAGCGGATCGTCCATGGCCGTGAAGGCGACCTCGCCGCCGCTCTCGCGGACGATGAGCTGCGCCGCCGCGGCATCGACCGCGCGGCACTTCCAGAGGGTCGCCATGCCGTCCACGCGCGTCGCCGCCACCTGGCACATCGACACGGCGATCGACCCGATGGCCCGCAGACGGCCCGTCACGCGCACGAGCGCGTCGCTGGAGGCGGCCAGCCAGCGCGGGTCGGCCGACTCGATGGCGACCAGCTCGAGGCGACCGTCGCGCTTGCGGCGCTCGGGCGGCGGCGCAGCCAGCGGGGCGCCGTTGAGCAGGACGCCGCCGCCGCGCGTGGCACACCACTCCTCGCCCGGGCCGAGGTCGTAGACGTAGCCGAAGACGACGTCGGCCATGGTCGGGCCACCGGCCACCGCGATCGACAGCGCGTGGTGGGTGAGCCCGCGCTTGGCGTTCATGGAGCCGTCGATCGGGTCGATGACGACGAGCGCTTCGTCGGAGCCGAAGTCGACGTAGCCGCGCTCCTCGGAGACGGCGGTGAAGCGTGCGCCGGCCGCGTGCAGGCGATCGAGCTGCCCGAAGACGGCGTCCTCGGCGGCGGCGTCGATGACCAGCGTCTGGTCGCCGCCCCCGCCCGTCTCACCCGTCTCGACGACGCGCTCCTTGCTCGTGGGGTTCTCGGCGAGAACCTCCCGCAGACCCTCCACGGCGCGCTGGCACGCGCCCAGCCAATCGAAGGAGAGCAGCTCCCCCCGGGCGTCGGGAGCGGTGGCCATGTGCCTCATATCCTACGGTCGTACCCGTCTCGGCCCGCGTCACCTCACTTCGAGCCGTAGCGCCCCCCGAACACGGCCCGGATTCTGGCCATCTCGGCCATGACGGTTCGGAACGACCCGCGCAACAGAGGACGGTACGACGCGCCCAGCACCGCGAAGGCGATCAGCGGGGCAGCGAAGGGGGTCTTCGCGGCCGGGCCCCCGATGCCGTTGAGCCCCTCGCGCAGCACCACGGCGCCCATCCCTCCGCCTGCGACGGACGGGCGACGGCTGAGCGCGCGTGTCGCGGAGCTGTGGATGGCTCCCGCGAAGGCCCCCGCCGCGATCAGCGTCACGAGCAGCGACTTGTCCTTTGGAACACCGAACAGCCGCGCGGCGCCGCGGGCGTACGCCTCGTTCATCAGGCGCCACGTGATGATCGCGTCGCCGGTGAGAAGCCTGGCGCCGCCCAGCGGCTCGCCTGTGAACGGCTCGGTCATGGTGCCTCCCCGGGGTCGGCATCTCCGGCGGGCAGGAGCGCCGCGCCGGCGTTCCTCACGTTCGCCGACCGCAACGCATCGCACATCACCCGGATCAGATGACCTCCAGGCGCGCCGAGGTCGGGTACGGTCGGCGCGGCGGTCCGGCGCGCCTAGACAAGGAGCACCATGGCCTATCTCCTGACCCACTTCTGGCCGGGCGGCACGGAGGCCGAGTATCGAGCGACCGTCGCCGCCGCGACCGGCGCCGCGGGCGGCACGCTGCCCGAGTCCTTCCACGCGGCGGGGCCGACGGACGGCGGGTTCCTCATCGCCGCCGTGTACGACTCAAAGGAAGCGTGCGACCGCTTCGTGCGCGAGACGCTCATGCCGCTCATGCCGATCGACGGCGGGCTGGTCGGGCCGCCGCAGGAACGCGGCGCGGAGATCATCACGGCGAGCTGAGGGCGAGCAGGATCGGGCCCGTCCATATCCTTGGGGCGTGCCCGATCCGCTCGACGGCCTCACCCCTGCGCAGCGCGAGGTCGCCGCCCATCGCGGGGGCCCGCTGCTGGTCGTGGGCGCCGCGGGCACGGGCAAGACGCGCGCGCTGCTGGCGCGCCACGCATGGCTCGCCTCGGCCGGCGGGCTGGCCCCGGAGCAGGTCCTCGCCCTGACGGCCTCGGAGGCCGCCGCCGACGCCTTGCGCGCCGGCGTCGAGGACGAGCTCGAGCGCGGCTTCGAGGAGCTTGCCGTCCACACCGTGCACGGCTTCGGGGCGCGCCTGCTGCGCGACGAGGCCCTCGAGGCCGGCCTCGACCCCTTCGTCGTCCCCGTCGCGCCGGCCGACCGCCTGGCGATGCTCCTCGAGCGCGTCGACGAGCTCACGCTCCAGGTCCACGACTTCCAGGGCAACCCGGCGACCCTGCTGGCCTCGGTCATCGCCCGTATCGACCGCCTCAAGGAGGCCATGGTCACTGCCGACGAGGTGGCGCGCTGGGCCGCCGCCCAGCCGCAGGGCGACCAGCGCGCCGACCGCGAGCGCGAGTTCGCCGGCCTCTACGAGACCCACGACCGCATGCTGCGAGAGCAGGGCGCGCTCGACTTCGGCGACCTGCTCCTGCGCGCCGTCGCCCTCCTGCGCGAGAAGCCCCACGTGCGCGCACGGGTCTCCGCGCGCTGGCGCCACGTGCTCGTCGACGACGCCCAGGATCTCGAACTGGCGGCCCTGCGCCTCGTGCTGGCGCTGGGCAGCGAGCACGGCGGGCTGACCGCCGCGGGCAACGACGACTGTGCGGTCCGACGGGGGCGCGGAGCGGCGCCGCGGAACCTGCGCGACCTGCCCACGGCGCTGCCGGGTGCACACACGGTGCGACTTGAGCGCTCGCTGCGCGCGCCGGCGGCGATCCTGCAGGCGGCCCAGGCGGTCGTGGAGCCGATCGAGGGCCGTGTAGAGAAGGCGGCCGACGCGCCGCCCGGCGGCGGCGTGCGCTTCTGGCGCTGCGCCAACGAGCGCGCCCAGGCCCAGGGCACCGCGGCCGAGATCGAACGGCTCGTGCGCTCGGGGGTGGCGCCCGACGAGATCGGGGTGCTCGTGCGCTCCGTGCGCAACGAGGGTCAGGCGATCGCCGTCGCCCTCGAGGAGCGGGCGGTGCCCTACGGCCTGGCCGGGGCGACCGCGTTCTTCCAGCGCGCCGAGGTCAAGGACGTGCTCGCCTGGCTGCGGCTGCTCGTCGACCCCGGCGACGCGGGGGCCGTCGTCCGCGCCCTGGCCCGGCCGCCGATCGAGCTGCGGGCGATCGACATCGCACGCAGCGTGCAGATCGCGCGCCGGCGCAAGCTCGACATGGTCGGCGCGCTGGTGGCGGCGACCGAGTCTCCGCAGCTGCCGCCCGAGGCCCGCGAGCGCATTCTGGGCTTCCTCAAGCTGCACCGCTCAGCAGCGAGCGCACTCGACACCGCGCGGCCCGACCTCTTCGTGCACCGCCTCATCGACCGCCTGGGACTGCGTCGTCAGCAGCTCTTCGCCGCCCAGGCCGACGTCGTCGAGCGGCTCGTCTCGCTCGCGCGCCTGGGCGACCTGGCCACCGCCTACGTCCGGCGCGCGCCGCAGGCCACGGGGCGCGACTTCGCCCGCTACGTGTCGGCGGTGGCCGAGGCGGGCCTGCACGACGACGAGGAGGACGGCGCCGGCGAGGCCCGCCACGGCGCCGTCTGCGTCCTGGCCATGCACGCCGCGCAGGGACGCGAGTTCCGCCACGTGTTCGTCCTGGGCCTGCAGTCGGCACGGATGCCCGGGGCGCGCCGGCGGGTCGCCGAGCCGATCCCCGACGCGCTGCTGCACGAGGAGCTCGCCGCCGACACCCGCGCCGAGCACGTCAACGACATGCGCCGGCTCATGCACGTCGCGATGACCCGCGCGCGCGAGGGCCTCGTCCTCAGCTACGCCGAGCGCTCGGTCGGCGGCGCCCTCCAGCACCCCTCGCCCTTCCTGGAGGAGGCGCGGGCCGCGCTCCAGGCGCCGTGGGAGGAGCGCGCCGAGGAGCTCTTCGGCCCCGACGAGACGCTGCACGCCACCTTCACCACGCTGCGCGACGAGCTGCTGCGCTCGATCCCGCGCACCGCCGGGCGCCTGGGGGAGCTGCGGCTGGACACCGACCTCGACGTCGCCCACGGCGCGGTGCGCTACCTGGAGCTGGTCAAGCTGGCCGCGCTCATCGACCGGCCGGCCGGCCAGTCGGTGGCCGATGCCCTCCCGGGGATCAACACCGCGCTGCTCGGCGCCGCCACCGCGCAGCAGCGCGAGATCCTGCAGACCAGCTCGCTCGACGAGATGCTGCTCGACGCCGAGCACGACGCGCGCGCCCGCGCGGCCGCCATCGCCGCGCGCGAGGAGCCCTCGCTGGAGGCCTTCCTGCCCTCCCGCGGCGACGGCCTGCTGCTCAGCGCGTCCGATATCGAGACGTACCGGACGTGCCCGCTGAAGTACAAGTTCGCGCGCGTGTTCCGGATCCCGAGCGAGCCGACGCTCAACCAGCGTTTCGGGATCCTCGTCCACCAGGTGCTCGAGCGCTACCACCAGAGCGGCGGGCGCACGATCGACGAGATGCTCGGGCTGCTGGAGGTCGGCTGGCGGCGCGGCGGGTTCGGCTCCTCCGACCAGGAGCGCCAGCTGCACAGCAAGGCCGACGGCGCGCTGCGCCGCTACCACGAGCGCTTCCGCGACGAGGACGGCGAGCCGCTGTGGTTCGAGAAGGCCTTCACCTTCCGCATGGGCGCGCACACCCTGCGCGGGCGCGTGGACCGCGTCGACCGCCTGCCCGACGGCGACTACGAGCTCATCGACTACAAGACCGGCCGGCCGCGCAGCGCCGCGCAGCTGCGCGAGGACGTCCAGCTCTCGCTCTACGCGGTCGGTGCGCGCGAGGCGTGGGGCCTCGCCTCCTCGCGCCAGTCCTATCTCTACGTGCTCGACGACGCGAAGGTCCCGCTGCCGGTCGAGGACGTCGACCGCGACTGGATCACCGAGACCGTCTTCGAGGTCGCCGACGGGATTCTCTCCCAGGGCTTCGAGCCGACGCCGTCCTACGCGGCCTGCTCGATCTGCGACTATCGGATCGCGTGCCCGGCGGCCGAGCGCTGATGAACGATCCGCCGCCCCTCGAGGCCAGTGCGATCAGCCGCTCGTTCGGCGCGCTCGAGGCGCTGCACGACTTCTCGCTGGCGATCGCCCCCGGGCAGTGCGTCGCCCTCATCGGCGCCAACGGCAGTGGCAAGTCGACGGCGGTGCGCACGATGGCCGGCCTGCTCGAGCCCTCGGCCGGCGAAGTGCGCATCGAGGGCTTCGACCCACACCAGGAGCCCGAGGCCGAGCACGCTCGCGCGCGGCTGGCGCTCGTGCCCGACAACCCGCTGCTCTACGACGACCTCACCGTCCGCGAGCACCTCGAGCTCGTGAGCGTGGCCCACGCGCTCGGCGGCAGCGAGCTGGACGGGCGCATCGACGCGCTCCTGGACCGCCTCGGGCTCGCGCACCGCAGCGACTTCCGGCCGCCCGAGCTCTCGCGTGGCATGCGCCAGAAGACCCAGCTCGCGTGCGCGCTCGTGCGCCCGGCGGCGGTCCTGCTCCTCGACGAGCCCGTCGTCGGCCTCGACCCTCCGTCGCAGACGCTGCTGCACGATCTGCTGCTCGAGCGCAAGCAGGCGGGGGGCGCGATCCTCCTCACGACCCACCAGCTCGGCTTCGCCGAGGGGCTGGCCGATCGCGGCGTGCTGCTCTCCGAGGGCGAGGTCGCCGACGCCGGCAGCTACGCGGACGTCGCGGCCGACGCCGCCGCGAGCGGGTGGGCGACCGGATGAGCGTCGTCGCGGCCGACCCGCAGGTCGCCGCCGTCCGCGCCTGGTGGCGCGTGCGCCGCCCAGGGCTGCCGCTGGGCAAGCGCCTGGACTCCGCATACATGGTCGCCATCACGACGGGCATCCTCGGCGCCCTGCTCTACGGCACCGCGAGCTCGGCCCTCGGGTCGGTGGTCACGCCCGCCACGGTCACCGAGTGGGGACCTGCCGTGGCCCTCGTCACGCTCGTCGCGGTCGCCCGCTGGGGCACGTGGCAGGGGCCGGTCGTCTTCGCCGCGCCCGACGTGCCCTTCCTCCTCGGCGCGCCGATCGCGCGCCGGGCGCTGGCGATGCGACCCCTGGCCCGCGGACTGTGCGCCGGCGCGGGCGTCGCCGTCGTCGTCGCCGGCGTGGCGCTCGTGGGCCTCGCCGGCGAGGGACGTGGGATCGACCCGTGGCGCGCGGCCGGGCTCGTCGCCGGGCTGGCCCTGCTCGGGGTCCTCGGCGTGGCCGGCGCCGGGCGCGTGCAGTGCTCGGGGCGCTGGGCGCGGGCGATAGGGATCGCGCTGCCCGCCTCGCTGGCCCTCGGCGCCGTGCTCGTCGCGGTCGCGCGCGCGAGCGACACCGGGCGCCGGATCGTGCTGTGGTCGGGGCCGTGGGGCTGGGCGCTGCAGCCGGTGTCCGCCGGCACCGCGGCGTCACTGCTCGCGCTCGCGCTGCTGGCGGCCGTGACCGCCGCCGCCATCGCGGCCGCCGCGCGCGGCTTCGGGCCCTGCCCGACCGAGCGCCACGCCGTGCGCGCCGAGGCGCGGAGCGGAGCGCGGGCGTCGGCCTGGGGGCTCGACGCGCGCACCGCCCGCCTGTCGCTGCGGCGCGCCGCGGGACCCGCCCGAAGGCGGGTCACCCGCAGCCTGCGCGCACCGCGCCACCCCGAACTGGCCATCCCGTGGCGCGACGCGACCTCGGCGCTGCGCGCGCCCCAGCGCACGCTCGGCAGCGCCGGGCTGGCGGCCGCGGCCGCGGCGGTCGCCATCGCGGCGGCCGACCGCCCGGCGGCCGAGGCGGTCGCCGCCCTGGGCAGCTACGTCGCCGCGAGCACGCTGCTCGAGCCCCTGCGCGTCGAGATCGACCGGCCGAGCGCCTCGCGGGTGCTCCTGCGCCGTCCCTTCGGCCGCATCCTGCTCGGGCACATCGCCGTGCCGATCGCCGTGATGGCCGCCGGCGCCGCCGTCGCGGCCATCGGCCTGACCGTCGCGGGCGCGCTGCCGTCCCGCGGCGGCGCGCTGGCCGTCGTGGCGATCGCGGTCGTTCCCATCTTCGTCCTCTGCGCCGGGTTGTCCTCGCGCCGCGGCGGCCGCGTGCCGGTGAGCGTCCTCGCCATGGGCTCGACCGGCGACCCGTCGGGCGGTGGGATCGTGGTCGCATGGCTGCTGGCATGGCCGGCCGCCGCGATGGTGCTCGGCGCCGTGCCGCTCATCTACGTCGCGCGCGGGACGTCGCTGTCGAGCGCCGTGATCTTCTCCTTCGCGGTGGCGCTCGCCGCGCCCTTCGCCCTCGGGGCCGTGCTCGCCAACTCCGAGGCCTGAGCCGCCGCCCTGCGTCACACCGAGCGCAGCGCGCCCGTCAGAGCCCGCGCCAGGCGCGCGACGTCGGCGCCGTCCTGCGCCCCGTGGTGCGGGTTGAGCTCGGTCACGGTCAGGCCGAGCAGTGCGTCGTGGGCGAGCAGGACGCCCAGAGCCGTCAGGGCCGTCTCGAAGCCGACGCCGATGCCGCGGCCGGTGTTCTCCGACAGCGGCACGTCGGAGAAGTCGATCAGGTCGACGTCGAAGTGCACGAGGAAGCGCCGGCCGGCGGCGGTCGCCCGCCCGAGCGCCGCGCGGGCGGCCGCACCGGGATCGGCGCGCAGGTCGTCGACGCCGATCGGCCGCAGGTCGCGGGCGGCGATCGCGTCGCGCTCGGCCGCGGTGCACTGCCCGGGCCCGGTGCCGAGCAGGACGAGGTCGTCGTCGCGCAGCAGCGGGCGCCGCGGGCCGGCGGCCGCCAGGCGCTCGTCGGCGCCCTCGACGTCGAGCATGTGGGCGACGCCCATCCAGTCCAGCGCGCCGTCGGGGACGGAGCCCGGCGTGTTGAGGTCGGGGTGCAGGTCGAGGTAGACCACGCGTGGATCGGCACCAGCCGCCACCGCGCCGGCGACGGTCCCGACGCCGACCGTGCAGTCGCCCCCCAGCACGAGCGGGAGGTCGCCTGCGCGCAGCGCGTCCTGCACCTTCGCGGCGACGGCCCGGACTCCATCGACCACTGCGCCGGCGTTCATGGCGCGCGGATGGTCATGGTCGGCGCGCCACCGAAAGCGCGGCGTGTCGCCGCGGTCGCTCGCCCCCAGCGCGTCCACGAGGCCTGCCGCCCTGAGCGCCGCCGGCGCGTCCTCCTGCCCGGGCGCGAACGCTCCCGCGCTCGTGGGCGCGCCTATGACCGCGATCACGCGCGCAGCGCGGCGGCGCTCTCGGCCACGCGCGCGAACGCCGCTGCGAGGTCGGTCACGAGGTCCTCGGGCGCCTCGATGCCACAGCTCAGGCGGATGAGGTCGGCGGGCACGGCGGCGTCGGAGCCCTCGACCGTCTGGTGCGTCATCGCCTGGGGCACCTCGATGAGCGACTCGACGCCGCCCAGCGACTCGGCCAGCGTGAAGAGCCTCGTCGCCTCGGCGATGGCGACGGCATCGGGGTGGCGGAAGGAGACCATGCCGCTGAAGCCGGGCCAGCGCACGTCGTAGGCGCCGTCGGCGTCGCGCAGCCACTCCGACACCGCGGCGGCGCTCTCGGCGTGCGCGCGCATGCGCACGGCCAGGGTGCGCAGCCCACGGTGTACGAGGAAGCAGTCGAACGGGCCGGGCACGGCGCCGATCGACTTCTGCACGAAGCGCACCTCCTCGTGCAGGTCGGCGTCGCGCACGACCACCGCGCCGCCGATGACGTCGGAGTGTCCGCCGAGGTACTTGGTGGTCGAGTGCACGACGGCGTCGGCGCCGTCCTCGAGCGGGCGCTGGTTGGCGGGCGTCGCGAAGGTGTTGTCGACCGCGACGAGCGCGTTGCGCTTGCGCGCGACGACCCCAGCGACGTCGACGACGTTGAGCAGGGGGTTGGTGGGCGTCTCGACCCAGATCAGGCGCGTGTCGTCGGCCACCGCCGCGGCGAGGGCATCGAGGTCGGTCTGGTCGACCATCGTGTAGCGCAGGCCCCAGCGGCTGAGCACCTTGTCGATCAGGCGGTAGGTCCCTCCGTAGAGGTCGGCGGGGATGACGATGTGGTCGCCGGCGCTGCACGCGGCGGTGACGAGCGCGTGGGTGGCGGCCATCCCCGAGGCGAAGGCCGACCCGTGGCCGCCCTCGAGGTCGCCGAGTGCGCGCTCGAGCGCGCTGCGCGTCGGATTGGCGGCGCGCGAGTAGTCGAAGTCCTCGACGACCTCGCCGACGGCGCGCTGCGCGAACGTCGAGCTCTGGTGGATGGCCGGGATGACCGAGCCCCACGCCGGGTCCGGCTCGAGCCCCGCGTGGACCACGCGGGTGCGGAAGTCGTCGCCGCCACCAGCGCGCCGCAACTCGCCGGGACCCGCGCGTTCGCTGCCGTCGCCGGTCCTCGCAGTCATCGCGCCAGCGCCTCGAGCAGGTCGGCGCGCGTGAGGATCCCGGTCGCGCGGCCCTGCTCGGTGACCATCAGCGCCTGACGATCGCCGACCAGCAGCTCGACCGCCTCGCGCACGGGATCGCCGGAGGACACTGCGGGGAAGGGAGGCTCCATGACGTCGACGATATCGGCGTTGAGCACGCTCGGGTCGTCCACGGCGTGCTTGAGCAGGCCGCGCTCGCCGATCGAGCCGACGATCGACGCGGCGTCGTGCGCGCTGACGACCGGCAGCTGCGAGACGCGGTGCTCGTGCAGGAGCGCGACGGCGTCGCGCACCTTCTGGTGGGTCCCGACGGTGACGAGCGGCGGGATCTCGCCCGCCTCCTGCTTGGCGTAGAGGACGTCGCCCACCGTCTGGTCGGTGGCGCGCTCGAGGAAGCCGTGCTGGGTCATCCACGCGTCGTTGTAGACCTTCGACAGATACGAGCGCCCCCCGTCGGGGAGGATGACCGCGACCATCGCCTCGGGGTCGGAGATCTCGCGCGCGACCTCGAGCGCGGCGTGGACGGCCAGGCCGCCCGAGCCGCCGGCGAGGATGCCCTCGACCATCGCCAGCCGGCGCGTGGTCAGGAAGGCGTCGCGATCGGAGACCGTCACGTAGCGATCGACGATCGACGGGTCGTAGGTCTCGGGCCAGAAGTCCTCGCCGACGCCCTCGACCAGGTACGGCTTGACCTCGGGCGAGGAGTAGATCGAGCCGTAAGGGTCGGCGCCGATGACCTGCAGGCTGGGGTTGCGCTCCTTGAGGTAGCGCCCGGTGCCCGTGATGGTCCCACCCGTACCGACACCGGCCACCAGGTGCGTGATGCGCCCGCCGCTCTGCTCCCACAGCTCAGGCGCCGTCGACAGGTAGTGCGCCTGCGGGTTGGCGAGGTTGCGGTACTGGTTGGGCTGGAAGGCGCCTGGGATCTCCGCGGCCAGGCGCTCGGCGACCCGATAGTAGGACTCGGGCGACTCCGGCGGGACGGCGGTCGGCGCGACCACGACCTCGGCGCCGTAGGCGCGCAGGAGGTCGATCTTCTCCTTGGACATCTTGTCGGGCATGACCGCGATGACGCGGTAGCCCTTGAGGCGCGCCGCGATCGCCAGGCCGGTGCCGGTGTTGCCCGAGGTCGGCTCGACGATGGTGCCGCCCGGCTTGAGCTTGCCGTCGCGCTCGGCCGCCTCGATGAGCGCCACCGCCACGCGGTCCTTGATGGAGCCGCCGGGGTTGAGCGATTCGACCTTGGCCACGATCTGCGGCGTCAGGCCGGCGCCGAGGCGCGACAGGCGCACCAGCGGCGTGGCGCCGATGGCGTCGAGGATCGAGTCCTTGATGTCGATCGTGGAAGCTGTCGTGGTCGCGCTCATGCTGACAGTGTGGCATCCATGCGGCGTTCCCACTCGGTGACAGAAGATCCTTCGGAATCAACCTGTACAGCCGCCGATTCTTCGGTTGGATCTGCCACAATGTCCGCTGTGCCGAACGATGGACTGGACGACGTCGACCGCCGACTGCTCGAGCTCCTCGCGGCCGACGCGCGCATCTCCAACGCGCGCCTGGCGGCCGCCGTCGGCGTCGCGCCCTCGACCGCCCTCGCACGGGTCCGCGCGCTGCGCGCCCGCGGCGTCATCCGCGGGTTTCACGCCGAGGTCGACCTCGCCGCCCTCGGACGCCCGCTGCAGGCGCTCGTGGCCATCCGCCTCTCGGTCCACTCGCGCGACCAGATCGAGTCCTTCACCGAGCACGTGCGCACGCTGCCCGGCGTGCTCTCGATCTTCCATGTGACCGGCCAGACCGACTACCTGCTGTGGGTCGCCGCCGCCGACGCGCACGACCTGCGCGAGTTCGTCGTCGAGCACCTGGCCTCGGACCCCGCGGTCTCCCACGCCGAGACGTCGCTCATCTACGAGCAGCGCAGAGGGCCCGGCGTGTTCGGCGCCGACCCGGCTTAGCTACGAGCGGGGACCGGGAGGGCCGCCCGGCCCACCGGCCTCTGGCCCGCGCTGGCGCAGGAAGCGCTGGAACTCGCGCGCGATGGTGTCGCCGCTGGGGAGGTCCTGCGGGCTCATGCGCGGCTCCTCCTCCTCGGCCGCCTGCTCGAGGCGCTCGACGAAGGCCTGCACGTCCGGATCGCTCTGGACGGCGAGCGAGACCTGGCGCTCGTAGTCGGCGGCGGCGGACTCGAGTTCGCCCGCGTCGACCGAGACCCCGACGAGGCCCTCGAGCTTGCGGATCAGCGCGAGCGCGGCCTTCGGGTTGGGGGCGGCGGCCACGTAGTGCGGCACGGAAGCCCACAGCGAGGCGGTCGGGACGCCGGCCTCCTGGCACGCGGCGTGCAGCACGCCGACGATCCCGGTCGGGCCCTCGTAGGACGATGGGCTGAGCCCGACGCGCTGGACGAGGCCCTCGTCGGACGACAAGCCCGTGATCGGCACCGGGCGTGAGTGCGGCACGTCGGCCAGCAGCGCGCCCATGGTGACGACCATCTGCGTTCCCAGCGCCTCGGCGAGGTCGACGATCAGCTTGCTGAACGAGCGCCAGCGCATCGACGGCTCGGCGCCCTGCAGGAGCACGAGGTCGCGCGGCGCGCGCGGGATGCGCGCCTCGTAGATCTCGACCTCGGGCCACTCGACGCTGCGCGTGCGGCCGTCGATGAGCTTGATCTTGGGGCGCGTGGCCTGGAAGTCGTAGAAGTCCTCGGGGTCGATCCGCGCGAAGCGCGTGGCGCCCAGCGACGAGCCGAGGAACTGCAGCGCGGCCGATGCGGCGTCCCCGGCATCGTTCCACCCGGTGAACGCGCAGACGAGCGCAGGCGCCCGCAAGCCGTCGGGACGATGCTCCCAGATGAGGGGCTGCATCCGGTTCACGGTACATCATGGGTTCGTGCCTTCTGCAGAGCTCCACGCCGTTCCGACACCGCCGCACGCGGTCGCGACGATGCGTCCCGGCGACGAGGTCAACGGCGTGTTTGCCTGCACGCGCAAGGATCGCCTGACCGCCCGCACGGGCACGCCGTACCTCGCCCTGGAGCTGCGCGATCGCACCGGCACCATCCCCGCCCGCGTCTTCCGCGACGCCGACCTGCTGGCCGGCCGCTTCGACCAGGGCGACCTCGTGCGCGTCGCGGGGCGGGTCGAACGCTTCCGCGACGAGCTCCAGCTCGAGCTGCGCGCGATCGCCCGCGCCGAGGACGCCGATCCCGCGGCCTTCCTGCCCGTCGCCTTCCGCGACCTCGACGAGCTCGACGGCTTCCTCGAGCACCTGGCCGGCGAGGTGCGCGACCCGCCCTTCGCCGCGCTGCTCGCGAGCCTCCTCGGCGATCGGGCCATGCGCGCGGCGCTGCGGCGCACACCTTGCACGCGCGCCGGCCACCACGCCTATCTCGGAGGCCTGCTGGAGCACACCGTCGCGGTGACGACACTGGCGCTCGAGACCTGCACCCTGCACCCGCGCCTGGACCAGAACCTGCTGCTGACGGCGGCCATCGTCCACGACCTCGGCAAGACGCGCGAGTTCACGCTCGGGGCCGAGATCGGGCTCACCGACGAAGGCCGGCTGCTGGGCCACATCGAGCTCGGGCTGCGCATCCTCGACGAGCGCGCCGCGGCCCTCGACGAGCCGCGGCGGCTCGCCCTCGCGCACTGCGTCCTCACCCACCACGGCGATCGGCGCCCCGCGACGCCCGAGGCGCTCGCCCTGCAGCGCCTCAACGCGATCGACGCCGCCGTGAAGGGCGCCCTCGAGCACGGGATGACGCCCGGCCCTTAACGAAGAGGCGCCGGTGTTGGGGGCACCGGCGCCTAGGCGGTGGGCCGCGGAGCCCGGGGGGGTTGGGCACCGCGGGCAGAAGCCCTGTACAGAGCCCGCCGCGACACAACGGATCCTACGAGCCGCGAAAGGGACTCCCAGCGGGGTGCGACGCGCGGCGATCCGCCTGCGTTCGACGGTCCGGGCGAGGGGTCAGGCGGCTACCGCTCGACCGCGACCTCGGCCCACCCACCGGGCGCCGCCGCCAGCGCGTCCTCCACCGCCCGCAGCAGGGTGGCGCGTGTGAACGGCTTCTGCACGAAGGCGAGGTTGCCGGCCCGCGCGCCGTCGCGCACGAGGACGTCCTCGGTGTGCCCCGACATGTAGACGACCCGCAGGTCGGGGTTGCGCTCGACGGCCATCTGAGCCAGCTGCTGACCGGTCATGCCGGGCATGACCACGTCGGTCACGAGCACCTCGATCTCTCCCCATGTGGCGAGTGCCTCCTCGCCGCCCGGCGCCTCGGTCACGTCGTAGCCGTGCGCGGTGAGGATCCGGCAGGCCTGGCGACGCACCGGCTCCTGGTCCTCGACCACGAGCACCCGCGCGGCAGCGGGAGCGTGCTCACGCGGCTCCGCCGGCAGCTCGGGCGATCGGACCTCCTCGCGGCAGCCCGGCAGGAAGATGGTGACCCCCGTGCCCCGTCCGGGCGCGGACTCGATCTCGACGGTCCCGCCCGAGTCGGTGACGATGCCATGCACGGTCGCGAGGCCGAGGCCCGTGCCCTGGCCCGGGTCCTTGGTCGTGAAGAAGGGCTCGAAGGCGCGGTCGCGCACCTCCTCGAGCATCCCGGTCCCGTCGTCGACCACGGTGATGCGCACGCCGTCGGCCACGCCGGCAACGGCGATCGACAGCGTGCCGCCGTCGGGCATCGCGTCGCGTGCGTTGACCGCGAGGTTGACGAGCACCTGCTCGAGCTGCGCGCGGTCGGCGAGCACCGGCAGCAGGCCGGGGCCCACCGTGATGCGCAGGGCGATGCGCTCGCTCAGCGTGCGGTTGAGCAGTCGCTCGAGGTCGCGCAGCAGGCCGCCGACGTCGAGCACCTCGGGCTTGACCACCTCGCGGCGGCTGAACATCAGCAGCTGGCGCGTGAGGGCCGCGGCGCGGTCGGCGGCCCGCCCGATCTCCTCGACGTCGTCGCGGACCGGGTGGTCGGCGGGCAGCTCGCGCGTGGCGAAGCCGACACAGGTCAGGATCACCGAGAGCAGGTTGTTGAAGTCGTGGGCCACGCCGCCCGCGAGCTGGCCGACGCTCTCCAGGCGCTGTGCCTGCGCGAGGCGGTGCTCGAGCTCGGCGCGCTCCTCGGCGCTGCGGCGGCGCTCGGTGATGTCGGTCGCGATGGTGACCACCGCGGAGACGTCCCCGTCGACGTCGCGCAGCGGGAACTTGACCATGAGGAAGGTGCGCTCGTCCTCCCCCTCGGGCTCGGGGATGACCATCATCGCCTCGTAGGGCTCGCCGTTCTCGGCCACGCGATCGTCGATCTCGAGGTGGTCGGGCCGGCGCGAGGCGGGCAGGGTCTCCTCCGCGGTGCGCCCCACGGCCTGGTCGGCCCTGACGCCGAAGAGCTCCTCCCAGCGGCGGTTGACGAGCAGGTAGCGGTGCTGGAGGTCCTTGACGATGATCAGCGCCGGCGAGTTGTCGATGATCGCCTGCAGGCGCTCCTCGCCGGCGCGGCGCTCGGCCTCGGCGCGGCGGCGCTCGGTGACGTCGACCAGCTGGCAGAGGAAGTACAGAGGCCGCTCGCCGTCGCCGTGCATGAGCGAGATGTGGACGAGGGCATGGACCATCGTCCCGTCGGAGCGCAGGTAGCGCTTCTCGATCGCGAACGAGCGCCGGCGCCCGGCCAGCAGCTCCTTGATGAGCGGGCGGTCGAGGCTGCGGTCCTCCGGGTGGCTGAGCTCATTGAGCTCGGTCGTGCGCAGCTGCTGCTCGCTGCGCCCGAGCATCTGGCACAGCGAGCGGTTCAGGCGCAGCCAGCGGCCGTCGAGGTCGATGAGCGCCATGCCGATCGGGGCGTCGTCGAAGGCGCGGCGGAAGAGCTGCTCGGCGGCGCGCAGCTGGTCCTCGACGCGGTGGCTATCCGTCACGTCCTGGCAGGTGCCGTGCACCACCGCCGGGCGCCCGTTCTCGCCGAGGACGACCTCGCCGCGCGCGTGGATCATGCGCAGCTCGCCGTCGGGGCGCACGATGCGGTAATCGAGGCTCCACGGCCGGCGCTCGGTCAGGGCCGTCTCGATGACGCGCCCGACGCGGGCGCGGTCGTCGGCGTGAACCTTGTCCAGGTAGGACCCGTAGGAGCCCTGCTCCTCGTCCGCGGTGACGCCGTAGATGCGATAGAGCTCGTCGGACCAGGTGACGCGGTCGGAGGCGATCTCCCACTCCCAGGAGCCCATGCGCGCGATCTGCTGGGCCTCGGCGAGCTTGGCCTCGTTGGCCGCGAGATCGGCCTGCGCCTCGTAGCGCTCAGTCATGTCGAGGACCTGGCAGACGTAGTACTGCGGCTCGCCGCGGATGTCGCGCACCAGCGTCGCGCTCACGAGCGCCACCACACGGCGCCCCTCGCGGTGGCGCATCGGCGTCTCGATCTGCAGCGCCGCCTCGCCGGCGTGCAGCGCATGCGCCACGCGCTCGTCCTCGACGAGGTCAGGCAGCGCCTCGGCGAGCAGCTCCCGCTCGGTGCGGCCGACCAGCCGGCACAGCGTCGAGTTGACCCGCAGGAAGGCCCCGCCGGGCGCGACGAGCGCCATCCCCAGCGGCGCGTCGCGGAAGGCGCCCGCGAGGCGATCCATGAAGGCCTCCTCGCGGTCGGTCACGTCGTGGACGACCGAGTAGATCAGCCCGCTGGCCGCGTCGACCGTCGACTGTGTCTCGACCCAGCGGATCTCGCCGTCGGGGCGGACAATCCGCACGCGGAAGGGCTGGGTCGTCCCGCCGTGCGCGAGCACGTGAGCCAGCTCGCCCTCGGTGGCCTCGCGGTCGTCGCGATGCAGCAGCTCGTTGTAGTGGCGCGCGACCACCTCCGCCTCGGTCATCCCCAGCAGCTCGAGGCCCGCCCGGTTGGCGCTGACGAGCTGCCCGTCGGGCGCGCTCACGAACAGCGGGTCGCGAACGAGCTCAAAGAGCCGCTGCTCACGATCGATGTCCTGATGGGTGCTCATCCTCGCCGCGGTGTCGAGGGTAGTCCCGACGCGCCCGCTCCGCCACACCTCCCGAGCGCTCAGCGTACTGCTCACGCCGAACGGCAGATGACGTCAGACAAGCGGACCGATCCCACGATGGGACCGGACCGCGGGGTACTCTTGTCCCCTCCCGAGGAGGTCATTCGGCTTGGACCACCGAATTCCAGGGCAGTCGCCTGGCGTTCCACCCGTCTCCGTTCACTTCGTAAACAACGTGCTGGCTGCCGCCGCGAGCTACATCGAGGAAGACCCGGACACCGCTCGCGACGTGCTCGCTGAGCTGGGGGCCTTCCTGTCGCACCGGCTCCGCGGCCCGCGCGCCGTGTCCCCAGCCGAGGAGCTCGACCACGTGGGTGTCTATCTGCGCCTCGAGCAGGCGCGCTTCCCGGGACGGATCGATGTGGACCTGCCGACCGTGAACGAGCTGCCCTCGACCTCCGTCGGCGCGGGTGAGATCCAGGCGCCGCTGAGCGAGGCGCTGAGCCGCTGGATGGCCGAGTACACCGGGCAGGTGCGCGTTGCGCTGCGCGCCCGCGGCGATGGTCTGGACCTCCAGCTCGATCGGCCCGACGCGCCCGGCGAGGCCGGCGAGCGCCTGCGGATCCCGTGGGTCGCCGTGCCGGCGGGGAGAGTCGCATGATGGAGCGTCGTTGCTCGTCCATGGTGTCCGGCGTCCTCCATCGGGAGTCCTCGCGATGAGCTCAGGGCTGGCGATTCTCGCCGTCGACGACGAGCCCCGGGCGCTGACCGACATCAAGCGCCTGCTCGAGACCTCGGCCTCGGTCGAGCGGGTGGCCACGGCCACCTCCGCCAAGGAGGCGCTCGTCTATCTCTCGGGCGGCCGCTACGACGCGCTCTTCCTCGATGTCGCGATGCCCGAGATCGAGGGCATGGCCCTGGCGCGCCTGCTGCGGCGCTTCGCCGATCCGCCGGCGGTCGTCTTCCTCACCGGCCACCCCGACGCGGCGGTCGAGGCCTTCGAGGTGCAGGCGCTCGACTTCCTGGTCAAGCCGGTCACGCGCGAGCGGCTCGAGTCGGCGCTGGGCCGCGTAGAGCAGCACGTGCGCGGCGCCGAGGCGGCCAAGAACGGGCCCTCGGGCGACGGGGCGGAGAGCGCCGCCGCCGGGCCGGACGTCGTCGCGGTCGACAACCCCAAGGGCGGCGGCAAGCGGCTCGTGCGCCTGGAGACGATCTCCTTCGCGCAGGCCAACGGCGACTACGCGCGCATCGTGTGCGAGGACGGGCGCTTCCTGCTGCGCACGCCTCTGAGCCAGCTCGAGAAGGATTGGGCGGCGACGGGCTTCGCCCGCGTGCACCGCGCCTACCTCGTCAATCTCAAGCACGCGGTCGAGCTGCGGGCCCAGCTCAACGGCACCGCCGTGCTCATCATGCGCGACGACACCGAGATCCCCGTGGCGCGCCGCAACGTCGCCGCGCTGCGGCGCCGGCTGCACGCGTAGCGGGCGCGCTCGCGAGGCCGGGATCGCCCAGCGTTCCGCTCGGCGAAATCGTCGGCATACTAGGTCCGTGGCCACCGCCGCGACATTGGACGAGCACCTCGCGCCGCTGAAGGCCGATCCGCGGCACAGCGCGATCCTGCTCGACGTCGACGGAGTGCTCGCGCCCATCGTGCGTCACGCCGACGACGCGCACGTCCCCGAGCCCACCCGGGTGCCGCTCATCGCCGTCGCCAAGCGCTACGGGCTGGTCGCGTGCGTGTCCGGGCGCCGCGCCGCCACTGCGCGCCAGATCGTCTCGCTGGGCTCCATCACCTACGTCGGCAACCACGGCGCCGAGGTGCTGCGCGGCGGACGGACCGAGGTCGAGCTCGATCCCGAGGTGGCCAGCTGGTCGCCGCGGATGGACGCATGGGCGCGCGAGGCCTGGAACGACGAGCTGCACCGCCTGCGTGTGCGGGCCGAGGACAAGGACGTGATCCGGGCCTACCACTGGCGCGGCGCCCGCGACGAGGCCGCGGCCGAAGCGGCCGTGCGCGAGCTCGCCGAGCGCGCGGAGAAGGCCGGCTTCGTCGTGCACTGGGGCCGCAAGGTCCTCGAGGTGCGCCCGCCGGTCGCGCTCAACAAGGGGCGCGGGGTCGAGCACCTGCTCGAAGGCACCGACATCACCGCCGCCCTCTATGTGGGCGACGACAACACCGACCTCGACGCGTTCGAGGCGCTGCGCCGCCTGGCGGGCGCAGGGCGCCTGCAGGCCGCGGTCTGCGTGGGCGTCGCCTCCGATGAGACGCCCGCCGAGCTCGACGCCCAGGCCGACGTGCTCGTCGACGGCCCCGTCGGCGTTCGCGCGCTGCTGTCCGCTCTGGTCGACTAGCCGCCCCGGTGCGCTTCGTCGACCTGCTCAAGACGACCGTCATGCTCAGCGCGGCTGCGGCGACGATGCTCGCCGTCGTCACCGTCATCGGCGCCACGCACGATCGCGACGACACGCTCGTCTTCATCGCCACCGGCTGGTGGATCGCCGGGGCGATCATCGGCGGCGCGCTGGGCCGGCGCATGCACGTCACGGCGCCCATCGGCCGGCTGCTCGCCGACGCCAAGCAGGCCACGATGCTGCCCGAGCACCGGCCCGGCGCGGTCATCCTCAACCGCCTGTGGCCGCTGCTGGCCTCGACCGTGGCGGCCGGCGCGATCGGCTTCATCTTCCCGCAGGTGCCCGCCGTGGCCTGTGGCTTCGCGATCATCTGGTCGCTGGCGTGGCGCCGCCAGGACTCCGCGGTCCTCGCGGTCGAGGAGCGCGACGGCGTGACGTACTACGTCGAGCGCACCTCACCGGTCCGGCCGATGCAGCTCGTCCGCACGCCTGGACTGCGCCGTGAGGTGCCGACACTCACGTCGGTCGACGGAACGCGCTGAGCGCCGCCGTGGCCGAGATCCTCATCGTGTCGCTCGGGTCGACGGCCGGCCTGCGTGCGGCCGATGCGGAGCTCGCGGGGGCGCTCGAGCGCGCCGGCGCGGACATCGCCGTGGTCGCGGCGCCGGCGCCGCGCGAGGTCCGGACCCTGGCGCTGACCGACCTCGTCTGGGCGCGCGCCGCCCGCGCGGCGGCGGTGCAAGGGATCGCGGAGCACGGGCCGCGCGCCGTCGTCTACGCAACGGTGACGGCCGCGCTGCTGTGGCCGCGGCCCGGCGCCATCCGCTACGACGCCCCCGCGGCCGCCAACCGGCCCGGGCGCCATGGGCTGTGGCAGCGCCCGCTCGAGCGCCGGCGTCTGCGCGAGGCGACGCTGCTCGTCCCCCAGGCGCCCGGGACGCTCGCCGAGTCGCCCTCGCCGCACGCGCCCGCGGTCGTCGTCCCGATCCCGGTCGAGCCCTCGGGGGCACCGGCGCCCGAGCGCGACATCGCGGCCATCACCTACGCCGCCAACCCCGAGAAGAAGGGCCTCGATCGCGTCCTCGCCGCGTGGGCGGCGGTGCGCCGCGAGGGCGAGGAGCTGGTGGTGACCGGCACCGAGCGCGTGCCGCGCGCCCCGGGCGTCCGCGCCGCCGGACCGCTCGTGCCCGACGAGTACCGCGCGCTGCTGCGACGGGCGCGTGTGTTCGTGACCGCGCCGCGGCGCGAGGACTATGGCCTGGCGCAGCTCGAGGCGCTGGCCGACGGCTGCCAGCTCGTGACGACGCCGGCGCCCGGCCCCTACGCGGCGCTGCCGCTGGCCGGCGGCCTCGACCCGCGCCTCGTCGGCGAGGACCTGGCACCGGCGCTGCGCGCGGCTCTCGACGACCCCATGCGCGGCTACGCCGAGCGTGCGCTGGCGGCGATCGCGCCCTACCGCCGCGCCGCCGTCGACGCGGTCGTTCGCGCCGAACTGCTCCCGCGGTTGCTCAGCGCGCGCGCTTCCTGAGCGCCGCGAGCTGCTCCCAGGGGAGCGTGTTCGCGACGTCGTCCTTGGTCAGCCACGCCCGGCGCGCGGTGGCGATGCCCCAGCGGGTGTGGATCATGGTGTCGGGGCCGTGGGCGTCGGAGTCGATGACGATCCGCACGCCCGCCGCCGCGGCGTTGCGCGCGTTGATGTCATCGAGGTCGCGGCGGTCGGGCGCCGAGTTGATCTCGAGCATGGTGCCGGTGCGCACGGCCGCCTCGATGAGGCGCTCGACGTCGACCGCGTAGGGGGCGCGCGACTGGATCTTGCGTCCGGTCGGGTGGCCGATGGCGTCGATCAGCGGGTGCTCGATCGCGGCGATCATGCGCTCGGTCATCGCATCGGAGCCGACCGCGAACGACGTGTGGACCGAGCCGACGACCCAGTCGAGCTGCGCCAGCAGGTCGTCGTCGTAGTCCGGGCGGCCGTCGGTGCCGATGTTCGTCTCGGTGCCGATGAGCACGCGGATGCCGTCCATGCGCTCGTCCAGCGCGCGGACCGCCTCGATCTGCGCGCGCAGAGCATCGGGCGTGACGTGGTTGCCAAAGCCGTGCGTGGCCGAGTGGTCGGTGATCGCGATGTACTCGAGGCCCAGCTCGCGCGCGCGGACGGCCATCGCCTCGGCGTCGGCGCGGCCGTCGCTGAGCGTCGTGTGCATGTGCAGGTCGCCCTTGAGGTCGCTCTGCTCGATGAGGGCCGGCAGCTCGCCGTCGGTCAGCGCCAGCTCGCCGCGGTTCTCGCGCAGCTCGGGCGGGATCCACGGCAGCCCGAGCAGCTCGTAGACCTCCTCCTCGGTCGCACAGCGGTGCGTCTGGCCGGTGGCGTCATCGAGCAGGCCGTACTCGGAGACGTGCAGCCCGCGGCGGACGGCCGCCTCGCGCAGCGCCAGGTTGTGCGCCTTCGAGCCGGTGAAGTGCTGCAGGAGGTTGCCGAACTGGTCGGGCTCGACCACGCGCAGGTCGACGGAGACGCCCGTGTGGGTGCGCGCCCGCGCGGCGTTCTCGCCCGGCGAAGCCGCGCTCTCGATCACGTCGAGCCCGGCGAAGGCGGCCATGAGCGCCGGCGGATCGGAGGCCGTGGCGATGATGTCGAGGTCCTTGACGGCGTCGGCCAGGCGCCGTGCGGAGCCGGCCAGCTCGACCCGATCGAGGCCGAACTGCGCACCCTGCGCGCGCAGCGCGTCGATGATGCCCTCGCCGATCTCCAGGGCCGTGGGAAGCAACACCCTCGGCTCGGGCGCCTCGCCGACGCCGGCCGCGAAGGCCTCGAGCACGGACTCCTCGAACTTGGCGCCGAAGCCGCGCACGTCGCGCAGCTTCTCGCCCTCGGCGGCCGCGCGCAGGCTCTCCAGCGAATCGATGCCGAGCTCGTCGTAGAGCTTACGGGCGCGCTTGGGGCCGAGCCCAGGCAGCCGCGTGAGGTCGACGAGGCCGGCCGGGATGCGCGCGCGCAGCTTCTCGATGGCCGGGATCGTGCCCGTCTCGAGCAGGGCCTCGATCTTCTCCTCGAGCGTGCGGCCGATCCCCGGCAGCTCGGTGACCTTGCCTTCGCGTGTCATGGCCGCGACCGAGCGCGGCGCCTCGCGCACGGATTTCGCGGCGTTGCGGTAGGCGAGCACGCGGTGCACGACGGCGCCGTCGAGCTCGTAGAGGTCGGCGAGCTCGTCGAAGAGCGTCGCGATGGTGGCGTTGGGCGGATCGGGCATGGGCGTTGCCCATAAGGTACGCGGCCGTTCATGACCGGACCCGCCTGGCTCGTCCTGCCCACCTTCAACGAGGCCGAGAACCTCGAGACCGTCGTCTCCGCCGCGCGTCGCGTGCTCGGCCAGGTCGCGCCCGAGGGCTTTCGGGTGCTCGTCGTCGACGACGAATCCCCCGACGGCACCGGCGCCATGGCCGACGAGCTGGCCGCGGCGCACCCGGGCGAGGTCGAGGTGCTGCACCGGCCCGTGCGCGAGGGCCTGGGCCCGGCGTACCTGGCGGGCTTCGCGCGAGCGCTCGCGGCCGGCGCCTGCTACGTCTTCGAGATGGACGCCGACCTCTCGCACGACCCGGCGGACCTCGCGCGCCTGCTCGCCGCCGTGCGCGATGACGGCGCGGATCTCGCGCTGGGCTCGCGCTACGTGCCCGGGGGCGCGGTCGCCGACTGGGGCGTCGTCCGGCGCGTCGTGAGCCGCGGGGGGTCCTGGTACGCGCGGCGCGCCCTGCGCCTGCCGATCCGCGACCTGACCGGCGGCTTCAAATGCTTCCGGGCCGACGTGCTGCGCGAGATCGACCTCCCCAGCGTCCGCTCGCGCGGTTACGCCTTCCAGGTCGAGCTCACGTACCGCACGATCGTCCGCGGCCGGCGGGTGGTCGAGGTCCCGATCGTCTTCCGCGACCGCCAGCTGGGCACGTCGAAGATGTCTTGGCGCATCACCGCCGAGGCGGCCTGGCTCGTGCCGCAGCTGCGCCGGGGCGCCGAGCACCTCCGACATCCGGCCGGGAGCCCTCAAGGGGCGCGGTCTTCGGGCCGAATCGACACAGGGTGAACGTCAGCGAGCTGGCCCTGGCCCAGGGCATGGATGACACGCGCGCCGCGCTGCGCCGCTGGCACGGCGCGCCGACGGCCGTGCTGCGCCCGTGGGTCCTCGGCGCCGTCGCGATCGCGGTCGCGCTGCTGGCGGCGGTGTGGCTCATCGCCCACCTCGTCACCCCGGACCCCAGCGGGTACGTCGTCGCCGGCGTCAACGAGCCCGCAGACCTCGGTGCGGTCGGCCATGTGCTCTTCCGCAACTCGCTCGTGCTCGCGCTGCACTCGATGGCGTGCGTGGCGGGCTTCATCGCCGGCAGCTCACTGCCGACCCAGGCTGAGAACCACCGCGGCTGGTGGCGCGCCGTGCACGAGAAGGCCGGCCCGGCCGCGATCGTCTTCGTCGCCGGTGCGACGACCTTCTCGCTGTGCACCCAGGGCTACGTCCTGGGCAGCGGGGCGGCGACGCTCGCCGCGCAGCTGGAGATCGGCCGCACGATGCTCATGCTCACCCTGCTGCCCCACGCGCTCATCGAGCTCGTCGCTCTCTTCCTGCCGCTCGCGGCGTGGATGCTCGCGAGCCGCCGCGAGGCGTGGAACGAGCTGCTGGCGGCCACCGCGGTGACCACCGCGATCGCCGTTCCGATGCTGATCCTGGCCGCGAGCCTCGAGGTCTTCGTCTGGCCCGACCTGCTGCGGCTCGCCTCACCGCTGGGCTAGTGCATCACCGCGGCGCTGATGCAGCCGGCCCGCCGCGCCGCTCCTTGTAACGCCACAGGGCGCCGTCGGTACTGGTCACTACACTTTGTATAGTGACTGGTCAGAAGGCCAGCACGCGACCAGGAGACAACATGGCAGCCAACATCATCGAGGTCACAGACGCGAGCTTCCAGGCCGAGGTCATCGAGTCGGAGACCCCTGTGCTCGTGGACTTCTGGGCCCCGTGGTGCGGGCCGTGCCGCGTCGTCGCCCCCGTGCTCGAGGAGATCGCGCAGGAGCGCGACGATCTGAGGATCGTCAAGCTCAACGTCGACGAGAACCAGGTCACTGCCGCGCAGTACCAGGTCCTGTCGATCCCGACCCTGATCCTCTTCAAGGGCGGGGCCGAGGCCAAGAAGGTCATCGGGGCCTACCCCAAGAAGCGCCTCGAGGCCGAGCTCGAGCCCGTCCTGGCCTAGCGCCCGGACCCGCTCGCCTCGCAGATCAGCACCACCTGAAGCGCGAAGAGCTCGGGCCGCGCTCGCAGCGCGGCCCGCTCCAGCGCTCGTAGCGCCGGAATGCGCGCCTGCATCGGCACCGGTGCGGGCGCGAAGCGCTCCGCCACCAGCTGCAGCCCGGCCCGCTCGGCGAGCTCGCGGACGCTCGCCCGCGTGAAGAAGCGCAGGTGGGTGCGGTCGAAGAGGCCGTGCTCCGCGTACGGGAAGTGCCCGCGCGCCAACGCGCGGCGGCCCGTCCAATGCGCGACGTTCGGCACGCTGAGCACCACCCGCCCCCCGAACGCCGCCAGCGCCCGCAGCGCCGACCATGGGTCGCGCAGGTGCTCGAGCACGTCGCCGCACAGCACGACGTCGAAGGGCGCGAGCGACGCGACCTCGCCGCGACAGCCGGCGTCCTCGATGTCCCCGATCACGATCGCTTCGCAATGCGCACGCGCACGCTCGGCCGCGACCGGGTCCGCCTCGACGCCCGTGACGCGGCATCCGCGCCGCGTCAACTCCGCGGCCAGGTAGCCCGTCGCGCAGCCGACGTCGAGCACTCGCGCCCCGTCGGGCACGGCGTCGAGCATGAGCCGGTGCGCCGGCGAGAGGCCGTGCTCGGCGACGAGCGCCGCGTACGGTGCCGCGGGCGGGGACTGCGTCTGGTCATCGGTCGAGGGCAGCGGGCGGGGACTGCGTCTGGTCATCGGTCGAGGGCAGCGGGCTGATCCTAGGCGGCGGGCACCTCCTCGGACAGCCGCACGCGGGCGTCCTGGCTCGCGCGGTCGCGCTCGTCGAAGACCAGCCCCTCGCGCTCGAGCAGCGCCCGCGCGCGCTCGGGGTCGCCGAGAGCCGTCGGCGCCACCCGCCCGTCGGCGCGCAGCACGCGATGCGCGCCGGCGATCTCCAGCGTCATCAGGCGCTGGTTGACGGCCCGCGCCTCGTCGGCGAAGCCACCCGCCGCCACGCACACGTCGGCGTAGCTCATCCAGCGCCCTGCCGGGATCCCCTCCACCACCGTGCGCAGCTTGTCGCGGTCCACGTCGTCCTCCCTCGTCGTCTGGTCACTGACGACGACCGTACGCGCGCCCGCGCGGCGATCCGGCCCGGCGCGCGTGAATTGGCACAGCCCGTGCGCAGAGTCGTGACGAGGCGCGGGCGGCGCCGCGCGCTACGCGCGCGCCACGCCGATGCGCAGCTCGCGATCCTCGATGGTGGCGACGTGACCGTCGACCGAGCCGTCGTAGGCGATCTCGACGGCCAGTACCTCGCGGACGAGGTACTCCTCGTGGGCCTGCGCCGCGCCGACGAGCTCAGGGTCGCCGCCCAGCATGAGCCGGATGCGGTCCTCGACGGCGAGCCCCGCGGCCTTGCGCGCGTTCTGGACGGCGTGGACGACCTCGCGCGCGAGACCCTCGCGGCGCAGCTCATCGTCGAAGGCCAGCTCCAGCGCCACCGCGTGCGAGCCCTCGCGCTCCAGCTGGTAGCCCTCGAGCGGCGCCATGGCCAGCACCAGGTCGTCGGCGGCCAGTTGGTGATCGTGGCCGTCGACCGCGATGGCGATCGTCCGACCCTCCCGCAGCGCCTCGGCGACGTGCCCCGGCTCGAGCGACGCGACCGCCGCGGCCACCTGCGGCATCCCCTTGCCGAAGCGCGGCCCCAGCGCGCGGTAGTTGGGCTTGACGTCGTAGGAGCCGAGCTCGTCGGCGGCCTGGACGAAGCGCAGCTGCTTGACGTTGAGCTGGTCGCGCACGATGTCGGCCAGGCGCTCGATGCCCTCCCGTTCGCGCCCGACGGCCACGACGACCGCCTCCTTGAGCGGCTGGCGCAGCTTGACCTTCGCCGCGGCGCGCGCCGAGAGGCCGAGGCGGACGGTCTCGCGCGCCACCGCCATCGCGTCCTCGAGGCCGATGTCGCGGTCGCGGGTGGGATCCGCTTCGGGCCAGTCGGTGAGATGGACCGAGGGCTCCGTGCCGTCGAGGTTGTCGTAGAGCTCGTCGGCGACGAAGGGCGTGAAGGGCGCGATCAGCTTGGAGACGGTGAGCAGCGCCGTCTCCAGCGTGGCGAAGGCGGCGCCGTCGCCCTCCCAGAAGCGCCGGCGCGAGCCGCGGACGTACCAGTTGGAGAGATCGTCGACGAACTCGGCGATGGCCCGGCCGGACGTCGTCGTGTCGAACGCGTCCAGGCGCTCGGTGACCGTCTCGACCGTGGCGCTCAGACGCGACAGGATCCAATGGTCGAGGTCGGTCGCCTGGCCCTCGCGCTCGGGCTCGTAGGTCGAGAGGAACGCGTACGTGTTCCAGAGCTGGCGCAGGAAGAGACGGATCGACTCGCCGATCGTCTCGGCGTTGAAGCGGTAGCCGTCCCACGGGTTCTTGGCGGTGAAGAAGTACCACCGGACGGCGTCGGCCCCGAAGCGGTCGATGACCTCCCAAGGGGCGACGATGTTGCCCTTGGACTTCGACATCTTCTGGCCCTCGCCATCGAGGATGAGCCCGAGGCAGACGACCGTCTCGTACGGCGAGCGATCGAAGAGCAGCACGCTGACCGCCAGCAGCGAGTAGAACCACCCACGCGTCTGGTCGAGCGCCTCGCAGACGAAGTTCGCGTAGCTGCGCGCCTGGAAGCGCTCCTCGTTCTCGAACGGCGCGTGGTACTGCGCGAAGGGCATCGAGCCGGAGTCGAACCAGACGTCGATCACCTCGGGCACGCGCTCCATGCGCGCGCCGCACTGCGGGCACGGGAAGCCGACCTCGTCGACGAACGGCCGGTGCGGGTCCTCCAGCCGCACGCCGGACAGCTCCTCGAGCTCGTCGAGCGACCCGATGACGTGCGTGTGCTCGCCGTCCTTCGTGCAGCGCCACACGGGCAGCGGTGTGCCCCAGTAGCGCTCGCGCGACAGCGCCCAGTCGACGTTGCCGCGCAGCCAGTCGCCCATGCGCCCCTCGCGGATGTGCTCGGGGTACCAGTCGACCTCGCTGTTGGCCTCGATCAGCCGCTCGCGCAGCTTGGAGGTCGCGATGTACCACGACCGCTTGGCGTAGTACATGAGCGGGTCGCCCGAGCGCCAGCAGTGCGGATAGGCGTGCTCGATCGTCTCGGCCCGCAGCAGGCGTCCGCGGGCGCGGAGGTCCTCGATCAGGTCGGGGTCGGCGTCCTTGACCTTGCGCCCGGCGTAGGGGCCGATGCGCTCGTCGTAGGTCCCGTCGGGGTGCACCGGGTTGACGACCTTCAGGCCGTACTGCTGGCCAAGGCGGAAGTCGACCTCGCCGAAGGCGATGGCGGTGTGGACGAGGCCGGTGCCGTCGTCGGCGGTCACGAAGTCGCCGAGCAGGACGCTGTGGCCGCGCTCGCCGTAGGCGTCGGCCTTCAGGTACGGGAAGGGCGGCTCGTAGCGCACTCCGTCGAGCGCCGCGCCGGGGAAGCGGTCGAGGATCCGAACGCCTTCGGAGCCGAGGACGCGCTCGACGAGGCCCTCGGCCACGATCACCGGGGCGTCGAGCGGGCCCGCCTTGGCCCGCACGTAGATGAGCTCGGGGTCGACCGCGACCGCCGCGTTGGAGACCAGGGTCCACGGCGTGGTGGTCCACACGAGCAGCTCGTCGCCCGCCTGCACCGGGCCGCCGTCCTCGACCACCGGCAGGCGCACGTAGACGCTCGGATCGACGACGTCCTGATAGCCGAGCGCGACCTCGTGGCTGGAGAGCGCCGTGCCGCAGCCCGGGCAGTAGGGCACGACCTTGTGGCCCTCGTACAGCAGCCCCTTGTCATGGATCTGGCGTAGCGCCCACCAGACCGACTCGATGTACGTCGCGTCGAGCGTGCGGTAGGCGTCGTCGAGGTCGATCCAGAAGCCGATGCGCTCGGTCAAGGCGTTCCAGTCCTCGAGGTACTCGAAGACCGCCTCGCGGCAGCGCTGGTTGAACTCGGCGATCCCGAACTGCTCGATCTCCTGCTTGTTCTCGATCCCGAGCTGCTTCTGGACCGCGATCTCGACCGGCAGGCCGTGCGTGTCCCAGCCACCCTTGCGCTCGACCTGGTAGCCGCGCATCGTCTTGTAGCGCGGGTAGATGTCCTTGAACACGCGCGCGAGGACGTGGTGGACGCCGGGCCTGCCGTTGGCCGTCGGCGGACCCTCCCAGAAGACCCACGGCTCGGCGCCGTCGCGGCGGCGGACCGACTCGTGGAAGATGTCGCGCTCACGCCAGCGCGCGAGGACCTGCTCCTCGAGCTCGGGGAAGGACTGCTGCGGGTCGACCGGGCGGCGCGCCATCTGAAGGCGGATTGTAGGAGCGCAACCCGCCGCGCCCCCCGCGCGTTGCAACACTCGTGGCCATGCGCGTAGCCCTGATCGCCCTGCTCGCCCTCGCCGGGGTGCCCGCCGCCGCCGGCGCGGCACCGTGGAGCGCTCCGCGCTCGGTGACCGAGAGCGGCCTCTCCCGCGAGCCCGCGGTCGCGCTCGGCGGGCCCGATGCGGCGGCCGTCGCCTACGTCCGCCACATCGGCGGCGCCGATCGCGTCGAGCTGCGGCCGGGCACGGTCGACCGCCTGCGCACGCCCGTGATCGTCGACCGCGACGCGCGCCATGGCCTCGACTCGCCGACGCTGACCTACAGCGGCCACGACGCGCTGCTCGTCTGGCGGCGCTTCCGCGACGCGAACGCCCGGGTGCTCGAGCTCGCCTCCGTGTCGCACGCGGGCGCAGCGACCACCCCGCGGGCGATCACAGGACCGCCGAACGCCTTCAGCCCCGCCTTCGTCGATCCCGGCCTACTGACCTTCTGGCGCCGGCAGGCCGCCTACACGGTCGCGATCGCCAACCGGAACGCCGGCGCGAAGACGCGCCTGCCGGCGGGCGCCGCGTTCGAGTCCGTGGTCGCCGCGCTGCCGGATCGCACGCTCGTCGCGGCGTGGCCAAGCGGCGGCGTCATCTTCGCGGCCACCCGCGCGCCCGGCGCGAGCACTTTCGGTGCCCCAGTACGGCTCTCGGCGCCCGGCGGCTTCGCGCGCTCGCCGCAGCTGGCCTTCACGCCCGACGGCCACACGGTGGCCCTCTGGACGCAGTCCGACGGCCTGGGGCGCGCCCTCGTGTCGTCGGCGCGGCCTCCCGGCGGAGCGTTCGGGGCGCCGACGGTCGTGCGTCCCTCGAGCGATCAGGTCCTCACGGTGCGAGCGCTCGGCAGCAGCGCGGGCGACGTCCTCGTCGCCTTCGTGTCCGCACGCTCCGACGCCCCGGCCGGCCCGCTGCGGGCCCTGCGCCTGGGGCCGAACGGGCAGGCATCGAGCCCGGTGCGCACGCTGACACCCTCAGGCGAGCGGACACGCGACGTGTCGCTCGCGGCCGACAACGGCGCCGGCTACGCCGCATGGACCACCGGCGGGGTGATGAGCCGTCACGCCGTCCGGGTCGTGCGGATCGCCGGCTCGATCGTGGGGACGGTGCGCAAGCTGTCGGGCTCCGACGGCGCGGTCGCCGCCCCGCCGGCCTTCGCGATGACGCCGCGCGGGCGCGCGCTGATCGCCTACGCGACGACCAGCGGCCGCATCCGGCTGGTCACGCGACGGGCCGGATGACGCGGACGGGACTGGCAGGTCAGGCGGCGCGCGGGGTGGCCTCTGTCGCGAGCTTGCGGCAGATCTCCGCCAGCGAGCGCTTCTCGGCCTCGTCGAGGACCGCGAACGCGCTCTGGACGCGCGCGGTGTGCTCAGGGAAGAGCCGGTCCACGAGCTCCTGGCCCACGGCCGTCAGCGCCACGGTCGCGGCGCGGCGGTCGTGCGCGAGGCGGCTGCGGACCACCAGCCCGCGATGCTCGAGCGTGGTGACCACCTCGGTCGCGTTCGCCTTGGACGTCTGAAGGCGCCGGCGCAGCGTGCGCAGCTCCATGTCGCCGCCGGCGATGGTGAGCACGACGAGGACACTGAAGCCCGAGGCGCTCAGACCCTCGCGCTCGAGGTTGCTCGACAGCCGGCGCCTGACGCTCGACTCGGCGCGCAGCAAGGAGTCGAGCGCGCGGTGCGCAAGCGGATCACCGGGCACGAGCGTCATCGCGCGGACATCATGCCGGGCGCGGCGGACGGTGGCCGGCCGTGCTCTGCTCCTACGGACGTCCAGTTGTCGAGATTCGACCTCAGGATCCTTCGACCCTGGCCGATTGCCGGTTCGTGGACGTCGCCGCTTACTTCGTCGGACTGGCCTGTGGCCTGGTCTTCCTGCTGCCCACCGTACGCCGCATGCGCACCGCGCGTGCCGCGATGGAGGCCGCCCGCGCCCTCGAGCGCTCCACCCAGGTGGAGCTGTGCGTCGTGCGCGAGCGCAACGCCAGCGAGGTCGCCGGCCTGCGCCGCTCGCACGACGACGAGCTCAACGCCCTGCGCGGGCGCTTCGGGCTCGAGGTGCGGATGCTGCGCGAGGCCGTCTCGAGCGCCCGTCAGGAGCTCGACCGCAACCAGGGGATCGAGCGCCTGGTCAGCCAGGTCGCCGAGACCGTCGAGCGCGTCGAGCGCGAGCTGCGGCGCATCGACCGCCGCCCGCGCGTCAAGCGCCGCTAGCCCCCGGCACCACGTCTCAGCCGATGGCCTCCCGGCGCCTGCGCTGCTCCCCTTCGGGCCGGCCGTGGTGCTGCCGCCCGCGTCGCACCGCGCCGCACGCACGCTGTGCGCGCTGCTCGGCGAGCCGCTCGCGCGGCGCCGCCCGCGCGTCGCGCTGCTCGCTCGCTTCCTCCTGACGCCCCGCCGCTACCCGCGCGCGGCGTAATCGACCGTCGCGAACGGCCACTCCTCGGCCAGCCAGCGGCTGACCGCCGCGTGCAGCGCGGCGTCGAGCTCGGCGCGGTCCGCACGGACCCACGAGCGCACGTCGGCATCGAAGCGCCCGTCGCGCGAGGGATAGATGTAGACACAGCCGATGACGTCGTCGCGGTCGGGCGCGAGGACGGTGTACGTGAAGCCGGTCCGCCGCGCGTAGTCGTCGGCGTGGCGTTCGAGGTCGGACAGGTTCTCCTCGAGCGACATGCCCTCGAGCGGCGGCCAGTCGTGGCCGCGGAAGCCAGGCGTGGCCAGGATGTGCTCGATGCTCGTGCTCCAGGCGGCGTGGTCGGGCTCGTTGTGCTCGGGGCCGAGCGGGAGGAGCCGCAGGGCGGGCGTCGTCAGCCCCCGCGGGACCTCGAAGTCCTCGGGGACGAACGGCGCCAGCGTCAGCCCCGCCCGCCGACCGCGAGCAGCGTGCGCTCGGGCGCGGCGACGCGCTGCTCGCCCGGGCTCGCGAGCAGTCGCTCGGTGGCGGCGAGCGGGCTGTCGCCCAGCCGCGGGACGGTCGTCGGCCCGCTCGACGGCAGGGCGCCGCGGAAGTCGTAGACGGTGACCCCGTCGCCGCCCGTGCGCCGGGCGGCGTAGACCAGGCGCCCGAGGGCGTCGAGCGAGGCGCGCCGCCCGGTCAGCACGACGGCGCGCGGCTCCAGCGCGTGCAGCGCGCGGCTGAGGCGACCGGGGTCGAGCGCCATGGTCAGGGTCAGGACGCGCAGACCGCGACGGCGCAGGCACAACTCGAGGGCCTGAGCGTGCAGGGCATCCATGTCGCACGGCGCGCTGGCGTCGAAGACGAGCACGCCGTCCTCGCGGGTGGCCGGCGGCGCGACGCGGGTCGCGGCGGCCAGCCAGCCGGTGGCCCAGCGCCACGCGAAGCCGTACTCGGGAGTGGCCCCCTCGCCCTCGGGGTCGAGGCTCTCGACGCCGGGGAGGAGCACCTCCTCGACGGTGCGCTCGACCGAGCGCACGGCCAGGCTCTCCTCGAGTACGCGGTCGGCGTCGACCTCGTCAAAGCGTGCGAAGGCGCTGCGCAGGCGCGACGGCGTGGCCGGCCCGGCGCCGCGCTCGCGGGCCAGGGCGACGGCCGAGGAGATGTTGTGGGTCTCCTCGAAGGCGGAGCGCAGGGCCTCGATCTCGTTGAGGTCGAACTGCCGGTGGCCGCCGGCGGTGCGGCGCGGCTCGGGGTAGCCGAAGCGCCGCTCCCATGAGCGCAGGGTGTTGGGGCTGACGCCGAGCATGGCCGCAGCGGCGTTGGTGCGGATCGCGCCCATGCGCGATGTATCGAGCGTTGGCGAGGTTTGCGCAACGATGGCAAGCGAAGCTGCAGCTTGGGCGGTTCGTTGCAGGCGCAGGAAAGCGCGGCGCGACGCCGACGCCACGGGTGTTTCTTCGGCGCGCTAGGCCCGGCCGTCGGCCAGGACGACGAGCGCCGCGCGCGGCGGGCCGCAGGGGGCGATGCGCGCCCAGAAGCGGATGCCGTACTCCTTGGCCGGGCGCAGGACGACATGGTGCGTCTCGCCGGGGCCACGGGCCGCGTGCACGACCAGGTTGACCAGCGACTCCGGCCCGCCGATCTCGACGTCGGCCGGCACGAGCAGGTCGCCGATGTGCGAGTTGACGACCTCGGTCTCGGACGTCAGCAGCAACTGCTCGGCCAGGCGGCTGACCGCGCAGATCGAGAGCTGGCCGTCGACCAGCAGGAACGGGTCCTGCGGGCTCGGCGCGGCGTCCGGCGGCGCCGACACGAGCAGCCCGAGCCCGCAACGCGAGCACACGCGCGAGGCCGGCTGGATGTCGGACGGCTGCGGCTGGCGGCCGCAATGCCCGCAGAACTGAACATCGGGGCGGGGACGATCTCCGTGGCCCGGAAGGGCTACGAGACGTGGGCGTTCGATCACGAGGCTTTCACCTGACGGCGGTCATCCGGCTGTGCGATTTCGTCTTCAGCCGGAGCGGCCACCCCCCGCGGCCGGCCATCGAGAATGTCTAGCACGAGGCGATGCGCTTCGCCAGCGGAATCAGGCAAAATCCGCGCCGTCGTACGCGCCGCATCGGCGCGTCCGCCACGGCGGTAGAGCGTCATCGGCAGAGCACCGCTGGCCGCACGGACCCGATAGGCCCAGCGCGCCACGTCGTCGTCGGACGCGTGGGCGCCCGCGATGACCACGACCTGCGGGGCGAACGCCCCGAGGACCTCGGTGAGCCCGGCCACGCCGGTGATCGGCAGGACGAGCACGCGGGCGCCGGAGCGCACCGCGAAGAGCTGCAGCGCCTTGAGCGCCAGCGCGTCGGGGTCCAGGTCGTCGCGGGTGGCATCGCCGACCAGGACCGCGGCCGGGCGCATCGGAGGCGGAGCCATCCGCTGCGCACGCTGCAGCCAATCGGTCGCCCAGCGGGCCGCGAAGGCCCAGGGCGCCGAGTCGAAACCGTGGCGCTCGCCGATCTCGCGGATCGACGGAAGCAGCACCTCCTCGACGCTGCGCTCGACCGAGCGCAGGGCGAGGGCGGCCTCCATGGCCGCGTCGGCCCGATCGAGCTCGAACGCCTGCAGCGCCCCGATGAGGGTGCTCGTGTCCGAGCTCAGTGACTCGCGCGCGCGGGAGATGGCCGACGAGATCGACAGGCCCTCCTGGAGCGCGTCGCGCAGAGCGGCGACCTCTCCATGGGTGTAGAGCCGGTGCTTTCCCGCCGTCCGCTGGGGCTTGGGATAGCCGAAGCGACGCTCCCAGGCACGCAGCGTATTCGGGCTCACATTGAGCACGGCGGCAGCCTCGGATGTCTTGAGCGTGCGCACGAAGTCCTCCATGCCACCAGTCTGACACGCCGCTGTCTGCGGGCGCACAGATCTTGCACGGGTTTCGCAGGAAAACCCGTGCAATTGAATCTGGACGTGTGTACATTCCAGCACGTCCGATCCAGCGAACCCCCACGGAGGGGAGGACTTATAATGTTTGTTAGCGGCCGCTAAATCGGCAGACAACCTTCCCACTGATCTAGGCCCGGGTGAAACGACGCTGTAGCGTCCTCGCTCATGGCGGACGCCAAGCGTCGCCCACGGCCCGCACTCGCCACCCTGATCGCGAGCGGAGTCGTGTGTGTTGGGGTGGTGGCCGTGACTTTGTCGCCTGCCACCACCGTCGTCAAGCCGCTTGCAGCGGTTTTGACGTTCAGCGCGGTCATCGCGGAGCTGCTGGCTGCCCAGTATTCGGCCCAGCTCAAGGTCTCCGCCGCGTTCGTCGCGGCCATGATCGCGGTGGGCTTCCTGGGGCCCCTGGCGGCCTTCCTCATCCCCACCATCTCGTTCGTCGCGACCTGGCTGGTCGAGCGTTACCGATGGCGCGCGCTGATCATCAACATCGCGAGCTCCTCGACGCCCGTCGCCCTGACGGCCGTCGCGTTCCAGGCCATCGATCCAGACCGCGCCGGCGCCGGCTTCGCATTGCTGCTGGCGGCCGCCGCCGCGGTGACCATGGCGCTCAACTTCCTGATCGCCCCGCTGCTGTTCGCGATCCTCGACGGGACGTCGCTGACGGCGGGCCTGCGGTCGATGAAGGGTCTGGTCGCGCCGGTCGCGATCAACATCGCGGTCGTCGCGACGATCGCCGAGATCTACGCCGAGCTCGGCCTCGTCGCTCTCGTCTTCGTCCTGCTGAACGTCGTCGCGTTCACGTACATGGCGCGGCTCGTCGTCACCGCACGCGAACGCACGCGCGAGTACGCGAGCCTGTCCTGGGGCGTCCTGTCGGGCCTCATCCGGACCCTCGACGAGCGCGACTCGCGTGCGGCGCGCCATTGTGCGGCGGTCGCCGCGTTCTCGCGCGACATCGCCAATCAGGTCGGGCTGTCCAAGCGCGAGCAGGAGCTACGCGCACACCGCGGGCCTCCTGCACGACATCGGCAAGTTCGTCCTCTCCGACCGGGTGATGGAGCGCGGCGGCGAGCTGCAGGACCCCGACTGGCGCGGTGTCCGCCGCCACCCGGACATCGGCGCCGAGCTGCTGCGGGACATCGGGGTCTACGGGCCCGGTGGCGGAGATCGTGCGCGCCCACCACGAGCGGATCGACGGGCGCGGGTACCCACGCGGCCTGAAGGGCGACGAGATCCCCGCGCTCGCACGGATCGTCGCGGTGGCCGAGGTCTATGACACGCTCACCGCGCCGGATACCTACCGGACGCCGATGACCTCGTTCGAGGCGCTCAACGAGTTGCGGCGCGTCGCGGGATCCCAGCTCGATCCGGTCTACGTCGAGGCGCTCGCGGAGCTGCTGTCCGGCCGCGGCACCGACTACCGCCACGCCGACGAGGCCGACTTCGATCGCGAGCTCGACATCGAGCGCCGCATGAACGAGGCCGTCGCGCCGTGACGGACGGCTGAGTCCGATGTCGATGGGTGGGATGGCGCCCTCGGGAACGCATCTCGACGCGGGCGACACGTTCGGACGCGCCCTCATCGACGCGCTCGAGGGCGTGTCGGAGCCGCTGGCCGTCGAGCGTGACGACGGGTGGCGCGATGAGTACATCGCGTCGCTGTACCTGAATGGCGCGGAGTCGTGGGCACCGGCGGCGCGACGGGCGCTGGAGGCGGTACGCGGACGCGTGCTCGACCTCGGGGCGGGCGGCGGACGCCACGCGAGCCTGCTCGAGCAGCGGGGCTGCGAGGTGACCGCCGTCGACATCTCGGAGGGCGCCCTGGAGACGTGCCGGCGCCGCGGGCTGCTGGCGATTCGCGGCGCCATCGGCGAGCCGGGCCTGCTGGCAGGCGAACGGTTCGATGCGATGCTGCTGCTGGGGCACAACCTTGGATTGCTGCAGAGCTACGACAAGGCACCATCCATCCTGCGGTGGCTGGCCGACCGCTGTCGGCCCGGCGCGGTGCTGATCGGCGACAGCCTCGATACGACCATGGCCGCGGCCCCCGGCTGGCGCTCGTACCACGAGCTCAACCGCGAGCGCGGGCGGCGCCCGGGCGAGGCGCGCATGCGCATCTGCTACGCGGGCAGCTGTGGCGACTGGTTCGACTACTGGCTCCTGTCCCCGCAGGAGCTGGCGGAGGTGAGCCAGGACACGCCCTGGGAGGTCGAGCGCATCGAGTTCGATGACGACGAGCGCTTCGCCGGCGACTACGTCGCGATCCTGCGCCGGCGCTGAGCGACCGCGTCAGCGCCGGCTCAGCCGGAGCGCGGGCGCAGCGAGTCGAGAAACGCGTCGAGCTGCGCGACGCTGAAGCGCCGTTGACCGCCGGGCGTGCGGTAGCCCTGGAGGTGGCCGGCGTCCGACCAGCGGCGCACGGTCGAGATCGACACGCCGAGGTGGCGCGCGGCCTCCGAAGCGGTGAGGCCCATGCGCGACCCGGGCTCGATGGTGGGACTCATGGTGGCCAAGTACGACAGCGCGTGGGCCGTGCACGAGCCGCCGTGCAGCTTTGCGCAGGTTTGGCGCGCCGAGCCTGCGGCTGGGAGGATGGAAGCCATGGGCCGCCTCGACGACGTCGACCTCTCGCTGAAGCTCTCGCGCAAGGAGCAGGACCGCCTGCTCGAGCAGCACGGCGAGCGCATGGCGCAGCTGCGCCTCACGCTCGCCGGCCTCATCGGGGCCGGCAAGCTCGGGCCGCCGCTGTGCGTGCTCTTCGAGGGCTGGGACGCCAGCGGCAAGGGCGGGGCCATCAAGCGGCTGGTCGCGCCGCTCGACGCCCGCCACGTCCGCGTCAGGTCCTTCGCCGCCCCCTCGCCCGACGAGAAGCGCCACCACTACCTGCACCGCTTCGTCCCCGCGCTGCCGGGGTGGGGCGGCATGGCCGTGCTCGATCGCACCTGGTACGGCCGCGTGCTCGTCGAGCGCGTCGAGGGATTCGCCACCGACGAGCAGTGGCGGCGCGCCTATCGCGAGATCGACGACTTCGAGCGCATGCTCGTCGACGACGGCATGATCATCGTCAAGCTCTTCCTGCACATCTCGGAGGCCGAGCAGCTCAAGCGCTTCGAGCGCCGCCGCCAGGATCCGCTGAAGACGTGGAAGCTCACCGACGAGGACTGGCGCAACCGCGAGAAGCATCCTGCCTACGAGGCCGCGCTCGAGGAGATGTTCGAGCGCACTGGCACCGAGCACGCGCCGTGGCGGATCGTCCCGGGCGACTCCAAGCGCTACGCGCGCGTGCGCGTCATGGAGGAGGTCATCGCCGCCATCGAGGAGGGCTGCGCGCGCAGCGACTTCCCGCTGCCGGCGCCGATCGAGCCCGTGACCAGCTAGGCGTGCGCGCCGACGAGCGCCCAGCGGCGGCGCACGAAGCGCCCGCCGAGCGTCGCGAGGCGCACGAGCATGAGGATGTCGAGTCCCAGCCACACCACGGCGACGCTGCCGGCCGAGAGGACGATCGGCAGGAAGGCGACGAAGGCCACGACCATCGCCGCCGCCAGGTAGCGCGTGTCGCCCGCCCCGATGAGGATGCCGTCGAGCGCGAAGACCACGGCGGCCACCGGCCACATCGCACAGAACAGTGGCCACAGCTCCTGGGCCTGGTCGATGACGTCGGGATCGCTCGTGAACGCGCGCGGGATCACGTCGGCGAGGGCGAGGAAGACGCCGCCGATGATGAGCCCGGCCCCGAGCGACAGCTCGAGCATCCGGCGCCCCGCGGCGAAGGCCTCGTCCGCATCGCCGGCGCCGAGCGCGCGGCCGACGATGACCTGCCCGGCGATCGCGATCGCGTCGAGCACGAGCGCCAGGAAGCCGAAGAGCTGGAAGGCGATCTGGTGGGCCGCGACGCTGGCCGCGCCGATGCGGGCGCACACGGCGGTGGCGAGCACGAAGCAGCCCAGCAGCGCCGCCGTGCGCACGACGAGCTGAGCGCCGATCGACACGAGCGAGCGGATCCGCTCGAGGTCGGGCCAGGCGAAGACGCGCAGCAGCACGACCGCGAACGCGATCCCCATCCCGAGTTGCGCGAGCACCGTGCCCCACGCCGACCCGTCCAGGCCCCAGCCGAAGCCGTAGACGAACAGCACCTCGAGCACGATGTTGACGACGTTGGCCGCCACCACGATGACGAGCGGGGTGCGCAGGTCGCTCATGCCGCGCAGCCAGCCCTGACCCGCCAGTGCGACGAGCGCCATCGGCAGCCCGAGCGCGGCGATGCGCAGGTAGCGCGCCGACATGTCGGCGACGTGCCCGTCGCCACCCAGCGCATTCACGAGCGGAGCGGCGAACGCCGACACCACCGCGGCGAGGGCGACCCCCGCGGCGAGTGCGAGCCAGAGCGCCTGCGGGCCGAGCGCGGCGGCATCCGCGTCGCGGCCGGCGCCGTGCAACCGCGTCACGCGCGCGGTCGTCCCGTAGGTCAGGAAGATGCACAGCGCGACGAGGTTCGACAGCACCGTCGCGGCCAGGGCCAGCGCCGCGAGCTGCGGCGTGCCGAGATGGCCGACGATCGCGGTGTCGACCAGCAGGTACAGCGGCTCGGCGGCGAGCGCCCCCAGGGCGGGCAGCGCGAGGCGCAGGATCTCGCCGTCGTAGGGGGTACGGCGCACCCGGGCCACTCTACGATCCGGCGATGGTCCGAGTCCTCGCGCTGCTCGCCGCCGCATCGCTGGCGGCCTGCGGCGCGGCCGGCGACCCGCTCGACGAGGCGTGCGTGAGCAGCCCGCGCGCCATCGAGCGCGCGCTGGCCCGCGCGCCCGGCCCGGTGACCCTGCCCTCGGGAACGCGGCTGTCGCAGTGCGTCTCCAACGCGCGCAACGACGCGGACCTGCAGACGGCGGGCGCCGTCCTCACCCGCGCGGCCGACCACCTCTCCGCCCAGGCGGCGACGGGCGACGCGGAGGCCGCGCTGCGGCTCGGCTACCTGGTCGGCGCGGCGCGGCGCGGCGCACAGCGCACGGCCGGCATCCACGCCGAGCTTCAGCGCCACATCGAGCGCTCGGCCGCGGTGCTCGACGGCAAGGGCGCCCGCATCGCCGCCGCGCTGGCCCGCGGGCAGCGCGCCGGGGAGGCGACCGGATGAAGCTGCGCCTCTACCACCACCCCGACGGGGCGCGCGTGGCCTACCGCGAGACGGGCACCGGCCCCGGCCTCGTGCTCCTGCACTCGGCGCTGCTCAGCCACCGCGAGTTCGAGCCGATCGTCGAGCCGCTGGCCGATCGCTACCGCTTGATCCTCCCCGACCTGCCGCTGCACGGCGACTCCGAGGACCGCCCGCGCCACCCCTACACGCTCGACTGGCTGGCCGAGGTCATCGCCGCCTTCTGCATGGAGACCGCCGGGGCGCGCCCGCTCGTCGGCGGCCACGACCTGGGCGCGCAGATCCTGCTGCGCGCGCTCGAGCTGCGGGCCATCACGCCGGGGCGGCTCGTGCTCATGCCCAACCCGCTGCACCGCCCGGCGCCGCGCGAGAAGTGGCGCACGGCGGCGCGCCTGGGCGCCGTGCCGGGCCTCGGCCACGCGCTGACCCACGTCGCGCGCGCCGCCTATCGACCCGAGCGCGGGGTCAAGCTCTCGGTCAGCGCCGACCCCGCAGCGCGCGACCTGCTGCGCCACGCCTTCGCCGACGTCGGCGGCAACGTCAACCTCGCGCGGTCGTGGGCGCGCTTCGCCAAGCGCTGGCCGGCGGGCCCGCGCCGCGAGCTGCTCGACCTCTACCCGCACCTCGACTTCCCGGTGCTCCTGCTGTGGGCCGATGCCGACCGGCGCCATCCGCTGCAGGCCGCCGAGGAGGCGCTCGACCTGCTGCCCGACGGCCAGCTGCGCGTGCTGAGCGACACCGGCTTCCTCATGGCCTACGACGACGGGGTCGGAGTCGCGAGGGAGCTTGCCGCCTTCTGTGGCTAGGGTCTCGGCCATGGCTCCGCGAAAGACGCTCTACGGCGGCGAGACGAAGAAGGCCGTCGACAACTTCCCCATCTCCGGCGAGACGGTCCCCGCCTCGGTCATCCACTGGCTCGGTCGCATCAAGGGCGCCGCGGCGCGGGCGAACGCCGACCTGGGCAAGCTCGACCCCAAGCTGGCCGACGCCATCGCGCGGGCGGGCGACGAGGTGGCCGCCGGCGACCACGACGCGCAGTTCCCGATCGACGTCTTCCAGACCGGCTCGGGCACCTCGTCGAACATGAACGCCAACGAGGTCCTCGCCTCGCTGGCGGGCGACGGCGTCCACGCCAACGACCACGTGAACATGGGCCAGTCCTCCAACGACGTGTTCCCCAGCGCCGTCCACCTCGCCGCGCTCGATCGTGCGACCAACCAGCTGCTGCCCGCGCTGAAGACGCTCGAGCGCTCGCTCGCGCGCAAGGCCAAGCGCTTCCAGAACGTCGTCAAGTCAGGACGCACGCACCTCATGGACGCGGTGCCCGTGACCCTCGGCCAGGAGTTCGGCGGCTACGCGGCGCAGGTTCGCCTCGGCCAGGAGCGCATCGAGGCGGCGCTCGTCCACGTGCGCCAGATCCCGCTCGGCGGCACCGCGGCGGGCACGGGGCTCAACACGCACCCGAAGTTCGCCGACAAGGTACGCCGCGAGCTCACGAAGCAGACCAAGCTGAAGATCGACCCGCCCGCCGACCCGTTCGAGGCGCAGGCCAACCGCGACGCGCTCGTCGAGCTGTCCGGCGCGCTGAAGGTCGTCGCCGTGTCGCTGACCAAGATCGCGCAGGACATCGCGCTCATGGGCTCGGGCCCGCGTGCCGGCATCGGCGAGATCTTCCTGCCCGAGCTGCAGAAGGGCTCGTCGATCATGCCAGGCAAGGTCAACCCGGTCATGCCCGAGGTCGTCCTCCAGGTGGCCGCGCAGGTCATCGGCAACGACGCCGCGATCACCGTCGGCGGGCTGCAGGGGCAATTCGAGCTCAACGTGCGCATCCCGCTCATCGCGCGCAACCTGCTGCAGTCGATCCACCTGCTCTCGACCGCGTCGCTCGCCTTCGCCGAGAAGTGCGTCGACGGCATCGAGGTCAACAAGGAGGGCGCCAAGCGCTCGGCCGAGTCGACGCTCGCCGTGGCCACCGCGCTCAACGAGCACATCGGCTACGACAGGGGCGCGGCGATCGTCAAGAAGGCGTCGGACTCCGGGCGCCCGCTGCGTGACGTCGCGCTGGAGGAGGGCGTCGAGCCGGCGCTCTACGACCGCATCATCGACCTGCGCAAGATCGCGGCGGGGAATCAGGCCTAGGCTCGCGGGCGGGCGTCCGCCTGGCGTCTGCGGCGCTTCGCGGCGCTCTAACGGCATCATCGAGAGAAGGGAGGCGGCCGGCGGTTCGGGGCGCGGGTCGTCGTCCTCAGGCGCGTGCGCCTTGGGGGTGCAGTCGTGCGTGTTTCGCGACAGTCTTTGGAGATGCCCGAGGGGGTGGTCGACATCGACCTAAATAATCTCGGTCAAACGCGCACACCCCCGTCGGCCGCGCGCGGAAGGTGTTGCAAGACACGCTCGAAATGCGCAGGGACTCCGCGCCGGGAACCGGCGACGCGAGCGGAGCGGGCGAGCGCCCGCCCACCGCCACCCTCCTTCCCTCGATGCAGCAGTAAGCGCCGCGCAGAACCAGGACGCAACGCGGACGACCGACGACCGGACGACCGACGACGGCAGGCTCAGCCCGCGAAGGCCCGGCGCACCGCAGCGACCGCCGGCTTGGGCTGCCCCTCGTAGGTGAACAGCCCCTTCTGGTTGATCCCGCGCACGAGGTTGATGCTCGGCACCTGGCGGCGGATGGAGCCGCCCGCGAACGACGGCGCGAGCGCGAAGTCCTGCAGGTTCCAGACGAGCTCGCCGTCGAGCCACGGGGTCGCCTCGTAACTGCGGATGTGGCGGGTGAGCAGGCTGGACTGGAAGCTCTCGGAGCCCGGGGTGCCGGGCGCGTTGAGTCGGTTGGCCTCGGCGCCGAACTCGCTGACGATCAGCACCTTGCCGGGGAAGGTCGCGTGCACGCGCGCGAGCCAGCGGTCGATGGCCCCCTGCACGACGGCCGGCGCCGCGAACGCGTCGTCGTACCAGCCCTCGTAGTTCGTGGCGCCCACGGCGTCGATGTGGCGGTACATGAAGCCGGCCTGGTCAGGCAGGTGGGTGCCCCACACGTCGATCGCCGTCGGTCGTCCGGGATCGAGGCGGTGCACGAGCTGGGCGGCGGCGTCGACGTACTCGGGCTGGCCGCCGAAGTGCCCGTTGCCGGCGACCTCGTTGGCGAGGTTCCAGGCCACCACGCTGGGGTGCAAGCGCTCCTGCAGCACGTTGAGGCGCACGCGGCGGATCGCGCGGCGCTGCTGCACGGGCGTGCGCGAGGTCCATGCGCCGGGGGCATCGACGGGGCCGACGCCCTGCCAGACGAGGATGCCGGCGGCGTCGAGGCGGTCGAGGAGCGCGTCGCTCAGCGGGTGCTGGCTGCGCGTGGCGTTGGCGCCGATGGCCTTCAGCCGCGCGACGATCGCGTCGGCGTCGGCGTCGGTGAGCGCGTCGCCGCGGCCCGGCGCGTCTTCCTGCAGCGAGGCGCCGCGCAGCTTCAGCGCCTCGCCGTTGAGCTCCAGGCGCCCGCCGGCCCAGCGCACCTCGCGCAGGCCGACGCGCTCGGTGAAGGCCGCCTCGCCGGGGACCTCGAGGCGCAGCGGCTCGAGCGTCGGGTGGCCGGGCTCCCAGAGGTTCGGGCGCGCGATGCGCACGCGCGCGCGAACGGTGGCGCGCTGGCCGCGATCGAGATGCACAGGGTCGAAGCGCACCGCGGTGCCCGCGAGCGTCCCGCGCACGGCGATGGTCCGCGGGCCGGCACGGTTGCCGACGCCGACCGCCAGGTCGACCACCGCGTCGGTGCCGTCCAGGTGCGTGACGATCGACGGCGAGTCGAGCTCGCTGGCCCCGAGCTCACGGATCGACACCGGGCGGTTGATGCCGCCGAAGTTGAACCAGGTGCGATGCCAGGCATCGGCCTTCATCGCCGCCGGATCGCGCCAGTCGGCGCGCACGACGAGCGTGTGCGCGCCGCCGGCCAGGGGCACCCGGGCCTCGAAGGGCAGGTAGGTCCCGGTGTGCTCGGCGGCGAAGCGCCCGTCGACCCAGACCGAGGCCCGGTGATTGACCGACTCGAAGCGGATCGCGTAGACGCCCGCGCGCGGCACGATGACCGTCGTGCGGTACCACGCCACCGAACCGGCGAACGAGCGCTCGCCCGCCACGCCGCGCACGTGGCGCGCGTTGGGCGAGAACGGCATCTTCTCCTCACGCCCGCCGAAGTGGCCGCCGGGCCAGCCGAGGGCCGCGCCCCGGTCGGCGTGGTCGCCGCGCACGATCCATGGGCCGTCGAGCACGCGCGCGCCGACCGGCCCGGTCACTGCCGGCAGCGCCGGGGCCGGCCGCTGCTGGCCGCCGATGGCGCCCGCCACGACCGCGAGGGCCGCCACCACGGCCGCCAGACAGACGGCCAGCACCGCCCACCGCGCAGCGCCCATCAGCCGCCGGGGGTCCCGACGCCTCGCGCCAACTCGGCGCGCGCTTGGGCGATGCGCGTGGACGGAGTGCTCACAACACTGCTAACGCCGGCTCGCGGGCGCAGGTTGCGCCCGTGCAGCGGGGGGCGGCACGTTCCCAACGGACGATAGCCGACGCCCCGCGGCCCCGGAACTTGCGCCAGATGGCGCCTTCGCGGTCGGGAGGGACGGCAAACGTAGGTATCCGAACACCACTTCCCATACCAACGTCTGGGATGGCCTTCACGCGGGCGTCCGATCGGCCTAGCTTCTAGTCGATGACCGTAAGCCGCGGCTTGTTGGCTAGAGCGGCGGCGCTGGGCGTCGCCGCCGCGTTCCTGCTCACTATGGCGGCCACCGCTCCGGCAGCTGTTCCCCGCCCCCCGGCGGACCGATCCTGGTCGTCACCTCCGGCGCCGACGGCTTCGGCGGCTACCTGCCCGAGATCCTGCGCCAGGAGGGCCTGAACGAGTTCGACGTCGCGGACGTCGGCTCGCTCAGCCCAGCGTTGCTCGCCGGACACGGCATCGTCGTGCTCGGACCGACTGGGCTCAGTGCCGGTCAGGTGGCGACGCTGACCACATGGGTGCAGGGCGGCGGCGACCTGATCGCGATGCGGCCGTCGACGAACCTCGCCCCGCTGCTCGGGCTGTCCGGGCCTGGCGGGACGGTCAGCAACGGGTCGATCACGGCGACGGCCCAGAGCGGCGTGACGACCTCGAGCATGCAGTTCCACGGTGACGGGGACCTCTACTCGCTGGCCGGCGCCGGGGCGCTGGCGGCCTATTCCGACAGCGGCCGCCCGGCGGTCAGCCTGCACGCGTTCGGCTCGGGTCAGGCCGCGGCCTTCACCTACGACCTCGCGCGCTCGGTGGTCTACACGCGTCAGGGCAACCCGGCCTGGATCGGCCAGGAGCGCGACACTCCGGGCCCAGCCCCAGCCCCGGCCGTCCTGCGCTCGGACGACCTCTTCTTCCCCGACTGGGTCGACCTCAGCCGTGTCCAGATCCCGTCGGCCGACGAGCAGCAGCGGCTCCTCGCCAACCTGATCATCGGCATGCAGCTGCCGCGGATGCCGCTGCCGCGCTTCTGGTACCTCCCGTACGGCCTGAAGGCGGCCGTCGTCATGACGGGCGACGACCACGCACAACCCGCGAGCGGCGCTACCGAGGGCACGGTCGGCCAGTTCATGCGCGACCTGAACGTCTACAGCCCACCGGGCTGCGCGGTCGCCGACTGGCAGTGCGTGCGCGGGACGACCTATCTTTTCCCCAACGCGGACCTCTCCAACAGCGGCGCCGCCGCCTTCCAGAGCCAGGGCTTCGAGGTCGCGCTGCACCTATGGAGCTCCGGCACGGCGGACGGCGCCCAGAACCCGACCGATCAGAACTGCCACAACGTCGCGAGCTTCGCCGGACTGACGGGCGACCTGGTCGCACAGCTCAACCAGCTCGCGGGGAACTTCCCGAGCATCGTCAGCCCGGTCACCAGCCGCAGCCACTGCATCGTGTGGAGCGGCTGGGTCGACGTGCCGCGGGCCGAGCAGGCGCAGGGCATCCGCCTCGACACGAACTACTACTACTGGCCCGGCGGGTGGGTGCTGAACCGCCCGGGGCTCTTCACCGGCTCGGGCTTCCCGATGCGCTTCGCCAACACCGACGGCTCGCTCGTCGACGTCTTCCAGGCCGCATCGCAGATCACCGACGAGTCCGACCAGGACATCCCCACCAACATCGCGGTACTGCTCGATAACGCGCTCGGCGCCAAGGGCTACTACGCGGTCGTCACGGCCAACATGCACACGGACGCCTCGCAGGCGCAGCCGGCCGGCGGCACCGGGGGTCACCCCGGCGCCAACGCGATTATCGAGGCCGCCCAGGCGCGCGGCGTGCCCGTGGTGTCGGCCAAGCAGATGCTCACCTGGCTCGACGGGCGCGACCAGTCGTCGTTCGCCGGCCTGTCGTTCGCCGGCGGGCAGCTGAGCTTCGCGATCAACCAGGGCGCCGGGGCGCGCGGTCTGCAAGCGATGCTGCCGATCCAGGGTCCCACCGGGACGCTGCTGGGGCTGGCGCGGAACGGCCAGGCCGTCGGGTACGGCGTCCAGACGATCAAGGGCATCGCCTATGCGATGTTCGACGGGTCCGCCGGCTCGTATGTCGCGACCTATCCGGCCCCGGCGGGTACGCCGCCGACGATCACGCCGCCCACCTCCGGGGGCAGCGCGGCGAGCAAGCCCACGAGCGTCAAGACCGTGGAGGTGCTCCCGCGCGCGACACTGGCGCCGACCTTCCCGCGCCTGAAGATCAGCACGACGACGCTGCGTCCGGGAGGCGGGCGTTCGCTGGCGATCACCTTCCGCCTCAAGCACACCTCGCGCGTCGTCCTCACCGTTCGGGATGCGAAGGGCAAGGTCGTGCGGCGCATCCGCGTCGCCAAGCACAAGGCGCATACGGTCCTGCGGCTGCGCTGGGACGGGCGCGACACCAAGGGCCGCTACGTCAAGCCCGGACGCTACAAGTTCACCGTCACGGCGACCGGGTCGCATTACAACACGACCGCCCGGGGGGCGGTGCGCGTCGTCGCGGCCACCTGACCCTCACTCCCCGAGGATGGCGACGACGCGCGCCGGGGCGGCGCTCGCGCCCACGATCCGCAGAGGGAAGCAGCTGACGCGGAAGCCGGTGCTCGGCAGCGCGCCGAGGTTGGCCAGGCGCTCGATCTGCGAGTAGGGCAGGTCGGCCTGGTGGGCGGCCCAGAAGATGCCCGTCTCGCCTTTCGCGATCGCCTCCTGCGCCTGGAGATGCAGCGGACGGTCCCAGCCCCAGGCATCGATGCCCATGACGCGCACGCCCTGGTCGTAGAGCCAGCGCGTGGCGGCGGCGGTGACGCCGGGGCCGCGGGCGATGTAGTCGAGCTCGGCGTAGAAGGCGTCGCGGCCCGTGCGCATGAGGACGATGTCGAGCGGGGCGAGCGTGTGCCCGATGCGGCCGAGCTCCTCGCACACGTCGGCCGCGTCGATCGCGTCGCCGTCCTCGCGCGCGCAGAAGTCGAGGACGACCCCGGGCGCGTGGAACCACTCGAGCGGCAGCTCGTCGATCGTCTGCGCCCGCTCGCCGGCGACGGTCGAGTTGTAGTGCCAGGGCGCGTCGACGTGCGTTGAGTTGTGGGTGCCGAAGCGCAGGAAGGTCTCGACCGCCCAGCCCTCGCCGTCGCGCAGCAGCTCGGCTCCCACGCCGAGCATGCCCTCGATCGTCTTCGCTCCCTCGGCGTGGCCGGAGTACTCGATGTCGGTGCGCAGCAGGTCGGGCAGCTCGGGCGGCGAGGGCTTTATCGGCGCCGAGAGGTCGACGAAGGTCGCCACTACGGGACGTTCATCGCGACGTACTTCGTCTCCAGGTACTCCTGGATGCCCTCCGGCCCGCCCTCGCGGCCGAAGCCCGACTGCTTGACGCCGCCGAAGGGGGCGCCGGCGTTGGAGACCATCCCCTGGTTGAGGCCGATCATCCCGGTGTCGAGGCCCTCGATGACCTTGAACGCGCGATTGATGTCCTGCGTGTAGACGTAGGCGACGAGGCCGTACTCGGTCTCGTTGGCGGCGGCGATCGCCTCGTCGTCGGAGGAGAACCCCTTGACCGGCGCGACCGGCCCGAAGATCTCCTCGCCGAGCAGCCGGGCGTCGTCGGGCACGCCGGAGAGCACGGTCGGCTCGTAGAAGTAGCCGGCGCCGTCGACGCGCGAGCCGCCGACCAGCACCTTTGCCCCGCGCTCGCGAGCGTCGTCGACGAGCTCCGCGACCTTGCCGCGCTGGTCGTCGTCGATGAGCGGGCCGACCTTCACGTCGGGGTCGGTCCCGCGCCCGACCTTCATCTCGCCGATCTTCGAGGCGAGTTTCTCGGCGAACTCCTGCGCCACGGCGTCGGCGACGTGGAAGCGGTTGGCCGACGTGCACGCCTCGCCGCCGTTGCGCATCTTGGCGATCAGCGCGCCCTCGACGGCCGCATCGACATCGGCGTCGTCGAAGACCAGGAAGGGGGCGTTGCCGCCGAGCTCCATGGACACGCGCAGGACCTGGTCGGCCGACTGCTGGATGAGCGTGCGCCCCACCTCGGTCGACCCGGTGAACGAGAGCTTGCGCGTGCGCGGGTCCTTGATGAGCGGCTCCATCGTGCGCCCCGACGACCTGGCGGTGATGACGTTGACCACGCCGCCGGGCAGGCCGACCTCCTCGAGGATCTGGGCGAGCATGAGCATCGACAGCGGGGTCTGCTTGGCCGGCTTGACCACCATCGTGCAGCCCGCCGCGATGGCTGGGCCGATCTTGCGGGTGCCCATGGCCAGCGGGAAGTTCCACGGCGTGATGAACACGCACGGGCCGACGGGCTGCTTGAGCGTGAGCACCCGGCCGGCGCCCGCCTCGTTGACCGTGAAGCGCCCGTTGATGCGCACGGCCTCCTCGGCGTACCAGCGGAAGAAGTTCGCCGCGTAGGCGATCTCGGCCTTGGACTCGGCCACCGGCTTGCCCATCTCGAGCGTCATGAGCAGCGCGAGGTCGTCGGTGCGCTCGGTGATGACGTCGTAGGCGCGGCGCAGGATGTCGCCGCGCTCGCGCGGGGGCGTGTCGCGCCACTGCGCGAAGGTCTCGTGCGCGGCGCCGAGTGCGGCCTTGGCGTCGTCGACGGTGGCGTCGGCCACCTCGGCGAGCGTCTCGCCGGTCGCGGGGTCCTCGACCTCGATGGTCGCCCCCTCGGCTCCGTCGCGCCACTCTCCGCCGATGTAGAGCTGCGGCTTGACCGCGTCGAGGATGGCCTGCTCTGCCGTTGCCGTGGTCATGGGGGCGACTCTACCCCGCGCCCCACGCTCTCCTCACGTCGAGACGGTCTCGGCGCCCAGCTCGCTGATGGCGACGTCGATCGAGTAGTCGATCGGCAGCACGATGAGCGACGGCAGGTCGAGCGAGAGGGCGTGGCGCAGGTGGCGGCCGAAGTCGTCGACGCCCTCGCAGCGCCACGCGGGCATGCCGAACGACTCGGCCAGGCGCACGAAGTCGGGGTTGGTGAAGTCGACCCCGAAGTGCTCGCCGAACTTGTTGTCCTGCTTCCAGACGATGGAGCCGAACTGGCGGTTCTCCCAGATGACGTTGACGAACGGCGTCTTCAGGCGCATCGCGGTCTCGAGCTCCTGGCAGTTCATGAGGAAGCCGCCGTCGCCGCTGACCGCGACGACCTTGCGCTCGGGGTGCACGAGCTTGGCCGCCACCGCGCAGGGCAGCGCGAAGCCCATGCCTGCAAGGCCGTTTGCAATGAGGACGGTGTTCGGCTCATGGGCCGGGAACATCCGGCCGATCCACAGCTTGTGCAGCCCCACGTCACTGATCAGGATGTCCTCGCGGCCGAGGGCCTGGCGGATCTCCCACAGCGCCCGCGGGGGCTGCATGGGGAAGGCGTCATCGTCCTTGGCCTGCTCGAAGCGGCCGAGCACGACGTCGCGCAGCCGCCGCGAGCCGCCGGAGTGCGGCACGTCCCGGCACTCCTCGGCCAGCCGCGTGAGCACGTGGTAGATGTCGCCGATCAACTCGACCTCGGGGGTGAAGTACTCGTCGATCTCGGCTGCCTGCGAGTCGATGACGACGATCTTCTTGTCGCGCCGCGGGTTCCAGTGCGAGGGGGCGTGCTCGACGAGGTCGTAGCCGATGGCGATGACCACGTCGGCGTCCTCGAAGCCGGCCATCGCGTAGTCGCGCGAGTGCAGCCCGACGGTGCCCAGGGCCTTGGGGTCGGTGTAGTCGAGCAGCCCCTTGCCCATGAAGGTCTCGGCCACGGCGATCCCAGTCGCGCGGCAGAACTCGCGCAGGGCGGGCGCGCCGCGGGCGCGCACGACGCCGTTGCCGGCCAGGGCCACCGGGTTGATGGCGTTGCGGATGAGGTCGACGGCCTTGAGCAGCTCGCGGGCCGCGGGCTCGGGCTCGACCGGCCGGCGGCGGGGCAGCGGCGCCGCGTCCAGCGGCGCGGCCATGACGTCCTCGGGCAGCTCGAGGTGAGTGGCGCCGGGCTTCTCGGACTCTGCCACCTTGAAGGCCTTGCGCACGACCTCGGGGATGATCTCCGGGCTCGCCACGCGCGCGTTCCACTTCGTGATGGGCCGGAACAGCTCGACGAGGTCGATGAACTGATGGGACTCCTTGTGCATCCGCTCGAGGTCGGCCTGGCCGGTCAGGGCGACGAGCGGCGCGCGGTCCAGGAAGGCGTCGCCGATCGCCGTGACGAGGTTCATGGCCCCGGGACCCAGCGTGCCGAGGCAGACGCCCGCGCGTCCGGTGAGGCGCCCGTACATGTCGGCCATGTAGGCCCCGCCCTGCTCGTGTCGAACAGGGACGAAGGAGACCGACGAGCTCGCCAGCGATTGGTTGAGGTCGAGGGTCTCCTCGCCGGGGATCCCGAAGACATATTTGACCCCCTCGGCTTCCAGGCATTCGACGAACACGTCGCTGGCGCGCCGGTTACCCTGAGCCATCGCATGCAACCTAGCACCGCAACTCAGCTCTTCGGAGGTGGTTCGGGAAGGGGCATGCGCAAGCTCGTCCTCGCCCTTGTCGCGGCCCTTCTGCTGGCCGCCGCGCCGGCCGCGCACGCGCAGGCCGCGACGAAGCTGACCATCACGGGCGCCGGCTTCGGCCACGGCATCGGGATGAGCCAGTACGGCACGTACGGCTACTCGCTGCACCTCAAGAGCTACGACTACATCCTCGAGCACTACTACTCGGGCACCGCGCTGGGCGCACTCGACGCCAATCCCGAGGTCAAGGTCCTGCTCCAGGGGTCAAGGAAGGCGATCTCCTTCTCGGGCGGGCTCAACGCCGGCGACCAGAAGCTCGACCCCGCGCAGACGTACAGCGTGCGCCGCACCGCGGCCGGCCTCGACCTGCGCGACGCGACGGGCACGAGCGTCGGCACGGTCGCGGGGACTCTGCGCGTCGACGCCCCGCTCGGCCAGGCGCTGCGCCTGAACGGGACCTCGGTGCCGGGCGTGCGCGACGGCCTGTACCGCGGCTCGCTGCTCATCAGCGCCTCGGGCTCCGGCCTGATCGCCGTCAACGCGCTCGACCTCGAGGACTACGTGCGCGGCGTCGTCAGCGGCGAGAGCCCGTCGGCGTGGCCGACCGAGGCGCTCAAGGCGCAGGCCGTGGCGGCGCGCACGTACGCGATCACGACCCACGCCGGCGGCGCCGCCTTCGACCAGTACGCCGACACGCGCTCGCAGGTCTACCGCGGTGTCTCGGCCGAGACGCCCAACACCGACGCCGCCGTGCAGGCCACCGCCGGCCAGGTCGTCACCTTCGGCGGGCAGCCGGTGACCACGTACTTCTTCTCGACCTCGGGCGGCGAGACCGAGGACGTCGAGAACTCGTTCGTCGGCTCGCAGCCCAAGCCGTGGCTGAAGGCGGTCGACGACCCGTTCGACAGCGTCTCGCCCAAGCACCGCTGGGGCCCGTTCCGCTTCACTGCCACCCAAGTACAGCGCAAGCTGCACCGCTACCTGCAGGGGCGCTTCAAGCGCATCAAGGTCGTGCAGCGCGGCGTCTCCCCGCGCGTCGTGCGCGCGCAGGTCGTCGGCACCGGTGGCGTGACGAACGTGACCGGGCCGCAGCTGCGCTCGGCCTTCGGACTCTTCGACACGTGGGCCTTCTTCACGTCGGTGACCTCGAAGGCGAGCAAGCCGAAGGCCAAGCAGCCCGCGGCCACGCCGGCCTCACCGGGCGCGGCCACCGGCGGCGTCTCTCCGGTCGCCCGCGCGGCCGCCGCACGCGCGTCGCGCCTGGAGGGCACCATCGCCCCGGCGCGGGTCGGCCGCTGGCTGCGCGTCGAGCGCCTCGAGGGTGCGCGCTGGGTGACCGCCACCGACGCGACGGTCCTGCGCGGCGGGCGCTACTCGGTCGCCGTGCCCGGGCCGGGGGTCTACCGCGTCGTGTACGGACAGGCCGTGGGGCCGTCCGTGCGGGTTTCCTAGCGGGCCGGCTGCGCCTCGCGGCTCGTCCGCGTTGCGCTTGCCGCGCCGCGCGGCGAGGCACCGAGGGGAAGCGGGCCGGTCGCTTGGGGTTCGCCGCGGACGTCGCGTTGGCGCGTCGGCGCTCGCCGCGGGCACGCTTGTCGGGTTAGGTGCCGCTACGGGCGCAAACCCGACAAGCGTCGCGGGGCTGGCGCGTCGCCGCTCAACGCGGCACGAGAGGTGAGTTTGTCCGCTATATCCCGACAAACTCCCCGCTCGTCCTGACGAAGCGGTCGCTCCTTCTCCCTCGATGCCCCGTCGCGCCCCGCCGGCGGCGCCCCGCGGACGAGGCCGGGCGGAGACGGTGCATCAGCCGCCCGTGTAGAGCCGCACCAGTTGCTCGGCGACGCAGACCGGCTTCTCGCCGCCCTCGCGCTCGAAGGTCTGCGTGACCTTCATCTGGATGCCGCCGGGTACGTCGTCGACGCTGTCGAGGGTCACGCGCATGCGCAGACGCGAGTCGACCGGCAGCGGCGCGGGGAAGCGGACGCGGTCGTAGCCGTAGTTGACGCCGAAGGCGAAGCCCTCGACCGCGTAGGCCTCGTACGTGAAGCGCGGGCTGAGGCTGAGCGTGTAGAGGCCGTGAGCGATGGTCGAGCCGAACGGAGACTGCGCGGCGCGCTCTGGGTCGACGTGGATCCATTGGTGGTCGCCCGTGGCGTCGGCGAAGGCGTCGATCTCGCCCTGCGTGACCTCGTGCCAGTCGCTGAGGCCGATCTCCTCGCCGACCTTGGCCTTGAGTTCGTCGATGCCGGTGATGGTGAGCATGGCGGGAAATCTAGTGCGCTCGCCGGGGCGCGCGCTCAGCGCAATCGCAGCGTGAGCGCGCCGACCAGTGCCGACGCCCCGCCGGCGGCCAGGAAGGCGAGGCGCACGTCGTTGGCGTAGAGCGGCAGCCACATGGCCGGAGCGGCCGCGTTCCCCGCGAATTTGAAGGCCGAGATGACGGACGTCGCCCCGGCGCGGTTGGCCGGGACGGCCTCGATCGTCAGCGTGTTGAGCCCGGCCCAGATGAGCGACGAGGCCGCGCCGGCGAGCAGCCACAGCAGCGTGAGCCCGGCGACGGTCCCGGCCGCACCGATGAGCGCCACGAGCACCGCACAGATGAGCGCGCCCGCGACGGTCACCGAGATGCGCCCCACGCGGTCCACGAGCCGCCCCGACGGGCGCCCGGTGACCATGCCCGCGACGCCGAAGCCGGCAAGCACCGCGCCGCGGGCGCTCGAGCCCAGGCCGAAGCTGTCGCTGCAGCGCAGCGCCACGAGGAAGCCGAGGCTGGTGACCCCCGCGTAGGCGGCGAACGCGGCCGCCGACAGCACCCCGACGCGGCGCGTGAACACGGCCCGCAGACGCGCGGGCTGGGCGTCCGGCACGCGCTCCGAGTCGGGCGGCGGGAAGAACGCGAGGACGACGGCGACGACGGCGGGGGTCAGGAAGGCCAGGCGCCAGTCGACCGCGCCGAGCAGGCCACCGACCGCGGGTGCCAGGGCGATCGCGGCCGTCTGCACCGCGGCGAAGGTCCCCACCGCCCGTCCGAGGCTCTCGCGCGGCACCACCTCGGCCAGGCCCGCCAGCAGCAGCGGCGTGAGGAAGGCGTTCGCCGTGCCCGACGCCGCCCGCGCAAGGATGAAGAGCCCGATGGTGGGCGCCACCGCGGCCGCGACGGAGGTGATCGCGTAGGCGATGTAGCCGGCGCGCACCACGCGTCGGCGCCCGATGCGCTCGCCGATCGTGCCCGACACGAGCTGCACCACCGCGAAGGGCACGAAGTAGGCCGGAATGGCGAGCGCGACCTCGCCGGTGGTGGCGTCGAAGGCGTCGCGCAGCTGCGGGAAGAGGACGGCGATCGCGCCGCCGCCGAACGGGCCGAGGAAGCCGCCGACGTACAGGGGCAAGGTCGCCGAGGACAGCGCGCGCCGCACCGCGGGCAGGCTAGGCGGCGCGCGCCGTGCGTGCGGCGAGGCCCTTAGGATCAGCCGGATGCCCGGTCCTCTGCTCGCCGTCGACGCGCCCTCGCTCCTGTACCGCGCCTTCTACGCGCTGCCCAAGACGATCACCGACGACCAGGGCACGCCGGTCAACGCCCTGCTCGGCGTCTCCAACCTCGTCCTGCAGGCCGTCGAGAAGCACTCGCCTCGGGCGGTCGTGCTCTGCTTCGGCGAGGAGGCCGCGCATTACCGCGTCGAGCTCTACCCCACCTATCACGCCGACCGCATCGACATGCCCGAGGAGCTCGTGCCTCAGTGGAGCGACGCAGCCGAGTTCTTCGGCGCCTTCAACTGGACGGTGCTGCGCCACGAGACGCTCGAGGCCGATGACCTCCTCGGCGGCCTCGCGGAGGCCGAGACGCAGGGCGGCGGCCAGGCGCTGCTGTTCACCGGCGACCGCGACATGTTCCAATGCGTCTCCGACGACGTCACGGTCCTGTGGCCGGCGGGCAAGGGCGAGACCGAGCCCATCGGGCCGGCCGAGGTGCGCAAGCGCTACGGCGTGCGCCCCGACCAGGTGCCCGACTTCATCGCCCTGCGCGGCGACCCGTCCGACGGGCTGCCAGGCGCCAAGGGGATCGGCGAGAAGACCGCCCGCGAGCTGCTCAACGAGCACGACACCCTCGACGCCCTGCTGGCGCTGCCCATGAGCCTGCGCCCGCGCGTGCGCCAGAGCATGACCGAGCAGGCCGACGAGCTGCGCGCCTTCCGGGAGATCGCGACGCTCCAGCCCACGGGTGTCGAGCGCCCGCCCGACGCGCCGACGGACTTCGCCGGCGCCGCCGAGGCAGCGCGCAGGCGCTCGATGAACCGGCTTGCGGAGCGACTTGACGCGTGGGCAGCCGCCTGAGCGGGAACCCTCGTCACGAACCCCCACGGGAGGAGGCTCCCCGATGTTCGGACGCTTTCGCAAGACGAATGATCCAGCGCGCGAGACCGACGGCGGCGCCGTCGCGGTAGACGAGCCGGCAACCAGCGTCGCCACCCCCACGGCCGATCCGGCCTCGCGTGAGGGCCGCGTGGCCGAGATGCAGGCGACCCAGGCCGGAGATCCCGACACGCGCCGGCTCGATCGCGAACGCGTGGTCGAGGCCGACCGCCCGGCCGAGAGCGACCGCTTCGCGCGCACGGAGAGCGCGCCCGTGGTGGAACGCGAGCGCGCGCCGGTGACCGACCGCGCGCCGGTCGCCGACCGCGAGCCCGTGACCGACGACGACGTCGCCGACGAGCCCCACACGATCCCGGCCGTCGTGGCCGAGGACACCGTCGTCGCCATGCGCGCCCACCAGCGCGACCGCTTCGGAGGCATCCGCTGGGGCAGCGCCTTCTTCGGCCTGCTGAGCGCCATCGGCCTGGCCGCACTGCTGCTCGGCATCGTGGCCGCGGCCGGCGTCGCGATCGGCGTGTCGGAGATCAATGACGTGACCAAGGGCAACGCCGACACCATCGGCCTCGGCGGCGCGATCCTCGTGCTCGCGATCCTGGCGCTCTCGTGGTACTGCGGCGGCTATGTCGCCGGTCGCATGGCGCGCTTCGACGGCGCCCGCCAGGGCGTCGGCGTGTGGCTGTGGACGATCGTCATCGGCGCCGTGCTGGCCGTCGCCGCCGTCATCGGCGGCAACCAGTACGACGTCCTGCACCAGCTCAACCTGCCCAACGTCGCGGTCGGCAACGAGTCGCTGACGACCACGGGCTTCATCACGCTGGCTGCCGCGCTCGTGGTCACGCTCGTGTTCGCCGTGGTCGGCGGCAAGGCCGGCGACCTGTTCCACCGCCGGGTCGACCGCTTCGCTACGCGCGACTACCTCGAGACCGCGTAGTCAGCGGGCCGACCAGCCCAGGTCCATCGTCAGCGGGACGCCCGTCATGGTGCGCCCGCCGGGTCCGAGGAGGTAGGCGACGGCTTCGGCCACCTCCTCGGGCTCGATCAGCCGCTTGACCGCCTGCGGCGCGAGGAGGACCTCCTGGAGGACGTCCTCCTCGGTCAGCCCGTGCGCCTTGGCCTGGTCGGCGATCTGGCGCTCGACCAGCGCCGTGCGGACGTAGCCCGGGCACACGGCGACGGCGGCGATGCCGGCGTCGGCGCCCTCGAGCGCCAGCGTCTTGACCAGCCCCAGCACGCCGTGCTTGGCCGATACGTACGCCGCCTTGTAGGGCGAGGCGACCAGCGCGTGCGCGGAGGCGATGGCGACGAAGCGGCCCTCGCCGCTCTCGCTGAGCGCCGCCCAGGCGTGCTTGGCCAGTAGAAACGGGCTCGTCAGGAGCACCGCGAGCAGCTGGTCCCAGCGGTCCTCGTCGAACTCGGCCACCGGCGCGACGTGCTGCAGGCCCGCGTTGGCCACCACCGCGTCGAGGCGGCCGAAGCGCTCGATCGCGGCCTCGACCGCGCCGCGGTTGCCCTCCCGCGTGGCGAGGTCGGCGGCGTGCGGGACGCCCGGGCCGTCGGCGTCCGGCTCGAGGTCGACGGCCAGGACGTCGAGGCCGTCGTCGACGAGGCGCTGCGTGATCGCGCGGCCGATGCCGCGCGCGGCGCCCGTGACCAGTGCTGCCCGCTGCTCGGTCATGGCGTGAACTTCACTGTGATGACATCGCCGTCGCGCATGATGTAGTCCCTACCCTCCAGACGCAGGACGCCACGCTCTCTCGCGCGCGCATATCCGCCGAACTCGACCAGCGCGTCCCACCCGATGACCTCGGCGCGCACGAAGCCCTTCTGGATGTCCGAGTGGATCTCGCCCGCGGCGTGCCAGGCCGAGAGGCCGTCGCGCATGTGCCACGACTGCGCCGGCTTGTCCTCGCCGGCCGTGAAGAACGCGATCTGGTGCAGCAGCGCGAAGGCGCCGTCGACCACGCGGCGCAATCCAGACTCGCCGACGCCCATGTCGGCGCGCATGGCGCTCGCGTCATCGTCGTCGAGCTCGGAGAGCTCGGCCTCCAGGCGCGAGGAGACCGCGACGGCCAGCGCGCCGATCTGCGCGGCGTGCTCGACCACGGCCGAAGGCACCGAGTCGTCGCCCTCGTCGACGTTGGCCACCAGCAGGACCGGCTTCGCCGTGAGCGGGTGCAGGTTGCGCAGCGCATCGGGCGCGTCCGTGGGCACCGGCACGGTGCGCGCCGGGCGCCCCTCCTGCAGCGCCGCGATGACGTCTGCCACCCAGCGCTCCTCGGCCTGGGCCTGCTTGTCGCCGCCCCGGGCCTGCTTGGTCACGCGCTCCAGGCGGCGCTCGGCCTGCTCGAGGTCGGCGTACAGCAGCTCGGTCTCGATGGTGTCGATGTCGCGGCGCGGATCGACCTGGCCCTCGGGGTGGATGACGTTGTCGTCGTGATGGGCGCGGACGACGTGGACGATGGCGTCGACCTCGCGGATGTTGGCCAGGAACTTGTTGCCCAGGCCCTCCCCCTCGCTGGCGCCGCGCACCAGGCCCGCGATGTCGTGGAAGTCGATGGTGTCGTATACGACGTTCGAGGAGCCGATCGTGTCCGCCACGCGGTCGAGGCGCTCGTCGACGACCGGCACGACGGCGACGTTGGGCTCGATGGTCGTGAACGGGTAGTTGGCCGCCTCGGCTCCGGCGCGGGTCAGCGCGTTGAAGAGCGACGACTTGCCGGCGTTGGGCATGCCGACGATCCCGACCTTCATCGCGCCGCGCTCCCCATGGCCAGCCCGAGCAGGGCGCCGCCGGCGATGTCGGTCGGGTAGTGCACGCCGAGGTAGACGCGCGAGGCCGCCATCGCGGCGGCCGTGGCGTAGAGCGGCGCGGCCGGCACGAGGCTGCCGTAGGCGCGGGCGGCCGCGAACGACGTGGACGCGTGCGCCGAGGGGAAGCTGAGCCGCGTCGGGGTCGCCACGAGCGCGGGCAGCCCTTCGACCACCGGCCGCGGGCGGCGCACGAGCGCCTTGATGGCCGTGTTGACCGCATAGGTCGCGGCCACCACGAACGCCCCGCGCCTCCAGCGGGCACGGCGCGGGCGGTCCACCAGCGCCCCGAGAAGTCCCATGGCGAGCCACAGCGCGGCATGCTCGCCCAGGCTCGAGAAGCGCCCCACGAGGTCGCTCACCGGCGGCCGCGCCGCGGAGCGCACGGCGCCGAACAGGCGCAGGTCGGCGCCGGCAGCGGTGCTCACGGCACCTGCACCCGGTCGCGCTCGCCGATCTCGCGCACCACGCGCGCGGGATTGCCGTACGCGACGACGCCGGCCGGGAGGTCGCGCGTGACCACTGCGCCGGCGCCGACCACGGTGTCCTCGCCGATGGCGACGCCGGGGCAGACGATGACGCCGCCGCCGAGCCAGACGTTGTCGGCGATGGTGATCGGCGCGCCGTACTCCCAGCCGTCGCGCCGCGGGCCGGGGTCGATGGGGTGCGTGGCCGCGAGGAGTTGGACTTGCGTGGCCAGCCAGCACGAGGCGCCGAGCGCGATCGGGGCGATGTCGAGCATGACGCAGTCGAAGTTGACGAACGTCCCGTCGCCGATGGTGATGTTCGCACCGTAGTCGCAGCGGAAGGCGGGCTTGACCACGACCCCCTCGCCGACGCTGCCGAGCAGCTCGCGCAGCAGCGCCTCGCGCTCGTCCTGGTCGTCGTGGCCCGTGGCGTTGTAGCGGTCGAGCAGCCGCGCGCAGCGCTCCTGGCCGGCCAGCAGCTCCGGGTCGTCGGGGCGATAGAGCTCGCCGCGCAGCATGCGCTCTCTCATCGCGCCCATGGCGTCGAATGCCGTCCGGCGCGCGGGGTCCGCTAGCCCGACGAGGCCAGGCCGAAGCCCACGCGGTGCTCGTCGTTCTCGGTGCGCACCCAGAGGACATGGGCGAGGTTGAGCCGCACCGAGCCGTCCTCGGCCTCGAGCTCGTGCCAGCCCTCGCCGCCGAGGGCGTCGTTGAGGCTGGTGAGCTGCTCGTCGCTCACGCGCAGGGCGAGCGGGGCGCTGGCCTGGAAGCCGATGCTGATGCGCTGGGGCATGGTGTCAGTGTCCCTCCGAGGGCTGAACGATCTCCGTGAGCACACCGCCGGACGAGGCGGGGTGCAGGAAGGCGACGCGCGAGCCGCGGATGCCGGTGCGCGGCGTCTCGTCGATGAGCTGCAGGCCGCGGTCGCGCAGGCTGTCGAGCGTGGCCTGCACGTCGGTCACCTGGTAGGCGACGTGGTGCAGGCCCGGTCCGCGCTTGGACAGGAAGCGCCCGACGGGCGACTCCTCGTCGAGCGGGCGCAGCAGCTCGACGTGGTTCTCGCCGACGTCGAGCAGCACGGCCTCGACCCCCTGCTCCGCGACGACCTCGCGGTGCGCCACGGCCATGCCGTAGGCCTCTTCGTGCAGGGCGATCGCGGCGTCGAGGTCCTCGACGGCGACGCCGATGTGGTCGACCCGGGCGAACATCCGGGGCGGGAGTCTAGTCGGCCGTCTGCGCGTGCTTCTCTGCCGCGGCGATGCGCAGGTCCGGCACGGGCCTGCGGCGCTCGATGCGCGGCACGCCCTCCATGATGCGGTCGATCTGGGCGCGCTCGAGCGTCTCGTTCTCGAGCAGCTCGGCGGCGATGCGGTCCAGCAGCTCGCGGTGGGAGGTGATGAGGTCCCACGCCCCGCGGTGCGCCTCGAAGGCCAGCTCGCGCTGCTCCTCGTCGCGGATGCGGCGCGTGAGGTCCGAGAGCGCCTGATCCTTGAGCGCGGCCTGCGGCGCGTCGCCGGAGCCCATCGCGTACTGGTGGATCATCGCGTGGGTGATCTCCTCCACGCGCTGAAGGTCGCCGGCGGCGCCGGTGGTCACCGCCCCGAAGACGATCTGCTCCGCGACCCGGCCGCCGAGCAGCACCGTCATCTGATCGACGAGCTCCTCGCGCGTCTTCAGATAGGAGTCCTCGTCGGGCAGGTTGACCACGTAGCCGAGCGCGCTGCCGCGGGGGATGATCGAGATCTTGTGCACGCGGTCCATGCCCTCGAGCAGCTCGCGGCACAGGGCGTGGCCGGCCTCGTGGAAGGCGACGACCTTGCGCTCGTGGTCGTTGAGCGTCGTGGAGGACAGGACGCCGGCGATGACGCGCTCGATCGCGCCGTCGAAGTCCGCGCGCGAGACGGCGTGGCCCTCCCGGCGCCCGCAGAAGATCGCCGCCTCGTTGCAGATGTTGGCCAGGTCGGCGCCGGTGAGGCCGGCCGTCTGCTGGGCCACGACGAAGAGATCGACGTCGTCACGCAGCGGCTTGTTGGCGGTGTGCACGCGCAGGATCCGCTCGCGGCCCTTCACGTCCGGCGGGGAGACGAAGACCTGGCGGTCGAAGCGCCCGGGGCGCAGCAACGCCGGGTCGAGCTTGTCGAGCAGGTTCGAGGCGGCCATGACCACCACCCGTCCCTCCGCGGCCGAGGCGAAGCCGTCCATCTCGACCAGCAGCTGGTTGAGCGTCTGCTCGCGCTCTGAGTTGTTGTCCGAGCCGCGGCGGGCGCCGACGGCGTCGAGCTCGTCGATGAAGATGATCGCGGGCTGCGCGGCGCGGGCCTCACGGAACAGGCGACGGATGCGCGCGGCGCCCAGGCCGGCGAACATCTCCACGAACGACGAGGCGGACTGCGAGAAGAAGTGCGCGCCGGATTCGTGGGCCACGGCCTTGGCCAGCAGCGTCTTGCCGGTACCGGGCGGCCCATGGAGGAGGACGCCCTTGGGCACCTTGGCGCCCAGGCGCTCGAACTGCTTGGGCGAGCGCAGGAAGTCGACGACCTCGCGCAGCTCGGCCTTCGCCTCGTCGACGCCGGCGATGTCCTCCCAGCCGACCTCGAGGTTGGCCTCGGGCTTGATCTCGATCGGCTTGGTCTGCGGCATCAGGCGAAGGGTCCGCCAGAGGACGACGATCAGCGCGACCATGAAGAGGATCGCGAAGACGGCCTGCCAGTTGTTGGCGAAGTCGCGGACGCGGTCGAGCACGCTCGGAGCGGGCGGGACGGCCGTCAGGGCGACGAGCCGCGCCGGCAGCCCGGCGATGACCTCCAGGATGTGCTGGCGAGCCTGAGCGGCGTCGCCGGCCCCGGCGAGCAGAGTCGATACACCAAGCACGCCTGGTGTATCGGCAGTCTCGGCGGATTTCTCCAGCCTCCGCGCCGAGAGTCAGCGCACCGCTTCGACGCGCAGGATCTCGGCCAGCGCGGCGCGGCCGACCTCGAGCTGCTCGTCGGTCGGCTCGCGTGTGCCCAGGACGCGCTGGAGCTCGTGCCCGGGCCGCCGCAGCGCGCGCGCCAGGGCGGTGTGCTCGTGGCGTTCGGACCACGCGAAGACCTCGACCGCGGCGCCGATCGAGGCGAGCTGGACCGCGGCGCCGGCCAGCGGCGACGGACGCTCGACCGCGCGACGCAGCAGAGCGGTGCCGGCCAGGTTGGCGGCCAGCAGCGGCGCCATCAGGTGCGAGCCGCAGCGGTCGTGCTCCTTGGTCGCGTCGCGGGCATCGTCGGCGCCCTGCTCGTAGGCGCCGATCGCCTTGTGCTCGACCCCGTGGTAGGCGGCCAGCTCCCCACCGCGCAGGGCGATGAGCGACGGCGCCAGCGACAGCGCGGCCAGGGCGGCCTCGCCGCCGATCCCGCGTGTGCGCCGCCGCAGCGCCACCCCGGCGGCCGCGGTGGCGCCCATCGCGACGACGACGGTGGCGTCCTGGAAGGGCAGGCGGGCCTGCGGCAGCGCGCGCTTGACGAGCGGGATGACGGCCATCGCCTCGCCCAGGCGGACCACGCCGCGCACGCCGGCGATCCGCCCGACGCCGCCGCGCACGCGCGGCTTGGGGCCCGAGGCGATGGCGATGCTGCCGTCGTCGGCGCGGACGGCCGCGGCCCAGTGTTCGGGCCCGTGCACGAGCAGCCCGTTGCGCAGGGCCATCCCGCCGAGGCGCAGCGTGTCGTCATGGTCACCGACAGCGCGTCGCCGATCGTCCATGGCAGACGGTCGTACGCTGGCGTCAGTTCTCTCGGTCACCGAGCAGCTCCTTGGTCACGTCGCGATAGCAGCGCGCGGCGAACCCGAGGTCGGCCGTCGCGATCCGCTCGTCGCGCGAGTGCACGAGCGGGGAGGTCTCATAGAGGTTCATCTCGCGCTGGGGGAAGAAGCCGTAGGCCACGCACTCCGGAAAGGCGGCGCGGAAGGTGCGCGAGTCGGTGAAGGCCGGCAGCATGGTGGGCACCACTCGCGCGTCGGGGTCCTCGCGAGCGACCCAGCCGCGCAGCGCGTCCATGAGCGCCGTGTCCGGCGGCGAGGAGTTCCCGACCACCTTCTCGGTGAACTCGAGGTCGTAACCGTTGGGACCGAGGACCTCTTCGATGCGGGCGCGGACCTCGGGCTCCTCCATCCCCGGCGGCGTGCGGCAGTCCACCGCGAGGCGCGCGCGCGACGGGATCACGTTGATCTTCTCCGAGGCGAAGATGCGCGTCGGCGCGAGCGTCACGCCGAGCATCGGCTCGACGATGATCGCCAGGATCGGATCGCGCTCGCGCAGCGCGTCGAGCACGGGCGCCGGATCGCCGTCGAGGGGAAGGCCGAGCTCGGACAGGAGCGCGCGCGGCGTCTCGGTGACGTCGTAGGCCGGCTGGCGCTCTCCCATCGCCTGCAGGAAGGGGACCATCTTCAGCAGCGCGTTCTCGCCCATCTTCGGCGTCGAGGCGTGGCCCGCGACGCCCTCGGTGCTCACCGTGAAGCGAAAGACGCCCTTCTCGGCCACGCACACCCCGTAGACGCGCTCGTCGCCGAAGGGGAAGACGGCGCCCGCGCCCTCGTTGAGCAGCATGTCGCAGCGCACGGCGTCGGGGTGGTTCTCGGTCAGCCATACCGCGCCCTCGCCGCCGCCGGTCTCCTCGTCGACCACGCAGACCACGAGCAGGTCGCCGTGCGCCGGGCGCCAGCCCGACTGCGCGAGCGCCAGGGCAGCCGCCACCTCGGCCGCCGTCTGGGACTTCATGTCCTGGGAGCCGCGACCCCAGAGCACCCCGTCGACGACGTCGCCCGACCATGGGTCGCGCTGCCACTCGGCAGGGTCGGCAAGCACCGTGTCGACGTGCGAGAGCAGGCACAGCGTCGGCCCGTCGCCGGCGCCGCGCAGGCGCGCCACGAGGTTCGGGCGCTCCTCGGTGCGACCGAGTAACTGCACCTCGAAGCCCGCGTCGCGCAGCATGCCCGCGAGCAGCTCCTGGGCCTCGCGCTCGTCGCCGGGCGGGTTGACCGTGTTGAAGCGCACGAGGCGCTGGAGCAGCTCGGTGGTCTCGCGCTCGAGGTCGTCGGCCATCCACCCCAGGCTACGCGACGGCCTCGATGGCCGTGGCGATCCCCGCCACCAGGAGCACCGCGGCGATGGCCCGCACGAGCTGGACCTCCGACAGACGCCCGGTGAGCCGCGCCCCGATGAGCGCGCCCGGGATCGAGGCGCCGGCGCCGAGGGCGGCGACCTTCCAGTCCGGCGGATCCGAGGGCAGGTGACCGACGGCGCCGAAGACGCCCACCCAGAAGCCGACGGCGAGGTTCGTGCCCGCGGCGCGCGCCGGGCGCTCGCCGACGATCTTCAGGAGGGCAGGCATGCGCAGGGAGCCGAGGATCAGCCCGACGACGCCGCCGAGCAGCCCGATGAGCGCTCCGGCGCCGACCGCGGCCGGGATGTCGAGGTCGGGTTGCGTGCCGTCGTCGGGACCGCGCTGCGGCGGCGTCCAGCGCGAGAGGTCGAAGGAGCTGTAGAGCAGGACGGCGGCGATGACGCCGAGCAGCACGTCGCGCGGCAGCACGCCCGACAGGTAGCCGCCGACGATCGCGGCCAGGACCGACGGCGGCGCCATCCAGGCGAACAGGCGCCAGTTGATGCGCCCGGCGCGGATGTGGGCGATCGCGGCGCTGCCGGCCGCGGCCGCGGAGATGAGCAGGTTGGCGCCGGTGCCGGCCGCCGCGCTCGAGGCGATGACGAGCGTGAAGGGCAGCCGGATGTTGCCGAGGACGAGGCCGACGAGGCCGCCGGCGACCGCCACGGTGAAGCACCAGAGCATGAAGAGCACGTAGTCCACCGGCGCGCGCGGGAGGATATGGAGCATGAGCTCGCTCTTCGACGCCGACGACGTCCAGCCCAGGCAGGCGTCCGCGGACGCCTTGGCACGGCCGCTGGCGGCGCGTCTGCGGCCGCGCTCGCTGGACGAGCTCGTCGGCCAGGAGCATCTGCTCGCCGAAGGCTCGGCGCTGCGCGGCGCCATCGAGCAGGGCCGCCCGCACTCGATGATCCTCTACGGACCCCCGGGCTCGGGCAAGACGACGCTGGCGCGGATCGTGGCCGCCGCGGCGCATGCCGCCCTGGAGGAGCTGAGCGCCGTCGAGGCCGGGCGCCCGGAGGTGCGCAAGGTGCTCGAGCGCGCGCAGCACCGCCGCCAGCTGGCCGAGCCGACGGTCTTCTTCCTCGACGAGATCCATCGCTTCAACAAGGCCCAGCAGGACGCGTTGCTGCCCGCGGTCGAAGAGGGCCTCGTGACCCTCATCGGGGCGACGACCGAGAACCCCTACTTCGAGGTCAACTCCGCGCTGCTCTCGCGTTGCCAGGTCTACGAGCTGCGCGCACTGCTGGCCGGCGACATCGAGATCGTGCTGCGGCGCGCGGTGCCGACGCTCGGCGCCGAGGCCGACGACGACGCGATCGCCTTCCTGGCCGCCCGCGCCGGCGGCGACGCCCGCACGGCGCTGGCGGCCTTCGACCTCGCGGTCCACACGCACGGCCGGGTGACGCTGAAGGCGGCCGAAGATGCGCTGCAGCGGCGCGCGCTGACCTACGACAAGACCGGCGACCGCCACTACGACACGATCTCGGCCTGGATCAAGGCCACGCGCGGCTCGGACCCCGACGCCAGCCTCTACTACCTCGCCGTGATGCTCGAAGGCGGCGAGGACCCGCGCTTCATCGTGCGGCGGATGGTCATCCTCGCCTCCGAGGACATCGGCAACGCCGACCCGCGGGCGCTCGAGGTCGCGGTCGCCGCCGCGCAGGCCATCGAGCACGTCGGGCTGCCCGAGGGCCAGTTCGCGCTCGCCCAGGCCGCCATCTACCTGTCGCTCGCGCCCAAATCCGACAGCGCGAAGAAGGCCATCGGTGCGGCGCGCGAGCACGTCCGCGAGCAGGGCGCGAAGCCGCCGCCGGCCTACCTGCAGAGCGCCGGCTACAACGCCGCGGCCCGTCTCGGGCGGGGCGTCGGCTACGACTACCCCCACGACCGCCCCGGCCACCTGTCCGACCAGGAGCTGCTGCCCGAGGACGTGGTGGGCGCTCGCTTCTACGCGCCCGACGAAGCGGAGGCGGCGCTGCGCGAGCGCCTGGAGGAGATCCGCCAAGCGCGGGGCCGGTAGCCTCGCCTCCCCGTGGAGGCGACCGCAGCCGCTGCACAGCTCGAGTCCTTCAGCCCGGCCACCGGCGCGCGACTCGGGGCGGTGGCGGTGGCGCGCCCGCGCGCGGTCGTCGCTGCGGTCGAGGAGGCCGCCGCCGTGCAGCCGCTGTGGGCGACGCTGCGCCTGGGCGACCGGGCCCGGTACATGGCGCGGGCGGCGCAGGCGGTCATCGACGAGTTCGACGAGCTGGCCGACCTCATCGTCGCCGAGCAGGGCCGTCCGCGGGCCGAGGCGGAGGTCATGGAGCTGCTCGCGGCGGTCGAGACGCTGCAGTGGCTGGCCGAGCACGGGCCCGGCATCCTGGCCGGCGAGAAGATTCCCTTCTCGCGCACCCAGCACCCGGTCAAGCGCGGGCGCTGGACCTACGAGCCGCTGGGGGTCGTCGGAGTCCTCGGTCCGGCGAGCGAGCCGTTCGCCACGCCGCTGGGCGACGTCGCCGTGGCGCTCATGGCGGGCAACGGCGTCGTCCTCAAGCCCTCGCCCCACGTGCCGCTGTGCGGCGAGCGGATCGCGCGCGTCTTCGCCCGCGCCGGCCTGCCCGAGGGCCTGCTCGCCGTCGTCCACGGCCACACCGATGCCGGCGCCGCCCTGGTCTCCGCCCCGGTGGCCCAGATCCGCTTCACGGGCACGGCGCGCGCGGGGCGCGAGGTCGGCGAGGCGTGCGCGCGCGCCCTCAAGCGCTCGGTGCTCTCGCTCAACGGCAAGGACGCCATGCTGGTGCTCGCCGACGCCGCCGTCCCGCGCGCGGTGCGCGGAGCGGCGTGGGCGGGGTTCGCCAACGCGGGCCAGTGCGGCGGCTCGGTCGAGCGCGTGCTGTGCGTGCCGGAGGTCCATGAACGCTTCCTCGCCGGGCTGGTGCAGGCCGCCGAGCGGCTGCGCGTGGGCGACCCGGCGGACGCGGCGACCTCGATCGGGCCGCTCGTCGACCGCGAGCGGGTCGCTCGGGTGCGCGCTCTGGTCGACGAGGCCGTCGGCGCAGGCGCGAAGTTGCACTGCGGCGGCGCCCAGGGTGAGACGCACTTCGCGCCGGCCGTGCTCAGCGGGGTGACGTCGGCGATGCGCCTCGCGCGCGAGGAGGTGCCCGGGCCTGTGCTGGCGGTCGAGGCGGTCGCGTCGGAAGCGCAGGCCGTCGCGCGCGCCAACGAGACGACCTTCGGGCTCGGTGCGTCGGTGTGGACGGCCGACCGCTACAAGGGCGCGCGCATCGCCCGCGAGTTGCGCGTGGGCATGGTGTGGATGAACGACCACCTGGTGGCGCGCTCGGCGCCCCAGATCCCGTGGGGCGGCGTCGGCGGCGCGGGCATCGGGCGCGCCCGCGGCGCCATCGCCCTGCGCACGTGCGCCGAACCCCGCGTGGTGACGTGGGACCCGCCGATCGGGCGACCGGTGTGGTGGTTTCCCTACGACGGCGCCCTCGTCGGCGCCGCCCGGGCCGTCGCCGGCCTGCGCAGCGCGCGCGACCGCGACCGCGAGCGCGCCTGGCGCCGCGACGGCCTGGCGCTGCTGCGTGTGACGGGCCGATGGCTGCGGGCCATGCGCCGCGGCTAGGGTGCCGGGTCGCGCACCACGAGGACCGGGACCCGCGCCTTGTGCAGGACGGTCTGCGAGACCGAGCCGAGCAGCGCGCTGCCGACGCGGCCCAGGCCGCGGGTGCCCATCACGAGCAGGTCGTGGCGGCCCTCGCGCAGCCGCGTGAGGATGACGTCGGCCGGGTGGCCGGCGGCCACGATGCTCGTCACCGAGACGTCGTCGGGCAGCGCGTCGACCTGCCGGCGGATGCTCTCGCCAACCTCGCCCATCAGCTGGGCCGCGTCGATCTCCGCCGCGGTGCTGGCCGCGCCGAGCCGGGCCGTGGCGGGTACCGCGGGCACCGCGGTGAGGACGGTGAGCCGCGCGTGCTCCTCGCGGGCGAGCTGCGCGGCCGTCCGCAGCGCCGCGGCGCCGTGCTCTGAACCGTCGACGGCGACGAGGATGTCCAAGAACACGGGGCCCAGGCTATTCGCGTACGGCAGCCGCGAGGGCGCTCACGGCGCGCTCGATCGCCTCCTCGGCGATGTTGGCGTAGCCGACGAGCAGCAGCGGGCGCCCCGCGTGGTGGGTGGCGAAGACGCCGACGCCGCGCGCCGATGCGCGCGCGAGAACGGCATCGACGTCGGCGTCGGGCGCCAGCGCCACGGTCACGTGCAGCCCGGCGGCTGCGCCGCCGACCTCGTTCTCGGGCAGGTGCTCGCCGAGGGCCGCCACGAGCCGGTCGCGCCGGCGCCGGTAGCGCAGGCGCATCCGGCGCAGGTGGCGATCGAGCTCGCCGCGCTCGATGAACGACGCCAGCGCCAGCTGGTCGAGGGCCGGTGAGCCGCCGTCAGCCCACCCGCGCTCGTCGGCGACCGCGCCCGCGAGGGCGCCGGGCAGGACCATCCAGCCCAGGCGCAGCGCGGGCGCGAGCGTCTTGCTCGTGGAGCCGAGGTACGCGACGCGCCCCGCGCCGAGGCCCTGCAGGGCGCCCAGCGGCTCGCGGTCGTAGCGGTACTCGCCGTCGTAGTCGTCCTCGATCACGAGGGCGTCGTGCGCGGTCGCCCAGTCCAGCAGCGCGGCCCGCCGCTCGGGGGCGAGGACCGCGCCGGTGGGGAACTGGTGCGCCGGGGTGACCAGCGCGGCGGCGGCGGCCGGCAGCGCCTCGGTGCGAAGCCCGCCGGCGTCGACGTCGACGGGAGTGAGCTCGAGCCCGGCGCGATGCAGGATCGTGCGGTGCTGCCAGAAGCCGGGCTCCTCGACGATCACGCGGCGCGCCCCGCGGCTGCGCAGCAGGCCGGCGAGCAGCGCGATCGCCTGGGTGATCCCGGCGCTGACGACGATGTCCTCCGGAGCGGCGACCACGCCGCGCGCGCGGCCGAGGTAGGCGGCGAGGCTCGACCGCAGGCCCGGCGCGCCGGCCCACGAGCCGTAGCCGAGGTCGGCGTCGGGCGCGGCATCCAGGGCGCGGCGCATGGCCGCCAGCCATGGGCGGCGCGGGAACGCTCCGCGCTCGGCCGATTCGGGGCGCAGGTCGAAGCGGACCGAGGGGATGCGGGCGATCGGCGCGGCCGTCGGGGCGCCGACGGCGGGCGCGACCTTCGCGACGCGCGTGGCCGACCCGCGGCGCGCGACGAGGAAGCCCTCGGCGACGAGCTGCCCGTAGGCCTCCACCACCACGCCGCGTGCGACGCCGAGCTCTGCCGCCAGCGCGCGCGTGGACGGCAGGGCGGTCCCGGCGTGCAGGCGCCCGTCGCGCACGCCGTCGCGCAGTTGCTCCTCGAGCTGGACGCGCAGCGGCCTACGGTCCTCGCGGTCGAGGGCGACGAGCAGGTCCCGGCCGAAGTGGTCCACTCGATCCATGGCGAGGAGGTCCCGCGCACAGGACCGCCGTGAGCCTACTCAGGCGACAGCGCGCATCAGCGCCGCGGTGCCCGCGGCGAGCACCACGACGACGAGCACAGGTGCGCGCAGCAGCACGGCGACGAGCGCGACGCCCAGGCCGGCGGCGCGGGCGTCGAGCACCAGATGGCGTCCATTGGCGAAGGCCTGGGTCACGATGAGCGCGGCCAGGAGGGTCGGCGCCAGCAGCGCGACGACGCCCAGCAACGGGCGGGGCAGCGTGCGGCCGCCGATGACCAGGGGTCCCAGGCCCTTGAGCGCAATCGTGCATGCGCCCACGACCGCGATGAGGACCCAGGCCTGCATCACGACGGAGCGTCGGCCGGCGGGCGCCGCAGTCCGATGAGGCACACGACGGACGCGGCGACGACCGGCACGCCCGGCGGCACGAAGGGCACGAGGGCGGCCGCCACCAGCGCGCCGCCGACCGCGGCGACGACGCCGATGCGGCCGTGGACCTGGCCGGCGAGCAGCGCGAGGAAGAGGGCCGGGAAGGCAGCGTCGAGCCCGAGCGTCTCGGGGTCGCCGATCAGCGATCCGGCCACGCTGCCGAGCGTCGTGCCGGCCACCCAGGCGCAGTACAGCGTCAGGCCGGCTCCGAGCAGCAGACGCGGGTCGTACCGGCCGCCGCCCAGGTGGCTCACGGCCCACGACTCGTCGACGACGAGCTGGGCGCGCAGGCCACGCTTCCACGCCGGCCCGCGCAGCGACGGCGCCACCGACAGGCCGATCGGGATGTAGCGCGTGTTGAGCAGCACCGCGGCCGCGATGGCGGCCACGAGGGTCCCGCCGGCGGAGAGCACCGATGTCGCGGCGAACTGCGCCGAGCCGGCGAAGGTGGTGGCCGAGAAGACGACGGCCTTCGTGCCGCCCAGGCCGGCGTCGCGGGCGAGCACGCCGAAGGTGACCCCGAAGGCGGCGACGGCAACGGCGAAGGGGACTATGACGCGCGCCCCGTCGCGTACCCGATGTGGTGTTTCCGTTCGACTCATTGGTACGCTCGTTCGTCATGATAAACGACCTGATGCCGGTCGTGGCGGCCAATCTGCGTCGTCTGCGCGGGGCGCAGGGCCGCAGCCTGTCCGAGCTGGCGCGGGCCAGCGGGATCGCCAAGGCCACGCTCTCGGCGCTCGAGGCCGGCCGGGGCAACCCGACCATCGAGACGCTCTCCTCGCTCGCCACCGCCCTCGGCGTCCCGTTCGGCGACCTGCTCGCGAGCGGCGCCCCCGAGCCTGTGCACGTGGTCCACGCCGCCGAGGGAACGTCCGTCCCCGGCACCGCCAACACCCTGCGGCTCATCGTTCGGCTGCCGGGCACGCCGCCGATCGAGCTCTACGAGGCGCGCTTCCCGCCGCGCTCCCGACGCGCGGCCGGCGCCCACGGGCCGGGTACGCGCGAGCACGTGCTCGTGACGCAGGGCGCGCTGCGCACCGGCCCCGTCGACCGCGCGGCCGACCTGCGCACCGGGGATTACGCCGGCTTCGCGGGCGACGAGATGCACCTCTACGAGGCGGGACCGCGCGGCGCGCGCGCATTGCTCATCATGCAGTGGGCCAGTCAGCCATGACCATCTTCGAAGGCAGAACGGCGCTCGTCACCGGCGCCAGCGGCGGGATCGGGCGCCGGATCGCAGAGCGGCTCGCCGCGGCGGGCGCCACGCTCGCGCTGCACTACGCCTCCAACGCCGAGCCGGCGCAGGAGCTCGCGTCGGCGTTGCCGAAGGCGGCCGCGTTCCGCGCGGACCTCGGCGACGCCGATGCGCCCGACCGCCTGGTCGACGAGGTGGAGTCGGTCTTCGGGCCCGTCGACGTGCTCGTGGCCAACCACGGCCGCAGCCAGATCGCCCGCCTCGAGGACGTCGACGCCGCCGCCTTCGACCACATGCTCGCCGTCAACCTGCGCGCGCCGTTCCTGCTCGCCCGTCGCACGCTTCCCAAGATGAGCGAGCGCGGCTTCGGGCGCGTGCTCTTCATGTCCTCGGTCGCCGGGCTCACGGGCGGCATCGTCGGCCCGCACTACGCCGCCTCGAAGGCCGGCCTGCACGGCCTCACGCACTACCTCGCGCGCCGCTCCGCCGGCGACGGCGTGACGGTCAACGCCCTGGCGCCCGCCCTCATCGAGAAGACGGGCATGCTCCCCGGCGACCCCGGCGCGCTGGCCACGATGATCCCCGTCGGCCGCCTCGGCCGCCCCGAGGAGGTCGCCGACCTCGCCCTGGCCGTGCTGCGCAACGGCTACATGACCAACCAGGTCGTGTCGCTCGACGGCGGTATGCACCCGCGGTAGTCCCCGCGGCGTCCGTCCTCGCGGCGTGCGTCCCCGCGGCGTCCGTCCCCGTGGCGTGCGTCCTCGCGGCGCCAGCCGCGACCCGCGGCCGAGTCACCGAAGGAGAGAGGACCAGGGGAGGCCGCGCCGCGCCTGCCGCTCCGCACTCGCGCGCACCTTGGTGCACGAATCGCGGGTGTTTCTCAGCAGGCAATTCGGTGCGTGCTGTCTTTGCCATCCATGAGCGCGCTTCGACAGCACGCGCGTGTGTGGCACCCAGACGCGGCCGCCGGCGGAGCGGCCGGCAGTCCGAACCCCGCGGGTGCTCGTTCCCCTCGGTGACTTGACTCGAGGCGTCGCCCACGTCGGCGGACGGGGCCGCGCGGCGTCGCCCACGTGGGCGGACGGAGCGGCGGGCGGTGGCGCTACGCAGCGCGGCGCGCGCTAGGCACAACCCGCAGGCGCTCGGGCAGGAACGGCACCACGAAGCGCTTGGCGTACTCGGCCCCACCACGGATCGCGACCGCGCGCACCGGGTCCCAGGCGAAGCCGTATTGGCGGCGCAGGCGCGGCGGGAGCAGGCCGATGGTGATCTGGTTGGCGAGCTCGAGGACAGGGCGCATGCGCAGCGGGACCGGCGGACGCATGACGATCTGGACCGCGAGGTCGCGCGCCTCGTCGGTCACGTGCAGGTCCTCGCCCTCGACCATGTCGAGCATGTAGGCCTGAAAGTCGTCCCACGTCGAGGGCATCTCGGCGGCGCGCAGGCCGAACTGACGGCCGACGAGACGGTAGTCGGCCCACAGCGCCTCGCGCTCGGCCGCGCTCAGCGCGGTCACGTAGCGCTGGTAGACGACCGCGGCCGAGTCGGCCAGCGAGGCGAGGATCCACAGCAGCAGCGCGGGGTCGTCGGCCGCGTACGGCGTTCCGGCGGCGAAGCGCCCGGCGGGCGCGGCGAGCTCCCCGCGCACGCGACGGTGCATGGCACGAACCCGGCGGGTCGCCCGCCGCGCGTCCTCGGCCGGCCCGAAGGCGACGAGGTCGAGCACCCGGGCCGTGCGCGCCAGGCGCTTGTACGGCTCGTCGAGCGCGCCGGTGTGCGCGAAGAAGCCCGCGAAGGCGACCGGATGCGCCGCCTGCATGAGCAGCGCGCGCGGGCCGGACAGCCCGACCACCTGCTCGCGGATCACCCGGCGCAGCATCGAGTCGGCGGTGAACAGGCTCTCGGAGGACACGCCCATGACCAAGAGTACGGGCGACTACCCTTTGGGGACGATGCCTGCCGCCGCCTACGCCGGAAAGGAATGCGTCTGCCAGTTCCGTCGCGGGATCTGCGACCAGACCTGCGTGCGCGACATGCTGGACACGCCGTTCTACATCGCGTGCCTGAAGCTGGCGGGGCGGCGCTGCGTGGTCGTCGGCGGAGGCGAGATCGGGCTCGAGAAGGTCGAGGGGCTGCTGGCCTGCGACGCCGACGTGACGCTGATCTCGCCCGGCGCCGTGCCCGAGCTCGACGAGCTGGCCGCCGAGCGTTCGATCGCATGGGAGCGGCGCGCCTACGCCGGCCCCGAGGACCTCGAGGGCGCCTTCATGGTCATCGCCTCGACCGACGACACCGACATCAACATCGCCGTCTACGACGACGCGGAGCGCCGCGCGATGCTCGTCAACGTCGTCGACGTCCCGCCGCTGTGCAACTTCATCCTTCCCGCCATCGTGCGCACCGGCCCCCTGGCGATCGCGATCTCGACCGCCGGCGCCTCGCCGGCCCTGGCCAAGCGGATGAAGACCGAGGTCGCCGAGCTTTTCGGTGAGGAGTACGCCGAGCTCGCGGTGATGCTCAACGACGTCCGCGGCTGGGCCAAGGGCACGCTGGCCACGTACCAGGACCGCAAGGACTTCTTCGAGGGGATCGTCAACGGCGACCCCGACCCGATCGCGCTGCTGCGCGCGGGCGACCGCCAGGCGGTGCGCGACCTCATCGACGGCGCGCGCAGCGCGGTGTCCCCTGCCTGATGGGCGACCTCACGCATCTCGACGCCGAGGGCACTGCGCGGATGGTCGACGTCGGCGCCAAGGAGGTCACCGCGCGGCGCGCCGTGGCACGGGCCGTGGTGCGCATGACCCCCGCCACGGCCGAGCGCGTCGCGGCCGGCGACGCGCCCAAGGGGGACGTGCTCGGCGTTGCCCGCATCGCGGGCATCCAGGCGGCCAAGCGCACCGGCGAGCTGATCCCCCTGTGCCATCCGGTCGGCCTCGACCATGTCGACGTCGACGCGGAGCTCGACCCCGCCGAGGGCACGGTCACCCTCACCGCCACCGCCGCCGTCACCGCGCGCACCGGCGTCGAGATGGAGGCCATGACCGCGGCGGCCGTCGCATCACTGACGGTCTACGACATGGTCAAGGGCCTCGAGCGCGGCGTCCGCATCGAGGCGGTGGAGCTGCTGAGCAAGTCGGGTGGGCGCAGCGGCCACTGGGTCCGCGACGCGGGCTAGGGCCTCGCGCCCGCGAGCGGGCGCTGCACCCGTCGGGCGGGCGCCGAGCGCCACGGCTATCGTCCGGCGCAGTGCGCACCGTGGTCATGACCGTCTCCAGCAGCGTCTCGCGCCGCGAGGCCGAGGACACCTCGGGCCCGCTGCTCGCCCATCTCGCCGAGGACGCGGGGGCCGAGATCGTGGCCATGGAGGTGGTGCCCGACGACTTCGCCCTCATCGAGGACCGGCTGCACCACTACGTCGACGCCGGCGTGAGCTTCGTCTTCACCACCGGCGGCACCGGCCTGACCCCGGACGACATCACGCCCGAGGCGACGTGGGCCGTCATCGCCCGCGAGGCGCCCGGCATCGCGGAGGCCATGCGCGCGGTGAGCGCGCAGCACACGCCGATGGGCATCCTCAGCCGCGGCGTGGCGGGCGTGGCGGGCCAGACCCTGATCGTCAACTTCCCCGGCAACCCGAAGGCGATCGAGCAGCTCTTCCCGGTGCTGGCGCCGGTGCTCGGGCACGCCGCCGCCACGCTGAGCAGCGAAGGTGGCAGCCGCGCCAGCCATTGAGCTCGCGGGTCTGACGCGCCGCTACGGCGAGCGAGTGGCGCTGCAGGACGTCACGCTGACCTTGCCGGCCGGCGCGACGCTCGTGGTCTTCGGCCCCAACGGGGCCGGCAAGTCGACGCTGCTCCGAGTGCTCGCGACGTTGCTGCGCCCGCACGCGGGCACGGCGCGGGTCCTCGGCCACGCACTGCCCGACGAGGGGTGGGCCGTGCGCGGGCGCATCGGGCTGCTCGGCCACGCGCCGCTGCTCTACCGCGACCTCAGCGGGCGCGAGAACCTCGCCTTCCACGCGCGGCTGCACGGGGTGGCGCTCGAGCGCGCGTGGGAGCTGCTCGAGCGCGTCGGGCTGACCGCCCGTGCGGATGACAAGGTGCACACCTACTCGCGCGGGATGGTCCAGCGCCTGGCCGTGTGCCGCGCCGTGCTGCACGACCCCGAGGTCCTGCTCCTCGACGAGCCCCGCGCCAACCTCGACCCCGCGGCCGCCGAGCTCGTCGAGCCGCTCATCGGGGCCTCGAGCGGGCGGACGCGGATCGTCACCAGCCACGACCCGGCCGGTGGGCTGGCCGAGGCAGACCTCGCGCTGGGCCTGCGCGCGGGGCGCGCCGACCTGGTGGCGCCGGCGGCCGAGATCGACGCCGCGCGCATCGGGGCGCTGTACCGGTGAGGCGAACGGTCGGCGCGGTGCTGCGCAAGGAGCTGCGCCTCGAGCTGCGCGCGCCGCAGGCCGTGCCCGCGATGGCGCTCTTCAGCGTCACGACCCTCGTCGTCTTCCACTTCGCGCTGCAGCGCGGCCAGGTGGACGGCGACCTCGCCGCCGGCGTGCTGTGGGTGACCCTGCTCTTCGCCGCCATGCTCGGGACCAGCCGCCTGTTCGTCGCCGACCACGAGGAGGGCGGGCTCGACGGGTTCCTGCTGGCACCGGTCGACCGCACGGCGCTGCTGGTGGCCAAGGCGCTGGCGCTGCTCGGCTTCCTGGCCGCGGTCGAGGTCGTCGCCGTGCCCGCCTTCGGGCTGCTGCTGCTCGGGCCGACCCCCGACGCCGGCGCGGTCGCCTCGCTGGTGCTCGTGCTGCTGCTCGCGGATGTGGGCATCGCGGTGGTCGGCACCCTGGTCGGGGCCCTCGCGGTGCAGACCCGCGCCCGCGACCTGCTCGTGCCGCTGCTGGCGCTGCCGCTCCTGATTCCGGTGGTCATCGCGGCCGCGAAGGCCACCACGCCGCTCTTCCTGGCCGGTGGCGCCGAGGCGCTCCCAACGCGCTGGCTGGCCGTCCTCGGCCTCTATGATCTGGTCTTCGGGCTGCTTGCCTACGCGGTGTTCGACTACCTCGTAGAGGACTGAATCGCCTCCTTGCTGTACGGAACGCGCCTACGCGCCCTGTCGATCCTGGCGGCCGTCACGCTCACGGCGGGCTTCGGCCTGGCCTTCTTCTATGCGCCCATGGACGCCGACCAGGGCTTCATGCAGAAGATCTTCTACGTCCACGTGCCCCTGGCCATCGTTGCGCTGGGCGGCTTCGTCTTCGGCGGGATCATGGCCATCCAGCACCTGCGCACGCGCGACCCGCGCTACGACCTGCGCTCCTACGTGGCGATCCACCTGAGCCTCGTGCTCGGCGCCGGCGTGCTCATCACCGGCTCGATCTGGGCCAAGGCGAGCTGGGGGCATTGGTGGGTGTGGGACGAGCCGACGCTCGTCTCCTTCCTCGTCGTCTTCCTGCTCTACGCGACCTACCAGCCGCTGCGCTTCTCGATCGAGGACCCCGAGCGCCAGGCCCGCTACGCCAGCGTCTTCGCGATCACCGCCGGCGCCTTCGTCCCGCTGAACTTCCTGGCCGTGCGCCTGGCCCAGGCCTACACCCATCCGCGTGTGTTCGCGACGGCCGACGGCGGCCTACCGGCGAAGATGCAGCTGCCCTTCTACCTGTGCCTGATCGGGATGGCGCTGCTCTTCGCCACACTGTGGAAGTACGAGATGACCTCCAAGCACACCTCGGCCCAGCTGCGCTCGCTGCGGCGCAAGCTCGGCGGGGACGACGCCGTGGTGCCCCAGGGACGCACCGCCGCCCCCACCATGGGGACGAGCGCGTGACGAACGCGCTGCCTGACAACACGGGCTACGTCGCCGCCGCCTACCTCGTCTTCTTCGCGCTGGTCCTCATCTACGTGGTGATCATGTCGGCCAAGCTGTCGCGCTTCGAGCGCGAGCTGTCCGAGCTCGAGGAGCTGGCCGACGAGCGCGTCGAGGAGCGCGAGCGTGAGACGGTGGGCACCTGATGGAGCTGCTCGTCCTCGGCATCTCGCACAACACCGCGCCGGTGGCGCTGCGCGAGCGCCTGGCCTTGACCGAGCGCGCCGCCACGCGCTTCATGACCGAGCTCGTCGCCCACGAGGAGATCGACGAGGCGGTCGCCATCTCGACGTGCAACCGCACGGAGATCTACCTGGTGACCGCGGATCCCGTGCGTGCGGAGGCCGAGCTGCTGGGCCAGCTCGCCCAGCGGGCCGACATCCGGCCGACCGAGCTCACCCCGGTCGTCTACTCGCCGCGCAACTGCGATGCGGCGCGCCAGCTCTACCGCGTGACCGCCGGCCTGGACTCGATGATCGTCGGCGAGGCCGAGGTCCAGGGCCAGGTCCGCCGTGCCTATGAGGCGGCGCTCGAGGCCGGCACCACCGGGCCGATGACCAACCGCCTCTTCAGCGCCGCGCTGCAGGCCGGCAAGCGCGTGCGCACGGAGACCGGCATCGCGCGCGAGCGCGTCAGCATCTCGAGCGTGGCCGTCGACCTCGCCCGCGAGGTCGTCGGTGACCTCGAGTCGCGCTCGGTGATCATCATCGGCGCCGGCGAAACGGCCGAGCTGACGGCCCAGGCGCTGGTCGATCAGGGCGTGCGGACCGTCTTCGTGGCCAACCGCCACGCCGACCGCGCGCGCTCGCTGGCCGAGCGCTTCGGCGGCGAGGTCGGCTCGCTGGACTCGCTGCCGGCGCGCCTGGACCAGGCCGACATCGTCGTCTCCTCGACCTCCTCGCCGCATCCGATCGTCGAGGCCGACGACCTCGCCGAGGTCATGCGGGTCCGCGACGGACGGCCGCTCGTGCTCATCGATATCGCCGTTCCGCGCGACATCGAGCATGCGTGCGGCGAGCTCGACGGCGTGAGCGTCTACGACATGGACGATCTGCAGGCCGTCGTCCGGCGCAACCTGAGCGTGCGCGAGGCCGAGCGGTCCCGCGCCGAGACCGTCGTCGAGGAGGAGATCCAGCGCTTCGCGCGCTGGCTGGCGCAGCTGGATGTCATGCCGACCATCGCCGCGCTGCGCGAGCACGGCGCGGAGATCGTCGATCAGGTCCTGGCCGAGAATGCGGGCCGCTGGGAGACCCTGTCGGCGCGCGACATCGCCCGCGTCGAGGCGGTGGCCCGCGCGGTCATGCAGCGGCTGCTGCACGAGCCGACGATCCGCCTGAAGGAGAGCGGCCACGGCCGCCAGCAGGTCCTGCGCGAGCTGTTCGGGCTCGACGAGGCGCCCGTGGAGGTCACCGCGCCGCCGGCCGAGGCGGCCTCCGAGGCCGCGGCGGCGGACAACGTCCGCCCCCTCAAGCGCCGGGCGTGAGGATCGGGACGCGCGGCAGCGCGCTGGCCCTGGTGCAGGCGCGCCAGGTGGCGAAGCTGCTCGGCGGCGAGCACGAGCTGGTCGAGGTCGTCACCAGCGGCGACCGCGGGGAGGCGACCTCCGACAAGGAGCGCTGGGTGCGCGAGCTCGACGCCGCGCTGCGCGACGGCACCGTCGACTGCGCCGTGCATTCGGCCAAGGACGTGCCCGCGGAGCTGCCCGGCGCCATCGCCATCGCGGCGGTGCCCGCCCGCGCCGACCCGCGCGACGCGCTGTGCGGCGCGACGACGCTGGCGGCGCTGGCTGCGGGGGCGCGCGTGGGGACGTCGTCGCTGCGCCGGGCCGCCCAGGTGCGCGCGCTGCGCGACGACCTCAGGGTGGTCGACCTGCGCGGCAACGTCGACACCCGCCTGCGCAAGCTCGAGGACGGCGACTACGACGCCATCGTGCTGGCCGCCGCCGGGCTCGAGCGCCTGGGTCGTGGCGACGCCGGCACGCCGCTGGAGGAGCTCGTTCCCGCCGCCGGCCAGGGCTGCCTGGCCGTGACCACCCGGACCGGCGAGGAGTCGCTGGTCGCTGCGATCGACGACGCAGCGGCGGCGCGGGCGCTGACCGCCGAGCGCGCCCTGGTACGGACGCTCGAGGCCGACTGCCACACGCCGGTGGGCGCTCACGCGCAGGTGCTCGCCTCCTCCGACGCCCTGCGGCTGCGGGCCTTCGTCGGGGCCGCCGACGGCAGCGCGTGGGTGCGCGACGAGCTCGATGGAACGCAGCCCGAGCGCCTCGGAGCCGAGGTCGCCCAGCGGCTGCTGAGCGCCGGCGCCCGCGAGGTGCTGGCGTCGTGACCGCGTACCTCGTCGGCGCGGGCCCCGGCGATCCCGGCCTGCTCACGGCGCGGGCCATCGAGCTCATCGCGAGCGCGGACGTCATCCTGCACGATCGCCTGATCCCGCACGAGGCGCTGGCCGGCGCGCGGCCCGACGCCGAGATCGTCGACGTCGGCAAGGTGGGTGGCGGCGAGCAGGTGCCCCAGCGCGAGACGACGCGGCTGCTCGTCGAGCACGCGCGCGCCGGGCGGACGGTCGTCCGGCTGAAGGGCGGCGACCCGTTCGTCTTCGGGCGCGGCGGCGAGGAGGCTCAGGCGCTGCGCGCCGCAGGGTGCGACTATGAGGTGGTGCCCGGGGTGACCGCCGGCGTCGCCGCACCGGCCTTCGCCGGGATCCCGGTCACCCAACGCGGGATGGCCAGCGCGGTGGCCTTCGTCACGGGACACGAGGACCCGTCGAAGCCGGAGACCGCCGTCGACTGGGCGGCGCTCGCGGCCTTCCCCGGCACGCTCGTCTTCTACATGGGCGTGCGCCAGCTGCCGCGGATCGCCGAGCAGCTCGTGGCCCACGGCCGCGACCCCGGCGAGCCGGCGGCCATCGTCGAGCGCGGGACGCTGGCCGACCAGCGCGTGCTGCTGACGACCGTCTCCTCGCTCGGCGAGCAGGACGCGCATGCGCCAGCGGTGACCGTCGTCGGCCCGGTCGCGGCCCTCCACGACGAGCTCGCGTGGCTCGGCCGCGGCCCGCTGGCCGGCGTCAGCGTCGCAGTCACGCGTGCCCGGGCCCAGGCCAGCGGCCTGGCGGCGCGCCTGCGGGCGCTCGGCGCGAGCGTGGTCGAGGCGCCCGCCATCCGCATCGAGCCGCTACCCGTCGAGCTCGGCGACCTCGCCGCCTACGACCTCGTCGTGCTGACCTCGCCCAACGGCGTCGAGCAGCTCTTCCGCCACGTGCGCGACGCGCGGGCGCTGGCCGGGCCCGTCATCGCCGTGATCGGGCCTGGCACGGCCGCGGCGCTGCGCGCGCGCGGCGTCGAGCCCGACGTCGTGCCCGAGCGCGCGGTCGGCGAGGGGCTCGCGGATGCGCTGACCGGCCGCGGATACCCACGCGCGCTGGTCGCGCGTGCCCAGGACGCCCGCGACGTCGTCCCCGATACGCTGCGCGACGCCGGCAGCGTGGTCGACGTCGTCGCCCTCTACCGCACCCTGCCCGAGCCGCTCGGGGAGAAGGCGCGCGCCGCCGCGCTGGGCGCCGACTGGGCCACCTTCACGAGCGCGTCATCGGCGCGCTTCTTCCACGCCGCGGCCGGCACGCTCGACGGCCCGCGCCTGGCGTCGATCGGTCCGGTCACGAGCACGGCGCTGCGCGAGCTCGGCTATGAGCCCGACCTCGAAGCAACAGATCACACGCCGGACGGGCTCGTTGCGGCGCTCGTGACGGCTGCAGGGCGCGGCTGAGCCCGCGGCCGGCGCCGCACGGTCGGGGCCACCAAGGGCGCCGGCGTGCCGTCGTCGGGCTTGTCGGCCGCCGTCAGCTCGTCGTCGCGGTCGCGCGGCACGCGCCGGGCGATCGGCCCCCAGTTGGGGCGGTCGTCGACGACGGGGCGCTCGTCGAACCATGGGCGCGACTCGGCGCCGAGCCACATGGCGAGCAGGGCGAAGACGCCGAAGACCGCGGGAGGAAGCAGGATGCCGACGAGCACCTCGAGCACTCGGTCGAGATTACGCCGGTCGGACACGCTGTCAACGAGCGTCGGCCATGAGGGCAACCGGCCCTTGTCGTGCGACGGCTCAGCTGGCCGCCGGCGGCTCGCCCTCCGTGGGGATGCCGGGCATCGCGCCGGGCCCGCGCTCGGGCTCGTCCTCACCTTCCGGGCGCGCCTCGGGAACGCCGAGGGGGGCCTCTTCGGGCTCGTCGGGCGGCAGCCCGCTCGGAGCGTCGTCGGGGGTGCTCGGCTGGTCACTCATGTCCGACACGCTACCCGGCCTCCGAGCGGCTGCGACGACTACTAGACTCGCCCCGTGCCGATGACGGCAGTGATCACCTTCCTGTCCGACTACGGCCACGACGACGAGTTCGTAGGCGTGTGCCACGGCGTCATGGCGCGGATCGCGCCCGCGGCGCGCGTCATCGACGTCAGCCACGGGATCGACCGCCACGACGTGCGCTCGGGGGCGCTCGTGCTGCGGCGCGCGCTGCCCTACTTCCCGCCGGGCGTGCACCTGGCGGTCGTCGACCCCGAGGTCGGGGGCGAGCGCCGCGCGGTGGCCGTGCGCGCCGCCGAGGACGACCGCATCCTCGTCGGACCGGACAACGGCCTGCTCGCGCTGGCCATCGAGCGCTTCGGAGGTGCGGTGGAGGCCGTGGACGTCGCGCGCTCGCCGCACCGCCTCGAGCCGACGTCCGCGACCTTCCACGGGCGCGACCTGTTCGCCCCGGTGGCCGCGCACCTCGCCGCGGGCGCGCCGCTGGCCGACGCCGGCGACCCGATCGACGCTGACGAGCTCACGCCTTTGCACACGCCCAGCGCCCGTCGCGAGGACGGCGGCCTCGTGGCCCACGCGCTGGCCTTCGATCGCTTCGGCAACGTGATGCTCGACGTCGAGCATGCCGAGCTGGCCGGTTCGGGACTGAAGCTCGGCCACCGGGTCACGATCAACGACGAGCTCGCCCACTACGCGACGACGTTCGCCGACGTCCCGCCGGGCGAGCTGCTGCTCTACGAGGATGCCTACCGGACCCTCGCGCTGGCCGTCAATCGCGGCTCGGCGGCACTGCACCTGGGCCTCGATCTGGACGCCGAGGTCCACATCCGGCCGACGTGAGCGCGCTCGGCCGCCCGCGGCTGCATCTACGCACGACCACATCGACCAACGATCGCGCCCGCGCGCTGGCCGCGTCGGGGGCGCCCCACGGGACGCTGGTGACCGCCGGCGAACAGCACGCGGGGCGCGGGCGCCAGGGTCGCACGTGGTCGGCTCCGCCGGGACGCGCGCTGCTGCTCTCGCTCGTGCTGCGCGACCCGCCGGCGCTCCTGCCCCTCGCGGCGGGGCTGGCGGTGGCCGAGGTCGCCGGCCCCGCCGCGGTGGTCAAGTGGCCCAACGACGTCCTCGTCGAGAGGCGCAAGGTGGCGGGCATCCTCGCCGAGGGCCGCCTCGGCGAAGGGTGGGCCGTGCTCGGGATCGGCGTCAACGTCGCCCTGCGCGTCGACGAGCTTCCACCCGAGCTGCACGCCACCGCCGGCACTCTGGGCCTCACGCCGGGCGATCTCGAGCCCACCCTGGAGCGCCTGCTCACCGCCCTCGAGCGCGTGCTGGCGCTCGACGACTCGGCGCTGCTGCAGGCCTACCGCGACCGCGACGCCCTGCGCGGGCACGAGGTCGCGTGGTCGGGCGGGCGCGGGACGGCCGCGGGGGTCGATGGCGTCGGGCGGCTCGTGGTCGAGTTGGCGGGCGGCGGGCGGACCGCGCTGAGTGCCGGCGAGGTTCATCTCGTGCGCCAGCTGTGAGGCGCGGCGCTTACAGCCGCATCGAGGGAAGGGAGGCGGCCGGCGGTTCGCGGCGGTGTCGTCGTCGTGCGTGTGCGTCTTGGGGGTGCAATCGCGCGTGTTTCGCGACAGTCTTTGGAGATGCCGAGGGGGTGGTCCGTCTTAGGCACCTCTGAGGTGCGTCAATACGGGCCACCCCCTCCGGCCACCCGTGGAAGGTGTTGCACAACGCGCGCGAACCGCGCAGGAACTCCGCGGCCCGGTCGCAGGAGCAGGCGGGGGGGCGCCGAGCCGCGGGTGCGCGCCATGAGGCGCGGTTCGGGCGGAGTCGTCCTGCCCTGAGGTCGCAGCACGACCGCTGGGCAGGAGACCGCCGCGCAAGGAGGCGACCGCGGGCGCGGCGACCGCCGCCACTCCCTTCCCTCGATGATGCTTTAGACGCCGCGCGGCACGTAAGGCGCGGCGAGGAGAACGCAGCTAGGCGGCCTCCGCCGGCGAATCGGCCGGCGAGTCCTCGGCGTCGTCCTTGTCTGCGGCGGCCTTCTTGGCCGCCGGCGCCTTGCGGGTGCGGCGCGGCTTGGGCTTCTCGGCGGGCTGGCCGTCGGGCGGCGCGTCCGTCGCCAGAGCCTCAGGCGCCGCGTCCGCGGTCGGAGCCTCGGGCGGCGCGTCCGCGGTCGGAGCCTCAGGCGGCGCGTCCGCGGTCGGAGCCTCAGGCGGCGCGTCCGCGGTCGGAGCGTCCGGCGGCGCGTCGCCGGCCTCCGCGGAAGCGGACGCCGCTGCGCGGCGCGGCCTGCGCCGCCTCGTGGGCGTGGCCCCGTCGGCACTCGCCTGCGGCTGCTCCTCCTCGGAGTCCTGGCCCGCAGCGGGAGCGGCAGCTTCAGCAGGCGCGCGCTGCGGAGCGGCGCCGGGCGCGTCGCGCGCCGGGTCGGCGTCCTTGCGCCGGCGCGAACGACGTGCGCGCGGCCTCGGTGCCGGCTTGTCGTCGGCCGGCCGGTCGCCGTCGGCCGACTGCTCGCCGACGCCGTTGACGGACGCGTCGGCGCCGTCGACCTCGGTGGTGACGACGGCGCCCTCGAGCGCCTCCTCGTCGGGCCCGGCCCGCGTCTGTGCGACGCCCGCCCCCGAGCGGCCGGCGGCCGCGGCGGCCGCCTTCTTGCGCCGGCGGCGCGAGCGGCGGCCCTTGCCCTTGGGGAAGTTGCGCAGCAGCTCGCGCGAGAGCGCGCTCGGCTTGCGCGCGAGGCGCGTGCGGGCGCCGCGCAGGACCTCCTCGGCCTCAGGCGTATGCGCCACCGCGGCGGCGAGCAGCGCTGCCTGCAGGCGGCGGTCCTGCTTGCGCGCGGCGTGCACGAGCCTGCGCGCGTTGCGCGCGTGGGCGCCGCCGCTCGAGTTGACGAGCAGGCCCAGGAGGCGCTTGGTCTCGGGCCAGCGCTGGACGGCGTACTCCTCGTGGATCTCGCGCGTGTACTCGGCCAGGCGCCAGATCCAGGCGTTGGCCTGGTCGCGGCGCCCGATGCGCTTCTCGGCGAGCGCCTGGAACATGACCTTGGCGCCCTCGCGGCGCTCCTCGCGCGCCCACGTGCCGATGACGTCGATCGAGAGGTCGAAGGCCTCCGCGTCCTTGGCCGCGGCGATCTCCTGCAGCGCCCGGACGCGCAGCTGCGCGTTGCGATTGCGCTCGACGGCGGTGAGCAGGAAGCGGCGCTTGAGCTCGCCCGTGCGGTCGAAGTGGAGCATTGCCCGCGCGCGGCGCCAGCCGCTGGGCGCGACGCGGGCGCCGGCCAGCGCCGCCCACATGTGCTGCTCGCCATAGTCGAGGTGCTCGACGGCGATCCGCCACAGCTCGCGCTCGAAGACCTCGTGACGCCGCTCTTCCTCGGCCGTCACCGGGATGACACGGCGCTCGACGCGGACGCGGCGCCCACGGCCGCGGCGCACGGGACCGACGACGATCGCGCCGCCGCGGTAGACGTCGCGGTCGAGCAGCGAGTGCAGCGTTATCACCGGGTCGTCGTGCTTGGTCGCCGGATGGACGAAGTCGACGACGACGCCGGCCTCCTTGCCCGGATGCCGGCGCGTCACGCGGCCGACGCGCTGCTGGTAGACGCGGCGCGAGGCGGTCGGCGCCAGGTGCATGCACACCGTGGCGCGCGGGGAGTTCCAGCCCTCGGCCAGCAGCTGGGCGTTGACGAGGACGTCGATCTCGCCGCGCTCGTACGCGGCGAGGATCTCGGCCAGCTCGCGCTTGGGCGTCTCGCCCGAGACGGCCTGCGCCTTGATGCCCTCCTGGCGCATCGACTCGGCGACGTTGTAGGCGTGGCGCACCCCGGCGGCGTAGATCACGCCCGGCACGCCGTTGAAGCGCGTCTTGTAGAGGTTGGCGATCGCCATGTTGAACGGCAGCTGGTCCAGCAGCTCGGCCAGCATCTCCTGGTCGAACTCGACGTCGACGTCCCCTCGGCGCAGCGGCACCTTCGCGATCGTGCGCACGCCGGGACCGGGCGGGATGCGGATGCAGCGCAGCGGCGCGATGACGCCGCGCCGCGCGGCCTGCGCGAGATCGAAGCGCGAGGTCTGCGTCGGGAACAGGTCGGTGACGTGGCGGGCGATGAGCGCGCCCGTGGCGGTCATGCCGATGAAGATCGGGCCGGTCCAGGCGCGGATGGCCGCCGACGTCTTCTCGCCCAGCGCGGTGTGCGCCTCGTCGCAGATGACGATCGTGTAGGCGTCGGAGATGCGCCCGGCGTTGCGGACGAACCACTGGTAGGTCTCGACGGTGACGGGGCCGTCGGAGCGGTCGGTGCCGGCGCCGTCGAGCAGCGCCGGCGACTCACGGCTGCCGTAGCCGCGGTCGTGCAGCTCGCCGAGGAACTGGTCGACGAGGTTGCGCCGGTGGGTGAGGATGAGGACGCCGCCGGTGCGCGAGGCGTCGACGAAGCCCATCGCGGCGACGGTCTTGCCGGCACCCGTCGCGTGCTCGAACCAGAAGCGCTTGTGGGCGTTGGGGTCGTCGGCCGCGCCCTCCTCGACGTCCTCGTCGACGTCGGGCTCGGCGTCGTCCTCCCAGACGTCCTCGGGCTCCTCGTCGTCCTCGTCTTGCTCGTCGGGCTCGGGCTCGGGCTCGTCTTCCTCGTCGTCGTCGTCGTCGTCGACGGCGGACTCCGGCTCGTCGTCCTCGTCGTCCTCGTCGTCGGCGTCGAGCTCGGGCTCGTCGTCGGGCTCGTCCGGCGCGGCAGCGAGAGGTATCTCGGGCTCGGGCTCGTCGTCGACCGCGAGGACCGGCTCGGCGGTCGGACCTGCGAGGCCGTGGCCGTTCTGGACGGCCGCCAGCAGCGCGGTCAACGTGCCCGAGAGCGCGTCGACCTGGTGGGGGTTCAGCAGCGCCCCGTCGGCCAGGCGCGGCTCGTCCTCGCTGAGCACCCGTTCGAGACCGAGCAGCAGCGCGTAGCGACGGCGCCATCTGGTCGACGGGACCTTCGCACCGGCGTCGATCTCGCGCAGCGCGTCCTCGAGAGCGCGGCGACGACCCGAGCCAGGGGCCAGCGCGACGGCGGGGTCTTCGCCGTCGTGAACGAAGCGCTCACGCGTGAACGCTTGGGCGCGCTCGATGGCGGCCTGATCGGGAATCGCTGCGGCCTCAGCGGCCGCCGACATGGAATCAGCCATGACCTGGCTATCTGTACTGAACGGAGAGTCGCGGCTAGGCAACACTGCCCGGCGACTCGGAGCCCCCCGGCTGGTCCGGGGACGATGCACGGGAGGGACTTCCCTGGATTCAGCGACCCTCCCCGTGAGTGAGACAGAGGATACCGCACTGTCGGCCTGGTGCGCCGGACGCATGGCCGGGTCTGACACCCTTCAGCGAATGCGCCGCTGGCTTCCTTGGATCCTCGGGGCGATCGCCCTCGTGGCGATCGTCGTCGTCGGGCTGCGGCAGGCCCCGGAGTCCAAGGCCCCGAGCCAGCCGAAGGTGAGCAAGATCTCCGCCCAGGAGCTGCACGCCAAGCTCGACGGCGCCCCGCCGGCCCTCGCCGCGCTGCACGCGCAGGCCAACGACCTGCTGCCCGGCGCGCGCAAGGGCCTGCAGGCGCGCGTGCGCGCCCTCCGCGGGCATCCGGTCGTGGTCAACGTGTGGGCCGCGTGGTGCGTGCCGTGCCGCGTGGAGCTGCCCGTCATCCAGCGCGCGTCGCTGGACTACGGCAAGCGCGTGGCCTTCCTCGGCGTCGATCTGCGCGACAACCGCGGCGCCGCGACGAAGCTGCTGCACGACATCCCGCTCACCTACCCGTCCTACGAGGACCCTAACGGCAAGATCGCGAACGACTTTCGCCTCGTGGGCACGCCGAGCACGATCTATTACGACGCCGCCGGCAAGCAGACCTACGTCCACCAGGGCCAGTACCTCGATCGGGCCCAGCTCGACGCCGACATCAAGCGCTACGCGGCGTCGTGACCGAGGTCAGGGCGGCGCGAGACCAGCGCGAGGTCGACGCGGCGCTGGCGCTGCGCTACGAGGTCTTCTGCGTCGAGCAGGGCGTCAGCCTCGCGGACGAGCTCGACGGCCGCGACGGCGAGGCACTGCACCTCGTGGTCGTCGACGACGATCGGATCGTCGGCACCTGCCGCCTGCTCGCCGAGGACTCGGACGTCAAGCTGGGGCGGATGGCGGTCGCGCCGTCGCACCGCGGGCGCGGCCTGGCCGCCGAGCTGCTGACACAGGCCGACGCCCGCGCGCGCGAGCTGGGCGCGCGGCGGATCGTGCTCGCGGCGCAGCTCACCGCCCAGGCCGTCTACGAGCGAGTCGGCTACGCCCCCTACGGCGAGGTCTTCCTCGACGCGGACATCGAGCACGTGATGATGGGCAAGGCGTTGGAGTAGCCGGCCGGCAGCGGTAGGGTCGGAGCAGCGATGCAGGTCCGCGTGCGCCTCGGTGCCGGTCTCTCACGGCTGGCCGTCGCGCCCGTCGTGGGACTCGAGCTCGACGACGGCGCGACCGTTGCCGACGCTCTTGCGCGCTTGGCCGCGGACCAGCCCGTGCTGGCCGCCCACCTGCCCGCCGCCCTGCCCGTCGTCGCCGGCGTCCACGCCGGGCGCGACCGCCCGCTGCTTGCGGGTGAGGAGCTCGCGCTCGTCACGCCGGTGTCCGGGGGATAGCCGCAATCGAAGGAGTCCTCGCATGGCCGCCACCCAGACGCCCCCGACCACGACCCAGGCCCACCGCACGGTCTTCGTCGAGACCTTCACCGACGGCCTGCTGGGCCCCGACGTCCCAATGGCGGGGCCGGTGGCCGACGGCGGCCACATCGTCGTCAACACGACCCCGGGCTGCTGGGGCCCGATGATCACCCCGTCGATCCGCGGCGGCCACGAGGTGTCGACGCCGGTGGCGGTCGCCGGAGCCGAGGTCGGCGACGCGATCGCCATCCGCATCCGCGACATCGAGGTGACCTCGATGGCGACGAGCTCGGGCAACGATCTGCCGATGGAGGGCCGCTTCAACGGCGACCCGTACTGCGCCCCCGTCTGCCCGGGCTGCGGGACCGAGTGGCCACAGACGCGGGTGGAGGGCATCGGGCCCGAGAGCGTGCGCTGCGCCGACTGCGGCGCCGACGCGGCGCCCTTCACCTTCACCCATGGCTACACGATCGCCTTCGACGAGGCGCGAAGCCTGGGCGTCACCGTCGGGCGCGAGGAGGCCGAGCGCTTCGCCGGCGACGCGGCACGCTTCGCGGCGCTGCCCGACGGCTCGGCACAGAACCCGATCCTCGGCTTCGCCCCCCACGACCTCGTCGCGCTCGCGACGCGCCTGCGGCCGTTCATGGGCCAGCTCGGTACCTCACCGTCGGCGACGATCCCCGACTCGCACAACGCGGGCGACTTCGGCGCCTTCCTCATCGGCGCGCCGCACCGCTTCGCGATGACCGCCGAGGAGGTCCAGCGCCACAAGACCGACGGCCACATGGACATCGACGCGGTGCGAGCGGGCGCGATCCTCGTGTGTCCCGTGAAGGTGGCGGGTGGCGGCGTCTACATGGGCGACATGCACGCGCTGCAGGGCGACGGCGAGATCGCCGGGCACACGTGCGACGTCGCCGGTACCGTGACCCTGGAGGTCGAGGTGATCAAGGGGCTGGGCATCGATGGGCCCGTCCTCTTCCCGGTCGCGCAGGACCTGCCCTTCCTGGCGCGGCCGCTGAGCGCCGCCGAGCGCGTGCGGGCGGCCGAGCTGGCGCGCGCCCACGGCGTCGGAGAGCTCGAGGACGACGTGCCGATCTCCGTCGTCGGGAGCGGCCCTGACCTCAACACCGCCACCGACAACGGCCTGGCGCGCGCCGCTGAGCTGCTGGACATGACCGTGCCCGAGGTGCGCAACCGGGCGACGATCGCCGGCGCGATCGAGATCGGGCGCCACCCCGGCGTCGTGCAGGTGACCTTCCGCGCGCCGGCTGGGCGGCTCGAGGCACGCGGGCTGCTGGGCTACGCGCGCGAGCAATACCCCGCACGCCAGTGAGCGCCCCCTTCCCCTTCCCGGCCGCGCGCGCTGGTGCAGGCGCGGCCGGTTCAGAGCACCGCGGCCCGAGGACGCCCGCCGCGCATCGGACTCCCCGGCCGAGGGCCGGACGATCTCCTGATCTACCCTGCGGGGGCCATGCCCGAGGTCCGCATCGATCCGCTCTCCGGCTTTCGGACGATCGTCGCCTCCGACCGCGCCTCGCGGCCGGGCGGCGGGCTGTCGGCCACCGCGCCCGATCCGATCGATCCCGAGAAGGACCCGTTCCTCGAGGGCCACGAGGACCAGACGCCTCCGGAGACCTATGCGCTGCGCGACAACGGCGCCGCGCCGGACACGCCGGGTTGGCGCGTGCGGGTCGTTCCCAACCTCTACCCGGCGCTCGATCCCGCCAGCGCCTCGCCGGAGCCCTTCGCCAAGCCCGACCTCTTCGCCGTGGCTCCGGCGCGCGGGGCGCACGAGGTCGTCGTCAACGCGCCCGACCCGGTCAACTCGCTGGCCGACCTCGAGGTCGGGCAGGTCGTCGACGCGCTCGACGTGTGGCGCCGGCGGATGCGCACGCACTCCGACAACGGCGCGGCCTACGTGCACGTCATCGTCAACGAGCGCCGCGAGGCCGGCGCGTCGCTGCCCCACACGCACGCGCAGATCTACGCGCTGGACTTCGTCCCCGCCATCGTGGCCCGCGAGCGCGAGCGCTTCGGCGCCTACGCGCAGCGCACGATGGGAGGCAATCTCCTGCAGGACCTCGTCCAGGAGGAGGTCAAGCTGCGCGACCGCATCGTGGCCATCGACGACGACGCGGTCCTGATGGCGCCCTACGGCGCGCGGCTGCCCTTCCAGCTCATGCTCGCTCCGCGGGTGCCTAGGGCCCGCTTCGAGGACGACGGCCCCACCGGCGCCGCGCTGCTGCACGACGGCCTGCGCCGCCTGGGGCGCAAGCTCGGCAACGTCCCGCCGCTGAACCTGTGGGTGCGCACCGCGCCCCGCGGCGCCGACCACTTCTGCTGGCGTATCGACGTCGTGCCGCGCCTGACGCACATGGCCGGCCTCGAGCTCGGCACCGGCGTGCACCTCAACATCGTCGCGCCCGAGCAGGCGGCGGCCGAGCTGCGCGAGGTCTAGTGGTGAAGACGATGACCCGCTCGCCCCACCTCGGGCGGCCTATTACGGCCTTCGCGCGCGGGCGGTCGACGATCCGCCGTCGGCACCCCTAAGTGCGCGCACTCGTGCAGCGCGTGAGCCGCGCGGCGGTGCGGGTAGACGGCGAAACCGTCGCCTCGATCGGCGCGGGGATGCTCGTGCTGCTGGGCATCGCCCACGACGACGACGAGGCCTTGTGCGACCGGCTGGCCGACAAGGTCGCCGCGCTGCGGATCTTCGCCGACGACGAAGGCCGCATGAACGAGGCGCTGGGCGACGCCCGCGAGGCGCTCGTGGTCAGCCAGTTCACCCTGTACGGCGACGCGCGCAGGGGAAACCGCCCCTCCTATGTCGCGGCGGCGCGGCCCGAGCGGGCCGAGCCCCTCTACGAGCGCTTCGCCGATCGCCTCGGCGCGGCCCGCGGCGTGTTCGGCGCGATGATGGAGGTCGAGCTGGTCAACGACGGCCCGGTGACGCTCTTGGTCGAGCTTTCGTAGCCTTCCGCCCCCATGCCACCCGAAGATCGCTTCGTCCCCCGTTTCGCCGCCGAGCCGCCGCAGGACCTCCTGCCCTATGGCCGCTGGTCGCAGACCCTGACCCAGGAGTTCCTGGCCGCGTGCCTGCGGATCGACAGCGAGGGCGAGGACCTCGGCGAGGCCGAAGAGGTGACCTGGTACCCGGACCGCACGTGGCACGGGCGCACGTTCGTGCCCGCGACCGCGCTGACCTCACAGGGCTACGAGCTCTTCGGCTACGTCAGCTACGCGCCGGGGGGCGACGGCGAGGAGCCGACCGACTTCCACACCGTCGCCGACTTCACGGCGGAGACGGCCGAGGCCAATCCCGACTGGCAGATCGACCTCTGCGACGAGGTCATCGGCACCTGGCGCGGCGAGCAGGGCAAGGCCGCCGCCATGACGCTCGTGTGGGGCCGCCCGCTCGTCGACGGCGGCGCGGTGGTGACCGGCGAGCTGGCCGACCTCGCGGTCGACCAGTGCCCCCTGCTGGAGGGCCGCTTCACGCTCATCGCGCCTGACGACTACCGCGGCGACACGCTCGACGTGAAGGTCTTCGACCGCCGCGGCACCGAGCTCGCACACGAGTCGCTGTACACCGACGACGGCGACGAGACGACGAGGACGAAGGCTAGGCGACGCGCTCGACGCGGCCGCCGGTGCGGCGGACCAGCTCGTCGGGCGCGATCGGGAAGACCGACGACGGCGTGCCCGCCGCGGCCCACACCGTCGCGTAGGCGAGCAGGTCCTCGTCGACGACCGTCTCGATCGGCCGTACGTGGCCGTAGGGCGGCACGCCGCCGATCGCGAAGCCCGTCTGCTCGCGGGCGAAGGCGGCGTCGGCCTTCTCGGCGCCGAAGCGCGCCTCGTCGACGCGATTGGCCCCCGACGCGATGATCAGCAGCGGCTCGTCGCCGACGCGGAAGACGAGCGACTTGCAGATCGCCCCCACCTCGCAGCCGATCGCGGCCGCCGCGTCGGCGGCCGTGCGCGTGCCCGCCGGGAACTCCTGCGCGTTCTCGAAGCGCGCGGCGCTCACGCCGCGGCGGTCGGCACCCGCTTGGCGATCTCCTCGCCGGTCAGCGGGTAGTGGCAGGCGGCGATGTTGCCGCCGTCCTTGACCTCGAGCAGCGGCTCGTCGACGTCACAGACCCCGGCGTGCGCCTTGGGGCAGCGCGTGTGGAAGCGGCAGGCCGGCGGCGGGTTGGTGGGCGACGGGACGTCGCCTCCGAGGACCTGGCGCTGCTTCTCGCGCGCCAGCCGCGGATCGGGGACCGGTACCGCCGACAGCAGCGCGCCCGTGTACGGATGGCGTGGATGATCGAAGAGCTGATCGGCCTCCGCCAGTTCGACGACCTTGCCCAGGTACATGACCGCGATGCGGTCGCAGACGTGGCGCACGACGGAGAGGTCGTGGGCGATGAAGATGATCGTCAGCCCGAGCTCGCGCTGCAGCTCGGAGAGCAGGTTGATGATCTGCGCCTGGATCGAGACGTCGAGGGCCGAGACGGGCTCGTCGGCGACGATGAGCTTGGGCTTCAGCGCGATGGCGCGGGCGACGCCGATGCGCTGCCGCTGGCCGCCGGAGAACTCGTGCGGGAAGCGGTTGTAGTGCTCGGGGTTGAGCCCGACGCGGTCCATGAGCTCCTGGACGAGCTTCTTGCGCTTGTCGTCGTCGCTGCTCGAGGCGATGGATGATGAACGGCTCGCCGATGATCGAGCCGACCGTCTTGCGCGGGTTCAGCGACGAGTACGGGTCCTGGAAGATCATCTGCATGTCGCGCCGCAGCGGCTTGAGCACGGTGCGCGACGAGTGCGCGATGTCGTTGCCCTTGTAGACGATCTGGCCGCGCGGTCGGCTCGAGCAGGCGCGTCAGCAGGCGGGCGGTCGTCGACTTGCCGCAGCCCGACTCGCCGACGAGCCCGAGCGTCTCGCCCTCGTAGACGTCGAAGGTGATGTCGTCGACGGCGCGGACGGCGCCGACCTGCTTCTGCAGGATGATCCCCTGGCGCAGTGGAAAGTGCTTGACGAGGTCGGTGACCTCGATGAGCTTCGCGCCGGCACCGTAGGTGCTCCTTCGGTCGCGTCCTCGCTCTCGGTCTGCGTGCCCTCGACGCTGGACACCTCGGCGCCGGTCGGCGCCAGGACCTCGCCGACCGCGTCGCGGTCGACGACCTCGTCGGGGACGTCGACGCGGGTCATCGCCTCGTCCGGCGTGCCGCCCGCACCGAGCGCCGCCCACAGCGCCCGGCGCGTCTGCGCGGGAGCAGGCACGCGACCTCGTGCTTGCCGCTCGGCGCGCCGATGTCGGCGGCCGGCGCGAGCTGCGGGTCGATGCGCTTGTGCGCCTCGCGCACGTACGGACAGCGCGGGTGGAAGGCGCAGCCCGGGCGGCTTGAGGATCAGCGACGGCGGGCGGCCCGGGATCGGGACGAGCGCCTCGTCGCGCGGCGAGTCCAGGCGCGGGATCGACTTGAGCAGCCCCCAGCTGTAGGGGTGCTCGGGCATGGCGAAGATCGCGTCCTTGTCGGCGTACTCGACGATCCGTCCCGCGTACATGACGCCGATGTCGTCGGCCACCTCGGCCACCACGCCGAGGTCGTGGGTGATCATCACGATGGCGGTGTCGAGCTCGCGCTGCAGGCGCTGGAGGAGGTCGAGGATCTGCGCCTGGACGGTGACGTCGAGCGCGGTCGTCGGCTCGTCGGCGATCAGCAGCTTGGGGTCGTTGATGAGCGCCATGGCGATCATCACGCGCTGGCGCATGCCGCCGGAGAACTCGTGCGGATAGGAGTCCACGCGCCGCCGCGGCTCGGGGAGGCCGACCAGCCCGAGCATCTCGATGGCGCGGTCGAGGGCCTGCGCCTTGGACACGTCGCGGTGGGCCTGAACGGCCTCCACGAGCTGGTCGCCGATCTTGTAGAAGGGATGCAGCGACGACAGCGGGTCCTGGAAGATCATCGCGATGTCGTTGCCGCGCAGCTGGCGCATGTCCTCGTCGGAGGCGCCAGAGCAGGTCCTTGCCGTCGAACATGATCGAGCCGGAGATCCGCGCGTTGCCCGCGAAGCGGGTGAGGCCCATCACGGTCAGCGACGAGACGCTCTTGCCGGAGCCCGACTCGCCCACGATGCCAAGCGCCTGACCGCGTTCCAGCGTGTACGAGACGCCGTCGACGGCCTGGACGATGCCGTCGTCGGTCTCGAAGTGGACCTTGAGGTCCGTGACTTCCAGGAGGGCCAAGCTAGTACCTCACGCGCGGGTCGAGGAACGCGTAGAGCGATGTCCACGATCAGGTTCAGGAAGATGATGAAGAAGGCGCCCATGAGGACCGTGCCCTGCACGGTCGGCAGGTCGGTCTTCTGGATGGCGTCGTAGGCCAGGCGTCCGATGCCAGGGATGTTGAAGACGGTCTCGGTGAGGATCGCGCCGCCCAGCAGGATGCCCAGGTCGAGGCCGAGGATGGTCACGATCGGCGTGATGGCGGAGCGCACGCCGTGCTTGAAGACGACGACCTGCGCTCCGCAGTCCCTTCGCCGCGCGCCGTCCGGATGTAGTCCTCGGACATGGTCTCGAGCAGGTTGCCGCGCAGGAAACGCGCGTAGACCGCGGCGAACGGGCGGCCAGCACGCACCACGGCATGATGAGCGCGGGGATGACCTCGCCGGGGTTGGTGAAGATGTTGCCGGTCTGGGGATACGCGCCCTGGCCCTCGAAGAGCGGGAACTTGCCGAGGTCCTTGGAGAAGAGGTACAGCGAGACGAGACCGAGCCAGTAGACCGGGGCCGAGATCGCGACGAGCGCGGTGCCCATGGCAGCGCGGTCCATCCAGGTGCCGCGCTTGATGGCGGAGATGATCCCGACGGGGATGCCGACCATCAGCCAAACGATGGCGCCGCCGGCCGCCAGCGCCGCCGTGGCCGGGCAGCCGGTCGAAGATCTGCGTCTTGACCGAGACGTTGTTCTGGAAGCTGTAGCCGAAGTCGAAGTGGAAGACCAGGCGCTGCAGGTACTTGAGGTACTGGATGTACCACGGCCTGTCGAGGCCGAGCGTGTGCCGGATCGAGGCCAGCAGCTCCGGCGTCGGCTGTCGGCCGGCACGCAGTGCCGCGGGATCGGCCGCCGGCAGCGTGTAGAAGATGATGAAGGTCAGAAGGCTGATCACGAAGAGCAGCACGACCATCCAGAGCAGCCGGCGAATGATGAAGGGGATCATGGCCTTCGAGCGGGTGAGGCGAGAACCTGGCGCAGCCCCGCCGCGCACGAGGCGCGGCGGGACCGTGCTCCGGATGGGGCTCTCGTGACCGTCCGTCCTCCTACTTCAGCGACGTGTAGCTGAGGTCGTGGCGGCGTCGTACCCGTTGACCATCTGATTGACGTTCTTCGACCGACCGAGGCCGTCTTGTCCCAGATCCACGGGATCGCCGGCGCCTGCTCGGCGATCATGTGGTTGATCTTGGCCCAGGCCTTGTTGCGGTCGCGCGCCCATCGGGACCAACGCCGCCGCCTTCATCGCGGCGTTGATCGCGGGGTCGTTGAGCTGAGGCCAGTTGACGTTGCCCTGCTGCGAGGATGTTCTTGCCGTTGAACGTCGCGTCCAGCATCGACTGCGGGTCGGCGAAGTCCTTGAACCACCCGACGTTCGGGCCGAGCGCGACCTTCTGACTTCGGCACCCGGCAGAACTTCGTGTACAGGGTGTCCTGCGGGACGATGCGGAAGTTGAGCTTGAAGCCCAGCTGCTCCATCTGACCCTGGAAGACCTCGGCGGTCTTCTTGCCCGGATCGGCGTTGGTGGCGATGGTGAGGAGCTTGTCGCTCGCCGGTCCACTTGCCGTTGGCGTCGATCGGCAGGCTCGGGTCCTGCTTCTTGGCGGCCAGCATGTACTTCTTGGCCACCGCGGGATCACCGGTCGGGTTGGCCAGGTAGTCGAGGTCGGTGTTCTGCTTCAGGCCGCCGGCCTCGTCGAAGCCGGGGATGCCGGGCGGGATCCAGCCGTTGGCGATGTCGCCGAGGACCGCGCCGCCGCGCGTCAGACGCAGGGCGTTGCGGTTGGACGACGGCGATGATCGCCTTGCGGATGTTGATGTTGTCGAACGGCTTGATCGTCGTGTTCATCGCGATGTAGCGCGTGCCGCCCGACGGGACGAAGATGACCTGGTCCTTCTCGCGCGCCAGCGCCTGCTTGAGCACCTGCGCCGGCGGCGAGCCGGCGTCGCAGCACACGGTGTGCCGAACCGTTCAGGGCACGGCGCGAGGCGGTCGCCAGGTCGTCGTTGCCTTCCTCGATGTTGATCTCGTCGAGGTAGGCCGGGCGGTAGTCGGTCGACTTGTCCCAGTTGGGGTTGCGCACGATGTCGATCGACTTGCCGGGCGACGCGCCCGGTCACCTTGCCGGTCGTCGGGTCGTTCTTGACCATGTACGGGCCCGTGAAGGACTGGTACTGGTCGAACTTCGACGGTGTGCTCGCGTCGAACTTCTTGGCGTACTCCTCCGGGACCGGCACGGTGATCGGCATCACCAGCGCCTGCGAGACGAGCGGCGCGCTCGCGGTCTTCAGGTGGAAGACGATCGTGGTGTCGTCGGGCGTCTCGATGCCCGAGATCGGCTTGATGTCGCCGCTGTTGGGCTTGTCCGGAGTGCCGACGATCGAGTTGAAGTAGGTCCCGGCGTAGCCGCTCGGAACCTCCTTGGAAAAGGCGCGCTCGAAGGCGTACTTGATGTCCTGCGCCTTGACCTCGCGGTTCACCGGCGGTGCGTACTTGACGCCCTTCTTGATGTGGACGGTGATCGTCTTGTTGTCGGACGAGATCTCCGGCGGTCCCGTGGCGAGGTCCGGCACCGGCTTCACCGAGTCGTCGGGCTTGAACGAGTACAGGGTGCGGTTCGTCGAGTACAGGACCATGTAGCCGAACGTGTAGTACGTCTGGCCGGAGTCGAGATAGTCGACGTCGCCTGCGGCGAGATAGGTCAGCACGCCACCGGGCTTGCCCGTGGCGATCTTGGTCTGGCCGGTGGCGGTCTTGCTGCCACCACCACTGCTGCTGTTGCTACTGCCGCATGCGGCGACGAAAAGCGCGAGCGCCGAGATGACGCTCGCGAAGAGGGTCCAGCGAACGGACCTCCTCATAGGTGCTCCTCCTTGTTGCGGAACGCTGTGCACTGCTCTCTCCCTGCGGACGCCCCTCAGCGCCCCGTCCGGGGGTTGAGCGCGTCCTGCAGTCCATCGCCGACGAGATTGAAGGCGAGGACGGTGAGCAGGAGCGCGACCCCCGGGAACGTCATGTACCACCAGGCGGTGTCGAAGATCGAGATGGCGTCCGCGATCATCGCCCCCCAGCTCGCCGTGGGCGGCTGGACCCCGACGCCCAGGAACGAGAGCGCCGCCTCGAACAGGATGACGGTGGGGACGAGCAGGGTGGTGTAAACGATGATCGGCGCCACGAGGTTCGGCAGGAGGTGGCGGAAGATGATGCGGCTGTCGGAGGCGCCCAGGGACCTGGCGGCCTCGACGAACTCCTTCTCGCGCAGCGAGAGGACCTGGCCGCGGATGATGCGGGCCATGTAGGGCCAACTGGAGAGCGTGATGACGAAGATCACGACGGGCAGGCCGGGCTGGATCAGGGTCGCGGTCGACGGGACGACGTACGTGAAGACGAGCGCGGCCAGCAGGAAGACGACCCCGGGCGTGAGCCGCAGGGCCCAGTCGCTGGCGGATACCGCGTTGAAGCCCGGACGTCCGCGCGCCTGCGCGATGGCCGCCGCGATTACCGGGATCACCATCAGCACCGCCGCGGCGATGAAGAAGTCGCGCCCCACCGAGTGGGCGGCCAGGCAGCCCTTCAGCGAGCAGGCGGCACCGAGACCGAGGGCCAGCAGCAGCACCGGGAAGGCGAGCACGACGTCCATCAAACGCGCCAGCGCGGTGTCAACCGCGCCGCGGTAGTAGCCGGAGATCATTCCCAGCGTCACGCCGATCGCGAGGATCAGGCCGGTGGATATGAACGCCACCTCGAGCGACACGCGCGCGCCGTAGAGCGTGCGGCTGAAGACGTCGCGCCCCAGCGCATCCGTGCCCATGATGTAGCCGTGGCCGGGCGCGGCCGCCGAGCCGAACGAGTCGAGGGCGTCCGAGTTCTGGTCGTTGGGCGGATGGGCGCCGAGGACCTTGACGATCAGCGGCGCGAAGATCGCGACGAAGATGAGCAGGACGATGAAGGCCAGCGCGGTCAGCGCCACCTTGTCCTGGCGCAGCCTGCGCCAGAACAGAGCCAGTGGCGAGCGGGCGGCGATTTCTCCGGTGGAAGTGGCCGCCTCATCGGTGATCACTCCGCCGGTGTCTTGGAGCAGCTCGGCGGCGCCGGTGCTCACGGCCTACGGCCTTGCGTCATCTGCGTACCTCATGATGGGTCCCTCTCCCAAGTGCGGCGCCCGGTCTCCTACCCGCTGGCCGCGACTCTACTCCTGTTGGTGCCGAAACAGCCGCACCGGGGCCGCTGTTTCGATTCGCTCCACGATGGCCTTCTCCTCCCATCCCTAGAGGCCGGCCGGGGACTGTATGCGTTCTTGCGTAACGATCGGTTAAAGGAACATGCTTAGGCAACGGATGGCCGCCGTATCCTCTCGGCGCGGGCCCCGATAGCTCAGCTGGATAGAGCGACTCCCTCCTAAGGAGTAGGCCGCAGGTTCGAATCCTGCTCGGGGCATCCGCGGCCCGCTCAGGAGCGGTCGGGGCGGTCGGGATAGACGTCGTCGATGGTGGTCAGCGCCTCGTAGGGCGCGCCGCCTGCGGCCTCGCGGATGCGCTCGGCGCCGCCGGCGAGGCGGTCGAGCACGGTCACGACGCCGGCGATCTCGTGGCCGGCTTCGCGGACCGCCTCGATGGCCTGCAGGGTCGAGCCGCCGGTGGTGACGACGTCCTCGACGATGAGGCAGCGGTCGTCGGGATCGAGCAACGGACCCTCGATGCGCCGCTGCAGGCCGTGCTGCTTGGTCTCCTTGCGGATGAAGAAGGCCTTGACGTCCGCCCCGCCGGCCAGGGCGGCGCACGCGGGGGCGTCGGCGCCCATGCTCAGGCCGCCCACGGCAGTGGCGCCCCACTCGCTCGCGTGTGCGGCGACGAGCTCTGCCAGCGCGGCGAAGCCGGCGGGCCGCAGGATCGCGCGCTTGGCGTCGACGTAGTACTGCGCGACCTGTCCGCTGGTGAGGACCACCTCTCCCACCACGACGGCGTGGCTGCGCAACTCGTCGATCAGCCGCTGGCGGGCCTGCATGCGGCGCGTACCCTATCGGGCGTGCTGGAGGGCCTCCTGCGGACGTTGGCGGTCGTGGCGGGCGCCATCGTCATGCTGAGCTTCGCCCTGTTCGCCATCGACGAGACCCGCAACGCGTCCGAGAACAGCAGGGCGGCGATCGCGGGCCTCGAGGCCACGAGGTCGTCGGACCCTTCGCCCAGCGAGGAGCGTGCGCGCGAGCGCGCCCACTCGCGCGTGCGCGAGACCATCGACGACGCCGACGACGTCCTCGTGGCGCCGTTCGCGGGGCTCGTGGACAGCTCCCACAGCTCCTGGGTCCGCCGCGGCGTGCCGACCCTCCTCGCGCTCGTCATCTACGGCTTCGGGCTGTCCTTCCTGGCCCGCTACGCCCGGGGACGTGCGTGACCGGCGCCATAGGCGCGGCCCGCTTCGGCGAGGCGGCCGACTTCGCCATCGGCGTCGAGGAGGAGCTGATCCTCGTCGACCCCGCGTCGCGGGCGCTGTCGCACGCGGGCCTCGACGTGCTGGCGCGCATGGGCGACCCCGAAGCGTGGGCCGATGGCGGCTTCGCCCACCCCGACACGTACTCGGCGCTGATCGAGCTCGCCTCGCCCGTGGCCCGCGACGCCGGCGAGGGCGTCGCCGCCCTCAGTGCCCTCCGTGCCCGCGTGCGCGCGGCCGGGGGCACCCTCATCGGCGCCGGCATCCATCCGGACGGCGCCTTCGGCGACGTCGTGCACGTCGACGAACCGCGCTATCACCGGATCGTCGAGCAGCTTCAGGGGCTCATCAAGCGCACGCCAACGTGCGCGCTGCACGTCCACGTCGGGATGCCCGACGCCGCGACCGCCATCCGCGTCTTCAACGGGCTGCGCGAGCAGCTGCCGCTGCTGCAGGCGCTGGCCGCCAACTCGCCCTTCTGGCACGGACGCGACTCGGGCCTGGCCACCGCGCGTGCGCAGCTCTTCCGTGGCTATCCGAGCGCCGACATCCCGCGGGCCTTCGACTCCTTCGACGACTACGCCGAGAGCGTCCAAGGCGTCGTCGAGGTGGGAGACCTGCCCGACTACACCTTCCTGTGGTGGGACATCCGTCCGCACCCGCGCCTGGGCACCGTCGAGGTGCGCGCGATGGACAGCCAGTCGGCGCTGTGGTCGGCGGCCGGCCTCGCCGCCCTGGTCCACGCGCTCGCGCGCGCCGAGGCGCACGAGCCCCGCGACGCCTGGTTACCGCGCGAGGTGCTCATGGAGGCCTCTTTCACCGCCGCGCGCCACGGGCTACGTGCGCGGCTGCCCCTGGACGGCGCGTTGCGCCCCGCGCCGGAGGTTGCCCGCGCCGCGCTCGAGCGCGCGCGACCGCACGCCGCCGAGCTCGGCTCGGCCGACGCCCTGGAGGGCATCGAGCGGATCCTCGCAGAGGGCAACGGGGCCGACCGCCAGCGCGCGGCGCACGCCCGCGGCGGAATGCCGGCGCTGCTCGACCTGCTCGTAAACGAGGCCGGGCAGGCCTACGGGTAGACGTCCACGATGTCGCCGATCTTGATCCAGCGGTAGATCGAGATCGCGTCGGGAATGGGGACGCGCAGGCACCCGTGGCTGGCGGCGAAGACCGGCACCTCGGCGTAGCCGTGGATGGCGAAGCCGCGGATGAAGAAGTCCGAGTAGTACATCCCCTTGGCGTTGAAGCCCGGGCTCTTGGAGTAGACCCGGAAGCTGCCCTGGATCGTCGGGGTCGAGGGCTTTCCCGAGCTGGCCGGGTAGATGCGCAGCGCCTTCGAGCCCTGGATGAGGGCGATGACCTGGCGCGAGAGGTCGGCCTCGACGTGCTTGCCGTGGTCGGGATGGCGCACCGGGAAGGCGCCCTTGCCGGCCAGCACCGCCTTGAACAGACCGGTGTCGGCGACGGTCGTACGGGACATGCCGGTGACCTTGCGGAAGGCGAGGACGGCGCGCGCGGTGCGCTGGTCGAACAGGCCGCGCTGCCCGACGACATAGCCCTTGGCCGCCAGGCGCTGCTGGAGCAGGCGCACGGCGGGGCCGCGCGCGCCCGGGCCGGCGTGCAGCGCGGCGACGTCGACCCGCACCGGCTTGGCCACCAGCTGGATCGCCGTCGGCGTGGCCAGGTGCGTGGCGCGTACCTCGATCGTCCCCGGCGTGGACGTGCCGAAGGCCACCAGGGCCATGCCCGACTTGCCCGTCGGCGACATGGTCAGGTTGACGTTGACCGCGCGCAGCTTGTGGCCGTGGCGGTAGAAGCGCACGGTCGCCGTCTGGCCCTCGACCCAGGGTTGCATGACGACGCGCACGCGCCACGGCTGGCCCGCGAGCGCGAGGTGGCCGTTGCTCACGCGCTCGGGCGTGAGCGACAGCAGCGGCCCCGTGGCCGCGGAAGCGGCGCTCGGCGCGGCCATGATCAAGAGGACGAGGAGCAGACCGCACCGTTTGGGCATGGCGCGGAAATGTACCTATGCAGGCAGCCCGACAGGAAGATTGGCCGTTGGCCGCTCAGCCGGCGGGCGCCGGGACGGGCGTCCACCGCGCCCGGACCGCGAGCATGACGAGCGAGATGATCCCCAGGGCGCACACCAGGAGCACGAGGATCTGCCACCCCCAGTGCTGGGAGACGCCGAAGGCGAGCGAGTTGTTCGCGCAGTGCAGGGCGATGCCCGGATAGAGCGATCCGGTGCGCTCGCGCAGCAGGCACAGCGTGAAGCCGAAGAAGGCCAGCGGCAGCAGGAACGCGGCCTCGGCCGACCCGACGTGGATCGCGCCGAAGACCAGCCCGGTCAGGATCGCCGCCGGCAGCGGCCCCTTCCAGTTGCGCAGCGCCCCGAAGAAGAAGCCGCGGAAGAAGAACTCCTCGGCCATGGGCGCGACGACCGCGACGAGGAAGGCCACCGCGAGCAGCGCGAAGGTGCTGTCGTTGACGCCGAGCTCGTCGGGGAGCTTCGTGTCGTCGGGGTTGGCGCCCAGGATCGACACCCACACGAGCGTGAACGCGTAGAAGGCGGCGAACGCGGCGGCCATCCACCCCACGGCCGGCCACAGGCGCGTCGGGCGCAGGCCGAACTGCTCGGGCAGCGGCCGCGCGGCGAGGCTGGCGAAGAGCAACGCGGCGCCGACGAACGAGAGGTCCTGCACGATCGTCGCCGAGATGCTCACCGCCGGGCTGGGGTTGGCGAAGCTCGAGCCGGCAGCGGCGCCGATGGCGCCGATGACGAGCGCACCCATGAGAGCGCCGGCGAAGGCGGCTACGAGTCCGGCCCACGCCATCCACGGCTTCCAGAGCGGGTACTCCGGGGGCAGCCTGCGCTCGACGCCGTCGGGCAGTTCGGGCGCGACGTCGAACGAGGGCGGCGGGATCGAGGAGGGCGCAGTGGACATGCGTGCTCGGTGCAGAGTACGAGGCGGCCGGTAAGTGCTACGTCATGAGCAGTCCGTCGAGGGACGCCACGACCCGCACGCCGGCGGGTGCCTGGGCGCCGTTGCGGGCGACGAGCACTGCCTCCAGGCCGGCCGCGCGAGCGCCGGCGACGTCGTGCTCGACGCTGTCGCCGACGTGGATCGCCTCGGCGGCGTGGGCGCCGAGCCGCTCGAGCGCGGCGCGGAAGATGGCCGGGTCGGGCTTGGCGGCGCCGAGCTCGGCCGAGATGACGACGGCGTCGAGCAGCGGCCGCAGCGCGGTGCGCTCGAGGACGTCATGCAGCGACACGTCCCAGTTCGAGACCACGGCCAGGCGCGCGCCGCCGGCGCGCAGGCGCTCGAGCACCGCGGGCACCTCGGGGTACGCGCGGAAGCGTATGGCCGCCAGCAGCGCCTCCTCGACGTCGGCCAGCGGCAACGAGGTGGCCAAGGACTCCTGCACGACGGCTGCACAGCGCCGGCGCAGGTCCTTCAGCCCCGCCCAGTCGCGCGCCTCGTCGTGGTGGGCGCGGTAGTAGGCCATCTCGGCCAGCATCGCCGCGCGCGCGTCCTCGATGCCGACCACGACGCCGCGCGCCGCCAGCTCCTGCGACAGGTACGGCCAGGGCGCCTCGAGCTCGATCAGCGTGCCCAGGGCATCGAGCAGCACCGCCGAGGGGATACCTTCACGCGCCATGACGGCCCTCATCGTCGCAGCCGACTCGTCGTCGGGCCGCTTGGTCGCCGCCGGGTTGACGCTGCTCGCGGCGCTCGGCCTCGTCGCGATCGTGCACCGCCTGATGCGCGGCCGCGTGCACAAGCTGCCCGATGCGCTGGGCGGCGCCGAGATCAGCCCGATGCTCGACACGCGCCTGCGCTTCCTGCGCCGCGTCGTCGAGGCGGCGATCATCGTGATCGGCGGAGCGCTGGCCCTCGCGCAGTTCACGAGCCTGGACCGCCTCGCCGCGACCGTGCTCGCCTCGAGCGCGATCGCCGCCGCCGTCGTCGGCTTCGCCTCGCGCCAGGTCCTGGCCAACGCCATCGCGGGCATGGTCCTCGCCGTCACACAGCCGCTGCGCATCGGCGACCTCGTGACCTTCGAGGGCGAGACGGGCACCGTCGAGGACGTCTCGCTGACCTACACGTGGCTGCGCACGGGCTCCGACGCGCGCCTGATCATCCCCAACGAGCGCCTGGCCGCCGGCGTTCTGCGCAACGACTCGATCCGCTCGCCGACCGTGGCGCTCGAGGTGTCGGCCTGGCTGGCGCCCGAGGCCGACGAGACGGCGGCGCTCGCGGCGGTCGGGGCGCTCGAGGAGACCCAATCGGCGCGCATCGCCGAGGTCACCGATACCGGGCTGCGCCTCCAGGTCGCCGGCCCCCCGGTGCCCCCGGCCGAGCGGATCGCGCGCGAAGGCGAGCTTCGCGCAGAGGTCCTGCGGGCACTGCGCGAAGCAGGGTGTCGGGGACCCCGCGACGAACCCTGATCTACCCTTCCAGGGTTCCGATGTCCCGACGAGAGCGCCAACACCGCCGCGCCAGCCACCACAAGGGTGGCGCCAGCCGTGTCATCTTCGTGTTCCTCGGCCTGCTCGTGACCGGCGCGATCATCGCCGGGATCGTCGCCGTGGGGTGGGTCATCAACGTGGCCAACAGCGCCCCATCGCTCGACACGCGCAAGCCGATCGAGCTCGGCGCCACCTCGCGCGTATACGCGGCCGACGGCACGCGCCTGGGCTTCATCAACGCGAACATCCTGCGCACGCCGGTGACCTCCAACCAGATCCCGGACATCCTGCGCGAGGCGACGGTGGCCATCGAGGACCGGCGCTTCTACGAGCACCAGGGAGTGGACTTCGAGGGCATCGTCCGCGCCGCAGTGAAGAACCTCGAGTCCAAGAAGGACATCCAGGGCGGCTCGACGCTGACCATGCAGCTCGTGCGCAACCTCTACACGGGCGAGCGCGCGCGCAACGGCGTGGCCGGCTACAAGCGCAAGATCCGCGAGGCCAAGCTGGCCCAGGAGCTCGAGGATCGCCATCCCGGGCGCCCCGGCAAGCTGTGGATCGTCAACAAGTACGTCAACTCGGTGCCCTACGGCACCGTCGGCGGCCAGACCGCGGTCGGCATCCAGGCCGCCGCGCGCATCTTCTTCGACAAGCCCGCCTCGCGGCTGACGCTGCGCGAGGCGGCGCTCCTGGCGGGGCTCCCGCAGGCGCCGTCGGACTACAACCCGTTCCTCGACAAGGGCGCCGCCACCTCCCGGCGCAACGACGTGCTGCAGCGGATGGCCGACCAGGGCTACATCACCCAGGCCACGGCCGACAAGACGAAGACGATGAGCCTCGGCGTCAAGCACAACCGCTACTACACGGCCAAGCGCGAGGGCTACGTCTTCGACTACGTCAAGCAGTACCTGATCGACAAGTACGGCCTCGACACCGTGCGCCGCGGCGGCCTGCGCGTCGACACCACGATCGACCTGCACCTGCAGAAGCTCGCCCGCAAGGCGCTGGACGGCAACCTCGGCGCCCCCGACCGCGCGGGCGCCATCGTCACCATCGATCCGGCCACGGGCTACGTGCGGACGATGGCCTCGTCGTCGCGCTACGGCGACTCGAAGTACAACCTCGCCGCGCAGGGCCACCGCCAGGCGGGCTCGACGTTCAAGGTCATGGTCCTCATGGACGCGCTGCGGCGCGGCGTGGACCCCAACCGCACGAGCTACGTCTCGCGCCCGCTGCAGCGCGGCTGGCTGCCGACCGCGCCCGACTACGAGGTCCACACCTTCGGGCGGACCTACGGCGGCTCGATGAACCTCGTCACGGCGACGCTGAAGTCCGACAACACGGTCTACGCGCAGCTCGACGCCGACCTCGGGCCCGACACCGTGGCCCAGACCGCGCACGACATGGGCATCACGAGCCCGCTGCACGGCTATCCGGCCGAGGGCCTGGGCGGCCTGACCAACGGCGTGTCGCCGCTGGAGATGGCGCGCGCCTACGCGACGATCGCCAACGGCGGCTACCGCGTGAAGCCGATCGTCGTGCGCAAGGTCACCTTCCCCGACGGCCACGTCGACGTGCTGGGCAAGCCGACCAAGACCAAGGTCTTCGAGGACGGCGTGACCTACGAGGCCACGCAGATCCTCGAGAAGAACGTGCAGGCCGGCACCGGGACGAAGGCCCAGATCGGCTGCCCGGCGGCCGGCAAGACCGGCACGGTGGACAACTTCACCGACGCCTGGTTCGTCGGCTTCACGCCGCGGCTGGTCACCTCGGTCTGGGTCGGCCACCCGAAGGACCCCTATCCCTTGGGTCCCAACGCGCAGGGCGGAGCGATCGCCGCGCCGATCTGGGGCGCGTACATGAAGTCGGCCAGGGGCAAGTTCTGCGGCGACTTCCCCAAGCCGAAGGTGCCGTTCTCCGCCCAGCCGTTCTTCGGCAAGTACTCGCGCACCGGCGGCAAGGGCACCGGCAGCGATCGGCAGGGCGGCCAGTCCAACGACAACGGCAACGGCCAGGGCACCGGGCAGCCGGGCGGCCAGTCCAACGGCAACGGCAACGGCAACGGCCAGGGCACCGCCAAGGACGGCGGCGGCACCCAGTACCCGCCCGACGCCTACTCGGCGCCGCCGCAGCCGGCGCCGAACACCCAGCAGCCGCCCGCGACCACCTCGCCGGGGGCGACGCCGCCGGCCGCGCAGGGCGGGACCACAGCGCCTACACCAGGCTGATCCTGCTTGGTACGGTCCCGCGTGGCATGGCCAAGGAGGAGAAGGTCGAGTTCGAGGGCGAGGTCATCGAGGCCCTGCCCAACGCCATGTTCCGCGTGAAGCTGGACAACGATCACGTGGTCCTCGGCCACGTGGCCGGCAAGATGCGGCGGTTCCGGATCCGCATCCTGCCCGGTGACCGCGTCCGCGTCGAGCTGTCGCCCTACGACCTCGATCGCGCGCGGATCGTCTATCGGCACCGGTAGCCGCGGGCGGCCGTGAGCGAGCTCTCGCTCATCGCGGCGTTCGAGCAGCTGCTGCGGCCGCGCTCGGAGCGCATCGTGCGCTGGGTGGGCGACGACGCCGCCGTCGTGCGCGCGCGAGCCTTCGCGGTCACCTCCGTCGACGCGATGGTCGACGGCGTGCACTTCCGCCTCGACCATCCCGGGGTCACGGCGGCCGACGCCGGGCACCGGGCGCTGGCCGCAGCCCTGTCGGACCTCGCGGCGATGGGGGCCGACGCCGGCGAGGCGTACGTGGCGATGGGCGTCCCCGACGGCTTCGGGACGGAGGCCGTGCTCGACTGCGTGCGGGCGATGGAGGCGCTGGCCGAGCGCACGGGGACGACGATCGCGGGCGGCGACCTCGTCCGCGCGCCGGTGCTGACGCTGGCGGTGACCGTCACCGGCTGGGCGGACACCCGCGAGGAGCTGGTGGGGCGCGACGGCGCCCAGCCGGGCGACGCGGTCGTCGTCACCGGCGCGCTGGGCGGCGCAGCGGCCGGGTTGGCCGTGCTCGACGGCCGCGCGCGCGCCGACGACGCCCTCGTGCGCGCCTACCTGCGACCCGAGCCGCGCCTGGCCGAGGGGCGCGCTCTGGCCGCGCTCGGCGCGAGCGCGATGATCGATCTGTCGGACGGCCTCGCCACCGACGCGCGCCACCTCGCGCAGCGCAGCGGCGTGGCGATCGACATCGATCTCGATCTGCTGCCGCTCGCGCCGGGCGTGGCCGACGTCGCCGCGCAGCTCGGCGTCGAGCCGTGGGAGCTGGCTGCGGCCGGCGGCGAGGACTTCGAGCTGTGCGCGTGCGTGGCCGTCGAGATGCCGTCCCACCCACCCACCGCGCGCGTGGGCGTGGTCACCGCCGGCGAGCCCGGGGTGACGTTCAGCGCGGGCGGCGCGGTGCGCGACCCGCGCGGCTACGAGCATCGCCTCGGCTGACCGGCGGCGTGCCCGCGCTCTCGGCGCGGACGCGGCGGATGATCGCCTCGGCGACGACGTCGGGATCGACCGCGTACTGGTCGCGGGCGATCTGGTCCTTGAGGGCGGCGAGCTTGAGCATGCGATCCAAGGGGTCGGGGCCTGTATCGGCTGCGCTGCTACCCGACTCACACATGGGGACCCCCGCTGCTGGCCGACTGTCCGACTCGTGTGAGCCGCGCGAAGACCACGATGCGACGAGCGGCGGAAAAGAGCGGATGACAGGCACTGAGCACGAGCCGATCATGGCCGACCCGGCGCAGGACCGAAAGGTCCGCGGGCTCGACTATCCGACGGTCTTCGACCGCGTAGCGGAACGTGCCGTACGGAAGGCGGACAGTGATCGCATCGCCGCGGCGCAGCGCGTCGAGGTGCCGGAACGGCGCGCCGTAGGTGGTGCGATGCCCCGCGATGGCCGTCGTGCCGTGCTGGCCGGGCAGCGGCGTGCCGGCGAGCAGGCCCGGGCCCTCGCGCAGGTCGGCGGGCGTGGTCCCGCGGACGACGACGGCGCGCAGCCCGATGCGCGCGATGCGCAGCTCGGCCAGCGCTTGGCCGTCGCGGCGCGAGCGTCCGAGCGCTCGCGCGTCGATCGCCAGCTGGGCCGAATCGGCCACATGACGGGGGGCCGCGAGCTCGAGCGCGTGCAGCTGCGCGGCGAGGTGCTGCTGGGCGCGACCGGCGCGCAGCGCGCTCAGCGGCTCCTGCCAGGCGAGCGTCGCCGCCGCGTCGGCCAGCACCAGCAGGCCCACCACGACGAGCGCGGTCCCCAGCGCGCGCCTCATTGCCGCAGCGCGGACTCGGTGCCGCCGAGCGAGCCTGGCCCCGCGTAGCTGACCGGGCCGCGCACGGTGATCTGCGGGGTCTCGGGCGGCGTCACGCTCGAGCGGCTGCGCAGCGCCATGAGCAGCGCCGCGACCAGGCAGGTGAGCACCAGGCTCCAGATGACCCAGCCCACCGGCCCGACGACGCCGCCGGCCACGAGCAGCACGCAGAACCAGCCGAAGTGGGCCGGCGAGAGGCCGAGCTGGCCCGCGATCGACAGGTCGACGAGCAGGAACGGCGCGGCGGCGACGGCCACGAGGCCGATGGCGAGGCCGCGCCGCAGGCGCACGTCGGGGGCCACGACGGCGAGCAGCGTGTGCGCACCCGGGACGAGCAGGGCCGCCGCGTAGGGGTTGCGCAGCCACAGCACGCCGGCCAGCGCGCACCAGGTGACGAGCAGTGCGGCGCCCGCGCCCTCGCCGCGGAAGGGGCCGGGGCGTGCCCCGGCCCTGCGCATAAGCGCCGGGCGCAGCGCGATCCAGCTCAGGAGCGCGACGAGGGCGATCGCCACCAGGGCCACGGTCCCGGCGGTCCCCACCGGTATCGCCCCAGCCGCCACGGGCTCGGGCGGCGTGGCCGGCAGCAGCCCGGTGACGCCCAGGAACCAGGCGAAGGCGAGCGCGAGGGCGATCGGCGCCGCGGCCGCGAGGATCCACCACAGCCAGGGTCCGACCGGCTCATGGCGGCGGCGCACGCGCGCGAAGCCGTCGACCGCGACGAGCATCGGCGCCAGCAGGAGGGCGGCCACGAGCAGGCGCACGGCCCACAGCGGCATCACCTTGCGCATCGTCACCAGCGCGTGGGTCGATCCGCCGAGCTCGAGCGTCGGCGTGTTGTCCAGGGCGGTGAGCGTGCGCAGGGCCGCGCGACCGAAGGCCTGCAGCCGGCCACGCAGGATCGGGTCGCCGGCCGCCGGCGGGCGCTCGCCGCCGACCGACATGAGCGCGGCCGGCAGGTCGCCGGCCACGAGCGGTCCCTGCTCGCCCAGCGTGACGGGGAAGGCGAGCCGCGCCCACTGCGAGGTCGCACGCGCGCCGCCCGGGTTGGTGCCCGCCTCCTTGCGCACGGCGGCCTCGACGGTGCGGCGCAGCTGCAGCGACCCGACGCCGTCGCCCGTCGACCAACCGGTCACGAACGGCCGGCGCACCGTCGTCCCGGCGAGGTCGCCGAGCACGAGCACCGCCCCGGGGCTCCCGTTCAGGCGCTGGGCGAGATCGCGCGCGCCGCCCAGGCCGGCGCTGCCGCCGCTGGTCGAGACGAAGGTCACGGTGCGCTTCAGCCGCCCGTCGCGCGCCACACGCGCCAGCTCGAGCATCGCCGCGGTGCCCGACAGCTCCGCGCGGGCGCCGCGCCCGAGCGCGTCGCGGTGGGCCACCACCACGAGGCCCGGACCGGGCTGGCCGACCTGGCGCGCGATGACCGTGGTCAGGCGGCGCTTGCCGTCGGCGGTCTCGGCCTCGAAGGAGGGCGTGCTCACTTGATAGGAACCCATCGCGCGGAAGGTGGCGGCCAGCCTGGCGCCGAGTGCCGCATCGCCGCTGTCGCCCGCGCGGCGCGCCGGATAGGCACGGGCCCACGCGTCGAGATCGGCCTGGGCGCGCGACGCCGAGAAGGCGTCGGGCTGGAGCGTGGTCCCGATGGGGCGGGGACGATCGCTCAGCGAGAACGCGCCCACGATCAGCGCAAAGAGGATCGGGATGAGGGCTGCGCGGTAGATCCGCGGGTCGAGCATGCGAAATCCGCAGGGTAGCTGGGCGTACCCTGTCCCGAGACCACATGCTCGAGCACACGCCCCGCATCCTCCTCGTCGACGACGAGCAGTCGATCCAGACGCTGCTCTCGTTCCCGCTGCGCAAGGACGGCTACGAGGTCGTGCAGGCCACCGACGGGCGCGAGGCGCTGGCCCGCTTCGGCGAGACGACCTTCGATCTCGTCGTGCTCGACGTCATGCTCCCCCGCATGGACGGGCTCGAGGTGTGCCGCCGCATGCGCGCGCGTTCCTCGGTGCCGATCATCATGCTCACGGCGAAGGCCGAGGAGATCGACAAGGTCCTCGGCCTCGAGCTGGGAGCCGACGACTACATCACCAAGCCCTTCTCGCTGCGGGAGTTCCGCTCGCGGGTGAAGGCGGCGCTGCGGCGCGCGAGCATGGCCCGGCGCGAGCCGAGCGAGGGCGAGGAGCCGCTGGAGGTCCACGAGCTGCGCATCGACCCGGCCAAGCGGGCCGTCGAGGTCCGCGGCGCGCTGGTGCAGACGACCTACGTCGAGTTCGAGATCCTCGTCGCCTTGGCCACGAGCCCCGGGCGCGTGTGGACGCGCGACATGCTCCTCACGCGCATCTGGGGCGACAGCGCCTACCGCGACCCCCGCACGATCGACGTGCACATCCGGCACCTGCGCGAGAAGCTCGAGAGCGACGCGAAGGATCCGGAGTACCTCTTCACCGTGCGCGGGGTGGGCTACCGCTTCCGCGATACGGAGACTTAGCTGCGCTCGCTCACCAACCGCCTCGCGCTGCTGTTCTTCGCCATCACGTTGGTGGTGATCGCCGGCGTCTACCTCGGGGTCACCTCCGGCCTGCAGACCGGCGTGCGCGCGAAGAAGCTCGACACGCTGACCAACGTCGCGCGCCAGTACTCGAACCCGATCACCGACGCGCTCAACCGGTCGCTCGACCGCAAGGTGCTCGACGCCCGGGTGCGCCAGGCGGCCGACGCCTCGGGCGCACGCGTCACGCTGCTGGGGCTCACGCGCGGGACCCAGGGCCTGGAGACCTACGTCGCCTCGGACTCGACCGCCCAGCGCGAGATCGGCGACCTGCAGTTCGACGTCGCGCTCGAGGCCGCGCGCACGCGGCGGGTGGCCCGCGCCACCGAGGCGGGCAACATCGGCCGCGTCGCCGAGGCGGCGCTGCCGCTGTGGCTGACCGCGCCGGGGAAGAAGAAGCCCGGCGTCTACTACGTCGCCGTCTACTCGGCGCCGCTGGAGGACGTCGACGCCACCGTCTCGCTCATCCGCGAGCGCGTCCTGGTCGCCGGCGGGCTCGCGCTGCTCGGCGCGCTGCTGGCCGGCTACCTGCTGGCGCGGGCGTTCAGCCGCCGCGTCCGGCGCATGGAGAACGCCGCCCGCCGGGTCGCCCAGGGCGACTTCGGCGCGCGCTTCGAGTCGGGCGCCCGCGACGAGCTCGGTCAGCTCGCGCGCACGCTGGACGCGATGCAGCGCCAGCTCGCCGAGCTCGAAACCGCGCGGCGGCGCTTCATCGCCACCGCCTCGCACGAGCTGCGCACGCCGATCTTCTCGCTCAGCGGGTTCCTGGAGCTGCTCGAGGACGAGGAGCTCGACGAGGAGACACGGGCGGCCTTCCTGCACCAGCTGCGCCAGCAGGTCGACCGTCTGGGCAAGCTGGCGACCGAGCTGCTGGACCTCTCGCGCCTGGAGGCCGGCTCGCTCGAGCTGCGCCCCGAGCCGACCGACATAGGCGACCTGGCCAAGACGGTGGCCGCGGAGTTCACCCCCGCGCTCGCCACCCACGAGTCGCATCTGGAGCTCCGGCTGACCGGCGGGCAGGTAGAGGCCTTGTGCGATCCTGAGCGCGTCGCCCAGATCATGCGCATCCTCATCGACAACGCCCTCAACCACACCCCCGCCGGCACCGACGTCGTCCTCGCCGCGACGCGCCGCAACGGGCGCGCGCGCCTGACGGTGACCGACTTCGGGACCGGGATCAGGCGGGGCGACCTCGAGCGCGTCTTCGAGCCCTTCTTCACCTCCGACGACGCCCAGGGCTCCGGGCTCGGCCTGGCCATCGCCCATGAGCTGGCCGACCGGATGGAGGGCGACCTCACCGCCGAGAGCGTGCCAGGGCGCACGACCTTCGCCCTGGAGCTGCCGCTGTGAAGCGCCGCGCGGCGGGCGGCCTCGCGGCCGCGGCGCTGCTGGCTGCCGGCTGCGGGGGGCAGACCAGGACGAACACGCTGCACAGCACGACCACGAAGGTCGAGGTGCTCCAGCAGGCGGGCGAGGGCAGCAGCGGCTTCGACCCGCGCGGCATCTACGAGCGCGAGTCGCCCGGCGTGGTGACGGTCATCTCGACCGGCCTGGCCGAGCCCGGCAACAGCAACGCGGCCGGCCTGGGCTCGGGCTTCGTGCTCACGGGCGACGGCGAGATCGCCACCAACGCGCACGTCGTCACCAGCGGCGAGGGGCCCGACATCCGCAGGGCGTCGAAGGTCTTCGTGCGCTTCGCCGACGGCAACCAGGTGGCGGCCGAGGTCAAGGGCTTCGACCCCTTCGCCGACGTCGCGCTGCTGAAGATCGACCCCAGCGGGCTGACGCTGCGCCCGCTGCCGCTGGGCTCGACGAAGGACCTGCACGTCGGGGCGCCGGTGGCCGCCATCGGCAGCCCCTTCGGCGAGGAGCAGTCGCTCTCGGTCGGCGTCATCTCCGCGCTGGACCGCTCGATCCAGTCGCTCACCGGCTTCGACACCACCGGAGCCATCCAGACCGACGCGGCGATCAACCACGGCAACTCCGGCGGCCCGCTGCTCGACGGGCGCGGACGCGTGCTGGGCATCAACGCCCAGATCCAGACCTCCACCGGCGACGGCTCGGGCGTCGGCTTCGCCGTGCCGGCCGACACCGTCCGGCGCTCGCTGCGCCAGCTGCGCCGCGACGGGCGCGCGCGCTACGCCTACCTCGGGGTGGCGAGCGTCGCCGTCTACCCGCAGCTCGCCGCGCGCTTCGGCCTGCCGGTGCAGTCGGGGGCCTGGATCCAGGACGTGAGCGCCGGCGGGCCGGCCGCGCAGGCCCACCTGAAGCCCGGCAGCGACATCAAGCGCTTCCAGGAGCGCTCCTTCCGCACGGGCGGCGATGTCGTGACCGCGGTCCAGGGTCATCACGTCCACGCGGAGAGCGATCTCGCCAAGGCCCTGCTCGACTTCGAGCCGGGCGACACCGTGGCCCTCGACGTCCGGCGCGGCAACGAGCGCCGGCAGGTACGCGTGAAGCTGGGCGAGCGGCCGCTCGACGCGCCGCGCAGCGGCTGACGCAGCTACTCTCCCGCGCGTGCTCCAGCCGGTCGCCGTCGGATCGAAGACCCTCGCGGACTACACGCACATCGTCGGGCGCGACCTCGTCGAGGAGATCCGCGAGCTCGCCGAGCCCCTGAAGGGGTCGCGTGTGGTGCACGTCTCGGCCACCGCGTTCGGCGGCGGCGTGAGCGAGATCCTCTACACGCTCGTGCCGCTCATGAAGGACGTCGGCCTCGACGTCGAGTGGCAGGTCATCTACGGCCGCGAGGAGTTCTTCAACGCGACCAAGCTGATGCACAACGCGCTCCAGGGCGCGCCCGAGGACCTCAGCGACGAGCAGTGGGACACCTGGCGGCGCTACAACGAGATGAACGCGCGCGAGCTCGTCGGCGGCTGGGACGTGGCGCTCATCCACGACCCGCAGCCCGCGGCGCTGCACACGCTCGTGCCCGAGAAGGCGCGCGGCTGGTGCTGGCGCTGCCACATCGACATGTCCTCGCCCAACCCGGACACGATGGGCAAGCTGCTGCCCTACATCGCGACCTACCCGCAGTCGCTCTTCCACGTCCGCGACTACGTGCCCGTGGGGATGGGCGGCAAGATCAACATCGTGCCGCCGGCCATCGACCCGCTGGCGCCCAAGAACATGGCGCTGTCGCCCGAGGACGCCGCCTACGTGTGCGAGCAGTTCGGCATCGACGTCGATCGGCCGCTGATGACCCAGGTGTCGCGCTTCGATCCTTGGAAGGATCCGCTGGGCGTGATCGACGCCTACCGGATCGTCAAGGAGAACGTCCCGTCGGTCCAGCTCGCCCTGGTCGGCTCGATGGCCTCCGACGACCCCGAGGGCTGGGACTTCTTCAACGCCACCATCGCGCACGCCGACGGCGACCCGGACGTCCACATCCTCAACAACTTCAACAACGTCGGCTCGATCGAGGTCAACGCCTTCCAGTCACAGTCCGACGTGCTGATCCAGAAGTCGACGCGGGAGGGCTTCGGCCTCACCGTGACCGAGGCCATCTGGAAGGGACGTCCCTTCATCGGCGGCAACGTCGGCGGCATCCCGCTGCAGATCGAGAACGGCGTCAGCGGCTACCTCGTCGACAGCGTCGACGCGTGCGCGGCCCGCACGCTCGACATCCTCAAGGACCCCGCGCTGGGCAAGGCCCTCGGCCGGCGCGGCAAGGAGCACGTCCGCAAGCACTTCCTCACGCCGCGCTACCTGCGCGACTACCTGAAGATCTTCACGGAGCTTCTGGAAGGGGCCTAGGGTGTAGGGGATGCCCGATTCGCGCGGACCGCTCGTCCTGGTCTCCAACCGGGGTCCGGTGACCTTCCAGGACGACGGGGACGTCAAGCGCGGGACGGGCGGGCTGGTCACGGCCCTGACGGGCCTGGCGTCGCACCGCGACGCGGTGTGGATCGCGTCGGCGCTGACCGACGGTGACGCGCGCAAGGCCCACGATGCCGAGGGCAAGGCGTTCAGCGTGCGCTCGCCCGCCGGCGGCGAGTACCAGGTGCGCCTGGTCGTGAGCGACCCCGACGCCTACGACCGCTTCTACAACATCTTCGCGAACCCGATGCTGTGGTTCATCCAGCACTACCTCTGGGACCTGTCGAACGCCCCGGACGTGCGGCGCAACGAGGTGGAGGCCTTCGAGTACGGCTACAACGTCGTCAACGAGGACCTCGCCACCGCCGTGATCGAGGAGATCGAGGGTGACGACGAGCCGGTGGTGATGGTCCACGACTACCACCTCTACACGCTGCCCGCGCTCGTGCGCCATGCGCGCCCCGACGTCTTCCTGCACCACTTCGTCCACATCCCGTGGACGCAGAGCGACGCCTGGCGCGTGCTGCCGCAGAAGATCCGCGAGGAGCTCTATTGCGGCCTGCTGTCCAACGACATCATCGGCTTCCACACCTCCTCGTACCGGCGCAACTTCCTGCAGTGCTGCCGCGACCTCATGGACCTCGACGTCGACTTCGAGGCCGGCGTCGTGAAGTTCGATGGGCGCGAGGTGTGGGTGCGCAACTACCCGCTGCCGATCGACGCCAAGGCGCTCTTCAACGTCGCCGCGTCGGACGGCGTGGCGCAGCAGGAGGAGGAGCTGCTGCGCCGCCGGCGCGACCATCTGATCCTGCGTGTCGATCGCGCGGACCTGTCGAAGAACGTCCTGCGCGGCTTCTCGTCGTTCGACCTGTTCCTCGAGCAGCACCCGGAGTTCCGCGAGCGCGTGACCTTCATCGCACAGCTCATGCCTTCGCGTACGGACGTCCCGGAGTACGCCGAGTACCTCGAGCGCATCGAGGCGCTGGTGGCGGTCGTCAACCACCGCCACGGCACACCCGACTGGATGCCGATCCAGCTCAAGCTCCGCGACGACCTCGAGGAGGCCGTCGCCGCCTACAAGCACTACGACGTGCTGCTCGTCAACGCCATGTTCGACGGGATGAACCTCGTGGCCAAGGAGGGTCCCATGGTCAACGAGCGCGACGGCGTCTCGATCCTGTCGGAGAACACCGGCGCGCACGAGGAGCTCGGCGAGCACGCCCTGAGCGTCAACCCGTTCGACATCCAGGCGCTGGCGGACTCGATCCACGCGGCGCTGACGATGGAGCCGTCGGAGCGCGGGCGCCGCCTGCGCGGGCTCAAGGACATCGTCACGGCCCGCGATCCGGGCGACTGGATCGACGAGCAGCTCGACGACATCCGCGCCAAGGCGGCGCAGACGGCGGCGGAGCGCTCGTAGGTTCTCTGGTCGCGGTTCGCGGTTCTCCGCGGTCCGCGGGCGCTGCGGTGCCGCGGGCGCTGCGGTGCCGCGGGGCGAGGCATCGAGGGAACGGGCCGCTGCGTGCGCGCAGGCCGGCTGTGCTGCCGGGGGTCGTCCTGCCACCCAAGGGCAGGACAGCTCCACGCCTAGCACCCTCATGGAAGCCCGAACTCGGCGACCGCGGGGTCGGCCGGGGGCGCCGGCGGCGTGCGCCGCTTCGGCCGCGGTGGCCGCTCCCTCGCCGCTTCCGGTGCGCTCCGTTGCGCCGGCGCGTCCGGCTCCGCCCCCACAGGCCGCTCTGCCCGAGCCCGCCGCTCCGCCTCCGCGCGCCCGTCCCTCGCGCCCTCTGCTCCGCCGCTGCCTTCTGCTCTCGCCGCCCCCTCGCCGCCCGCCGCTCCACGCGCGCCTGCCGCTCCGCCCTCGCGCGCCGCTCCCTCGCCGCCCGCTGCTCCGCCCGCGCCCGCCGCTCCGCGCGCGCGTGCCGCTCCACCCGCGCCTCTCGCTCCACCCGCGCCCGCCGCTCCACCCGCGCCCGCCCCTCCACCCGGGCGCGCCGCTTCCCCGCCTCACCCGGATTCGCCCCACGCGACCCACTGCCCGCCGGCCTCGCTGGACCGCGCTGCGCAGGCGCCAGGGGCATCGCCGTGGCCGGCGGCAGCCGGGGCGCACGGCCGCTCAGCCGCGGCCACGCGACGACCACGAGCGCGAGCGCGACGAGCCCCGCGAGCCGGGCCACGTTGTCCCAGCGGATCCTGCGCCACACGCCGTCGGGACCCATCGCGCCTGCTAGGCGGCCGGCGCCGGGCCTTCGCCCCCTGCTATCTTCCGCCGCCGCCGTCCATGGTCGGCGAACCTCTCATGGCTGCACCTGAACCCCTTTACGACCTCGTCCTGATGCTCGACACGAGCGCACCCGAGGACCAGCGCAAGAAGGTCCTCGCCGACACCGAGGCAGCGATCTCGTCGGGCGGCTCGATCGTGAGCGATCACGACTGGGGCACCCGTGCCCTGGCCTATGAGATCCGCCACCGCACGGACGCCGAGTACCACCTGCTGCAGTTCCACGGCTCGCCCGAGCTGCTGGCCAACCTGCAGCGCACGCTGCGGATCGCCGACGGCGTCCTTCGGTTCCGAATCGTGAAGCTCGCCCCGGGCACGCCCGCCCCGACCGAGCTGCCGCGCGCCGAGGCGCCTGCCGCCGCACCTGCGCCGTCCGCGGAGCGCCCGCCGGCCCCCGCGCCCGAGCCGGACGCCGCCGAGGCCGAGGCCGAGGCCGAAGCGCCTTCCGCCGCCTAGCGGCCGCGGGTTTCCAACGCCTCCGCTGCGACTCTGCAACAAAAGCGCGGAGAAAGCGGGCTCTTCGCCGGGTTCGCTCCGAACCCGCGTCTAGACTCGATCGCAGACGAGTTCCGCGACGACTGTTCGCCCCCGAAGGGAGCAACCCCAATGGCAGCCTCAAACATCAACCGGGTGATCATCACCGGCAACCTGACCGCCGATCCTGAGCTGCGCTCGCTGCCGAGCGGCACCTCGATCTGCAAGCTGCGCGTGGCCTGCAACACGCGCCGCAAGGACAACTCGACCGGCGATTGGGTCGACAAGCCCAACTACTTCGACGTCACGGTGTGGGGCGCGCAGGGTGAGAACTGCGCCCGTTACCTGTCCAAGGGCCGCCCCGTGGCGATCGACGGGCGCCTGGAGTGGCGCGAGTGGGAGACCCAGGAGGGCGGCAAGCGCCAGGCGATCGACATCATCGCCGACACCGTCCAGTTCCTCTCGAGCCCGCGCGACGACGCCGGCGGCAACGGCGGCGGCTTCACCCCGCGCTCGGACATCCCCGCCGACACGGCGGATTTCGCGGCCGCCCCGACGGGCGGCGGCTCGGGGCCGTCGGCTCCGGCCGACGACGACATCCCGTTCTAGGCCGGTCGAGCTCCCGCGCCCCGGGGCGGGGCGCGGGTCGATTGCGGCTACCGAGCACCGGCGTACCAGCGGCGCCGACAGGGTCTGGTGCGTGATCAGGGCCTGCGGTTGCCGCGAGGCGTGGAGGGGTACCAAGCGCGCACGCGCCAGGATCGGCGCACGTGCAACAGGGGACCGAGATGGACAAGCACTACCACCACACGCTGATCACCGCACTGATCGAGACCATCGCCAGCTGGACGGACGCCGACAAGGACCGGCTTGCGTCGATGCTCGGCGGCCACTGCTATCCCGGTGGGCCGGTCGACCGTCAGGAGCCGGGCGGGGTCGAGCCGCTGCGCCGCTGGCGTCCCGGCGGGGCAACGCCCTCGCTGCTCGCGTGCTCGTGCCGGCGCGGGCGCTGCCAGATCTGCAACTGAGCTGCCGGGGACGGTCGCGGCAAACGTGTCACAATGACCGTTCGCGCGCCTGCGGGCGCGCGTTCGACTGTTGACGAAGCTTCAGAAGGACACGACGTGGCCAAAGCACGCAGAGCCAAGCCCGCACGGCGGCGCGACAAGAAGGGCGGCCCCGGCTCCGGCCGGCGCAAGTCCTGCCCTTATTGCAAGGACAAGATCGAGCAGGTCGACTACAAGGACGTCGCGACCCTGCGCCGGTTCGTGTCCGAGCGCGGCAAGATCCGCTCGCGCCGGATCAGCGGCGCCTGCCGCCGGCACCAGAACCAGCTGGCGAAGGCGGTCAAGCGGGCGCGCGAGATCGCGCTGCTGCCCTACGTGAGCGACGCCCGCGAGGAGCGTCCCGAGCGTGGCGGGCGTGGCGGCGGGTACCGCGAGCGCGAGGAGCGCTAGCGCGATGCCCGAGGCGATCCTGCTGAAGGACGTCGACACGCTCGGCGAGAAGGGGACCGTCGTCGACGTCTCCAAGGGGTACCTGCGCAACTACCTGATCCCGCGCAAGCTGGCCCAGCCGGCGACCAAGGGCGCCATCGACGCGGCCCAGCGCCGCGCGGCCGCCGAGGAGCGCGCCGCGCAGGAGGCCGTCGGCCGCGCCGCCGAGCAGGCCGAGCTGCTCAACAAGACGGTGCTCACCATCAGCCAGCAGGCCGGCGACGACGGGCGCCTGTTCGGCTCGGTCACTACGCAGGACATCGCCGACGCCATCCAGGAGGCGCGCGGCATCGCTGTCGACCGCCGCAAGATCCACCTCGACGAGCCCATCAAGCACGTCGGGACCTACATGGTCGTCGTGGAGATGGCCGACGGCGTCACCGCCAACGTCAAGACGATGGTCAGCGAGCAGTAGCGCGCGCCACCGTCCGGTCGTGCCGAAGGCCTCCCCCGGGAGGCCTTCTTCGCGTCCGCCTGCCGTCGCGGCGGCCGCGCCGGGCACCGGCCTCACACCGGGCCTGCCCACGTGTGACGACTTCGCGCAGGCCTGTGAAGAAAGCCGCCGTGTATGCGGGGAAGCCCGGGGCTGCCGACCCCCGCCGTTGCTACGTTCGGACCCCACTCGATGAGCACTCCCCAGACCACCAACGGACGCGGATCGGACGGCGCGCAGGGGCCGCCGGCGGGCGTCGCGCCGCCGCACTCGATCGAGGCCGAGCAGTCGGTCCTCGGCGCGATGCTGCTCTCCGATCGCACGCACTACGCGTTCGTGATCGAGGAGGGGCTGAAGGTCGAGGACTTCTACCGCGAGCGCCATCGCGAGGTCTACGAGTCGATGCTCGCCCTGTTCACGGCGGGCGAGTCGATCGACGTGCTCACCGTCACCGAGCACCTGCGCTCGCGCGGCCGGCTCGACGCAGCCGGCGGGCAGGCGGAGATCGACACCCTCACCGCGGCGGTGCCCGCGGTCGGCAACCTGCGCCAATACGCGCAGATCGTCCGTGACCGAGCGCTCCTGCGCCGCCTGCTTACGGCGTCCTACGAGATCCAGGCCCATGTCCACGGGCACGAGGCGCCGCCGCGAGAGCTCGTCGAATGGGCCGAGCGCGCCGTGCTCGAGGTCGCCCACGACGACCGTCAGAAGGACTTCCGCCAGGTCGGGGAGGTCCTGCACGCCGAGGTGCGCAAGTGGCAGGAGCTCTCCGCCGAGGGCCGCTCGCTCACCGGCACCCCGTCCGGCTTCGCCGACCTCGACGCGATCACCGGCGGCTTCCAGCCCGGCAACCTGATCATCATCGCGGCAAGACCATCGATGGGGAAATCCGCGTTGGTCACCAACATGGCCGAGAACGTGGCGCTGAACAAGGACAACCGGCGCCCCGTGGCCTTGTTCAGCCTTGAGATGTCCGAGGCCGAGCTGGCGCAGCGCTTCATCGCCTCGCAGGCCTCGATCAAGGGCGACGACCTGCGCAAGGGCCGGTTGCGCGACGAGGCGAAATGGAAGCGCGTCCTGCGCACGGCGGGCGAGTACGACGCGGCGCCGCTGTACGTCGACGACTCGTCGGACATCGGGATCATGGACGTGCGCGCGAAGGCCCGGCGGCTGCACCAGCAGGCCCAGGCCGAGTACGGCGGCCTCGGGCTGGTCATCGTCGACTACCTGCAGCTCATGCGGGCCGACTCGCGCATCGAGAACCGCGTCCAGCAGGTGGGCGAGATGAGCCGCGGGCTCAAGATCCTCGCGCGCGAGCTCAGCGTGCCGGTCATCGCGCTCAGCCAGCTGTCACGCGGCGTCGAGTCGCGTACGGACAAGCGCCCCATGCTCTCGGACCTGAGGGAATCGGGCCAGATCGAGCAGGACGCGGACCTCGTCATGTTCATCTACCGCGACGAGTACTACTTCCCCGAGACCACCGACAAGCCCGGAGAGGCCGAGCTCATCATCGCCAAGCACCGCAACGGCGGCCTGGGGGACGTGCCCCTGACCTTCCAGAACGAGTACCCGCGCTTCCTGGGGCTCCAGCGGGCCGCATGATCGACGAGGCCCCGTGCCCCTTCGGCCAGTGCGACGGCAGCGGCTTCGTCATCGACGAGGGAACGCGCGTCGCAACGCCGTGCCGGTGCCGCTCGGCGCGGGTCGAGCGCCGGCGCTCGCGGCGGCTGAGCGCGGTCATCCCGCGCAAGTACCGCGGCGTGTCCTTCGACCGGCCGCCGGTGACCGACATGCCCGAGCCGCAGGTGCGCATCGTGCGCCGCTTCGTCGGCGCGCTGGACGACAACCTCGACGGCGGCCGCGGCCTGTGGCTGCACGGCCAGGTCGGCACGGGCAAGACGACGCTGGCGATGCTCGTCTCGCGCGCGGCGCTCGACGCGGGGCGCTCGGTGGCGATCTACTCGCTGCCGCGGCTGCTGGCGGAGATCCGCGCGACCTTCGAAGCCGACGGCGATGGCTCCTACGTCTCCTTCCTCGACCGCCTGGCCGCAGTCGACCTGCTGCACGTCGACGACGTGGGGGCCGAGAAGACCTCGGACTGGGTCCTCGAGCAGCTCTACGCGATCGTCAACGCGCGCTACGAGGAGGAGCGCTCGGTCGTCCTCACGACGAACCTCGAGCGCGATCCGCTGGCCACCCAGATCACCGAGCGGACGGTCTCGCGCCTGGAGGAGATGTGCACCCTGGTGCCGCTCTACGGCGAAGACGCGCGCAAGTTCGTCGCCTGACACACTGCGTCCGACATGCCGGGCATCGTCATCGTAGGCGTCCAGTGGGGCGACGAGGGCAAGGGCAAGATCGTCGATCTCCTGGCCGAGCGCGCCGACATGGTCATCCGCTTCCAGGGCGGCAACAACGCCGGCCACACCATCGTGCGCGACGGGGAGAAGTGGGCCTTCCACCTGATCCCGAGCGGCATCCTCTACCCCGGCAAGCTGTGCGTGATCGGCAACGGCGTCGTGGTCGACCCGCGGGTGCTCAACGACGAGATCGACGGGCTGCGGGCCAAGGGCGTCGACGTCTCGGGGCTGCGCGTGAGCGCCAACGCGCACCTGATCATGCCCTACCACCTGATGCTCGACTCGGCCGGCGAGGCCAAGCTCGGCAAGCTCTCGATCGGGACGACGAAGCGCGGGATCGGGCCCTGCTACGCCGACAAGGCGGCGCGCCTGGGCATCCGCGTGCAGGACATGCTCGACGAGAAGATCCTCAAGAAGAAGATCGCCGCCGCGCTCGAGCCCAAGCGCCTGACGCTGCGCCCGTTCGCGCGAGACCCCGCTCTCGACCTGCAGCGCATGACCGAGGACTACCTCACCTTCGGCCACCGCATCGAGCAGTACATCGCCGACACGTCCGCGCTCGCGCAGCGCTGCCTGGACGACGGCGGCACGGTCCTCTTCGAGGGCGCGCAGGCGACGATGCTCGACCTCGACCACGGCACCTATCCGTTCGTGACGTCGTCGAACCCGATCGCCGGCGCCGCCTGCGTCGGCGCGGGCGTCGGGCCGCGCGACATCGACGTCATCTGGGGCGTCGCCAAGGCCTACGCCACGCGCGTCGGCGCCGGGCCCTTCCCGACCGAGCTCGACGACGAGGTCGGCGCCGACATCCGCGAGCGCGGCGGCGAGTTCGGCACCACCACCGGGCGCGCCCGGCGCACCGGCTGGATCGACCTCGTCGCGCTGCGCTACGCCGCGCGCCTGAACACGCTCACCGGCCTCGTCATCACCAAGCTCGACGTGTTCAGCGGCTTCGACACGATCCGTGTCTGCACGCGCTACCGCGGCAACGACGAGGCGTCGTTCGACGTCTTCCCCTATCACCAGTCGGTCCTGCACCACGCTACGGGCGAGTACGTCGAGCTCCCGGGCTGGAGCGAGGACATCACCGGCTGCCGCTCGTGGTCGGACCTCCCCGAGGCGGCCCGCGAGTACCTCGACTTCATCGCCGACTTCCTCGGCGTGCCGATCGTCCTCGTGGGCGTCGGCCCCGGCCGCGACCAGATCATCTGGACCGAGGCCGGCGACCGTCTCAACGCCGCCGCGGCCTGACCGCTAGCCGTGCTCGAGCACGGCGCGCTCGCCGCGGCGCAGCAGGCGCAGGGCCAGGACGACGGCCGAGAGCATCGAGACGACGGCCAGGGAGATCTGCACGCTGACGATGCCCTCCTCGGTCCAGTAGACGTCGTCGAGCTTGAGCAGCAGCGCCGACTCGTCCAGCGTGAGGGCGACGCCTGCGCCGAAGGGGACGGCCAGCCACGGGTCAAGCGCCTTGTTGCGCGAGACGACCGAGGCGCCGCCGGCGCCGAAGGCGAGCAGGATCCCGGGCACGAAGTGGTGGATGTGGTGCTGGCCGAGCACGAGGTCGCCGAACGGGCCGAAGCGCCCGCGCCGGCGGATCGCGTGCGTCGAGAGGCGGACAACCGCCCAGCTCATCGTGAAGGACCCGAGCAGGTTCAGCAGCGCGTTCTCGCCGGAGGAGCCCTCCTGGTAGCCGCGCACCGCGACCTCGACCGTCTGCCCGAGCGCCTCGGCGCCGGCCGCCGCGATGCGGGCAGCGGCCTCGCTGTCGGCGCCGGCCGCCTCCATCGGCAGCGGCGCCGAGCCGCGGCTCCACACCCGCCCGAGCTCGGTCACCGCGACCGCGCTGCCCGTGAGCAGGGCGGCCACGGCGATACCGCGTGTGCGCCGCTCGGCGCGCAGCCGGCGGCGGCGCGCGAGTGCCGGCTCACGCGCGCCGGGTAGGTGAGGCAGCCTCACCTCCAGGCTTCCAGCAGGTCCTCGTCGCCGACGTGGCGGATGACGCGCGCCGGCACGCCCACGACCACCGCGCGCGCGGGCACATCGTTGGTGACGACGGCGCCCGCGGCCACGAAGGCCTCCTCGCCGACCTCGACGCCCGGCACGAGCACCGCGGCGCCCCCGATCCGGCACGCGCGCCGCAGGATCGCCCCGCGCAGCTGCTGGTCCGGAGGGTGGCGCCCCATCGCGTCGTCGTTGGTGGTCAGGACGCCGGGGCCGAGGAAGACGTCGTCCTCGACGATGCTGAAGCCGGTCACGTAGACGTTGGTCTGCACCTTGACGCGCGCGCCGATGACGACATCGTTGTCGATGGCCGAGCCGCGCCCGATCACGCTATTGGGGCCGACGCGGCTGCGCTCGCGCACGAAGGACTGATCGCCCACGATCGCCCCGGCGCCGATGTGCGAGCCCGCGAACACGATTGCTCCGGCGCACACCGCCGCGCCCTCCTCGATGACCAGGGCGTCGAGCTCGGTGCGCGGCGCGCCGGACGTCGGCGCCAGCCGCGGGGGCTTGCCGAGGACGGCGTTGTCCTGGATGACGACGCCGTCGCCGATGACCACGCCGTCGTGGACGACGACGTTGGCGCCGAAGCTGACGTCGCGGCCGACGGAGGCCGTGGGGCTGAGAACGAGACCGGGGGCGGGGTGATCGGGCATGCCGGATACCCTAGTGGCGCCGTGCTGAGCCCAGACTCCACCAGGCCGCTGCGCGGCGCCGTGCTCGGACTGGGGATGATCGGCCGCCATCACGCGCGGTTGCTGCAGGCCTCGCCACGCGTCGCCTTCGCCGGCGCCGTCGATCCGGGCGGCGACCGCTTCGGCTCCGTCCGCGACGAGGCGCTGCTGTTCGCCGACCTCGACGGCCTCCTGGCCGCCGGGCCGCCCGACTTCGCCGTCGTCGCGGTGCCGACCGAGGAGCACGTCTCGGCGGTGAGCACGCTCGCCGCCGAGGGCGTCCACGTCCTCGTCGAGAAGCCCCTGGCCGCCACCGCGACCGAGGGCCGCACGCTCATCGACGCCTGCCGCGCCGGCGGGATCCACGCCGCCGTGGGCCACGTCGAGCGCTTCAACCCGGCACTGCTGAGGCTGCGCGCGATGACGCAGGCGGGCGATCTGGGCCAGGTCTTCCTCGTCGCCACCGAGCGCATCGGCCCGTTCCCCGATCGCGTGCGCGACGTCGGCGTGATCATGGACCTGGCGACCCACGACCTCGATCTCGTGCGCTGGCTGGGCGGCGCGCCTGTGGAGCGGGTGACAGCCGAGACCCAGCACCGCATGGGGCGCGAGCACGAGGACCTCCTGCTGGCCACCGGGCGGCTCGAGAACACGATCAGCTTCAACTGCGTGGTCGACTGGCTCTCGCCGACCAAGGTGCGCCAGACGCGGGTCCTGGGCGAGCGCGGGATGCTGGTGGCCGACACGCTCACCGCCGACCTGACCTTCTACGAGAACGGCGACGTCGCGTCGGAGTGGGCCGACACCCAGTCGCTGCGCGGGGTCTCCGAGGGCGACGCGACGCGCTACGCGCTGGCCCGTCGCGAGCCCCTGCTGGTCGAGCTCGAGGCGTTCTGCGACCTGCTCGCCGGCGACGCCGACGCGCCGGTGGTGACGCTGGCCGAGGGACTCGAGACCGTGCTCGTCGCCGAGGCGGCGCTCGCAAGCGCTCGGGACGGCGCGACGGTTGCCGTCGAGGTGGTCATTTGAGGGCGGTCGTCGTCGCGCTGGGCAAGATCGGCCTGCCGCTCGCCACCCAGATCGCTCGCGCCGGCCACGAGGTCGTCGGCTGCGATATCGACGCGGGCGCGGTCGACCTCGTCAACGCGGCGCAGCCGCCCTTCCCCGGCGAGGCCGGGCTCGCCGAAGCGCTGGCCGAGGTCGTCGGCGACGGGCGCCTGCGGGCGACGACCGACACCACGCAGGCGGTCGCCGGCGGCGCGGACCTCGTCGTGGCAGTGCCGCCGCTGGTCGTCGACGCCGACGCCCGTCCGGACTTCGGCGCGCTCGACTCGGTGCTGGCCGACATCGGCGCGGGCCTGAAGGCGGGCACCACGGTGGCGGTCGAGACGACGCTGCCCGTCGGGACGACCCGCAACCGGGTCGCGCCGGCGCTCGCGCACCACAGCGGCCTGCGCGCCGAGGACGAGTTCTTCTCCGTCTTCAGCCCCGAGCGCGTCTACAGCGGGCGCGTGTTCCGCGACCTCGCGACCTACCCCAAGCTCCTGGGCGGGCTCAGCGCCGCCGGCGAGGCGCGCGGGGTCAAGCTCTACCGCAGTTTCCTCGACGCGGAGGTGTGGCCGATGGGCTCCGCCGAGGCCGCCGAGCTGACCAAGCTCGCCGAGACCACCTACCGCGACGTGAACATCGCGCTGGCCAACGAGTTCGCGCGCTTCGCCGACCGCACCGGGATCGACCTCGACCGCGTCATCGCGGCGGCCAACTCGCAGCCCTTCAGCCACATCCACCGCCCCGGGGTCGCCGTCGGGGGCCACTGCATACCGGTCTACCCGCGCTTCTACCTCGAAGCCGACGCCGGCGCGCGCCTGCCGGCCGCGGCGCGCGAGGTCAACCAGGCGATGCCGGCCTACGCGGTCGATCTGCTCGAGGCCGAGCTTGGCCCCCTGGCCGGCGCTCGTGTCGTCATCCTCGGCGTCGCCTATCGCGGCAACGTCAAGGAGGCAGCCTTCAGCGGCGCCTTCGGCCTGCGCGACGCCCTCGCCGCACGCGGCGCCGAGCCGCTCGTGATCGACCCCCTCTACGACGACGACGAGCTGCGCACACTCGGCTTCGAGCCCTGGGACGGGCGCGAGGCGGCCGGGGCCATCCTGCAGGCCGACCATGCCGGCTACACGGCCCTGGGCCCCGACGACCTGCCCGGCGTGCGCGCCGTGGTCGACGGGCGCGGGCTCCTCGACGGCGCGCGCTTCGCCGCGGCCGGCGTGGCTCTGCGGCGGATCGGCGGCGGCTGAAGGCCGTCAGAGCGCGGCGACGACGCGGTCGCCCGCGTGCCCGTCGCCGTAGAGCTCCGGACGCTCGGCCGGCGGCGTGCGCTCCAGCGCGGCCAGCGCCGCATCGGCGTCGAGGTCGACCAGCACGTTCCACCCGACGTCGACGGTCTCCACCCACTCGGTCGTGTCGCGCATCGTCACGCACGGCACGCCCGCGAGGTAGGCCTCCTTCTGCACGCCGCCCGAGTCGGTGAGCACGGCGCGGGCGCGCGAGACCAGCGCCGTGAAGGCGACGTAGCCCAGCGGCGGCATCAGGCGGATGTGCGCGGCGGCCTCGAGCTCGCCGAGCCAGCCGGCGTCCTCGAGCCGCGCGCGGGTGCGCGGGTGCAGCGGAAGGACGACCGCCAGCGGCAGCGCGAGCAGCAGGTCGACCAGCGCGCGCAGGCGCGCCGGGTCGTCGACGTTGCCCGCGCGGTGGGCGGTGGCCAGCGCGTACTCGCCCGCAGTGACTCCCGCCTCGCGCAGCGGGGCGTCGTCGGCCCGGGCGCGCGGCTGGAAGAGCAGCGCCACGTCGACCATCACGTCCCCGACGAGCTCGATCCGCCCGGCAACGTGCTCGCGCTCGAGGTTGGCGACCGCGGTCGGCGAGGGGCAGAGCAGCACGTCGGAGAGGTGGTCGGTGAGCACGCGATTGAGCTCCTCGGGCATCGCGCGATCGAAGGAGCGCATGCCCGCCTCCACATGGGCGACCGGCACGCGCGCCTGGGCCGCGGCCAGGCCGCCCGCCAGCGTCGAGTTCGTGTCGCCGTAGACGAGGACGACGTCGGGGCGCTCCGCGGCGACGAGCGGTCCCAGCGCGGCGAGCATGCGCGCCGTCTGCTCGGTGTTCGAGCCGCCGTGGATACCCAGCTCGCGCTCGGGACGCGGGATGCCGAGCTCGGTGACGAAGATCGTGGACAGCTCGTCGTCGTGGTGCTGGCCGGTGTGCACGAGCAGCTCGTCGTGCTCGGCGCGCAGCAGGCGCGAGACGGCAGCGGCCTTGACGAACTGGGGCCGGTTTCCGATGACGGTGAGGACGCGCAAGCGTCAGGCGGAGACGCCCAGCTCCTGCTCGATGTGCGCGCGGATCCGGCTTGCGGCCTCCTGCGTGAGCGCGCCGGGCACCGCCGGCAGCGCGGCGCCGTCGATCGTGCGCACCGGGTGCACCTCGCGCAGCGTCGAGGCCATGAACGCCTCACGCACGTTACGTAGCTCGTCGCGGGCGATGACCTGCTCGGTCACCTCGACCACGCCGAACAGATGCCGGCGCGTGATCGAGTCGAGGATGTGCTCTGAGAGCGGCGGCGTGACGAGCGTGTCGCCGTCCAGCGAGCAGACGAAGGTCATCGTCGGGCCCTCGAGCACGCGCCCGTGCGGGGTCACGAGCAGCGCGTCGTCGGCGCCCTGTTCCTGGGCCATGCGGCGGGCGAGCATGTTCGCGCCGTAGGAGAGCGACTTGACTTGGTCGAGCACCCGCGTCGGCGCGTACTCGATCGTGGCCAGCGCCAGCGTGTCGGGCAGCGGCTTGAGCTCCTCGACGATCGCCAGGCGGTGCCCGCCGCGCGTGACCACGACGCGCATCGCGGCGTCCGGCACGTCGTTGTGCTCGACCAGCGTCTCGACGTCGGCGCGCACGGCCTCGAGGTCGACCGGCAGGCGCAGGTTCGCCGCGGAGCGCCCGAGGCGGGTCAGGTGGTCGTCGAGCGCGAACAGCCGCCCGCCGTACAGGCGCATGACCTCGAAGACGCCGTCGCCGCGCAGGAAGCCGTCGTCGGCGACGGGGATCTGCGCCTGCGAGGCGTCGGTGACGGTGCCGTCGAGGATGGCGAGCATGGCGCGAACGCTAGCCCTTCCGCCCCGCTGCGTGACGAACGCCACAGTGCGAAGGCAAAGGATGGCCTGCGGACGGCGTCCTTAAGCACACACCCGGACCACCGCTCCCCTGGGTCCGGAACAGCAAGGAAGGACCTGATGAGACGCCCCACCGCCATTCTCGCCGTCCTCGTGGTCACCATCGCCGCGCTCGCGAGCCTCACCGCGATCGCCTCGTCGGCCACGAGCAAGCCCGCCACCGTCAAGACCGGCACGAGCTCGCTCGGCCGGATCATCGTCGATGGCCAGTCCCACACGCTCTACCTGTTCCAGAAGGACAAGGGCGGCAAGAGCGCCTGCTCGGGCGCCTGCGCCCAGAACTGGCCGCCCCTGCTGACCAAGGGTTCGCCCAAGGCCGGCCCGAGCGCGAAGGCCTCCCTGCTCGGGACGATCAAGCGCGCCGACGGGACGACCCAGGTGACCTACAACAAGCACCCGCTCTACACGTTCGTCGGCGACGCCGGCAAGCGCGGGGCCACCAAGGGCGAGGGCCTCAACGCCTTCGGCGCCAGGTGGTACGTGGTCGCCGCCAAGGGGACCGCGAGGACGGGCACCTACTAGCCCTGTGGACGGCGGGCGCGAGCGCCACCAGCGCGCGAGCGCCCGCCGTACGCACCAGGTGGTATGCATCAACCCGATCGGCGGCATGCGCCTGGGCATTGCGGATCATCTCGGCTGGGCCATCGCGGTGACGGCGTCCGCGGACCACGAGGTCGTGGACCGCCGCCGGATCGTCCTGATCGAGCCCGGCCTGTCGGCGGCACCGATCCACTACGAGAGCCGGCATCTGGATGTCGCCGCTACGGCGGCGCTGGTCGCGGAGGTGCGAGCGTCCGTCGTCCGGGCGGCGTCGGTCGCACTCGACGAGATCGCGAACGCGCTGCCCGCGCCGATCCTCTCGATCTCGCTCCGAGCCTGGCCGCCGGACTTCCCGGATGACATCGCGGTCCAACGTCGTGCGCCCTATGAGGCCCGGGCGGACGCCATCATGTATCGCCAAGAGCTCGCCGAGCTCGCTCACGCTCGTGAGTGGGAGGTCCACCTCTACGACGCCAGGGCAGTCGGAGGTCAGGCGGCGGGCATGCTGGCCGCGCGGGCCGACGAGGTCCTGTTCGGGCCTCGGGCGACGATGGGGCCACCCTGGACGAAGGACCATCGGACCGCGCTCGCCGCGGCGATCTTGGCCGGCTGAGTGCCCCCGCAAGGAATCGAACCTTGAACCTTCGGATTAAGAGTTGCTCGCATGGAGCCTGACTTGGCTTAGGTAAGCCAGATTCGCTCCGGTTCGCCCAGTTCAGATCAGGCTTATTTGCGGGGCTCGGGGACATATTCGGGACGCGAAATCCTCCCATCCCCGCGGTACCGTCGGCCCATGAACGCCTTCGAGCAGCTCGGCATCGACGGCCGCCCCGTCTCCGGCCACGCCTTCCTCGTGCAGCGCGCCCGCGGCCCGCAGTGGTACGTCAAGTTCCGGCTGCCCGACGGCCGCCAGGTCCAGCGGCGCCTCGGTCCGGCGTGGACCGGTCGCGGCCGGCCGGCCGCCGGCTACCTGACGCGGCGCTCGGCGCAGGCGGTCCTCGACGAGCTGCTCGCCCAGGCGCGCGCAGGCACCCTGCCCGGCATGGTGCGCACCGGCGCGACGTTCGCGCAGGCCTCGCGCGAGTGGCTGCGCTGGCAGGAGCTCGACCGCCAGCGCAAACGCTCCACGCTCGACGACTACCGCTCCGCGGTCCGCGTCCACCTCGACCCGGCGTTCGAGCATCTGCCAGCTGGAGGAGATCACGCCGCGCCTGGTCGACCAATGGCGCCGCTCGCTGATCGACGAGCGCGGCCTGTCCAACCGGTCGGTCAACAAGCTCCTCGTCCTGCTCCACGCCAGGCGGCACGCGGAGAGTGCCGGACCTCGTCCAAAGCAGTCGTCTTGACCGCGTTTGCCGGTCGGAGATTGGAGCTCCGTCTCCTCTCCGCTACTAGGCCTCGCTGAAAATGAGAAACGTCTCCGGATTGACGCCGTCGTGCTTCATGGCGTCCGCGGCGGCCTCGCTCTTCATGACCGCCTGAAAGGCCTCCATGTCAGGGATCTCGGCGATGAGCGCGGTCTTGTTGGAACCGTCTGGATCCCGGAACGTCCGAACGGTGATGCCCATCGGCCCAAACAATTCCTCGCGCTTCGGCGAGCTCAGCCAATGCTCGACATCGTCCACTTCGTGGGTGATGACGTAGGTAGCCATCGAGATGGGTCCTTTCCTCGCGGACGGCGTGCTGGATCCTGTGCGTCCCTTCGGCGAACCTACTGCTTGCCAGCAGCGAGGGCAAAGTCGCCGCGTCCGGGGGGCCTTAGCGTGCTGCATCATGCGACGGAGCATCGGCTCAGGACCCGCGGATTGCGGAACGCCTCTCGTCGGACTCGCCCGAGGGCCAAGTCGGGTCTGACCCGGCGACGAGCGTGCGAAGTGTCGCGCACAACGATCCGCGGTAGCTTGCACACGATAAGCGCTTTCGCTTCGCCCAAGTCAGCGCGACTCTCGCGCCGCTACTCCAGCAGCTTCAAGCCATCTGAGCACTGGGGCATCGGCAGGTTGCAGGGCACCAGCGCGCTGCTGCTTTCGCCTGAGGCTGTCGCGTAAGTCCGGTTCTGTCCGGCGGCTTTAAGAGCCTTCGGGGATGGGACAGCGCTTCGCCGCCCTGCGATCGCGAGCAGTCGTTTCTGATGCCGCCCGACGTCCGCGAGTGGCTGCCGCCGCGGCATTTGGCGTGGTTCGTGATCGACGCGGTCGCCGAGATGGAACTCGATGCGTTTATGCGCCTATCGGGTCGACGGGCGCTGCCGGCCGCCCTATGAGCCCGGCGATGATGGCCTGAGCTCAACCGGTCGTCGCAACGCGGTGTGGCCGGTGACTCTAAAGCTTGGAAGTGACGAGCTGACCTTCTGGGTGACCGCGGCTGTCGTCGTGGAGGCTCGCCCGGAGGGCGGGCCGGAACGGCGATAGCCGCGCGCGGCCGCCGGCCAACCCCTTCTCCACGATCGGAGGGATGCCGTGAATCGGTAGTGACGCGGTGTTGTTTCGTGGCGGGACTCAGCCAGCGGCGGCGAGGTGCTCGGCCAACACCTCGGCGGGTGTCCGCCACGCCAGTGTCTTTCGCGGCCGACCGTTGAGGGCGGCCGCGACGGCCTGGAGCTCTTCGGCGCTGTGACGGGCGAGGTCGGTGCCCTTGGGGAAATACTGGCGCAGCAGCCCGTTGGTGTTCTCGTTAGTCCCGCGCTGCCATGGGCTGCGTGGATCGCAGAAATAGATCTGCAGACCAGTGTCGAGCCGCAGCTGCACGTGCTGGGCCATCTCGATGCCCTGGTCCCAGGTCAAGGACCGCCGCAGCTGTTCAGGGAAGGTCGTGATCGTGCCGGCGATCGCGTCACGCACGGCCGCGGCACCGGCACCCGTGCGCGGCGGGCTGCTCCTCGTTCTCAGGCTCTCCACGCCTTCGAGCGGTGGGAGATGCAGCAGCATCGTGAACCGGCTTGACCGCTCGACCAGAGTGCCGATCGCCGACCGACCCGTCCCGAGGATCAGATCGCCCTCCCAATGACCCGGAACAGCCCGGTCAGCAACCTCAGCAGGTCGCTCACTGATCAACAGCTCGTCAGTCACGAAACTCCGGTTGCCGCTCGACGTCCTGGCCCTCGGCGCCCGCAACGCCCGGCCTGTCCGAAGGCACGCGGTCAGCTCTCGGCGCAGCGCTCCGCGGCCCTGCACATAGAGCGACTGATAGATCGCTTCGTGAGAGATCCGCATCGACTCATCATCGGGGAAGTCAACGCGAAGCCGACCGGCGATCTGCTCCGGACTCCATGACGTCCCCCAGCGCCGGTCCTTCCGCGGTCCATGACGCCGCCCCCGCCAGCCGACCTGCGGACCCGCAACGCTCCCCTCGGGCCGCTGCACAGCCCCGGCAAGGCGGTCCTGCACATAGCGACGCAATTCCGGGTTGACCGCCAGCTTCGCCGGCTTTGGCCGCCGGGCGCGACGGTCGGCATGCGTCTGCGCGGTGGAGGCCCGATACTGCGGCCGACCGGTGCGGACCGCAGCGTTGCGTTGCAGTTCCCTGGAAATAGTCGACGGCGCGCGACCCAGCTGACGCGCGATCTCTCGCACCCCACAATCACCAGCGAGCAGGACCGCGATCTCCTCCCGCTCCTCAAATGACAGATAACGCCCCGACACCGGCGCGAGGGTGAGAGGCGGCATCCCGCCAGCCTTCCGGAACCAGCGGACACCAACGCTCCACAAGACACCCGCCTCGGCAGACGCGTCAACAGTCGATGCCCCTCGGGCGATCGCTTCCCAGAACCGGACCCGGTGTTCCCGGCGCCCAGCCGGCGGACGCCCCTTGCCACGCGCCCCTGCAGCTGTGGCACGAACCAACGCAGCGTTTCTCCTCGGCATCGCAACTCCTCATCGTCCAGCGTTGCGACAACCGGTTGAATCCACCTGGTCGCGCTGCTGCTCTACGCCTACGCGCGCGGGATCCGGTCGTCGCGGGTCATCGAGCGCGGCTGTGATGAAGACGTCGCCTTTCGAGTGATGGCGGCGCAGCAGCGGCCCGATCACGCCACGATCGCCCGCTTCGTCGAGCGTCACCAGGACGCGATCGCCGCGTTGTTCGGCGAGGTGCTCACACTCTGCGCCCGCAGCGGGCTGGCCAAGGTCGGCGTCATCGCCGTCGATGGCACCAAGATTCACGCCAACGCCTCGCGCAACGAGAACCTCGACTACGAGCAGCTCGCGCGCGAGATCGTCCGGGAGGCCCAGGGCAGTCGACGCGGCCGAGGACGAGCTCTACGGCGAAGCGCGCGGAGATGAGCTGCCGCCCGAGCTGGCGAGCGAGCAGGGCCGCCGCGTCTGGCTGCGCGAAGCCAAGCAATGGCTGGAAGCCGAACGCGCGCGCAACCCGCAGCCGGTGCCCCTGTCGCGGATGTTGTCGCGAAGGCGGCGACGACCACGGCGACAGCGAGCACGCCCTCCACGGGACTCATGGCGTTCACGACTCGCACGACACGCCGTCGCCATCGGCGTCGAGCCCGTTCGGATCGCCTGGCGGCGTCGGGAAGTCGGTCGCCGTGGTGTCCGTGCAGTTCAGCACGTCGCTGTAATCCGAGGTGGGAGCGGGAGCACTGTCTTCCTCACCACCCGCCAGAGCTTGAATCTCCTGCTCGGCATCACGCCGCGCCTCCCGCTCGCGCTTCCTTCTTGCTGCGGCTCGTCGGCGCCGAGCGGCAGTGCGCGACCGCCGCCGGCCGGATGTGCCGGAATCGCGCCAGCGCCTCCGCCATCACGGGATCGTCCCATACGGCCGCTCCCGGGGTCCGGCCGCTGGTAGCGTTGGGCATCCGCCGTGGACCGGCGGTCGAGCACGAAGCGAGGAGGCGGATGGACGCGCAGTCCGGAGCCGGGCCCCATGGGAGTGCACCGCCGGCGGGCCGGGTGCACGTCCTCGGCGCGGGACCCGTCGGCCTCCTGCTGACGGCGTTGTTGCAGCCGCTCGACTGGGCCGCGGTGCGCCTCTACGAGAAGCGCCGCGACTACACGCGCACGCGCATGGTCCGGCTCGCCTCCTACCTCGTCGCCGATTCGGTCGAGGCGTACCGTGCCGACCACTTCGACGGGGACAACGTGGAGGCCGTCTTCGATCCGTCGGAGCTCGCCGCGGCCCTGGCGTTCCGGCAGTCGATCCCTGCCGACCTCGCGGAGCTGCTGCGCGGATGGACGCGCGGGTTCATCCAGCTCAACGCGATCGAGCGCGCCCTCAGCGATCTCATCGACGCGCGCACCGAGACGCCCGTGGAGCGCGTCACGGCGGCGCTGACGGCCGAGGAGGCGACCGCGATGCTCGAACCGGGCGACGTGCTGATCGACTGCACGGGCAGCAAGTCGCTGCTCCGCGACGGGCTCCTCCCCGACGGCGACGGGAACACGCTCACCTTCCTGTTCGAGCACGCGCTCGTCGTGACCTTCCTCTACAGCCAGACGTACACGTGCAACGAGTACTGCAAGTACTACAAGAACGTCGAGAACGCGCACTACAAGTTCATCCCGATGGTCTCCCGCGTCTCCTACGACGGGACGATGAGCCACGTGACGGGCATCGTCACCATCACGCCGGAGGAGTACGCGGCGATGCCGAAGCGGTTCGACGGTGAATGGCTGCGCGACAACCTTCCGGACGCCGCCCGGTCGATGGAGCGCTTCATCGCCAAGGTCACGGAGGAGACGCACGGCGAGGTCGTCGGCGACCTCGAGATGATCCCCATCCCCCTGAACCTCTACCGCGCGCGCAACGCGACGAGCCTGCAGTGGAGCGCGACGGGGCCGCGCGACCACCCGTTCGCCACGACGCCGGTGTTCCTGCTCGGGGACTCGGCGATCGGCTCGCCCTACTTCCAGTCGATCACGCTCGGCTTCGAGTGCGCGATGTTCCTGGCGGGACTCATCGCGCAACGCGACGGGCCGGCCGAGCCGATGCTCGATCGCTACGAGCGGCACATGTACAAGCAGTGGCTGCGTGTGTACATGCAGAGCAAGATGATCAAGAACAACAAGGACCTGTTCCAGTTGCTCGACGACCCGCTCGCGCTCCTCGACAAGTTGCACATCTACTGAGAGGTGAATTTGTGGCAGTCAGAGTCGGCCGGCCCGTTTCCGATCACACCCTGCAGGGCCTACGTCCGCGGCGAGCCCGCCCCGATCCTGTTTGACCTGTCGAGTCACCAGGGCAGCTGAGCCCGCGGTATGCCCATCACCTGCACCGCCGGGAGGTCGCGTACGCCGCGGTCGGGATCGCGGGTCGTCGCCGCACACCGGGGCACCGCCCGCCGATCCGGATCTCCGCCGCGCCGACCGCGGCGAGCACCCCCTCCCACTCGTCCTCGACATGCTCGCGGTCGGTCGCGAGCTGACGAGCAATCCGGAAGCGGCGGGCGTCGATGCCCGCGGCGCCGGACTCGCGCTCGAGCGCGCGGACCGACGCGTCGCCGAGCAGCGTGACGCCGGCCGCGTCGGAGGCCGCGCCGGAGACGCCTCACGCTGAGGCTGCAGAGCGCGCCGACCATAAGTGCTACCTGCTCAACACTGATGGCGGCAACTCCGGGAACCCGTTGGGCCGCGCGGCGATTGGTGCGCTCCTCATGCAAGGCGATACTCGGCTCGCCGATTTGCCGCGGCGCTGGCGCGCTACTCCTATCGCCTGCTTGCGCCAGTGCGATCGCTGCTGAGCGGACCGGTGGTATCCCTGCAAACCGAGGGTGAGCTAGCGAACAGGGCGGCGTCCTGGTCGTCGGCGCGGCGTTGTCCCACGCCGCTCCGATTCGCGGATCGCTGGGCAGTCTTGGTCGCCTAGGCTCCGACGATAATCATCGGTCGGCGACCGGCGCCCAGGGAACACACCCGAGGAACATACGTCGTCCTCGCCGCGCGTCCCGCCGACGAAAGCTATGGTTTTGCAGGATATTTTCGGATCGGTGGTGCGCGACGCGAGCGCGCGACCGCCTGCTTGTAAGGCCGCTGCGCCGGCACCGCGCGACTGCGGCCTCGATACTCGCTATCTCGATACGCGAGCGCTAGAGGCGAGCGGTGAGGTGGTCGACCAGCTGGCGCTGCCCGCGCTTCCAGCCGCCTCGACGATTGTTAGGGTGCGGGATCCAGTAGTACTCGGCCTGCTGGGCTGAGAAGGTCAGCGTCCCGCACGCGAACGTCGGCTCGTCGACCTCCAAGGTGGGCGTGTGACTGGTCTCGATCGCCAGGCGCGGCTCTGAGCCGAGGACAAGCACCCCACCCGGCCGCAGCAAGGCCAGTTCTTTGCTGAGGTACCGCGGAGGGCATTGGCGCTCCATGGCTCGCGTCGGCTTCCCCGCGCGATCGCCGCGCGGCGAGCACTTGATCGACTGCACGCGCGCGATGTGTTCCACGAACCCAGCTAACGCCCGCGGGTCGGGCTCGGTATCGGGCTGCGGGCTTCGGCCTTCCCACCAGGACAGCACGGCGGCGGCGCTCGCGGCCATTCGATACCCGGCTCGGCTGTAGTTCCACAGCGGGCTGGCGTCCAGGCCCGCGCCCAGGTACTCGCCGGTATGGGCGCTGATCGAGTACTCGATGGTTATGTCCCACCAATCGGACTCGGGCTCGGCGTTGTCGAGGTTCAGGTTGAGCGCGACCACGCACAAGCCGCCCGGCCCGTAGTGCTCGCCAATCCACGGCCAGAAGATCGAGCCGTCCGGCTCGCGCTTGTCTGCGGCGGTGCGGCCGGGGTGCTCGTTTGATGAGCGACCCGCCCAGCACGACTCCGCGGCGTCGCAACAACGGTCGAGCGAGCAAGCGCGTCCGCCGCGGTCAAGCACCCCGCGGCGCCGGTACAGGGCACTGATTCGCGCCAGCATTGCCACGCGCTCATGCGTCGGCGTGTAGCCGTCCGCGTTCAGGCGTCGCTCGATCTCCCGCTTGGTCATGACCGACGATACGCACGCTGCCAGCCCTCTCCCTCGACCGGGCGAACCAACATCGTCGCGATCTTCGACCGCCCACGCTATCTCACGGCGCCCGTTGGGACAGCTGGTGGCTCACGTTGTGCGTTCGGCGGGCCTGGCTGGGAGCCTCGCCGTTGCGGGATTTCGCGCCTCTGACCGCTCGCGCAGGCCTCGTCGGGCAGAGCCTGGGACACATCCGGGACACGCCGCGGACTGTTCATGCCCAGTGACACGAAGGAAAGGCCCTCTGAGCGGCGCTGTTCGCATGCCCCCGCAAGGAATCGAACCTTGAACCTTCGGATTAAGAGTCCGCTGCTCTGCCAGTTGAGCTACAGGGGCGCGGCGCCCATGGTAGCGGCGCGTTCTGGTCAGCCGCTCTGAGACTGGGCCGGCTGCTGGACGTTGAGCTGGCTCTTCTGGAGGTCGATCTCCGACTTGAGCTGCTTGCGGTCCTTCTTGGGCGCGAGGGCGATGGCCTTGGCCTCGGCCAGCGTCGCCTTGCGGTCCTGTTTGGCGCCGGCGGCCAGGATGGCGAGCTGGGCGTAGAGGTTCGCGCTCTCCTTGCGGCTGGCGATGACGGCCTCCATCGCCGTCACGGCCTTGTCGTACTGCTTCAGACCGGCCGGGCCGTAGGCCTGCACCATCAGGTTGGCCGTGTTCGGGTCCGGCTTCGCGGGATTGGTCGCGAGGTAGCGCTGCCAGGCCGCGGAGGCCAGGCGCAGCTCGGCGAGGCCCTTCGCCGTGTAGGCGCCCTGGGTCTGGTTGAAGTTCTCGCCGGTGCTCGCGTTGCCGAAGTGCAGCTTGGTCAGACCGAGGAGAGCGGCGGTGTCCTGCGGGTTGACCTTGAGCTGGCGCTCGTAGGCGGCGAGGCGCGTCTTGAACACGGTGTCGGTGCTCGTGTTGCTGCTGCCGTTGCCGCCGATGGCGTCGAAGAGGCCGCCGTTCGTGCCGCCGCCGATGCCGAAAAGGATGAGGCCGCCGCCCATGAGCAGGGCGAGCGCGAGGTAGATCACTTGTACGGTGCGGCGCCGTCCGCGGCCGCGGAGGTCGAAGAGCATCGAATCTAGGATAGGGACAGGTCGTCGTCGAGGTCCCAGCGCTCTTCCGGCTCGGCCCTTGCACGGCGGCGTTCGAAGATCCGAGCGAGCAGGACGCTGAGCTCGAAGAGGACCAGCAGGGGTGCCATCGCGATGAGCATCGTGACCGGATCCGGCGTCGGGGTGGCCACCGCGGCGACCACCGCAATGGCCAGGATCACGTAGCCGCGATTCTTCGCGAGCTGGCGTGCGCTGACGATGCCCATGCGCGTGACCGCCAGCACGCCGACCGGGATCTGGAAGAGCAGACCGATCAGCGCGATGAGGATGATCGCGAACTTGTAGTAGTCCGTGGCGCGGATGAGGATGTCGAAGTTGCCGTCGTTGAACGTCAGCAGGAAGTGGATGGCGCGCGGCAGCGCCACGAAGTAGCCGAAGGCGACGCCGGCCAGGAAGAGGCACGGGACCATCAACATGAGCGGCAGCGCGACCTTGCGCTCCTGCGGGCTGAAGGCCGGCAGGACGAAGGCGTAGGCCTGGTAGAGCAGGAACGGCAAGGCCAGCAGCAGGGCGGCGTAGCCGGCGACAGTGAAGGTCGTGACGAAGGGCTCGGTCACCCCCAGCGTCACGGGCAGCCGCGTGGTGTTCCGCGGCGCGGCCGCCGCGGCGTCGCGGGTCGCGCGGTAGGCGGCGTCGAGCTGGCGGTTCTGCTTGGCGAGCAGGGCCTGCTGGGCGACCGTGAGATCGAGCTTGCTCGCCAGCAGGTCGTTGACGCGCTTCTGGGTCGCGAGCACGGGCAGGGTCAGGCTCTGGGCGCGCGCCGTCTTCAGGCCGTAGACGGCCGTGTCCTCGAGCGGGCTGCGCTTGCTGGGGTCGGCGCTGACTTTCCGCGTCGACTGCAGCGGCTTGTTGATCGTGGTGAGCAGCCAGTCGTTCTGCCAGTAGCAGACCGCGAAGGCCACCCCGAGCACGACGAGCGAGATGATCAGGCGGTTGCGGAGCTCGTCGAGGTGCTCGACGAGACTCAGGCGGTCCTCATGGCCGATGGGCCGCAGGCGACTCAAACGCGCCTCCGGCGACGCTCAGGAGACGTCCGCGCGCGAAGCGGGCTGGTCCTGCGGGCGCGCCTCACCCGACACCGCCTCGGGCTCGGCCGCCGCCCGGTCGAGCCCGTGCTGACGCACGACCGGCTCCGCGTCGGGCGTCTCGTCGTCCTTGTCCTTGCCGGTGATCGAGTCCTTGAACTCGCGCATCCCGGACCCCAGCTGGCGCCCCAGGCCCGGCAGTCGCTTGGGCCCGAAGACGATGAGCACGATGACCAGGATGATGCCCAACTCGAGCGGTCCTATGGAAGGCATGCGGCAAGCGTACCGGGGACCGCGAAGCGCACTCGCCAGTGGGCTTGCGAGCGAGCGGCAACGCGCCACATGTCGTGTCGTACGAATGACCCGTAAAGGCGAAGGCGAGGGCGGCCGATGAAGGGGCCAGACGGAGACCTCACCATGAGCCGCGAAGCCGACAACCCTCACTACGTCCGCCGCGTCGTCCTGCCCTCGGGCAAGACGATCGAGGTGGTCTACTTCGACGAGATCCCCGCCTTCCCGGCGGTCGGCGACTCGGGCTACACCGAGAGCGGCGAGGACCTGCACCTGTGCGGGAGCTGCGGCTCGGACCTGGTCTACCCCGTCGAGTGGGACGAGTCCGGCGCGACCCATTGGGAGGTCACGCTGCGCTGCCCCAACTGCGAGTGGACCGGCACCGGCGTCTTCGAGCAGACCATCGTCGAGCGCTTCGACGAGGTCCTCGACCGCGGTACCGAGGCTCTCGTCCGCGACCTCAAGCGGATGATGCACGCCAACATGGAGGATGAGATCGAGCGCTTCGTCACCGCGCTCGACGCTGATCACATCCTCCCCGACGACTTCTAGGTCGCCCGCCCCTTCTAGCTCGCCCGCAGGTAGGCCAGCACGGCCAGCACCCGCCGATGATCGTCATCGGTGGAGGGCAGGCCGAGCTTGCCGAAGATGCTCGAGACGTGCTTCTCGACCGCGCCGGCCGTCACCACCATCGCGCGCGCGATCGCCGCGTTGGTGCGCCCCTCGGCCATCAGCTCCAGGACCTCGCGCTCGCGTGGGGTCAGCGCCGCGAGCGCCGGGTCCCCCGTCTGCCCCGCCCGCGACCGCACCAGCTCGGCGACGACCTCGCGGTCCAAGGCGGTCCCGCCGCGGGCCACGCGCTGGACGGCGTCGACGAAGCCTCTTACGTCGCCGACGCGCTCCTTGAGCAGGTAGCCGATCCCGCCCTCGCCGGACTCGAGCAGCTCGGCCGTGTAGACCGGCTCGACGTACTGCGAGAGGACGAGGACGCCCAGCCCCGGCTGGCGCTCCCGCGCCTCGAGCGCCGCGCGCAACCCCTCGTCGGTGAAGCTCGGCGGCAGGCGCACGTCGACGATCGCCACGTCGGGCTTGTGGCCCGCGACGATCCGCAGCAGCCCCGGGGCGTCCTCGGCCTGGGCGACGACCTCGATGCCCTGCTCGCGCAGGAGCGCGACGAGCCCCTCGCGCAGCAGCGCCTGGTCCTCGACGATCACCACCCGCATGGCAGCTCCGCCCGCACGGTGGTCCCGCCCCCGGCGGGGCTCGAGACCGTCAGGTTGCCGTCGAGCGCGGCCACGCGCTGGCGCAGCCCCATGAGCCCGGTGCCGGCCGGGTCAGCCCCGCCCGGCCCATCGTCGCGGACCTCGACGACCAGCCGGTCCCCGTGGTCGGCGAGCTCGACGGTCGCCGCCGCGCCCCCGGCGTGCTTGGCCGCGTTGGTCAGGGCCTCGGCCACGACGAAGTAGGCGGCGGTCTCCACCACGGGGACGGGCCGTCGCATGATCGACGCGTTCACGGTGACCGGGATCTGCGCGCGGCGCCCCAGCGCCTCGACCGCCGCCACGAGGCCGCGGTCGGCCAGCACCGGCGGCGCGATGCCGCGAGCGAGGTCGCGCAGCTCGCCGATGGCCGCACCCGCCTCCTCGCGTGCGCTGCGCACGAGCGCGGCCACGTCGGGGCGGTCCTCGAGGCGCTCCTCGGCGCGGCCGAGCTGCATGCTCAGGGCGACGAGCCGCGCCTGGGCGCCATCGTGCAGGTCGCGCTCGATGCGCCGCAGCTCGGCCGCCTGCACGTCGAGGGCTCCAGCCCGCGTGCGCGTGAGCTCGTCGACGCGGGCCGCGAGCTGGCGCTCCTGCGGTCGCAGGCTGGGCAGGGCGACGACGACGATCGCGTGGGCGCCGAAGGCGAGGGCCAGCGTTGCGACGGCCCACAGCGGCCAGAACGTGCCGCCGCCGGCGAGTACGTAGACCGCGACGAGCACGGCCGCGACCCAGCCCGACGCCGCGCCATGGAGGGCGAGCGGCCGCAGTCGCCCGTCGGGCACACGCAGCGCCGCACGCACCGCGAGCTGGATCGCGAGCGGCAACGCCAGCGCGAAGATCACCCACTTCGGCCAGAAGTACCCGGCCCCGGTCAGCCCCCAGATGAAGACCAGCACGAGGCAGAGCAGCAGCGAGAGGGCCGCCTCGACCGCGATCGCGGCGCCCCAGACATCTTCGCTCGTGCGATCTCCGTTCACGGACACAGCGTGCCAGGCGCGCACATGCTCGTCCCTGACGCGCGCCCCCCAGTCACCCTCCGGCTGGCCGGAGGCTAGGCGTAACGCGCGACAACGCCGGTGGCCACGAGCTCGAGGGCGTGGCGCTGACGGGCCGACAGCCCGTCGGGCAGCCCGGCCTTGGCCTCGTTGACCATCTCCAGGGCACGGGTGCGGGCCTCGTCGAGCGCTCCCGTCGCGGCGATCCGATCGCAGACGTCCTCGGCCACGGCCGCCGAATCGATCGACCGCGGATCGAGCGCCGCCAGCTCCGGGTCGCGCTCGCGGGCGAGGATGAAGGGCAGCGTCACCGTGCCGTCGAGCAGGTCGGTCCCGCGCTGCTTGCCGGTGCGTGCGACCGGGCCGGACACGTCGAGCACGTCGTCGAGCAGCTGGAAGGCCAGGCCGATGCGCCGCCCGAAGCCACCGAGCTCGTCGGCGGCGCCGGCGCCCTCCAGTGCCCCGAGCCGGCACGCGGCCTCGAACAGGCGGGCCGTCTTGAGCTCGCAGCGGCGCAGGTAGCGCGCGAGCGACACCTCGGCGTTCCAGGCGTCCGCACGCTGCAGCAGCTCGCCCTCGGCCAGCGCCGACGACGCCTCGGACAGGACCTGGATCTCGTCCGCGCGCTCGTTGGCCGCCAGCTCGGCGAACGCGCGCGCGAAGAGCAGGTCGCCGGTGGCGGTGGCGGCGCCGCGGCCGCCGACGGCGACCACGGTCGGCACCCCGCGGCGCAGAGCGGCGGCGTCGAGCACGTCGTCGTGGACGAGGGTCGCCGAGTGGACGAGCTCGACCGCGGCCGCGGCGCGCACGAGGCCGTCGCCGTCCTCGGTGTCCGCAGCCAGGAAGACGAGCAGCGGGCGCAGCCGCTTGCCGCCGGCGGCGATCGTCGCGCCGGCGTGCTCGGCCAGCAGCGCGCCGTGGCTCGCGGCGACCTCGCCCAGAAGGCCCTCGACGCGGTCGAGCAGGTCGGGGATGTGCGACCCCCCGGCCCGCATGACCTCGGTCACCGGTCCCGTCACAGCCATCTAGCGCTTCGTCCCCACATGCAGGGCGATGATCCCACCGGCCGTAAGGATCCAGCGGATGTCGTGCAGCCCGGCGCGTTGCATCGCGGCAGCGAGGCCCTCGGGTCCCGGGAAGCGGCGGACCGAGCTCGGCAGGTAGGTGTAGGCCTCCTGCTCGCCGGTGAGGCGCCCGATGAGCGGCACGACCCGGTCGAACCACACCCGGTAGAAGGTCGACAGCGGCGGCCGGCGCGGCGTGGTGATCTCGAGCACGACGACCCGCCCGCCGGGCCTGACCACGCGCGTCATCTCGGCCAGCCCGCGGTCGAGGTCGGAGAAGTTGCGCGCACCGAAGCCGACCGTCGCTGCGTCGAAGCGCCCGCTCGCGTAGGGCAGCTCGAGCGCGTTGCCCCACTCCCACACGAGGTGACCCCCACCCACCACCCCGGCTGCGGTCTTCGCCCGGGCACGCACGAGCATCTCCTCGGCGAAGTCCGAGCCGATGACCTCGCCCGCGGTGCCGACGCGGCGCGCGAGCTCGATGGCGAGGTCGCCGGTGCCGCAGGCGACGTCGAGCGCGCTGCCCCCCGGCTCGAGCGCGGCCAGGTCGGCCGCGCGAGCGCGCCAGCGGTGGTGCAGCCCGGCCGTCATGACCGAGTTCATGAGGTCGTAGAAGCCCGCGATGCGATCGAACATCGCCCGGACCTGCGGCTCGGACATCGTCCCCGACCGCGGCGTGCCGCCGCTCGCGCTCACAGTGAGGTCAGTTGCCCTTGAGCTGCGAGACGTAGGTCACCAGGGCACTGAACTTGTCCGGTGAGCTCCGCTGCAGCCCGCTGAACGACGGCATGGGCGCGGTCGGGTTGATGAGCGTGCGGGCAATCGCCTGGGCCGGCAGCCGGGCACCGATCTCCGTGAGCGGCGGCCCAGGCCCGGAGTTGCCGTTCTCGCCGATCTTGTGGCAGGCCAGGCAGCCAGACTGGGCCACCACCTGCTTGCCCTTCTCGTACTTGGCGAGCATCTCCGGCCCCATGGCCTTGATGCGGGCCGGCGTCGGCTCGTCGATCTGGGTCGGTGGGCCGGCCGCCGCGCCGAGGTAGGTCAGGTAGCCCATGGCGGCGATGGTGAAGAGGCCGGCCGCGGTGGCGATCGGCCGGCGCTCCGGGCGCCGCTCGGGCCCGCGGTCGTAGAACGGCAGCAGGAAGAGCAGGATCATGCAGATCGTCGGGATCCCGATCGTCGCCAGGGCGACGAGGCTCGGCGGCTTGATGACCCGCAGCAGCTCGAAGAGGAAGAAGAAGTACCACTCGGGTCGCGGCGTGTAGGTCGTCGTCGTCGGGTCGGCCTTGGGGCCGAGCTCCGCGCCGAGGGTCAGGGACAGCAGGATGATGGCGAGCATCACCACGCAGGCCATGGCCCCGTCCTTGGCCACCGCGTACGGGAAGAACGGCTTCCCCTGCGCCTTCAGGATCGAGTACTCGCGGAGGTAGGCCTCCTTCTCGACCTTGTTCATCGCGAGCGCCAGCCTTCGGGCTCGACGACCGCGACGGACCAGCGATAACGCGCCGTCATGTGCGTTCCTCGACGAGCTTGTCGTCGACCTCGGCCCGCAGCCACGGCGGCGCGGTGGTGCCGAGCTTGGTCACGAGGTACAGGTGCGCGCCGATGAGGGCGGCGATGGCCCCGGGGACCAGCAGCATGTGGATGGAGTAGAAGCGCGACAGCGTCGTCGCCCCGAACTCCGGGCCGCCGCGCAGGAAGTCGCCGAGATACGGGCCGACGAGCGGGCCGCTGGCGGTGATGTTGTTGGCCACCACCGTCGCCCACAGGGAGCGCTGGTCGAAGGGCAGCAGGTACCCGGTCAGCGCCATGACGAAGGTGAGGATGACCAGCACCACGCCGATGACCCAGTTGAGCTCGCGGGGGTACTTGTAGGCGCCGAAGAAGAAGGTCCGGGCCATGTGCAGGAAGATGAGGATGACCATCACCGACGAGCCCCATTTGTGCATCCCGCGCACGAACTCGCCGAGGAACGCCTCGTTGGTGATGTAGCGCGCCGACTCGTAGGCCCTTGTGGGCGACGGGTCGTAGTACATGGCCAAGAAGACGCCGGTGACCGCCTGGTTGAGGAAGGCGAACATCGTCGCCGTGCCCAGCGTGTAGAACCAGTTGGTCCCCTTGGGGACCTTGCGGTACATCAGCCAGCGCGCGGCCCCCGACAGCTGCGTGCGCTCGTCGATCCAGTCGACCGCGCTGATGCCGGCCTCGGCGGCGCTGTCGAGCGGGCTCGCCTTGCCGTTGGCCTCGCCGGGGCGCTTGGGCGCCGGGTTGAGCTTCGGGGGAGGTGGGAACGGGAGCTTGGGCATCGCCTAGGTCCCCGGCAGCTTTCGGATCGTGGGCCGCGACGGGTAGAGGTACTGGCCGATGCCGTCCAGCGGCTCGGCCGGGTCGCGCGGCGAGAAGCGCTTGAGCTCCTCGTTGACCGAGTAGCGCGGCCCGAGCCAGAGCTCGTTGCCCCGCACCTCGGTGTAGAAGCGATCCAGCGGCCGCACCGGCGGGCCCCCGTCGACCTTGCCGGTGAAGCCGTACACGCCGCCGTGACACGGGCAGATGAAGCGCGCGGCGGCCTCCACGAAGCGCACCGGGCAGCCCAGGTGCATGCAGCGCGTGGAGATCGCGATGTACTGGTTGTACTTGTCGGGCTTGTCGGTGTCGATCTTCGGATCGCGCTTGCGGATGTACGTGGTCGTCTTGCCGGCCTGTCCGATGCCGGGAACGATCGTGATGACCTTCGGCACGTAGGTGGTGACCGGGAACTCGTCGAGCGTGCCGACGATCTGCCAGCGCACCTCGGGCTTCTCGAACACCGGGCCCAGCGCGAAGCCGAGGGCCGGCAGCAGGAAGGCCGACGCGGCCACGACGCCGGCGACGTTCGCCGTGCCGGTCATGAATCGCCTCCGCGTCACCGTCTCGCCCTCGAAGGCGCCCGGGATCCTGCGGTCGGCGGTGTACTTGCTCTTGGTCTGTCGGCGGTCGTCGGCCATCTGGCGGGGCGAACCTTATCGCCCGATAAGTCTACGTACCGGAGAGCTTGCGAGATGCCGCTTGGAGGGCGTCGGCCGCGCCAGGATCGCCGGCCCGGGCGGCGGCCTTCGCGGCGTCGACAGCGGCCGACGAGCCCCAGCCGACCGCGGCCACGCCCGCCTGCCAGACGGCGTCGGCCAGCTCCGGGCGGCCTTCGGCGCGCGCCTGGGCGCACAGCGCGATGACGTCGGACAGCTCGCTGACGGCCTCGACGTCGCCCAGCTCCGCCAGCCGCGCGAGGCCCAGCGCGTAGAGCCGATCGCCCGCCAGCAGCGCGAGATCGGGTTCGATCGCCCCGAACAGCCGCGGCGCGCCGTAGTGCAGCAGCTCGCCCTCGCGGATGGCCTCGATGACGAAGGCGACGTCGGCCTCGCGGCCGCTCGAGCGCGGGCCGGCCGCCGCGGCGGCGCCCAACGCGCCGTCATCGGTCGGCGCAGGCCCCAGGGCGTCGGCCAGCAGGCCGCCCTCCGCGCGCAGGACGGCGTGCACCGCGGCCAGGGCCACGGCTAGAACGCCTCCCGGAAGGCCGCGGCGGCGGCGTCGACCGTGCGCTCGACCTGCTCGGCATCGTGCGCCAGCGACGGGAACCACGCCTCGTACTGCGACGGCGGCGCGTACACGCCGCGGGCGAGCAGTCCGCGGCACCAGGCCGCGAAGGCGGCGTGGTCGCACGCCTGGGCATCCGCGTAGTCGTGCACGGGCTCGGGCGAGAAGAAGACGGTGAGCAGGCCGGGAGCGGTCACGACGTGCACCGGCAGGTCGCCGGCGGCCTCGCGCAGCCCCGCGGCCAGCGTCTCCGTGCGCGCGGTCAGGCAGGCATACGCGGCCTCGTCGAGCATCTGCAGCGTGGCGAGCCCCGCGGCGACGGCCAGCGGATTGCCCGACAGCGTGCCGGCCTGGTAGACGTCGCCGGCCGGCGCGACGAGCTCCATGAGCTCGCGCGGGCCTCCGTAGGCCGCGGCGGGCAGGCCGCCGCCCATGACCTTGCCCATCACGGTCAGGTCGGGCGTGACGCCCGCGAGCTCCTGGGCGCCGCCGCGCGCGACCCGGAAGCCGGTGATGACCTCGTCGAAGACGAGCAGGGCGCCGGTGGCGCTCGCGCGCTCGCGCAGCAGGTCGAGGAAGCCGTCCGCCGGCGCGACGAGGCCCATGTTGGCGGCGAACGGCTCGGCCACGATGGCGGCGAGCTCGTGCTCCTCGGTGGCGCGCAGCAGCGCCTTGGCATCGTTCCACGGCACGACCACCGTCGCGGCGGTGGCGGCCGCCGTCACCCCGGGGCTGGCCGGGATCGCCGCGGTGGCCAGGCCCGAGCCCGCCTGCGCGAGGAGCCCGTCGACATGGCCGTGGTAGGCGCCGGCGAACTTGAGGATCTTCTCGCGCCCGGTCGCGGCGCGGGCCAGGCGGATGGCGCTCATCGTGGCCTCTGTCCCCGAGGAGGTCATGCGCACCATCTCGACGGACGGCATCCGGCGGGCGATCTCGTCGGCCAGGTCGACCTCGCCCTGCGTCGGCGCACCGAACGTCGTCCCGCGCTCGGCCGCCGCCAGGATCGCGGCCAGGATCGCGGGATGGGCGTGCCCGTGGATGAGCGGCCCCCAGGAGCACACGTAATCGACGTAGTGGTTGCCGTCGACGTCGACGATCTCGGCGCCGTGGCCGCGCTCGATGAAGACCGGGTCGCGGCCGATCGCCCTCATCGCCCGGACCGGCGAGTTGACCCCGCCGGGCACCCGCTGCAGCGCGCGGGCGTAGAGCTCGGTCGAGCGCGCGTCGGTGAGCGAAACGGCCATCAGACGCGCGTGTGCTCGCGTTCCCAGGCCTTGAAGTCGTCGGTGAAGTAGAGAAGGCGGACCTTCTTGAACTCGGTCGAGCTGTAGAGCGTCGCGCGGGCCTCGATCTCGGGGTTCTCGCCGGCGATCGCGTCGAGGATCGCGTCGCACTCCTCCTTGGAGCGCCCGTGGGCCATGGTGAAGATCGAATACGGCCAGTCGGCGTAGGTCGGGCGCTGGTAGCAGTGCGAGATGCCGCGGTAGGCGGCCATCCGCGGCCCCACGGCGGCGATTCGCTCGTCGGGGACCTGCCACACGCCCATGCCGTTGGCGCTGAAGCCGGCCCGCCGGTGGAAGAGGATCGCGGCGACGCGGCGCAGGATGCCGCGGTCGACCATCCCCCGCAGGTGCTCGACCAGCGCGTCGACGCTCATGCCCAGCGCGGCGGCCGCCGCCGCGTACGGCTCGGCGACGATCGGCAGGTCACCCTGCGTGGCGCGGATGACGGCCATGTCGAGCTCGTCGTAGGGCTGCTTCTCGAGCTCGACGGGCTCCTCGGCCACGGCCGCCTTGGCCAGCTCGTCCGTGCCGCCCACGAGCTCGAGATCCATGCGGATCTTGAACAGCTTCAGCGTGGGGAGCTGGCGGATCGACTCGGCGCCGGTGAGCTCCTGGATCACGTCGAGCGTGCCCTGCAGGCCGAGCGCGGAGTCCTCTTCGACGGCGATCGTGAACCACATGTTGAAGTCGTGGTTGCGCAGGTAGTTGTGACTCACGCCCGGGTGCGAGTTGACGATCGTCGCGGCGCGCCACGGATGCTCGGGATCGACCTTGGCCGCGACGAGCATCGAGCCGTAGCCCAGCGCGCGGGTGTCGAAGATCGGCGTGACCTGACGGATGATGCGCTCGTCGGCCAGCTCGGCGACGCGCGCGATCACGCGCTCCTCGGGCACGTCGAGCGCGGCGGCGACGGCGGCGTAGGGGCGCGGCTCGATCGGGAAGGAGCCCTGCATCGCGTTGAGCAGGCGCTTGTCGAAGTCGTCGAGCGGGATCGCCGCACCGTGCTTGCGGGAGCGGAGCTTGGGGGTCACTGAAGCCATCGGGCGGCGTCCTTGGCGTGGTAGGTGATGACGATGTCCGCCCCGGCGCGGCGGATCGAGGTCAGGGCCTCGAGCACGGCGGCGCGCTCGTCGAGGTAGCCGGCGGCCGCGGCGGCCTTGACCATCGCGTACTCGCCGCTGACGTTGTAGGCGGCGACCGGCAGGTGCGTGGCGTCCTTCACGCGGCGCACCACGTCGAGGTAGGGCAGGGCGGGCTTGACCATGACCATGTCGGCGCCCTCCTGCACGTCGAGCAGCGCCTCGCGCAGCGCCTCGTCGCCGTTGGCCGGGTCCATCTGGTACCCGCGGCGGTCGCCGAAGGCCGGCGTCGAGTCGGCCGCCTCACGGAAGGGGCCGTAGAAGGCCGAAGCGAACTTGGCGCTGTAGGCGAGGATCGGCGTGTCGCTGAGGCCGTCCTCGTCGAGGGCGGTGCGGATGGCGCCGACGCGCCCGTCCATCATGTCGCTCGGCGCGATCACGTCGGCCCCCGCGTGGGCCTGCGACAGGGCGGTCCGCGCCAGCAGCTCGACGCTCGCGTCGTTGTCGACCGCGCCGTCGGCGCGCAGCAGGCCGCAGTGGCCGTGGCTCGTGTACTCGCACAGGCACAGGTCGGCGATGACGAGGACGTCGGGGTGCGCGTCCTTGATCGCGCGCGTGGCGAGCTGGACGGCGCCCTCGTCGTCCCATGCTCCCGAGCCCTCCTCGTCCTTGTGGGCGGGGATGCCGAAGAGCAGGACGGCGGGGATGCCGAGCGCGTGGGCTTCGCCCGCCTCGGCCACGGCGCCCGCGATCGAGAGGCGATCGACACCCGGCATGGCGTCGATCGCCGCCCGGCCGTCGAGGCCCTCCTCGACGAAGAGCGGCAGGACGAAGTCGCCGGGGTCCAGCCGCGTCTCGCGCACGAGGTCCCGCAGGACCGGGGTGGCGCGCAGCCGGCGCAGGCGCGTTTGCGGGAACGGCACGACTACATCGTAGGGAGAAACCAATCGGCCTCCGGCGGGAGGGGGCCGCCTCCGGCGGCGGATGGCCTTCGGCGTTCCGCCGTCGGCACCCCTCACCGCCTCGCCATCGCCTCCCAGTCCTCGAGCGTGAGGGCGTAGACGTCGTGGTCTTCCCAGGTGCCGTTGATCTTCAGATAGCGCAGCGCGCGGCCCTCGAGGCGGAAGCCCACCTTCTCGGCCACGCGCACCGAGCGCGCGTTGCGGGGGATGATCGCCGGCTGGACGCGGTGCAGGCCCGCGTGCTCGAAGGCGAAGCGCAGCACCAGCCTCACGGCGCGGGAGGCGTGCCCGCGGCCGAGCGCGTCCTTGTCGATCCAGTAGCCGAGCGTCGCGTTCTGCCACGGGCCGCGCACCACGTTCGAGAGGGCGACGCGGCCGATGAGGCGGTCGGCGAGGTCCGTGTCGAGGACGGCGAAGGCGTAGGCGCTCCCGGCCGCCCACGAGCGCTGGTCGAGGTCGAGCTCCAGGCGCTGGCCGGCCTCGGTGTAGAAGCTCTCGTCGCGCGCCGGGTCCCACGGGCCGGTGTGCTCGCGATTGGCCCGGCGCAGCGCGAGCTGGGCGGCCGCGTCGTCCGGAGCGGTCGGCCGTATGGCGGTCGGCCGGTCTTCGAAGCGCATGCGGATCGTGGTCATCGAAAGCGGGCGAGCGCAACGCGGGCGAGCGCAAGGTAGGCGACGGCAAGGACAGCGAGGTGCGCCAGGGTCGGTCCGAGGCCGGGCTGCGCGCCGTTGAGCGCGGCGTCGACCGCCTGCAGGGCCGGGCGGAACGGGAAGAGGGCCGAGACGGCGCGGATGACGTCGTAGAGCCAGGTGGCGACGGTCCCGGCCGGGACGAGGGCGAGGAAGGCGACCGGCAGCGTGAGCAGGAAGGCCAGCAGCGACGCCGCCCGTACCTCGCGCGCGAGCGCGCCGATCGCCACCCCGAGCGCGCCGAAGGCGACCGCGCCGCCCGCCAGGGCCGCCAGCCAGAGGGGGAAGCGCCCCCAGTCGAGTGTCACGAAGATCCCGATTCCGCAGAGCATGACGAGGGTGACGACGAAGGCGCACGCGGCAGCCAGCGCCACCTTCTCACCCAGCAGCGCCAGGCGCGAGACCAGCCCGCGCACGAGCCGCCCGAACGCGTGCTCCTCGCGCTCCAGCGCCAGCATGCCCGAGGCCAGCAGGACGGTCACGAACATGAGCGAGACCGTGACCGCCACCGCGACCGCGAACGCGTCCAGCGTCGTGCGATGGCCGGCGATCACCGTGCGCTTGACCGCCAGCGGCTGGCCCACCGCGGCGAGCACGTTGTCGGACAGGCCGAGGTTGTCGATGGCGATCTGGGAGAAGTCGATGACCTGCTGGACGTTGCGCGCCTGCTCGGAGCCCGGTGGCAGGGTCTTCAGGGTCTGCTCGAGCGACGCCTTGGAGCGCTCGAGGCCGAGGACGTCGAACTTCTGGCCCAGCAGGGAGAAGTCGCCGCCCTTGAGCAGGATCCGCAGATACTGGGCCGCCAACTTCGTGAGCTTGTCGCTCAGCGCCTTGTTGGCGTCGGCCAGCCGCGACTTGATGGTCGACTCCGCCAGCTGGGCCCGAATCGGGTCGGCGCCGTTGTAGAGGACCTCCAGCGTGGGCGGCGCCGTGCCGGCGAGGTTGATCGCGTCCTGGAGCTTCTTCGTCGCGTCGGGCGGCACGATGAGCGCGCCGAGGACCTCGCCCGAGCGCACCTTGTCGATCGCCTCGGCGCGCGTGGCGACCGTCACCGGCTGGACGGACTTGAAGAGCTCCTTGGCGAACTGCGCGACGTCCAGGCGCCGGCTGCCGACCGAGAAGCTCGTCTCCCCCGCGGGCACCTCGTTGACGATCGCGACCTTGGGCTTGTCCGGGCCGCGCGACAGCGCGAGGCCGATGAGGACGGAGATGATCACCGGGTAGACGATCAGCATGGCCACGAGGAACGGCGAGCGGCGCAGGATCTGGAGGTCCTTGAGCAGCAGCCAGCGCATCGGGGCGATCTAGTGGCCGCGCTCGTGCAGGAAGCGCACGAAGGCCGCCTCGAAGTCCCTCGGATCGCCGCCGACCAGCGCCTCGAGGTCGGCCGGCGAGCCCGTGAAGAGGACTTCGCCGTCGGCCAGCACGAGCACGCGATCGGCATAGCGCTCGGCCTCGCCGACGTTGTGCGTGGAGAAGACGACCGCGGTTCCCGCGGCCGCCAGCCGGCCGATGAACTCCCACAGCCGCTCGCGCTGGCGCGGGTCCAGCGACGACGACGGCTCGTCGAGCGCCAGCACGGGCGGGTCGGCCAGCAGCCCGACGGCGATGTTGACCCGCTGCTGGTTGCCGCCCGACAGCGTGCCCAGCTCGTCCCCGGCGCGATCGCCGAGGTCGGCCTGCTCGAGCATGCGCGCCACGACCGCCTCGGGGTCGTCGACGCGCTCCAGGCGCGCGAAGAGCCGCAGGTTCTCGGCCACGCTGAGCTTGGCGTAGACCGCGGGCTGCTGGGGCACCCAGCCGACCTCGCGCGGTGTGCGGCTCACGGTGCCGCTCGTCGGCAGCTGCAGCCCGGCGAGGATCGAGAGCAACGTCGTCTTGCCGGCGCCGTTGGGACCGATCACGGCGACGACCTCGCCGGCCTGCGCCTCGAAGCTCACGTCGCGCAGCGCATCGCGCTGGCCGTAGCGCTTGGTCACGGCCGCCGCCGCGATGGCCGCGCCGCTGGCTGTGGCCGTGCTCACCTACCGGACGGTACTTGCGCGGTCGCCAACTCGACGCCGCACGACGGGCAGTACTCGTCGCCCGCTGCGCAGCGCGCCCCGCACTCGGGGCATCGCACCCGCGACGACCGCGCCTCCAGGATCTCCAACGGGGTCATCGTCCCCCACGGCTCGAGGACCAGGTGCTGGCGCAGGTAGACGACCGTCTCGCGGATCACGGCCGCCACCGGCAGCGCCACCAGTGCGCCGACGATGCCGAACAGCTCGGCCCCGAACAACAGCGCGAAGATGACCAGCAGCGGGTTGATGCGCAGCGCGTGGCCGAAGATCAGCGGCGACGCGATGTGGCCCTCGATCTGCTGCAGGCCGATGAAGAGCAGCGCCACCCAGACCGCGGTGATCGGGTCCTGGAAGAGCGCCACGAGCAGCGGCGGGACGGCGCCCAGGAAGGGCCCTACGTAGGGCACGAGCTCCATGAGCCCGAACCACACGCCGAAGGCCAGGGCGTAGGTCTTGCCGTCCGGGAAGATCCCGATGACCCCGAAGATCCACAGCCCGATGCCGGCGCCGGCGCCCATGACGACGCTGAACAGCAGTTGGCCGCGCACGTAGCCGGTGACCGCCCGCACCACGCGCGAGGGGTAATCGTCCTCGCGCGTGCCGTTGCCCGGCGGCATCACCCCGCGCACGAGCGTCCCTATTCGCTCGCCGTGTATGAGCATGTAGACCGAAAGGACGAAGACGAGGATCAGGCCGAAGCTGGCGGTGACGAGCTTCGTGAGCAGGTCGGTGCCGAAGGAGACGATCGAGTCGGTGCCGCCGACGACCTTCGACTGGAGCGTGTCGAGCGCCGTGTGGCCCTGCTTCTTGATCTCGATGTTGATGCCCTTGCGATCGAAGTACTGCTGGACGTCGGCGAGGCGCTGGTTCGCCGAGTCGGTGATCGACGGGATGTCGTCGCGCAGCGTGGTGACCTGGTCGGAGATCGGGTTGGCGAGCAGGACACCGGCGGCGACCAGCGCCGCCACGAAGCCGAGGTAGACGCAGACGATCGCGACGCCGCGCGGCAGGCGCGCGCGCTGCAGGCCGGCCACCAGCGGGTTGAGGATGAGCGCGATGACCGCGGCGGTGACGAAGAGCAGCACCACCGTCCCCGCCGCCTTGATGATCGCGAAGCCGAGCAGCAGCAGGAGCGGCAGCGCGACGAGCTGGATCCAGCGCGGGACGACGGCGGGCTCGGCGGACGGCGGCGGCTCGGCCTCGAGCGGATCGTGGCCGTCGAAGTCCTCGTCGCGATGGCGCGGCGGCGGATCGTCGGGAACCAGGTCTTCGTTGCGCTCGTGCTCGCTCATCGCGCCGTTACGCCAGAGTATGCGCGGTGCCCGACGCCCCCGCGAGCATCCTCTTCATCGGCGACGTGGTCGGCGGCCTTGGCCGCCGCACGCTGCTGGCGCTCCTGCCCGGGCTGCTCGAGCGCCACGAGCCGACGTTCGTCGTCGTCAACGCCGAGAACGTCGCGGGCGGCCTGGGGATCACGCCGAAGATCGCCGACGAGCTCCTGGGCGCCGGCGTCGACGTCATCACGTTGGGCAACCACGCATACCATCGCAAGGAGATCTACCCGTACCTGGACGCTCAGGATCGCATCATTCGCCCGGCGAACTACCTGCGCTCCCAACCGGGTCGCGGCTGGGTCATCGTCGAGCACGGCGGAGCGCGCCTCGGGGTGGTCAATCTCAGCGGCAACCTCTACCTGCGGGCCGGGCGGCCCGCCTTCGTCGAGATCGAGGCGGTGCTCGGCCAGCTGGAGGGCAAGGTCGACCACCTCCTGGTCGACATGCACGCCGAGGCCACGAGCGAGAAGGTCGGCATGGGCTGGTTCCTCGACGGGCGCGCGACGGTCGTGGTGGGCACCCACACACACGTCCCCACCGCCGACGCTCGGGTGCTGCCCGGCGGCACCGCGTACATCACGGACGTGGGGATGACGGGCCCGCGCGGCGGGGTCATCGGCGTGCGCAAGGAGCAGGCGATCGAGTCGCTGCGCACCCACATGTCCGTGCGCTTCGAGACCGCCGACGAAGACCCGTGGCTGATGGGCGTCCTCGTGCGCTGCGCGGACGCGCCGCTGCGTGCGGCGTCGATCGAGCAGCTGCTGCTTCCCTGGGACCAGTAGCCCGGCGCCTAAGGGCCGGCGAGCCGAAGATAAGCATCAGCTCGGCGCGGTCGCCCGATGTGCCGGCCCCGACCTCAGACGTAGCTTGATCGCATGAACCTGGGCGCCGTCGACTCCATCCCGCTGTTCGCGTCGGTCCCGCGCCGGCGCCACTGGCATCTCGCGCGCCTGGCCGACGAGATCGAGGTGGCCGCCGGCGCCGAGCTCACGCGCCAGGGCGGCTACGCCCGGGAGTTCTTCGTGGTCGTCTCGGGCACCGCGGACGTCCATCGCGACGGAGAGCGGGTCGGCCGGCTCGAGCCCGGCGACTTCTTCGGCGAGGTCGGCCTGCTGCACCCCCACTGGGAGCGCGGCGCCACCGTCGTCGCCACGTCGCCGATGCGCCTGCTCGTGCTCGCGCGACACCAGTTCCGCGAGCTGCTGTTCGCCGCTCCCACCGTCGCGGCGCGCATCCGCGGGGCCGCGGCTCAGCGCGCCTAGGGCGCGCGCCCCCTCCAACCACTCCCCAGGGAGACCCGTGTCCCAAGCAGCTCAGGAGATTCCATGCCCGTAGACGCAGAGCCGATCATCGACGCCGCCGAGCTGCGCGACCACATCCGCGCGATGTACCGGGACGTGGCCGAGCAGCCCGACGGCGACTTCCACTTCGAGCTCGGCCGCGCCGTCGCCGAGCGCCTCGGCTACCCGGCCGAGTGGCTCGACGCCGTCCCGCCCGAGGCGCTGGCCTCGTTCGCGGGCGTCGGCCACATGCTCGACCTGGCGGCGATCGAGCCCGGGGACACGGTGCTCGATCTCGGGTCGGGCTCGGGCACCGACGCCTTCGCCGCAGCGCACCTCACGGGACCGTCGGGCCGTGTGATCGGTGTCGACATGACCGACGCCCAGCTGGCCAAGGCCCGCCGCCTGCGCGACGGCCTCGGCCTCGACCACGTGGCCTTCGTGGAGGGCCTCATCGAGGAGCCCCCGGTCGACCCGGGCACCGTCGACGTCGTCATCTCCAACGGCGTCGTGAACCTGGCGCCCGACAAGGACGCCGTCTTCCGCTCGGCGGCGCGGGCGCTGCGCCCGGGCGGCCGCCTGGCCATCGCCGACATCGTCAGCGCCCGAGAGCTCATCGAGCGCACCCGCCGCAACGTGGCGCTGTGGGCGGCCTGCATCGCCGGCGCCGTGCCGCGGGAGGACTACCTCGGCGCGATCGAGGTGGCGGGCCTGCAGGTGCAGATCGTGCGCGAGAACGCGTACCGCTTCCTGTCGCCGCGCGCCCAGGCCGCCGCGGACAAGTACGGCGTGACGAGCGTGACCGTGCTCGCTACCAAGCCGCAGGAGGCCCAGAGGTCGTCATGAGCGTCCTCGCCGTGCCCGCGACGGGCCGAGATGCCCGCGGTGTGCCACCGCGGGTCTCGAGCCCGGAGTTCGTCGGCCGCGCAACGGAGCTCGCCGGCCTCGATGCCGCCCTTTCGCGGGCCGAGGGCGGCGTGGCGGGCGCCGCCTTCGTCTGCGGCGAGTCGGGCATCGGCAAGACGCGGCTGCTGCGCGAGCTCGAGCGCCGCGCCGCCGATCGCGGGGCGCGCGTGCTGCGCGGCGAGTGCCAGGCCCTCGGCGCCGGCGAGCAGGCCTACGCGCCGATCGCCTCGGCGCTGCGACGCCTCGCGCGTGAGCTCGAGCCGCCCGCCTTCGAGACGCTGGTCGGGCCGGCGCGCGGCGAGCTGGCGCGGCTCGTCCCGGAGTGGGGCTCGACGGCGGCGCCGAGCGATCGTGCGGCGCACAGCGACGCGTCAGCCCAGGCCTGGCTGTTCTGGACGCTGCGCGGGCTCCTCGACCGCCTGGCAGCCGATGGAGCCCTCCTGTTCGCGGTCGAGGACCTGCATTGGGCCGACCGCTCGACGCTCGAGCTGCTCTCCTTGCTGCTGCGGGGCCTGCGCGACGAGCGCGTGCTGCTCGTCTGCACGTACCGCAGCGACGCGCTGCACCGCCGCCACCCGCTGCGGCCGTTCGTGGCCGAGGAGGAGCGCCGCGAGGGGGTGCAGCGCTTCGAGCTCGAGCCCTTCTCGCCCACGGAGCTCGCGGCGCAGGTCGCAGGCATCCTGGGCGACACCCCGGATCCCGCGACGGTCGCGCGGCTGCACGCCCGCTGCGAGGGCAACGCGTTCTTCGCCGAGGAGCTGCTGGCCGCCTGCGGAGGCGCGGCCGGCCCGCTGGCTCCCACCCTGCGCGAGGCCCTGGACCTGCGGCTGGAGGCCCTGACGCCGGATGCGCGCGCGGTGCTGCGCGTCGCCGCGGCCGCCGGGGCGCATGCGGGCCATCGGCTGCTCGCGACGGTCGCGGCGCTGCCCGAGGCGTCGCTGCTCGAGGCGCTGGGCCAAGCGGTGGCCCATCACGTCCTCGTCCACGACAGCGACGGCTACGCCTTCCGCCACGCCCTGCTCCAGGAGGCCGCCTACGCCGACCTGCTCCCGGGCGAGCGGACCGCGCTGCACCGGGCGCTTGCCGAGGCGCTGACCGACGACCCGGCCCTCGCGGGCGCGGCGCCCGCGGCCGAGCTGGCCCATCACTGGCATGCGGCGCACCGCATGCCCGAGGCGCTCGCGGCCTACGTGCAGGCCGGCCTCGAGGCCGAGCGGGCCTCGGCCTTCGCCGAGGCCGCGCAGCAGTTCGAGCGCGCCCTGGAGGTCTGGGACGTCGTCGCGGACGCCGACGAGCGCTCCGAGCTCGGGCTGGCCGCCGTCGTCGGGCGCGCGGCGCACGCCGCCCACTGCGCGGGCGAGCCCCACCGGGCGACCGCCCTCGGACGCCTGGGAGTCGTGTAAACCGCCCCCTCGCGCCTCCGCGCGGCGCACATAATGCGAACGTGCCAACACGCGTCTCGAGCCCCGAGTTCGTCGGGCGGACCGCGGAGCTCGGGCGCCTCGAAGCGGCGCTCGACCTGATCGCGGACGGCACGGCGGCCGCGGTCTTCGTCGCCGGCGAGTCGGGGGTGGGCAAGACGCGGCTGCTGCGCGAGCTCGAGCGCCGCGCCACGGCCCGCGGCGTGCGCGTGCTGCGCGGCGACTGCCTGCCCTTCGGCGCCGACGGCCTCCCCTACGCGCCGATCGCCGCCGCCCTGCGCGGGCTCGCACGCGAGCTCGAGCCCGACGTCTTCGCGGAGCTCGTCGGGCCCGCCGGCGGCGACCTCGCGCGGCTGCTGCCGGAGTTGAGCGCGGCGCGCTCCGCGGACGAGCCCGGTGAGGGCATGAGCGCCACCGGCGAGGCCATCGGCCAGGCGCGCCTCTTCGGGCTCCTCCGAGCGCTCCTCGACCGTCTCGCCGAGGAGTCACCCGTGCTGTTCGCCGTCGAGGACATCCACTGGGCCGACCGCTCGACCCTCGAGTTCCTCTCCTCCCTCGTGCGGGGCCTGCGCGACGAGCGCCTGCTCCTGGTCTGCACGTACCGCAGCGACGAGCTGCACCGCCAGCACCCGCTGCGCCCGTTCCTGGCCGAGGAGGAGCGCCGCGCGGTCGTGGAGCGCCTCGAGGTCGGGGCCTTCTCACAGGCCGAGCTCGCCGAGCAGGTGGCGGGCATCCTCGGCGACGCCGCGGCGCCGGATCTCGTCGCGCGGCTGCACGCGCGCAGCGAGGGGAACGCCTTCTTCGCCGAGGAGCTGCTCGCGGCATCGGACGCCGCGGCCGGGCCGCTGCCGTCGAATCTGCGCGACGTCCTCAACCTGCGGCTGGAGGCACTGCCCGACGACTCGCGCGGCGTGCTGCGCGTGGCCGCCGCGGCCGGCCGGCGCTCGAGCCACCGCCTGCTCGCGGCGGTGGCCGGGCTGCCCGAGCCGGGCCTGGTCGAGGCCCTGCGCGAGGCCCTGGCGCAGCACGTGCTCGTCCAGGACGCCGACGGCTACGCGTTCCGCCACGCGCTGCTGCAGGAGGCCGCGTACGCCGACCTGCTCCCCGGCGAGCGGACCGCGCTGCACCTGGCGCTCGCCGAGGCCCTGCGCGACGACCCCAGCCTGGCCGACGGGACGGCGGCGACCGAGCTCGCGCTGCACTGGCGCGCCGCGCACTGCATGCCCGAGGCGCTGGCGGCGGACGTGCGCGCGGGGCTCGAGGCCGAGCAGGTCTTCGCGTTCGTCGAGGCCGCCCAGCACTTCGAGCGGGCGCTGGAGATCTGGGACCTCGTCGACGACGCCGCCGAGCGCTCGGAGCTCGATCTGGCCGGGGTCGTCACCCACGCGGCGCACAACACCCACATCGCCGGCGAGCATCATCGTGCGGTGACGCTCGGGCGCATGGCCATCGAGCTCGCCGACCGCTCCGACGACGTGGTCGCCGCGGCGGTGGCCCGCGAGCGCCTCGGCCGCTACCTGTGGATCGCGGGCGACAGCGACGGCTCGCTGGCCGCCTATCGCGATGCGGTCCGGGTGCTGCCGCCCGACCCGCCGACGCCCGCGCTGGCGCGCGTGCTCGCGGCCGAGGCCCAGATCCTCATGCTGCGCGCCCCGGGCGAGGAGACGCGGGCGGCCTGCGAGCGCGCGATCGAGATCGCCCGCGCGGTGGGTGCGCGTGCCTTCGAGGGTCATGCGCTCAACAGCCTCGGCGTGACGCGCTTCGGGGTCGGCGACTTCGCCGGCGGCGAGCGCGCCCTGCGCGAGGCCAAGGGCATCGCCGAGGAGGTCGGCGACCACGACGGCATCTGGCGGGCCTACACCAACCTGAGCGAGTGCCTCGACGAGCAGGGGCGGCTCGAGGAGGCGGCTGCGCTCGCGCTCGAGGGCGCGACCAACGCCGGACGGCTCGGCATGCGGACGTACGCGCAGTTCCTGCAGGGCGAAGCGTGCTGGCGACTGACGCGCCTGGGCCGCCTCGACGAGACCGCGGCCATCGTCGAGCGCGTCCTCGCAGAGGGGCCCAAGGGCGTTGCCGCCGTCGTCCTGAACGACAACGCCGCCCACCTCGCCATGCGCCGCGGAAGGCTCGACACCGCGGTGGAGCACTTCGAGTTGGCGCGCGAGCTGCTTGGTGGCACCAGCGACTCGATGTGGATCGGCAACCAGGCCGCCGGACGGGCCGAGACCGCGCTCTGGGCGGCCGAGCCCGAGCACGCCTGGCGGCTGGCCACCGGCGCCCTCGACTTCGTTCCCGAGGACCAGTACGCCCACTACACGACGCGCCTGCACGCGACCGCCCTGCGTGCCGCGGCGGATCGCGCGCAGCTGGCGCTCGCGCTGGGCGACGGCACCCGCGCCGCCGAGGCGCAGCGCGACGCGCGCGCGATCTTCGAGAGCCTGCGCACCCTGCTGGCGCCCGAGCGCTGGTACGACGGCGTGCCGGGCCCCGAGCCCGCCGCCTTCGACGCGCTGAGCGCCGCGGAGCTCTCGCGCGCCGAGGGCCGGCCTGACCCCACCGCGTGGGCCGCGGCGGCCGAGCGCTTCGCGGCGCTGAACGAGCCCTTCGAGCTCGGCTATGCCCGCTGGCGCGAAGGCGAGGCGCTCATCGCGGGTGGCGGCGAGCGCGCGGCGGCGACCGTCGCGCTGCGCGAGGCCGCCGACGTCGCCGCCGGGCTGTCGGCGCCGCTGCTCGCGTCCGAGGTCGCGAGCCTTGCCCGCCGCGCCCGCGTGTCGCTCGACGCCGCACCGGACACCGCCTCCGACGATCCCGAGGTCGACCGCTTCGGGCTCACCGCGCGCGAGCTCACCGTCCTCTCGCTGGTGGCCGAGGGGCACACCAACCGCGAGATCGGCGCGTCGCTGTTCATCTCCGAGAAGACCGCCAGCGTCCACGTCTCGCGCATCCTGGCCAAGCTCGGCGTGCGGTCCCGCGTCGAGGCGGCCACCGCCGCGCACCGCCTGGGGATGACCGCCGCTTCAGCGCCAGGCGACGGCGGGCGCGGGTAGCTGCGCGAGCTGCTCGGCGTAGGTCGGCGGCCCGTGGCGCTCGAGGGGATCGGCGTCGGCCAGCAGCGCGATGAGCAGCGGCCCGAGGAACCACACCATGTAGAGGTAGAACCAGTGCGTGACGCCGAGCTGCAGCCCGATGAGCACGGCGGCGGACAGCGCCGAGAGCCCGACGAGGTCGCGGCGGCGGGGCACGAAGGCGACGGCGACGGCCAGCAGAACCCCGGCGGCCTGGACCACGGCCTGCGCGGTGGTCCACCCGTACAGGCCCCAGACCGAGAACGGCGACCCGCGCGAGGTCTGGAAGGCCAGCGTGCGGTCGTAGAACTCGTGCAGCCCGCCGTAGCCGAGCACGAGCAGCAGGCACGGCACGAGCGCGATCGCGCCGCCGAGGACGAAGCGCAGCACCCCGCGCGACTGGGTGGCGAAGAGCGGCGCCAGCGCCAGGGGCGCGAACTTCGCCATCCCGGCGAGCGCGATGAGCGCGCCGCGGCCGGCCGGTGACGACGCCGCCGCGATGGCGCCGAGGACGAGCGCGGCCACGAGGGCGTCGTTGACGTTGCAGTCCAGCGCGTAGAGCGTGAACGGGTTGGCCGCCCACGCGTAGGCGAGCGCGAGCCCGAGGGTCGGGCCGCGCATGCGCCGACCGATGAGGAAGAGCAGCCCCAGGCACAGCAGGTCGAAGGTGATGGCCGCGGCGTGGGCGGCGGGCAGATCGTCCCAGCGGCCGCTCCACGGCAGGACCTGCTCGAACGGGACGTAGGCGGCGTAGGTCACCGGCCCGTAGGTGTCGCCGTGCTCGTTGTCCTTGGGGAAGGCGCCCCACAGCTTGTCGCCGTCGGCCAGGCGATCGGCGCCGATGACGCCCGCGTAGCCGACGTCGATGACGTTCGAGTCGGCCACGTTGAGCCCGATGCGAAAGCCGACGAGGAAGAGCAGGCCGACGACCAGCCACGGCGCCGGGATGAGCAGGCGCAGCGGGTCGCGTCGCCGGCTGCGGCGCAGCCCGATCCACAACATGCGCCCGAGCAGGTAGAGCATGAGCGGGTAGGCCAGCGGGACCGAGACGTCGATGTTGGCGTCGTTGAAGAAGGCCACGCTGATCCCGAAGGCCATGAGGACCGCGAGGTCGAGGTGGCGCATGCGCAGGAGCCGGCGCGGATCGACGAACGGCGCGATGAAGAGCAGGGTGAGCGCGATCCAGACGAACGGCGAGTTGACCTTGCGCCCGAAGGCGCCCGGGTACCCGCGGGCCATGGTCCATGCCACCTGCGGCCCCGTCCACGCCTCGGTCACCTTCCCGGTCGCGTCGCTGACGTAGATCTGCGCGATCTCCTTGGTGTCCTTGCCGCGCGTGACGTAGTAGCTGACCTGCCAGCGCGAGCCGGACTTCTCGAAGACGTTGTCGTACACGCCGCGTGCGCTGCGGAGCGCGTGGATCGCGGTCGGGGTCCGGTTGGCGATCGCCTCGGCCTGGCTGCCGGTGAGCCGGTAGCCCACGGGCGGGCGGTCCATGCTCTTGGGCCGGACGAGATCGTCGGCGTGGGCCGGGGCGGCCGACAGCAACACGAGCGCCGCGGCCGCGCAGACGGCCGCAATGCGGGCGGCGCGCGCCATTGGTCGTCAGCGTAACGACCACCGCGCGCGCCGCCGCCGGCTGGTGCGACGCCCGCGCCCCGGTGCCGGGTCAACCGGGGTGTTCGGCAACCACACCCGTCAGGCGCCGAAGTGGCCGCGCACCATCGGCGCGACGTCGGCGATCGACCACGAGCCGTGGTCGTGCGGCGCGTCGACCCCGCAGAAGGCCAGGGCGCCGAGCGAGTCGACGCGGTGCAGCGAGCCGTGGCTGCCCCCGCCCACGTGATCGACGCCGCCCCAATCGGCGAACTCGTAGCCGGGCGCAGCGGAGAGCAGCACGTCGCCGGACGTCGGGCACGTGAGCGCCGACCACGCACGCGCGAGGGCGTCCGGGTAGGCGGGGCTGCGCAGGACGCCGTCCTCGACGCGCGCGTCGAGCACCTCGAGCGGGCCGTCGATCGACCATCGCCCACCGCGCTCGTCGAGCACGTCGCCGCCGGCGGCGAAGCGCAGCTCGCCGGTCGCGTTGGCGATGGCGCCCTCGCGCGGCGCCGGGCGCCACAGGGCCAGGTCGACGCCGTCGATGGCGAGCGCGATCTCGACGATGCGCGGGATGAGCACGTCGCGGCCCTCGGGCAGCAGCGCGTAGACCATCGCGCTGCGCTGGGCCGGGCAGACGGCGATCTCGGCGTCGCGCGACCGCGCGCCCGACGGCGCCAGCACGCTGAGCTCCGCGTACGCGGCCTGCAGCTCGATCGCCTTCTCGACCGGCGCGTGGGAGTGGTCGGCCACCACGATCACCGCGTGCTCGTCGAGGAACTGCTCGGTCCCGCCGCCGGCGTGGAACAGGCGCTCGAGCTGGCGGTCGGCCGCCGCGATCGAGGTCACCTGCGCGTGCGGCCCGTGGCGGTGGGAGTGCGTGTCGTTGTCGGGCAGCGAGAGCAGCAGGAAGTCGAAGAGGTCCTGCTCGACCAGGTAGGCGCCCACGCAGCCGGCGTGCTGGTCGCGGATGCCGGGCAGGCCGAGCTGCGAGCGGCACGGCGTCTCGCGGCTGGCGAAGATGTCGGCGTAGAAGAGCTCCTTGGGTCCCATGACGGGGCGCCGGAAGACCGTCGAGGCCAGGCGCGTGAGCGCGGTGTTCTTCGAGGTCTGGTGCTCGTGGCGCCCGCGGTACATCAGGTACGTGGTCCCCGCCGTCCGCACCCCGAGGTCGTCGAGCGACTCGAAGACCGTGGGAACGTCCTGAGGCAGGTGCGTGGCGTTCATGTTGTAGATCGTGTCGGTGAGCTGCTGCACCAGCCCGAAGCGGCGCGAGGCGCTGAACGACGACCCGTACTCGACGTAGCGGCGCTCCTCGCGGGAGTACCAGTTCATCGACGGGATGTGGTGGGCGTCCTGGCGCACGCCGGTGGCGATCGTGGCCGCGCACGCGGGCGTCACGCTCGGGAAGGCTGCGGCGCACTCGTCGACATAGGTCCCGCGCGCCATCACGGCCGCCATCGCCGGCGCGCGCCCGGTGGAGACCGCGCGCTCGAGCATCGCCGGCTTCAGGCCGTCGACGACGGCGAGCACGAACTTGGCGCTCACCGCAGGATGCGCAGGCCGGCGTGCTTCTCGCCCTCGCGCCGGCGCCCGCCGACCCGCAGCCAGATGAAGAAGCCGACCGCGAGCACGCTGACGGGAGGGATGAGGACCGACAGCCCGGCGATCAGGAGCGCCGCGGCTTCCGCGTAGAGGAACAGCGCGGCCGCCGCCGCGGCGTCGAGGCGAGCGCGCGTGCGGGTCAGCAGCGAGCGCGTCCCCTGCTGGGCGATGAGCGCGCAGACGAGGCCGCCGATGATCCCCGGCCACCACGTCGAGTAGTGGTCGGCGAGCGTGCCGGCGAACATGAGCGCGCCCAGACCGAGGCCGATGCCGCCGAGGGCCGCCTCGCCGGCCGGCGTGTCGAAGCGCGAGCGCAGCAGCGTCGTGACCACGAGGCACACGGCCATGGCCAGCAGGAACCACGGACTCTCCAGGAAGGCGAAGTCGGTGTGGTCGAAGTCGACGCCGAGATCGTCGGCCGCGAGGGCGCCGACGAGCAGCGTCGGGAGGAAGGGGCGGACACCGGCGGCGGTGGACACCCCCATCCCTTGCAGGATGTCGAGGAGGAGCTTCACGGTCCGATAGCTTGAAGCCCGCATGACTGTAGACGACAGGGGCCATGGGGCCCGTGGCGAACCCCGTGGCATGAGTCACCGGCGCGACCTGGAGCGCTACGCGGGGCTCTTCGCCTCGCGGACCTCGGTCATGAAGTCCTCGGCCATGCGCGATCTCATGGCCATCACCGAGCGCCCCGAGGTCATCTCGCTGGCCGGCGGCCTGCCGGACACGTCGACCTTCCCGGCCGAGTCGCTCGCAGCTCTGCTCTCCAAGCTCGCCGCCACGGATTCGGCCCGCGCCCTGCAGTACGCGCCGACAGAGGGCATGGCCGCCGTCGGCGAGGCGATCGCGACCGTGATGGCCGCCGAGGGCATGCACGTCGACCCGGAGGACGTGCTCGTCACCACCGGCGGCCAGCAGGTCATCGATCTCGTGTGCAAGACGCTCGTCGACCCGGGCGACGTCATCGTCGCCGAGGCGCCGACGTACCCCGGGGCCGTGCCCGCCTTCAGCGCCTACCAGGCCGACGTCGTGCAGATCGCGATGGACGACGACGGCATGCGCATCGACGAGCTCGAGGAGACGCTCGAGCGCCTCGAGCGCGAGGGACGGCGGCCGAAGTTCATCTACACGATCCCGACCTTCCAGAACCCGGCCGGGGTGACGATGTCGCTCCCGCGCCGCCAGAGGCTCGTGCAGGTCGCTCGCGAGCGCGAGCTGCTCGTGCTGGAGGACAACCCCTACGGCCTGCTGCGCTACGAGGGCGAGGCGCTGCCCACCCTGCGCTCGCTCGACGGCGGCGACTTCGTCATCTACCTGGGCACCTTCTCGAAGATCCTCTCCCCCGGCATCCGCCTGGGCTGGACGGTCGCGCCCGCCCCGGTGCTCGAGAAGATGAACCTCGGCAAGCAGGCCAGCGACCTGTGCTCGTCGTCGCTGTCGCAGCTCTTCGTCGCGTCGTACTTCGCCGAGGGCCACTGGGAGGACTACATCGCCACGCTGCGCGACCTCTACCGCCGCCGGCGAGACACGATGCTCGACGCGCTGGCCGAGCACCTGCCACCCGAGGCCGCGTGGACGCACCCGGCCGGCGGCCTCTTCATCTGGGCCACGCTGCCGGACTACATCGACACGACCGACCTGCTGGCCCTCGGGCTGTCGCGCAACGTGGCCTTCGTGCCGGGCCGCGCGGCGTATCTGGACGGCCGCGGCGGGTCGTCGATGCGGCTGAACTTCTCGGGCGTGGACGACGACGCCATCCGCGAGGGCGTGCGCCGGATCGGCGAGGTCGTGCGCGAGCAGGTCGCGCTCTACGGCACGCTCACGGGCGCGGCGCCGCCTCCGGCGGCCTCCGACCCGGCACCGCTTCCCGTCGACCCCGACCTGGCCGACGTGCTGCACCTCCCGCGCCGCGACGATCGCGGCGAGCGCCGGGCCAGATGACTGCGAGGGCCGGCGGTGGCGGAGACGGGTCTGCTTCCGACGAGTTGCGGCGCACTGGTGGCACGGTTGCCGTGCTCAAGGGCGGGCGCTCGCTGGAGCGCCAGGTGTCGCTGCGCTCGGGCGCCCGGGTGCAGGACGCACTCGAGCGCCTGGGCTACGAGGTGGTCGGCATCGACGTCGGCCACGACCTCGTCGCGCGGCTGCGTGAGGTGACGCCGGACGTGGCCTTCGTCGCCCTGCACGGGCGCGACGGCGAGGACGGGATCGTGCAGGAGCTGCTTGAGGTGCTCGGCATCCCCTACACCGCGTCGGGGGTGTCGGCCTGTATGCGCTGCTCGGACAAGGTGGTGGCCAAGCACGCGATGCGCGACGCGGGGCTGCCGACGCCGGACTTCTATGCCTTCACGGAGACCGCCTTCAAGGAGCTCGGCGCGGGCGACGCGCTGGGCGCCATCGAGGACCGCCTGCGCTTCCCCATTGTGGTCAAGCCGGCCGACCAGGGCAGCGCCCTGGGGATCCGCTTCGCGGCCACCGCCGCCGACGTGCCCGCCGCCATCGTGGCGGCCTTCTCGTACTCCGAGAAGGTCCTGCTCGAGCGCCACGTGCACGGCCGCGAGCTGGCGGTCTCGATCCTCGGCGAGGAGGCCCTGCCCGTCGTCGAGGCGGTCCCGCGCGAGGAGGACTTCTACGACTTCGCCGCGCGCTACACGATCGGGCGCACCAGCTTCGTCTGCCCCGCCGACCTTGCCGACGCGCTCACCGTGCGCGCCCAGGAGTTGGCGCTGGACGTCTTCCGCCTGCTCGGCTGCCGCGGTTTCGCCCGCGTCGACCTCATGCTCGAGGACGGCACGGACGACCTCTACGTGCTCGAGTCCAACGTCATCCCGGGGCTGACCGAGACGAGCCTGCTGCCCCAGGCGGCCGAGACCGCGGGGATCTCCTTCGACGAGCTGATCGGGCGGATCGTCGAGCTCGCGCTCGTGTCCGCCTAGGAGTCCCCGGCGAAGTCCTCCGGGGTGACCTGGTCGAGGAACTCCTTGAAGCGGTCGACGACCTCCTCGGTGTCCTCGACCTCGTGCTCGAATTCGATCGCCGACTCGGCGATGACGTCCTCGGCGGCGAAGATCGGGGCGCCCGAGCGCACCGCGAGGGCCAGCGCGTCGCTGGGCCGCGAGTCGATCTCGAGCTCGCGGCCGTTGACGGCCAGCGTGATCGAGGCGAAGAAGGTGTTGTCGCGCAGCTCGGTCACGGCGACCTGCGTGCAGCGCACGTCCAGCTCGCCCAGCATGTCCACGAGCAGGTCATGGGTCATCGGGCGCGGCGTCGTCGCTCCCTGGAGCTTCATCAGGATCGCGGCAGCCTCTGGATGGCCGATCCAGATGGGCAGGAACTTGTTGCTGTCGGCGGTCTTGAGCAGGACGATCGGCTGCTTGCCGACCATGTCGAAGCTCACGCCGTAGATGACCATTTCCTGCACTGCGGCTCCCTCGCGCGAGTCGGTGGTCGATCCAGTATAGGCACGGGGCCGGAGGCCGCCGGGCGCTTTCGCGGCCTCACCGGTGGCATGGATCGCCGTGCGGTGGGCATACGAGGGTCGTATGCCTTCACGGCGCCGGATCCCGATCTGCGTCGCCCTCGCCATCGTCGTCGCCCTGGTGTGCGCCGCCCCGTCGTTCGCCCACGGGCCAGGTGTCCGCGCGTGGCTGACCACCGGCGATGAGTCGAGCCTGCTCGCCGAGCAGCCACCCGCGGCCTTCGGCGCCCCGGACCCCACCGCGCCGACGATCGCGGTCGATCCGGCCCGCTCCTACCAGCGCATCGAGGGCCGCGGCGCGTAGCGCGGCAACGCGGTCCTCGCGACCGCTTCACGACGCTCACCGGCACGCGGTAGTGTCGCTTGCAACAAGCGACGGAGGGCCCATGCGCGATGTCTACCGAGATCCAGACGCCGGCTGGATAGACCGGCTGCGCGCCCGTCGCGTGCATCGGCGCGCTATGCGCGCCGATCGTCGTGCGCGGCGTCGGGCCCGTCTTGGCGGCCGGCCGGACGACGCGGCGTCGCGGGCGGCGGCCGGGAACTACCGGGGCGGCGGCTACTTCACGACGAAGCCACCCCCCAAGGAGTGACGGCCCGGCCACGCGCGAGTCGGCCGGCGGCAGAGGGACCGCCGCAACCCGCGCCATCGTCGTGCGCGGGGCGCCCGGGCCATGGGCCGGCCTACGCGGCGGTCGCGAGCGCCCGTGCCCGGGCGTGGCGCCGGTACCGGCCGGGGGCGATCCCGCGGTGGCGCGTGAATGCACGCGAGAACGAATACTCGGACCGGTAGCCGACGGCGGCCGCGATCGTGCCGACCGTGTCGTCCGTGTCCCGCAGGCGCTGGGCGGCGAGGTCCATGCGCCAGCGCGTGAGGTATTCCGGCGGCGTCTCGCCGACGAGGTGGGCGAAGCGGCGGGCCAGGGTCGCGCGCGACACGCTGACCTCGCGGGCCAGCGACTCGATCGTCCACGGCTCGCCAGGCCGCTGGTGGATGGCGTTCATCGCGCCGGCGACCACCGGGTCGCGCAGCGCGAGCAGCCAGCCGTCGGTCGCGTCGTCGTCCTGCAGGCGCAGCCACGCTCGCATCACGTGGATCAACAGCACGTCGATCAGTCGGCCCACCGCTGCGCGCGCGCCGGGCGGGCGGCCGCCGAGCTCGAGCGCGAGCAGCCTCAGCGTCGCGGCGACGGCCCCGTCGTCGCCGGGCATCCCGGCCGGGACATGCAGCACCGGCGGCAGCTGGGACATGAGTGGGTGGGCGACCTCGTGGTCGTAGTCATAGGCCGCGCAGAGCACGCGCGTTGCGGCGCCGAGACCCTGGATGATCATGTCGCCGTCGGGCGTGAGGCGGGAGTCCGTCTGAAACCGCGCCAGAGACTCCGTGCGCGCGTCTACCGACGACACCAGCTCGTGTGGCGTGTTGGTGGGCAGGAGAACGACGTCGCCGGGCATCAGGCGCTGCGGCGCGCGGCCGGGCATGCGCAGCCAGCAGGTGCCGCCCACCACCGCGTGAAAGACGGCACCGGGCACTGGGTCGACGGCCACGCCCCACGGCTCGTGGGCGATGAGCTGGGCCATCACGGCACCCGAGACGCGGCTGAGGTCGAACACGTCGGCGAGCGGGTCCACGAGCGTCGCAGCTTATCGCCATCCGGCTCATCAATCACACCGCGATGAGCTGAACGGCTATCGATCTGCGGTTGTGGCGCATTGTTGTGGCAGCGGAGCGCTCATACCCTGCTTCACCATGTCCACCGTAACCCCCTCCACTTCCCTCACCGCGGCGACCACCGACATGCGCGCCGGCCTGCTCAGCCAGGTCGGCGAGGAGACTCTGTCGGTCTTCGACCGTGACGCCGAGGCAATGGGCGCCGGCGACATGTTCGCGGGCGCGCTGCGCGCCGGCGATCGCGCCCCGGCGTTCCGGCTTGCGGACGCGCGTGGCGGCGAGCTCGCGCTCGACGACCTGCTCGCCGACGGCCCCGTGGTGCTGGTCTTCTACCGCGGCGCCTGGTGCCCGTACTGCAACCTGCAGCTCGCGGCCTTCCAGTCCGCGCTGGCCGACATCCGCGCCGCCGGCGCGACGCTGGTCGCCGTCTCCCCGCAGACGCCCGACCAGTCGCTGACCCTGGCCGAGCGCCACGCGCTGGAGTTCCCGGTGTTGTCGGACGCCGGCAACGCCGTGGCCCGCAGCTACGGCCTGGTGTTCACGCAGAGCGAGGCCGTGACGGCCACGTCGCGCCGGCTCGGCGTCGCGCTCGCCGACTTCAACGGCGACGACAGCAACACGCTGCCGGCCGCGTCGACGTTCGTGATCGGCGAGGACGGCGTGATCCGTTTCGCCTCCGTCTCCGGCGACTACCGCTGGCGGGTCGGGCCCGACGAGGTCCTGGCAGCGCTGCGCGGTTGAACGGTGGCGAACGTCCTCGCCGTCCGGGCCGCCGCCGCCCGAGGTCACCAGAGTGCACCACGCGCTGGTGCGCGTCGCAGTGCGGCGATGCTCGCCAACTCGACAGGTTCAGCGCCACCGTCGTCGTGCCCGCTGCAGCGCGACTGGGGCTTGACCGCGGCAACGAGCGGCGTGGCTGGTCGTCGCGGTGCGGTGCCGTCGTGCGCCGGCTCCTGACCGCCACAAGTCGCGCCTCACACGGTGATGACGACCTTGCCGCGTGGGCGGCCTTCTCTGAGGTACCGGATGGCGTCGGGGACGTCGCTCAGGGGGTAGGCCCGGTCGACGACGGGCGTGACCTTCTCGGCTTCGATGAGCTCCTTGAGGACCATCAGGTCCCCGTGGTTCTCGCGCGAGACGAACGTCCCCAGCTTCTGCCCGACGAACCGCGACAGCACCAGCGCCCGGAGCTGGCGATCGGTGCCCCCGAGCCAGCGCCCATCGGTCTCGCCTCCGACGATGACGAGCGTCCCCTCCGGGGTCAGTGCACGCCGCAAGCGCGACAATGACGCGTTCCCGCCGACATCGAGGATCGCCTCGTAGCGCTGCTGCCCGTCTGCGAAGTCCTCACGCATGTAGTCGATGACGTGGTCGGCACCAAGGGAGCGAACCAGGTCCACCTTCGCCGTGCTGCACACGCCGGTCACGTGAGCCCCGAACACCTTGGCCACCTGCACGGCGTACGTCCCCACGCCACCGGACGCACCAACGATCAGCACCTTCTGGTTCGGGCGCACCCTGGCGTGGTCGCGTAGGCCCTGCAGTGCGGTCAAGCCAGAGATCGCGACAACCGCCGCCTGCTCGAACGTGAGGTTGGCCGGCTTGGGCGCCAGTCTGTCCTCGGACGCGCGGGCGTACTCGGCGTAGGAGCCCTTGGCGATCCCGAACACCTCGTCGCCAGGCCGAAACCCGCTCACCTCCTTGCCCACGGCGTGTACCACGCCCGCCACGTCCGCACCAAGCACCGGATTCTTCGGCGCGCGCAACCCGAAGCCCGCCACGCGAATCGGGTACGGCAGCCCCGCCATGACGTGCCACACCCCCTGATCGACGCCGGCCGCGCGCACCCGCACAACCACATCGTCATCCCCGACCAGCGGCCTTTCGACGTCCCTGAGCTCCAGGACATCGGCCGAGCCGTACGTGTCGCGGACGATCGCCTTCATGGTCTCCGGTCGAGCCACGCGGTCGAGTATCTCCTGCTTCGCGCTGCGCCCCAAACCGAGGCGCGGTCTCCCGCCGGCAAGCGCACGCGGCCGAGGCGAGCTTCTGGACCTTGTCCCTCCCGGTCCGGCGCCGCGAGAGCGCGTTCACCACAGTGCGCCCGGAAGGCCCCCGCGGATCGTCAGCAACATCGCCACAAACCACTGGAGCGGGCCGGCGAGCCCCCGGGGATGCGGGACCCCGATGGAGACGGGGGTTTCGGAGGTGGGCGATCCAGGACTCGAACCTGGGACCTCTTCCTTATCAGAGAAGCGCTCTAACCGACTGAGCTAATCGCCCCTTGCGGGCCGCGGATTGTAGCGAGGATCAGGCGACCGCTCGGGGGCGCACGCGGCGGGCCAGAGCGAGCGCCTCGTCGACGTCCTCGAAGGCGAGCTCGACCTTGTAGCCGGTGCCGCGGGGGCGCACGCGGACCTCGGTCCCGAGGGCGGCGCCGAGGGCTTCGGTGATGCGGGCGGCGGCGGCCTCCTGGTCCGGGTGCAGCGCCGCGCGGCCGCGTCTTGCCGCGCGGGCCGGGGCGTTCGCCTCACGGGCGCGCTGCTCGACCACGCGCACCGACCAGCCGCCCTGGACCGCAGCGCGCGCGATGCTGCGGCGGTCGGCGTGGTCGTCGGCCAGCAGCAGGGCACGGCCGTGACCCTCGGTCAGGGAGCCGTCCTCGACCAGCGCGAGCGCCTCGTCAGGCAGGTCGAGCAGGCGCAGGAGGTTGGAGACGGCGACGCGGCTACGGCCGACGCGACGGCCGACCTCCTCGCGCGTGAGCCCCAACTCCTCGACGAGGCCCGCCACGGCGCGGGCGGCCTCGATCGGGTTGAGGTCTTCGCGCGCCATGTTCTCGATGAGGGCGTCCTCGAGCGACTGCGCGTCGTCGCGCTGCTGGACGAGCGCGGGCAGGATCTCGAGGCCCGCGAGCCGGGCGGCGCGCCAGCGGCGCTCGCCGGCGACCAGCTCGTAGGTCCCGCCGGGGCGCGGGCGCACGAGGATGGGCTGCAGCACGCCGCGCTCCCTGACCGAGTCGGCCAGGGCCTGCAGCGCGTCCTCGTCGAAGCGCTTGCGCGGCTGATCGGGGTTGGGCGCGACGAGATCGACGTGGAGCTCGCGCAGCTCGGCGGCGCCCTCCTCGCCCTCCGAGACCGACAGGATGGCCGCGAGTCCGCGGCCCATGCCTCGACGCTCAGCCACGTGCCGCCACTTCCTTCGCGAGTTCGAAATAGGCCTCCGCACCACTCGAGTGCGGGTCGTGATGGATGACCGGACGCCCGAAGCTCGGCGCCTCGCCGAGGCGCACGCTACGCGGGATCACGGTGTCGAAGACCAGCTGCGGGAAGTGCTGGCGCACCTCGCGCTCGACGTCGCGCGCCAGGCGGGTGCGCCCGTCGTGCATGGTCAGGAGCATCCCTGCGACGGCGAGACGCGGGTTGAGCTCGCGCTGGATGAGGCCCAGCGTGTCGAGCAGGCCGGCGAGGCCCTCCAGCGCGTAGTACTCGGTCTGGACCGGAACGATCACCCGGTCGGCCGCGACCAGCGCGTTGACGGTCAGCGGGCCGAGCGACGGCGGGCAGTCGAGGAGGGTGTAGGCGAAGCGGTCGCGCACCGGGGCCAGCGCCTCACGCAGCCGCTGCTCGGAGCCCGGCTCCCGCGGGAGCTCGACGTTGGCAGCAGCCAGATCCGGGTGCGAGGGCAGGATCGTCAGGTTGGCGATGGCAGTGGGCGCGAGCGCCTCCTCCGCCGTCGCCGAGCCGCACAGGACGTCGTAGACGCTCGGCTCGCGATCCTTCTCGAGCCCCAGCCCGACGGTCGCGTTCGCCTGCGGATCGATGTCGACGAGCAGCGTCGCGTAGCCGGCCTCGGCGATGCAGGCGGCGACGTTGACCGCGGTCGTCGTCTTCCCAACCCCGCCCTTCTGATTCGCGATCGCGTAGATCGTCCCCATTGACCGTCAAGCTAGCGGCGACTCCGGTCGGAGCCCGCAGGTCTTCGTTCGGCGCCGAAGCGCCATAACCTTCAAGTCGAGGCTCGGATCGGCCGCTTGCGGGCCATTCCCGGGCGGCGTGGGTATCGGCTCGGCGTTGGCCTCACCTTCGAGCTGAGGTAGAGATGACGATCGCGGGTCCGCGGGAACGGCTCGACGGCGATCGGTTCCGGCACGCTCATCCCCAGCTTCCCCGCGGCCGCCGCACCATCGGCCTCCTCGGCCGCCTCACGGCGCCCCTTCCAGGCCACGAGCAGGCCGCCGGCCTCGAGCAGAGGCGCCGCGTACTCGAGGAGGACCGGCAGCGGCGCCAGGGCACGGGCCACCACGACGTCCTGGGCGCCAAGCCCGTCCGGCCACTCCTCGGCCCGCGCGTTGACGACCTCCACGTTCCCCAGCCCAAGTTGGTGGGCCGCCGAGGCGAGAAAGGCGCATTTGCGACCCACGCTCTCTACCAGCGCCACGCGGGCGCCCGGCACGGCGATCGCCAGCGCGAGGCCCGGAAACCCGCCTCCAGAGCCGAGATCGGCGAGTCGCCGGGCGGTGCGGACCGCCGGCACGTCGAGCGCCACGAGGGAGTCGGCCACGTGGGCATCCACGCCCTCGGCCGGATCGCGGACGGAAGTGATGGCGGCCGGCTCGGCCGCGACCAGGTCGAGGAGCACGGCGAGCTGCCGCTCGGCGCGGGCGGGAAGCTCGTGGAGGGCCGCCAGCCGGGCCAGCCGCGCAGCGACGTCGGTGGACACCGTCAAACGTGAAACCTACGTGGTGGGCGCAGCGACGGCATCGGGCGGGCCGTCAAACGTGAAACCTCGCTCCCCCGCGGGCGCTACGTCACGAGCGGCGCGACGACGAGGTGGCGGTCCGGCTCCTCGCCCTCGCTGTACGTCTCGACGCCCCCCTGGTCGCGCAGGTACTCGTGCACGAGCTTTCGCTCACTCGCCGTCATCACGTCGAGGGCGACCGGGCGTCGCTGGCGGCGCGCGTCCTCGGCCGCCTGGTCGGCGAGTCGCTGCAGCGCCTCTGCGCGGCGCGCCCGATAGCCCTCGGCGTCGACGACGACCCGCAGGTCGCCGGCGGGAGCGCCGCCACCACGGGTCAGCACGATGCGGAAGACGAGGTGCTGCACGGCGTCGATCGTCTGCCCGTGACGCCCGATGAACAAGCCGAGATCGTGGCCGTGGACGGTGCCGGTCACGACGTCGCCGTCGCGGCCGACCTCGACCTCGCCCTTCAGCCCCAGCGCCGTCACCACCTCTTCGAGCACCTCCTGGACCGTGCTCTCGACGACGTCCGAGCTCATCTGCGCCTTCCGGTCTTCTTCTTGCGCCGCTGACGCGGGGGCGGGGGCGGAGCGCTCGCGCGGCGCTCGCGCGGCTCCGGCGCCGCGCCCTCGTCGCCGTTGGTACTCGGTTTTGCCTTCGCCTTGGGCTCCTTCGACGGCTTCGGGCCCGCGCGCTCACCCTTGTCGGCGACCACGGCCGCCGCCCCGGCCGGCTTGACGTCCGGTCCTGTCCCTGGCGCCCCGAGCACAGGCAATCCCGCACCACGCCTGATGATGTACTGCTGGCCGACAGTCCAGAAGTTCGTGGTGATCCAGTAGACGAGCAGTCCGGCCGGGAAGCCCTGGATGAAGGGCACGAACACGAAGGGCAGCGCGATCATGATGAAGCGCTGGTTGCGGTCGGCCGTGACCGACATCAAGACGCTCGAGAGCAGCTGCGACCCCACGTAGAGCACGAGCAGGACCGCCAGGACCCAGCCGGTCGCGTGGGCGGTCAGGTCCGGGATGAAGAGGAACTTCGCGCTCCCCGGATCCACCTGGTTGCAGGCGACGTTGGTGACGCTCGTCCCATGCTGCGCCGCGTACTTCACGATGCCCGGGCAGATGTCGAGCTTGAGGTCCTTCCGCAGCATGTAGAACAGCGAGAAGAACACCGGGAGCTGCAGCACCAGGGGCAGGCACGACCCGAACGGGTTGACCTTGTTCTCCTGGTAGAACTTCATCATCTCCTGGTTCAGGCGCTGACGGTCGTCCTTGTACTTGGCCTGCAGCGACTTGATCTCGGGCGAGAGGCGCTGCAGGGCCTGCATGGACTTGAACTGCTTGAGCGTCAGCGGAATCAGGGCCGCGCGGACCACGATGGTCAGCGCGATGATCGAGAAGCCCCACGAGAACCCGACCGTGTCGTGGAAGAACACGAGCACGTGATCGAACACGTCGATCAGCGGCTGGACGGGGTTGGCGATCGGGAGGATGTTCATCGGCTCGGTTCGCGGCGGCGGAACAGGCGCTGGGCGTCCACGGGATCAAAGCCGCCGTGGCTGAACGGGTTGCAGCGCAGCAACCGCCACGCCGCCAGCACCAGCCCCCGCAGTATGCCGTAGTCGTGAATCGCCTGAACGGCGTAGGCCGAGCAGGTCGGCTCGTACTTGCAGCGGCGCGGCAGCGCCGGCGACACCACGCGCTGATAGGCGACGATCGGTGCGAGCACGAGGCGCCGCATCACGTACCCTCGCCCTCCCCACCGGCCGCAGCCTTGTCGACGAGCTCAGCCAGGGCGCCGCGCACGCCTGCGAGCCCCTCGCGCTCGGCCAGCTCGCGCACCTCGGGGCGCGCGACCACGACGACGTCCTGGTCGGGAGGCAGGTGCTCGGCCAGCGTCCCGAAAGCCTCTCTGAGCAGGCGCTTCACCTTGTTGCGATCGACGGCGCCGCCGACCTTGCGCGACACCGACACCCCCAGACGGGTGCCGTCGGACGGCTCGCCCGCGGACGACCGCGGGAAGCTGTACAGGACGAGGAAGCGGTTGCCGACCGACCGACCCTGGCGGTAGACGCGCTCGAACTCCGCGCTGCGCGAGAGGCGCCCGCGCTTCGGGCGCCGGCCGACGGCGCGCGGCAAGCGATCCACCGCGGTCAGACGGTCAGCCGCTTGCGACCCTTGTCCCGGCGGCGCTTGAGCGTCAGGCGGCCGGCCCGCGTGCTCATGCGGGCACGGAACCCGTGGGTGCGGGCGCGCTTTCGCTTCTTGGGCTGGTAGGTGCGCTTCATGGCAAGGGAAGGGTCGAGTGACCGGCGCGCCAGTCTAGCGCGCGGACGTTGTCGACACTCCCTTCGACACGTCGTGCACAGGCGTGTGCATGCCCCGCCGGCGGTTTTGTTCGCGATTTGCGACGTGCGTCCAGAGGCCCCCGGCGAGCCCCGCGTTCGGCCCCCAACCCGTTGCTATAGTCGCCGCGCCGGTCGTCCCCAGGGCGGCCTCCTCCCCCCATCTGCCGCCGAACGCTGCCTGCCGAGGAGCCGACTGCCCCTGTCGTGACCGAGGACCCCGAGCACATCTGGAGCGCCATCCAGGACGAGTTGCGCCAGGCGGTCCCGGCTGACATGTACGACGTCTGGCTCGCGCCCCTGAAGGCGCTCGGCCTCGAGGGCGACGTCCTCGTGGTCGAGGCCCCGCGTGAGCTGCGCGCCTGGGTCGCCGAACGCTTCGCGCGCGTACTGCAGGCGAGCGTCGCGGCGGTCCTCGGACCCGAGGTCACCGTCGACGTGCGCTCGGGCGCGGCCGCCAAGCGCGGCCCCGGCACCCGGACCGCCAGAGAGGAGTTGCCCGCCTCGCGCGCGCCCGAGCACGGGATCAACCCGGCGCTGACCTTCGAGCAGTTCGTCATCGGCGACGCCAACCGCTTCGCGCACGCCGCCGCCCTGGCGGTGGCCGAGCTCCCCGGCCACGCGTACAACCCGCTCTTCGTCTACGGACCGCCGGGCGTCGGCAAGACCCACCTGCTGCACTCGATCGGGAACTACGTCCTCGCCTACGGCGCCGGCCTCTCGGTCCGCTACACAACGGTCGAGACCTTCACCAACCAGTTCCTCGCCGCCCTGCAGCGTGGCGACATGGACCGCTTCAAGGGCAGCTACCGCCACGCCGACGTCCTCCTCATCGACGATGTGCAGTTCCTCGCCTCCAAGGCCAAGACCGAGGAGGAGTTCTTCCACACCTTCAACGCGCTGCACGACCTCGGCAGCCAGCTCGTGCTGACGTCCGATCGCCTGCCGCGAGACCTCAGCGCCCTCGAGGACCGCCTGCGCGAGCGCTTCGAGGCCGGCCTGGTCACCGCCATCGAGCCGCCCGACCTCTCCACGCGCGTCGCCGTCCTGCGCAAGCGCGCCCAGCACGACGGCGTCGTCATGGCCGACGACGGCGTCCTGCCCCTCCTCGCCGCCCGCGCGCCCGACAGCGTCCGCATGCTCGAAGGGGCGCTCATCCGCGTCGTCGCCTTCGCCTCGCTCACCGGGCGCCCGCTCACCACCGGCCTCGCGGAGGAGGTCCTCGCGGACCTCTACCCCGTCCGCCCGAGTGAGCGCCCCGCGCAGCTCACCGTCGAGGCCATCCAGGACATGACCGCCGAAGCCTTCGGCCTCAGCCGCGACGAGCTCCTGTCCACCAGCCGCGCCGCTCGCCTGGCCTGGCCGCGGCAGGTCGCCATGTACCTCGCACGCGAGCACACCGGCGAGACCCTCCCCGCCATCGGCGCGCGGTTCGCCGGCCGCAACCACACGACCGTCCTGCACGCGTGTCGACGCACGGCTGAGCGCATGGCCGCCGACCCCGAGGCCTTCGACTTCGTTCGGCGCCTCACCGAGCAGCTGCATCCGGCCGTTCGGGGACACACCGCCCCCGGCAGTTCTCTCCGGCATGACTGACAGACTCCGCGGGTCCGTCCACGAGCCCTTGTGCGCTGTCCCCCCGCACGTTGCGGCTCTTTCGGCGCCTGTGCACATCTCCACAACCCCTATGACTTCGATTCCTATCCAGAGGTGGTCATCGTGAAGTTGTCGACCTCGTCGCAGGAGTTGCTCGCGCAACTCCAGATCGTCTCGCGCGTCGCGTCGACGCGCAGCGCCGTGCAGGCGCTCTCCGGCGTGCAGATCGCCGCCGATGAGGCGGTCCAACTGCGCGCCACCGACATGGAGGTCGCCCTGCGCGTCCCGCTTCAGGCCACCATCGAGCGCTCCGGCACGGTCGTCCTCCCCGCGCGCCTGCTCCTGGACGTCGTCCGTCAACTCCCGGCCGGCGACGTCTCGCTCGAGTTGCGCCCCGCCGAGCAGGATGTCGAGGTCGTCGCCGGCACCGCGCGCTTCCACATCCGCACGCTGCGCGCCGAGGACTTCCCCCCGCTGCCCGAGCCCGGCGGCGACCAGATCGTCACCATGCCCGCGCCCGCCTTCACCGAGACCATCGCCCGCGTCGCGCGCTCGGCCTCGCGTGACGAGACGCGCCCGATCCTCACCGGCATTCTCGTGTCCGCGGCCGGCGACGAGCTGCGCATGGTGGCCACCGACTCCTATCGCCTGAGCGTCAAGGAGACCCACCTCGAGGCCTCACTGCCCGACGGGTTCGAGGCCAACGTGCCGGCCCGTGCGCTCGAGGAGCTCGGCCGGCTCGTTCGCGAGGACATCGACGACATCCGCATCGGCGTGCGCGCCAACCAGGTCGTCTTCGAGGTCGACGGCCTCGCCCTCTCGTCGCGGCTCATCGATGGTCAGTTCCCGAACTACAGACAGCTGCTGCCCGAGGCCTACGAGCACGAGCTCACGGTCAACCGGGAGGAGCTCCTGGAGGTCGTGCGCCGCATCAGCCTCATGGCGCAGAAGAACGCGCCGCTGCGGCTGTCGTTCAGCGAGGGCGAGGTCAGCATCTCGGCGCAGACCCCGGACGTGGGGGAGGCCAGCGAGCCGGTGCCGATCCCGTTCGCCGGCGAACCGTTCGACATCGGCTTCAACCCGGACTTCCTCATCGCCGGGCTGGAGAGCGCAGGCTCCGAGGACGTCGTGCTCAAGCTCATCAGCCCCCTGCGCCCGGGCCTGCTCGAGTCGGCCGACGGCAGCGGCTTCCTCTACCTGATCATGCCCATCCGCCTGAACGTCTGAGGCCGCCGTGGTGGTGACCCGCCTGCGCGTGCGCGACTTCCGCAGCTACACCGAAGCCGAGGTCGGGCTCGGCGAGCGGCTCACCGTCGTGCACGGGCCCAACGGCGCGGGCAAGACGAATCTCCTCGAGGCCCTGTACTTCGGCTGCACCGGGCGCTCGTGCCGGACCACCAACGAGCGGGAGTTGCTGCGCTTCGACGCGGGCGCCGGAAGCGCGGTGCGTGTCGAGGTCCACGGGCGCGACCGCGACGGCGAGCACGAGCTCAGCGTCGGCTTCCAGCCGGGGGAGGCCAAGCGGTTCAAGGTCGACGGGGCACCGGCCGAGCGCCTGCTCGATGCACCGCACCGGCCCCTGGTCAGCGTCTTCCTCCCGGATCGGCTCGAGCTCGTCAAGGGCCCGCCGGCGCTGCGCCGCTCGCATCTGGACCAGGTGGTCGGGGCGCTGTGGCCAGGCCGCACGGCCACGCGCCGCCAGTACGGGCAGACACTGGCCCAGCGCAACGCACTGCTGGCGCGCGTGCGCGCCGGCGGCTCGCTCTCGGCGCTGGCCGCCTGGGACCTCGAGCTCGCGCGCCACGGACATCGCGTTGCGCGACGACCGCGCCGCGGCGCTCGAGCTTCTGAGCCCGCGCTTCGCCGAGGCCGCGGGAGAGCTCGGGCTGGTCGGCGCCGCGGAGCTGCGCTATCGCCCGCGCACCCGGGCCGACAGCGCGGAGGCCCTCGCGGCCGAGCTCGCGGAGCGCCTCGACGCCGACCTCGAGCGCGGCTTCACCACACACGGGCCTCACCGCGACGACGTGGCGTTGCTGCGCGACGGGCGCGAGCTGCGCGCGTACGGCTCGCAGGGCGAGCAGCGGATGGGCCTGCTGGCGCTGCTGCTCGCCGAGCGCGCCGTGTTGGAGGACGAGCGCGGCGCGCCACCGCTGCTGCTCCTGGACGACGTCATGAGCGAGCTCGACTTCGGCCGCCGCGAGCGTCTCGTCGAGCGCCTGCGTGCGGGCCAGGCGCTGGTGACGACGACCGATGTCTCCCACGTGCCCGGTGCCGACGAGGACGACGTCGTGCGCCTGCGCGTCGAGAGCGGCGTCGTGACTCCCGAACCGGTTCCCGCATGAGGCGCCGCGAGCCACGCGCCATGTCGCACGCGATCGCCGCGCTGGCCGACCGGCTGGCGCCGCAGACGACGCTGGCCGAGGTTCAGCGGGTGTGGCCCGAGGCGGTGGGCGACGTCGTCGCCGCCCAGGCCGAGCCGACCGCGGAGCGCGACGGCGTCCTGACGGTGACGTGCGCCTCGTCGGTCTGGGCGCAGGAGCTCGACCTCATGGGTCCCGAGCTGACCGAGCGCATCAACGCGGCGCTCGGCACCGACGCGGTGCGCTCGCTGCGCTGCTCCGCCGCGCCGGCGCGCGGCTGGTCCTGAGCTACCGCTTGGACGTTGGCCGCCGCGCGGCTGGTCGTGAGCTACCGCTTGGACTTGCCCGCCGCGCGCGCCGCGCGGGCGAGGTACGTGTGACCTGCCTTCACCGACACCGTCTTCTTGCCCTTGAAGTCGCGCACCTGGACCGTGCCGCGCTTCACCTTCGTCAGCGTGCCGTTGCACTGATCCTGCACGAGCCAGATGGTGCCGCGGACCGTGGCGGCGCTGTACTTGCCGTCGGTGCGGAACTTCCCCTTGCCGCTGCCCCACAGCTTGCCCAGCACCGCGTTCGGGCCCTTCTTCCTGTCGGCGGCGGCCGACCGCGCGCCCTTCAGCGGCGCGCACTGCGAGCGCGCGATCTCGTCCTTCATGACGAGGTCGGTGATCAGCGCCGCGGGCTTCTTGGGCTTCTTCTTGGGCACCGACTGCTTCACCTGGAAGATGCCGTCGTAGAACTCGGCCGTCTGGGTCTTCTTCCCGCCCGTGTCCGCGGCCGATGTCAGCGCGATGCGGCCCTTCGTCGTGTCGATCACGGACCCGACCGGGACGTTCACCGCGCCGGTGAGCGGGGCGAACTTCGTCGTGCTGCCGCCGGGCGGCGCCTTGCCGGCCGGGTACTTGATGAGCACCTTGCCCGACACGACGCGCACCACGACCGACTTGCCCGGGACGGGCGGAGGCGGGGGTCCCGCGGGCTGGGGCTGGGGCCCAGGCGCCGCCGGCGTGGTCGTGTTGAGGAAAACGGTGAGCGTGTTGGCCGTGTCGTTGGAGGCGGCGAGGTCCGGCTTGCCGTCCCCGTTGAAGTCGCCCGCGGCGACGCCGTTGGCGCCCGGCGCCGGGAGCGGCGCACCGTCGGCCGCGAAGCCGCCGCCCGCCTGGCGCAGCAGCGCCGTAACGGTGCCGGCGGTGTTGCTGGTCACCGCGAGGTCGGGACGCCCGTCGGCGTTGAGGTCGGCCGTGGCCAGGCCGAGGGCGCCGGCGCCGACCGGGATCGGGGCTTCGGCCGTGAAGCCGCCGGCCGGATTGCGCAGCAGGACGTTGACCGTGTTGGTCCCGAGCACGGCCACGGCGATGTCGGGCCGACCGTCGCCGTTGAAGTCGGCCGCCTTGATGCCCTCGGGCGAAGCGCCGACCGGTATCGCCGCGGCCTCCGAGGCGAAGCCGTTGTTGCCCGGGTTGCGCAAGAGGACGGTCACCGAGCCGGCGCCGAGGTTGGAGATGGCCAGGTCCGGCTGACCGTCGCCGTTGAAGTCGGCGGCCGCGACGTCGCGGGGCGTGGCGCCGGTGGGGTTGGTCCCCTCCTGCGTGAAGCCGGTGCCGTTGTTGATGTAGGTGAGGATGTTGGAGTTCGTGTAGCTCGGTGCAGCGATGTCGGGCCGACCGTCGCCGTTGAAGTCCGCGGCGGTGACCGAGCCGGTGCCCGCGCCGACGCTCAATGTCGGCCCGGCGGCGAACCCGCCGCCCGGCTGGCGGAGCAGGACGCCGACCGTGCCGTTGTTGAAGTTCTGCGTGGCGACGTCCGGAAGGCCGTCGCCGTTGAAATCTGCTGCGACGCCGTACCCGGGTCCGGGGCCCGTGGCGAACGGCGACCCGGCCTCGGCCGTGAAACCGCTGGGGCCGCGTAGAAAGACCGAGAGGTTGCTCCCGGTCCCGTTGACGGTCGCCACGTCGAGACGCCCGTCGCCGTTGAAGTCGGCGGGCACGACCCCGTATGGCTGGGCGGCCCCGACCGCGAGCGGCGATCCCTCGGGCGCGAAAGACGCCTGCGCCGGCGCGGTGATGACGAGGGCGCCGAGCGCCGCCATCCCTGGCAGAAACCTCCTCATGCGCGCATCCTCTACCGCCCGGCGCCTGCGCGCAATCGATAAGACCTACTCGACCGTCGAGCATGGCCGAATTGGCCCCTGCGAGGTGCCCTTCGGCGACGGTGGCGAGAAGGTCGCCGATCCGCTGCAATTTTGCCGCGTTTTGCAGGACTTTCGTGACCGTGTGAGCGGGGGGAAAAGGGGGTTGATGTGCTATTCTTCTGTCAACCAGTTGCTCGAGCCCCGGCCGGGTGGCGATTAGCCCGAGACCGGGGTTCTTCACGTCTACGGAGGCACGTTGACGCAGGACTCGAACACCCCGAACGGCCGCGACGGATCGGCCCACTACGACGCTCAGGACATCACCGTCCTCGAGGGTCTGGAGGCTGTCCGCAAGCGCCCGGGCATGTACATCGGGTCGACCGGTTTGCGCGGCCTGCACCACCTCGTCTACGAGGTGGTCGACAACTCCGTCGACGAGGCGCTCGCCGGCCGTGCCTCGCGCGTCGACGTCACGATCCACCCCGACAACTCGGTCACCGTCGTCGACGACGGCGCCGGCATTCCGGTCGGGACCATGGAGAAGGAGGGGCGGCCGGCCGTCGAGGTCGTTCTCACCGTCCTTCACGCCGGCGGCAAGTTCGGCGACGGCGGCGGCTACAAGGTCTCCGGCGGCCTGCACGGCGTCGGCGTCTCGGTCGTCAACGCGCTCAGCGAGTCGCTGATCGTCGAGGTCCGCCGCGAGGGCCACGTCTGGCGCCAGGAGTACGAGCGCGGCGCGCCGCAGGCCGACCTCGCCAAGGGCGAGGCGACGAGCGACACCGGCACCACCATCAGCTGGCTGCCCGACGCCGAGATCTTCGAGTCCCTGGACCACGACTTCTCGATCCTCGAGCAGCGCCTGCGCGAGACCGCCTTCCTCACGCGCGGCCTGGCCATCTCGCTCACCGACGAGCGCTCGGGCGGCAACCGCGTCGAGTTCCGCTACGAGGGCGGCATCGAGGACTTCGTGCGCTACCTCAACGAGGGCAAGGAGCCCATCCAGAAGAAGGTCATCTTCTTCGAGGGCGAGTCCGACGAGGGCGCAGTCGAGGTCGCGATGCAGTGGAACGGCTCCTACCAGGAGTCCGTCTTCTCCTTCGCCAACAACATCAACACGCACGAGGGCGGCTCGCACCTGTCGGGCTTCCGCTCCGCGCTCACGCGCACGCTCAACCGCTACGCGCGCGACAAGGGCCTGCTCAAGGAGAAGGACGAGAACCTCTCCGGCGATGACGTGCGCGAGGGCCTCACGGCCGTCATCTCGGCCAAGCTGGCCGATCCGCAGTTCGAGGGACAGACGAAGACCAAGCTCGGCAACCCGGGCATGGAGGGCTTCGTCGCCACCATCGTCAATGCGCGGCTGGGCGAGTTCCTCGAGGAGAACCCGGCCGAGGCCAACCAGGTCATCCGCAAGGCCGTCCAGGCAGCGCAGGCGCGCTCGGCCGCCCGCAAGGCCCGCGACCTCACGCGCCGCAAGAGCGCGCTCGAGAACACGCGCCTGCCGGGCAAGCTGGCCGACTGCTCGGTCAAGGACCCGTCGCTGGCGGAGATCTTCATCGTCGAGGGCGACTCGGCCGGCGGCTCGGCCAAGCAGGGGCGCGATCGCAACACCCAGGCGGTGCTGCCGCTGCGCGGCAAGATCCTCAACGTCGAGAAGGCGCGCATCGACAAGGTCCTGCAGAACGACGCGATCCAGTCGCTCGTGACCGCGATCGGCACCGGCGTGCGCGAGGAGTTCGACCTCGAGCGCGCCCGCTACCACAAGGTCATCCTCATGACCGACGCCGACGTCGACGGCGCGCACATCCGCACGCTCGTGCTGACGCTCCTCTTCCGCGAGATGCAGGAGCTCATCGAGGCGGGCTACGTGTACATCGCCAAGCCGCCGCTCTACAAGCTCAAGCAGGGCCGCAACGAGCGCTACGTCGAGAAGGACTCGGAGCTCGAGGAGATCCTGCTCTCCGACAAGTTCGACAAGTTCGAGATCTTCGACGGGGGCGGCAACCAGTTCAAGCTCACCGAGGCCCGCTGGCAGCGCTACACGCGCCTGCGCAAGCAATACGAGGGCTGGGCCAGCGCGCTGCGCGCCGAGCACGGCCACGACACGGTGCGCTTCCTCGAGGAGTCCTCGATCCTCGACGAGCAGGCGAGCACGGTCGAGGAGGCGCTGGCGATCGTCAAGCGCGGCTCGGTCGACGGCGCCGTCCACACCACCGAGCTGATGTCCGACGAGGGCGCCGACGAGCTGCGCATCCGCGCGATCGAGATGCGCACGGGCCTGGCGCAGACGCATCGGATCAAGCGCACGCTGTTCGAGTCGCCCGAGTACAAGACCTTCATCAAGGTCCACGCGGCGCTCGTCGAACTGGCCGGCACGCCGCCGTTCACCGTCAAGCTGGCCGACAAGTCCGATGAGGCGCTGTCGTTCGAGGCCCTGCGCGAGACCGTGCTCGACGTCGTGCGCCGCCAGCCCGGGGTGGGCCTCAACCGCTTCAAGGGCCTCGGCGAGATGAACGCCGAGCAGCTACGCGAGACGACCATGGACCCCGAGACCCGCACGCTGGCGCAGGTCACGATGGAGGACGCCGCGGCGGCCGATCGCATCTTCTCGATGCTGATGGGCGACGTGGTCGAGTTCCGGCGCCAGTTCATCGAGGACAACGCCCTTGCGGCGACCGTCGACGTCTGAGGTGGTGACTAGATGACCGGCACCGACATCATCGGCGGGGGCAACATCGAGCCGCGCGCACTCGAGGACGAGATGCGCTCGGCGTACCTGGACTACGCGATGTCCGTCATCGTCGGGCGCGCGCTGCCCGACGTGCGCGACGGGCTGAAGCCTGTGCACCGGCGGGTGCTCTACTCGATGAGCGAGCAGGGGCTCGGGCCGACGCGCCCGCGCGCGAAGTCCGCCGCGGTCGTCGGCGATGTGATGGGCAAGTACCACCCGCACGGCGACTCGGCGATCTACGACACGCTCGTGCGCATGGCGCAGGACTTCTCCATGCGCTACACGCTCGTCGACGGGCAGGGGAACTTCGGCTCCATCGACGACGACCCCGCGGCGGCCATGCGCTACACGGAGGCGCGGCTCACGCGCCTGGCGATGGAGATGCTGCGCGACCTCGACCAGGACACGGTCGACTTCACCCCGACCTACGACGGCAACCACCAGGAGCCGCTGGTCCTGCCGGCGCGCTTCCCGAACCTGCTCGTCAACGGCTCGACCGGCATCGCGGTCGGCATGGCGACCAACATCCCGCCGCACAACCTGCGCGAGGTCACCGATGCGGTCGTCGCCTACATCGACGACCCGAACGTCACCGACGACGAGCTCATGCGCCACGTCAAGGGGCCCGACTTCCCGACCGGCGGCATCATCGTCGGCCACGCCGGGATCCGTGACGCCTACGAGACCGGCCGAGGCCGCGTGCGCGTGCGCGCCCGCGTGGGCATCGAGGAGATCGGCCAGGGCAAGGAGGCGCTGATCGTCACCGAGCTCCCGTTCGCCGTGAAGAAGGGCGGCGACGGCGGGCTGATCACGAAGATCGCCGACCTCGTGCACGACAAGAAGATCCCGGACATCAGCGACCTGCGTGACGAGTCCGACCGCCACGGTATGCGGCTGGTCATCGAGCTCAAGCGCGGAGCGCTGCCGAAGGTCGTCCTCAACCAGCTCTACAAGCACACGGCCATGCAGTCGACCTTCGGCGTGAACATGGTCGCGCTGGTCGACGGCATCCCGCGCACGCTGTCGCTCAAGCAGGTCATCTCGGCCTACGTCGCGCACCAGCGCGAGGTCATCGTCAGGCGCACGAAGTACGAGCTGGCCGAGAAGGAGCGCCGCGCGCACATCCTCGAGGGCCTGCTCATCGCGATCGACAACCTCGACGCGGTGATCGAGCTCATCCGCGCCTCGCGCGATCGCGAGAGCGCCCGGACCGAGCTGATGGCGCGCTTCCAGCTCACGCAGCTGCAGGCGACGGCGATCCTCGACCTGCGCCTGTCGCAGCTCACGGCGCTCGAGTCCGACGAGATCCGCAGCGAGCACGCGGACGTCGTCGAGCGCATCAAGGAGCTGCGCGCCATCCTCGGCGACGAGGAGCGCGTCCTGGGCCTGATCAAGGAGGAGCTCGGCGAGATCGCCGAGCGCTTCGCGGACGATCGCCGGACGGAGATCACCGCCTCCGAGGACGAGATCGACATCGAGGACCTGATCGCCGACCAGCAGATGGTCATCACGATCACGAAGTCGGGCTACATCAAGTCGCTCCCGCTGACCACGTACCGCAAGCAGCACCGCGGCGGCGTCGGGGTGACTGGGATGGACATGAAGGACGGCGACTACATCGAGCACCTCTTCGTGTGCTCCTCGCACGACTTCCTGCTCTTCTTCTCCAACCGCGGCAAGGTCTACCGCTCCAAGGTCTACGAGCTGCCGGAGGCGCAGCGCACGGCGAAGGGCCGCGCGCTGGTCAACGTCCTGCCGCTGCGCGAGGGCGAGCGCATCCAGTCGGTGCTCTCCACGCGCGACTTCGCCGAGTCGAAGTACCTCGTCTTCGCGACCAGGAAGGGCACCGTCAAGAAGACCGAGTTCGGCGCCTACAACACGCCGATCAAGGCCGACGGCATCATCGCGATCAAGATCCGCGACGACGACGAGCTCGTCGCCGTGCGCCGCGTCGATCCGGGCGAGGAGATCCTGATGATCTCCAAGGAGGGCCTGGCGGTGCGCTTCGAGGAGGAGGACGCCCGCGCGATGGGCCGCGACACCGGCGGCGTGCGCGGGATGAACATCTCCGGCGCGGGCAACCAGGTGCTGACCATGGACGTCGCGCGCGACGACCAGGAGGTCCTCGTCGTCACCGAGAACGGCTTCGGCAAGCGCACGCCGGTGAGCGAGTACCGCAAGACGTCGCGCGGCGCCAAGGGCGTGCAGACGATCAAGTTCTCCGAGAAGCGCGGCGGCCTGGCCGCGGCGCTCGTCGTGCGCCCGCACCAGGAGCTGCTGTTCATCTCCCAGGAGGGGATGGTCCAGCGCACCGGCGTGCGCGGCATCCGCCAGACCGGCCGCTCGGCTCAGGGCGTGACGCTCATGAACGTGCGCGACGACGACCGCGTGTCGGCCGTGGCGCTGGTGGTCGAGTCCGAGGCGTCGACCGCGGCCGCGGTGGCCGACGGCACCACGCCGATCGACGGCGACCCGGTGGACGCGCTGGTGGCCGCCGACGCCACGGCCGAGACCAATGGCGACACGCCGGATCTGGACGCCGGTGACGCCGACGACGCCGCGGCGGACGAGAACTCACCAAACGGGGATTGAGTCGTCGCTGTGGGCTGATAATCTCGGATCACCAGAGAAAGGAGGTGGTCCGTATAAGTAGTTCTAGTTCTTGCGGGACCCTGGAGGTGACCGGCCGCTAGGTCGGAGGCTGGAGCCGCGTAGCGGAATCCAACCCGGGCCACCGTCGGACGGCTTGCCGGAATTGGTCCCACCGGCGCAGTACCTATCGCCGTTCGATCCTTTATCCAGTCATGCATCACGCGAAGGGCGGCCCACAGGCCGCCCTTCGTGCTGCGTACCGCGCTGGCGGGCGCGGATCGCGTCACGCGACGCGGCTCATTGCCGGGCCTCGAGCGCGCGGGCCACGTGCTCCTCGAGGCGCAGCAGCTCTGCGTGCGTGAACGTCGTGTCGAGCTCGGGCAGGACGTCGAGCGCCGTGACGACGTCGTAGTACGGGTCGTGCTCGGGGTGGGGGAGGAGCGCGTCGGCCACGCGCTGGCCGTAGTCGAGCGCGAGGTTCCAGCGCAGGTGGCCGAGGTCGACCGCCGCCGGCCCGCGCGAGCCGGTGGTCCAGTCGACCACGCCGGTGAGCTCGGCGCCCTCCCACAGCGTGTTGCCCGGATGGAAGTCGCGGTGGATGAAGCGCTCGGGCAGGTCGGGCGGCGGGGCGTGGGCCAGCGCGATCGCCCGCTCCCACACGTCGCGGTCGGAGGCCCACGTCGGCACGGCCAGGCGGTCGGGCTCGTAGTAGCGGCGGTACGGCGGGATGCCGGCCGGATCGACGGCGTGGATGTCGGCCAGCGCCACGGCGAGGGGCCCGACCGGCGGACGCCCCTGGAAGGCCGCGCCCGGGACGCGCGTGATGAGCAGCGCCGGGACGTCGCAGGCCGCCGCGTCCGGGTCGGCCGCCACGAGCTCGGGTGCCGGCACCGGCGTGCCGGCCAACCGCTCGAGCACCAGTGCCTCGCGCGCGGCTGTGAGGTCGGGGTCGTCGCGCTCCCAGCCCGGCCGCGCCCAGCGGCGCAGCACGAGCTCGCGGCCGTCGCCCAGCACGAGCAGGTGGTTGGCCAGCCACTGGCTCTCGAGCGGCAGGGCGGCGACCACGCGCGCACCGGCCGCCTCCTGGGCCCAGCGCATCGCCGCCGGCGGGACCGCCTGCGTCCAGCTCACTCAGGCCGCGTCGGCCACGGCGCCCGTCGCGGGCAGCCATTGTCGCCAGGCCGCCGGAATCGTCGGGCTGGCGACGTGGATGAACACGTGCGGGCTCGGCGCGGTGGGCTGCCGGCGCGGGTGCATGTTGGCGCGGTCGGGGAGGTTGTCGCCTTTGCGCCGGTTGCAGGGCGCGCACGAGGCGACGATGTTCTCCCAGCTCGACGGGCCGCCCTTGGAGCGCGGGATGACGTGGTCGACCGTGAGGTTCGAGCGCGAGCCGCAGTACTGGCACATCCAGCCGTCGCGGGCGAAGACCGCGCGGCGCGTGATCTTGCGCCGGTGGGTGTCGCGCGGGACCTTGACGAAGGTCACCAGGCGGATGACGACTGGTCGCGGGATCGCGGTGTGCTCGGAGCGCAGCTCCCACGCCGCGTGCTCGAGCATCTCGGCCTTGTCCTTGAGCAGCAGCACCGCCGCGCGCCGCACCGAGCAGACGTTGATCGGCTCGAAGGTCGCGTTGAGGACGAGCACCCGACCAGCGTCACGCCCGCGCCGCCGGTGCTCGTGAGCCGGCGCGGACCCCAATCGGCCTGGTGGATTGACCCTGCCCATGGCGAATTCTGCGCGAAAGTGTAGAGGACCGGACGGGTGGGTCGGACGGGTCTATGCCGCTGGATAGGTGCCCAGGAGCCGGACCTCCTCGCAGTGCGCGTGCAGCGCCTGTACCGCGTCGTCCACGGATGGCTCGCCGGTGCGGCCCTCCATGTCGACGTGGAAGAGGTAGTGCCCGAGGCGCCCGCGTCGCGGGCGCGACTCGATCTTCGTCAGGTTCACCCCGCGGAAGGCGAACTCCGACAGGCAGCGCACGAGCCAGCCTGGCTGGGCGTCGCCCGCGCCGGCGAAGACGACCGAGGTCTTCCACGGGCCCGCGCCATCGGATTCGACCGGCTCGCTGCCTGCGGCGCCGAGCCACACGAAGCGCGTCGCGTTGCCGGGCTCGTCGTCGACCTCCTCGCGCAGGACGCGGCAGCCGTAGCGCTCGGCGGCGCCGCTCGGGCCGAGCGCGGCCCAGCGCTCGTCCGACTCGCCCACGGTGCGCACGGCCTCGGCGGTCGATGTCGCCGCGCGCACCTCGGCGCGCGGGAGCTCGTCGCGCAGGAAGCGCGCGCACTGCGCCAGCGGCTGGGGGTGCGAGATGACCGCCTCGATCGCGTCGAGGGTGATCTCCCGACGGGCGATGAGGCAGTTGCGGATGGCGAGGATGGCCTCGCCGAGGATCACGGTGTCGGGCGCGTCCCAGGCCAGCGCGTCGAGCGTCGCGGTCACCCCGCCCTCCAGCGAGTTCTCGACCGGGACGAGGGCACGGTCGACCCGCCCGCGGTCGACGGCGATCACCGCCTCGTGGATGGACGCGAACGGCACGAGCTCGGCGTCGCGGGTGGCCGTGGCCCGCCGCGCCGCCTCCTCGCTGAACGTGCCGGGCGGCCCCAGGTAGCCCAGGCGCATCACGACGACGAGCGGCGCCGCTGGCGATCGCCCACGTCGGGCGCCTCGCCGGCCAGCGCCGCGCGCATCGCCTCCTCCTCCTCGGGCGAGAGCTCGAGCTCGGCGCGGCCGGCCACCACCTGCTTCGCGTACAGGCGCGCCTGGTCGCGGTGGTGGATGGAGGAGATGACGATCCCCGACCCGCGCGAGTCCAGGAGCGCGATCGAGGTCGACTGGCGCCCGGACATCTCGTTGTAGGCGTCGTAGCGCACGAGCCCGTGGAAGGCGACGGCCCCGTCGAGCCGGCCCTCGGCCGCGCCCAGCCGCGCGTCGAGGCTGGCCACCACGTCGGTGACGTAGTCGTTGAGCGAGCCGAAGCCGCGGTCGAGCTCGGCGGCGTGGGTGACGAGGTCCTGGGGCGAGCTGCCGCCCAGGATCGCCTTCTGGTCGGCGCGCAGCCGGCGCAGCGAGCGCAGGAGCACGAGCACCGCGATGAGCGCGATGAGCGCCAGGCCGCCCGCGACCAGCGCAACGATCCCCGCTGTCGAGGAGAGGTCGTCCACCGCCGGAAAGGATAGGCGCGCGTGCGGCTAGCGCGTGAAGATGACCGTGTAGCTCGAGCGGTTGTTGCCGACCGTCTTCTCGCCGGGGACCTTGGCGATCGCGACGGTGACCGTGGTCGGCGCGTTGGCCGGCGGCGCTGCGCCCAGCGGGATGTTCACCGTCGCCGTCTGGCGGGCCTTCGTCTGGCCGATGGTCTTCGTGGTCGCGAGGGTCTTGCCGGTCGTCGGCTTGACCGAGACCGAGACCTTGACGTTGGACTCGTCGTTGTCGCCCTGGTTGGCGAACTTGACCGTGAGGGTCGGGTTGTTCGACCAGGGGACGCGGTTGACCACCCCGGGCGCCTCGGGTTGCAGCGTGACGGCGCCGACGCTCGTGCTCACGAGCCCGTGGCCGTGCAGGCCGGGCGCCGGCTGGCCAGACGTGCCGGACGAGCCGCTGCTCGCACTGCGGCCCAGGTGCGAGGCCACGGTGGCCGGCGCCAGCCACGAGATGTCCGGCATGAAGCGGCTGCCCGCGATCTGCTGGCCCTTGACCCCGTTCTTGTCGAGGCCGTCCTTGATGAGCGGCGCCACGCGCTGGGAGTAGACGACGTCGGAGGTCAGGAAGTTCTGCATCTCGCCGGCGATGTTGTTGATCGCGGTCTCCGAGGTCTGCCCGCGGCCGAGCGCGGCCGGGATCTGGTCCGCGATCTTCGTCAGGCCCTCGGCGCGCAGGTTGAGCACGAGCTCGAGGTTGCGCTGGGCCGCGCCCATGTCGCCGGGGACGTCGAAGGCCTTCGCGCGCTTGACGTCGTCCTCGGCGGCCAGCCGCAGCTGGTTGATCTGCACCTGCAGCTGCGAGGAGTTGCGGGCGCCGTCGGACATGCGCTGGAAGAACGGCTTGCCGACCGACTGGTCGGAGTCGTTGATGACCGCGGTGACGTTGCGGTTGTAGTCCTTGAGCGCGTTGTCCTTGCGGCTGTCGAGGCAGCCCTTGAAGCCCAGGACGACCAGGATGGCGAGGATCACGAGCGCGCCGAGGCCGACCGCCTGGCGCAGGCGGGCGGTCTGGCGATCCGGTGGGGCTCCCGCACCACCGCCGCGCGCGGCGGTGGCCGGGCGGCGCGGCCGCGCGGGGCGCGATCGCACTCGTGTGGGCTCGTCACCCTCGTCGAAGAACGACAACAACTGCTCCCGGTTGGGCTTGGGAAACGACCAGTATGCCCATCGGACCGGACCTTTCGCGGCACGCACGAGGTCGTGCACGGCGAGGAGGCAGGCGGCCGACGGCGAAGCCAGGACGCGGTGAGGACCGCCGACGAGCCCACGGACGCCACCACCGCGCGCGACCTGGGCGCCGGCACCGACGCGCGACGCGTGCTCGATCGCTACCGGCTGGTGCGCCAGATCGGCTCGGGCGGCTTCGGCGTGGTGTGGCTGGCCGAGGACGAGCGCCTCGAGCGCGCCGTGGCGGTCAAGCGCATCGCCATGCACGACGACGCGGTGGCGGCACGGGCCGAGCGGGAGGCGCGCGCGGCGGCGCGCCTGTCGCATCCGGGGATCGTCGCCCTCTACGAGTCCGGTCGCGACGACGAGGCCTTCTACCTCGTCTCCGAGCTCGTGCGTGGGCGCACGCTGGCGGAGCTCATGCGCGACGGCGAGCTCTCCGACCGCGACGTGCTGCGCCTCGGTGTCGCCCTGTCCGACGCGCTGGCCCACGCCCACGGCCGCGGCGTCATCCATCGCGACGTCAAACCGGGCAACGTGATCGTGCCCGACCGGCCGCACGACGGGGCGGCCGTGGCCAAGCTGACGGACTTCGGCGTCGCCCGCATGGTCGGCGACGACGCGCTGACCATCACGGGCGACGTCGTCGGCACGCTGGCCTACATGGCGCCCGAGCAGGCGGCCGGGGGAGAGGTGGGCGAGGAGGCCGACCTCTATGCCCTGGCCCTCGTCGTCTACGAGGCGCTCAGCGGCGTCAACCCCGTGCGCGGCCGCGGCGCCGCGGCCACTGCGCGGCGGGTCGGGGCGCGCCTACCGGCGCTGGGGCGCCTGCGGCGCGACCTCCCGCTCGAGCTGTGCCGGGCCCTGGACCGCGCGGTCCTCGCGCGCCCCGAGCAGCGCGGCACGCTGGCCGACCTGCGCGAGGCCCTGGCCGACGGCCTGCCGGTGGCCGACGACGAGCGCGGGACGATCGCCGGCAGCCCGCTCGAGGGCCTGGCCGGGCCGGCCCCGCGCCCGCGGGTCCGCCCCGGCGCCCGCCTCGCCGCGTCGCTGTGCGCGGGCGCCCTCGCCGCCGCGGCGCTGGTCTGGCTGACGCCGGCGGGCGGGTTCGACGTCGCGCCCGCCGCCGGGGCCGCCGCCGCGGCGCTGGCCGTGCTGCTCGCTCCGCGCCTGGGCTGGATCGCCATGGTGTGCGTCCTGGCGGCCTGGGCCGGCGGGACGGCCGGGCTGGTCATCGCCCTCGCGGCGCTGCCGACCGTCGTCTTGCTGCGCCGCGCCGGAACCCTGTGGTCGCTGCCGGCCGGAGCACCGCTGCTGGGCCTGGCCGGCCTGGCGGGCGCGTGGCCGGCGCTCGCCGCCCAGGCCGGCCGGCCATGGCAGCGCGCTGCGCTCGGTGCGCTCGGCGGCTGGTGGCTGGCGCTCGCCGAGGTCCTCACCGGCGATCGCCTCGCGCTCGGCGCTCCGCCCGACGCCGCGCTCGACGCCAAGCACCTCGATCCGTTGCTCACGAGCGGGGCGTTGGCGCTCGCGGGCGTGTGGGCGCTCGCCGCGCTGGCGCTGCCCGTCGTCGTCCGCGGGCGCGTCCTCGCGGCCGATGTCGTCGGCGCAACGGCCTGGGCGGCGGCCCTGGGATCCGCCACCCAGGCCGTCGCCGGTACCCTGTCCTGGCAGCCGACGATGCGTGGCCTGGTGGCCGGCGCGGTCGTGGCGGGAGGTCTCGCGGTCGCCTTCGCCGCGTCACTGGGCGAGGCGTACGGGCGTTCCGCCTCGTAGCATCACCGCATTCCGACGCGTCCTCGGGCTGGATGCCCGCGCCGTCGGGCACTACCACGCCCTCCATGAGCCTCCTGCGCAACCTCGAGGACAAGATCGCCGGCCTCGTCGAGGGGACGTTCGGCCGTGTCTTCCGCACCCAGGTGCGGCCGGTCGAGATCGCCCGCAAGCTGGCGCGCGAGATGGAGGAGCACAAGACGATCTCCGTCTCGCGCACCTACGTGCCCAACGAGTACGTCGTCTGGCTCGGCCCTGAGGATCGCCGGCGCTTCGAAGGCGTCGAGCAGGAGGTGACCGACGAGCTCTCGGCCTACCTGCTCGAGCACGCCCGTCGCGAGAAGCTCGCGCTCGTCAGCCGCCCCCAGATCACCTTCGACACCGACGAGCGCCTGCGCCTGGGTGAGTTCGGGATCCAGGCGCGGCTCGTGCGCGCCGCGGCGGAGGCCGTCGAGCAGGCCGACCACGGGCACACGATGGTCTACTCGACCGCGGCCCGCGCGCAGGAGGAGCTGCAGGACTCGCGCAGTGCCCGCCGCGGCCGCGCGGTGCTGCTGGCCGAGGGCAAGCGCTACGCCGTCGCGCCGGGCGGCGCCACCATCGGGCGCAGCCGCGAGTGCGACATCGTCCTGGGTGACACCAACGTCTCGCGCCGGCACGCCGAGCTGCGCCCGCTGGGCGAGGGCTGGACGATCACCGACCTTGGCTCGACCAACGGCGTGCGCGTCAACGGGCGCGACGTGCGCGCCAATGAGCCGCACGGCCTCAACTCGGGCGACCGGGTCGAGGTCGGGACCGTCGACGCGCGCTTCGAGGTCGACTGATGCCCGCCGTGGTCGTCGAGCCGATCTCGGTCGCCCTGCAGTTCGGCTTCCTGGCCGTGCTCTACCTGTTCCTGCTGTGGGTCTCGCGCAGCGCCCTGAAGGACCTGCGCAACCCTCCGCGTCGCTCCGTGCCGTCCGTCGTGACGGATGTCCCGACCGACGCCACGGGCCTGCATCCGGCGTCGCAGGCCGGCGGGCAGGCCGGCGCCTTCGACCCGCGGCTCATCGTCGAGCGCGCGCCCGGTCACACTCCCGGCATGGAGTACGACGTCGGCCACGGCGCGGTCATGGGTCGCGGCGATCAGGCGGAGATCCGCCTCGAGGATCCCTTCGCGTCCTCGCGCCACGCCAGGCTGACGCCCCAGGGCGGCATCGTCGTGATCGAAGACCTCGGCTCCACCAACGGCACCTACCTCAACGAGGAGCTGCTGTCCGGCCCGCAGCCGCTGCACCAGGGCGACCGCGTGCGCATCGGGGACAGCGAGTTCACCTACGCGGACCGATGATGCTGCGCGTCGCCGAGCACTTCGAGCGCACCGACACCGGCCGCCAGCGCCGCGGGAACGAGGACGCCTTCTATGCCCGCGCCCCGCTGTTCGCGGTGGCCGACGGGATGGGCGGCGCCCAGGCCGGCGAGGTCGCCTCGCACCTGGCCGTCGAGGTCCTCGAGCAGGGCCTGCCCGACGGCGGCGGATCGGTCGAGGAGCGCCTGCGCGCGCGTGTCCGCGAGGCCAACGCGCGGATCATGGAGTCCGCCCAGGCCGACGACGCGCGCGCCGGCATGGGCACGACCCTCACCGTCGCCTACGTCGGCGAGGACGACCTCACGGTCGCCCACGTGGGCGACAGCCGCCTCTACCGCCTGCGCGACGGGGCCTTCGAGCGCCTGACCGACGACCACTCGCTCGTCGAGGAGCTCGTGCGCCAGGGCAAGCTGACGCCCGAGGAGGCCGACGAGCATCCCCAGCGCTCGATCATCACGCGCGCGCTCGGCGCCGAGGAGGGCGTCGAGGCCGACAGCCACACGTGGGCGGGGCGCGACGGCGACGTCTACCTGATCTGCTCGGACGGACTGACCTCGATGATCCCCGAGGCCCACGTGGCCCAGGTCCTGGCCGAGGCGCCGTCGCTGGCGAGCGCCGGGCGGATGCTCATCGACGCGGCCAACGACGCCGGCGGGCGCGACAACATCACGGTCGTCCTCTTCCGCCTGGAGGAGGTCGGCGCCGGCGGCTCCGCGCCGCAGGAGACCGCCGAGCACCGCATGGCCGCCTCGCCCGAGCCCGACGGGTCCGCCGCCACCGCACCCGTGGCACGGCTGCAGCCGCGCCCCGCCCGCCGCGAGGCACCGGCGCGCCGGCGCCGGCGCCGCCCGCGCGTCCCGGTCGGGCCGATCCTCGTCCTCTTCCTGCTGGCCTGCGTGCTGCTCGGCGGCTATTACGCCTCGCAGACCGTCTACTTCGTCGGCGCCAGCAACGACGGCTTCGTCAGCGTCTATCGAGGACTGCCTTACGACCTTCCGGCCGGCCTGAAGCTGTACTCGGTCAACTACGAGTCGGGCGCGCCCGTCGACGAGCTCACGCCGGCCCAGAGGCACACGGTCACGTCGCACACCCTGCGCTCCAAGGACGACGCGCAGGACTTCGTCAAGCAGCTCGAGACCGGGGAGCTGGCCGCGCGATGACGAGCGCGCGCAATCGCGAGCTGCTGGCGCTGATCCCGGCCTCACTGCTGCTCACGGCGGGCTTCGCGGCCGTCTTCATCGAGCGCAACGACGTGCTGACCAACGTGTCGCTGACCTACGGCGCGATCTTCCTCGGCCTGTGCCTGGCGGCGCACGTCGTCCTGCGCTTCACGCTGCCCTACGCCGACCCCTACCTGTTCCCGCTCTTCGCGGTGCTGGCGTGCTTCGGCCTCGTGATGATCTACCGCATCGACGACACGCTGGCGCGCGAGCAGGCGCAGTGGTTCGTCATCGGGCTGGGCCTCTTCGCCGCGACGATCATCCTGCTGCGCGACTACCGCGTGCTCGAGCGCTACCGCTACACGGTGGCGGCCGTCGGCATCGGGCTGCTGCTGCTGCCGCGCCTGCCCGGCATCGGCCAGCAGGTCAACGGCGCGTACCTCGGCGTCAAGGCCGGCCCGCTGACCTTCCAGCCGGCGGAGTTCGCCAAGATCGCGATCATCGTCTTCCTGGCCAGCTACCTGCGCGACACGCGCCAGCTGCTGGTCATCGGGGCGCGGCGCTTCGCGGGGATCACGATCCCGCCGCTCAAGCACTTCGGGCCGCTGCTCGTCGTGTGGGGCGCGGCGATGCTGATGCTGTTCTTCATCCAGGACCTCGGCTCGTCGCTGATGTTCTACGGCGGCTTCCTGGCCGTCGTCTACGTGGCCACCAATCGCTTCTCGTTCGTCGCGGTCGGCCTCACGCTCTTCGCCGCCGGCGCGTGGGTCCTCTACCACGCCCGCCCGACCATCACCCATCGCGTCGACGCGTGGCTTCATCCCTTCGGCGCGCTCTACGACCAGGTCGGCGGCAGCTACCAGATCGCGCAGTCCGTCTTCGCGCAGGCCGACGGCGGCCTCTTCGGACGGGGCTTCGGGCAGGCGCTGCTGAAGGTCGGCGACTCGCCGCTGCTGCCCGCGGCGCAGACCGACCTCATCTACTCGGTGATCGTCAACGAGCTGGGCCTGATCGGCGCCTGCGCGGTCCTCTGCACCTACCTGCTCGCCATCCAGCGCGGCTTCAAGATCGCCACGCTGGCGCGCGACTCGTTCTCCAAGCTGCTCGCCACCGGCCTGACCGCGGTCTTCGCCCTGCAGGTCTTCGTGATCGTCGGCGGCGTCACGCGCGTCATCCCGCTCACCGGCGTGACGCTGCCCTTCATCTCCTACGGCGGCTCGTCGATCCTGGCCAACTTCGTGCTGCTGGCCCTGC
>CAWEBN010000015.1:0-14172 GCA_963807305.1 uncultured Actinomycetes bacterium
TGCCGAGCAGGAACGGCAGGTCGACGCGGGTCAGCCCGAGCTCGTTGGCCGCCCGCAGAGCCGTGGTCAGCACCAGCGTGCCGACGAAGCCCCCGGCAAGGGCTCCCCAGAGGCTCATCGGCCGCTCGCCTCGGCGATCGAGACGGCCGCGTTGATCAGGGCGAGATGCACGAGACCCTGTGGGACGTTGCCCAACAGCTCGTTGGTGTGCGGGTCGAGCTCCTCGGCGTAGAGGCCGACGTCGTTGGCGAGCGCGATGAGCTGTCGCATGAGCTCGGTGGCCTCCTCGACGCGTCCGATGCGGGCCAGCGCGTCGGCCAGCCAGAAGGAGCAGCACAGGAACGCTCCCTCGGCGCCGCGCAGGCCGTCCTCTCCGCTGTAGCGGTGGACCAGCGGACCGCGCCCGAGATCGCGCTGCAGGACGGTCACCGTCGCCGCCAGCCGCCCGGGATCCTCGGCGCCGTAGCCGAACAGCACCCCGAGCAGCACGCTGGCGTCGAGCTCCTCGCCGCCGGCGTGACGGGCGTAGCTGCCCAGTCGCTGCGACCAGCAGCGCGTCTCGATGAACTCGCGGATCGCGAGCGCCTCGCGCCGCCACATCGCCGCATGCCCCGGGGGAACGTGACCGGCGTCGCTCAGGCGAACAGCGCGGTCCAGCGCCACCCAGCACATCATCTTCGAATGGGTGAAGTGCAGCGCCTCGCTGCGGACCTCCCAGATGCCGGAGTCTGGTTGGCGCCAGATGCGGCAGACGAGGTCGGCGATCGCGGCGAGCCGCCGGCCGGTCTCGCGGTCGACCCGCCCGCCCGCCTCCGCGTACATCAGAGCGGTCTGCAGCAGGTCGCCGTAGACGTCAAGCTGGGTCTGCGCCGCGGCGTCGTTGCCGACCCGGACCGGGCGCGACCCGCGGTAACCGTCCAGCTCGAGCGTGCGCTCTGGCGCGCGCTCGCCGCCGTCGAGGCGGTAGAGGACCTGCAGGCGCGGGCGGGTGAGCTGGGACGCGTGCAGCAGCCACCAGAAGAACGCCTCGGCCTCCCCCGGGCAGCCCAGATGCAGGAGCGCCTCGAGCGTGAAGGCCGAGTCGCGCACCCAGCAGAAGCGGTAGTCCCAGTTGCGCTCGCCGCCGATCTCCTCGGGCAACGACGCCGTGGCCGCTGCCGCGATCGCCCCGGAGGGAGCATGGAAGAGGAGCTTGAGCGCCAAGGCGCTGCGGATCACGGCGTCGCGCCACGGACCCTCGTAGGCGCGTTGCGAGGCCCAGCGGTGCCAGTACGCGGTCGTGGCTTGCAAACGGCCCTCGACCTGCTCGCGGGTCGGGAAGACCAGTGGCTCCTGGTGGGCGCCGCACAGCGCGATCAACGCCGATTCGGACTCGTCCAGCGCGAAGCGCCCGAAGATCGCGTCTTCCTCGATCTGCGGCTCGCCGGCATCCCAGGAGCAGACCGCCAGCGCGTCGCGCCCTCCAAGCGCGACCGGGACGCCGCCGCGGCGCTCGAGTCGCGTGGGCGAGGCGGCGTAGCCAAACACGGGCGTCACGCGCCAGGACATCGGGACCCGCCCGACGACGCCGTCGACTCGCCGGATCAGCTCTCGGGTCGGCCCCAGGTCATGGCTGGGCAACGCCATCGCGTCGGTGACCCGGACGACCCCCTGGCCGGTGGTGAATGTGGTTTCCAAGACGTTGGTGTCAGGCAGATAGCGTCGATGCACCTCCGCGGGGACCTCGGGCGCCAGCGCGAAGCGCCCTCCCCGATCGGCGTCCAGGATCGCCGCGAACACACTGGGCGAATCGAGGTCGGGCAGGCACAACCAATCGACCGACCCGTCACGGGCGACCAGCGCGACCGTTCGGCCATCGCCGATCGCGGCATAGTCACCGATCGGGACGTAGCCCCGCGCGAATCGGCCGGACACCGGCGCCGCCCACCGCCGCCGGGTGACACCGCTCATCCGCGCGCCGGCAATCGGCAAAGCGGCAGCACGAGCCCCTCAGGCGGGGTGCGACTGCTGTGACTCGGTCCCAGCGCTCCCTGACGCGTCGCGCTCCAGTTCGACCCGGTCGCAGTTGGGAATGGTCCTTGCCACACGCGATGAGGGTCGCCGATAGCGTTGCGCGCAACCAATGGGGCTGCGCCCCCATCCGCAAGCGGCCCGCTACCCATGTTCTGCTGCGGCGGGGTGCACAGGTCCTCGGTCGTCGGTCATGGCCTCCTTGGCGCGCCACACCGGCGCGGCCTTACGTCACGTTGGAGGACACACGCGCGCGACACCGCCGGCCGGCGTCGAGCTCGAGCTCGCCGGACGAGACGCCGACGCGGCGGTCCCCGGCATGCGAGCGCACTTGGAGGGCCGCCCCGCGTGTCACGAGGACCACGACAGCCTCGCCGCGCTGGTCGGCTCCGAGCGCCAGCCGCGCAGAGCCTGAAGGCAGGCGCGCTGGGCGTGCCGCGGCCGCCCTAATGGGCACAGTTGCCCATTCCTTCGAGGTCCCGGCGTGGGCACGCTGGATGCATGAATGCCGACCACGCCGCTGAACCGCCGCGGATCGACTATGCGAGCGTCTTCCCGGTCGGGGTGCGGGCGATGGTCGGTCTGCAGCGCGCCGTCGACGACGCCGGCCTCGAGCCGCTGCTGCTCGAGCTCGTGAAGACGCGGGCGTCGCAGATCAACGGCTGCGCCTACTGCCTCGACATGCATTCCAAGGACGCTCGCGCCCTCGGCGAGTCCGAGCAGCGCCTGCACCTGCTCGCCGCCTGGCGCGAGGCCTCCTGCTACGAGGCGCGCGAGCGGGCGGCCTTGGCCTGGTGCGAGGACCTGACCCTGATCTCGAAGCAGGGCGCGCCCGACGCCGTCTTCGAGGAGCTCGAGCAGACCTTCTCGGCGCACGAGATCGTCGCCCTGACCCTCGCGATCGTCGCCATCAACGGCTGGAACCGGCTGGCGATATCGATGCGAACGCCGGTTGGCTCATACGTCTCACCCCACCACCAAACAGGAGCGTGAACCATGCCTATTGCACGACGTGAAGCCGAGATCGTCTGGGAGGGGGCGCTGGCACGCGGAACCGGGGCGCTGACGAGCGGAAGTGGCGCGCTCGACGAGCTCGCGGTGACGTGGGCGTCGCGGACTGAGCAGCCGGACGGCAAGACGAGCCCTGAGGAGCTCATTGCCGCCGCCCATGCCAGCTGCTTCGCGATGGCGTTCGCGCTCGTGCTCGGCGAGAACAAGACGCCCCCGGACCGTGTGCGCGTGAGCGCCGGCTGCACGCTCGACGAGGTGGACGGCGCGCCGCGCATCACGACCGTCGAGCTCACCGTCCGCGCACAGGTGCCCGGACTCGACGCGGCCGATCTCGAGCGCATCGTCGCCCGGGCGGCCGAGCTCTGCCCGATCTCCAACGCGCTGCACGGCAACGTCGAGGTCAACGTGCGCAGCGAGCTCGTCCCCGGCGTCGAGACCACGCCGATCCGATGACGACCGTGCCTCCTGATGTGTCTTCGTCGGCACGGCCCCATAGCCGCCAAGAGGCGGAAGTCGAGGACCTCGTGCGCGCCCTTCGGGGGTACGGAGTGCTGACTCGCGCACGGCTGCTCGACGTCTGCGGGGCGGCTCACTGGTCTGATGCGGGCGCCAGGCGAGCCCTCGCGCGGGCCGTCTCCAGCGGACGGATCAGACAGCTTGGCGACGACCTGTACGAGGTCGGCGGACCACCGGTGCGTGGCGAGCCCGACGACTCGAGGGCGGTGCGCTGATATGCCGACGGTGGCCATCAATGGTTTGGGCAGGATCGGTCGGGCGGCGCTCAAGATCCTGCTGGATGCCGACGGGCTCGATCTCGTCGCCGTCAATGACGTTGCCGACGTGGACAACCTGGCGTACCTACTGAAGTACGACACCGTCTACGGGCGCTACCCCCGCGAGGTCAGTGCCGCGGAGGGCGCGCTGGTCATCGACGGCAAAAGGATCCCGGCGCTCGCCGAACGAGACCCGGCGAACCTGCCGTGGCACGACCTCGGCGTCGACCTTGTCCTCGAGTGCACGGGCCGCTTCACCGGCGCCGAGGACCTGGAGAGGCATATCCGGGCCGGCGCGTCGTACGTGATCCTTTCCGCGCCGACGAAATCGGTGAACGTCCCCACCGTCGTCCACGGCGTCAACCGCCCAGACGGCCGCCCGCGGGTCATCTCGTGCGCCAGCTGCACGACGAACTGCATCACCCCGGTGATCGAGGTCGCCCACCGACGGCTCGGAGTCGAGCGCGCGATCATGACCACCGTCCACGCCTACACCGCAGGCCAGCAGCTGGTCGATGGTCCGAGCAAGAACTTCCGGCGCGGTAGGGCAGGCGCGGCCAACCTGGTGCCCACCTCGACCGGGGCGGCGCAGGCGACCACCCGCGCACTGCCGGAGCTCGCCGGACGCTTCGACGGGATCGCGGTCCGGGCACCCATCCCGGTCGGCTCGGTCGCGGACATCGTCTTCGTCGCCAGCCGGCCGACCACGAGCGAAGAGGTCAACGACGCGTTCCGCCAAGAGGCCGCGACCGACCGCTACGCAGGCATCCTCGGTGTCTCGGAGGATCCGCTGGTGTCCGCCGATATCGTCGCCGACCCACGCGCCGCCGTCGTCGACCTCGAGCTGACCACCGTGGTGGACGGCACGCTGGTCAAGGTGATGGCCTGGTACGACAACGAATGGGGCTTCACCCACCAGATGGTCCGCGAGGCCCGGACCGTCCTCGGCGTGTCCGACACCTCGTGATGTCTCATGCGATCCCGCGCGCCCTCGACCTTCGAGACGACAACGAGATCGTCCTGCGCGACGGTGTCCAGGTCGACACGTCAACGGGTCGCCAACTCCAGATCGACCCGCGCGGACCGTTTCGCCTCGACCTGACGGTCTGGGCGCTGCGCCGGCGCTCCCACAATGCGGTCGATCGCTGGGACGCGGACACGTATGAGCGCGTGGTGTCGCTCGACGACGCGCCGGTCGCGCTGTCGGTGACGCAGGTGGCTGGGCCAGACGCGCCGCGCCTGTCGGTCGTGCTCGCCGGCGGGCGCGTCGATCAGTCCGCGGAGGCGCTCGCGCGCGGCGCGCTCGACAGGCTCCTCGGGCTGAGCGTCGACCTCTCGCCGTTCGCCGCCATGGCCGCGCCGGACCCGTTGCTCGGCGCGCTCGCCGCCCGTCTGCAGGGGCTCAAGCCCCCGCGCTTTCCGACCGTCTTCGAGGCACTGGTCAACGGCGTCGCGTGCCAGCAGCTCTCGCTCGCTGTGGGGATCCATTTGCTCAACCGCCTCGCCGCCGACCGCGGAAGAGCGGTGTCCGCCAGTCCGGAGGGGCCGCGCGCGTTCCCCGATCCCGAGGATCTCGCGTCCCTGCAACCGGACGACCTCAGGCACCACGGCTTCAGCTCCACCAAGGCCCGCACGATTATCGAGACCGCCCGAGCGATCATCGCCGGCGAGCTCGATTTGGAGGCCCTCCAACAGCTGGAGGATGGCGCGGCGATCGAGCGTCTGACCAGCCTGCGCGGCGTCGGCCGTTGGACGGCCGAGTACGTGCTCCTCCGCGGCCTGGGGCGCCTGCACGTCTTTCCCGGAGACGACGTTGGCGCGCACAACAAGCTCAGGCAGCTGTTCGGGATCGACACGCCGCTGGACCATGAGGCGGTCGGCCGGCTGGTGGCGCGCTGGCATCCATACGCGGGCGTCGTCTACTTCCACCTGCTCCTCGACTCGCTGTCCCGGGCCGGCCTCGCGATCCAGGCGTGATGCCCCGGCGGCCCTCGTGGTCGTCCAGGCCGCTGACCGTCGATCCTCGGCCGATGTCGGTCAGCCATCGCGGAGCAGCTCGCTCAGCACGACGGCGTTGTTGTGCTCGCGGTCGCGGGCGGCGTAGACGATCGTCAGCGGGCCGCTGGCCGCGCGTCGGCGCAGCTGGTCGAGGCGTTCGGATTGGTCGGCGAGCTCGTCGCGGTAGCGCGCGCGAAACTCGGCGAAGCGGGCGGGGTCGTGGTCGAACCACTTGCGCAGCTCGTCGCTGGGCGCCAGTTCGCGCGCCCAGTCGTCGAGTCTCGCGCGCGTGCGCGCGACTCCGCGCGGCCACACGTGGTCGATCAGGACGCGGTAGCCGTCCGCGTCCTCGACCGGGTCATAGGCGCGCTTGGCGCGCACGTCGAGCTCGCCGCTTGGGGTCGGCGTCTCGGGGGTCATCTCGGCCTCCTTCTCCCCGTGGGTTCAGTCCGGGTCGGGTTGCGCGGAGCGCAGGTACCGGATCAGCGCAGGGTCGTCCGATTCCAAGCGCTCGACGAGCTCGCCCGTGCAGGTGCAGAGGTCGACGACGGCGCTCTCGCCGGAGAGATCCACGATGCGCCACTGGGCGCCGAAGAGGACCCAGCGCTCGAGCGCATCGATGGTCAGATTGGTCATGACGGCTTCCCTCAATCTGACACCGGACTCGCGAGTCGCAACCCGTGTGCTCGTCGCGCTGTCGGGCGGCGTCCCATCGGCTGCCTTGGCGGCTTGCCTGCGGCGATCTCGGTGATCGGGCGGGTCACCGGTTGGTCCGTGGTGACGGTGATGGTCTGGCCGTGGTGGGTGATCTGCAGAGGCGATCCCTGCAGGAGCGAGTAGCTGGCCTGGTCGTGGGTGATCCCGACACGCAGACGCCGGTCGCGAAAGCAGATGCCGAACGCCAGGCGGGTCAGTCGCGGTGGCAGGCGAGGCGCGAAGGACAAGGCGCCGTAGTGGTCGCGCATGCCGCCGAAGCCGGCGACGGCGACGATCCAGGCGCCCGCCAGCGAGGCGATGTGCAGCCCGTCGCGGGTGTTGCGCTCGAGGTTCTCGAGATCGATCAGGGCGGCTTCGGCGAAGTAGTCGTAGGCCAGGTCCAGGTGCCCGACCTCGGCCGCGATGACCGCCTGCGTGCACGCCGACAGCGAGGAGTCGCGCACCGTGCGCGCCTCGTAGTAAGCGAAGTCTCGGGCCTTGGCCTCGGCGCTGAAGGCGTCTCCGCGCAGGTGCAGGGCGAGCACGAGGTCGGCCTGCTTGATCACCTGCTTGCGATAGAGGTCGACATAGGGAAAGTGCAGCAGCAGGGGGTACTGCTGGCGCGCGGTGTGTTCGAAGTCCCACGGCTGGTGCTCGGTGAAGCCCTCGGCCTGGGGGTGCACGCCCAGCTGCTCGTCGAACGGGATCAGCATGGCCTGCGCGGCGTCGCGCCATGCGGCCGCCTCCTCGGGGTCGACGCCAAGCGTGGCGGCCCGGTTGGCGTGGCGTTCGACGGCGTCGGCGGCCAGGCGCAGGTTTCGCTGCGCCATGAGGTTGGTGTAGACGTTGTTGTCGGCGACGGCGCTGTATTCGTCGGGGCCCGTGACCCCGTCGATCCGAAAACGTCCGCGGGCGTCGTGGTGGCCCAGCGAGCGCCATAGCCGCGCGGTCTCGACGAGCAGCTCGAGCCCGGTCTCGCGCTCGAAAGCCGGGTCGTCGGTCGCGGCCTGGTAGCGGCCCACGGCATCGGCGATGTCGGCGCCGATGTGGAAGGCGGCCGTTCCCGCCGGCCAGTATCCCGAGCACTCGCGCCCGTCGATCGTTCGCCACGGAAAGGTCGCGCCTTCGAACCCTAGGAGCTTGGCCCTGTCGCGCGCCAGGCCCAGTGTCGCGTGGCGCCAGCGCAGAGCGTCGCGGACGGCGTGCGGCGCGGTGTAGGTCAGGACGGGCAGGACGAAGGTCTCGGTGTCCCAGAAGGCGTGTCCGTCGTATCCGGGGCCGGTGAGGCCCTTGGCGGCGATCGCGCGTCGCTCGCTGCGGGCGCCTGCCTGCAGGGTGTGAAAGAGCGCGAAGCGCACCGCCTGCTGGAGCTCGGTGTCACCTTCCAGCTCGACGTCGGCACGCTCCCAGAAGTCGTCCAGGTATTCGCGCTGGTCGGCGAGCAGTCCGTCCCAGCCGGCGCGCCGCGCCTCGGCCAGCGCCGCGGCGACCTGATCGCGCAGCGCCGGCGTCGAGCGTCGGCTCGACCATCCGTAGGCAAGGAACTTGACCATGCGCAACCGCTCGCCCGGCTTGACGTCGGCCATGATCGTCAGGCGCCCGAGGTCCTCGCTGCTCTCCGTCGCCGTCTCGGTCCCCGGCGGGCCTTCGACGAGGTGATCCATGCCCGCCGCGAGCCGCAGCGCGCTCTTGCGGGTGATGTGCACCAGCACGGCCCGGGCGTCGCGACCGGAGAACTGCTCGGAGCGCAGCACGCCGTCCAACTGCGGCGCGGCGCGGGGATCGGCCGCTACGGCCGGCATCTGCTCGTTGGCCACGAGCTCTGACTGGACCACGAGCCGGGCGGGGGCGCCGATGGGTTCGACCTCGTAGAGCACGGCGGCCACCGCGCGCTGCACCAGCGAGACCAAGCGCACCGAGGAGACCCGGACCTGCTGGCCGGCCGGAGAGACCCAGTCGACCCGGCGTCGCAGCACGCCGGCGCGGAGGTCCAGGACCCGCTCGTGGCTGCGCAGCGTGCCGGAGCGCACGTCGAAGGGCTCGTCGTCGACCAGCAGGCGGATGATCTTGCCGTTGGTCACGTTGACGGCCGTCTGGCCCGCCTCGGGGTAGCCGTAGCCGGCCTCCGCGTAGGGCAGCGCGCGCTCTTCGTAGAAGCCGTTGAGGTAGCTGCCCGGCAGGCCCTGTGGCTCGCTTTCGTCGAGGTTGCCGCGCAGGCCGATGTGCCCGTTGGCCAGCGCGAAGACCGATCCGGCCTGGTCGAGCACACCCAGGTCGAGCTCGGTCTCGCGGAGAGCCCATGGCTCGACGGTATAGGCGGGGTGAGAGATCACGCCGCCGCGACGGGTTGCCGGATGATGAGCGTGGGCCGGTCAGCGTGGTGCACGACTGCGCTCGAGACGCTGCCCAGCAGCATCGAACGCACACCGGCGAGCCCTCGCGACCCCATGACGATTGCCGCCGCGTCATGGCGGTCAGCGATCTCCACGATCGTCTTCCACACCGCTCCGGTCGTCTCGACGGCCAACGGCTCGGCCTTGAGGCCCGCCTCCAGCGCGACGCGGACGCCGTCGTCGGCAACGCGGCCAGCGTCCGCGGCAGCGGCGCGATTGAGCGCGACGAGGTCGACCGCGGTCGCGGTCGGACCCGTCCACGCGAAGCTCTTCAGATCGGCAATCGGCTGCCACACGGTCACGACGAGGGCGCGACGGCCGGCAAAGAGCGCGCCCGCGCGCTCGATCGCGCGCCTGGCATCTTCAGATCCGTCGAAGCAGAGCAGCAGCGGGCCGTGAGCGCTCGACGCGTGCCCCCGGGGGTCCACAGCGTAGGTGGTCACCGGTAGGCCGAAGCGCTGCTCGATGTGCTCCACGAGCCCTCGCTCCTGCCAATTGGCGTGCTCGGCGCTGCGCAGCGCGAGCAGGACGTGATCGGGCTTGAACTCCGCGACGGCGTCGGCGACGACGGTCAGGACGCTGCCAGGAATGGCCGCGCCGCTGGCGTGCGCGCCGATCGAGTGCATGTGGCCGAGTACCGTGTCCAAGCGCTCATCGGCGACGTGCCGGACCCCATCGACCTCATCGGCAAGCCAGGCAAGCCGGCCCGGGAGGGTGGGCGTGAGCACGAAGACCGCACCTGCCGCGTCGATGACCGCGCGCACCGGAGGTGGCAGCTGACCGACGTCAGCCGACGGCGGCGTCGGCGACGAACAGCAGCCGCTGGATCGCCGGTCCGCCGTCCGTCACAGAGGGCGCGAGTTCTGCGAGGTCCGGATTGCTCACGGCTGTCTCCTTGCGTGCCGACGTTCGGCAGCATCGGAGGGAGGCGTGGTCGCGGCCATGTTTGTCCTGATGACCCCGCCTGTTGCGGAGGCGCAGCACGCGCGATGGCGTCTCGCGCCGCCGCTCCACGCCAACCCAGGACACCGGGGGCCGGGCGGGAGCGGGCGCGCGCAGCGGCAGGGCTCCGCGAGCTGGAGCTCATTGCGACCGACGCGTGACGGCCGCCCTCGTTCTCCCATCTGTCGATGCTGTCGAGCATGAAGCGAGTGTCATGCATCGCAGCGGACGCTGACATCGGCTCAAGTCCCCATTCAGAACGGGAGCACACACCCACGCCCCGCGAGTCCTGACTGCACGGCATGCGTACGCCAGAGATGAGTGGCTTTGACGCACGAAATGCAGGACTGTCCCCATAGGCGCGTGGCGTCGCCCAGGCCATGGTGGACCCATGACCATTCTTGCTGCGTACGACCCCCAGACCCTGGACCGCGCGCCCATCCGCTTCGCTGTGGCGGCCGCCCAGTTTGCGAACGTTCCGCTCGTCGTTGCATCGGTCCGGGCTGGCATCACTCCAGCCGCGTGCGCTCTGGACGACCTGCTCGACGACGAGCTGGCGCGCGTGCGCAGCGACCTCGCGCGCGACCGCGCCATCGACGTGCGCACGCGTGTCGTGGAGGCCTCGACGCCGGCGGGCGTGGCGGGCGGACTGCAGAGCGTGATCGACCAGGAGCAGGCCGAGTTGGTTGTCGTGGGCTCGACCAAGCGCGGCCTGATCGGCCAGATTGCTCCCGGGACCACGGCCCAGCGCGTGATCAACGGCTGCGCATGCCCCGTGGTCGTCGTCCCCAACGGCCACAACCCGCCGCAGCGCCTGTCATCGATCGGTGTGGCGTTCGTTCCGACGCCGGAGGGTCAACGCGCGCTGCGCGCCGCCGCCACCATCGCCCAGATGGCCGACGCCGATCTGCGCGTCCTCACCGTGGTGAGGCCCGGGATCGGCGCCGATGCCTCCGCCGGCCCAGCCAGGGACGCCGCCGAGCGCAACCGCGCCGCGCTCGAAGCCACGGTCGCCGACGCCATCGCCGAGCTCGACCCCAGGCGTACGAGCGGAGAGCGAGGTGCTGGTCGATGACCCGGCGACTGCGCTCGCGAGCGTCTCACCGCACCTGGACCTGCTGGTCATGGGCTCGCGCGGGTACGGGCCCGGCCTGGCCGTGCTGCTCGGCGGTGTGTCGCGTCGCGTCACCATGACGGCGCGGTGCCCGGTGCTCGTCGTGCCGCGCGGCAGCACGTCCGCGCTCGCGGCATGGGGAGACAGGGCGGCGGCGTACAAGACCTACTCCAGCAAGGCTGTGGCGCGCCGCGCGGTGCGAGCCTTGGCGGCCGCGGGCGTTCCGCGACGCGACATCCTCCTGCTGACGGGCCGCCGGTTGCACGACATACGCCGAGAAGCTGTCGGCGGTTTCGCCGGGGCCGTGGACCCAAGCGCATCCGTCGGCACCTACGCCGGCCCCCCGCGGCTGCGCCGCCAGGCCCGCGGAGGCTTTGCCGGCGATCCCGACCGGCAGCGACAGGGGTCCTTCGCCGACGCCGACGCCGACGCGATCGTCGCCTTCGAAGACGGCGACGGTCGCTCGCAGCTCGCCGATCGCCTCGGCCTGCAACGGCTTCTGTGGCGCGCCGCGCTCGTCGGTGACGCCGCCGACCGCGTGATCGGCGAGCTCCACCTGGGTCGCGCCGTCGTGCTCGTCGACGCGGCGGAGATCGCCGCGAGCGAGGCCCAGGCAAGGCTCGAGGAAGTGGCCCGCGCGGCCTGAGGCGGGGTGACGCCAACACGTTCGACGCCCGACGCGTTGCGCCGAAATCTTTTTCATAGGCCTGCTGGGAAAAATCGCGTAGGACGCGTAGGGTCCCCTGCGGGGTCATGGGCACATGACGACGAACAGGGCTCCCCTTTGGCCATGAGCGCATGCAGCCGACCGCCGAAACGGCTGTTCGGGAGGCGGCGCGGCGGTCGGAGCTGTGAGGGCGCGGCCCAGGCGCGTCGGCGCGGTCGCCGGGCCGTGCTCGCAGGCGCCGTGACGATCGGCCTGCTGCTCGGCGCGGGCGGGGAGACAGCGTGGGCGGGGGCGTTGCTGCCCGAGCGCGGCGGGTCGCCCAACGCGGACCGGATCGCCTCGCTCTACACGGTCGTGCTGGTGCTGGCCGCCCTCGTGTTCGCGGGGGTCGCTGTGACGCTCGTCTTCGCGTTGGTGCGCTACCGCGAGCGACGTAGTCCGGTGGCGGCGCAGATCCGCGGCAACACGCGGTTGGAGATCGCGTGGACGGTCGCCGCGGCCGGGCTGATCGTCTTCCTGGCCGTGTTCTCGATCCTCAAGCTCGATGCGATCGAGCATCCCGGCCCGGCCGTCGCAAGTCCCGCCGCCGCAGCGGCCGGCGTGGGCGACGGCGATCGCGGCGCGTTGCACATCGACGTCGTCGGCCGCCAGTACGTGTGGATGTACAAGTATCCGAACGGCGCCTTCTCCTATGAGGAGATGGTGGCGCCGGTCGGCGTCACGGTCGATCTCGACATCGTCTCGGTCGACGTCGCGCACTCGTGGTGGATCCCGAAGCTGGGCGGCAAGTTCGACGCGCTTCCCGGCTACGTCAACCACACGTGGTTCCGTCTCGAGCGAGCCGGCGTCTACACCGGCCAGTGCGCGGAGCTGTGCGGACGCAACCACGCCCAGATGGTCGCCCGGGTGCGCGGCGTCGCACCGGCCGCCTACGCCCGTTGGGTGGCCCGGCAGAAGCGCCTGATCGACGCGGCGAACGCGACGGCCGCCCGCGAGCACCGCGCGACCGTGCCCGGAGGACCCTGAATGGCGATCGACCCGACCCAGACTCAGACCAGCTCCGTCCCGCAGGCGCCCGCGGCGCCTGCGCAACTCGTCGCTCACCGCGTCGAGCCCGTGGCCGGCCGCGGGTGGGTCGGCTGGGTGAGGACGACCGATCACAAGCGGATCGGCGTGCTGTACCTGGTCACGGCCTTCGCGTTCATGGCGCTCGGGGGAGTCGAGGCGCTGCTGATGCGCACCCAGCTCGCCGAGCCCAGCAACACGCTGCTCACTCCGCAGGTCTACAACCAGGTGCTCACCATGCACGGCACCACGATGGTCTTCCTCGTGATCATGCCGTTGTGGGCCGGCTTCGCGAACTACTTCGTGCCGCTGCAGGTGGGGGCCCGCGACATGGCCTTTCCGCGGCTCAACGCGCTGTCGTATTGGCTCTACCTCGCCGGCGGAACCGTGTTCTACGCCTCGGTCTTCTTCAGTGCCCCGGAGGCGGGCTGGACGGCGTACACCCCGCTCTCCTCGGGGCCCTACATTCCGGGCAACGGGACCGACGCGTGGATCTTCCTCATCCACCTGACGGGTACGAGCTCGATCCTCGGCGCGCTGAACATCACGGTGACGATCGCCAACATGCGCGCCCGCGGGATGGGCTGGGCGCGCCTGCCCCTCTTCTGCTGGTCGATGCTCGCCCAGGCGATCATGATCATCCTCACCCTGCCGGTGATCGCCGGCGCGGTGACGCTGCTGCTCACCGACCGCCACTTCGGCACCTGCTTCTACGACCCGAGCTGCGGCGGCTCGGCGCTGCTGTGGCAGCACCTGTTCTGGTTCTTCGGGCACCCCGAGGTCTACATCATGATCCTGCCCGCCTTCGGGGTGATCTCCGAGGTGCTGCCCGTCTTCGCGCGCAAGCCGATCTTCGGCTACAAGGCGATCGCCGCGTCGAGCATCGCCATCGCGTTCCTGTCCATGCTCGTGTGGGCCCACCACATGTTCGCCACCCCGCTCTCGAGCGCCGTGCTGGTGTTCTTCATGCTCTCCTCGATGGCGATCGCCGTCCCCACCGGGGTGAAGGTGCTCAACTGGGTGGCCACGCTGTTTCGCGGCTCGATCGCGCTGCGCACCCCGCTGTACTTCGCCGCCGGGTTCCTCGTCCTCTTCACCCTCGGCGGCATCACCGGCGTGATGCTCGCCATCTTCCCCATCGACCGCCAGGTCACCGACACCTACTTCGTCGTCGCGCACTTCCACTTCGTCCTGGTCGCCGGCTCGGTGTCGGCCGTGATGGCCGCGGTCTACTACTGGTTTCCGAAGATCACCGGGCGCATGCTCTCCGAGCGGATCGGCAAGCTCTCGTTCTGGCTGCAGTTCGTCGGCTTCCTGGCCACCTTCCTCATCCAGCACTCGCTCGGGCTCTCCGGGATGCCCCGGCGCATCTACACCTACAGCGCCGACAAAGGCTGGGGGACCGACAACCTCATCTCCACCGTCGGCGCCTACATCCTCGCCGCCGGGGTCCTGCTCACCCTCGCCAACGTGCTCTGGGGCCTGCGCCATGGCCGCGTGGCC
>CAWEBN010000016.1:0-133355 GCA_963807305.1 uncultured Actinomycetes bacterium
GGGCACGCGCCGTACCGGCGCTCGGGCGATCGCATCGGGACGGAAGCGAGCGCGGACCGCGGCGCCGTCAGCTCTCCGGTTCACACCGCCGATGGGACCCGCCCTGCTTCTGGCGAGGTTCGGGAGTCGGGAGCGGCTGGCGCGGGAGACCTGCTCTTGCGTCAACTCGGGCATGGCGCCCCGTCGCGATCCCCGTATAGCGCCCAGTCACCGGACGGATGACCGGGCTTGGGCTTACGGGACACCTCGGTCTCCCGCCGCCCCGAAACCGCAACGGTTGCAGGGATGTTGGCCGTAAGGGGTCCGACTTATGGGACGCGGCGAGCGCTGAGCTCGACCGTCGACTGCTGCTCTGGCGTTGGATAGGAGCAGTCTGGGGTCGAGCCGAGGAGGGTTGCCATCGTCGAGACGAAAGCGGCAGCGCGGTTGGAGCACCACGACCCGCCCGGAAGGTTCGCGCCACCCCGGCGAGTGCTCCGTAGTCGGGAGCAGCGTCACTGCACGATTGTCCCGACGACCTGACAGCCCCGTCCGCGTACGCTCGCCGCATGGAAGCCAATTGGCTGCACGTTCCGCACGGCCTGCCGTCCCGGTTGACCTCGCACCCCGCTGCATACCCCGAGAGCTGGGCTGTTCAGCTGCGCTGGTTCGCCACCGCCGCCGCAGTTGGCTTCGCCGTGCCGTTCGTCGGGTCGAGCCTGCTCGGCCTCCAACACGACGTCTACCTCGGCATTTACTTCGTGTCTGTGCTCGCACTCTGGGCGGCCTACGCCGTGTCGACTCAGCTGAACCTGCGCGAAACGTTCCGCCGGCACTGGAAGCTCGGTGTGGCGCTCGGCGTCGTGTTCGGCGTCGCGCTCGTCCGCAACGTCTTCTCCGAGGATGCCACGCCGCGTCCGGACGGCGCCTACTACGTGTTCGAGCTGATCTGGCGCGGCGGTCTGTACGGCGCGACGGACGCGCTGCTGTTGACCGTGCTGCCCTGCCTGGTCGTCTACCGGGCGCTCGGCGGGCACCTGGCCAGTTGGCGCCGGCGGCTCGCCTACTTCGGCGCGTCGCTCGCGCTGGTGATGGCGATCACGGCCGTCTACCACCTGGGATTCGCGCAGTATCGCGAGGACGGCGTGGGCGCGCCCGAGACGGGCAACACGATCATCTCGATGCCGATGCTGCTGAGCACGAACCCCATCGGGTCGATCGCTGACCACGCCGCGATGCACGTCTCCGCCGTAGCGCACAGCTACGAGACCGAGGTGAGGCTGCCGCCGCCGACGAAGGCGCGCTGACGACTGCCTCCAGTTCGGACGACGAACAGCAGCGCTATCCGGCGCTGGTGTCCGTTCGGACTGCCTCCGCCCGCTCGCGGAAGACCCGCCAGCGTCGCTCGTTGTCGTGGACGAGCGCCGCGCTTTGTGTGGTGAGGTCGACCGCACGGTCGACCAACTCGGAAACGGAGAAGAGGTAGCGCGCGGGCGTTCGGAGATCCTCGCGCAGCGTCGCGGGCGTGAAGTCGAGCCCGTCGAGCAGGTCGGCTGCGCGACCAGGAGCCGGCCGATCAGCCGCTGGGCTCTGCGGACTGCCAGTCGTTGGTGATGGTCCGTGGCGCTGGCCGAGGAGGTCGGCGAGCTGCGGGTAGCGCGCCAGCGAGAAGCAGCGGGGGTGACGAGCGCCCTCCGCTGAGGGCTTGCAGACTGGGCTGAGGTCACCGATGAGCTAGGCGCTCTTTATTCGACCTGCGCGAGCGCTGCCAGCGACCTGCCTCGACATCTGCGGTTGCACGGTTGTGACCGCTACAGCCTCCCGGCTCTTGCCGGGCCGTCGGGCGTTCGCGTTGTCTCTCCTGTTACGCGGTCGGGCCCGTGTGTATCGCGTCGGCGGCCGGCTCCGGTGGGCGATCCGGCCGCGGTGCCGCGGCCGAGCGGTCGTGTGGGCCTGTCCGCGATCGGACCGGCTGCGGATAAACCCCTCCCGGTGGAGGGCCGAGTACGGATGGCGCGCGCTGCCCGCAGACCTAGCGTGGGCAGACATACTCAACTTGAGGAGGCGGCCGTGAGTGCGACCGCGCATCCGGGACCGGCGCCTGTCGCCCCAGGTCCCCCCGCCGCAGTGGGTTCGCCGCTGATCCGCCTCGAGGGTGTCGAGAAGGTCTACCGGACCGGCAAGGTCGAGTTCCCGGCGTTGCGCGGCGATCGATCTGACGATCGACGACGGCGAGATGGTCGCGATCGTCGGCCCGTCGGGCAGCGGCAAGTCGACGATCATGAACATGATCACCGGGATCGACCGGCCCACGGCCGGCACGGTCACGGTCCGCGGCGACCGGATCGACCGCATGAGCGAGGAGGAGCTCGCCGTGTGGCGCGGCAAGCCACGTCGGCGTCGTGTTTCAGTTCTTCCAGCTGCTGCCGACGCTGACGGCGCTGGAGAACGCGATGCTGCCGCTGGACTTCGCGCGCCGCGGCTCCAAGCGCGAGCGCCGCGAGCGCGCGCTGCACAACCTCGAGCTCGTCGGGCTGGCCGACATGGCGCGACCGGCTGCCGTCGGAGATGTCCGGCGGCCAGCAGCAGCGCGTGGCGATCGCTCGCGCGCTGGCGTCCTACCCGACGCTGGTGATCGGCGACGAGCCGACCGGCAACCTCGACACGAAGACCGCGGCCGAGATGTTCGAGCTGCTCCAGCGCGTCTGCGACGAGGGCGCGACCGTGCTCTACGTCACCCACGACCTCGAGCTCGCCGCGCGCGCCGACCGGACGATCACGATCCGCGACGGCCTCGTGGTGGACGAGTGAGGAGGCGCGTCATGTCCTCCGCCATCCTGCGCAAGTCCGTCACGGACCTGACGCGCCGCAAGGCGCGCGCCTTCTTCACCGTCCTGACGCTCGCGCTCGCGGTGGCCAGCGTCGGGCTGTTCGCGGTCCCGGCGCTGATGCAGCAGGCGATGGACCGCGAGATCGCCACCAACCGGCTGGCCGACGTGACGCTGACGACCAAGCCGGTCGTCGTCGTCCGCGGCGCAGCTGCGGCGCATCGAGCAGCTTCCGAACGTCCGCGCCGTCGCGGCGACGAGCCTGTTCTCGACGCGCATGTACGTCGGCGCGCGCCGCCAGAAGGCGCTCGTCATCGGCGTGCCGCGACTTCGCGCGGCCAGCAGGTCGACGTCGTCGCGACCGCGTCGGGCTCGCGCGCCGGGCGCCGGGCGCCGTGCTGCAGCGACACCCAGAACGCGCGCCAAGGGCAAGTTCGACGGCGACAGCGTGCGCGATCATCGCCGCCGACGGCCGCACGCGATCGCTGCCGGTCACCGGCGAGGGCCGCTCGCTGATGGGCGGCGCCATCGGTCGCCAACGGCTTCCCGACCTTCTACGCGCACCGCCGAGACCGTCGACGCAGCTCAGCGGGACGCCCGGCTACACGTCGTTCGCGCTGCGCCTGGCGCGACACGCAGCGCGCCGGCCGTCGACCGCACGATCGCCGCCGTGCGCGACGAGCTGCGGCTCGGTCGAAGGGCTTCAGCCGGCGTTCGCCGAGATCCCGCAGATCCGCAAGCCCGGCGACTATCCGTACAAGGAGGGCTTCGAGCAGGTCGCCAGCATCATGACCGTGGTCACGTTGCTGGCGCTGCTGTCGGCGCTGGTGCTGCTCTCGAACACGATGAGCACGCTGATCGGCGAGCAGACCGGGCGAGATCGCCGCGATGAAGGCGATCGGCGGCAGCCGCCGCCAGATCGCGCGCATCTACCGGCGCACCGCGCTGATGCTCGGCGCGCTCGGCGGCCTCGTCGGCGTCGTGCTCGGGCGTCGTGCTCGCCAATGTCCTGACGGGGTTCTTCGCCAGCCTGTTCTACGGCGATCGACGCCGGCTTCCACGTCGACTCCGGCGGTGCTCGTCGCGAGCGTCGTCGTCGGCGTGCTCGGCCCGCCGCTGGCGGCGATGCCCGCGATCCGCCGGGCGTCCCGGCTCCCGGTGCCACGAGGCGCTGCAGGCCACCGGCTCGGCGGTCGGCGGGCAAGGCCGCGCTCGACGCGCTGCTGCGTCGCGTCGACGTTCCTGCCGCGCAGCGCGCAGATCGGGCTGCGCGGCGTCGGGCGCCGCAAGCGCCGCACGATCGCGACGGCGCTGCAGGTCGCACTGTCGGTCGGCGCGCTGCTCGCGCTGCTCGCGCTCGGCACCTCGGTCGCCAACTCGACGCGCGAGTACTACGACGACTGCGCACTTCGACGTCTTCGCCGGCACGGTGGCGACGCGGCCGTTCAACGCCGACGCGACGCGCGTCCTTGCGTCCACGCCCGGGCGTCGCGCGCATCCAGCCGCTGCTGAGCACGAGCGCCAAGGCCGGCGGCAAGGACGTCTGGTCTGCGGGCACGGCGGACCGTCCGCTGATGAACATGCGCGTCGCGCAGGGCCGCTGGTACACGCCGGCCGAGGCGCGCGCAGCACGAGCGCGTCGCGGTGCTCGGCCGCCAGCTCGCCGAGCACCTCGGCGTCGGCGTCGGCGACACCACGCCGCTGCAGACGCCCGGCCGGGCCCGTCGCGGGTGCGCGTCATCGGTATCAGCAACAGCCAGGACAACGAGGGCCTGGCCGCCTACCTGCCGCTGGCGAGCCTGCAGACGGTGCTGCACAGCCCGGCGAGGTCAACAGCTACTGGGTCGTCGCCGCCTCCAAGGATCACGCGTTCGTCGACCGGCTCACCACGCGGCTCGAGGACACGCCTCGGCGCGCACGGGGCGCAGATCACCACGCAGGAGACCTACGTCGCCCGGCGCGACAACGTCAAGCTCAACGCGACGCTGACCCAGTCGATCACCGTACTCGGCCTGGTCATCGTCGCGATCAGCATGGTCGGCCTCGTCAACGCCATCACGATGGGCGTCCTCGAGCGCACGCGCGAGATCGGGACGCTGCGCTGCGTCGGCGCCCGCGCCCGCGACGTCCGGCGCATCTTCGGCATCGAGGGGATCGTCGTCGCGCTGCTCGGCTGGCTGCTCGGCCTGCCCGCCGGCTACCTGATGGCACGCGGCATGATCGCGCTGACCGCGTCGCGTGGCGGACATCGACCTGAGCTTCGTGTTCCCGACGGTCAACCTCGCGATCACGCTCGTCGGGACGATCGTGCTCGCGCTGCTCGTCCTGCTCGCGCCGGTGCGGCGCGCGGTGCGCTTCAAGCCCGGCGAGGCGCTGCGCTATGCCTGAGACGCTTCGCCGACCGAACACGGCCCCGGCCTCGGCCGGGCCGCGCCGTGCTCGTTCCGGCTCCGCGGGCGGCGGGGCCCGCCGACCGCTCGCCGGGCGGGCCGAGACGCTCGTGTTCCGCCTCGCGATGGTCGCCGCCGCGCTGTGGGTGCTCGACGACGCGTTCTGGCACCGTGAGCCCGGCACCTCGGTCGGCGACCACCTCGCGAGCGGGCTGGTGCCGGTCGCGCTCGCGGCGCTGCTGGCGCTCGCGTACCCGCGGCTGCGAGCCGGGCGCGCGCGCCGTCGCCGCGCTCACGGCCGGTCCGCTGATGATCGTCGCCGGCGTGGTCGACGGCGCCCGCCACGTCGCCGTCGACCGCCTCGGCGGCGACGACGTCACGGCGATCCTCGCCGGCGTCGCCGGCGCGGCGCTCGTCGTGCTCGGCGCGGCCGTGCTGTGGCGCTCGCGCCGGCTGCGACGAGCGGCCGCTGCGGCGCTACCTGCGGCGGGCGCTCGTCGCGGCCGTCGCGGCGTTCGCGGCGTCATCTTCGTCGTCATGCCGGTCGCGTTCGCGATCGTGGCCAACCACAAGGCGCGAGCACCGGTGCGAGCGGGTCGACCTCGGACGGCCGTACGTCGACGTGTCGCTGACGACGAGCGACGGGCTGCGGCTCGCCGGCTGGTACGTGCCGTCGCGCAACGGCGCGGCGGTGATCGCCTTCCCCGGCCGCAAGGGCCCGGTCCGCCACGCGCGCATGCTCGTGCGCCACGGCTACGGCGTGCTCCTGCTCGACCGCCGCGGCGAGGGCGCAGAGCGAGGGCGACTTCAACGCGCGCGGCTGGGGCGGCGAGCCCGACCTCCGCGCGGCCGTCGCCTACCTGCGCGCGCGCCCGGACGTGCACGGCGGCCGCATCGGCGGCCTCGGCCTCTCCGTCGGCGGCGAGCTGCTGCTGCAGACCGCCGCTCGCGACCCCGGCCTGCGCGCCGTGGTGTCCGAGGGCGCCGGCCTGCGCTCGGCCGCCGAGCAGAAGCACATGCCCGACACCCCGCCCGAACCGCTCCGCTGGATCGCGCCGATCACGATGGAGACCGCGGCCGGCGTCGTGCTCTCCGACCACCTGCCCGCCGACCGGACCTCGCCGACCTCATGCCGCGGATCGCCCCGCGGCCCGTCCTGCTCATCCGAGGGATGCAGGGCAACGCCGACGAGGCGCTCAACCGCGCCTACCGCGACGCCGGCGGCCCGACCACCACGCTCTGGGAGATCCCGCGCGCCGGCCACACCGGCGGCATCTCCGCCGCACCGGCCGCAGTACGAGCGCAGGGTCGTCGGCTTCTTCGACCGCGCGCTGCTGTCCGGCACTTGACGCCCGTGAGCCGCACAACACCCGATTCCGAGAAGTGACGGCAATGACCCCGGCTCGCGCCTATCCCGTCCGGTTCGAGAGACGCGGCGACCCGGCCCGAGCTGCTGGAGCTGCCGCGTCGGAACCACCTCTGCGACCACCGCCACGCCGCAACCGCGGCGCAGAGCCCGGATCTGAGCCGTCATGCGTGTCAGCGCCGTCGGTCGTGTCCGAGAAGGATGGTCATGGACGGGGCGCCGTCCGACTGGCGGTGAACGCTGGATTGGACACGTCCCACGAGGTCGAGGAGGACCGCATGACCATCCCCTTACGGCACGCCCTCGGGTGTTGCGGCAGCGACCGACACCTGCTCTCGCGTTTCGCCGCGCATCTGCTCGACGAACCTGCCCACACCCGCTCCGCGCGGGTTGCAGGCCGACGCGTGTGCGGCGTCCAGCGACTGCAGGAAGGCGGTCTTTTGGAGACCGCCTGCCATGCCTTTGATCGTTACTCGTTGTGGTCGCCTTCAGCGGCGCGTCGTGCGGAGTCGAGCAGGGCCCCGACGAGGATGTGTGCTCCCGGGCCAACGCCGAACGTCCAGTAGCGGCGAAACCAGCGGCGCGCGTGCTCGTCGGTGGTAGCTGTCCGCATCAGCCCGGACAGCAGCGTCCTGTTCGGATCGAGCTCGCGCACGGAGAGGTCGTAGACCGTCTTTGCGAACCCGGGCTCGTGGAAGGCGCGGAATTCATCTGCGCTGGTGATCGGCGCCCATTCGATCACCGGTCGCCAGAACTTGCCCACAAGCCCCAGCGCGATCTCGTGGCCCGCGCGTTCGCCGAGCAGGATCCAGCCGCCTTGGTACATCGGGAGCGCCGGGAGATCGCGAAGCCGCATCGACTCTGGCGGCTTCGCCGGCCGCTCCCCATGGAGCAGATGGCCGACGATCTCCGGCAGCATCCGCAGCGCGCCGAGCACTCCCACCATCGGCGCCTCGCGGCCCACCTTGAGCAAGTCGACGTCGAGCAGCGCTCGCCATCCGTGCCGGCATCGGCGTCGGCGACGGTCGCGACGGCATCGGAGACGTCGTAGACGGGCAGGAACTCCTCGGCGAGCTCGAAGTCGGCCATCTCTCGTCAGCAGCGTACGCTGGCTGAGCATGGCTGGGGTTGACTTGTACTGGTTGCCGCTCGGCGCGGGCGGGCACTTCGTCAGGCTCAACGGCCGCGTCTACGAAGGGCTAACGGCTCGGTTGCAGCGGCGGCCTGCGCGCGACCTCTACCACTCCGCGCTTCAAGTCGAACTCCCGGAGGGAACGTTCGTGATCGAGCAGGCGCCGGTCCACGACTGGGGCGGACAGGAGCGGGGTGTCGTCGCCGAGGGCGCCGTCGGCGCTCGCTGGGCGGGCCAATTTCGGATCTTCCGCTACGAGATCCGGGTCTGGCGCGGTGGCCACATACCGGACGTCGCCGAGGCCGTCGACAGTCCGAGGCGCCTCAGCGATCAGGAGCAACTCGCTCGGCACGTGCTCGAAGTGGTATCGAAGGTGCCAACCCCGGTGTGGGGCCGTGACGAGCTCGGCACGGGCGAGATGTGGAACTCGAACTCCGTGATCGCGTGGGTGATCGCGCGCAGCGGGATTGAAGCCCAGTCGATCCAACCGCCGCGAGGAGGGCGCGCGCCGGGGTGGCGGGCCGGCGTGGTCGTCGCGAGCAGAACGGAAGCTGAGGGAACGGCTGCCGCGAACCCCGAGCGGCCGACCGTCGACCCCTGACCCCACCGCGCGCGTCAGCCTGGCGCGGACCGACCCCTGGGGCACCTGCATTCGCTGCCCCGCGCGCATCTCCACGACGCTGGCAAGCCGCCCTGCCTTGCGCGGAAAGCAGGACCGCGGCGCCCGCTTTCCCTCGCGGAGCGGTAGCCAGCGTCGTCGCTGATCTGGTGGCCGCTCCGGACGAGTTGCAAGCGTCCCCCGGACCGCGATCGGCGCCGGCGTGGCTCCTGCTTCCGCGGGCAAGGCAGCTGCGCCCCGGGCGCTACCGAGTTCCATGCGAGGGGACACGGGACGCTGGTAAAGCTCGGGGGCGGTCTGAGTCGTAGGTTCCGGGGCCGCCGCGTTCCACACGAGTTCCCCAACAGTCGATTCGAACCTGATCTACCCGGAGGTCGAAGCCTCGTGTTTGGCTCTAGCTAGCCAAACTGTGCGTGATTGCGCGCTCTCATAATCCGTCAGATCCAGGTTCGAGTCCTGGCGGGCCCACTCGATAGTGAAGCCGGCGCGACCAGCCGTAGTGCAGGCCGATTCTTCAGGGCGATCATTGGTCGGCCGGTGCTGCCGCCACAACAGCGGCCCGCCGCGGCGCCGCGCCCCCGCCGCCGGGCGTGGAGACGGTGATCAGCAGCCAGTCGTTGTCCTGCAGGACGCTGATTCCACGTGCGTTACGCGGTTCGGTGACCCGCCCGGCGGACATATCATGCGTTTCATGGCGAGCGCAACGCCCGCGGTCACCGCTCGGCGCGCGCCGGTCGTCACGGTCCACGCAGAGCCGCTCGCGGCGGTGTGGGAGCGCACCCGCGGCCGCCCGGAAGGGCTGACGGCCGAGGAGGTCGAGCAGCGGCGCGGCACAGCGGCGGTGCGGACGGAGGGCAGCCAGGCCGCGGCGATCCTGGAGGAGGTGTTGGAGTCGCTTGCGGAGCCGCTGATGCTTCTGCTGATCGCGGTGGCGGTGCTCTCGGCGATCTTCGGCGAGCTGCGCGACGCGATCGCGATCTTCTTCGTCATCGTGGTCATCGGCGCCGTCGAAGCGGTCGCTGAAGTCAGAGCGAAGCGCGCGCTGCGGGCGCTGCGTGACCTCAGCGCCCCCAACGCGCTCGTGCGGCGCGCGGGTGTCGCGCAGGCGGTCCCCGTCGGCGACCTCGTGATCGGCGACGTCCTGCTCGTCGAGGCCGGCACACTCGTCGCCGCGGACGTCCGCGTCGTGGCGGCCGACGGCCTCGCAGCCGACGAATCCCGGCTCACCGGCGAGCCACTGTCGGCCGCGAAGGGGCCCGAGCCGGTCCTCGCGGGCACTCCGCTCGCCGAGCGCTCCTCGGTGCTGCACGCGGGCACCGCCGTGGTGGCGGGCGCCGGCGAGGGCGTCGTCGTCGCGCTCGGCGAGGACACCGAGATCGGGCGGCTCGGCCGGCTCGTTGCGCAGGCCAAGGAGCCACCCACCCCGCTGCAGAACGCGATGGCCGAGCTGGCGCGCTACGCGCTGATCGTCGCCCTGACGGCGTGCGTGCTCGTGCCGCTGCTCGGCGTGCTCCGGGGGCAGCCGGCCCGCGAGATGCTGCTCAGCGGCCTGACGCTCGCGTTCGCGACGATCCCCGAGGAGCTGCCGATCCTCGTGACCGCACTCGTCGCGCTTGGCGGCCTGCGCCTGGCGCAGCACGGCGTCCTGCTGCGGCGTTTGCGCGCCGCCGAGGCCGTCGGCGCCATGACTGTGCTGCTGGCCGACAAGACCGGGACGCTGACCGAGAACCGGCTGGTGATCGAGGACGTCGCCGGGGACCGCGAGCGCGTGCTGGGCACCGCCGCGGCCGCGCACGGGGCGGCCGCCGCGCAGGACCCGGTGGACCGCGCGCTCGTCGAGGCCGCCGGTGAGCGTGACCCGAGCGAGCGCATCGCCCGGTACCCGTTCGATCCCCTGCGTCGGCGCGAGAGCGCGGTGTGGCGCAATGCCGACGGCGCGTGGGTGGTCGTGAAGGGCGCCCCCGAGGCGGTGCTCGAGGCGTGCGCGATGTCCGAGGGAGAGCGGGCGTCCGTGCTTGACGACGTCAAGCGGCTGGCGGACAACCCGCTGCGGGTCATCGCGGTCGCCGAGCGCCATGTCGCCTCCGCACCTCGTGACGCGGCCGACGCCGAGGCCGACCTCGAGTTCGTCGGCCTGGCCGCGTTCCGCGACCCGCTGCGCGCCGGGGTCGGCGACGCCGTGGCCGAGCTCGCCCATGCCGGCGTCCGCACGATCGTCGTCAGCGGCGATCACCCCGAGACGGTCGCCGCGGCCGCCCGCGAGGCCGGCGTCCACGCTACCGAGGTCATGCACGGCGGGGCGCCGCTCGACGCCCTCGACGACGACGATCTCGCAAGGCGGCTGCGCGGCCAGGCGGTCATCGCGCGCGCCACCCCCGAGGACAAGCTGCGCCTCGTCCGGATCCTCCAGCAGCGCGACGAGGCCGTCGCCGTCACCGGCGACGGCGTCAACGACGCGCCGGCCCTCGCCGGCGCCAACGTCGGCATCGCTATGGGCGCGCGCGGCACAGACCTCGCCCGCGAGGCGGCCGACCTCGTGCTCGTCGACGACGCCTACCCGACGATCGTGCACGCCGTCGAGGGCGGTCGCGCGCTCGCCTCGCAGCTGCGGCGCGCGGTCGCGTTCTACCTCGGCGCCAAGGTGGGACTGGTCGTGGTCGTCGCCGTGCCGCTCGTGCTGGGCATGCCCGCCCCCTTCCACCCGGTCCACATCGTCATCCTCGAGCTGTTCATGGACATCGGCGCGTCGATCGCCTTCGTCTCCGAGCCGCAGGCCCCGGGCACGATGGACCGCCCGCCCCGCGATCCCGCCCGGCGGTTCCTCGACGACACGCAGCTGTCCGCCATCGGGCTCACCGCCGTCGCCCTCATCGTCGCGGTGCTCCCGACGTTCCTCATCGTCGAGCACCAGTGGGGAACCGACATGGCGATCGCCGCCGCCGTGGGCGGCTGGCTCACCGCGAACGCGGCGGTCGCTTGGTGCCTCCGCGCCCAACCCGGCCTCTCGTGGCGGAGCAACATCGCCTTCCCCGCCTGGGCGCTGGTCGCCCTCGCCAGCGCAGCAGCGCTCTCCCTCACCGCGGCAGGGGCCACACTGGGCGTGGATCCGCTCACCGCCCAAGCGGCGCTCATCACGATCGCGGGAGCGGCAGTCGGGATCGCTGTTGCCGCCACGGGACGCGCCGCACTGTCGCTCTCCCGCCGTCTCTGAGCCGCGCCGCACGCACGCTGTAGCAGCGCCGCCACCTGCCGTCCGCGTCCTGCTGGGTGCGTTCAGTCGTCGAGTGGGGCGCCGCCGTAGACGGCGTAGCTGATGACCCAGTAGGCCGCGTAGAGGGCGAGCAGGACGACGCCGTGCCAGCGCTTGAGGCGCCCGGTCCACATGAAACCCGCGGCGATGCCGGTCAGCACGATGAGCGCCGGGAGGTGCCAGTGCAGGACGCTCGAGCCGATCGCGACGCTGCCGCCGGCAAGGACGACGATCCCGAGCTTGGCGGTCACCGAGAAGATGAGGCTGCCGATGACGTTGCCGATGCCGATCTCGGGCACCCCTCTGCGGATCGGCCGCACGGTGAGGAAGAGGTCCTCGATGCACAGCACCGCGGTGACGATCGTGGCGCCGAACACCGTGCCCTCGATGGAGTAGCGGTCGAGGATCTGGTCGGTTGCGTCGCTGACGGTCGCGGCGCCGATGACGATGCCGCAGATCGCGATCACGGCCAGGCCGAGGTTGATCCAGCCCGACCAGCGTCCCTGCCGCTTGAACAGGCTCATGGTGTCGACGGCCTCGGTCGTTACCGGGGCGGCCGCCGCCCGCTCGGCTTGCTCGACGATCTCGACGTCATGGAACGAGCGCCCATGGGCGGCGCTCGTCGTCTGGGCGGTCCGGGTGCGTGCCGGCTCCTGGTCCTCCTGCTCTTCAGCTCCCTCGACGATCTCGAGGCCGCGGAACGACCGGCCGTCCCCGTCGACCAGGCTCGTCGCGTCGGCGGCCGAAGTCCGCACCGGGTCAGACGCCGTTCGCTGCTCTTCCTGCTCTTCGGCTTCCTCGATGATCTCGAGATTGCGGAATGTCGCTGTCTTGCGCTGGGACTCGCGTACGGCCACGTGGGCGATCCAGGCGACGAACAGAAGGATGAGGATGATCGCGTCGACGGTCGTGACTTCCTTGCGGATCGCGAAGACGAGCATGATCAGCGGCGAGAGCGCGAAGACGACGATGTACTCGCGCGGGATGCGGAAGGTGGTCGGCGTGAGGATCGCGCCGATTGCGAGCACGATGCCGCTGAACGACACGGCGGTGCCGAGCACCAGGCCGAGCGCCACGTCCTGGTCGCCTTCGAGGTTCAGCGCGATTCCGAGGACGATGTCGTCGAACTCGATGCCGGTGAAGATGATCGCCAGCAGGAAGACCGAGATCGCCAACCCCCGCGAGATCCCGACGAGCGAGCTGATCAGCCGCTCGGCGCTGTAGACGAGCAAGGTTGCTCCGGAGATGAAAATGAAGATCGCGGTCACGCTCGGATGCCTCCCGCAAGGCGTCGGTTTGCGCGCATCCTTTCCCATCCCGCAGCGGTCCGGCAAGGCCCGAGAGGCGGGTGCGAATCTGGCTTCAGAGCAGGGGAAATGCGGGTTCTTCCCGCCGTGAAACGAGCGCTGCATACACCCTGTAGGAGGGCCTGCGTCCACGGCCATCTGGGATAATCCCCGGCCTTCCATGCACGACTGGTTGCTGATCACCGTGTCCACGCCCAGCGGCGCCTCGTCGACGCTGCGCGTCTACTCGTGGCGCAACCTGCGCAGTGCCGGCGCCCACTACCTGCAGCAGTCCGTTTGCCTGCTCCCGGCCACGCCGGCGACGACGCGCGTTGCGACGAAGGTCGTCAGGCGACTGCGTGCCGAGGGCGGCCAGGGCGAGATGCTCCGGATCCAGCTCGAGGACGCCAGGCAGGAGGCGAAGGTCATCGACGCCATGCAGGCCGAGCGCACCGACGAGTACCACGAGCTGATCGAGAGCACGCGCCAGTTCCACGAGGAGCTCGAGTGCGAGCGCATCCGCGGGCGGGCGATGTACACCGAGCTCGAGGAGTCCGACGCCGACCTCGCCCGCTACAAGAACTGGCTCGCCGCGGTCCGCGCGCGCGACTACTTCGACGCACCGGGACGCGCGGAGGCAACTGCCGCGGTGGCGTCGTGTGAGGCGGCGCTCGCCGGATTCGAGAGCGAGGCGCTATCCGCCGAGCTCGACGAGCCTGCGTCCGACACATTGCCTCGCCTGCGCGCAGTCGACCAGCCCAGCGAGTAAGGCCCCGCGTGCCGATTCCGTCGGCCCGTCGCGCTGCGCCGCGCTCCGGCCGTCGCAAGCGTCGAGCCTGCAACCAGGCATTCCGGTATCCCACCGCTGTCACTTTGGAGCGCGAGCAATAGCTGTCGAAGCGGAACGTGCGGCGCCTTGATTTCCCGAGGTCGCAGCGCTACAAGCGGGTGGTGTGGATCGGCGTCATCATCGTCATCGCGTTCATCACGGTGTGCGAGATCGCGCTCTTCTTCGCGCGGAGAAGCCCGTTCGTGGCGAGGCCCTACGGTCTCGGATATCTGGTCAGGTCTGACGGGGAGGCGCGTAACACGGACGGCGACCCGGACCGTCCTGTGCCGCGCGACGAGAACGAACGTCTCTAGATCGAGCGGCGTGGGCTACGCCACCGGCGACGGACGCTGCAGCTTTCCGGCAACGCCCGTTACTCCGGGGCGACGGACGCTGCAGCTCTCGGGCAACGCGCGTTGCTTTCGTCTCTGGTAGGGCGGTAGGAGAGACGGCACGAGCGGCCTCTGGTGGCAAACGAGCGGCGGGCCGTTCATACCGAACGGGATGTCCGGTCGGATGCGCTACTGACCCGCGCTACTGGCATACGATCGGGCCGGGTCAAGAAGGAGGGGGTGGCCCTCCGGATCCCGCTGTGAGATGACCCGTCGGCCTTCGCAGAATGGGTCGCGAAATCAGAGGACGAGAGGAGCGCGGCGAGACATAGGCCGGCAGTCGTCGCCTGTTGTCCTGCCATCGGTCGGTGGTCGGTAGCACGCAACGGAAAGGAGTCGTTGTCGAATGTTTGGGCTGCTGTCGCTCGGGTTCACCCTGAGCCTGGACAACTTCCGCAGCTCGCTCGTGCTCGGCGGGCTCAAGCCGACCCTCATGGAGTCGGTCAAGACTTCCGCGATCTTCGGGCTGTGGGACGGCGTCACACCCCTGATCGGCATCGCCATCGGCGCCTTCCTCAGTGACAAGATCGCCGGCACCGCCGATACCCTCGCAATCATCGGTCTCGGCGCGTATGGCCTGTTTCTCATCGGCCGGGCGGTGATCTCACCCGAACGCGCCGATCCGGACCTGAAGTGGGCCAGGTATGGGCTGCCGCTCCCGCTGAGCGTCGACAACATCGTCGGCGGCGCCGCGCTTGGCCTGGCCGGATACTCCCCATGGCTGGCGCCCGTCCTGTTCGGACTCATCACGTTCGGGATGTCCGTCGCCGGGCACCAGATCGGCCGCACAGTCGCCAGCGTCATCGACTTCGTCCCCAGGATCAACACTGACCTGTTGACCGGGATCGGCTTCGCCGCACTGGCAGTCCTGGCGGCACTGGGTGTCCACCTACCACTGTCGGACGACTGATACCGGACCCCAACCCGAATCCAGCAGCAAGGAGACGCCACCCCGGCGCGTCGCAAGCTTTCGCACGGGACGAGTTGCAAGTGTCCCCCGGACCCCGGCGTAGCGCTCGAGAGCTCTTGCGCCCCTCGGCCGGGCATCGTTCACCTTCCTCTATCGCGAGGTTTCGCCCGACGCGCTGCAGATCCCGCCGCTTGCGGTCGAGGTCGGTGCGACCAAGCCCCGTAGGCGCAAGCCGGTCCCTGCGCCGGTGCCGGTCGGTGCCGCCCCGCGCACGGCAGTACCCGCGCCCGTCTACCCGTGACAAGGACAGTTGCTGGGGCCTCCCGTTCCTCGGGAGGCCCCAGCGGCGTCAGTGCGCCCCAGCGCTCCGGCGCGCAGCGACCCTAGCCCGACTACTCGGCCTCGGCCATGGGGAGCAACCCCTATTCGCCGCACGGAGTAGGCCCGTCGTACATTGTGCGATGTAGCGTCCGCGCTCCCGCCTCCTGACGACCGGCAGTAGCGGAACGCGGCATCAGCTCCCGTTCCTCTACCGCGAGGTTCCCCCGGACGCGCTGGCGATCCCGCCGCTTGAGTTCGAGGTCGGGGCGTAGGCGACGCCGAGCCACCAGGAGCCAGCGCTTCGGCTTGGGAGAGATGCTTTGCGGCGACCCTACGCGCTCGCGGAGAGGCTTAACACTGCCGCGCGTTACCGCCCACGCGACGGCGACTTGCCTTCCTCTACCGCGAGGTTTCCCCGGGCGCTTCGGCGATCCCGCCGCCGGAGGTCGAGGTCGACGCGACCAAGCCCCACCGGCGCAGCCGGTCCCGGCTCCGAAGCCGGGCGGTGCCGCTCCGCGAACGGCAGTACCCGCGGTAAGGCGATAGCGGCCCGCGCTCGAGTGTGCGGGCAATCGTACGAATGTGCGATGTAGGGCGATGGTCGCTCAGTCGATGGCACGTGTAGAAGGCCGCTTCGTGAGCTGGGTGGGGTTCTGAAAACCACACCACAAGGAGACACCCGCTCGGGCGGGCAGGCCTCCTCGCCTGTCACCCGGCAGGACCAACCCAAGAGCAATCCCAAGGAGCAACACCCATGAAGAAGACCCTGGCGGCCCTCGTTGTCGCCGTCGCCATGCTGTCGCTGACGGGCAGCGCCCTCGCCGCCACGGCGGGCCAGCGTAATGCCGTGAGCAGCGCCCAGGACTACCTGGACTACCAGGCGTTCTCGAAGTCCGGCCTGATCAAGCAGTTGAAGTTCGAGCACTTCTCCGGCTCGGACGCCCGCTACGCCGTCAACCACATCCACGTCAACTGGAACGCGCAGGCGGTCAAGTCGGCCAAGGACTACCTCGACTACCAGTCGTTCTCGCGCTCGGGCCTGATCGGCCAGCTTGAGTTCGAGGGCTTCACGCACTCGCAGGCCGCGTATGGCGTCAGCAAGGCGTACCACTAGCCATGAACGCCGCCATCGTGATCATCCTGCTCGTGAACATCGCGGCCGCCGTCGTCGCCTGGACGAAGGGCAAGCATTGGATGGCCGTCATCGGCGCCTTCCTGTTCGCCCCCGTGGCGTGGGTCGGAGCGATCCGTCTGGCCAAGCCGGGGACGGCATGGTTCGACAAGTACCCGTACGCCAAGCGCCGGCTGGCCTGGGAGCGCTTCGAGAACACCTCGTTCGAGATCGCGGCCTGATCGGCGCGTCATCTGCTGCACCCCGAGAGCCCGCGTTCGAGCGGGCTCTCATTGCGTGCTGGACGAACAGCGCCTCGCCGAGGGTGGATGGCGGGGCGCAGTGTCCCACTAGGTCGATAACCACATAGCGGCCCTATGTGTGCCGCGGGGCGCGTGCGCCGAACGTGAATAAGCCGCCGCTCTGAGCGCCCCGAGTTCCTCTACCGCGAGGTTTCCCCGGACGCCCTGCAGATCCCGCCGCTTGAGGTCGCGATCGCGCCGTAGAAGACCCCGAGCCAGGCAGACCCGACCGCTATCGCAGCGCATGGATGGGAGCGGTCGAAGTCGGGGCCACTGCGGCTGACCCCGTCAGGCGGAAGCGGAGCGCAGCGCGTTGTCGCCCCGACCAGGCGCGCGTAAGCTCCTCACATGTCGTCAAAGGACCGGGGCCGCATCTTCTTTGCGTTGGTCGCGGTCGTTGCGATTCTCGCGGTCTTCGTCCTCCACGGCGCAGCAGCGGGTGCGGCGGCGTTTGCCGCGATGCTCGGGTTCATCGCGGCCTGCATCTACGCGTTGCACCGCAGAGACGCCGACGTTCGTCGCGATGCAGACCGGGCCGGCCTCGGCGGGTGGTTCGGGGGTTGGTTCTAGAGCGGCGCGTCGACTCGCTGCCGCATCGAGGGTTGCTGCAATAGCACCAGCGCGCAGCGCTGCCCGCGCTCCCGCCTCGTCACGACCGGCGGCAGCGCCCCTGGCATCGGTTGCTCTTCTGAAACCGAACGGATTCGCCATGCCCGGCGCAAGGAGCCGGGCACATCGCTGCCGATGCCGCCGCTCCGAGTTCGGGTGGTCGTGTGAGCCGGCAGCTCAGTACTTGCCAGGGCACACGAGCGCCTGCTTCCTGGTGGAAGGAGCCCTGCAATCAACGGTCGGTTGGGTCGTGGTCGTGGTCGTGGTTCCGAGCGTGGTGTGCTCTACCGGCTCGTACGCCGTCGCGGCGGACGGCGCCGCCGCTGCGGCCGCGATTACCAGGAGACCCGCCAGTGTGCCCGTCATGCTGCGCATCTTGTTGCTCCCTCTTGATGATCGAGGCGCGTTTGCGAGCTTCATGCTCGCCCGCGATCGCGCTCGCTGATAGGGACCCAAGGGCTGGTCCGCACAACACCTATCGAGCTGGTCTACGGGTATGGACAAGCCCCCCTGCGCCGATCACGAGGCGTAGGGGTCGAGCTTGCGGTCGCCGTCACCGCAACAGCGTGATGCCGTGACGCCGGTCAACCGGACTGCTCGCCCTGGCCGAGGCGAAGGTGGAGGAGCACGACGTCGGCGCCGACGAGCAGCACACACAAGGGCGGCCGAGCACATGCGCGCCAGCACCGCGACGCGGTCGCCTGCTCGCGCGGACCGGCGACGCGGTCGCCGGCCCGCGCGGGCCGAGCAGCGCTGGAGTCGCGCTCAGAAGGCGGCGGCTGCGGCCTCGGCGACCGTGCTGTCCTGGTCGCCGTCGCCGCCACTGACACCGACCGCGCCGACGACCTCGCCGTCGCGCTTGAGCGGGATGCCGCCGGCGAAGATCATCACGCGGCCCTTGTTGGACTCCTGGATGCCGTAGAACTGGCCTCCGGGCTGGGAATTGTCAGCGAGGTCGGCCGTCGGCAGATCGAACGCCCGCGCCGTGAACGCCTTGTTGATCGCGATGTCCACGCTGCCGATCCATGCGCCGTCCATGCGGATGTGGGAGACGAGGTTGCCGCCGGCGTCGACGACGGCGATGTTCTGCGGCTGTTCGATCTCGCGCGCGCGGTCCTCACCGGCTGCGATGACCCGGCGTGCATCCTCGAGCGAGACGGTTCCCTGCGAAGTGGTGGTGGTCGTTGCCATCGATCGTTCTCTCCTTGTCTTGTGCCAGGGGCGGTCGGCGCCGGCGGTCCTGCGTAACGGCCGCACGACGCTCGTGATCGCCACGTTCGGGGCCGTGCTACCCGCACGGGTCGTGCGGCAGTCGACGCACTCGCAGCGAAGCCGGCCCGCCCGAGGCACCGCCGCATCGCCCCGCCCGAGTTCCCGTGCCTCGGCATCCCGGTGTGATGCCGGCCGTCGTCAGGCAGGGGTCAGGACGAGGTGAACCGGTACCTCGTCTGACTGTGCGGATCCTTGGCGAAGGCCAGGATCTTGGTGGGCTCGATCCGGAAGACCGCGGCCGCGTGGTCGCCGTGACCGAAGACGCCGTCGCCGACCTCGAAGTGCCAGCGGCTTCCGTACTTGGCCTCGTAGGCGTCCGCGAGCCGCTGCAGCGCCTCGCCCTCGACGACGCGCACCGCGGCGCCCTCGACGACCACGTCGAGGCCCTGGGCCCACGTGTTGTTGCCGGTCGTCAGCGCGACGTGGCGGCTGGTCTCGAGGTTGCGGGCCTTCTGCTCGGCCGGGCCGGTGCAGAAGTGCACCGCCCCGTCGTGCCAGACGCCGATCAGCGGGGTCACGTGCGGCCGCCCGTCGGCGCGGACGGTGGTCAGCCAGTAGAGCTCGGCGCCCTCCAGCGTGCTCGCGACCTCGGGCCATGGCGTCGCGCCGGCCTCGGCGTCGCTGAAGCGGGCATCGATCTCGGCGGTGGGAACGGCGTTCATGACCAGAAGCCTCCTGCGTCGTGCGAATGGTGTCCTCCAAGGACCCCGATCACGGCGAGAACTCAGCGGTCGCGCCTCACGGCGCCTCGCTGGCGCTGATGTGGTGCAGCTCGACGTCGGCCCCCCTCAGGCCGATGTCGTCGTCGAGCTCGGGCCCACCGCCGCTGCGGTAGGCGAGCAGGTCCGCGCGCGAGCGCCAGCGCTCGTAGACGTTGATGCGGCCCGGGTCCAGCAGGTCGGCGCTCAGCGAGAAGTCCACACATCCGGGCGCCTGGCGGGCGTGCTCGAGGATCGGCACGCGCGCCTCGAGGTACGCCGCCCGCTGGGCCGGATCGACGTGCAGCGTGCCGGAGACGATGATGCTCATCAGCGGTAGCCCTCCGGGTCGGGCGGGAGCCCGCGGTCTTGGACCTCGACCATATAGCGCCAGCAGTCGGGCTGGGAGCCGTCGAGATCGGTGAAGCCATACTCCCGCGCCAGGCCGCCGGAGGAGAACGAGCCGCCGTTGCGGGAGTGGACGTCCGGGTCGGCGGCCAGGGCCGCGACCGCACGGCCGACGAAGCGCGGCGTCTCGGAGATCGCGACGAAGTGCGGGCTGCCGACCGTCGCCTCGCGCCAGTTGTCCTCGGTGACGCCGTAGATCTCGAGCATCATCTCCGAGCGCATCCACCCGGGCGTCAGCGCGACGGCCGTGCAGCCGTGCGGCGCGAGCTCATGCGCCTGCGCGAAGGCGAGCCGCAGCACGGAGGCCTTGGCCAGGTCGTAGAAGGTCGACAGCCGATAGGTGCCCGCGTTGTACTCGAGCGTGCCGTCGGTCATCTCGACGACCAGGCCGCCGGGCCGGCGGATGAGCAGCGCCAGCGCGAAGTGGCTCGTGATGACGTGCGTGTCGATCGCCAGGCGCAGGAGGCGCAGGCCGCGGTCGAGGTCGTGCTCCCAGATCGGCGTGTCCCACTCGGCCAGCTTCTCGCCGCCCCAGATGTCGTTGACCAGCACGTCGAGGCCACCCTGCTCGTCGTCGATGCGCGCGACGAGGTCGCGCACCTGATCGGGCTGCAGGTGGTCGACCGCGACCGCGATCCCGCGGCCGCCCGCGGCGTCGACGAGCTCGGCGGTCTCCTCGATCGTCTCCGGCCGGTCGTACTCGGACCGGTGCTCGCGCGTGGTGCGCCCGGTGCAGTAGACGGTCGCACCCGCTTCGCCCAGCGCGACGGCGGTGCCGCGCCCGGCACCCCGGCTCGCGCCCGTCACGAGCGCCACCTTCCCGTCCAGCGAGCCGGCCATCGCGCGCTCCTCAGGTTGCCGCGTACGCGGCGCGCGCCGTCGTCGCCCTGCGGGCCGGCGCGCTGAGGACGAGCACCGCCCCGACCACGAAGGCCCCGCCGCCGAGCTGCACTGGGCTCAGCGACTCGCCGAAGGCCAGGAAGGCCAACACGACCGTCGTCACCGGCTCGGCCGTCGAGAGGATCGAGGCGGTCGTCGGGCCGACGCGCTTGAGGCCCGCGAAGAACAGGCTGACAGCCCCCACCGTCGAGACGACCGCGATGGCCGCCAGCCAGCCGAAGCCGGTCGTGGTGACGGCGCCCGGGTGCAGGTCGCCGACGACGGCCGTGGCGATCGTCAGCGTGGTCGCCGCACCCGTGCAGACCAGTGCGCTGAGCAGGAGCGGGCCGACGCGGTCGGCGACGCCGGCCGAGGTGAGGATGTAGGTGGTGTAGACGACGGCGGCCGTGATCCCGAGCAGCACTCCGATGGGATCGAGCGCCCCGGCGCCCGCCCCGGCGAGGACCAGGACGAGACCGCCCGACGCGAGCACGAGCGCACCCGTCTTGCGACGGCTCGCGTGCTCGCGCCCGAGCGCGATCGCTGCGATCGTGACCATCCCGGGGAAGGTGTAGAGCAGCAGGGAGAGCAGCGACGCGTCGAGTCGCTTCAGCGCGACGAAGTAGGCCCCGGCCTGCGCGCTGTAGCCGACGGCCCCGAGCCCGAGGGCGAGGCCGATGTCCCGCAGCGGAAGGGTGCGCAGACGGCGCGCCGCGCCGGTGGCGAGTACGAGCCCCCAGAACAAGGTCGCCGCGAGCACGAAGCGCACGGCGAGCAGCGTCCCGACCGTCGCGCCCTGCTCGTAGGCGAGCTTGCCGAAGATCCCCATGGCGCCGAAGGCGACTGCGGAGGCGAGGCAGACGATGGCACCGAGGCGCATGGCTCGATGCTCCCTGACGGAAGCGTCAGGAGCGATTCGGATTGCTGACGTATATTCGGTAGCATCGCTTGATGCTCGACCTGCGCCGCCTGCGCCTGCTGTACGAGCTCCAGCAGCGCGGGACGATCGCCGCCGTGGCCGATGCGCTGCAGTTCACGCCCTCGGCCGTCTCGCAGCAGCTCGCGGTGCTCGAGCGCGAGACGGGCGTGCGCCTGCTCGAGCGCGCGGGCCGCGGCGTGCGCCTGACCGACTCGGCGCTCGCGCTGGTCGATCACGCCGATGCGCTGCTCGAGCGCGCGGCGCTCGCGGAGGCCGACCTGGCGGCGGCCGCCGGCACCGTGAGGGGCCGCGGTCGCATCGCCGCGTTCCAATCCGTCGCGCTGAACCTCGCCCTGCCGGCGATGCAGGCGCTCGCGCGCGACGCGCCGCGACTGCGCTGCGAGCTCATCGAGGCCGAGCCCGAGCATGCGCTGCCCGCGCTGGCGCTGGGCGACGTCGATCTCGTGCTGGGCGACGAGTGGCAGCACCAGCCGCGGCGCCTGCCCGAGGGCCTGCAGCGTCACGACCTGCTGGTGGACCCGGTGCTCCTCGTCCTGCCCCCCAGGCACCCGCTGGCCGTGCGTCACCGAGACGCGGTGCCGCTCACCGCCCTTGCGACAGAGGCATGGACGGCGGGCCACGCCGAGATGGGCTGGGAGGAGATGACCCAGCGGACCTGTCGCGAGCTCGGAGGCTTCGACCCCGACATCCGCCATCGCGCCAACGACGCGATCATCAGCCTCGCGTTGGTCGCCCGCGGGCTGGCGGTGTCGATGCTGCCCGAGCTACCCCTCCTGGGCCGGCACCGGGGCGTCGCGCTGCGCACGATCGCCGAGGGACCGGTGGATCGGGCCATCTTCGCCGCCACGCGCGTCGCGGACGCCGCGCGCCCGTCCACGCGGGCGCTCGTCGCCGCGGTCCGCGACGCCGCCGCCGCCCTGCCGCAGCCGCTGGGTCTCAGCCCTCCGCGGGTGCGAGCATGAAGCTCTCGATGGCGATGTCGGGATCGATGTGGTTCGCGCTGAGGAAGGCGATGACCGTGCGGCCGGTGATGTCCTCCACGCCGGTGGAGAGGTCCTTGCGCATGGCGACCTGATAGGCGCGGCGCATCTCGAGCACGAGCTCGGCCCTGCCGTCGCGGATCAGGCTGATCTCCCCCTTGGTCATGAGGTTCTGGACGACGACCGTGACCAGGTTGTCGTTGAAGTGCGTCCGGGCCTGGGTCGCTCCGCGGCCGGTGTACTCGCTGAGCAGGCGCACGACGAGGTTGCTGATGGCCAGGCCGTGTGGACCACTGGTCGCGGGGTCGAATTTGCCGCTGGACAAGCCGGCTCCGTTCTCGCCTCCCTCCGGGGGCCGAATCGCTCGAGAGGAGGAAGGAGACGGATGAGATCCGTCGGGCGACTCGCCTGCCCCGTGTTCCGGGGCGTGCAGCTCTCAGGCTACTCCGAATCGAGCGCGCCGCGATCGACTGCTGGCGCGGAGCCGATCTTGAGCCCTTGGCGCGGTCGGCTAAGCTGGCTGAACGCGGGTCCTAGGTCGGGCTCCCCGGGGGCAGGACAGAGGAACGCAGGCCGAGCGGACGGGTTCTTACCGTCTCCCTCCTTTCCATTCGCACGGCTCGTACCGAGGACGGAGGCGAGAACGGAAGCCAGCATGGCTGGCGCCAGTGCCGCAAGTCCACCGCGACGCCAACGAAGGCGTCGGCCAGGCTCCGGGCCACGACGATGATCCGCGCCTCGCAGACCGGCGACGCGCAGACGACGTGGCGGGCCGTGCTCGCGGGCGGCTCCGGTGCGCCTGGGCTGGCGCGGCGCGAGATCGCCGCGCACCTCGACGGCGAGCTCGGCTCGGAGCGCAGCAAGGACATGGTCCTGCTCACGGGCGAGCTCGTCACCAACAGCGTGCTCCATGCCGACCCCGAAAGCGCCCCGGACATCGTCCTCGAGCTCATCATCGGGCCCGATGCCGTGCGCGTCGTGGTCACCGACGGCGGCTCCGCGACCGTGCCCACCATCCAGCCGATGGACGCCAAGCGCCCCGGCGGCCGAGGGCTCTTCCTCGTCGAGAGCATGAGCGATCGCTGGGGCATGACGCGCGACGGCCCCCGGGCGACGCAGGTCTGGTTCGAGATGCTCCGCCGGCGGGCGGCGCCGTCCGCCGAGGGCCGTCTGCACTGATCGGCGCGCCCCCGGCCCGCGCGACGCGCGAGGAGCTCTACCGCGCCGAGACTCTCCTGCTCCTCGCGGCGTCCGTCCACGAGGGCGGCACCCTGCGCCAGACCTGGCTGGGCGAAGATCCGGCGTGAGGACCTAGGCCGGCGATGAGTTTGCGGGCCCGCCGTCGTCTCATCCCATAACGACCGGCCAGCGAGCGATGGAGGAGCCAATGAGCCACGCAGACGTGAACGGTGTGTCGCTGCACTACGAGGAGCACGGCTCGGGCGAGCCGCTCGTCCTGCTGCACGGCGGTATCGGCAACGGCGCGATGTTCGGCGCGCTCATGCCCGCGCTGTCAGCGAGCCGGCGGGTCATCACGGTCGACCTGCAGGGACACGGCGGCACCGCCGATGTCGACCGTCCGCTTCGCCCGGAGACCATGGCCGACGACGTGGCGGCGCTCATCGAGCACCTCGGGCTCCCCCGCGCCGACGTGATGGGCTACTCGCTCGGCGGCCTGGTCGCGCTGCGCGCCGCGATCCAGCACCCGCAGCGTGTCCGGCGGCTGGTCCTCGTCTCGGTCGGCTTCCGGCGCGACGGCTCGCACCCCGAGGTCGTGGAGAACATGGATCGCTTCTCGCCGGAGATGGCCGACATGCTGGCGCAGTCGCCGCTCTACGAGGGCTACGCCCGCCTGGCGCCCCGCGTGGAGGACTGGCCGGTGCTGATCGCCAAGACCAGCGAGGTCCTCAAATACGACTACGACTGGACGGCCGACGTCGAGCGGCTCGAGCCGCCGACCATGCTCGTCTTCGCCGATGCGGACTCGATCCGCCCCGCGCACATCGTCGAGTTCTACGGCCTGCTGGGCGGCGGCCTGCGCGACGCGAACTGGGACGGCTCGCTGCGCGCGACCGCGCGGCTCGCGATCCTGCCCGGGACCACGCACTACGACATCTTCGCCGCCCCCGCCCTGGCGCCCGCGGTCGCCGGCTTCCTCGACGCGGAGACCGTCTAGGCGTCGCTCACCGGGAGCACCGCCGTCACCACGGTCCCGCGCCCCGGCGGGCTGACGAGCGACAGGGTCCCGCCCGCGGCCTCGGCGCGATCGCGCAGGCCGAGGATGCCGGTGCCGCCCGTGGTGTCGGCCCCTCCCCGGCCGTCGTCGGACACCTCGCAGCGCAGGACGGCGCCGTCGCGGCGGACCGAGACGCGGGCACGGTCGGCGGCGGCGTGCTTGGCGACGTTGGTCAGCGCCTCGGACACGATGTAGTACGCCGTGGCCTCGATGTGCTCGGGCAGGCGGTCGGCGTCCGCCTCGATGTCGACGGGCACCGGGAGTCCCTCCGCCAGTGCCTCCAGCGCGCGTAGCAGGCCCTGCTCGCCGAGGATCGCCGGGTGAAGGCCGCGCGCGATCTCGCGCAGCTCGCGCAGGCCCGTGTCGAGCTCGCGCGACGCGTCCTCGAGGAGGTCGGCCGTGGCGTCGGGGTGCGAGGTCAGCCGCGCCCTCGCGAGCCGCAGCTTGAGCACGACCGAGACGAAGCGCTGCTGGGCGCCGTCGTGCAGGTTGCGCTCGAGCTTGCGCCGCTGGTCGTCGCCGGCGCGGACGAGCCGCGCGCGTGACGCGATGAGGTCGGCGCGGGCCTGGGCGCTCGCGACGGCGAGCGAGGCCAGCTCGCAGAACCCGACGAGGCGGTCCTCGCTGTCGGGGCGCAGTGGGTCCTCGCTGGCGATGGCGACCGCTCCCCAGAGCGCGCCCGCCACCACGATGGGCACGGCCGCGGTCGACCGGTAGCCGACGCGGAAGATCGCGTCGGCCATCTCGCCGGTGAGGCCGCCCCAGTCGTCGACGCGCGCCGGCGCCCCGGTCTTGAGCACGTTGGCCACCGCCGAGTGCGCCTCGGGCGGCAGCCGCTCGCCCACGTGGAAGACGTCGATGCTGTCGCGGTTGTGGCGCCCGACGATGGTGGCGGTGTCATCGCCCTCGTAGCGCACGACGATCGAGGCGTTGACGTGCAGCACGCGGGCGCACTCCTCGGACACCGCCGTGAAGACGCGCTCGGGGCTCACCTCCGAGGCGACGAGGGTGGCCACGCGCCGCAGCGCGCGCTGCTCGGTGGCCAGGCGGCTGACCTCCGCGAGCTTGGCCTCGGGGTCGCCCTCGAGCGCGCCGTCGTCGTCGCGCGCATCGCGGTCGGTGAGGTCGATCCCCGTGGTCACGAGCGATTCGGGCATGCCGTCGATGCCGGCCATCGGCTTGTTCGACCACGCGATGAGGCGCCGCCCGCCGTCCTTCGTGCTCCAGTGGCCGACCTGCGGGGCCGGCGTGCCCGTCGCCCAGACGTAGTCCAGGAACTCGCCGAAGGCCTCACGCTCCTCGGGCGGGATCACGAAGTCGCGGGCGTCGCGACCGATGAGCTCCTGGCGGCGAAAGCCGGTGGCGCGCTCGCATGCCTCGTTGAAGAGCAGGATCCGGCCCGCGCGGTCGAGCACGCAGACGAGCGATTGCGTGGCCTCGGTGAGGGCCCGGGCGAAGGACTCGCCGACCGGGAACTCCGCAGACTGGCTCGGCTCATCCATCGTGGGTGGCCTGAGGGTAGCTGTGCCGCTGGTCCGAGCGGAGGTTTGTCGCGCAAACTGGTTGACGGGGAGCGAGCGCTCGCCTATGGTCTGTGGCGCAAACGAGTTTGGGGGACGAGGACACGATGCAGCGCAGAGAGCTCGAGACGGCCGCCGCGAACTACTCCTACCTGCGCGGGCTGTTCTACATCCCGCTCGGCGGCCTGTGCGTGCTCTCGGCGCTGGGCAACTGGCAGGTGGGCCCGTTTCGCCACGCGTGGGCGTTCCTCCTCGTGGTGCTCGCCATCGCGGCCGTCGCCGCGGCCATCAATCGCTACTACAACGAGCGCTACGGGCGCCTCACGCCCTCGACCGCCCAGCAGGTCCGCGCGGGCATCGGGCTCGTCCTCGCAGCGGCGCTGATGCTCGGCGGCGCGACGCTCCTGCGCAGCCACGCGAGCTGGTCGCTCGATTTGCCGGTGAACGCCGTCGCGGTCTGCTTCGCCCTGGTGATGCTCGTGACCTACGCCATCGGGATCGGCCTCAGGACGTACCACGTCGTTATCTGGGGCACCGTGCTGGTGGCGGGCGCGCTGCCCGTCTGGGACGGCCCTGACCCCAGCAACATCGGCCTCCTGCTCGCGGGCGCGGGCGTCGTGCTCACCGGCGTCTTCGACCACCGCCTCTTCGTGCAGACCTTCGGGCCGCGCCGCGCCATCGACTACGAGAACGGCGATGTTGCAGCTCACTGAGGAGCTGGTCCTCGACCGCCTCATCCACGAGCCGGGCCGCCTGGCGATCCTGACGGTGCTCTCGTCGGTGACCGACGCCGACTTCGTCTTCCTGCAGCGCGCCACCGGGCTGACCAAGGGGAACCTCTCGAGCCACCTGACCAAGCTCGAGGACGCGGGGCTCGTGGCCATCGAGAAGCGCTTCGTGCGCAAGAAGCCCAACACGAAGCTGGCGGTGACCGCGGAGGGCCGGCAGCGGCTCGCGTCGCACTGGGAGCAGCTCGAACGCCTCAAGCACCTCGGGGAGCGATCGAGCGCGGAGGCCTCGATGGACCGCCGCTGAGAGAGGCGATGGCGGCCGGCGGGGCCCGAGCCCGCCGGCCACCGTCGTCTTGCTCAGAAGACGCGGACCGCCACTTCGGCGGGCGCGTCGAAGAGCCGGTTGAGCTCGTCGTCGAGCTTGACCAGGGTGATCGAGGCGCCGGCCATGTCCAGCGACGTGCAGTACTCGCCCACGTAGCTGCGGGTCACGTTGATCCCGGCGTCGGCGAGCTTCTGGTGCGCCCGCCCGTACACGATGTACAGCTCGGAGATCGGCGTGCCGCCGAGGCCGTTGACCATCAGCGCGACCTCGTCGCCCGACTGGTAGGGCAGGTCGGAGGAGACGGCCTCGAGCAGCTCGTCGGTGATCTCGTCGGAGCTGGCGAGCTTCTCGCGCCTGCGGCCCGGCTCGCCGTGGATGCCGACGCCCATCTCCATCTCGTCGTCGCCCAGGTCGAAGAGCGGCGAGCCCTTGGCCGGCGGCGTGCACGACGTCAGGGCCATGCCCATCGTCCGCGTCACCGAGTTGACCCGCTCGCCCAGCTCGACGAGCTCCTCCAGGGACGCCCCGTTCTCGGAGGCGGCGCCGACCGCCTTGATGACGAAGAAGTTGCCGGCCACGCCGCGGCGGCCGACGGTCCACGTCGAGTCCTTCACGGCGACGTCGTCGTCGACGATGATCGTCGCGATCTTGATGTCCTCGGCCTCGGCCAGCTCGCGGCCCATGTCGAAGGCCATGCGGTCGCCGGTGTAGTTGTTGATGATGTGCAGCACGCCCTTCGCGCTGGCCATCAGCTTCGTCGTCTCGTAGACGTAGTCCGACGGGGGCGCCGCGAAGACGTCGCCGGGACAGGCGGCGTCGAGCATCCCCTTGCCGACGACCATGACGTGCGCCGGCTCATGACCCGAGCCCGAGCCCTGCACGATCGACACCTTGTCGTCGCGCGGGGCGTCCGTGCGCATGATCAGGTTGTACTCCGGGACGTACTTCAGCTTGCCGGGGTTGGCCAGCTCGACGCCCTTGAGCATCTCGGGCACGAACTGCTGCGGGTCATTGACGAACTTCTTCACGACCGACTCCTCTCTCGTGATTCCCCACCACACGCCGGACGGTCAGGCCCGTTCCAGCTCCGACTCCTGCCAGGCCTTGCTGACTGCCTCGAGCATCACCGCGATGCCGATCGCTCCTGCGTCGACCGAGTCGCGACTGCGCTCGCCCGTGTAGGACGCCCGCCCGCGCTGGGCGAGCATCCCCTTGGTCGCCTCGGCGCTCTCCCGCGCCTTCACCGCCGCGCGCTGCAGCGCGTCCGGGGCGCCCTCCTGGAGCGCCTGCTCGAGCTCGTCGACCGCGGGCACGAGCGCGTCGAGCAGCGTCTTGTCCCCCAGGTCGGTGTTCCCGCGCTGCTTGATCCCTTCGATCGACGCGCGCAGCGCCGCGATGACGTCGGCGCCGCTGGGATCGGGGTTGCCCGACAGGGTGGCGCCGGCGCGCAGGAAGGCGGTCCCCCAGATCGGCCCCGATGTGCCGCCGATCCGCTTGGTGAGGACGAGCGCGGTCTTCTTCAGCAGGCCGCCGGCGTCGTCGTACTCGAGCTCGTTGAAGTCGCTCAGGACGATCTCGAAGCCGCGGGCCAGGGAGTAGCCGAAGTCGCCGTCGCCGACGACGGCGTCGAGCTCACAGAAGTAGGTCTCGTTGTCGACCGCCGTCTGGGCGATGACCTTGACGGTCATCTCCGCCCGGCTCAGCGCCGTGTCGCTCATACAGCCTCCTTGTGGGGCAGGGGTTCTCTCAGGCAGGCCTCGAGGTCGGCCAGCGTCACCTGTGCGCCGGGTCGCGCGCCACTGCGATTGGCGAGCACGCGCGCGGGCTCCCCGGGGTCGCCCAGGCTGGTGACGACGAGCAGCGCCTCGCTCATGTCCTCGTCGGCGGTGTAGCCGCTGACCGTCACGACGCAGCGCAGGCCGGCGCCGACCGCGGCGAGCAGGCCGTTGCGCGAGTCCTCGACCACGATCGCCTGGTCCGCGTCGACGCCCATCCGCTCGAGCGCCAGCACGTAGATGGCCGGATCGGGCTTCTTGGCCGCCACGACGTCGCCCGCGAAGACGTCGAAGAACGCCGTCGCATCGGCTCCGACCACGTGCTCGAGCACCGCCCGCACGGACTCCTCGGCCGAGGTCGAGGCCACGGCCAGCGACCATCCGGCCTGCAGGGCCTCGTCGACGATCCGGGCGATGCCGGGGCGCCCCGGCAGGCGTCCGGCGCGCACCATCTCCTTGTAGAGCTCGGTCTTGCGCCGGTGCCACCCCGCCAGCAGCTTCTTCTGGCCCTCGGGGTCCGTGGGCAGGCCATTGGCGGCCACGAACTCGTCGGTCAGCAGCGATGCCATCCGCTCCTTACCGCCCCCGATGCGCAGCTTGTCGGCGTAGTCCTCCTCGGACCACTGGACCGGGAGGCCGGCCTCGGCGAAGGTCTGGTTGAACGCCGGCCGGTGGCCGTCGCGCTCGGTGTCGGCGAGGACGCCGTCGCAGTCGAAGATCAGCGCGGGCAACGCTCTTATACGGCCGCGGAGGTCGTCGCCGATGCCCGCCCTGCGGACCCGAAGGTGCGGATGTGGTACTCGGCCATCTCCTTGACGGCCGCCCGGACGTGCGCGAAGAGCGCCGGCGGGTCGTGCTTGGCGGGGTTGGCGTCCAGGTACTCGCGGTGCGCGTCGACGAAGGCGATCTTCAGCGCCGTCGAGATGTTGACCTTGGCGCATCCGCGCGCGATGAGATCGGTGAACTGCTCCTCGGTCAGCCCGGTGCCGCCGTGCAGGACCTGCGGGATCGGATGGACCGCCACGATCTCGCTCACGCGCTCGGGCGTCAGCGCCGGCGCCGCCTTGTAGAGGCCGTGGGCCGTGCCGATGGCGGGGGCGAACGAGTAGACCCGGGTCGCGGCGATGAAGTCGTTGGAGACATCGACGGGATGGACCTCGCCGCCCTCCTCGCTGCCGATGCCGTCCTCGACCCCGACGACGCTCTCGATCTCGCCCTCGACCTGAGCGCCGTAGCCCCCGGCCTCGGCCACCACCTCGATGGTCTGGCGCGTGTTCTCCTCGACGTCGAGCTCGGAGCCGTCGAAGAGCACAGAGTTCCAACCGGTCCGCAGGCAGGTGGAGATCCACTCGCGATCGGGACAGTGGTCGAGGTGCAGGCTGACCGGCACGGGCACGTCGTCGGCCCGCACGCGCCACATCGTGTAGAAGGCCCGGGCGCCGATCGCCTTCACCGTCTTCAGCGACGTCTGGACGATGAGCGGCGCCTCGAGATCGGTGGCCGCCGCGAGGACCGCCTCGAGCGTCAGGTCGTCGACGACGTTGATCGCCGCCACGCCGTAGCGCTCCGCGAAGGCCGGATCGAGGATCTCATGCATGGGCACGACTGGCATGGGACCGCGACGCTCCTTTCGATTCCGTGACAACGCCGTTGCGGGCGCAACGACGTGCCCGCCGACGCTAACCGCATTGACCTACGGAGGTCAAGGACGGACTACTCGTGGCGCGCCTCGTCGCGACGCGCGAGGCGCTCGAGCACCTCGCGCCGCGACGCGGCCGCGGAGAGGGCCAGGAGGCGTGCGACCTCGTGCGCGGGAAGCCGGCCCAGATACGCCCGCATCAGCGCCTGCCGCTCGGTCGCGGGGCGCGCGCGGAGCTGGTCCCAGACCGCGGCGGCCGTGATCGGCGCGGACTGCCGACGCCGGCGCCGGGCGCCGGGTCGGCGCACGGCGATGCGCTTCCCGTCGACGGTCACGCGGACTGATGTCGAGCCCCGAGCGGGGCGGGTAGTAGGTTCCTGCGCAGTGAACGACCGAGAGAGGCAGCCTTGAAGATCAGCGCCCGCAACCAGGTCCCCGCACAGGTGGTCGGCATCACCGCCGGGGAGGCCACGGCCAACGTCGCGCTCGACGCCAACGGACTGCGGCTCGTGGCCTCGATCACCGTCGAGGCGGTCCGCGAGCTCGGCCTCGCGGAGGGCTCTGAGGTGACGGCCGTGATCAAGGCGTCCGACGTGATGTTGGCGATCGCCGACTGACCGTCCTGGTAGACCGGCGCGACGCACGGCGGGCCGCCGATGGGCGTGACCCACAGCTCGATCCCCCGCAGTCGAGCGACGGTCGCGATCAGTCCCGGGCCGGCGTCGTCGGCGTCCTGCACGACGCCCCAGGGCCGCGCGTCAGGCATCGGACTCGGTGGGCGCCGGGCCCAGCGCGCGCCAGGCGGCCGCCACGCCGCCGTAGCGGCGGCGCAGCGTCGCCGCGCGCGGACCGCTCCACGCCGGGTCGCGCACGTCGGCGAGCGTGGGAGCGCGTCCCGTACGCGCCCAGAAGCCGGCGAGAGCCGCGCGGGTCGCATCGTCGCTCCAGCGCTGGAAGCGCACGGTCACGCCGGCGTCCAGGAGCGCGGCGTTCCACGGGTCGGCGCGGTCGCGGTAGCGCTCGCAGACCACGGCGGCACTGGGCCAGCGCGGGCTCTCGGCCTCCCAGATTCCCGGCCGCTCGCGCGCGGGCGTCCACTCGCGGTAGGTCGGAGGACGACCGTGCTCGGCCTCCCAGTCGCCGATGGCCTCGCACACCGACTGGCGCGTCCACGCGCCGGCGACGGCGGGCTCGCGCGCCGTGCAGTCGACGCAGCGGGTCGCCCGCGGGCTGGTCACCGGCCCACCGCAGTCCGGGCAGTCGCGCGCCCGCAGGTAGTTGCCGACAGTCGACACCGAGACCTCGAGCGCCCGCGCGATGGCGCGCAGGCCCAGGCCGGCGGCCGCGAGGCGCCGCGCGGCCTGCACCCGCTCGGCCACCGAGGTCTCGAAGGTCAGCCTGCGCGCCGGGAGGTCGGCGGCCTGCAGGGCTGCGCTCCATGACCCGTAGTGGCCGGCCACGCACGAGCTGCTCGGCCAGCGCGGGTGCTCGGCCATCCACTTGCGCTGCGCGCCCCCGGCCCGTTCGGGCCGCTCGCCGGACCAGTCCGCGCGCCGCGGCGGGCATCCGGTCTCCCCCACCCACGCGCGGAGCGCCACGAGGATCGACGCGCGATCCCAGCTGCGCGGAACGCCGGGGTGGCGGACGGGGACGTAGCGCGCCGGCGGCGCGGCCGCCACCGCCCGGCTCGGTGGGTGCGATCGAGCCGGGCGGAACGTGGCCATCCTGCGTTGCCTCGCCGCCTAGCGGAACAGGTCGGCCGCAAGCGGGACATCGGCCGCGCGCGCGACCGAGAACGGCTTGCCGTTGTCGAGCGACTCGAGCATCGCGAGCTCGTCGGCGTTCTCCTCGATGAGCTCGGAGATGCGCCAGATCAGACGGCCGCGGTCGGACGCGTTCATCCGCCGCCACGGCGAGTCGTCGTCGAAGGCCTTGCGCGCGGCGCGAACCGCGCGCTCGATGTCCTCCGCCTGCCCGTGGGCGACCTCGGCGAGCGTCTCCTCGGTCGCCGGGTTGAGCGTGGCGAACGTCTTGCCGGACGCCGCCTCGGCCCAGTCGCCGTCGATCAGAAGCTTGTGCGGTGCATGAATGAAGCTGTCGGCCTGCTGCTCAGCGGATACGGCAACCGCCATGACCCGTCTCCTCTCCACGCGGGCTTCGCCCGCGCCTCGTAGGCCAGCCCACGCTAGTCCAATCTTGACTACCGGGGCAAGCCCGACTGGCGAAGCAGACGCGATCACCGTCGCGCGTTAGGTTGCTGGGGGCATGCCGCGTCTTCGCGACGACCTGACGGCCGGGGAGTGGGCCGTGCTCGCGCTGCTCGCCGAGTCGCCCACGCACGGCTTCGCCATCGCGCGCGCGATGGCGCCCGAGGGCGACGTGGGACGGATCTGGTCGGTCCGGCGGCCGCTCGTCTACCGGGCGATCGAGACCCTGACCGGCATGGGCCTCGTACGCCCGGCCGGGATCGTGCCCAGCCGGTCCGGACCGCAGCGCACGGTCCTCGAGGCGACGCCCAACGGCAAGCGCGCGGTCACGCGCTGGCTGCGCCAGCCGATCGCCCACGTACGCGACGCGCGCTCGCTGCTGATGCTCAAGCTGCTCTTCATCACGCGCCGCGGCGCGGACCTCGAGCCGCTGCTCACCGCCCAGCGTGAGCACTTCTCGAAGCTCGCCGAGCGACTTTCCGCCGCAGCCGAGGAGGCCGAGGGGTTCGACCGGGCGCTGCTGCTCTGGCGCCTGGAGAGCACGACGGCCGCGACCCGCTTCGTCGAGACGATGCTCGGCGAGCCGGCGCGGGCGCGCCGTGCCTCCAAGCGCTGAGGGCTACGGGCCGGCCTGCTCGCCGTCGACCTGCGCGTCGCTGTCGCCGACGCGGATGGCGATCACGTTGGAACGTAGCGCCCCCCGCGGTGGGAGCGGCCCGCGCGGCGTCAGCCGAGCGTCGGCCGGGCGCGACGCGTGACGACCAGCGCCCCGGCGCCCAGGCCGAGCACGGACAGCGCCCCGGCGGCGCCGAGGCCCGCGTCGGCCCAGTCGAAGCCGCCCGCGCGGACCTCGACGACGCGCGTCGTGGCCTGCTGCGCAGCCGCCGTGGCTTGGGCCGGCGCGGCCGTCGTCGGCGGCTGGAGGTCGGCCACGCGCGCGCCGGCGCTCGGCGCCGCGACCGCGGCCCCCGCCGCGATGGCCAGCGTGACTGCGGTACGTGTCTTGCTCTTCTCGAACATCGTTCCCCCCTCGGGACTTTGGCTCGGTGGTGATGGGTGTCGACCGTACGAGCCGGGCGCCTCGGGCACATCGGACGTGATCCCTAGATTGGGACAGCCCGCCTACCGATCTTGGGACGCGACACCGACCCGCTGCGCCTCGGCGCTCGCCTCGCCGCGCGTGCGCACGCCGAGCTTGCGCAGGATGGCCGAGACGTGATGGCCGACCGTCTTCTCCGACACGAACAGCCGGGCCGCGATGTCCGCGTTGCGCAGGCCCTGCCCGACGAGGCCGAGCACCTCGACCTCCCGCGCGGTGAGCCCGGCGGGGTTGTCCCGCGTCGAGGCGCGCGGCCCGCGCCGCAGCCCGCGCACGCCGCGCTCGCGCAGTCGGCGGCCGACGATGGCCGCCGCGGGCCGGGCGCCGAGGCCCTGCAGGTCCTCGAAGGCCCGTCGCAGCGCGCCGTCGCCCTCGGCACCGGCGCCGGCGAGGCCGAGCGCGAGCGCCCCTTCGTACGGGCATCCCAGGCCGGCCCAGAGGTCGGCCGCGCGGTCGCCGTGCCCGGCCAGCTCGGCCGCGTGCGTGCGGCGACGCGGCCCTGCACCGCCTCGGCCACCTGCGCCCGGCGCCGCCAGACGGCAAGGTCGCCGACCGTCCATGGCGCGTGCCGGCGCCGGGCCAGGCCCAGCGCGACCTCGGTCTCCGCCACCACGTCGTCCGGGTGACCCGCCGGCCACGCGGCCTCGGCGCGCGCGGCCGCGACCGGGGCCGTCCGCTGCAGCTCGCCGGTCGGCTCGGCCAGGGCGAGCGCCTCGTCGAGCGCGGGCCACACGTCGGGATCGCCGCGCCGAGCGCGGACGAGGGCGAGCACGGTGAGGGCGAACACCCGCGGCACCGGCCACGTGCGCCGGTCACGCAGCGCCGCGGCGGCGGAGTCCGCCGCCTGCGTCCAGCGCCCGCGGTCGAGCTCGACGCGGGCGCGACAGGCCACGAGGAACAGGCGCCAGAGATCCATCCCGCGCTCGGCGCAGTACTGCGACAAGGACCTGCCCCCGGCGTCGACCGAGGCGCGGATCTGCACCTACGAGTGCACGTTCTGCGCCGACTGCGTCGAGAACGCGCTTCACGACGTCTGCCCCAACTGCGGCGGCGGCTTCGCTGCGCGGCCGATCAGGCCGGCCACGGAGTGGCGCCCCGGCCTCTCGTGGCCAAGCGCCCGGCCTCGCGCCAGCGCGTGCATCTGTCCTACTCACACGAGGACGTGGCCGCGCTGGCGGCGCGGCTCAGGGACGTCCCGCCCGCGGAGCGCTAGCGGGAACCCAGAGGTGCTGCTCGAGCGCACCGATCAGCTGTCGGCCCTGGCTGATGCCCTCCACGCGGTCACCGCCCGTCGGGCCGGGGCGATGGTCTTCGTCGGGGGCGAGGCGGGCGTCGGCAAGACCGCTCTGGTTCGGGAGTTCTGCGATCAGCGACGCGACGCGGCGCGGATCCTCTGGGGCGCCTGCGCGGCGCTGCTCACGCCGGGCCCGCTGGGCCCCCCTGTTCGACGTACTCGCAGTTCGGTCGCAGCTGGAGGGCCATGGCCTCTTCCTCGTGCACGCGCTGGGCGCCATGTTCCGGTTGAGAGCCGTGGCCTCATCGAGCACGGCGCATCTCGATCCAGCTCACCGGATCGACCGTAACCCCGGCGCGCGCCGCCATCAAGGCGCGCGCGGCCCAGCCGCCGCCGATCAGGCGAGCTCACGCGCGTAGGCGGCGAGCGAGCGGTTGTAGCGCGGCAGGTGCGGGGCCAGGGCGGTGAGGGCGTGCGACACGGCCTCGCGATCGCGCCCGACGCCGGTCAGCGCCAGCGCGAGGAAGGCGCGGACCGCGTCGTCGAGCTCGTCCGAGCCGGCGTCGAGCTCCGCCGTGAGCAGCGCCACGCTCTCCTCGGCCTCGCCGACGTTGCGCAGCGAGCTGGCCAGCTGGATGACGGCCCGGCGGCGACGCAGGCCCGACAGCCCGCCGTCGAGGGCCTGCCGGTAGCCGGCCACGGCGAGCTCCGGGTGCCCGGTCGAGTCGAAGGCGGACGCCTGCTCGAACAGTCCGACGGCGTCGCCCGGCGGCAGCTCGTCGACCAGGTCATCCATGGCCGCGACGAACTCGTCCTCGTCGCGGTCGTCGATCGACGCCCACAGCAGCTCGAGTCGTCGCTCCCAGTCGGCTTGGGCCATCGGGAGACCCTGGCAGAGAAGATCGCAGGCAGCCGAGCGACGCCGCCGTCGCAGGCGACGTCGCCGCGGCGCGCTGCTGTCCCAGCGTCAGCTCTTGACGGCGTCCTTGAGCCTGGCGCCGGCCGAGAAGCGCGGGGACTTGGAGGCGGCGATGTGCATCGGCTCGCCCGTGGCCGGGTTGGTGCCCTGGCGCGCGTCGCGGTGGGCGACGGAGAACTTGCCGAAGCCGGTGATGGCGATCTCCTGGCCCGCGGCCAGGCTGTCCTCGATGGCGCTGATGGTGGCGCCCAGAGCCTCGCTGGCCTGGCCCTTGCTCAGGCCAGAGCGCTCAGCGATCTGCTCGACGAGCTCGTTCTTGTTCACGATGGATCTCCTCCTTGGTCGACGAGGGAGCCGTGAACGCTAGGCGCCCCGTCGGTCGGAAACGCAGCGCCGTATGGCATCGGACACGGCACCTGCGATGCTGGGCGGCGGATGACCGCACTGGCGCTGGCCGTGGGCTGTGAGTTCGAGTTCGAGTCCACCCAGGCGGTGGCGGCGGTCGTGCAGGTCGCCCCGTCGCCGCAGCCCGGGGTGCGCATGCGCCGCGAGACGTGGGACACCGACTGCGACCACCACGGCTATGTCGACCTCTACGGCAACCGCTGCGAGCGCTTCAGGATCGCCGCCGGCCACGCGCGGATCGCCTACGAGGCCGAGCTGGCCCTCTCGGCCCCGGCCGACGTGATCGAGCCCGGTGCCGCGGAGGTGCCGGTCGCCTCGCTGCCCGACGAGGTGATGGGCTTCGTGATGCCCAGCCGCTTCTGCCTGCCCGACGAGCTCGGCCACGAGGCGTGGCAGCGCTTCGGCCACCTGGAGCCGGGCTGGGCCCGGGTACAGGCGATCGTCGACTTCGTCCACGACCACCTGACGTGGGTGGCGGGCGCCTCCAATCCATGGACGACGGCCGCCGACGCCTACCGGGCCGGCCAGGGCGTCTGTCGCGACTACGCGCACCTCGCCATCACCTTCTGCCGGGCGCTGAACATCCCGGCCCGCTACGTGTTCGGCTACATCCCGGACATCGAAGCGCCGCCGCCCACCGAGCCGATGGACTTCGCGGCCTGGTTCGAGGCCTATCTCGACGGCCGCTGGCACACGTTCGACGCGCGCAACAACACGCCGCGCGTCGGCCGCGTCATCGTCGGGCGTGGCCGCGACGCGGTCGACGTCGCGCTCATCACGTCGTTCGGCCCGCTCACCCTGACCGCGTTCAGCGTCCACGCCGACGAGCTCGCGCCCGCCGCCTCCGGCTGAAACGCGCCTCAGGCCTCGCGCGGGGCGGCGCGATCGACCCAGTCGCGCACCGTCTCGTGGTGGGGCTCCCACGCCGCCCACACGTCGCGCGCCCACGCCTCGACGCTGGCGGCGTGCTCGTCGGCGCCGACCGCCTCGACGGAGTCGCGGATGGTCAGCGTCCCGATCGGGCGCGGCGGCTCGAGCCAGTGCAGGTCCAGGCGCGCGGGCGTCGGGCGCCGGTCGCGGACCGGCATCAGCCGGGGCTGGGCGTGGGCGCCGCGCTCGAGGATCGTGCAGAGCCCCATGAGGTGCACCGCGACCGACTGGACCGCCCGTATCTGACGCACCCCGGGATGCTGCGCGCCATAGGCGTCGACGACCAGCCGCACCAGCGGAAGGCCGTCGCGCTGGCCCCACGAGAGCGTCGAGGCACGTCCGTACAGGCGCAGGCACGCCGGGGACACGCCCATGTAGGCGTGCGTGGGCCCGTCGTGGGCGGGCAGCACCAGGCCGCAGCCCGGGCATGCCGTCGTCTCATCGACCTCCGGGCGCTCGCGCGCCCGCGTCCATCGTGCCGGACCGAGGATCTGCCCGTCCGGTCCTCCAAGCGTCATGTCGAAGTGGCTCCGCTCCTTCTGAGCTGGCGCACGAAGAGATGAAGGAGAACGCCTTCGAGCGGTCCGGACGGGACCAGATCAGTCTAGACCGGCACCGCGCGCAGGCCGAGACGGCGCGGCGCGCGGCGCTCGGATGCGCGGCGATGACGCTTCAGGCGGCGAAGAATCTTGCTCATGCGTCGACGGTACGCCGGGCCGGGGCGCCCCACAGCGTGGGCATCACCCGTTCGACGGTGGGGTTAGCCCGACCCCGGTCAGCGCCCGAGCAGGGCGAGCACAGCGAGGACGCGGCGGTTGTCGTCCTCGCTCTCGGGCAGATGCAATTTCTGGAAGATCGCCTGGACGTGGCGCTCGACGGCGCGCGGGCTGAGGTCGAGCTGCCCGGCGATGGCCCGGTTCGAGCGGCCCTCGGCGATCAGACCCAGGACGTCGCGCTCACGTTCGGAGAGCTCGTCGAGCACGGCGCCGCGGCGCCCGCCCACGAGGCTGGAGACCACCGCCGGGTCGAACGCGGTGCCGCCGGTCGCGACGCGCTCGACCGCGTTGAGGAACTCGGCGACGTCGCGGACGCGGTCCTTGAGCAGGTAGCCGACCCCCGAGGCGTCGTCGCCCACGAGCTCGAGCATGTAGGAGGCCTCGAGGTGCTGGGAGAGGACGAGGACCGCGACCGACGGATAGGTGCGGCGGATCTCCGCGGCGGCCACCAGCCCGTCGTCGGCGTGGCCCGGCGGCATGCGGACGTCGACGATCGCGACGTCCGGGACCGACGCGCCGATCTGCTCCATCAGGTCGTCCGCGTCGTGAGCGCGCCCGACGACCGCGTGCCCGGCGTCGCGCAGCAGCGAGGCGATGCCCTCGCGCAGGAGCGCGTCGTCGTCCGCCACGACGATCCGCAGGCCCATCGGGTCGGCTGACGTGCTGTCGGCAGGAGTAACGTCGCGGGCGCTCATGGCTGCATCTGGGGCGAACCGCGGGCCGGGGACCGATGCGAGTGACCTCGGGCGCGTCGAGCACGCGGTCGCCCTGATCGTTGCCGAAACCGAGCAGCCTGTCGAGGTCTACGACGCCGTCCTGAAGGCCATCGGCGAGGCCCTGGGCTGGCGCCTGGGCGCCGTGTGGGAGGTGGATCCCCGCACCAGGCGCCTGAGCTGCGCGCGGACCTGGCACGCCGGCGAGCGCCCCCAGGAGTTCGAGGCCCTGAGCGGGGCGCTGACCCTCTCGCCCGGCGTGGGTCTCCCGGGCCGCGTGCTCGAGAGCGGACGGCCGGCCTGGCTCGTCGACGCACCCGAGGACGCGAACTTCCCGCGCGCGCAGGCCGCGCAGCGCGGCGGCCTGCACGCCGGCTTCGCCTTCCCGCTGCGCTCGCCCCGCGGCGTGGTGGGCGTCATGGAGTTCTTCACCGGCGAGCTGCGCGAGCCCGACCACCGGCTGCTGGCCACGATGGACACGCTCGGGAGCCAGATCGGCCAGTTCGTGGCCGGCCTGCGGGCCGCCGAGGAGCTGCGCGCCCGCGAGTCGCGGCTGAGCGCCATGCTCGACGCGGCGCTGGACGCCGTCGTGACCATGGACGCCGGCGGCCGCGTCATCGGCTGGAACCGCGCGGCGGAGGCGACCTTCGGATACACCGCGAGCGAGGCCGACGGGCGCGAGATGGCCGAGCTCATCGTGCCCGAGCACCTGCGCGATGCCCATCGCCACGGTCTGGCGCGCTACCTGCAGACCAAGCGCGGGGTCGTCCTCGACCGCCGGCTGGAGCTCACGGGGGCGCGCCGCGACGGCACCGAGTTCCCCGTCGAGCTGACGATCACCCGCATCGCGCTGCCCGGGCCGCCGACCTTCACCGGCTACCTGCGCGACATCACCGCCCGCGTGACCGCCGAGCGCGAGCTGCGCGCCTCGCGCGCGCGCCTGGTCGAGGTCGCCGACGCCGAGCGCAAGCGCATCCAGCGCAACCTCCACGACGGCGCGCAGCAGCGCATCACCTCGGTGCTGCTCTCGCTGGGGCGCCTGCGCGCCCAGTCCGACGAGTCCATCGAGCTGCTCGACTTCGCCATCGACGAGCTCGCGGCAGGGCTCGACGACCTGCGCACCCTGGCCAGCGGCCTGCACCCTGCGCTGCTCATCGAGCGCGGCCTGGCCGCCGCGATCGAGGCGCTCGCGATGGCGGTCCCGATGGCGGTCGAGCTCGAGGCGCTGCCCGCCGAGCGGCTGCCCGAGCCGGTCGAGGCGGCGGGCTACTTCGTCATCGCCGAGGCGCTCGCCAACGTGCAGAAGCACGCCGAGGCACGCCGCGTGGTGGTCAAGGCGACCGCCGACGAGCACGGGCTGGACGTGCGCGTGGCGGACGACGGCGTCGGCGGCGCGGACGCCGAGGGCCACGGCCTGCGCGGGCTCGCCGATCGCGTCGAGGCGCTGGGCGGCCGCCTCACCATCGAGAGCCCCCGGCGCGGCGGGACCGTCCTGCGCGCCGCGATCCCCCGCGGCTAGATGGCCCGCCCGCCGCTACGCCGCCGGCGCGGCGACGAGCGCCGCGAAGAGCCGCTCGAGCGTCGCCTGAGGGTCCTCGGTGAGACCCGTGTGGCTCGGCGAGGGCTGGATGATCGTCGAGGAGTGCGCGACGACCCAGCCGAAGCGCTCGGAGGCGGGCAGCGCCGCCAGGGGTCCGGCGCCGGGATCGCCCGCGACCACGTCGCAGATGGCCTCGAGCGCCGGGCGCACCTCGTCGGGGTCGAGGCCGGGAGCGAGGGCCGCCAGACGTGCTTCGTCGATCTGGAAGCGGGCGCGCAGGAAGTCGAGCTGGCGGCAGAAGACGACGACGCCGACGTTGATCCGCTCGCCCCGCTCGACCGACGGGACGAGGCGCAGGACGGTGTACTGGAACTCGGTCGGGCTAGCCACGGGCGCGGGCCTCCTCCGCCTCGCCCACGAAGGCGCGCGGGGCGGCCAGGCGCGCGGTCAGGAAGCCGGTGAGGTCACGGCGGCGGCCCAGGGGATCGTCGCCCAGCCACTCCTCGGGCACCAGCGCCACGGCGGTTTCGAGCGCGGCCTGCGCCCGGTCCGACAGGCGCTCGTCGGCCTCGTGCAGCGGCCCCGCCGCGCCGAGCAGCACGTGGTCGGCGATCGGCGCGAACGGCTCGTGCGCGGTGCTGGCCAGCGGGCGCGCGCCGTGCTGGCGAAAGAGCGCCGCGCCGTGGTCGATCAGCCACGTGCGCCCATGCCAGACGAGCAGGTTCGGGTTGCGCGGCGTGCGGTCGACGTTGGTCGTGAGCGCGTCGAGCCACACGATGTCGGCCGCCAGCTCGGGGTCGATCTCGGCCACCGCGGCCGGCGTGAACGGCAGGGAGCCGGGCAGGAAGTCCACGCCCAGGTTGATGCCCGCGCTGGCGTAGAGGAGGTCCTGGATCTCGGGGTCGGGCTCGGCGCGGGCCAGCTCGGCGGGCAGCGCGACGGTCACCAGCTCGGGCACCGGCAGGCCCAGCCGCCGCGCGAGCTCGCCGACGACGACCTCGGCCACGAGCGCGGCGGGCCCCTGTCCGGCGCCGCGGTACTTGGCGACGTAGAGCCCGTCGTCGTCGGCCTCCATCAGCCCCGGCAGCGACCCGCCCTCCCGCAGGGGCTCGACGTAGCGCGTGGCGGCGACCGAACGCAGCTGCGGCTCCACGGGCGCTAGCTTGACGGCTGGGCGCCGACGGTCGCCAGCACGCTCGCCACGCAGGTGTCCGCCAGCCGCTCGGGGGCCACCGTGAAGAGCTCCGGTATCCCGGGCGCGAGCTGCCGCACGCCGACGCGGATCCGCGCCAGGTGGGTGGCGCCGAGGACCTGCGTCCACAGCACGTTGGCCATGTAGTCCGGGTCCTCGACGGTGAACGTGCCGTCGCGCGCGCCGGCACGCAGGATCTCCGACACGTGGACCACGCAGCCGGCGATCCCCTGGCCCAGGCGCATCCACACGGAGTCCGACAGCGCCTCGCGCAGCTCGCCGGCCGGGCGGTGCATGAGCGACAGCGCGCAGTCCAGGAAGGCTGGATAGCGCAGGCAGAAGCCGACGTAGGCGTGCGCCCACGCCTCGAGCTGGGCGACCGGGTCGAGCTCGGCCGACGTGGCCTCGCCCAGCAGGCCGTCGAGCTCGGCCAGGTAGTCGGTGACGGTGAGGACGTAGAGCTCCTCCTTGGAGGAGAACTGGCGGTAGATGAGCCCGCGCGCGATCCCGACGGCGCGGGCGATCTCCTCGATCGGCGCCTCCTGCAGGCCGCGCTCGTCGAAGAGCGCGCGCGTGGCCTGCACGAGCTCGCGCTCGCGCTCGCGGCGCAGCGACGCAGGTTGCGGAGCGGCCATGAACGCTCATGGTATGCCCCGCCGCGGCGCCACTGGAAACGTATGGTTGACAGTCGTTCTCAATGGGCATCACGGAAGTCTCATGGCCGAGCGCGGCGCCCGCCCCCACGTCCCTGCGTTGCAGCGCCGTGCGCTCAACGCGGTGCGCGCGCTCTTCACGCCGCTGCTGCCCGACGACTACCTCGAGCTCATCAACCCGCTGTGGTCCACGCAGGAGCTCAGGGGGCGCATCGAGCGCGTGCAGCGCGAGACCGACGACGCCGTGACCGTGTTCATCAAGCCCGGCTGGGAGTGGCCCGGCCACGAGCCCGGCCAGTACCTCCGCATCGGCTTCGTGGTCGACGGCGTGCACCACTGGCGCGCCTACTCGCTCACGTCGGACCCCGGGCGCCCGGACGGGCTCATCAGCATCACGCCCAAGCTCGTCGAGGAGGGCGTCGTCACGCCCTGGCTCGTGCGCCAGGCGCGGCCCGGGACGATCGTGCGCCTCTCCGACGTCGAGGGCACCTTCAAGCTCCCCGACCCGCTGCCCGACCGCCTGCTCTTCATCAGCGCCGGCAGTGGCGTCACCCCGATCATGAGCATGCTGCGTGACCTCGACCGCCGCGACGCGCTGCACGACGTCGTCCACCTGCACTCCGCCCGCACGGCCGGCGACGTCATCTTCGGCCGGCAGCTGCGCGCGATGGCGGGGCGCCGGCCGGGCCTTCGGCTGCACGAGCAGCTGACCGGCGCCGACGGCCGGATCGGCCCCGAGCGCCTCGATGACCTGTGCCCGGACTGGCGCGAGCGCGAGGCCTTCCTCTCGGGCCCCGCCGAGATGCTCGACGCGATGACCGGGCACTGGGAGCGCTCCGGCGACTGCGCGCGCCTGCACCTCGAGCGCTTCCAGCCCATCATCGGCCAGGGGGACGGCGCGCACGGCGAGGGCGGCACCATCCGCTTGCTCACCAGCGACGTCGAGGCGTCCAGCGACGGCACCCAGCCCATCCTCGTCGCCGGCGAGGAGGCCGGCGCGACGCTGCCCTACGGCTGCCGGATGGGGATCTGCCACACGTGCGTGGGCAAGCTCTGCGCCGGGAGGATCCGCGACCTGCGCACCGGCGAGGTGTCGGGCAGCGTCGGCGAGATCGTGCGCACGTGCGTCAACGCCCCCGAGGGCCCCATCGAGATCGCCCTGTGACACCGACCACGGAAGGAGCCGGATGCCCAGCATGATCGAAAGCCCGCTCGCGCGGCTCAGCGAGGAGCAGATCGAGGAGCTCGGCCGCGAGTTCGACGCCATCCACGACGAGGTCTTCGCCGAGCTCGGCGACCGCGACCGGCGCTACATCGTGAGCATGATCGAGATGCACCGCCGGCTGGTGGTGCTCGGGCGCGTGCTGCTGCTCGCCTCGCGCCGCCGCCCCGCCTGGCTGGCCGGGACCACGCTGCTGTCGATGGCCAAGATCCTCGAGAACATGGAGATCGGCCACAACGTCATGCACGGCCAGTGGGACTGGATGAACGATCCCCAGATCTCCTCGTCGACCTGGGACTGGGACTCGGCCTCGACCGCCGAGGCGTGGAAGCACTCCCACAACTACGTCCACCACACCTACACGAACATCCGCGGCAAGGACCGCGATCTCGGCTACGAGATCATGCGCATCGACCCGCACCAGACGTGGCATCCGGTCTACCTCCTGCAGCCCTTCTACAACCTGGTGCTGGCGGCGTTCTTCGAGTGGGGCGTCGCCTCGCACGACCTCGACTTCGAAGCGATCAAGAAGGGCGAGAAGTCCAAGGAGCAGCTGCGCCGCGAGGTCAGGGGCATGCTGCGCAAGGGCCGCCGGCAGATCGTCAAGGACTACCTCGCCTGGCCGCTCATCGGCGCGCTGGCGACCGCGGCCGTGCACGCCGGAATCGCCGCGGCCCGGCGGCCGTCGCTGCGCGAGCGCGCGGCCCGGCGTCTGCGCCGCAGGCACGAGCCGGCGGCAACGGTCGGCGAGCTCGCCATCGAGAGCTTCCGCTCGACGCTGGCCGCGGACTTCACGGCGAACGTCGTGCGCAACGTGTGGGCCTACGCGATCATCTTCTGCGGGCACTTCCCCGACCAGACGTACACCTTCAGCCAGGACGAGGTGAAGGACGAGTCGCGCGGCGGCTTCTACGTGCGCCAGCTGCTCGGCGCCGCCAACATCGAGGGCAGCCCGCTCTTCCACGTCGCCAGCGGCAACCTCGGTTACCAGGTCGAGCACCACCTCTACCCCGACATGCCGAGCACCCGCTACGCCGAGATCGCGCCGCGTGTGAAGGCGATCTGCGAGCGCTACGAGCTGCCCTACAACAGCGGCCCGTTCCTGCGCCAGCTCGGCGGTGTGCAGCGCACGATCCTGCGCCTCGCGCTGCCCGGCGGCACCCCGCGGCCCAAGCCCGGCCCGTTCCGCGGCGACGGCAACGGCGACTCGGCTCAGGCGGCGACATCCTCGTCGGCCACCGCCGCGTAGGCGCGCAGGCGCGAGACCGACTGACGGATGATGCGCGAGACCTGCATCTGCGAGAGGCCGATCCGCTGGCCGATCTCGGCCTGCGTGAGGTCCTCGGCGAAGCGCAGGCGCAGGACCTCGCGCTCGCGAGGCGTGATGACCCGCATGACGTGCTCGACGGTGGCGCGGTCCTCGGCGAGGGCGAAGCCCCGCTCCTCGACGCCGATGACGTCGCCCAGGGTGTCGGAGCCGTCGTCGTCGGTGCCCCATGGCGTGTGCAGCGACGTGGCCCGGTAGGCGCCCGAGGCCTCGAGCGCCTCGAGGACGTCCTCCTCCTCGGCGCCGACCTTGGCCCCGATCTCCTCGACCGTCGGCTTGCGCTGGAGCTCGAGGTCGAGCTCGGCGACCGCGCGGTCGACCTTCAGCGCGAGGTCCTGGAGGTCGCGCGGGACGCGGACCGACCAGGTGCGGTCGCGGAAATAGCGCTTGATCTCACCGAGGATGGTCGGCACCGCATAGCTCGAGAAGGCGACCTCGCGGTCGAGGCTGAAGCGGTCGATCGCGTTGATGAGGCCCAGGCAGGCGACCTGGAAGAGATCGTCGAAGGGCTCGTCGGGGCGCTGGTAGCGACGCGCGAGCTGGCGCGCGAGCGGCAGGAAGCGCTCGACGAGCACCTCGCGGTCGACGGGGTCGCGCTGGTCGAGATAGCGCGCGAACAGGGCGCGATCCTCCGCGACCCGAGAAACGTCGTGCGTGGCGTGGGACTGGCCGGACATGGGCTCCTTGCCTGCGAACGTGCGCGTGAATGCGCGCTGGTCTGTTCGATCAGGCGAGAAGCCACCCTGTGAGCGGCGTCACGACCTACCGTTCCTACCCCCCGTGGCCAGCGGTCCCGCGCGAGCGCGTCACCGTACGACCGGACGCACATGATAGCGGCAGCCCTGGGCCGCTCCGCGGTCAGAAGCCGTTGGCCTCGGCGATCTCGCCTGCGGCGGCCGCCTGCTCGGGCGCGCGCCCATCCCCCAGGACGAAGATCAGGAACAGCGTGTCCGGGTCGAAGACGAGCTGGGACTCCATGGCCAACACCTCGCGCCCGAGCAGCCGAGCGACCTCGGCGGCGAACACCGGGCGGACCATGTGCATGAACCGCGTGCGCAGCTCACGCACGAGCTCGGTCTCGCCGGCCTCGACGAGGGTGCGCTCGACCGCCGTCAGCACGCCCTCCATGGCGCAAAACACGTGCTCGTCGGTCACGAACGTGCGGGTCCGCGCGGGCCCACGGCCGTAGAGCTCGTTCATCAGGCGCATGACCGCGTTGGAGATGGCGGCACGGACCGGGCCCCCTGCGGGCTGCGGGGCGCCGGCCTGGGTGCGCTCGCGGGGCGCGGACCGCTCGCCTGGCGAAGGCAGCTGATCGACGTCGCCGACGTGTCCGGGCTCCTGGAGATCGCCCGCCTCGACCGGCGCGCCGGCGTGCTCGGGCGCGCCGATCCCCGCCTGGGTGGGGTCCAGGACAAAGATCTCGAAGCAGCTCGGGGGCTCGAGCACCACCTGGCTGTGGTACGCGACGACCGTCCGGCCCGTGAGGCGCTCCACCTCGCCCACGAACGTCGACGTCATCACGTCCTCGAAGCGCATCCGCACCTTGCGCACGAGCTCGCCCGCGCCGCCGTTGCGCAGCGTCGTCTCGGCGGTGGTCAGGACGTCCTCGAGGACGACGAAGACGTACTCATCGGAGATCGTCGTCCGCGATCGCGCGGCGCCCTTGCCGTAGAAGTCGCGCATGATCCGCACGATGGCGTTGGACAGCGCGGCCTGAAGCTCGCCGACGCTCAGCGTCTCGTCGTGCTCGGTCACCCTGTGAGCATCCCGGTTAAGCGCGCACCATGCAGCGTCGAATGCGGGTACGCCAAGGCCATGACCTCTTCAGACCCGCGGCTGGACGCGCCCCCTGTCGCAGATGCGCAGCCCGAACCCCACGAGCGCCCGCAGGGCATGGTCCCGGGCCGCGAGCGGCGCCGCACCAAGGTCGAGCGCGGTTTCATGCGTCTCGTGGCCACCGGCGGGATCGTCGGAATCGCCGTGCTCCTCGGCGCGGTGCTCGTGGGCCAGGACGTCGCCGGATGGATCGTCGGCCTGGTGATCGGCCTCACCTCTGTGGTGCTGGCCGCTCTTCTGTGGTCGTCGCGCCAGCTCTGACGCCGTGGCGTGATCGGCCGATTGGCTCGCAGGCGCGGCGGGGTACGCTCGACGTGAGGCGCGTCTTTCATGTGCGACCGCAGTCGCCACGCGCGCCCACTGCAGGTCCCCACCTACCTAGGCCCTCGCGCTGGGCAAGACACCGTTCGACCTGCTGCGCGGCTCGGGCGGCGAGGAGAAGGTCCCCCAAGAACGCCAAGGACGCCTACGCGACGGAGGCGTTGGAGATCGCCACCTACACGGCGCTCGAGCGGCTCGCCGCGTCGGTCGGCGACGACACGACCGCCCGGCTTGCGGCGTCGATCCGCGCCGACGAGGAGCCCATGCTCGCGCGCCTGCTGCGCGACATCCCGAAGCTCGTCGAGGCCGTCGTCGGCGCCGAGTTGCGCGGCGAGCCGAGCTATCGCGTGGCCGACACCGGCGCCGCCGATGCGGTCCGCGAGGCCGCCACGAGCGCCAAGAGCACGGCGCGCCAGGCCCGCAAGGTCCCCGGCGTGGCCCGCGCCGAGGGACAGGTCAAGGGCGCGGTGACAAGAACCGCGCGGGAGTGCTGAAGGCCACCGAGCGAGAGGCGGCCACCGCGTAGCTCGCACAGTCCGGGAGGCGGCGCCTGGAGGGCGGCGCCTCTCCCGGTGTGTGTGCGCAGGCCCACAGGACATCGGCGCCGGCGCGCGTCGGACCCTGCATGCCGTCCAACGCGCTGACCGACTTCATCTCCGACGCCGACCGCCTCCTCGACGACCCCCACGCCATCGGCACGCGCCTCGGCGCGCTGCTCGCGCACGACGGCTGGCTGGCCCCCGAGCACCGCGTCCCCGACGAGGAGCGCTATCGCCAGCACCTTCTGCACGTCTCGCCGTGCCGGCGGCTGTCGATCGTCGCGCTCGTGTGGCTGCCCGGGCAGCGCACGCCGATCCATGACCACGTGTCGTGGTGCGTCGTCGGGGTCTACGAGGGGCGCGAGCGCGAGACGCGCTACCGCGCCGTCGAGGTCGACGGCGAGCGCGGCCTGCAGGCCGTGGGCAGCGTCGACGCCCGGCCCGGCCACGTCGAGGTCATCGTCCCGTCCGTCGAGGACATCCACTCGGTGACCGCCGTCGGCGAGGGGCCGACGATCTCGATCCACGTCTACGGCGCCGACATCGAGCGCCTGGGTTCGAGCATCTACCGCCGGTTCGACGACTGGCCCGTGCTCCCCACGGCGAGGGCGCGGCGGACCTCGGAGGTGAGCGTCGCGACGTCGTAGGCACCCTGGTGGCGGCGGCCGTTGATGAAGAAGGTCGGCGTTCCCGACACCCCGCTCTCGTCGGCGCTCGAGACGTCACGCGTGACGCGGGGCGCGAACTCACGGCTGTGCACGTCCTTCCAGAGCCGGTCGACGTCCAGGCCGAGCTCCTCGGCGTAGCGGCGGATGTGCATCGGCAGCAGCTCGTCCTGGTGGGAGATCAGCAGGTCGTGCATCTCCCAGAACCGGCCCTGCGCGCCGGCGGCCTCGGCGACCTCCGCGGCCACCTGCGCGCGGGGGTGGACGTCGCTGAGCGGCAGGTGGCGCCACACGTAGCACAGGTCGTCGCCGAAGTCCTCGATCAGCTCGCGGATGACCACCTCGGCCTGGCCGCAGTAGGGGCACTCGTAGTCGCCGTACTCGACCAGCACCACGGGCGCCTCGTGGTTGCCGCGCAGGTGGTCGACCTCCGGGTCGACGTCCTCGGCGAGGTCCAGCAGCTCGTCGGCGGTGCCGCTCAGCTGCCGCGCCCGGGTCGAGGGCGGGATCATCGCGATGAGGCGGAACGCGCCCCAGGCCGACAGAGATGACAGGACCGCGCCGGCGAGGATTCCGATCTTCGCCTCGTCGAGGAGCTTGCCCTTGAAGGCGATGCTCGAGATCAGCAGCGACACGGTGAAGCCGATGCCGGCGACCGCCCCGAGGCCGCCGAGGCCCGGCCAGCTGATCGGCAGGCGCTGGCCGCCGAAGGCCCGCCGGGTGGCCAGCCATGACGCGCCGACGATCCCCAACGGCTTGCCGATGACGTAGCCGAAGACGATGCCGAGCGTCACCGCCGAGCCCAGGGCGTCGCCCAGCAGGCCACCGCTGAAGGTGATGCCGGCGTTGGCCAGCGCGAAGATCGGGACGATGGCGTAGCTGGTCCACGGATGCAGGCGGTACTGCAGGCGCTCGTTGGCCGAGATCGCCGAGGTCAGGTCGAGCTGCGCGGTGCGCGCGAGCTCGGGCGTCGGCTGCTCGCGGAACGAGCGGAAGCTCTCGGTGGCGCGCTCGAGATCGCCGCGCGCCGGCGGGTAGGCGCTCGTGATCAGGCCGATGGCCAGGCCGGCGATCGTCGGGTGGATGCCCGACTTGAACATGGCGACCCAGATCGCGACCCCCACGACCGCGGCAGCGGCCGAGCGTCCGACCGGCGCGAAGCGCAGGGCCACGAGCACGCCGAACAGCCCGATGGCCACCGCGAGCGCGGTGAGCGAGACGCTCTCGCTGTACGCGGTGGCGATCACGAGTAGGGCGCCCAGGTCGTCGACCACCGCCAGGGTGAGCAGGAACACGCGCAGCCGCGTCGAGCCGCGCGGCGCCGCCAGCGCGAGCAGGCCGAGGGCGAACGCGGTGTCGGTCGACATCGCCGCCCCCCAGCCGCGGCCGCCGTCGGCGTCGGCGTTGAGCGCCACGTAGATCAGGATCGGGACGAGCATCCCGCCGAGGCCGGCGACGACCGGCAGCGCCAGGCGCTTGCGGTCGCGCAGTTCCCCCAGGTCGAGCTCGCGCTTGGCCTCCAGGCCGACGACCAGGAAGAAGAGGGTCATGAGGCCGTCGTTGACCCACTCGCGCAGGTCGGCGCTGAGCGTCCAGTCCCCGAGCCGGAGCGACAGCTCCGTGGTCCACACCGACTCGTAGGAGTCCGGCCACGGCGAGTTGGCCCACAGCAGGGCGGCGATCGTGGCCAGGAGCAGGACGATGGCGCTGCCGGTCTCGGTGCTCAGGAAGTCCCGGACCGGCGCGGCGAGATTGCGTGCCCACGCCGTGCGGCCGCTCAGCGGCGTGGCTTGCGCGGTGGCCATCGGCGTACAGATTGACAACCCGGGCAAGTCCGGTAGATGTGGAGCGATGGCCGTGACCATCCGCTCCGCGCGTCTCGGCGACGCGCCGGCCATCGCCGCGATCTACAACGCAGGCATCGCCGAGCGCCAGGCGACGTTCGAGACGCGCCCGCGCGACCCGGCCGAGATCGGCGCGTGGTTCGACCACGCGCTGCCCTTCCTGGTGGCCGAGGACGGCGACGCTCGCGTCGTGGGCTTCGCGCGCGTCACGCCGTACTCGGACCGGCCCTTCTACGCCGGCGTCGGCGAGCACACCGTGTACGTCGACGCTGCAGCGCGCGGGCTGGGGCTCGGCCGGCGCCTGCTCGACGAGCTCGCGGCCGAGTCCGAGCGCCGCGGCCTGTACAAGCTGACGAGCCGGATCTTCACGACCAACGAGGCGAGCCGGGCCGTCCATCGCGCGGCCGGCTTCGAGGAGGTCGGGGTCAAGCGCCGCCACGGGCGGCTCGACGGGGAGTGGAAGGACTGCGTCCTGGTCGAGCGGCTGCTCGGCGAGGCGGCTGACGGCGCGCCCTAGCCGCCGCAGCCGCCCGCCAGGACGGCGGCCATTGAGACGGCCGCACCGAGTGGCCCCCGGCGATGACTTCCGGGCGATTCGCGGGTCATCATGGAAGACAACGAGACATCGAGGTGCCCATGTTCGAGAACACCAAGGCCTTCAGCGGCTTCGCGGTCGGCGACATCGAAGCGGCCAAGCGGTTCTACGGCGAGACGCTCGGCCTGAGGGTGACCGAGGATCACGGCCTGCTCACGCTGCACATCGCGGGCGACCGACCCACCATCGTGTACCCGCGGCCCGGCCACGAGCCCGCGGCCTACACGATCCTCAACTTCCCGGTCGACGACATCGATGCCGCGGTCGATGCCCTGGCCGAGCGCGGCGTGCAGTTCGAGCGCTACGACGGCATCGAGCAGGACGAGAAGGGCATCATGCGGGCCGGCGGGCCGTACATCGCCTGGTTCACCGACCCCGCCGGCAACGTGCTGTCGGTGCTCCAGGAGCGGTGATGACGCCGGGCGTGACCGTCGACGACGTGCGCGCCTTCGTCGCGCAGCTGCCGCGCTCCTACGAAGTGCTCGTCCGCGACCGCATCAAGTTCCGCGTCGGGCAGATCGTCTACGTCGCCTTCTCGCGCGACGAGACGCTCATGGGCTTCGCGTTCTCCAAGGAGGAGCGCGAGGCCCTGGTCGCGTCCGAGCCCGAGAAGTTCGTCATGCCCACGGGCGGCGACCTGCGCTTCAACTGGGTCATCGTCCGGCTGGCCGCCATCGACCGCGACGAGATGCGCGAGCTCGTCTTCGACGCCTGGCGGTGGGTGGTGCCCAAGAAGCTCGCCGCCGCCTACGACGAGCGCTTCTTCGCCGGGGAGCTGTAGCTGTAGAACGCGGCAAATAGGGCCGTGGGCCGTGGGCCATTGGCGGGCGGGTCCTGTCGCCGGACACGGCCTCAGACTCCGCAGGCTCCGTGTGAGGAGCGTGTCCCGCGCCACCCGCCCGAACACAGTCCTTGCCCGGCCAGGCTGGTTCGTCCACGTTGCGGTCCGCGGGCGTTACTGCCCTCGCGGCCGCAGCGCCTGCGCCGGGCTCGCGCGGGTCGCTCTCCGCCGCAGCGTCGTGGGCACCGTGGTCTGCCTCCGCCTTGGCGAGCCAACGGGTGCGCATCGGCTACTCGGACGCCTCTCCCGCCGCCCAGGCTCCTATCGGGCTTCTGTTTTCCACGCGGGAGCAGGCGCGAGTGATCACTCTCTCGGAGCTGTCGCTTCGCCACCGAAGCAGGCCCCAGCTTATGGCGCCTCGACACGCTCGCTGCTCGTCCGGAGCAGGAGAGAGCCGCCTGATCCGGCGACTTGCCTGAGGGCTTGCCGGTATGTGGAGCTACGTTCGCGTATCGAAGCGAACTCGATGTTCTCGGCGCTGGGCGTGCCGAGCGGAGTCCGGGAGCTGCGAGCCCAGCGCGCGCATGTGTGCGGCAATCAGCCCATGGCCACTGCGACCGGTGCGCTTGTCAGCTCGAACTCGGCCGGGTCGAACCGCGCGAGCCGCCGCTTGTACTCGTTGGCGAACGCGGGCCAGATCGTGAAGTTCCGCCCGTCGGGGCCCACGTACCACGAGTGACAGCCGCCGCTGTTCCAGACGGTCGGGGCGAGCCGCCGCTGGATCTCGTCGTCGAAGCGCTCCATGACGTCGCGGCGCACGTCGACAGCCGTCGTACCGCGCGCGTCCATCGCGCGCAGCGCGTCGATCGCGAACCCGATCTGCGCCTCGATCGGCTGCAGAGCGGAGTTGTTGCCGCTCGCGGTGTTCGGGCCCAGCAGGACGAAGTGGTTTGGGAACCCGGGGATCACGGTCCCGAGGTAGGCGCGGATGCCGTCCTCGTCCCAGACCTCTCGGATGCTCCGCCCGCCACGTCCGACCACGTGGCGGAAGTGCGGCGGGTTCATCACGTCGAACCCGGTGGCGAACACGATCGTGTCCAACTCGATCTTGCGGCCGTCCTGCGTGACGATGCCGTCCGGCACGACCTCCCGGATCCCCTCGGTCACGAGCTCGACGTTGGGCTGCATGAACGTCCCGAGGAAGTCGCTGCTGATGATGATCCGCTTGCAGCCGATCCGGTACTCGGGGGTCAGCTTCGCGCGGATCTCCGCGTCCGGAACCTGCCGCTTCAGATAGCCGAGCGCGAGGCGCTCAAGCCCGGCCAGCAGCCGCGGGCGCCGGACGAGGCCGAGGATGAGGAGCTCGTTGTTGTAGTAGATCGCGGACCGGATCGCGCGCTGCAGCACCGGGAACCGGCGCAGCAGCAGCTTCTGGAGGTCGCTGTGCGCATGGTCCAGGCGGGGGAGCACCCACCCCGGGCTGCGCTGGAAGACCGTCAGCCGCGCGACGTGCTTCTGAACCTCCGGGACGATCTGCGACGCCGTCGACCCGGTCCCGACCACGCCCACGCGCTCGCCGCTCAGGTCGTGCCCATGGTCCCACCGCGCAGAGTGGAACATCGCCCCGGCGAAGCTGTCCAGACCGGGCACTGCGGGCCGCTTCGGCTCGGTGAGTCCGCCGGCCGCGGACACCAGCACCTGCGCCGAGAAGGCCCCGCGATCGGTCTCCACGCGCCAGCGGCTCGCATGCTCGTCCCACCTCGCCCCTGTCACCTCCGTGCCGAACCTGATCAGGGGCTCGATCCCGCGGTCGCGGGCAACGTCCCGGAGGTAGTCGAGGATCTCGGCCTGCGGAGCGAAGAAGCGGCTCCAGTCCGGGTTCAGCGCGAACGAGAACGAGTACAGGTGTGCCGCGACGTCGCACGCACAGCCCGGGTATGTGTTCGCCCACCACGTCCCGCCGAGACCGTCGTCGCGCTCGAGGATCACCAGGTCCTCGTATCCAGCCTCGCGCAGCCTGATCGCGGTGCCGATGCCGCCGAAGCCCGCGCCAACGATCGCGACGCGAACGTCCCGGAGCCCGCTCTCGGCGCGCGGCTCGAGCACCACACTCGCGATCGTAATCCACTCGGCGCCGGCGGGCGACTCTCTCGTGCCACGCATCTCTCCGTCCACGGCGCTGCGAGAAGTTGCGCGATAGCAGGCGGTTCTCGTCGGTGGCGAAACCCGGACTCGAACCGGGGACACCACGACTTTCAGTTGTGTGCTCCGCCACCAGAGCAACGTCGACGGGGTCGGCGGCTGCCTCCACCACGACGAGGCAACCGCAGCTCTTGAACGATGTCGCGATCGCATGCACAGCCAAGCGATCGCACCGCTGGGAAGTCGACTCGTGACTGCTTGGGCGACAGGGAGGAGCCGAACGGCCCCGCGCTCGGGACCACTCGGTTCACGCGTGAAAACAGCAGTCCTGCGCGAGTCGGAACTCATAGCGTCGGGAGAAGCGTCCGAGAGACCGACGCGCACTCGTTGGCTCGCCAACGCGGACATAGCCCGCGGTGGCCACGACACCGCGGCGGAGAGCGGCGCGCGCGAGCCCGGCGCAGGAGCTGCGGCCGCGAAGGCAGTAACGCTCGCGGACCGCGACGCGGGCGACGGAGCCCGAACGGGCAAAGACGATGCTTCGGGCGGGTGGCGCGGGACACGCCCCTCAGACGGAGCCTGCGGAGTCTGAGGCCGTGTCCGGCGACAGGACCCGCCCACCACAGACCAAGGGCCCGAACGCCAAGCCGGCACCCGCGCGGTCGTGGCGATCGCCGCGCGGTTCGACGACGTGGCCGGCGGCTACTAGCCCGTACTAGCCGGGCCGCGCGCCGTTGCGCAGCGCGCGAGGCCAGATCCCCTGCTTGCCCGGCGAGAGGATGCCGTTGGGGTCCAACGCGTCCTTGATCGTCTCCGTGAAACGCCGGTACGCGTGGTCGTTGAAGCTGTACTGGTCGGCGGCGAGGTCCATGAAGTCCAGGTGCGCGCGGTACTCGCCGTAGCCCTGCTTGGCCGCCTCGCGCACGAGCCGCCTGGTCACGTCGTAGGCCCCGCGCGCCTGCGCCTCGTCCTTGGTGTCGAAGATGACCATCGTGACGTGGATGAAGCTGCGCGCGTGGATCGGGATCAGCGCGGCCATGTAGTCGAGGCCGGCCTCCTCGATCATCCCGCGCAGCAGGTCGCGCAGGGCGAGGCTGTCGGGGCCGGTCATCGGGGCGACCGGGGAGAAGCCGATGTGGCCGCCCTCCTCGCCGCCGTACCAGCCCGTCATCGCGTTCCATTCGAGGTTGGGAACCCCGCCCTGGATGCGCTCGGCCGGGTGCTCGAGGTTGGGGATGTCCTCTGGCGCGCACTTGGCGCCCCAGACGTCGGCGCCCTCGATGCGCCCGAAGGCCGCCTTGATCTTCGCGAAGCGATGGTCGACGACGGCCTCGTCGCCATAGAGCGCGAAGCGCATGCACCAGCGCCCGATCTCGAGTTCGCGCGCCATCTGGTCGATGATCGCGTCCGGGATCGGCCCGGGCTCCTGCCACCACTGGTCGCGCTTGGAGAAGACCGAGCCCAGCAGGACGGTGTTGATGACCTGCGGGACCATCCGGATCGTGCCGTCGAGCATCAGCGTGCGCAGCGTCTCGATCACCGGCGCGAGGTCGTCGTCCTTCCACACCCGCAGCCACAGGGGCATGTACACCTCGGGGTAGGGCATCAGCCAGACGCCCATCTTGGTCACGATCCCGAAGTTGGACTGCATGAAGAGCTGGTCGGGGGTTGGGCCCAGGCCGCGCTTGTACACGTGCCAGGACTTGTTGTTGGGCATGGCGCCCATCCCGGTGCGCATGACGTCGCCGTTGGCGAGCACGACCTCCATGCCGCACTGCATCCCCATGTCCAGCCCGTAGGGCAGGTAGGTGGCGCCGTGGTCGAGCGTGTTGCCGACGACGCTGCCCCAGCCGAGGTCGGCCAGCGACAGCATGAGCCGATGCCCGCCGGCCTGGAGCGCCTCGTAGAGGTCGAACCAGCGCACGCCGGGCTCGACGACGGCGTAGGCGCACTCCTCGTTGATCTCGAGGACGCGGTTCATGTTGCGCAGGCTCACGATCACCGACCCGCGCACGCGCGGCGCGGGACCGCCGTAGCCGTTGTTGCGCCCGGTGCCGTGCGTCCATAGCGGCACCTTGTGCTCGTTGGCGACGCGCAGGACCTCCTGGATCTCCTCCACGGTGGTCGGCATCACGACGGCGGACGCGACGTTGGTGTCCCACGTGGAGTGCTGGAAAGGGTCGCGGAACTCGCGCAGGTCTGCGTCGGAGGTGAGGACGCGGTCGGGTCCCAGGGCGGCGGTGAAGCCGTCGAGCGCACGCGCGAGAGCTGCCTCGGTGACCCCCGGGGACAACGGGCTGGTCGAGACGGCGTCGGCCTGGCTCATGACCCTCTCCTCTTCTCAGGAAGCCTGATCCGGGCCGATCCTAGAGCGCCGCCGCGATGGGCGCGAGCGGGGTGTAGGCGTGCCGGCCGATCCGCGGGCCGGCACGCCCTCATCGCCCCTCCAGCTACTGCGTGACCGAGCCGGCGCTCTGCTTGGCGCTCTCGGCCAGCTGCTCACCGTGCTTCTGGCCTTCCTCGCTCGCCGTGTCCGCGGCCGACTGCGCGGCGGACTGGGCGACCTGCTTGCCCCGCTCGAGCGCCTCCTGGCCGGTCTCCTTGGCCTGCTCCTTGACCTTGTCGGCCGTGGGACCGAGCTTCTCATCCTCCACGCGCGAGCTCGGGACGAGCATGCCCGCGAGGAACCCGACCGCCATGGCGCCGACGGCCAGGCCGAGCGGGTTCTCCTGCGCGAGGCCGGCGGCCTTGCGCACCTGCCCCTTGACCTGCTCGGCGTTGGGGGTGACGTCGCTCGCCTTCTGGCCGGCCAGGCCGAGGCTCTCCTTCACGGAGTCGACCTTGCCGGCCACGTTGTCCTTGGCGCGCGACTTCACGTCGGCCTTGTAGCCGAGCGCGTCGATGGTGTCGCCCATCCGCTCACGGGTGTCCGCTATTTCGTCGCGGATCGTGTCCGGGTCTTCGCCCATTGCACGTCCTCCTTCACTGAGTCGATTGCCTGCTCGGGAACAGGAGGCGCTGCCTCCTGGATCTGCTTGCGGCCGGTCATGGCCAGGACGGCCGCGATCGCGCCGAAGACGACGGTCACGACGAGCGCTGCCAGCCATGTCGCCATGGCGAGGTCGAGGGCGGCGATGAGGCAAGCGGTCAGCGCGCCGGCGGCCAGCAGGCCGACGAGCGCGGCGGCGCCGAGGATCCCGGCGCCCTTGCCCATTCGCTTGCCCCGCTCGGTCATCTCGGCCTTGGCCAGGTCGATCTCCTGGCGGACCAGCGTGCTGGTCTCGCCGGCGAGGTCCTTGACCAGCTCGCCGATCGACTGCTCGCGGGGATCGGCCACGCGTCCTGGTCCGTCCGCGCTCATGGGCCGTACTCGCGAATCGCGCGCTGCGGCGCCGGCGTCGTCTGGGGCGTCGGCATCGCCTGCCCGGTCGGCGTTCCTTGGGCGCCGTAGTGCGGAGCGCCGTTCGACGGCGAGCCGTAGGCGCGGCTCTCGTAGCGCTGGCGGCTCGATGCCTTCAGGAAGCGCGAGGCCGCGAAGCCGGCCGCGACGCCGAGGGCGATGACCGCCATCGGCTGGCGGCGACCGAAGTCCTCGAGGTCGCCGAGGATGCGGTCGGCGTTCGACTCGCTGAGGTAACCGCCAAGACGCTGGGCGTGGTGGGCGACCTTCTCGGCGGCCTGGGCAGGGCCGTCCTGGCCCTGCTCGCGCAGGTGGCGGCTCGTCGTCCGCAGGGCGTCCGCGCTGGCGCTGACCTGCTCTCCGGCCTGCGTCGAGCGCTGGTCGACCTGCTCACGGATGCGGTCCTGAGCCTGCCGGGCACCTCCCTTCAGCTTCTCCTGCGCGTCCTGCGCCTTCTCCTGCACCTGCTCCTTGGCGTTGTCGGTCGCCGAGCCTGATGGGCTCTGGGTAGCCATGACTGGTTCTCCTTCGGTATCGAGGATCGGACTGGGGCGGACGCTCACGCCCGCGTGTCGCCTTCGGTTTCGACGCGCTCCTTGCGCAGCTCCTCCGAGACCATCTCCTCATCGGTGCGCTGCTCGGCGCTGAGCCGGACGCGCTCCTTGGGGACGACTTCCTTCTCCACGACCGGGCGCTCCTCGTGCAGGACGACCTCGTGCTCCTCCTCGGAGATCTCCGGCCCGTCGAGCGCCTGGTCGACGTTGCCCTCGGCGATCGGCTCGCGCTCGACGCGGACCTCCTCGCGGCGTACGGGCACCGTGCGCTGCTCGGTCTCGGTCACCACGTACTTGCGCAGGCGCGCGCGGCCCGCCTCGCGACGCTCGGTCCCCACGCGCAGCTCCTCCTCGGAGCGCGTCATCGCATCATCGGTCGTGGGCCCCGCGGTGTCGTGGCCGTTGCCGGCGGATGCATCGACGTTCTCGTGACCGAGGTCGTAGTGCGTGTAGAGCTCGCGCTCCTCGTTCTCGCTGAGCTCGCCGTCGGCGTCGATGCCGGGCGCGTCCTTGACGTGCGTCTTCTCGAGCGGGACGCGGACGTCCTCGCCGACGGGGCTCGCGCCGCGCAGCGGCACGAACGTCTTCTTGGTGCCGAAGAGGCCGGTGTTGACCAGCGCCCACTCGGGCCGGCCGGTCTGCCGGTCCTCGTAGATGTCGTCGATCTTGCCGATCTTGTCGCCGTCACGATCGAGCATGGTGCGGCCCTGGAACCCGTAGGCCTCAGTGAATTCGGTCATCTCGCTCCCCAAAATGGATGTGGGACGTTTGTGCCACAAATGTGGCCGTGGCTGTCCCACGTACCCCTGAGATCCTCACCGCCATGCACCGATCTGAGGCGGATGTTCGGAGATCACGTGAAGTTGGCACGTTTTGTCTCACCTTGGAACACGCCGCGGGCGAGCGGTTACCGTTCCGATGGTGTCCGCTGCGGCGCAGGATCCCGAGCAGCACGCCGATGGCGCGCCAGAGAGCGCGCCGGCGCGCCGGCGCGCCGACGCGCTCGCCAGTCGCGAGCGCATCCTCGTCGCCGCGCAGGCGCTCGTCGGCGACCGCCGCGCCACGATGGCCGAGATCGCGGCCGCCGCCGGCGTCGGGCGCTCGACGCTCTACCGCCACTTCGCGACCCGCGAGGACCTCTCCGCGGCGCTCGCCCAGGAAGGCGAACGCACCGACGCCGCGACCGAGCCACAGCCCTCGAGTCGGCTCACGCCGCTCCCCTATCAGGCCCCTGGCCGCCTGGGACGCGCCCAGCCGCTCGCCCTCGAGGTCACCCACGTCCTCGACGAGGTGCCGCCGCACCTCATCGCCGACCAGCTGGTGGCCGAGGCGCGGCGCGCCGCCGGCGTCGCCGTCGCCCTGTACGTCGTCGACATCGACGGCTCGCAGCTCATCCGCCTGGCGGGCTCGGAGGACTTCCCCGAGACGCTGGAGGCACCGCCGGCGCTGGGACCCGAGATCGTGCCCGAGGGGCTGCCGTCGTTCTACGAGTCGCTCAGGCGCCGCCTGCCGCGCTGCGTCGCCACGCCGCTGTGGTTGCGCGGCCGCGTGATCGGGCTGCTGCTCTGCGTGGGGGCGCCGGTGGCGCCCCTGGAGGACATCGCCAAGCAGGGGGCCGCGGCGCTCGAGCTGGCCAACGACTACACCGACGTCATCGAGGCCGCGCGCCGGCGCAAGCCCACCACGGCCGCCGCCGAGGTCCAATACCACCTGCTGCCGCCGCGCGTGGCGCGCGTCACCGGGGCCCAGATTGCCGGCGCGCTGCTGCCCGCCTACGAGGTGGGCGGCGACTGGTTCGACTTCGTCGAGAACCGCGACGGGTCCTGGCTGGCCATCGCGGACACGGCCGGCACGGGCCCGACCGCGGCCGGCCTGGGCGCGTCGGCCCTCGGCGCCCTGCGCGCCGCGCGGCGCAGCTGCCAGGACCTCGTGCAGGCCGCCGAGAGCATCGACGAGGTCGTGCGCGCCCTGGGCCATCCGAGCTTCGTGGTCACCGCCCTGCTCGCCCGCTGGCACGCGCCGACGGCGATGCTCGCGTGGATCAACTGCGGCCACCCGCCCGCCTACGTGGTCGACGGCGAGGGCGCCTTCACCGAGCTCGAGGGCCCTGTGCACGCGGCGCTCGGCACCGGCGACGAGCCGCCGAGCTTCGAGGTCGGCGCGGCCAGCCTCGAGCCCGGTGACCGCCTCGTGCTCTACACCGACGGGGTCACCGAGCGCTTCGTCAAGGGCGGCGGCCGCTTCGGCGTCGACGGGATGCAGCGGGCGGTCCGGGCCGCCGGGGCGTCCACGGCGGCCGCCACCGCCATGGCCATCCAGGATGCCGTCATGGGCGCCGCGACCGATCCGCTCCAGGACGACGCGACGCTCGTCGTCCTCGCCGTCGACTGAGCGCCCCCACTGCAAGATCTCTCCCGCCCGAGGCGTTTAGGCGCGACTTGCCGGGCGCCGTGTGTTCAGGATGGGGTGATGGTCTCTCGCCCGGTCCAGCCTCTCCCCCGGCCGCTGCGCGCGCTCGCGGCGGCGCTCGCGCTCACCCTTCTCGGCCTCCTGCCGGCCGCCGCGCGCGCCGACTGCCCCGGGGGCGACGTGACGTGCCCGTACACCACCGCGACGCAGATCGGCCAGCGCGCCGAGGGCGTCATGCGCTTTCCCCAGGCGCTGGCCATCGGTCCCGACGGCTCGGTCTACGTGGCCGACCAGGGCTCGCACGTCGTCCAGGTCTTCGGCCCTGACGGCGTCTTCCGGCGCGAGTTCGGCATCGCGGGTTCCAAGCCGGGCCAGCTCAGCGGGGTTGGCGCGCTCGCCGTGGCCGGCGACGGCTCGGTGCTGGTGGCCGACGGAGCGAACCGCATCGATCGCTTCGACGCCAACGGGCAGCTGATGAACTCCTGGGGCGGGACCGGCAGCGACGTGGGCAGGTTCCGCTTCGGCGGCGGCTCGGGGAACACGGCCGCGGCGGGCGGCGGCCTCGCGGTGTCGGGCGACATCGTCTACGTGGCCGACACCGGCAACGACCGCGTCCAGCGCTTCACGCTCGACGGCGGCCACGGGGCCGAGATCGTGGCGCCGGGACAGCTCGCCAACCCGCGCGGGATCGCGGTGCGCGGCACCCGCCTGTTCGTGGCCGACGATCAGCACCACCGGCTCGTCGTGTTCGACACCGGCGGCCACCTGCTGCGCGCGGTCGGCCAGAACGGGTCGGGCCCCGGACAGCTCAACTTCCCCTACGGCGTGGCCACCGACGCTCCCGGGCGCGTGTTCGTCGCCGACGACCTCAACCACCGCGTCGTGCGCTTCAGCAGCGGGCCCGTGTACCCCTACAAGGGCCGCTGGGGCTCCTACGGGACCGCGCCGGGGCGGCTCGCCTATCCGCGCGGGATCGCGGTCGACGCGGCCGGCAACGTGTACGTGGCCAACACCGGCAACGACCGCATCGACGTGTTCGACAAAGGCGGCACGCTGCTGCGCTCGTTCGGCGCCTCCGGCCGCGCGGCCGGGCAGTTCGACGCGCCCGTGGGCGTCACGTCCGACGCCGGCGGCACCCGCGCCGTGACCGACTCGGTCAACGGCCGCGTGCAGCTGCTCAACCCCGACGGGACGGTGGCCTCGTCCTGGGGCTCTCCGGCGCCCGGCCCGACGATCCTCCCCGATCCGGTGGCCGTCGCCTTCGACGCGAGCGGCAACGCCTACGTCCTCGATCGCCGGCGCTCGCGGATCATCGTCTTCGCGCGGGCGACCGGCCTGCCCGTGCGCACGATCGGCTCGCCCGGCAGCGGCCCGGGCCAGCTGCTCAACCCCTCGGCGCTCACGATCGACGGAGGCGGCACCATCGTGGTGGCCGACTCGGGCAACCAGCGGATCGCGCGCTTCGGCACGGGAGGCAGCTACCTGGGCGCGACGACCGGCGTCGGCGACGGCCGCGGCATCGCGGTCAGCACCGACGGCTCGCGCACCTACCTCTCCACCGCCGGCCACCGGATCGAGGTCTATGACCCGTCCGGCAGCGAGATCGACGAGTTCGGCGGCGAGGGGAGCAAGATCGGCAAGCTCGAATCGCCCGGCCAGATCGCGCTCGACGCCGCCGGGAACCTGTGGGTGGCCGACCGCGGCAACAACCGCATCCAGGAGTTCGGCCCCGACGGCGAACGCCTCGGGGCGTTCGGGGTGCGCGGCATCGGACTGGGCCAGTTCGTCCACCCCAGCGGCTTGAGCCTCGACTGCAACGGCGTGCTGACCGTGACCGACAGCGACAACAACCGCGTCCAGCAGTTCGCGCTGACCGCGCCGGCGGCCACGACATGCGCCGCGCCGATCCCGGTTGGCAACCCGCCGGCGCCGAAGCTGCCCACCCTGCCGGCGCCCCTGGGCCCACAGGTGACCCTGCGCGTCCTGCGCAGCACCGGCATCGTCTCGACCCGCACGCTGCCGCTGCGCCTGGGCTGCGACACGACGTGCACGATCACCGCCGGCGCGACGGTCACCCCCGCCGCGGCGCCGCCGAAGAGGCACCGCCGTGTCACGCTGGCGCTCGCGACGGTCAAGCTCACGCTCGGGGCCGGCGACACGAAGATCGCGCGCCCGACGCTGTCGCGGGCGAACGCGCGGCGGCTGGTGAAGGCCCTGCGCGGGCGGCGGGCGCTCGACGTCAACGTGCAGATCTCCGCGACGGCGACGACCGGGGAGCCGGCGGCGGTCACGAAGCGGCTGCGGGCGACCCGGTAGTCGCTCGCGGGGCGCTTCTGGTGTCGCGCGCAGCACGACGAGCGCCCAGCGGCCAGACCGCTATGGCGCCTGCAACCGCGCCTTCTGCACCTTGCCCATCTCGTTGCGCGGCAGCTCGTCGAGCACATGCACCACCCGCGGGCGCTTGTGCGGCGTCAGCAGCGACGCCACGTGGTCGGCCAGCTCGTCGGCTGACGGCGAGGCGCCGTCGCTCGGGACGATCCACGCGACGATGCGCTCGCCGAGGTCGGGGTCGGGCTCGCCGGTGACCGCTGCCTCGCGTACGCCCGGGTGCTCGAGCAGCGCTCCCTCGATCTCCCCCGCGCCGATCTTGTAGCCGCCGCTCTTGATGAGGTCCGTGGCGCGCCGGCCGACGATGCGGATGTAGCCGTCGGGCGCGCGCGTGGCGAGGTCGCCCGTGCGAAACCAGCCGTCCTGGACGGCCTCGGCGGTGGCGTCGGGGCGGTTGAGGTACTCGAGGAAGAGGTTCGGCCCGCGGACGGCGATCTCGCCGATCGTCTCGTCGTCGGCGGCGTCGATCGCGTCGCCCGCGTCGTCGAGCAGGCGGATCTCGACGCCGTCCAGTGGCGGCCCGACGTACCCGGCCCGGCGGTCCCCGTCGGCCCGGATCGAGGTGTTCATGAGCGTCTCGCTCATCCCGTAGCGCTCGACGATGCGCTGCCCGCTCAGCCGCTCGATGCGTTCGTGCTCGACCGCCGGCAGGGCGGCCGAGCCGGACACGAGCAGGCGGGCGCGGTGCAGCGCGCCCGCGATCGCCTCGTCGCGCTCGGCGTCCGCGGCCAGGCGGTGGTACATCGTCGGCACCCCGAAGACCATCGTCGCCCCGGCCTCGAGCGCGGCGGCGACGCCATCCGACGAGAAGCGCCCGAGGTGGTGCGTCGCCCCGCCGCGGCGGATCGAGCCGAGCGTGCCGACCACGAGGCCATGGACGTGGAAGAGCGGCAGCCCGTGGGCGACGACGTCGTCGGCGGTCCACTCCCAGGCATCGGCGAGGGCGTCGAGGTTGGAGGCGATCGAGCGGCGGGGCAGGACGGCGCCCTTGGGCGGGCCGGTGGTCCCCGAGGTGTAGACGACCAGCGCCGGAGCCTCCTCGTCGGGCTCGTCCGCGAGGTCGCCGCCGCGCGCGGCGAGGTCCACGTCGATGCGCGGCCGCGACGCAAGCGCAGCGGGCAGGTCGACGCCCGGCGCGCAGAGGACGGTCTCGGGCGCGGAGTCCTCGAGGATGTGCCCCAGCTCGCGCCCGCCGGCCTTGGGGTTGATGGGCACCGCGGCGACACCGGCGAGGAGCGCGCCGATGACGGCGACGGCCGTCTCGGGCGCGGACACCGCCCACACGCCGACCCGCTCGGCGCCCGCCACCTCGCCGGCGACGTGGGCGGCCGCGTCGCGCAGCTGTGCGTAGGTCAGCTCGGTGTCGCCGAAGCGCAGGGCGAGGCGGTCGTCGGGGTCGCGCAGCGCAGGGAAGAGCACGTCAGGGATCCTTCCACGCATGCACGTCGCGGAGGTCACCGCCTTCGGCGCCCCCGAGGTCCTGCGCCTCGCCGAGCGTCCCGACCCGGCGCCCGCGCCCGACGAGGTCGTCGTGCGCATCCGGGCCGCCAACGTCAACCCGACCGACCTCGCCGTTCGCTCGGGCCAGGCGCGCCAGCGGATGCCCGACGTGCAGCCGCCGATCGTGCTCGGCTGGGACCTGGCCGGCGAGGTGACCGCGGTCGGCAGCGAGGCGCACGGCTTCGAGCCGGGCGATCGCGTCCTCGGCATGATCCCCTTCGGACGCATCGGCGGGCGGGTGGGCGCCTACGCGCAGGCCGCGGCCGTCGACCCCGGCTGGCTCGCTCCGATCTCCACGGACCTCGACGACGCCACCGCCGCCACCCTGCCGCTCAACGCGCTGACCGCGCGCCAGGCACTCGACATCATCGACGCGCCCCCGGGCGCGACCCTGCTCGTCACCGGCGCGAGCGGGGCGGTCGGCGGCTTCGCCACGCAGCTCGCGGTCCGTGCGGGACTCCGCGTGCTGGCCCAGGCCTCCCACGACGACGAGGACTGGGTCGCCTCGCTGGGCGCGACCGAGGTGCTCGCGCGCGAGACCGACCTCGCGACCATCGGCACCGTCGATGCCGTCCTCGACGCCGTGCCGCTCGGGCCCGGCGCCACGGCCGCGCTGCGCGATGGCGGGATCGCCGTCTTCACCCGCCCGCCGCGGCCGGCCGAGCCGCCGCGCGACATCCGCTTCGAGACGGTGCTCGTGCAGTCCAACGCCGAGCAACTGCGCGCGCTGGCCGCCGACCTCGAGGCCGGCCGGCTGCACACGCGGATCGCCGAGGTGCTCCCGCTCGACCAGGCCGCCCGCGCCCACGCGCTCAACGAGGCCGGCGGCCTGCGCGGGAAGGTCCTGCTCGCGCCCTAGGAGCGCGCGCGCTCCGCGGCGTTTCGGCGGCTCGTAGCCGTCCTGCTGCGCTCGGGATGCTGCGCGGGCAGGGCATCGAGGGAAAGGGCCCTGCGCGACGTTGGGGTGGGCGCGGCGGGCGTGCCGCTCGCGCCAACGAGAGCGGCGCGCGGGCGGTTCGCGCGTCCCGAAGTGAGCGCCAACGCGTCAAAGAGAGCACGCGTGCTGCCTTATGCACCGTATGCATGCAACAGACAGCACGCGCCGCGTGAACGGGCGTGGGCGCGCCGCGACCGACCACCGGCGCCCCGCCCACCGCAGACTCCCTCCCCGCGATGCCCCTGGCCACGTACCGCCGCCGAGCGACGGCGGACGAGCGTCGTGAGCTACGAGCGCGCGCGCTCCGCGGCCAGCTTCGCGCCTTCGGCCATCGTGGCCAGCTTGGCCCAGCAGATCGTCGGGTCGATGGGGCCAAAGCCCGCCCACGTCCCGAAGCCGCAGTCGGTGCCCGCGATGACGCGGTCGGCGCCGACGATGTCGACGAAGTTGCCCAGGCGCTCGGCCACGAGCGCGGGGTGCTCGATGTAGTTGGCCGTCGTGTCGAGCACGCCGGGGATGAGGATCTTGTCGTCGGGGATCTTGTCGGCGTTGGCGCGCCACACCGCCCACTCGTGCGCGTGGCGCGGGTTGGAGGCCTCGAACTGCAGCGCCGAGGCCTTCAGGCGCATGACGTCGTCGAAGATCTTCTCGAGCTCGATGTCGAGGTGGTGCGGGCCCTCGTAGTTGCCCCAGCACAGGTGGACGCGCACGCGCTCGCCCGGCACGTCGCGCAGGGCCTGGTTGATGGCGTCGACGTGCACGGCCGCGCGCTCGACGAAGACCTCGTCGGGCTCGTCGCGGTACATGATGTGGCGGCCCATGGCCAGGTCGGGCGCGTCGATCTGCAGGTAGAAGCCGGCCTCGACGATGCCCTCGTACTCGGTCTTCATCGCCTCGGCGATGGCGTTGAGGTACTCGTCGGTGCTGTCGTAGTACTCGTTGGGCTGGAAGAGGGCGACGATCCCCGGCGAGGGGGCGTTCATGAACGCCCCCTCCACGGGCTGGCCCTCGATCGCGTTGTGCAGGTGCTCGAGATCGCGCTCGAGCGGCGCGCGGTTCTCGTAGGCGATCGGCCCGCGGCAGATCGGGCGCAGGTACTTCGCGGTCGCGCCCGCGGCCGCGAGGCGGTCGCGGAAGCTCGGGTAGGCGTCGAGGTCGGCCGGCGTCGCGCGGGGGACGTCGCCCACCTCGAAGCCGCTCAGGCGATGGCGGATGAACGTCGCGTAGCCGATCTTGCTCATCTCGCCGTCGCTGACGATGTCGATGCCCGCGTCGACCTGGTGCTGGACGCGGTCCTTGACCGCGGCGCCGATCACGCGCTCGTACTCCTTCGGGTCGACCTCCTCGCCCTTGTCCTCGGCGAAGACGACGTCGACGACGTCCTGGGGGCGCGGAAGGCTGCCCACATGCGTGGTGAGGATGCGACCGTTCTCAGCCATGCGGGCCACCATATAAGACGGTCGTGCAAGGGACCCTGACATGTGGAATGGTGCCCCGCATGATCGTCCGCTGGGGTCTCGAGTCCCTCGAGGAGGTGCTCGCCGAGCTCTCCGTGAGCGAGCCGCTGCTGATCACCGAGGAGCTCTGGCAGGACACCGAGCTGCCGGTGGCGCGGCGCTTCCACGGCGCCCGCCCGCACGCCGAGATCACCGGCGTGCGCGCCGCGGCCGAGCTGGCCAAGGGCGCCGACGGCCTCGTCGCGCTGGGCGGCGGCAGCGTCATGGACACGACCAAGGCCGTCTCGGCGCAGGCCGGCCTGCCGATGGTCTCCATCCCCACGACCTACGCCGGCGCCGAGTGGACGCCGTTCTTCGGCGTGCGCAACGAGCAGACGCGCACCAAGGACGCCGGCTTCGACGCCCGCGTGGAGGGCATCGTCTACGAGCCGAAGCTGACGCTGCGGATGCCCGCGCAGGTCACCGCCGGTACGGCGCTCAACGCCCTGACGCACTGCGCCGAGGCGCTCTACGTTCCCGATCGCAACGACGAGAGCGACGAGCACGCGCTGCAGGGGGCCGCCCTCATCGCGCGCCACCTGCCTGCCGTGCTCGACGACCTCGAGGACCTCGAGGCGCGCACCGGCCTGCTCGAAGGCGCCATGCACGGCGGCGCCGCGCTGCGCGTCGGCATGGGCCTCGGGCACGCGATGGCGCAGTCCCTCGGCGGGCGCTACGGCGTGCCGCACGGCGCCATGAACGCGATCTGCCTGCCGCCGGCCCTGCGCTTCAACGCCGACGTCGCCGGCGACGAGATCGCGCGGCTGGCCGAGGCGATGGGCGCCGACCCGGCCGCCCGCACCGAGGAGCTCGCGGCCATCGCGCTCGACACCCGCCTGCGCGACTACGACATCCCCCGCGACGACCTCGGCGAGCTGTCGGCGGCCACCGCCGAGCGCGGGGCGGCCAAGGCCAATCCGCGCGTCGCCACGACCGACGAGATCCACCAGCTCTTCGACTCCGTCTGGTAGCTTCGCCGCAGCGCGGCCGGGGCCGCGCCGCGTCCGCCGAGAGGGCCGAGCCCACCCCGACGCAGTCGTCGTTTCGGTTGCAACCTTCTTTCCGCCCGGCGCCAGCGGACCACGGGCGATCCGGAAAGGAGGCTGCCGTGTCATCGCTACCCCTGCCGTCCGCTCCCAGCCTGGAGCAGCTGCGCAAGCAGGCCAAGGACCTGCTGCGCGCCCACCGCGCCGGGAACCCGCAGGCCGTCGCGCGCGTCGCCGCGCACGAGCCCGGCGAGCCGCTGAAGCTCACGGGCGCCCAGCACGTCGTCGCGCGCGAGCACGGCTTCCCGAGCTGGACGCGCCTGAAGGTCTACGTCGAGCGCCTCGCCGCCCACGGCCCGGACCTCGAGCACGCCTATCACGAGGACCTCGACTACTACGAGGGCCGCGCCTACGGCCTGCACGCGTCCGCCCGGGACGGAACCGAGAGCGCCGTCGCGGCCTTCGCACGCTGGGACGCGCCGATCAGCGAGGCGGGCGCGCGTGCCGTGGTCGCGCGCCGCCACGGCTTCGCGAGCTGGGCGGCGCTGCGCCGCCACGTCGCGGACCTGCGTGAATCGGGCGAGCCGTTCGCCCGCGCCTATCGCGCGGTGGAGGCGCATGACCTCGACGGCCTGCGCGCCCAGCTCGAGACCTTCCCCGACCTGGCCGCGGCGGTCGGCACCAACGGCAACGACCTGCTCGGGATGGCGGGCGCGACGTGCGACGAGCGCCTCGTCCGCCTGCTGCTCGACGCGGGCGCGGACCCCACCCGCGGCAACGCCCACGGCTGGACCCCGCTGCACCAGGCGGCCTACTCCAACCTCCCGCTGCTGGCGCGGATGCTGCTCGACGAGGGCGTGCCGGTCGACGTCTCCGCGCGCGGCGACGGGGGCACGCCGCTGGTCGTCGCCCTCTTCTGGGGCCATCGCGAGGTCAGCGAGGTCCTGGCCGAGCGCGGCGTGCACCCGCGCAACCTGCGTGCCGCCGCCGGGTTGGGACGCCTCGACCTCGTCGAAGAACTCGTCGCGCCCGATGGGCGCCTGGCGCCGGAGGCCGGTGCGCACCGCGCCTACTACCGTCCGCACAGCGGCTTCCCCGACTGGCACCCGTCGGACGATCCGCAGGAGGTCCTCGACGAGGCGCTCGCCTGGGCGGCGCGCAGCGACCGCGTCGATGTGCTCGAGCCGCTCATCGCGCGCGGCGCGGAGCTCGAGGCCGACGTCTATCGCGGCAGCGCACTGATGTGGGCGGCGGCGAGCGGACGGACCGCGGCGGTGCGCCGGCTGCTCGACCTAGGTGCCGACGTCAGCGGCCGCTCGACCTTCGGCGGCTCGACGCACGGCGAGGGGGTGACCCCGCTGCACCTCGCCGCACAGGGCGGCCACATGGAGACCGTGCACGCGTTGCTCGCCGCCGGCGCCGACCCGCGCGCACGCGACACGAACTTCGACGCCACGCCCGACGGCTGGGCCGAGCACGGCTGCCACCCGGAGGTGGCGGCCGCAATCCGCGACGCGTGAGTCGAGCCCGGGAGCGGACTTCGTCACCATGCAGGGCCGGCGATGCTCACCGAGGGCCCCTCCACCACCCGCGACGAGACCCAGGCCGCGCTGCGCCGCGACATCCGCGAGCTCGGCGTGCTGCTGGGGCGCACGATCGTCCGCCAGGAGGGGCGCGAGATGCTCGACCTCGTCGAGCGCGTGCGCCGGCTGGTGCGCACGGATCGCGACGCGGCCGCCGCCGTCCTCGCGGAGGTCGATGCGCTCACCGCGATCCGCCTCGTCCGCGCCTTCTCGACCTACTTCAACCTGGCCAACGTGGCCGAGCAGGTCCACCGCGCCCGCGAGCTGCAGGCCACGCGGGCAGAGCGCGGGTCGTGGCTGGCCCAGGCCGTCGAGCGGATCACGAGCGCGGCGGTGTCGCCCGGCGAGCTGAGCGCGGACATCGCGCACCTCGCGGTGCGCCCGGTGTTCACCGCCCACCCCACCGAAGCCGCGCGGCGGACGGTGCTGACGAAGCTGCGCCAGGTCGCCACCCTGCTCGACGAGCGCCAGACGGCGGTGGGCGAGACCGCGCAGCGCCGCGTCGAGCGGCGCCTGGAGGAGCTCATCGAGCTGCTGTGGCAGAGCGACGAGCTGCGCGTGGCCAAGCCCGACGTCGTCGACGAGGCCCGCAACGCCGTCTACTACCTCGACGAGCTGCACCGCAACGCCGTGCCCGAAACCCTGCAGACGCTCGTCGACGAGCTCGCCCGCCTCGGCGTCGACCTGCCCGTCGATGCCCGCCCCCTGCGCTTCGGCAGCTGGATCGGGGGCGACCGCGACGGCAACCCCAACGTGCTGCCGACGACCACGCTCGACGTCCTCGAGCTCCAGCACGTCCATGCGCTGCGCGACGCGCTCGCGGTCATCGACGAGCTGCGCGCCGACCTCTCCTCCTCGGTGCGCATAACGGGCGTCACCGCTCAGCTCGAGGCCTCGCTGGCCGCCGACCTCGAGCGCCTCCCCGAGCTCGATCAGCGCTACCGGCGGCTCAACGCCGAGGAGCCCTACCGGCTGAAGCTCACCTGCGTGCGCCAGAAGCTGCTCAACACGCGCGCGCGGCTGACGGCGCGGGGCCGCCACGAGCCCGGGCGCGACTACGTCGGCGCCGCCGAGCTGCTCGCCGATCTCGCCCTGGTGCGCGACTCGCTGCTGCTGCACCGCGGCGAGCTGATCGCGCGGGGGCGCCTCGAGCAGGCCATGCGCACGCTCGCGGCCTTCGGGCTGCACCTCGCCACGCTCGACGTGCGCGAGCACGCCGACGCCCACCACGACGCCCTCGCGCAGCTGTTCGACCGCGTGGGCGACGGCGATCGCCCCTACCGCGAGCTCGATCGCGACGAGCGCCGGGCGCTGCTGGCCGCCGAGCTGCCATCGCGCCGCCCGCTCGCCCCCACCCCTCCCCCGCTCGACGCCCGCGGCGCCCGCACCTACGCGACCTTCGCGGCCATCCGCCGCGCCCTCGACAGCTACGGGCCCGACGCCATCGAGTCCTACATCGTCTCGATGTGCCGTGGCGCCGACGACCTCCTCGCGGCGACGGTGCTGGCCCGCGAGGCGCGCCTGATCGACCTCGACGCGGGCGCGGCGCGCATCGGCTTCGTCCCGCTGCTCGAGACGCCGGCCGAGCTGCGCCGTGCCGGCGAGATGCTCGAGGAGCTGCTGACCGAGCCCGCCTACCGGCGGCTGCTGACCCTGCGCGGCGACGTGCAGGAGGTGATGCTCGGCTATTCGGACTCCAACAAGGAGGCCGGCATCGCGACGAGCCAGTGGGAGATCTACCGGGCACAGCAGCGCCTGCGCGAGGTAGCCGTTCGCCACGGCGTGCGCCTGCGGCTCTTCCACGGCCGCGGCGGCACGATCGGGCGCGGCGGCGGCCCCACCCACGAGGCGATCCTCGCCCAGCCGGCCGGGACGCTCGACGGCGAGCTCAAGATGACCGAGCAGGGCGAGGTCATCTCCGACAAGTACCTGCTGCCCGCGCTCGCGCGCGAGAACCTCGAGCTGATGCTGGCCGCGTCGGTCGAGGCCAGCGTGCTGCGCCGCGCGCCGCAGCGCACGGACGAGGAGCTCACGCGCTGGTTCGGCACGATGGACGCGATCTCCGATGCGGCCTTCGAGTGCTACGAGGGCCTGGTGAACGACCCCGACCTGCCGGCGTATTACTTCGCCTCCTCGCCGGTCGAGCTGCTGGGCGAGCTGCACCTCGGCTCGCGCCCGTCGCGGCGCCCCGACGCCGGCGCCGGCCTGGAGGGCCTGCGCGCCATCCCGTGGGTCTTCGGCTGGACGCAGTCGCGCCAGATCGTCCCCGGCTGGTTCGGCGTGGGCAGCGGCCTGGCCGCCGCCCGCGAGGCGGGGCTGACCGAGGTCATGGCCGACATGAACGGGCGCTGGCGCTTCTTCGAGACCTTCCTGTCGAACGTCGCCATGACGCTCGTGAAGACCGACCTCGGCCTCGCCGGCCATTACGTGCGCACGCTCGTGCCGCCCGAGCACCACCACCTCCTGGAGACCATCCGCGCCGAGCACGACCTCACGGTGGCCGAGATCCTGCGCATCACCGGGCAGGACGGGCTGCTGGCCGCCAACCCGCTGCTCGAACGCACGCTGCGGGTGCGCGACGACTACCTCGCGCCGCTGCACCTCATGCAGGTGACCCTCATGTCGCGCTTTCGCAGCGAGCACGCCGCCGGGCGCCACCCCGATCCGGCCGTCGCCCGGGCGCTGCTGCTGACGGTCAACGGCATCGCCGCCGGGCTGCGCAACACGGGCTGATCACCACCCGCCGAGGGTGAGGCCGGGTCACCCTCGCGCGGCCGATCATGGTCCCGATGCGCATCTTCACGGCCTCATTGCTCGCCACCGCCGCCGTCGCCGGGCTCACTGCGCCGGGCGCCCTGGCGCAGGACACCCCGCCGCCGGTCTCGGCCGTGGCGGCGCCGACGCCGATCGCCGCCTAACTGGCCCTCCTACTGGAAGGGCCAGCTCGCGTTCGCGCGCGCCTACGACGACGACCCCGGCAAGCCCTACATCTACGTCAAGACGATCTCGAGCAGTGCGCCGTCCGCCCGGCAGCCCGGCGGCTCGCGCGGCTCCGCTTCCTCGACGCCGCTGCAGATCGAGCTCTACGGCACGCGCCTGGGCTTCGCCTGGCGCTATCAGGCCGACCGCGACGCACCGGCCTACGACCTGCGCATGGACACCGTGGGCGGCGACCACATCCGCCTCGACAGCACCCCCGGCGGGGGGCTGTCCTCGACCGTCCTGGGCTGGCCCTCGTTCGAGAGCGGCCGCCTGTTCTGGCTGCGCTCGTGCGTGGGCGACCCCGGCGGCTGCCAGAGCACGCGCCGCTTCCAGCAGTCGGAGTACACGGGGACGCCGCAGCCGCTCGTCGCGACCTCGCCGGCGTACACGCAGGCGATCGAGCGCGACCAGACGATCACCTGGACGGAGACCGACGTCAACTCGATCTACGGCTGCGAGACGGACCCGGTCACGACGCCGGCGTGCGCCATCGAGCCCCTGCGGCCCGACTACGCGCCTCTGAACTGACCCATCGCGTACGATCGGCGACGCAGATGAGCGTCAGGGCTCCTGACATCTGCGACGCCGACGAGCTGGTGGCCCGAGCCGCCGCGATGCGCGACACGCTGCGCGAGCGCCAGGCCGAGTGCGAGGCGCTGGGCCGCCTCCCCGACGAGACCAACCGCGACTACGTCGAGGCCGGCTTCTTCCGCGTCATCCAGCCGCGGCGCTTCGGCGGCTTCGAGCTCGGCCTCCAGGCCTTCCTGCGCGTCGCCGTCGAGCTGTCGCGCGGGTGCCCATCGAGCGGCTGGGTCTACGCGCTCACCGCCGGCCACGCGCACACGGTGACCATGTGGCCCGAGCAGGGCCAGATCGAGCTCTTCGGCGCCGGTGACTTCCGCTGCCCGCTCTCCAACCTGCCGGCCAGGGCGGTGCGCGTCGACGGCGGCTACCGGCTGGACGGCTGGTGGGACTACGGCTCGGGCTGCGACACGGCCACGCACTTCGTCGGCGGCGTCGCGGTCGAGGGCGAGCCGGGGCACACACGCTGGACGGCCTTTCCGCGCGAGGCCTACTCCATCGTCGACAACTGGGACACGCTCGGCATGCGCGGCACCGGGTCGCGCCGCGTGGTCGTCGAGGACCTGTTCGTGCCCGAGCACCACACCGTGGCCTCACCGAACCCCGAGCACCCGGTGATCGAGTTCCCCGGACGCGACGTGCACGAGAACGCGATCTACCGCGGCGGCACGATCATGCCGCTGCTCGTCTCCGAGCCCGCCGCGGTGGCCGTCGGCATCGGCCAGGGCGCCATCGACCACTACGTCGAGATCCTCCAGACGCGCCGCCAGTACGGCCCCGCCTCGCCGCTGCGCCGCGAGCTGACGATGTTCCAGCGCGACCTCGGCCAGGCCACGGCGCTGGTCGACACCGCCGAGGCCGCGCTCATGCAGGTGGCGACGACGTGGACCGCGCAGGCGCACGCCGCGGTCGAGCGCGGGATCGAGACGACCGACGAGGACCAGCGCCGGCTGCTCATGATCTGCCAGCAGATCGTCGAGCTGTGCGCCGAGGCGGTGGACATCGTCTTCCGCACCGCCGGAACCTCCGCGACGCGCAAGGGCGAGGCCATCGAGCGCTGCTTTCGCGACGTCAACATGATCCGCACCCACGTGACGATGCAGTTCGACCGCACGTTCGAGAACGTCGGGCAGATGCGGCTCGGGCTGCCGCCGGCCGGCTTCTTCTAGACGCCGCGGGGCGCCGGTTACCGGCGCGCGCGCGTCGCGCGGGTGAAGCGCTCCGAGGCGGCGCGATGCCCCGGGCGATCGCCCGGCGCCAGGAAGCGGTCGACGAGCTTCTGCGTGGCCATCTGCACGACCTCGGAGTCGATGGCTCCCAGGCGACGGCTGGCCCGGCGCGTGACGACGAGCAGAGCGCCGAGAGCGCGGTCCTCGTGCATGAGCGGGCTCGCCAGGGCGCCGCAGCACCGTCCCGCGGGACCCTCGAAGCGCTCGACGTGGGCGGCACGGGCCGTCGCGAAGACGCGCTCGAGCAGCAGGCAGCGCTCGGGGAGCGCCTCGCGAGCCGGCAGCCCGGCCTCGGCCACCGGGATCGTGCGGTCCGGGTCCTCCCCGTCGCGCAGGAAGAGCGAGGCGTGGTCGACCTGAAGCACGTCGGTGATCCGGCGCAACTCGATGGTGGCGAGATCCGCAAGGCTCGCCCCGGGAGTCAGCTCCCAGTTCACGTCGCGTTCCAGCGCCGATTCGCGAGTCCTGCCGATTGCACCCGAGAGGTCAATGCCACCCCGTCCTTGAGGCCCATCCGTGCCGGAGTGATGCACCGGAACGGCGTCGTTCATGTGCGGGCGTGGACAGACAGCCGATGGCGGCGCGACAGGCGGCATGTATCGCGCCGTGAGCGGCATGCGAATGGCGGAGCGGGTACCGCCCATCGCCGCGGGACGCCCTCTAGCCCAGCGCCGCCTGGAGCACCCTGCGCGCGATCGGAGCCGCCGACGTGCCCCCGAAGCCGGCCCCCACGAGCATCACCGCCACCGCGACCCGCGGCTTGGCGGCGGGGGCGAACGCGACGAACCACGCGTCGGCGTCCTTGGGGTTGGTCGAGTTCGGGCGCAGCTCGGCGGTGCCGGTCTTGCCCGCCACCTGGACGCCCGGGATCGCGGCCGCGGTCCCGGTGCCCGAGCGGACGACGCCGAGCATCATCTCGCGCACCTGACCGGCGACGCGCGCACTGACCACCCGCCGGCGCAGGACCTTGTCGTTGCGCACGATGCGCGGGCGCGACCGGCGCCCGCGCTCGGCGATCGTCGCCCCCACCACGGCCATCTGAAGCGGCGTCGCCAGGTCGCGGTCCTGGCCGATCGCGCTCGCGCCGACCGCGAGGCTGTCGGTCAGCTTGGCGGCCGGTGGGATGGTGCTCGGCTTGGCGTCGGGGACGCGCGGTTGCTCGTTGAAGCCGAAGGCCTCCGCCATGCTCACCAGGCGCTTGGCGCCGAGCTTGGCCCCGAGCGGCGCGAAGACCGAGTTGCACGAGTCGATGAAGGCCTGCGTCAGCGACCCGCCGCACGACTCGCCGCCCGCGTTGCGCAGCGTGACACCCGAGAGCGTCGCGGCGGTGCGCACGGGAAAGGCGGTCGACGGCGTCGCCACGCCCGCCGCCAGCGCCCCGGACAGCGTGATGATCTTGAACGTCGAGCCGGGCGGCTGCGGTGCCGACACGGCCAGGCCGGCGAGCGCCAGCACCGACCCGTCGCGCGGGCGTACCACCGCCACGCCGCCGAGCTTGCTCCCGAGCGCGGCCGCCGCGGCGCGCTGCAGCCCGGGCCGGATGGTGGCGTGGACCGAATGCCCACGGTGGCGCCGGACCGTGGCGACGACGCGGTCGCCGAAGCGCAGCTGCGCCCCGGGCGTGCCCGCCAGGCGCGTGTCGTACAGGCGCTCGAGCCCGGTCCCGCGGTCACTGCCCGAGGGCGGCCGCCCGGCGATGGCGGCCGTGGCCGGGTTGGCGGAGAGCAACCGGCCGTCGGCGCCCAGCACCTGGGCGCGGGTGGGACGCGCGAGGATGACCCGGCGCACCTGCTCGCCGGCGCGCAGGCCGGGGAGGCGCAGGTGCGGCTCCCACGTGATGCGCGCCGCGCCGTTCTCGTCGTGCACCGGCACCGCGATCGTGCCTCGCAGCGTCCCGAACAGGCGCGTCGGCATAGCGGTCGGCAGGTCGAAGCGCCCGTCGCGCTCCTGGGTGAGGCGGCCGATGCGTACGCTCTTGACGGTCGCCTGGGTCTCCGCCGACTGTACGAGGCGTGCGAACCGGGCCCGCGGATAGGCTGCGCGGCTGCGCTTGTCGAGCATGAGCCACATCCCGGCCGGGTCCCGCCGCATCCACGAGGCGGCGAAGCTCTGCGCCGCCTTCCGACGCATGTCCTGCTGGTGATGACGGTCGAGCACGAACCACACCGCCCCGCCGGCCGCCGCCAGCACGACGAGCACGATGAGCAGCGCTCGCCACGGCACGCCGTCGCGGCCGCGGCGCCGGCGGCGCCCGGGCTCGAGCCACGCCACCCCGGAGCGCCGCGGCGGAGCCGAGGAGAACATCGAGCGGCGTCGGCGACGGCGGGCCACAGGCATCTGTCTAGCGTGCCCGGCGGCGGGATGCGTTGCGCCCCGTCCGCGTCGGCTGGGTGGATCGGGCAGGGCGAATGGGTATCCACGGGCCGCTATGGCCGGGCGACGCATGTCGACCCCTGAGGTCGTCTCCAACGGCGTCACGTTCGAGGTCGATCGCTTCGAGTGGGTCGACCGCGGGCGCCTGGAGGTGACCGGGCGCTGGTACGGCCTGCGCGGCCATCGTTTCGTCCGGCCCGTGCTCATGGTCCAGGCGGCCGACGAGCAGCGGCGCATGCTGGCGGTCCTCGACCACAAGCCGTGGGCCGCCGAGGACGGCGACGAATGGATCGCCGCCTTCCCGTGGGAGGGCGAGCCGGTCGAGCTGACGGCGGCCGAGCTTGCCGTCGCTCCCAGCCTCGCGGTCGACCTGCCCGTCCCGACCGTCCCCGGCAAGCGCCGCAGGAAGCAGACGCCCGCCGAGGGGCCGCTCCACGCCCGGCGCGGCCCGGCAGCCGAGCCCGGGCCGGCCGCGGCGCCGGCACCCGCCTCGCAACCGCCCGCCGGCCCCGCGACCGGCGAGAGCATCACCCCCGAGGAGGTCGCGGCGCTGCGCGCTCAGCTCGCAAGCGAGCAGGCCTCCGTGCGGCGCCTCGCCACTCAGCTCGAGGAGGCCCACCAGGGGCTGGCCGCCGCCCGTGGAGCAGCCGACGACCACGACGCCGTCGCGCGCGAGCGCGACGCCGCCATCGCGGCGCGCGACCAGGCACAGGCCAACGCGAACCTCGATCACGACGCGGTCATCGAGGAGCGCGACCAGGCCGTGCACGAGCGCTCCGCCGCGCTCTACGCGCGCGACGAGGCGCTCGACGAGCGCGCCGCCGCGAACTTCGAGCGCACGAACGCCCTCGCCGAGCGCGACGCCGCCTTCCTCGAGCGCGACCGCGCCATCGAGGCGCACCGGGCTGCCGTGCGCGACCTCGAGGCGCTCGAGCAGCGCGTCGCGGCCGCCGACCAGGCGCGCGCCGAAGAGCTCTCCGTCCAGCCGTCCCCCGCCGGGGCCGTGCGCGTCACGCCGGGCGAGGACCGCGACGGCCGCCAGCGGACCGGGCTGGTCTGGGTCCAGCGCGTCGTCGCGCTGATCGTCCTCATCGTGTGGGCGATCGTCGTCTACAAGATCCTGCACGGCCTCGTCTAGAGCGCGGCCCGGCGCCGCGCAGGCGTCACGCGCCGACGCCCAGCAGGTGCTCGCACAGCACGCGGGCCGCGTCCGCGTGGACGGGCTCGGGGTCGTCGAGCGGCGCGCCGTCGAGCTCGACGAGCTCGCCCTCGCACAGCGGGCAGACGGCGGCGGGCAGCATCCTGGCAGGGCGCGCTTGCTCATCCCACCGGCTGCCGCAGGTGGAGCAGACCAGCATCGGGGCCGACCCTGGCGCCGCGCATCGCCCCGCGCCATCGGCGCCTAGGTGGCACTCCTAGGCGACCTTGGCCACGGCGCGCTGCAGCTCGCCCACGGAGTAGGCGCCCTCGAAGCGCGTGCTGATCTTGCCCGTGCGGTCGATGACGAAGGTCCACGGCTCGCTGGCGAGCCTCCAGTCCGCCACCTGCGAGCGCACGCCCTTGTTGACCTGGTTGTCCTTGTAGATCTCCTGATGGATGAAGTCGACGCCCTTGGGCGCGGTCGCCTTGACCTGCTCGACGATGTCGACGACCGGACCGCAGACGCGGCTCGCGCACAGCAGCGGCGTGGCGAAGGTGATGACGACGGGCTTCTTGCCCAGCACGTCGGCGAGGTCGGTCTGCAGGAGGTCCTTGGCGAAGGGCCGGCGCGTGTCGAGCGCGGCCGCGTTGCCGCCGACGTCGGTCAGCGTCTGGGTGTGGACATCGATGGCCTTGTCGCCGTCGCCGGGCGGCCCGCCGGTGCTGTGGGCGGGCGTCACGTTCACGCCGAAGCCGTTCGTCACCAGCAGGCGGCCGTCGAGCTTGGCGATCGCCACGACGGCCTGCTTGCCGGTGCGCTTGAAGGGCACGTCCGCCACGTAGACGGACTTCGCCGCGTTGGGGTCCTGGGCCACCGTCTGGCTCTGGAACTGCGGCTTGACGGCCAGGGACTCCGAGCGCGCCACGTACGGGCCGCGGACGCCGGAGCCGTCGGCGCGAGCGGTGTAGAGCGCCACCTCGGCGCCCGTGATCTGCTTGCGGGCGGTGTCGAAGAGCGCGAAGCCGTAGCGGTTGACCCCCTTGTGCAGGAGCGACACGCTGGGCGCCAGGACCGGGCCCTGGCCATCGGCCATGGACGCCAGATCGTTGAGCGTCTTGCCGCTGGCCGAGGGGAAGTCGGCCGGCTGACCGGTCGGCTCGGGCTGCGGGGGTGGTCTGTCGGGCTTGTCCGAGCTGCCGCAACCGGCCACAAGCGTGCCGGCCGCGATCAGCGCGACAAGGAACGGGAGAGGTCGATGCACGCCGCCCGAGTCTAGGCACAACCGATGTCATCATGCGCCACATCCGACCGGCGACGAGGACTGCGACGCTAGACGAGCTCTTCGTCGCGCGCGTCGTCGTGGCGCTGCATCCAGCCGAGGCCGAGGCGCCGGGCCTCGTCGGCCTTGCGCCCGCGCACGAGCGTCTGGTGCTGGGCGATCGCGCCGGCCAGGTCCGCCTCGGGGCTCTCGGCGAGGATCGAGGCGATGAGGTGCGCCTCGAGGGCTCTCAGCTCGCGCGCCGTCGCCGTGCGGGCCCGTTTGGCGCGGGCGAAGCGGTCCCAGGCGCGGGCGAAGGAGATGAAGCTCGTGCGCCCGCCGCAGCGGTGAGCGGCGAGCATCGGGCACACGCCGCCGGCCCGGTCGGAGTACGCGCCGACGATGATCTCGTGCGAGCGGATCCCGGTCAGCATCGCCTCGCGCGTGCGCAAGGGCAGGCAGTCGATCGCCAGGCGCAGGTCTTCGACAGATGAACGCGTGCGTCCCATAGGCTTGCCGGCCTCGGAGCGTACGCCTTCGCGCTCGACATGAACAGCAGCATTCCTGTCCACTGAAAGGACGGTTGCATTGAAGCTCGGCGTGCACGTCGGATATTGGGGCATGGGCCTCACCCGCGAGGACCAGCTCGCAATCGTCCAGGAGGCCGAGCGCCTGGGCTACGACAGCGTCTGGACGGCCGAGGCCTACGGCTCGGACGCGGCGACGATCCTCGGCTGGATCGCCGGGCAGACGACGAAGATCCGGATGGGGTCGGCCATCTTCCAGATGCCCGGGCGCTCGCCGGCGATGACGGCGATGACGGCCGCGACGCTCGACCAGCTCTCGGACGGGCGGATGGTCCTCGGCATCGGGTCCTCGGGGCCGCAGGTGGCCGAGGGCTGGCACGGCCAGCGCTTCGGACGACAGATCCAGCGCACACGGGAGTACGTCGCCGTGGTGCGCCAGGCGCTGTCGCGCGAGCGCCTGGAGTTCCACGGCGAGACGATCGAGCTGCCGCTGCCCGACGGCCCCGGCAAGGCGCTCAAGCTCACGATCGCGCCGGTGCAGGACTCGATCCCGATCTACCTGGCCGCCATCGGCCCGAACAACACGCGCCTGGCGGGCGAGATCGCCGACGGCTGGATCCCGACGCTCTTCTCCCCCGAGCACGTCGCCGAGTTCCGGCCCCTGCTCGAGGAGGGCGCCGCGCGCGTCGGGCGCTCGCTCGACGGCTTCGACATCGCGCCCACGGTGCAGGTCTTCGTCACCGACGACCTCGCGGGCGCCCGCGATGCGATGCGGCCGTTCATCGCGCTGTACGTCGGCGGGATGGGCTCGCGCGAGCAGAACTTCTACAACCAGCTCGTGCAGCGCTACGGCTTCGAGGACGCCGCCCGCGAGGTCCAGGACCTGTACCTGGAGGGCAAGCGCGAGGAGGCGATGGCGGCGCTGCCCGACGAGCTCATCGACATGGTGGCGCTCGCGGGGCCGCCCGACCACGTGCGCGAGCGCCTGGCCGTCTATCGCGACGCGGGCGTCGGCACGCTGGGCATCACTCCGATGGCGTGGGATCGCGAGGGGCGCCTCGAGCAGCTGCGGCTCGTCGCGGAGCTTGCCGGCGCCTGACCGTCCGCTGCGGCTGCTCCTGGGCGCCTTCGGCGACCCGGGTCACGCGTTTCCGTTCATCGCGCTGGGCGGGGCCCTTGCCGCGCGCGGGCACGAGGTGGTGCTGCAGACCTGGACGCGCTGGGAGGACGACGTGCGCGCCGCGGGAATGCGCTTCGAGCCGGCGCCGGAGTACCACGTCTTCCCCACGCTCGAACGGCCGCTGAAGCCCTATGAGGCCGTGGTACGTGCGACGGGGCAGACGCGGCCTCTGGTGGCGTCGCTGCGCCCGGACGTCGTGGTCGCGGACATCCTGACCCTGGCGCCGGCGCTGGCGGCCGAGCTCGAGGGCGTGCCGGTGGCGACGGTCATCCCCCATCTCGATCCGCGCACCGAGCGCGGCTGGCCGCCGTTCTCGATCGGGGCGCGGATCCCGCGGACGGTGGCCGGCCGGGGCTGGTGGAGCGGGCTGTCGCGGCTGACCGACGCCGGGCTCGAGCGCGGGCGCCGCGAGCTCAACGAGACCCGGCGGCGGCTGGGCCTCGGGCCGCTGGCGCGGGTGCACGGCGGGATCTCGTCGGAGCTGGCGCTGGTGGCGACCTTCCCGGCGCTCGAGTACCCGCGCGCGGCCGCGCTGCCGGCGACGCACACCGTCGGTCCGCTGCTGTGGGAGCCGCCGGCCGAGGACGTCGCGCTGCCGCCGGGCGACGACCCGCTGGTGCTCGTGGCGCCGTCGACGTCGCAGGACCCATCGCACCAGTTGCTGCGCGCGACCCTGCGCGGGCTCGCCGGCGCCCCGGTGCGGGTGCTCGCCGCCTGGAACGGCCGGCCGCTGGGCGAACCCATCGACGTGCCGCAGAACGCGCGCCTGGTCGACTGGCTCTCCTACTCGCGGGTCATGCCGTCCTGCGACGTCGTCGTCTGCCACGGCGGGCACGGGACGCTCGCGCGAGCGCTGGCCAGCGGCTGCGCGGTCGTCATCGTCCCCGCCGCGGGCGACATGAACGAGAGCGCCGCCCGCATCGACTGGGCCGGCGTCGGCGTCCGGGTCCCCCGCCGCCTCTGCGCCCCCGGTCCGGTGCGCCTGGCGGTCGAGCGCGCGCTGGCCGAGCCGCAGATACGCGAGCGCGCGGGCGAGCTGGCCGCATGGTGGCGCTCGCACGACCCGCCCGCCCGGGCCTCGGAGCTGATCGAGGACCTCGCGGGCTGACGGCCACCGGCCGGCTCATCGCCCGCATGCGGCCGGCGGGGCGCTGCGTCGACCGCCGTCTGGCGCAGGGGTTGGTCGCGCGGTGCAAGATCGACAGGCGGAGCGTCCGGCTGCACTGACCCGTCCGATGTACGAACTAGTGTTCGTATGGTGGAGCGCGACTGGTTGGCGGAGCGATTGGAGGCCGGAGCGTCGATCGAGACGATCGCACGCGAGGTAGGCCGCGACCCCTCCACCGTCTCGTACTGGGTCCGTAAGCACGGCCTCACGTCCTCACATGCCGTGCGCCACGCCGCGCGCGGGCCCATCGAGCCCGAGTTGCTGGGCGAGATCGTCAGCTGCGAGCTCTCGATCCGCGATATGGCGGAGGTCCTGGACCGAAGCCCCACCGCCGTCCGGCACTGGTTGCACCGACACGGGATGGAGACCGCCCGCATGAAGCGTGAGCGTCTCGGCAAAGCCGCGCTCGCCTCAGGGCACGCCATTGCAGACCTGCCGTGCCCACGCCACGGACTGACGCGTCATGTGCGGCGCGAAAGCGGCTTTCGGTGCGCCCGATGTCGCGTCGAACAAGTCGCAGACAAACGACGTCGCATCAAGCGACAGCTCGTGGGCGAGGCCGGAGGACGGTGCGAGCTGTGCGGCTACGACCGGTGCCTTGGGGCGCTGCAGTTCCACCACGTCGACCGCACCATGAAGCGCTTCGCGATCAGTGGTGAGGGAGTCACACGCGCTCTCTCGAAGGCACGCGAGGAGGCATCGAAATGCGTGCTGCTGTGCGCCAACTGCCATGCCGAGGTGGAGGGCGGGCTCGCTCAACTTCCCCTAAGATCGGCCGATCGTCCCGTTTATCCTGCGTAGCGCAGGACTGCGGTCCGGGGTAGCTCAATCAGGCAGAGCATTCGACTGTTAATCGAAGGGTTGTGGGTTCGAGTCCCACCCCCGGAGCTCCAGCGCAGCGCGTCGCCGCAGCGATCGCCCGAGGCTCGACCGAGGCGCCGCCGTATAGGGCGACGCCTCGATGACGCCCGTCGGCAGCGTCAGCCCGGCAGGGGCGCGCCGGTCTCCAGCAGCGTCTTGAGATCGCTGAGGACCCAGCTCCACCCGCCGCCGGCGTCGGCGATCTCGCCGGCGAGGTAGGCCGCCGTGGTCGGGGCGTTCTCGAGCTCGTGGGTCACCGTCAGCTTCGAGGCGCCTCCCGGCCCCTCGTCGATCTCGAACGTGACGCGCGTGGGACCCTCGGAGGCGATCTGCTCGTCCCAGAGGAAGCGCCAGGTCTGGACGAGCCGGCGGGGCGGGTCGGCCTCGATGACCTCGCCGTCGACGAGCTGCTCGGCCATGCCCATCGCCCGCATCTCGTCGCTCGCGACGGATCGGTACGCACCGCCCGGGCGCAGGTCGTACTCCGAGCGTGCCCGGTAGCCGTACTTCTCCGTCCACTCGGGCCGGGTGATGGCGTCCCAGATCGCCTGGGGCGTCGCGTTGATGAACACCTGGTAGACCTGGGTCGTCACGCCGGTCTCGGTCATCGTCGTCATGCCGTTCCTTCCAGTTCGCTCTTGAGGTTGGTGAGCGCCGATACCTGGCGCTCGGTGTACTTGTCGATCCAGCGGTCGTGGATCTGGCGGATCGGGACCGGGTTGAGGAAGTGCAGCTTCTCCCGGCCCGAGCGCCGGACGACGACGAGCCCCGCGTCCTCGAGGACGCGCAGGTGCTTCATCACGCCGAAGCGCGTCATCTCGAGCTCGGACTCGAGCTCCGTCAGCGTGCGGCCGTCACGCGTGAAGAGCCGGTCGAGCAGGAAGCGGCGCGTTGGATCGGCGAGCGCCTTGAACACGCGATCGTCGTCGTCGGCCATGGCGGAGAGAATACGTGACCTTTTGGTCACATGTCAACCGCGGATAGTCTGCGGCCCGTCCGAAGCCGCCAAGCGATGTCGGGAGGCAGCACATGAAGTTCGGGGTCTTCGATCACATCGACGAGGGCGGACTTCCGGTCGGCCGGCAGTTCGAGGAGCGCCTCGCGCTCATCGAGCGCTACGAGCACGCCGGCTTCCACGCCTACCACCTGGCCGAGCACCACGGCACGCCGCTCGGGCACGGACCCTCGCCGAGCGTCTTCCTCGCCGCCGCGACCCAGCGCACGACGACGCTGCGCCTCGGCCCGCTCGTCTACTGCCTGCCGCTCTACCACCCGCTGCGGCTCATCGATGAGGTCTGCATGCTCGACCAGCTCAGCGACGGCCGCCTGCAGCTCGGCGTGGGCGCCGGCGTATCGCCCATCGAGGTCGGATTCTTCGGCGTCGACTGGGACAGCCGCCGCGAGCGCTTCGACGAGACCTTCGAGATCCTGCTCAAGGGCCTCGCCACCGACGAGCTGACCCACCACGGACCCGAGCACCGCTACGACGCGGTGCCGATCGTCCTCTCCCCCGTCCAGCGCCCGCACCCGCCGCTCTGGTTCGGCATCTCGCGGCCCGAGCGCGCCGACTGGGCCGCCGACCACGAGGTGAACGTCGTCGCCCTGCTCCCTGCCGGGATGGTCCGGCCGATCACCGACGCCTACCGGGCGGCCTGGGAGGCCCGCGGCCGTGCTCCGCAGGACATCCCGTTCATGGGCGTGTCGCGGTTGATCGTGGTGGCCGAGACCGACGACGAGGCGATGGGCGTTGCGCGGCGCGCCTACCGCCGGTGGTTCGAGAGCATCAACCTGCTGTGGCGCAAGTACGACGTCCCGTCCCCCCTCGACGGCGTGCTGCCCGAGGACTTCGCCGACTGGCACGCCGCCGGCGCCGGCTTCGCGGGCACGCCCGCCAAGGCGATCGAGTACGTCGCCGCCCAGGAGGAGGAGGCGGGGATCAACTACTTCTGCGCCGACCTCGTCTTCGGCGACATCACGTTCGAGGAGGCGTCGCGCACGGTCGAGCTCTTCGAGAGCGAGATCATCCCCGCGTTCGACCCGGTCGCCGCGAAGTAGCGGGGGCCGCGGAGCGGCGGGGGCCGCGGCGCGCCTCAGTCTGTCGCGTGCGTCTCCTCGATCGCCCGCGCGATGGCCCCGTCGCGGCGGCGCTCGAGCTCCTGTCGCAGGGCGACGAGGCGGCCGACGTCGCCCGCGGCCGCGGCCTTCGCAACCTCGATCTCGCGCTTGACGCGCTGGACCTCGAGGCTCAGGCGCTCGCCCTCGACGGCCGCCTCGGAGTTGCGCATACCGCCCGAGAGCACCGTGAGGGCGGCGATGAGCCGCGCCAGCTCGTCGTCGTCCTCGGGCAGCGCCGAGCCGCCGCCCGCCAGCTGCGCGAGCACGTGCGCCGCCGCGCGGCGCGTCAGATCGCTCGAGAACTCGGCCGCGAGGTCCATCTCGGCCAGCGCCGCGCGCCCGGCGACCGGGGACGCCAGGCACTGAGCGAGGAACGAGCGCTCGGCGCGCCCCGCGGCGTCGAGCGCCGGCTGAGGCCGCGCCGGTGGGCGCTGCGACGCGCCGTTGCCGCCGGACCCGGCCTGCTCCGAGGCCGGCCGCGAACCCTGCGCCAGCCACGAGGCCACGAGCGCAGGCGCAAGCTCGGTGCGGTCGGCCACGAGACCGATGAGCTCCTCGCGCATCGCGCTGGCGGGGATGTCGCGGAACACCGGGCGCAGCGCCGCGATGACCGCGTCCTTGCCCTCGGCGCGCGACAGGTCCGCGCCGGCCAGCTCACGCTCCACGCGGAAGCGGACGAACGGGACGGACGCGTCGACGCGATCGGCCATCGCCCGCGCGCCCTCGGCCGCAACGAGGTCCGCGGGATCGCTCCCCACAGGGAGGGGCACGACGCGCAGCGTGAGGTTGCGCCGCGCCGCGACGCGCGCCCCCCGCAGCATCGCCTCCTGCCCCGCCGCGTCGGCGTCGAGCGCCAGCAGGACCGTCGGCGCCAGCCGCGCGAGCTCGCCGACCTGCTCATCGGTCAGCGCGGTCCCCATCAGCCCCACGGTGTGGCGGAGCCCGGCCTGGTGCATCGCGATGACGTCGGTGTAGCCCTCGGCGACGACGACCTCGCCGGCCTTGGCCGCCTGGGTCCGCGCGATGTCCGCGCCGAAGAGATGGCGCCCCTTGTGGTAGACGACGCCGTCGGAGGAGTTGAGGTACTTGGGCTTCTGGTCGGCGCCCATCGCCCGCGCACCGAAGCCGAGCACGCGCCCACGCTGGTCGCACAGCGGGAACATGATCCGCCGGCGAAAGCGGTCGTAGGTGCGCCCCTCCTTCTGGGAGCGCGACGCGAGGCCGGCCGCCACGAGCTCGCGGTCCGTGAAGCCGTTGCGCCGCGAGGCCACGAGCACCTTGTCCCACGCGCTCGGCGCGTAGCCGACGCGGAACTCGCGCAGCGCGCCCTCGTCGAGCCCGCGCCCGGCGAGGTACTCGCGGGCGTGCGAGGCCTCCTCGGAGTCCCAGAGGTAGCGCACGTAGAAGGCGGCCGTGCGCTCGAGCAGCTCCAGCAACCGCTCGCGCTCGGCGCGCCGCTGGGCCGCCGCCGGATCCTCCTCCACGAGCTCGAGCGCGACGCCGTAGCGATCGCCCAGGTACTCGAGCGCGCCCGCGAAGCCGACGCCCTCGGTCTCCTGGACGAACTTGAAGGCATCGCCGCCCTGACCGCAGCCGAAGCAGTAGTAGAGCTTCTCGGCCGGGTTGATGCCGAACGACGGCGTGCGCTCGTCATGGAAGGGGCAGAGCCCCTCGAAGCGATTGACGCCGGCCCGCCGCAGCTCGACGCGCGAGCCGACGAGATCGACCATGTCGACCGCGTCGCGGACCCGGTCGCGGGAGTCGTCGGTGTAGCGCGCCACTGCCGGTCCAGCCTAGATGGTTGATTCCCCGACCCTCGCACTCGCCTGTACGCGTTCCGCGGCGCCGGATCGCCACCCAGCGAAGGGGGCCGGGCAACCAGCCCGCCTCCCCTTCGCCGTGCGGCGCCCGGCATCCACGGCCCCCGCACATGCGAGCACGATGGCCGCGGAACCAATCATCACAGCGCGAACGCCTCCGGCACGGACAGCGCCTCGAAGGCGCGGATGCAGTAGCGGTCGGTCATCCCCGCCAGCCAGTCGGTGACGCGCTGGGGAAGGTCCGCGTCGGGCGATCCGCCGCCGTCGGGGATCCGGTCGGGCTCGGCCACGTAGTACTCGAACAGCGTGCGCACCACGCGGTCGATCTTGGCGTGCTCGCGGCGCGCGATCGGACCGAGATAGACGTGGTCGAACATGAAGGTCCGCAGGCGGTCCATGGCGCCGCCGACCTCGTCGCCCTGGACGATGTCGCCGGCCACCTCGGAGTGCTCGACCAGGTCGTGCACCAGGGCGTCGATGCGGCGCGGGCCCGTGTCGCCCAGAACGGCGATCGGCTCGGCCGGAAGCTCCTCGTCGCGCAGGACGCCGGCGCGCAGCGCGTCGTCGATGTCGTGGTTGATGTAGGCGACCCGGTCGACGAGCCGCACGATGCGCCCCTCGAGCGTGCCCGGCAGCGGCGCGCGGCCCGAGTGGCGGGCGATCCCGTCGCGCACGTCCTCGCACAGGTTGAGCCCTTTGCCGTCGAGCTCGAGGACGTCCACCACCCGCAGCGAGTGCTCGTAATGGCGAAAGCCGCGGTCGAAGCGCCGGCGCAGGCAGTCGTCGAGCACGTCTTCGCCGATATGGCCGAACGCCGGATGGCCGAGATCGTGCCCGAGCCCGATGGCCTCGGTCAGGTCCTCGTTGAGCCGCAACGCGCGGGCCACCGTACGCGAGATCTGGGTGACCTCGAGCGTGTGGGTCAGGCGCGTGCGGAAGTGGTCGCCCTCGGGCGCGACGAAGACCTGCGTCTTGTGCTTGAGGCGGCGGAAGGCCTTGGAGTGCACGATCCGGTCGCGGTCGCGCTGCAGAGGCGTGCGCAATCCGCAGTCCTCCTCGGGACGGGCGCGCCGTGCCGGCCACGAGCGTGCCGCCAGCGGCGAGAGCCAGGCGTCCTCGAACTCGCGCCGCCGCGCGGCGTAGGCAGAGGCCACCGGGCCCGGGTGGGCGTGCGGATCCATGACGTCGATTCTCCCACCGCGGGCAGGCGAACCCGGATCGGTAGGGTCCGGCCCGTGCTGGCCCTCCTCACTTCCTCCGCAGATCCGGGCGTCGAGTTGGCCGAGGCCCCCGACCCCGAACCGCTGCCCAACGAGGCCCTCATCGCCATCGAGGCCATCTCGCTCAACCGCGGCGAGGTCCGCGGGCTGGCCGGCAAGCCGCCCGGCTCCCTGACCGGCTGGGATCTCGCCGGGACCGTCCGGCGCGAGGCGGCCGACGGCAGCGGCCCGCCCGAGGGCGCCCGCGTCGTGGCGCTCCACGACAAGGCGTGGGCGCAGCTGGCCGCGGTGCCCACGCATGCGCTCGCCGTGCTGCCCGACGGGGTCAGCTTCGCCCAGGCGGCGGCGCTGCCCGTGGCCGGCATCACCGCGCTGCTGGCCCTCGACATCGGCGGTACCACGATCGCCCGGCGGGTGCTGGTGACCGGCGCCAGCGGCGGCGTCGGGCGCTTCGCCGTCCAGCTCGCGCACATCGGCGGCGCGCACGTCACCGCTGTCTCGGCCAGCCCCGAGCGCGCCCGCGGCCTCACGGAGCTCGGCGCCGACGAGGTGATCCACGAGCTCACGCCGGAGGGGCCGGTTTTCGACACGATCGCCGAGGGCGTCGGCGGCGCCTCGCTCGGCGCCGCCATCCAGCGCGTGGCGCCCGACGGCACGGTCGTCTCGTTCGCCAACAGCGACCCGAGCGCGCACGTCGAGTACCCCACGCGCGCGCTCTTCGGGCGCGCCCCCGGCGCGCGCATCTACGGCCTCATGGTCTTCCCCGAGCTGGCCAAGCGCCGCGGAGCCACCGGGATGCTCGACCGGCTGCTGTCGCTCGTGGCCGACGGCCGCCTGGACCCACACATCGATCTCGAGGCGAGCTGGCGCCAGCCGGCCGACGCGATCAAATCCCTCATCGAGCGCCGGATCTCCGGGAAGGCGATCCTCCACGTCGACTGAGCCGGCCCGCGTCGCGCTCGTCACCGGCGCCAATCGCGGCATCGGGCTCGAGGTGTGCCGCCAACTGTCGCAGCGCGGCTACGACGTGCTGCTCGGCGCCCGTGACCCGGCCAAGGGCGCGCGGGCCGCGCTCCAGGTGGGCGGCGACATCACCCCGGTCGCGCTCGACGTCGCCGACCCCGAGAGCGTGCAGGCCGCGATCGCGGGCATCGACCGCCTCGACGTCCTCGTCAACAACGCGGCGATCCTCTACGACACCTGGCAGCGCGGCATCGATGCCGACCTCGACCAGGTCCGCGAGGCGCTCGAGACCAACCTCCTCGGCGCGTGGCGCGTGACCCAGGCCGTTCTGCCACTGCTGCGCGCCAGCCCCGCAGCCCGCGTCGTCAACGTCTCCAGCGGCGCCGGCGCGCTGCACGACATGGGTGGGGGCACGCCGGCCTACCGCACGTCGAAGGCGGCGCTCAACGCGCTCACGCGCGTCCTCGCCGCGGAGCTGCGCGGCGAGCGGATCCTCGTCAACGCGATCTGCCCGGGCTGGGTCGCGACCGACATGGGCGGCGCCGGGGGGCGGCCCGTGTCGGAGGGTGCGGCGGGCATCGTGTGGGCCGCGACCCTCCCCGACGACGGCCCCACCGGCGGCTTCTTCCGCGACGGGCGCGCGATCGACTGGTGAGGGACCGCAGCGATCAGTCGATCACCGCGATCGCCTGCACCTCGACGAGCATGTCGAAGAGCAGGCCGGCCTGCACCGTCGCGCGCGCCGGACGGTGGTCGCCGAAGGCCTCCACCCACGCCTCGTTGTAGGCCCCGAAGTTCGCCAGGTCGGTGAGGAAGACGGTGGCGGTGACGACGTTGGAGAGATCGCCGCCGGCCTCCTCGCACACGCGACGGACCCGGTCGAGCGTCACGCGCGTCTGCTCGCGGATGTCGCCCGCGCCGGCGAGGTTGCCATCGTCGTCGACGGGGCCCTGCCCGGCGATGAAGAGCAGGTTGCCGGCACGGACACCCTGCGAGAACGGGAGGGTCGAGGGCCCGAACGACGCGGGCTCGAGGAACTGGAGGTCGGGCATGGCGGCGTCTCCTTCTGCATCGAACGACGGGGCAACGGGTCGGCCAATACTGTCGAAGCCGTGACCTCGATCGAATTCGCAACGCCCCCAACCCTCTCAGCGCCGGCCGGCTACAGCCACGTCGTGAGCCTGCCGGCGGCCGGCCGCCTGGTGTGGACCTCCGGTCAGGTTCCGGTCGCCGCCGACGGAGCCCCGGCCCCGGCCGGCGACTGGGACGCGCAGGCCCGCCTGACCTTCGAGAACGTCGGCTACGCGCTGGCGGCCGCAGGCGCCACCTGGGCCGACGTGGTCAAGCTCACGATCTTCGTCGTCGACCTCGCCGGCCTGCCCGCCATCCGCGCCGTCCGCGACGAGTTCGTCGATGTGGAGCGCCCGCCGACGAGCTCGCTGGTCCAAGTGGCCGGGCTCGTGCTGCCCGACCTGCTGCTCGAGGTCGAGGCGGTGGCCTGCGTCCACGCCTAGCCCGACGCGGCGCGGACGGCCGCCTGGGCGGCGGCGACGCGGGCGACGGGAACGCGGTACGGGCTGCAGGACACGTAGTCGATGCCCGAGTGGTGGAAGAAGTCGATCGAGTCGGGGTCGCCCCCGTGCTCGCCGCAGACGCCGAGCTTGATGTCGGGCTTGGTCTTGCGCCCCAGCCACGCGCCCATGCGCAGCATCTGCCCGACGCCGGGGGCGTCGATGGTCTCGAACGGGGAGCGGTCGAAGACCTTCAGGTCGATGTAGCGCCCGAGGATCTTGCCCTCGATGTCGTCGCGGCTGAAGCCCAGCGCGGTCTGGGTGAGGTCGTTGGTACCGAAGGAGAAGAAGTCGGCGTGCTCGGCGATGTGGTCGGCCAGGAAGCACGCGCGCGGCAACTCGATCATCGTCCCGATCGTGTAGTCGGCCGGATGCTCCATGCCCTCCTCATGGGCGATGCGCTCGATGTCGTCGCGCATCAGCTCGAGCTCGCGCTCGTAGTCGATGAGCGGGATCATGACCTCGAGGTGGGGCATCTCGCCGGTGCGGTCGCGCACCGCCCTGGCGGCGAGCATCATCGCCCGGACCTGCATCTCGTAGATCTCGGGATAGAGGAGCCCGAGGCGCACGCCGCGCGTGCCGAGCATCGGGTTGACCTCCTGCAGCGACCGTGCGCGATCCTGCTGCGGGCCCTCGGGCAGGTCGTCGGGATCGGGCAGGAACTCGTGCAGCGGCGGGTCGAGCAGGCGGATGGTGACCGGCAGCCCCTCCATGGCCTCGAAGAGGCCCTCGAAGTCGCCCTGCTGCAGCGGCGCGAGCTCGTCGAGGCGCTTGCGGCGCTCCTCGACGTCGTCGGCCAGGATGACCTGGACCATCTTCTCGTGGCGGTCCTCGCCGAAGAACATGTGCTCGGTCCGGCACAGCCCGATGCCCTCGGCGCCGAACGCTCGCGCCTTGCGCGCGTCCTCGGGCGTGTCGGCGTTCGCCCGCACGCGCAGGGTGCGCAGCTCGTCGGCCCACTTCAGGACCTTGTCGAACGCGTCGCCGACCTCGGGCTCGACGAGCGGCACGTCGTCGGTCGTGATCGAGCCCGTGGTCCCGTCGATGGCCAGCCGGTCGCCGGCGTGCAGCGTGGTGCCGTCCACGCGCACCTCGCCCGCCGAGACGTCGATCTCGAGGTCGCTCGCGCCCGTGACCGCGGGGACGCCCATCCCGCGCGCGACGAGCGCGGCATGCGAGGCCTTGCCGCCCTCGGAGGTCACGATCCCCTTGGCGGCATGGAAGCCCGCGACGTCGTCGGCCTCCGTGAACGGACGCGCGAGGATGACGTCGCGCCCGTCGGCGGCGGCCTGGACGGCGTCGGCGGCGGTGAAGACGATCTCGCCCACGGCGGCGCCGGGTGAGGCGGCCACGCCGGAGGCCAGCACGTCGTATTCGGCCTGCGGGTCGAAGGTCGGGTGCAGCAGCGCATCGAGCGTCTCGGGATCGATCGTCGCCAGCGCCTGGGCCTTGTCGAGCAGCTCCTCGTCGACCGCGTCGACGGCGAAGCGCACGGCCGCCTGCGCCGGGCGCTTGGCGTTGCGCGTCTGCAGCATGTACAGCTGTCCCTCTTCCACCGTGAACTCGGTGTCCTGCATGTCGGCGTAGTGGCGCTCGAGCTCGCGCAGGATCTCCATGAGCTGCGCGTGGACCGCGGGCAGGACGCGATCGAGATCGGAGATGTCCAGAGTGTTGCGCACGCCCGAGACGACGTCCTCGCCCTGGGCGTTGATGAGGAAGTCGCCGCTGGGCTCGGGCGCGCCCGTGACCTCGTCGCGGCTGAAGGCGACGCCGGAGCCGCTGTCGTCGCCCTTGTTGCCGAAGACCATCTGCTGCACGTTGACCGCGGTGCCCCAGTCGTCGGGGATGCGGTTGATGCGCCGGTAGGTCGCGGCGCGCTCGCCGTTCCAGGAGTCGAAGACGGCCCGGATGGCCTGCTCGAGCTGCTCGCGCGGATCGGTGGGGAACTCGTAGAGCTCCTTGAAGCTGCGCGTGAGCTCCTGCAGGGCCTCGACGTCGAGCTCCGTGTCGTCCTTGACGCCGCGGTCGGACTTGACGCGCTTGATCTCGTCCTCGAAGCGCCGGCCCTCGATCCCGCGCACGACGTTGCCGAACATCTGCACGAAGCGCCGGTAGGAGTCCCACGCGAAGCGCTCGTTCTCGGTCTTCGTGGCCAGACCCTGCACCGACTCGTCGTTGAGGCCGAGGTTCAGGACGGTGTCGAGCATGCCCGGCATCGACTCGCGCGCACCCGAGCGCACGGACACGAGCAGCGGGTCCTCGGCGTCGCCGAGCTGCTTGCCGGCGCGCTCCTCGAGCGCCGCCAGCGCCTCGTCGATCTGCTCGTCGAGGCCCTCGGGGAAGCTGTCCTCGCGCATGTAGGCGACGCACGCCTCGGTCGTGATCGTGAACCCGCCCGGCACCCGGTCGGCGCCCAGGATGCGCGTCATCTCGGCGACGTTGGCGCCCTTGCCGCCAAGGAGCTCGCGCATGTCCCTCGAGCCCTCGGAGAACTCGTAGACCCATTTCGTCGCCACCCTGAGGGCGATCCTACCGGGCCACGGCGTGGCGCCAGCGGATTCCCGCATGGTGCTCGAGCGTCTCGTCGATCGCACGCTCGGCCTGGCGCAGCGCGCGTGCTTCGGCGGGCGGCGTGTCCGCCAGCGGGCGGCCGATGGCGTCGACCAGGAAGGAGTGCGCGTCCTGTCCCAGCGGGAAGGAGCCCGCTTCGCAGCCATGGCAGACCACGCCGCCGGCGGCCCCCGAGAACCCGCTGAGATGCTCGCGCTCGCCGCACGTCGCGCACGCGGCCAGCTGCGGCGCCAATCCCGCGGCGAGCAGGAGCTTGAGACGGAAGGCGAGCTGGTTTGCGTGTCCGGCGCGCGCCGGCTGACTGTCGAGCAGCGCGAGCTCGTTGCAGAGCAGGTTGTAGACGCCGGGATGGGGCTCGGATGTGTCGAACAGGCGCCCGACCGCGTCGCACGCGCGCGCGGCGCAATCGAGCGCGCCGCCGTCCTCGCGCAGGCGCGGATAGCCCGCGACGGTCTCGGCCGCCGTCACGGTGAGCAGATCGCTGCGCCCCTCATGCAGGACGAGGTTGAGGCGGAAGAACGGCTCGAGCCGGCCGCCGAAGCGGCTGCGGGCGCGGCGCACCCCCTTGGCGATCGCGCCGACCTTGCCGCGTTCCGGGGTATACACGTGCAGGATGCGGTCGGCCTCGCCGTAGCGCAGCGAGCGCAGCACGACACCCTGGACCTTCACCGGGCCGGCCACGACACCCCCGCTATCCTTTGTGAAGTAATGGCCAAGATCACTGTCTACTCGACAGAGCCGTGCTCGTTCTGCGAGCGCGCGAAGCAGCTGTTGAAGATCCGCGAGCTCGAGTTCGTCGAGATCAATCTCGCAAAGGACCCGGTTGGACGCGCGCAGCTCGTCGAGGAGACCGGGATGCTGAGCTTCCCGCAGATCGTGATCGGCGAGGTCGTGGTGGGCGGCTTCCAGCAGCTCGTCCAGGCCGACCAGAGCGGCCGCTTGGCCGAGCTCACCGCGCGGGCCGCCTAGCGCGCCGCAGCCGCGGAGGCGGCTGGCAGCTCTCGCACGCGTACGTCCCGCGCCCCGCCGCGACGAACTTGACCACCGGCGTCGCGCAGCGCGGGCACGGCTCGCCGCGGCGCAGGTGGACGAGGAACTCGTTCTGGAAGGCGCCGCGGACCCCGTCGACGTGGCGGAAGTCGTCGATCGTCGCCCCGCCCGCCGCCAGGCCGGCCTGGAGCGCCTCGCGCACCGCGACCGCGAGCGCATCGAACTGCCGGCGCTTGAGGCTGCCCGCGGGGCGCAGCGGGTGGATGCGCGCGCGGAAGAGCGCCTCGTCGGCGTAGATGTTGCCGACGCCCGCGATCCGCCGCTGGTCGAGCAGGAAGGCCTTCACGGGCGCCCGGCGCCCGCGGGCCATCCGCCGCAGCGCCTCGCCGGTGAGCTCGCCGTCGAGCGGCTCGAGGCCCAGGCGGCCGGCGAAGAAGGCGTCGCGCGCCCCCGTCCCGAGCGCCAGCTCGCCGGTCCCGAAGCGCCGCGGGTCGCAGAAGCGCAGCTCGTGGCCGTCGCCGAGGACCCAGCGCACGCGCTCGTACGGCGTGCCCGGCGGCGGGTCGTAGAGGAGCGTCCCGGTCATGCGCAGGTGCATGAGCAGGAAGGCGTCGTCCTCCAGCTCCCACACGAGGTACTTGCCGCGCCGGGCCAGCCGCTGCACCCTGCGGCCCTGGACGGCGTCGACGATCGCCTCGGGCGCCAGCGGCAGGCACCAGCGCGGATCGCCGATGTCGAGGCGCTCGACGACCTGCCCCACGACGAGGGGGGCGAGCTGGCGGCGGATCGTCTCGACCTCGGGGAGCTCGGGCACCGCAGACAGCGTACGCGGCGCCGGCGGGCGCTCAGAGGAAGGACGTGCCCGGAAGCTCGGCGGCCTCCCGGCCGGCGAGCCACGTCAGCGTCGACGCCCCCACGTCGGCCAGCGGGCCGTCGTGGCGGCGGCCGTCCTGGCCGGCGAAGGTGGCCAGCAGCGGCGCGTGCTCGCGCGTGTGGTCGGTGTGCGGCGCGCGCGGGTCCACCCCGTGGTCGGCGGTGAGCACCAGCAGGTCGTCCTCGCGCAGGAGGCCGAGCCACTCGCCGACGGCGGCGTCGATCTCACGCAGCGCGCGATGGAAGCCCTCGACGTCGTGGCGGTGGCCGTAGACCTGGTCGGTCTCCACCAGGTTGGCGAAGACCAACCCGGCGTCGAGGTCGCGCATGAGCTCGCCGATCGCGGCGATCCCGCGCTCGTTCGTGGCCCCCGGGTGGTACTCGTCGATCCCGACGCCGGCGAAGAGGTCGCGCACCTTGCCCACCGCGTGGACGGGGACGCCGGCGCTCTGCAGCTCCTCGAGGTAGGAGCGGCCCGGCGGCTCGACCGCGAAGTCCTTGCGCCCCTCGGTGCGCCGGAACGAGCCCGCTTCGCCCACGAAAGGGCGGGCGATGACGCGCCCGACGGCGTGCTCGCCGGTCATCGCCGCGCGCGCCGTGGCACACGCGGCGAGCAGGTCGGGCTCGCTGAGCACGTCATGGTGGGCGGCGAGCTGGAGCACCGAGTCGGCGGACGTGTAGAGGATGACCTCCCGGGTCTTCAGATGGTGCTCGCCCCATTGCTCGATGACCTCCGTCCCGCTGGCCGGGTGGTTGGCGCAGAAGCGCAGCCCGGTCGCCTCCTCGAGCATCGCGACGACGTCGGGCGGGAAGCCGTGGGGGTAGGTCGGCAGCGCCGCCGTGGGCACGACGCCCATGAGCTCCCAGTGGCCCGTGGTCGACTCCTTGCCCGGACCGAGCGGATGCAGGCGCCCGTGGACGCCCGGGTGCGCCGCCGGCGGCACGCCTTCGAGTGGGAGGATCGAGCCGAGGCCCAGGCTCCCCATGACCGGCAGGTCGAGACCGCCGGCGTCCTCGGCGAGATGCGCGAGCGTGTTCGAGCCCTCGTCGCCGGCGTACTGCGACGCGTCGGGCAGCGCCCCGACCCCGCAGGCGTCGAGCACGACGACGAAGGCGCGGCGGTCGCGGCGGCTCACGGGCCGCATTCTCGCTCAGCCGCTCGTCGCGCGCGGGTGCGCCTTGAAGTAGGCGTCCTTCAACCGCTCGGCGGAGAGGTGGGTGTAGATCTGGGTCGTGGCGATGTCGGCATGGCCGAGCATCTCCTGCAGCGAGCGCAGGTCGCAGCCGCCCGCCAGCAGATGCGTGGCGAAGGTGTGGCGCAGGGTGTGCGGGCTCATGCGGTCCTCGAGCCCGACGTCGCGCGCGTGGCGCTGGACGATCTTGTAGAGGCCCTGGCGCGTGAGGCCGCCGCCCCGGCGGTTGACGAACAAGCGCGGCTCGTCGCCCAGACCGACGAACGACGGCCGGCCGCGCTCGAGGTAGGCCTTCGCGGCCGCGACCGCCTCGCGTCCGATGGGCACCATGCGCTCCTTGGAGCCCTTGCCGCGGGCGCGCAGCGCGCCGAGCGTGAGGTCCACGTCGCGCACGTGGAGCCCGATGGCCTCCGAGGCGCGCAGGCCGCAGGCGTACATGAGCTCGAGCAGGGCGCGATCGCGCAGCGCCGCGGGGTCGGTGCCCTTGGGAGCACTCAGCAGGCGCGCCACCTCGTCGCGGCTGAGGACCTGCGGCAGCCGCTGGCTCTTGCGCGGCGCGCGCAGGTCGGCGGTGGGGTCGCGGTCCATCACCCCCTCGCGCCGCAGGTGGCGGTAGAAGGAGCGCAGGCACGCGGCCTTGCGCTGCAGCGTGGCGGCCGCGACCGGCGGGCGGCCCTCGCCTCCGGTCGCCAGCTCGGACAGGAACGCGCTCAGGTCCGTGTGCTGGACATCGACCACGTCCACCCCCCGGCGGCCCAGAAAGGCCCCGAGCTGCAGCAGGTCCGAGCGATACGCCTCGAGCGTGTTGCGCGACAGCCCGCGCTCGAACTCGAGGTAGGCGAGGAAGTCGAGCATCCGAGCGCTCATCCCGCCGTCGGCGGGCGGGGCGGTCGGTCCGGACTCGGGCAGGTCTGTAGCGCTGACGGCCATGGTCCCGCCGGTCTTCGCCCCCGCACGCGGGCGTCCTTGCCGCTGCAACGCCGCGTGCGCTATGCCAGACCGCGTGCGGCGAACGCCGCCTGCGCCGCGCGCTTCGCGGCGGCACCGTAAAGGGCCGCTGTTTCGATCGTCGCCTCCGCGGCCGCCGGCATCGAGATGTCGGGCGTGAAGCGGAACTGCGCGCGGATGATGATCGTGTCGGCCAGCTTCGCGCCCAGCGCCTTGTGGAGGTCCCACAGCGCACGCGACCAGATCTCGCCGTCGGCGTGGACCTCGCCGACGAGGTCCTCCGGATAGTGCTTGCTGCCGTCGACCCGACGCAGGCAGTGGGGCACCGTCGAGGTGTACGACGTCGAGTCCCAGTCGGCGACGCACGGCTCGTCGGCGGTCGGCGCGAAGTGCTCGGACACGGTGACGGCGAGGTAGTCGCCGAACGCCTCGCCGATGGCGCCGGAATCGGAGCCGGAGCCGAAGCCGGGCACCTGGTTGTCCTGCACCGAGTGGCCGTACTCGTGGACGATGACCTCTGCGTCCTCGGCGTCGTCGACGCCGCCCTTGCCCAGCGTGATCGTCAGCTTGCCCGTCCCCTCCCTGAAGAAGGAGTTGTCGCCGCCGAACTGGTCGATGCGCAGCAGCTGCTGGCGCTTGTTCACGGCCGGCAGGGTCGAGCCGAAGCCCAGCGACTGGATGTAGCGCTGAGCCTGGGTGACCCAGTAGTAGCCCATCGTCTGCTCGAACTGGTCCTGATCGCGCGTGTAGACAAAGCCTGCGCCAGTGTCGGTGGCCGCCTTCCCCGTCTCGCTGATGACCTTGGCGTACGCACCGCTGAGGGTGCCGCTGCCGTCGAGATCGGTGAGCGTGACGCGGTGATAGGCCCGCGCGAGGACCGGGTCAGCGGAGAAGAAGTCGGCATCCTTCTGGTCGGTGAGCGTCTGGATCCCGAGGTCGGCGACCGGGTTGGGTGAGAAGACCTGGGCGGCGGCCGTCGACCCGCCCGGAGGCGACTCGGGCGCGGCGATCGCGGCTGACGGGCCGACGAGGGCCAGTACAAGGACGGCGAGGACGATGCTGGACGTTCGGCTTCATGCGCCGAGCTTATTCAGGCGCACGGAGGACGGGCTGCTCGGTGCGCTCAGCGCTTGTGATGCATCGACCCAAGTTCAGCCGCGGGTCTTGAGCGTCAGCAGGCCGATGAGCGTCTTCGCGTCGCGGGTCGCGGCGATCGCGCCGTCGAGGTCGGCGAGGGGCCAGCGGACGATCTCGATGCGCTCGTTGTCCTCGGCGTCGGCCCGCTCGTCGCGCAACCCGGTGGCGAGGTAGACGTGCACGACCTCGTCCATGACCCCGACCGAGGAGACGTACTCGGTGAGGTGCTCCCAGTGCTCGGCAGCCTTGCCGATCTCCTCGGCGAGTTCGCGTTGCGCGGCCTGCAGCGGCGCCTCCCCCTCCACGTCGAGCCGGCCCGCCGGGATCTCGAGGAAGTCGGGATCGTCGGCGACCTCGCGCGGCTGGCGCACGAGGAAGAGGTCGGTGCCGTCGTGGGCGACGATGCCGACGGCGCCCTGGTGGCGGATGACCTCGCGCTCGACCTCCTCCCCGTCGGGGTAGCGGTAGCGCTCGATCCGCAGCGTGACGATGCGGCCCTCGTAGACGGTGCGGCCCCCGAGGGGCTCGAAGCGGCGATCGGCGACGGACATCGCCGTAGCGTTGCGTACGGCGGGGGCCGCCGCGTTCAGGCGGCGGCGGGCTCGGCGCGCACGTGCGCGTCGATCGTCGTCCCGACCGCGGTGAGCCAGTAAGCCTCGGGGTCAGGAGCGAGCAGCCCCAGGTTCTCGAACTCGGCGAGGCCGTGGACGTTGACCCGCATCAGGGTCACCACCTCCTCCGGGTCGCGGCCGGCCACCATCAGGCCGGCGTCGTGACAGCGCTGGACCGCGTCGCGCAGCTCCTGAAGGGCCGCCTGCGAGACCGCGACGCCCTCGGGCGAGCGCGGGCGCCGGCGCCGGCCGACGAAGCGGTGCATGGCGAGCGCGTAGCGCTCGGGGCGCTCGATGGCCCAGTGCCGGTAGGCCAGGGCCAGGTTGATCAGATCCTGGCGCGGATCGTCGCTGCGATCGCGCCCTTGCAAGAGGTCGCGCAGACGCGTGAACATGACCTCGTGGAGCGCCTGCTCGAGGCCTTGCTTGGAATCGAAGAGCGCGTAGAGCGCGCGCGTGCTCGTGCCGGCCTCCTCGGCGATCCCGCGCACCGTGAGCGCCTCCCACCCCTGGGCACCGGACAGGTGCTCGGCCGCCTCCAGCAGGCGCTCGCGCGTGGCCTCGTCGTGCTCCTTCGGGCGTCCCATCGGTTGACAGCATATCGGAACGGCGTTACGGTACGCCAACCGAAACGTTGTTGCGAAATGTCCGGGGGGACATGCTCATGACCACAGTCGCCGCGCCCGTCCATCACTGCCCGCTTCCCGCGCCCGCGATCGAGCCATCCGTCGCGACCGCCGCGCTGCGTCACGCGGCCGCCGATCCGAGCGCGGTCGCGGTCGTCGACGGCGCCACGGGCGAGACCCTGACGCGCGGCGAGCTGGCCGCGCGCTCGGCCGCCCTCGCCGCCGGCCTGCGCGCCGGCGGCGTACGCCCGGGCGACCTGGTCGCGGTGACGATGCCCAACCTCGCGTGGTGGCCCGTCGTCGCGCTGGGCGTGTGGCGCGCCGGCGCCGTCATCTCCCCCATCAGCCCTCTGTGGACGGCCGACGAGGCCGCCCGCGTGCTGGCGCGCGCCGCGCCCCGAGCGGCGATCGCCTTCGCCCCGCTTGCGAGGAGCATGCGCGGCGCGCTCGCGAGCGCCGGCCTGCACAACGTCGATCTCGCGGTCCTCGGCGGTGACGCCGGCGAAGCGACGCCCATCGAGGCGCTGCTGGCCCTCGGCGCGGGCGACCCCTACGCGGAGCCCGACCTGGGGCCCGACGACCTCGCCGCTGTGCCGTTCTCCAGCGGTACCGGCGGGCTGCCCAAGGGCGTGCGCCTCACGCACGGCAACCTCGCCGCGGCGGCCGAGCAGGGAGCGACCGCCTTCCGCGCCGGCGGCGACTACGACGAGCGCTCGATCGTCCTCGCCGCGGCGCCGTTCTTCCACTCGATCGGCCTCACGCTCATGCTCTGCGCGCCGCTGCGCCTCGGGGCGCAGATCGTCACCCTGCCTCGACCGGCGCTCGAGCCGCTGCTGGAGCTCGTCGCCGCGCACCGCGTCACCCACGTGGCGGTGCCGCCGCCGCTGTTCGACGCGCTGGCCGCGGACCCGCGCGTCGACGAGCACGACCTGTCGAGCGTTCGGCTCGTCACCACGGGCGGCGCCCACATGCACCCGGACGTCGAGCAGGCGCTCAGTGATCGCCTCGGCTGCGTGGCGCGCCAGGGCTACGGCGCGACCGAGACGACGTGCACCATCAGCGCTCCGCTCGGTCGCCCCAGCACGCCGGGGACCGTCGGCTGGCTCATGCCCGGCACCGAGGCGCGGCTCATCGACCCGGAGACGGGCGTGGACGTCGAGCCCGGAGAGCCGGGCGAGCTGTGGGTGCGCGGCCCTCAGGTCATGCAGGGCTATCACGGCCTGCCCGAGGACACCGCCAGCGCCATCACGCCCGACGGCTGGCTGCGCACCGGCGATCTCGTCGCCATCCGCGACGACGGCCAGCTCGAGATCCGCGACCGCCTCAAGGAGCTGATCAAGGTCAACGGCGCGTCGGTCGCGCCGGCCGAGATCGAGCTCGTGCTGCGCCGGCACCCGGCGGTGCGCGACGCCGGGGTGGTCGGCGTGCCCGACGCCGATCGCGGCGAAGCGCCGGTGGCGTTCGTGGCGCTCGACGCGCCCGCGGAGGCATCGGAGCTCGAGGACTTCGCCGCCGCGCGCCTGGCGCGCTACAAGCGCCCCCGCGAGATCGTGATCGTCGACGAGGTGCCGCGCGTGCCGACCGGGAAGCTGCTGCGCCGTGCCCTGCGCGAGCGCGCCCTCGCGCGGGCCTAGTTCGTCGCCGGACCGCCGCCGGCGGCCGTGGACTGGCTCTCGGCCAGCTCGTCGAGCAGCGCGAAGGTCACGTCGAGCATGCCCTCCAGCGCGACCTGGCTGACGCGCTCGGACGACTCGTGGTTGCGCTCGGTTCCGTTGGCGAGGTTGATGCAGTGCAGGCCGTTGGCCTCGAAGGCGTTGGCGTCCGAGCCGCCGCCGCTGAGGATGCGCTGTGGCGTGTAGTTGCAGGCGCGCAGCGCCGCCTCCGCGGCCACGACGCCGGGCGCCGACGTCCTGTGGCGGTAGGCGCTGAACACGCGCTCGACGGTGATCTCGACGTCGCACTCGCACACCGGGTCGTTGGCGGCGTCGTGGCAGCGATCGACCATCTCGGCCACCAGGCTCTCCACCGTCGCGTCGCTGAGCGAGCGCGCCTCGGCGTCGAACCAGCAGTGCTCGGCCACCACGTTCGTGCCGCCCACACCCCCGGCGATCGTCCCGACGTTGGCCGTCGTCTCCTCGTCGATGCGCCCGTGCGGCATCGTGGCGATGGCCTTGGCGGCCGCCAGGATCGCGCTGCGCCCCGCCTCGGGGCGCAGGCCGGCGTGGGCCGCAGCGCCGCGGAACGCGGCGTGCAGGCGGTAGAACGTCGGCGACGCCACCACGACCTCGCCGATTGGCGTCGCGTGGTCGAAGACGAAGCCGATGTCGCTCTGCAGCGCGGAGACGTCGAAGGCGCGGGCGCCGTTGAGCCCGTTCTCCTCGCTCACGGAGAAGATGAGCTCGACGCCGACCGGCGAGCCCTCGACCGCCGCGCGATGGGCGAGGGCCAGGAGGATCGCCACCGCCGCCTTGTTGTCGGCGCCGAGGATCGTGTCGCCGGCGCTCTGCCAGCCGCCGTCCACGAGGACAGGCTCGACCACGCCCTCGTGCGGCACCGTGTCCATGTGCGCGCACAGCATCACCGAGCGTTCGGAGCGCCCCGGGAGGCGCGCCAGCAGGTTGCCGCACTCGGCGCCGGCCTCAGCGGCAGCATCGTCCTCTGAGACCTCGTAGCCGAGGGCGCGCAGATCGGCGGCCACCCGCTCGGCCATCGCGCCCTCGCGTCCCGATGGGCTCGGGATCGCGCACAGCTCGGCGAACAGGTCGTTCAGCCGCCGGCGCTCGACCTCGGAGGCCGGCCGCACTCAGCCTGCCCGGGAGGCGCGCACCTCGCCCCCCTCGGGGGCGCGGTTGCGCGCGCGCTCCAGCGCGGCGGCGACGAACTCCCTGAAGAGCGGCGCCGGGCGCTCGGGGCGCGACTTGAACTCGGGGTGGAACTGCGAGGCGACGAAGAACGGGTGCCCGCGCAGCTCGATGACCTCGACCAGGCGCTCGTCGGGCGAGGTGCCCGAGACGACGAGCCCGGCGGCCTCCAGGCGCTTGCGCAGCGAGATGGACACCTCATAGCGATGGCGGTGGCGCTCATAGACGACCGCCTCGTCATAGAGCTCGCGCGTGCGCGTGTCGGGGTGCAGCTTGATCGGGTCGGCGCCGAGGCGCATCGTCCCACCGAGGTCGGTGACCTCCTTCTGCTCGGGGAGCAGATCGATCACCGGGTACTCGGTCTCGATGTCGAACTCGGTCGAGTTGGCGCCCGGCATGCCGGCGACGTTGCGTGCGAACTCGCTGACCGCGACGTGCATGCCCAGGCAGATGCCCAGGTAGGGGATCTTGCGCTCGCGCGCGACCTGGACGGCGCGGATCTTGCCCTCGATCCCGCGACCTCCGAACCCACCGGGCACGAGGATGCCGTCGGCGTCGGCCAGCCGGTCCGCGGCCTCCTCCTCGGTGTCGAGCGTCTCGGTGTCGACCCAGTCGATCTCGATCTGGCCGCCGTGCAGGAAGCCCGAGTGGCGCAGGGCCTCGCTGACCGAGAGGTAGGCGTCCTCGAGCTGGACGTACTTGCCGGCGATCGCGATGCGCACGGGCTGCGTGGCCGCGTCGGCGCGCTCGGTGATCTCGCGCCACTCGTCGAGGTCGGCGGGCTCGGCGTCGAGAGACAGGTGATCGATGATGAGGTCGTCGACGCCCTGGCGATGGAACCAGAGCGGGACCTTGTAGATGTTGTCGACGTCCTTGGCCGAGATGACCGACTCGTGGCCGAGGGAGGCGAAGAGGGCGATCTTCTTGCGGATGTCGTCGCCCAGCTCGCCCTCGGAGCGGCAGAGCAGCATGTCGGGCTGGATGCCGATGCGCCGGAGCTCGTTGACCGAGTGCTGGGTGGGCTTCGTCTTCAGCTCGCCCGCGTGGCCGATGTAGGGCACCAGGGTCAGGTGGATGTACATGCACTGGCGCCGCCCGACGTCGACCGGGAACTGCCGGATGGCCTCGAGGAAGGGCAGCGACTCGATGTCGCCCACCGTGCCGCCGATCTCGGTGATGACGACGTCGACGTTGCTCGTCTCGGCGATCAGGCGGACGCGCTGCTTGATCTCGTCGGTGATGTGCGGGACGACCTGGACGGTGCCGCCGAGGTAGTCGCCGCGGCGCTCGCGCCGGATGACCGAGTTGTAGATGCCGCCGGCCGTGACGTTCGACGCGCGCGTGGTGTTCGTGTTCGTGAAGCGCTCGTAGTGACCGAGGTCGAGATCGGTCTCGGCGCCGTCCTCGGTGACGAAGACCTCGCCGTGCTGGTACGGCGACATCGTCCCCGGGTCGACGTTGATGTACGGGTCGAACTTCTGGAGGCCGACGGAGAGTCCGCGGGCCACGAGGAGGCGGCCGATGGAGGCGGAAGCGATGCCCTTCCCCAGCGACGACACCACGCCGCCGGTCACGAAGATGTATCGCGGCTTAGGCAAGATGGGTCCTTCCGGAGTCTAGGCCACGGGGAACGGTGGGTTGCACCAAGGCAAGGTAGCGGGCCGCGCGGACACCTCGTCGCCCGGTCTCCGGGACCCGTAACGTGTTGGTCCCCCAACCGGACGAACAGGCATATGGAAAAGATCGAGAAGACAGAGCAGCAGTGGCGCCAGGAGCTCGACCCTGCCGCGTATGAGGTCCTCCGCCACCAGGCCACCGAGCGCCCGTGGACGGGCAGGTACGTCAACGAGAAGGGCGACGGCGTGTACCGCTGCGCAGGCTGCGGCAACGCCCTCTTCAACTCGGACACCAAGTTCGAGTCGGGCTCGGGCTGGCCCAGCTTCACCGACCCCATGTTCGGAGAGGCGGTCGAGACCTCGACCGACACCTCGCACGGCATGGTCCGCACCGAGGTGACGTGCGCCGCCTGCGGCGGCCACCTCGGCCACGTATTCGACGATGGGCCCGGCGACTCGGGCCTGCGCTACTGCATCAACAGCTGCGCGCTGGACCTCGACCGAAACGGCGAGGAGTAGGAGACACGAAGGCCGGGCCCGCCTCAGGCGGCGGGCCCAGCGGCTTCGCCGCCTGTCCGCCCTCGGCACCCGCTCACGATCAGCTCAGGCTGATCGTGCCGTCGTCGTTCACGGTCCAGCCCGGGTTGTGCGCGACCTCCCACGGGTGGCCCTCGGGGTCGACGAAGATCCCCGAGTAGCCGCCCCACGGGGTCTTGGCGCCCGGGCGCGGGACATCGGCGCCGGCCGCCTGCGCGGCGGCCAGCACCGCGTCGACCTCGCCGGGCGAGCTGACGTTGTAGGCGAGCGTCACCCCGCCCCAGCCGCCGCTGTCCTCGACGGCGCTGTCCTGTGCGAGCTTGGCGCGATCCCAGAGGGCGAAGACCATGCCGCCCGCCTGGAAGAAGATGACCTCGTCGTCGGGCGCGACCGCGTCGGTCCACCCCAGCGCCGCGTAGAAGTCGCGGGCGCGGGCGTAGTCGCGGTAACCGAGGGTGATGAGGCTGATGCGCTGGTCCATGCCGCCAGGATGGCGCGTGCCAGGCCTGCGCGCTTGCACGAAACGGACCGGGGTCTCGCCGGGTCGGGCCCTACGATCGAAGCGGTGCACGACGAGCGAGCAATCGACGACGAGGTGGTCACCCGCGAGCTCGGCTTCGCCGTCGGGCTGCTGCGCCGCACCACCTTCCGCCGAGAGCTCCAGCAGGTGTGCGTCGAACTCGGGCTCGGGTGTGAGATCGACGAGCGCACCCGGCTGCTGACCACGCGCGTGCGGGTCCTCGTCCGCGGCACGCGCGACGGCGTCGAAGCGCTCGTGGACTACGCACGCGTGTCGGGCTGGACGACCTGGTCCGACGACGCGCTGGGCACCTCGCCGGGCTGAGACCAGACCGGCCGGCCGGGGTGAAGCACGCGGCGGGTGGTCGCCGCGCGGACGTTCCTACGGCGCGCCGGCGGCCGATCGGTACGGTGCGGCTCGATGAGCGAGCCCGGCGCCACGGATCCGGCCGATCTCGGTCTGCTCGAGGCGGCCGCCATGCTGCGCTCGCGCGCGCTGTCGGCCGTCGAGCTGCTGGAGGCCTGCCAGACCCGGATCGCCGCGCGCAACGGCGGCGTTCCCACCTTCGACGGCGCGCCGGGCGCCATCAACGCCTGGACGCGCCTGTACCCCGAGCTCGCCGGCGAGCTGGCGCGGGCGGCCGACGCCCGCCTGGCCACCGAGGGCGACGCCGCCCCGCTCACCTGTGGGATCCCCTTCGCGCTCAAGGACCTCTTCGCCGTGGGCGGGCTCGGCCTGACGGCGTCGAGCCGAGTGCTCGAGGGCAGCGTCGCAGCCGCCGACAGCGCGGTGTGGCGGCGCCTGCGCGCCCACGGCGCGGTGCTCGCGGGGCACACGCACACCCACGAGTTCGCCGCGGGCGGGACGACCGACCAGGTCGGCAACCCGTGGGCTCCAGACCGCATTGCCGGCGGGTCGAGCGGCGGGTCGGCTGCGGCCCTCGCGGCGCGCATGGTCCCGGCTGCCGTGGGGACCGACACCGCCGGCTCGCTGCGGATCCCCGCCGCGCTTTCGGGCGTCTGCTCGATCAAGCCCACCTACGGGCGCATACCCGACGACGGCTGCATCCCCCTGAGCCCGACGCTCGACCACCCCGGCCCGATGGCCCGCAGCGTCGCCGACGCCAGCGCGCTCCTCATCGCGCTGGCCACCGAGCCCGGCGTCGATCCGGACGCGGTCGTCGCGGCGTTGCCCCTGCGCCCGCGCGACGGGGCTCGACCGCTCAAGGGGCTGCGCGTGGCAGTCACCGGGCGCCCGGAGGCCGCCGAGGCCGAGGCGGACGTCCTCGACGGGCTGCAGGCAGCCCGCGCGGCGGCCGAGCGGCTCGGCGCCCGGGTCGTCGAGCTCGATGCCGCGCCGGACGTGGAGTCTCCGGACTCCGTGACCATCCTGTTCCACGAGGTCTGGCCCTACCACGTCGCCCATGTCGAGCGCCGCGACCGCTACCGGCCGAGTATCCGCGAGTTCGTCGATGTCGCCGAGGAGGTCCACGACCCCGTGGCCTACGAGGCCGCGCAGGCGCGCCGCGCCGACATGACCGCGCGCTGGCGCTCGTGGTTCGCCGACCACGACGTCGACCTCCTGCTCGAGCCCACCGTCCCGATCACGGCGTTCGCCCGCGGCCACGGCTACGACTCCGGCAGCCTCGGCGGCGAGGGCGACCCGCTCATCGTCCTGACCTCGACCTGGAACTTCACGGGCTTCCCCGTCGTCGCCCTGCCCGCCGGCCTGGGCGCGCGCTCCGGGCTGCCGGTCGGCGTCTCCCTGATCGGTCCGCCCGACTCCGAGCCGCTGCTCGTCCAGGCCGCGATCGACCTGCAGGAGCACGAACTGCCGCCGCTGGACCTCGACGCCCGCCGCTGACTACGCGGCCGCCAGCAGCTCCCGGGCGTGGCGGCGGGCGCCCACGTCATCGGCATCGGCGCCGAGCATGCGTACGAGCTCGGCCACGACCTCGCCGGAGCGGAGCTCGCGGACCGTCGTCCGCGCCGGCTCGGCCTCGCTGTCCTTCTCGATCGAGAAGTGACGCGCCGCGAGCGAGGCGATCTGCGGCAGGTGCGTGATGCACAGGATCTGGCGTCCGTCGGCCAGCGCGCGCAGCTGCGAACCGACCGCCCTGGCCGTGTGGCCGCCGATGCCCGCATCGACCTCGTCGAACACGAGCGTCGCCTCGGCGCCGTCGTTGGCGACGCCCATCAGGGCGAGCATGACGCGCGAGAGCTCGCCGCCGGAGGCGATCTCGCGCAGCGGGCCGGCGGGGACGCCGGCGTTCGGGGCGATGAGGAACTCGACGGCGTCGGCCCCGGACGGGGCCGGCTCGCGCTCCTGCAGCGCGATCTCGAAGCTGGCGCCCTCCATGGCCAGCTCGGCCAGACGCTCGCGGACCGCCCGCGCAAGCCTCGGCGCGGCCTTCGCCCGCGCCGACCGCAGCGCCTCGGCGGCCTGCGCCTGCTCGGCACGCGCCGCCTCGAGCTCGGCCGCTCCGTGCGCCAGCGCCACCTCGGCGCCCGCGAGATCGTCGCGCCGCGCGCGACAGCGCTCGGCGTGGGCCAGGACGTCGGCGATCGTCCCGCCGTGCTTGCGCTCGAGGCGCTCGAGCACGGCCAGGCGCTCCTCGGTGGCCTCCAGCGCCCCGGGCTCACCGTCGAGCCCCTCCGCGTAGCGCAGCAGCTCGCCGGCCAGGTCGTCGGCCTCGTAGGCCAGCGAGCGCCAGCGCTCGGCCAGCGCGTCGAGCCCGGGGTCGACGCCGGAGACGCCGTCGAGCCCCGCACCGCCGGCCGCCAGCAGCCCCGTCACCCCCGTTCCCTCGTCAGGCGCCGCCGCCTGCGCGGCGCTCAGCGCGGCTGCGCGCAGCGCCTCGAGATGGCGCAGGCGTTCGCGCGCCCCGCGCAGCTCGGCCGCCTCGGCCTCCGAGGGATCGGCTGCCTCGATCTCCTGCAGCTCGAACGCGAGCAGGTCGAGCTCGCGCTCGCGGGCCCCGGCGCGGTCGCGCAGCTCGGCCAGCGTCGCCTCGAGCTCGCGCACCCGCGCATAGGTCGCCGCGAACTGCGCACGACGCGCCAGGTGCGCCTCGCCGCAGAAGCCGTCGAGGATCTCCAGCTGCGAGGAGGCGAGCGTGAGCTTGCGGTGCTCGTGCTGGCCGTAGAACGACAGCAGCGCGACCGCGACCTCGCGCAGGTCGCCGACCGCCGCGGAGCGCCCGCACAGGTAGGCCCGCGTGCGCCCCTCGGCGCTCACGCGCCGGGCGAGCACGACCTCCTCCGCGTCGGCGGGCAGCCGCTCGCCCAGCTCGCCGCGCAGCGCCGCCGGCAGCTCGAAGACCCCTTCGACGTACGCCTCCGCGGCCCCTGGGCGCACGATCCCGGGGCGGGCGCGGCCGCCCAGCAGGAGGTCGAGGGCGTGGGCGAGCACCGTCTTGCCCGCTCCCGTCTCGCCGGTGAGCACGTTGAGACCCGGAGCGAGGCGCAGCTCGGCCCGTTCGATGAGGAGGAGGTTCTCTACGCGCAGCTCCAGGAGCACGTCCGAGCTTGTACCAGCGCCCACCGACGGACCGGCCGTCTTCGCCCGCTCCCTGCGCACTTTCGGTGCAATCGCGTGCGCATGTCGCGCACGCCCTGCGGGGCCGGCAGGCAGTGGCGCGATGCGCTTGCGGCGATGCGCGGCCGGGCAGCGAGTGAGAGTGAGCCTGACGCTCTGCGGCGGGCCCGGCGGTCTTCGTCGAACCGCTTCGGTTAGGGCTCGGAAAGCGAGTCCAAACCGAAGCAGTTCGCGACAGTCGCGCGCCTGGTGCCACCGCGAGCTTCCGGCTCACGCTTCCCTCGCTTGCCCTCGCCGCGCACCGCCGCGCGACGAAGCGCGGACGTCCCTACCGGCGAGGCCTCTCAGAGCGCAGCCAGCGCCTGCGCGATCGGCGTCCCGCCGCCCAGCACGTCGAAGGCCGCCCGCACCGTGCGCGGCTCGTCGAGGCACCCGACGAGCACCGCCGCCACGTCGTCGCGGGTGATCTCGCCGCGGCGGCCGAGCGAGGCCGCCACGTCGACGCGACCGGTGCCCGGCTCGTTCGTGAGCCGGCCGGGGCGCACGATCGTCCACCCGAGGTCGCTGGCGGCCAGAGCCGCGTCCGCCGCCGCCTTCGCGTCGAGGTACGGGCGCATCTCAGACGAGCCCGCGGCCGGATCGGCCGCCCCCATCGCGCTGATCATGAGATAGCGCCGAACCCCGGTCCGGCGCGCACCCTCGAGCAGCTTGACCGCCGCCCCCAGGTCGACCGTGCGCTTGCGCTCGGGCCCGCTGCCCGGCCCCGCGCCGGCCGCGAAGACGACCGCATTGACGCCCTCCACGAGATCGGAGAGGTCCTCGAGCGCCTCCATGTCGGCCACGACGGGCCGCGCGCCCGTGGCGCGCACGTCCGCCTCGTGGTCCGGATTGCGGATGAGCGCGCACACCTGGTCGCCGCGTGCGCTGAGCAGCGCCGCCAGGCGCAGCGCGATCTGGCCGTGCCCGCCGGCGATGACGATGTGGCTCATCGCGAGGCCTCGCGCAGGTCTTGGGCGCAACGGCCGGGTGAGCAATGGCGCGCTGTCATGAGGCCAACCTCCCGAACTTCTGACGCAGACGACGGTAGAACGACGAGCCCGGCACCTGTGCCAGGTCTGCCGCCTCGCGCAGGAACGACGCGGTGATCGCGTCGCCGGGGCCGAGCTGGCCGGCCGGACGCCCGTCGAGCGAGATGTCGACGTCGCCCTGCGAGCGGTTGTGGACCGACAGCAGGTCGCTCGGGGCGACCACCAGCGCCCGCGCGGTGAGCGAGTGCGGCGCGATGAACGACACCACGAAGCCCTCCACGCCCCAGGCCAGGACGGGGCCGCCGTTGGCGAGGTTGTAGCCCGTCGAGCCCGCGGGCGTCGACAGCACGAGGCCGTCGCAGCGCACCGACCCCGCCTCCTCGCCGTCGATCGCGTAGGCGAGCTCAGCCACGCGCTCACCCGCGCGACGGTGGATCGCGACGTCGTTGATCGCCGCCTGCGGGCCCTCTGGCGTCTCCAGCGCGAGCGCCGGGAGCGTCAGCACCTCGAAGTCGCCGGCCAGGGCGCGCTCGAATGCGCCGGGCAGGTCGCCGTCCTCGTCGGGGTCGACGGTGGCCAGGAAGCCGACCTCGCCGTAGTTGACGGCGAAGACCGGCACGCTCGTGCCCGCGTAGCGGCGCAGGGCGCGCAGGATGGTGCCGTCGCCGCCCAGCGACACACACAGCTCGACGTCGTCGCTGAGCGGGGCGTCGAGGACGAGGCCGTCGCGGGGCGTGAGACCGTACTTGCGCGTCTCCTCGGCGTCGAAGCGCAGCAGCACGCCCTCGCGCTCGGCGGCCTCGATGAGGGCGCGCAGGGCCTCGGCGGTCTGTGCCGGGCGGGCATGGGAGAGCACGGTGGCGGTGCGGGCGCGCGTGGTCACGGCTCCACCTCGCGGGCGAGGGCGTCGAGATCCAGATCGGGCGCGGCGCGCCCCGCCTCGGCCAGCCACACGAACGTCTCGCGGTTGCCCTTCGGCCCCGGCAGGCCCGACGAGGCGAAGCCGAGCACCGCGGCACCGTGAGCGCGCGCGCCCTGCGCGACCGCGACGAGCGCCGCCCGGCGGTCCTCGGGCGAGCGCACGACGCCCCCCTTGCCCACCCGCTCGCGCCCGACCTCGAACTGCGGCTTGACCATCGCCAGCGCGTCGAAGCGCTCCGCGCAGCACGCGAGCACCGCGGGAAGCACCTTGGCCAGCGAGATGAACGAGACGTCGGCCACGACGAGATCTGGGGCGTAGGGCAGATCGGAGGCGGCGATCGCGCGCGCGTTCGTGCGCTCGAGCACCGTGACGCGCTCGTCGGTGCGCAGCGACCAGTCCAGTTCGCCGTAGGCGACGTCGAGCGCGATGACCTCGGCGGCGCCGCGCTGCAGCAGGCAGTCGGTGAAGCCCCCGGTCGAGGCGCCGACGTCCAGGCACCGGAGCCCGCCCGGATCGATGCCCGTGGCGTCCAGCGCATTGGCGAGCTTGATCCCGCCGCGCGAGACGAAGCGCGGACGCTCGTCGACGGCCACCTCGACGTCCTCGGCCACCATCTGCCCGGGCTTGGCCGCCCGCGCGCCGCCGCTGCCGCCGAGCCGCACCTCGCCGGCCATCACCGACGCGGCGGCGCGGGCGCGGGAGGCGAACAGCCCGCGCTGGGCGAGCAGGGTGTCGAGGCGGAGCTTGGCCATCGGGAGGCGCCGCGAACGGTACCGCTGGGCCGTAAAGGGGCCGTACCGTGACGAGCGTCACACACGATCATGCGTTCGACGGGCACCATGTGCGATGTGGTCACAAGCGGCGCCGAACGCGTCGCACACAGTCTTCCCTCAGTGATCACATATAGCTGGACCCACATAGCAGTATCTCTCCTCCCCGAAGCGGCCCGCCACTGGCGGGTCGTTTCACTTAACGTCGTGGGACATGGGCTTCGAGGAGCGTGCGGAGGGCTGGCTGGCGTGGGCGGGCACGCCCGGTCACGACGCCTACTGGAGGTACCGCGACGCCTTCTTCGCGCTGGTACCCGAGCCCGGCGCCGCGACGCTCGAGGTCGGCTGCGGCGAGGGCCGCGTGGCCCGCGACCTGGTGGCGCGCGGCCATCGCGTGACCGGCCTCGACCTCTCGCCCACGCTGCTCGGCGCGGCGGCCCAGGCCGATCCGGTCAGCCGCTACGTCGAGGCCCCGGCCGAGGCGCTGCCGTTCGAGGACGGCGCTTTCGACCTCGTCGTCGCCTACAACAGCCTCATGGACGTCGCCGACATGCCGGCGGCGGTCCATGAGGCGGCGCGCGTCCTCGCGCCCGGAGGCCGGCTGTGCGCGTGCATCACCCATCCGATGCAGGACGCCGCCACCTGGGACCCGGCGGACGACGAAGCGCCCCTGGTCCTCACCGAGGCCTATCTCGAGCGGCGCTGGATGGAGCTCCCGGTCGAGCGCGACGGCCTGGAGTTCACGTTCGCCGGGTGGTCCTATCCCCTCGAGGCCTACACCCGCGCGCTCGAGCGCGCCGGGCTGCTCATCGAAGCCGTCCGCGAGCCCGCGGACCCGGCGGGCGGTCGCTGGGCGCGGGTGCCTATGTTCCTCCTGTGGCGGGCCCTGAAGGCGCGTTAGGCGCCCGGCGCGTCGGGTTGGCGATGCGCACGTGCACGTGGTCGTCGTGATGGACGAGCGGTACGACGATCGCGCGCGGGCCGCGCAGGTGCAGGTGAGGCCCGACGAAGAGCTTGACCGCGCCGGCCGCCCGAAAGCGATCGACGAGGTCCTGCGCCAGCGCGCGATCGACCTCCGACGGGCGCAGCGCCGCGAGCGGCGCGCGGTCGCGGCGCGGGTACATGACGTCGGCGTCGAGGCCGTTCTGGTGCGAGTCGTGACCGAGCCCGCCGTACCGCGGGCCGAACGGCCCGCCGCCCGGACGGCTGAGATCGGCGATCAGGATCGGCGGCACGTCCGGGTGGGCCTCGCGGAACTCCCGGGTCACCGTGTCGAGCAGAACGACGAGCGCATCGGTCCCCCACCGCCGCGACGGGCGGTTGGGCGACACGCGCAGGATCGGATCCCACGTGACGAAGTCGGTCCCCGCCGCGGGCAACTGCACGCCGTGCTCCAGGCGTCCGTGCCACGGCACGCCGAGGGCGATCGAGCGAGGCGCGTCGGGCTGCGGCGCCTCGGGGGCGACCGCGTCGGGTTCCGGCGGCGGGACCTGGGCGCCGGCTGCGGCCGGGATCAGCGCGGCCGCGGAAAGGAGGGCGACCGCCGCCGCGCGCAGATGGGCGACCATCGGCGCCATGGACCACAGGCTACGCGGCGCGGCAAGGGCCGGTGCGGCAGTTCTCGACTGAGCACCTGGCCGCGCTCGGTGTCACGGCGGCCGCCGCGGCGCTGTCGATCGCCACCGCGCGCCGGGGCTCTGAGCGCGCGGTCCGGCTGCTCTCGCGGTCCCTGGCGCTCGTCATCCTCGCCGGCTGGATCGGCGAGCAGATCGCCGACGTCGTCGAGGGCATCTGGTCGGTGAAGTACACGTTGCCGCTGCAGCTCACCGACGTCGTCTCGGTCGTCGCCGTCGTCGCCCTGCTGCGCCCGCGGCCGCTGCCGGTCGAGCTGACGTGGTTCTGGGCGCTGACCGCGACGCTTCAGGCCACCCTCACGCCCGACCTCTCGCGGACGTTCCCCAGCGCCTTCTACTTCACCTACTTCGGCTACCACGTCGGAGCCCTCGTGGCCGCGTGCCTGCTGGTCATCGGCGAGCGCCGCTACCCCCGCCCGGGCGCGGCATGGCGCGTGTTCGCCATCACGCTCGCATGGGCGGCGGTGGCCGGCGCGGCCGATCTCGTCACGGGCGGCAACTACATGTACCTGCGCGCGAAGCCCGTGCACTCCTCGCTGCTGAGCGTCATGGCGCGCTGGCCCTGGTACATCCTCGAGACCGCGGTCCTGGCGTTGGCCATGCTGCTCGCGCTGCAGGCGCTCACGGATCTCATGCGACGTCGCGATCGCGGCGGTTGACCGCCCGCGTGTAGTCCCCCAGGCTCTCGATCAGCTCGCGGGCGCGCTCGACGACGCCGCCCCAGCGCAGGAAGCTGTGGACCATGTCGTCGTAGCGCTCGAGCGTCACGTCGACGCCGGCGGCCCGCAGCGCCTCGGCGTAGCGCAGGCCGTCGTCGCGCAGGACGTCGTGGCCGGCAACGGCGATGTAGGCCGGCGCGACGCCCGCGAGGTCGTCGGCGTTCACCGGTGACGCATCGGGCTCCGCGCCGTCCGCGCCGGCGAGATACAGGCTCCAGCAGCGCTCCATGTCCTCCGCGCGCAGCAGGGCTCCGTCGGCGAACTCCCGGTAGGAGTCGCTGTCCATGGCGGCGTCGAGGGCCGGGTAGACGAGCAGCTGCGCGCGCACCGCCTCGCGCTCGTGGCGGGCGGCGACCGCCGCGAGGTTGGCGCCGGCGCTGTCGCCGCCGACCACCACGCGGGACGGGTCGGTGCCCAGCTGCCGCGCGCCGTCGCCGGCCGCCCAGGCGACCGCGCTGCGCGCGTCGTGCACCGGCGCCGGGTAGGGGTGCTCGGGCGCCAGGCGGTACTCGACGCTCAGGCACACGGCGCCCGACGCGTTGGCCAGTTGGCGGGTCACGCGGTCGAAGGACTCGATGTCGCCGACGTACCAGCCGCCGCCGTGCAGCCACACGACCAGACCGAGCGGCTCGGCGGGGACGGTCGGCCAGTAGGCGCGCGCCCGCATGCGCCCGCCCTCGACGTCGGGGATGACCACGTCCTCGATGCGCGCGACCTCCTCCACGGGCCCGCCGAGCTCCAGCGCGGTCTGCAGATAGGCGGCGCGCTCGGCCTCGAGGTCGGGCGGGCCGGGCTCGTCCTCGCGGGCGAGCGCGATCTCGAGCAACGCGCGGACCTGCGGGTGCAGGCCGGCGCTCACGCGCTGGCGAGCGCGCCCGTGCCGGCCGCGATGGCGGCCTCGATGCGCTGGGCGATCGCCCGGCCGGTGAAGCCGACCTCGGCGTGCAGCAGCGCGGGCTTGCCGTGCGTGACGTAGCGGTCGGGCAGGCCGATGCGCAGGATGCGCGGAACCTGACCGCCCGCGTCGTTGAGGCACTCCCAGACGGCCGAGCCGAACCCGCCCGCCAGGACGCCCTCCTCGACGGTCACGAGCAGGTCGTGCTCGGCCGCCAGCGAGCTCAGCAGATCCTCGTCGAGCGGCTTGGCGAAGCGGGCGTCGGCCACCGTGACGTCGAGGCCGCCCTCGGAGAGCAGGTCCGCCGCCTCCAGCGCCTTCTGCACGCCGCTGCCGTAGCCGACGAGCGCGACCCTGTCGCCCTCGCGCAGGACCTCGCCGCGGCCGATCTCGATCGGCTTGACCGCGCGCGGCAGCGGGACGCCGACGCCCTCGCCGCGCGGGTAGCGCAGCGCGACCGGGCCGGCGTCGTAGGTGAGGGCGGTGCGCAGCATGCGGGTCAGCATCGCCTCGTCGCGCGGCGCCATGAGGACGATGTTGGGCAGGCAGCGCAGGTAGGCGATGTCGAAGGCGCCGTGGTGCGTCGGGCCGTCGTCGCCGACCAGGCCGGCGCGATCCATGGCGAAGACGACGTTGAGCTTCTGCAGGCAGACGTCGTGGACGATCTGGTCGTAGGCGCGCTGGAGGAAGGTCGAGTAGATGGCGCAGACGGGCTTGGCACCCTCGAGCGACAGGCCTGCGGCGAAGAGGACCGCCTGCTGCTCGGCGATGCCCACGTCGAAGTAGTGGTCGGGCTCGGCCTGCTGGAGGATGCTCAGCCCGGTGCCGGAGTTCATGGCCGCCGTGATGCCGACGACGCGCGGGTCGCGCTTGACCTCGCGGACCATCGCCTCGCCGAAGACCTGCGTGTACTGCGGCGGAGCCGTGCTCGACGCGGGCTTCGATGGCACCGCGGCGCCGGAGACGATCGAGCCCGGCTTGGCGGCGTGCCAGCGCTCCATCCCCTCCAGGCCGCCGTCCTCGGCGGGGGCGAAGCCCTTGCCCTTCACGGTGGCGATGTGGACGACGACCGGCCGGTCGGCCGCGAGCGCCTGGCGCAGCGCGCGCCGCAACGCCGGCATGTCGTGGCCGTCGATGACGCCGGTGTAGGCCCAGTCGAGCTCCTCCCACAGCAGGCCGGGCGCCCAGAATGACTTGATCGACTCCTTGAGCTGCGGGCCGAGGCGCTCGAAGGCGCTGCCGATGCCGCCGGGCAGCTCGGTCAGCTTGTGCTCGACGCCCTCGCGTGCGTGCCACAGCTTCGGGTTGAGCCGCACGCGGTTGAAGTAGCGCGACAGCGCCCCGACGTTCGGGGCGATCGACATCCCGTTGTCGTTGAGGACGACGACGATCGGCGTGCCCAGGCCGCCCGCCTGGTGGATGGCCTCGAAGGCCACCCCTCCGGTCATGGCGCCGTCGCCGATGACGGCGACGACCTTGCCGGCGTCCGGCTCGTCGCGCAGGCGCATGCCCTCCTTGAGCCCGACGGCGTAGCCGATCGAGGTCGAGGCGTGGCCGGCGCCCATGATGTCGTGCTCGGACTCCTCGATCGAGCAGAAGGGCGCCAGGCCCTCGTATTGGCGGATCGTGGGCAGCTGGTCACGGCGCCCGGTGAGGACCTTGTGGGGGTAGGCCTGGTGGCCGACGTCCCAGACGATCTTGTCCGTCGGCGAGTGCAGCAGCGAGTGCAGCGCCACCGCCAGCTCGCAGGTGCCGAGGTTGGCGCCGAAGTGCCCGCCGATCTGGCCGACCGTGTCGATGATGTGCTCGCGCACCTCCTGGGCGACCTGGACGAGCTCGTCCTCGCTGAGCTCGTGGAGGTCCTGGGGGCGGTCGATGCGATCGAGGATGCGGGCCATGGAGGGCTACAGGCTACGCGGTGCGGGTGAGGATGAAGTCGGCGATCTGCTCGAGCTCGGCCGCGCCCGTCGGAGCGGCCTCTCGCAACGAGGCGCGTGCGGACTCATGGCACTCGCGGGCCAGGTCGCGCGCGCCGTCGACGCCGAAGTGGCTGACGTAGGTCCGCTTGCCCATGCGCTCGTCGCTGCCGCTCGGCTTGCCCAGCGCGGCGTCGGTGCCGGTGACGTCGAGGATGTCGTCGACGATCTGGAAGAGGACGCCCAGCTCGGCGGCGAAGCGCCGCCACGCCGCGGTGGCGGCCGCGTCCATGCCGGCCAGCAGCAGCACGCAGACGACGGAGGCGCCGATCAGCCGCCCCGTCTTGAGTGCGTGCAGGCGCCGCAGCTCCTCGGGCGTCTCCCCCACCCCGGCGACGTCGAGGTACTGCCCGCCGACCATCCCGTCGACTCCGGTGGCGGCAGCCAGCTCGCCGGCCGCGGCGAGCACGAGCTTCGGCTCGCCGGCCTGCTCACCGAGGAGGTGGCGGAAGGCCTCGGCGTAGAGGCCGTCGCCGGCGAGGATCGCGACGTCCTCGCCGAACTTGACGTGGCACGTGGGACGCCCGCGGCGCAGATCGTCGTCGTCCATCGCCGGCAGGTCGTCGTGGATGAGCGAATACGTGTGGATGAGCTCGATGGCGGCGGCCAGCGGCAGCACGCCCACGGGGTCGCGGCCGATCGCGCGTGCCGTGGCGAGGGTCAGCACGGGCCGGATGCGCTTGCCGCCGGCCAGCAGCGAGTAGCGCATCGCCTCCTCGAGCCCGGCCGTCTGCGGCGCGGCGCTCGGGAAGCGCAGTTCGGCGAGATAGCGCTCGACCGTGTCGCGCAGGGCCTCTGGGTAGGCGCTCACCTACAGCAGGGAGTCCTGGCCCGGGATGGGCTCCTGCTGCGCGGCGCGGGCCATGCGCTCGAGCTCGGCGGAGGCCTGGGAGGCCACCCCGGCCGCGTCCTCGACCAGCCCGGCGGCGGCGTCGGCCGAGAGGTCGCCGGTGCGCAGCTGCTCGGCCGCGCGCTCCAGGCGCGCGACGAGCGCATCGAGGGTGGTGGTGTCGACCTCGCTCATCGGTACGCCCCATTCTCGCCCATCTCGCGCAGCGCGGCGGCCAGGATGCCGTTGACGAAGCCCGGCGCCTCGGCCCCGCAGAAGCGCTTGGCGGTCTCGACCGCCTCGGAGATGGCGCCCTCGGGCGGGATCGGGACGTCGCCCGGGGCCGCGTCGGGGTGGACCATCTCGAGCAGGGCGATGCGCATGATCGCTCGCTCGAGCGGCGCGATGCGGTCGAGTGTCCAGCCGCGCGCGTGGCGCTCGATGCGCCCGTCGAGGTCCTCGCCGTAGTCCTGGGCGGCGTAGGCCAGCGCGCGCGTGAAGGTCGACGCGTCGCGCTCGAAGAGGTCGTCGAGCTCGCGTCCGGTGACGTCGTGCTGGTAGAGCGCGAAGACGGCGGCGCGACGCTGGTCGGTCCGGCGGGACATGCGGCCCCTACGCTAGCGGGCGCTCACGCCTCCTCGGCGAGGCGCTTGATCGCGGCCAGGCGCGCGTCCCATTGGGCGGCGAGGCCTGACATCCAGCGCCCGGTCGCGTCCAGGCGCTCGGTGCGGACGGTGTAGCGGACCTCGCGACCCTGCCGGCGCGCATCGACGAGCCCGGCGCGGTCGAGGACCGCCAGGTGCTTGACGACCGCCACGCGGCTGACCGGCAGCTCGCCGGCCAGCGTGGTGGCGGTCCCCTCGCCGCGCTCGGCGAGCAGGGTGAGCACGCGACGGCGGGTCGGGTCCGCCAGCGCGGTCAGGACCTCGTCCGTCGCGGCGCTCATCGTCGTTCGGGGCGCGTCAGGCGACGACGCGCGAGGCGTGCTCGGCGACGTGGCCGAGCTTGATGGGCCAGCCCCGGCTGTGGTCTGCGTGGACGTAGTCGCGCTCCTCGGTCGGGGCCTCGAGGGCGCCGAAACCGGTCTCGACGACCTTGAGAAGCGTTCCCTCCCCGTCGGCGCGCAGCGTGAACTCGACCAAGGTCGAGTTGCCGTCGACCGGCTCCTGCCGGCGGTCGCCGGTCACCGTCCAGCGATAGGCGAAGCGCTGGTTGGGCTCGACCTCGACGACGCGGCCGCGGACGATGCCGTGCTCGGCCCAGGTGAGGCTGAACACCCCGCCCGGACGGAGGTCGATCTCGGCGCCGGAGTCGCCGAACCAGCGGCCGAGATGCTCGGCGTCGGTCAGCAGCGACCACACCCGCTCGACGGGCGCTGCGATGACGGTCTCTCGTTCGATCTGCTCGGGAACCATGTGGCGGCATCTCCCAGTGGTGGTTGAACGTGTAACCGTGAGATTACACGTCATCGAGATGAGATGCAACCCTACGGTTACACGTTTGGGCTAGGCGCGCGACATGTACTCGCCCGAGCGCGTGTCGACCTTGACGCTGTCGCCGATGTCGACGAAGAGCGGGACGTTGATCGTCGCCCCGGTCTCCAGCGTGGCGGGCTTGGTCCCGCCGCCCGAGGCGGTGTCGCCGCGCAGCCCGGGGTCGGTCTGGGACACCTCGAGCACGACCGACGCCGGCAGCTGCAGGTCGCCGGGCTGCCCGTCGATGAAGAGCACGTCGACCGAGTCGTTGGGCTTCGTCCAGCGCAGCGCCTCGGCCACGCCACCCTCGGGCACGGCCATCTGCTCGTAGGACTCCGCGTCCATGAAGTGCGCGTCCGTGCCGTCGGTGTAGAGGAAGGTCATCTTGCGCGCCTCGGTGCGCACGGCGCGGAACTTCTCCCCTGCCCGGAAGGTCTTGTCGATGACGTTCCCGTCGGAGGCGCGGCGCAGCTTCGTGCGCACGAAGGCCCCGCCCTTGCCGGGCTTGACGTGCTGGAACTCGAGGACCTTGAAGACGGTGCCGTCGACCTCGATGTGGTTGCCGTTCTTGAGCTGGTTGGTACTGATCATCGGCCGATCAGTGTAGGGCGCACCCGCCGCGCGCAGCCGGGCGAGCGTGGGGCCCGGGCGGGCGATCGCCTGCGCCCAGGTGACGCGCAGGACCCGTTCGCCGTGGGCCTCGAGGAGCGCTTGGCGCTCGGCGTCGTCCTCGCGCGCGAGCTGGTTGTCGTGCCATGTCGTGCTGTCGGCCTCGAGGACGAGGCGGTGCTCGGGCCAGCGGAAGTCGGGGACGGTTCGGCGACCCTCGACGTAGTAGGGCACGTTGACGTCGGGGTGGATGTGGCCCCCGCGCAGGATGAGGTCGAGGACGACGTCCTCGAGCTCGCTCTTGGTGGGCGCGGGGCCGGTGGCGATGATCTGGGCCAGCCGGGCCGCGCCACGTTTGCGGCGGTGGCGGGCGAGGGTCTCGGCGAGCTGGCGCACGTTGACGCGGTAGAGCGACTGGGCGCGGCGGGTGGCGGCGCGCAGCGGCTTGGGGTCCAGCGTGGCCGCGAGGTCGAGAAGGGTGCGGGCGGGCGAGGTGACCGGGATGCCGTGGTGGCGGGTGCGGTCGTCGAGGTCGAGGCTCCGCGTTCGATGCACGCGCAGGCCGGGATGGGCGCGCGGTACGGTGCCGAGCGACCGTCACCTCGGGGTGGCGCTCCTCCCACTGCATGAAGCCCCAGAGAGCGGCCGCCGAGTGGTGGCTCAGCACCGCGCCGGCTCCGCACGCCTTGACGGCGGCGAGGAAGCGTCCCTCCAGCGGAAGGTTGGGGTGGCCCACCGCATAGACGCCACGGTGGATCGGGTGCAGGCGGCCGTTGCGCACGCGGGTGACACCACGGACTTCGGCGACAGGCGGCACGCAAACAGCTCATCGAGGGAGAGGACGCCCCACTGCTGCGCGGCGGCCCGCGCTATGTCGCATATCGGGACGCTGGTCGGGTTGAGTGCCGTTATGGCACGTCAACCCGACACTCGTTGCTGGAGGCTGCGGGCATGCGCCCACGGTCGCGCCCGGCGGTGACGGAACAAGGCGCAGGGTGCAACGCGCCCGTGCGTAGGCTCGGCGCGTGATCCCCGCCCTCATTGCCGCAGTAAGCGTCGCGACGACCCCAAGCGCAGCGGCCCCGCCGCCCGCGCCCTCGGCACAAGAGGCCTACACCTTCGCCGTCCAGCTCGCCAACCAAGGACCGCGCCCGGCTGCGTCAACACAAGAGCGCCGAGCCCACCAGAAAGCCGCGGCCCGCTTCCGCGCCGCGGACCTCCGCACGGGCTTCGAGCGCTTCGCCGTGCCGGGCAAGGGGACCTCGCGTGACGTCATCCGCATCCGCGACACCCCGGCGCGGTGCCTGGTCATCGTCATGGCCCACGCCGACACGGTCCCGCCCGCCCCCGGCGCCGACGACAACGCCTCAGGCGTCGGGACGATCGTCGCCCTCGCTCGCCCCCTCGCCACAGCCGCCGCGCCGGCGTGCGACACCTGGCTCGTAGCGACCGGCTCCGAGGAGCGGCCCTACACCAAACAGCCCGACCACCTCGGGGCGAAGGCCCTCGTGAAGCGCGTCAGGCGCACCCACCGGCTCGCCGACGTCCGCCTCGCGCTCTCCCTCGACGAGGTCGGCCGTGGCACGCGCTTCGAGCTGCGCTCCCCGGTCGCCGGCCCGCGGGCGACCGTGGAGACGCCGATCCTGACCGCGGCGCGAGCAGCCAGCGTCCACGTGACCTGGCTCCGAGACAGCGCGACCGGCAACTCCGACCACCGCGAGCTCGCCCTCGCCGGGGTTCCGGCAGCGAAGCTCGGCGTCCCCGACGAGCCGCTGCGCCACACCGCGCAGGACACGCCGGACCGCCTGCAGCGCGGTGCCTTCGCCCGCGTGCTGCGCGTGGTCTGGCCGCTGCTGCGCGAGTTCAGCTGACCGCGAGCATCCGCTCGGCGAGGCGCTCGGCCAGGGCGATCGTGCTCAGGTTGGTGTTCGCGCGCGGGATCGACGGCATGATCGAGGCGTCGGCGACCGACAGCCCCTCGCAGCCCCGCACCCGCCCGTCGCCGTCGACCACCGCTCCGATCGCGCACGTGCCGACCGGATGGAAGAAGCCGCGCACGGCCTCGCGAATGTGGCGCTCCGGATCGACCTCCGCGCCCGGACGCACCTCGCGCGCCGCGTAGGCGCTCACCTCCTCGGACGCCGCCATCCGCCGCAGCGCCTCGACGCCATCGACGAGCACGGCGACATCGCGCTCGTCGGTGAGGAAGCCGTGGTCGATGGCCAGCGGCGCGCGCGGGTCCGGCGCGGTCAGGCGGACGGTCCCCCGCGACCACGGCTTCATCGCGAAGACCGCGGCGCTGCCCTGATAGCCCTCCGGGCCCGGCGGGTCGAGCGCCGGGAAGAGGAAGAGGTCGCAGACGCCCTCGCCGCACCAGGCGCTGCGCGCCTCGATGGTGACCTGCGCCATGTAGAGGGGCCGCGCGCGCTCGAACGCCGCCGCTTCGCTCTGCAGGCGGTCGGTGCCCTCGAAGGCGAAGCCGACGCCGACGTGGTCGGTCAGGCCTTCGCCGATCGGCAGCCCGCGCAGCGCGGGAGCCTCGCTGCGCAGCAGGATCCCCGGCGAGCCGTACGCCCCCGCCGTGAGCACCACGTGGTCGGCGTGCACGTCGCCGTCGCTCGTCGCCACGCCCACCGCGCGGTCGCCGGCGAACAGCACCCGATCGACGAGCGTCTCGGCCCGGATGGTCAGGCTCTCGCGCCCACGCGCAGGGTCGAGGTACGCGAAGGCGGCGTTCCAGCGCACCGCGCCCACGTCGTTGACCGGGTGCACGACGGCGTCGACACCGGCGGCCCGAGCGAAGGCCCGATGCCACGGCGAGAGCTCCTCGTCGGCGAAGCGCCGCACCCGCAGCTCGCGCTCGGCGCGCTCCAGATACGGAGCGATGACCGCGTGGTTCCAACCTTCGCCCCACTCGTCGTAGTCGGCCGGCGCGCCGGCGAGGACGACGCACGCGTTGTGGGCCGAGCAGCCGCCCATGATCCGCGCGCGCAGCTGCGAGCGGTCCTCGCGCTCGGTCTCCCACGCGTGCGAGAAGGCGAGCTGGCGCGCGTCGAGGATGTCGCGCGGCCAGCGCCCGGCCTCGTAGGGGCCGTAGTCGGGGCCGGCCTCGACCAGGCACACGCGGCGCCCGGCCTCGCTCAGCCGCGCGGCGAGCACGCACCCCGCCGAGCCGCCGCCGGCGATCAGGAACTCGAACGCGGAGCCCGGGGACACGCGCCGACCATACGCGAGAATGACCCCATGGGAACGGACTACACCAGCCTCCCGGAGAACCTTCCCGTCCCCGAGGACGACGGCGCCGCGGATCACCTGCCCGGCTCCGAGGTGCCCGCCGTCGCGCTGCCCTCCACCCTGGGCGGCGAGGTCGACCTCGCGCAGGCCGCGCGCGAGCGGGTCGTCGTCTATGTCTACCCGCGCACCGGCGTGCCGGGCGTGCCGCTGCTCGAGGGCTGGGACGACATCCCGGGGGCGCGCGGCTGCACGCCGCAGAGCTGCGCCTTCCGCGACACGCAGGCCGAGCTCGCGCGCCACGGGGCGGCGCTCATCGGCATCAGCGCGCAGACGCCGCAGGAGCAGGCCGAGTTCGCGCAGCGCGAGCACATCCCCTATCCCCTGCTCAGCGACCACGACCTCGCGCTGGCCCGCGCGATGGGACTGCCGACCTTCGAGACCAGCGGGCTGACGCTCTACAAGCGCCTCACCTTCGTCGCCGAGCAGGGCCGCATCGTCAAGGTCTTCTATCCCGTCTTCCCGCCCGATCGCAACGCCGGCGACGTGCTGGCCTGGCTCGAGGGCTTGCAGAGCGACTGAGAAGAGTGAGACGTTGGGCTCATGCCCAAGTTCCTGATCGAAGCCTCCTACACCCTCGAGGGCGTCAAGGGCCTCCGCAGCGCGGGCGGCACGAGCCGCCGCGATGCGATCGCCCACGCCTTGGAGAGCGTCGGCGGCACCCTCGAGCACTTCTCGTTCGCCTTCGGCGACAAGGACGCCGTGGTCATCGTCGACGTCCCGGACAACCAGGCCGCGGCCGCCGTGGCGCTGACCGTCAACTCGGCGGGCGGCGCGACCACCAAGATGACGCCGCTGATCTCCCCGGAGGAGGTCGACGCAGCGGCCAAGCTGTCGGTCGAGTACCGCCCACCCGGAAGCTAGCCGCCCGCCAAATTTTATTGACATCGGCAACGAACTCGTTGACGATGTCAGGCATGCCCGTCGCCACCGCCGTCGAAGACCGCGTCGCCGCCGTCCGCGCCTTCAATCGCTTCTACACGGCCCGGATCGGCGTCCTGCGGGACGGACTGCTGCGCACCCCCCACTCGCTGACCGAGGCGCGCGTGCTCTACGAGCTCGGCCGGCGCGAGGTGACCGAGGTCGCCGACCTGCGGCGCGAGCTCGACATCGACGCGGGCTTCCTCAGCCGCCTGCTCGCCCGGCTGCAACGCGACGGCCTGGTCGCGCAAGAGCGGTCGACCGACGACGCCCGCCGCCGGCGCATCCGCCTCACGGAGGACGGCGCCGCCGCCTTCGCGGAGCTCGACCGTCGCTCGGCCGACGAGATCGGCGCCGTCCTCGACGCGCTGCCCGAGGACGACCAGCAGCGCCTCGTCGCCGCGATGGACACCGTCCACCACGTGCTCACCCAGGCCCCTCCGAACGCCGGCTTCGTCCTGCGAGCACCGCGACCGGGCGACCTCGGCTGGATCGTGCAGCGCCACGGCTCGCTCTACGCGCAGCAGTACGGCTGGGACGAGAGCTTCGAGGCGCTCGTCGCGAGGATCGTCGCCGACTACGCCGGCGACCATGACCCGCGCCGCGAGGCCGCGTGGATCGCCGAGGTCGACGGCGAGCCCGCCGGCTGCGTGCTGTGCGTGCGCCGCGCGGACGAGGTCGCCCAGCTGCGCCTGCTGCTCGTCGACCCCAAGGCGCGCGGGCGCGGGATCGGCGCGCGGCTGATCGACGAGTGCCTGCGCTTCGCCCAGCGCGCGGGCTACGCGCGCGTCACCCTCTGGACCAACGACGTCCTCCACGAGGCGCGCCGCCTCTACGAGCGCGCCGGCTTCGAGCTTGTCGAGTCCGCGCCGCACCACAGCTTCGGCCACGACCTCGTCGAGCAGACCTGGGCGCGGGCCCTCTAGCCCGCGACTCCGGCGAGCGCCTCCACCGCGCGCTCGTAGTGCTCCTCGCTCAGGCGGATGTGCGACTGCTGGCTCATCGACCGCGCCGCGACGCCGATCGCCTCGACGGGCGGCGCGTTGGCCAGGCGCGGCACGACGAGCAGCGCCTCGACGGCGACCGACCACGGCCAGCGCGCCGGGTTGCTCGTGTGCGCCACGGCATCGGTCGGCTCGCCGACCACCTCGACGACGGCGAACACGCAGCGCCAGCCGGCGGCGTAGTAGACGAGCCGGTCGCCGGGCGCCATGCGCGGGCGCCGGGGGAATCCCGTTCGCTCGAGGACGGAGGCGCGCCCCTCCGCGAGCCATGCCTCCGGGAGCGAGCCGCCGGCGTGGCCTATGCCTTTCAGCCAATGCACGCGCAACGCCGGCGACTGTAGCGTTGCGGGATGCGTCCGTCCGGATGGCTCGCGCTCGCTCTGCTCGTGCTCATGCCGTCCGCGGCGGCGGCCGGCGCGCCGGAGGGGCCGGTCGGTCTGAGCTTCTACACGCCGGCCCACGTGCTGGTGCGCGGCGCGCACGGGACGCTGATCTGGTCGCGCGGCCTCACCGGCCCGGCGGTCCTGCGCAACGCGGCGGCCAACGAGCTGCTGCTCTATCGCTCGGTCGGCGTCGGGGGCAGGCCGGTAGCCGTGTCGGGCACACTCGCCGTCCCCAGGGGCCGGCCGCCGCGCGGAGGCTGGCCCGTGATCTCGTGGGGCCACGCGACCGTGGGGCTCGCCGACCAGTGCGCGCCGACGCGCTCGGACGTCCTGAAGGGCTACGAGCGTCCGCTGCTGCGCCGCTGGCTGCGGGCGGGCTTCGCGGTGGTGCGGACCGACTACGAGGGGTTGGGCACGGCAGGCGTCAATCCCGATCTCATCGGGCCCTCGGAGGCGCACGCGATGCTCGACGCGGTGCTCGCCGCGCACGCCTTCGACCCGCGGTTGGACCTGCGGCGAGTGGCGATGACCGGCCACTCGGTCGGGGGCCACGCCGCGCTGTGGGCCACCGCGCGGGCTGGCGCCTACGCCCCCGCGCTCCGCGTCCGCGCGACGGTCGCGTTCGCCCCGGCCAACCACCTGGGTGACCAGGCCGCGGTGCTGCACGCGCTCACGACCCCCATGGGCGACCTCGGGGCGGTGACCGCCATCATCGTCACGGGCGCGCAGACGGCGGATCCGGCGCTGGGCCTCGGCGCCATGCTCAGCCCGCTCGGCGCGCAGCTGTTCCCCAAGGCGCTCACCGGTTGCCTGCCCCAACTCGCGGCGGGGGCGTTCGACGGCGTGGCGCCCGCGGATCTCTTCCGCCCCGACGCCGATCTCACCCGGCTCGTCACGCGCCTGACGACCAACGACCCGGACGACCTGAGCTTCAGCACGCCGGTGCGCATCGAGCAGGGCGCGGCCGACGCCGTCGTGCTCCCGGTGCTGACCGATCGGCTCGCCGCGGGCTACGCGGCCCGGCGCCAGCCGACGACCTACAAGCGCTACCCGGGCGTCGACCACTTCGGCCTCGTGAAGGCCGCGGCGGCCGACGCGACCGCCTACCTGGCGCGGCGGCTGCGCTAAGCGACAGCGCGCAGCGCGGGCTGGCCCGACCACGCGGCGGCGAAGGCCGCCACGACCGCGGGGTCGAACTGCGAGCCCGAGCAGCGCTCGAGCTCGATGAGGGCCTCGTCCGCGTCCATGCCCGCGCGGTAGGGCCGGTCGGCGACCATCGCATCGAAGGCGTCGCAGACCGAGACGATGCGGGCGCCAAGCGGGATCTCCTCGCCGGCCAGCGCGTCGGGGTAGCCGCCGCCGTCCCAGCGCTCGTGGCTCGAGCGCACGAGCGCGGCGACCGGCCGCAGCGCGGGCGCAGCGGCGACGATGCGCTCGCCGATGATCGTGTGGCGGCGGATGAACTCCCACTCGGCCGCATCGAGGGCGGCGGGCTTGTCGAGGATCGCGTCGGGGATGGCCATCTTGCCCACGTCGTGCAGGGCGGCGGCGTGGCGGACGTGGTCGATCTGCTCGTCGTCGAGCTCCATGCCGCGCGCGACGACCTCGGCCAGCTCGGCCACGCCGCTGATGTGCTCGCCCAGCTCGGGGTTGCGCTCGGCCAGCGCGCGCAGCAGCACGTCGCGGCTCTGGTTGCGTGCCGAGCTGCGGCCGCTGTGCTTGTGGGCGTACATGCGCTGGTCGGCGATGCGCAGCGCCTCGCCGGCGTCGCCCACCTCGCCCGGCACCCAGATCGAGCCGAAGGAGCAGGTGATGGTGAAGCCGTCGCCGTGCTCGGTCAGGGCGCCGGCGCAGGCCGCGACGTCCGCCTCGGAGGCGCCGGCGAGCAGCACGCAGAACTCGTCACCGCCCATGCGGTAGGCCGTGCCGGCACCCGCAACGTGATCGGCGAGCTTGGCCCCCAGGCGCTGCAGCAGGGCGTCGCCGGCGGGGTGGCCGTAGGAGTCGTTGTAGTGCTTGAAGCCGTCGAGGTCGAAGAGCGCCAGCGCCGCGGCCTTGCGATGGCCCGCGGCGACGCGGTCGAGGTCGCGGGTGAGCGCGCGGCGGTTGCCCAGGCCGGTCAGCGCGTCCGTCAGGGCCTCGTGGCGGCTGGCCTCGAGCATGCCGGCGTTCTCGCGCAGGCTCAGCACGAGGCGCGCCAGCACGGCGAGCAGCGAGGCGGCGGCGAGCACGACCGCCAGCGAGTTCAGCGAGCCCAGGGCGGCGAGCACGAGGATGCCCAGGCCGAGCGTGGCGAAGGCGATCGGGAAGGCGGTGAAGCGCATCGACCCGTTGTCCTCGATGGCCACGACGCGCGTCGCCGGCTGCCAGGCGGCGGCCGAGAAGAGCACCAGGCACGAGGTCCAGCCGCCGTCCCACAGGCTCGGGTAGGCGTAGGTCTCGTTGGCCACGGTGACCAGGTAGTAGGAGTCGGCGATCCAGAAGAGCACGATGCCCAGGCCCAGCAGCGCCCACGTGCGATCGGCGCGCCAGCCGCGCAGCGCGAAGGCGGCGACGACCACCGCGAGCAGGATGAGGTCGCCGATCGGATAGGCGAGGTTGGTGGCGACGCCGAGCACGTTGCCGCCGACCGTGTGCAGCACGGCCTGCAGGACGACCGCGGCGCTCATGGCGGCGGCGGCCAGCGCAGCGGTCAGCCCGTCGACCCAGAGCGTCTTCGGCGCCCCCTCGACCCGCGAGCGCACGAGCAGGCACAGGCCCGCGAAGACGAGCGGGTAGAAGGCCAGGTAGCCCGCGTCGGAGACGGACGGCACGGGGATGACGGCGTTGTCGGCGAGGACGAGCGTCCAGTACACGTCGCCACAGGCCCACAGCAGCGAGCCGAGGCCGATGAGACCCCAGGCGAGGCCCTCTCGGCCGCGCAGCGACTGCGCGCGCCAGAGGGTCAGCAGCGACGCGCCGATGATCACGATCCAGTAGGCGAGCTTGCCGAAGAGGGGCCCGTGCATGAGCGGGCGCAGCGGACCGACCTCCGCCTCGCGCAGGACCGTCCAGCCGATCAGGAGCGCGAGCAGCACGCGCACCGGTCTCCCGCCGTTCATAGCTGATGCATCGGCCGTCCGTCCGGGATCTTGAGCCGCCGGGCGGCGAATGGGTCAGACGACGAACTGCAGCTCCTTCGGCAGCGAGGAGACGACCTCGGCGCCGTCGTCGGTGACGATCACGAGGTCCTCGATGCGCACGCCCACGGCGCCTGGCACGTAGACCCCGGGCTCGACCGTGACGACCATGCCTGCCGCCAGCGCGGCGTCGCCCTGCTTGGACAGCCGCGGCCCCTCGTGCACGTCGAGCCCGACCCCGTGGCCCAGCCCGTGGCCGAAGTGCTCGGCGTGGCCGGCGGCGTCGATGATCGCGCGCGCCACGGCGTCGACCTCGCGACCCGTGGGGCCCGGGCGCACGGCCTCAAGTGCCGCCTCCTGGGCCTGGAGCACCAGCTCGTAGACCTGGCCGTCGCGCGGGTCGATGTCGCCCGTCGCGTACGTGCGCGTGCAGTCCGAGGCGTAGCCGTCGAGCTGCGCGCCCCAGTCGACCACGACCAGCGTGCCCGCGGGGATCGCCACGTCGCGCGGCGAGGCGTGCGGGAGCGCCCCGTGCTCACCCGCCGCCACGATGGGCGGGAAGGACGCCGCCTGCGCCCCCATGCGGCGCATCGTGAACTCGAGGTCGAGGGCGACGTCGCGCTCGGTGCGGCCCACGAGCCCGCGCCCGAGGACCTCGGTCAGCGCGTCGTCGGCCAGCCTCGCGGCGGCGCGGATCGCCTCGAGCTCGTCGGCGTCCTTGACCGCGCGCAGCGCCTCGATCGCGCCGCCGGCCGGCACCAGCTCGATCCCCGCGCGCAGCATGCCGGCCAGCCGCCCGTGGTTCTTGACGCTCATGTGGGCGTCGTCGAAGGCCAGCCGCAGGTCCCCGGAGCCGGGCAGGCCCTTGACCACCCCGGCCAGCAGATCGACGGCGATCTCGCGCTCCCAGGCGGGATCGACCTCGTCGGCGGACTGCGTCAGATAGCGGAAGTCGGTGACGAAGCGCCGGCTGCCCTCGCGGCCGACCACCGCGGCCGCATTGCTGCCGGTGAAGCCCGTCAGCCAGCGGACGTTGATGAGGTCGGTGACGAGCAGCATGTCGGCCTCGCGCCCCTCCAGGGCCTCGGCCACGCGGTCGGCGCGATCGGTGCTCACCACGGCGGGCGCGTCAGCCATCAAGCTCCTCCTTCAGGCGCTCGAGCGCCGCTCGGTATCCCTCGATCCCCTGGCCGCTGACGGTGGCGACGCACAGATCGCGCACGACCGACTCCTGCCGCCACGCCTCGCGCCGGCCGACATCGGACAGGTGCACCTCGACGGTGGGCAGGTCGGCGATCTCCAGCGCGTCGCGGATCGCCCAGGCGTAGTGCGTCCACGCGCCGGGGTTCATGACGATGGCGTCCGACAGGCCCTCGAGGCGGTGCAGGTGCTCGACGAACTCGCTCTCGGCGTTGGTCTGGAAGAAGCGCACCTGGAGCCCCAGGTCGCGCGCGTAGCCCTCGACCTGCTGCTGCAGGCGGGCGTAGGTCAGGTCGCCGTAGACGGCCGCCGGACGGCGGCCGAGCTGGTCGAGGTTGACCCCGTGCATGACCTCCACGCGATTGCGCACGTTCATCGGCCCGACAACTCTCGCACGGCGGCGAGGACCTCGGCAGCCCCGACCGCATGGCCGGTGGTGATGCGCCCGGGCGCCTCCACCAGCACGTAGGGGACAGCCTCGCCGGTCCGCTTCTTGTCGCGCGCGGTCGCCGCCGCCACCGCGGCGGCGTCGACGCCCTCCAGGCGCGTCGGCAGCCCGGCGTGCGCGAGCAGCTCCTCGACGAGCTCGCGCAGCGCGTCCTGGCCGGAGAGACGCAGGGCCGCGAGCAGCCCGAGGCCGACCGCCTCGCCGTGGCGATAGCGCGCGTAGCCGGTGGCGGTCTCGATCGCGTGACCGACCGTGTGGCCGAGGTTGAGCGCCTGGCGCGCGCCGCCGTCGCGCTCGTCGGCCGCCACGACGCGCAGCTTGGTGCGCACGCAGCCGACGATCACGTCGTCGTCGACGGGGGCCCCGGAGGCGACGCGGTCCCACAGCGAGCCGCCGGCGATGAGCGCGGTCTTGAGCACCTCGGCGTAGCCTGCGGCGAGCTCGGGGTCCGGCAGCGTGGCCAGCAGCGACGGATCGGTCAGCACCGCCACGGGCTGGTGGTAGGCGCCGACGTAGTTCTTGGCCTCGGGCAGGTCGACCCCGGTCTTGCCGCCGTAGGCGGAGTCGACCTGGGCCACGAGCGTGGTCGGCACCTGGACCACGGCGATGCCGCGCTGGTAGGTGGCCGCGCAGAAGCCGGCGAGGTCGCCCACCACGCCCCCGCCAAGCGCCACGACGTGGTCGGCGCGGGTGGCGCCCTGTGCGACGAGCGCGTGCCAGATCCGCTCGGCCGTCGCGAGCGTCTTGTGCTCCTCGCCGGGCGGGACCTCGACGAGGCCGGCCGCGTCGGGCACGCGCCCCGCGTGGAGCGCGGCGACGGTCTCGTCGCTGACCACGACCCTGCGCCCGGCCGCCGGCCACGGCGTGCGGTCGAGCGGCCCCACCCACACCGGGTAGTCGCCCGAGGCGCTCGTGGCCCACAGCAGGCGGTGGCCCTCGGGGATCGCCCGCAGCGCGTCGAGCGCGCGCGCCACGGCGCGCGCGCCGGTGGCCGGCAGGACCGCGTCGGCGGCCGCCTCGTAGATCGGCTCGCGCGAGCGGTAGAGGGACTCGAAGGCGCCGCGCTCCCTCGCCAGGGGACGCCCGCTGCGGTGCGCGCGCTCCCAGGCCGTGTCGAGGTCGACGTCGAGGAGGACCACGACGTGGCGGTCGAGCGCCCCGCGCACGCGCTCGGAGTGAAGGGCGCCGCCCCCGAGGGCGATGACGCCGCCGTCGGCGGTCTCGAGCAGCCGGCCGACGAGCTCCTGCTCGGCGGCGCGGAAGGCCGCCTCGCCGTCGCGGGCGAAGACCGCCTCGATCGGCTCGCCGAGCCTGGCCTCGAGCAGCGCGTCGGCGTCGTCGGCCGGGACGCCGAGCGCCGCGGCCGCCTCGCGCGCCGCGCGCGACTTGCCCGCGCCCATGAAGCCGATGAAGACGAGCGCCGGGTTCAGCGCCGCCACGCGATGCGCTCCTCGCACCAGCGCGCCGCAACTCGACCGTGCATCACCTTCTCCGCCACCCGATGCGCTCCTCATACCGCGCGACTGCCTCGAGCACGTCGTCGACGTGATCGCCGCCGAACTTCTCGCGGTAGGCGCCGGCCAGGACGAAGGCGACCATGGCCTCCCCCACGACGCCGGCCGCCGGGATGGTGGCCGAGTCGGTGCGCTCGCGCAGCGCGTCGGCGGGCTCGTGCGTGGCGAGGTCGACCGAGCGCAGTGGTTTGGTCAGCGTGGGCAGCGGCTTCATCGCCGCCCGCACGACGACCGGCTCGCCCGTGGTCATGCCGCCCTCGAGGCCCCCGGCGTGGTTGGTCTCGCGGTAGAAGCCGCGCTCGTCGCTGAAGAAGATCTCGTCGTGGGCGCCCGAGCCCGGGCGCCCGGCGACGTCGAAGGCGTCGCCGATGGTCGCGCCCTTGACCGCCTGGATCGAGCACAGCGCTCCGGTCAGGCGGCCGTCGAGCCGTCCCTCCCAGCTCGTGTACGAGCCCAGGCCGGGCGTGGCGCCGAAGGCGACGACCTCGAAGACGCCGCCCAGCGACTCGTTCGCCTTGCGCTGGACGTTGATGTGCTCGACCATCGCGCGGCTCGCCTCGCGGTCCAGACAGCGCACGGGATCGTCGTCGACGCCGTCGAAGTCCTCCACGCGCAGCGGCTCCTCGCGCGCCGGCGCCCGTACCGAGCCGACCTGCACCACGTGCGAGCGGACCTCGACCCCGAGCGCGCGCAGGAAGGCCTTGGCCAGCGCCCCGCCGGCCACCCGCGCGGCGGTCTCGCGCGCGCTCGCGCGCTCCAGCACGTTGCGCACATCGGTCAGGCGGTGCTTCCACGTGCCGACGAGGTCGGCGTGACCGGGGCGCGGCAGGTGGACCTCGGCCACCTCGGCCTCCACCGGCCACGGGTTCATCCGCTCCTCCCAGTTGGCGAAGTCCCGGTTGGCGACCTGCAGGGCGATCGGCCCGCCCATGGTGCGCCCGTGGCGGACCCCGCCGGTGACCTGCGCACGATCGCGCTCGATCTTCATCCGCCCCCCGCGCCCGTGCCCGAGCTGGCGGCGGGCCATGTCGCGGTCGATCGCCTCGCGATCGAGCTCGAGGCCCGCGGGCAGGCCCTCGACCACGCAGGTCAGGCCGGGGCCGTGCGACTCGCCGGCCGTGATGAGCTTCAGCGCCATCGGGCGCCGAAGTCTATGGATGGATTCCCGGCCGCTAGGCGCCGGGGGACTGCCAGGCCCAGACCGGCAGGCCGGGCAGCGTGCCCGTTGCGTCGGCGGGCGAGGCGGCGGCGGCGCCGTTGACCGAGGCGCGCGCCTTGCTCTGCCGGGGCGTGCGGACGAGCACGCCGCTGGCGGGCAGCCAGCGGTAGGTCGCCGCGCCCTTGAAGGCCGAGCTGCCGACCCGGTGGGCCTTGCGCAGCATGTCGGCGCCGGCGTTGGAGTGGCGCTCGTAGGAGGCCGCGGCGGCGGCCGCGCTGGCGGCGCCCTTCTTGAAGACCTTCACGACGTCGAGCTGGTACTGCACGGCCTCGCCGTCGACGGTGAGGTCGAAGAACTCGGTGTCGCCCTCCTTGACCTCGATCGTCTGGCAGCTCTTGGCGCTCGGGCGGCAGTGCCCGTCGCCGGTCGCGGTGGCGTCGGAGGAGAGCAGGAAGACGGCGGTCTTGCCGTCCTTGAGGACGCCGGTGTAGACGAAGAAGGGGTTGTCGGCCGTCGGCAGCGGCGAAAGGCGCGCGACGTCGTGGTAGGTCTTCAGCTGCGTGGCCTCGGCGCGGCCGAAGCGCAGCGACAGGTGATAGACGTCGAGGGGGTCGCCGGACGACGGCTTGGGCGTGGAGCCACCGTTGCCGGAGCCGCCGGTGCCGCCGGTGCCGCCCGGAGCGAGCGGCGGCTGGGAGCCGTCGGAGCCGCCCGAGCCCGACCCGGTCGGCTGGTCGGCGGCCGGGGTCTTGGTCGTCGGGTCCGCCGGGGCCTTGGGCGCCTTGGGCACGTGCAGCTGCTTGAAGGGGTTGCGCACGCTGCCGGGACGCTCGTCCTGGCCGGTCGCGGCGCCGTCGACCTTGATGGCGGCCTTCGACACCTTGCCGGCGTCGGCCTGGAGGTTGGTCGCGGGCAGCGGGGTCTCCTCCGCGGACCCGCGGCCGAGGTACATCGGAACGGCGACGGCCGCGGCGAGCAGCAGCACGGCGATCGGCCAGAGCTTGCGATCGACGAGGTCGCGCAGCACTCCGCGGATGGCGCTCATCCGGTCACCTCCGACGCGGTCGCCGGCGGGGCGGCCGCGCTCGAGCCCGAGCCCGAGCCAGAGCCGGAGCCCGCGGCACCGGTCGCTGCGGCACCGGTCCCGGCGCTCGACGTGCTGTCGTCGGCGGGGGTGCGCAGGTACGCGGTGGCCACGATGTTGGCCTTGACGTTCGGGAAGCCGCCGGGGCCCGCGACGAGGCCGAAGCCGTCGATGCTGAGCAGGCGCCCGTCGACCTTGACGTTCTTGCCGTCGACGCGCACGAAGCTCTGCACGTCGCCGAAGAAGCGCTCCATGTCGAAGAAGGTGCCGCTGAAGACGAACGAGAACGGCATCGTCGGGAAGCCGGCCGAGCCGACCGCCGCGCCCGGCGGCAGGGCCGCGGCCGCGGCCTGCGTCGCCGGCGCCGCGGCGGCCGGCGCGGCTGAAGAGGAATCGCTGGAAGAGGAGCCCGAGCTGGAGGAGGAACCAGAGCCGGAACCAG
>CAWEBN010000017.1:0-197130 GCA_963807305.1 uncultured Actinomycetes bacterium
TCCCGCACCACCGCTCGACTGGGTCGGTAGGATAGCCACGCGCGAACGAGGAAAAGTCGGTGGATCAGCGCCGTGCTCCACCCGGCGATCACGCCCGCAACCGGTCCCCAGACCGTCGGATGGAAGCTAAGCGCAACGATGACCGCGAGCGTCACCAGCGTCTTCCGTGGAGCCGTAGGACGAAGAGACTTCGGCCATCGCCATAGGCGGCGAACACCGAGTCGAGGTTCCATGAGGTGTTGGCAATAACCGTGTAGCCGGCGAAGTAGACCATCGCGGCTGGGATCAGTTCGGGGTACCCGATAGGGCCGGCCAGGACTACTGAACTGACCACGGCGATCGGAATCGCCAGAGCGAGGGTCAGCCCGGCGGAAAATGCGAAGACCGCGACCCACAGACGGTGACCCGAGCGTCACGGGGCGGCAGAGGGGCGGTGCAGCCTCACGAAGTCTGCTGCTCTCGAACAGTGGACAACAGCGCGAGCACCCCGACGGGTGCGCCCGCGAGCGCGACTTCGCCGACGATCGCAGCGCCATACAGGCGCGCTGTCACAACGCTGCTCACCAGAGCGATGCCGGCGGAGGTCACGAAGCTGGCCCCGGCAAAACTCACCCCATGGGTCACCGAGCGCCTGGTCGTAGGGCGCGCAGAACGTGAGGAGGCACCCGGCACCTATCGCCGCCTCGGGGGTTCGTCGTGCTCGGACGTTCTTGAAGTCATCTAGACAACGGCGGAGGAATCGGTGGCACACGGGGCCGTCCGCGAAGTTCTCGGGATCCCGGGCGCATCCCGACGATCGGGGGAACCGCGGACCTAGGTGTGCGCCCGCACCGTCCTGGCGCCCCGCGGAGCGGGTGCGGATTCAGACCGACACTCGGGCACACGAGCGCCGTTTGCCTTCATCGCGACGTTGAGCGGACCGCGTCACGGCTTCATGTTCAGGAGGACGAAGGCGAGCGGGTCGAAGTCGGACGAGTCGCCACGTGCCCGCCGTGCCGCCGAGGTCCAGAACGCTCATCGCGGCGATGTTGGGGAAGCGCGCCGCAAGCATCCGCCAGCGCCGCTCCAGCACGCGGGCCGACAGCGAGCCCGGACCGTGCTGGAATCGATGATCCTCTCGGTCAGGCCACCCATCGGTCATACCAACTGCTCACGCAGTAGAGGTTCCAGAGGTGCTTGCTCCAGTCGCCGCGGCCCCGGCGATGAGCGGCGAAGAGGCGGTCGACGACGTCGTAATCGAGCAGCTCGCGCCCGGCCAGCGCCGAGCCTTTGACCGTCGCCTGCGCGTCGTGGCCGAATGCGCCGCGCAGCCACTCCTGCATCGGGCTGCCGAAGCCCTGCTTGGGACGAGCCAGGATCTCCGCGGGCAGCACGTCGCGCATTGCCTCGCGGAGGACGTACTTGCCCTTTCCGGCGCGGTACTTCATCTCCGGCGGCAGGGCCATGGCCAGCTCGACGAGCTCGTGATCGAGGAACGGCTCCCGGCCCTCGACCGAGCTGGCCATCGAGATGCGATCCATGCGAGCCAGCAGCAGCTCAGGCAGTCGCTGGCGTAACTCGAGGTAGGTCATGCGCTGGAAGATGTCGGCATCCGCGCGGCGCATCGCGCCGTCGTCCCAGACACGCTCGACCGTCTGTAGGGCGTCGGAATGCTCGTGGCGCAGCAGACGCTGCTTGAGCGGTCCGCGGAAGCACAGCGCGCCTCCCCAGTACGGCACGCGACTGTGGCCCGCGTCGTAGAGCGCCTCGCCGTGACGGACCGCGCACCCGTCGCGGTAGTGGCGTGCACGGCCAAGGTCCCGACGCCGCGACGCAGCGCCCCTGGACCCACCGCTGAAACGGCACCACGACCGTCGGTGGTCGATATAGCCCTGATAGCCGTGGAAGAGCTCGTCGGCGCCCTCGCCGACCTGCACGACGATCGTCCCCGTCTGGCGGGCAAGGCGGGTGACGAAGTGCTGGGGAACGGCCGTCCAGTCCGAGAGGGGCTCGTCCTGATGGAACACGAGCTCGGGCACGACTCGCGCATGGCGTCCTCGTCGACGAGCACCTCATGATGGTCGGTGCCGAAGTGCCGCGCCACCGCGCGCGCGTAACGCAACTCGTCGTAGCGCGGGTGACTCCGCGGCGCGGTCGAGTAGGTACGCACCGGCAACTCGGTCAGCTCGGCCATCAGCGCGACATTGGTCGACGAGTCCAGGCCACCAGAGAGGAAGACCCCGAACGGAACATCGGCCATCATCCGCCTGCGGACCGATTCACGAAGGCGGGCGCGGACCTCGGCGACCATCTCCGCGTCGCTCATCCCGGCGACGGCATCGGAAACCGCGCTCGATGGCATCGGGTCCCACCAGGTGCGCCGCTTTACCTCGCCGCGGCCGGTCACGCTCAGGAGCTCCCCCGGGCCGAGTTTCGAGATGCCGGCGAACATCGTGCGCGGAGGCGGCGTGAAGCCGAACGTGAGGTAGGCGGCGAACGCCTCCAGGTCGAGGTCGCGTGGCGCCGCCGGGTGCTCGAGGATCGCCTTGACCTCGGAGCCGAACAGCAGCCCCTGGGGAAGGACGCAGTAGTAGAGCGGCTTTACACCGAGCCTGTCGCGGACGAGCAGCAGCGTCCGCCGGCGCCCATCCCAGATGGCGAAGGCGAACATCCCGCACAGGTGTCCACGCACGCGGCCCCGCGCTCCTCGTAGAGGTGGACGATCGCCTCGGTGTCCGTGGCCGACCGGAATCGATGATCGCGAGCCTGCGAGCCCCGCGCGCAGCTGCGCGTGGTTGTAGACCTCGCCGTTGTAGGTGATCCATACCGTGCCGTCCTCATTGGTCATCGGCTGATGGCCCGCTGACGACAGATCGATGATCGACAGGCGCCGATGGCCCAGAGCCACCCGCTCGCCGCGGGCGCACGCACGTTCCGCCGTCGTCGGGCCCGCGGTGACGCAGCACGTCGGTCATGCGCGTCACGGTCGGTTCGTCGACCGCGAGGCGTGATCGAACGCGAGGATGCCGGCGATGCCGCACATGCGCGCTACTCGACGTAGTCCGGCCTGTGCTCGAGCTCGGCGACGATGCTCCGCACATCATGGCCTGCGCTCTTGCCATCAGCCGCCGCTGCGGACATCACGATCAGCTGATGCTCGCCCGGCCAGGTCGTCGACAAGCTGGGGCGGGAGCGGCAGTGTGAGCCGGCGGAGGTCTGCGCCGCGATACCGTGCTGCTCCAGGCGCTCGCGGGCGCAGGGCGAGCATTGCCTCGCTGCTATCGATCGAGATCGTGCGAGAGCCGCGTGCCGGGATGCGCATGCGTGAGATGCCCGGGGCCGCAGCCGAGGTCGATTGCCGTCGCGCCTTCGCCGTTGCCCGGCATCAGCTGGTCGCTGGCGTACCGCCAGAGCCTGAAACGCTCCTCGAACTCGGGCCGCCCCTCCGCGTGCTGCTCGTTCGGGCGGGCTTGAACCTCGAAGTGGTCAATTGCCTGCATCGATTTCCCGTTCCACGTTTGTTCAGCGCACGTAGAGTCGGCCGTATGTCGCGAGCGCCTGTCTCATCGCCTCCACCTCGGATGAGCTGAGCCCGCCCGGTTCGGCCGGCCCTTTTCGAAGCGGGGGATCTTGGTCATGGCGCGGCGGTGGCGGTCATGGAACTCGCCAACATCGCCAATCACGCGGCGCCGGGTTGCCCACGGCGACAGAGTCAGCCGGGATCTCGCCGGTGACGACTGCGCCCGCGCCGACGACTGCACCTTCGCCGATCACTGCCCCCGGTAGGATCGTGGCACCTGCACCAATGTAGGCCCTGGCCCCGATCTTCACGGGCCGCACCAGCGTGTACCCGCTCATGCGGAACATCGCCGACGTCGTGCGCGATGACCTGGACGTTGGCCGACAGCGTGGCGTCGGCACCGACTTCCACCGCCCAGGCGAAGCCCGGATCGATCGAGACGTGCGCCGCGATGTAGAACGGGTCGGGCGCCTGGAGCCCCTGGAGGCGCATCCGCTGGATCGTCTGCTCCCCACGCAGGCGCGCGAGCACCTCAGGAAGGCGACCACGCGCCCCGATCGCCGCAAGCCGTCACGGCACGAGAAGCCCCTTCGGCCAGGCGACTACGCGCGGACACGGGAGAGAACCTAACGATCGGCGTGCGTTAGGTTCCGACGCCCATGCTGCGCGCAGGACGAGCGCGTGCGGGAGCGCCTTGATCAGGGAGCCCTGCGCGTCGTCTTCATCACCGACATCATGACTCCGTACCTGGCGCCGGTGTTTGAGGCGTTGACATCGCGTTGCGACCTCACCGTCCTCTTCGGCTCAAAGACCGCATCCCGGGCCATGCCCTGGGTCCTCGAGAGTCCGAGCTTCCGCTATCGCGTCGTGGGCGGACCGGCGATTCGTCGGAGCATCTACGCCGCCGATATCTACCCGAATCCGCGCGTGTTCGCGGAGCTCTGGGAGGCGCGACCGGATGTGGTGATCAGCTCGGGTTTCTCCTTTCCGTCGCTCTACGCGGCGATGTACTGCCGTGCCCGAGGGGCCCGCATCCTCGTCCAGAGCGACGGCACGAGTCAGTCGGAGGTTGCCATCGGATGGGACCAGCGGCTTGCCCGGGCTGTACTCGCGCGCGCTGGGCATGGCGCCGTGGGCAACTCCAGTCTTGCTGTCGAGCGCTTCGCCGATCTCGGCTTCAAACCGGTGTTCGAGGCGCCGCACACCTGCGACCTCGAGCGGTTCCTCGAGGTAGGCCGAGCACGGATCCAGCGGGCCGATGATGGGATCAGTGTGCTGACCGTTGGGCGGCTGTTGCCCGCAAAGGCGTCGATCTACTCATGCGGCGGTGGCCGACGCACGGGCGAGAGGGGCGGCGGTGGCCCTGACCATCGTGGGCGAGGGCGGCGATGAACCGCGCCTCCGCGCGCTGGCCGATGAGCTCATGCTCGATGACGTCGACTGGCGGGGGTTCGTCGAGCCGAGTGGCCTGCCGGCTCTGTTGGCGCGCGCTGACGTGTTCGCGTTCCCGACATTGAGCGATACCTTCGGAATCGTCCTGTTGGAGGCTGCGGCCACGGGACTGCCCCTCATCTCCTCGCCCCACGCCGGGGCCACCCGGGATCTCGTCGAACGCCTCGGTACCGGCCTCGTGGTGGAGCCGCGGGACACCGCCGCGCTGGCGCGAGCCCTTGTCGCCCTCGCCCGGGACTCAGGGCTTCGCCGCCGGATGGGTCGCGCGGCGTACGACGTCGCCGCGCGACGCACGCCTGCGAGGACAGCTGAGGCTTACCTACGCGCCGCCACGAGCGTGGCGCTCGGCTGAGCAGCCGAGCGTGACAGTTGCTCGCTGAACAAATCACCCGAGCTGGAGCCCAACGGCGCGCGACTCGAACTCGTGCAACACGTTTCTCGTCCGGCTCGGCCCATCCGCGCCCGTAGATCGAAATCGCCGACCAATCGTTCAAGCGCTTGGACCAAGAGGTCGCTCCGGCCAGGACGTACCAGCAGACCGCTCACCTCATCTTCCACCAGCTCCGGGATGCCGGTGATGTGGTTGGCGACGACCGGAAGCCCGGTCGACATCGCCTCCATGAGCACGACCGGGATGCCCTCGGCGAAGCTCGGTAGGCAGAAGACGTGCGCGGCGTGGTACTGGGCGCGGATCCCGTCCTGCCCCACCGTGCCGGCCCACGTGATCTGCTGATCGATGGAATCGCGCGCAGCAAGGCGTTGGAGATGGTCGCGCTGAGGGCCGTCGCCCACGACGGTCAGCGCCACCGGCGCGCCGCGCCGTCGCAGCTCGGCGACTGCCTCGATCAGGATCGCGACGCCCTTCATGTTGTCCAGACGACCGACCGTGAGGATGCGAATCAGACCATCGTGATTCGGACGTTGCTCGGGGGGAGCGAAGTGCTCGGGGTCGATCCCGCAATGCACGACGTGAAGCCTCGGCCAGTGCGTATCGTCCACGAGGGCCATGAGCTGGCTGCGTGTGAAGTCGCTCACGCAGACCACGAAGCGCGCGGCCCGCACCTTACGTGCCAAGCGCTGGCGGGCGACGTCGAAGAATTCCTTCGAACCGTGCACGGTCATGCTGAACGACCACGCACCAGTCTGCGCGCCGCCGTTGCCGAGATGGGTCACGAGCAACCCTACGGCTGGTGCCGTGCCGTCGAGGTGGACGTGGACGTGACGGATGCCGCGCCGCTGGCACCTGCGCTGCACGACGACGGCCTCGAGAAACCAGGACAGGCCGAGCAGGCGTCCGCGCAGACCATGGGAAGACAGGCGCAGCGCCCGAGTCAGCGTTCGTACGTATCGGCGCGGCGATCGTAATGCCGAACGGAGGTGGGAGCGCAGGTAATCCGCGGGTCGCGGTGGCAGCAGTGCATAGGTGTTTTCATGCTCGGCGCGGTCCACCCGCGTCAGCAACTGATCCTCGCGAGCGCGCCAAATGGAGTACGTCTCGATCTCGAATCCCTGCCGACGGAGCTGCTGGATCTCACGCTGAATGAAGGTATGGGTGACGGCCGGGTAGTGGCCGATGAGGTAGGCGATGCGCATCGCGCTCGCAGGCTAGCCACCACGGCCGCCTCCGCGTCCGCGGAGCTCAGCGGACTGCCCGCATCCCCAGGATCCGGACGAGCATGCGTTCGGCCCGCCCATCCACCAGGACCGCGGCCGCAGGACGGCGGGCGAGCGCGGCGTAGCGCGCGAGCTTCGTCCGACCGGGTGGCATGACCACACTGAAGCCGGCGGGGGGCGGGGTGGCCGCCGCTGCCGGGTCCACCACGGCGAGCGTATGCGTGCCGGATCGCGTGACTTGCGAAGACCGGCGGCGAGCTGCGTGTCGGATGCGGAGCTCACGCAAGAGCGCTCGCAGTTGTTTCGGATCGCGCGCGACGCGGCCCATATGACGCAGCGCGCCCCGGCTGTCGCCGGACCTCCTCGCCAGTCGAGCGGCGTCCCATCCCATGACACCGTCCCACTCGTCGAGGAGCTGAGGCCGAAACCACGGACGCTCGGAGTAGGACTCGAGGACCATGCGCCGGGCCAGCTGCAAACGATTGCCTTCGGTGGACATCTGGGCGGCGTGCTCGTGGTAGAGCACGCTGACTCGCGCCGAAACGTAACCCGTGCCGTGCTCGAGCAGACGAAGCCATAGATCGACGTCCTCGCACGCCGTGCAGCGCGCCATGGAATTCGCGGAATCCGCCGACGGACTCGACCGGCGTCGCGTCGGGCGAGGACGGCGCTCGACGACGACGATCGAGCTCGCGGCGACGTCCGCGGGCGACCGCAGCGCCCGGCCCGCAGGCTCGGGCGGCCCAAGTGGAGCTGCTGTCCGTCGGGCGCGCATCGCAGGGCAGACGCCGCGATGAGGACGTGTGTGCCACGCAGAGGCCACAGCGATGCCAGGTGGTGCGGCAGCCATTCGTCGTCGGAGTCGAGAAGCGCGATCCATGGCTGTGTTGCGTTGGATAGACCCGTGTTGCGCGCCGCACCGAGGCGACGGTTGACGGAGTGCCGGACCACCCGCGCACCGGCAAGTCGGGCGGCCTCGGCGGTGTCGTCTGCGGAGCCATCGTCGACGACCACGACCTCGGCTGGTCGCGACGGCCGCTGGGCGAGGGCGCTCGCCACGGCGCGGGCCACGGTGTCGGCCCGGTTGTAGGCGGGGATGATCACGGTGATTGGCAGCGGATAGCCCTCAGGGCGAGCGATGACGCTCTTTCGAGGGGCGGGGGTCACCTATGCGGCCTCCGATGCCCGCCGTCGAGTCGCGTAGCGACCGCTCCACGCCACCCCGGCCAGAAGCCAGATCGCGCGGTTGGGCCAGGCGCTCGGAGGCACTGCGCTGATCACGATCAGAGTGGCGGTCGCAACGCTGAGGAGACCGACTCGCCAGGGAAGGAGATCCGGCGGCCCCCGCGTCGCGAGTGCGCCGCCTACCCCGAACAACAGCCCGAGCGCCCAGAGCGTCACACCGACGAGACCGAGCTCGGACGCGTAGGCCAAAGGGCTGTTATGGACGCCCAACGTGGTGGCGGTGAGGGGGAAGTTGGGGGATTGCTCGAAGTAATCGGCGCTGTCCTGCTGGAACCGGGCCCAGCCGAAGCCGAACAGGGGTCTGGCCTCGACCATGTTGATCGCCGCGCGGGCGAGGTTCTGCCGGTCCCAGAGCGTCTCCTTCTGGTCGACCCGCTGGGTGACCCGTGCCTGGAAGCCGGGGATGAAGAGAAGGGTTGCCGAGATGCCGAGCGCGAGGGTGACGACGACCGGGATGAGATACACGCGCGCCCCACGGGCAGCGAGCATTCCGACGCATGTCCCGACCGCGGCTCCGATCCACACAGAGCGCTCGAGACTCAGGAACGCGCCTACCAGGCAGAGCAAGCCGATGCTGCCGGCCAGGAAGCGCGCCTGCCGTCCGCGCCATTGTGCGACCGCGATTGCGCAGACGACAGCGCACGTGAACAGGGCCAATCCGTTCGTCACCGCCTCCACGAAGGGCCCGCGGCCGCGGCCCGCATGGATTCCGTAATTGGGATCGAGGATGTACCTCGGGAAGACGAGCGCATCCAGCCTAAGAGTCTCGAAGAGGACTGTCAGGCCGAGGTATGCGCCCAGCGTCACGAACGCGACGAGCAGGATGCCCCGTTGTCGCTGCGTTCGGAACGCCAGCGGCGCGACCAGGAAGAGCAGGAAGGGCATGATCCCGAACGTGTCGATGAGCCGCAGCAGGGGGTCGTTGTGGAGCAGCGTGCCTGCGACCAGGGCCGAGACCACGGCGTAGAGCACAGCCAAGGCCAGCAGCACGTGAGTGCCGGTGATCTGCAGCTTCGGCCGATCGGCCGAAGCAGGCGAGCGCAGGAGGATGGCGACGATGACGGCCGCCAGGAGGAGCCGGTCGGGCGAGAGTGGTCCCGGAACACCAACGCCCGACCAGTTGCCCGCGAGCGCGGACAGCACGACCACGCCACTGATGGCGTACGCTGGATCGACTTCCCAGACGATGTAGCCGACCGACAGGACGAGCAGCAGGCCGATCGCCCAGGGAAACAGCGAGGCGCCGCGTGAGATCTGCTCGGGGGACGCGAGGTAGATGAAGGCGGCGAAGGACGCCGTGAGGGCGAGCGCCCCGACGAACGCGGCCGCCGAACTCCGAGCGGTCACCCGCGCCGACTCGGCCGCGACTCGCGGTAGGTCCGCAAGAGGGCGAGCGCTACGCCGGCAGCGATGCCGCCCAGCACGCCGACGAACACGAGGATCTGCATCGTCCGAGAGCGATCGCTCGAAGCCGGGCCGGCGCGGGCGAAGGGCTCAACTGCAGCGGAAGCAACCCCTCCGGCGACGGCTTGCTCGTAGCTGGCTCTGAGCGTCTGAAGCGTCAGCAGGGCGCTGTCGGTCGCCGCACCGGACTCGTCTCGGGCGGTCTTGTTGCGCCGCGTTTGATGCAGCTCGTAGCGGCGCTCCATGCGATCGCTGCGATCCTTCGTTTGACGATAGGCGAGAGCGGCGTCCTTGTAGCGCTTGGTCAGGGTCCCCGTAACGTCCGTCGCGCGGACCTCGTGGTTGACGTAGTCCACGAGCGCCGCTGCCCCGGCGTTGGCGAGCGCCGTCGCGCCGGTCGCGGATGTCGCCTGGGCCGTCACCTTGATGAGGGGCGTGTTGGGTAGCGGGGTGGCAGAGAGGCCACCGGAAACGGGCACCGAGGCTCGCTTCAGCCGCTGCGCCACGTCCTGCTGGACGCCGGTCGCCTGGATGGTCCGGCTGTAGACCCCCGCAAGGGTCTGGGTCGCCTCGATGATCGTCGACACGCCGGCCGGGTTGCTGACATACACGTGCCCCACCTGAAGCGTCGCCGTGGCCGTGTACTTCGGTGGGCGCTTGACGCCGAGGGCGATCGCGCCGCCCACCAGCAGGAGGATCGGGAAGACCAGAGCCACCCAATGGCGACGCATGGCACCGAGGACGTCGATCCCGGGCGCGGAGGTGGTGTCGTAGACGCCAGCAGCCAAGGCGAGCCTTGCTTCTCCGGAGCCCCGAGAGTACCGAACGCTTCGGCGGCTGCCGCCGGTACGCCAGATGACGAACCTATGATGCGTCCATGTCCTCCCGGACGGCCCTTGAGCTGTTCCGCTGCCCGGAGTGCCACGCCGAGATCGACCTGGTGCCGGCGACCGCTGTTCGTTGCGAGGCCTGCGGGCTGCAGCTCGATGCGGCGGACGGAGTCGTCGATCTCGTCGGTGATCGTAGGCGCGGCAACGAGCGCGCGTTCTACGACGACTACTACAGTCACGCGCCCGATTTGGGCGAGGTGCCCGGACCCGCGAGTCTGGCGGGCACGTGGACGGGCCCTGATGCGCCTTGGGAGATGCAGCGTGTCTGGCGTCACCTCGGTGCGCTGACCGACCGGACCGTCGTTCTGCTCGGGAACGGGGAATCGGTCGCCGAGCTGTACATGCTGGTCGAGCGGCCGAGGGCTCTGATCTATTCAGATCTCTCGCCCGTCGGCTTGCGTGCGTTGGGACGGCGCCTCGATCTCGGTCTTCACAACCGGGTGGTGCTCGCGGCGATGGATGCCCTTGACCTTCCGCTGCGTGACGGGTCGGTCGACCTCGTCTACGGATTCGCGTTCGCTCACCACGTGCCTGATCGAGAGCGATTTCTGGCCGAGGTCGCACGCGTGCTGCGTCCGGGCGGGCGCTGTGTGTTCATGGACGATGCTCGGTCTCCCGCATGGCAATGGCTGAAGCTCGGGTGGCTGCGGCCGTTGATGCGGCTGAGCCATCGCCGGGAGCCGCGGTCTCCCGAGGACCTTCGAGAGACGCTGAGTGGTGGCTTCCGCGAGCCGGAACTCGAGGCGGCGATCCGCCGCGTCGGCGGGGAACCGTGGTTCGAGCGCGTCGCGCTCCTGTATTACATCTGGATGCGCGCCGCCGGGACGCTGCTGCCGGCGAAGGTGCGGCGGTTTCGCCTACACGGGCTCGTCGCGCAGGGGTGCATGCGCGCCGACAAGCTGCTCATGTCGTTCGAATGGGGTCGCCGCAACATGGTCCGGCTCGTCTGGGGGTTCGACATGCCGCCGGCGGCCTGAGGCTCAACCCGCGACGCAGGGCGCCTTCGTGCAGAGCCGCATCCGTAATACGCGGAGGCGGTCCCATGGGAACCGCGACAGAAGATCCAGAGGCGTCTGACTCGCGAAGGCCCGACTGAACACGCTCGCACGCGCGCCGCGGGCATCCTCGCCGAACAGGGAGATGCCCTTGTGCGTCTGATCCCGTACGACGAGTCCATAGCGCTGAGCCGCCTCGGCGATCATCCTCACCAGTCCGGGCAGGTGCAGGCTGTCGAGGCTGAGCTGCGGGTCGAGCTGCAGACGTGCTCCCTCCGGGAGCGCGGCGGGGCCTCCGGTGCCATCGGTACGCTGGGCAGGCCACGCGAAGGTCCGGGCGCGCGGCGCGGGCAGTGCGACGGCGATGGCGTGCCGGATGCTGCCTTGCCGGACGTCGTCGACGGTGATCGTGCCGCCGATCACTGGCAGGCTGCTCGCCGTCGCGCCCCAGTTGCGTCGTGCTCCCGGCCACGCGGACGCGGTGTAGTAGCCGGGGCTCTGCGAGACACGACGGATCGCTCCGCCCCAACTTGCGTGCCATCCGTCAGACGCGCGACGGGCCTGCCAGAACTCCCACAAGCGATCGGTCGACGGCTGCCAGATGGTCATGTGCCGGTCCTGGCCTGCCGCGGGCCTGGCGTCGCCTGGTATCGGAACGGCGGCAAAGGCCTTTTGCAGGGCCGCCTCGCCCGGTGTGCCCTGCGCATCCAGGCGGACGTGTACCGATCGCTGATCGCGGCCGACGCGATACAGGGGCGTGCTCGAGATGTTCGTGGCGATCCATGGTCCGATGCGCGATTGCGTCTCGCGTTGGACCTCCTGCGCGAGTTCCTGAACGAGCGCTGCCGAGCTCGCGTCGATGGGCTCGTCGCCGAGGCGCCTGTTCCAGAAGCTGTTGGCGCCGAAGAGGCGCATGGCCTTGGTGCCCGCCGGCCGGGCACCCTCGCCTATCGGGCTCGCCGGCCCTTGCGATGGCGGCGATGCTTGGACCCGATGGCCCTCGAGGGTGCGCGGGCGGAGCGCAACGAACAGCAACGCCGCGATCGCTGCGATGGCCACGACTCCCACAGCGCACGACGCCCGCAGTATCTGCCGACGAGATTCGACCTCGCGAATCGTCACGTCACGGCGAGAGTAGCCGGTACGCCCACGCGTCACGGGGACGGGGGCGCGCACGGCGTCGACGTGCAGAGATGCATCTGAAGGACCTGGAGGCGATCCCACGGGAAGTTCGCCAGCAGTTGCTGCGAGGTTCTGCCCAAGAAGTACTTCCTGTACGGGTTCTTCTGAAACTGCGGGGGGTTCTCGCCGACGAGCGCGATCGCCCGGTCTTGCCCACGAACGACGAGCCCGTAGCGTTGCGCGGCCTCGGCGATCATCCGCGTGAGCCTGGGAAGGCGCAGCGAATTGAGATCGACGTCGGGGGCGAGGCGCATATGGGCGCCAACCGGCAACGTCGGTAAGCCACCGTCGCCGTCCGTGCGTTGAGCCGGCCACGTGAACACGCCGGCGCGCGACGCCGGCACGTTGATTGCGAGGGCATGATCGATGCGACCGGACCGTAGGTCGTCCGCGAGGAGCGCGCCCGCCACGACCGGCAGGCTGCTGGGCGTTGCGCCCCAACTCTGGGTCGCTCCGCGCCACGCTGCGGGCGTGTAGTACCCACGGTTCTTCGACACCTTCTGCATGGCCCCGCCCCAGCTGGCATGCCATTCGTCGCCAACCTTCCGGGCTCCGCGGAGCTCCCAGAGGGTGTCCGTCGCCGGTTGCCAGATCGACATGTAGCGATTGGGCTTGGCGCCGGCCTTCGCGTTCGCAGGAATCGGCACCGCCGCGAGGGCGCGGCGGAGTGCCGTGCGGCCTGGGGCCTGGCGGTCGTCAAGACGGACGCGAACGCGCGCCTGGGCGGCGCCGACTCGGTAAAGCGGGGTGCTGGCACGCCCGGCCTGGATCAGCGGCCCGGTCCCAGCGGTCCGCTCGCGACCGGCTTCGGCGACGAGGTTCGCAACGAGCGCGCCGGAACTCGGATCGAGCGGTGCACTTGGTGCCACGCGCTGGTTCCAGATGCTCGTCGATGAGAACAGTCGCGCGCCGTGCGCGCTTGTGGCGATCGCGGCGGCGCGTCGCTCCGGGGGCCGGCGAGCCTGGCCGGCCGGTTGTGCGGCAATTGCCTGGGCGCGTCGCGCGGCCGTGCGGCGAGCCTGGGCTGCCCCGATAGCGGGCGCGGTCCGATCGACCGACGCCGCCGATCGGACCTGCGGCTTGGGCGGCGCGAAGACAACCGCTTGATGCTCGGGGCGGTGCAGCCCAAGCAGGAGGAGTCCTCCAATCGCCGCCAGAGCAGCAAGGCCGAATCCGCATGCCGTGAGCAGCAGGCGCGTCCGGACCCCCTCGTCCTCCGGCGACGTCATCAGTATGCGGTCATTCGATAGAAGCAGAACCAAACCCTACGACGGGACCCTTCAAGCATTCATGCAAAATGCGGCATTCGAAGGCGCCGTCAGTCCGTCGAACGGACGTAAGCGCGCCAACAGGGGTAGGTCGCGCCGCTCATCGCGCCTGATTGGCCGTCGGTCGCTGCAGCTTGGCTGTCAACCCTGGTATTTGCGGGTGAAATCTGCGTAGCCTGCGACAGGGCACCTCGGCGCGAGAGCAGGCGCCGAAAGGGGGTGGACCCGTTCGGCTCGGATCGGTGCCGGGATGTGCTCCGGCCGTGCATCGTGCAAGCAGCGGCAATCCATGCCTCGCGTGTTCACTGCCGGCGTCGACCGCCAATCTGTCCCTCGCCGAAGCCGGTTTGGTCGGCGCGCGGGGTCTTCGCGCCACGCGGATCCGACGCTCCTCCTCGAGAGCCGAGCGCCGGCGGCGGTCCGGCGTCGCGATCGGGTGTTCCGCCGCGCGCTGGTCGGCGCCGACGTGTTCTCGGGCCTTCTCGTCGTGGGGCTGGACATCAGGGTGTTCGGGGCGCTGGGCCCCGGGATGACGGGGCTCGCCCTGCTGCCGCTCATCGTCCTCGATCAACACCGCGTCGGGGCTGTACAAGCGCGACGAGTTGTTGCTGCGCAAGAGCACGCTCGAGGAGGGCGCCCGCACTGTTCCAGGCGGCGACGCTCACCACGGTCGTCGCGTTCCTGCTCGAGAGCGCGCGTGCTCGCGACTCCGATAGGCGCGCGGCTCTTCGCGGTCACCTGGCTCGGTCTGTCGGTCCTGATGCTCGCGTGTCGAGTGGCCGCCCGTGCGATCGCGCGCGGGATCACCCCTTCAGAGCGCTGCCTGTTGGTAGGCGATGCCGCGGTCGCCGCACGGCTCGAGGCCAAGCTCAGCGCCAGCCCGAACGTGAAGGCGTCGCTCGTTGGCCGGCTTGCGCAGGAACGCAAGCCCGAGTCCGTGGAGTCCGGCCTGCTCGGCACGCTCGACGACCTACCGCGGGTGGTCGCCGAGCACCATGTGCACCGCGTGATCGTCGCCGGCGATGCGGGATCGCACCAGCGCGTGCTCGAGGCGATCCAGCGCGCCAAGGCGCTGGGCGATCCGCGTAAGCGTGCTGCCGCGGATGTTCGAGGTGGTCGGCTCGTCGGTTGCGTTCGACTACCTCGACGGGCTGACGATCTTCGGCGTGCGCCGCTTCGGGCTCTCGCGCGCATCGCGCCGCGTCAAGCGCGCCTTCGACGTCGTCGGCTCGGCGACTCGGCCTCGTGGTGCTCGCACCGCTCATGGCGGTCATCGCCGCGGTGATCAAGCTCACGTCTCCCGGGGCCTGTCCTGTTCCGCCAGACGCGCGTCGGGCGCGATGGCCATACCGTTCGAGATGCTCAAGTACCGCTCGATGGAGGAGGGAGCCGATGCGCGAAAGACGGAGCTGCTGTCGCGCAACGAGGCCGACGGGCTCTTCAAGATCGCCGATGACCCGAGGATCACGCGGGTCGGGCGGTTCCTGCGCAGGACGTCGCTCGACGAGCTGCCGCAGCTCTTCAACGTCCTGCGCGGGCAGATGAGCCTCGTCGGACCTCGACCGCTGGTGGTCGACGAGGACCGGCGCGTCGAGGGGTGGTACCGGCGCCGCCTGTACCTGACGCCCGGGATGACCGGCGACTGGCAGGTCTTCGGCGCGGCCCGCATCCCGCTGCGTGAGATGGTCACGATCGACTACCTGTACGTCTCGAACTGGTCGCTGTGGGCGGACATCAAGATCCTGCTGCGCACGATTCCGTGCGTGGTGGGGCGCCGCGGCCAGTAATGACGGCGGGGCGCTAGAGCAGCACGGTCCGGCGCGCGCCGCGCGTGACGCCGCGCAGGTCCACGACGAGCGGCGCGCGCTCGGCGATCGCGTCGTGGTCGACGCCGGGGTGCGCGGTCACGATGACCGCCAGGTCGCAGCGCTCGAGCGCCTCGTCCAAGCCGACCGCGCGCAGCTCGGTGTCGGGCACGGCCGGCACGTACGGATCGTGGTAGGCGACGTCGGCACCGAGCCCGCCCAGGAGCGCCGCGATCTTCAGCGCCGGCGACTGGCGCAGGTCCCCGACGCCCGGCTTGTAGCTGACACCGAACAGGCTGATCCGCGAGCCCTTGACTGCCCTGCCCGCGTCGTTGAGCACGCGCTCGACCTTCGAGACGCAGTGGTAGGGCATCTGCTGGTTGATCTTGCCGGCGAGCTCGATGAACTCCGTCGACATGTCGAATTCCCGCGCACGCCACGAGAGGTAGAAGGGGTCGACGGGCAGGCAGTGGCCGCCCATGCCCGGTCCCGGCTCGAAGCGCATGAAGCCATAGGGCTTGGTGGCCGCGGCGTCGACGACCTCCCAGATGTCGATGTCCATCCGGTCCGTGAGCATCGCGATCTCGTTCACCATGGCGATGTTGACCGACCGGAAGATGTTCTCGAGCAGCTTGGTGAGCTCGGCGGCCTCGGGGCTCGAGACGCGAACGATCTCGTCGCAGACCTCGCGATACAGCGCCTCGGCGCGTTCGGTGCAGGCTTCGGTGAGGCCGGCGAGAACCTTCGGCGTGTTGCGAAGGGTGAAGTCGGTGCGCCCGGGATCCACGCGCTCGGGCGAGTAGGCCAGGAAGAAGTCGCGGCCCGCGACGAGGCCTGACTCCTCGAGGATCGGGGCCATGCGCTCGCGCGTGGTGCCGGGGTAGGTCGTCGACTCGAGGACGATGAGCTGGTCGCGCTGCAGGAGGTCGGCGAGGGCCCGTGTCGCGGAGACCAGCGGTCCGAGGTCCGGCTCGCGGTTGGGGGTCAGCGGCGTGGGGACGCAGACGAGGACCGCGTCACAGCGCGAGAGGTTCGAGAAGCGCGTCGTGACCTCCAGGCGCGAGGCGACTGCGCGCAGACGCTCGGAGTCGATGTCCTCGATGTGCGACTCGCCGCGGTTGAGCCCCTCGACCTTGCGGGCGTCGATGTCAACACCGACGATGTCGTGGCCCTCCTCGGCGAAGGCCACGGCCAGTGGAAGCCCCACGTAGCCGAGCCCCATGATGCCGACCCTCATGCGGCGCAGTGTACGGACGCGATGGCGGGAAAGATGCTCGCGAGGCGGCCAGGGGCCGCGCCGCTTAGGGTAGACAGCCGTGATGGCGAGCGACGAGTCAGCCGCGCTGACCTACGCGTCCTACCTGGCGCTCGACGAGGTGCTGGGCGCGCAACGGCCTCGCTCCGAGGAGCACGACGAGATGCTCTTCATCGTCATCCACCAGGTCTACGAGCTGTGGTTCAAGCAGCTGCTGCACGAGCTCGCCTATCTCCAGCGCCGCCTGGAGATGGGCGACAGCTCGCGCGCGCTCGGCACGATCAAGCGCGTGCTGACCATCCTCAAGACGATCGTCGCGCAGATCGACGTGCTCGAGACGATGACCCCGCGCCAGTTCACGACCTTCCGCGACCGCCTCGATGCCGCCAGCGGCTTTCAGTCCGCGCAGTTCCGCGAGCTCGAGGCCGTCCTCGGCCGCCGCGACGACGGCGCCGTCGACCGCTACCCGCCCGGGTCGCCGGCGCGCGAGCGGATCGGCGACGCGATGGCGCGCCCGAGCCTGCTCGACTCGTTCCTGCGCTACCTGGCCGCGCAGGGCTTCGGCGTCCCGCGCGCCGCGCTCGAGCGCGACGTCACCCAGCCCATGGCCGCCTCGCAGGCGGTTCAGGACGTCCTCGTCGACGTCTACCGCGTCGACGGCCCGGAGGCGCAGGTCTGCGAGCGCCTGGTCGACGTCGACGAGGGCTTTCAGGAGTGGCGCTACCGCCACGTCAAGATGGTCGAGCGGACGATCGGCGACAAGGGTGGCACCGGCGGCTCGTCGGGCGCAGCGTACCTGCGCACGACGCTCTTCGACGCGGCCTTCCCCGACCTGTGGGCGGTGCGCCGCCGGCTGTGAACCCGCTGGCGCGCCACTACACCCGCTTTCGCGTCGCCGAGCGGCTGCTGCTCACCGGGCACTCGCACCAGGCGTGGCCGGACGTCGCGCTCGAGGGCCACGTCGAGGCCTTCGAGGACGCCGCGCGCCACGTGGACGAGAAGTGGGGGCGCGCACTCGCCAAGGCCGACGAGGTGCGGGCTGGCCTGCGGGTGCTGCTCGCCGACCCGGGCGGCGAGATCGCCCTCGGCATCAACACCCACGAGCTCCTCATCCGCCTGCTCTCGGCCCTCGACCTGCGCGGGCGCCCGCGGCTCGTGAGCACGGACGGCGAGTTCCACACCCTGCGCCGCCAGCTCACGCGGCTCGACGAAGCCGGGCTCGACGTCGTCCGACTGCCGGCGCAGCCCGCGGACACGCTGGCCGAGCGCCTGGCCGAGGCCGTCGACGAGCGCACGAGCGCCGTCCTGGTGTCGGCCGTGCTCTTCGAGACCGGCCACGTCGTCCCCGGGCTCGACGCGCTCGCGGACGTGTGCGCACACGCGGGCGCCGAGCTCGTGGTCGACGCCTACCACGCGCTGGGCGCCGTCCCCTTCGCCGTCCACGAGCTCGGGCTCGCGTCGGCCTGGGTGGTCGGCGGCGGCTACAAGTACCTGCAGCTCGGGGAGGGCAACTGCTTCCTGCGGCTGCCCGCGCACGCCGAGGACCTGCGCCCCGCGATCACGGGCTGGTACGCAGAGTTCGGCGCGCTGGCCGACGAGCACGACCCGTCGCGCGTGGCCTACGGGCACGGCGCCGAGCGCTTCGCGGGCGCGACCTACGACCCGACGAGCCACTACCGCGCCGCCCGCGTGCTCGCCTTCTTCGACGAGCAGGGACTTACGCCCGGGCGCCTGCGCTCGTCCTACCGCCGGCAGGTCGGCCTGCTCGCGGCGGCCTTCGACGCGCTCGGCGTCGACGACGCGATCGTCACGCGCGACCGCGCGCTCGACCTCGACCGTGTCGGCGGCTTCCTCGCCTTGAGCTCGCCGTACGCGGGGGAGCTGCAGCGTGGGCTGTCCGAGCGCGGCGTGCTCACGGACAGCCGCGGACCGTGGCTGCGCTTCGGGCCCGCGCCCTACCTGTCCGACGGGCAGCTCGAGACGGCCATCGCGCTGCTCGGCGAGGCGGTCAGCGAGCTCCGTTGAGGCTCCAGAAGCCGTCGAACCCGACGTGCTCCTCGTCGGCCACGCGCCCGAGCGCCTCGCGCGCGTCCTGCACGGAGATGTCGCATACCACGGCCACCTCCTTGGAGGCCAGCGGCGTGCCGGCCCAGCGCAGGACCTCGGCCACGTCGTCGGGCGGCTCGCGGCGGTCGACCCCGGGGACGAGGTTGGCGGTCACGACGTCGTAGACCGGGAACGGCTGGAAGCCGGGCACCGCGATGCGCACCCCGTCGGCGGTGCGGACGATCTCGTAGGACGGGCACGTGTAGCGCCGCCCGCCCGACCAGTTGGCGAGCTTGGCGTCGAGCACGCGCGCCGCGCTCATCGGGTGGCGGGCGTCGGCCATGTCCTCGCGCAGGGCCTCCTCGACCGCGGGCTCGGCCATCCAGCGATCGAGCTCGGCGGGGTCGATGCCCGCGTCGCGCGCGGCGGCATGGATCGTCTCGGGCTCGTCGAGCAGCTGACCGGAGAAGTGCCGGATGCGCAGGCGGCGCAGCAGCGCGCGCTCGGCCTCGGGCGCGTGCAGGCGGGCGGCCACGACGGCGCGGCAGGCCGGGATGGTGGCTGCCATCCGCGGGCGCACCGAGCTGTCGATCGGCATCCCGTGGTCGCGCGCGATCGAGGCGAAGGCGCGGGCCTGCTTCTCTGGCGTGAAGCCCTTCTCGACGTACTCGTCGGGGCTGTTGGCCAGGCCGACGAGCTTCACCCGCCATTCGAGGCGGTCGCCGTAGAGCCAGGTCAGACGCCGGCGGAAGGGCTCGGCGCTGTAGGCCCACGGGCAGCCGGGGTCGGTGTACTCGGTGATGCAGACGTCGGCGGGCATCGTTCGGGCAGCATAGGACTGGTGATTGCCGGCGCACCGAGCCGGGCAGCACGATCCCATGGCCAAGAACAAGCAAGCAGACGACCTCTTCGACCATCTGCGCGCCCGCGGCGTGCGCAAGAAGGTCGCCAAGGGCATCGCGGATGGCGCGAGCTCGAAGAACGGCAAGCGGGCCGAGGCGCTCGCGCAGAGCACGCTCGCCGACCTGCGGTCGGCCAGCGATGCCATCCGTGATCGCGTCCTCAACCGCGACAGCAAGCGCAGCGAGGCCGCCAAGAAGGCCGCGCGCACGCGCAAGCGCAACGCGGCCAAGCGCAGCGCCTCGGCCAAAAAGGCGGCCGCGACGCGCAAGGGCCGCAAGACGCGCGCCCGCTCCTCGCGCTAGGTCCGCACCCGCCCCTTACGCGCGTGGGGTCCGCGCCCGCCCTTACGCGCGTTGGGTCCGCACCCGCCCCTTACGCGCGTGGGGTCCGCGCCCGCCCCCGGGCGCGCGGCTCTCTCGCGCGTCAGGTTCGCGTGAGCTTCTTGTAGGTGATGCGGTGCGGGCGGTCGGCCTCGTCGCCGAGCAGCGCGCGGCGGTGCTCCTCGTAGGCCTCGAAGTTGCCCTCGAACCACGTCACCTGCGAGTCGCCCTCGAAGGCGAGCACGTGGGTCGCGACGCGATCCAGGAACCAGCGATCGTGGGAGATGACCACCGCGCAGCCCGCGAAGCTCAGCAGCGCCTCCTCCAGCGCGCGCAGCGTGTCGACGTCGAGGTCGTTGGTCGGCTCGTCGAGGAGCAGCAGGTTGCCGCCCGTGCGCAGGAGCTTGGCCAGGTGCAGGCGGTTGCGCTCGCCGCCCGAGAGCTTGCCGACCCTCTGCTGCTGGTCGGAGCCCTTGAAGTTGAAGCCCGCCGTGTAGGCACGCGAGTTCATCCAGCGGTCGCCGACCTTGATCTGGTCCATCCCGCCGGAGATCTCCTCCCAGACGGTCTTGTCGGCGTCGAGCGCGTCGCGCGACTGGTCGACGTAGGCCATCTGCACGGTGTCGCCGATGCGCAGCGTGCCCGCGTCGGGCTGCTCCTGGCCGGTGATCATCCGGAAGAGGGTCGTCTTGCCCGCGCCGTTGGCGCCGATGATGCCGACGATGCCGCCGGGCGGCAGCGAGAAGCTGAGGTCCTCGATGAGGAGGTTGTCGCCGAAGCCCTTGCGCAGGTGCTCGGCCTCCACGACCACGTTGCCCAGGTGCGTCGAGGTCGGGATGTGGATCTGGACCTCGTCGAGCTTGACGTTGCGCTCCTGGGCGACGAGCGCCTCGAAGTTCTGCAGGCGCGCCTTCTGCTTGGTCTGGCGGCCCTTGGGGTTCTGGCGCACCCAGTCGAGCTCGGCGGCGATCGTGCGCTGGCGCGCCTTCTCGGTCTTCTCCTCCTGCGCGAGGCGCTTCTGCTTCTGCTCGAGCCAGCTCGAGTAGTTGCCCTCGTAGGGGATGCCGCGCGAGCGGTCGAGCTCGAGGATCCAGCCGGCGACGTTGTCGAGGAAGTAGCGATCGTGGGTCACGGCCACGACGGTGCCCTTGTAGTCGGCCAGGTGGCGCTCGAGCCACGCGACCGACTCGGCGTCGAGGTGGTTGGTCGGCTCGTCGAGCAGGAGCAGGTCGGGGGCGCCGAGCAGCAGCCGGCACAGCGCGACACGGCGGCGCTCGCCGCCGGAGAGCAGGGTGACGTCGGCGTCGGCCGGCGGCAGGCGCAGGGCGTCCATCGCGTACTCGACGTTGGTGTCGAGGTTCCAGGCGTCGGCGGCATCGATGCGCGCCTGCGCCGCGGCGAACTCGTCGGCCGTCTCGTCGGAGTAGTTGGCCGCCAGCTCGTTGAAGCGGTCGAGCAGCGCGCGCGTCTCGGCCACGCCGTCCTCGACGTTGCCGCGCACGTCCTTGCTCTCGTCGAGCTGCGGCTCCTGCTCGAGCAGGCCGACCGTCGCCCCGGGCGCGAGCTGCGCGTCGCCGCGTACCTCGGTGTCGAGGCCGGCCATGATCCGCAGGACCGTCGACTTGCCGGCGCCGTTGTAGCCGAGCACGCCGATCTTGGCGCCCGGCAGGAACGCGAGCGTGACGTCGTTGAGCACCGTCTTGTCGGGCGGGAAGACCTTCGACAGGCGGTACATCTGGAAGATGTACTGGTGAGCCATCGCGACTGAGGGTAGCCAGCGTGGTGAAGCCCTCCGCCGGGTGTAGCGTCGGCTCATGGCTCGAGCCGAAGAAGCAGGCGAGTGGTTGGTTCGCGCGCTGGCGCGAGCGACGCCGCCAAGCCGCACGGCGCGCGGGCGCGATCCAGGCGCGCACCCGGGAGGCGCGACGTGCTGGTTCCGGGCGAGCTGACGGCCGGGGGTCGGGCGACGGCCCCGCGAGCGGGCGCGGGCGGGATCTGACCTGAGCACGGCGGGATCGCTCAACCACCTGCGCCTCAGCGTGCGCGACCACGGCGGCCAGCGAGGCCTTCTACGACCCGCTGCTGTCAATGCTGGGCTACGTCCAGGTCCCGCGCCACGACGGCGGGCGCGCCTGGGAGCGACGGGATCCGGCCGCCGGCGCGCAGTGGCTCATCCTCACGCCCGTCGCGCCCGAGCACCGCAACGCCGCGCCGCACGATCTCACCGCGCCGGGCCTGCACCACCTGGCCCTCAACGCCGTCGACCGCAGCCAGGTCGATCGCGTCCACGAACTGCTCGTCGCTCTTGGCGCCGACGTCCTCGACGCGCCCGCCGAGTACGACTACGACCCCGGCTACTACGCCGTCTTCTTCCGCGATCCCGACGGCTTCAAGCTCGAAGTCGTGCACCTGCCGTAGGCCGCGCCTGGACTGCGGGTAGCCGTACCTCGCTGCCGCCCGATGCTCGCTACGGTCAAGACGTGTCCAGGGGTCTTGCCATCCGCCTGCGCGGCGTCGTCAAGCGCTACGGACCGATCACCGCCGTCGCCGGTCTCGACCTCGACGTCCCCGAGGGGACGTGCGTCGGTCTGCTCGGCCCCAATGGCGCGGGCAAGACGACGACGATGAAGATGCTCACCGCGCAGGCGATCGCCGACGAGGGCGAGCTCGAGGTCCTCGGGCACGTGCTGCCCGGCGACTCGAAGGCCGCGCGGGCGAAGTGCGGCGTCGTCCCGCAGCTCGACAACCTCGACGTGACGCTGACCACCGAGCAGAACCTGCTCGTGTTCGCCCACCTCTACCGCATCCCGCGCGCCGAGCGCCCCGCCGCCATCGACTGGGCGCTCGACCTCGCCAACCTGCGCGACCGCCGCGACACGCGCGTGGACAAGCTCTCCGGCGGCATGCGCCGTCGGCTGCTCATCGCGCGCGCCCTGGTGCACCGCCCGCAGCTCATCCTGCTCGACGAGCCGACCGTCGGCCTCGACCCGCAGGTGCGCCAGGAGCTGTGGGCGCTGATCGACAACCTGCGCAGCGAGGGCACCTCGATCCTGATGTCGACGCACTACATCGAGGAGGCGCAGCGCCTGGCCGACACGGTGACGATCATGTCGCACGGCAGCGCCGTCGCCGTCGGGCCGCCGGCCGCGCTCGTGGCCGAGCACGTCGGCAGCGAGGCGGTCGAGGTCTACGGGTCGCCGGCGAAGCTGGCGGAGATCGAGGCCACGGCCCGCGCGCGCGGCGCGCGCACGCGCCGGACCGGCACGAGCATCTCGGTCCTCGGCGACGGCGCGGAGCTCGACGGCGAGCGACGCCCGGCCAACCTCGAGGACGTCTTCGTCCTTCTCACGGGAGAGGAGATCGCGTGAACGGTCGTCTGGAGCGCTCGGCGCTGAGCGGGGTGCTCGTCCGCGAGGTCGTCAACTTCTCCTCGTTCTGGAAGTCGACCACCTTCTCCTCGACGGTCCAGCCGACGATCTACCTGATCGCCTTCGGCTTCGGCTTCGGCTCGCTGGTCACGACGGTCGACGGTTACAACTACGTGGAGTTCGTCGCCACGGGCACGGTGGCCACGGGCGTACTCTTCGCGAGCGTCTTCCCGGCGATGTTCGGGACCTTCGTGAAATACCAGTTCCAGCGCACCTACGACGCCATCCTCGCCGCGCCGGTCGACACCGAGGAGCTCGTCACGGCGGAGACGCTGTGGATCGCCACGCGCGCGGGCGTCTACGGCAGCGTGCCGCTGCTCGTGGGCATGGTCTTCGGGCTCGATCCGTCATGGGGGATGCTCACGGTCCCCTTCATCGGCTTCCTGGCCGGCTTCGGCTGGGGCGCGTGCGGGATCATGATCGCCGGCATCGTCAAGTCGATCGACGGCTTCAGCTACGTGAGCGCCGCGATCCTCACGCCGCTCTTCCTCGTGGCCGGCACCTTCTTCCCGCTCACCCAGCTGCCCGAGTGGGCGCAGGTGCTGGGCAAGTTCAATCCGCTCTACCACTGCGTCCAGCTCGTGCGCGATGCGTCCTTCGGATGGCAGGGCTGGGCCGACGTCGGCCACCTCGCGGTCATCGTCGGCTTCGGCCTCGCGATGTGGCGCCTGGCCATCGTCTTCCTTCAGCGGCGGCTGATCGACTAGCACGATGGAGCCCACGATCGTCCACGCCAACGGGGTCGACCTCTGCGTCCAGGGCTTCGGCGAGCAGACCGACCCGCCGGTCCTGCTCGTCATGGGAGCGGGCGCCTCGATGGACTGCTGGGAGGACGACTTCTGCACGCGCCTCGCCGCGGGGGCGCGCTACGTCGTGCGCTACGACCACCGCGACACGGGCCAGTCGACCAGCTACCCGCCGGGTGCGCCCGGCTACACGGGCGATGACCTCGTCGCCGATCCGCTCGCCCTCCTCGATGTGCTCGGCGTGGGCGCCGCGCACGTCGTCGGGATGTCGATGGGCGGCGCGCTGGCCCAGCTCATGGCGCTCGACCACGCCGAGCGCGTGGCCTCGCTGACGCTGATCGCCACGAGCCCCGCCGGCCCCGGCGAGGACGACCTGCCGCCGATGTCCGATGCAGGCCGCGCCGCCTTCGGGGCGATCAAGGAGCCCGACTGGTCCGACCGGGCGGCGGCGATCGACTACCTGACGGAGATCTCCCGGGCGCTCGCCAGCCCCGCGCACCCGTTCGACGAGGACGCGGTCCGAGCGCTCTTCACGCGCGCCGTCGATCGCACGACGAACGTCGAGTCGAGCCAGAGGAACCACCACGCCGCCGAGGGAGGCGAGCGTTGGCGCGAGCGGCTCGGCGGCCTCGACGTGCCGACGCTCGTCATCCACGGCGCCGACGACCCGATCTTCCCGGTCGGTCACGGCGAAGCGCTGGCGCGCGAGATCCCCGGCGCCGAGCTGCTCGTGCTCGCAGGGACAGGCCACGAGCTGCCGCGGCGCGACTGGGACGTCGTCGTCCCCGCGATCCTGCGCGTCACCCGGGGATCGTGAACGCCTCCGGCTGCGAGCCGTCGACGTCCGTGAAGCCGTAGGCGCGCGCGAGGTCGCCGGCCGTCAGCAGCTCGCCCGTGCGCGCCTGGCGCTCGGGATCGGCGGCGAGGTGGGCGATGGCGCGCCCGAGGTACTCGGGCGACTCGGTCTGGGCGAGGTCGAACGGGTTCTCGGCGTGCGCGGCCATGACGCGCTCGGTGCGCATGAAGCCCGGCGCGACGGCGACCGCCGTCACCCCGCGCTCGCGCAGGTCGTGGGCCATCGCGAAGGCGAAGCGCGCGATGCATGCCTTCGCCGCGTCGTAGAACGCGCTGCCGGTGTAGGCGCCCTGGGCCCACGCGACGGTGCACGCGATCAGCCCGCCCTCGGGGAGCAGCGGCGCCGCGCGGTGGCTCGTGAGCATCGTCGGCCACACGCCCGCGCCGAACATCGTGTCCCAGCGGCGTTCGAGCGGCTGCTCCCAGAACGGGGCCGTGAAGCTCGCGCCGTCGTGCTGCTCATAGCCGCCCCACGCGTTGTTGACGAGCACGTCGAGGCGCCCGTGATCGGCCTCGATGCGCGCGACGAGCGCCTCGACCTGCGCCGGGTCGGTGTGATCGCAGACGACGCCGATCCCGGTGCCGCCGCGGGCGCCGGCCTCCGCCGCGGCATCCTCCACGGTGCCGGGCATGTCGTCGGTACGCGCGCCCGCGCGCGAGGAGCGCCCGCTGACGTAGACCGTGGCGCCGGCCTCCCCGAGGACGGCCGCGATGGCGGCGCCGGCCCCGCGGCTGGCGCCGGTGACGAGGGCGATGCGGTCTGAGAGGTCGGGCATGCCAGGCATCATCGCGCGCCGCGCGGCGCGTGCAGTGACGCGCCCGGCGGTCCTCCCCTCAGTCCTCTCGGCGCTATCGTCGAGTGCTCATGCCCGCAGTGCTGGACATCGAGCAGGCGATCCTCCTCCTGGAGATCGAGCCGCCCTTCGATCAGCGCGACGTCCAGCTCGCGCGCCGTCGGCTGGCCAAGGTCTGGCACCCCGACCTCGCGCCGCCCGGACGCCAGTTCGAGCACGAGCGCCATCTCAAGGCGATCAACGACGCGGCCGACCAGCTCATCTCGCTGGCCGAGGGATCGCGCGGCGGCCGGGTGTCGCGCAACGCGGTCAAGGTCTCGGCCGCGGCCACCCGCAAGGCGCGCGCCGAGGAGGGCCGCCGCGCCTACGAGGCCGAGCAGCGCGCCCGCGAGCACGCCGCCGACCAGGCCAAGCACGACCCCTTCGGCTCGCGCGTCCCCGATCACTCGGTCGTCCACCGCTACGCGCGCTGCCTGAGCTACCCGGAGTGGGGCGTCGGCTCGGTCACGGGCATCTACTTCACCGGCGACGGCGACGACGTCCAGCAGTGGGCCCGCGTCAAGTTCTCGCCGGGCGTACGGACGGTGCCGGCCGGCTCGCTGCAGTTCGTCGACTTCTCCAAGCCCGACCCGGGCGCCGAACGCGTGCAGCGCTTCATGACCGCGGCCCAGCACGCGATGGCCGAGGGCGACTACCCGCTGGCGGCCAAGCGCCTGATCTACGCGCGCGACGCCGAGCCGGGCAACGCCGCCGTCCTGCGCCTGATGACGCTGGCCTTCTGGCAGGCCGGCGAGCTCACCGCCGCGGGCCGCGCCGTGCGCGACTGGGCGCGCGTCGAGGGCGAGCGCCCGGCGCCGCATCGCTTCGCGGCGCGCATCTACGAGGACATGGGCGCGATCGACCTGGCCGCCGAGGCGGCCGACCGCGCCGCGGCGCGCGGCCCGGAGGACGCCGATGCCTGGGAGCGCGTCGGGCGCCTGCGCCTGCGCCTGATGGACCGCGAGGCGGCCATCCGCGCGCTCGAGCACGCCCGCCGCCTGGGCCCGAGCGTCCAGGGCCTGCTCGACCTCGCCCTCGCCCACCACCTCGCCGGCGACCTCGGCGCCGAGGTCACCGCGACCGAGCAGGCCACGCTGCTCGACTCCGCCTCGGCGCCCGCGTGGGCCCGCTACGCCCACGCGCTCGCGCGCACCGACCGCATCTCCGACGCCATCGCCGCCGCCGAGCGCGCGCTCGAGCTCAATCGCGACGACGACGAGGTCGCCGACCTCCTCGAGCGTCTGCACGCGGCGCTTCCGCGCGTGCTGCCCGCGGCGTGAGGGCCTGGGCCTACGACCGCGACGCGCTCGGGCCGCCGCCGCCCGGCGTCGAGGTCGTGGCCGAGCCCGGCCCTGACGTCGAGTTCGTCGTGCCGCGATGGGAGGACCTGCCGGCGCTGGATCAGATGCCCGCGCTGCGCGTCGTGCAGCTGCTGTCGGCCGGCGTCGACTGGATCGCCGACCGCGTTCCCGCCGGCGTGACGCTGTGCAGCGCGCGCGGGGCACGCGACCGCGCGATGGCCGAATGGGTGATGGCCGCGATCCTGGCCGATGCCAAGGGCGCCCGCGAGGTGGCCGAGCAGCAGGCGCGCCGGCACTGGGAGCTCGTCAAGCTCGGCGACGCGTCGAACCTGCGCGTGCTCGTCCTCGGCTTCGGGTCGATCGGCCGGACGCTCGCGACGATGCTCGGCGCGTTCGACTGCGAGGTGGTCGGCGTCGCCCGGCGCGCGCGCGACGGGGTCCACGGCACCGATGAGGTGCCGGCGCTGCTGCCGCAGGCCGACGTGGTCGTCAACCTGCTGCCCCTCACCGACGCCACGCGCGGCGCCATCGGCGCCCGCGAGCTCGCTGCGATGCGCGAGGGCGCGCTCTACATCAACGCCGGGCGCGGCGCCACGACCGACACCGCCGCGCTCGTGGAGGCGCTGGACACGGGACGCATCCGCGCGGTACTCGACGTCGTCGACCCCGAGCCGCTGCCCGCCGAGCACCCGCTGTGGACGGCGCCCGGCGTGGTGATCAGCCCCCACAGCGGGGGCGACACCCCGGCCGCGGATCGCGCCGCGTGGGCGCTGGCGGCCGCGCAGCTGCGCCGCTACGCGGCCGGCGAGGAGCTCGAGAACGTGGTCAGCGACGGGTACTAGGCCCGTTCGCGTTGGTAGGGGCTCGCCGGAAGAACTAGGCTCGCCGGGTGGCGTTGCCGTCGCTGGTCACACTGGCCCAGGCGCTGGGCCCGGTGCAGCAGGACCACCTGCTGCAGGCGCGTCAGATGCAGGCGCTGTCGTTCGCCGTGCACATCCCGCTCGTCTGCTTCGGCATCGCCTTCCCGGTGATGGTGCTCGTCATGGAGTGGATGGGCCACCGCACCGGCGACCCGATCTACCTCGCGATCGCGCGGCGCTGGAGCCGGATCATGGTCGCGCTCTTCGCCGTCGGCGTCATCACGGGCACGATCCTCAGCTTCGAGATGGGGCTGCTGTGGCCCAACTTCACCGCCACCTTCGGCGGCGTGTTCGGCCTCGGGTTCGCCATCGAGGGCTTCTCGTTCTTCCTCGAGGCGATCTTCATCGGGATCTACATCTACGGCTGGGACCGCCTGTCGCCGCGGGCGCACATGCTCAGCGCGGTCCCGATCGTCTTCACCGGGTTCACCGGCTCGTGGATGGTCATCGCCGTCAACGCGTGGATGAACCATCCCGGCGGCTTTCGCCTCGTCCGTGGCGAAGCGGTGGACATCCACCCGTTCCATGCCCTGTTCGGCAACTCCTACCTGTGGCACGAGCTGGTCCACATGTACCTGGCCGGCTACATCGTCACCGGCTTCGTCGTGGCCGGGGCCTACGCGATCGCGCGGCTGCGCGGGCGCTGGGGCCGGTACGAGCGCACGGCGCTGGTGGTCCCGCTGACCATCGCGGCGCTCGCCTCGCCGGTGCAGCTGCTGGTCGGCGACTGGGCGGCGCGCGACGTGGCCAAGTCGCAGGCGACGAAGCTGGCCGCGCTCGAGGGCCTGGCCCGGACCGAGCGCGGCGCCCCGATCCACGTGCTCGGCTGGTATCAGGACGGCAGGATCAGGTTCGGGATCGGGATCCCGAAGATGCTCTCGGTGCTGGCCTTCCACGACCCCAACGCGCGCGTCCAGGGCCTCGACGCGGTCCCGCCCTCGCAGCGCCCGCCGGTCAACGTCGTGCGCATCTGCTTTCAGATCATGGTCGGCATCGGGACGCTGTTGGCGGCGCTGGGAGCGGTCGTGCTCTATCTGCGCGTGCGCCGACGAGCGCTGCCCGAGTGGCGCTCGTTCTACTACGGCCTGGCGCTCGCCGGCCCGGCCTCGGTCGTTGCGCTCATCTGCGGCTGGATCGTGACCGAGGTCGGGCGCCAGCCGTGGGTCGTCTACCGCGTGATGCCGACCTCGCAGGCGGTCACGGCCGCCGGCGGCATCCCGGTCGGCTACGCGACGCTGTGGATCGTCTACCTCGCGGTCGGCGCCGGTGTGGTGTGGATCCTGCGCCGCCTGGCGCGGGCGCCGCTGACCGTGGCGGGGGACTGACCGATGTCGCTGCAAGAGCTGCCGATGGTCTTCGTCCTGCTGGGGCTCGTGTTCTACGTCGTGCTCGGCGGCGCGGACTTCGGCGCGGCCATGTGGCAGTTCGCCGTCGGCCGCGGCGAGCGGGGCGAGCGCATCCGCGAGCACGCCCACGAGGCGGTCGGACCCGTGTGGGAGGCCAACCACGTCTGGCTCATCTTCGTCCTCACGGTGACGTGGACGGCCTACCCGGCGGCCTTCGGCTCGCTGGCCTCGACGCTGTGCGTGGCGCTGTTCGTCGCGGGCCTCGGGATCATCGTGCGCGGCGCGGCCTATGCCCTGCGCAGCGGCACCACGGATCCGCGTGAGATCGGCCGCATCGACGCCGCCTCGGCGATCTCCTCGGTCCTCACGCCCTTCGCGCTGGGCGCCGCGATCGGCGGGCTGGCCACGGGCCGCGTGCCCTTCGGCAACGCCAAGGGCGACCTCATCACGAGCTGGCTGAACCCGCCCTCGATCTTCATCGGGGCGCTCGCGGTGGCCTTCTGCGCCTACCTGGCCGCCGTCTACCTGGCCGCCGACGCGGCCCGTCGCGGCGAGGCCGACCTCGTCGCGGCCTTCCGGGCGCGCGCGCTGGGGGCTGGGGCTGTTGCCGGCGTCCTCTCCGTCGCCGGCCTCGTCGTGCTCCACCACGACGCCTACCGGCTCTACCACGAGCTGCTCGACGGTGACGGCCTGCCCGCCGTGATCGTCTCGGGCATCGCGGGCATCGCCACCTTCGGGCTCGTCGTGCGCGGGCGCTTCGAGCCCGCGCGCTACACCGCGGCAGTGGCAGTCGCCGCCATCGTCGCCGGCTGGGCGCTCGCCCAGTCGCCGATCTTCCTGCCCGGCCTCACCGTCAAGCAGGCCGCTGCGCCCCACGACGTGCTCGTGGCCGTCACGGTCGCCGTGCTCGGCGGCGCCATCATCCTGTTCCCCTCGCTGGTGCTCCTCTTCCGGCTCACCCTCGGGGGTCGGCTGGGCCACGCCCACGAGGAGGCGGTGGCCGCGCCCGCCGCGCGCCGCGAGCTCGCCCTCGCCGCCACGCCCGGCCTGCTCGGCCGCGTCGCCGGCGCGTTGCTGGTGGCCGGCTTCGGGCTGCTGACCGTCGCCGAGGCCGGCTGGGCGCACGCCCTCGGCGTCGTCGCGCTCTTCGCCTTCATCGTCGTGGGCTTCGCGGGCACCGTCCCGGCCCTGCTCGAGGGCGAGCCCGGCGCCTAGCCTCAGGCCTACTCGTCGAGGCGGTAGTCGAGGTCGCCGTCGATGTCGGCGACGTCCATCTGGGCCTTCTGCAGCTTGCCGGCGTAGTCCCAGTTGAGCGACTGCCAGCGCGTGAACTGGTCGATGACCCACATGCCCGACTGGCGCGAGCCGTTGCCCGACTTGCCGTTGCCGCCGAACGGGAGGTGGGCCTCGGCGCCGCTGGTCGAGTTGTTGACGCTGACCATGCCGGCGCCGATGCGCTCGCGGTAGCGGAAGGCGCTCTGCGGGCTCGTCGTGTAGATCGACGCGCTGAGGCCGTAGCCATGGCCGTTGGCCAGCGCCATGGCCTCCTCCCAGTCGCCGAACGAGGCGACGCCGACCAGCGGCCCGAACGTCTCGGTGTTGGCGAGGTCGTCGTCGACGCGCACGCCGTCGACCAGCGTCGGGTGCACGAAGAGGCCAGACTCCGGCCCCACCCGCCCGCCGCCGACGAAGCCCTCGCGCGGGCTGGACGCGGTGATGCGCCCGGTGGCGGTCGAGCCGTGGACGCTGTGGTGCTCGCGGACCAGCCCGAGCCACTCGCTCTCGAAGCGCTCCAGGAAGCGCTCGTGGATCATCGGGCCGTAGAGCACGTCCTGGGTCGGGTCGCCGATGGCCGCGCCCTCGACCGCCGCCTCGAGGCGCGCGAAGAAGTCGTCGTGCACGCGCTCGTCGACGATCACGGTGCCCAGCGAGGTGCAGCGCTGGCCGGCGGTGCCGAAGCCGCTGAACAGCGCGCCCTCGACGGCGAGGTCGAGGTCGGCGTCGGCCATGACGACGAGCGGGTTCTTGCCGCCGAGCTCCAGGCAGGGCGACTGGAGGTGGCGGCCGCACAGCGCGCCGATCTCGGCGCCGACCGCGCTCGAGCCGGTGAAGCCGACCTTGTCGACCAGACCGCGATCCAGCGCCTGCTCGAGCCCGGCGAAGGTCTGCGGACCGTCGGCCAGCACGAGGTTGAGGACGCCGTCGGGCAGGCCGGCGTGCAGGAAGAGCTGGGCCAGCGCCTCCGCGGTCGCGGGCGCGTACTCGGCCGGCTTCCACACCGCCGCGTTCCCGCACAGCAGGGCGGGGACGAGGTACCACGACGGCACCGCGACCGGGAAGTTGCCGGCGGTGATGATCGCCGCCACCCCAACCGGGTTGCGGAAGGTGAACAGCTGCTTGTCGGACATCTCGGAGGGCACCGTCTGGCCGTAGAGCCGCCGCCCCTCGCCGACGAAGAAGTTGCAGGTGTCGACGATCTCCTGGACCTCGCCGAGCGACTCGGCGTAGGGCTTGCCGATCTCGCGCGTGACCAGGCGCGAGAGGGCCTCCTTGTTGTCCTCCACGAGCCGGCCGAGCTGCTGGATCGCGCGGCCGCGCACGGGCGCGGGCACGGCGGCCCACTCGCGCTGGGCCGCGCGGGCGGCCTCGCACGCGGCGACGAAGGTGGCCGCGTCGCCCAGCAGGACGTCGGCGACCGCCTCGCTGGTGTCGGACGGGTTGGTTGAGGTGTCATGGCCGCCGGGCGCGTCGGTTGCCGGGCGGCCCGCGATGATCGAGGCGACGGTGCGGGACATGAGGCTCAAACTAGCGTGGTCGCGCCGGACCATCCCAAGGGTGGGCTCAAGATCCGCCGCCCACGCGCCGATGCGCCCCCGTGATGCGACGCCTCCTCGTCCTGCCCGTTCTGCTCGCCGGCCTCGTGCTCGCGCCCGCGGCCGCTCAGGCCGCCACGCCGGGCGTGAACATCGTCGGCAGCGCCGACGTCGCCGCAGCGGCCGCCACCGGCGCCAAGACCGTCCGCGTGTTCGCCGTGCGCAGCAGCTTCCCGGCGGCCTATCCCGACTTCAAGAACATCGTCACCACCGCCCGGGCCAGCGGCATGGGTGTCGTCTTCGTGCTCGTCGGCAGCCGCGACGGCGCCGCCACCGACCCGGCCGACTTCGCGAACTTCGCCGCGGCGTTCGCCACCCAGATGAAGAGCGTGGGCGGCGCCACCGCCTACGAGGTGTGGAACGAAGAGGACGAGACCGACTTCTGGGGCGCAGCGGTCGACGCGGCGCATTACTCCGAGATCCTCAAGGCCGCGTATCCACGGATCAAGGCAGCTGACCCGAGTGCGAGGGTTCTGCTCGGACCGCTGACCGGCAACAACTACAACTTCCTGGGCCAGATCTACGCCGCGGGCGCCGGCAGCTCGTTCGATGCCGCCGCGGTCCACACCGACACGGCATGCCTGGTCGATCCGCCAAGCTCGTTCTATCGGGACGGTGGCAACGTCGCGCGGTTCACCTTCCTCGGCTTCCGCACTGTCCACGACGTCATGGTCGCCAACGGCGATGGCGCCAAGCCGATCTGGATGACCGAGCTGGGCTGGACCACCACGACCACCACATGCGCACGTGGCATGTGGGCGGGCCAGAAGCCGTCCGGCGTCAGCGAGGCCGCGCAGGCGGCCAACCTCAAGGAGGCCTACCACTGTCTGGCGAGCTATCCCTACATCGAGACCGCGATGTGGTTCACGCTCAAGGACTCCAGCGGAAACGGCGACGAGCTCGACCATTACGGTCTGCAACGCCTCGACGGCACGCACAAGCCGGCCTGGGACGCGTTCCAGACAGTGGCCACGCGTGGCGACCAGCTCACCGGGCCGTGCGGCGACTTCGACGCCCCGTCGCTGACCATCAGCGCGCCGGGCACGAGCGAGCAGTACGTGCAGACGCTGACCATCAGCGCCGTCGCCACCGACGCCAGCAGCGTCGCGCGCATGACCTTCCAGGCCGACGGCAAGGAGATCCGCAACTTCACCGGCACCGACGTGGCCTCGGGCAAGGCCGTCACGCTCGACTGGCAGGGCGCGAAGAGCCTGGCCTTCGGGACCCACACGATCTCCGTCATCGCGCTCGACCCGCAGGGCAACACGAGCACGAAGTCCGTGCAGGTCACCCGGGTCAAGACGCTCCCGGCGACGCTGAAGACGCGCATCAAGCTGGGCAAGGCCAAGATCGGCAAGGGCCGCAAGGCATCGATCTCCGGCCGCGTGCTCAAGACCGCGAGCCCGGGCCTGTCGGGCAAGGTCCGCGTCTACTGGCAGCAGAAGCGCAAGGGCAAGTGGAAGACCATCCACGGCGGCCTGAAGCCGGCGAACAAGCCGTTCACCTTCAAGCAGAAGCTCAAGAGCGCCGGCGCCTGGCGCGTGATGGTCAAGTACGTCAACGTCGCGCCCTACAAGGCCTCGACGGCGCTCTCCAAGACCCTGCGCGTCAAGCACTGACCGCTAGCCTCCGGGCCGTGACCAGCAGTCGGCCCTCGCTCGTGGTCGTCGGCGCCGGCGTGTTCGGCGCATCGCTGGCCCGCCATTGCGCGCTGGCCGGGTGGGACGTCGTGCTCGTCGAGCGCGTCGCCCCCGGCCATGTGCGCGCAGGCTCGGGCGACGAGTCGCGCATCATCCGCTGCTGCCACGGCGCCGACGCCTGGCACACACGGTCGGCCAGGCGCGCGTGGGCGCTGTGGCATGAGATCGATCCCGGCCTCGTCGTCGGCTCGGGCGTCGCGTGGCTTGCGCGCCGCGACGACGGCTGGGAGGCCGCGGGCGAGGCCGTCCTGCGCGACGAGGGGATCCCGTGCGAGCGCGTCGACGCGACGGAGCTCTTCCCCAGCATCGCCGTCGACGACGTGCGCTTCACGCTCTTCGAGCCCGAGGCGGGGATCCTGCGCGCCCGCGACGCGGTGAAGACGCTCGCCGCGCAGGCCGTGGCGGGCGGCGCCGAGCTCGTGCTGGCCGAAGCGCGGCCCGACGGCGAGGCGGTGGTCCTCGATGACGGCCGGCGGTTGGAGGCCGACCGCGTGGTGTGGGCCTGTGGCGCGTGGCTGGCGCCGCTCTTCCCGGGCCTGCTCGCCCTGCGCATCACCCACCAGGACGTCTTCTACTTCGCAGCGCCCGTCGCCTGGCGCACGCCCGGCGTCCCCGGCTGGGTCGACTACGACGGCGCGGCCTACGGCCTCGGCGACCTCGACGGCCGCGGGGTCAAGGTCTCGCCCGACGTCGATGGGCCGCCGTGCGACCCCGAGACGCTCGAGCGCGTGCCCGTCGCCGAGCACGAGCGCCTGGCGCGGGCGTACCTCGGGCACCGCTTCCCGGCCCTGGCCGACGCGCCGCTCGTCGGGCATCGCGCCTGCCAGTACGAGATCACGCCCGACATGAACTTCGTCATGGCGCCGCACCCCGACCATGACGGGCGGGTGTGGCTGCTGGGCGGGGGCTCGGGCCACGGCTTCAAGCACGGCCCGGCGCTGGCCGAGCGCTTCGAGCCCTGGCTGCGCGGGGCCGCGGAGCCCGAGCCGCGCTTCGGCCTGGGCGAGCGCCGGGGCGACGTGAGCCTGCGCACAGCGGGCGTTCGCACGACTGGATAGCGCCAACGCGCCAGCTTCAAGAAAGGGCTCAAGCTCGTGCCACCGACCTGCCGACAAAGGTCAGGTAGGCCCCGCACGGATGTCGGGGCCTTCTCTATGTCTGCGGCCGGTCGTAGGCTGCGCAGCCTGTCATGCGCCTCATCGTCGCCCGCTGCGAGGTCCGGTACTCGGGCCGCCTCTCCGCCGTCCTGCCCGAGGCGCTGCGGCTGATCATGGTCAAGAGCGACGGGTCGGTCATGGTCCACGCCGACCATGGCGGCTTCAAGCCGAGCAACTGGATGACGCCGCCGACGGTGATCGAGGAGGAGCCCGATCGCATCGTCGTGCGCAAGCGCGCCGGCGCCAGCGAGGACCGGCTCGACATCCGCATCGCCGAAGTGCTCTCGGACGTCGAGCACGACATGGGCGAGGCCGCCGCGCTCGAGAAGGACGGCGTCGAGGCCGACCTCCAGGAGGCGCTGGCCGCCGCTCCCGCCTTCTGCGGCGAGGGCTTCCGGCTCGTGCGCCGCGAGTGGCCGACCGACATCGGGCCCGTCGACCTCATGTGCCGCGACGACGAGGACGGATGGATCGCCGTCGAGATCAAGCGCATCGGCACCATCGACGCGGTCGAGCAGCTGACTCGCTACCTCGAGCGCATCCGCCTCGACCCGGCGATGGCCGAGTGTCGCGGCATCCTCGCGGCCCAGCAGGTCAAGCCACAGGCGCGCGTCCTGGCCGAGGCCCGCGGGATCGCCTGGGTCGAGGTCGACCTCGACGTCCTGCGCGGCGAGCGCGAGCCCGAGCTCACCCTCTTCGGCGCCTAGCCCAGGACCTCGCGCGCGAAGCCGTCGACGACCTCGAGCCAGCGCACGGCGTCGTCGCGGTGCAGGCAGTGGCTGCCGTCGATCTCGACGAAGCGCCCGGGCGCCAGCGCGCCGCGCACGGACGCGCGGTCGGCCCCGCGCAGCGCCGAGCCGGGCTCCAGCGGGAAGCGCCCCGGGGCGTCGGGAGCGGCGAGGACGAGCGTCGGGACCTCGACGGAGCGAAGCAGGGCACCGATGTCCCAGCGCAGCGCACCGCCGAGCGCCGCCACGATCGCCTCGCTGTCGGCCTCCTCGATGCCGCGCACCGAGCGCTCGACGTCGCCGGGGTCCCAGCGCGGGTTGGCCTCGCGCTCGCGCGCGATGAGCGGCGCGGGGTCGATGCGCGCGGCCGCGGCGTCGTGCACGATCACGCCCGCCAGTGCGCCCAGGTCGATGGCCGCCGGGCCGGGCGGCTCCTCGAGCACCACCGCGCGCGCGGCGCCCGGGTCGCGGGCGAGCAGGCCGAGCGCGACGATCGCCCCAAGGCTGTGGCCCGCGAGCAGGTCGACCGGGCCGTCCAGGCGCGCGGCGACGCCGTCGACGAGCGCCTCGAGGTCGAGCGCGCCGTCGCGGTGGACGTCGCCCGCGTGCCCGGGCAGGTCGACGGCCGCCGCGCGCCAGCCGCGAGCCGCCAGCGCCGGGCCGATCCGCCACCACGTCTCGGCCAGCGCCATGACGCCGTGCAGCAGCGCGACGTCGCCGCGGGCCTCGCCGTCGGGCCCCCAGCGCAGCGTCACGCCTCGAGCGCGTCCGCGAACGCCGTCAGCGCGGCGGGGTCGCGCAGCGGCGGCCCGTGGCCGAAGAGCGCGAGCTCGGGCTCCAGGGCGGCCAGGCGCCGGGCGCTGTCGCGGTTGCGCCGCGGGTCGCGCGTGAGGATCCGCGGCGGCTCGTGCAGACCGGGGGCGCTCGTGAGGACGTGCAGGTTGAGGAACACGTCGCCGGCGACCAGGGTCCGGTCGCTCTCGCGCCAGAAGGCCACGTGCCCGTCGGAGTGTCCCGGCGTCTCGAGCACGATGAAGCCGTGGCCGAGGTCGTCGCCCTCGCGCAGCGAACGCGAGACGCTGACGGGCGCGAAGTGGCCCACGCGCGACACGGCCGGCTTGGCCCAGGTCTCGGGGGTGGGCGGCCGCCCGGCCTCGACCGCATCGCGATCGTGCTCGCCGACCCAGACGGGGACGTCGTAGGCCTCGACCAGTCGCTTGGACGCGCCGGCATGGTCAGGATGAGCATGGGTCAAGGCGTGGGCGCCCAGGGCGTGGCCGTGGAGCGCCCTGATCAGGCGCTTGGCCGTGACCTTGGTCCCGGCGTCGACGACCACGTCGCCGAGCAGATACGCGTTGACCCCGTCACGCGGCGTGAGCGGGATGTGGAAGACGTCCTCGGCGACGCGGCGGATCGCCATCGGGCCGGACCCTACGTCAGTTGACGATCACGCTGCGGATGACCTCGCCGCGCTCGATCGCCGCCAATCCGTCGTTGACGTCGTCGAGCGCGATGCGCCGCGTGACCATCGTCGCGACGTCGAGCCGGCCGCCCTCGGCCAGGCCGATCAGGCGCGGGAAGTCGCGCCGCACCTCGGCCGACCCGTACCAGCAGCCGAGCACGCGCTTCTCGCTGCGGACGGCGTCGAACGGGGTCCACGAGAACTCGCCCGCGGGCTGGATGGCCACCATGACCATGGTCCCGCCCCGCCGTGTGAGCTCGTAGGCCGCGGTCATGACGGCGGCGCGCATCGGGCGACTTATATCGTCCGCCCATGCCCGACGAGCCCGTCCTGTCCGAGCGCCGCGACGGCGTGCTGCTCATCACGCTCAACCGCCCCGAGGCGCGCAACGCGGTCAACCTGGCGCTGGCCGAGGGGGTGGCGGCGGCGCTCGACGAGCTCGACGCCGACGGCGATCTCGCGGTCGGGGTCATCACCGGTGCGGGCACGGGGTTCTGCGCCGGTATGGATCTCAAGGCCTTCGTGACCGGCGAGCGCCCGTGGGTCGGCGACCGCGGCTTCGCGGGCATCGTCCAGCGCGCGGCGCGCAAGCCGCTCATCGCCGCGATCGAGGGCTTCGCGGTCGCCGGCGGGCTCGAGGTGGCACTGGCCTGCGACCTGATCGTCGCCGCGCGCGAGGCCAGGCTCGGGATCCCGGAGGTCAAGCGCTCGCTCGTCGCGGCGGGCGGCGCGCTCATGCGCCTGCCGCGCCGCGTGCCGTACGGGGTCGCGATGGAGCTGGCGCTGACCGGCGACACGATCACAGCCGAGCGCGGGTACGAGCTCGGCCTCGTCAACCGCTTGGCCGAGCCCGGCGGGGCGGTCGCCGCCGCCCTGGAGCTCGCGGGCGCCATCGCCGCCAACGGCCCGCTGGCCCTCGACGCGACGAAGGCGATCCTCCAGCAGCAGTTCGACTGGAGCGAGGACGAGTTCTGGCAGCGCCAGGGCGAGCTCTCGGGTCCCGTCTTCACCTCGCAGGACGCGCGCGAGGGCGCGGTCGCGTTCTCCGAGAAGCGCGACCCGGTCTGGCAGGGCCGCTAGCCCTAGGACCGGGCGTCGAACCCGGCTTGGACACCCGGGCGGAAGGCGGGCACGGGGGTGCCGCCTATCGTCCACGAAATGGAGGAGCGACTGTCCCAGATCGTGGCCTTCGGCGGTGGCGGGTTCTCGATGGACGCCGGCAACCCGCTGCTGGACCGGTACGTGCTGGGTCTCACAGCGGTCGAGCGCCCGCGCGTGTGCTTCGTACCGACGGCGTCGGGCGACGCCGACCACTACGTGGTGCGCTTCTACCGCACCTTCGCGGCCTTCGGCTGCGAGCCCAGCCACCTCTCGCTCTTCCGCCGTGACCGCACCGCGGCGACCGGCGATCCCGGCGAGCACCTGCTCAAGCAGGACCTCGTCTACGTGGGCGGCGGATCGGTCATCAGCCTGCTGGGCGCCTGGCGCGCCCACGGCATCGACGTCGCGCTGGCCGAGGCGTGGAGGCGCGGCGTCGTGCTGTGCGGGCTGAGCGCCGGCTCGCTGTGCTGGTTCTCGGAGGCGGTCACCGCCTTCCACGGCGCGCCGCAGGCGGTCGAGGGGCTGGGGCTGCTGCCGCACTCCAACTGCGTGCACTACGACGGCGAGCCGTGTCGGCGCCAGGAGTACCGCCGCTTCGTCCGCGACGGCATGTGCGCGGGCTACGCGGCCGACGACGGCGCCGCGCTGCACTTCGTCGGCACCGACCTGCACCGCGTCGTGGCCTCGCGGCCGGGCAAGCGCGGCTGGCGCGTCGCGCTGCGCGGCGATCGCGTGGTCGAGCGCAAGCTCCCGACGGTCGACCTCGGCTCTCCGCTGGCGCTCGTCGCGTGAGGACGATCCTGGCGCTGGGCGGCGGTGGCTTCACCGCCACGCCGGGCGACCCCTCGCTCGACGAGCTCGTCCTGCAGCTGGCGGCCGCGCCCGTGCCGCGGATCCTCTTCCTGCCCACGGCCAGCGGCGACCCGCGCGACCAGATCGGCCGCTTCCACGCGGCCTTCGGCGATCGGCCGTGCGAGCCCGAGGTGCTGTCGCTCTTCCGCATGGGCGATCTGCGCCGGCCGCTGCGCGAGGTCGTCCTCTCGCAGGACGTCATCTACGTGGGCGGCGGCTCGATGCGCAACCTGCTGGCCATCTGGCAGGTCCACGGCCTGGGCCGGATGCTGCGCGACGCGTGGGAGCGCGGCGTCGTGCTCGCCGGGCTGAGCGCGGGGGCGATGTGCTGGCTGGAGGGCGGCGTGACGACCTCCTCGGGCGCGCCCGAGTCCACTCCGGGCCTGGGCCTGCTGCCGGGCTCGCTCTCGGTCCACGCCGACACCGAGCCGGGGCGCCGCGCCGTCTACCTGGCCGCGGTGGCCGACGGGACGCTGCCGCCGGGGTGGATGGCCGACGACGGCGTCGGGCTGCTCTTCCGCGACATGGCGCTCGAGCGCGTGGTGTCGGCGCGCCCGCGGGCCCGTGCCGCGCGCGTGGACCTCGTCGACGGGGCCGTCGTCGAGACGCCGATCGAGCCCGAGCTGATCGCCCCGGCGCCGCGCGGCGTCCCGGCCGACGTGCGCGAGTTGCGCGCGACGCGCTACGGCTCGCGGCGCGACTGACCGTTGAGGGTGGCCACCAGCGAGCGCGCGCCGCCGCGGTCGCGGTGCTCGCACAGGTAGACGCCCTGCCATGTGCCGAGGGCCAGGCGCCCGCGCGCGACAGGCAGGAGCAGCGACGGCCCGAGCAGCGAGGCCTTGATGTGGGCCGGCATGTCGTCGGGCCCTTCCAGCGTGTGCGTCCAGCCGCCGAAGTCCTCGGGCACGGCCGCGTCGAACCAGGTCTCGAAGTCGCGCCGCACGTCGGGCGAGGCGTTCTCGTTGAGGCTCAGGGACGCCGACGTGTGGAGGATGTGCAGATGGCACAGGCCGACCTCGAGCTCGGAGAGCTCGGGCAGCGCGCGCTCGACCTCGCGCGTAACGAGATGAAAGCCACGGGGACGGGGCTCGAGCGTGATCTCGCGTTGCCGCCACATCGCCCCTGACGCTACCGGCACACTGCAGCGATGAGCCTGCTCCTGATCTCCGGCAGCCTGCGCGACGGTTCGACCAACACCGCTCTCCTGCGCACCGCCCAGGCGATCGACCCCGACACCGAGCTCTTCGCGGGCATGGGCGACCTGCCCCACTTCAGCCCCGACGACGACGGCGACGACCTTGCCGCCCCGGTCGCCGACCTGCGCGCCGCCGTCGGCCGCGTCGACGCGATCCTCGTCTGCACCCCCGAGTACGCCGGGGCCCTGCCCGGCGCGTTCAAGAACCTCCTGGAGTGGCTGGTCGGCGGCGGCGAGGCCTACCGCAAGCCGATCGCCTGGATCAACGTGTCCGGGCCGGCGGCGCCCTCCGGCGGGGCCGACGCGCACGACTCGCTGCGCAAGGTGGTCGGGTACATCAGCATGGAGATCGTCGAGGAGGCCTGCGTGCGCATCCCGCTCACGCGCGACGTCGTGGGCGACGATGGCCTCATCGCCGACGCGGCCGTCCGCGAGCGGCTGGCCGCGGCCCTCGAGGCGCTGCGCGCGGGCGCGGCGCGGGTGGAGAGCCTCTAGCGCCCGGTAGAGCGCGCGGACGCCCTAGTCGGGCAACCGCGCCACGGCCATGTCCACGCGCGCCCCGCGGAAGGGGACGCCCTCGGCCTCGAGCAGCGCGCGCTGGCGCTCGCCCTTGGCCAATGAGCCGTCGGCGCGGACGACGCGGTGCCACGGGACGGTCGGGTCCTCGCACGCGAACAGGACCGCGCCGGCCTGGCGCGGCGCGCCGGGGGAGACGTCGCCGTAGGCGCGCACGAAGCCGGCCGGGATCGCGCGCACGCGGTCCAGGATGCGCTCGGGGGTGGCCATCGGCGCGACGATAGGCTCTCGCGCGATGCCGCGACGGGGCACCTACTCGATCGTCGCACGCGACCCGGACTCCGGCGAGCTCGGGGTGGCCGTGCAGTCGCACTGGTTCGCGGTCGGGCCGATCGTGCCCTGGGTGCGACCGGGGGTGGGGGTGGTGGCCACGCAGTCGATCGCCGAGCCCGCCTACGGCCCGCGCGCGCTGGACAGCCTGTCGGCGGGAGCCCGCGCCCGCGACGCCCTCGGCGCCCTGGTGGCCGACGATGACCTCGCGCGCTTCCGGCAGGTCGCCGTCGTCGACGCGCACGGCAACGCCGCCGCCTACACCGGCGAGGGCTGCATCGCGTACGCGGGCCATCGCGAGGGCCACGAGTACAGCGCCCAGGCCAACATGATGGGCTCCCCTGAGGTGTGGCCCGCCATGGCCCACGCCTTCGAGGCCGCCACGGGCTCGCTGGCCCGGCGTCTCGTCGCGGCGCTGCACGCCGCAGAGGCGCGCGGCGGAGACGCGCGCGGGCGCCAGTCGTGCGCGCTGCTGGTCGCCCCCGCCCATGGCGAGGCCTGGCAGCGGACGGTCGACCTGCGCGTCGACGACCACCCCGAGCCACTGGCCGAGCTCGACCGCCTGCTGGACCTCTGCGATGCATACGCGCTGGCCACCGAGGGCGACGAGCTCGTCGGCCAGGGCCGCCACGAGGAGGCGGGGGAGCGCTATCGCAGCGCCAGCGCGCTCGCGCCCGGCAACCACGAGCTGCTCTTCTGGGCCGGCCTTGCCGCGGCCCAGTCGGGTGACATGCCGACCGCCCTCGAGCGTGTGCGCGAGGCGATCCGGCTGCAGCCAGGATGGCGCGAGCTGCTGGGCCGGCTGGACGCCGAGATCGCTCCCGGAGCACCCGCCCTGCGCGCGGCGCTGGACCAGGCCGGCCGCGTGTAACGAGCGGGCGCGCGGGGTAGACAGTTGTGTACGCAACTATCCTGCTGCTAGATTGTTGCGCGAGCAATCGGTATACCAGTCTGAGGAGGCTGAATCCCCAATATGAGCGCTGCCGGTCCTTCCACGCTCGAGGGCACGTGGGCCCTCGACAAGCTGCACTCCACCGCGTCCTTCGCGGTCAAGCACATGGTCGTCTCGACCTTCCAGACGACCTTCAAGGACGTCGATGCGACCTTCGCCGCCGACGGCGATGACATCGCGCTGACGGGCACCGTCCCGGCCGAGTCGATCGACATCGACCAGCCCGACTTCCGTGGCCACCTGATGTCGGCCGAGTTCTTCGACGTCGCCAACACGCCGAACGTCGAGTTCCGCTCGACCTCCGTGCGGCGCGGCGCCGGCGACGCCGTCGAGGTCGACGGCGAGCTGACGGTCAAGGGCATCACCCAGCCCGTCACCGCCACCGGCACCCTCACCGGTCCGGTCGCCGACGTCATGGGCAACGATCGCGTCGGCGTCGAGCTCGAGGCCGTCGTGGACCGTTCGCTGTACGACCTCAACTGGAACGCACCGCTGCCCAAGGGCGGCGAGGCGCTCGGCAAGCAGGTCACGCTCGCCGTCCACCTCGAGTTCATCCGCCAGGAGGCGTAGGCGAGATGCGGATCCTCGGCATCTCGGGAAGTCTCCGCAAGGATTCGCACAACACGGCGCTCCTTCGGGCGGCGGCAGAGCTGCTGCCGCCCGGAGTGGAGCTCGAGCTGTTCGACGGTCTGCGCGAGGTCCCTCCCTACGACGCGGACGAGGACGCGCCCGGGCTTCACGCTCCGGGAGTGGTCGCGCTCAAGGACGCCATCGAGCGCGCCGACGCGGTCCTGATCTCGACCCCTGAGTACAACCACTCGATCCCCGGCGTGCTGAAGAACGCGCTGGACTGGGCGTCGCGCCCGGTCGCGGACAACGTCCTGCGCGGCAAGCCCGCCGCCGTCGTCGGCGCCAGCACCGGCCTCTTCGGCGCGGTGTGGGCCCAGGCGGAGGTGCGCAAGGTGCTCGCCGCCATCGGCGCCGACGTCGTCGATCGCGAGCTGCCCGTCATGCAGGCCCACCAGCAGTTCGACGAGTACGGCAACCTGCACGCCGAGGACCTCCGCGACCAGCTGGCCGAGCACGTCACGGCGCTGGTCCGCGCCACGCGCGAGAAGGTCCCAGCCGCCTAGGGGGCCGAAGCGGCCCGTCCCAACGGGGACGCCGCGGAGGAGCAGCGGCCGCCACGGCGGGCCCCCAACGTTCTCTAGAACACCACCGTCCGGTTCTCGTGGACGAGAACCCGGTCCTCCAGATGCAGGCCCACCGCACGGGCGAGCACGGTGCGCTCGACGTCGCGGCCGATGCGGGCGAGCGCGTCGGCCCCCTCGCGGTGGGTCACGCGCACCACGTCCTGCTCGATGATCGGCCCCGCGTCGAGCTCCTCGGTCACGTAGTGCGCGGTGGCCCCGATGACCTTGACCCCGCGCTCCTTCGCCCGCCGGTAGGGGTCGGCGCCGGCAAAGGCCGGCAGGAACGAGTGGTGGATGTTGATCACCGGGCAGCCGACGCCGCTGAGGAAGTCGCCGCTGAGGATCTGCATGTAGCGGGCGAGGACGACGAGGTCGAGGCTCTGATCGGAGAGCAGCTCGAGCATGCGCGCCTCGGCCGCCGGCTTCTCGCCCTTGACCACGGGCACATGCTCGTAGCGCACGCCGAAGCCCTCGACGTCCACGGCGTGGTCGGGATGGTTGGAGATCACGAGCGGGATCTCGCAGTGCAGCTCGCCGCGCCGGCGGCGCCAGAGGAGGTCCAGCAGGCAGTGGTCCTCGCGCGAGACCAGCACCGCGACGCGCTTGGCGCGCCCGGCGTCGTCCAGGCGCCACTCCATCGCGAAGCGCTCGGCCACCTCGCTCGCGAAGGCCCCGGCGAAGCCCTCGCCGAGAGCGTCGATGGTGAAGGCCATGCGCATGAAGAAGGCGCCGCCCTCCGGATCGGTCGAGTACTGGTCGGAGGTGACGATGTTCGCGTCGCGGGCGGCCAGGAACCCTGAGACCGCCGCGACGATGCCGTGCCGGTCGGGGCAGGCGATGAGCAGCCGCGCTTCCATCGTGCGAAGACTATGGGAGCGCGTGTTCGGCTCCCTGATGCCGCTCAGTGCGGCCGGCAGAGGAAGCTGACCTGCTCGGAGGGCGTGCGATAGGTGTGGCGCATGAACGCCGGCAGCGCCGCCATCTGCTCGGCGTAGAGCGCCCGGGCCTGCGCGCGGCTCATCGCGCCGATGCGCACGGCGCGCCGGCCGCGGGCCTTCAGCACCGTCGCCAGACGCCCCTGGGCGCCGGCGCGGGTGCGCCCGCCGCGGTGGGCGATCGTCGTCGGCGACAGGCCGCTGTCGCGCAGGTGGCGGAAGGTGGCCGGGCGCAGGCCGAAGATCGTGCGGGCGTGATCGGCGATGGCCGGCGTGTGGAAGACGTGGAAGATGATGTGGTTGGAGAGGTGGCCCTGGGTCAGGGTCTCCAGTGCGCGGCGCTCGAGGACCGCGCGCATGGCCGGGCGCACGCTCTTCAGCCGCGGCGCGACGAGCGCACGGGCCAGCTTGCGCTGCGACGTCCAGCCGCGCGTGCGCGCGAGCTGGCCGAGCGTGCGGTGGTCGTCCAACCACGCGTCGACCTCGGCGCGATCGGTGTGGACGAGCTCGTACAGGCGCGCCTCGTCGTAGGGCAGCCACGCGGACATGACCCATTCGTCGCTGGGCAGCCAGTCCAGGCGCGCGCCATGAGGCGCGTGCGAGTCGGCGGCCCGGGCGGCGGCGGGGACGAGCAGCAGGGCGATGAGGGCGGGGAGCAGGAGGCGCAGTCGCATACACCTGCAACGGCGCCTTCCCGCGCCGCCGCGGGCCACCTAGGTGGGGGCCTACGTCACCCGGGCAGCGTCTCGCCCGCGCCGAGCACCCGCGCCGGCCCGGCGGGCTCGACGACGAGCGCGTCGTCCGGCGGCGTGGCCGCAGGCGGGAAGAGCGCGAGCACCGAGCCGCCGAAGCCACCGCCCACGATCCGGGCACCGGCCGCGCCGGCGTCCTTCAGCCGCGCAACCGTGCGCTCGACGGCATCGACGGAGACCTCGTAGTCGTCGCGCAGGCTCGCGTGCGAGGCGTCGAGCAGCGCCCCGAGGCGCTCGAGGTCGCCGTCGCGCAACGCGGCCACCGCTGCCTCCACGCGCGCGTTCTCGCTCAGGACGTGGCGCACGCGGCGATCCAGCGGCGCCGGGAGCCGATCGGGCGCGTCGACCGGCGCGTCGCGCAGCGAGGCGATGCCGAGCGCCTCGCACGCCGCACGGCACTCCGCGCGGCGGTCGTTGTAGCCCGAGCCCGCGTGCACGTGCTCGTGACCCGAAGGGGCGACAGCCAGCGTCCAGCCGCGCAGGTCGAGCACCACGGGCTCGATCGAGAGGTCCCGGCAGTCCAGGCGCAGGGCGTGGCCCTCCTGCCCGAAGAGCGCAGCGAGCTGGTCGAGCAGGCCGGTCTGCGCGCCGACCCAGTCGTTCTCCACGCGCGAGCACAGCCGCGCGAGCTCGCGGCGATCGCCCTCAGGCTCCTCGGCGAGCGCGAGCAGCGCCAGCGCGAGGGCCGTCGAGAGCGCCGCCGACGAGGACAGGCCGCCGCCGCGCGGCAGGTCGCCGCCGAAGTTCAGGCGGGCGCCGCCGACCGCATGGCCGGCCGCGCGCAGCTCGCCCACCGTCCCGCGCACGAAGGCCCGCCAGCCCTCGCCGTCGCGCGGCGGGGCGGCGGCGTCGAAGGCGTCGTCCTCGCCGAGGTCGGCGGCGTGCGCCTCGACGCGCCCGCCGTCGAGGGCCTCGACGCGGACCGTCACCCCGCGGGCGATCGCAAAGGGCAGGCAGAGGCCGTCGTTGTAGTCGGTGTGCTCGCCGATCAGGTTGACCCGGCCGGGCCCGAACGCGGCCAGCGTCGTCACGCCAGTGCCGCGAGCGCGGCGGGGACCTCGCCCAGCCGCGCGACCTTCATGGCGCCCGGGGGCGGGTGGCGCTCGTCCTCGTCGCCGGCGACCCAGACCGCGCCGCGCATTCCGGCGGCCAGCGCTCCGCGCACGTCCCAGTCGAGGTGGTCGCCCACCATGACCGTGTCGTCGGGCGCCGAGCCCATGAGCTCGAGCGTGGCGGTGAAGGCGGCCGGGTCGGGCTTCGACGCGCCCAGCTCCTCGGAGATGCCGATGGCGTCGAGCTGTCCCTCCAGCCCCAGCAGCTCGACCTTGCGCCGCTGCATCCACGACGGCCCGTTGGTCAGCAGCCCGGTGCGTACGCCGGCCTCGCGCAGCGAGCGCAGCAGCTCGATGGCGTGCTCGACGAAGCGCGAGCGCCCCAGCTGCTCGTCGCGCAGGCGGGCGGCGGTCGCCTGCATCGCCTCGGACGGCTCGCCCCACGGCTCGCACACGGCGATCAGGTGCAGGCGCCTGTAGGTGGGGATGTCGAGCTCGCCGCTCAGCACGCGCTCGTACAGGTGGTCGCGGCCGTCGCGGAAGCGCTCGCGCAGGTGGTCGAACTCGACTCCCGGGAGCTCCTCGTTGAGCGCCGAACAGAGCCCGACGAGCATCTCGGCCTCGAGGCCCGTGGTGTCGAGCAGCGTGTCGTCGAGGTCGAAGACGACCGCGCGCGGCAGCGCCACGCTCAGCGATCGCCCGGCAGCTTCGCCGGATAGAGGGTGACGGGCAGGCCGAGGTCCAGCGCGGTACGCAGGATGCGGTTCTGCTCGCCGGTGTGGGCGGCGGGGTAGCCCTCGCCCGGGGACGCGCGCTCGGGGCGTCCGATGTAGCCGAACTTCAGGTGCTGGGGCAGGATCTGCATGAGGCGCGGCGACATGTGGGCGCGCGCGCCCATGTTGCGCGGCTCCTCCTGGACCCAGACGACCTCGCGCAGGTTCGGGTAGCTGTTGACCAGCTCGAGGATCTGCGCCTCGGGGAAGGGGTAGAGCAGCTCGACGCGGCCGATGGCCACCGCCTCGTTGTCCTGGCGGCTGGGATGCCCGACGAGGTCGTAGTAGATCTTGCCGGTGCACAGCACCAGGCGGGAGACCTTCGCGGTATCCACCCGCGGCTCGCCGAGGACGGGGAAGAAGCGCGTCTCGGAGAGGTGCTCGAGGCGGTTGGTCGCCTGCGGCAGGCGCAACAGCGACTTCGGGGTCATGATGATCAGCGGGCGCTGCTTGGCGATGCGGGCCTGGCGGCGCAGGAGATGGAAGTACTGCGCCGGCGTGGTCAGGTTCGCCACGCGGATGTTGCCCTCCGCGGCGAGCTGCAGGAAGCGCTCCAGACGCCCCGAGGAGTGCTCGGGGCCCGAGCCCTCGTAGCCGTGCGGCAGCAGCAGCGTCAGGCGCGTCGTCTGGCCCCACTTGGCCAGGCCGCTGACGATGAACTGGTCGATGATGACCTGCGCGGCGTTGCCGAAGTCGCCGAACTGCGCCTCCCACAGCACGAGCGTCTCGGGCGCCTCGGCCGAGTAGCCGTACTCGAAGCCCAGGCAGGCGATCTCGCTCAGCGGCGAGTTGTGCAGCTCGAAGGGCGCGAGCGCGCCGGGCAGCGACTGGATCGGGCAGATCGTCTGGCCCGTCTTGGCGTCGTGCAGGACCATGTGGCGCTGGGAGAAGGTCCCGCGCTCGACGTCCTGGCCCGTCAGGCGGATCGGCACGCCCTCGGTCAGCAGCGAGGAGAAGGCGAGCGACTCGGCGTGCGCCCAGTCGATGCCGCCGTCGGCGCCGACCGCCTGGCGGCGGCGCTCGAGCTGCTTGACGAGCTTCGGGTGCACCGTGAAGCCGTCGGGGACCCGCAGCAGCTCGTCGTTGAGCGAGCGCAGGCGATCGGGCGAGACCGCCGTCTGCACCTCGGGCGAGGGCGAGCGATCGAGCTGGTACTCGCCGGTGGCCTGCTCGACGGCGCCCGCGTCCTCGGCGGCCTTGATCTGCTGCTTGAGGTCCTGGTGCAGGCGCGTGAGCTCGTCCCACACGTCCTGGCGCTGCTGCTCGACCTCTTCCTGGGTGAGGACGCCCTCCTCGACGAGCCGCTCGGCCCACAGCTCGCTGACGCGCTTCTTGGCCTTGATCTTGGCGTACATCTCGGGCTGCGTGTACGCGGGCTCGTCGGCCTCGTTGTGGCCGAAGCGGCGATAGCCGATGAGGTCGAGGACGACGTCGTGGCCGAACTCCTCGCGGAAGGCGAAGGCCAGGCGCACGGCGGCGACACAGGCGGCCACGTCGTCGGCGTTGACGTGGATGATCGGCGTGTCGTAGCCCTTGGCGATGTCCGACGCCCAGCGCGTGGAGCGCGCGTCCTCGGGGTCCGTGGTGAAGCCGACCTGGTTGTTCTGGACCAGGTGGATCGTGCCGCCGACCTTGTAGCCGTCGAGTGCCTGCAGGTTGAGCGACTCGGCGACGACGCCCTGGCCGGGCATGGCGCCGTCGCCGTGCAGGACGATCGGCACCGCGGCGTTGGTGTCGCGGTGGGCGTGCGGGCCCTGGCGGCCGGTCTGCGCCGCGCGGGTGGCGCCGACGACGACCGGGTGCACGAACTCCAGATGCGAGGGGTTCGACTCGAGGTTGACGAGGATCGCGTCGCCGTTGGGCAGCTGGTAGGTGCCCTGGGCGCCGTGGTGGTACTTGACGTCGCCGGTGCCGCCCTGCGGGATCGAGGTCACGGCCTCGAGCGTCGAGGCGCCCTCGAACTCGGCGAAGATCGTCTCGTACGGGCGGCCCAGGTTGTGGGCCAGGACGTTGAGGCGGCCGCGGTGCGCCATGCCGATGACGACCTCGCGCGCGCCGTGCGCCGCGGCCAGCTGGATGATCTCGTCGAGCATCGGGACCGTCATGTCGAGGCCCTCGATCGAGAACTGCTTCTGGCCCAGGTAGGCCTTGTGCATGAAGCGCTCGAGCGCGTCGACCTCGACCAGGCGCTGCAGGAGCGCGTGCTGCTCGTCGTTGGTCAGCGGCTTGCGGAACTCCGACCCCTCGATCTTCTCGCGCAGCCACATCCGCTGGCGGTGGCTGGCGATGTGCTCGATCTCGTAGGCGATCGTGCCGCAGTAGGTCTCGCGCAGGTGCGGGAGCGCATCGGCGAGGGTCGCGCCCGGCACGTACATGCGCAGGATCTTGGCCGGGATCTTGGCCATGATCTCCGGCGACAGGCCGACGGTCGTCGGCTCCAGCGCCGGGTCGCCCTCGGGCTCGGTGCCCAGCGGGTCCAGGCGGGCGGCGAGGTGGCCGTGGGTGCGGTGGGCCTTGAGCAGCGAGGTCGCGGCCTGCACGGCCTGCAGGATCTGCTCGTCGACGACCGTGCCGGTGGACGGCGCCGGCGGGGCGGCGTCGCGCGCCGCGGCCGCCGCAGCCGCCGCGGCCGGCGGCGCGGGCGGGGGCCCGAGCTCGGCGCCGAGCGAGGCGAAGACGCCGTCGTAGAAGCCGTGATCGCCCTGGAGGTAGGCCTCGACGACCTGCAGGAAGCGCCCCGACTCCGCGCCCTGGATGACGCGGTGGTCGTACGTCGAGGTCATCGTCATGACCTTCTCGGCGCCGATCATGTCGCCGATGTTCTGCAGGCCCACCGGGTAGGCGATCGAGCCGGTGGCAACGATCGTCCCCTGGCCCACCATCAGCCGCGGGACAGACGCGATGGTGCCGATCCCGCCCGGGTTGGTGAGCGAGATGTTGGCGCCGGTGAGGTCGTCGGCGGTCAGCGTGTTGGTGCGCGCCTTCTCGATGAGCTGGTCGAAGGCGGCCTTGAAGTCGGCGAAGTTCTTGCGGCCCGCGTCGCGGATGACGGGGACCATGAGCGTCCGCGTGCCGTCCTTCTTCTCCACATCGACGGCGATGCCGAGGTTGACCTGACCGTCGTCGACGCGATGGGGCTTGCCGTCGCTGTTGTCGAAGTGGTGGGTCATGACCGGCATGTCGTGCTGCGCGGCCTGGGAGATGGCGTAGGAGATGAGGTGGGTGAAGGAGACCTTCTGCCCGCCGTTCTTGAGCTGCTTGCGGCGGGTGTCCATCGCGGTGACCGTGATGGTCCGGAACGAGGTCGCCGTGGGGATCGAGCGGCTCTCGTCCATGTAGCGGGCGAGCATCGCCGCGCCGCCCTTCAGGAGCGTCGAGCTGCCGTCGGCGCCGGCCGGCGCGGCCGCGGGAGCCGGCGCGTCGCCGTCCGCCGGGGCCGCTGCGGTGCTGCCGTTCCCGATCCGGCCGAGGACGTCGGCCTTGGTGATGCGCCCACCGGGCCCGCTGCCGGCGATCGAGCTCAGGTCGATGCCCTCGGCGGCGGCCACGCGCGCGGCTACGGGGGAGACCTTGGCGTCGTCGGGGACGACGGGCGCGGTCGGAGCGGCCGCCTCGGCGGCGGCGCCGTTGCCCGACGGCGCGGGCTTCGGCTTGGCGGCGCCCGCGCCGACCTGCAGACGCGCGATGACCTGGCCCACCGTGACGGTGTCGCCCTCTTCGGCGAGGATCTCGGTGATGGTGCCGGCCGTGGGGGCGGGCAGCTCCATGTCGACCTTGTCGGTCGAGATCTCGACCACGGCTTGGCCGTCCTCGACGGCGTCGCCGACCTTGACCGACCATTCGAGGATGGTGCCCTCGGTGACCGACTCGCCGCCGGCGGGCGTGACGATGTCGACGACGTCGCCGCCGGTCGCGGCGGGAGCCTCGGTGTCGGTCGGAGCGTCTGCTTCGGCGGCGCTCGGCGCCGGCGCCGGCGCCTCCGGCTCGTCACCGTTGGCGGCCGGCTCGGCCACGGGCTCGGCGGCGGGTGCGACGGCTGCGGGTGTCGCGCCGTTCGCGGTCGCGATCTCGGCCAGCACGGCCCCGACGCTCACGGTGTCGCCTTCGGCGGCGTGGATCTTGACCACGGTCCCGCTGGCGGGCGAGGGGACCTCGGCGTCGACCTTGTCGGTGGAGATCTCGACGAGGGTCTCGTCGGCCTCGACCGAGTCTCCCTCCTGCTTGTGCCACTCCAGGACGGTGCCCTCGGTCACCGACTCGCCCATCTGCGGCAGGGTGACCTGCACTGTGGTGTTGACCGCCATTGCTCTGAATTCAGACTGTAGCGCCCTTCCCGGGCGCAAGACGCTGGACTAATACGCCCTAATGGAGACTTCCCCTGCGCCGGTTCGTCCATGCTTGAAAGCCGTTGCGGCGTTCATGCCGGTGCGTGTCGGCGGTGCTCCTCGCGGACGAACTCGTAGGAGCCGACGAACGGGCCGATCGCCCCGATGACGGCGACGGCGACGCCCAGGCGCAGAGGGATCACGCGCGCGCGCACGGCGGCGAGGGTCAGGAGGCACATCGCGATCCAGCCGAGGCCGTGGGCCATCCCGAACACGAACTCGAGCGAGTGCAGCCCAGGGATGATCCAGACCACCAGCAGCGTGAGGTAGATCGCCGAATGGGTGAAGGACAGCCGCTTGAGGGTGACGAAGGAGAGGCTCACGCTCAGGCCAGCAGCCCGGCCATCCGCCTCAGCGGCTCGTCGGCTTCGGGCGGCCATTCGTCGATCGACGCCGGCCACCACGCGTAGGCGTCGTGTTCGTGGTCGGGCGTCACGGTGGCGCCCTCGGGCAGCCAGGCCTGGCCGATGAACATCACGAGCCGGTGCGGGAGGCGCACGAGCGCCTCGCAGCGGACGCGCTCGGGCGCGACGGACCATTCCTCGTCGAGTTCGCGCGTGAGCGTGTCGACGGGGCTCTCGCCGACGTCGACCGCGCCGCCGGCGCCGAGCGCCCAGCGCCCCGCCCACGACGACAGCCAGGGCGCGCGGCGCCCGGCCAGCCAGCGCCCGTCGGCTGCGCGGGTCACGCACAGCGCGGCGACCGAGAGCGACGCGTCGCCCTCCACCAGGCGCAGCGCCCAGCGCGTGGGCTGCAGGTGCATCGTGAGCTTCCCGTCGTGCTGTTCGTGGCTGACGAGCCGCGCCGACAGGCCGTCGTGGCTGGGCGAGCCGCGGTCGCGCAGCGCGGCGATGGCGGCGTCGGCAGCCTCGACGCGCGCGGGCGGCGCGTCGTAGTGGTCGTCGCTCCAGTGGACCTCGACCTCGTCGGGGTCCCAGGGGCCGCGGGCGAGGAGGGCGGCTTCGTCGGGCATGGGGCTGAGGTTCAAATCTAGAGAACGTTCGGCCTTCGGCCGGGGGGACCCGCCTCCGGCGGCGGTTACCAACCCGTTCGCTGCGGATGTCCGCCGCCTTCGGCACCCCTAGGATCGGGTCGGCGATGGCGCGCGCACGCAACCGCTGGGGGTGGGGGTTCCAGGACGCCGTCATCGGCGCCAGTGAGGCGCGGGCCGCGGCGCCCGGCGTCGTCGAGGCGCTCGGCTTTGGCTCGATCGAGGTCGAGGAGCCGCTGCCGACGCCCACGCTGCCGGCGCCCAGAGTCGCCGTTCCGAGCGCGCTGGCCGCGATCTGCTCGGTGGACGATCGCGACCGCGCCTGTCACAGCCTCGGCAAGTCCTACCTCGACACGGTCCGCGCCTTCCGCGGGCGCTACGAGCACGTCGTCGACCTCGTCATCCGCCCGCGCCGCGAGGCGGACGTGGAGACCGCCCTCGAATGGGCGGCGGACGCGAACGTCGCCGTGATCCCCTACGGCGGCGGCACGAGCGTCGTGGGCGGCGTCGAGCCGCGGATCCCTGCGACGTTCGACGGCGCGGCGTCGCTCGATCTCGGCGCGCTCGACCGGGTGCTCGAGATCGACCCGATCTCGCGCGCCGCCCGCATCGGCGCCGGCGCCGCGGGCCCGCGGCTGGAGGAGCAGCTCGGCGCGCACGGGCTCACGATGCGCTTCTACCCGCAGTCCTTCGAGCTCTCGACCCTCGGAGGCTGGATCGCGACGCGCGCCGGCGGGCACTTCGCCGTGGGCCCCACGCACGTGGACGACCTCGTCGAGGCCGTGCGAGCGATCACGCCGAGCGGCACCTGGGCCTCGCGCCGGCTGCCGGGCTCGGGCGCCGGACCCTCGCCCGACCGGATGCTGCTCGGCTCGGAGGGGATCCTCGGCGTCATCACCGAGGCGTGGGTGCGCGTGCAGCCCCGCCCGTCGCACCGGGCCGGGCGCACGGTGCGCTTCTCCTCGTTCCTGGCCGGCGCCGAGGCGGTGCGGGCCGTCGTACAGGCCGGCCTGCGGCCCGCCAACTGCCGCCTCGTCGACGCACTGGAAGCGCAGCAGACCGGCTCGGGCGACGGCGAGCGCGCCATGCTCGTGCTGGGGTTCGAGTCCACCGACCACGACGTCGGGCGCGACCTGGCCCGCGCGCTCGAGCTCTGCCGCGCACACGGCGGCGAGCCCGACGAGGCCGCAGCCGGCGGGCGCGACGGCGCGGGCGCGTGGCGCGAGGCCTTTCTGCGCATGCCCTACCTGCGTGACATGCTCGTCCGCCTCGGGATCCTCACCGACACCTTCGAGACCGCCATCACGTGGGAGCGCCTGCCGGCCTTCCACGAGGCCGTGATCGGCGCGACGCGCGCGGCCCTCGGCGAGCGCGCCCGCGTGACGTGCCGCCTGACACACGTCTACCCCGACGGCGCGGCGCCCTACTTCACGGTCCTCGCGCCGGCACGCCGCGGCGACGAGCTCGAGCAGTGGCTCGAGATGAAGAGCGCCGCCTCCGACGCGATCCTCGCGGCCGGGGGCACCATCACCCACCATCACGCCGTCGGGCGCGACCACCGGCGCTGGTACGACGCCGAGCGCCCTGCGCCCTTCGCCGCCGCGCTGCGCGCCGCCAAGGCCGCAGTCGACCCGAAGGGGCTCCTCAATCCCGGGGTACTCTTGGACCCATGAGCGCCGAGGGCAAGAACTTCGAGGCGATCACCAAGGCGAAGGCGGATCACAACGCCCGCTGCCCCTTCCCGCCGCACACGGTGCGGATGAACCCGTTCGAGATCGAGCGGATGCAGTGGGAGGAGGGCGACACGATCGCGGGGCTCGTCCTCGAGGGCGATCCCAAGGTCGGCACCGGCGCGTTTCGGCTCATCTGCGACGGCATGGAGCCGCCCGAGCTCGAGATCGAGGAGGTCGAGGCGATCAGCGCCCCGGTCGAGCCGCTCGAGGTCCCGGCCGGGCCCGGCCGCCCCGGCGAGCCGACCGCCTGAGGGATTGCGGTCGGCTCGAGGGGGATCGGGATCTCTGGCCCCAACGGAGCCGCACGGCCGAACTTGCGCCGAGTGCCCTCAGACCGTCAGCTGACGGTCGAAGGCGCGCGCGAAGAGCTCCGTCTCGCGGCCTGCGGCCCATCGCGGGACGCGGTCGTCGCCGTCGGAGTCGAGCTCGAGGCTCACCGTGCCGTCGTCGACGGCGACGTGGGCCGCGCGCACGAGCTGGTCGCGTGAGCGCTCGAGGTCCTCGGCCAGGCGCAGGAGCGTGGACATGCGCGCCAGGCGCTCCTCGTCACCCTTGATCGCCAGCGGTGCGAACGGGCCCAGCGAGGGCATGCCCTTGCGGTGATAGCGCACCGCCTGGCCGATGAGCGCGAGCTCGCGCTGCTCGAAGCCCGGGAGGCCGGCGTTGAGGACGAGGTAGCGCGAGTGCTTGTGATGGTCGTCGTAGTCGACGGTCATGCCGATGTCGTGCAGCAGCGCCGCAGCCCACAGCAGCTCGCGTTCGCCCGGGTCGCCGTCGTGCACGCCCGCGGCGGCCAGCTCGTCGAAGAGCCCGAGCGCGAGGTGGGCGACGTGGGCGGTGTGCGGGCTGTGCTCGGGGTCCATCCGGTACTGCGCGGCCAGGTTGACGACGCTCGCGCGGCGCACGTCGTCGAAGAGCGGCGGCTCGCCGCCGAGATGGTGCTCGAAGAAGACGCCCTCGCGCAGGCCCGCCTCGGTGACCTCGAGGCCCTCGAACCCCCCGACCTCCATCACCGTCTGCACGACGATCGCGCCGCCGAGGATGATGTCGCCGCGCGAGGGCTTGACGCCGGGGAACTTGGCGCGGTCGGCAGGCGTGCGCTTGGCCAGCTCGTCGACGAGCCGGTCGAGCTCGTCGCGCGTGATCACGTAGCCCTGGACGCCGGCCTCGGGGACCTCCAGATCGCGCTGGGCCGCGGCTGCGAGGTTCCGGATCGTCCCGCCGATGCCGACCAGGCGCGGCCCGCAGCGCCCCAGCCACGGCGCTCGCTCGAGCTTGGCCGTGACGTAGCCCACGAGCTCGCGGACCTGCTTGGGCTTGGCCGGGCCGTCGCCGGACAGGAAGCGCTCGGTGACGCGCACGGCGCCCAGGCGCCAGGAGTCGAGCTCGCGCGAGTGGCGGCCGACGACATGGACGAGCTGCATCGAGCCGCCGCCGATGTCGAGCATGACCCCGTCGGAGAGCGTCGTCGAGTTGACCGCCGCCAGGTAGCCGTAGCGCGCCTCCTCCTCGCCGCTGAGCACGCGCACGCGCAGGCCGCTGGCCGCCTGGGCGCGCTCGAGGAAGGCCGCGGAGTTGGTCGCGTCGCGGATGGCGGACGTCGCGACCGCGAGCACCGTGTCGGGCTCGATGGCGCTGGCCGAGCAGAAGTGGGCGAAGACCTCCATCGTCGCCTGCGCGCGCGCCATCCCGGCCTCGCCCAGCTCGCCGGTGGCCGCCAGGCCCTCGCCGATGCGCACCGCCTCGTAGATCTCGTCGGTGCGCTTCCACCAGCCGTCGGCCGCGGTGAAGACCACCAGGCGGAACGAGTTCGACCCGAGGTCTGCGACGGCGATCTTCTCGACCATGTGGCGCAGAGTAGTGTCGCGACATGAAGGCGCGGGTTGCGGTCCTCGGCGCGCTGGCCGCGGTGGTCCTCGCGGCGCCCGCGCGAGCTTGCCCGCTGCCCGTCGCCTACCCAGGGGACGGCGCGGCCAAGGACGCGATCGCGCAGTGGATGGCGCGCGGCGCGATGGCCGCCGGACTGCCCGGCGAGCTGCCGGTCATGGGCGCGCTGGTCGAGTCCTCGCTCACGAATGTCGCCCAGGGCGACCGGGACGCCGCGGGCTACTTCCAGACCCGGGTGACCGTTTGGGACAGGCCGCCCTACCAGGACTTCCCGCAGCACCCAGAGCTCCAGCTGCAGTGGTTCGTCGACCTGGCCACCCAGGTCCGGCAGGCCGACCTGGCTCAGGGCTTCGACCCCCTCCCGGACGCCGCGATGTGGGGCAACTGGATCGCCGAGGTGCTGGTCCCCGCCGAGCAATACCGCGGGCGCTACCAGCTGCGCCTGGCCGAGGCGCGGGCGCTCATCGGCCCCGCGTGCCCCGAGGACGTGCCGCCGGGCGGCTCGCCAGCGGCGCCGACGCCCTCGGGGGCGCCCTCGTCGGCCGACACGACCGCTCCTCTCGCGCGGCTCGGCGGCCCGCGCCAGCAGCACCCGCTGCGCCGCGGCGCGCTGCTCGTCACCGTCACCTGCCCGGGCGAGGCGTGTGCCGCGTCGGCCACCGCCACGCTGCGGCTGCCCGGCCGGCCCCACGCCCTGCGCCTGCGCGCGAAGCCGGTCGCGCTGGGGCAGGGTCAGACGCTCACGCTGCGCCTCGTGCTCAGCCGGCCGGCGCGGTTCGCGATACGCCGGGCGCTGCGGGCCCATCGCGCGCTGAAGGCGAAGCTGGTCGTCAAGGTCGCCGACGCGATCGGCAACGAGGCGACCAGCGCGCGCACGGTGCGCCTGGCCCTCTGACCGCTACCCGGCAGGCGATGCCGTCGTGCTCCGCGTCGAGGCCGTGGTGGTCGGGGCCGAGTTGCGGATCGGGCCGAGCACGTAGTACGGCGGGTTGCCTCTGCCGCCCGCGGCTCCTGGCCGACGCGGTCCGAGTCCGGACGCGCGACGAGCGACGTGGCCTCCCTAGTCGGTCTCGATGATCTCGACGCGGTAGCCGTCGGGATCGCGCACGAAGCAGATCCGGTTGCCGCCCTCGCGCACGGTGTAGGGCGGCTTCTCGGGCTCGATGCCCTGCCCGGCGAGGTTGGCCAGCGTCGCGTCGAGGTCGGACGCGGTGATCGCGATGTGGTTGTAGCCGGTACCGAGCTCGTAGGAGTCGACGCCGTGGTTGTAGGTCAGCTCGAGGCGGGCGCCGTCGTCGGGGAGGCCCATGAAGACGTTGATCGCCTCGTCGCGGATCGGCATCCGGCGCAGCTCCTCGAAGCCGAGCGCCTCGTAGAAGGCGACGGACCGGTCGATGTCGCCGATGCGGTAGCAGGTGTGGATGAGCTCGGGCACTCTGGCAATGTACCCCCGACCATGGTCATCGAACGCTCCATGCATCCGCAGTTCCTGTCGAACACCTACCTCGTGGGCGAGCCCGGCGGCGCGGGCTTCTTCGTCGACGCCGGCGGTCCGGTGAGCCCGCTCATCGCCGCGGCCGAGCGCCACGACATGACGCCGACGCACGTGCTCCTCACCCACCACCACCACGACCACGTGGACGAGCTGGGCAGGCTCACCGATCGCTGGCCCGACCTCGAGGTGCTCGCGCACCCGGACGAGCGCGTCGACGGCGTCACCGCCGAGATGAGCCCCGACGAGACCATCCGCGTCGGTGACCTCGAGGTGCGGACGCTGCACACGCCGGGCCACACCAAGGGGATGCTCTCGCTGCTCGTCGAGGGCAACGTGTTCACCGGCGACACGCTGTTCAAGAACTCCGTCGGCGGCGTGCGCGCCCCCGGCCACACGACCTACGCCGACCTGAAGCACTCGATCATGGACGTGCTCCTCGCGCTCCCGCCCGAGACCGTCATCCGCCCCGGTCACACCGAGCCCACGACGGTGGCCGAGGAGTGGGACACCAACGCGTTCGTGCGCGTGTGGCGCGGCCTGGACCCCGAGGGCGAGGAGCAGTGCACCGCCATGGGCGACCCGGCCACGCTCGTGCTGCTCGGCGACGACTACGACGGTGGCCACAAGGCCTGGGTGCGCTGGGCCGACGGGTCCGACGACATCGTCCCCGGCTCGCAGATCAGCCGCTGAGCGGAGCGGCACCCTCGGGCGAGGGGGTGGACACCGTGAGCCGACAAGCGGCTGCTCGACGACGTGGGCAAGAGCTGCGAGGCCGTGCACCGCGCTGCGCGCTGAGCACATCGACGGACGGGCGCGCGGTCGCGCAGGGCGCGGTCGCTAGCCTGCCCGGTCGTGGCCCGTCGCGACAAGAACCCGATTCCCACGTCGCGCCTGCGGCGCTCGGCGACGGTCGGGCGGCTGGCGGCCGGGCAGGCCGTTCGCCAGGCCGGGACGCGCGCGGCCAACCTGACGCGCTCGGACGAGGAGGCTGAGAAGGCGCTGGCCAAGCGCCAGCTCGAGACCGCCGAGCAGATCGTCGCCGCCCTGGGGACGATGAAGGGCGCGGCCATGAAGCTCGGCCAGGTCATGTCGTTCCTCGACGTCGGGCTGGTCCCCGAGGAGTACCGCGAGCAGTTCCAGGCCAAGCTCGCCGAGCTGCGCGACGCGGCGCCGAAGGTCTCCTTCAAGGACATGAAGAAGGTCATCGAGCAGGAGTACGACGAGCCGATCGACGAGGTCTTCGAGACGTTCGACCCGGTCCCGATCGCCGCCGCCTCGATCGGCCAGGTCTACAAGGCACGCCTCGACGACGGGCGCGACGTCGCGGTCAAGGTCCAGTACCCGGGCGTCAACACCGCGGTGCGCTCGGACATGCAGAACCTCGGGATGATCCTGCGGCTCATGAAGTCGGTCGCGCCGGGCCTCGACCCCAAGGCGCTGGGCACCGAGATCCGCTCGCGCATCGAGGAGGAGCTCGACTACGAGCTCGAGGCCCAGAACCAGCGGCGCCTGGCGCGCATCTTCCGCGGCCATCCCTTCATCGTCATCCCCGACGTCGTCACGAGCCTCAGCCACGAGCGGGTCATCGTCAGCGAGTTCGTGGCCGGCCGCGGCTTCGAGGAGATGAAGCAGCTCCCGCACGAGGAGCGCAACCGCATCGGCGAGACGATCTTCCGCTTCTACTTCGGTTGCATGTACCGCCACCACCAGTTCAGCGGCGACCCGCATCCGGGCAACTGCCTGCTGCTCGACGACGGGCGGATGGCCTTCCTGGACTTCGGGCTGTTCAAGCGCATCACCGCCGAGGCGGCCGAGTTCGAGCTCCAGAGCCAGAGGCTGGGGATCGAGCGCCGCGCGGGCGAGCTCATCGAGCACCTGCACCGTGGGGGCTGGATGGGCGACCCCAGCTACTACACCGAGGCCGGGATCCTCGAGCAGTTCGACGACTTCACGTGGTGGTACTCGCACGATGAGGAGATCGAGCTCACGCCCGAGATCGCCACCGAGGTCATGATCCAGATGAGCGATCCGCGCTCGCGCCACTTCGGCAAGATGCGCCACGAGACGCTCCCGCCCGACCACCTCTTCGGCCGTCGCCTGGAGATGCTCACTCTGGCCGTGCTCGGTCAGCTGCGCGCGACGGCCAACTGGCATCGCATCGCGCGCGAGTGGATCTACGGCGACGAGCCGGTCACCGAGCAGGGCGTGGCCGAGGCCGAGTTCTACGCGCGCCGCCCGCCGCTCGCGGCGTGAAGGCGTCGGGCGCCGCGACCTGCGCCGCGCTCGGCGGCCCTAGACCTCCTGCACCTGGAACATGCTCGTCGTTCCCGGCTTGCCGCTCGGCAGCCCGGCGGTGATGCCGACGCGCTGGCCCCGCTTGCACCAGCCGAGCTCGACGACGCGCCGCGCGGCGTCGGCGATCAGCGCCTCGGTGACCTCGTGGCGCGGCATCGAGGCCGCCTTGACCCCCCACATGAGCCCGCAGCGGCGCACGGTCTCGCGCCCGGGTGACAGCGCGTAGATCGGCACGTTGGGGCGATGGGCCGAGACCAGGCGCGCCGAGCGGCCGCTCAGGGTGGGGACGACGAGCGCGTCGAGGCTGAGCTCGCGTGCGGCCACGCAGGCGGAGTGCGCGATCGTGTAGGCGGGGTCGCGCTCGTCGCGGCGCACGCGCATCGCGGTCCAGCTCTCGTAGGGCGCCTCGCGCTCGGTGGTGCGGGCGACCGCGGCCATGATCTCGATGGCCAGCGCCGGGTGGTGGCCGACCGCGGTCTCCTGGGAGAGCATCACCGCGTCGGTGCCGTCGAGGATGGCGTTGGCCACGTCGGCGACCTCCGCGCGCGTCGGGCGCGACGAGGTGACCATCGAGTCGAGCATCTGCGTGGCGGTGATCGACGGCCGTGCCATGGCGCCGGCCAGGGCGAGCAGGCGCTTCTGGATCATCGGCACCTCCTCGATGGGCATCTCCACGCCCAGGTCGCCGCGCGCGACCATCACGCAGTCTGCGACCTTGAGGATCTCCTCGGCGCGCTCGACGCCCTGCGGCTTCTCGATCTTGGCGATCAGCGGGGTGCGGGTGTGCTCGCGCACGAAGAGGACGTCCTCGGGCCGGCGCACGAAGCTGAGGGCCACGAGGTCGACGCCGATCTTCTGGCCGGCGCGCAGGTGCTCCAGGTCCTCCTCGGGCACCGCGGGGAGGATGTCGAGCGGACCGGGGATGTTGAGGCCCTGGCGCGAGGCGACGGTGCCGCCGACCTCGACCTCGGCGTCGATCTCGCCGTCGCCGGAGCGCACCGCCACGGCGCGCAGGCGCACCGAGCCGTCGGCCAGGTAGAGGATCTCGCCCGGCTCGATGGCCTGGGCGAGGCCGTCCCAGGCGATCGACATCCGCCGCGCGTCGCCGGCCGGACTGCCGTTGCCGCACACGAAGGTCACGCAGTCGCCGGCCGCGAGCTCGGCGGTGTCGTCACGCAGCGCGCCGATGCGCAGCTTCGGGCCGGGAAGGTCCTGGAGGATCGCCACCGGCCGCCCGGCGCGGCTCGCCGCCTCGCGCACGCGCTGCGCGGTCTCGGCGTGCAGGTCGGCGGTGCCGTGGGAGAAGTTCAGCCGCGCGACGTCCATGCCCGCATCGACCATGCGCACGAGCACCTCGGGATCGCGCGAGGCGGGCCCGATCGTCGCCACGATCTTGGTGCGGCGCTCCATGGCCTGGACAGTACGGCATGGTCCCTTCGTCTCCGCACCGGCTCGACGCGGGAGCCGCGCGGTGTCGAAAACCCGTCAGCCCCGCATCCACGCGAGCACGGCCAGGACGCGGCGGTGGTCGTGCTCGGAGGGCGGCAGGCCGAGCTTCATGAAGATGTTCGAGACGTGCTTTTCGACGGCTCCCTCGGTCACCACCAGCTCCTCGGCGATGGCCCCGTTCGAGCGCCCCTCGGCCATCAGCCCCAGCACGTCGCGCTCGCGCGGGGTGAGCTCGTCGAGAGGCCCGTCGTCGCGCTGGCCCAGCAGCTGGGAGACCGCCTCGGGATCGAGCGCGGTGCCGCCCTCGGCCACGCGCCGCACGGCCTCGACGAAGTCGCGCACCTCGGCGACGCGGTCCTTCAGCAGGTAGCCGACGCCGCCGCGCCCGTCGGAGAGCAGCTCGGCGGCGTAGGTGCGTTCGACGTACTGCGAGAGCACCAGGATCGGCAGCCCCTCGATCCGCCGGCGGGCCTCGAGCGCGGCGCGCACGCCCTCGTCCTTGAACCCGGGCGGCAGGCGCACGTCGACGACGCACACGTCGGGGTGGTGCTCGTCGACGGCGGCCAGGAAGGCCTCGCCGTCGGCGACGGCGGCGACGACCTCGAACCCGTGGTCGTTGAGCAGGCGGCTGATGCCCTCGCGCAGGAGCGCGAGGTCTTCTGCGATCACGACGCGCACGGGACCTCCGCATATAGGACGGTGGGGCCGCCGACCGGCGAGGCGATGGCCAGCGTGCCGTCGAGCGCGGCGAGGCGCTTGTGCAGGCCGTCGAGCCCGTGGCCGGTCGGGTTGGCGCCGCCGAGGCCGTCGTCGCGCACCTCGATGCGCAGGCGCCCGTTCTCGCGCCACAGCCGCACCTTGGCGCTGCGCGCCCGCGCGTGCTTGACCGCATTGGTCAGCGCCTCGGCGACCGTGAAGTAGGCGGCGAGCTCCACGGGCGCGGGCAGGCGCCCATCGAGGTCGACCTCGACGTTGGTCGGCAGCGGCGTCCGCGCCGCGAGCGCGCCGATCGCCTCGCCCAGGCCGCGCTCGGACAGGAGCGCCGGGCGGATGCCGCGCGCGAGGTCGCGCAGCTCGCCCATCGCCAGCCGCGCCTCTCCGCGCGCCTTCTCGACGAGCTCGCGGGCGCCCTCCGGATCGCGGTCGAAGCGCTCCTCGGCCATGCCGAGGTCGAGCGCGAGCGCCACGAGGCGCGCCTGCGCTCCGTCGTGCAGGTCGCGCTCGATGCGCTGCAGCTCGGCCGCCGCGGCGTCGACCGCGCCGGCGCGGGTCTGGGCCAGGACCTCGACGCGCTCCTCGAGCTGCCGGCGGCTGGGGCCGAGGACGACCCTCGACAGCGCGCCGCTTGCGGCGGCGGTCCCGCGCACGATGGCGGCGGCCAGCGGCAGCAGGAGGATGCCGATCGCCATCGCCAGGAACGCGTTGCCCCACGAGTCGACCTGGAAGAGGCCGAGGTCCGTCGGGTCGTTCTCGGGCAGCGCCCACCACCAGGCCGGCATCGAGATCAGGCCGAACGTGGCCGACCATGCCGTGACGGCGATGGTGAAGTCCGCGATGCCGACCGGGAGCAGCAGCAGGTGCCAGGCGAGGTCCTTCCACGTCGACGGGTCCGAGAAGAGCGCTTTGAGGCGGTTCAGGAAGCCGCCGGAGGGCGTCTTGTAGACGCCGGGAATGGTCTCCCCGAGCACGAGCGCGGCCCGGCGGCGCTCGATCCACGCCAGCCAGCGCGAGACGTAGATGGTGGCCATCGCCAGCGGGAGCCCGATCAAGGTGATCGCGAGACCGAGCGAGACCGACCAGCCCGTCACCACCACCGTGAAGGTGAGGATGCCCATCGGCAGCGCCAGCAGCAGGTAGACGGTGTCGAGTCCGAGCTGGCGAACCAGCGCGCCGGGATGTTGCAGGGAGGGCATGGCCATATCGTCGGCGGTGGCCGTCGTGTGCGCCATGGAGCTAGCGGGCGTCGTCGACACGGGGGTTCTCCCTACTACGGCCACCAAGCCTAGTCGCGGCTCAAGTCGTGCCCCAGCGGGGTCGATCACAGGGGGTGATGAGCAACGTCGTCTCGATCCTCTCCGCTCCCAGCGCCTCCACCGCCACCATCCCGAGCACGGCCGCCGCGCCGATCTCGGACATCGGCGAGGGCTTCAAGGCCGCTCTGGCCGACGCCGGCAAGCGGCCCGCGGACGAGAAGACGGAGAAGGTCACCGGCCACCACTACGAGAAGATCGTCGCGGGGCCGGACAAGGGCCACTTCATCAATCGAACCGGAAGCCCTCGCGATGGCGAGGACTTCCAGATCGTCCAGCGCGGCGGGCGAACCTTCCACGTGTACGGCACCGGCACGGACCACAAGGTCTACGAGCTTCCGCACGCCTCCAAGAAGGCGACGGGCACGGCGTCGGACACCGGCGGAACGCCCGCCGCCTGACTCGATCAGGCGCCCCTTAGCGCTTGAGCGCCACCGCGCGCGGCAGCGTGAAGGTGGGGAACAGCTTGCGGTTGTGATGGTTCTTGCGGACCTTCGTCGCGAGCCGGTAGACCGCGGCCTGACCGCTCGGCGGTCCGCCGAGCGTGATCGAGAAGCGCCCCCGGCTGTCCGGGCGCAGCGACTTGACGACCACGTTCTTCGTGCACGAGACGCGGCGCTTGATCGTGATCTTCTGGATCGGCGTGCCCAGCGGCAGGACGATGTGCCCCTTGATCGTGACCTTGCCGCTGCGGCTGGAGAGCTCGGTCACGAGCATGCGCCGGAAGAGCTTGAGCCGCAGCGAGCGCTCCTTGCCGATCTTGGCCTGGTAGCGGGCGCGATTGGAGTGGCGAAGCGTCATCGGCGGCAGCTTGCCCTTGGCCAGGAAGGTCCCGTCCTTGCGCACGACGGGCCGCGCGACGGTCTTGCCGTTCCAGGAGGCCACGACGTTCACGCGCTTGCCGATGAGGGTGCGGTCGGCCGCGCCGTAGAGGCGCGCGTAGCCCTTGCGCTCGAGCACGTCGATGAGCGCGAGCTTGCGCGTCGTGCACTGAAGCTGGGCCGCCGCTACGGGCTGGGCGCAGCCGACGTCGCCCTGGGAGACCGAGGCCTGACCGAGGGTGAGATCGGCGACCGTCTGGCCCCCGAGGGCAAGGAAGATCTGAAGGCCCTTCTGGGTCAGCGTCCCGTTCTCCACCGTCTGCGAGCCGGGGGTGACCCGGATCTGCGCGAGCGTCGGCGGGATCGCCATGTCGGGCAGCGCGTCGAGCAGCGGCTGCAGCGTCGCCGGCGGGATCTGGTTCAGCGGGGCCGGGAGTGGCTGCGAGGTCAGCTGCGAGGGGTCGAGCGTCCCGCCGCCGATCGCCGTGACGGCCTGCGACACCGCTTGGTCGACGGGCAGCTCCTGGCCCGCGACGGTGAGGCCGAGCACGTGCGAGGAGCCCGTGAGCCTGGGCTTGCCGTTGACGCAGCTGCCCGACGCGGTCGCGCTCGAGAGCTTGATGGCGAGCAGCGGGTTGGGCGGCGGCGGCAGCAGCCCGGCCAGCGCCTGCGTGATGTCGACGTTGCCCATGCCCGGCACCGGGATCGTCGTCGTCGGGATCGGCGCCGAACCCGTGGGCACGCCGACCGAGAGGTTGGCGACTTCGCCCGTGGCGCCTGCGGTCTGCTGCGCGGGCTGGCTCGCGGAGCCATCGAGCGTCGTGCGCGCCGACATCACGTTGGCCTGCAGCGGCAGCGGCAGCTCCGGCAGGTTCGCCCCGCCACTGGCCGCCTTGCATGTCGTCTGGCCGACGTTGGCGGTGATCGGGGTGCCCAGCGGCTGCCCGCTCACCGCGGCGGCCGAGCAGTTCCAACCCGCCGCCGAGGCGGACGCCGACATGACCACAACACTCGCCACCGAGGCGGCGACCACCCAAAGCATCCTGCGCACGAGAGACCTCCTGTGGGACTGGATCAACAGCCCTGAACGAAGGCGGCAGCCGAATCTGGCGGTTTCCCGCTCGCTCTCGTCGATGAGCGTCGAACGGAGGCGGGCGCGAGACGAACGGCGGGGCTGAGGCTCAGCCCGGCTGGAGGCTGAAGCGCCCGTCCTGCTGCACGACCTCGCCGTCGGCGCTGAGCCGCCCGCCCGCGCGGAGGTCGCAGATGAGGTCCCAATGCAGCGCGGAGCGGTTCTTGCCGCCCGTCTCCGGATAGGAGCGCCCGAGGGCGAGGTGCACGGTGCCGCCGATCTTCTCGTCGAAGAGGATCGTGCCCGTCGGGCGCACGATGCCGAAGTTGGTGCCGATCCCGATCTCGCCCAGGAAGCGCGAGCCGTCGTCGGTCGCCAGCGCGCGCTGCAGGTACTCGTCGCCGACGGCGGCGCGGGCGGAGACGACCTCGCCGTCGCGCAGCTCGAGCTCCACGCCGTCGACGTCGATCCCGGCCGGCGCCGAGCGAACGGTGAAGCGCACGTGGCCGTTGGCGCTCTGCTCGTGCGGACCGGTGAAGACCTCACCGCTGGGCATGTTGCGCTTGCCGTCGGAGTTGACCCACGTGCGGCCGGCGACGCTGAGGGTCAGGTCGGTGCCCTCGGCCTCCAGGCGTAGCTCGCGCGCGTCGCGCAGGCGGCCGATCAGGCGCTCCTGGAAGGCGCGCAGGCCGCCCCACGCCTGGACCGGGTCGGGCTGGTCGAGGAACAGCGCGCCGCGCACGAAGGCGGCGAAGTCCTCGAGCGCCATGCCGGCCTGGCCGGCCAGCGCGTCGGTCGGCCACAGCGTCGAGCACCAGCGCTTCTTCATCGTCGCCTCGCGGATCGGACGGCGCGCCCGCGCGTAGCGGGCGATGCGATCGGGGTCGACGCCGGCGAGCTCGCGCACGTCCCCGGGCGCCTGGATGCCCACGAGCGCGTCGATCCTCTTGGCCTCGGTGAGGGCGAGGTCGGGGTAGTCGTCGAGGTGGCGCTCGCGCGCGTGCTCGTAGTAGGAAGGCGTCTGGCCGGGGAGCTCGACGCGCAGCAGCGGCCAGGCGTCGCGCTCGAGGATCGCCCGCTGGAGCTCGAGCAGCAGCGGCGCGGCCAGCGAGGTCGAGCGCACGAGCACGGTCTCGCCGGCCCGGACCTCGAGGCAGTAGCCGGCCAGCAGGTCCGCGAAGGGGCGCGGCTCGAGCGGACTCACGGCGCCTCGAGGTCCGGGAAGTGCTCGGCGAGGTGCTCGCGCAGGACGTCGCGGATCCAGCGGCGCTCGTCCTGGGTCGCGACGCGCAGGCGCATCAGCAGCTCGCGCTGGCCTTCGGTGGGCACCTCGGAGACGACCCAGCGCACCGCCAGATGCTCGAAGAGCAGCTCCGTCGCGCGCTGCCACGCGTCCTCCTGGGAGAGGACGTTGCCGTGCAGCGTCTCGTGGTAGCGCCGACGGGTCTTCGGCGTCAGCGCGCCACGCAGGACGAGCACGTCGCCCTGCGGCGAGACGTACTCGCTCTCGGGGGCGCTGAGCTTCTCGACCTTGCCGCGCGCGCGGCCGCGCTTGCCCATGCCCTACGTGGTAGCAGCCGCGGTCTCGAGCTGCGCGCGGACGTCGCCGGTCAGCGGCTCGGCGTGGCCCGCCCACGCCACGGCCGGCTCCATGGCCGCGAGCTTGCGGATCGAGGCGCGCGCCTGCTCGGTGTCGCGGTTGAACGCGGGATGTGGAACGCGCGGGTGGCCGTGGATCCCGGTCTGCGGATCGAGCGTGTAGAAGCAGTCGCTGACCAGCGCCAGGCGGTCGGCCGCGCGCCACAGTCCGATGAGCCCCGGGGCGTGGCCGGGCAGGGCCACGACCTCGAAGCCGGCCAGCTCGTCGCCCTCGGCCACCGTGTCGGCGATCTCCACGGGCCCTCCGTCCCAGATCCTCAGCAGGTAGGGGAAGGCGGCCTTCGCGTACGGCCTGAGCCTGGAGAAGTCGAAGTAGCGCATGCCGCCGTCGCCCTCGGCGTCCTCGCGGTTGTCGGCGTGGCACAACACCGGCGCGCCGAGGTAGGGCGCCACCCCGCGGTGGTCCGGATGACCGTGCCCCAGCACGACCCGCGTGATGCCACCCAGCGAAGCGCCCGCGGCCGCGACGGCCCCGGTCATCGCCTTGATCCCCGCGTCGAAGAGCATCACGCCGTCGCCGTCGCGCAGAAGGTAGACGTTCATGGTCTTGGGGAAGCCGCCGCGCACGACCCAGACGCCATCGGCCACGGGCTCGGGTCCGGTCGAGAGCCGGCGCTTGACGCGGGTGGTCAGGTTGAAGGCCGTGGCCATCCGCGCCTCGGTGGCCGAGCCCTGCGGCGGCAGCGCACCGAGCTGGCGAGCGAGCTCGGCGCCGTTCATGTAGGCGTCGTTGCGCGCGATCCGCCCGTCGCGGATCCGCAGCATGTCCATGCCCTGGACGTCGACGCGGGCGCCATTGGGCTCGAAGCCCATGAAGCTGCCCGGCCCGGCGAAGGTCCCGCGGGCGCGCCAGCGCACCGCGGCGCCGTCGCCCTCGACGAGCAGCTCGAGGACCTCGAAGCGCCAGTCGGGGAAGGCGGTGAACACCTCGTTGAAGAAGGCGACGCTCTCCTCGGGCGGCGCCGGCCCGATCACGCCGTGGATATGCCCGAGCCCGTCGGCGGCGTAGTAGCGACGCGGAGCATCTGCTTCGCCGCGCGCCAGTGCCGCGAAGTACTCGCGCGCGACGCGCGTGGTCTCGGTCGTCTGGTCGACGTCGGTGGCCATCGTCGTTCCTTCCTCGTCCGGGCTCGCGGCTGCCGGCCCACTCTATGCATAAGGTGCTGCCTGGATGACCGCCCCCGCCCGCAAGCGCGAGGTCGGCCGCGGCGAGCGGCTGCTGCCCGGCGTCTGGCGCCTGCGCCTGCCGTTGCCGTGGCCCGGCGTGCCGCACTGCAACGCGTGGGCGGTGGCGGCGGGCGACGGGATCGTGCTGTTCGACACCGGCATGCACGAGCCCGGGTCGATGGCCAATCTCGAACGCGCGCTGGACATGGTCGGGCTCAAGGTCGAGCACGTGCGCCTGATCGTGTGCACGCACGCGCACTCCGACCACTACGGCCAGGCGGCGACGATCGTCGAGCGGGCCGGCTGCGAGCTGTGGATGCACCCCGACCACGCTCACATGACGGCCAACGTCGACGATCCCGACGCGGCCGTCGAGCGTCGTCTGGAGATCGCGCGCTCGGCCGGCGTGCCCGAGGAGCCGCTGCGCGAGTGGGCGCAGGCGCGGCGCGGGCAGTCCTTCGGGATCGCCGGCATCGTGGCGCCCTCGCGCGAGCTGCTCCCGGGCGTGGTCGTGGAAACCGACCTCGGGCCGTGGGAGGTCGTGCTGACCCCCGGCCACGCGCCGTCGCACGTGTGCCTGTGGCAGGCCGAGCGGCGGCTGCTGATCTCGGGCGACCATCTGCTCGGGCGCGTGTCGCCCTACTACGACTACGGCTACTCGCCCGATCCGGCCGGCGAGTTCCTGTCCTCGCTGGATCGGGTCGAGGCGCTCCGCGCGCGGTTGTGCCTGTCGGGCCACGGGCGCACGTTCGGCGACGTCCAGGGTCACATCGCCGCCAACCGCCGGCTCGTCGGCCGGCGGCTGGCCGCGCTCGAGGATGTGCTGCGCGAGGACGGGGCGGTGACCGCGTTCGACGCCGTCCCGCGCGTGTTCGGCGAGGCGATGACGCCGATGAACGCGAACTGGTGGCTGAGCGAGACGCTCTGCTACCTGCGCCACCTGCAGGTCACCGGGCGCGCCGCGGGCGACGGCGCGAGCCCGGAGCGCTGGCGGATGGCGGTCTAGTAGGCCGCGGCCGGGACGTCGGCCATCGCGCGCCCGAGCAGGTCGCGCAGGGTGGCGCGTTCCTCGGGGCTGAGGCTGTCGAGCACGTCCTCCTCGAGGCCGTCGAGCGCCTGGTCGGCGCGCGCCAGGGCCTTGCGCCCGGCGGGCGTGATCTCGACGGTGTGCCGCCTGCGGTCCTCGGGGTCGCGACGGCGCTCCGCCCAACCGGCCGCCTCGAGGTCGTTGAGCATGAGGACGGTGTTGTTGGGGTCCAAATGGAGCGCCTCGCCGAGTTGGCGCTGGCCCATGCCGGGGCTCATGGCGAGGGTGTTCAGGGAGATGTACTGCTTGAGGCGCATGCCAAGCAGGTCCTCGGTCGCGCGGCGATAGATCGAGCGCGAGAGGCGGATCACCAGCACGAGGGATCCAGGTGTCTGCTCGGGGGCCATTGCTTGTTCTCCAGTGATCGTAGCGTCGCCGTGGATGGATAGCCGGACGGTGATGAATAGCTGTCAAGTGATGATTTGAGATACGAGGATCATCCATGATACCGTGAGCATCATCATGTCTGTGATGACCCTCTCTTCACTCCAAGGCGAGCGCCGCCGCTGGGCCGCGCTCGGCGCAGTCCTCCTGGCGCAGCTCATGATCGTGCTGGACGCGACGATCGTGAACGTGGCGCTCCCCGCGATCCAGACCGACCTGCACTTCTCGCAGTCGTCGCTGACCTGGGTCGTCAACGCCTACCTGATCACCTTCGGCAGCTTCCTGCTCGTCGCCGGACGCCTCGGCGACCTCGTCGGCCGGCGGCGCGTGCTGCTCATCGGCCTCGCCGTCTTCACCGCCGCGTCGGCCCTGTGCGGCCTCGCCCAGGGCGGCACCATGCTCGTCGCCGCGCGCTTCGTGCAGGGCCTCGGCGCCGCCCTTTCCTCGGCGGTCATCCTCGCGATCCTCGCCACCGAGTTCCCCGACGCCGAGGAGCGCACGCGGGCGATGAGCCTCTACACCTTCGTGTCGGTGGCGGGCGGGTCGGTCGGCCTGCTGGCCGGCGGCGCCTTGACCCAGGCCATCGACTGGCACTGGATCTTCTTCGTCAACGTCCCGATCGGCATCGTCACCGCGCTGGCCGTCCGCTCGCTCGTCGAGGCGCGTCCCGGCATCGGTCTCGGCCAGGGCATCGACGTGCTCGGCGCGGTCGTCGTCACCTCCGCCATGGCGCTCGGCGTCTACGCCATCGTCGAGGCGCCCCACTACGGCTGGGCGTCGCTGCACACGCTCGGCTTCGGCTCGGTGGCCGCCGTCGCGCTCGCTGCGTTCCTCGCGCTCGAGGCGCGCCTGGAGAACCCGATCCTGCCGTTGCGCCTGCTGCGGATGCGCACGCTGGCCGGCTCGAGCGTCGTCCGGGCGATGATGGGCATGGGGATGTACGGGAGCTTCTTCCTGGGCGCCCTGTACCTCGAGCGCGTGCAGGGCTACGGCTCGGTCGCCACGGGTGAGGCCTTCCTGCCCTGGACGCTCGTCGTCGCCGCCCTCTCGGTCGGCCCGACCTCGAACCTCGTGCGGCGCTTCGGCGCCGGACGGCCGCTGCTCGCGGGCCTGGTCGTCATGGCCGGCGGGTTGCTCGTCCTCTCGACCGCCGGCGCCGGTGATCCGTACTTCCCGACGGTCTTCGTGGCCTTCCTCCTGATGGGCCTCGGTGCCGGGACGGCGTTCATGCCGCTGCTGACGATCGCGATGGCCGACGTGCCCGCCCGCGACGCCGGCGTGGCCTCGGCCCTGGTCAACGTCTCGCTCTACATCTCCGGAGCGCTCGGCCTGGCCGCGCTCGGCGCCATCGCGACCGATCGCACCCAGACCCTGACGGCACAGGGCTTCGCCCCCGACCACGCCCTGGTCGCCGGCTACCAACTGGCCTTCGTCGTCGCCTCGGCGTGCGTGCTCGCGACCGTGGCCGTGGCGCTGGTGGTGCTGCGGGCCGGGCGGCGGATACCGGCGGTCGCTACCTGAGCGGTTCAGCGAACAGCATCATCGAGGGATGGAGCCGGGGCGCCACGAGCGCCCGCGGTGCCTGGGGGTGGGCTCCATTGAGGGTCATAGTGACCCCCAATCGAGCCCGCCCACTCCCGCCGGCCGGCGAGGTGTCACGAAAGACGCGCGCCTCTGTGCACCAACGCGCACGCGCTGGAGGACGACGGCACGCGCCTCGAACCGGGACGAGTCCCTCCAGCGGCACGAACGACAACCCCGCGCAACGGCACGAGGACTGCCCGCACCCCGTCAGTCGGCATCAGGGTCCCGAACTTGACCGCATCGGCCCTACCATGGGCGCGATGCGCATCGACGAGATCTACGCGACGGGCGACCGCCCGGTGTTCTCCTTCGAGTTCTTCCCGCCCCGGACGCCCGAGGGCGAGGCGAACCTGTACCTCGCCCTGGCCGCCCTGCGTCCGCTGGCCCCCGACTTCGTCAGCCTCACCTACGGCGCCGGCGGCTCGACGCGCGGCAAGACGCTCGAGATCGTCTCGCGCATCCGCGACGAGATCGGCCTCGAGGCGATGGCCCACTTCACCTGCGTGGGCGCGACCGTCGACGAGCTGCGCTCCACGCTCGACGAGATGAGCTCACTGGGCTTCGACAACGTGCTCGCCCTGCGCGGCGACCCGCCGCAGGGCCAGGAGGAGTGGACGAAGACCGAGGGCGGCCTCGAGTACTCGCGTGAGCTCGTCGAGCTCATCAGCGGCAACTACCCCGGCTTCTCGATCGGCGCGGCCTGCTTCCCCGAGACGCACATCCACGCGACCTCGGCCGAGGACGACCTGCGCTACCTCAAGGAGAAGGTCGACGCCGGGGTCGGCTTCCTCATAACCCAGCTCTTCTTCGACAACTCGCTCTACTACGACTTCGTCGCCCGCGCCCGCGCGATCGGCATCGAGGTCCCGATCGTGCCTGGCATCCTGCCGATCACGACCTACAACCAGCTCTCGCGCGTGACGAGCATCTGCGGTGCGACGATCCCCGACCACGTCCTCACCGACCTGCACCAGCGCCGGGCGAGCGACGAGGCGGTGGCCGAGTTCGGGGTGGCCTACGCGACCATGCAGTGCGCCGACCTGCTGGCCAACGGCGTGCCCGGGATCCACTTCTACACGCTCAACCGCTCACCGGCGACGCGCGCGATCCTCAGCACGCTGCGCCTGTGGCGCCCCTGGGATCGCGAGCGCACCGCCCTGGGCGACCCGGTCCGCCTGGCGACGCCCGCCTAGCGCAGCTCGATGTCGAGCTTCTCGGCCACCGCCGCCGAGCCGTCGGCGCGCTGGTAGCGCACGTCGACGCTGTCGTCCTGGCGATAGGTGCCGACGCCCCAGGCGCCCAGGAACCAGCGCCAGCCGCTGACCCGGTCCTTGCGCAGCTCGCGGTCGAAGACGAGCGCGCCCTCGTGCACGCGATAGTCGTCGCCCAGCTGCTGGCGCACGCCGTTGACGTAGACGTCGAAGGGCGAGCGCACGTCGCTGGGAAGGCGCACGACGGAGCGGGTCACCGGGTGATTATCTCCGTTACCTGCTCGAGGCCCGCGACAACGGCGGCTCGATCATCGCCCGCGACACGAGCCTCGCCACCTTGCGCGTCCTGTAACACTAATACGTATGACGGATTTCGAGACCTTCGACACACGCGGGTACCGGACGGTCGACGTCCGCAGCGGCTACGGCGAGTGGGTGACCACCTACGAGCAGACGGTCGAGGACGCGATGGACGTCCATCTCCTCGAGGCGCTCGGCGCCGTCCCGTGGGCGGGCGTCGAGCGCGCCGCCGATCTGGGCTGCGGCACGGGAAGGACCGGGGCGTGGCTGCGCGAGCGCGGCATCGCCGCGATCGACGGCGTCGACCTGACGCCCGAGATGCTGGACGTGGCGCGCGCGCGCGAGGTCTACGCCAGCCTCGTCGAGGCCGACGTGTCCGACACCGGCCTTGCGTCGGCCGCCTACGACCTCGTCGTCACGTGCCTGGTCGACGAGCACCTGGCCGACCTGCGCCCGCTCTACGCCGAGGCCCGGCGCCTCGCCCGGCCCGGCGGCGTCTACGTGCTCGTGGGCTTTCACCCGCACTTCATCATGGCCTCGGGCATGCCCACGCACTACGACAGCGCGTCCGGGGAGCCGGTGGCCATCCAGACCTACGTGCACCTGCTCTCAGACCACGTGAGCGCCGGGCTGGCGGCGGGCTGGACGCTCGTCGAGATGCGCGAGCGCGTCATCGACGACGCCTGGCTCGAGCTCAAGCCCAAGTGGGCCTCCCTGCGCGACCAGCCGATCGCCTTCGCGGTCGCCTGGCGCGCGCCCGAGGCGTAGGCGGCGCGCGACGCCGTCCTCGACGCCGAACCGACACCGGCCACCCCTAAGCTGAGCGGCCGTGGAGATCGACTACACGATCCGCCGCTCGACCCGCGCGCGCCGCGTGCGCGTGGCGGTCGACGCGCACGACGGCGTGCAGGTCACGCTGCCCGCGCGCGCCCGCGAGCGCGAGGCCGCCCTGGCCGTCGCCGAGCTGCGGCCGTGGATCGAGCGCCGGCTGGCCGAGGTCCGCGCGGCCCGCGAGCGCCTCGCCGTCCCGGCGGGGCGCCTGCCCTACCTCGGCGCCCACCTCACCCTCGCGCCGGAGGCCGGACGCCTGCGGGCGCACCGCCGCGGCGACGCGCTGCTCGTCCCCTCCGCCGAGCCGCGGGCCGCGATCGAGCGCTGGTACCGACGCACGGCGCGCGCGGAGATCGGGCCGCGCCTGGACGAGGCCGTCGCCGCCCTGGGGCAGGCGTACACGAAGCTCACGATCCGTGAGCAGCGCACGCGCTGGGGCTCATGCTCCACGACGGGGGCGATGAGCTTCAACTGGCGCCTGCTGCTCGGCCCCGAGGAGGTCCTCGACTACGTGGTCTGGCACGAGGCCTGTCACCTTGTCGTCATGGACCACTCGCGCCGCTTCTGGTCGCTGCTCGAGCGCCACCGCCCCGGCTACCGCGCGCCTCAGCGCTGGCTGCGGGCCAACGGCAGCGCGCTCGTGCTCCCCGGCTGAGCGATGGTCCGCCGCTCCGCGCTTGCGCTCGTCGCCATCGCTGCGATCGCGGCGGGCTGCGGCGGGGCCGCGAAGGACCACGGCCGCCCGACCACGGCGGCCACGCAGCAGGCCTCGAGCACGCCGGCAGGCGCTCGGGCGATCAAGGTCGTCAGCCGGCAGCGCCAGGATCCGCGCCTCGAGGAGTGGACCCTACGCACGCCGGCGCTGTACGACGCGACGAGCGTGCGCGTCCTGCTCCCGGCCGGCTACGCCACCGACCCGGGGCGCCGGTATCCAGTGCTCTACCTGCTGGCCGGCGCCGAGTCCGACTACCGCTCGTGGACTCAGTTCGGCGACGCGGAGGCGATCACGGCGCACGCCCCGATGATCGTCGTCATGCCCGACGGTGGGGCGGAGGGCTGGTACACGGACTGGTACAGGGGGGACAAGCCCGTGCAGCCGCGGTGGGAGACCTACCATGTCGGCGAGCTCATCCCCTGGATCGACGCGACCTACCGGACGATCGCGGCGCGCCGCGGGCGCGCCGTCGCCGGACTGTCGATGGGCGGCTTCGGCGCCATGAGCTACGCCGCGCGCCATCCGGGCACGTTCGCCGCGGCCGCGTCGTTCTCGGGCGCGCTCGAGATCGGATCGGCCGACGCATGGGGGCCGCGCAGCGCCAACGCGGCACGCTGGCGCGCGCACCTCCCGATCTCGATCGCCTCGCGGCTGCGGTCGCTCGCACTCGTCGAGCTGCGCACGGGCGACGGAAGGCCGGGCCCGCTCGATCGTCGCGGCACCCGCCCGAACTGCCCGGCTTGCACGCTCGAGCGCTACCTGCACCGCGGCAACGTGCGCCTGCACGAGCGCCTGCGCGCGCTGGGCATCCGCCACACGTGGGACGACTACGGCGCCGGGACGCACGACTGGCCGTACTGGCGCCGCGACCTGCGCGAGACGCTGCCCGACCTGCAGCGCGTGCTCGCCCGCGCCTGACCACGCCTGGCGCCCACGCGCCCACGCGCCCACGCGCCTACGCGCCGAGGGCGCGCCGCAACGCGTCGTAGGCCGTCTCGCCGGCCTCGCGCTCGACGAGCACGCGCCGCCAGCGCCCTGTGAACGCCTCGGCCGAGCCGTCGCCGCGAACGTCGACGCCGCCGTGGGCGCCGGGGCCGGCCACCTCGCCGCGCAGGGCGACCTGCTCGACCGGCGCGATCTCGCGCCCGAGCGCGCGCTCGCGGCCGCGCCGCTCGTCGGGGGTGAGCTCGTCCAGGCGCGCCTCCAGCGCGGCCAGGGCCTCGGGCAGCGAGGCGAAGCGCTCGTGCGTCGCATTCCCGCGACTGCGGACCGTCAGCTTGTAGGCGGCCATCGCCGCCGCAGCCTAATCAGGCCGCGAGGTCGGCGACCATCTCGTAGGTGCCGCCCGCGACACGCGTGCTCAGGCGCCCGGAGATGTGGGCGAAGAGCCGTTGCGCGGCGGTGTTCTCCGTCAGCATCGTGGCCGTGAAGCGCCGGATCCCCAGCGCGCGCGCCCCGTCGCCCAGCGCGGTGCCGAGCGTCGTGCCGAGGCCCTGTCCCTGGTGGCAGTCGCCGACGACGACGGCGACCTCGGCCGCGTCCGGGTGCTCGCGGTCGCGCACCCAGCGCCCGACGCCCGCCATCGTGGTCGGGTCGTCGGCCAGGACGGCGATGAGCGCGTAGTGGTCGACGTGGTCGACCTCGGTCAGGTAGCGCAGCTCGGCCTGCGAGAAGCGGTTCTTGGGGGCGAGGAAGCGCAGGCGCGCGCTCCGCGGCGAGAGCGACGCCATCCCACGCACGAGCAGAGCCTTGTCATCGCCCGTGATGGGTCTGATGACGATTCTCGTACCGTTGCGCAGGCAAGCATCCACGCCACCGACGGTACGCCCGACCGTCGATGGCGTGCGTGACCGTGGTCACATGGCCAACGGGGCCCTGTTCGGTCCGCGCTAGCGCTGCTCGATCGGCACGTAGTCGCGCTCGCGTGCGCCCGTGTAGATCTGGCGCGGCCGGGCGATCTTCTGCTCGGAGTCCTGGACCATCTCGAGCCACTGGGCGATCCAGCCGCTCGTGCGCCCGATGGCGAACATGACGGGGAACATGGAGACCGGCAGCCCCATCGCCTCGTAGATCAGGCCCGAGTAGAAGTCGACGTTGGGGTACAGCTTGCGCTTGATGAAGTACTCGTCCTCGAGCGCGATCTTCTCGAGCTCGGTGGCGATCTGGAGCAGCGGGTTCTTGCCGGTGACCTGGAAGACGTCCTCGGTCGCCTTCTTGATGATCTTGGCCCGCGGGTCGTAGTTCTTGTAGACGCGGTGGCCGAAGCCCATCAGGCGTTCGTTGCCCTCCTTCACGCCGGCGATGAAGTCGGGGATGTTCTCCTTGTTCTCGATGCGCTTGAGCATGCGCAGCACGGCCTCGTTGGCGCCGCCGTGCAGCGGGCCGTAGAGCGCAGCGACGCCCGCCGCGATCGCCGAGTACGGATCGACCTGCGAGGAGCCGACGCTGCGCACGGCGCTCGTCGAGCAGTTCTGCTCGTGGTCGGCGTGGAGGATGAAGAGGATGTCCAGCGCCCGCTCGAGCCGAGGATCCGGCTTGTACTTGAGCTCGGTCATCTTGTACATCATGCTCAGGAAGTTGCCGCTGTAGGCCAGGTCGTTGTCGGGATAGACGTACGGCATCCCCATGTTGTGGCGGTAGGCGAAGGCGGCGAGCGTCGGCATCTTGGCGATGAGCCGGATCGTCTGGATGTGGCGGTTCTCCGGATCGGTGATGTCGTTGGCGTCGGGGTAGAAGGTCGAGAGCGCGCCGACCGAGCCGAGCAGCATCCCCATCGGGTGGGCGTCGTGGCGGAAGCCCTGCATGAAGCCCTTGATGTTCTCGTGCACGAAGGTGTGGATCGTGATCTCGCCGATCCACTCCTCGAGCTGCTGGCTGGTGGGCAGGTCGCCGTTGACGAGCAGGTAGGCGACCTCGAGGTAGCTGGACTCCTCGGCGAGCTGCTCGATCGGGTAGCCGCGGTACTCGAGGACGCCGGCCTCGCCGTCGAGGAAGGTGATCTCCGAGCGACACGACGCGGTGTTCATGTACGCCGGGTCGTAGGTCATCAGCCCGAAGTCGTCGTCGGCGACCTTGATCTGGCGGAAGTCGGTCGAGCGCACCGTCCCGTCGGTGATCTCGATCTCGTAACTGCGACCGGTGCGGTTGTCGGTGACGGACAGCGTGCCGTGCCCGTCCTGGGCTACGCCGTCGGCGGCGGCCTTCGCGTCGGTCTCGGTGCTCATGGTTCTCCCTCTGAAAGATCGCTGTCCTTAAGGGGATGGTAGACACGATGGGTCACAGCCATCCCTTCTCCTCGGCGGCGCGGATCGCCTCGGTGCGATTGCGCCCTCCCACCTTTCCCATCGCGGCCGAAAGGTAATTGCGGACCGTCCCTGGCGAGAGGTGCAGGGCCGACGCGATGTCGGCGACCGTCGCGTGCTCACGCGCCGCGGCCAACACGTCGTGCTCGCGCGCCGTGAGCGGGCTCGGGCCCTCGCTGAGGGCGGCGGCGGCGAGGCCGGGATCGACCACGCGCTCGCCCCGCACCGCGCGGCGGATCGCCCGCGCGAGCTCCTCCGCCGGCTCGTCCTTGAGCAGGAAGCCGGCGGCGCCCTGCTCCATCGCGCGGCGCAGGTAGCCGGGGCGCCCGAAGGTCGTGAGCATCAGGACCTTGCACTCGGGCAGCTCGCCGCGCAGCTGGGCGGCTGCCTCGAGACCGTCGGCGCCGGGCATCTCGATGTCGAGCAGGGCGACGTCGGGGCGGTGGGCCAGCGCGGACTCGAGCACCTCGTCGCCGCGGGCCACTTGGGCCACGACGTCGATGTCGGGCTCGAGCGAGAGCAGGCCGGCAAGCGCGCCGCGGACCATGGCCTGGTCCTCGGCGAGCAGCACGCGGATCACCCGACCGACTCTACCGGGACCACCGCGCGCACCCGGAAGCCCGGGCCGTCGTCGCGCGGGCCCGCCTCGAGGCGTCCGCCCGCCTTGCGGACGCGGGCCTCGAGCCCGGCCAGCCCGTGGCCGGCGCCGTTGACGACGCCGCCCGGGCCCCCGGCTCCGTCGCCGTCGTCGACGACCTCGACCGCCGCCTCGCCGAGCGCCGGGACCAGGCGGATCGCGCTGTGGCGAGCGCCGCTGTGGCGGATCACGTTGGTCGCCGCCTCCCGCACCGTCCAGGCCAGCACCGCCTCGACGTCGGGCGGCAACGCGACCTGAGGGCGGTCGATCGTCGCGTCGATCCCCGCGGCGTCGAGCGCGGTGCGCGCCCCTTCGAGCTCGGCATCGAGCCCGGGGCGGTGATAACCGCTGACCGCGTGGCGCACCTCGCGCAGGGCGTCGCGCGTCACGGCCTCGATGTCGGCCACGTCGGCGGCAGCCGCGACGGGGTCGTCGGGCAGGCGCTTGCGCGCGAGCTGGGCCTTGAGCGCGATGACGGAGAGCGAATGGCCGAGCAGGTCGTGCAGGTCGCGGGCGAAGCGCTCGCGCTCGTCGGCGACGGCCAGCCGCGCCACCTCGGCGCGGGCGTCCACCAGGTCGCGGTTGGTGCGCATGATCTCGCCCATCGCCACCATCGCCGCCCCGATCCCCAGCAGGCCGAGGGCCTGGCCCCAGGCGGCGCCCGTGTTGGCGCCGCCGACGGTCGCGGTGACGCCGGCGATCACCGCGGTCACCGGCAGGACGACGAAGTTCCACGGCCGCGGCAGGCGCAGGGCGCCCATGGCCACGACGTAGAAGAAGAGGAGGTTCCAATCGGGCCGGTCGAAGAGGGTGAGCGCCGCGGCGATCGCCAGGTCGATGACGTAGGCGCGGGCCACGAGGGCCGGCGGCTTCGGGTCCATCCGGCCCCGCACCGCCTGGAAGAAGAAGAAGGCGAAGACGACGAGCGCGGCGCCGACGGCCACGAGTCGCCCCGCGCTGGGCTCGTCGCCCAGCAGCGCGATGATGGCCGGCAGCGAGATGAAGATCGCGAAGATGCCCGCGACGCGCGCCGCGGGCACCCTGAAGCGATCGGGGAGGTCCGCGCTCAGCGCGCCATCTCCCGCTGCCAGAAGCGCATCGCCAGTCGCGTGCCCACGAGCAGCCAGATCGCCAGCACGAACAGGTCGTTGCCCGACCAGGCCGACCCGTGGTTGAGCGGGTCGAAGGCGACATGCAAGGCGTTGGCCAGGTGCTCGACCGGGAAGAACTTCGCCACGTTGACGAGCCAGTCCGGCGCCCCGGTGAGCGGGTACCAGATGCCCGAGATGAAGGAGAGGGGCAGGATCAGCACGTTGGCGACGACGGGAGCGGCCTCGGCGTTGGGGATGATCATGACGGCGGCCATGCCCAGCGCGGCGAAGGTGGCCGCGCCCAGCAGCACGGTGACGGCGACGGCCGGCACCGCCTCGGCGCGCAGGTGCACGCCGAAGCAGACGCGGCCGAGGATCAGCATGACGACGGTCATGACGATCGAGACGACCGCCGTGGAGCCGACGCGCCCGCCCACGTAGGCCCACCCGGGCAGCGGCGTGCCGCGCATGCGCTTGATCAGCCCGTTGTCGCGCTGGATGGCGAGGCCGCCGGCCATGTTCATGAACTGGGTGATGATGATCCCGTAGGCGAGGATGCCCGGCAGGAAGAAGGTGACGTAGGGGATGTTGCCCAGTTCCTGGATCCGGCCGCCGCTGTTGAGGGCGCCGAACAGCAGCAGGAGCATGACCGGCATCCCGAAGGAGAAGAAGGCCCGCGTGCGGTTGCGCCAGAAGGCGCGCTGCTCGTAGGCCACCTGCCACACCGTCAGGGCGGCGTCGCCGGTGCGCTCGTGGCGCGCCTCGGCCGGCCGTTCGAGGGTCTCGGACATGGCGGTCATCGGCTCGTGGCCTCCTGGTTCTCGGTCAGTCGTAGGTAGACGTCCTCCAACGACGGCTGGCTGACGGCGAAGCCGCGCAGCTCGAGGCCGCGCTCGAGCGCCCAGCCGGTGAGCTCGTGGGCGGTCCGCAGCCCCTCGCGGGTGACCACGCGCACGCGGCCCGGCGCCGTCTCGGTGACGTCGGCGCTCTCGAGGGCCGGCAGGTCGCCGAGGGCGACGTGCGCGGGCAGCGCGAAGTCGATCTCGGTCGGCGCGGTGTCGCGCCCGCCGATCTCGCCCGGGGTGCCGAGGGCGACTATGCGCCCGTCGACCATCACGGCGACGCGGTCGGCCAGCGCCTGGGCCTCGTCCATGAAGTGGGTGGTGAGGAAGACCGTCTTGCCCAGGGCACAGAGGTCCTTGATGGTCGACCACGCCTGGCGACGGGCCGAGGGGTCGAAGCCGGTGGTCGGCTCGTCGAGGAAGAGCAGGTCGGGGTCGCCGACGAGGGCGAGGGCGAGGTCGAGGCGGCGCTTCTGGCCGCCCGAGAGCAGCTTGACGCGTCGGCTCTCCTTGCCGGTCAGGCCCACGAGCTCGACGAGCTCGCCGACCGGGCGGCGCCGCGGGTAGTAGCGCCCGTACATGGTCAGGACCTCCGCCACCGTCAGCTCGGCCTGGGCGGCGGCCTCCTGCAGGACGATGCCGACGCGCTCGCGCAGCGCCCGCTCGCCGTCCTCGGGGTCGTGGCCGAGGACGCGCACCTCGCCGGCGCTGCGTGCGCGGTAGCCCTCGAGGATCTCGGTCGTGGTGGTCTTGCCCGCGCCGTTGGGTCCGAGGAGGCAGAAGACCTCCCCGGCGGCGACGGTGAAGGAGATGCCGCGCACCGCCTCCACGTCGCCGTAGGCCTTGCGCAGGCCTTCGATCTCGATCGCAGATTGCATGGGTACAGGGTCGGATACCGGGGGCCGGCCCGGTAGTGCCGCGCGTCCGGACCTGGGCATGACATCCGTCACCACCGCGTGGGCGGCGCCTTCGCGGCAGGCTGTCCTGCCCGGTGGTCGTCCTGCGACCCGAAGGCCGGACGGCGCGCGACTGCTACGAGGTGAGCACGGCGGCCGCCATCGCGGCCACCACGAGCACGGCGCTCACGGCCATGACGCCGCGCGAGCTGCGCTCGCTGCCCGGGAACGACGGGCTGCGCAGCCCGATGACGCCCAGCACCACGGCCCAGACGGCGAGCGCGCCGCCGACCACGTAGAAGCCGGTCTTGGAGGGCTCGGCCTTCTCGGCAGCCAGGACGAGCAGCGCGTGGACCATGGGCCGCGACCCTATCTCACCTGGCGGGCGGGGCCGCCTTCATAGCGGCTCTCGGTGGCGTCGACCTGGCTCTGGTAATGCGAGCCGAGATCGGGGTGGCCATACGGGCGCTCTGCGGGCCGGTCGAGCGTCATGAACGAGAGCTGCGCGATCGGCTTGGCCGGCCACAGGACGATCGGGACGCGCGTCAGGTTGGTGATCTCGAGCGTCAGGGTGCCCTTGAAGCCGGGGTCCACGAAGCCGGCGGTCGCGTGGACGATGAGGCCCAGGCGCCCGAGGCTCGACTTGCCCTCGATGCGGGCGACGACGTCGTCGGGCAGCTCGACGTACTCGAGCGTGCGGCCGAGGACGAACTCGCCGGGGTGGATGACGAACGACTCCTCGTCGCCGATCTCCACGAGCTCGGTGATGTTCTGCGGCGGGTCGGCCAGGTCGATGGCCGCGATGCGGTGGTTGTGGAAGACGCGGAACGAGCTGCCCAGCCGCAGGTCGACGCTGGCCGGCTGGACCATGGCCTCGTCCCACGGCTCGATGCGCACGCGGCCCTCGGCCACCAGGCGGCGGATCGTCCCGTCGGAGAGGACCGAGGTCGCGGGCATCCGGCCGAAGTCTGCCAGCGGGCGGGGTCCGAGCGCCCTACGCGTGGTCGGCGCGCTTGGCGCGGACGACCACCGAGCGCGTGCGCCGTGGGGCCGGGAGTGCCGGATCGCCGTGCGGGCCGCGCCGCGGACGGCGCGGGAACGGCTGGCGCGGGTGGCGCGGATGCTTGGTGCCGCCGTCGCCGCCCTTGGGCTCCTGCTCGGGGTCGGGCTCTGCGCGGATGGCCCACCAGACGATCCACAGCAGCCCCACGATCGGGATCTTGAGGGCGAACATGAGCCAGAGGAAGCCCCACGTCACGCGGAGCACTGTACCCCCGCCGCGCGCCGGGTGCACGCCCGCATGTTCCGATGGCTGATTCCGCGACCCCCGCACTCGCCTGCACGCGTTCCGCGGCGCCGGATCGCCACCCGCCGAAGGGGGCCGGGCAACCAGCCCGACACCCCTTCGCCGTGCGGCGCCCGGCATCCACGGCCCGCGCACACGCGAGCACGGCGGCCGCAGAACCAACCATCGGGCTACCGCGGGACTGCCGCGCGTGCGGTGGGGGAGCGATGCCGCGGCCGGTGCGGAGGCCGCGGAGGCCGGCGCAGCCGGCCCGCGCTGCGGCGCGCGGCGCTGACCTGCGAGCGCCCGCGCCGGATGCCGAGCACCCGGCGCACCGCGCCGGCGACGTTCAGGCGCCCTGCTGCCACCGGCAGCGAGGTCGGTCGCGCCGAACCCAGAAGTGCGGAGCGCATCCCCGCCCAGCCGAGGGCGGGCCGCGCGCTGGCCAGCAGGACCGCGGCGCCGCTCACCTGCGCGGCGGCCATCGACGATCCCGAGCGCAGCTCGTAGCCGCCGCCGCGCGCGGTGGAGAGGATCTCCTCGCCGGGCGCGGCGAGGTCGACGGTGGTGCGCCCGAAGCTGGCCGACCGCGCCAGCGCTCCGCGCTGGTCGGACGATGTGACCGCGATGAGGTTGGGCGCGTCGAGGGCGGCGGGATAGGTCGCGATCACGTCGTCGTCGACGTGCGTGTTGCCGGCGGCCGCGACGATGAGGACGTTGGCGGCGGCGGCCGCGTCGACGGCGGCGGCCAGGTCGGGGCCTGGGCTCGGGCCCGTGAGCGAGAGGTTGATCACGCGCGCGCCGTGGGCCGCCGCGTAGCGCACGCCCGCGGCCACGGCGGCCATGTCGCCCGACGCGTCGGCGCCGAGGACCTTGACCGCCATGATGCGCGCGCGCCAGGCGAGGCCGGCGACGCCGACGCCGTTGTTGCCCCGGGCCGCGACGATGCCCGCCACGTGCGTGCCGTGGCCGTTGTCGTCGGAGGGGTCGCCGTCGCCGTTGACGAAGTCGGCCCCGTGGACGTCGTCGACGATGCCGTCGCCGTCGTCGTCGATGCCGTTGCCGGGCACCTCGCCCGGATTGGTCCACAGGTTGGGCGCGAGGTCGCGATGGGTGAGGTCGACGCCGGTGTCGACCACGGCCACGGTGACGTCGCCGCCCGTGATCTCCGTCCACGCGCTGGCGGCGCCCATGGGCCCGTCGCCCTGCAGCGCCCACTGGTTGGCGAGCTGAGGGTCGGGTCGAGCCGCGGCGGTGGCCGCGGTCGCGCAGAGGGCCGCGCAGGCAGCGACAAGCGCCGCGACGCGGTGAAGGTTCTGAAGCATCCGTGCTGTGAGTGGTCAGGCACGCCCGTCCATGGGCGCTGTCCGTCACATCGTCAGGCACCCGGCGATGCTTGGCATAACGGACGGGCCGTGGCCGCCTGTCGTAGGCGTCCGGCTGGCCGGGTGTCGTAGGAGCGCTAGCCGCGCAGGGTGAGCGGCGCGAGGTCGAAGCGCGTCATGCGCTGCAGGTCGGCCACGCGCGTGGCGACCTCGTCGGCCGTGAGCCGCGCCACGCGCTCGGTGCCGAACTCCTCGACGTTGTACGAGGCCAGCGCGGTGCCGTAGGCCATCGCGCGCGCGAGGAGGTCGTGGTCGATCGCCTCGTCGCGCTGCGCCGCGACGTAGCCGACGAACCCGCCGGCGAAGCTGTCGCCCGCGCCGGTCGGGTCGATGACCTCGGCCAGGGGATAGGCGGGCAGGGCGAAGAAGCCCTCCTCGGAGAAGAGCGCCGCGCCGTACTTGCCCTGCTTGGCCACCACGGCCCGCAGCCCCCAGCTCAGCAGCTCCTCGGCGGCCGCCACGGTCGTCAGCTCGCCCGTGAGCTGCTCGAGCTCCTCGTCGTTGAGGATCAGGCAGTCGACCGAGCGGACCGTGCGCTCGAGCGATTCGCGGGCGCTGTCGATCCAGAAGTTCATCGAGTCCATGGCCACGAAGCGGGCGTTGGCGCACTGCTCGCGCACGCCGCGCTGGAGGTCGGGCTGGATGTTGGCCAGGAAGAGGACGTCGCAGTCCTGGGCCGCCTGCGAGAGCTTCGGCTCGAAGGTCTCGAAGACGTTGAGGTCGGTCACGTGCGTGACGCGCTCGTTGAGGTTGTCGCTGTACTCGCCGGCCCAGAAGAAGGTCTTGCCGCCGGGCACGTGCTCGACGTCGTCGGTGATCGTGCCGCGCGTCTGCAGCACTGCCCAGTCCTCGGGCCCGAAGTCGTCGCCGACCGGGCCGACGGGACGCACCTCGTCGAAGAACGACGCGGCGAGGCTGAAGTGCGTGGCGGCGCCGCCGAGCATGCGCTCGCGCGCCCCGAAGGGCGTCTTGACGGCATCGAAGGCGATGGAACCGACGACCGTGAGGCTCATCGCGAAGACTCGCTCTGGAGGTTGCCTGTGACGGCCGTCGAGCAATGGCGCGCTGTCATGCGGCGACGCAGCCTACGCATTCGGCGCGCCCGTAGGATCCAGCCCGCCATGCGCGCCATCCAGCAGAAGGAGTTCGGGGGCCCGGAGGTCCTGGAGCTCGTCGATCTCCCCGTCCCCGAGGCCGGCGAGGGCGAGGTCCTCATCAGGGTCTCGCGCGCGGGTATGAACTTCGCCGACACCCACCAGCGCCGCAACGACTACCTCGCGGCCCAGCAGCTGCCGCTCGTGCCGGGCGGCGAGGTGGCCGGCGTGCGCGAGGACACCGGCCAGCGGGTCGTGGCCCTCAGCGGCACCGGCGGCTACGCCGAGTACGCGACGGCGGCGGAGGCGCTCACCTTCCCGATCCCCGACGACGTGGACGACGGCACGGCCCTGGCGCTCCTCATCCAGGGCCTGACGGCGTGGCATCTGTACCGCACGTCGGGCCGGGTCGGGCCCGGCGAGTCGGTGGCGATCGTCGCCGCCGCGGGCGGGGTGGGCTCGCTCGCCGTCCAGCTGGGCAAGCCGATGGGGGCCGGGCGCGTGATCGCGCTGGCCTCGACGCAGGCCAAGCGCGACCTCACGCTCGAGCTGGGCGCGGACGTCGCGATCGACTCGGACCCCGAAGGCCTCAAGGAGCGCCTGATCGAGGCCAACGAGGGCAGCCAGGTCGACGTCGTCTTCGAGATGGCAGGCGCCGCGGTCTTCGACGCGTGCCTCGCCGCCCTGGCGCCGTTCGGCCGCCTGGTGACCTATGGCATCGCCTCGGGCGAGGGCAACGAGGTCCACTCGCGCAAGCTCATGGGCCGCTCACGCGCGATCGTCGGCTTCTGGCTCATGCATTGCCTGGGCCGCCCGGGGATGGTCGACGAGGCGCTCACCGACCTCTACGCGCGCGCGGCGCGCGGCGAGCTGCGCGCGGTGGTGGGCGCGACCTACCCGCTTTCGGACGCCCGCCAGGCCCAGATCGACCTGGCGGAGCGCCGCACGACGGGCAAGGTCCTGCTCGACCCGAGCGGCTGACCCGCTCACACCTCGTAAGCTGCATCGGAAGTGACCGCATTCGCCGACCTCGGCCTCTCCGACTCGACCCTCGAGGCACTTCAGGACGTGGGCTACGAGCAGCCCAGTCCGATCCAGGAGCAGGCCATCCCCGTGCTCCTCGAGGGGCGCGACATGATCGGCCAGGCGCAGACGGGTTCGGGCAAGACCGCCGCCTTCGGCCTGCCGATGATCGAGCACGTCGATCCCGGCGAGCCGGAGGTCCAGGCGCTCGTCCTCACGCCGACCCGCGAGCTGTGCATCCAGGTCACCCAGGCCCTGCGCGCCTACGCCCAGCGCAAGGGCATCGACGTGGTCGCCGTCTTCGGCGGCGCGCCGATCCGCTCCCAGCAGGCGCAGCTGCGCGACGGCGGCCAGATCGTGGTGGGCACCGTCGGGCGCGTGCTGGACCTCATCCAGCGCGCCTCGCTGATCCTGCACAGCTGTCGCTACGTCGTCCTCGACGAGGCCGACGAGATGCTCGACCTCGGCTTCCTGGAGGACGTCGAGCGGATCCTCGCCCTCACGCCCAACAGCCGCCAGACCGCGCTCTTCAGCGCGACCATGCCGCCGCCGATCCGCGCCCTGGCCGATCGCTACCTCTACGACCCGGTGACCGTGAAGGTGAAATCGGCGACGCTGACCGTCGACAGCGTCGAGCAGTTCTCGGTCGACGTGAAGTCCGGCGACAAGGCCGACAAGCTCGTCGACGTGCTGCGCGCGGAGCACCCCGAGCAGGCCATCGTCTTCACCCGCACGAAGATCCGCTGCGATCAGCTCTACCGGCGCCTGCGCGACCGCGGCATGAACGTCAAGGCGCTGCACGGAGACATGTCCCAGGGCCAGCGCGACGGCGTGATGCTCGCGTTCAAGGCCGGCCGGCTGCCGGTCCTGGTCGCCACCGACGTGGCCGCCCGCGGCCTCGACATCTCCACGGTCACCCACGTCATCAACTTCGACGTGCCCACGAGCCCGGACGTCTACGTTCACCGCATCGGGCGCACGGGCCGTGTCGGCCGCTCGGGCCGGGCCATCACCTTCATCGAGCCGCGCCAGCAGCGCGAGCTGGCGGCCATCGAGCGGCACATCGGCACCGAGATCACGCCCTGGGCCGAGGGCGCCCACACCCGGCCGGCGCCCGTGGCCGAGCGCCCGCGCCGGCACTCCAAGCCGCATCTGTCCCGCGACGGCGACGAGCCGCAGGCCAAGCTGGTCGCCGGCGTCGGCCGCGCCGAGGGCGTCGAGGTCGCCGATCTCGTCCATGCCGTGACCAGCGCGGCGGGCATCGACGGCGAGGCGGTGCGCGACGTCCGCGTGCTGGAGCACTTCTCGTTCCTCAGCGTCCCGCTCAGCGACGCCGAGCGGGTCGTCGACTCCGTGAACGGCACGCCGGTCAACGGCGCCACGCTGCGCCTCGAGATCGCGCGCGCTTAAGCGCGCACGGGGTTCGCAACCGCGGCTGCGCTTTGCGCGCTGCCCTCGGTGTGTGCAACCCTGGACATGTGAAGCTGCTCGAGGCAGAGCCTGTCCTTGCGCCCGAAGCGGCTCCGGAGGCCCCTCCCCAGAGCCCGCCGGAGCAGCCGGCGAGCCCGCCCGAGGCGACCGAAGCCTGCCGTACCTGCGGCGCTCCCATGGAGCCGGGGCAGGACTGGTGCCTGAACTGCGGCACCGCGGCGCCCGGCCGCCTCGGTGAGCGCCCCGGCTGGCGGGCCGCCTCGACGGTCATCGTGCTGGCGCTGCTGCTCGTCCTCGGCGCTGTGGGCGCCGGCTACGCCGCGCTGACGGGCGACTCGCAGCCCCAGCAGACCGCGTCGACGCCCCCGGCCGCCGCCCCGCCCGCGGCGGCGCAGACCGCGCCTCCGGCGGCGACCACGCAGCCGCCGGCCGCCACCACGCAGCCGCCGGCGGCGACGTCGACCACGCCCGCCAAGCCGAAGCCGCTTCCGAAGGTCAAGACGCCGACGTCCGGCTCCACGACCGGCTCGCCCATCACGCCGACGCCGACGCCGGCGCCGACGACCTCGACGCCGGCGACCTCGACGCCAAGCACGGGGACGGGCACCGGCACCGGCACGGGCGACCGGCACCGGCACCGGCACGGGGACCGGCACCGGCACGACCACGACGCCCACCACGCCCGCGACCACCGGCCCGACGCCGATCGACCTCACCGCCGACGCCGGCACCGTCTACGACCCGTACAAGCGGGTCAAGGCCAGCGGCGACGAGACGAAGGCCATCGACGGAGACGGGTCGACCTCCTGGTATGCCGACCCCACGATCCCCACGCAGCTCGCCCTCGGCTATGTGGTCGACCTCGGCAAGCTCCAGGGCGTGCGCGAGGTCAACCTGCAGACGCCGACCCCGGGCTTCCGCGTCGAGATCTACGCCACCGACGAGACCACGCCGCCGCCCGACATCCTCGACACGCGCTGGAGCCACATCAAGGACGTCTCGAACATCGGGACCAAGGACGACGGCAAGCAGAGGATCGTGCTCGGCGCGGGCACGACCAAGTACCGCAACGTGCTGCTGTGGTTCACCCAGCCGCCCACCGACGGGCCGCGCCTGCGCCTCGCCGAGCTCAAGCTGCTCGGCTGAGCGCCCGCGCCCACCTTCCTGAACCCGAACTCCCCGAGGAGGCCGCATGTCCGAGGCCGTGATGAAGACCAGCGAAGGTGAGATCACCTTCGAGCTGTTCGACGAGGACGCCCCCAAGACCGTCAGCAACTTCAAGGAGCTGGTCGGCCAGGGCTTCTACGACGGGCTGATCTTCCACCGCATCATCCCCGACTTCATGATCCAGGGCGGATGCCCGGAGGGGACCGGCACCGGCGGTCCCGGCTACCAGTTCGAGGACGAGATCAACGACCACAAGGTCGTCCGCGGCGCGCTGGCCATGGCCAACGCGGGCCCGAACACCAACGGGTCGCAGTTCTTCATCGTCACCGCCGACGAGTGCCCGTGGCTGGACGGCAAGCACACCGTCTTCGGCCAGGTCACCGGTGGCCAGGACGTGGTGGAGCGGATCGGCTCGACGCAGACCGACGGCCGCGACCGCCCGGTCGAGGCGATCGGCATCGAGACCGTGAGCTTCGCCGGCTAGGGCACGAGCCCGGCCGGCAGCGGCGCTCCATAGCGCCCGGCCGCGGACTCGAGCTCGTCGCGCTCGACGAGGTCGACCTCGAGGTCTGCGGCGATCGCCGCCACACCGGGGCGGCGCGCCAGCGCGCACACGCGCGCGTGCTCGGCGCGCAGCCCGTCGCGGTGGGCCTCGATCCGCCCCCACACCGAGACGACGCCCTCGACCCATTCGAACTCGCCGTAGTAGGTCTGCACGCCGGGGCGATGGTAGGCGTAGATCCCGCACTGGCAGTCGCGGTGCGGCGGGTCGTGGGGCGCGTCGAGCCACCCGCGCCCGAAGAGCAGCGCGCGATTGGCGGGGTAGCACTCGGCGTGCATGACCGCGCCCTCCCAGCGGCAGGGGATGTAGGGCGAGAGCAGGCGGCCGTCGACGATGCGCCAGGCGCGGAAGGCCACGACCGGCGCGACGAGGTCTGGGGCGGCGAGCGACATCACTGCCCACGGTAGTGTTCGACACACCGTCAAACGAAGCAGGAGCGAAGCAGTGGCCACCGTCGAGGAGCACCCCGCGACCAACGGCACCGCCACCGCGGCAGGCGATATCGCGGTCGAGAACCCCGCCACCGGCGAGGTCATCGCCCACGTCCCCGACACGACCGCCGAGCAGGTGGCCGAGCTCGCCCGCGCCGCGCGCGCCGCGCAGCCGGCATGGGAGGCGCTCGGCTTCGAGGGCCGCGGTCGGATCCTGCGCCGCGCGCAGAAGTGGGTCGTCGACCACTCCGAGCGCGTCATCGAGACGATCGTCTCCGAGACGGGCAAGGTCTACGAGGACGCGCTCGTCGCCGAGGTGATGTACGCCGCCAATGCCTTCGGCTTCTGGGCCAAGCACGCTCCCTCCTTCCTGGCCGACCAGCGCGTCAAGAGCGCCATGCCCCTGCTCAAGGGCAAGCGGATGGTCCTGCGCTATCGCCCGCTCGGCCTGGTCGGCGTCATCGGCCCGTGGAACTACCCGCTCACCAACTCGTTCGGCGACGCCATCCCGGCCCTCGCCGCCGGCAACGCGGTCATCCTCAAGCCCAGCGAGGTGACGCCGCTGACGAGCCTCCTGATGGCCGACGCGCTGCGCGACTGCGGGCTGCCTGACGGCGTCTTCGCGGTCGCCACCGGCGCGGGCGCCACGGGCGCGGCGCTCGTCGATGCCGTCGACATGATCATGTTCACGGGCTCGACGGCGACCGGCAAGAAGGTCATGGCCAAGGCGGCCGAGACGCTCACGCCGGCGTCGCTCGAGCTCGGCGGCAAGGACCCGCTGGTCGTCCTGGCCGACGCGGACGTCGAACGCGCCGCCAACGCCGCCGTCTACTACGCGATGCTCAACAGCGGCCAGACATGCGTCAGCGTGGAGCGCGTGTACGTCGAGGCTCCGGTCTACGACGACTTCGTGGCCAAGGTGACCGAGAAGGCGCGCGCGCTGCGCAACGACCGCTCGACCGGCCCGGGGACGGCCGACGTCGGCTCGATGACCTTCCCACCCCAGGTCGACATCGTCGAGCGCCACGTGCGCGACGCGGTGGACAAGGGCGCGCGCGTGGTGGTCGGCGGCGAGCGCGGCCACGACGGGCAGGGCGGCTACTGGTTCGAGCCGACCGTGCTGGTCGACGTCGACCACACGATGGACTGCATGCGCGAGGAGACCTTCGGCCCGACGCTGCCGATCATGAAGGTGGCCGACGCCGAGGAGGCCATCCGCCTGGCCAACGACTCGCCCTACGGCCTGGGCGGCGCGGTCTTCTCCAAGGACGTCGCGCGCGGCGAGGCGGTCGCGCGCCGCATCGAGGCGGGCGTCGTGTGCGTCAACGACTCGAACGTCAACTACGCCGCGCTCGAGCTGCCCATGGGAGGCGCGAAGGCGAGCGGGCTGGGCTCGCGCCACGGCGCGGACGGCATCCGCAAGTACGCCCAGCAGCAGGCGCTGCTGATATCGCGCGTGCACCCGAAGCGCGACCTGCACATGTACCCGTACAGCGCGCGGATGACGGGCGTCCTGGGCAAGCTCGTCCGCGTCCTCTACGGGCGCGGCAAGCGCGACTAGCTCGCTACGGGGCGGCGTCCGGCGCCGGCGCCCCACCGAGCCACGCCAGCACGGCCCGGCGCAGGAAACGCCAGTCGTCGCCGACCTTCCGGCCCGGGAGCTCGCCGGCGTCGGCCAGGGCGCGCACGGCGTCGGCATCGGTCTGCAACAGCTCGGCCGCCTGCTCGACGGTCAGCACCTCCGCCACCGGCCCGGGCACGAACTCGGCGCGGCCGACGACCACGTCGCCGTCGGGCCGCAGCGGCATCGTGAAGGGGGGCGGTGCCGGGCGGTGCCAGAGGACGTCGGCGTCGTCGAGACGCTCGGCCACCAGCCGGCGCACGACATCGCGCTTGGGGATCCGCCGCTCGAAGGCGAAGCGATCGAGCTTCTCGGCCTCCTCGAGGGGGAGGCGGACGAAGAGGGCCGCGGTGTCGTCGTCGCGGCGTTTGCGCTGCTTGGCCATGTGCATCACGATAGCTCACGGATATCCGGATATCCAAGTCCGGGCTCGGACGCTCGTCCCCCTTTACGTGGCCGTTATCTAGGTCACACTAGGTTCACCATGCCCATGCGCGTCCTCATCGCCGAAGACGAGCCCCGGCTCGCCGAGGCGCTTGCGCGCGGCCTTCGCCGCAACGGATTCGCCGTCGACATCGCGCTCGACGGCAATCAGGCGCTCAAGCGCACGGCCGTCGTCGACTACGACGTGGTCGTGCTGGACCGCGATCTGCCCCACGTCCACGGCGACGAGGTCTGCCGCCAGCTCGTGGGCGCCGAGCGCCCCCCGCGGATCCTGATGCTCACCGCGGCGGCCGATGTCCGCGCCCGCGTCGAGGGGCTCAACCTCGGCGCCGACGACTACCTGACAAAGCCCTTCGCGTTCGCCGAGGTGGTGGCCCGGCTGCACGCGCTGCAGCGCCGCCACGCCGTGGCCCAGAAGCCCGTCCTCGAGCGGGCCGGGGTGAGCCTCGACCCGGCGCGCCACGAGGTCACGCGCGACGGGCGCGCGGTGACGCTGAGCCCGAAGGAGTTCGGCGTGCTGCACGTGCTGCTGCGCGCCGACGGCGCCGTCGTGAGCCCGGAGACGCTGCTCGAGCGCGTGTGGGACGAGCACGTCGACCCGTTCACCAACACCGTCCGCGTGACGGTGATGAACCTGCGGCGCAAGCTCGGCACGCCGGCCGTGATCGAGACGGTCATCGGTACCGGGTACCGTCTGAACTGAGCTCCCGTGCGCCTGCCGCGCCCCTCCATCCGCCTGCGCCTCACCGCGTGGTACGCGACGATCTTCATCGCGATGGGGACGATCCTGCTCGTGGTCTCCTACGCCGTCGTGCGCCACGAGTTCCGCGACGAGCAGGGCAAGGTCCACGTCGCCGTCGAGGAGCTCACGCCGGTCAAGTCGGGCGCGCCGACGATCCGCGTCAGGATCGCGCCGGGCATCCCGCCCGAGAACACGAGCCCGGTGCGCACGCTCTCGGCCGACGAGCGCCAGGCCTACCGCCAGGCCCGCAACGCCTACGCCGCCCAGGTCCACGCGGCCAACGACCGCGCGCTGAGCAAGGTCCTGCTCGCCTTCGGCGGCGCGCTGCTGCTCGTGACGCTGGCCTCGGTGGCCGCGGGCTGGATCGTGGCCGGGCGGGCCCTGCGCCCGATCAGCCGCATCACCTCCACGGCGCGCTCGATCTCCGAGCGCACCCTCGACGCGCGCATCGCGCTCGACGGGCCGCGCGACGAGCTGCGCGAGCTGGCCGACACCTTCGACTCGATGCTCGAGCGGCTCGAGGCCGCCTTCGACAGCCAGCGGCGCTTCGTGGCCAACGCGTCGCACGAGCTGCGCACGCCGCTCGCGATCGTGCGCACCGAGCTCGACGTCACCCTCGACGATCCCGATGCCGATCGCGACGAGCTGCGCTCGATGGCGCTCGTGGTGCGCGACGCCAACGAGCGCATGGAGCGGCTCATCGCATCGCTGCTCGCGCTCGCCTCGAGCGAGGCGGGCATCGTGCAGGCGCGCGGCGCCGACCTCGCAGAGATCGTGGCGCCGGCGCTCGACCGCGAAGGCGCCTTCGCCGAGGGCGGCGCGCTCCAGCTCGATGCGGCCCTCGTGCCCGCGCCGGTCGTGGGTGATCCGGTGCTGCTCGAGCGCCTGGCCGAGAACCTCATCGAGAACGCGGTCCGCTACAACGCCGCCGTCGGCTGGGTGCGCGTGCGCACCGGGATCGAGCGCGGCGAGGCGGTCCTGCACGTGACCAATCCCGGCGCGCGCATCGACCCGTCGGCCGTCGAGGAGCTGCTCGAGCCCTTCCGCCGCCTGGAGTCCTCGCGTGCACGCTCGACCGGCGGCTACGGGCTCGGCCTGGCCGTCGTCCGCGCCGTCGCGCAGGCCCATGGCGGCCGCGTCGCGGTCCTCGCCCGCCGCGAGGGCGGCCTCGAGGTGACGGTCTCGCTGCCGATGGCCTCGGCTGCCGCCGGCGAGCCGATCGTCAGCACGCCCGCGCGGGCCTGAGCCCAGCGCGCTCTCCCGGCGCGGCGTGGCGCGGCGCGGCGCGGCGCAGCGCGGTGTGAGCGGCTTCGCCCGCGCCCCATTACACCGTTTTTACTCACGGAGGTTTTACGGCTCCTCAGGCAGGTTTTGGGCTCTCACGACCCCCTGAGGAGGGATCTGGTGCACGTACGACGGTTTCTTCCGCTGCTGGCGGCGGCGGGCATATCTCTGGGCGTCGCGGCCTGCGGCGACTCGAACTCGGGCGGCGGCGCCGCGACGTCGAAGTCCAGCGCCGGCAGCGGCCAGTTCAGCGGCGCCAAGCCCGGTGAGGGCAAGAAGGGCGGCCATCTGACCGCGCTGGCCGCGGGCGACGTCGACTACGTCGATCCGGGCCAGACGTATTACGCCTTCGGCTACATGATCCATTACGCGGTCAACCGCACGCTGTACTCCTACGGACCGGGCGACCTCTCCAAGCCGCGGCCGGACATCGCCGACGGCGAACCGCAGATCTCGAGCGACCAGAAGACGATCACGGTCAAGCTCAAGAAGGGCATCAAGTTCGCCCCGCCGGTCAACCGCGAGATCACGTCCAAGGACATCAAGTACGGCTTCGAGCGCGCCTTCAGCTCGCACGTCCCGTCGCCGTACGCGACCGTCTACTTCAAGGACATCGTCGGCGCGCCGACCAAGCCCGCCGAGATCAAGGACATCCCGGGCATCGAGACGCCGGACGACTCGACCATCGTCTTCAAGCTCAAGACGCCGAGCGCGGCGCTGATCTCACAGGCGCTCGCCATGCCGATCTCCACGCCGGTGCCACAGGAGTACGCCAAGCCCTTCGACGCGAAGTCGCCGTCGACCTATGACCAGTACGTCGCCTTCACCGGCCCGTACATGTACAAGAACGACAGCACCGGCAAGCTCGTCGGGCGCAAGCCGGGGCGCAGCATCGAGATGGTGCGCAACCCCAACTGGGATCCGAAGACCGACTACCGCCCCGCCTACCTGGACTCGATCACGATCGAGGAGGGCAACGACGACGCGGTCTCCTCGGCGCGGCGGATCCTCAAGGGCTCGGCCCTCGTCCAGGGCGACGGCACGACGCCCGCGCCGGTCATCAAGCAGGCGCTCTCGCGCAACAAGGACCAGATCGCCTTCATCCCCGGCGGCGGCTACCGCATGATCGCGATGAACTCGACGATCAAGCCGTTCGACAACATCAACGTCCGCAAGGCCGTGGTGGCCGCGTCCGACCGCACGGCCCTGCAGCTCACGCGCGGCGGCACGGCGGCCGGCGACCTGGCGACGCACTTCCTGCCGCCGGCGTTCCCCGGCTTCGACGACGCGGGCGGCACCAAGGGCACGGGCGCCGACTTCCTGGCGAACCCGCGCGGCGACATGGCGCTGGCCAAGAAGTACATGCTCGCGGCCAAGAAGCAGGACCCGAGCCTGCCGATCGACGCCAGCGGCATGTGGACCGGCACGAACAAGCTGCTCATGGTGGCCAGCAACGCCGACCCGGGCAAGAAGACCGGCGAGGTCGCGCAGGCCCAGTTCGCGAAGGTCGGCATCCAGATCAACTTCCGCACCGCGCCGCAGGACACCCTCTACACGAAGTACTGCAACGTCCCCAAGGCGCAGGTCGTGATCTGCCCGAACGTCGGGTTCTTCCACGACTTCAACGACCCGCAGTCCCTGCTGGACCCCGTGTTCAACGGCAAGAACATCCTGCAGCAGAACAACTCCAACTGGTCGCAGCTCAACGACCCCGCCATCAACAACGCGATGGCGAAGGCGGCGGTGCTGCCGGCCGGCCCCGAGCGTGACAAGGCCTGGGGCAAGATCGACGACATGGTCACCCAGCAGGCGCCGGCGATCCCGTACCTGTGGGACAAGATCCCCACGGTCGAGGCGCCCGACGTCCGCGGCGTGGTCAACGAGTACTCCACGAGCTGGGATCTCGACTTCACCTCGTTGAAGTAACTCCCGCCGCACGGAGCGCGTGCACTGCCAACCGGGCCCCGTCGCGATCCCCTCCACCGCGCGGCGGGGTCCGGAGCAGGCATGGCAGGATGGCCGCGCATGATCCCCGTCCTGCTCTCCCTCGCGGCTTCGAGCTGCTGGGGCGTGGCCGACTTCCTCGGCGGCCTACAGAGCAAGCGGGTGCCGGTCGCCGTCGTCCTCTGCGTGGTGGAGGGCGCGGGCCTCGTCGTCGTAATCGCGATCATCGCCGCGACCGGCGAGCCGTTCCCGGGCTCCCGGGCGGCGATCCTCTCGGTCGTCGCCGGGATCGGCGGCGTCATAGCGCTGGGCTGCTTCTACCGGGCGCTCGCGATCGGGACGATGAGCATCGTGGCGCCGATCAGCGCGACCGGGGTCACGCTCCCGGTCGTGGTCGGGATTGCGACCGGCGACAGCCTGTCGACCGTCGTGGCCGTCGGGCTGGCGGTGACCTTCGTCGGCGTCCTGCTCGCCTCGCGCGAGCAGCACGACGACGCCGAGCGCGCGGCCGCCGGCAAGCTGAGCATCGCGCTGGCGCTGGTGGCCGCGGTCGGCTTCGGCTCCTACTTCGTGATGTCCGACGCGGCCGCCGACGACTCGGTGCTGTGGCTGCTCGTGCTGTCGCGCAGCATCCCGGTCCCGGCGCTCGCGATCTTCGCGTGGGCGCGTGGGATGCGCCCGCCCACCGGCCGCACGGCGGGGACGCTGGTCGCCGCGGGCACGCTCGACTGCAGCGCCACCGCCCTCTACGCGGTGGCCAACACGAAGGGCGCCCTCAGCATCGTCTCGGTCGTCGGGTCGCTGTATCCCGTGATGACCCTGATCCTCGCGCGGGCAGTGCTGGGCGAGCGCATCCGCCCGCTGCAGCAGGCCGGGGTCGCGGCGGCGCTGGCCGGCGTCGCGATGATCGCTGCGGGTTAGCCTGACGTCATGGAGGTCGCCCTCCAGCTGGCTCCCACCACCATCGCCGGAATCCTCTACGCGCTGCGCACCCACCGGCTGGCCGGCACGTCGCGCGCGGTGCCGGGGTGGCGGCGGGCGTGCTTCTTCGGTGGCCTGTGCCTGATCGTCGTCGCCTTCACGACGCTGGGCTCGCTGGCCGACGACCTCTTCTGGGCCCACATGGTCGAGCACCTCGCCATCGGCGACCTCGGCACGCTGCTGCTCGTCCTCGGGCTCACCGGACCCGTCCTCGCGCCGGTGCTGCGGATCGGCTTCTTCGACCGGCTGCGCGTCCTCGCGCATCCGCTTGTCGCCTTCCCCCTGTGGGCGGTGAACCTCTACCTGTGGCACGTGCCCTACCTCCACGAGGGGGCGGTGCGCCACGCGGGCGTCCACGCGCTCCAGCACTTCGGCTTCGTGGCGTGCGGCTTCAACATGTGGTTGGCGCTGCTGGGGCCGCTGCCCAAGCCGGCCTGGTTCGGCAACCTCGCCCGCCTGGCCTACATCATCGCCGTGCGCCTCACGGGCGCCGTCCTCGGCAACGTCTTCGTCTTCGGCGGGCACATCTTCTTCCCGGTCTACGCGGCGGGCGAGCGCGCGCACGGCATCTCGCCCGGGGCCGACCAGAACACCGCGGGCGCGATCATGATGATCGAAGGCTCGATCCTCACCCTGGTGCTCTTCGGATGGCTGTTCGCGCGGACCGCGCGCGAGGGCGAGGAGCGGCAGGAGCTGCTCGAGCTGGCGGCCGCGCGCGGGGTCGAGCTGACCGAGGCGCGCGCCGCCCGCGCGGTCGCCGCGGGGCGCGGGGCGGAGCTGCGTAGGCGCATAGAATCGGGCTCGTCGCCTTCCGGCTCGCCCACCTGAACGACCTCGACCGTATTCGCGTCGGCGAGCTGACGTGGCTGCCGCTGCGCCGCGCGCTGGGCGTGACCGGCTTCGGCATCGCGCTGTGGAGCGCCGAGGCCGCGGGCGACCCGCTGATCGAGGCCCACGACGAGACGACCACCGGCGCCGGCCATCCCCACGAGGAGCTCTACCTCGTGCTCGAGGGCCGCGCCACCTTCACGGTCGACGGCGAGGAGCACGATGCCCCCGCGGGCACCTGCGTGCTCGTCGACGTGGGCACCATGCGCTCGGCGGTCGCCGCCGAGGCCGGAACGAGCGTCATCGCGCTCGGTGGCCGGCCCGGCGCCGCGCTGCCCGTCTCGCCCTTCGAGCACTACTACGCCGCGCAGCCGGCCTACGAGGCCGGCGACTACGACCGCGCCGTCGCGATCGCGAGCGAAGGCCTGGCCGACTGGCCCGACCACCCGCTCATCCACTACCAGCTGGCGTGCTTCCACAGCCGCGCCGGGCGTCTCGACGAGGCCCGCCGATCGCTCGACATCGCCTTCGCCGGCGACGAGCGCACGCGCGCGTGGGCGGCGCAGGACGACGACCTCGCTGCGCTGCGCGATCAGGCGCCGCGAGCGCCGTAGCGGTCCGGCCGGCGCGGCGGGGGGACTCCCTTCCCTCGGTGATGCTGCTCTGCGCCGCGCAGTTCAGCGGACGCGCCTAGCCCACCAACCGCTCGAGCTCCGCCAGCGTCGTCGCTGCCGACGTGTGATGCACCGCGGCCATCCCGAGCTCGCGCGCCGGGTCGAGGTTGAAGACCAGGTCGTCGACGAACACGCACGCGCTCGGCTCGGCGCCGATGCGCTGCGCGCCGAGCTCGTACATGCGCGGGTCGGGCTTGCGGAAGCCCTCCTCGCCGGAGATGACGATGCCGTCGAAGAGCTCGGCCAGGAGCTCGCGCGGGTAGCGACGCGTGCCCCAGGAGTTGGAGACCAGGCCGGTGGCGACGCCGCGGTCGTGCAGCGCGCGCACGCCCTCGACCATCGCGTCGTCGAGGCTCGCGGCCGCGAACAGGCGGTCGATGAGCCCCTCGTGCCAGGCCAGTCCGAGGGCGGTCGAGAGCCGGGGCTCGAAGTCGGCCTCGTCCATGCGCCCGCACTCGAAGTCGATGAGCAGCGCGCGGGCGTCGCGGTCGTGGCGGAAGAGGTTGGCGAGGATGTCGGGGTCGAGGCCCTCGGCGGCGCAGAACGCGCGGAAGGAGCCGAAGAGGTCGCCGGTCATCACGCCGCCCCAGTCGAGCAGGACGGCGCTGCGCTCAGCCGCCACGGGCCAGCGCCTCCGCGCGCTCGGCGAGCTGGATCACGCCCTCGCCGAAGCCCTTGAGATAGGGGTCGTCGGTGGCCCCTGACACGGCGCGCTTGTAGTTGCCCTCCATGAAGACGATCGACTTCCACAGCGCCAGGGTGCGGTACCAGCGGATGTCGGTCATCGAGCGTCCCGAGCGCTCCTCGTAGCGGGCGACGAGCTCCTCGCGTAGAGGGAAGCCCTCCTCGCGGGTGATGCCCGAGAGCTCGAACATGCCGCCGGTCGGGTCGTTGCGGTCGACCCACAGGGTGCACAGGTAGCCGAGGTCGGCCAGCGGATCGCCGATGGTGGCCATCTCCCAGTCGAAGATGGCCACGAGCCGGGCGGGGGCGGCCGGTGCCATCATCGTGTTGCCCAGGCGGTAGTCGCCGTGGACGACGGTGGCGGCGGTGGGTGCGGACCGGTTCGGCACGTTCGCCTTGAGCCATTCGCCCACGGACTCGACCGCGGGGATGTCGCGCGTGCGGTTGTGCTCCCACAGGCCGGTGAACCGGCGCAGCTGGCGCTCGAGGTAGCCGGTCGGCTTGCCGAAGCCCTCGAGGCCGGCGTCGCGCCAGTCCACGGCGTGGACCTCGACGAGGCCGTCGACCAGCTCCTCGCCGATGCGCCGGCGGTCGTCGGGGTTGTCGAGCGCGGCCGGGACCGAGCTCGTGACGACGTGGCCCTCGACGCGCTCCATGACGAAGAAGGGCGCGCCGATGACCGACTCGTCGTCGCAGACGGCGAGCACCGCGGGGACGCGGGCGCGGCCGGCGAGGGCCGACAGCACGCGCGCCTCGCGCAGGACGTCGTGGGCGCTGGGGGGCAGCGGGCCACGCGGTGGGCGGCGCAGCACCACGTCGGCGCCCTCGCGGCGCAGGGCGTAGGTGACATTGGAGTGGCCCTCGCCGACGGGCTCGACCTCGAGGTCGCCGGCGCCCAGCTCGTGCGAGTCCAGGAAGGCCATCAGCGGGTCGAGGACGAGCAACGGCTCGCGCTCGTTCGCCTCGCCCTCGGCGTGGGTGCGGACGAGGTCGTCCGGGGCCACCTGGGTGCTCACCGCGGGAAACCCTAGTGCTACCGTGGCGTGCGCGCCGCCAGCGCCCGATATGCACAGGACCACAACCTTTGGGGTCTCCAGGCGGTTCCTGGTGCGGTGCCGATCCTCATGCGACGTTCCTCAACTCTCATCGCCACGGTGTGCGCCCTGGCCGCGCTGCTCGCCCCGGCCGCCGCTCAGGCCTCGCATTCGCAGTCGCTGACCTTCGAGGCGACGAGTGATCTCAAGAACCCCGCGACACGCACGCAGGCCTTCGGCGACATCGCGTCGCTCGGCGTGCACTCCATGCGCGTCGTCCTCTACTGGCACGACGTCGCGCCGCAGCCCGACTCGCGCATCAGGCCGAGCTTCGATGCGACCGATCCCGCCGGCTACGACTGGAGCGCCTACGACCCGGTGATCGACGGGATCAAGGCGCGTGGGTGGCAGCTGCTGCTGACCGTCTCGGGTCCGGTCCCGCGGTGGGCCACCAACGGCGCACGCGACACGGTGACGCGGCCCAGCCCGGCCGAGTTCCAGAAGTTCGTGCACGCCGTCGCCGCTCACTACGGCTCCAAGGTCGACACGTGGAGCATCTGGAACGAGCCCAACCAGCCGCAGTTCCTGCTGCCGCAGTACTCGCCGCACAAGACGCCGCTCTCGCCGGGGATCTACCGCAAGCTCTACTTCGCCGCCCAGCGCGGCCTGGCCGACGCGGGCCTGGCCTCGGCGAGGGTGCTGCTGGGAGAGACCTCGCCGCGCGGTACGGGCAAGGTGGTCGCGCCGCTGACCTTCCTGCGCGGCGTGCTGTGCCTGGACTCCAACTACCACAAGACCTCGCAGTCGTGCGGGAAGGTGCAGGCGGCCGGCTACGCCCACCACGCCTACACGACGGGGCAGGGCCCGACCTTCCGGCCCACGGAGCCCAACGACGTCACCATCGGCGTGCTCTCGCGGCTGCCGACGGCGCTCGATCGGGCGGCGAAGGCCGGGGCCATCACCGCGCACCTGCCGCTCTACCTCACCGAGTTCGGCATCGAGAGCACGCCGGACCCGGTCCGCGGCGTGAGCCTCCAGCGCCAGTCGGAGTACCGGGCCATCTCCGAGCGCATCGCCTATGACAACCCGCGCGTCGTCGCCTTCTCGCAGTACCTGCTGCGCGACGACCTGCCCAAGCCCGGCGTGCCCCTGCTGGCCCGCTACCCGGGCTTCGAGACGGGCCTCTTCACCTACAAGGGCAAGCACAAGCCCGCGTTCGACGGCTTCCGCCTCCCGCTCGCCGTGAAGCGGTCGGGCTCGAAGGTCTCCCTGTGGGGCCTCGCGCGGCCCGCCGCCGGCGCGACGACGGCGACCATCGAGGCCCGCACCAACGGTGGCTCCTTCCACGCGCTGACCACCGTGAAGACCGACGCCCGCGGCTACTTCACCAAGAGCGCGGCGTTCGTCAACGGGCGCGAGTGGCGCCTGGTGTGGACGGCGCCGGACGGCACCACCTTCCGCGGGTCGCCCACGCGCGCCTACAAGTAGCGCGCCCGCTTCAGGCGAAGGTCCACAGCTTGTTGCCCGCGAAGGTGATCGGCATGGCGGCTGCCACCGACAGGGCCTGCGCGACGATATGGGGCAGGCCGCCGGGCTCGACGAGCAATTGCAGCAGCCCGAGGCTGAAGGCGAAGGCCGCCGCGCTGACCACGAAGAAGCGCAGCGCCTGCAGGTGGCGCGCACGGTCCGACGGGCCGAACGTCCAGCGCCGGTTCCAGACGAAGTTGCTGGAGACGGCGACGAGAAAGGCCGCCGTGGCCGAGAGACGGTAGTCCAGGCCGATCTGCTTCAGGCACAGCGTGAAGGTCGCCAGGTTGACGACGTAGCCCGTCGCCCCGACGGCGGCGAAGCGCGCCAGCTGCAGCCAGTTGGCCGGGTGACGGACGCCGCGGCGCACGCGCGCCACGAGTGCGCCGCCGCGCGCAACCGCTGTCTCGGGGGAGGACACCGCCACGATCATAGGAGCCGCGCCCGCGAGGCTCGCCACACGCCGGGCGGCGCTGAGCTGCCCGACCGCGTGACGGAGGGGCGACTCCTCGATACCGCCGGCCGGCTCGTGGCCATGAGCACCGACCGCAACCCTTGTCCTCCTACCGCGTTCGGACCGAGATGACCTCACTCCCGCGCCTCCTGACGGCCCTCCTCGCCGTCGTCCTGCTGGCGGTGCCCGCCGCCGCGCACGCCTCGTCGTCGCTGGAGACGGGGATCGCCGACGACGCCGCGCTGTCGTACGAGCCCAGCGACGCCAAGGCGGCCGCGACGGTGGCGCAATGGGCCGCGGCGGGGATCGACGACGTGCGGATCATCGCCCAGTGGCAGGCGATCGCTCCGGGGAACTCCGAGGTCAGGGCCCCGGCCGGCTTCAACTCCGCCGATCCCAACAGCCCCGGCTACAACTGGTCGCGCGTGGACCGCGCGGTGGACCTGGTCAGCGCGGCCGGGATGCACCCCATGCTCGTCGTCACCGGCCCAGGACCGGTTTGGGCGTCGCAGGTGCCTGCGCGCCACAACGTCCGCTACAAGCCCCGCCCGGACCTCTTCGCCCAGTTCGCGCGCGCCGCGGCGCTGCGCTACGCCGGGGCGGTGGATCGCTGGATCATCTGGAACGAGCCGAATCTGCCGCTGTGGCTGCAGCCGCAGAACACCTGCAAGGGCAGCCGCTGCACGCCCTACGCCCCGCACCTCTACCGCCGCCTCGTGCGCGCGGCCTACCCGGCGATCAAGACCGTCGACCCGACGTCGACGGTCCTCTTCGGCGCGCTGGCGCCCAACGGCGAGAACCCGACCAAGCAGAACGCCAGGACGCGCCCGCTGGCCTTCATCCGCTCGATGGGCTGCGTCAAGGTCACGCTCAGGCGCGATCGCAGCGGGCCGTGCAAGGGCTTCAAGCCGCTCACCGGCGACGGCCTGGCCTATCACCCGCACGCCACCAAGCTCGCGCCCGACGAGCAGCAGTCGACCCTCGACAACGCCTCCATCGGCGACGTCCCGCGGCTCGAGCGCACCCTCGACGCCACGCAGCGTGCGGGCGGCCTGAAGAAGCCCGGCGGCGGGCGGTTCCCCCTGTACTTCACCGAGTGGGGCTACCAGACGCGCCCGCCCGACCGCACGCGCGGCGTCACGCTGGCGCAGCAGTCGCGCTATCTGCAGCAGGGGGCGTACCTCGCCTATCGCGATCCCCGCGTCCGGCTCCTGACGCAGTACGAGTGGCGCGACGAGCCGGTCCGCCGCAGCACCGGCGGCGACGCCTACGCGGGCTGGCAGTCGGGCCTGCTCTTCGCCAACGACAAGCCCAAGCCGGCGCTGAAGAGCTTCGCCAACCCGTTCTTCATCGACCAGCGGCCGGGCAGCCGCAGCGCTCGGCTGTGGGGCCAGGTGCGCCCTGGTGTGACGCATCAGGTGACTGTGCAGCGGCGCAGGGCGGGCTCACGACGCTGGACAACGGTGAAGGTGCTCTCGACCAACGGCAGCGGCTTGTGGACGCTGCGCCAGACGGTCACGGGGACCGCTGACTACCGCTTCCGCTGGCAGCCGGCCGACCAGTACGACGCGCCGACCGGCCCGCTGAAGACGAGCGACGTCCTGCGGGTCAGGCTCAAGCGAGCGCGCTGATCGCGGCCGCGCTGGGTAGCCTGCCCGACGCAATGGCGCAGCAGCTCTGGCTCCTACGGCACGGCGAGGCCGAGCCCCACGACGCGCGGCCTGACGCCGACCGCCCCCTCACCGATCGCGGGCGCGAGCAGTCGCGGATCGCGGGCTGCGCGCTGGCGGCGCTGAAGGTGCACGTCCACCTGTGCTTCACGAGCCCCAAGGTCCGCGCGCGTGACACGGCGGTGCTGGCGTGCCAGGCCCTGGGCATCCACCCGCTCGAGCACGCGACGCTGTTCGCCGGCTTCGATGTCGACGACGCTCGCGAGCTGCTGGCCATCGCCGGGACCGACCAGCGCGTGCTGGTCATCGGCCACGAGCCCGACTTCTCCCAGATCGTCCACGACCTCACCGGGGCGCGCCTCGACTTCAAGAAGGGCGGCATCGCCGCGGTGCGTCTCGACGGCACCCGCGGCGAGCTGATCGCGCTGCTGCGTCCGCGCGAGCTCGTGCGGATCTGCGGCTAGAGGACCTTGGTCGCGGCCCGCGCCGCCACGAGGAGCGGGTCGTAGACGCCCGAGTAGGGCGGGGCGTAGGACAGGTCGAGCAGCTCGAGCTCGTCCACGGCCATGGCGCTCCAGATCCATGTGGCGAGGACGTCGATGCGCTTGGCCGCGCCCTCGGTGCCGACGATCTGCCCGCCGAGCAGGCGCCCGTCGGGCGCAACGACGAGCTTGACCCAGATCGGCCCGTTACCCGGGTAGTAGCCGGCGCGCGTGCGGTCCTTGATCGTCGCCGCGCGTACCTCGATGCCCGCGTCCGCCGCCTCGCGCTCGGTGATGCCGGTGCGCGCGACCTCGTAGCGGCAGATCTTCGAGGCGGCGGTCCCGATGACGCCCGGGAAGGCAAGGTCGGCGCCTGTCGCGTTGGCACCGGCGATGCGTCCCTGCTTGTTCGCGTGCGTGCCGAGTTGCACGTTCATCGGGCGCTCCAGCACGCGGTGCCAGGACTCCACGCAGTCGCCCGCGGCGAAGACGCCGTCGTGGCCCGGGCAGCGCTGGTGGTCGTCGACGCGCAGTGCGCCGCTCGCGCCCAGCTCGAGGCCGGCGTCGCGCGCGAGGGCCGTGGCGGGGCGCACCCCGGTGGCCATGACGACGTGATCGGCGGCCAGCTCCTCGCCGTCGATGCGGACCGCGTGCTCGGAGACCTCGCGCAGCTCGGCGCCGAGGCGCACGTGGATACCGACACCCTCGGCCGCGTCCTGCACGTGGGCGGCCATGTCCTCGTCGAGGGTGGCCATCAGCTGGCCGGCGCGCTCGACGAGCGTCACGCGCAGGCCGCGCTGCACGAGCGCCTCGGCCATCTCGAGCCCGATGTAGCCCCCGCCGATGACGACCGCGCTCTCGCCCCCGTGCTGCAGCGCGGCGCGGAAGCGCTCGGCGGCGTCGACGGTCCGCGCCGGCTCGGTCGCGTCGGCGCCCGGCACGTCGGGCGCGACGGCCTCGGCGCCGGTGGCGAGCACGACCTGGTCGAAGCCCTCGGTGCGCTGCGCGCCGCTCTGGTCGCGCACCGTGAGCTCGCGGCGATCGAGGTCGACCGCCGTCACCGTGGTGCGCGTGTGGACCGCGATCCCGCTCGCGCGGTGCTCGTCGGGAGAGCGCGTGACGAGCCGCTCGGAGTCGTCGAAGAGCCCGCCGATGAAGTACGGGATCCCACATGCAGAGAAGGAGGTATAGGGGCCGCGCTCGAACGCCACCACGTCGAGGGTGGGCTCTCTGCGCCGGGCGGTGCTCGCGGCGCTCATCCCCGCCGCGTCGCCACCCACGATCGCGAGACGCTCTGCCATCCCCCCGCAACCTACCCGGGTCCGCAAGACGCCCTGCACCGCTCACCGGCCGTACCGCGCCGTTCGCCGCTCCCGCCGCGCCTAGGCATGGGGAGGATGTCATCCTTCGGTGGTCCATGGCAGGGACAACGACGATGCCGGCCGACGCCCCATGGATGGCGCAGGCGGTCCAGGCGCTGGCGCTCGAACTGCGTCTGCATCACGCGCCGACGGCGGAGCACAGCCATCGCCTCGCGGCACACGCGCGAGTAGTGGCGGAGGACTTGCGACTCGACCCCCTCGATGCGACCGAGGTCGAGCTGGTGGCCGTGTTGCACGACGTCGGCAAGCTCGCGGTCGATCCCAACATCCTCGACTGGCCTGGCCCACTCGACGACCGTCAACGCGAGCGCATGCGCCGGCACACGATCGAGGGCGAGGAGATGCTGGCGGGCATCGCCGGCCTGGAGCACCTGGCGCCCGCCGTGCGCGCCACGCACGAGGCGTGGGACGGCACGGGCTACCCCGACGGCCTGGCCGGCGACGACATCCCGCTGACCGCGCGGATCGTCACCGTCGTCGATGCCTTCGACGCGATGACCAGCCAGCGCGCCTACCGCCGGCCACTGCCGCGCCACGAGGCGCTGCGCCGGCTGCGCGCCGGGGCGGGCATGCAGTTCGATCCTGGCGTGGTCAACGCCATCCTGCGCGTGCTCTGAGCCCCGCCGGGCTCCCGCCGCTCGCCACTAGCATGATGGTGTGCCCGAGTTGCCCGAGGTCGAGATCACCGCACGCCGGCTGGATGCCGCGCTGCGTGGTGTCGTCGTCGAGTCGGCGCTCGCGCCGGGCATCAACGCCCTGAAGACCTTCGATCCGCCGCTGCACGCGATCGAGGGCGCCGCCGTGACCGGCGTGCGGCGCGTCGGCAAGCACATCGTCGTCGACCTCGCCGGCGACCTGGCCCTGCTGGTGCACCTCATGTCCGCCGGGCGCCTGCAGCTGTTCGACAAGCGCGCTTCGCTGCGCGACCGCACGTCACGGCTGCTCGTCCGGCTCGCCGACGGCAACGAGCTGCGCCTGCGCGAGTTCGGCACGCGCCAGCGCGCGTGGGTCAAGGTGCTGCGGGCGCAGGACGTCGCGGCCGACGACGCGCTCGCGACCCTCGGACCGGAGGCGTGGCCCGACCCGCCGCCGCTGCGCGAGCTGCTGGCCGCCCAGGGCGCGCGCCCGCTGCACGGGGTCCTGCGCGACCAGCACGTGATCGCCGGCATCGGTCGCTCGTGGGTCGACGAGATCCTCTGGACCGCGACGCTCTCGCCCTTCAAGCGCGCCGACGACCTCACCGACGAGGAGGCCGATGCGCTGCGCGAGGCGTGCGTCGAGCGCCTCGACGGCGCGATCGAGCACTACGAACGCGTCGTCTCGCTGCCGATCCCCGACAAGCTCCCGATGCCCCTCGAGATCCATCGCCACCAGGGCGAGCCGTGCCCGCGCTGCGGCGCGACGATCGAGGCCGTGCACTACGAGGACTACGTCATGTGCTACTGCCCGCAGGAGCAGACCGGCGGTCGCGTGCTCAAGGACCGCCGCCTCTCGCGGCTGTTGAAGTAGCGCTCCAGGGCCGGCGCTTCGCGCCGCGTAGGATCCGTCGCATGATCGAGCCCGACACCACCGCTCCCGACTTCGAGCTCCCCGACCAGGACGGCAACCCGGTCCGCCTCTCCGACCTGCGCGGCGGCCTCGTCGTCCTCTACTTCTATCCCAAGGCCGACACGCCGGGCTGCACCACCCAGGCGTGTGGCATCCGCGACCACCGCTCCGACTACGACGCCATCGGCGCGACCGTCCTCGGCGTCTCGCCCGACGAGGTCAAGGCGGTCAAGAAGTTCCACGACAAGCAATCGCTGGGCTTCACGCTGCTGGCCGACTCCGACCACGCGGTCGCCGAGCGGTACGGCGTGTGGGTCGAGAAGTCGATGTACGGCCGCACCTACATGGGCAACGCACGCGCGACCTTCCTCATCGACGGCGACGGCGTCATCCGCCACGTCATCCCCAAGGCCTCGCCGAAGACGCACGACGACGAGGTCCTCGCCGCGCTCGGGACGCTCGCCGCGGCCTAGTCGCCGGGCCAGAAGCCCTCGACCATCTGCACGTCGGCGTTCTCATTGCTCGGGGCACCGAAGGCGAGGATCTCGGCGCCGTCGGGGCCGCCCTCCAGGGCGCGGGTCAGGTGGGCCGGCACGCGCATCGCGTCCCAGGTGCCCAGTTCGACGATCTCGTCGTCGACTTTGATGCGCGCGCTGCCCGCCACGACGAGGTAGACCTCTTCCTGCTCGGTGTGGCGGTGGCCAAAGGGCACGCGGAAGCCGGGCGCCGCCTTGAAGTAGCTGAGGCCGGAGTTCTCGAGCTCCAGGGCCCTGCGCGCGAAGCGCGACTCGAGGTCCGGCGCATAGCCGAACCTGGGCGCCTGGTCCTCGACCTGCTTGAGGTTGACCACGGTGTAGCCGGACATGCCGGGCGATGCTAGCCAGATAGCCTCCAGGCGATGGCGCCCTATACCTCCCCGCTGGCCGAGGAGCTCGCGCCGGGCCTCCTCGACCGCTTCCAGCGCTACGTGCGCGTCGACACCCAGTCCCGGCGCGACGGCAACGACGGCACTCCGAGCACCCCTGGACAGCTAGACCTGTCGCGGATGCTCGTCGAGGAGCTCCAGGCCGCCGGCCTGGAGGACGCCGAGCTCGACGACAACGGCTACGTCATGGCCACGCTGCCGGCGACCGTCGACGGCGACACGCCCGTGGTCGGGCTCATCGCTCACGTCGACACGAGCCCCGACGCGCCCGGCCAGGGGGTCGAGCCGATCGTCCACCGCGACTACGCCGGCGGGCCGATCGAGCTGCCGCGCAACGACACCGTGCTCGATCCCACGGCGATGCCCGAGCTGGCCGGCAAGGAGGGCCACGACATCGTCACCTCCAGCGGCGACACGCTGCTGGGCGCCGACGACAAGGCCGGCGTCGCCGAGATCATGGCCGCGGTCGCCCACCTGGCCGCCCACCCCGAGCTGCCGCGCCCGACGCTGCGCGTCGGCTTCACGCCCGACGAGGAGATCGGCCAGGGCGCGTCGCACTTCGACGTCGAGCGCTTCGGGGCCCGCTGCGCCTACACGCTGGACGGCTCGACCGTGGGCGAGCTCCAGGACGAGACCTTCACCGGCGCCGAGGCCGTCGTGACCATCCACGGCATCGAGGTCCACCCGGGCTTCGCGACCGGCAAGCTCGTCAACGCCACGCGGCTCGCCGCGCGCCTGGTCGACGCCCTGCCCGCGGACCTGACGCCCGAGGCCACGGAGGGGCGCCGGGGCTTCATCCACGTCTACGAGGTCTCGGCCACGGCCGGGAAGGCGGAGATCCGCGCGATCGTCCGCGACTTCGACGACGACCTGCTGGAGCGTCACATCGCGCTCCTGCGTGCGACCGCCGAGGAGGTCGTGGCCGCCGAGCCGCGCGCGCGGCTCGAGATCGACGTGCGCCCCCAATACCCGAACATGCGCACCCACCTCGAGCCCTTCCCGGAGATCGTCGAGGCGGCCGAGCAGGCGATCCGCGCCGAGGGGATCGAGCCGCTGCGCGTTCCCATCCGCGGCGGCACCGACGGCTCGCTGCTCAGCTCGATGGGGCTGCCGACGCCGAACCTCTTCACCGGTGGTCACGAGTACCACTCGGTCCGCGAGTGGGCGTCGGTGCAGGACATGGCGGCGGCCGCGGCGACCGTCGTGCGCCTGGCTCAGGTGTGGGCCCGGCGCTAGCCTGCCGGATCGTGTTCGTCCACCGCCTGCGCGTGCGCTTCCACGAGTGCGATCCGCAGGGCGTCGTCTTCAACGCGCACTACTTCTCGTACTTCGACGTCGCGCTGACCGAGATGTGGCGGGAGGCGTTCGGCTCGTACGCGAACGTCGTGCAGGACGGCACCGACGTCGTCGTGGTCGAGGCCGGGGCCAAGTTCCGCGCGCCCGCGCGCTTCGACGACGAGGTCGACGTCGAGCTGGCCATCGAGCGCCTGGGCACCACGTCGATGACGATGGCCGCGGCCGTGCGCCGCGACGGGCAGCTGCTCGTCGAGGGCCGGATCGTGCACGTCTTCGTCGACCCCGCGACGATGGCCAAGAAGGAGATCCCGGCCGGCGTCCGCGCCGGCCTCGAGCCCTACGCCACGGCCTAGGGACGGTCGCGCGTGCACGAGATCGAGGCGCGCGAGCGCGAGCTGCAGGCGGCGGTCGCCGCGCGCGACGTGGAGACCCTCGAGCGGCTGCTGGGCCAGGAGTTCACGCTGACCACGGGACGGCCCGGCAACGAGGTGCGCGGGCGCGCCGAGTACCTCGAGATCACCGCCATGCGTTACGCGATCGACGATTACCGCTTCGACGAGCTCGAGGTCATCGAGCTCGGCCCGGGCGCCGCGGTGGTGCGCTCACGCTACGTGCAGCGGGGCTCGATGGACGGCGCCGACCGCTCGCAGCCGTTCCTCATGACCGACGTGTGGGCGCACCGGCCGCGCGGCTGGCAGCTCGTGACGCGTCACGTGAGCCCGCTCGCTTCGTGCGGCCCCTGACCGCGGCGGCGCCGAGGATCGCGCCGAGCAGGGCGCTGACGACGATGACGATGATGAGCGGCGTGGCGGTCGTGCCGACGAGCCAGTTGATGGGCACGTCGTTGCGGTTGGACAGCCCGAAGGCGAGCAGCAGGATCCCGACCGCGAGCGCGGCGATCGTCTTCGACTTGAGGTCGCGCTCCTTGGGCGGAGGGTCGGGTGTACTCATTGTGCGCGACGATAGCGCGCATGCCCCTTGCCGCGGTCCTGTTCGACAACGACGGGTTGACGCTCGATACCGAGCCGGCGTGGACGCGGGCGGAGACGCGGCTGTTCGCGCGCCACGGCTCCACCTTCACCATGGAGCACAAGCGCAGCCTGCTCGGCACGGCGCCGCCCGTGGCGGCCGCCAAGCTCGAGGCGATGCTCGGCGTCCCGGGCGACGTGCTGAACGCGGAGCTCCACGTGCTGGTGCTCGAGGAGGTCGCCGCGGGCATCGAGCCGATGCCGGGCGCCGTGGACCTGCTGAGCGCCCTGCGTGGCGCCGGCGTGCCGGTCGGGCTGGTCTCGAACTCGCCGCGGAGCTTCGTCGAGAGCGGCCTGCGCTCCGCCGGGCTGGAGAGGGCCTTCGCGGTGCTCGTGACCGGCGAGGAGGTCGCGCGGCCCAAGCCGGCGCCCGACGCGTACGTGGCGGCCGCGGTGGCGCTCGGGGCCGCGCCCTCCGAGTGCGCGGTCCTCGAGGACTCGCCGACCGGCGTGGCCGCCGGCCGGGCCGCCGGGGCATTGACGATCGGCGTGCCCTCGGTGCCCGGCGTGGTGCTCGAGGCCGACGTGGTGGCCACGTCGCTGGAGGATCCCGCGGTCTGGCTGGCGCTGGGGCTCGAGGCGGCGGCCGCCTAAGCTAGATCGCGTGCCACTCGCCTCGCTCGGCGACGACATCTCGAGCTTCGTCAACGCCGTCGGCCAGTTCTTCTCGAGCCTGGCCGACATCCAGTTCGGCGCGCTGTTCATCGCGCTGATCGCCTTCGGCCTCTACCTGTCGGTGCGGGCGCGGGCGGCCTTTCACATCCTGCGCGCGGCCTATCCGCAGGAGCGGATCCAGTTCAGGCGCATCTGGGCGGCCTACATCGCGGCCTACGGGTTCAACAACGTGATTCCCGCCCGCGGCGGCGACGTCATCCGGCTCTTCCTGACCAAGACCTCGGTCCCGAACTCGAGCTACTCGGCGGTGGCGGCGGCGACCTTCGTCGAGATCATCTTCGACGCGACGATGGGCGTCTTCATCCTCACCTTCGCGTTCACGCAGGGCGTGTTCCCGAAGCCCCCGGACTTCGCCAACCTCGGGGCCTTCGACCTGTCGTTCTTCGCGGGCCACCTGCGCTTCACCCTGTTCCTGATCACGGTCATCGCCGCGCTCGGGCTGGCGGGCTTCGCGCTGCTCTCGCGCCGCGTGCGGGCGTTCTGGGCGCGCGTGCGCCAGGGGCTGACCATCCTGCGCGACCGCAAGCGCTACTTCCGCGAGGTGTGGCTCGTCCAGCTCGGGGCGTGGTGCTTTCGCTTCACCGCCTTCTGGTTCCTGCTGGAGGCCTTCAACATCGGCGGGTCGGTGAAGAACGTGCTGCTCGTCCTGGGGGTCAACGCCGTTGCGGCAGCGGTGCCGTTCACGCCCGGCGGCGCCGGCGTCCAGCAGGCCTTCCTGGTCAAGGTCTTCGCCGGCACGGCGTCCGGCGCCACGGTCGCGGCCTACTCCGTGGGCCAGCAGATCGCGATCGCGTCCTTCACGCTCGCCATGGGCTTCGTGGCCCTCTGGGCGATCTTCCAGTTCCGCTCGTTCAAGGACGTGATCGCGGCCGGGCGAGCCGACCGCGAGGGCGGCGGCGGCGCGGACGCCGACGCAGAGGAGGCGCCTACTGCAGCCCCTGCCGCGCCTCGCGCACGAGCGTGACCGCCTCGGGGAAGACGGTCGCCATCACGGTGCGGATCTGGTCGGCCTGCTCGGCCGTCGTCCCCTGGATGTTGATGCGCGCGATGGCCGCGACCGTCATGTCGACCGCGAGCTTGATCGCGTTGTCGGCCCAGGCGAGCCGCTGCTGGCCCTGAAGCTGGTCTGCGAACTCCGCCATGCGCCGCTGGAGCTCGTCGGGGTCTCCGAACATGCCGCCGAAACCTTCCATGCCACCATCCTAGCCATGGCACCGAGCGTGGAGGGCGCAGGCGTCGCGCTCAACGTGGTCGAGCACGGCTCCGGCGCGCCGGTGCTGCTCATCCACGGCCTGGCCGCCGATGCCGAGGCGATGGAGCCGGTGGCGCAGGCACTGGCCGGCGAGGCTCGCGTGATCGCCTACGACCGCCGCGGGTACGGCTCCAGCGGCGCCCCGGAGCCCTATCGCGGCACGACGGTCGAGGAGCAGGCGCAGGATGCCGCCGCGGTGCTGGAGGCGCTGGACGCCGACGCCGCGGTCGTGTGCGGCGACGACTTCGGCGCGCTCGTCGCGCTCGACCTGGCCAAGCGCCACCGCGCGCTCGCGCGCGCCGCCGTGCTCTGCAACCCGCCGCTCTTCATGTTCGTCCCCGAGGCGACCGAGCGGCTGGCGGCCCAGCACGCCGAGATGGAGGCGGCGGTGCGCGAGGGCGGGCCCGCGGCCGGGGTCGAGGCCTGGCTCGGCGCACGCGTGGATGGCCCGGCCCTGGAGCGCGCCCGCACCGCCTACCAGGCCTTCTTCGCCGACTACGCGGGGCTGGCGAGCTGGCCGGTCACCCGGCGCGAGCTGCGCGCGCTGGACCTGCCCTCCGTCGTGCTGACCGGGCCACGGTCGCCGGCGCACGTCGTGGCCGCGGCCGACGCGCTGGCCGGGCTGATGCCCGCCGCCCGGCGGGCCGACGACGGCGACCTCGCGGCCGCTGCGCGCACGCTGCTCGCGTCACCCTGACGGCGGCGGTGCGTTCCAGGCTCCGTGAAGGCCCGTCGCCCGCCTGTCGCCCTGCTCGCCGCGCTGCTCGCGCCCAGCGCCCTGGTCGTGCTGCCCGCCGGCGGCTCCGCGGCGCCGGCGTCGACCGCCACGTGCGCGGCCATCCTCGCGCCGCGGCCCGCGATCGAGCTGCCGGTGCAGGTGGCGCCCGGGCTCAGCGTTCGCGTCCGCGACCCGTACGGCGGCCTGATCGCGCGCAACCGCCTGTTCGTCGCCTTCTCGGTCCGCTTTCCGGACCGGGCCGACCGCGCCCGCGTCGCCGCGGTGACATGGACGCTCGACGGCGCCGCCCCCCGCCGCGACGAGGGCGGCCGCGACCAGCTCCTGGCGCCTTCGACGATGTACTCGGCCGGCCGGCACGTCGTCGGCGTGCGCATCCAGCCGGTGGGCGGCGGCCCGGCCGTCGAGGCCGAGCTCCAGGTGACGGCAACCGACTGCCGGCTCGCCTCCCTGTCCCAGCGGCCCGACGGCAGCGGGCGGCCTGGAGCTGGCGGTCGCCTCGGGTGGCCCGGGAGTGAGCTCGATCGAGCTGCGAGCGGGCGCCGGGCGCTTCGGGGCGCCGCGCGGCGGGCGCCTGGGCACCGTCGCCCTGTCGGGAGGCCGCACGCGGGCGCTGCGGGCGTCCGCGCTGAGCCGCGGCGGGCGCGCCCTGCGCATCGGAGGCCTGCCGCACGGCACGACAGCGGTTCGCGTGCACCTGGCCCCAGGCGTCGTGAGCGGCGGCCATCGCTGCTCGCTGTCGGCGTGGCTTCGCGCGTCTGGCGGCGCGCCGCCGGTGCGCGTGGTCCAGCGCTGCTGAACCGTCCCGGCGTTCAGCCGCCGCGATCGAACGCGTCCGGCGGCGCGCCGCCAGTGCGCGTGGTCCAGCGCTGCTGAACCGTCCGGGCGTTCAGCCGCCGCGATCGAAGAAGTAGAAGCCGGGCAACGCTGCGCGCGTCACCTGGGCCGTGATGCTGGCGGCGATCTCCAGGTCGCCGATGCGGACCGCGAGGTCGTCGAGGGTGACGATGCCCGTGAGCTTGTCGCCGTCGACGATCGGCAGGCGGCGCACGCCGTGGTCGACCATGAGCTTCGTGGCCTCGGTGACGTCCATCCCCGGTGCGCCGGTGACGACCGGGCTCGAGGCGTGGCCGCCGGCCGGCGTGTCGCCGGGGTGGCCGTCGGCCAGCACGCTGACCGCCAGGTCGCGGTCGGTGATGAAGCCGATCGGGAGCCCGGCGTCGTCGACCAGCACCACCGAGCCGACGTTGCGCTCGCGCATCAGTTCGGCGACGTGGCGCACCGGGGCGTCGGGCGGCGCGGTGACCACCGACTCGGTCATGACCTCGCGGATCTCCATGAGAGCTGGCCGGAAGACTACCTCCGCGGGGCGTCCAGTCCGGTGCGGTGAACGCACGGGCGGCATCCGGCCGCCCATTGCCACATACAATCCGCGCCCGTGGCACCGCCCACACGCACCCAGATCGCCTGGCGCGGGCGCATCGAAGCCGGCCTTCGCGTGACCGCGCCCTTCCTTGATCTCGTCCTCGCCGTGGGCGATCGGTTGTCGCGCGTGGTCGATCGCGACGGGCTCGAAGCGGCGGCCCCGGTGCGTTCCGTGAGCGCCCTGCCGGTGCAGCGCCGCGTCGGCCCGGGTCAAAGCGCATGACGCCCGAGGAGGTCCTCGCCTGGGAGGCGGAGAACCGCGGTCGTGCCACCTTCGCGGCTCTGGCCGGTTCCTTCCTGACGATCACCGGCGTGCTGCTGACCACACTCGGCCAGCCGAACGCCGGGGCCTTCGACGACAAGATCGTCACCGTCGTCGACGCCATGGGCCGCACGGCCGCGGGCCAGCCGGTCCCGCCGGGGCGGATCTCGGCCTACACGCTCGATGTGGGCAATGCACCGGTGGTGCCGATCGTGGGCGCGGTCCTCTACGCCCTGGGATCGCTCGCCATCTTCTGGGTCTTGGGCTACCTGTTCCGTGCGATCCGCGGGCGGCGGCCGGGCTTCCCGCAGTTCGCACTCGTCCTGGCCGCCGTGGGAGCCGTGGGTTACGGGCTGGGTCGCGGAGTGGCCGAGATCGCGCGCTACGTCGGGGCCCACGACTTCGTGAGCTCCCCAGACAAGTCGAACTCCGCGGCGACCGACGCGCTCAGCCCGCCGGCGGCTCTCATCGGACAGATCATCTGGCAGGCCGCGGCGCTCGCGCTCGGCTTCGCGTTCGTGCTCATCTGCCTCAACGCGATGCGTGTCGGGCTCCTCACGCGCTTCATGGGTGTCCTGGGCATCATCGTGGGCGTCACCTTCGTGCTGCCGCTGGACTCGCAGGGCATCATCCGCGTGTTCTGGCTGGCAGCCATCGGCGCGCTGTTCGCCGGCCGCTGGCCGACCGGCATCCCCAAGGCATGGGCCACCGGGCAGGCCGAGCCGTGGCCGACCCAGCAGCAACTGCGCGAGCAACGCGACGCGGCCCGGGCCGAGAGCGCCGCGGCCGCGGGGGACAACGAGCCCGGGACTCCGCGCGCGAGCGGGCGCGGCACGCCGGCGACCCCGCCGCCCATGGCTCCGAGCCCGCGCCGTCCCGATCCCGCCGCCGCCGGCAACGAGCACGCCGCGTCGAAGAAGAAGAAGCGCAAGCGGCGCTCCTGAGCGCCCGAAATGCCCTTCTGGGTCGTCCAGCGGTGTCCGATACCGGACAACTGACCCGTAGGAGACAATCGTTACAGGGCAACAACGAGGTCAGCACCTCCAACCGAGAGGGGATCTCATGGAAGCTGGAACTGTTCAGCCTCAGCCCGCGCCACGCGAGCCCGCAGGGGGCGAGCGGCCGATGGCGAGCTGGACTCCCGCGGACCCGGGTCCGCTGGGACTGGCCGGGTTCGCCATGACGACGTTCGTGCTGAGCATGTTCAACGCGAAGCTCGTCAGCTCCGGTGGCGAACCGGTGGTCCTGGGTCTGGCGCTGGCCTACGGTGGCATCGCGCAGCTCCTCGCCGGCATGTGGGAGTTCCGCACCGGGAACACGTTCGGCGCGGTCGCTTTCTCGTCGTACGGTGCCTTCTGGATCTCGTTCTGGGCGCTTGTCGTCTTCTATGCACCGAAGATTCCTGCAGCCGACGCCGGTCACGCCGTCGGCCTCTACCTCTGGGCGTGGGCGATCTTCACGGCGTACATGACCGTCGCCTCATTGCGGACGACTGGCGCGGTCGCCCTCGTCTTCGTCCTGCTGACGGTGACCTTCATCCTGCTGGGAGCCGGCAATTCGGGCGGCCACGAGAACGTCATCAAGTGGGGTGGCTACGTCGGCCTCGCGACCGCGTTGGCCGCCTGGTACGCGTCGTTCGCCGCGGTCATCAACAGTACGTTCGGCCGCATCATCGCGCCCGTGTGGCCGCTACACCGGTGACATCGGTCACGCCGCGCCGACGGCAGGCTCGTCGGCGCGGCATGATTCGGGTAGGGACGGGTCAAGCGGCAGTCGAAGAGAGGACAGGACATGGCGGACAGCCAGAGCACGACCCTCGAGCAGGAGCTGGGCGATCTCCTCGATCAGGAGCGCTTCGACCCGCCGGAGGACTTCGCCGCCTCGGCGCTGGTCACCGATCTCTCCGAGCACGAGAAGGCGGCCAAGGACTTCAAGGGCTGGTGGGCCGAGCAGGCGAGAGCCCTGCACTGGTTCACGGACTTCGAGGAGGTCCTCGACGACTCCGACCCGCCGTTCTACAAGTGGTTCAAGGACGGCAAGCTCAACGCGTCCTACAACTGCCTGGACCGCCACGTCGAGAACGGCCTGGGCGAGCGCGTCGCCTTCCACTGGCGCGGCGAGGAGGGCGAGGAGCGCGACGTCACCTACGACGACCTCCTGCGCGACGTCAAGCGCTTCGCCAATGCGCTGAAGGACCACGGGATCGAGGCCGGCGACGTCGTCGGCATCTACCTGCCGATGATCCCCGAGGTCGTCGTGGCCATGCTCGCCTGCGCGCGCATCGGCGCGCCGCACAACGTCGTCTTCGGCGGCTTCAGCGCCGAGTCGGTCAAGGAGCGCATCGAGTTCTCGAACGCCAAGGCGCTCGTGACCGTCGACGGGGCCCGGCGCAAGGGCAAGACGGCGGCCATCAAGCAGGCCGTCGACGAGGTGATGGGCGACCTCGAGAGCCTCGAGACGATCTTCGTCGTCAAGCACACCGGCGAGGACGCCGAGATGAAGGACGGGCGCGACGTCTGGTACCACGACGCGCTCGAGGCGGCCGACGACGAGTGCGAGGCCGAGGCGCTCGACGCCGAGCACCCGCTCTACATCCTCTACTCGTCGGGCTCGACGGCCAAGCCCAAGGGCATCCTGCACACCACCGGCGGCTACCTCACGCACGTCGCGTGGACCCACAAGTACGTCTTCGACCTCAAGCCCGACGAGGACGTGTGGTGGTGCTCGGCCGACGTCGGCTGGGTCACCGGCCACTCCTACATCGTCTACGGCCCGCTCATGAACGGCGCGACGTCCGTGATGTACGAGGGCGCGCCCGACTACCCCGACAAGGACATCTGGTGGGAGCTGTGCGACCGCTACGGCGTCACGCTGTTCTACACCGCGCCGACGGCGATCCGCGCCTGCATCAAGTGGGGCGCCAAGTACCCCGAGCGCCACGACCTGTCCAAGCTGCGCCTGCTGGGCACGGTGGGCGAGCCCATCAACCCCAAGGCGTGGCTGTGGTACTGGAAGGTCATCGGCGGCCAGCGCTGCCCGGTCGTCGACACCTGGTGGCAGACGGAGACCGGCGGGATCATGATCACCACCCTGCCGGGCGCTCAGTTCGCCAAGCCGGGCTCGGCGGGCCAGCCGCTGCCAGGCATCGACGCCGCCATCATCGACGCCGACGGCAAGGAGCTGACCGACGAGCAGGACCTGCTCGTGCTGCGCCGGCCGTGGCCGGGGATGCTGCGCACGCTCTACAAGGACGAGGACCGCTTCATCGATACGTACTTCTCGCGCTTCGGCAACGAGAACTACCTCGTCGGCGACGCGGCCCGCAAGGACTCCGACGACTACTTCTGGATCGTCGGGCGCGTCGACGACGTCATCAACGTCTCCGGCCACCGCCTGTCGACGGCCGAGGTCGAGTCGGCGATCGTCGCGCACCCGAAGGTCGCCGAGGCGGCCGTTGTGGCGCAGGCCGACGAGGACACCGGGCAGGCGATCGTCGCCTACGTGACCCTGGAGGGCGACCTCGACGGCTCCGACGAGATGGTCACCGAGCTGCGCGAGCACGTGGCCCGGCGCATCGGCAAGCTCGCGCGCCCGCGGCGCATCATCTGGTCGGGCGACCTGCCCAAGACGCGCTCGGGCAAGATCATGCGACGGCTGCTGCGCGACATCGCCGAGGGCCGCGAGCTGGGCGACGTGACGACCCTGCGCGACCCGGCGATCATGGACGAGCTCAAGCAGAAGGTCGCCGCGCGGGCCGACAGCGAGGACTAGCCACGGGCGCCACCGGCCGGCCGGCGCCAGCGCGCGACGACGTGGTGAGCAAGAATGCGCCCATGAGCCGCTACGACCAGCTCTGTGCCGAGCACGAGTGGAAGGTGCCCGAGCGCTACAACATCGCCGCCGACGTCTGCGACAAGCACCCGCGCGACAAGCAGGCCATGATCTGGGAGCGCTTCGACGGCGCTCGCCGCGACGTCGGCTGGGGCGAGCTTCAGGACCTCTCCAACCAGGCGGCCAACGTCCTGCGCGACCACGGGGTCGAGCGCGGCGAGCGCGTCGCCGTCGTGCTCCCGCCGACGCCCGAGACCGCGGCCGTCTTCTTCGGCACGTGGAAGAACGCCGGCATTCTGCTCTCGATGTCCGTCCTCTACGGCGACGAGGGCATCGCGCACCGCCTGCGCGACTCGCAGCCGCGTGTCCTCGTCACCGACAAGGCCAACGCCGGGCGCTTCGACCCGTCCCTCGTCGACGAGATCCTCGTGCTCGACGACGGGCTGCTCGACGGCGCCGCGACCGACTTCGAGACGGCCGACACCGCCGCCGACGACCCGGCGCAGCTCTACTACACGAGCGGCACCACGGGTCTGGCCAAGGGCATCGTCCACGCCCATCGCTACGTGCTCGCGCACGAGGAGTTCCTCTACTGCCACGAGGTCCAGGACGCGGAGCGCTTCCACGGGATGGGGGAGTGGGCGTGGGCGGCCGGCATCTCGCCGCTGCTCGGGCCGTGGCGGCTGGGCGCCGTCCAGGTGGTGCTGCAGCGCAAGGGCGGCTTCGATCCCGCCCAGCAGCTGGACTTCCTCAGCCGCCACGAGGTCACGAACGTCTTCACGACCCCGACGGCGATGCGCGCGATGATGGCGATCGAGGACGCCGGCACCCGCTACCCGCAGAGGTTCCGCCGGGTGTGCTCGGCCGGCGAGCCGCTCAACCCCGAGGCGATCCGCTGGTTCCGCAACCAGTACGGGCTCACGGTGCTCGACTACTACGGCCTCACCGAGAGCTACCCGCTCGTCGCGAACTACCCCTTCCTCGAGGTGCGCGAGGGCTCGATGGGCAAGCCCATGCCAGGGTGGGACGTCCAGCTGCTCGACGAGGACGAGCATCCGGTCGCCCAGGGCGAGCGCGGCGAGATCTGCCTGCGCGCGCGGTCGAACCCGCACTATCCGCTCGGCTACTGGCGCAACGAGGAGGCCTCCGAGGAGACCTTCGGCGGCGACTGGTTCCACTCCAAGGACGCCGCCATGCAGGACGAGGACGGCTACGTCTGGTACGCCGGGCGCGCCGACGACGTCATCATCGCCGCCGGCTACCGCATCGGGCCGTTCGAGGTCGAGTCGGCCTGCCTGGAGCACGCGGCCGTGCGCGAGGCGGCGGCGGTCGCCTCGCCCGACGAGATCAAGGGCAACGTGGTCAAGGCCTTCATCGTCCTCTCCGAGGGCCACGAGCCGTCCGACGAACTGGCCGACGACATCAAGCGCTTCGTGCGCGAGCGCCTGTCCGCCTACGCCTATCCGCGCCGCATCGAGTTCGTGGCCGACCTGCCCAAGACGCTGACGGGCAAGATCCGGCGCATCGAGCTGCGCGAGCGCGAGCAGTCGGCCGGACGCGCGCAGACCTAGGCACGTATCAGAACAGCCCCCGCGGTGCTCCAAATGCTCGGCGATGCCCGAGCGCGGCCCTCATCCCCGGCAGCGCATGGCGCCGTATCTCGAGGCGCTGCGCTCCTTCGCGGCGCGTGGCCCGCGGCGGGCGATGGTGCCCGGCCACAAGGGCGGCCTCGCGGCCGACGACGGCCTGCGCGATGCGCTCGGCGAGAACGCGCTGGCGCTCGACCTGCCGACGCTCATCGAGGGCGTCGACATCGCGTCGGACGGCGCGGTCGCCCCGTACGACGCCGCACGGCGGCTGGCGGCCGAGGCGTGGGGCGCCCGGCGGACGTGGTTCCTGACCAACGGCGCCTCGCAGGGCAATCTGGCGGCCTGCCTGGCCATCGCCCAGCGCGGGACCCGCGTCGTCGTGCAGCGCACGGTCCACGGCAGCACGATCGACGGCCTCGTGCTCGCGGGGCTGCGCCCGACGTTCGTCGCTCCCGAGGTCGACGTCGAGCTCGGCCTCGCGCATTGCCTGCTGCCCTCCGCGCTCGACGCGGCGCTGGCCCGCACGCCCGGCGCGGCGGCGGCCATCGTCGTCTCTCCGACCTACTTCGGTGCTGCGGCCGACGTCGCCGGCCTCGCCCGCGTTGCGCACGCCCACGGCGTGCCGCTCGTTGTCGACGAGGCGTGGGGCGCGCACCTGGCCTTCTGCGACGCGCTTCCGCAGCACGCCCTGGCCGCCGGCGCGGACCTCGTCATCTCGAGCACGCACAAGCACGCCGGCAGCCTGACCCAGTCGGCGATGCTCCACCTCGGTGGCGGCGGGCGCCTGGACGAGGCCGCCGTCGACCGCGCGCTGCGGCTTGTCACCTCGACGAGCCCGAGCAGCCTGCTGCTCGCCTCGCTGGACGCGGCGCGACGCCACGCGGCGCTCCACGGCAGCGACCTGCTGTGCCAAGCGGTCGCCGAGCTCGCCGTGCTGCGCGAGGAGATCCGCCATGTCAGCGGCCTCGACGTCCTCGACGAGCGGGTGGTCGGCGCGTTCGGCGTCGCGGCCATCGATCCGCTGCGCGTGTGCATCGACGTCCGCGCGACGGGGCTCAGCGGCTACGAGGTCGCGCGGCGGATGCGCAGCGACGGCGACGTCCACGTGGAGCTGTGCGGCGAGCACATCGTGGTCGCCGTCTTCGGGCTCGGCGAGCGGGTCGCCGAGCAGGGCGCGGTCCTGGTCGAGGCGCTCGCGCGCGCGTGCGCGGGCGCGATTCCGGCGGCCCGGGCGCGGACGCGGGCGCTCGCGCCGGTGCGCCTCGCGCCGCCGTGGGGCGAGGTCGCGCTGTCGCCGCGGGCGGCGTTCCTGGCGGCGCCCCAGCGGGTGCCGATCTTGGAGGCGGAGGGCCGGATCGCGGCGGAGTGCCTGGCCGCCTACCCGCCCGGGATCCCCAACGTGCTACCGGGCGAGCGCCTGACGGCGGCCAACCTGGCCAACCTGCAGCGGACGCTCGCGCACGGCGGCGTGGTCCGCGGCGCCGCCGACCCGACCCTGCGCACCCTGCTCGTCGTGGCGGAGCCCGAGGCGCTGGAGGTCGGGGGCGCGCGCCTTCGCCTCGAGCGCGCGGTGGCCTGATGCTCGCGCTCGCGCTGGCGCTCGGAGCCAGCGTCGCGTGGGGTGGATCGGACTTCGTCGCGGGCCTGGCGAGCCGCCGGATGCCGCTGCTCGCGGTGCTCGTCGGGTCGCAGGTCGCCGGGCTCGTCCTACTGCTCGGGCTGCTGGCCGCGACCGGCGAGGCGCCCCCACCGGGCGGCGCGGTGCTGGCCGCCGCGATCGCCGGGGTGGCCGAGCTCGCGGGCTTCGCGGCCCTCTACAAGGGCCTCGCGGTCGGGCCGATGTCGATCGTGGCCCCGATCTCATCGGCCGCTGCGCTCGTGCCCATCACCGCCGCGGTGGTCACCGGCGAGCGGCCGGCCACGGCGGCGGCGGTCGGCATGGGCCTCGTGCTCATGGGCGCGGCCCTGGCCTGCACGGAGCCCGAGTCCGGCGCGTCGCGCCGCGCGGGCCGCGTCGTGCCCGGCGCCGCGCTGGCCGTGCTCGCCGCCCTGTGCTTCGGCGCGTTCTTCGTCGGCATGGACTCCGCCGCCCACGACGCGGGCGCGGTGTGGGCGGTGGCCCTCAACCGGTCCACGTCGGTCTCGGTGCTCGTCTTCGCGGTCGCCCTGATGCGACCGCGTGCCGGCGTCGGGCGCGCCGACCTCGCCACCGTCGCGACCATCGGGCTGCTCGACGCGGCCGCCAACGCGATGTTCGCCTTCGCGCTCACGCAGGGCCTCATGAGCACGGTCTCGGTCCTCGGCTCGCTGTATCCGGTGACCACGGTCGTCCTGGCGGCGATGGTGCTCGACGAGCGCGTCGCGCCGCGCCAGGCCGCCGGCGTCGCGATCGTGCTCGCCGGGATCGGCCTCGTCAGCGCTCAGGTCTGATTCACGCGCACGGGAACGCGCTGGACCGCGTTGACGCCGTAGCCGCCCTGGTTCCAGGCCTCGGCGCTGTCCAGTGGCTGGACATTGCCGGCGGCGTCGGTCGCGCGCGCACACAGCTCGTAGTCGCCGGGCCCATCGGGCTCCCACTCGTGCGACCACGCCCGCCACCCGTAGGTGCCGTTGGCCTCGCCCAGCCGAGTGTCGACCCAGGTGCGTCCGCCGTCGGCGCTGAACTCGACGCGCTCGACCGCGGCGGCCCCGGACCACGCGCGGCCCTCGATCCGCGTGCGGCCCGCGCGGACGTGGCGGGCGCGCGTGAGGAACTCCGGGATGCCGGGCGGTGCCATGAGTGCGCGCGGCCGCTTGCGCGTGACTGGAGTTCCGGGCTCGTCCTCCGAGCGCCGGTAGCGATAGAGCAGCGTCTGCTGGACGCCCTCGAACGGCTCCGCGATGGCCGTGATCGAGCGCAGCCACTTGACCGAGGCCATGCCGTACCACTCGGGGACGACCAGGCGCAGCGGGAAGCCGTGCGACGCCGGCAGCGGCTGGCCGTTCATCGCGTAGGCGAGCAGGACGTCGCCGGTGATCGCCTCCTCGACCGTGAGGCTGCGCTGGTAGTCCTGCTCGACGCCCTGGTCGATGCCGCGGTCGCACGCGGTGAAGAGCAGCTCGACGGCGTCGTCGAGCAGCCCGGCGTCCTCGAGGACGCCGCGCAGCGGCGTCCCGGTCCACTCGGCGCAGCCGATCGCCTCGTCGTGCCACGGCGCCGAGACCGGGCGCGGGGCGAGATGCGCCCGCCCGCTGCCGGCGCACTCCATCATCACGGCCATGGTCACCGCGGGCCGCGCGCGCAGCTCGTCGAGGGAGAGCGTGAGCGGGCTTCGCACCCGGCCGTCGACGACGAGCTCGAAGGTCGCGGCGTCGATGTCGGGAACGTCGAAGTGGACGAGCACGTAGTGCATGCCGATCGGCGTGATCGGCCGGCGCAGCGCCTCGAGCGGCATGCCGGGGTTGCGCAGCGCGAGCCCGACCTCCTCGCGCGTGAAGTCGATGTCATCGGTGATCGCCATGGCGTGATGGTCCTACGTCGCGCCCGCGACCGCCAGGAGGAGTGGGAGGACACCCCGCGCGGCCGCCCGCAGACGCCGCCCTACCAGTGGTGGCGCCTGCACGACAGCTACGCCCAGCGCCTACGCAGCCTCGAGGAAGCCGGTGACGGCCCGCAGGCGGCCGTCGCCGGCGACGACGGCGACGTCCATGCCCGTGGCGACGGCTGCGCCGTCCTCGCCCACGAGCTGCCAGGTGAAGCGCATCCGGTCGTGGTGCGTCTCAGGGCCGGACGCGAGGACGAAGCGGTAGCCGGGGAACTGCTCCTGCACGGCGGCCACGAGCGCGTCGAGGCCATCGGCGCCGGCGACCTCGGCGTGCGGGTCGACGTAGGAGCCGTCCTCGGTCCACGTCTGGTCGATGAGGACGCGCCGGCGCTCGGGATCGCTCTCGTTCCACATCGCGATGTAGCCGTCGACGACGGTGGTCAGCTCGGTCATCTCATACTCCTCTGGGATCGTTGACGGCGGCCACGGTGCCAACGGCGGCTCGCGCGGTCGATTACCTGTGGGGTAAGTGCCGGGCCCAGAAGGCGGCGCTATCGTCGCGAAGATGACCGAGGTGAGCGTCCGTTCCGGCGTAGGGCCGCTGTTGCGCGACTGGCGCCGCCGGCGCCGGCGCAGCCAGATGGACCTGGCGCTCGACGCCGGGGTCTCGGCGCGCCACGTGAGCTTCGTCGAGAGCGGGCGCTCGCGCCCGAGCGCCGAGATGGTCGTGCGCCTCGCCGAGCAGCTCGAGGTGCCGCTGCGCGACCGCAACGAGCTCCTGCTCGCCGCCGGCTACGCCCCGCTCTACGGAGAGCGGCCGCTCGACGACCCCGACATGACCCCGGTGCGCGAGGCGCTCGAGCTGGTCCTGCGCGGCCACGAGCCCTATCCGGCTGCCGTCGTCGATCGCTGGTGGGAGATGGTCGCCGCCAACAGCGGCATCGCCCTGCTCACGGAGGGCGTGGCGCCGGAGCTGCTCGCACCGCCGGCGAACGTCATGCGCGTGGCTCTGCACCCCGAGGGGATGGCGCCGCGGATCGTCAACTTCGGCGAGTGGCGCGCCCACCTGCTCGAGCGCCTGCGCCACCAGGCCTCGGTCACCGGCGACGCCGCCCTTGCCGCGCTCTACGAGGAGGTGAGCGGCTACCCCGGCCCTCCCGACGCCGACGCCCACCATGGCGCCGGCGGTGAGGTCTTCGTGCCGCTCGTCTTCCGCGGGGCCGACGACCGCGAGCTGCGCTTCTTCAGCACGCTGGCGACCTTCGGGACCGCCGTCGACATCACGGTGGCCGAGCTGGCCATCGAGTCGTTCTTCCCGGCCGATGCGGCGACGGCCGAGGCGCTGCGCGGCGCCTGAACTACCGTGAGGGAAGCCGCAAACCCTTCGGGGACTACGCGGGCCGCAGCACCGCGGCCGCGTCGGGCGGCAGGCCGTCGCCGGTGTCGGCCGTCGCCAGCTCCACGATCCAGCCCTCGGGCAGCGCCGCCGGGGCGCCGGCGAAGTTGACCCACACGCGACGACGGTCGTCGCCGGCGCTGCGCTCGTAGGCGAGGACGCCGTCGGGCGCGTCGTCGAGAAGCTCGAGTCCGCCGCGGTGCAGCGCGGGCGAGTCGCGGCGCAGGGCCAGCACGGCCCGCGACAGGCGCAGCACGGAGTCCGAATCGCCGCGCTCGGCCTCGACGCTGCGGGCGCCCGGCTCCGGTGGCCATGGCAGCCACGGGTCGGCGGGCCAGCCGTGGTCGGGCGCCGTGGTCCACGGGATCGGCGCGCGGCAGCCGTCGCGCCCGCCGGGATCGACCACGCGCTCGGGGGGAACGACAGCGTCCTCCAAGCCGAGCTCCTCGCCGGCGAACAGGAACGGCGTCCCACGCAGCGTCAGGAGCATCACGAGCGCCGCCCGCGCCCGGGCCTCCGAACCGCCCAGGCGCGTGCGCATGCGCGGCTGGTCATGGTTGGAGAAGACCCAGGTCGGCCAGCGCTCGCCCATGACCTCCTCGACGTGCGCGATGCGCGCGCGCCACGCGTGCGCCTGCCACGGCACCGCCAGCGACTCGAAGTCGAAGGCGAGGTGCAGCTCGTCGCTGTCGCCGAGGTACGGCGCGATGAGCTCGGTCCTGGTGAGGTTGACCTCGCCGACCATCATGCGGTCGCCGGGGTACTCGTCGAGCACGGCGCGAATGCCGCGCAGGAGCGCATGCGTGCCCTGGTAGTCGTGCGTGCCGACGACGTCGAGGTGGCTGCCGACGATGTCGGTCTCCGGGATGTCGGGCAGCGCGGAGTCCTTGCCGATGAGGTGCACGACGTCGGCGCGGAAGCCGTCGAGGCCGCGGTCCAGCCAGAAGCGCAGCACGTCGTGCATGGCCGCGACGACCTCCGGGTTGTCCCAGTTGAGGTCGGGCTGCTGGGGCAGGAAGGTGTGCAGGTACCACTGCTCGGTGGCGTCGTCCCACGTCCACGCGGGGCCGCCGCCGAAGGCCGCCGGCCAGTTGTTGGGCGGGCGGTCCGGCGCGCCGTCGTGCCAGCGGTACCAGTCGCGCTTGGGGGAGTCGCGCGACGCGCGGCTCTCGACGAACCACGGATGCTGGTCGGAGGTGTGGTTGGGGACCCAGTCGAGCAGGACGCGGATGTCGCGCGCGTGCGCGTCGGCCAGCAGTGCGTCGAAGGTCGCGAGGTCGCCGAAGAGCGGGTCGACGTCGCAGTAGTCGGCGACGTCGTAGCCGAAGTCGGCCATCGGCGAGCGGTAGATCGGCGACAGCCAGAGCGCGTCGACCCCGAGCCACTGCAGATGGTCCAGCCGCCCGCGCAGCCCTTCGAGGTCGCCGACGCCGTCACCCGAGGCGTCAGCGAACGAGCGCGGATAGATCTGGTAGACGACCGACTCCTGCCACCACATGCGGCGGCGAAGGCTACGGGCCGGCGACCGACGGTGGCGGCTAGGGTGTCGCCCATGGCAGAAGTGGCACAGATAGGAGTCGTCGGCGCCGGGTTCATGGGCTCGGGCATCGCGGAGTCAGCCGCGCGGGCCGGGGTGACGGTCAAGCTCTACGAGCCGCAGGCCGCCGCCCTCGAGCACTCGCGCTCGTCGATCGAGGGCTCGGTCGCCCGGGCGGTCAAGCGCGAGCGCCTCACCGCCGACGAGGGCGAGGCGCTGCTCGGGCGCATCGAGTGGTCGACCGACCTCGACGCCCTCGCTGCGTCCGAGCTCGTGGTCGAGGCGATCGTGGAGGACGCGGCGATCAAGGCGAAGACGTTCAAGGACCTCGACGCCGCGGTCGGCCCCGAGGCGATCCTCGCCTCGAACACCTCGTCGATCCCGATCGCCGGTCTCGCCGCCGCCACCGGACGCCCCGATCGCGTCCTGGGGCTGCACTTCTTCTCGCCGGTCCCGGTCATGAAGCTCGTGGAGGTCGTCATCGGGCTCGACACCGCCGACGAGACGGTTGAGCGGGCGGCCGCCTTCGCCCAGCAGATCGGCAAGACCGCGATCAAGACCAAGGACCGCTCGGGCTTCATCGTCAACTTCCTGCTCGTGCCCTACCTGATGGCCGCCGTGCGCATGTACGAGGAGGGCTTCGCCAGCCGCGAGGACATCGACGAAGGCATGAAGCTCGGCTGCGGACACCCGATGGGACCGCTCACCCTGTGCGACTTCATCGGCCTCGACGTCCTCTACAGCGTGTGCGACTCGCTCTACGAGGAGTTCAAGCGCGACGAGTACGCGCCGCCGCCTCTGATGAAGCGGATGGTCGTCTCGGGCCACCTGGGCCGCAAGTCCGGCCGGGGCTTCTACGAGTACGACTGAACGGCGGGCGCTCCTCGACCGCGACCTGGCGCACGTCGACCTCGGCCGGGCCGGGCAGGACGTACGGGCCCGGGGCGAGGGCGTCCACGGCCTCGGCTCCGAGCAGCCGCCGCGAGGCGGCCACCAGGACGGCGTAGGACATCGCTGACAGCTCGCGCAGCGGCTGGTGGCGGTTCTGGCGCGAGCCGAGGTCGGCCTGGGCCAGCGCGTCGATGCCGGCCAGTTCCTCGGCATCCAGCAGCATGGCGATCTCCACGCCGTAGCCGACCGGGAAGGCGAGCCGCTCGAGCAGCTCGCGGCGCGCGGCCACCTCGCCGGCGAGGGGCTGGGCGAAGCCGGCGAGCGCGGGGCGGTGGAGGTTGAGCAGCGGCCGTGCCATGAGCTCGGTCACGCGGCCTCCTTCGCCGGGGCGGACCTCGCCGCCCGACGCGAACGGGCGCTGGAAGGCGCCCTTGACCAGCGCGAGCTCGGGCCGCGCGAAGAGCGGCGCGAGCAGCCCGGTGAGCAGGCGCTCGCCGAAGTCCTCGCTGTCACCGTCGACGTAGGCCACGATCTCGCCGGTCGTCGCCGCCAGCGCGCGCCACATGGCGTCGCCCTTGCCGCGACACGGCCCGAAGGTGGGCATGATTTCGTCCTCCTGGAGCACGGCCGCGCCGGCGGCGCGCGCCACCGCTGCCGTCCCGTCGTCGGAGGCCGCATCGACGACCAGCAGCTCGTCGACCGCGCCCGCCTCGACGAAGCCGCGCAGCACGTCGACCGTCGCGCCGATCGTGTGCGCCACCTCGCGCGCCGGCACCACGACGGACACCGTCGTGGTCTTGCGCGCCGCGAGCTCGGCGGCATCGAAGCGGCAGCGCCCGTACGCGTTGCGATCGAGCCACGAGTCGAGCGCGAGATCGCGTGCGAGGCCGCGGAAGGCGCGCCCGGCCGGGCGCGGCGACGTGCGCACGCGCGCGCCCGCGATCCTCGCGATGGGAATCCGCGCGCGCGTGAGTGCTCGGGCGAAGGCCTCGTCCTCGAGCGCGGCGTGCGGCTCGAGGCCGCCGACGTGCCGATAGGTGGCGGCGGTGACCGCGATCGAGGCGCCGCTGAAGTGCGGGTGCGCGGCTCCGGGCAGGGCTCGCAGTCGCGTGGCCAGGCGGGCGGCGCGGCGCCGCGCGACGCCGTCCTCGAGGTCCTCGACCACGACCTCGCCGCCGATGGCCCGGGCCCCGCCGTCGGCGGCCTGCAGCAGCGCCGCCAGCCAGCCGGGCTCGACCTCGGAGTCGGCGTCGGTGGTGGCCACGAGGCCGCCGGGCGCGCCGGCCTGCAGCAGCCGCTCGCAGGCGACGTCCATGCCCAGCCGCCGCGCGGCGCCGACGCCCAGTGCCGGGCGCTCGATGACGTGCAGGCGCAGGTCGCCGGCCGCCTGGACCGCGCGCTCGCGCGTCGCGTCGGTGCAGCCGTCGAGGACGAGGACGACCTCATAGGCGTCGCGCGCGATCCCGCGCTGCGCGGCCAGCGCGCGCATGCAGCGCCCGATGAGCGCCTCCTCGTCGCGGGCGGGGACGGCGACCACGGCGCGCGGCGCGCTCATCCGCCCTCCTCCAGGCTCCGGCGTGCCGCCTCGTAGGCGTCGTCGTCGCCCAAGGTGAGGATGCCCACCTCCCGGCCGTCCTGCAGGTAGCGCACCACGAGATGCGAGTCGTCGTCGGCCTCCACGCGGGCCTCGTCGAAGCCGTCGCCCCACGCCGAGTACTTGAGCGTGTGATCGCCGATCGTGGTCCAGAACCCGGGTGCAGTCGTCCAGGCCGCGTCCTCGCCCGCGAGTGCGCGGCCCGCGACCTCGCCGTGCGCGAGCGCATCGCCCCAGTGCTCGACGCGCAGGCGCCGGCCCGCGCGGGCGTGCTCGGCCGCGGCGATGTCGCCCACGGCGAGCACGGCTGCGTCCGAGCTGCGCATCGAGGCGTCGACCAGCACGGCGCCGTCCTCGACGTCGAGACCGGCGCCGGCGGCCAGCTCGCCGCAGGGCGCGACGCCGGTCCCGAGCAGGACGAGGTCGGCGGCGAGCTCCTCGCCGCCGGCGAGGCGAACGCGCCAGCGCGGCTCGATGCGCTCGACCTCGGCGCCGAGGCGCACCTCGACGCCCGCGTCGCAGAGCAGCGCGGTGATGAGCTCACCGGCCCGCTCGCCCAGGCGGTGGGCCTGCGGAAGCGGCTCGGGGGCGACCAGCGCCGTGTCGATCCCGCGCCGCGCGAGCGACGCCGCCGCCTCGCAGGCGATGAAGCCGGCGCCGACGACCACCGCACGGGCGCCCCGCTGGGCCGCGCCGCGCAGGCGCAGGGCATCGTCGACCGTGCGGACGGTGTGCAGACCGGGATCCTCGGCGCCCGGCACCGGCGGGCGCTGCGGCGCCGAGCCGGTGGCGAGCACGCAGGCGTCGTAGTCGAGCTCCTGGCCGCCCTCGAGCTCGACACGCCGCCGGACGCGATCGAGCGCGACCGCGCGGCATGCCCGGCGCGCGGACACCGCATGTGCGGCGAACCACTCCTCGCTCTCGAGCGGGAGATCGCGCACGTCGGCCTCGCCGCGCAGGAACTCCTTGGTCAGCGGCGGGCGGCCATACGGCAGATGCGGCTCGCCGCAGATGAGGTCGATCGACGCCCGGCCGCCGGCGTCGCGGTAGCTGCGCGCGGTGCTCAGGGCGGCCGGGCCTCCCCCGACGATGACGATCCGCTGCTCGGGCCTCATGCGTCGAAGACGTCGAGAAGGAAGGCGTCGTCGGCGTACGCGTCGACGTGGGCGAGCCCGAGGCGCTCGCGCAGCAGTGCGTGGACGGCATCGCCGGTCAGCGGATCGATGCTCGACGGCGGGCGGTAGTGGACGGCGACCAGGCGCCCGCCCGTGGCCAGCGAGTCCACGACCGGGGGCAGTGCGGCCTCGAGCGTCGGGCGGTCCCAGTAGTACAGGATCTCCGAGCAGACGACGAGGTCGAACGGGCCGGCCGGCCACTGCTGCGGCAGCGTGCGGCGCTCGACCTGGACGTGGGTGCGCGCGGCCAGGCGGCGGCGCGAGGCCTCGACGGCACTCTGCGCGATGTCGACCGCGAGCAGCTCGTCGCAGCGATCGGCGAGCAGCGCGGTGAAGACGCCGATCGAGCAGCCGGCCTCGAAGCCGGCGCCGTAGCGGCGCTCGCCCAGCGCGGCCAGCGTGCGCTCGTACTTCGCGCGCTCGTAGGCGCTGCTCTCGAAGTCCCACGGGTCGGGGTCGGCCGCATAGCGGGCCTCGAAGTGCTCGCGCGTCAGCGTCACCGGTCGACCGCCTCGCGTCCGGCGCGCACGAGCAGCGGGTCGAGCCGGTGCTGGAGCAGGAAGATGCGCAGGTCGCGGGCCGCGCGGTCGAGGGCGCCGCCACGCGCCAGCGGGCGCGACCCGGCGGCCCGCAAGGCCTCGTCGACGATCGCCTGCGCGGCACGCGCGACCGCCTCGCGCAGGTGGACCGAGAAGGCGCGCATGGCGGCGTCGGGGTGGGCGTCCGCGCGGCGCCCGGCCTCCGCCAGCCAGAGGTCGAGGGTCTGCGCGTGTGTGTCGATGCGCCCGACGGCCAGGGCGGCGAGGTCGTCGCCGGCGAGGGCGCGCGGCGCGAGCGCCTCGAGCGCCGCGGCGCGGGCGGCATCGGCGATACCGGCCCAGCTGGCGGCCGTGCGGATGGCGTCGCGCCCGAACCACGGGTCGCGCAGCAGCTCGTCGGGGCCGCCGAGCAGCGCGTGGACCCGTGCGCCGTGGAAGCGCACGAGGTGGCTCTCGGACGCGCGCATCCCCGCGGCGGCGAACCACGAGCGGTCGATCTCGACGCCTTCGGAGAGATCGACGTAGGCGACGCGTCGCGCCTCGCCGTCACGGGCCACGACGAGCGCGCCGTCCAGCCCGCCGGCGCCCGAGCAGAAGGTCTTGACGCCTTCGAGGGTCAGCTCGTCGCCGACGCGCGCGATGCGCGCGGGCTCGCCCTCGCCGGGCGCCGGGTCCGCGCCCCAGACGCCCAGCCACCGCCGGCCGGCAGCGACCTCCTCGAGGTGGGCGCTGCGCAGCGGCTCCTCGGCGAGCAGCTCGATGCGCTCGACGGCGTTGTAGTGGCCGTCGACGATGCGCCCGACCGAGCCGTCGGCCTGCGCCACCGCGCGCACGAGCTCCCATTCGCGCGAGATCGATCCGCGCCGGCTCAGCGCTCCGGCGCGGGCCAGGACGGTCATGGCGTCGAAGGGGAAGGCGGGCTCGCGGTCGCGCGCGGCGGCGCCCGCCGCGACGTCCGCCAGGGCGTGCTGCACGGCCGCGACGGTGTCGGCGCTCACGTCGCCACCGACTCGGCCGCCATCATCCGGGTGAAGCGCACGGTCTCCTCGCAGCCCTGGCGGAGCGCCCCGGGGCCCAGCCCGTCGTGCAGGAGCACCACGGCTCCCGCGTGCAGGTCGGGCCCGACGGAGGCCAGCATCGCCTCGGCGCCATCGCCGCGCCAGTCGTGGGTGTCGACGTCCCACCCGCACAGCTCCAGCTCGTGGCTCGCGGCGATCGCCGCGGTCCACGAGGCCCGCGCGCCCCACGGTGTGCGCCAGCGGCGCGGGTGGACGCCGAAGCCCGCGAGCGTGGCCAGCGCGCGTTGCGTGTCGTCCTCGATCGCGGTGCGCTCGACCTCGGTGTGGCGCACGTGCTCGTTGCAGTGCAGCTCGATGGCGTGGCCGCCGGCCCGGATGGCGGCGACGACCCGCGGATGGGCCGCGGCGCGCGATGCGATGACGAAGAAGGTCGCCCGCAGCGACGAGCCGCTCAGCGCGGCGAGGACCGCGGGCGTCCAGACGGGATCGGGCCCGTCGTCGAACGTCAGCTCGACGGAGCCTGCGAGGGAGGGAGCCACTACGTGGGCTCTTCCCGGTCGTGAGTGCGATCAAGCGCGCGCGGCCAGCCAGCCGTCGAACTCCGCCGCCGGCAACGGGCGGCTGAGCAGGAACCCCTGCGCCACGTCGCATTCCAGGGCGGCGAGCACGTCGAGGACCTCGGTCGTCTCGACGCCCTCGGCGACGACCTCGAGCCCGAGATGGCGCGCGAGGTCGATGGTCGAGCGCACGATCGCCGCGTCGGACGGGTCGTCGGCCATGCCGATGACGAAGGAGCGGTCGATCTTGACCTCGTCCAGGGGCAGGCGCTTGAGGTAGGACAGGGACGAGTGACCGGTGCCGAAGTCGTCCAGCGACAGTCGCACGCCCAGCTCGCGCAGCCGCTCGAGCACGTCGCCGGCGCGGCGCGGATCGCCCATCACGGTGTCCTCGGAGATCTCGCACTCCAGCAGGCGGCCGGGAACCTCCCAGCGCTGCAGGATGTGGGCGACCGACTCGGGCAGCGTCGTGTCGACGATGTTCGCGGCGGCGAGATTGACCGCGATCGGCAGCTCGTTGCCCGCCCGCCGCCACGCGGCGCACTGGCGCACCGCGGCGTCGAGCACCCAGCGCGTGATGTCGGCGATGAGGCCGGTGCGCTCGGCGAGCCCGAGGAACTCGTGCGGTCCCAGGAGCCCGCGTTCGGGGTGCTCCCAGCGCACGAGGGCCTCGACGCCGATGACGCGGCCGGCGATGACCAGAAGGCTCACCACACCGAACGTCTGCAGCAGGCTGAGGCGCGGAAGGCGGATCCGCAGGATAGGCCTCGGCGCGCCGGCGGGTGGACTTGAAGCCGCTGCCCGCCACGCGGACGCATGTGCGGCACGAGCGCCGGGGAGCGCTCGCACCGCACGGAATGCAGGCAGTTTAAGTCGCAGCGGCCCGGGCGCGCCCTAGCCGAATGGTTCGACGTTGACAGGAGAAGCGTCGAACCGGTGGCGCCGAGCAGCCCGCACGAGGTAGATGTGCAGGCATGCTCCTCGAAGGACGAAAGCTGCTCATCACCGGCGTTCTGACCGACAAGTCGATCGCCTTCACCGTCGCGCGCCGCGCCCAGGACGAGGGCGCCGAGATCATCCTCACCGGCTTCGGGCGCGGGATGCGGATCACCGAGCGGATGGCCAAGCGCCTGCCCACCGAGGCCGAGGTGCTCGAGCTCGACGTCAACGACCCCGACCAGCTCGAGGCCGTCGCCGGGACGCTCGACGAGCGCTGGGGCCGCCTCGACGGCCTGCTGCACGCGATCGCCTTCGTCCCCGCCGATGCGCTGGGCGGCAGGTTCCTGGAGACCCCGAGCGCCTCGGCGGTCGCCGCCTTCGAGACGAGCGCGTTCTCGCTGAAGGCCCTGTCGGCCGCCATGCTGCCGCTGCTCGAGCGCGGCGAGGCGGCGGGTGTCGTCGGCCTGGACTTCGACGCCAGCGTGGCGTGGCCGGCCTACGACTGGGCCGGCGTCTCCAAGGCAGCGCTGGAGTCGATCAATCGTTACCTCGCGCGCGACCTCGGCCCCCGGGGCGTGCGTTCGAACCTCGTCGCCGCCGGCCCGCTGCAGACTGTGGCGGCCTCGAACATCGAGGGCTTCGACGGCCTCGCGCAGATCTGGGAGCGCCAGGCGCCGCTGGGGTGGGACCTCGCGGACCCGTCGCCGGTGGCGGACGCGTGCCTCTTCCTGCTGTCTCCGCTGGCGCGGGCGATCACGGGGGAGATCCTGCACGTCGACGGCGGCGTGCATGCGATCGGGGCGGCGCCGATGCCGGCTGCGGACGCTTCGTCCGCCGACGCTGAGTCGTCCGCTGACGCCGGCTAGCTTCGCGGCGAACAGCTCACCGAGGGAGGGTGGCCTGCCGGCGCGGCGGGTCATCCGCCTTCGCTTCACGAACCAGTCCAAGTTTGGCCCGGAAACCGGGGCCAACTTGGACTGGTTCGAGCGGTTGGGCGGCTGAGCGGCCGCGCGGACCAGGTAGAGCGTCCGCGCTGGCGGCTCACCCTCCCTCGGTGATGCAGTTCGCGCCGCGTGGCGCCCCACACAACGGCGGACGACGACCCGGCGAACGGAGCTCAGGCCGGAGCCGCGGCGCCAGGCCGCGAGTACACCGCGCGCCACCACAACTCGGCGAGCGTGCGGATCGACTCGTTCGCGTCGCCGCGCTTGAGGACCAGCTCGCGCGTGATGTGGTTCTCGACCATGGCCAGCAGGGCCTGGGCCGAGAGCCGCGGTGCGATGTCGTCGGGCGCGATGCCGTGCTCCTGGTCGCGCGCGATGCGCGCCTCGGCGCGCTCGACGAAGCGCAGGATGAACGGCTCCCACTCCTCCGGGAGGTGCTCGCCGCGCGCGCCGGAGAGCTGGGCGGCCAGCAGCAGCAGCCCAGCGTTGTTGTTGACCAGCGCGACCACGCGCGCCAGCGACGCACGCAGCTCGCGACGCGGATCGCCTTCGCCGTCCAGATACGGGCTCGCCGCGAGGTACATCTCGCTGAAGCACTGCTGGATGAGGCGGTCGACGACCGCGCGCTTGTTGGGGAAGTAGAAGTAGACGGCCGTGCGCGACACGAACGCCTTGCGGGCGATCGCGTCCATCGTCAGGGCTTCGAAGCCCTTCTCGGCCAGGGCAGCGCGGGCGGCGTCGAGAATGGCCTCCTCCGTCGCGTTGCGCGTCTGGACCGCACGCCGCGCGGCGGCCGCCGCCGGCGTCACCTAGCGGCCTCCAGCGCGAAGGAGATGCGCTCCCGCGTCTCGCTCGGTGCCACGACCTCGTCGATGTACCCGCGCGAGGCGGCGACCCGCACCGGCAGGTGCTCGGCCGCGTACGCATCGGACAGGGCGTCGGCGTCGGCGCCCGCCGCGATCTCGCGGCGGTTGACGATCTCGACGGCCTGACGCGGACCCATGACGCCAATCTTCGCATGCGGCCAGGCCATGGTCAGATCTGCGCCCAGGTCGCGGGAGTTCATGACGATGTGCGCCCCGCCGTAGGCCGCCCGGAGGGTGACCGTGATGCGCGGCGTGGTGGCGACGCTGAAGGCCCGCAGCAGCGACGCGCCGTGGCGGATGACGCCCGCCTGCTCCTGCGACACGCCGGGCAGGAAGCCGGGGGTGTCGACGAGCACGACGAGCGGCAGGCCGAAGCGGTCGCAGAGGTCCACGAACCACGCGCCCTTCTGCGAGGACTCCGCGTCCAGGCAACCGCCCAGGTGCTTGGGCTGGTTGGCGATGATGCCGACCGGTGCGCCCGAGATGCGGGCGAAGCCGACGACGAGGTTGCGCGCCCAGCGCGGCCCGAACTCGAGCAGCTCGCCGTCGTCGATCAACCGCGCGGCGACGTCGCGCACGTCGTAGACCTCGCGCTCGCGCGCGGGCAGGACCTCGCCGGGGTCGCCCGCGGCGGGGTCGGCCGGCGGGTAGAGCGGCAGCCCGCCGCCTGCCTTCGAGGGCAGGTGGGCCAGGGCGGAGCGGACCATCTCGGCCGCGTGCACGTCGTGCTCGGCGAAGAGGTGCGCCACGCCGTTGCGGCCGTGGATCTTCGGGCCGCCGAGCTCGAGCGCGGTGACCCGCTCGCGCGTGACGCGCTCGACCACGGCCGGGCCGGTCAGGAACATCTTCGCGTCGTGGCCGGCCATGACCGTGAGGTCGCCCAGCGCCGGCGAGTACGCCGCGCCGCCGGCGCACGGGCCGCCGATCACGCTGATCTGCGGCACCTTGGCCAGGGCCTGCGCGCGGAAGATCGCGCTGTAGGCGTGGAGGGCACCGACGCCCTCCTGCAGGCGCGCGCCGCCCGAGTGCGGGAAGCCCACGACCGGGACGCCGAGCTTGTCGGCGTGCTCGATCGTGCGGGCGATCGTCTCGCCGCCGCGGACGCCGAGCGAGCCGCCCTTGAAGGCGCCGTCCTGCGCCCAGGCGCAGACGACGCGCCCGTTGACGCGGCCGGAGCCCGACAGCACGCCGTCGCCCACCAGCGAGCGGGTGGGGCGGAAGCTGTCGGAATCGAAGAGCAGCTCGAGACGCGCTCGGGCGACGAGATGCTCAGGGGCTACATCGAATACAGCGCTCATCGCGAGGGCTTCCTCTCGGGGTGGGCGGTTGCGGTTATCGAGCAATGGCGCGCTGTCATGCTCTCCTCACGGCCAGGCACGCGTTCTGTCCGCCGAATCCAAAGGAGTTCGACAGAGCCAGCTCGAGCCCTGGTGCCTCACGGGGCCCCTCGGGCACGTAATCGAGATCGCAGTCCGGGTCGGGCGACTCGTAGTTGATCGTCGGGGGCAGTACACCGCGGCGCACCGCTTCGATACACACGATCGCCTCCACGGCGCCGGCGGCGCCGAGCAGGTGGCCGATGTGCGACTTCGTCGAGGACACCGGCGGGGGCGTCGACGAGCCGTTGAACACCTGCTTGATCGCGTGCGTCTCGATCTTGTCGTTGAACGGCGTCGAGGTTCCGTGGGCGTTGATGTAGCCCACGTCGCTCGGCGAGGCATCCGCGTCGGCGAGCACGGCGCGCATGGCCTGCGAGGCGCCGCGGCCGTTCTCCTCGGGCATCGTGATGTGGAAGGCGTCGTTGGAGGCGCCGTAGCCCGCGATGCGGGCCAGGATCTCGGCCCCGCGAGCCTTCGCGTGCTCCTCGCGCTCGAGGACGAGCACGCCCGCGCCCTCGCCCATGACGAAGCCGTCGCGCTCCACGTCGAACGGGCGCGAGACGCCCTCGCGCGAGAGCGCGCCCATCCGCTTGAAGGCGGCGATGCAGAGCCCGGTGAGCGCGGCCTCGGTGCCGCCGGCGACGACGGCGTCGACCTCGCCGCGGGCGATCATCCATGCGGCCTCGCCGATGGCGTGGCCGCCCGTGGCGCACGCGCTCGAGACGCTGAAGCCGGGGCCGTGGGCGCCGAGGCGCATCGCGATCGTGCCGGCGGCCGCGTTGGGCATCATCATCGGCACGAAGTGCGGCGAGACGGCACGGTCGCCGCCTTCGAGCCACGCCTGGCACTCGTTCTGCAGCGTGGCGAGGCCGCCGACGCCGGTGCCCACGAGCACGCCGAGGCGCTCGGGGTCGACGCCGTCGGGCAGGCCGGCCTCTTCGGCCGCCTGCATCGCCGCGGCCACCGCGAGCTGCGTGTAGCGGTCGCTGCGGCGCGCCTCCTTGGGCGACATGGCGACCTCGGGGTCGAAGTCGACGCACGCGCCGATGCCGTCGGCGATGCCCGAGCGCTTGGCCAGCAGGGCCTCGAAGAAGGCGTCCGGGCTCTCGCCGATCGACGAGACGACACCGCGTCCCGTGATGACGATGTCCGCACCAGCGCGCCGACGCTCGTCCGTGCCAAGCGACGAGCTTCGATGGCTCGTGCTCGCGTTCACGCGGACGCACCTGCCTTCTCGCGCGTGAGCTCCTGCACGAGCGCAGCGGCGTCACCCACGGTGGCGATCGACTTCAGCCGGCCGTCGGCGATCTGGACGTCGTAGCGGTCCTCGAGCGCCTTGACGACCTCGACGAGGTCGAGCGAGTCGACGTCGAGGTCGCTCCACGTCTGGTCGGCCTCGGCGCTCTCGGCGCCGGGGACCTTGATGCTCGCGAGCTCCTCGCGGATCGCCTCGAGAGCTTCCTGATCGGTCGGAACGTTGGCCATGTCACGGCCTCCTTGGGTTCTTGTTCATGCGCCCAGCGCTCCATCCACGGAGAGCGTGGCGCCGTTCACGTAGGACGCTTCCTCGGAGACGAGGAAGGCGACCGCGGCAGCGACTTCCTCAGGCTGCCCCACGCGACCCGCCGGAACGGCCTCCACGAGGCCTCCGTCGAGGTCGGCGGTCATGTCGGTCTCGATGACGCCGGGGGTGACCGCATTCGAGGTCACGCCCTTGCGGGCCATCTCGCGCGCGACCGTGCGCGTGAAGCCCAGCAGGCCGGCCTTGGCGGCGACGTAGTTCGCCTGCCCAGGGTTGGCGCGCTCGGCGACGACCGACGAAACGTTGACGATGCGCCCCCAGCGCGCCTTCAGCATGTCGTCGAGCGCGCGGCGCGTGCAATGGAAGGCGCCGGAGAGATTGGTGTCGACGACGGCCTGCCACTCGTCGGCCGGCATGCGGATGGTCAGGCCGTCGTGGCGCACGCCGGCGTTGTTGACCAGCACGAGGATCGGGCCGAAGCGCTCGCGCACGTCCTCGAAGGCGGCCTGGACCTGCTCGGGGTTGCTGACGTCGGCCTGCACGTCGCCCGACGTGCGTCCCAGGCGCGCGACCTTCCAGCCGTCGGTCTCCAGACGCTCGGCGATCGCGGCGCCGATGCCGCGCGTGCCGCCGGTGACGACGGCGCAGCCGTCGTTCCCGTTACGCGCAGACATGGACGCGCTCCTTCCAGCTCACGATCCCGGCCCCCCACACGAAGCCGGCGCCGAAGGCGGCCAGGGCGACGGTGTCACCGGGCTTGAGGCGACCCTCGCGCTCGGCCTGCTCCAGGGCGAGCGGGATCGAGGCCGACGAGGTGTTGGCCACGCGGTCGAGGTTGACGACGACCTTGTCGCGCGGGATGCCGAGCTCGGCCGCGGCCGCATCGATGATGCGGACGTTGGCCTGGTGGGCGACGAAGAGGTCGATGTCGTCGACGGTCCGCCCGGCGCGCTCGAGCGCCACGCGGGTGGCGGCGGTCATCCGCCGCACGGCGTGGCGGTAGACGTCCGAGCCCTGCATGCGCAGCTTGCGCTCGTCGCGCTCGGCGTAGAGCAGGTCGGCCTGCGCGCCGTCGGCGCCGAGCACGAAGCCGCCGACGCCCAGCTCGAGCTCGCCGCCGGCGACGACCACGGCGCCGGCACCGTCGCCGAAGAGCACGGCCGTCGAGCGATCGTCGTGATCGATGACGCGGCTGAGCGCCTCGGCGCCGCACACGAGGACGACCGAAGCGCGGCCGGACTCGACGAGGGCGGCGGCCTGATCGAGGCCGTAGAGGAAGCCGGCGCAGGCCGCGTTGAGGTCGACCGCCGCGGCGCGCTCGGCGCCGATGACGCGGGCGACCTCGGGAGCGAGGCCCGGCGTCACGCGATCGGCCGTGAAGGTCGAGACGATGACGTGGTCGACCTCGGCGCCGGTGCGCCCCGCGTCGTCGAGCGCGAGCAGGCAGGCGCGCGTCGCCAGGTCGGCGAGCGTCTCGTCGCCCCGGAGATGACGGCGCTCGCGGATGCCGGTGCGGCGCACGATCCACTCGTCGTTGGTGTCCAGGCGCTGCTCGAGGTCGCCGTTGGTGATGACGTGGTCGGGCAGCGCGGCCCCGATACCGAAGAGGCCGGCGGTCATGCCTCGCCGGCGCTGGGGCGCCAGGCGCCGGGCAATGGCGGTTGTGGGCGTGTGCTCGGCGGTGGCCGCCATGCTCACGCAGCCGCCTGAAGGGTTCGCTTGACGAGGCCCGTGAGGACCTCGCCGGGGCCGAGCTCCACGAAGCGCTCGATGCGCGCGGTGCGCAGCGCCAGCAGCGTCTCGCGCCAGCGCACGGGGCGCAGCAGGTTCTCGGCCAGCTCGCGGCGCACGTCGACGAAGGGCGCCGCGCTGCCGTTGGAGTAGACCGGGATGCTCGGTTCGGCGACCGGCGTCGCCTCGAGGGCCGCGCGCAGGCGATCGGCGGCCGGCTCCATGAGCGGCGAGTGGAAGGCGCCCGTGACGTCCAGGCGCCGGGCGCGGGCGCCGGCCTCGTCGCGCGCCACGTCCTCGGCCTCGTCGAGCGCGTCGACGGCCCCGCTGAGCACGAGCTGGCCGGGGGCGTTGTCGTTGGCGACCACGAGGTCCAGGCGCGAGGCGAGTGCGCGCACGCTCTGACCGTCGCCGCCGAGCATCGCGATCATGCCGCCGGCGTTGCGCTCGCCGGCATCGGCCATGGCGCCGGCGCGCTCGTCGACGAGACGCACAGCGTCCTCGAACTGCAGGGCGCCGGCGGCGACCAGGGCGGCGTACTCGCCGAGCGAGTGGCCGGCGGCGGCGCGCGCCTCGGCCTCCTCGTCGCCCTCCTCGCGCCACTCGTCCCACGCCGCGACCGAGCACAGGAAGAGCGCCGGCTGCTGGTAGCGGGTGCCCTCGGAGAGCTGCTCGAAGGGGTCGTAGCCGAGCAGCTCGAGACCCCGCTCGAACCGCGGGCTACCGCGGTAGGGCTCGTCCATTCCTTCGGCGTGGCTCCCCTGGCCGGGGAAGAGCAGTGCGCTGGAAGGCATCGGGCGATTTCACCCCAAGGCGCACACGCAGTTGCAACTGTTCGACACACGGCCATGATGTGTCAAATGGCGAAATCCGATGACTACGCCATTCTTCGCCTCGATGTCGACGTAGATGGGCCCGAGTGTCGAGCGCCCGTTCAGTTGTCGCGACGCCCGCTGTGCAGGCGATTCGGGGCGCTCAGCGCCCGCTGAGAGCGTCGATCTTGGCCTGTGTGCGCATCTCGCTGAGGATGCGCTCCAGACGCGGCTCGGCCTCGGTGTCGACGTGCGTCATCGCCCCTGCGACGGCGGGGTGGACCTGGGCGATGAGGCGGTGCATCTCGTGCGCGACGGCCCGGTAACTGGGGTGGCCCTCGCGCCCGGAGCGCAGCTCGATGAGCTGCATCGCCTCGCGCGCGTTGAGGTCGAGCACGTAGCGGATGCGATAGCCCAGCGAGAGCGCGTAGAGCGCCTCGCGCTCGCGGCCCTCGCCCACGAGCCGCTCCCACTCGGTCCGTGACACGTCGAGCGCGTGGCGGTAGAGGTCGCCGCAGCCGGCCGCCTGCACCTCGTCGGGCACGCCCGCGCCCAGGTGCGGGGTCAGCCGCTGCCACTGGACGGTCAGCATCCGGTGGCGCTGGAGGTCGCGGAAGGCGCCGTAGTCCGAGACGATCTCGAAGCGGTAGCGCAGCGCCTCGAAGCCGCGGCCCGGGCGATGGCGGCGGTTCGCCCGCACGCCGACGAGGTCCGAGAGCAGCTCGGTGCGCTCGGCGCCCGAGAGCGCGGCCAGACGGATGCGCGTCTCGTCCTCGGCCACGCCCGCGGCCTCGAAGAGCAGCGCGGCCAGCAGCGCGTCCTCGTCGCCGTCGACGTGCAGCAGGCGCACCGACGGGCGCCCCTCCGGATCGGCCTGGCGATCGAGGCCCAGACGGCGCACCCAGCGATCGGCCGCGCGCTCGCGGCCCTCGAGGTAGCCGATCCACTCGCCGCCGCGGTCGGGGCGCTCCACGCGCGTGACGAAGCTCGGCATGACGGCCTGGACGGCCTCGAGGATCAGCTGTCCGTAGCGGCGCGCTTCGGGCAGCGGGTGGGCCATCAGGTGCAGGATGAGCTGCTCGTAGGTCTGGCCGCTGGCGTAGATGCCCATGTGCGACAGCGACGCGGCGGGGAGCAGGCCGCGCAGGAGGTCGAGCGCCTTGGCCTGGACCGCGCGTCGGCGCGCGGGGGAGTCGTCGCCGGGGAACTCGGCCGCGACCCACGCCGCCACGCGCGGTAGCGCGCGGGCGTACGCGTCGAAGACGGCGTCCATCGCGTGTTCGTAGTGGGGGCCGAGCTCCGGGTCGCGGTAGTAGCGGTAGCCACCGCCGGGCATGGGCGTGTCGTAGGGGATGTAGCGCGTGGACTGCTCGAGGTAGGCGGCCAGCCGCGGGCGCTGGAGCACCTTGGTCAGGACGTTCGAGACCCACTCGCAGGCGACATGCGCGCCGCCCAGCTGGGCCACCGAATCGTCGCCGTAGCCGAGGAAGATGCGCTCGTAGAGCTCCGCTGCGCGGCGCCCCTCGGCGCCTTCCCAGACGTGGCCCTGGGGCGCGGACTCCGCGAACTCGTCGAGGAACAGGCGCCGCAGGGTGCCCTGGTAGCGCGAGTAGCGCGCGAACAACGCGCCCTTGACGGTCTCAGGCAGGTTGACCAACGCGAAGACCGGACGGTCGAGGTTCGTGACGTGGGGCGCGAGGCGGGTGCGCTCGGCTTCGGTGAAGGTCTCGACCGGGTGCTGCACGGGGTGGGCGATGCTAGCGCGCACTCCGGCGGGGACCCTCGCGCCTTTGGCCCGCTTTCCCACCGGCTTTCTTGGGATAGGCTATTGTCCCGAAACCCGACTGGGTTTCTGCAGTTTCTCTTTGGACCGGAGGTTCTCTCTCGTGAAGACCCGCTTGCTCCTCGCCGTCCTCGCACTCGCCGCCCTGCCGGCGGCCGGCTGCGGCGGCGCCGACGACACCGCGGGAGGTGGAGGCTCGTCCACGACCGCATCGTCGGGCGGCGGCTCGACCAAGCTCGCGCTCGTCGCCTACTCGACGCCCCAGGTCGTCTACGACGAGGTCATCCCTGGCTTCCGGAAGACCGCGGCGGGCAAGGGCGTGTCGTTCTCCGAGTCCTTCGGTGCCTCGGGTGACCAGAGCCGCGCCGTCGAGTCGGGCCTGACGGCCGACGTCGTCGCGTTCTCGCTCGAGCCCGATATGACGCGGCTCGTCAAGGCGGGGCTGGTCGCCGACGACTGGGCGGCCAACGCGCACAAGGGGCTGGTCTCCAAGTCGGTCGTCTCGCTCATCGTGCGCAAGGGCAACCCCAAGGGCATCCACACATGGGACGACCTGCTCAAGCCCGGCATCAAGGTCCTGACCCCGAACCCGTTCACGTCGGGGGCGGCGAAGTGGAACATCATGGCCGCCTACGGGGCCAAGAGCGGCGGCGGCGAGGATCCGCAGAAGGGCCTCGCGTACCTGCGCGAGCTCATCACCAAGCACGTCACGGTGCAGGACAAGTCGGGCCGCGAGGCGCTGCAGGACTTCACGTCGGGCAACGGCGACGTCCTCATCTCCTACGAGAACGAGGCCATCACGGCCCAGAAGAAGGGCCAGCCGGTCGACTACGTCATCCCGGACCAGACGATCCTCATCGAGAACCCGATCGCGGTCGTCTCGAAGTCCAAGCACCTCGCGCAGGCCAAGGCCTTCGTGGACTACGCGCTCTCGGCGCCGGCCCAGCAGAAGTTCGCCGACTGGGGCTATCGCCCGGTCGACGCCGCCGTGCTGCAGAAGAACGCCGCGAAGTTCCCGAATCCCAGCGGCCTGTTCACCATCCGCGACCTCGGCGGGTGGAGCAAGGTCAACGACGCGTTCTTCGATCCCGACAAGGGTTCGGTGGCCGCGATCGAGAACGACGCGGGGGTCTCCACTGCCAAGTGAGGCACTCACCGCGCGTGGCGTTCGCCGCTCTCCTCGCGTAGCGGCGCGCGGCACGAGCGCGCTGGGACTGGGCGTCGCGACGCTGTGGCTGAGCATCGTCGTCCTCATCCCGCTGGCGGCGCTGCTCGCCCGCTCGACCGACGGCGGCCTGGAGACCTTCTGGTCGGCCGTCACGAGCCGTCAGGCGGTGGCGGCGCTGAAGCTGTCGCTGTGGACGTCGCTGGTGGTCGCGGCCGTCAACGCCGTCGCGGGCACGGCGACGGCGTGGGTGCTCGTGCGCGACCGCTTCCGCGGCAAGGCGGCGCTGAACGCGCTCATCGACCTGCCCTTCGCGCTGCCCACGATCGTCGTCGGGATCATCCTGCTCGCCCTGGTGGGGCCCACGTCGCCGGTCGGCGTCCACGCCATCGCGACGACGTGGGCGATCCTGATGGCGCTGCTGTTCGTGACGCTGCCGTTCGTGGTGCGCTCGGTCCAGCCCGTCGTGCAGGAGCTCGACCGCGAGATGGAGGAGGCGGCGGCCTCGCTGGGCGCGTCCTCGACGACGACCTTCCGCCGCGTCGTCCTGCCCAACCTGGTGCCGGCCATCCTGTCGGGCGCGGCCATGAGCTTCGCGCGGGCGGTGGGCGAGTTCGGCTCGGTCGTGCTCGTGGCCGGCAACATCCCGTTCCACACCCAGCTGGCGTCGGTCTACATCTTCGGTCAGGTCGAGAGCGACGACCCGATCGGCGCGGCGGCGGTGTCCGTCGTGCTGCTCGGGATCTCGCTCCTGGTGCTGCTCACGATCGGCATCCTCGGACGGTGGGGGTCGCGCCATGAGCGCTGACCGCCGCGGGCGCCTGGGGCTGCGCACGCTCGTGCTCGGCTACCTCACCGTGCTGCTGCTCGTGCCCGTCGGCCTCATCTTCTACCGGACGTTCGAGCACGGCCTCATGCCGGTGTGGGGGTCGATCACGACGCCGGCCGCCGTCCACGCCTTCTGGCTCACGCTCGAGATCGCGCTCATCGCGGTGCCGCTCAACACGATCTTCGGCGTGATCGCCGCGCTGGCGCTCGTGCGTGGCCGCTTCCGCGGCAAGGCCTTCGTGGATGCCGTGATCCGCCTGCCCTTCGCGCTCTCGCCTGTGGTCATCGGCCTCGCGCTGCTGCTCGTCTACGGGCACGGCGGCTGGGTCTCGCTGCCCTTCCAGGTCATCTTCTCGCTCCCGGGGATGGTGCTCGCCACCGTCTTCGTGTCGCTGCCGTTCGTGGTGCTCGAGGTGGTGCCGGTGCTGCGCGAGGTCGGCGACGAGCAGGAGCAGGCGGCGGCCACGCTGGGCGCGACGCCGTGGCAGGCCTTCTGGCGCATCACCCTGCCGGCCATCCGCTGGGGCATCGCCTACGGCGTCGTGCTGACCACGGCCCGCGCGATCGGCGAGTTCGGGGCGGTCAGCATCGTCTCGGGCCGCATCGCCGGCCAGACCCAGACCCTCACCCTGCTCGTCGAGCAGCGCTTTCAGAACTTCGACCTCGCCGGGGCCTACGCCGCCTCGGCGCTGCTCGGGGTCATCGCCGTCGCGACGCTGCTGGCCATGACGATGCTCAAGCCGCGAAAGGACCAGGCATGATCTCGGTGGACGGCGTGACCAAGGAATTCGGCGCGTTCCGCGCGCTCGACGACGTCTCGCTCGAGGTGCGCGACGGCTCGCTGACCGCGCTGCTCGGGCCCAGCGGCTCGGGCAAGTCGACGCTGCTGCGCGTGATCGCCGGGCTCGAGCTGCCCGATGCGGGGCGCGTGGTCATCGCCGGCGAGGACGCCACCGCCCTGCCCGCCCAGCGGCGCGGGATCGGCTTCGTCTTCCAGCACTACGCCGCGTTCAAGCACATGACGGTGCGCGAGAACGTCGCCTTCGGACTGCGCATCCGCAAGCGCCCGAAGGCCGAGGTCAGCGCCAAGGTCGAGGAGCTGCTGGGGATCGTCGGGCTCGGCGGCTACCAGTCGCGCTACCCGAGCCAGCTCAGCGGCGGCCAGCGCCAGCGCATGGCGCTCGCGCGCGCCCTCGCCATCGAGCCGCGCGTCCTGCTGCTCGACGAGCCGTTCGGGGCCCTCGACGCCAAGGTCCGCGCGGACCTGCGGGCGTGGCTGCGGCGGCTGCACGACGAGGTGCACGTCACCACCGTCCTGGTCACCCACGACCAGGAGGAGGCGATGGACGTCGCCGACCGCATCGTCGTCCTCAACGAGGGACGCATCGAGCAGGAGGGGACCCCGCGCGAGCTCTACGAGCGGCCGGCCAACGGCTTCGTCATGTCCTTCCTGGGCCCGGTCGCCCGCCTCGGCGGGGCGCTCGTCCGCCCGCATGACCTGCGCGTGACCGCCGAGCCGCGCGACGGCGCCCTCGAAGCGATGGTCGACCGCGTCGTCCACCTCGGCTTCGAGGTCCGCGCCGAGCTCGAGCTCGCAGACGGCGCCCCGCTCGCGGTGCAGCTGACGCGCGACGACGCGGTGGCGCTGGAGCTCGCGCCCGGCGACATCGTGTGGGTGGGGCACACGGCGGCGCGGGCCGAGGCGGTCGCTGCGTAGCGCTCGCGGCATCGCGCAGCGCAAACAGCGTCATCGAGGGGAAGGGAGTAACCGGGGCGCCGGCGGCGCCCCTGTCGCGTTGGCGCTGGTCCGGGCAACGAGAGGGGAGTTTGTCGGCCTATACCCGACAAAGTCCTCCCTCGTCGACGCGGCGCGCTCACGGTACCGCCGACGCCGCGACGCCGGGAACTCCTTCCCTCGGTGATGCCGTAAGCGTTCCGTAGCGCCCCACGCGTCAGCGGACGAGCGCCGACGCCACCACCGCGTCCTCCCAGGCCATCCCGGTGCTCTTGAACAGCCGCGGCCCGGGCGGAACCGAAGCGCGCCCGCAGACGACGTCCGACAGGGTCACGAGCTCCTCTTCCGCCAGCGCCCCGGCCCCGATGGCCGCGATGACGTCGCCCGCCTCGCGCAGCGCGGATGTGCGCGACTCGACGACCACCATCGCCCGGGCGGCGAGCGCGTCGTCGACCTCGCGCGCGTCCGGCTCGTGGGAGCCTATGGCCACGACGGTCGCGTGATCGGCCACGAGCGAGCCGTCGAACAGCGGCTCGCGCGCGGTGGTGGCGCAGCAGACGATGTCCGCGGCGGCGACCAGGGCGTCGACGCCGTCGGCGTCGCGGCCGACCATGTCGACGTTCTCGATCGGGCGCACGGCGCGGATCGCCTCGACGTGGCCGTGCGCCTGCGGGCCGCGGCCGAAGACGAGCAGACGGCGCGCGTCGGGCGCGGCGAGCGCGCGCACGGCGAGCGCGGACACCGCGGGTGTGCGCACGTTGGTGAGCGCGATGCCGTCGACCAGCGCGACGGGCGCGAGCGTGGCGGCGTCGAAGACCACGCAGACGCCCTGGATGCGCGGCTCGCCGCCGACGGTCACGAGCTTGACCACCGCGTGGGCCGCGGTCGCGGACGGCATGACGAGCAACTCGCCGCCACCGACCGCGAGTGCGCTCCGCGGCGGGTCGGCCTCCGGGTCGAGCCCGGCCAGCAGCGCGGCCTCGAGCGCGTCGATCGCGGCCGTCGGGCCCAGGCGCGTGGCGACGTCGGCCGCGGCGAGGAAGGGCAGGGTCATCGCAGGACGAAGCCGGTGCCCAGTGGGTCGCGCGGGTCGAGGACGAAGCGGTGCTCGCCGGTGCGGTAGGCCATCCCCTCGACCTCGGTCAGGACGCCGTCGGCCACCGACCCGACCACGCGCCCGGCGAACGTCGAGCCGACGATCGAGTCGTGTCGCAGGACGTCGCCGTCGCCGAGCAGGCCGTCGGCGGCCAGCAGCGCGCAGCGCGCCGACGTCCCCGATCCGCAGGGCGAGCGATCGACCTCGCCGTCGGCGAAGATCGTCACGTTGCGCTGGTGCAGGGGGCCGACGTCCTCGTAGAGGATCGTGCCGTAGATGCCCGACAGCCGCTCGTCCTCGGGGTGGCGCGCGACCTCGGTGCCCTCGAGTGCCTGCTTGACCGCGCGGCCGGCGGCGATGAGCGCGGACAGGTCGCCGGGGACGACGCGCAGGCCCAGTCGCGAGGCGGGGACCGAGGCGTAGATCGCGCCACCGTACGACACGTCGACCGCCACGCCCGCGGCCTGCACGTCGCGCGCGACGACGAACGAGGGCACGTTGCGAAAGGCGACCGACTCGACGGTCCCGGCGCGCATCCGCACGCGTGCCACGACACGACCGGAGGGCACGTCGATGGTCACGTCGACCTCGCCGTCGCGCGGCGCGGGCACCGTGCCCGTCTCGACGGCCCACACGCCGAGCGCGATCGTCCCGTGCCCGCACGCGGTCGAGTAGCCGTCCTTGTGCCAGAAGAGGACGCCGAGATCGGCGCCGTCGTCGTCGGGCGCCACCAGGAAGCAGCCGTACATGTCGGCGTGTCCTCGAGGCTCGTGGCACAGCAGTCGGCGGACCGTCTCGACCGCCTCGGACGCGCTCGCGTGCTCGCGGCGCTCGCGGACGCCGGCCCCGGGGATCGGCGGGACTCCCGCGGTAACGATCCGGAACGGCTCGCCGCCCGTGTGGTAGTCCGTCGCGGCGATCTCGGCCGCTAGCGGGTCACCCACGCCTCGGGGTCCTCGGCCAGCTTGGCCACGCGCGCGGGCAGGCGGCCGGTCGCGACGTCGGCGAGGGTGACGCGCTCGACGACGCTGCGCAGGCTGGCGCGGACGGCGATCCAGACCTGCTGCAGCGGCTCCGCCGCGCCCTGGTAGTCGACCTCCTCGGGCGGGCCGCCGCGCACCGAGGCCAGCGGCCCCTCGACGGCGCGGATGACATCGGCCACCGTGATGTCGCCCGCGGGCCGGCCCAGCCAGTAGCCGCCGTCCGCGCCGCGCTGGCTGCGCACGAGGCCGGCGTGGCGCAGATCGCCGAGGATGTTCTCGAGGAACTTCAGCGGGATCGACTGCGCCTGCGCGATCGCCTCGCCCTTCGTGGGCCCCTCACCCGCCGCTGCGAGCACGACGGCGGCGCGCACCGCATAGTCGGCCCGGGCGGAGATGCGCATGCGCGCATCCTGCCATGCCGGGCCCTAGCGGGCGCGGATGGTCGACGTCGAGCAGGGGGCCTTCTGGCCGCGGACCATGACCTTCAGACGCCCGGCCGTGCGCGCGCGCACGGAGATCTTCGTCTTGCCCTTGCGGTCGGTGCGCGGGGCCGTCGCGGTGGCGCCCTTGCCGCGGACCATGACGCGCACGCCGGCGACGCGCTGCCCGTTACGGCGCACCGTCGCGCCCAGCTTCGTCCTGCGGCGCAGGGGGATCGTGCTGCGGCTGAGGCTCACCCGCAGGCAGCCGTTGGGCTGGCTCTTGGTGGCACCGGGCGTCGCGCCGCCGGTGCCTCCGCCGAGCGCGATGTGGGTCGGGGTGTCGTCGACCGGCTGGATGACGGGGCCCGTGGTCGCCACCGGCGGGCGGTCGTCCCAGACCGCGACATCGTCGATCGCGCCGCTGAAGCCGAGGTCGCACGAGCCGCGATAGGTGCCGATGTACAGGCCGGGACTGTCGTGGGTGTACGAGATGGCCGCGGTCGTGGGCGTTCCCGCGCCGACCTGCGAGCCGTCGATCCATAGCCGCACGCGGTCCCCGTCGTAGGAGCCGATGACGTGGTGCCAGGCGCCGTCCCAGACCGTCGCGGCCGGGACCTCGGGCGAGACCGTGTACTCCGCCGCGCTGGAGACATAGAACGCCATGCCCCCGCTCCACGCGGAGTAGAGGCCGTACGAACTGCGATTGCACTCGAGGGAGCCGTTGGAGAGCACGTAACGCCACTGCCCGGGCGAGCCCGAGCGCAGCACCCACGCGTCGATCGCGAGCCGTCGGGGCTCGAGCAGTCCGGTGTTGGCGATCGAGACGTACGATGAGCCGTTGAAGTTCAGGGCGCCGCCGCCGGCGTGACCCGGGATCCATCCGGGATCGGCAGCGTCGGGATCGGGTGCCGCGCCGAGCGTGCCGGTGTTGGCGTGGCCGGTCGCGTCGGCGGCGACCTGGCCGGTCCCCTCGTCGAGGTTCCACTGCGCGAGCACTGCCGGGTCAGCTGACGCCGATGCCGTGCACCACCCGAGGACGGTCACGACGGCTCCCAACAGAATGAATTTCCTGCGCATTCACTTGAAGCTAGCCCACCCGTGCGGGTGGGGCCTCCCCGTTGGGCTAGGTCGGGTGGGGTGTTTTTCGCACAGTATTCGGTGGCCTGACGGACATAATCCCGCACCTTGCGGGAGTTACTCCCGGCATCTTCGGCCCGCGGCTAGCCGGCCTTCGGGTTGCCGGTCGCCTGCTCGGGGCCGCCCTCGTCATCGTGCGAGGTGTCCGGCGCGTCTGGCGAGGACCGGCTGTCGCCCGCCTCGGCGGAGCCGGGGCCCGCATCCGGGTGCGGGCCCTCCTCGGCGTTCTGCTCGCTGACGCCGGTCCGGCGCGGGTCTTCGGTGGGGACGGGGTCGTCGCGTTCTTCGGCCATGCCGATGGCCTACCCGGCCACGATGGATCGGGAGCCTCAGTCTGGCAGCAGCGGCACCTGCTGACCCTGATCGCGCCCGAGCAGCACCGCCCGGGTGATGGCCGTCACGCCGAAGCGGTCGCGCACGCTGTCGAGCGCCTCGTCGATCGCGTGCCGGCGCTCGAAGGCGAAGACGAGCTGGACGTCGGCGGCCTCCTCGAGGTTGGTGAGGGCGATGCCCAGCAGCGTCAGGCCCTGGCGCTCGATCGTCGGCGCGGCCGCCGCGAGCAGGGCTCGCGCCGTGGCGAGGATGGGCTCGGTCTGCTGGGTGGCGTGGGGGAGGGTGTGCGACCGGGTCGCGCGCGTGAAGTCGTGGAAGCGCAGGCGCAGCACCACGGTCCGGCACACGCGCTGGGCGGCGCGCAGCCGGCGTGCGATGCGGTCGACGATCCCGACCAGGACGGCATCGAGCTCCTCGGGCGAACGCCGCCGGCGCCCGAGCGCGTGCTGCGTGCCCATGGAGCGCCGGCGGACGCCGACCCTGACAGGCCTCGGATCGCGGTTGCGGGCCAGCGCGTGGAGCTTGCGCCCTGCGGCTCGGCCGACGAGTGCGACGAGCGCCGGCTCGGCCAGCCCGGCGACCTCGCCGACGCTCGTGATCCCCTGGTCGCGTAGCTTGGCCGACGTGACGGGCCCCACGCCCCACAGGCGCTCGACAGGCAGCAGGTGCAGGAAGGCGAGCTCGCCCGCGGGCGGCACCACCAGCAGGCCGTCGGGCTTGGCCACCCCGCTGGCCACCTTGGCCAGGAACTTCGTGCGCGCCACGCCGACCGTGATGGGCAGGCCGACACGCTCGAGGACCCGGCGCCGTAGCCGGATGGCGATGTCCATCGGCGGCCCCGCGATCCGCTGGAGCCCGCGCACGTCGAGGAAGGCCTCGTCGATCGAGAGGCCCTCCACCAGCGGAGAGGTGTCCGCGAAGATCTCGAACACCGCCCTGCTCGCCTCCGAGTAGGCCGACATCCGCGGCGAGACCACGACCGCCTGCGGGCACAGCCGTCGCGCCACTGCGCCGCCCATCGCCGTGCGCACGCCGCGGCGCTTGGCCTCGTAGCTCGCCGCGAGGACGACGCCGCCGCCGACGATGACCGGTCGGCCGCGCAGCCGCGGGTCGTCGCGCTGCTCGACCGAGGCATAGAACGAGTCGAGGTCCGCGTGCAGGATGGTGACGTCACTCGACACGAACAGATGTTCGCATCTCGTGCGGCGGAAGTCAGGCGCTGCGGTTCGCGCGCGAGCGGCGCCAGTACACGAACGTGCCCAGCGCCTCGGTCGCCAGGGCGAGGACGATCAGCGCCCACGCGAAGTAGAAGGCCACGCCGCGGACATCGACGATCAGCAGCATGGTCAGCCCCGTGATGACGGCGACGGCCCGGACGAGGAACTGCCATGGGGGCGCTGACGACGCTCGGGGGCCGGGGCCTCCTCCAGATGACACGTCAGGCCGGCGCCTCGGGCTCGATGACGAAAAGCGTATCGCTCGCGACGATCGGCCCGCCCGTGCTAGGAACCCCGCCATGACCGAGATCGTTCTCACCGGGCGGGTGCCCCGCCAGGAGCGGATGCGCGCGGTGCACGAAGCGCACCTGGCCGAGGCCGCGTCGTGAAGTTGTTCAAGCGGGCCGCCGAGCTCGATCAGGGCGAGTACGACGAGAAGGTGGCCGCCGGCCTGGACCGGGCCTTCGCGGGCGCCGGCACTCGCGACGTCCAGCTCTCCCGGTTGCGGGTCGTCATCCTCTCGGACCTGCACCGCGGCGCCCGCGACGGCGCCGATGACTTCCAGGGCTGCGAGCCGGCCTACAGCGCGGCGCTCGGGTGGTACCTCGAGCGCGGCTACGAGCTCTACCTCCTGGGCGACGTCGAGGAGCTGTGGGAGAACGACATCGGCGAGGTGCTGCCCCGCTACAGCGCGTGCACGGAGCTCGAGAAGGCGTTCATGGACGGGCCCGGCCTGACGCGTTTCTTCGGCAACCACGACAGCGACTGGCGCAACGGCGGGAAGGTCAAGAAGCACCTCGACCCGCTGCTCCCCGGCATCGAGGTGCTCGAGGCGCTGAAGCTCAGGGTCCTCGACGGCGACACGCCGCTCGGCCTGCTCTTCCTGGTCCACGGCCACCAGGGGATCGACCTCAGCGATCGCGGCTCGGGGCTCTCGCGCCTGGTCCTGCGCTGGGTCTGGCGCCAGATCCAGAACCGCCTGGGCTGGGTGTCGACGACGCCGGCCGCCGACTACGACCTGCGCGCGAAGCACGACATCGCGATGTTCCGCTGGAGCCGGAGGCAGGCGCTGGCCGCGCCGGCCGACCGGCGCGCGGCGATGATCGCCGGCCACACGCACCACCCGGTCTTCCCCGACCATCCGCCGCCGGTCCCGGGCGCCGGCGACGCGAACGCCCTGCGGGCCAGGCTCGACGAGGCGCGGGGGCGTGGCGCGGGCGCCGACGAGGTCGCCCCGCTGCACGCCGAGCTCGAGCGGATCCTCGCCCTCGGGCGTCGCGCGCCCTACACGCCGCCGGCCATCGACCCGCCGACGTACTTCAACACCGGGTGCTGCTGCTTCCCCGACCGCGACGTCACCGGCCTGGAGATCGCCGACGGCGAGGTCACCCTGGTGCGCTGGCTCGACGACGCGGGGGAGGCGCGGCCCAAGCAGCTCGCGCCTCCCATCCCGCTCGCTGACCTCTTCGCCCGCCTCAGGGGAGCAGCGTGATATCGACGTCGGTCTGGCCGTTGCCGTGGTCGGTCACGAGCGCGGTGCCGCGCGCGCCGTTGTAGGCGCCGGTCCCGCCGGTGACCGCCACGGGCGTCTTGTTGGCGCGCTCGGGCAGCATGCCCTGGACGGTCAGCGTGCCCTTCGAGAGCTGGACCTGGATCGTGCACAGGATCTGGGGCTTGCCGACGATGGTGCAGACCCCGCGGTCAAAGCCGGTGTCGTCGCCTGAGATCCTGTCGCCGAAGCCGATGCGGTCGCCCAGCCGCGGTGCGCCCTTCGGCATGAAGCCGGCGTTCTTCTGCGACGTGCTGACGAGGTGCAGCGATGCGGCCGGCGTCTGTGCCGATCCCGCGCCGGCCATGAGCGCGGCGGTGGCGAGTGCGGCGACGGCGCCGGCGCCGAGGCCGAGGGTAAGGCGGGTCTTCATGTGAATCCTCCTGCGGTGGTCGGTGAACTGACGGCGAGCACCGTAAGAGCGCACGGGCGCGATGTCGTCGGGCCCGCGGGAGATCTCGAGCTCTCCCGAACGGACGATCTTCCGCGGCCTCATATCCCCCGTTCGGGAGATGAAAGGGCCGCCGCCCGGCGTTAGCGTCCGCACTGTGAAGCGCTTTCCCAGCGGCGAGAAGCTCGACCGGATCGTGGCCGCCGGCCTCGTGGTGGCGGGCGAGCTCCAGGTCTGGTTCGGCAACACCGTCCCCGGGCCCAGGGGCGTGGCGGCGCTGCTCATGCTCCTCATGACCGCACCGGTCGCCGTGCGGCGGCGCTGGCCGCTCGCGGCCGGCTCGGTCGTGCTCGGCGCCACCGCCGCACTCGCCCTCGTCGCCGGCTACTCGACGGCCCTCGCGCAGGGCATCGGCTGGCTGTGCGCGCTCTACGCCATCGCCGTCTGGACCGACACGCGGCGCTTCCTGGCGGGCATCGGCGTGCTCGTCGTCACCAACCTCGTGTCGCTCGCCGGCCCGCACGCGAAGGTCGGCAGCGTCGCGATCTTCACCTGGGCCCCGATCCTCGCGATGGTCCTCGTTCGCGGCGCCGTCCGCGGCCGCGAGCTGCGCGCCGACGCGCTCGCTGCGCGCGCCGAGCTGCTCGAGCGCGAGCACGAGCTGCGCGCCAATGAGGCGGTCGCCGAGGAGCGCGCACGGATCGCACGCGAGCTGCACGACCTCGTGGCCCACAACGTCAGCGTCATGGTCGTCCAGGCCGGCGCCGAGCGCCACGCCCTGGGTCCCGAGCAGGACTCGACCCGCGAGACGCTCGCCTCGATCGAGCAGGCCGGGCGCCAGGCGCTGGTCGAGGCGCGCCGGCTGCTGGGCATGCTGCGGCGCAAGGACGACGGCTCCGAGCTCGAGCCTCAGCCGAGCGTCGATCACATCGATGTCCTCGTCGAGCAGATCGAGCGGGCCGGGCTGCCGGTCACGGTCGCCGTCGAGGGCGAGCCGGCGCCGCTCCCGGCCGGCCTCGACCTGTGCGCCTATCGGATCGTGCAGGAGGGCCTGACCAACGCGCTCAAGCACGCCGGGCCCGCGCACGCCGAGGTCGTGCTGCGATACGCGCCGCGCGCGCTCGATGTCGAGGTCCGCGACGACGGCCGCGGCCCGTCGCACGTCAACGGCGACGGATCGGGTCACGGGCTGGTCGGGATGCGCGAGCGCGTCGCGCTCTATGGAGGCCGCCTGGAGACGGGTGCGCGCGAGGGCGGCGGCTTCGAGATCCACGCGCACCTGCCGCTGGCGTGAGCACGCGGGTCCTCATCGCCGACGACCAGGCGCTCGTCCGTGCGGGCTTTCGCAAGCTGCTCGAGTCGGCGCCCGGCATCGAGGTCGTCGGGGAGGCGTCCGACGGGCGCGAGGCCGTCGACCAGGCGCGGCGCCTGCGCCCGTCGATCGTCCTCATGGACATCCGCATGCCGCGCCTGGACGGCATCGAGGCGACGCGCCGGCTGACCGGCTCCGACGGCGACGCGATCCGCGTCCTCATCCTCACCACCTTCGGCCTCGACGACTACGTCTACGACGCGCTGCGCGCCGGCGCCAGCGGCTTCATGCTCAAGGACGCGCCGCCCGAGGAGCTGCTCGCCGCCATCGAGGTCGTCGCGCGCGGCGACGCGCTGATCGCGCCCGCCGTAACGCGCTCGGTCATCGAGGAGTTCGTGCGCCGCTCACCGGCGCAGAGCCCGCCGCCGCCCTTGCTCGACGAGCTCACCGCCCGCGAGCGCGAGGTGCTCGAGCTGCTCGCGCGCGGGCTGTCGAACGCCGAGATCGCCGAGCGTCTCGTGGTCAGCGACGGGACGGTCAAGACCCACGTCGCGCACGTGCTCTCGAAGCTCGGCGTGCGCGACCGCGTGCAGGCCGTGATCCTCGCCTACGAATCGGGCGTCATCACGCCCGGGCACTAGAGGTACCGCAGGCGGCACAGACGGCGAAGCCGCCGCGCACGCCGCCGGAGGTGGGTCCCGGTCGCGACAGCGACTCGGTCTCCCTAGAACAGGTGGGTGAGCGAGCGCCCGGCGTCGACGGCCAGGTTGAACAGCGGCGAGGGCACGATCCCGAAGAAGAGCGTGGCCGCGCCGCAGAGGAGCGCCACGAACCACGTCTCGACCTCGATCCGGGGCGTGTCGGCCTCGGCCGAGCCGCCGGCCAGCGCGGGCCGTCCGGAGCTCTGCAGCGCGGTCCCGGCCACGGGCGCCTCGGCCATCCACATCGCGGCGATGACCTTCAGGTAGTAGGCGAGGGAGATCATCGAGCCGATGACGATGACGACGCCGAGCCACGCGTAGTCGCCGTCGATGGCCGCGTCGATCAAATAGAACTTGCCGATGAAGCCGGCGGTGGCCGGGATGCCCGCCAGGCCGAGCATGGCCAGGGTCATCGCCACCGCCAGCAGGGGACGCTGGACGCCGAGCCCCTGGACGGAGGCGATGTCGTCGCCCAGGCCCGTCTCGCGCTCGCGGATGACGATGACCGCGAAGGCGGCCAGGTTCATGATCAGGTAGACGCCGAGGTAGAAGACCGTCGCCTGCACGCCGAGGCGCGTGGCGACCACGACGCCGGCCAGCATGTAGCCGGCCTGCGCGACCGATGACCACGCCATCAGGCGCTTGAGCGAGCTCTGGCCCAGCGCCCCGACGTTGCCCACGACGATGGTGATGGTGGCGAGCACGGCCAGCGCGGGCGCCCAGTCGGCGCTGGCGTCGAGCAGCGCCACGTCGAAGAGGCGCAGGAAGGCGCCGAAGGCCGCCGCCTTGGTGGCCACGGCCATGAAGGCGGTGACCGGCGTCGGGGCGCCCTCGTAGACGTCGGGCGTCCACTGGTGGAAGGGGGCCACCGAGGCCTTGAAGGCGAGGCCGACCATGCTCAGGGCGATGCCGGTGAGCAGCAGCGGATCGGTGACCACGTCGCCCGTCGCGCGCGCGATGCCCGAGAAGTCCGTCGAGCCCGTCGCCCCGTAGATGAAGGCCAGGCCGTAGAGCAGGGTGGCCGAGCCGACCGAGCCGATGATGAGGTACTTCAGCCCGGCCTCGAGCGAGGTCGCGCGGCGCATCTCGGTCGCGCACAGCACGTAGAGCGGGATCGACAACAGCTCGAGCCCGAGGAACACCGTCACCAGGTTCTGCGCGGCGACGAGCACCCACATGCCCGCGGCCGAGGTCAGCATGAGCGCGAAGTACTCGCCGTGCGCCGCCTCGCGGGGGGCCACCGCGCGCCACGACAGCAGCACGGCGGCCGCGCCGCCGGCGCAGAAGACGAACGAGAGCACGATCGTCAGGTCGTCGAGGCGCAGCGCGCCGGCCACGAGGTCCTTCTGGGCGCCGAGCTGCCAGATCCCCAGGCCGATGGCGGCGAGGAAGCCCACCAGCGCGAGCAGCGGCACGAGCACCTCGCGCACCGCGCGCGGGCGCAGCAGCCCGATCAGGAGCACGAGGGTGGCGGCGCCCAGCAGCGCCAGCAGCGGCGACAGCCCGGCCCAGTCGATGTGCGGACCCTTGGGCGTCGTCATCGGCTCATCGCCTTCGCGTCCCGGACGGAGGCCTTGACCGAGCTCTCGCTGCGGTCGAGTGCGAGCTGCGGGTAGAGCGCGATGGCGATGATGATCGCCACGAGCGGAGCGATGACCAGGCCGTCGGTGAACGAGATCTCCCGCGAGGTGACATGCGGCCCGACGCGGTTGTGCATCGAGCGGATGAACAGCCGCAGGGTGTAGACGCTGGCCAGCACCACGCCGACGAAGGCGACGCTGGCGATGACGATCTTGGCGTTGAAGACGCCGAGCAGGATCAGGAACTCGCCGACGAAGTTCGACGAGCCCGGCATGGCCAGGTTGGCCAGCGCGACGATCAGGAACAGAGTGGCGAGGACGGGCGCGCGGAAGGCGATGCCGCCCATGTCGCGGATGTCCTCCGAGCCGCCGGCCCGCGCGGCCAGCAGGGCGAGGATGAAGAAGGCCGGCGCCACCACGAGCCCGTGGTTGAACGCCTGCAGCAGCGCCCCCTGGGCGCCGGTGTCCTGCAGCGAGAAGATCCCCAGCGTGATGAAGCCCAGCTGGGCGACCGAGGAATAGCCGAGGATCAGCCGCGAGTCGGGCGTCGTGAAGGCCAGCACGGATCCGTAGAGGATCGAGGCCAGCGAGATCAGCAGCATGAGCTCCTGGAAGTGGGCGCTCGCGTCGGGGTACACCGGCAGCACGACGCGCAGGAACCCGTAGGCCGCGACCTTGGAGAGGATCCCCGAGAACACCGCCAGCACCGGCAGCGGCATGGCCTTGTACCCGTCGGGCATCCAGCCGTGCAGCGGGAAGGCCGGCATCTTGACCAGGAAGGCCGCGGCGAAGAACAGGAAGATCCACTCCTGCGACCCGGTCGGCAGCCGGCGCGCGTTCGAGCCGAGCTGGACGAGGTCGAAGGTGACGCTGTCGCCGGGCGCGAGCACGCCGGTCGCGACGGCGGCGGAGAGCATCAGCAGCGAGCCGACCAGCGTGTAGATGAAGAGCTTGACCATGCTCCCCACGCGATTGGGCGTGTCCCCCCAGCCGCCGCCCAGGAACAGGAACGGCACGAGCATGACGTCGAAGAAGATCACGAAGAGCGCGAGGTCCTGGGCCATGAGCGCGCCCAGCACGCCGCTCTCGGCCAGGCCGAACCACAGGTAGAACAGGTGCGGGCGGTCCCACTCGCGCAGTGACGCCCACGCCACGCTGGCGAAGAACAGCAGCGCCGCCAGCGCGATGAGGAAGAGGTTCAGGCCGTCGACGCCGAGCTTGTAGTGGATGCCCAACTGGCTGATCCACGTCTTGTCGGTCACGAACTGCAGTCCCTGCTGGCCGCCGTCGAAGCGGAAGAGCAGCACCACGGCGAGCACGAGCGTCGCCCCGGAGCCCAGCAGCGCCGCGAAGCGCGCCTCGGTGGCGGGCAGCACGAACCCCGCGATGACCGCGGCGAGGGGGAGCCAGACGATGATCGACAGGTTCATCGGGAGGACCGGCCTCCGGGCGGCACCCCAGCCGAAGTCGAGCGACGGCGCGCCGTCATGAGCTCTGGATGAGGAAGTAGAAGGCCACGGCGACGATCCCCAGCACGAGCATGGCGGCGTAGGCGCGCAGGAAGCCGTTCTGCAGCGCCCGGGCGGCCGCCGACCCGGCCTTGACGATCCCCGTCGTCCCGCCGACGAAGACGCCGTTGATGATCACGCGCTCGAAGGTCTGCTGGCCGAAGCGCCCCACCCACGCCCACGGCCGCACCACGACGAGCTCGATGAGCTCGTCGAAGTACCACTTGTTGGCGAACAGCCGGTGCAGGAAGGCGAAGCGCTCCTGGAAGCGCGCGCTCGTGCCCGGCTGCAGGACCCAGACCCGGTAGGCGATGTAGATGCCGGCCAGCCCGAGCACCGTGCCGAGCGCCAGGCCGACGGCGATGAGGCCGGTGCTGGGATCGAGATGCAAGGTGGAGGTGGCGAACGCCGGCTCGAGGAACTTCGACACCTCCGAGTCGACCCACGGCACCTGCAGCAGGCCGCCCAACGTGGCCAGGGCGGCGAGGGCGCCCATCGCGACCTTCATCGGCACAGCCCGCTCGGCGATGTGGTGCTCGGTTCCGGGGAAGCCCACGTCGGTGTCCTCGATCTCGCCGTTGGCCGGGTTGAACGGCGCCTCGGGGTGGTGGATGTGGCCCTCCTCGAGCTCGCGCGCCTCCGGGCACGACTCGCCCCAGAAGGCGCGGAAGATCATCCGCCACGTGTAGACCGCGGTGAGGATCGCGCCCACGTAGCCGGCGACGTAGAAGACCCACCAGCCGCCGCCGCGGGCGCCGATCTCGGCCAGGATCTGGTCCTTGGAGAAGAAGCCGGAGAAGGGTGGGACGCCGGCCAGTGCCAGGCCCCCGATCACGAAGCACGCGTAGGTGAACGGCATCGCGCGCTTGAAGCCGCTCATGCGGTTCAGGGACTGCTCACCCGCCATCGCGCTGATGACCGAGCCGGCGGCCATGAAGAGCAGCGCCTTGAAGAAGGCGTGCGTCATGAGGTGGAAGAGCCCGGCCGCATACGCGCCCGCGCTCACGGCCATGACCATGTAGCCGATCTGCGACATCGTCGAATAGGCGATGACGCGCTTGAGGTCGGTCACCACGAGGCCGATCGTCCCGGCCACCAGGAGCGTTACGCAGCCGACGATGGTCCCCACCAGCGCGGCGGTGTCCGACAGCTCGAACAGCGTGTGCATGCGCGCGATCAGATAGACGCCCGCCGTGACCATGGTGGCGGCGTGGATGAGCGCGGAGACCGGCGTCGGGCCCTCCATCGCGTCCGGGAGCCAGGTGTGCAGCGGGACCTGGGCCGACTTCGCGAACGCCCCGACGAGCAGCAGGATGAGCGCCGCGGTCAGCGCCCCGTTGTGCGAGGCGAAGTCCCTGGAGGCCGAGTCGAAGGTGCCCAGGAAGTCCAGCGTGTGCGAGTGGCGGAAGATGATGAACGTGCCCAGGACGAGGCCGACGTCGCCGACCACGTTGATCACGAACGCCTTGATGCCGGCCGCCGTCGCCGTCGTGCGCCGGTACCAGAACGAGATCAGCAGGTAGGAGGCGGCGCCGACGAAGGCCCAGCCGACGATGAGCAGCAGGAAGTTGGCCGCCATCACGAGCACGAGCATCGAGAAGACGAAGAAGTTCAGGTAGGCGAAGAAGCGCGCGAAGCCGCGGTCGCTCTGCATGTAGGCGACCGAGTAGAGGTGGATGAGGGTCGAGACGCCGGTGACCACCAGCGCCATGAACACGCTCAGCGGATCGACGAGGATCGAGATCTGCCCGTTGACGCCCACCGTGTTGGCGTAGTTCCAGGCCACGTAGACGACCTGGCGCGCGCCCTCGTCGCGGCCCTGGAGCGAGATGCAGGTCGCCACCGCGGCGATGAACGCGCCCGCGATGGCGGCCGTCCCGACAAGGCCGATGACCCGGTCGGACATCGCCCAGTGGCCCAGCGCGATGACGATCGTGCCCGCGATCGGGAAGAGCAGGATGAGCCAGGCGCTCGTCTGCATCTAGCCGTGCAGCTCCCGGATCTCGTCGACGTCGATCGGCAGCCGGCGGCGGTACAGGGCGACCACGAGGCCGAGGCCGATGCACACCTCGCACGCCGCGACGACCATGACGATGATCGCGAAGATCTGGCCGTCGCCGTTGTTCCACATGCGCGCGAAGGCGATGAGCGCGATGTTGGCGGCGTTGAGCATGAGCTCGAGGCAGAGCAGGATCACCAGGGGGTTGCGTCGCGTCAGCACGCCGGCGGCCCCGATCGAGAAGATCAGGGCGCTGACCACGAGGTACCAGTCGAGGCTCACCAGCCGCCCTCCGCATCGGACCCGCCCGCCCGGCTCGTCTCGCCGCCGCCCGAGCCGAGCTCCAGGGGCTCGCGCGTGCTGCGGCCGCCGACCGCCTCGGCCATGGTGCCGATGTCCGGCGGCAGCCTGAAGTCCATGACTGCGACGCGGTCGGCCTCGTCGGCGCCGATCCCGCCGCGCCGGCGCGCGAGCACCACGGCGCCCACGGCCGCGATGAGCAGCAGGAACGAGGCGACCTCGAAGGGCAGCAGGAACTTCGTCAGCAGCAGCGCGCCGATGCGCTCGGGGCTGCCGAAGGTGGCGTCCACCGTGGGGCCGTCGGTGGAGATCGCCTTCAGGCCGGAGCCGAGGACGGCGATCGCGAGCTCGACGAAGAGCGCCAACCCGAAGAGGACCGCGATCACCTGCTGGCCGCGGCCGACGGGCGGGCGCAGCGTCCCCGGGTCCGAGCCGCCGACGTAGGCCACGACGAAGACGTAGAGCACCATCACGGCGCCGGCGTAGACGACCACCTGCGCGGCGGCGACGAACTGCGCCTGCAGCAGCAGGAACAGGGCCGCGAGCGAGAGCAGGTGGAAGACGAGCGCGAGCACCGAGTAGAAGGGGTTGCGGACCATCACGACCCCGACGGCGCCGCAGACGGCGCCGATGCCCGCGATGAAGAAGAAGACCTCGGCCATGCGGATTACGGGGCCCTACTCGCCCTCGCGGCGCAGTGGCGCGCGCTCGAACGGCTCGGCCAGGAGCATCTCCTTGGTGAAGATGAGGTCCGGGCGCTCGTAGTCCGACATCTCGAAGTCGGTGCCCATCGTGATGGCGTCGAACGGGCACGCGATCTCGCAGTACCCGCAGAAGATGCAGCGCGCGAGGTTGATCTCGTACACGGCCGCGTAGCGCTCGCCGGGGCTGACCCGGTGCTCGGGCGTGTTCTCGGCGGCGACGACGCGGATGCAGTCCGCCGGGCAGGCGGCGGCGCACAGCGAGCAGCCGACGCACTTCTCCAATCCCGTGTCCTCGAAGCGGTGCAGACGGTGCCGGCCGCGGAAGCGCGGGTACACGGGCACCTTCTCCTCGGGGTACTGGAAGGTCGTCGTGCCCTGCACGACGCCGCGGCGGAAGGTCGTCTTCAGCCCGCGCAGCGTCTCGCCGAAGGCGCGGTAGGCGCCCCCGGGGCCGCTGGGCTGCGGGCCGCGGATGACCTCGACGACGCTCTCGTCCGCGGGATTCCACTTGGCCGTCATGACACCACCACGATCGCGGTCACCAGGGCGTTGATCGTCGCCAGCGGCAGCAGCACCTTCCAGCCGAAGCTCATGAGCTGGTCGTAGCGCAGGCGCGGCAGCGTGGCGCGGATCCAGATGAAGAAGATGACGACGAAGCCCATCTTGAAGAGCACGACGAATGGGTCCACCCAGGTCGGCGGGTCGATCCCGAAGGGCAGCAGCCAGCCGCCGAAGAAGACGGTCGTGACGACGCCCGAGACGACGAGCACGTTGAGGTACTCGGCGAAGTAGTACGAGGCGAAGCGCGCGCCGCCGTACTCGGTCATGTAGCCCTGCACCAGCTCGGCGTCGGCCTCGACGAGGTCGAAGGGCGGGCGGTTGGTCTCAGCGAACGACGCGGTCAGGAAGATGAGAAAGCCGACGAACTGCGGGATGAAGTACCACATGCCCTCCTGCGCGTAGACGATCCCGGTGAGCGACAGCGTGCCGGCGGTCATGACCACGCCGACGAGGGCCAGACCCTGCGAGACCTCGTAGGAGATGAGCTGCGCGGCGGCGCGCATCGCGCCCAGGAACGAGTACTTCGATCCCGAGGCCCAGCCGCCGAGCATGATCCCGTAGAAGGCCACGGCGCCGAAGGCGAAGAGGTAGAGCGGACCGATCGAGACGTCGAGGCCGTACAGCCCGGTCTTGGTGCCGAAGATGTCGACCGTGTCGCCGAAGGGGATGATCGCGAAGGCGGCGACCGCGGTCATGATCGAGATCAGCGGCGCGAGCGCGAAGAGCCACCCGATCGACGTGCGCGGACGGAACTGCTCCTTGGTGATGAGCTTGAGGATGTCGGCCATCGGCTGCAGGATCCCGTAGGGGCCGACGCGGTTCGGTCCGTAGCGGTTCTGGAAGCGCCCGAGCAGCTTGCGCTCGACGACCAGCACGACGGGCACCAGCTGCAGGCCGACGGCGAAGATCACGATCGCCTTGAGGATCTGCATCCACCACGGCTCGTAGTAGCCGACCTCGGCGAGGGGCAGCGTCATGCCTTGCGCACCTCCACCAGCGGGCCGTCGAGCGCGTTGGTCTCCAGGAAGACGCTGCCCTCCGGTGTCGCTGCGCGCACCGTGACCGTCGCGTCCACGCGCTGCCCGTCGGCGCCGACCACGACGTGGTCGCCCTGGAACAGCTCCAGGCGCTGGGCGTCGGAGGGCGCCATCTCCACGCGCAGATCGGGGTGCAGGAAGTGCAGCGCCGGCGACACGCGGACCTCGGTCGCGTTCCAGATCGAGCGGAAGGTCCCCAGGCGCAGGCGGCCGTTGGGCGCGGGCGCCGGCGGCGGCTCCTGCGCCGTTGCATCGGCGGCCGTGTCGAGCTCGGCGGCCGGGAACGCGCCGGCGGCGTCGCGTGCCTGCCAGCGCACGCCCTTGCCGCCGATCTCGTCGAGGGTCAGCCCGGCGTAGAAGGGCACCGCCGCGGTCAGTTGGGCCGTCGCCATCGGCCCGGTGAGGATGCCGAGGTCGAGGCCGGCGCGCCGGGCCAGGTCGGCGAGGACCGACCACTCCGTGCGCACGTCGCCGGGATGGCCGATCGCCGCACGCAGGCGCTGCAGGCGCCCGTCGGGGTGCGTCAGCGTCCCGTCCTTCTCGGCGTAGCTCTCGGCCGGGAAGACGACGGTCGCGTACTCGCGCACGCCGTCGGTGAGGAAGTTGGCGTGGGCGATGACGGTGGTGGCGCGCTCGAGCGCGGCCTCCCACCCGGGGCGCCCGGGCAGCTCGGCGACCGGGTCGGCGTGCAGCAGGTAGAGCGCGGTCAGCTCGCCCTCGCGTGCTGCGGCGGCGATGGCGGCGGCGTCGCGACCCGGCGCGGTCTCCGAGAGCCCGGGGCCGGCGTTGGGCAGCACGCCGGCCTCGGCCAGGCCGCGCCCGTTGGCCGACGCGGGCACGCACAGCAGCCCCGCGCCCTCGCGCCCGCCGAGCAGGCTCAGGCGCTCGGCCAGGGCGAGCAGCGCGCGGGCCGCCTGGCCGGCGCGCGGCCCGGAGACCAGGCGCTCGCCGTAGAGGACGACGACGTCCTCGCCGGCCTGCAGCGCGCGCACCAGCGTGCGCAGCGCGTCGAACTCGACGCCCGCGGCCTGCGCGAGGCGCTCGGCCTCCGAGCGCCGGCCCAGGTCGAACGCCGCCGAGAGCGCCAGCAGGAAGGCCTCGCCGCCGCCCGGCGCGAAGCGGATGCTCGTGGCCGCGTTGGCATCCAGCGACGACGGGCGGCTCGTGGCCACCGCGAGCTTGACCTTGTGGCGCCGCACGCCCTTGCGGATGCGCAGGTCCACGATCGGCATGTCGTCGACCGGCTCGCAGTCCAGGACGAGGACGGTGTGGGCGAACTCGAGGTCGGGGACCGTGGCCTGGGCGCCGGGCGCACCCAGCGCGCGGTGCAGCGCGAGCGGCAGCGTCCCGCCGGGCCTCGAGTCGAGGTCGGGCGAGCTCAGGCCTTCGCGCATCAGGCGCTGAAGGAGGAAGCCCTCCTCGTTGGTCGTCGTGCCGCCGGCGATCGCACCCACGCGCCCGTTGGCGCGCTTGAGCCCGGAGGCCGCCTCGTCGAGCGCGCGCTCCCAGGAGACCTCGCGCAGCTCGCCGCCGTCGCGGATCATCGGGCGCGTCACGCGCTCGTCGACGTGGATGGACTGGTAGGCGAAGCGGCCGCGGTCGCACAGCCAGCCGTCGTCGACCTCGGCGTGGTCGCGTCCGAGCACGCGCAGGACGCGATCGTCGCGGACGGTGAAGGTGACGTTGCACTGGCTCGCGCACAGCGCGCACACCGAGCCCGAGCCCTCGATGTCCCACGGGCGCGCGCGGAAGCGGTAGGGCTGCGAGGTCAGCGCGCCCACCGGGCACAGCTCGATGATGTTGCCGCTGAACGGCGCGACGTAGGGATGTCCGTCGAAGGTCGAGACGTAGGTGTGCGCGCCGCGCTCCTCGAGGACCAGCTGGTAGTCCTCGGAGATCTCCTGGCTGAAGCGCACGCAGCGGTAGCAGAGGATGCAGCGCTCGCGATCGATGGCCACCAGGGGGCTGAGGGCGAGCGGCTTCTGGAAGTGGCGCTTGGGCTCGATGAAGCGCGAGCGCCCACCGCCCCAGCCGAAGGAGATGTCCTGCAGCGGGCACTCGCCGCCCTTGTCGCACACCGGGCAGTCGAGCGGATGGTTGATGAGCAGGAACTCGACGACCGCCTCCTGCGCCTGCCTGACCCGGTCGGTCTGGGTGTGGACGACCATGCCGTCCTTGACCGGGGTCGAGCAGCCCGTCTGCAGCTTGGGGATGCCCTCGACCTCGACCAGGCACATGCGGCACGCGCCGACCGGGGCCCCGAGCTTGGGCTCGTAGCAGAAGACCGGGATCTCGACGTCGCCGTGCTTGGCGGCGTCGACCAGCATCGCGTTCTCGGGCGCACTGACCTCGAGGCCGTCGATGGTGAGGGTCACCATCCGCTGCTCGGGGCGCGGCACTAGGCCACCGCCCCTTGGATCACGGCCTCCGGCGGCGCCTCGTCGGTGGTGGCCTGCTCGTTGCGTGCCCGCGCGGCCTCGATGTGGGCCTCGAACTCGTCGCGGAACTTGGCGATCATCGAGCCGATCGGCATCGCCATCGCGTCGCCCAGCACGCACAGGCAGTTGCCGATGATGTTCTCCTGGACGGCGGCCATGATGTCGAGGTCCATCGGGGTGGCCTCGCCCGAGTCGATGCGCTCGAGCATCTTCACGGTCCAGTTCGTGCCCTCGCGGCACGGCGTGCACTTGCCGCACGACTCGTGGCGGTAGAACTTCGCCGTCTTCATCGCGACGTCGACGACCGAGGTCGAGTCGTCGACGACGATGATGGCCCCGGAGCCGAGCATCGAGCCGGCCTTCGCCATCGTGTCGAAGTCGTAGGCGAGGTCGAGGTCGTCCTTGGTGAGGACCGGCGAGCTGGAGCCGCCGGGGAACCAGAGCTTGACCTCGCGACCCTCGGGCGGGCCGCCGGCGAGGCCGTAGATGATCTCGCGCGAGGAGACCCCGAGCTCGATCTCGAAGTTGCCGGGGTGCTTGACGTGCCCGGAGACCGACACGAGCTTGGTGCCCGTGGAGCCGGGCGCCCCGAGCTTGGCGTACTCCTCGCCACCCATGCGGATGATCGCCGGCGCGGTGGCCAGCGTCTCCACGTTGTTGATGAGCGTCGGGCCCTGGTAGAGGCCCTGGTTGGCGGGGAACGGCGGCTTCAGGCGCGGGTTGCCGCGCTTGCCCTCGAGCGAGTCGAGCAGCGCGGTCTCCTCGCCGCAGATGTAGGCGCCCGCGCCGCGGTGGACCCACATGCTCAGCGAGAGGTCGGAGCCGAGGACCCGGTCGCCGATGTAGCCGGCGGCCTTCGCCTCCTCGACGGCGGCCTCCAGGCGCTCGGCCTGCAGCTCGTACTCGCCGCGGACGTAGATGAACGAGCGGGTGATGCCGCCGGCGTAGGCGGCGATGATCATGCCCTCGACGAGCATGTGCGGGCACTTCTGCATGAGCTCGCGGTCCTTGAAGGTGCCGGGCTCGGACTCGTCGGCGTTGCAGACGAGGTACTTGTCCATCGTGCCCTTCGGCAGGAAGGAGATCTTCTTGCCCATCGCGAAGCCGGCGCCGCCGCGCCCGCGGATGCCCGAGAGCTCGAGCTCGTGCAGGACCTCGGCCGGCGTCATGGCCAGCGCCCTGCGCAGCGCCTCGTAGCCGCCGCGGCGGGCGTACACGTCGAGCGTGTGGAGGCCGGGCTCGTCGATGTCCTTGAAGAGCAGCAGCTCGGTCAGGCCCACGGGGCAGCCCCTCCTGGCGGCTCCGTGCCCGACCCGGGTGCGGACGGGGGTGTGGCAGCCCTGGGGTCGGCGGACTTCAGGTTCTTCAGCTGGCGCTCGGGCAGCGGCTCCTCGCCGCGGCGCACGGCGTCGAGGACGGCGGGGACCTCGTCGATGCCGATCGGCCCGACATAGTTGCCGTCGATCGAGGCCATCGGCGCCATGTCGCACGCCCCCAGGCACTCGAAGGCGCGGATGTTGAGCTCGGGGTCCTCGCCGCCGTGCTCGTGGAAGGCGGCGAACAGCTCGTCGGCGCCGCGCAGCGAGCAGGAGATGTTGGTGCACACGAAGACGTCGTGGCGGCCCACCGGCTGCGTGAAGAACATGTCGTAGAAGGTCGCCACGGAGATGACGTAGCCCGGCGTCAGGCGCATGACGCACGCCACCTGCTCCATCCCCTCCGGCGTGCACCAGCCGTACATGTCCTGCATGGCGTGCAGGGCCGGGATCGTCGCCGAGCGATGATCGGGGTAGCGCGCCATGTAGGCCTCGATCGTCGTCCGCAGATCCTCGGGGACCGGCGTGGTGGCGGGATCGGGGACCTCCTCGGGGTCCTTCGTGAGGTCCGCGGCCTCGTCCCAGCCGGGAACGCGCGAGCCGTGCCCGAAGCGCGGCACGCGTGTCGGGTCGATCGCCATTACCTGTCGATGCCTCCGAGGATCGGGTCGAGGGCCGCGAGGGTCGCGATCATGTCGGCGATGTAGAGGTCCTTGACCATCGGCGCGGTGGCCTGGAGGTTCACGAAGGAGGGGTCGCGCATGTGCACGCGCGCGGGCTTGCTCGAGCCGTCCGAGCGCACGAAGCAGCCGAGCTCGCCGCGCGGCGACTCGATCGGGTAGTAGGCCTCGCCCGGTGGCACGCGGAAGCCCTCGGTCACGAGCTTGAAGTGATGGATGAGGGCCTCCATCGAGGTGGCGAGCTCCCAGCGCGGCGGGAGCGCGACCTTGCGGTCCTCGGTCATGTGCGGCCCTTCGGGCAGCCCGTCGAGGCACTGCTCGATGATCTTCACCGACTCGTACATCTCGGCGATGCGCACGAAGAAGCGGTCGTAGTTGTCGCCGATGGTGCCGACCGGGATCTTGAACTCGAAGTCGTCGTAGGACGAGTAGGGCATCGCCTTGCGCAGGTCCCACGGGTGACCGGCCGAGCGCAGCAGCGGGCCCGTGACGCCGAGCGCGAGCAGCTCGTCCTGCCCCAGGGCCGCGACGTTGCGCAGGCGCTGCAGGACGATCTCGTTCTTCTCGAGCAGGTCGCGGTAGGAGTCGATGCGGTCCGGCATGACCTCGCAGAACGCGCGCACGCGCTCGGCGAAGCCGGCGGGGATGTCCTCGATGACGCCACCGACCTGGATGTAGCGCGTGTGCATGCGCTGGCCCGAGGACATCTCGAACAGGTCGAGGATCGTCTCGCGCTCGCGGAAGCAGTACCAGAACATCGAGATCGCGCCGAGGTCCAGCGCGCTCGTGCCCAGCCACACCAGGTGGCTCATGATCCGGTTGAGCTCGAGGTGCATCACGCGCAGGTACTGGGCGCGCTTGGGGACCTCGACGCCCACGAGCGTCTCGACGGCCCCGCAGTAGGCCATCGCGTTGAAGTAGTAGGCGAGGTAGTCCATCCGCTCGACGATGGGGACGACCTTCCAGTAGCTCTTGTCCTCCGCCGTCTTCTCGATGCCCGTGTGGACGTAGCCGATGATCGGCTTGAGGTCGCGGACGACCTCGCCCTCGAGGTGGACCAGCAGCCGCAGGACCCCGTGCGTCGCGGGGTGGTGCGGGCCGAAGTTGATGGTCAGGAGCTCCTGCTCCATGCCCTCGCCGCGGGCCACGCTCTGGCGCGGGGCGGTGACGTCGAGGGCGTCCTCCTGGCGGCGGTACTCGGAGACGTCGGTCATGCCGTGTAGTCGCGCCCGAAGGCCTCGTCCTTGGTGAAGAGGACCGGCTCGCCGCCGATCGGGAAGTCGCGGCGCTGCGGGAAGCCCTCGTAGTCCTCGGGCATGAGGATCCTGCGCAGGTCGGGGTGGCCGTCGAAGACCACGCCGAACATGTCGTAGACCTCGCGCTCCTGGTGGTTCGCCGTCGGCCAGTCGGGCGTGACCGACTCCACCCGCGCCGCGTCGGTTGGGACGCGGAGCTTGACCGTGATGCGATCGAGGTTGGCCATGCTGAGCAGCTCGTACTGCACGCCGAGGCGCGGCTCCTCCGGGTAGTAGTCCAGGCCGTGCACGCTGGCCAGGAACTCGAAGCCCTTCTCGCGCAGGAAGAGCAGCGTCGCGCGCACCGCGGCCGGCTCGACGTGCAGCGCGGCCTTGCCGCGGAAGTGCTCGGTATCGCGGACGCCGTCGGACCGCTGCTCGCGCAACTCCTGGGCGAGCAGCTCGAGGCCCGTCGCGTCAGGCACCCGCGGTGTCTCCGGGCGGATAGACGTTGACGGCCGGGCTGTCGCTCGGCGCTTCGGGCACGAGCTCCTCGGTGCCGACCGCGTTGTAGCGCTCGCGCCAGCCCAGGCTCGGGTCGTCCTGGATCATCGAGCGCAGCCTGAGGATGCCGTGCATGAGCGCCTCGGGCCGCGGCGGGCAGCCGGGCACGTGGACGTCGACGGGCATGAACTTGTCGGCCGGCACGATCGCGTAGTTGTTGAAGACGCCCATCGACGACGAGCAGGCGCCCATCGCGATCGAGTACTTCGGCTCGAGCATCTGGTCGTAGATGCGGCGCACGACCGGCGCCATCTTGATCGAGACGCGGCCGGAGATGATGAGCAGGTCGGCCTGTCGCGGCGAGGCGCGGAAGGCCTCGTAGCCGAAGCGGGCCACGTCGACGCGCGAGGCGACGATCGACATCATCTCGATGGCGCAGCAGGCCAGGCCGAAGGTCATGGGGAACAGCGCGTTGCCGCGCGCCCAGCCGACGGCCTTGTCGAGCGTCGTGGTGACGATCGAGTCGCGGACGTGCTGCTCGAGCTCGTCGCCCTCGAGCTCGCCGCGCAGCATCTGCTGCGCGCGGCGCTGGCGGACCTTGAAGTCGTCCCCGCTCGTCTTCTCGCGCCTGACTATCTCCATTCGAGCGCTCCCCTCCTCCAGACGTAGACGAAGGCGACGAGGAGCAGCGCGATGAAGACCACCGTCTCCACGAGGGCGAAGCTCCCGAACGCGCGCAGCTGGACGGCCACCGGGTAGAGGAAGACGACCTCGATGTCGAACAGGATGAAGAGCATCGCGATCAGGTAGAAGCTGATCCCGAAGCGGAAGCCCTGCTGGATGTCGGAGGGCAGCCCGCACTCGTACGGGTCGGCCTTGCTCTTGACCTTGGGCGGGCGCTGGGGCCCGAGGTAGGTGTTCAGGACGGCGAAGGCAAGGCCCACGGCCGTGCCGAGGCACAGGAACACGACGGCTGGCAGATACGAGCGGAGCATGGCGGGACGGGCTGGGTTCTACCACCATTTGTAACGCCTTGATACTTAGTTGCAGATGACGCACGTCGCGCAGGCTGTCGCGCTCGCCGCGGCCCTCGTCAGCCTCGTGGCGGCCGTGCTCGGAGCGTGGCACTGGTGGAGGGTCGAGCCGTCGCCCGCGTTCTGGGTTCTGTGTCGCGCGAGCCAGGCGCTGCTCGTCGTGCAGGCGCTCGTCGCGGGGGTGCTGGCCCTGCTCGGCTTCCATCCCGCCGACGGGCTCTACTGGCTCTACGCCCTGCTCCCCGTGGCCGTCTCGTTCGTCGCCGAGCAGCTGCGGGTGACCTCCGCCGAGGCGGTGCTCGACGACGCCGGGCTCGAGAACGCGCAGGCCGTCGGCGAGCTCGACGAAGGCCGGCAGCGCTCGATCGTGCTCGCCATCGTGCGCCGCGAGATGGGCGTGATGACCGCGAGCGCCTTCGTCGTCGCCTTCCTCGCGCTGCGGGCTTGGGGCACCGCGTGAAGGATCGCGCGCGCGAATGGCGAAATCTGGGCGGAGCCCGGCGCCGGCCCGAGACGGTTCTCTGCTCATATCGCAACCGTCTCGAAACGGCGGCAACCTGGTCGGCGCCGGGCTTCCCCCCAACGATGAACGCGGCCTCGCGGGACTAGACGCCCGCGAGGAAGCGCTCCTAGCGGACCACCTTGAGCTCCGCGTACTGCCCGAGGTTGTCGTGGTTGGCGATCGTGCAGACCAGGCGGTACTTGCCGGGCTTGAGGTCCACCGTGGTCACGCCGGTCTCTCCCGGGAAGAGGGTCTTCGTCGGCTCGCCGTAGTCCTTCTCCTGCTCGCCGCCCAGCGGGCGCTCGAACTGCACGACGGCGAGGTTGTGGGTCAGGCGGCCGTCGTTGCGCGCGACGAGGGTGACGCGCCCGGCGCGCACCTCGATGTGCTCGGGCAGGACGCGGTACTCGTCGAGGCGCACCGTGACGCGGCGATCGAGTGCCCGGGTGTACGCGACATCGGCACCGCAGCCGCCCACCAGGAGGGCGGCCAGCGCGACGAGGAGCAGCGTGACGCGTCCGCCCGTCATGACCTTACGTATGATGGCGCCCGACATGGGCCGACGCCGTCCAGCCATCGCCGCCGCGCTCGTCGTGACCGCCGTCGGGGCGGTCGCCTGCGGCTCGCAGGGAATCTCGCCGAAGATCGCCTCCCAGCCCGAGAACATCCAGCACGGCGCCCAGCTCTTCTCCGAGCGCTGCTCGGGCTGCCACACGCTCGACGTCGTCGGCGCGCAGGGCACCACGCTCAACGTGCGCGAGCGCGAGCGCGTGGACGGCCCGAACTTCAATACGCGCCACGAGACGCCGGACAACGTCCTCTACGCACTGCGCAACGGCGGCTTCTCGGGCGCGATCATGCCCGAGAACATCGTGGTCGGGAAGGACGCCGACGACGTGGCGGCCTTCCTCTCCAAGTACGCGGGCAGCAAGTAGCGCCGCGGGCGGTGCTGGACCTCAGGCTCATCCGCCGCGACCCCGACGCGGTCCGCGCCGCGCTGGCGCGGCGCTCGCCCGACCTGGCCGAGCGCGTCGACGAGCTGCCTCGAGCTCGACGCAGGCTGGCGCGAGGCGACGGCGGCAGCCGAGCGCCTGCGCGCCGAGCAGAAGGCCGCGTCGGAGGGCATCGCCGCCGCCAAGCAGGCGGGCGAGGACGCGAGCGACGCGATCGCGCGCATGAAGGACGTCTCGGCGCAGGTCAAGGCGCTCAGCGAGACCGCGCGCCGGGCCGAGGAGGAGCTGCAGGCGGTGCTCGTCGTCGCTGCCCAACCTGCCCGACCCGACCGCGGCGGACGAGGACGAGGTCGTGCGCGAGGTCGGCGAGGCCGGCGCGTCCGGCGCCGACCACCTCGAGCTGGCCGGCGAGCGCATCGACATGGAGCGCGGCGCGCGGCTGTCGGGCTCGCGCTTCGCCTACCTGCGCGGCGACATGGTCCTGCTCGAGATGGCGCTCGTGCGCTGGGCGACGGAGAAGCTCATCGGCCACGGCTTCGAGCCCGTCATCCCGCCGGTGCTCGTGCGCGAGGAGGCGCTCTACGGCACGGGCTTCCTGCCCGACACCGAGCAGCAGATCTACCACCTGCCCGACGACGACCTGTACCTGGTGGGGACCAGCGAGGTGGCGCTGGCCTCGCTGCACGCGGGCGAGATCGTCGACGGGCTGCCGCTGCGCTACGCCGGCTTCTCGTCCTGCTTCCGGCGCGAGGCGGGCGCCGCGGGCAAGGACACGCGCGGCATCTTCCGCGTGCACCAGTTCGACAAGCTCGAGATGTTCTCGTTCGTCGAGCCGGCCGCGTCGGTCGAGGAGCACGAGCGCCTGCTGGCCATCGAGGAGGAGATCATGCAGGAGCTCGGGATCCCCTACCGCGTGGTCAACATCGGCGTGGGCGACCTGGGCGCCAGCGCGGCCAAGAAGTACGACTGCGAGGCGTGGCTGCCCGGCCAGGAGCGCTACCGCGAGCTGACCTCGACCTCGAACACGACCGACTACCAGGCCCGTCGCCTGCAGATCCGCCACCGCCCCGGACGGACGCGCGGCCCGGAGGTCGTGCACACGCTCAACGGCACGGCCGTCACCTGGCGGCACATGATCGCCCTGCTGGAGAACGGCCAGCGCGAGGACGGCAGCGTCGAGCTGCCCGAGGTCCTCGTCCCCTACGGGGCGCCGGCTAGCCTTCCGCCGAGCGCACCGCGCTGAGCGCGGCCTCGCGGCTGGGGTGGATGTCGAAGGTCGCGTCCAGGCGCGTGATCTCGAACAGGCGCAGCACGGTCGGGTTGGTGCACACGAGCGCCATGCGCCCGCGCTGGCGCGTCACGCGGCGCAGCCCGTTGAGCAGCACCGACAGGCCGGTCGAGTCGATGAACTCGACCGCGCTGAGGTCGAGCACGACCGCCGTCTTGCCGCGGCTGACCGCCTCGTCGAGCAGCACGCTGAAGCGCGGAGCCGTCGAGACGTGGATCTCGCCGGCGATCGCGATGACGTGCGTGCGTTCGTCGAGGTCCTCCTCGGAGAGCTCGAACTGGGGCTCGGCGAACGCCACGGACGCTTGCCTACCCGACCGCGAGGGCGGATGTCAAACGGAACGTGTCTGGCGCGGCGGCGCGGCGGCCGCTGCAGCGGTGTGCAGCAAGGGCAGAACCTCGGTGCCGAGGTCGGTCAGGACGTAGCGCAGGGCGGGCCGTCCGGGCGCCCCGTGGGACCGCGGCCCGACCGTCCGCAGCAGCCCGGCCTCGACCAGCAGCTGGAGGTGATGGCGCATCGTCGTGGCCGGGATCTCGTCGTTCTCCATGAAGGCCACGTCGCCGGCGGCGAGCGGCTCGTCGCGGACCGCGAACGCGCGCAGGGCGCTGATCCGCAGCGGGTGGGCGAGGACCCGAAAGGCCCGCGCGAGCTCCGCGTCGGTGTGCGATCGGTAGTTCCGGCGCTGCTGCAGCACCACGGCGAATGATGGTGCCACTTGGCCGCTCGTCGCACGCGCGGCGCACGGATTCTTGCGCCGGGCGGTGGGAACGCGGCGGCGAGCGGAGTCAGCCTCCCGTGCTCTCGAGCGCGCAAGCGGAGGGGGCGGGATTCGAACCCGCGGTCCGCGTGAACGGACTCCGGTTTTCAAGGTTGTGCGGTGGACGGGACACCGCGCAGCTCTGCGGGCGTGCAGATGTGCCGGGGCGTCCTCGGTCGTGCTGGATTGCCAGCGCGGTTGCCAGCCTCCCTCGCGTCGCCGACGCCCTCGACGACGGGGCCATCAGCGCGCACCCGTTGAGCGGTCTCCGGTGGAGCCCGAAGGCGACCACGAAGCGCCGCTCGCGCGAGCCCGCCCGCGCGCTGACCCGCGCCGAGCTCGCCCTGCTGCTCGAGCACGTCTGCCCCGACCGGCGGCTGATGGTCGCCTTCATGGCCGCGACGGGCTGCCGCGTGTCGGAGACGCTGGGCCTCGACTGGCCCGACCTCGACCTCGGCGACCGGCCGCAGGTGCGAGTCAGGGCGCAGCGCTACCGCTCCCCCGACCGCGCCGCGCTGAAGTCGAGCTTCGCCCGAAGCGAGATCCCGCTGACCCAGGCCATGGCCGACGCGCTGCGCGAGCTGCGGCCCGATGACCCGCGCGCGCGGCGCAGGGGCCGGTGTTCGCCGACCGGCGCGGACGGCCGCTGCGCTACTCGACGGTCTTCAACCGCGTGTGGGCCCCCGCCCGCAAGGCGGCCGCGCTGGACTGGGCGGGGCTCCATGCGCTGCGGCACACGTGCGCGAGCCTCCTCATCGACGAGGGCCGCTCGCCCGTCCAGATCGCGGCGTGGCTGGGGCACCACTCGCCGGCGTTCTCGATGGCCGTCTACGGCCACCTCATGGACGACGGCGTAGGCGAGGGTCTGCACCTCACCCCGCCCGTCGTCGCGGCGTAGGGTCGTTGGCAGCCTCGTTGGCAGCCGCCTCGCTGCCGCCTTCGGGGCAGGCCTGGGCGAGACTCCGGCATAGTCAAGCCACGTCGTCCGGCCTACGCGCATGCAGATTTCGTGAAGGTATGGTTCGTCGCGATGTTGCCCATCGAGACGGCGCGCCTGCGGCTGCGGCGGTTCGTGCCCGGCGACGTCGCCGCGCTGCACGCCATCCACTCGCGCGCGGACGTCACGCGCTGGCTCTTCTGGGACCCGCGCTCCGAGGACGAGGTGCGGGCCTCGATCGAGGGTCACATCGCGCGGCCGCTCGAGCAGGGGGCCGTGCTGGCGATCGATCTCGACGGCACGCTGATCGGGACCGTGAACGTCGCCGTCGGCGAGTCCCGCCAGGGCGACCTCGGCTTCATGCTCCACCCCGACCACCAAGGCCACGGCTACGCGACCGAGGCGGCCTCGGCGATGCTCGAGTTCGCGTTCGGCAGCTATGACCTGCACCGCGTCTCCGCGAGCGTCGAGCCGCGCAACGCGGCGTCGGTGCGCGTGCTCGAGCGGCTCGGCATGCGCAAGGAGGCGCACCTGCTCGAGAACGACTGGGTCAAAGGCGAGTGGTCGAGCGAGGCGATCTACGCGATCCTCGCCCGCGAGTGGCGCGAGCGGAGGGGGCGGGATTCGAACCCGCGGTCCGCGTGAACGGACTCCGGTTTTCAAGACCGGTGCATTCGACCGCTCTGCCACCCCTCCGATCGCGGCCAGCGTAACCGCTCGGGTTCGCGGCGCCCGCGCGGTGGGCATGATGCGCGCTCGATGGCGGTCGCGCGGGAGGACCACCCCCACCTGCCGCCCGGGCGCGAGCCCGGGCCCCAGTCGCGCCGGACGTCCACGGGGCGCACCCTCGGGGGCTGTGCGGCCCCGGCCTTCGGCGTCGCCGGCGTCGTCGGCGCCGCCATCGTCGCCGGCTTCGGGCTGCTGCTCGGATCGCTGCCCGACGGGCCGCCGTCGTGGCCGTTCTTCGTCGGCGCCGTCGCCGTGCTGGCCTTCTTCTGGCTCTTCGCGCGCATGCTGTGGCGCGGCGTGCGGCCGCGCTACGCGGTCGGCCTCGAGCTCCAGGTCGAGCGCCAGGAGCTGCGCCGCGGCGACCGGGTCGCGGCCGTGGCCTCGGGCGAGGGCGAGCTCGAGGTCGGCCTGCTGTGCACGCAGTCCTATGACGTCTGGCGGCGCATCGGCAACGACTCGCAGCAGCCGGGTGACCAACAGCGCCTCGGTCTGGCAGACGTGGGTGCCGGCGCCGCACGGCGCGCTGGGCCAGCGCGTCGAGCTCGCGCTGCCGGCCGACGGTCCGTACTCGTACGAGGGCGACTGCGTCTCCTTCGGCTGGGCCGTCGTCGTGCGCCGCGTCGGCGAGAAGCGCGTGGCCGAGCCCGTGCCGCTGTGGGTGGCGCCGTGAGGCTGCGCGTCGAGGTCGACGGCGAGCCGTTCGCGCCGGGCGCCGCGGTGAGCGGACGCGTCGTCGTCGAGGAGGGCGGTGGCGCGCGCTCGCTCTCGGTGCGCCTGGCCTTCGTCGAGCGCACCGAGAGCTTCGAGAAGGTCGCGCGCGATGCCGGCACGCAGGTCGTGGCCGAGGGCGACCTCGCCGACAGCGCGGTCGCTCACCTTCGCGCTGCGCCTCCCCGACGACGCCCTCCCGAACATCGCCACGCCGCACGGGCGCATCGGCTGGGAGCTGCGCGCCCGCGTCGATCGCGCGGGTCCGGACCCGACCGTCGACCGGCCGATCGAGCTGCTCCGGAGTTACACTGCCCCGGACCGGGAGAGGTGGCCGAGTGGCTGAAGGCACTCGCCTGCTAAGCGAGTATGGGGTTTAAACTCCATCGCGGGTTCGAATCCCGCCCTCTCCGTCCACGCGGCCGAACCCTCGCCCGCTCGCTAGACTCGAACGTCGCCGCTCACGCGGCCCTGCGCCCGTAGCTCAGCTGGATAGAGCGTCGGTCTACGGAACCGAAGGTCAGAGGTTCGAATCCTCTCGGGCGCGCTGAGGAAAGGCTCTAGTAAGCCAAATTCCGGCCGGGTTAAGGGCAGCTCGGCACCGCCGGGTGGGAACGGGTGGGAACGAGACCGGCGCGTCTCCAGCCTGGGTCACGGGATGCGCACCGACCCAGGGCGCCGGTCGTGTGGTCCACGGTCTTCCGATCCTGTGGCACTATCGTCGAGACGCCAGCACGATGAGGAGAAGCGACGACCTCGTGCCAGCGAACTAAGGCTCCGTGCCGCGATGTCCTGCCGGAGTGCTCGAGGCGTGGATCGGCGACCCGCGGATTATGGTTCCCGCTGCATTCGGCTTAGCCATCGGCCATTCGGGACGGGTTGGGCACGCCGTTGGACACAACCGCGTCCTCGCATGCGCGGCGTTCCGCGTGTGGCCGGGCTTGGCCGCAGCCGCACGTGCCGGCCACTCGGCGGTTGGACAACGGCTCGCTTCTGCGGGGTTCGTCGCGGTTGGGCGCTAGAAATCGAACGTAGATTCGTGTTCTAATAGTCCCTGGGCGCCCGGTGATGTCGGATCCGCGGTGCATGAGAGGAGAACACGGATGCGATATGTCAGACGCGAGCTGTCGGCCTGCCCACACAATCGGCGACGCGCCCGACGCCGTGCCGAGCACACAGCTGTCGCGCTTGCTAAGCGGCGGAGGAGCGCATGATCGCGGGCGTTCGGGGCCGTGAGGTGCTCGACTCGCGCGGCCGTCCGACGGTCGAGGCCGAGCTCGAGCTAAACGACGGGACAACGGTCATCGCCAGCGTCCCATCGGGCGCCTCGAGAGGACGACACGAGGCCGTCGAGCGGCGAGACGGCGATCCGTCGCGGTACGGCGGCAGAGGGGTGCGCGGTGCCGTGGCGGCGATCGAAGGTGAGATAGCCGAGTTCCTGACTGGACGCGAACCGGATCAGCGGGCGATCGACGGCACCTTGATCGAGCTGGACGGCACACGGGACAAGTCGCGGCTCGGCGCCAACGCGATCCTCGCCGTGTCGCTGGCAGTGGCGCGCGCCGCCGCCGCTCGCGACGGGGTCCCGCTGTGGCGCAGCCTTGCCGGCGGGCAGCCGGTCACGCTGCCGATGCCGATGGTCAACATCGTCAGCGGTGGGCTGCATGCCGGACGGCAGCTCGACTTCCAGGACTTCCTCGCAATCCCTGCGGGTGCCGGCTCGTATTCGCAGGCGCTCGAATGGGTGGTGCGGATCCATGCCGCCGCCGGCGGGTTGCTCGCCGAGCGCGGGCTGACGACGCTCAGAGCAGACGAGGGCGGCTACGGGCCGCCGCTCGATGGCCACCGCGGGGCGCTACGGCTCCTCGACCAGGCGGTGGTCCAAGCCGATCTGCGACTCGGTGACGACGTCGTCTACGGGGTCGACGTCGCGGCCACGCATTTCTTCAGCCAGGGCAGGTACGCGCTTGCGTCGGAGGGGCGGACGCTGTCGCCGGCCGAGATCGCGGACTACGTTGCAGAGCTCGCCCGCGATCACCCCATCGCGTCGGTGGAGGATCCGCTGGCGGAGGATGACTGGGAGGCGTGGGCCGGCTTCACGGCGCGGCTCGGCGACCGATTCCAGGTCGTCGGGGACGATCTCTTCACGACGAACATCGAGCGGCTGGAGCGGGGCATCGCCGAAAGGTCCGCGAACGCCGTGCTCGTGAAGATGAATCAGATCGGCACGATCTCCGAGACGCTCGACGTCGTCGCGCGCGCGAAGCAGGCCGGCTTCAGGACCGTGATCTCGGCGCGGTCGGGCGAGACGGAGGATCCGGCGCTCGCCGACCTTGCCGTCGGGTGCGATGGCGGCCAGATCAAGGTCGGCTCGGTCACGCAGTCCGAGCGCTTGGCCAAGTACAACCAGCTTCTGCGCATCGAGCAGGAGCTCGGGGACGACGCGGTCCTGGCCCCGTGGGGGCGCGTTGGCTGAACATCGCGTCCTCGTCACCGACTACACGTGGGCCGACACGTCGATCGAGCGCGGCGTGCTCGCCGAGGTGGGCGCCGAGGTCGTCGAGGCACCGACGGGAGACGAAGCGGAGCTCGTCGGGCTCGTGTCCGACTGCGACGCGATCCTCACGTGCTTCGCGCAGGTGACGCCCGCCGTCGTCCGCGCCGGCCCTCGGCTGCGCGTCATCGGCCGCTACGGCATCGGCACCGACAACATCGCCGTCGACGTCGCGACCGAGCGCGGGATCCCGGTCACGAACGTGCCGGAGTACTGCTCCGACGAGGTCGCCGAGCACGTGCTCGCGATGATCCTCTCCCTCGTGCGGGGCCTGCACCGCTACGACCGCGCCATCCGCGAGGGCGACTGGTCGCTCACCACCGGACTGCCGACGCGCCGCATCGCCGGGTCCACGCTGGGCATCGTGGGCCACGGCCCGATCGGACGGGCGCTCGAGCGCCGCGCGCGCGGCGTCGGGATGGAGGTCCTCGTCCACACCCGCAGCGGCGGAACGCCCCTGCGCGAGCTGGCCGCGCGCTCGGACGTCGTCTCGCTGCACGTGCCGGCCACGCCGCAGACCGAGGGCCTGGTCGACGCGGCATTCCTGCGGGCCATGCAGCCGACCGCCTACCTGATCAACTGCGCCCGGGGCGCTGTGGTCGACCAGCGGGCGTTGGCGGCAGCGCTGCGCGACGGCGTCATCGCCGGCGCCGGCCTCGACGTCTTCGTCCCGGAGCGCTTACCGCCCGACCACCCGCTTCTCGCGCTGGACAACGTGGTCGCCACGCCGCACACCGCGTTCTACTCCGAGGAGTCCATCGCCGACCTCGCCCGGCTCGCCGCGCGGAACGTGGCGGATGTCCTGGCCGGGCGTCGCCCGGGGGCCATCGTAAATCCCGAGGTGCTGGACGATTCGATAACTTGACTTACAGTTCGCTTTCGTCTTGGATGCGTCCATGGCCTCGACGCCGCCGGCGATTCGCGAGCCGCGGCAGGCGCGCTCGCGGGCCACATGGGCACGCGTCCTGGACGCCGGCCTCGCGTTGCTCGAGGAGGGCGGATACGCGGCGCTCACCGTCGACGCGATCTGCGCTCGCGCAGGGGCCACGCCCCCGTCGATCTACGCGCGTGCCGGCAGCAAGGACGGCTTGCTGCTGGCCATCTACGAGCACGCGATGGCGCGGATCAACGCGTCGGAGCTCGACCCCGACGACGCGTGGGAGCAGCTCGGTGCCGAGGATCAGGTCCGCCGCGCCGTGAGCGGCGTCTGTCGCAGCTGGCTCGACCACGCCGGGCTCCTGCGTCCGATCGTCCACCGCGCGGCGCATGACCCCGAGATCTTCCGTCGCGGCTCCGAGGCCAGCCGCGCGCTGGCGGCCCGCTACCACGCCGTGCTCGCGCGGGCCGGCTTCGGCGAGCGCGACGCGGACGCGACCTTCCGCCTCGTCTACGCCGCACTGGTTCAGCGCGTGATGTACGGCGCGGACTTCGAGTCCGATGTGCCGCTGTCCGACCGGATGTTCACCCGGATGCTCGGCGATGCCGCCGTGCGCTACCTGCAACTCGACCAGGAGAGACCATGAGCAAGCTGCACCCCCGTGCCGACCATGTCGGGAGCCTTCTGCGGCCGGCATCGTTGCTGCGGGCGATCGAGGCGGAGACCGGGATCTCGATGGGCGAGGTCCATGCCACTGACTTCAGCCTCGCCTTTGCGAAGGCCGACCAGGACGCGATCGGGCAGATCACCGAGAACCAGATCCGGGCCGTCGTGGCCAAGCAGGAGGAGATCGGCATCGGGACGATCACCGACGGCGAGTTCCGGCGCGCGTTCTTCATGGGGTCGCTCGACCAGGCGGTCAGGGGCTTCGAGCCGACGGACGACACCATCGTCTTCCACGACGACGAGCGCAGCGTTGAGCTCGAGGGCCGTCCGATCGTCACTCAGCGCCTCGAGGTCGTCGGCTACCCCGGGGCCGACGAGGCGCGCTTTACGTCGTCGCTCACGGATGCGCCGGTCAAGGTCACGTTCCCAGCGGCGTCGTCGGTCGCCAACCCGCAGATGTTCAAGCCGGGCGTCACCGACCGCCACTACGCACACTTCGGTGAGATGGCGTCGCACCTGGGTCAGATCCTGCGCGGGCAGATCGATGCCGCGATCGAGGCCGGCGCCACCTATGTGCAGCTCGATTATCCCGCTTATCCGCTGCTGCTGGACCCGAAGTTCCAGGAGATGATGGGCGCCGACGCGTCCGAGCAGGCGCTCCAGGGCGCCCTCGCCGCCGACCGCGCGATCGTGGATGGGCTGCCGGACCACGTCACGACCGGCATGCACCTCTGTCGCGGGAACTTCCGCGGGATGTGGATGGTCGATGCGCAGCTCGACCCCGTCGCCGACCAGCTGTTCTCACTGCCCTACGACAACTTCCTCGTGGAGTGGGACGACAGGAGCCGCATGGGCGACTACACGCGCGCTGAAGGGCGTCCCCAAGGACGGGCCGGTCGTGGCGATGGGCCTGGTGTCCACGAAGACCGGGCGACTCGAGGACGAGGACGAGCTGGTCCGCCACCTCGAGGAGGCCTCGCGGTACGTCGACGTCGAGCAGCTCGCGCTCTGCCCGCAGTGCGGCTTCGCCTCGGAGGCCGCCGGCAACGACCTCACCGAGGACGAGCAATGGGCCAAGCTCGAGCTCGTCCGGCGGGTCGCCGATCGCGTCTGGGGCGCCTAGAGCGCGAGCGCGTCCTCGAGCGGAACGCCGGCAAGGAGCCGGCGGGCATGCTCGCGCCCGCGCTGCTGCACATCGACCGGCAACGGAAGGCGCGACTTGCCGTCGATCCGCGCGAGCAGGATGCACCCGAGCTCGGCGACGACGTGGGGCGCGTGCGCGACGGCCCCGCCCGCGGCCTCGCGGTACTCGTTCCAAAAGCGGCGCGCCTCGGCGGCGAACGTGGGGTCGTCGTGGCGCATCCCGTCGAGGAGCACCAGGGCGAGAAGGAAGGCGACGTCAAAGGCGGCGTCGCCATAGTGGGCGACCTCGAAGTCGATCATCAGCATGCGGTCCGGGTAGGCGATCAGGTTCTTCGGCGAGTAGTCGCCGTGGACCAGGCAGCGCCGAGTGGCCAGCAGGCGCTCGATCTCCGCCTCGATCGCGGGGGCGAGGTCGGGATGCCGTGCGGCCGCGGTGCGGTGGTAGGGGTCGATGCGGCCCTCGATCAGCGGCATCTGGTTCGCGAAGCGCTGGGCGAGCTCGGCGCTGCCGGCGGTCGAGGCGTGCAGGCGACCGAGCAGCCGAGCCGCCTGCTGCGTGCGCGCGGGCACCGCGCGGCCGGCATCGTGCTCGTCGCGCCAGACCACGCCGCCGCGGGGCGCCAGCGTCATGCCGAAGACGTACCGCGCGTCGTCCGAGAACACCACCTCGGGCGCGCTCCCGGGCAGGCGGTCGGCGAGGGTAGCCATGCAGTCGCGCTCGACGAACACACGGGCCCGGTCGAAGCTCCACTCGTCGTCGACCCGCAACTGGGCCAGCGGTTGCTTGACCACCACCGCGCCGCCCTCCCACTGGGCGAGCAGGACGGTGTTCGAGATCCCGCCGCCGAGGGCGGACACTGTGATCTTGGCCTCCGCAGGCGACACCCCGCGCTGGCGCAGATAGGCCGGCAGCTCCGCCGCGGTCAGCCCGTCGCCGTCGCGCGCATCTGGCGTGGCGCGCGGATCGTCGAGGCGCATCAGCTCGCGAAACGGGGGACCAGGGCCGCGACGTTGTCGCCGTCGACCGCGGCGCGCTCACCGTCGGCGAGGAAGCCGAGACCTGGAGCCGGATCGCCGGGCTCCTCGGGCAGAGCGAGATACGGCCAGTCGGTGCCGAAGACGAGGTGGTCGGCCGGCGTCAGCATCGCCGTCGCCCGGTAGCTCAGCTCGTTGTTGGCCAGGCCGGTGTCGTAGTACAGGCGCGAGAGGTAGGCCAGAGCGCCGGCCGGCGCCGACTGGGCCTTGCCCGGCTCGCGGGCGGCCAGCGAGGCGATCCGATGGGCGAGGACCGCCGTCGCGCCACCGAGGTGCGCCACCTGCCAGCGGATGTTCGGGTAGCGCTCGAACGTCCCGGTGTAGATGAGGTTCGCCAGCGCCCGGGTGGTGTCGAACGGAAACTCGTACAGCCAGCCCGGATGGCCGAGCGGCACGCCGTTGGCGGGCACGGTGGGGTGCAGGAAGACGTAGGCGCCGCGCCGGTCGAGCTCGGCGTACACGCGCTCCCATGCCGGGTCACCGAGGTAGGTCCCGGCCACGTGGCTGAGCAGCAGCACGCCCTCGAGGGCCATGGTGTCGAGCGCGTGCGCCAGTTCGCTCAGCGCGGCATCGACATCGGGGAGCGGCAGCAGCGCGAGGCCGGCGAAGCGGTCGCGGTTCGCGTCGACCGCGACGGCGATCTCCTCGTTGGCCAGGCGCGCTGTCTCGTTGGCTGCGCCCTGGTCGCCGAAGAACGCGCCGGGCGGCCCGGTCGAGATGACCGCCGCGTCGATCGCGTAGCGCTCCATCATCGCCAGCAGCTGCTCGGCGGTGACGACCGGGGGCTTGGGCAGGTTGCCGCCGGGCGCCGGCACGAGGTCGATGTAGGCCTGCGGGGCCACGTGAGCGTGGGCGTCGACACGGCTCATCGCGCCACGCACCGGTTGCGCTGGGTCCCGAGTCCGGTGATCTCCGCCTCCATGAGGTCGCCCGGTCGCAACCAGCGACCCCCGTGGTGCGCCGCGTTCCCGGCGGGCGAGCCGGTCAGGAGCAGGTCGCCGGCGCGCAGCTCGACGACACGCGACGCGTACGCGACGAGCTCCTCGACGCCGTAGATGATGTCGTCGACGCCCTCGTCCTGCATGACCTCCCCGTTGACGCTCAGCCTGATCCGCAAGTGGCGGTAGTCCGGAACGAACTCGGTGGGGACGACGTAGGGGCCGGTCGGGAAGAACGTCGGCCGCATCTTGGTCATCAGGAAGTCCGTCATCGGGAAGCCTGGGCGGAACATGACGTCGCGCGTGCTGATGTCGTTGCACATCGTGTAGCCCGCGACGTGGCTCATGGCGTCCGCCTCGGAGATGTCGCGCCCGCCGCGGCCCAGCACGACGGCCAGCTCGAGCTCCCAGTCGTGCTCCTTGCCGGGACCCCGCAGCACCACGTCGTCGTCGGCGCCGCACAGCGCGCTGGGCAGGCCGCCGAACACGAACGGCTCCTCCTCGCGCGCGCGGCGCGCGGCGACCTTGACCGCCTCGGCCCGTAGCTCCTCGTCCGGGCGCGCGTCGCCCTCGCGGCGAAGATGCGCGACGACCATCTGGTGCAGATGCTTGTGGTAGTTGGCGCCGGCGCACAAGATCTGGCTCGGTGGGGAGACGGGTGGCAGCGGCCTCAGGTCGGCGAGCGGGGTGCCCGCGTCCGGCGGTGCCGCGGCGAGCTGGTGGAGGCGCGCGACGGTTGCGTCCCAGTCGCGCAGCATCGCCAGCGTGCTGTCGTATCGAGGACGAAGGTCGTGCACGCGTCCGTCGACGACGAGGCCGGGGAAGCCGACGTCGTCGGCGCCCGCGAACGTCCCGAAGGCGAACATGCTCACGCGCGCGCGCGAGCGCGCGCGCGCGGCAACGGCGGGAGGTCGGGCTGCGGCTCGCCGATCGTGTTGGTCAGGGTGCCAATGCCCTCGACCTCGAGGCGCACCTCGTCGCCGGGCAGCAGCGGCGGCGGGTCCTTGGCCTGGTTGCGGCCCCACAGCTCGAACAGGCAGCCGCTGCCGCACGTGCCGCTGCCGATGACGTCGCCCGGTGCGATCCAGGCGCCGCGGGCGGCGAAGTGCACGAGCTCCTCGAAGCTCCACGCCATGGACGCGAGCGTGTCGCTGCCAAGCTCGTTGCCGTTGACGGAGGCGGTCATCCTGAGGTCGAGCCGGTCGCCGTCGCGGTGGGGCTCGAGCTCGTCCGGGGTGACGATCCAGGGGCCGAAGGTGTTGGCGAAGTCCTTGGCCTTGTGGAAGCCGAACGGGAGCCGCGCCTCCCGCGCTGCGATGTCCCGCTCCGACCAGTCGTTGAAGATCGTGTAACCCGCGATGTACGCGCCCGCCTCCTCGACGGGCACATTGCGCCCCCGACGGCCGACGATGGCGGCGACCTCGAGCTCGAGGTCCAGGCCACTGTGGACGGCCGGCGGCTCGATCACGTCGCCCGGTCCCGTCGTGGCGTGCGGGTTGGAGAAATAGAACGCCGGGCCCTCGTACCAGGCGTCCTGCACATTGGCGTCAGGGCCCGCGAAGTACTTCACGGCGCCCTCGCCGTGTTGCTCGAAGACCGAGAAGTCGCGGACCGAGGCCGGCTCGATGGGGGAGAGCAGGCGCACGTCGCCGAGCGCGATTGGCTCCCCGGCCTCGCCGATGGCGCCCGCCAACGCGTCGAGTATGCCCACGCCGGGCAACGGACGAACAGCGTCGTCCTCCACCAGCGCGGCGCTGGGTGTGCCGTCGAGGTCGATCGTGGCGATGCGCATTGTTGTCAGCTCCTCAGCGGTGCCCCGTGGTTGAAGAAGCCGTCGATGAACGACGACGGCATGAAGCTCTCGGTGGCGCCGGGAACCGTGCCCGGGGTCGAGAGCGTCCAGCTCGGATTCACCCACTCGGCCAGGTTGGCATCGTTGATCACGGGCTCCTCGGCGACGAGGGTGTTGAGCTTCACACCCTGGCCGGCGAGCATCCGCCCGGCGACCTCGGCGACGGCCCGCGCCGCCGGCACCGGCGGCAGGCTCGTCGATGCCGCGTGGTAGGTCGCCCTGGTTCGCACGCCAGTAGCCGAGGAAGCCTTTGTCCATGCCCACCTCCGCCATCGGTGGCACGGGGCGGCCGACCTGCTTGAACGCCTGGACGACCCCGACGGCCTCGCCGGCCAGTGCCGCCACGCCGTCGATCTTCTGCGGGTGCGTACTGAGGTACTTGAGCGTCTCGGACTTGGCCTGCGATTCCGAGAAGGCGCCGAAGGCCTGGCCGCCGATCTTGATGCCCGGGCAGCTGGTCAGCGCACGCTTCCAGGCGATGCCGACCTGCGCGTCGACGGCGGCTACGGCCAGCGCGCGGACGAGTAGCACGTTGCCCTTGCCGCCCATCACCTTGGCCACATACGAGGCCCCCTCGGCAGGCCCGAGGTAGTTGTTGCCGTCGACATTCACCGCGCCGTCCACCGGCACCGGGCTGAGCAGCGTCACCGTCGGGATGCCGGCGGCGGCCGCCTTCTGGACCGGCCCGGAGAACGAGTCGGGCGACGGGGTCTCGAGGATGATCAGGTCCGGTTTGGCCTGGACCAGGCTCTGGTACTGCTGGAGCTGCTGGGCGATGTCGAGGTTGTTGCCGGTCGTGCGGACGTCGACGGTGCCGACGCCCGGGGTTTGCCCCAGGTCCTTCTTGAGGTTGTCGACGATCTGGACCTGGAAGTCGGAGACCAGCTGACCCCAGGACACCGCGACCTTGTACGGCCCGGGGTGGGCCGGCTTCCAGTTCGCCCACCGGCTCTTGACCACCTTGACGGTCGAGCCCGGGAAGTCGGCGTAGCCGCCGAGTGCGGCCCTGTGCTGGGCGTCGAGCGACGCAATGACGCCGTCCGGGTCGGCGGGCTGCCTGATGGGGTAGCTGCCGCAGCCCGAGGTCGGCGGCTTGAAGCCCCGGGCGAAGGCCGGCACCTTCGCGGCGCCGCCGGCCGACGTCGTGGTGCTCGAGCTCTTGGCACAGCCGCTGCCCGCCACGACCATCGCCGCAGCGACGATCGCAAGGCCTGCACGCTTCATCCCGGTTTCCTCCGACAGCTCGCTCCTCGGGAGGCGGGACCGTACTCAAAGCAGAACGCGAAATCAAGTTCTATTACTGGTGCACCCAGCTCGTGCCCAGGCGACGCCCTCCGACCATCACGGGCTCCGCGTCGAGGAGGATCCACGCGAAGCGGCACGGAACGTCGCTGCGGTTGTGCCAGACGTGGTTGGTGCCTCGCTGGACGACGACATCGCCCTGCCGGACGGTCACCACCTCGCCGCCGTCGAGCTCCATGTCGCACTCGCCCTCCAGGCAGATGCCGTAGTCGAGGCTCTCGGTGCGGTGCATCGGCGAGCGCGCGCCGGGCTCGAGGACGCCGATGCGCAGCACCGTCCCCGAGCCGGTGCCGAGGATCGTGGTCTGGCTGCCCTCCCGCTGGCGCGCAAGCGCTGCGTCCGTGAGGTCGACAGGCATCTCGTGCGTGGCCCAGAGCTGAAAGAAGGTCGCGTCGCGGCGGCCGGCGTCCTCCGCGAGGCCGCGGCCCTCGATCGCCTCGTCGGCCGCGATCACGGCCTTGCCATCGGCGTTGTGCCCTGTAACGATCCGGCGCACGGTCATCGTCCGATCGTCGCAGAAAATTGGAATCTGCGTTCGGTTTTGTGTAGGCTTCTGCCGCGATGGCCGCGCGCCCGCGCCCCGCCCCCGAGCCGGAGCTTCTCCGGCCGCCGCAGCAGACGCGCAGCCGCGAGTCGCTCGAGCGCGTCCTTGCCGCCGGGCAGCAGCTCCTGGAGGAGGAGGGCTGGGAAGGCTTCACGGTGCAGGAGGTCAGCCGGCGGGCGAAGGTCTCGATCGGCTCGATCTACGCGCGTGCCCCCAGCAAGGAGGCGCTGATCCTCGCCGTCTACGACCGGGCCGTCGAGGAGATCGCCCGCGAGAACGCCGAGGCGCTCACCGAGGACGGGGCCTGGGAGGCGATGGGGACCCGCGAGCTCATCGTCGAGGCGGTCCGCGAGATGGGCCGCCAGATGCTCAATCACGAGCTCATCCTGCGCAGGATCATGAACCGGGCGCCTGTCGATGCCGTGATCAGGGCGCGCGGCGACGCGCAGATCCGCCGGCTCGGCGAGCGCTGGGAGGAGCTCCTGCGCCGGCGCGAGTCGGAGTATCGCCATCCAGAGCCAGACCTGGCGATCGAGGTCGCCTTCCGCATGGTCTTCGCGACGGTGGCGCGGCGGGTCGCCCTGGGCGCGCAGTTCGGCGCGCCGCACGAGGTGTCCGACCAACGGCTGCTCGACGAGGTCGGTCGCGCGGTCGCCGCGTACCTCCTCGAGCGATGAGCCCTGGCCGCCTGGCCGGGAAGGTCATCCTCGTCACTGGGGCGGCGCGTGGCCAGGGAGCGGCGGAGGTCGCGGCCATCGCCGCCGAGGGCGGCACACCGATCGCGACCGACGTGGACGCGGGCGGCGACGTGCTGGCGCTGGACGTCTCGCGGGCGGAGGACTGGGCGCGCGCGGCCGAGGTCGTGCGCACCGAGCATGGTCGGCTCGACGGGCTGGTCAACAACGCGGGGATCGCGCAGCGGTCGACGCTGCTCGACATCGCACTCGAGGACTGGAACAGGGTCCTTGCCGTCAACCTGACCGGCGCGCTGCTCGGCATCCAGGCGCTGGCGCCGCTGATGCCAGAGGGTGCATCCATCGTGAACGTCGGATCGCTGGCGGCGCTCACGGCGCACTACACCGCGGCGTATACGACCAGCAAGTGGGCGCTGCGCGGCCTCACGCGCGTCGCCAGCATGGAGCTCGGCGAGCGCGGTGTCCGCGTCAACGTCATCCACCCTGGCTACATCGCGACGGAGCTGGTCGCCGCGGCGCCGCCGGCGTTCCTGCAGGCGAGCATCGACGCGGCGCCGCTCGCGCGCGCCGGCACGGTCGACGACATCGCGCCGCTCGTGGTCTTCCTGCTCTCCGACGAGTCGTCCTACATCACCGGCGTCGAGATCCCGGTGGACGGCGGCACCTCCGGCCACGCCGGGGCGAAGTCCCTGCGCGACGCCGCGCGCCGCGGCCAAGCCTAGCCCGCGCGGCGGGGCGCCGAAGCGCCCCGCCTGGCGGGGTTCGGGTGCGGCTAGTAGGTCGCCTTGCCGAGGTACCGGAAGGTGCCGGTCGAGAGCTTGCCGCTGAAGGTGCCCTTGCCGGTGATGCCCTTGTACTTGCCGGTGCCCGAGCCCTTGACGATCCGCCACGTGCCCTTGGCGTCGTCGGCGGCGCCGGTCGTGCCGTGCCCGACGAGCTTGAAGCTGCCGCCCTTGCACTTCCAGGTCTGGCGCGTGTCGGGGATGACCAGCTTGCCGGTCATCTTGCACGTGCCGAACGGCTTGCCCTTGTACGTCGATTTCAGGTCCACGCCGGTCTGGCCGCCGTGGCCGACCATGCTGACGCTGTAGCTCTTCGCCTCGGCGACGCCGGTCAGGCCGAGGGCGGCGATTGCGGTGAGAGCGGCGATGCTGCGGAACTTGTGGATCACTGCGTTCTCCTTGGTGCGCGGGACAGGGTTTTCTCAGACGCGATCCCGCAGCCGGCGGTCGCGGCCGTAGCCGGCCACGACGAGCAGGATGAGGACGCCGAAGATGATCTGCTGATCGGCCTGGTCGTAGCCCTTGCCGACCAGGACGGTGGTCAAGACGGTGAGGATCAGGGCGCCGACGACGGTGTGCGTGTAGTCGCCGCGCGCCCCCATGAAGGTGGTGCCGCCGACGATCACCGCGGTCAGGCCGCTGAACAGGTACGGGTCGCCGATGGTCTGGTCGGCGCCGGCGAACCCGGCGAGCAGACATCCGACGAGGGTCGACATCACGGCGCTGCCTGCGAAGACGCCGACCCACACGCCCTTGGTGTCGATGCCGGCGAGCTCCGCCGCCCGTGGGTTGGCGCCGGTGGCGTAGAGCCGGCGGCCGGCGGCGGTGCGGTGCAGGAAGACCGCCATCCCGATGGCGACGGCGCCCCAGATGACGACGACCGGCGGGATCTGTAACCCCAAGGTGGTGCCGGTCGCGGTGGTGAGCTTGGTGAGGAACGGGGGCGCGCTGCCCGTGAGCTGCCCGTGGGTCCACGCGACCACGGCGCCCGCGCTGATCGCGCCCATGCCGAGGGTCACGATCAACGGCTGGATGCGCCAGCGATGGCAGATCCAGCCGGTGGCCCCGCCGAGCAACGCCGCGCCGATGACCGCGAGGGCAATGGCCGGCGGCGCGCTCCAGCCGTGCTTGCCGTAGAGCTCGCTGACCAGGATCGCGCCCGCCACGATGTGGCCCGGGACCGACAGGTCGAGCCCGCCGAGGATCAGCACGAGCGTCTGGCCAAGCGCCGCGAGGCCGAGCAGCGCCCCGAGCACCAGCATCGAGTCCACCGACGTCTGGGCGCTGAAGCCCGCGATCGTCTCGGCGCCGTAGACGAACAGGACGACCAGCGCGATGAGCTGGACGAGGGGAAAGCGGCGCTGGACCCCGAGCAGATGCGTCACGTGGTCGCTTCTCTCGGCTTGATGGTGAGCAAATTGGCGCCCACGACGACGCCGACCACCAGCAGCGCCCCGTAGACGAAGGTCAGCCACGAGCTCGAGACCGACAGCGCGCCGAGGAGCGTCTGCATCAGGTAGATGCAGCACGCGCCGAGGAGGGAGGCGACCAGGCCGCCGCGACCGCCGCCGAGCTGCGTGCCGCCCAGCGCGACCGCCGCGAGCGCGATCAGCGTGTACTGGGCGAAGCCGGCGGACTGGGTGGACTGCACCAGGGCGGTCAGTGCGATGCCGGCGATCGCCGCGAACGCGCCGCCGAGCGCGTAGGCGACGACGCGCGTGAGCGTGACGTTCACGCCGGCACTGAACGCGGTCGCGTCGTTGCCCCCGGTCGCGTAGAGGTTGCGATGCAAGGCCGTGCGCGACAGCGCAAACCAGATCGCCAGCGGCGCCGCGATGAGGAGCAGGCCGCCCGGGACCGGGCCGACCTTGTCGCCGAGGTCCGTGAGCCAGCCGACGTGCGGCGCGCTCTTGGGGTTCGGGGCGATCTTCGCGATCACGCCCGCGAGCACGAAGAACGTGCACAGCGTCGCGATCACCGGCTGGTAGCGAAGCACGGCGACCAGCGTGCCGTTGAGCGCGCCGACCCCGGCGCAGACGAGCGTCACCAGCGGGATGGCCAGCCACGCGCTGCTGAGGCCCGCGTGCGGCAGGAACCACTCGATCAGCATCACGTTGGCGAGGATCGTCAGCGGGCCGATCGAGATGTCCAGGCCGCCGCCCCCGGACAGAATCGACGGCGTCGACGCCATCGCGACGATCGCGAACGGCGCCAGCGTCGCCAGCTCGGCGGGCCAGTTCGACGGCATCCCGAAGTTCGGCTCGGCGACGATGTTGGCGATCAGCAGTGCGATCGCCAGCAGCGCGGCGAACGTCCAGGGCCGGGTCCGCACGCTCTCAGCCAAAGAAGGCGCCGATCACGGACTGACGGGAGAGCTGTTCGCGCGTCAGCTCCTTGCTGATGGCGCCCTCGCGGAAGACGAGGACGCGGTCCATCAGCTCGACGTGCTCGTCGACCTCGGTCGAGAGCATCACGATCGCGACGCCCTGGCCGGCGAGGTGGAGCAGCAGGTCGTACAGGTCGCGCTTGGCGCCGATGTCGACGCCGCGCGTGGGGTCGTTGAGCAGCAGCACCTTCGGGTCGGACGCGAGCCAGCGGGCGATGACGACCTTCTGCTGGTTGCCGCCGGAAAGCGTGGTGATCGGATGCTCGGGGTCGCCGACCTTGATCCTGAGGCGGTCGACGTACTCGGCCAGTCGCGCGCGGGTGCGGGCCGCCGACAGCAGGCCGCGGGAGCGGTCGCGATCCATCGTGGCGATGCCGAAGTTCTCGCGGACGGACTTCGATTCGAACAGCGACTCAGCGCGGCGCTCGCGCGGGACGTAGGCGACCCCCTCTCCACCGCGCAACGACTGCAGGAACGCGTCCTGCCCGTGGCCCTCGAGGCCGGCCAGCCCGACGAGCTCTCCGGCGCGGAGGGTCAGCCCGGGGACCTGGAGCGCGATCTCGCCCGCCGCGCGGTGCGTCCGGTCGGCGGCCTCCGCGGTGAGGTGCTCGGCGCCGGTCATCAGCCGCACCAGCTCCGCGGCGCTCGCGCTGTGGCGCTCGAGCGTCGCCACCGTCTCGCCGCCGCGCATCACGGTGCAGCGATCGCCGATCTCGGCGATCTCGTCCATCCGGTGCGAGATGAACACGACCGCGGCGCCGGCTGTGACCCGCTCGCGCACGAGCGCGAAGAGCCGGTCGCGCGTGGCGACATCCAGGGCCGAGGTGGCCTCGTCGAGAATCAGGATCTTCGGGTCGCGCACCAGCCCCCGGGCCAGGCAGCAGGCCTGTCGATCGCTCAACGACAGCGCCCCGACGGGCATGTCGAGCGGAGGCGCGGCGCCCAGCAGCGCCTCCAGGACCTGTCGCGCACGCTGGCGTCGCGCGACGGCGGGAACGCCTGTGCGGAACAGCCCGTCGGTGCCCATCCAGACGTTGTCGAGCACCGACCGCGACTCGACGACGAGCACCTCCTGGAACACGGTTGCCACGCCGGCGGCCGCGGAGCGCCGCGGCGACGCGACGCGCTCGAGCCGCTCGCCGCCGATCTCGATCGACCCGGCGTCCGGGCGGTGGACGCCGGCGAGGATCTTCACCAGCGTCGACTTGCCCGATCCGTTCTCTCCGACGATGCAGTGCACCTCGCCGCCGCGTACCTCGAACGAGCAGTCCTTCAGCGCCCGGGTGGCCCCGAACGCCTTGACCAGCGACGTCGTGCGCAGGACAACTGCGCCGGACGGTGCCGCCGCGGACGCCGCGGCAGCGGGGACAGGGTGTGGGGTCTCAGTCTCGGCCGGCACGGCCTCGTCGCTCCTCCTGAACCGCGCTCGCGAATCACGAGCACGAGTTCTAATTCGGATCTTGTACAGGAACGTGGCGCGAGAAGTCAAGCGGCCTCGGCACCGCGCCGCGGCTCTTGACTTACGGTGCTGAGCGCGCTTACGATAGAACTAGAACCTCGGTTTTAGTTCGCCTCGAGAGGAGGGGTCCGCCGTGTCCGAAGTCCTGCTGTCGCAGCTCGCCTACGCAGAGCTGGTCAGTCCCAAGCCGGACGAGACCGTCGCGTGGCTGGTCGACGTGCTCGGGCTGGAGGAGACCACCCGCGAGGGCCAGTCCGTATACCTGCGCGGCTTCGCCGAGTGGCTGCACTCGAGCCTGATCGTCACCGAAGGGCCCGAGCCCGCGCTCGGCCGCATCGGGTGGCGCGCCTACGGCCCTGAGGATCCGGAGATCATCGCCAAGCGCGTCGAGGGCGAATGGGTCGGCGAGCGTCCGGGGCGCGGCGTGGCCTACGCCTACCGGGCTGCGGTCGGGCAGCACCTGCACGAGGTCTTCTGGGAGACCGAGCTCTACGAGGCGCCGACCGAGAAGCAGGAGCCCGATCAGCTGTTCCGCCCGCAGAAGTTCCCGGGGCGCGGCGCACAGGCGCGCTACATCGACCACGTGACGATCGCGACGCCGTCGATCGCAGACGACATCGCGTTCTACAAGACGCTCGGTGCGCGCCACACCGCGCAGATCCACCCGGAGCCCGGCTTCAACGTCTTCTCGACGATGACCTGCAACGGCACGCGGCACACGCACGACCTCGGCCTCGTCCCGGACTTCTCGGGAGCGACCGGCCGCGTCAACCACATCGCCTACCGGGTCGACCAGCGCCTCGACGTCGAGCGCGCCGCCGAGGTGTTCCTGGCGAGCGACACCGACATCGAGTTCGGCCCAGGAATCCACGGCATCGACGAGATCACCTACCTCTACGTCCGCGAACCCGGCGGCATGCGCATCGAGATCAACGCGGGCGGCTGGGTCAACCAGATGCCCGACTGGGAGCCGCCGGTCTTCGGGCCGCGCCAGAGCGGGACGACCCTCTGGAAGAACGTGCAGATGCCCGAGTCGATGATGGAGTGCTGGCCGCCGGTCGACGGGCGTCAGGCCGAGCAGGCGCAGGAGGACTTCCAGAAGACGGACCTCTTCGTCGAGAAGGCCTGACGCGATGGGCGACATCAGGAACGTGCTCGTCGTCGGCGGGGGCATCGGCGGCCTGTCGACGACCATCGCCTTGGGCAGGTCCGACGTCCAGGTCGACGTCGTCGAGAAGAACCCGGCCTGGGACGTCTACGGCGTCGGCATCATCCAGCCGCCCAACGCGCTGCGCGCGCTTCATGCGATCGGGCTGGCCGAACGCTGCCTGGAGGTCGGACACCCGATCATGGGCGGGCGCAACCACCTCGCCGACGGCACCGTCATCGGCGAGGACGACTACCCGCCGGCCGTGCCGGGGTGGCCGCCGATGAACGGGCTCACACGGCCGGCGCTGCACGAGATCCTGACCTCGACGACGCTCGCCTCTGGCGCCGACGTACGCGTCGGGGTGACCGTGACGGAGATCCTCCAGCGCCCCGACGGCGTGGACGTGACCTTCACAGACGGCTCGTCCGGCAGCTACGACCTCCTGATCGGCGCCGACGGCCTGTACTCACCGACCCGCGAGATGCTCTTCGGGAACGCGGTCAAGCCGCGCTACACCGGACAGGTTTGCTTCCGCTACAACCTCCCGCGGCTCGAGGGCCTCGACCGCATCCACGTCTACATCGGTGGCGAGGCTGGCACCGCAGGGTTCGTCCCACTGTCCGACGAGCTCATGTACATGCTGTTCATCCTCAAGTGGCCCGACGCGGAGCTGCGACAGGACCCGCGCGAGCTGCACGAGGTGATGCGGGCCAAGCTCGAGCCGTTCGGCGGCGAGGTCGCCAGGCAGCGCGAGAGGATCACGGACCCCGGCCAGGTCGTCTACCGGCCGGTCGACAACATCGTCATGCCCGCACCCTGGTACCAGGGCCGCGCGCTGCTCATCGGCGACGCGGCACACGGCACGTCGCCGCACGCAGGCCAGGGCGCGGCACAGGCGATCGAGGACGGCGTCGTCCTCGCCGAGGAGATCGCGTCCGGCAAGCCCGCCGACGAGGTGCTCGAGACGTTCATGGCACGTCGCTACGAGCGTTGCAAGCAGGTCGTCGAGCTGTCGGCCGCGATCGGGGCGTGGGAGCAGAGGCCGGATCCCGATGTCAATCCCGGCGACATCCGCAACAGGATCATGGCCGTCTGCGCGGTGCCCGTGTGAGCCGACTCGTCGACCTCTCGTTCGTCGTCGAGGCCTCGCCGCGCGACCTGCCGGCGTTCATGCGCATCGACGTCGAGTACTCCGATCATGCGGAGGGCGCGGCGGAGTTCGAGCAGCTGCTCGGCGTCGATCGCCGCCTGCTCCGTAACGAGGAGGGCCCGGCGGGCGAACGGCTGTCGATCGGCACGCACGCGACGACCCACGTCGACGCGCCGTGGCACTACAACTCGCGCATCGCCGGCGCGCCGGCAGCGACGATCGACGAGCTGCCCCTCGACTGGTTCTACGGGCCGGGCGTCGTGGTCGACGCGCGCGCGAAGGCCGACGGCGATCCGGTCACCCGCTCTGAGATGGAGCAGGGCATCGCCGACGCGGGCCACGCTCTCGCGCCTCGGGACATCGTCCTCGTGCACACCGGGCGCGACGCCTTCATCGCCGAGCGCGACTTCATGTGGCGGGGTCCCGGCGTCACGCCCGATGCCACCCGCTGGCTCTACGAGCAGGGCGTCCGCGTCATGGGCATCGACGCCTGGGGCTGGGACGCGCCCCTCGACGGCCAGGCCAAGGACGCCAAGGAGCGCGACGAGCCGGGAATCCTGTGGGCCGCCCATCAGGCGGACATCCCGTACTCGCAGATCGAGCGGCTGACGAACCTCGCGGCGCTGCCTGCGACGGGCTTCACGGTCGCGTGCTTCCCGCTGAAGATCAAACGAGCAAGCGCCGCACCCGCGCGCGTGGTGGCGATCCTGGAGGGAGAGGCATGATCGAGGACCATCGTGGCGATGTGCTGCTCGTCGGCAGCCTGCCGTTCGAGACGGCCGAGGAGGCGATCCGCGCCGCTGCCGAGCACCTGGGCGACCATCTGCCGGCCTTCGGCGACGGCGAGGTCGGCCTGCGCAAGCTCTGGATCGGCTTCCTGCCGATGACGATCTATTCCAAGCACCCGCAGCTCGAGGTCCTGCGCGCGCCCGAGGGCGGGGCGCCCAAGCCGCCGACCGACGGCAAGCCGGAGGTCTACGAGGCGGCCTTCCTGTTCGGCATCAAGCCGGGAGAGGATCTGCGCTTTGAGACCACCAACTACGGGCCCATCGCCGTCGAGTCCTATGGGGTGTTCGAGCGGCTGCGCGATGAGGGCGTGGTCCCCGAGGGCGTGCGCTTCCAGGTCACGTTCCCGGGCACGGGCAGCGCGATCTCCTACTTCTTCCGCGAGGAGGACTGGCCCGCGGCTCATGCCGCGTACCACGACGCGATCCGGCGCGACATCGAGCTGATCTGCGAGCACGTCCCGCTCGAGGACCTGCAGATCCAGTTCGACCTCGCGCAGGAGTTCGTCGACATGGCCTCGGGCGACGCGAAGGGCATTGCGGACTGGCCGGAGGCCAACCTCGAGGAGAAGATCCGGCGACACGCGGCGACGCTGCCCGAGCTCGCGCGGTGGGTCCCGGAGGGCGCGCGGATGGGCTTCCACTGGTGTTACGGCACGTGGGGCGGCTGGCCCATGAAGGACATGGACGACCTGGGGCTGTGCGTCCGCATGACCGAGGAGGCGCTGGCGCGCATCGACCGTCGCGTGGACTACGTCCACATGCCCGCGCTCAAGCACCCGCAGCCGAAGTTCTTCGCGCCGCTCGCCGGACTGGAAGAGCAGGACGTCGACGTCTACCTCGGGATCATCCACCACACCGATGGCGTCGAGGGCTTCACCGAGCGCATGGAGATGGCCCGTCGCTACCGCGACCGCTTCGGGATCGGCTCGGTGTGCGGCTATGGACGCGTCGACCCGGCCGAGCTTCCCCAGATCCTCGCGGTCCACCGCGACTGCGCCGCGGCGCTGCGTACTCGGGTATGAGCGGCTCCACCACGCTCGAGCGGCCGCGGCAGCGGCGGTCGGGAGCGCCGCCGGAGCCGTGCGCAAACGGCGCGGTGCTCCGCGTCATGCTCGCCGGCGAGCCGGCCGAGGTCGCGGAGTGCTCGATGGAGGCGATCGCCGCCGCGGTCGCCGGGCGGTCCGCCATCGTCACGATCACCGTGCTGCCCGGGAAATGCAGGTTCGCTCGTTGGGCGCCGCTTGCCGGCGTTCCGCTCGACGAGATCCACGCCGTGGCGATGGCCGAGGCGTGCGAAACGGCCCGACGAGCGGCGTCTGAACTTCCCGACGACCTCGTCGTCTTACACCGGGTGGCGCGCTCGTGGGACGACGTTGCGCGAATCGCCTACGACCAGGATGTGCTGATCGTCGCCGCGCGGCCGCCCCGACGCCGTCATCGGCGCGCTTGCCGCCGCATGGGGCCAGTGCCCGCCGTGTCGTTCGTCGGCGAGAGCCGGCCATCGCGGGCGCAGCGGCGCTCATCCGTGGACAAGGGCGGACGTTGAACGCACACCAGGCGGCGGCCGACCGCGAGTCATCGCTTCGCCTCGGCCCAGTCGCCCGTCAACGTCGGCGGCGCGAGGAGTTCGGGCGGGCATCGCGCGCTTCCGCTGGTACCCCGTCACCCGATCCGGGGCCGCGCAGTTGAGTGCGGTCAGTGGTACGCCCGTCGCGCGATCTGTCGCAGCCGCGCCGGCACGCGGGACGGTGCCCGCGAGCGGAGAACCGCGGGACGGTCGGTCGCTCGACGAAGACATCGTCCATTCACTCGCCCGTGGTCTGGCGGTCATCGGCGCGCTCGGGAGGCCAGGTCCCGGGCGTACGGCCGCCGACGTGGCCGGCGAGCTTCGGCTCGGCCGCGCGGCGACGTATCGCATCCTGGATACCCTCTGCAACCTCGGGTACGTCCGTGCTCGCGCGGGCCGGTTCGCGCTCACGCCGAGGACCCTGGAGCTCGGGTATCGGCAGTGGTCCGGGCTGGATCTCGCCGATCTCGCCGGGCTCCATCTCGAACGGCTGCGCGACGAGACGGCGGAGGCTTGCTCGGTTTCGATCCTCGATGACGACGCGATCGTGTGCATCGCGCGCGCTACCCCTGCGCGTCTGATCTGCGCGGCGGAGGAGGTCGGGACGCGGCTGCCTGCGTACGCGACGTCACAGGGCCGCGTGCTGCTGTGTGCGCTCTCGGCTGAGGACCTGCATGCCTATCTGGCGCGTGTGCCGCTGCGCCCGCTGACGCCCGCCACCGTTGCCCGCCGCGAGGATCTGCGCCGCGAGCTCACCCGTGTGCAACGACGGGGCTGGGCACTCGTCGACCAAGAGCTCGAGCCGGGTCTACGCTCGATTGCCGTGCCGATCGTCGAAGGCCAGCACGTCGTCGCGGCGGTGGGCATCGTCGCCGACTCCCAGCGCGTCTCGGTGGCCGAGCTGCGCGGCGCGCTGCCTCTCCTCCGAGTCGCCGCCGACCGCATCAGTGGCGAGCT
>CAWEBN010000018.1:0-58406 GCA_963807305.1 uncultured Actinomycetes bacterium
AAGGGGGAGACAAGGCCAAACGAGCCGGCGAGGCGCTCAAGGACCCGGGCGCCAAGGGCCCCGACACCCCGCCCGCCCCCGAATAGCGGAGCCGAGGAACGTCAGACGCGCCGTCGGAACCGGGCCGCCGCGGGCGTACGATGTGGCCGTGAAGCAGATCAATTGCGTGTGCGGCTACGTCGTCAAGGGCGATGACGACGACGAGCTGTGGGAGAAGGCCCAGGACCACATGCGGACGGACCACCCGGACCTCGTCGGCAAGCTCACTCGCGAGGACATCCTCGCGCAGGCTGAAGAGATCTAGGGCGCGGTCGTGGTCGTCCCGGCGAGCACGCGTCGGTAGACGCGCTGCACGGCCGAGCTGGGCGCGGTGCCGAGCCCGTCGCGCAGCAGGACGCGCAGGCGGTCGTAGACCAGGAGGGCCTCCGCGTTGTTGCTGCGCTGCTCGAGCGCCTCCATGAGGATCCGGTAGCCGCTCTCGTGGTACGGAGCCAGCTGGATGAGCCGTCGCCCGCATTCCTCCGCCCGGGGCAGCGTGGGCCCCCCGAGGCCGAGGCTGGCCGCCGCAAAGCACTCGAGTCCTCGGACGCGGACGAGCTCGAGGCGCTGGCGCCACTCGTTGAGCCACACGCGGTCCTGACCCTGCAGGAGCGGTCGGCTGGTGACGTAGTACGCGACCCCGGACGGCCCCCAGGCCTCCGCCCACTCGCTGGCGTGGATGTGGGACTCCGCGCGGTGAACGGCCTCGAGCGCGGCCTCGACGTCGACGAACGCGTCCGGGGACAGGACGAGCTCGAGCTCCGAGCGCCCGCGCAGCAGCTCGGGCCCCACCGCGCGGCGCAGCTTCGACAGCAGGACGCTCAGCCGACGGTGGTGGTCGGGCGGAGCCTCCTCGCCGTAGACGGCCGTCAGCAGCTCGTCGCGCTCCATCCGGCGCAGGCGGTTGAGGACGAGGTAGGCGAAGAGCATGCGCCCGTTGCCGGCGGGCAGCGCGTCCTCGACGCGCCGCCCGCTCAGTCGCACCACGAACCGGCCACAGAGCTGGATCCTCGTGCCGCCGTTCTGCGCCATCACGGCCAAGGTTAGAAAGGTCGGCGAAAGGTTCGGGAAACTTCGTGGCGGATCATCGCTCTCCCACTGCTGAAAGGGGTTCGCGATGAGCGAGGCCGCCGACCATGAGAGCACCGCGTCGCTGTATGCCTCTCCCGCGGAGGCGATGAAAGCACCGCCGGAGGAGCTGCTGTATCTCGCCTGCCTGCACCGGGGCACGGGCGTCTCGGCCCCCGACTTCCTTGCCGTGATCGACGCCGAGGACGGGCGCGTCGTCCATGAGACGCCGATGCCGAACGTCGGGGACGAGCTGCATCACTTCGGCTGGAACCGGTGCAGCTCGGCGTGCCACGGGCCGGATCGCTCGCACCTGATCGTCCCGGGCTTCCGCTCCTCGCGGATCCACGTGGTCGACGTCGCCGCCGATCCCCGCCGCCCCAGCATCGAGAAGGTCATCGAGGCGCGGGAGATCGCCGAGACGACCGGCTACACCCGCCCGCACACGGTCCACTGCATGCCCGGCGACAACATCGTGATCAGCATGCTCGGCGACGTCGAGGGGCGGGGCGCCGGCGGCTTCGCCGTGCTCGATGCGCAGACCTTCGAGGTCAAGGGTCGCTGGGAGGATGGCGGCGAGCTGCCACCGCTGAACTACGACTTCTGGTACCAGCCGCGCAAGAACGTGCTCGTCTCGTCCGAGTTCGGCGAGCCCAACGCCTATGAGCAAGGCTTCAACCCGGCTGATGTCGAGGCGGGACGCTACGGCCACCGGCTGCACTTCTGGGACCTCGCCGAGCGACGGCTCGAGCAGACGATCGACCTGGGCGACCAGGGGATGGTGCCCCTGGAGGTGCGCTGGTTGCACGATCCGGCGTCAGAGCAGGGCTTCGTGGGCGCCGCACTCTCGAGCGTGATCTGGCGCTTTCGCCGCTCGAACGGCTCCTTCGGCGCCGAGCCGGTGATCACCACCGACCCGGTCGAGGTCGAGGGCTTCCCGTTCCCGGCCCCGGCCCTGATCACCGATCTGCTCGTCTCCATGGACGACCGGTTCCTCTACTTCTCGAGCTGGCTGCACGGGGAGTTGCGCCAGTACGACATCTCGGATCCCGGCCACCCTCGGCTGACAGGGCAGCTCCAGCTTGGCGGCGGGGTCCTCGGCAAGCCGACCGACGGCAGTCGCGACCTCAACGGCGGTCCGCAGATGATCCAGCTCTCCATGGACGGGCGGCGGCTCTACGTCACCAACTCGCTCTACTCGACCTGGGACAACCAGTTCTACCCCGAGTTGCGCTCCTGGCTGCTGCGCGTCGACTGCGCGCCCGAGGGCGGCATGGAGATCGATCCCGACTTCTTCGTCGACCTCCACGACCGTCCCGGCGGCCCCGCGCGAGCCCATGAGGTCCGCCTCCAGGGCGGCGACTGCACCACGGAGATCTTCCAGTGATCGGCGCGCATATCGATGGCCTGCCCGTCGAGGAGACCCTCGCGTCCCTCGGGCCTGCGCTGCTCGTCGCGCTCGGCGCCGTGGCGGCCAGACTGCGCGCACGGTGGGCGAGCGTGAAGACGCGCGATAGACCTACAACTTGACGGAGGCTGCCGCGGGCACTTTGATTGCCCGATGCGGGTAATGGTCACGGGCGCCACCGGGTTCCTCGGGTCGCACGCCGTCAAGGCGCTCACCGACGCGGGCCACGACGTGCGGCTGCTCGTTCGCTCGCCCGCGCGGATCGCGCCCGCTCTGGCGCCGCACGGGCTCAACCACGTCGACCACGTGGTCGGGGACGTGACCGACACCGCGTCGGTGGAGCGGGCGCTCGAGGGCTGCGACGCCGTCGTGCACTCCGCCAACGTCTACACGCTGGACCCGCGGCGCGCCGAGGAGATGCGCGACGTCAACCCGCGGGGCACGGCCAACGTCCTGCGCGCCGCACACGAGCGGGGCATGGACCCGATCGTCCACGTGTCGAGCAACGCTGCGCTCATGCCGAGCCCCGACCGCCCGCTGACGCCCGAATCGCCACTCGGCGACCCTCCGGGCGCCTACTCGCAATCGAAGGTCGAGGCCGAGCGGATCGCTCGCCGCCTTCAGACCGAGGGCGCGCCCGTCGTGATCGTCAATCCGGTCGGGCTGCTGGGGCCGCACGACCCCCACATAGGCGACTTCACCGCCGTGGCGCGCGACGTGCTGCGCGGCCGGATGCCGTTCGTGGTCGCCGGCACCACCCCGATGGTCGACGTGCGCGACGTCGCGACAGTCACGGCGGCGCTCATGCAGCCCGGCCGCGGCCCGCGACGCTACATGGCGAGTGCCGGCTACGTGACGATGCGCGACTTCGCGACCGAGGCGTCGCAGCTGACGCGGCGGCGGATCCCGGCCGTCGCGCTCCCCGGCCGCCCGATCCTCGCCGTGGGGCGTGGCGCGGACTGGGTCCAGCGCAGGCTGGGCGTGCGCCTGCCGCTGAACTACGAGGGACCGTGGTTCATGGTCTACGGCGCGAAGGTGGACGTCTCGGCCACCGAGCGCGACCTGGGGGTGAGCTTCCGCTCGCCCGCCGAGACGCTCGGCGACACCTATCGCTGGCTCTGCGACGCCGGTCTCGTCAGCCGCCGGCAGGCCGGCGCGCTTGCCCCGCCCGACTGACGCGCCGCATCACACGTACTCGCGGAAGAAGCCGACGACGTCGTCGACGCGCTCGGAGACGTAGCGGTAGCCCTCGTAGCGACCGGCCGACGGGAACGCCACCACGCCCAGGCTGTTGGGCGTGGCCGCCGAGAACTCCTCGATGACCTCCATCGTCCCCCACGGGTCGCCGGTGCCCTGGACGTACCGCACGACCGTGCCGTCGAGGCGGCGGGCCGGGATCTCGGGATCGTGCTTGCTCGGCGCCGGCGCTCCGATGACGCGGTAGATCAGCTCGACGGGCTTCATCAGCGTCGGCCCGAGGGGGCCCAGCTCCGTGCGGGCGAAGTTCGTGTTGAAGACGGTCAGCCGCGTCGGCTGGACGGCGAGGATGGCCTTGATCGGCTGGCACTCGGGGGTCCCGTAGATGACGATGTTGCCGCCCATCGAGGTCCCGATCGCGCCGATCCGCTCGCCGTCGACATCCGGGCGCGAGCGCAGGTAGTTGACCGCGCCGATGTAATCGCGGGCCTCGATCGGGCCGTAGCTGAGCGGCTTGCGCCCGCGTGCGCTCTCGCCGTGGTGGCGCACGTCGAAGAGCAGCACGTTGAAGCCGGCGTCGTGCAGCCCCTTGGTGGCAGGCAGGAAGTCCGCGTCGCGACCGGGTCGGGGAACGGCGCCCGACCGGAGATGTTGCCCAGGCGATTCCACATCCACCCGTGGACGAAGACGACGGTCGGTCCGGGCCCGTCGCCGTCGCGCGGGATGAACCAGCCGCTCGAGCTTCACGCCGTCGGTGGCGGTGGAGCGTCACTCTCGTACTCCAGCCCGGCGTCTGTCGGGGTCTGACGCCGGGGCGTACGCGCCGCGGAAAGACGAACATGAGCTTCGTGAGGACCATCGGCTTGGTGGCCCGCGTGACGAGGGATTGCTTGGGCATGACGAGTCCTCTCAGAGTCCGATCCCGGACGGCGCCCCGCCAGAGCCCCCGGGGAGGGCCTGCAGGTCGTCCCAGGCCTTGGCCGCCATCTCCCAGTCGGCCTCCGAGTCCTGTTCCTCGCTGTGGCGCAGGACCCGGATGAGGTAGGTCACGGCGGCCAGGAAGGCGATCGCGGCGAAGACGATCTGCACGCTGACGACGCCCTCCTCGGTCCAGTACACGTCCTCGAGCTCGAGCAGCAGCGCCGACTCGTCGAGCACGAGCGCGACGCCGACCCCGAACGGGACGGCCAGGTAGCGGTCGAGCTCGGATCCCTTGGCGCCGATGGCCACGCCGCCGGCCGCGAGGCTGAGCAGGCCGCCGGGGATGAAGTGGTGGATGTGGCGCTTGCCGACGACGACGTTCTTGATCGGCCCCAGGCCGCCCTTCTCGCGGATCGTCCACGTGATCGAGCGCGTGATCCCGAAGGTGACGGTGAACGACGCGAGCATGTTGAACAGCGTGTTCTGGCGCGTGCGGCTGACCTTGTAGCCCTCGCGGACGACCTCGACCGCCACGAGCGCGCGGTTGCCGCGCCGGTTGGGGTCGTGCTCCTGGCGGCTCTGGGGCAGCATCCCCAGCCGCCACACGCGCGTCAGCTCCGCGCTGAAGACGGCGAGCACGGCGGCGCCGGCCAGGACGCCGAGCACGCGCGTGCGCCCGGAGGGCGCCCGGCCCGCCTCGCTGGCGGCCTTGAGCCGCTTCTCCTTGCGCTTGGACATGTCAGTTGCGCTTGCGCAGGTAGGCCTGAGCGAGCTGGCCGAGGAAGATCCAGCCGAACGTGAGCAGCGCGCCGAGCTGCGCCGCGATGCTCGGCCCGCCGGCCCGGAAGGTCGTCAGCTGCTTGGCGAAGTCGCGCACGCGGATGCGCAGGACGCCGGAGGCCACCAGCTCGGCAGCATCGTCGCCGCCCGCCTCCACGTGGCCGCGCAGGACGTGCGTGAAGAGCGTCGTGGTGTCCTTCCAGACGTCGAAGCCGGCGTCGTCGCGCACGAGCTTGAAGCCGGTGAGGGTCAGCGGGTGGCCCACGCCGTCGCGGAACCAGAGCCGGTAGAGCATGCGCTTGACGCCGGGCTCGGTGTCCACGAAGAGGTTGAAGACGCCGCGCTCGACGGGGAGCTGGCCGCCCAGCGCGTCGCAGCGCAGGTAGCCGACGGCGCCCGCCTCGCGCAGCGGGTCGGTGCCGAAGCGGTCGATGTCCGGCACCTCGATGGTGAGATGGAACATCAGCGCGCCGGCGCCGTCGCGCGTGGGCTCGGCGCCGCGGTCGAAGTCGGACTCGCCGAAGGTGACGTGCCCGAGCATCTCCTCTGTGAAGCGGACGGTTGAGGTCATGCGGCTGCTGCCTCCGCGGCGCGGTGGTCGGGTTCTAGCATGCTGTCGGCGAAGCGGTCGGCGAGGGCCGCGATCGTGAAGCTCGGGTTGGGACCGACGGGCCCCGGCATGATCGAGCCGTCGGCGATGTGCAGGCCGGGATATCCGAAGACGTTGCCGTGGGGGTCGACGACGCCCTCGGTGGCGTCGCGGCCCATCGGGCAGCCGCCCAGCGGGTGGACCGTGATCACGCGCCGCAGGAACCAGATCGGGTTGTCGGCGAAGCGCCCGCCGAGCGCGTGGGCGAAGCCGCGCGAGGTCGTCCGCAGGCGCGCGAAGTACTCGGCCGAGCGCTGGCGGTTCCAGTCGAGGTCGAGCCGGCCGTTGCGCAGGAACATCCGCCCGTCGGGGATGTCGCGGCCCATCCCCAGCAGCGGCAGGCCGCCGGCCGACAGCTCGCGCGACTGCAGCAGGTCGGCGATGTAGCCGCTCACGTCGGTGTCGGGCGAGCCCTGCAGCCAGTTCTTGACCAGGAACATGGCGGTCGAGCGCCAGGCCCAGAGCGACTTGGGTGCGGCGAGGACGTGCAGGATCCAGGCCAGCTGCTGCGGATAGCCGGCGTCCTGGAGGTAGAAGCCGCGGCCCTCGCCCCCGTCGAGCGCGTCGGGCATGCGCGCGGTGCTCGTGATGACCGGGCCGTAGCCGGGATCGACGATCCGCGGGGTGGGCTTGCCGTCGACCATCTCGCGGGTGTTGATGGCCAGCGTGAGCAGGTCGCCGTTGCCGCAGAAGTGCGTGCCCAGGCGGCGGCTCAGCCGCGGGAAGGCGGCGCGGTTGCGCAGCAGGAGGTTGGTGGTCCCCAGCGTGCCGGCGCTGAGCACGAGGTGGTCGCACGTGACGGTCCGCAGCGGCGGCGGGCGCCCGTCGTCCTCGGCGGGCGTGACGTCCTCGAGCGCCGCGTAGGTGACGGCGTAGCCGCCGCCGTCGCGCGGCTCGAAGCTGCGCACGTCGCACAGCGTCCGCAGCTCGGCGCCGTGGTGCGCGGCGTGCGTGAGGTAGTTGTAGTCGAGCGTGTTCTTGGCGCCGTAGTTGCAGCCCACGTCGCACTCGCCGCACAGCTGGCACGTCGTGCGGGTGCGCCCGTGGAGGTTCTCGAGCTGCTCCACGATCGCCTCGCCGGGGACCGGCGGGCGCCCCTCGTTGGCGAAGGTGACCGCCAGCTTCGGGAGGAACCACTCCATGCCGTTGGCCTCGGCGGCCGCCTTGAACGCGATCGTCTTCGGCGTCTTGGAGTAGGGCTCGTGGTCGAAGGGGTAGCGCTGCAGGCCGATCATCGACTCGACCCGGTCGTAGTGGGGGTCGAGGTCGGCGCGCGAGACCGGCCAGTGCTCGTAGCCGCCGTCGCGCAGGTCCTCCTGCACGAACCACTTCTCGTCCTTGCGGATGAAGACGTTGGCGTAGATGAGCGAGCCGCCGCCGAGCCCCGCGGACACGAGCGCATCGATCCCGTGGAAGGACCAGTAGTGGTACATGCCGGTCAGGCCATGGGGGGGATCCCAGAAGCTCTCGCGGGCGCGATACGGGCTGCGCGTGAACGAGCCCGGGGGGTAGGCGCGGCCGCGCTCGAGGACGCAGACCGACTTGCCGGCCTGGGCCAGGCGGTAGGCGGTCACCGAGCCCCCGAAGCCCGAGCCGACGATGACGGCGTCGTAGTGGCCGTCCTTGCCGTTCACGCTCATCGCGCCCAAACCTAACCGCGCGTCGAGTCGATGGGCAAGTCAGCCAAGAAGTGTGCGTCCGCCGCGCGAGCTGAGGGGGAAGGCGTCGAGGTCGAGGGCGACGACGGCGAGGTCGGCGAAGAGCGCGGCCCGGGCGACGTCGGGCTGCTGGTAGGGCTCGCCGTCGCGGCGGTCGAGCAGCGAGATCACCCCGATCGTCTGGCCGTCGCGCACGAGCGGCGCGACGACCATCGTGTAGGGCACGTAGCCGGTCTTGGCCGCCACCTGGGGGGCCCAGCGCGGGTCCTTGCGGCACTCGGGCACCACGACGCCCTCGCCGCTGTCCACCACCGTGCCGGCGAGCCCGGCCCCCGGCGACAGCCGCAGGCCGACCACCTCGGCCGCTCCGGCGCCCCACGCCGCCTCGTAGACCAGCTCGCCGCCCGCGGGGTCGGTGAGCGCGATCGAGCAGGCCGCCGCGTCGAACATGCCGGCGGCCGTGCGGACGATCGCCTCCATCACGCGCCGGCGGATCGGCCCGTGGCCGAGGCTCTGGGCCAGCGACTCGCCGCGGCCGGCGGTCAGCGGCGCGCCGATCGCCTCGGCGAAGGCCGCGGCCGAGGTGATGCGCTCCTCGGGCAGGAGCTGCAGCCCGGCGGCGAGCGCATCGCGCAGCTCGGGGTCGATCCCGGGCGCGAGCTTCTCGAGCTTGGGCGCGTCGCCGTAGCGCGGCGGCGAGCCGATGAGCAGCGTCCACAGCGTGGCGGCCAGGCTGTAGACGTCGCTGGCGGCCGAGACGGTCCCGCCGGCGAGCACCTCGGGCGCCATGAAGCGCGGCGTGCCGACCGCGATCGTGCCCTCCTCCTGCTCGCCGCCGAGCGCGCGGGCGACGCCGAAGTCGACGAGGATCACGCCCTCGTCGCCCAGGATCATGTTGGGCGGCTTGACGTCGCGGTGGACGATCTGCTGGTCGTGCACGTACTGCAGGGCCTCGCACCCGTGGCGGGCGAACTCGATGCTGTCGCCGACGGTGAGGCCCGGGGTGCCGTCGCGCTTGAGCATCGCGCCGAGGTCGAGGCCCTCGACGAGCTCCATGACGATGTAGGCGCCCTGCTCGTCGCTGGCGTGGTCGAGGACCTTGACCAGCCGCGGATGGCTCAGGCTGGCCAGCAGGCGCGCCTCGATCTCGAAGCGCGCGGCGTGGCGGACGTCGAGCAGGCGCTTGACGGCGACCTCGCGGCCCTCCTGGCGGTCGAGGGCGCGGTAGACGGCGCCCATCGCGCCGCTGGAGATGGGGGCGACGACCTCGTAGCGACCGTCGAACGCCTCCCCCGCCACCGGCTCGGCCTGCTCCTGCGGCGTCGACACCGGTGATCGACCGCCTCAGCCGGTCGCGAGGAGTCCGGCGGGCTGCGCCCGGTCGAGCGCACGCAGCATGTCGGCGATGAGCGTGCCCGCTGTGGCGGGACGGTCGTCGGGCGACTTGGCCATGCCGACGGCGATGACCTCGTCGAGGGCGATCGGGAGCTCGGGGCGGCGCTCGGACACGCTCGGCGGCGCGCCCATGACGTGTGCGTAGGTCGTCGCCGCGTCGTTGTCGCGTGGGAACGGCACCTGGCCCGTGAGCGTCTCGACCGCCAGGCACGCCAACGCGTAGATGTCGGTGGCGGGCCCGATGCGCACGCCCTCCAGCAGCTCGGGCGCCATGTAGTCGATCGTCCCGAGGACCTGGCCGGGGACGGTGAGGGCGAAGCCGGACGGGTCGCGTGCGAGACCGAAGTCGGTGAGATAGACGCGTGGGCCGGGATCGAGGAGGACGTTGGCGGGCTTGATGTCGCGGTGGATCACGTCCGCCGCGTGGGCGGCGTCGAGCGCGTCGGCCACCGCGGCGAGGATGGCGATCGCATCGTCGACGGCGATCGGGCCAGCGCTGATGAGGTCGCGCAGTGTGCTCGAGGTCAGCCGGGTGGCGATGAAGAGCTGGCCGTCGATCTCGCCCATTGCGTGGATCGGGATGACATGGGGGTGGTTCAGGGCGGCCAGCATCCGGCCCTCGCGGCGGAAGCGCTCGCGGTACACGGGGTCGATGGCCACGTCGTCACGCAGCACCTTGAGGGCGACCTTGCGCCCTGACGAGTCCATCGCGAGATACACGACGCCCATGCGCCCCGCCCCCACGATGCCCTCGATCCGATACTCCCCGAGAGTCCGCCTGTCCATAGCGAGTGCTCAGTGTCCCCGCTCGGGCGGCGGTACGCAAGGCGCGCTCGTCGGAAGTTGGGGTTACCTCCGGTCCATACGCCGACTATGCTTGCCGCGCTTCGAATGCCCGACATCGCTCTCGAGCCCAGGCCGGGCGACTCCGTCGGCCCGTACCGGATCACCCGAGTGATCGGTCGCGGGCGCATGGGGATCGTCTTCGAGGCCACGGCAGACGGCGGCGATCCCGTCGCCGTGAAGGTCGTCACCACCGAGCTCACCCAGGATGAGGTCTTCCTACGGCGCTTCCGCCGCGAGGTCGAGGCCGCGCAGCGCATCCAGCACGAGAACGTCGTGCCGGTGCTCGCCCACGGCGAGGAGGGCGGCCTGCCCTACCTGGTGCAGGCGCTCATCCCGGGCGGCTCGCTGGCCGAGCGCATCGTCGCCGAGGGCAAGATCGGGCTGGCCAGCACCCTCGGGCTGCTCCAGGGCGCCGCGGCGGGGATCGACGCCCTCCATGCCGGCGGGCTCGTGCACCGCGACATCAAGCCGGCCAACATCCTGCTCGACGGCGACCGGGCCTACGTCTCGGACTTCGGGCTGGCCAAGGACAGCCAGGCCTCGAACCTCACGCGGCCCGGGCAGGCCCTCGGATCGCTGGACTACATGGCGCCCGAGCAGATCCGGGGCGAGGACGTCAGCCCGGCGACCGACATCTACGCGCTCGGGTGCGTCTTCATCGAATGCCTCACAGGGGCGCCGCCGTTCGGCGGGCGCCCGAGCATGCGGGTGCTCTTCGCCCATCTGCAGGACCCGCCGCCCGACCTCACGGAGCTGCGGCCGGACATCCCGGCCGCCGCGGCGCGCGCGGTCAACCGGGCGCTGGAGAAGGAGCCCGAGGAGCGCCCGGCGAGCGCCGCGGCGTACGTCCAGAGCGTCGCGCGAGCCGCCGGCTCCTAGCGAAAAAGTTCACCTTCTCCCCGCCGGGGCCACGGATACAGTCGCCGCGTGAGCGCGTCCGCACGGAGGCTGATCGTCTACTACGCGATCCTGGCCGCCGTGACGGTCGTCGTCGTCGTCGTGGTCTTCGCGGCCGGGAGCGACGAGGAGACGCAGCCCGCCATCGCCGGCGGCTACGACGTGGCGCCGCCTGCCGCGCGCTGCACCGGGCTGCAGATGGACGTCACGCAGTCGGGCGAGTTCGTGGGGCTGCGCAGGCCCGACGGGACGGTGCTCTCGAAGGCGCGGCTGCGCGACGGGCGCCTGAAGGGCGACGTGCAGTGCGTCGGCGGCGGCGGCGAGCGCGCGCTGGTGGCGACCGTCGCCGTCAAGGGGATTCTCGCCGGCAGGCTCGGCGGAGTGCCGCTGCGCGCCGAGCTCAAGCGCGATCCGCCCCCGCCCGGCGCGCTGCGTCCGCGACCGCCACCGTCGATCGCGGGCGAGTACAAGCTCACGCCGCGCTCGGACTGCCTCGGGGGCGCCCTCGAGCTCGAGAAGGTGGGCGGGAGCGCCTATGCGATCAAGGGCGGGGTCGGGCGCCTGGCGTACACCGGTTCTGGTCCCATCGCGGGGCGCGTCACGTGCCGCGACAGGAGCGTGCGCGCGGTCACCGGGCAGGCCGCCAACCGCGACGTGACGCTCAACATCCCGGCCGGCGGGGCCGCCACGGCCCCCGAGAAGGTGGTCGCGAGCAGGCAGCGCGACTTCACCGCGCTGGTGGCCGCCTTCTTCCTGGCCGTCGTCGTGGTCATGCTCTTCGCGCGCCTGATGGGCGCGGCGGTCGCGCATTTCCGCCAGCCGCGCGTGATGGGCGAGGTGCTCGCCGGGATCCTGCTGGGGCCGACGGTCTTCGGGCTGCTGTTCCCCGACCTGCAGCGTGCGCTCTTCCCGAGCGACGTCATCCCACTCATCGGCGTCGTCGCCAATCTCGGGCTGATCTTCTACATGTTCCTCGTCGGGCTCGAGCTCGACCTCTCGCAGCTGCGCGGGCGCCTGGCCCAGACGACGGCGATCTCCAACACCGGCGTCGCCATCCCGATGCTCGCCGGGATCGCCGTCGCGCTGCCGACCTACACGCTGATCGGGCCGCCGGCCAAGGGCGGCTTCACGGCCTTCGCGCTGTTCATGGGCGTTTCGATGTCGATCACCGCCTTCCCGGTGCTGGCGCGGATCCTCGTCGAGCGGCGCATGCTCAGGCAGCCGGTCGGCGCGCTGGCGCTGGCCAGCGCCGCCATCGACGACGTCAGCGCCTGGTTCCTGATCGCCCTGGCCACCGCGGTGGCCACGGCTGGCGGCGGCTTCGGCGTCCTGCGGACGATCCTGCTCGCCGTGGCCTTCTGCCTGGTCATGGGGCTGGGCGTGCGCCCGCTCGTGGCGCGCGTGTCGCGCGCCTACGACGAGGCGGGGCGCGTGCCGGTGACGTGGATCACGGCGATCTTCGCGATGGTGCTGCTGGCGGCCTTCACCACGGAGGAGATCGGGATCGCGCTGATCTTCGGCGGCTTCATCGCCGGCACGGTGATGCCGCGCCACGCCGGCTTGACCGAGGACGTCACCCACCGCATGGAGGACTTCGTCGTCCTGCTGCTGCTGCCGCTGTTCTTCGCCTACACCGGCCTGAAGACCAACGTGCTGCTGCTCGATCGCATCGAGCTCGTCGTGCTCACGATCGTGCTGCTCGTGGTGGCCGTCGCGTGCAAGTACGGCGGCACGGTGCTCGCCTCGCGCGTCGTGGGCCTGCGCTGGCGCGAGTCGGCCGTGATCGGGGCGCTCATGAACACGCGCGGCCTGACCGAGCTCATCGTGCTCAACCTCGCGCTGGAGAAGGGCGTCATCTCCGAGGCCCTGTTCGCCGCACTCGTGCTGATGGCGCTGGTGACGACGTTCATGGCCGGCCCGGTGCTCAACCGGCTGGATCCGGACAACGACTTCGGCGAGCCGGTCGAGGCCGAGCTCGATCGCGCGCGCGAGGAGACGGCGGCGATCACGCCGATGCCGATCCCCGACCAGTCGATCCTCGTCGCTCCGCAGGCCGAGGCCGCGCTGTCGCAGCTGCTGGCGGTGGCCGTGCCGTTGGCGACCTCCGAGCCGCCGCGCGAGCTCATCATCGCCCGCCTCATCGAGCCGCCGCGCGGCGCGGGGGTGCGCGGCGGGCTGCAGACGGAGTCCTTCCAGCTCGCCGACGCCTCGCGTGCACTGGAGCGCGAACGCGGCGAGCTGCTCGAGCGCGGCGTGCCCGCGCGCGCGGTGGCCTTCACCTCGACCGACGCCGGCCGTGACCTGGCACAGCTCGCCGACCGCGAGGACGTCGATCTCGTGCTCGTCGACGGGCGCCGGCCGCTGCGCGGCGAGGGCGTGCCGCGGGGCGCGGTCGGCTCGATCCTGCGCCGGGCTCCCAGTGACGTCGCCGTCCTCGTAGCGCGCGAGGACGCGGTGGTCGCGCCGGGCGCCGACGCGCCGCTGGTCGTGCCGTTCGGTGGCGCCGAGCACGACTGGGCCGCGCTCGAGCTCGGCGCCTGGCTGGCCGCGTCGACGGGCGCGCCGCTGCGGTTGCTGGGCGCGACCGACGGCGAGGAGGACGCGAGCCGCCTGCTCGCGACCGCGTCGCTCCTCGTGCAGCGCTTCGTCGGGATCGCGACCGAGCCGCTGCTGGCCGAGCCTGGTCGCGACGGGCTCCTGCGGGCCACGGCAGGCGCGGGGCTGCTGGTGATCGGGCTCTCCGACCGCTGGCGCGAGGAGGGCCTGGGGTCCGTCCGCCACGAGATCGCCGCGGCAGCGCCTGCGCCGATCCTCTTCGTGCGCCGTGGGCTGCGCCCGGGCGCGCTGGCGCCGCGCACCGACGTGACGCGCTTCACGTGGTCGCACGTGGGCGCCGGGATGCCCTGATCGGGCGGGCTCTCCGCCGTGATCAGGCGGGCTCGCCCACGCGGGGTGGAGCCTGGTGAACGCCTGAAGGCGCCGGCACGCTGCGCAGCTCGTCGGGGATCTGGTTGACCGAGGAGAACTCGCGCACGAGCCGGATCTCGCCCGGCGCGCGCTCCGGCTCGGCGGCCAGCAGCGGCATCGGCTCGATCTCGGGCGGCACCGACCAGCCGGTCTGGCGGAACTCGCCGGCGTTCTCGATCCAGCTCAGCGAGAGGATCGGGAGGATCACGACCTTGGTCCAGATGGCCAGCGTCCACGCCAGCCAGAACCACCACAGAGCGTCGACCGGCTTGAGGCCGACGTCGAGGACCTGGGCCAGCGTGTAGGTGATGACGAACTCGCCGACGGCGAGGACGAAGGTCAGCCACGGCGGCTGCCACTTGATCACGTAGGGATAGAAGAAGACGTCGAGGACGACGCCCTGCAGCAGGAAGATCCCGATGATGACGATGAAGCCCTCGTTGCCGGTCAGCAGCGAGAGGATCGCCCCGAGGATCGCGGGCCCGATGAGGATGAAGGTGCGCGTCTCGATGCGGCCGAGGATCGTTGGGCACATGGTCGGCGCCTCTCCCTAGGCCAGCTGCTTCGTGCTGCGCACGTCGCGCAGCTCCTTCGCGGTTTCGCGGCTGAGCGAGATCTGCATCCCCAGGCGGCCCATGAACGACCGCCCGCGCAGGTTCTCGGCGCGCGCCACGTCGGCGACGAAGCGCCGCCCGATGTACTTCAGCCCGGCGATGGTGTCGCCGTGGGGGATCACGTTGTTGGCCGTCAGCCCCATCATGCACAGGCGCGAGTCCTCGCGATCGAGGCCCGGCACGCCGCAGTTGGTGCGCAGCTTGAGGCGGCCCTCCTGTACGGGGAGGTCGTAGTGCTCGATCAGACGCCGCAGCAGCGGCAGCGTCAGGACGGACTTGTTGAAGCCGGTGCCGGCGACCACCCCGGTGACGTCGAGCCAGCCCGGGTCCTCGCCGTAGCGGCTGGAGACGTGCACACGCAGCCCGGCGGGCCCGCGCTCGACGATGTCGATCTCCCCGAGCAGCTCCTCGAAGCGCCCCTCGCGGCGGCCCTTCTCGATCTTCTCGAGCCAGCTGCGCCGGCGCGGGGTGGTGCCCTTGAGGACGTTGCCCAGGAACTGCACGCGCGCTTCGAAGGGCAGGCCGGCGAAGGCGTCGATGCCCAGCGACTCGAAGAGGCAGCGCGGCACGTTGAGGTCCTGCTCGTCGGGCGCGGGGCTGCGGCGCAGGGCGATGCACTTGGCGCCGACGTCGAGCGCGTTGGCCCATTCGTTGATGGACGCGATGCCCGCCCCGAGCACGATGTAGCGGCCGTCGGGGTGGTAGCTCTTGGCCTGGTAGGCCTGCACGATGCGCTCGTCGACCTCGGGATCGGCGGCCTTCGCCTTGGCCAGCGTCGCCGGGAACGAGAGCGGCCCGTGGCCGAGCGCGAGCATCACGTGCTTGGAGCGCCCGATGAAGTTCGCGTCCTCGTCGTAGAGGACGAAGTGCGCCGGATCCTCCTCGCGCTGCAGCCAGCCGACGCGCACCGGCACGCGCGAGCCGTCCCAGTTCAGGCGCTTGTGCACCACGCCCGCCTCCGTGAGGATCTCCGAGACGCCGGGGTTGTACTTGCGCTTCGTGGAGCGCACGAGCGGCGCGAGGCTTCGGTGCGACCAGGCGTCGAGCTCGGCGAACGTCGGCCAGTCGGCCGGGAGGAAGTGCGACTCGGACTCCGAGCGCAGCACGGTCTGGCCGAGGTTGTAGGCGAACTGCTGATACGTGCCGACCGGATTGTCGGATGGCCCATAGATCGTGATCTCCTCGGGCTTGAAGCCCAGGTAGATCGCGGTGGAGTAGACGATCAAGGAGCCGAACCCGTCGCCCACCACGGCGAGGGTCGAGTCCCGGGGGGCGGATGCAGGCACGGCGGCGATCCTTGCGGGCGGCGCGGTCGCGGTCAACTCCCCAAACGCTCTGATTTCGGAAGCGTTGGCCGACGAGGCGTGAGTGTCCGCGCGCCGACCACGCCGAGGAGCGTCCGAAAGCCCGTCGGTGCCGCCCCGCTGGGTGGCTCGTGACCCTGAAGCCATCCGTGATGGTGCTGATGGTCTGCGCCCTCGGATGCGCCGGCCACCTGCACGCGATACCGACCCCGCCGGGCCTCGCAGCGGCGCGCGATCGCGTCGACGCCGTCCGCTCGGACCTCGCTCCGCGCTGGCGCTGCGACACGGCGACCCGCCGCGCGCTGTTGACCGACGACGACGCCGAGCGTCTGTACCAGGACGTCCAGGCGGCGTGCCCGGCCGCGCGGGATCCGTTGGCGCCTGGGTAGTGCTCGAGTGGGGGTGGGCTCCCTACGCGGCGATAGGGGCCGCAAAGCGAGCCCACCGCCTCGACGCGCCCGCCAAGCTGTTGCGAAACACGCGCGCTTCGTGCACCAAGGCGCAGCCGCCTGAGGACGACGGGCCGCGTTGCGAGTGCCACGAGCTCCTTCCCTCGATGCCCTGGCCGCAGGCCGCCGCGCGCGCTACGAGCGCGAGAACGGCCGGTGGTGCGCCGAGCCGAGGTCGTCGAGCACGCCGGTGAGGATCGCCTCGGCGCGCTCGGCGTCGAGCGGCGCGGGCACCGACTCGGGCTCGGACGCGACCGGCTCCGCCGCTTCGGGCACTTCCGCTGCGGGCTCCGGCCCCGGGGTGACCGGCTCGGGCTCAGGCTCGATGGCGATCGGCGCGGGCTCAGGCTCCATGGCGACCGGCTCGGGCTCGACGGCGACCGGCTCGGGTTCAGGGTCCGGCTCCACCGCGACCGGTTCGACCTCGACCACGGCCTCCACTTTGCGCCGGCGCCCGAAGAGCCGGGCGAAGAAGCCCACCTTCGGTGCCTCAGCCGCCGCGGGGTCGGCAGCGGCGGGCTCGGGCTCGGACTCGGCAGCGGCGGGCGCGGGCTCGGCAGCGACGGGCTCGGGCTCGGGGCCGGCGGCGGCGACGGCTCGGCAGCGGCGGGCTCGGGCTCGGCAGCGACGGGCTCGGGCTCGGCGGCGGGCTCGGCAGCGGCGAGCTCGGGTGCGAGCACCTCCGCCTCGGGCTCCGTCGCGGCCGCTTCCGGCTCAGCCGCGTCCGGCTCGGGCGCCAAGACGTCCGGATCAGCCACCGGCTCGGCCTCGGCGACCGGCTCGGCCGCAGGCGCCTGCTGCTCCGGCACCTCAGCCAGCTTCGCCGTGATCGTCACCTTCGTGCCCCATCCCGACGGCTCCAGCGCCACCGTGCCGCATGCGCGGTCGCCCTCCCAGGCGACGGTGGTCTCGGGGTCCAGGCGGGTGATGCGGATCTCTCCGAACTCGCCCAAGTGGCGGGCGAGGGCGTCGACGTCCGAGACTTCCGCCCACAGCTCCGGCGGGCTCTTGACGAGGGTCCTCTGCGCGCGTGGATCTTGCATCGCGTCCGTCTTTCGCCACCCGCGCGGCGCAACCCTCCCGGCCCGAGCGCGGTTACGTCACCTGCAAGCCGGCGCCCGTGTCGTCCTCAAGGAGGACCGATCATCGTCCATCGGAACTATTGACTCCGTGATGTAGGACCGCCTAGGGTCATCGCTTCACATGCTCGCCCGGAGGTCGCGGGCGAGCCAAAACAGCGGCAAAACCACATAGTTCCGACCAAGGGGGGCTCCCTTGTCACATCGCTTCATGGCGGCAATCGCCGCCGCTGTTGGCGTGCTCGCAGTACCCGCCGCCGCAAGCGCGGCGACGAAGACGGTCGATATGGGTACGCCGATCTCGTCCCAGAAGGCGTTCCAGAAGGACTTCGCGGACGTCAACGACTTCTTCCCGCACGGGACGACGATCCACGTCGGCGATTCGATCAAGTTCGTCCCGACGGGCTTCCACACGGTCGACTTCCCGGCCAAGGGCGGCAAGCCGCTCGGCCTGATCGCACCGGCCGGCAGCACGTCGGGCGTCCTCGATGCCGCCGGCGCTCCGTTCTGGTTCAACGGACAGCCGCTGCTCGGCTTCACCCCGGCCCTCGGGCCGCCCGGGCTCTACGGCAAGAAGGCCACCTACACCGGCGCCAAGCGCGTCGAGTCCGGTGCCCCGCTGTCGCAGAAGCCGAAGCCGTTCACGGTCAAGTTCACCAAGGCCGGGACGTTCACGTACTACTGCAACATCCACTCGGGGATGAAGGGCACGGTCAAGGTCGTGTCCAAGAGCCACAGCGTCCCGTCGGCGAAGGCCGACTCCAAGACGCTGAAGACTCAGGTCTCCTCGGCGCTGAGCACGGCCAATGCCCTGACCAAGACCAAGGTCGCGGCGGGCAACGTCAGCGTCGGCGCGTCCGGCCCACGTGGCGTCGAGTCCTTCGCGATGTACCCCGCGACCCAGACGGTCCCGGTCGGCACCACGATCAAGTTCTCGATGTCGGCCAAGACCTTCGACGTCCACACGGCGACGTTCGGCCCCGGTAACCCCGAGACCGAGCCGACGAGCTACCTCGGCGACCTGGCGAACCACTTCGCCAACGACCCGGTGTTCCCGTCTCAGGCCGTCTACCCCAGTGATCCCCCGCCGGCCGGTCCGGCGGCCCTGACCCCGACGCTCCACGGCAACGGGTTCTGGAACTCCGGGCTCCTCGACGTCGACAAGGCGACGCCGCTGCCGCCGTCGAACGCAGTGACGTTCGCGGCCCCAGGCACCTACAACTTCTACTGCATGGTGCACCCGTTCATGCACGGGACGGTCGTCGTCCAGTGAGACGCGCGGCCACGGTAGTGGCCCTATTGGCTGTGACGGGGGCGGCGACTTCGGTCGTCGCCCCCGCTGCGTCGGCGGCGACCCGGGAGTTCTGGGTCGCGGCCGTGCCGGCGCCCACGTGGAACATGTCGCCCAACGAGCGCGACGCGATCCACGGCATGCCGCTCAGCCCGTCGCAGACCGTCTTCCCGACGGTCGTCTATCGCCGCTTCACGCCCCACTGGGGCCATCCCGTGCGCAACATCGCCGCGGGCACGAGCAACCAGGACCTCATCCCCGGACCGCTGCTGCGCGCGCGGGCCGGCGACTGGCTGCTCGTCCACTTCAAGAACATGGACACGCTCTACAAGCGCCCGCACTCCATGCACTTCCACGGTGTGCACTACCGGCCCAGCTCGGATGGCGCCTACGTCCCCGGGTTCTCGGGCCGCGACGGCGACGTCAAGCCGGGCCAGACGTGGACCTACAAGCTCAAGGCCGGCCAGGACTCCGTCGGCGTATGGCCTTACCACGACCACTCGCCGTCCATGGAGGACTCGATCGCGGGCGGGATGTACGGGATGCTCTCGATCCTCGGCACGCACGAGCAGCGTCCCGACCGCGAGTTCGAGGTCGTGTTCGCACCGATGGGCGACTTCCAGACGATCGACGGGCGCGCCTTCGTCGGCAACACGCCGGTCTTCACCTCGATCGTGGGCCAGACCATTCAGTGGGACGTCATGGCCATGGGCTCCGAGCACCACACCTTCCACGTCCACGGCCATCGCTGGAAGTCGCCGTTCGGCACCGACGTGGACACCCAGACCGTCGGGCCGGCGGAGACCTTCCGCATCCGCTGGAAGGAGGAGGACCCCGGGACGTGGCTGTACCACTGCCACGTCGAGGCCCACATGATGGCCGGCATGATCGGCATCTACCAGGTCAAGCGCCGATGAGGCGGCTCGCGCTCGCGCTCGGCGCAACCATGGCCGCCCTGGCCGGGCCGGCAGTGTCGACGGCGCAGATGGAGCACATGCACGGCGCCGCTGACGACCAGGCCGCCGCCACGGTGGCGATCCAGTTCGCCGCCTTCGGCACGCCTCGCCTCGACGTCCTCGCCGGCGACACCGTGCACTGGATGAACAACAGCATCCGCGTCCACACCGTCACCGCGGACGACGGCACATGGGCGTCGGGCCGCCTGCCCGCGGACGACATGTTCACCCACCGCTTCGACGCGGCGGGCGTCGCGACCTACTACTGCATGCTGCATCCGTTCATGCGCGGCGAGGTCGACGTGCACAACGTGCTGCTCGCGGTGCCGACCGAGCCCGGCGCGCCCGGGCGCTCCTACGTGTTCCACGGCCGCGCGTCGGCTCCGGCGGGCACCGACGTGGGCATCGAGGCCGACACGGGGGAGGGCTTCCAGCCGGCCGGTCACGCCACCGTGGACGCCGACGGCACTTTCACCACCGAGATCGTGCCCACCACGACCGCCACCTACCGCGCGGTGGTGGGCGGCGAGGACAGCCCGGCCGTCCAGTTGGTCGTGCTCGACCGCAAGGTCGCGGCCACCGCGTCCGGCAAGGGCCACGGCGTGACCGTCAGCGCGCGCGTCAGCCCCGCCTCGCAGGGCGCGCCCGTCGTGCTGCAACTACGCCTGCCCCAGCACTTCGGCTGGTGGCCGGTGGCCCGCGCCAAGCTCGACCACGGCTCGGTCGCGCGCTTCTCGCTGCGCCTGGCCCATCGCTACCCGGCGCGCGTCGTGCTCACGCTGAAGGACGGCGCCACGGCGCTGGCCGTCAGTCGGACGCTGCACGTCGGGCCGCAGTTAGGGCCGAGGCTGTCGTCATCATCCGCCGGTGCCCGAGGCGCCGGCCCTGGTTCTCGCCCTGCTGGTCCTCGCGGGCACTTTGGCCGCTGCCGTCGTTCACTCGCGCTGGCCGGTGGAGGCGCTCGCCGCCGCGGGCGGGGCCGCGCTGCTCGTCGCGGTCGGCGCGCTGAGCGTCGCCGACGCGCGCGACGCCATCGGCGACCTCGGACCGACGGTGGGCTTCCTCGCCGCGCTGCTCGTGCTCGCCGAGGGCTGCCGCCGGGAAGGGCTCTTCGACGCGATGGGCGGGCTCATGGCCGCCTCCGCGCGCGGCAGCCCTCGGCGCCTGCTCGCCCTGGTCTTCGCCGTCGCGGCGACGGTCACCGCCGTGCTGAGCCTGGACGCGACCGTCGTGCTGCTGACGCCGATCGTCTTCGCCACCGCGGCGCGGCTGCGCACGAGCCCGCGGCCGCACGTCTATGCGTGCTCGCACCTGGCCAACTCCGCATCGCTGCTGCTGCCGGTCTCGAACCTCACCAACCTGCTCGCCTTCCATGCCAGCGGGCTGTCGTTCATGCGCTTCGCCGGGCTGATGGCGCTCCCGACGGGCGCCGCCATCGCCGTGGAGTGGGTCGTGCTGACGCGCTTCTTCGCGGTCGACCTCGGCCGGCCCCGGCGCGCCCGCACGGGCGGCGGCGAGCGGCCGGCGCTGCCGCGCTTCGCGCTCGCGATCGTGGCGCTCACGCTCGCGGGCTTTGGCCTGAGCTCCGTGGTCGGCGTCGCGCCCGCGTGGGTCGCCGTCGCGGGCGCGGCGGCCATCACCGCGCCGGCCCTCGTGCGGCGCACGACGACGGCGCGGACGCTCGCCCTGGCGGCTGAGCCCTCGTTCCTGGTCTTCGTCCTGGGCCTCGGCGTGATCGTGCGTGCGGCCAGTGACAACGGGCTCGCCGATGCCGCCGGCGCGCTGCTGCCCTCCGGCGTCGCCCTGCCCGAGCTGCTGGCCGTCGCCGCCGTGAGCGCCATCCTCGCCAACCTCGTCAACAACCTCCCCGCCACGCTGATCCTGGTGCCCGTGGCAGCGCCGTCCGGGGCCGCGGCGGTGCTCGCGGTGCTGGTCGGCGTCAACGTGGGCCCGAACCTGACCTATGTCGGCTCGCTCGCGACGCTGCTGTGGCGGCGGGTCCTGCACGTCGAGGACCACGAGGTCGAGCTCGGCGAGTTCGTCCGTCTCGGCGCGCTCACGGTGCCGGCGGGCCTCGTGGCGGCGACCGTGCTCCTATGGTTCAGCGCGCAGGGCCTGACCTGAGATGCGCGCGCTCGTCTGGATCGTGGAGGACACCTGGGAGGCGACGGTCGCCGAGGCCGCCGCCTTCCTGCCCGCAGACGCCGAGGTCACGCTGCTCCACGTCGCCCCCGGCGACGTCGAGATGCTGGCCGAGGGGTCGCGCCGGGCCCTGCTCGGGCGCCGCGTCCCGCCGCCGCCTCACGGCGCGCCCGCGCCGCTGCGCACGATCTCCGACGACGCCGCCGAGGCGCTGCTGGCCGAGGCCCGCGAGCGCATCGGGCGCGACGCCGACGTGCAGCAACGCCGCGGGCGCGTAGAGCGCGAAGTGGTGGCGGCCGCCGACGGGATGGACGTCCTGGTTCTCGCCCGTGACGGCGACCACTCGCGACTGGGCCCGCACAGCCTTGGCCCCGCCGCGCGCTTCGTCGTGGACCACGCGCCGTGCCGCGTGCTGCTGGTGTGGGCCGACACCCCGCCGCAGGTCGACTCGATCCCGCCGCCGCCGACCGAGCATCCACGGCCGAAGAAGCACGGGCCCAAGCACCACTAGCCGATGCAGAACGTCCACGCGATGCGTCCCGAGGTGCGCGCCGACTACGAGCGCGCGCTCGAGCACGTGCGCGGCGACGAGGCCTTCGCCACCCGCCTCGAGCGCTTCTTCACCGAGCTGCGCGACCCTCTCGTCGCGCTCTACGGCGACGATCCTCGCTTCGAGGCGCAGTGGCGCGCCCTGCTCGAGGCCATCGCCCGGACGGCCGCCGGCCGCTCGGGCTCCCTGCGGGCTCTGGACCACGAGCGCGAGATCACCCAGGACTGGCTGCAGCGCGAGCAGGCCGTCGGCTACGTGACCTACGTCGATCGCTTCGCGGGCACGCTCAACGGCGTCCGCGAGCACCTGCCCTACCTGCGCGAGCTCGGCATCAGCTACCTGCATCTGATGCCCCTCCTGCGCGCCCGCCCGCAGCCCAACGACGGCGGCTACGCGGTCGTCGACTACGGCGCGGTCGAGCCCGCGCTCGGCACGATGGACGACCTGCGCGCGCTGGCCGGCGAGCTGCGCGCCGCGGGCATGGCGCTGTGCATCGACGTGGTCCTCAACCACACCGCGCGCGAGCACCCGTGGGCGCAGGCCGCGCTGGCCGGCGATGCGCGGGCGCTGGGCTTCTACCGGACGTTCGCCGACCGCGCCGAGCCCGACGCCTACGAGCAGACCATGCCCGACGTGTTCCCCGAGACCGCGCCGGGCAGCTTCACGTGGGAGCCGGCGCTCGAGCGCTGGGTGTGGACCACGTTCAACCCCTACCAGTGGGACCTCGACTACGCCAACCCCGAGGTCTTCCGCGCGATGGCCGAGGCGATGCTCGAGCTGGCCGCCGCCGGGGTCGACGTGCTGCGCCTGGACGCGGTCCCCTTCCTGTGGAAGCGCGTCGGCACCAACAGCCAGAACCAGCCGGAGGTCCATGAGCTGCTGCAGGCCTTCCGCGCCGCCGTGCGCATCGCCGCGCCGGCCGTCGCCTTCAAGGCCGAGGCGATCGTCTCCCCGCGCGACCTCGTGGGCTACCTCGGCGCCGGGCGCCACGAGGGCAAGGAGTGCGACCTCGCCTACCACAACGTCCTCATGGTCCTGGGCTGGAGCGCGCTCGCCTCGGGCCGCGTCGCGCTGCTGACCAACGCCCTGCGCTCGATGCCGCCGGTACCGCCGGGCGCCGGCTGGGTGACCTACGTGCGCTGCCACGACGACATCGGCTGGGCCGTCACCGAGGAGGACGCCGGGGCCGTCGGCGAGAACGCCCACCTGCACCGGCGCTTCCTGGCCGACTTCTACGCGGGCGACTTCCCGTCCAGCTTCGCGCGCGGCGCGCGCTTCCAGCCCGACCCGCGCAGCGGCGAGGCGCGCACGAGCGGCACCGCGGCGTCGCTCGCCGGCCTCGAGGCGGCGCTGGAGAGCGGCGACGAGCGCGCGCTGGAGCTCGCGCTGCGGCGCATCCTGCTGCTCTACGCCCTGGCCTTCGCCCACGGCGGCCTGCCGCTGATCTACATGGGCGACGAGCTCGGGCTGCGCAACGATCGGCAGTGGGAGGACGATCCGGCCCGCCGCGAGGACAACCGCTGGATGCACCGTCCGCCGATGGACTGGACGGCGGCCGAGCGCCGCGCCGACCCGGCCTCGGTCGAGGGACGCCTGTGGGACGGCCTGCGCCGGCTGGTGGCCGCGCGCCGCGCCACGCGCGCCGCCCACGCCCAGGGTGCCGCCGAGCCGCTGTGGACCGGCAGCGACCACGTCTTCGGGCTGCTGCGCGAACAGGCGGGCGAGCGGCTGCTGCTGCTGGCCAACTTCACGCCTGACCGCCGGCCCGTCGACGTGGCCGTCGTGCGTGAGCGGGGGCTCGAGCTCACCGACGCGGCTGCGCAACCCGACGGGCGCCCGCTGGTGCTGGACGGCGACACCCTCGTGCTCGAGCCCTTCCAGTACCTCTGGCTGCGCGACTAACGCAACCCAACACCCCGGGGGTTGAGGTCTGGTGCGTCCTGCCGATGTAGAGGGTGAGAGATCGCCTCATGCGCACCCGAACCGACACCCTCCTCTTCCGCCTCGGCTTCACCCTGGCCGTGCTGGTGCTGACCGCCTTCGTGGCGCTCGTCGGCGCGACTGTGCTGGCCTGCGTCACCTTCCTCGGGGGCACCATCGGCTGGATCGCCGGCATCGTGCTCGGTCTCGGCGTGGCCCAGGTCCTGCGCGGACGCTGCGGCGCGCTCGTCGGCCGCCTCGTCGCCTGAGCGCTCCGCTCGGCTCAGGTCCGGCCCGCCGCGACCTCGCGCTGGTACTTCTCGGTCATGTGGGCGACGGCCTGGTTCTGCTCCTCGGCCATGCCGGGGCGCGTCTCCGTGGCCCGCGCCTTGGCGTCCAGGGTCGACTGGGCCTGGCCCTGGAAGAGCGGCATCACGTGCTGTGCGATGAGCTCGTAGGAGCGGTGGGTCGCGACTGGGTTGGCCCACTCGTGCGCGAGCAGGAGCATCGCCCCGAAGCCCTGGGACTGGTCGACGAGCTTCTGGACCTGCGCCGCCGCGTCCTCCACGGTGCCCACGGCCCCGATCCCGGATGTGTTGACGAAGTCGATCATCTCGCGCACGTCGCCGCCCTCGACCGCCATCTGCGGGAAGGCGGCCACCTTCTGGAAGTAGCGGAACCACTGCTCGATGCCGTGCTCGACGTCGCGATAGGCCTGCTCGCGCGTCTCGGCGATGTGCATGAGGCCGACGAGCCGCCACTTCGCACGGTCGACGGTGGTACCGAAGGTGTCGGCGCGCTCCTCCATCACGCTCCAGTGATGGGCCAGCGCGTCGAAGCCCGCCTCGGTCAGGGTTGCCCCCACCGACAGCAGCCCGACGCCATAGCGCCCGGCCAGGCGCGGGCCGGTGGGCGAGGCGACGGCCGCGACCGCGACGTCCATATGCGGCTCGGAGTACGGGCGCAGGTGCAGCCGCGCGTCGACGAGCTTGTGGGTCGGCGTTTCGACCGATACCGGCTCGTCGCCGGTCAGCAGCCGCATGACGACGTCGAAGTTGACGTCCATCAGCTCACGCGTGTCGGTCGGGTTGAGGCCGAGCATGGCCGAGTCGGTGGGCAGCGACCCCGGCCCGACGCCGAGCATCGCGCGCCCGCGCGTCAGGTGGTCGAGCATGACCATCCGCTCGGTGACCCAGAGCGGGTTGTGGTAGGCCAGCGAGGTCACGCCGGTGCCGAGCTTGATGCGGCGCGTGCGCTCCGCGGCGGCGGCGATGAAGATCTCGGGGGAGGCGATGATCTCGCTGCCGGCCGAGTGGTGCTCGCCGATCCAGGCCTCGTCGTAGCCGAGGCGATCGAGGTGCTCGACGAGCGCAAGGTCGCGCTGGAGGGCCAGCGTCGGGTTCTCTCCCGCCGGGTGGAATGGCGCCATGAAGATGCCAAAACGCAGTCTGCTCATCAGACCCTCCTGCTCGCTCGCGGACCAAGTCGAGCCTATGCCCCCGGCGCGCCGGCGTGCAGAAGTTGGCGCCGGCTCAGCCGGTGGCCTTCTCCGGGAAGCGCGGGAGCCCGTCGGCGGGGATCGCCTCCCACGAGGCCGCGTAGGCGACGAACTGGTGCGCGCGTGGCCGCACGCCGGGATCGCCGTCGAAGGTCCCCAGGCGCACGCCCCTGACCTCCGCGCTCTCGGGGTCGCGCGTGAAGACGGCGGATCCGCAGGCGCCGCAGAAGACCTTCTCCCAGCCGCCCTCGGGCTGCCAGCCGCGCAGCTGGTCCTCGCCGCTGACGATCCGCAGCGATCCCGGGGCCAGGCTGCCCGTGGCCGCGGCGCCCGAGCCGGTCCGGTGCTGGCAGCGCGTGCAGTGGCAGTAGACGGCGCTGACGAGCGGCGCGTCGATCTCGTAGCGCACCGCGCCGCAGCCGCAGCCGCCGGTGAGTGGCAGGTCGATCTCGCTGGACACGCCGTCAAGCTAGCGCGTGGCGGTAATCCGGTCGGCTGCGAGGGGCGTAGTCGTGATCGTGGAGCACGTATGGGACTACCCGCGACCGCCCGCCGTCGTCGCCTGCGAGGGCCGCGTGCGCGTCGAGGTGGACGGCGTCCTGGTCGCCGAGTCGCACGGCGCGCTGCGCGTGCTCGAGACCAGCCATCCCCCGACGATCTACGTCCCGCCGCAGGATCTGCGCGCGGTGCTGGTCCCGGCCGCCGCGCGCAGCACGTGGTGCGAGTTCAAGGGGCGCGCCTGCTACCTCGACGTCGTGGTGGCCGGCCGTCACGTCGCGGCGGCGGGGTGGACCTATCCCGACCCCGCGCCGGGCTACGAGGCGCTGCGCGACCACGTCGCCTTCTATCCCGCACGCGTCGACGCATGGCTGGGCGACGAGCGCGTCGAGGCTCAGGCCGGCGATTTCTACGGCGGGTGGATCACCGCCGACCTCGTCGGCCCGTTCAAGGGCCCGGCGGGGACGCTGGCCTGGTGATCAGGGCTTGGCGACCATGAAGAAGATCGCCACCACCACGAGCCCGGCGGACGCGAAGGCCACGCGCGCCACCTGGACCGCGAGCGCAGCGTACTCGGGCCCGCCGCCGGCCTCGGCGAGCTCGGCGAGCCTCTCCTGGCGCGGGATGAAGTAGGCGCCGGTGATCCCCAGCAGGACGATGAGGATGACCAGCGGGACGCTGACCCAGACCTCGCTCCAGTACGAGCGGTCGCTGGCCAGGTAGACGCCTGCCAACAGCGCGAGCGAGCCCGCGGGGTTGACGACCATGCGCGCCACACGGACCTGCGCGCGGTGTGCGGCCGCGTCGCCGCGGACGACGAGCAGCGGGTAGGCGAACCAGACCCCGAAGGCGGCGACGACGGCCATGACGTGGATCGACAGGACGACGTCGTAGAAGACGATGGCGACAGGCATGCGGCCGCGAACCCTACGGATCCTGACCCTTCGCCGGGTCGGCCGGCCGGCGGCGAGGCGTACGCTGGAGACAGCCATGGCACCCACGCGGCGCGACACGACCTCGGCGCATCGTCCCCTGGCGTTGCTCGCCCTCGGCGTGGCAGTCGGGCTGGGGGTCGCGGGCCGCGTGGCCATCCACGCCGGGGGCCATCTGCCCCACGGCGACGCCCTGGCCGCGCTCGGACGTGCCGTCGTCGCGTTGGGCGGCCCGTGGCTGGCCGCGGCGTGGACGATCGGCGCGCTGGCCGGCTCGCGGCGCCGCGGGGCGCTGGGCGGAGGGGCGGCCCTCGCCCTGGGCACAGCGGCCTGGTACCTGCTCACGGTGGTCGCGGGCGGCCGCGCGGCCATGGCCTACGCGGTGCCGGTCGCCGCAGCGTGGGCGGCTGTCGCCCTGGCCGCGGGCGCGCTCTTCGGCGTGGCCGGCGCGAGCTGGCGCGACGGGCCGCCGCGCGTGCGCGCCGCAGCCGTCGCCGTGCTCGCCGGCGCCCTGGCCGGCGAGGCGCTGCTGCTCGCGGGGCAGTGGGCGGGCCGCGCCGCCGCGGTGGTGCTGGCCGTCGAGCTCGCCGCAGGGCTCGGGCTCCTGGCCGCCGCCCGCCGGCGGGTGCCGCTGTTGCTCACGCTCGCGGTCTTCGCGGTCGCCGCGGTGGCCTTCGCGGGGATCGAGGATGCCGTGCGCGACACCCTGCGCCTGGCCGGCTGGGCCGGCCCCTAGCCGCCCTCGCGGCCCTCGCGGCCCTCGCGGCCCTCGCGGGCCTCGCGCTCGCGGTCCTCGCTGCGCCCGATGATCCAGAAGGCCGCGGCCACGCCCACCACCGCGCCCGAGCCTGCCACGGCCACCCCCACGGCGGTCAGCGCCTCGCTGCCGCCGGCCGCGGCGGCGATCGCGATGCCGATCGCGATGAGCGCCAGGGAGGCCGCGAAGCCGCGCATCAGAACGTCGGTGCGTAGGCGCCGAAGACGTCCTGCATCGCGCCGCACACCTCTCCCATCGAGGCGCGGTCGCGCAGCGCCTGCTTGATCGCGGGCAGCAGGTTGTCGGTGCCGCGAGCGGCCTCGCGCAGCTCCTCGAGGCGGCGCTGCACGAGCTCCTGGTCGCGGTCGGCCTTGAACGCCTTCAGGCGTTCGAGCTGCGCGTGCTCGGACTCGGGGTCGACCCTGAGCAGGTCGGGCACCTCGACCTCCTTGTCGTCGACGTAGCGGTTGACGCCGACGACGACGTCCTGCTCGATGCGGTAGCGCTCCTGGTAGCCCCACGCCGACTCGTCGATCTCCCCGGTGATGAACTCGATCGCGTTGACCGACCCGCCGAGCTCGTCGACCTTGGCGATCAGCTCGCCGGCGCGGGCCTCGATCTCGTCGGTCAGCGCCTCGACGTAGTAGGAGCCGGCGAACGGGTCGACGGTGTCGGTGGCGCCCGACTCGTGAGCGATGACCTGCTGGGTGCGCAGCGCGATCTTCGCTGCGCGCTCGCTGGGAAGCGCCAGGGCCTCGTCGAAGCCGTTGGTGTGCAGCGACTGCGTCCCGCCGCACACCGCGGCGAAGCCCTGCAGGGCGACGCGGACGATGTTGTTCTCGGGCTGCTGGGCGGTCAGCGTGACGCCGCCGGTCTGGGTGTGGAAGCGCAGCCGCAGCGAGCGCTCGTCGGTCGCGCCGAAGCGCTCGCGCATGATCGTCGCCCACATCCGCCGGGCCGCGCGGAACTTCGCGACCTCCTGGAAGACGTTGTTGTGGCCGTTGAAGAAGAAGGCCAGGCGCGGGGCGAAGTCGTCGACGGCCAGCCCGGCGTCGATCGCGGCCTGCACGTAGGCGATCCCGCTGCACAGGGTGAAGGCGACCTCCTGGACGGCCGAGGCCCCCTTCTCTCGGAAGTGGTAGCCCGAGATCGAGCACGTGTTCCACTTCGGCACGTTGTCGCGGCAGTAGGCGAAGAGGTCCGTCGTCAGCCGCATCGTCGGGCCCGGCGGGTAGATGTAGTTGCCGCGCGCGATGTACTCCTTGAGCACGTCGTTCTGCGTCGTGCCGCGCAGCTGGTCGCTCGCGACGCCCTGCTCCTCGCCGACCAGCTCGTACAGCAACAGCAGCACCGCCGCGGGCGCGTTGATCGTCATCGACGTCGAGACCTGGTCGAGCGGGATCGCGTCGAAGGCCGTGCGCATGTCGTCGATCGTGTCGATGGCCACTCCCGTCCGGCCGACCTCGCCCAGGCAGCGCGGGTTGTCGGAGTCCAGCCCCAGCTGCGTGGGCAGGTCGAAGGCCATCGACAGCCCTGTCGACCCGTGCGCCAGCAGATAGCGGTAGCGCTCGTTGGACTCCGTGGCCGACGCGTAGCCCGCGTACTGGCGCATCGTCCACGGCTGCTTGCGATACATCTCGCGATGCGGGCCGCGCGTGTAGGGAAACGCGCCGGGCTCGCCCAGCCGCAGGTCCTCCGGCAGGTCCTCCTCGGTATAGAGCGGCTTGACCTCGATCCCCGAATCCGTGAAGCGGCGCGGATCGTCGGGGCCGACGATAGGGGCGACGGTCAGGCGTTCCTCGGTGGCCATGCCTCCAAGGTTAAAGTCACCAGCACCTGCGCGAAGCCGCTCGTGCTCGGCGCGGAGTCGCGCGTGCCGAGGTACTCCGCGCGCACCCGCCAGCGTCCGACGGCGGTCGCGCCCAGGGCGAAGCTCCCGTGCCCGCCGGCCACGCGGACGTTCACCGTGCGCACGTACTGCCAGCCGAACTCGGGGTCCAGGCGCTCGACGGTGACCCGCGCCGTGCCCGCCACCCGAGGGTTCACGTGCACGGTGCCGCCGCCGCGCGAGAGCGCGATGCGGGTCGAGGTGATCGTTCGCGACGAGCGCAGCAGGACGTAGCGCGTGTCGACGCCGGGGCCGGCGGCCACCGAGACGAAGTAGCGCCCCGGGCGCACGCGCCGGCTGATGTCGCCGCCCTCGGCGGAGTCCACGAGGTGCCCGCGGTCGTTGCGCAGGCGCAGGGTGAGGTCGGCGTCGGTGCCGCTCACCGCCAGCTTGAGCAGCGAGCGCTTGGCCACCGTGAAGCGATAGAGGTCGACGCGATCCACGCCAGAGCCGCGCAGCGTGCCCCGGGCGCGCTCGTGGTTGGTCAGCGGGAGCCCGGGCGCCGTGTCGCTGGCGTCGGCGGGTGCGATCTGCAGGTGGAAGCGCTGGGGGCCGCGGGCGAACGAGGGGGCCAGCACGCGCAGCGGGTAGCGCCCGCTCCCGCCGCGACCCGGCGTGAAGAGGATGTAGCTGTTGCAGTCCATTCCGCGCACCGGGTCGTCGTCGAAGCTGCGCGTGCCGGGCGCGTAGACGTCGAGGGCCGCACGGCACGCCGGCTGGCTGTCGGGGTCGACGCCGGGGAGGTCGAGGCCGATGAAGTTGATGCGGTACGTCGTGCCGGCTCGCATCCGGTAGGAGAAGGCGTCGGCGGGCTTGAGCACGCGGTCCAGGGTGTCGCTCGCACCGTGGGCCCCGAGCAGGCGGCCCGGCGGGCTGACCTCCGGCGCGGCGGCGGTGAAGACGAGCTTGAAGGTGCCGGCCACCGAGCCCACCCGCTGGGCGACGCGCACCAGGTAGGCCTGGCCCGCGCGCACGCGCACCGACACGGACGCCCCGCCCTTGGCGTCGGTCACGTCGGAGTCCTCGCGCGTGAGCTGTGAGCGCTGCTGGAGGTAGGCGTCCAGCGTGGCGTCGAGGTCGCCGGCGGCGGTGAGCGTGAGGATGAGGCGCCCGTCGGTCGCCGCCACGTAGCGGTACCAGACCGACCCGGCATTGCAGGAGCATGGCGAGCGCGGCTCGGCCGTCTCGGTCGTGGCCTCGGCCGTCGTCCCGCTCTGCGTGCTCGGCAGGGCGGGGATGGCCGTGGCGGCTGCGCGCGCGTCGTTGGGGGGCGGCGCGGCGAGCGCGGCGGCGGGCGCGAGGGCCATCATGAGCAGCACGACGACGACGGAGCGGACCACGGTCATGGCGCCCATGCTCTACGGAACGGCCGACGGATCGCAAACCGGCGAAGATACGAGCATGGGAGTCGACGTCACGGGCGTGAGCGAGCTCGTCCTCGAGGTGGTCGATCTCGAGGCGTCCGAGCGCTTCTACTCCGACGTCCTCGGGCTTCCGGTGGTCGAGCGCTGGCCCGATCGCGAGGCGATCTGGGTCATGGCCGGCGAGCGCACGCGGATCGGGCTGTGGCGCCCGCAGGTCGGGCTCTTCGGCGGTCGCGGCGGCATCCACGTGCACTTCGCGATGCACATCCCCGCCGAGCGCTACGACGCGGCGGTCGCCCATATGCGCGACAAGGGCCAGGAGGTCGTCGAGCACGAGTTCCCCGGCTACGGGGGCAGCCGCGCGGCTTACGCCGACGACCCCGACGGCAATGTCGTCGAGCTGTGGACCTGGGACGTCGCGCAGCACCTCACGTCACGCGGATGACGGCCGTGCTGCTGGCGCGCGGTGAGCGGCGGCGGTTGTTGGGCTGAGTTGTTGCAAACGGGTGTTGTGCGGGGGCGGCGGGGGCGCCGACCATGGCGGTATGCGCCAACCAGTCCAAGTTAGACCCGGAAACCGAAGCCAACTTGGACTGGTTCGCGCAATCGTGCGGGAACAGGACGGGCGCCCGCACCAGGCGGACGCAGACGACGACCGCGACCTCTGGCTGCGCCGCCACCGCTAGGTGACACGACGCTACGGCAAACGCCAGATCGAGCAGCGGCCCGACGACGTCATCGCCGACCTCCTCGCTGCTTTCGCCGAGGCTGTGGAGCTCGGCTACGCGAGCCGGGCCGCGGCGTAGCCGCGCAGCTCAGCGCGCGGCCCGGAGGGTCAGGCCGCCAGGTGGCCGGCGATCAAGTCGGTCATGACATCCGGCTGCTCGATGGTGGCCAGGTGCGCCGCGTCGACGAGCTCGAGGCGGGCGCCGCGGATGCCGGCCGCGATCCGCTCGCCGTGCTCGGGCGGCGTCGCGGGGTCCTGGCGGCCGGCGATGACGAGCGTCGGCGCACGGATGGCGCCCAGCTCGGGGACGAGGTCCATGTGCTCGATCGCCGCGCAGCACCCGGCGTACCCCTCGTCGGGCGTCGCGACGAGCATGGCCCGCACCGCCGCGGTGGTCTGTGGCTCACGCTCGATGAAGCCCTCGGTCAGCCAGCGCCCGATGCCGGCGTCGGCGATCGCCTCGACGCCCTCGGCGCGCACGGTCTCGGCGCGCTGCGCCCACATCTCCGGCGGCCCGAGCTGCGCCGAGGTGCAGCACAGGACGAGCCGGTCGATGCGCTCGGGCGCGTTGATCGCCATCCACATCCCGACCATCCCGCCGAGCGACAGGCCGCACCAGTGCACCCGCTCGAGGCCCAGCCGGTCGAGCAGGGCCACGGCGTCGGCCCCGAGGTCGTCGAGCGAATAGGGGCCGGGCGGGACCGGCGAGCCGCCGTGGCCGCGGTGGTCGTAGCGCACCACGCGCAGGCGCTCGGCGAGCCGCGGGACCTGCGGGTCCCACATCGCGCCCGTGCTGCCCAGGGAGTTGGAGAGCACGAGGACGGGCCCGTCGTCGGACCCGGTGATCTCGTGGCTGACGTCGACGGCGCTCGCCATCACGGCTCCTTTCCGTCGAACGTCGGTCCTGCCCCCCGCAGAGGGGGGACGCCCGACGTTCGACGCCCACCGGCGCTCACGAGCGATGGGCGTGCGCGCTGAGCGCGCGGTCGATGAGCTGGTCGGTGGCGCCGAGGTAGGTGGCGGGGTCGAGGACGCGCTCTGCCTCGTCGTCGGCGAGGTGCTCGCGCGCGACGTCGGCCAACGAGCGCCCGGCGGCGAGCGCCGCGCGCACGCGGTCCCCGGCGTCTGCGCCGCCGATGGCGCCGGCGACGCGCTCGGCCGGCATCGCGTCGTCGAGGTTCGCGCGCATCCGCTCGGGGTCGAGCTCGAGGTGCTCGAGGCAGTCGCGCAGCCACGCGGCGGCCGAGCCCGTGGCGCGCAGCAACTCGCGCAGCGGGCCCCACTCGGCGTGCCAGGCGCCGGCGGCGCGCTCGTGCTCGTGCTCCATGGCGGCGAGCAGGTTGGCCACGAGCCCCGGTGCCTGGCGGGCGCCCGCCAGGGCCGAGATCGCCGCGACCGGGTTGTGCTTGTGCGGCATGGCGGAGGAGCCGCCGCGGTCGTCGCCGCCGCCCTCGCGCACCTCGCCGACCTCGGTCTGGGCCAGCAGAACGACGTCGCCGGCGATCTTGGCCATCGCGCCGCTCGCTTCCCCGAGGGCGGTGGCGAGCTCGGCGATCCGCGTGCGGATGGCGTGCCACGGGAGCACCGGCTCGACCAGCCCGAGCTCGCGGGCGAAGCGCGAGAGCACGTCGATGCCCGCGTCGCCCAGGGCGGAGAGCGTGCCCGCTGCGCCGCCGAGCTGGGCAGCCAGGCGCGTGCCGCGCACCGCGTCGAGGCGTTGCGCGGCCTCGTCGAGGCCCACGAGCCATCCGGCTGCCTTCAGCCCGAAGCTGATCGGCACGGCCTGCTGCAGGAGCGTCCGCCCCGCCATCACGGTCGAGCGATGCTCGGCCGCCAGCCGCGCCGCCGCCTCGGCCGCCCCGCCGAGGTCGTCGAGGAGCGCGTCGAGCGCGCGCCGGGCGACCAGCATCGTCGCGCTGTCGATCACGTCCTGGCTCGTGGCGCCGCGGTGCACGTCGGCGGCCGCCGGGTCGCCGACCTCGGCGCGCAGCGCGCGCACCAGCGGGCCGGCGGGGTTGCCCACGTCGGCGGCCTGCGCGCCGAGGGCGTCGACGTCGTAGCGCTCGGCGCGGCACGCCGCGGCGATCGCCTCGGCATGCTCGGCCGCGATGACCCCGGCCGCCGCCTGCGCGCGCGCCAGTGCCGCCTCGACGTCGAGCATGGCCTGAAGCCAGGCCAGGTCGGTCGTGCACGCGCGCACGCCCCCGCGCGCGAGGACCTCGCCGAAGAGCCCGGCGCCGTCAGACACGCTCGAGGCCCACGTAGTTCTCGGCCAGCGTCGTGGCCGCCGCGCGCGAGGAGACGACGTAGCGCAGCTGCGAGCGCTGCAGCTGGGGCTCGAACGGGTCGTCGCCACCGAAGCGGTGCAGCATCGAGGTCATCCACCACGAGAAGTGCTGCACGCGCCAGACGCGCCGCAGACAGGTGTCGGAGTAGGCGTCGAGCCCGCTCTCGTCGCCGCGCTCGTACCACGCGCCGAGCGCGTCGCTGAGGACGCGCACGTCGGCGGCGGCGAGGTTCAGCCCCTTCGCGCCCGTGGGCGGGACGATGTGCGCCGCGTCGCCGGCGAGGAAGAGCCGGCCGTGGCGCAGCGGCTCGGCCACGAAGCTGCGCATCGGCGTGATGCCCTTCTCCAGGAGCGGGCCCTGCTCGAGCACGAAGGCGTCGTCGGCGGTGGCCAGGCGCCTCTGCAGCTCCTCCCAGATGCGCTCGTCGGGCCACTCCTCGATGTCGGCGTCGGGCGCGCATTGCAGGTAGAGGCGGGTGACCGTGGGCGAGCGCATGCTGTGCAGCGCGAAGCCGCGGTCGTGATGGCAGTAGATGAGCTCCTCGCTGGAGGGCGCCACCTCGGCCAGGATCCCGAGCCACGCGAACGGGTACTCGCGCTCGTAGACGCGCAGCACGTCGTCGGGGATCGTGGGGCGGCTGATCCCGTGGAAGCCGTCGCAGCCGGCGACGACGTCGCAGCGCAGCTCGTGGTCGGCTCCCTCGTGGCTGAAGCGGATGCAGGGCCGGTCGCTCTCGAGGTCGTGCAGCGAGACGTCGCCGACCTCGAAGCGCAGCTCGCCGCCGGCGTCCAGGCGCGCGGCGATGAGGTCCTTGACCACCTCCTGCTGGCCGTAGACGGTGATCGCCCGGCCGCCGGTGAGCTCGGCGAAGTCGATGCGGTGCCCGCGGCCGTCGAAGCGCAGCTCGAGGCCGTGGTGGACGAGGCCCTCGCGGTGCAGGCGCTCGGCGACGTCGGCGGAGTCGAGCAGGTCGACGGTCGTCTGCTCGAGCACCCCGGCGCGCACGCGCGCCTCCACGTAGTCGCGCGAGCGCGCCTCGAGCACGACCGACTCGATGCCCTGCCGGTGGAGCAGGTGGGCCAGCAGCAGCCCGGCCGGACCGGCCCCCACGATCCCGACCTGTGTGTCCATCACCCGTCGGCGTCGGCCTCGGCGAGCACGCGCTGGGCGACGGCGAAGGCGGTGTTGGCCGCCGGCACCCCGGCGTAGATGGCACCGTGCAGCAGAACCTCGCCGATCTCGTCCGCGGTGAGCCCGTTGCGCAGCGCGGCACGGACGTGCATGGCGATCTCCTCCTCGGCGCGCAAGGTCATGAGCACGGCGAGGGTGATGGCGCTGCGCATGCGCCGGTCCAGGCCCGGCCGGGTCCACACCTCGCCCCACGCGCAGCGCGTGATGAAGTCCTGGAAGTCCGCCGTGAAGTCCGTTGTCCGCGCCTGCGCGCGGTCGACGTGCACGTCGCCGAGCACGGCGCGGCGGACCTCCATGCCCTCCGCGTGGCGCTCCTCGTCAGACGGCGAAGAAGGTCGTCTCATCGGGACCCTGGAGGTGGATGTCGAGCTCGTAGCCGTCGGCCGTCGGCTGGGCGACCAGCGTCGCGCGCGCCTGCTCGTCGAGGCCCGCGAGCACGGGATCGGCGGCGTTGGCCTGCCCCTCGTCGGCGAAGTACAGGCGGGTGACGACCTGGTGCAGCAGCCCGCGGGCGAAGATGTTGAGGTCGACGTGGGGCGCCTGCGCGGCCTCGTCCGAGGCGCCGGCGACCGGCCCGGGCTTGAGGGTCAGGATGGCCCAGCGGCCCTCGTCGTCGGTGCCCGAGCGTCCGAAGCCGCGGAAGTCGCCGCCGAAGCGCCCCTTCGGGTCGGCCTGCCAGCTCTCGAGCAGCGCGTCGGGCACCGGGGCGCCCTCGCCGTCGAACACGCGCCCGCGCAGCCAGACGGCGCCGGGCGTCCCCTCGGGGACGGCGTAGCGCCCGTCGCCGTAGGGCAATTCGATCGCGAAGAAGGGCCCGACCGTCTGCGACGGCGTCGTCGGCACTAGTGGTCCTCCTCCATCGGCGTCGCGTCGGCCCCGCGCAGGACGATGTCGAACTGGTAGGCCAGCGCCCACTCGGGCCGCGTCTGCTCGAGGTCGAAGCGGCAGATCATGCGCTCGCGCGCCGCCGGGTCGGGCACCGAGTTGAAGATCGGGTCCTGGAAGAAGAGCGGGTCGCCGGGGAAGTACATCTGCGTCACCAGGCGCTGCACGAAGGCGCGCCCGAAGACGGAGAAGTGGATGTGGGCGGGGCGCCACGCGTTGTGGTGGTTGCCCCACGGGTAGGCGCCGGGCTTGATCGTGATGAAGCGAAAGCGCCCGTCGGCGTCGGTCAGGCAGCGCCCGCCGCCCGAGAAGTGGGGGTCGAGCGGGGCGGGGTGCTGGTCGCCGGCGTGGCGGTAGCGCCCGGCCGCGTTGGCCTGCCAGATCTCGACCAGCGTGTTGGGCACCGGGCGCCGGTCGTCCTCGACCACCTGGCCGTAGACGATGATCCGCTCGCCCTGGGGCTCGCCGCCGTGCTGCTGGGTGAGGTCGGCGTCGGCCTCGGTGACGCGGTCCTCGCCGAAGACCGGGGCCGTCGTCTCGGTGAGCATGTGGGGCAGCGGGACGAGCGGGCGCTTGGGATGGCGCAGCGCGGTCGACTTGTAGCCGGCGTAGTCCAGTGGCGGGTGGGTGCCGTCCGGATCGGGGCGGAAGGTGGGGACCACGAGGCCGGAGGCAGGGCGGGCGGTGTCGGTCATGGCTTGATGGACATCCTTCCACGATCAGGGCCCCTTACTCACGCATCCCCGATCTGCGAGCCTTGACGAACATGGTCGTCCACATCCGCCTCTTCGCGGCCCTGCGCGAGCGGGCCGGGCGCGATCGGCTCGAGCTCGAGCTGCCCGAGGGCGCGCGGGTCGCCGATGCCCTGGCCGCGGTCGACGACCTGGCCGGTGGCCTGTCGCTCGTCCTGGCCGTCAACCGCGAGTACGCCGCGGAGGACCAGGCGCTGCACGCCGGCGACGAGCTGGCGCTCATCCCGCCCGTGTCGGGTGGCGCGGCCACGGCCCCGCATGTCGCCGTCCGCGCCGAACCGCTCTCGCTCGACACGCTCGTTGGCGCCGTGCGCGATCCCCGCGCGGGCGCCGTGGTCACCTTCAGCGGCGTCACCCGCGACGTCGACCACCTCGACTACGAGGCCTACGCCGAGATGGCCGCCGAGCAGATCGAGGCGATCGTCGCGGCGGCCATCGAGCGCCACGGCCTGTGCGCGGCGGCGGCCGAGCACCGCGTCGGGCGCGTCCCGCGCTCGGAGGCGTCGGTCATCGTCGCCGCCAGCGCCCCCCACCGCGCCGAGGCCTTCGCCGGCGCGCGCGAGATCATCGACGAGATCAAGCGCCGCGCGCCGATCTGGAAGCGCGAGGAGGGCGACTGGGTGGCGGGCCAGGCGCCGCCGACCGGCGGGTCCTAGCTCGGCCCGTTGCCGTTGGGGGTCGCGAAGTCCTCGGGCTCGGGCGGCACGTCGTCGTCGCGCACGAGGAAGGTCACGCGGCCCTCGTCGACCTGGGCGTCGAGGACCTTGTCGTCCAGGAAGCCGGCCACATGGGGCTCGAGGTAGACGGTGGCGCCGCCGTCGTCGACCTTCTCGTCGGCGGGCTCCGGCTCCTCGACGAGCGAGAGCTCGAGCGCGGTGCCCTCCGGGGTCTCGGGGCCCGGGGCGATGCGGATGCCGCTGGCCTCGGGATCGTCGGTCTGAGCTGAGAGCTGGCGGATCGCCTCGGAGGCGATGGGTGTGAGTGTCAGCATCACTCTGGCGCTACCCCCGCCACATCTGCCGAAACATCTCAGCGGACGCCGTTGGCATCGAACACCCTTGCGCGGGCTCAGCGATCGAGCCGCGCGAGCAGCCCCTCGCGGACCCGCGGCCACTCGTCGTCGAGCACCGAGTACCACGCCGTGTCGCGCACCCCGATGCCCGGCACGATCCGGTGCTTGCGGTGGATGCCCTCGAAGGTCGCGCCGAGGCGCTCCATCGCGCCGCGGGAGCGCTCGTTGGCCGCGTGCGTCTTGAGCTCGACGCGGATGCAGCCGAGCGCCTCGAAGGCGTAGCCGAGCTGCAGCAGCTTCGCCTCGACGTTCGCGCCGGTCCTCCACGCCGGCGGCGTCAGCCAGGTCGAGCCGATCTCCAGGCCGCGGTCGTCAGGGCGCAGGGCCATGTAGCGCGTCATGCCGATCGGCCGGCCGCGGGCGACGGACACCGTGGCGAAGGCGAACTCGGCGCCGGCGGCCGTCGCCGCGCGCGCCGCATCCAGATAGCGCCCGAAGCTCTCGCGCGTGGCCGGCTGCTCGGCCACCCAGGTCCACACCTCGGGCGGGCGAGAGGCCTCCCAGAGGCCGTCGTCGTGGTCGGGCGACAGGGGCTCGAGCCGCACGACCCGGCCGGTGAGGACCGGTGCCAGCGGGTCGGGCCAATCGCTCAGAGCGCGCCTCCGGCGACCGGCGGCGCCGTCGGGTCGGCGCCCTCGTCGCCGGGCTGCTCGCGGGCGAGGTACTCCTCGGCGAACATCGGGTTCTCGCGGGAGCGCTCGACCACGCGCAGCAGGTCGGACATCGTGGCGACCTCCTCGACCTGCTCCTTGAGGAACCACAGCGTGAACTGCTCGGAGAGGTAGTCGCCCTCCTCGCGCGCGACCTTCGCGAGGTCCTCGATCTGGTCGGACACGCGGCGCTCCTGCTCGAGGGCGGCTGCCACCGGCTCGACGATGTCGGCGAACGACGTGCGCGGCGCCTCGACGCCCGGGATGACCGGATCCACGCCGGCATCCATGAGGTACTGCACCATCATCATCGCGTGGTTGCGCTCCTCGAGCGCCTGGGCGTAGAAGAAGGCGGCCAGGCGCGGAAGCGTCTCGGCGTCGTAGTGCACCGCGATGGCGACGTACTGCTGTTGGGCGCCGAACTCGTTGGCGATCTGGTCGTTGAGGCGGTCCACGAAGGCGGTGGCAGGCATGGCGCGGACGCTACCGGCTGGTTGCAAGAAAGGCGGCGTGACGGCGCGCACCGGCCGCAGCGAACTACCCTTCACACCCATGCCCACCTGTCTTGTCACCGGTGGCGCCGGCTTCCTGGGCTCGCATCTGTGCGACGAGCTCCTGCGTCGCGGCCACCGGGTCATCTGCGTCGACAACCTCGAGACGGGCTCGCTCGCGAACATCGAGCACATCCGCGTGCCCGACTTCCGCTTCGAGCAGCTCGACATCATCGAGCCGTACTTCATCGACGAGCCCGTGGACTTCGTGTACCACGCGGCGTCGCCCGCGTCGCCGATCGACTACCTGCGCCTGCCGCTGCACACCCTCAAGGTGGGCTCGCACGGCACCCATCACACGCTCGGCCTGGCCAAGAAGCACCGTGCGCGTTTTCTCATCTTCTCGACGAGCGAGGTCTACGGCGACCCCGAGATCCATCCGCAACCCGAGAGCTACTGGGGCAACGTCAACCCGATCGGCCCACGCGGCGTCTACGACGAGGCCAAGCGCTATGCCGAGGCCCTGACGATGGCCTATCACCGCCAGCAGGGCGTCGACACCGCGATCGTGAGGATCTTCAACACCTACGGCGCGCGGATGCGCCCGCATGACGGCCGCGCCATTCCGACCTTCCTGCGCCAGGCGCTCTCCCACCGCCCGATCACGATCTTCGGCGATGGCTCGCAGACGCGCAGCTTCACGTACGTCGACGACCTGGTCGCGGGCATCATCGCGTTGGCGGAGTCCGACGAGCACGACCCGGTGAACATCGGCAACCCCAACGAGTTCACGCTGCTGCAGCTGGCCGAGGCGGTCATCGAGGTCACCGGCGCGACCTCGGACCTGGTCTACGAGGCGCTGCCCGTCGACGACCCGAAGGTCCGCCAGCCCGACATCACCCGCGCACGCGAGCTGCTCGGCTGGGAGCCCAAGGTGCCTTTGCTCGACGGTCTGCAGCGCACGATCGACCAGGCCGGAGTCGCCATGCTCGTCGGCGCCGCGAGGTAGGACGCCCGCCGTTGTGAGCATTTGCGCGACATTTCTCCCTGATGGCCGTTAGGAGCCAGGAGATGCCCACGCGCGAAACGATCGAGGACCGGCCCCGGTCCTCGTCGTCGTTGCCGCCTACGCCGCCGCTCCCCGAGCGCGACGTGCGCCGCAAGCGCCCACCGGCGCTCTCGTTCCTCCTGCGCTGGGACACGCTGCGCCGGATCGCCCGCGCGCTGTCCCTGCTCGCGCTCGACTTCGCCGCGATCTTCCTGGCCATCGCCACCGCGCTGGCGCTCAAGGCGGCGGCCCTCGACACGCTCGACGTGTCGGTCGCGCTGCACCAGGCCAAGGACTACGTGTCCTTCGCCTTCCTCGTCACCGCGCTGCTGTTCGCCAAGGCCGGGCTCTACGGCGATCGCGCCGTGCGCCCCGGGCTGTCGAGCATCGTCGCCTCGCTCTTCCAGGTCACGGTCGTGATCGCGCTCTACGCGATCGTCAGCGGCCAGGACTTCTCCAGCTACTACATCTTCTACGGGACCCTCTTCTTCGCCGTCGCCTACGTGGCGACGTTCCGCTTCGCCTACGAGCGGACCACGGGGCTCCTGCTGCGCGCGGCGGGCTACCAGCGGCGCGCGGTGCTGGTGGGCACCGGCGAGCACATCGAGGACGTGGCGCACGCGCTGTCCTCGGGCGGCGGGGACAACATCAACGTCATCGGCTTCGTGTCGCTGGAGCCGCGGCCCCACAACGGGCTGATCTCGCTGGGCACCCTCGACGACCTGGGCGACATCGTGCTCGCCCACCGCGTCGACGAGGTCATCATCGCCGACCCCGAGTTCCCCGAGCGCGAGGCGGTCGAGCTCGTCGACCAGTGCCACCAGCGCGGCGTCGTGGTCCGCATCGCGCCCTCGACGATGGAGATCCTCGTCCACCGCGCCGAGTTCGTCCCCGGGCAGTCGGTGCCGCTCTTCGAGCTCAAGCCGCCCGTCTTCGAGGGCTTCGACTACGCGCTCAAGCGCTCGTTCGACCTCGTCGGCTCGCTGCTCATCACAACGCTCATGAGCCCGCTGCTGCTGGCCTGCGCGATCGCGATCAGGCTCACCTCGCGCGGCCCGATCATCTATCGCTCGATGCGACCCGGGATCGGCGGCGCGCCCTTCGCGTGCTTCAAGTTCCGCACGATGTACCGCGACGCCGACGACAACCAGCCGGCGCTCGAGCGCCACAACGAGGCCTCGGGCGCCCTGTTCAAGATCCGTCACGACCCGCGCGTGACGCCGGTCGGGCGCCTGCTTCGTCGCTTCTCGATCGACGAGCTGCCCCAGCTCTTCAACGTCATCCGCGGCGAGATGTCGCTCGTCGGCCCGCGCCCGCTGCCCCAGCGCGACTACGAGCGCCTCGAGGACTGGCACAAGAAGCGCTATCTGGTCCTGCCCGGCATCACCGGCCTGTGGCAGGTCTCGGGCCGCTCGGACCTCGACTTCGACGACCTCGTCCGCCTGGACTTCCTCTACCTCGAACGCTGGTCGGTGTTCCTGGACCTCTCGATCCTGGTCAAGACCGTGCCCGCCGTGCTGTCGCGGCGGGGAGCGTTCTGATCGTCTTCGAGAAGGTCGTCAAGCGCTACGGCGCGCGAGCGCCGGTCCTGCGCGACGTCGACCTCGAGCTGGAGGCGGGCGCCGTCGTCGCCGTGGAGGGCGCCAACGGCGTCACGTAGGACTGCGGGTGAGCGCGCCGCCCCCGCTCAGCGCATGCGCTGGAGGACGCCCAACCCGCAGGCGTCCTTATAGATCAGCGCGTCGCCGTCCGCGCCGGCCGCGACGTGGCCGTTGAGCGTGAGGCCGGCCATCGCGGGATGGTCCGGCAGCCACTCGGCGATCGCCCGACGCACGCCGCCCTCCGCGGTGGGATCGAAGGCGGTGGCGAACTCGCTGGCGTCGTGCAGCAGGACGAGGCCCCCGACGGGAAGGCGCGGCGTCCACAGGTCCAGCTCCGCGAGTGTGTGGGAGTAGGCATGCGAAGAGTCCACCAGGACCACCTCCGGCGGACCGCCCAGCACGGCCGCGGCGTCGTCCGCCAGCCGGGGGTCGGCCGAGTCGCCCTCCCGCACGACGACGTGATCGCAGAGGCCGGCGTGCGCGAGCCAGCGCCGGGTGAACTCGCAAGCCGCGGGATCGATGTCGATCGTGAACAGGCCCGGGCGGGCGCCCATGGCACGCAGCGTGAAGCCCAGCAGCAGCGCTGAGTATCCGTAGTGGTGCCCGAGTTGGACGACGCGGCGGATGCCGTTGCCGGCGACCAGCGCGGTGACGACGCTCATCGCCGGCACGTTGATCTCGGCGACCATCCGCCCGTGCCGGCCGGTCTGGGCGAACCAGCCCTGGACGACGGCCCACTCGCGGCGGCTCAGGCCGGCGTAGAGCGGCGGCACGTAGTCGGTGGACCGGAGCCGGTGCCACCAGAAGCGGTTGTGGGATGCGGTGCGGAAACGGGCGGAGCGCCCGGGCCGCGTGAGCGGCGGCACGTCGGGGCGTGCACGGGCGAGCACGCGTCGCAGTGGCCGCGGCAAGCGCTCCGCGAACCGGTCAGCCACGGATGACCCGGTACAGCACCGGATGCGACGGGAACGCCATGGCCTCCGCCGCCCCTTCGAACTCCAGTCGCTGCACCGCGAGCATTCGCGCAACGCTACTCAAAGAAACCCGCGCCCGTTCCGGCGTACGGCGATCCAGTCGCCCGCGCGGGCTAATCCCCCGTCGGCACCACGCCGGCGCGCTCGACCATGAGGATGACCGTGCGCCCCTCCGGGGCGCGCGTGCGGTGGACGACGCCCTTCGCGACGCTGAAGCCCTGGTTGGGGTCGAGGGTCACCGTCTCCGCGTCCTCGATGTCGATCAGCAGCCGGCCCTCGAGCACGAGGAAGAACTCGTCCTGGTCGTCATGTTTGTGCCAGTGGAAGTCGCCCTCGATGATCCCCAGGCGCACCACGGCGTCGTCGATCTGGGTCAGGGTCTGGTTGAACCACGGCTCGTGCGCGGCGGCCTCCGCGGCGACGTCGATGACCGTGCCGTGCGGGTACTTGGCGTCGAGCTGGATGTCGTAGTCGCTCATGAGCGCATTGTCGCGCCCGCGCTCAGGGACGGATGAGCGCCTCGACGCGGTCGGCATACGCGTCGGCTCCGAAGCGCTGCGCGGCCTTGCGCGCCGCAGCGCTCATGGCGTCGCGCCGCGCGAGCACCTCGAGCACCGCCGCGGCCAGCCCATCGGGCTCGCCCGGCTCGACCAGCAGTCCCGTGACCCCGTCGTCGACGACCTCGGCGAGGCCCCCGACACGGGTCGCCACGACCGGCGTGCCGACCGCCATCGCCTCGCTGATGACCGTGCCGAAGGGCTCCTGGTGCGAGGGCGCGACGAGGACGTCGAAGTGGCGCATGAGGCCGGCCGCGTTCTCGTGCCACGGAACGTGGACGACGTCGCGGGCGGCGCGTACCTGCGCGAGGTAGTCGGGGAACGCGTCCCATGGGTCGTCGCCGACGATCACGACCTCGGCGCCGGGCGAGGCCGCGCGGATGGCCGGCGCCGCGGCGATGAGGTCGAGCACGCCCTTGCGCGGTTCGATGCGCCCGACGAAGCCGACCACGGGACCAGGGGCGCCGGCGCCGTCGGCCCAGGGCGCGTCGACCGCCGGCGGATCGAGCTCGACCGGGCAGTAGACGACGTGCGCGTCGAGGCCGTCGAGGCGGTCGGCGACGGCCTGGGAGTCGGCCAGCACGACGTCGGCCTGGGCCCAATGGCGGGGCACGCGGTCGACGATGTCGTGCACGTGCAACACCGAGCGCACGCCGCGCAGGGCGGGCAGGAGCCGCCCGCAGACCGTCGAGTTGAGGTAGACGACGTCGAAGCGCTGGGCCAGGCGCAGCGCGCGCGGCCACGACGCCACGGCCCGCGCGCCCTCGCCCTGCCCGAGGCCGCCGACGTCGAGACGCAGCCACGGGTAGCCGGCCTCGCTCAGCCTGCCCTCGTGCGGGCTGGTCAGCGTGATCTCCCAGTCGCGGTCGCGCAACCGTGCCGCCAGGCGCAGCAGCCCGACTTCGGCGCCGCCCGGGTGATCGACGGCGTTCACGGCCAGGAGCTTCACGGTCATGGCAGGGTACCCGGGTAGCCTCCGACGCCCGATGCTCGACTGGCGAGACGCGGTGTGGCGCGCCGTTCCGGAGGGCGCCGAGCCCGAGCGCTTCGCGGCCCGGCGCGCCTTCCTGCTCGCGCACGTGGCGGCCGGACAGTCCGTGCTCGACCTCGGCTGCGGCGACGGCGCCTTCGCCGCCGCGCTCCTGGACGCCCGCTGTGTGGTGACGATGGCCGACGTGTCCGGAGAGGCGCTGCGGCGCGCTCGCACGCGGGCGCGGGGCGCCGAGGCGATCGAGCTGGTGGAGAGCGCGCCGCTGCCGTTCGCCGAGGATGCCTTCGACGTCGTGTGGGCGGGCGAGGTCCTCGAGCACGTGGCCGACGTCGTCGGCCTGCTGGCCGAGGTGCGCCGGGTGCTGCGCTGGGGCGGGACGCTGCTCGCGACGACCCCGTGGCACGGCCGCGTCGTCGTCGCGACGGACGCGCACTTCGACCCACGCGCCGACCACCTGCGCTTCTTCAGCGCGCGGACCCTGCGGGCCGTGCTCGCCGACGCGGGCTTCGCGTCGGTGGACGTGCGGCGCGCCGGCCGCGGGCTGCACGCGAGCGCGTCCTAGCGACCCGGCTCATCGCACGAGGAGCGCGCGGCGGTCGCGGGACGGCGCCTGCTACTGCTGGCGGCCGCTGGCCTGCAGGTAGGTGGTGATCGCCTCCTGCGAGCGGGGGTCGAGGTAGAGCGCCGAGCCGACGGCCGAGAGCGCCTGCGGCTTGCGTCCCTCGCTGAGCTCGAACTCGGCGAGCGCCAGCCAGGTGGCCGGGTTCGCGGGCTCCTTGCGCACCGCCTCCTGCAGGACCGCGCGCGCCCCGGCCGTGTTGCCGCCGGCGCGCTCGATGGCCGCCTGCTGGAAGAGCAGGTCGACCGACAGCGGGTTGGTGCGCTCGGCCTGCGCGATCTGCGCGCGCGCCTGCTCGAAGTGCAGCGCCTCGGCGGTGCTGAGGGCATCGGAGCCCTCGGCGACCGCGCGCTGGGGCTGCCACGACGTCCAGGCGGCCACCACCGCGACGGCGACGGCGGCCACCGCCAGCCCGATCCGCCACGGCTCGCGCACGGTCACACGCGGGGGCTTGAGCCGCACGATCGGCTCGTCGGTCGGTCCGCGGCCGACCAGCCAGCCGGCGCAGAGCAGCGCGAGGACGGCGTTGCCGGGGACGAACCACGTCCAGTCCACGAACGAGTGCACGCCGAAGACGACGCAGATGGAGAGCAGCGTGGCCATGCCGACGCGCTCGGGCGTCCACGCCGCGCGCCGGCCCGGGCCCCAGAGCCCGACCGTGCGCGTGGCCGCCGCCAGCCAGGCGGCGAGCAGGGCGAGCGAGACGGCCATGCCGACGGCGCCGAGGTCGGCCGCCGTCTGCACGACGTAGCCGTGGGCGTGGCGCACGTCGAGGGTGTCGGCGCGATAGCGCGGGCGGACCGTCGCGTAGCCGCCGGCGCCCACGCCGAGGACCTTGTGCGCCTTGGCGATCTTCAGGGCCTCGTTCCAGTAGCGGGCGCGCACGCTGGCGACCGCGGTCAGGCGGTCGGGCGAGTTGGCGATGTTGCCGTTCGCGTGCGGGTCGGTGAGGTTGCGCCAGCCGTTGGAGAGCGAACCGCCCAGTCCGCGCGAGGAGAGCGCGAGCGCGCCGACGAAGGCGACCGGCACGAGCGCGAGGAGGATGAGGACGAGGACCCCGGCCTGCCGGCGGGCCTCGAGCGAGGGCGCGCGCTGGGCGCTGGCGAAGCCGATGGCCAGCCCGGCGGCGAGCAGGACGAGGACCATCGCGACCAGGGCGATGCCGAGCTGGTGGCCGGCCGACACGCGCTCGGCCAGCGGCACGTTGTCGGTGCTCAGCGGGTTCGAGGCGAAGGCCCAGAGGCCGACGAGGCCGCCGCAGAACGCGCTCGTGGCCAGGACGGCCACGCCGCGCAGGCGCAGCGGCACGACGGCGAACCACAAGGCGCACCCCACGCCCAGCGCCAGCAGCGCGCCGCGCGAGTAGGCGAGCAGGAGGGCCACGGTGAGCAGTCCGAGCGCCGGATAGGCGAGCGCGCTGACGGCCGCATGGCCCGAGCGCCGGGCGCCCAGCCACAGGCACGCCGGCCCCGCGGCGGCCGCCATGAGGCCCACGGCGTTCCAGTAGCCGAACGGCTCGCGCAGGCGGGCGTAGATCTCGTCGGCGTTCAGCGCGCCGGGGAAGACCTTGGTCAGCAGCGCGTAGCCGCAGACCACCACGCTGGCGAGGACGACGCCCCCGAGCAGCGACGGCCAGCGGTGCGGGAAGAGCCGCACCAGGGCGACGCCGGCCACCATGGTGGCCAGGTAGCTGAGCGTGCGGTTGGCCTCGACCCACGCGCCGGCGGGCTCGACGGCCCAGGTGATCGACGCGGCGGTGACGGCCACGAGCAGGGCCATGAGGGTGAGCGTGAGCGCCCCCCACAGGCGGCGCGTGTGGCCGCCGACGAGGATCGCCGCGGCGGTCAGGCCGCCGGCGGCGACGTCGATCGCCAACTCGACCCTGGTCACCGGCCCGAGCTGAAGCCCGCCTCCGCCCTCGAGGGCGATGGCGGCCAGCACCGCGCCGAAGGCGACGGTCGCCAGCGGCTCGGCCGCGACCCGCGGCAGCGCGAGCCGCCCCGCGAACGCCCGCGGGTCAGCCGAAGCGGCGTGCGAGGACACGACTCCAGAGCCACCAGCCGCCGGCGCCGAGCGCGGCGGCGGCGAGCAGGCAGATGAGCGCGATCAGCGGAGTGGGTACGTCGCGGCCGGCGCCCGACAGCTGCGCCGAGCCCCAGGGCTCCGGGCTGCACGAGCTGGCCGCCGACATCGACCGGCTTGGTGGACTTGGCCACGTGGGCGAGCGCCTTGCGCTGCTCGGGCGTGGCGGTGGCCAGCGGGTCGGCGGTCGCCGCGGGCGCGGCGCTCGGCGCGCCCGAGGAGCCGTGGCCGGAGGAGCTCGAGCCGCCCGCGGTCCCGCCGCCGCCGTGGTCCCGCCACCGCCGCCGGTGTTGGTGCTGTGGTGCTTGCCGGCGCCGAGGGCGGCCAGGCGCCCGCGCTGGAGCACCTCGCGGCAGCCCGTGTACTCGTCGGAGTCGGTGGGCAGCTGGTCGAGCGCCTTCTTGTACTCGGCCTGGGTGTAGGTGCCGTCGATGTGCTCGTCGCTGCAGGCGTCGCGCAGCAGCTTGCTCACGCCGCCTTCGGCGCCGGCGGTCGCGGGCACGGCCAGGCAGAGGATGAGCAGGGCTGTCAGCAGTCGGCGCATGACGCGGTGGCAACGGGCAGGCGCAGTGGCGTCTCCCTGCCGGGTTGCCTCTTCGAGGCTAGCAAGGCAACTCCTGGCCGGTCGCGCCACGCAGGGCCGCGGCGAAGCCCTCGGCCCAGGCGGCGTGGGTGTACGGCGCCACGTCGCGGGCGGCGTTGGCGCCCAGCCGTGCGCGCAGGTCGGGGTCGTCGTGCAGCGCGCGCAGGGCGCCGGCGAGGGCGTCGCGGTCGCCGGCGGGGACGACGAGGCCGTTGCGCTCGTGGCGCACGAGCCCGCCGGCGGCGGCGCCCACCGCATCGGTGGCGATGACGGGGAGGTGCTGGTTCATGGCTTCGTTGGCGACGAGCCCCCACGGCTCGAGGAAGTGGCGTGTGGCGAGCGAAGGTATGACCAGAACGTCGGCGGTGGCGTAGGAGTTGCGGACCTCCTCGGGGGCGACCATGCGGTCGGCTCCGACGACGCTCAGGCGGCCGTCGGCGAGCGCCGCCCGCCGCCACGCCTCGGCGAGGACGGCGAGCCCCTTCTCGGGCACGTCGCGCCCGACGAACAGCGCGGTGAACGGGCGCGGCCCGTCGTCGCCGACCGGCGTGGCCCAGAAGGCGTTGTCGACGGCCTGGGGCGCGATCGCGACGGCACGCGCGCCCAGCCGCTGGGCGTAGGCGGTCACGTGCGGCCCGTAGCCGACGACGACCGCCGCGCGCCGGTGGATGCGGCGCAGGAGCGGGCGCGCGGCAAGGTGCGCCGGCGTCCGAAGGTCGCCCCACAGCGCGCTCCAGAGCACGAACGGGGTCCGCGCGCGGTCGGCGCCGAGGAAGGCGGCCGGCAGCGCGACGCGACCGGCCGTGCCGCACACGACCGCGCCGTAGCGCCCGCTCGCGGCCAGCGCATGGACCTCGCGCTGGGCGACGCGGCGAAAGGGCACGCCCGGGTCGTCGAGGCCCGCGGTGGCGTGGTGCGAGCGCCCGCCGAAGAGCGCGAGCTCGAGCGCCACGCGCTCGTGCAGCGCGCGGAACGCGCCGGCGCGATCGGGCGGGACGTGGTTGGTGACGAAGAGGACCGGCCGGGCGCTCACCGCAGCGCGTCCTCGTAGGCCTGCACCGTCGCGCGCCCGCACAGCTCCCAGGTGAAGGCGGCGCAGACGGTGGCGCGGGCGCGGGCGCCGAGCTCGAGCAGGTAGGCCGGCTCGGCCAGCAGCGCGTCGAGCTCGGCCGCGAGCGCCTCGACGTCGGCGGGCGGGACGAGCCGCAGCCCGTCGCCCGCGGCCGCGATCTCCTGCGGGCCGGCCTCGCCGCGCGCGCCCACCGCCGGCAGCCCGGCGGCCATGGCCTCGACGTAGGCGACGCCGAAGGCCTCGTCGACGCTGGGCATGACGAACACGTGCCCCGCGCGGGCGCGGGCCAGCGCCTCCTCGCGCGGCAGCTGGCCGGTGAGCTCGACGCGATCGGCCACCCCGAGCTCGCCGGCCAGCCGCGCCAGCGGCTCGCGCTCGGGGCCGTCGCCGACGATCAGGTAGCGCAGCTGCGGGTGGCGCTCGCGCAGCAGCCACAGCGCGCGCACGACGTCGGCGTGGCGCTTGCGCGCGACGAGGTGCGCGACGGTGACGAGCGTGAGGTCGGGCTCCTTGTGCGCCGGCTGCTCGGGGACGTCGGTGCCCAGGCGCACCACCCGCGTCGCGCGCGCGCCCAGGCGCCGCGCCTCCTCCTCGATGCCCGCCGAGTTGGCCAGCACGAGCCGCGCGGCGCCGAAGGCGCGGCGCACGGCGCGCTCGCCGGCCGGATAGCGCGGCGCGGTGAAGTAGACGTCGCCGCCGTGCACCGAGACGACCAGCGGCGCGCGCTCGCGCGCGCGCAGCACCGCGTCGGCCGCCGGGACCGCGTTGTGGGCGTGCACGAGGTCGTAGGGGAACTCCCGGCGCAGCCGGCGCAGGGCGGCCGCCAGCGTCGGCGCCGCCCAGGCCCCCCACGACCCGTAGCTGCGCGAGCGCGGCGGGGCGAGGAAGGGCACGTAGCGCACGTCGAGGCCGTCGAGCTCGGCGCGCCGCGGCTGGGAGGCCAGGGTGCGCAGGGCGCCCGGCGCGTCGCGCAGGCGCGTGGCCCGCGGGGGGACCGGGCCGGTGCAGCACGAGCACGCGCACGTCGGCGCCGGCGTCGCGCGCCGCCAGCGCCTGGCGGTGGGCCCAGACGCCGAGCACCGGGTCGTGGGCGCGCGGATAGAACTCGCTGACGATCGCCACCTTCACCGGTGGACCGCCAGCGTCCGCACCTCGTCGCGGCGCACGTACGGGCGCTCGGCGAGGAAGGCGCGCGCCTGCGCCTCGGCCGCGTCGCGGGCGTAGCCGCTGCCCGCCGGGCGCTGCGTGTGGCCGATCGGCGTGGCGTCGACGATCCCGATCGGCCAGCCGTGCTCGGCGGCGACGGCGGCCCAGTGGACGTCGAGTCCCCAGCCCATCGGCAGGCCCTCGGGGAAGGGCAGCAGCACGTCGAAGCAGTCGCGGTGAAAGGCGGTGACCGGGCCGATCTCGACGAAGGTCGTCTCGCGCGCGGTCGCCCTCGGGTGCCGGCGCGTCACCGGCCAGGCGGCGTGCGAGTGCAGCCGGTGCGCGGGCTGGGCGAGCTTCAGGCCGGTGCGCTCGGCGGCGCACAGGAAGGCGTCCAGGAAGCCGCGCGGCAGCGCGACGTCGTCGTCGATGACGAGCAGCCAGTCGTAGGCCGCCGGCGGATGCGCGGCCAGCAGCGCGTTGAGGTTCTCGAACTTCCCGCGCTCGCCCTGCGGCCCGGTGACGACGTCGACCGCGTGGCGGCTGCGCACGAGCTCGGCGCGCGCGGCGTCCATGAGCGAGCCGGGGCGCTCGATGCCCACCGCGAGCACGCGCCGGCGCGGCGGCTCGCGGCGCGCGGCGCGGCGCAGGCGCGCGCGCCGCGGCGCCTCGCGCACGTCGAGCCACGCGTCGCGCGCGCGCAGCAGCGCGCCGCGCCTGCCGCCGACCGTCCCGCTGGTGCCCGACAGGAAGTCCTCGGCGGGGCCGGCGCCGGTCGGCGTCGCCAGCGCCGCGCGCAGGCGCCCGAGCGAGTGCGCGGCCAGCACCGGGCCGTTCATGCACGCGCGCCGCGGGCCGTGCAGCACGCAGCCGGCGAGCACGCGCAGCTCGCTCGCCAGCGACGGGGCCGTGCCCTTGAAGACGTCGAAGCGGCGGCTGGCCAGCCCGCGCCGGTAGGCGGCGCGGCACAGCGAGCGCAGGCGCGCGTCGTCGCCCGCGCGGCGGTGGTCCAGCGCGGCGCCGGCCACGTAGCGGATCCGCCCGCCGGCGGCCTTCACGCGCGCCTGCCACTCCTGCTCGTCGCCGTAGAGCTCGCGCGCCTCGTCGAAGCGCCCGGCGCGCTCGATCGCGCTGCGGCGGACCGCCATGTTGGCGCCCCACGCGTGGTCGCAGTCGCGGTCGGCGGGGCCGAGGTCGAGGAAGGTGATCGGCGGGCCCTCGCGCCCGCAGGTGCGGAAGCGATGGTCCTCGAAGCGGGCGCGGATCGGACCGGTGAGGACGGCGACCTCGTCGGGGCACGCCGTCGCTGCGCGCGAGCAGGGCGTCGAGCCAGCCCGGGCGCACCTCGACGTCGTCGTCGACGAAGCACACGAGCGGCGCGTCGGTGGCCTGCAGCGCGGTGTTGCGCGCGGCGTTCAGGCCGCGCGGCGCGTCGTGGCGCAGGTAGCGCGCGCCGTGGCGCTCGGCGGCCGCCGCGCGTCGCCTCGTCGGGTCCGTCGTCGACGACGAGCACCTCGGCACCCGCCGCGCGGGCCTGCGGGACGATCGACGCGAGCGCGACCTCGAGGTAGGGGGCCCGGCGCTGGGTCGGGATGACGACGGCGGCCTTCACGGGATGGGGACGTTAGCTTTGCCACGCCCGTGATCCTCTTCCTGCACAACCGCTACCGCGTCGCGGGGGGCGAGGAGCGCGCGGTCGAGGACCTCCTGTGGCTCGTGCGCGAGCACCTCGGCGAGGAGGCCGAGCTGCTGGCGCGCGACAGCGCGACGCTGGGCCGCTCGCGCGCGGCGGTGGCACTCCTGCGCGGCGGCCTGGCAGCCCGACGACGTGACCGCCGCGGTGCGCCGCACGGGAGCGCGCGCGGTCAGCGCCCACAACCTCAACCCGGCCTTCGGCTGGCGCGCGCTGGCGGCGGCGCGCGCGGCGGGCGCCCGCGTCGTGCTGCACCTGCACAACTACCGGCTGGTGTGCGCGGTCGGGACGTGCTTCAACAGCCGCGGCGAGGACTGCGTGCGCTGCCAGGGCCGCGACACGCTGCCGGGCGTGCGGCTGAACTGCCGCGGCACCGGGGCCGAGGCGGCCGTCTACGCCGCGTCGCTGGCGCTGTGGCAGCGCCGGCTGGCGGGGCAGGCCGATGCCGTCGTCGTCCCGTCGCGCTTCGCGGGCGAGCGCCTGCGGGCCCTGCGCGCGCCGCTCGATCCCGCGCGCGTCCACGTCGTGCCCCACGTGGTGCGCGCCTTCGCCGACAGCTCGCGGGCGGCGACCGGCGAGCACGCCCTCGTCGCCGCGCGGCTGGCTCCGGAGAAGGGCGTCGAGCTCGCGGTCCAGGCGTGCGTCGCGCGCGGGCCTCGAGCTCGTCGTGGCGGGCGACGGCCCGCTGGCGCCGGCGCTGCGGGCGGCGGGCGGCGCGCACTTCGTGGGGCGCGTGTCGGCGGAGGAGCTGGCCGACCTGCGCGCCCGCGCCGCCCTGGCGATCGTGCCCTCGCGCTCGGCCGAGACCTTCGGCCTGGCCGCGGCCGAGGCGATGGCCGACGGCGTCCCCGTGGTGGCCACCGCGGTCGGCGCGCTGCCCGAGCTCGTCGGCGCCGACGGGCTCGTGGCGCCCGGCGACGCCGACGCGCTCGCCGTCGCCGCGCGGGCGCGCTTCGGCGACGAGGAGGCCGGCCGCGCAGGCCTCGAGCGCGTTCGCGCCGCTCGCCGCTCCCGCGGTCGTCGCGGGCTGCTCGGGCCGATCTACGGCTGAGCCGCTTCTAGCCGACGATCCCGCTGGCCACGTTCTTGGTGACGTCCACGCCGGCCTTCGCCGCCTTGACCTTGACCGCGGCGTCGTAGGTCGCCTTCCACTTCGCCGGGTCGGTCTTCAGGAGCTTGTCCTGGCCGTCGATGACCCACGACCCGACGTTGAAGTCGAGGTAGGCCTTCGCCACCGACGTCCTTCTTGAGCTCGTCGAAGTCGTACTTGGAGCGCAGCTTCTTGAGCGTGTCCGGATAGCCCTTCTTCTTGTCCTCGAGGATCTGCTCCATCGCGCCCTTGAGCCCGCGCATGTAGGCCTTGATCTGGTCGCCGCTGGACTGCAGCCCCTTCTGCGAGGTGACGTAGTTCAGCCCGTCGGTGACGTAGTCGGCCGTGGGCAGGAACGTCGAGTCGGGCTGGGACTGGCGGAACTGCTCCTCCTGCGAGGCGCCGATGACGAACCCGGCGATCCGGCCCTTCTTGATGAGCTCGAAGGTCCCCGGCGTGAAGCCGGTCACCTGCCGCGGCACCTTGTCCGTGGCGATGCCGTTGGAGGCCAGCAGCAGATCGAGCGTCGTCTCGCTCGTGCCGCCCTCCGACGGGATGCCGATGCGGTTGCCGACGAGGTCCTTCGGGTTCTGCAGCGGCTTCTTGGTCTTGTCGGAGACGATGGCGAGGGTCGAGCGCCGTCCGGTGAACGCGACGCTCTGAAGCGGTGCGTTCTTGTTGGCGATGTCGATGACCGACTCCAGCCAGCCGACCCACGAGAGCAGCGCGGTGCCGCTCAGGATGGCCTGGATGGCCGGCGCCGACCCGCGCGCGGTGTTCGCCTTGACGGTCAGCCCCTCCTTCTTGAAGAAGCCGTCCATGTCGGCGATGTACTCGGCCGCGTAGCCGAGCTGCGGCGGGAGGATGTTCACCACTTGGACGGTGCCCGAGCTCGCGGCGTTCGTGGCGGCGCCCTTCTGCGCGGCGGGGCTCCCGCACGCCGCCAGCAGGCCGCCCGCCCCGCCCACCGCGGCGAGCGTTCCGGCCGAGCGCGTCATGAAGGCGCGCCGCGTCGAGCGCGCTGCGCCGATGTCCCCTGTCTGCATGACCATCGTCTGTCTCCTCTCCCGTCGATCAGGTGCTGGCTCTCGTGCTGTCGATCGTCGAGGCGTGCCAAGGGATCAGGAATCGCTTGAGCACGACCACGGCGAGGTAGAGCAGGAAGCCGAGGAGGGTGAGCACGAGGATCACCGCGAACAGCGTCTCGGCCTCCAGGTTGTTCAGGCTCGTGACGATCCGGTAGCCGAGGCCCTGGTCGCCGCCGAGGTACTCGCCGACCACCGCGCCGACGACGGCGAAGACGATGCCCACCTCCATCCCGGCGAGGATGTAGGGCAGCGTGCTCGGATACTCCAGCCGGCGGAAGGTCTGCCAGCGGCCCGCGTTGAGGCTGCGCATCACGTCGCGGTGGCCGCTGTCCACCGAGCGGACCCCCAGGATCACGTTCAGCAGGATCGGGAAGAAGGACAGCAGCGCGACGATGATGATCTTCGACGTGATCCCGAACCCGAACCAGATGATGAACAGCGGGATCAGCGCGACCTTGGGCACGACCTGAGAGGCCACGATCACCGGGCGCATCGCCTGCTCGAGCCATGCGATCCTCCCCAGCAGGGTGCCGAGTGCGATCCCGAGGACCAGCGCGATCGCGAAGCCGACCAGCGTCTCCTCCAGCGTGACCCGCACGTCGGACCAGAAGCCCTTGGACTGCACGAGCTCGCGCACGCCGCGCAGCACGTCCTCGGGCTGGGGCAGCACGAAGGGCGACACGTTGAAGACCGCGATCACGAGCTTCCAGATCGCGACGATGAGGACGAGCGCCACGACGGTGCTGATCCACGGCACGTACTTGCCGGCTCGGCCGGTCATTCGCTCACCCCTCCCTCGCGACCGAGGCGCTCTTCGTCCTCGGTGAGCTGGCGGCGCAGCTCGAGCACCTTCTCCTGGAAGCCGGCCTCGGCGGTGACGTCGAGCGAGCGCGGGCGCGGCGCGTCGACCTCGGTGATCGAGCGGATCCGTCCGGGCCGAGCCGAGAGCAGCACGACGCGATCGGCCAGGAACACGGCCTCGGCGATCGCGTGCGTCACGAAGACGACCGTCGCCCTCGTCGCCTCCGCGAGCCGCTGCAGCTCGAGGTTCATCTTGTCGCGCGTGATCGCGTCGAGCGCCCCGAACGGCTCGTCCATGAGCAGGATCTCGGGGTTGTAGCTCAGGGCCCGAGCGATGGCGACGCGCTGGCGCATGCCGCCGGAGAGCTCCCGCGGGAGCGCCTTCTCGAAGCCCTGCAGGCCGACGAGCTCGCCCAGCTCGTGCGCCCGGCGCCGGCGCTCGGCCTTGTCGACCTTGCGCAGCAGCAGCGGCAGTCCGATGTTCTCCTCGACCGTGTACCAGGGGAAGAGGTTCGCGTCCTGGAAGACGAGGCCGAGCTTGCGCAGCGCTTCGTCGTCGCGGTGGTCGCCGCGCCAGAGCGAGCGCCCGCTGATCGTCACCTCGCCGGCGCTCGGCTGCGTCAGGCCCGCGAGGATCCGCAGCAGCGTCGTCTTCCCGCAGCCCGACTGCCCCAGCAGCGTGACGAACTCCTGCTTGCGGATGCCGAGGTCGACGTCGGTCAGCGCCAGCGTCTCGCGGTTGCGCGCGCTGAAGCGCTTTGACACGCCCCGCAGCTCGATCTCCGCCTGGCCTTCCGCGAGCGCGCCGCTGACGTGGGAGGCACCGAGCACGCGATCCTCGGTGGTTGCAGACATCAGTCTCCTTGAAAGTGTGCGATCAGCGCACAGTCGTACGCATCTGTTTGCCTGCCCGACTCACGCGAGTGTCAAACAGCGAACGTCAGGCGCCATCGGCGGGACCTGACGTAGCATCCGCCGCCATGCGTGCCCTGGTCACCGGCGGCGCCGGCTTCATCGGCTCGAACCTCGTCGACGCGCTCCTCGATCGCGGCGACGAGGTCATGGTCGTCGACAACGTGGCCACCGGCAAGCGCGAGAACCTCAGCGGCGCGCTGTCGCGCGGCGCCGGCTTCGAGGAGGCCGACATCCGCGACGCGGAGCTGATGCGCAGCGTGTTCGCCGCCGCGCGGCCCGACATCGTCTTCCACCTGGCCGCGCAGATCGACGTGCGCAAGTCGATCGAGGACCCGGCGTGGGACGCGGGGGTCAACGTCGTCGGCACGATCAACGTGCTCGAGGCCGCGCGGCTGGCCGGCGTCAAGCGCTTGGTGAACACGTCGACCGGCGGCGCGATCTACGGCGAGGCCGAGGTCATGCCGACGCCCGAGACGGCCCAGCCCCGGCCGATGGCCGCCTACGGGCAGAGCAAGTTCTGCGCCGAGGCCTACTGCGGCTGGTACGAGCGCCTCTACGGCCTGTCGTCGGTCATCCTGCGCTACGGCAACGTCTACGGGCCGCGCCAGGATCCGCACGGCGAGGCGGGCGTGGTGGCCATCTTCTGCGGCAAGGTCCTCGCCGGCGAGACGCCGCTCATCTACGGCGACGGGCGCCAGACGCGCGACTACACCTACGTGGGCGACATCGTCGCGGCCAACCTCGCGGCGGCCGCGCACCCCGAGGCGCACGGCGCCTACAACATCGGCACCGGCACCGAGTCGACCGTCATCGACGTCCTCAGCGCGCTGCGCCTGGCGGCGGGGCTCGGCGACGACGCGGTCCAGCCGGAGTTCGCGCCGGCGCGCACGGGCGAGCTGCAGCGCAGCTCGCTCGACGTGACGCGGGCGCGCGCCGAGCTGGGCTTCACGGCCGACACCGACCTGGTGGCGGGCATGAAGACGACGCTCGAGTGGGCGCGGGAGGACGCCGGGAGCTAACTGGCCGCGCGGGCGTCGAGCCGGATCGTCCAGGGCTCGATGGTGTCGACGCGCAGGTGCGTCTCGCTCCACGGGTCGCGCGCGAACGTGTCGCGCACGGCCTGCTCGGAGTCCGCCTCGACAGCGTGCGCCACGCGGCCGTCGCCGGCCAGCGGGCCGCCGAGGACGAGGAAGCCGTCGTCCACGAGCGCGTCCATGAAGACGGCGTGCTCGGACCACAGCGACTGCTCCTCCAGCGGTCGCGAGCGGTCGAACTCGGGGCCCGACTGGCGCAGCACGACGAGGAACATCGCCATGCCGGCAATGTAGCGCGGAGCGGCTGCCGTGAGTTCGCTGCTGCTAGGAGTCGCTGCCCGCCGTCTGCACGGCGGCGCCGGCGGGGGGCGAGACGGTGTTCGGCGCTCGCGACGGGCCCGAGCGGGCGGCCGGCATCGTCGTCCGGACGAGCTGCTCTTCAGCTTGCGCCAGACGACGACACCGCCGGCCACGGTGACCGGGACGCGGCGACCTTGACGACCGGCCGGTCGACGACCTTGGCGCCCTTCTGCGCCGTGGCCTTCGCGCCTGCTAGGCCGCGCGACCGATCGAGGAGAGCTTGACCGCCGTCAGGACCGCCATGACGCGCGCGATCGCGGCCTGCGCGGCGTTGGGCTTCTTGCGGCGTCTTGAGAACTGGGAGTCGTGCCATGTCCAAGACGCTACCCAACCTGGGCCATCGCGAACAACCGATGTCTAGGCGGTCTGCGCCATCGCCCCGCGCAACCAGGCGACCGTCTGCGCGATGCCCTCGTGCACGTCGATGCGCGCCTCCCACCCGAGCAGGCGCCGCGCCTTCTCGACCGAGGGCCAGCGGCGCACCACGTCGACGTCGAAGCTCGGCAGGTGCTCGAGCGCGAACTCGTCGGGGTCGCGCCCGCACGCCTCCCAGATGATCGCCGCGAGCTCGGCCACCGTGCGCTCGTCGGAGGCCGAGACGTTGAAGTCGTCGTTGAGGCCCGACGGCGAGGCCGTCGCGGTGACGATCCCGTCGGCGATGTCGTCGATGTGCGTGAGCGTCCGCGTCTGGGTGCCGTCGCCGAAGATCGGCAGCGGCGCCCCGGGCGGCAGGCTCAGGCACTTGCGGATGACGTCGGGGACCATGTGGGCGATGCCCGGCTCGTCGTCGGGCATCTCGCCCGGGCCGTAGGCGTTGAAAGGGCGGCAGATCGTGTACGGGCAGGCCGTGCTCGTCGTGCGCCGCGCGCACGTAGACCTCGCCGGTGAGCTTGGAGAACCCGTAGGCCGAGCGCGGGATCGGCGTGTCGACGATGTGCTCCTCGGTCGTCGGGTACTCGGTCGCGCGCTCGAAGACCATCGAGCTCGAGACGTAGGTGAAGCGCTCGACGTCGTGGTCGAGGGCCGCGCCGCACGACCGCGTTGTAGAGCGCGTTGTTGACCTCGGTCAGCGTGTGGGGCAGCTTGTGGAAGTTCGCGATCCCGCCGACGATCGCCGCCAGGTGGATCACGTGCGTGCAGCCCCGCGTCGCCTCGCGCGCCTCGTCGAGCACGCGCAGGTCGCCGGTGTGGACCTCGCAGCCCTCGCGCATCCAGTCGGGCGCCGGCGCGCTGGTCGGAGACCCGCACCTCGAAGGCGGGATCGCGCAGCAGGCGGCGCACGACCGCCGCGCCGATGGTGCCGGCGCCGCCGGTGACGAGGACCCGGTTCATGGGCGGGGAACGGTAGCGGGCCGCCGTCAGCGCACGCGGACGCGCACGGGCCGCGAGAACCCGGTTGCGAACGGATAGTCGTCCGTCGCCCTCACCCGGGCGCGCATCTCGTACCGAGCAGGACCGCCCTGCCTGAAGGTGTACGACGAGGCAAATCGTCCCCGCCGACCGGTACGGACCGTGCGGAACGTGATCCAGCTCTGGCCAGGGCTCCGCGCCTGCATCTCGATGACCTTCCCGCCCTGCGGAAGCGGCCGGCCGTTGAGTCGTCCGCTCAGCCGTACCGTGTCGCCGCGC
>CAWEBN010000019.1:0-110001 GCA_963807305.1 uncultured Actinomycetes bacterium
ACCGGCTCCGCGAAGCGAAGTCCCGCGCTGTCGTTGGCTCAAGGGCGCTGCGCCTCAATGACGTCTGGTCGCCCCACCGCCTCGGGTGGACGTCAACGCACTTCATCGAACCCGCCAAAACGCGCTAGTGAGGTGCCGCAGGAGGGACTCGAACCCCGAAACGCGGATTATGCTTCTCGCCCGATTTGGCTTAACCATCCGGGACTCGAGGCCGGTCGGACGCCGTTGGACGCAACCGTACCTACGGCCGCACCGCGTTCCGCCGTCCGGGCCTAGGTGGGAACAGGGGTGGGAACGAGGTGGGAGCAAATTGCGTCTCCGCATGGCTGTTGCTGTCCGCTCGTGTCGTCTTCGGAATCGGTTGGTGTGCAGGGAATTCCGGATGAGAACAGGGAATGCAGGCCCGCTAGGGCCACCTTCTACGGAACCGAAGGTCAGAGGTTCGAATCCTCTCGGGCGCGCTAGGAACGGCCTGCTAATCGGCACTTTCTGCGGAAGGCGCCGGTGCAGGGTGGGGGCCGTGACGGGCGCCATGACGGGCTGAGGTCCCGCGCGAGGCCGTCACGACGGGCACCGGTCGCCACACCTCGGAGGCATCACCGGTCAGGCCCGTGGGACACCGAGACCGCGGTGTTGACCACTAGCGGCTCGTCTGCGTACTCGGCGCTCACCACGATGCGCACCGGCACCACGTTGGGCAACTCGCCAGCCCGCGGGACGGACATCGGCATGACCAGCCTCAGTTCCACGGGTACCGCCGTCGCGATGTTGTCGATGACGCGCGACAGGAACCTGGCCGGGAGCGGTTGCCCACCTTCGATCTGCAACGTGACCTCGGGGACCTGGATGGACCGCATCCGGTCGTGCCGAGTGTGCTCGTCCTCCCATGCGAACAGGAGGCCAGCGATCGCAGCGGGAACGTAGACCTTGACCTCGGCAGGGCCGCTGCTCCGGTCACCGTCGTTGCGCACGATGACCTGTGGCCGGAAGTTGCCGATGTTGCCCATCGACTGGAACTCCGAGGGCTCGATGGTCGCGGAGAGCGATGCGCGGGCCGCCTGCTGGCGCTGGCGATCCTCATGCGCAGCGCGTTCGAGTTCGACCGACTGCTTGGCATGCTCCCGGACGTCAGCCGATATGGCGTTCGCTTCGCGCGCGATGGTGTTGGAATTCTCGGCGATGGAGTTGGAGTCGTCGCGATCTCGTTGGCGCGGCGGGCGATGCGGTTCGCCTTGATCGCCGACGCCCACGAGGCAGCAGCAGCGAGCGCGGCGACGATGGCGATCCAATCGCTGCGGTCAAACCCATCAGGAATGAGCGGAGCGACGCGAGCGGCACCGGCGCAACGTAGGCGTGGCCCCGGACAACGCGGTTGCGGCGGTCAACATCGTCAACCAGAAGAACTCCGCGGGACTCCTCCACCTCCGCTTCGCCGCCGCGACCCGAGAGCCACGGCGCCTCGGCGAGGCTTGTCAACTCGGCAGACCTGAGACGGACCAGCCCGTTACCCGTTGGGTAGCTCGGCAACCGAGCGCCGCCATCTTCCCAACGGTCGTGGCAGTCCCTCGACCGCCGATCGAGAGCCCTGCCAGACGCACGCTCGCCCCTCTTGCCTCGAGCCGGGAGCCCTGCCTTCAGCGGGTCGACGAGCAGCAATCCAGGTTCCCCGACCCCCCACGAAACCTAGGGCCGAGCGTCAAGCATCGCCCGTATGCCAACGGGACCGGAGAAGCCGATGGCGGGCGACGCTCGCTATCCGGTGAAGTTCGGTCGAATCCGCCTCGCCAGGACCTTCACGATGGCCTTGGCCCTCTTGACCCCGACGCGACGCGCGCGCCCGCTGCCGCGACGGGACCCGGGCAGGTCCGATGCCAGCGCCGGGGGCAGGGGCGGGGCGGGACAGCCCGGCACGCCAGGCGTGACGTCCGCGATGTTCGCGAGCGTGCCCAGCGGCGCGTTCGCATCGACGTGGAGGTCGAGGTGCACGCTGACATGTTGGCCGGGGCTCAGACGCGCGATCTCGAGGCAGCGCTCGCGGCCGACGAGAGCGAGCTTGCGGTCAGCGCGCACGAACGTCGTCTGACGCGGAATGTGATCGCAGACCTGGACGTTGCGGGCGACGGCACTGCCACGGTTTTGGACGGTGATCCGGTAGCCCATGAGGCCGCCGGCCCTCACCGTGCTCGCGTCGGCCTGCTTGTCGATCGTCACGTCGCACTCGGGTGGATAGCGGGGCCCGTACGGTCGTGACCGTCACGTTGTCGAACCGGTATCCACCGCTGACGAAGGCAAAGGCGAACGCCGTCCGCGGTTGCCGGAGAGGAACGCAAGCGGTCGCTGTTCGGCAGCGTCTGCCGGATCGGCCGGTAGAAGTTCTCCCACGTCGTGAAGCACTGACCAAAATCCTGACCGTCGATCAGGATTCGCACTCGGTCGTTGGCCGGCCCGGGATGAGCTTCATCTAGAACTCGATCGTGTGGGCGGACCGTGCGAGAGCAGCGTGCGGAGGTCATATCCGACGAAAGTCGCCGTCGGGCTGGGAGCTATCATGGAAATGACATGCGATGCCGTCCGCCATATCTCCAGACCCACGTAGGCCATCCGCGACGCCGTCGCCAGAGTCCGGACTGACGGTCACGAGAGCCCGGTCTGACGATCGGGTGCGGATATGAACGAGAACCTGGCGATGAACACCGTATTCGGCAGCGTCTCTCCAGCGGGTGGGGCGTCGGCTTGGAATAGGTCTGGAGCTCGAACTCGGGAGGCGAAGTTTCCGGGGCTGTGCAAGCAGGTTTGACAAGCGCCACGACTGGCCACCGAACGTCGGGACGCCGCCGCTGGCGAACAACCGCCTGGTCATACCGTGCGGCAGAGACGGGATGTCGCCAGGCACGTCGCTCCTCCAGCCGTCCTGTCCGTTGACGGACCCAGCAGCGAACCCCTCGAAGTCCGTTGTGTGGGTGGCCGCCGCCGCGACTCCGGACGCAAGCAGAGCGAAGCTGGCGAACGTGGCGAGCACCCCGACGAACGCCGCACGCCGCGGGGCAGGACGGGTAACGCTGCTGGAATGACGCACGGCAACCCCTCTCTGGGGAAGGTGACGCGGCTGGACCAAGAGAGCTGTGCCGACCCTAACTTCAACTCGATTTTCGCCGACTGTCGCTCGTAGACCGCCGCACGGCGCCTGGAAACGTCCGTTCATCGATTCCAAGAACGACGTCGCCGACCGAGCTTTGCCACGTGCGCGGACGGCCCCGACCTGTGCTCCTCGGTCGGACGTCAAAGGAAAGCACCGGTGCGGAGGGGCCCGACACCGCACCGCCGCTGTCGCTCTGGAAAGATCCAAGCGCAGGCCGGATCGCGGCTGACAGTCCTACTACGGAACCGAAGGTCAGAGGTTCGAATCCTCTCGGGCGCGTCGCACGGAGACCCAGCGGGACCCGGCGGGGCGGAGGTCGAACAGTAGGATCGCGGCCGTGCCGTTCGCGCTCAGGAACCTCAAGGAGGATCTGGAGGATCTCGGGTCCAACTTCGACGGCCCGCCCGACCTGGAGTTCCGTCACGCAAGCAAGGCGCTCGAGCTCGAGCAGTGCGGCCTCAGCTACCAGCGCATCCCACCCGACTATCGCTTCCCCTTCGGCCACACGCACAAGGAGCAGGAAGAGATCTACGTGGTCGTGCGCGGGAGCGGGCGGATGAAGCTCGACGACGAGATCGTCGACGTCAAGGAGTGGGACGTGGTGCGCGTCCCGCCCGGCACGTGGCGAGGCTACGAGGGCGGCCCGGACGGCCTCGAGATACTCGTCTTCGGTGCGCCCAACCTCGGCGAGAATCCGCGCGACGACGTGGAGGGCAAGCGCGACTGGTGGGCTGACTAGGTCCCGCTGGAACAGAGGGTCAGAGGTTCGATCCTCTCGGGCGCGCGTCAGGGCGTCGGGTCGCGGTTGAACAGGTGCTTGGCCCACAGGTACCCCGTGACCCCGATGCCGGCGCACCAGGCGACGGCGAGCATTGCGCTGTTGCCCATCGGGGCGCCCAGCAGCAGTGCTCGGAGCGTCTCGATGATGGGCGTGAACGGCTGGTTCTCGGCGAACCAGCGCAGTCCGGCCGGCATCGACTCGGTCGGGACGAAGCCGCTGCCGAGGAACGGGAGCAGCATCAGGAACATCGGCAGGTTGCTCGCGGTCTCCACGCTCTTGCTCACCATGCCGAGCGCGACCGTCAGCCAGGTCAGCGCGAGGGCGGCCATGGCGAGGACGCCGAACGTGGCGACCCAGTCGGCGAGGCCGGCGGTGGGTCGGAAGCCGACGAGCAGCGCGACGGCGATGGTCATCGCCACGCTGAGCATCGTCTGGATCATGGCGCCCAGGACGTGGCCGGTCAGCACCGAGACGCGGGCGATGGCCATCGTGCGGAAGCGGGCGATGATGCCCTCGGTCATGTCCATGGCGACCGCGATCGCCGTGCCCTGGGCGACGGCGGCGACGGCGGCGAGCAGGATGCCAGGGGTGACGTAGTCGACGTAATCGGCGCGGCTGCCGGAGACGGCGCCGAGCCCGGCGCCGAGCGTGCCTCCGAACACGTAGACGAACAGCAGCAGGAAGACGATCGGCATGCCGGCGAGCATCACCGTCATGGACGGGTAGCGCAGCAGGTGGCGAAGCCGGCGTCGCAGCATCGTCGCCGAGTCGGTCACGGCATAGGGGAAGGTGCTCATCGAACCGGCTCCTCGTGCTTGTCCGGGCGCCCGGTCAGGGCCAGGAAGACGTCGTCGAGATCGGGGGTGTGGACCGACAGCGCATCGACCTCGATCGATTCGGCGTCCAGGCGGTCGAGCAGCTCCTGCAGCGAACGGACGCCGCCGTCGCTCGGGAGCTGCAATGTCAGCTCGTCGTCGTCGCGGTCGATCCCGCCCAGGGCGCGAGCGGCCGCTTCGAGCTCATCGGCGTCCGGGAACCGCAGGCTGATGTGACCGCCGGGGACGAGCCGCTTGAGCTCGTCCGCGGTGCCCTCGGCGACCAGCCTTCCGCGGTCGAGGACCGCGATCCGGTCGGCGAGGTGGTCTGCCTCGTCCAGGTACTGCGTCGTGAGGAAGATCGTGACCCCGTCGGCCAGGAGGTCGCGGACGATCTGCCACATGGTGCGGCGGCTGCGCGGGTCCAGGCCGGTGGTCGGCTCGTCGAGGAAGACGATGCGCGGGTCGGCGACGAGGCCCATCGCGAGGTCGAGCCGGCGCCGCATGCCGCCGGAGTAGGTGGCGACCGTCTTCGCGGCCGCCTCGGCGAGGTCGAAGCGATCCAGCAGCTCGGCGGCGCGCCGGCGTCCCTCGGTCCGGCCCAGGTGGTTGAGGTCGGCCATCAGGATCAGGTTCTCCTCGCCCGTGAGCAGGTTGTCGACCGCCGAGAACTGCCCGGTGACGCCGATCACGGCGCGGACCGCGTCGGGGTCGCGCACGACGTCGTGGCCGCCCACGCGCAGGACCCCGGCGTCGGGGGCTATGAGGGTCGAGAGGATCTGGACCATCGTCGTCTTGCCGGCGCCATTGGGCCCGAGCAGAGCGAAGATCGTCCCTTCGCCGACGTCGAGGTCGATGCCGTCGAGGACGAGGTGGTCGCCGAACGATTTGCGCAGGCCGGTGGCTGCGATCGCCGATCGCGGACGTGTCATGGGAGTCTCCTTGGGTTGCGGGTGATCGCCCGTCAGGGACGGCGGATCACGATCTCGCCGACGGAGGTGCGCGCGCGCACCTCGACGGTCTCGGCCGACGCCTCGGGGGCCTCGGCGGCTTCGAGGGAGTTGTGCAGGTGACCGAACCGGGCGTTGACGTCGAGCCAGGCGGCGGTGCCCTCGCGCACGCCGACCTCGAGGTCGCCGATCTTGGTCTCGACCACGACCGAGCCCCGCACGACCTCGCCGAGCCGGACATCGCCGTTGGCGGACTTGGCGACGACGCCGGCGTGCGCGACCTCGACCGCGATGTTGCCGTTGGCGGCGTTGAGCCGCAGGTCGCCCGCGGCCACGCCGACCCACGTGTCGCCGTTGGAGTTCTTGATCACGGCACTGCCGTCGAGCTCGCCGAGGCGCACCTCGCCCGAGCTGGCCGTGACCTCCACATGGCCCGTTGCACGCGCCACGGTGATGTCGCCGGCGCCGCTCTTCAGGTTCAGCGCGTCGGCACTGTCGAGCTGGATGCGACCGAGGCCGGTCGTGATGCGGCAGTCGCCGAGCGGACCGTCGCCATGGAGGTCTCCCATGCCCAGCTTCCCGTGCACGCGCGAGCCGGCCGGCAGCGCGATCGTCACGTCGATCGACGGGCCGCCGCTCCTGCTCAGCCAGGAGCGCAGCTTCGGCGCCTTGACCAGGAGTCGGTCGTCGGCGTACTCGATGCGGGTCAGCTCGGCGGCCTTGACGTCCTCGTCGCTGGACGCGTCGCTGGGTTGCACCTCGACGACCGTCGTGAGGCGGTCGCCGGCGCTGATCCGGACGTCGCCGACGGCGAGGTCGATCGTCGCCGAGATCGGTTCGGGGGTGTCGAAGGTCGGCATGGCGTTGCCCTCCTGGAAGGTCAGGTTCGAAGACATCGGTGGGTTGGTTGGCGGAGCGGACGGACCGTCGGTCAGCGCACCCAGCCGGTGTAGGCCTGGCCGATCCGGCCGCCACGCTGGGGCGGGCGGCGGTCGTCGTGCGCGAGCGCGGCAGCGGCCACGCGAACGAGCCAGGCGTTGACGGACAGCCGCTCGCGGCCTGCGGCCTGCTCGATGCCGGTCTTCAGGCCCTCGGGCAGGCGGAGGTTGATGCGCGCGGTCGCCCCCTCGTCGGATTCCGGCGGTGCGGGCGCCGGGGCGTCGACCGCGGGCTCGAGCGTCTCGTCGCCCGGCGCCGGCGACACCACGAAGTCGGGCTCGCCGGCACGCAGGCGCAGCTCGACCGAGCCCGGCGCGAGCTCGCGCGTGATCTCGTCGGCGGCGGCGGACAGCGCGTCGAGCAGCATCAGCCGGATCGCGGACTCGAGTGGCGCGGTCAGGCGCTCGGCGAGCGCGCGGGCGTCCTCGCCGCCGGAGTCGGCGGCAATGGCGAGCTCGCGGCGGAGCTTGTCGACGTACTGGGTCAGATCCATGGTGTCAGTATGACGCCATAATGGCACCATGTCAAGGCCACAATGGTGCGAAGCAGAGCCAACGGGTCGAGCAGGCGGCTACGGATGGCCCCGTGCGCCCAGGTTCCGCCGGGCTTCAGGGCGCCCGACCGGGCCCTCGGCTCGAGCCCGTGGTTCGGGAACTCGGGCCTCGCGTCGCAGTACGCCCTCGCCGTGGTCGCGGTCGTCGTGCTCGCCGCCCGCGGCGGCTGGCTGGTCTCGGGCCAGGTGCTCGCTCCGCTGGCCGGTGCGATCGCGACGCAGCGGCGCTTCGTCGCCAACGCCTCCCATGAGCTGCGCGCCCCGCTGACGGCGATCCGCGTCGCGGCCGAGGTCGCGCTCGAGGACCCGGCGCCCACGGTCGAGGAGCTGCGGGCGGTCCCGCGTGAGACGATCGCGACGTCCGAGCAGACCGACCGCATGACGACGTCGCTGCTGACGCTGGCGGCGGCCACCGACGGCGCGCGCGAGGACGGGCCCGTCGAGCTGTCAGCAGCGTGGTGCGCGCCGCGCTGGCGCCCAGCGCGAGGATCGAGGTCGAGCTGGAGCCGACGACCGTGCGCGGCGACGCCGTCCTGCTGGCGCGCGCCGCGGCCAATCTCGTCGACAACGCGCTGCGTCACGGGCGGCCGGGCGGCGTCGTCACGGTGCGCGTCCGCGACGGCGAGCTGACGGTGAGCAACGGCGGGTCGGTCATCGGCGCCGAGGACCTCGGGCGGCTGACACAGCCCTTCGAGCGACTGGGCCGTGGATCGGCGCCGGGCACGGGCCCGGGCCTCTCGATCGTCAAGTCGATCGCCGACGCCCACGGGGGGCGCCTGCTCCTCGACGCGCCCCCCGCCGGCGGGCTGGTCGCGCGCCTTGCCCTCCCGCCCGTTCAGGTGCGCGAGAGCACCGCGGATCAGGCGGGCCTGACCCCGATGAGCAGGGCCATCTCGAGCCACTTCCAGTAGCAGCCGACGTCGGCGAAGCCGATCTCGCGCCGCCAGGCGAGCCGGCTCTCCACGTCGAGCAGGCGGTGCCGGCGCCGGCGCTCGTCGCTTCGGCGCTTGGGGCGTCACCCGAGCGGGGAGGGCGGTACTACAGGACCAACCACAAGGACGGTGGAACATGAGTGCGAACACCGACGAAGCCAAGGGCCGCGTCAAGGAGGCCGCCGGGGATCTGACCGGCGACAAGAGCCTCAAGAACGAGGGCAAGACCGATCGCGCCGCCGGCAAGGCGAAGGACGCCGTCGACAAGGGCGCCGACAAGGTCAAGGACACCCTGCGCAAGGACTGAGCAGGGCCGCGGGCACTTGACGGATCCGTTCCGTCAGCGGTAACTTACCGTTAGTCGTGACGAACGGAGCCGACATGATGACCGCGCTGGGCGATCCGACCCGGCAGGCGATCTTCGATCGCCTCTCGGACGGGCCCCGCCCGGTCGGCGAGCTGGCAGCCGAGCTGCCCGTGAGCCGGCCGGCGGTCTCCCAGCACCTGAAGGTGCTCAAGGACGTCGGGTTGGTGCTGGACCGCCAAGTGGGCACGCGCCGCCTGTACCAGGTGGACACCGCGGGCCTGGCCGTCCTGCGCACCTACCTGGATCAGTTCTGGGAGCGGTCGTTGGCGTCGTTCGCGTCTGCAGCCCGAGAGCAGAAAGGCGAGCCGCAATGATCCAGGCGACGGAATCGATCCGGCGGTCGGTCGTGGTCCCGGTCCCGCGCGAGCGGGCGTTCGAGGTCTTCACGGGCGGCATGACCGGCTGGTGGCCGAGCGACCACCACATCGGCAGCGCGCCGATCGAGCAGATCGTCATCGAGCCGCGCGAGGGTGGACGCTGGTACACGCGCCACACCGACGGCAGCGAGACGTCCACCGGCTACGTCGCTGCCTGGGAACCGCCCGAGCGCGTCGTCGTGACCTGGCAGATCAGCGCCGAGTGGAAGTACGACCCCTCGCTCGTGACGACCGTCGAGGTGCGCTTCGTGGCCGAGGGCCCCGATCGCACGCGCGTCGAGCTCGAGCACCGCGACCTCGACCGCTTCGGCCCCGACGCGGAGCGCATGCACGAGACCTTCAGCGCGCCCGGCGCCTGGGACGCCACGCTGGCCGCCTTCGCCGCCGGCGCCGAGAGCGCCGCGCCGTGAAGTACGTGCTGCTCTACGAGTCCGCCGACGACGTGGGCAGCCGGGCGCCGGCGCACTTCCCCGCCCACCACGCGCGGCTGAAGGAGTTCCACGCCCGCGGGGAGATCCTGATGGTCGGGACCTTCGGCGACCCGCAGGAGCAGGGCTCGATGGGCATCTTCCCGACGCGTGCCGCGGCGGAGGCCTTCGTCGACGGCGACCCGTTCGTGCTCAACGGCGTCGTGCGCGGCTGGGAGATCCGGGAGTGGAACGAGATCCTCGCGCCCGACGGCTGAGCTACGCGCGCCGGTCGAGCATGTAGGGCACGAGCGCGCGGACGAAGTCGCGGTCGGGGCTCGGGGCGGCGGACGCGAAGGCCTCCTCGAAGGTGTCGAGCGCGGCGCCGGCGATGCCGTGTGCGTACTCGGCCGCGAAGGCGATGCTCCCGTAGGCGTCGAGGAGCTGACGGACCTCCGCCACCATGGCGGCGGTGCGCTGCGCGCGCTCGAGGCCCAGGTAGCGAGCGAGGACGTCGCGATCGGTCCCCCGCGCGTTGCGCAGCAGGTGGATGAGCGGCAGCGTCCGCTTGCCCTCGAAGAGGTCGCCGTCGATCTCCTTGCCGTACTCGCGCTCGCTGCCGAGCAGGTTGAGCAGGTCGTCCTGGATCTGGAAGGCCGCGCCCAGGTGGAAGCCGAAGCGCACCATGGGCCGCAGGTCGGCGGCGCCCGCCGAGCCGATCAGCGCGCCGACACGCAGCGGGTGCACCGTGGTGTACCAGCACGTCTTGTGCATGATCAGGTCGAGGTAGTCCTCGGGCTCGAGCGTCTCGACGCCGTCGCGCCGCCAGCCGAGCTCGGTGGCCTGGCCCTCGAGCGTCCGCAGGGCCATGGCGTCGAACTCCGAGAGCACGCGCTCGGCGAGGTCGGCGTCCATGCGACTCGCGTGGCGGCGCAGAACCTGGTTGGAGAGCACGGCGAGCGCGTCGCCGGCGTTGAGCGCGAGCCCGAGGCCGTACTCGGCGGCGAGCGTCGGGCGCCCGCGGCGGCGCTCGCTGCCGTCGACGATGTCGTCGTGGACGAGGAAGGCGTTGTGCAACAGCTCGATGGCCACGGCGACGGGCACGACGTCCGCGTCGCTGCCGCCGAAGGCCCGGCTTGTCGCCACGCACAGCGCCGGCCGCAGCGCCTTCCCCGGGCGGCTCGGGTAGTCGCGCGCGACGCGATAGAGCCAGCGGTGCGGCTCCCCGTCGGGGATGGCGTCGAGCATCGCGCGGCGCACGACGCGGTTGACGTCGTCGGAGTAGGCCTGGACGAGGTCGGCCTCGTCCGCGGTCAGCACGGCTCGACCACGACCTCGAGCGGTAGCCACAGCCTGGGCGCGCCCTGGGCTTGGATGGTGCCGCGGTAGGTCCCCGGTCGCAGCGGTCCGGCCGCCGCCAGCGAGACGACCACGGCGCGGCTCGACCGGGCCGGGAGCGGGTCCACCTCGCGCGGCTCGAAGCCGACCTCGGCCCCGTCGAGCACGGCGCCGTCGGCGTCGCTGAGCGGACCGCAGCGCGGGGCCAGCGGGCCGACCGCGGTGAACGTCCCGTTGTGCAGCCACACCTCGGTGGCCTCGCCCGCGCCGGTCTCGTCGACCGCGAGGCGCACCTGCGGCCCGGCCCCGTTGGCGTCGATGGCGACCGTCAGCGCGCCGGGCTCGCCGGGCGTGGCCATCGCGGCCAGCGTCCGCTGCAGCAGATCCGTCCACGCCTCGACCAGGGCGCCGACGCCTCCGGTCGACGAGGGCGGCCGCGTACCGGGCGCCTCCGGCTCGGAGCGCAGGATGCGCTCGAGCAGGTCGCCCGCCGCGCGCAGGCCTTCGGCCTGGATGTCGGCGACCGCGCGCATGCCGGCCACGGGATCGAACGCCGGCCGCGAGCGCTTCGGATCAGGCCCGCCGTTGTCCTGCGCCTCGCCCATCAGTCCCCTCGCCAATCGTTCCCTCAGTGCCTCATGTCCGGCGTAGAGTACGCGCACCGAGAGGAGTGGATATGGGCGAGATCACCGACCTCATCGGGATCTACGGGGCGATCGAGGCTGCAGTAATCAGCGATGCTGAGCGGCGTACCGCCGTCGCGCAGGTCCTCCCCATCTACGGCGACGAGGCCGGCAACGACGTCAACGACCTCAAGTGGTTCGAGCAGCTCGAGGCGTGGACCAACGAGAAGAGCGGCGCCCCGCCCGGCACGCACCCGTTCCCGTCCGTCGATGCGGCGCTGCGAGACCTCTCCAAGATCCCGCCGGTCGGGCGCATGCGCGCGCGGCGGATGATGGCGATCGCCGCGCTCGCCCGGGCAATCCCCGCCTATCGCGACCGCTCCAAGAACAAGGGGAAGCTCGCACAACGCGCCCTGCGTGTCGAGGGGCTCGTCGAGGACGCCGACAGGTCCGCATCACTGCACGAGCTGCTCACCGACGACTCCCAGGACGCCGTCCTCTCGGCCGATCAGTGGTGGGACGAACACGTGGTGCCGGGCGCCGCCGCACTCATCGGCGAGAAGCCGGCGTTCATCGGCCACAGGCCCTGCACCTCCGGCCTGGTCAGGGTTCCGGTGGCCGTGCCGGGCCAGGGGAACGTCCTCGCCACGGCGCTGAGGACGGAGTTCGAGACCGACGCCGTCGACTTCGACCGCGCCGTCAGGTTCCTCGACCCGTCCAACTGGCCGGGGTGCAACGGCTTCTGGTGCGAGATGTCCCTCGTCGAGACCATGGCGTCGGGTGCGCGCCACTTCCACGAGGTCGTGAGCCTCGACTGTCCCCACAAGCAGAACAGCTGGACGATCTCGGCCGAGCTCGCGTTCACCCATGGGACGTTCTCCAACCCGCGCGTCGCGGCGACGGAGTACCACCTGGTGGCGCCGCACCCGCTGGCGAACGACGACGTGCTCGTCGACGCGGGAGTGCTCACCGTCGAGGAGCTCGCCGCCCCGACCCGGCTGAGGATCACGACGACCAAGCGGGTCTACTTCACGAAGGCGTTCCCGGGCCCGGGGCTGTCGATCTTCATGTGCCTCATCGGCTACGCAACCGTTGCCGAGGACTTCGTCTTCACCTGTGCCATCGACCCATCCAAGTCGGGCTCCGAGTTCAACCCGCGGCCGAAGAAGCCGAAGACGTTCCCACCTCACGGCGCTCAGCCCCAGCCGCCGCTCGGCCCGGTGATCAAGGAGTTCGCCGACGAGGTCGCCGCCACGACCAAGGCGTGCCTCGACGACCTGGCGGCGATGGCCCAGCGGACCGCCGCCAAGATCGACAACGAGGACTACCGCGCCGACGACCTGGTGCAGGACGCGGCCGGCCTCTGGGTCAAGACGCTGCGGGAGAGTGCGGCGGCCATCGAGCTCGGCGCTCGCAGCGCGAGGGCGGCCGGCGCGCGCGCCAGGAAGCCTCCGGAGGCCTGAGGGATGTCGACTCCCCTGGGCGACGTCGCCGCGGAGTTCGCAGCGCTCGCGTCATCGCTCGTGGACCGCTGGACCGAGCGCCTGGCGACCACCGCCACCAACATCGACGACGGCCAGTACACGGCCGACGACGCGGCGGACGATCTCGCGGCCACCACGTCGCTGGCCGTGCAGACCGGGCTGCAGCTGGTCTCGGGCGTGATCGATGCGATCGCGATCCTCGCGCCCCAGAAGCCGGTCGACGCGAGCACGCCGCTGCTCGAGAGCCCGCTGGCCGGTGCGGCGCTGAGCATCGAGGCCCCGTTCGTCAACCTCGACGCGTCGGGTGCCCTCTTTCCGAGCCAGATCACGATCCAACCCCGGCAGCTCGCGGCCCAGGAGATCCATTTCCAGCTCTCCGCGCCCGCCCAGAGCTGCGAGCCCGGGCTCTACGTCGGGTCAGTGACGGCCACGCTGGCGGTGCCCGGCTCCCCGCCGCAGGTCAGGTCGACACGCGTCCTGCTGCCCGTGCAATGAGCGAGGACCCGCGGGTGGGCGGCGACGAGCTCAGCGCCCGCGTCGGAGAGCTGCGCCGGCTCACGATCATGTTCTGCGACGTCGTCGGCTCGACCGAGCTGTCCGGTCGCCTCGAGCCCGAGACGTACCGCGAGCTCATGCGCGGCTACCGCGCGGCGTGCCGGGACGTGATCGAAACCCGCTTCGAAGGCCACATCGTGCAGCTCAAGGGCGACGGGACGCTGTCGACCTTCGGCTTCCCCGTGGCCCACGAGAACGATGCCGAGCGCGCGGTGAGGGCGGGGCTCGCGCTGGTGCGGGCCGTGCGCGCGCTGACCTCCGGCGCCGGCGAGTCGCTCGACGTCCGCGTCGCCGTGCATCACGGCCCGGTCTACCTCGACCTGCACGAGGACGACATCTACGGCCTCGCGGCCAACGTCGGGGCGCGGCTGCACTCGCTCGCCGATCCGGGGACGGTCGTCGTCTCCGACGAGGTCAGGCAACTGGTCGACGGCCACTTCGAGATCGAGGCCGCCGCGCCGCAGGAGGTCAAGGGGGTCGCCGATCCGCTGCAGCCGTTCGTGGTCGTCGGCGAGCGCTCGGTCCCGGCCCGCCGCGCCTGGTCGGCGCGCATGGTCGACCGCGAGGCCGAGCTCGGGCAGCTGCGGGCGGCATGGGCGCGGGCGTCCACCGACGACGCCGATCGCGCGACGGGCGTCCTCGTCCACGGCGAGGCAGGCGTCGGCAAGTCGCGCCTCGTGGCCATGCTGGCCGACGAGGCCCGCGCCGAGGGCGCGCGCGTCGTGACGCTGCACGGCTCGCCGTTCCACCTCGACGCGGGCCTGCACCCGATCCGCCGGCTCGTCGAGGCCCGCTGTGGCATCGCCGATGACGCCGGCGCGGCCGAGCGCCTCGAGTACCTGACCAGCGAGCTCGCCATCCTTGAGCTGGAGCCGTCCGAGATGGTCCCCCTGATGGCGCCGGTCCTCGGCATCGACCCGAGCGCCGGCTACGAGCAGGCCCCCACCGAGGGTCGCAAGCTCGAGGAGCAGGTCACCGAGGCGGTGCTCGACTACGTCATCGCGTGCGCGGAGGACCAGCCCGCGATCGTCATGGCCGAGAACGTGCACTGGTTCGACGACGCCACGCGGGCACTGCTGGCCGACCTGGTGCGGACCGGGCCCGGGCGGATGCTCGTCCTCGGGACCTCGCGCAACCCGGAGGCAGGGCTCTGGGAAGCCGTCGAGCTTCAGCCGTTGACGTCCGACTGGTGCATGGCGCTCATCGACGCGCTCGGCGGCGACCTCACCGAGCAGGCTCGCGCGGACCTCGCCGCGCGCAGCGGCGGGATCCCGTTGTACCTCGAGGAGCTGGTCCGCGCGGGCGAGCTTGGCGCCCCGGCCGGGGTCCGCGGCATCGCGCCGATGCCCGGATCGGTCCCCGAGGCGCTCTATGAGCCGCTCGTCGCCCGCCTCTACGCCACGCCGGCGGCCCTGCCGGTCGCGGCGACCGCGGCCGCGGCGGGTCAGCAGGTCGATCGCGCGCTGCTGGCCGCCGCGATGTCGATCGGGTCCGACGAGCTCGACGCGACGTTGGCCGCGCTCGTCGAGGGCCAGATCCTCGAGTCGGTGGCGGGCGGGCGCTACCGGTTCCGCCACGAGTTGCTGCGCGAGGTCGCCTACGAGCTGCAACCTCCCTCGTGGCGCCGCAAGGTCCACGATCGCCTGTGCGATCTCCTCGCCACCGACGACCCTGCCGACTGGTACGTGCTCGCCTCGCACTACGAGCGCGCGGAACGTCACCACGAGGCCGCCGCCGCCTACCAGCAGACGGCGGAGTGGGCCCGCCGGCGCGGTGCGCTGGACGAAGCCCGGGCCCACCTCAAGCGGGCGATCGACCTGGTGGTCCCGCTGGCGAGCGATGCGGCGCGCGACCATCGCGAGGTGGAGCTGCGCCTGCGCCGCGGGTTCCTGGCGATGGCGATCGAGGGCGCCGCCAGCGAGGAGGCCTCCCAGGACTTCGACCGCTGCCTCGAGCTGGCCGCGGCCGACCCGGCCAGCGACGACATGTTCAGCACGCTGATCTCGCTCTGGCCGCACTACGTCTCTCGCGCCGAGCTCGACCGCGCCCGCGACGTCACGGCCACCCTGCGGGCCTCGCTGGAGGGCAAGCGCGCCGCCTTCCGCCCCCACAATCGCGGCGCGTTCGGGATTCTCGACTGGTTCTCAGGCGACTTCGCCGGCGCGGTCGACGGGCTCTCCGGCTTCGACCACGACGGGCCCGAGGCGAGCGAGGACGAGGTCGTCGCCGCCGCCTGGTTCGTGCCCAACGACCCGACGGTCGGGATGCTCGTGCACCGCGCGCTGGCCCGGTTCATGTTCGCCGACGTGGCCGGGGCGCAGGTGAGCCTGGCCCGGGCCCACACGCTCGCGGCGACGCTCGACTTCCCGCAGGGCCCGTGGAGCGCCGCCTACGCGGCGTGGCTGGGCTCGTGGATGCGGATCGAGGCCGGCCGCCTCGACCTCGCGGAAGCGGCGGTGGCCGATCTGAGCGCGTCGAGCGTCCGGCACGGGTTCGACGCGTGGGAGCTCATCGCCGACACGCAGACCGCGGTGCTCGAGGCCATCGCCGCGCTGCGGTCGGGGGTGGCGGACGCGGCCGAGCTGACCGGGCACGCCGACGCCGTCGCCGGTCACATCGAGGTCTGGCAGATGCTCGAGCTGCGCATCTTCCTTCCCTTCTACCTCACGACGGCAGGCGCGCTGCTGGCAGCGGCGGGCGACCCCGGCGGGGCGCGGCAGCGCTACGAGGAGTCCCTCCAGCTGGCCGCCGAGACCGGCATGCGCTTCTACGACGCCGAGACGATGCGGCGCGTGGCCCACCTCGCGCCCGACCGCGACGCCGTGGTCGCGCAGCTGCGCACCGCCCTCGAGCTCGCCCGCGTCCAGACGGCGCGCCCCTTCGAGCTGCGGATCACGCTCGACCTCCACGACCTCCTCGGCGCGGAGGCGCGCCCGCTGCTCGAGCGCGCGATCGCCGCCTTCGACGCACGCGACGCGACCAGCGAGCTCGACGAGGCGCGCGCTCGCCTGCTGATACCGCGGTGAGCGGGCGCCCGACCCGCGTCGCCGTCCTCGGCGGCGGCATGGCCGGCCTGACGGCAGCATGGCGCCTCAGCGAGGCGGGCTGGCGCGACGAGCTGGAGTCGATCACGGTGTACCAGCGCGGATGGCGGCTCGGCGGCAAGGGGGCCAGCAGCCGCGGCCCGAACGGCAGGGTCGAGGAGCACGGCCTGCACCTGTGGCTGGGCTACTACGAGAACGCCTTCCGCCTCCTGCGCGAGTGCTACGCCGAGCTCGATCGCCCGCACACCGATCCGGAGGCGCCCATCCAGACCTGGCGCGACGCGTTCTTCCCCGCCGCCACGGTGGGGCTCGAGGACCGCCGCGCGGACGGCTGGCACCACTGGCTCGGCCAGTTCACGCCGAACGACCTGCTCCCGGGGGAGCCCGACGGCACGAGGCGCGAGCTCACGCTCGGCGACGTCCTGCGCCGAGCGCTCCAGCTGATCGTGGACTTCCTCGACTCGCTGCCCGACGACGCGACCGCGTCGGGCGCGGTGTCCCTCACCGCCTGCGCCGAGGCGCCCGCCGGCCCGAGCCCGCTCGTCAACGGCGTACGCGTCACGGTGCTGGCCGCCATCCTCGAGGCGGCGACCCTGGCGCGGGGCGCGCTCGACCGCTCCGGCGTGGCGTCCTCGGTGCGGGCGCTCGACCGGGCGCTCGCCGCGGCGGCGGAGGCGATCGCGGGCCTGGTCGAGGGCGACGCCGACCTGCGCCGCACGTGGCACCTCGTCGCGGTCATGACCGCGGTGGCGCGCGGGATGCTGGCCGACGGCATCGTGTCGGGCAGCCGCGGCTTCCGCGCGCTGAACGACGAGGACTTCCTCGACTGGATCGCGCGCCACGGCGCGCCGCCCGAGGTCGCCGACTTCCCCTTCATCCGCGGGCTCTACGACCTGGTCTTCGCCGAGGGCGGCGCCGCGCGATCGCGGCGCGGGGTGAGCGCCGGGGTGGCGGTCTTCCTCAGCACGAAGATGTTCTTCGAGTACCGCGGCGCGATCTTCTGGAAGATGGCGGCGGGCATGGGCGACGTCGTCTTCGCCCCGCTCTACCAGGCGCTGCGCGCCCGTGGCGTGCGCTTCGAGCTCTTCCACCGCGTCGACGGGCTGCACCTCTCGAGCGACCGCGCGCGCATCGAGGCCATCACCGTCGGGCGCCAGGCGCGCGTGGCGCCCGGGCTCGAGGCCTACGAGCCGCTGGCGCGCTTCGGTGGGCTGCCCGGGTTCCCGTCGACCCCGCTCGAGGAACGGCTCGACGCGCCGCCGGGCGTCGAGCACGCGCCGTTCGAGTCGCACTTCTGCGACTGGCCCGACGCCGAGACGCGCGTCCTGCGCGACGGCGAGGACTTCGACGCGATCGTCTTCGCCATCCCGGTCGGCATGGCTCCGATCGTCTGCGGTGAGCTCATCGACGATCGCCGCGAGTGGCGCGCGATGGTCGAGCACGTGACGACGACCGCCACCCAGGCGCTGCAGCTGTGGCTGCGCGACGACGAGCCGGCGCTCGGCTGGCCCGATCCGGGCGCCACCGTGAGCGCGTACGAGTCGCCGTTCAACACGTGGGCGTCGATGCCGCAGCTCATCGAGGTCGAGCAATGGCCCGCCCACGACCGGCCCGGATCGATCGCGTACTTCTGTGGGGCGCTCGCGGCGGCGTGGCCGCCCGACGCGCCGCCCGAGGCCTACCTCGCCGGGCACCGCGAGCGCGTGCGGGCCAATGCCGTCGAGCTGGTCGAGCGCCACCTGGAGCACCTGCTGCCCGGCGCGTCGGCGAAGGGCTCGTTCCGCTGGGACCTGCTGTGCGGGCGCAACGGGCACCGCGGGCGCCGCGCGATCGACACCCAGCTGCTCCTCGCCAACGTCGATCCCTCCGACCGTTACGTGCAGTGCGCGCCGGGCAGCGACGCCCACCGGCTGCGCGCCGACGAGAGCGGATACGACAACCTCGTCCTCGCCGGCGACTGGACCGACAACGGCCTGAACGCCGGCTGCATCGAGGCGGCGGTCGTCTCCGGCCTGCAGGCCGCCAACGCGGTCCTCGGCCGCTCGCGCGGCTACCGGATCGCCGGCACGTGGCTCATGTGACCGGCGGCGCCCCGGACTCGAGGCGCGCCGCACGGGCCTCGAGGTAGCGCTGCTCGGGGAGGCTCGTCGTGCGCCGCGCCGCGGCGCGGTAGCCCTCGCGGGCTGCGCCGTGGTCGCCGGCCATCTCGAGCAGGTGCGCGCGGACCGCGTCGAGACGGTGGTGGTCGGCCAGGCGATCGTCGCCGTCCAGCGTGGCCAGCAGCTCGAGCCCGGCGCGCGGACCTTCGACCATCGCCACCGCGACGGCGTGGTTGAGGGTGACCATCGGGTTGGGTGCCACCCGGGCCAGCAGCTCGTAGAGGGCGAGGATCTGCGGCCAGTCGGTGTCCTGCGCGGCCGGCGCCTCGTCGTGGACGGCGGCGATCGCCGCCTGCAGCTGGTAGGGGCCGAGGGTGGCGTGTGCGAGCGCGGTGGTGATGAGCGCCGTGCCCTCGTCGATGTAGGCCCGGTTCCAGAGGCTGCGGTCCTGGTCGGCGAGCGCGATCAGGGTGCCGTCGGCGCCGGTGCGCGCCGCGCGCCGCGCGTCCGTCAGGAGCATCAGCGCGAGCAGGCCGGCGACCTCGCCGTCATCGGGCAGCAGCGCGTGCACGGCCCGCGTCAGCCGGATCGCCTCGCGCGTGAGCTCGCTGCGCTGCACGCGAGGGCCCGAGCTCGCGATGTAGCCCTCGTTGAACATCAGGTAGAGCACGTGGAGCACCACGCGCAGGCGCTCGGCGCGCTCGGGCTCGGGCGGCATCTCGAAGCCGCCGCCGGCCGCCCGGATGCTCTGCTTGGCGCGGCTGATGCGCTGCGCCATGGTCGCCTCGGGGACGAGGAAGGCGCTGGCGATCTGCGCCGTGGTCAGGCCGCCGACGGCGCGCAGGGTGAGGGCCAGCTGCGATGCGGGCGAGAGCGCCGGGTGGCAGCAGAGGATGAGCAGCGTCAGCGTGTCGTCGCCGTCGGGCCCCTGCTCGTCGCCCGGCGCCGGGGCGAAGGCGTCGTCGGGGGGGACCTGCGCGGCGGCCGTGTCCTCGCGGCGCCGGCGCGCCTGCTCGCTGCGCAGCTGGTCGGTCAGCCGGCGCGAGGCGACGGTGACGAGCCAGGCCCGCGGGCTTTCGGGCACGCCCTCCTGCGGCCACTGGACCGTCGCGGCGAGCAGCGCCTCCTGCACGGCGTCCTCGCACGCGTCGAAGCGCCCGTACCGGCGGACGAGGATGCCCAGGACCTGCGGCGCCAGGGCGCGCAGCAGGTCGATGTGGTCGTCGGGCGCGCTCACATCTCCGCGCCGGAGGTGTCCATCAGCGCCCGCACCTCCAGCGGCGAGAAGCGCGCGCTCGGCCACCGCAACGCGATCTCGGCCGCGCGCTCGGCGCTCTCGCAGTCGACGATCAGGTAGCCGCCCAGGTGCTCCTTGGCCTCGGCGAACGGACCGTCGGTGATGGCCGGCGCGCCGTCGACGACGCGGATCGTCCTGGTGTTCGCCGGGTCGGCGAGCGCCTCGCTGCCCACCAGCTCGCCGGACTCGGTGAGCTCCTTCATGACCGCGTCGAGCTCGGCCATCAGCGCCTCGCCCCCCTCGCCGAGGAAGGTCTCGCGCGTCTTGGCGTTGTCGTAGATCAGCAGCATGTACTTCACGTCGTCGCTCCTCGCATGGGAGAACCGGGTTCGTTCCGCGCAAGACGATTTTGCGCCAGAACGTCTTGCTAGCATCACATCATGGCCGCGACTGCCGTCAAGCGCCCGCCGACGGTCGATGTCGACCTCATGTTCCTGCTCGGGCAGGCCAGCCACGCGCTGGAGACGGAGATGACCGCGAAGCTCCAGGCGCTCGGCGTCTCGCCCCGCGCCCACTGCGTGCTCGCGCACGCGCTGCGCGGCGAGCTGACCCAGAGCCAGGTCGCGGAGCAGTGCGCGCTGGACAAGACGACGATGGTCGTGACGATGGACGAGCTCGAGCGGGCGGGGCTCGCCGAGCGCCGGCCGTCGAGCACCGATCGGCGCGCGCGGATCATCGCGGTGACCGAGGCCGGTCGGCGGATCGTGGAGGAAGCCGACGCCATCGTGGCCGGAATCTACGGCGAGGTGCTCGAGGCACTGCCCGCGAGGCAGCGCGACGCCTTCGTCGCCGGGCTTGCCACTCTGGCCGGCGACCGTCTGTCGGCGCCCGCCAAGTGCGAGCGCCCGGTACGCCGGCGAGCCGTACGCGCGCCGTAGTCCTCCCGTAAGAGATAGTCCCGAACAGAACTATCTGCTACGGTCCCACCTGGTGCTCACGAACCAGGAGGCGAACAGATGACCGCGACACCGACCGACCGCTCGCGCTGGGTGGCGCTCGTCGTGCTGTGCGCGGGGATGCTGATGATCATCCTCGACCAGACGATCGTGAACGTGGCGCTGCCCACGATCCAGAGCGACCTCGGCTTCTCGCAGTCGAGCCTGGCGTGGGTCGTCAACGCCTACCTCATCGCGCTCGGCGGCCTGCTGCTGCTGGCCGGGCGGATGGGCGACCTTCTCGGGCGTAAGCGGGTCTTCCTCGCCGGGCTGACGCTCTTCACGCTCGCCTCGCTGCTGTGCGGCGCGTCGCAGACCGAGGCGATGCTGATCGCCGCGCGCTTCGTGCAGGGCATCGGCGCGGCGATGACCTCCGCGGTCATCCTCGGCATGATCGTGACGATGTTCCCGCAACCGCGCGAGCGGGCGACGGCGATCGGGATCTACAGCTTCGTGGCCTCGGCCGGCGCCTCGGTCGGCCTGCTCGCCGGCGGCGTCATCACCCAGGCCGTCAACTGGCACTGGATCTTCTTCGTCAACCTCCCGATCGGCCTCGCGGCCGCGGTGCTCGCCGTCCGGCTGCTCGAGCCCGACCGCGGCATCGGCCTGGGCGAGGGCGCCGATGTCGCCGGGGCCGCGCTCGTGACCGGCGCGCTCATGCTCGGCGTCTACACGATCGTCGGGACCGTCGACCACGGCTGGGTCTCGGCGCACACGCTGGGCTTCGGCGCTGCGGCGGCCGTCCTGCTCGCGGGCTTCGTCGCGCGCCAGGCGACCGCGACCCGGCCGCTCGTGCCGCTGCGCATCTTCCGCTCGCGCAACGTCTCGGGCGCGAACGCCGTGCAGGCGCTGATGGTCGCCGGGATGTTCGGGATGTTCTTCCTCGGCACGCTGTACCTGCAGCGCGTGCTCGGCTACGACGCGGTGCAGACAGGCGCGGCCTTCCTGCCCGTGTCGGTGGGGATCGGGACCCTGTCGCTCGGCTTCTCGCCGCGGCTGATCACGCGGTTCGGCGCGCGCGCCGTGCTCCTGCCCGGGCTGCTGGCGCTCGTCGCCGGGCTGGTCCTGCTCACCGGCGCACCGGTCGGCGGCGACTACGTCACGGACCTGCTGCCGGCCCTGGTCCTGCTCGGCGTGGGCGCCGGGGTCGCCTTCCCGGCGCTCGTCACGCTGGCGATGTCGGGTGCCACGGCCGAGGACTCGGGGCTGGCCTCGGGTCTCGTCAACACGACACAGCAGGTCGGCGGTGCGCTGGGCCTCGCCGTTCTCGCCACGCTGTCGACCTCGCGCTCGAACCACCTGCTGGCCGACGGCGAGAGCGCGGCGTCGGCGCTCACCGGGGGCTACCACCTGGCCTTCGCCATCGGGGCGGGCCTGGTGGTCGCCGCGATCGTGGTCGCGGCGCTCGTCCTGCGCTCCGAGCGGGTGGCCCTGCAGGAGGCGCCCGCCGTCGAGACGGCCACGGAGGAGCTGGCCTATCGAGAGGCGGCGTGACCACTCGGGTCGCGTGCGGCCTTGACGCGGACTATGAAGATCGGTCTACTTAGCGATCGATGCCGCGTTCGAGCCGCGAGCGCCTCCTGGATTGCGCCGTCGACCTGCTCCAGCGCCAGGGCTATCGCGGCACCGGCCTGAACGAGCTGCTCGAGCGCAGCGGGGCCCCGCGCGGGTCGCTGTACCACTACTTCCCGGGCGGCAAGGAGCAGATCGGCGCGGAGGCGATCGCACGCGCGGGCGGCCAGGTGGAGGCCGCGATCGTGCACCTGCTGCGGGCCAAGCCGGCCGTGGGTGATGCCGTCGAGGCGCTGGCCGGGCTGCTCGCCGCCGGCCTCGAGGCGTCGGACTTCGAGCGCGGCTGTCCGATCGCCACGACCGCGCTCGAGGTGACGCCGCGCAGCGAGCCGATTCGCGCCGCCGCCCAGGCCAGCTTCGACAGCTGGCTGGCGCCGCTGAGCGAGCGTCTGCAGGAGACCGGTTTCGACAGCGAGCAAGCGGCGCGGCGGGCCGACCTCACCATCGCCGCGCTCGAGGGCGCCCTCGTGCTGGCCCGCGCACGGCAGAATGCCGACGTGCTGCGCGAAGCAGGGCGCCAACTGCGCCCGCTCGTTCAACCCCCGGAGGCCTGATGCAGCAACTCACGATGACCGCCGACCGGCAGGTCGAGTGGTGGGACGTCCCGGCGCCGGCGCTCCAGGGGCAGGGCGAGGCGCTCGTGCGCCCGCTCGCCGTCGCGCTGTGCGACCTCGACCAGCCGATCCTGCGCGGCGAGGCCCCGATCCCGGGACCGATCGCGATCGGGCACGAGTTCGTCGCCGAGGTGACGCAGGTGGGCGACGAGGTGCGCGCGGTCGCGCCGGGCGACCGCGTCGTCGTCCCCTTCCAGATCTCGTGCGGCACGTGCGCGCGCTGTCGCCGGGGCCAGACCGGCGACTGCACGAGCGTGCCGCCGCGCTCCATGTACGGCTTCGGCGCCTTCGGGGGCGACTGGGGCGGGGCGCTGTCAGACCTCGTCCGCGTGCCCTTCGCCGACGCGATGCTGGTGGCCGCGCCCGCCGGCATCGCGCCGGTCGCGCTGGCCAGTGCGAGCGACAACATCCCCGACGGCTGGCGGACCGTCGCGCCGCATCTCACGCAGCGCCCTGGCGCCGACGTGCTCGTCGTCGGCGGTGGCGGGCGCAGCATCGCGCTCTACGCCGTCGACGCCGCGCGCGCCCTGGGCGCCGGGCGCGTCGTCTACGCCGACACCGACGCGGGCCGGCTCTCGGTCGCCGAGGCGCTCGGCGCGGAGCTGGCGGAAGGGCCGCCGGAGGGCTCCTACGGCGAGTTCCCGATCACCGTCGACGCCAGCGGTGTCCACGCCGGTCTGCACGCCGCGCTGCGCTCGACCGAGGCGGGCGGCGTGTGCACGAGCATCGGCATCTACTACGAGCTGCTGACGCCGGTCCCGCTGCTCGAGATGTACACGACCGGCGTGACCCTGATCACCGGCCGGGCGATGGCGCGCGCCATGATGCCGGCCGTGATCGAGCGGATCGCCGCCGGCGACCTGCGCCCAGACCGCGTCACCAGCAACGTGGTCGCGTGGGAGCAGGCCGCCGAGGCGGTGGCCGAGGCTCAGACCAAGCTCGTCATCGAGCGTTGAAGGTCATGTTCGGCTCGCCCTGGGCGTCGAGCCCGGTCGTCGTGCGGCTGCAGGTGCCCGCGCGCGGAGCGCCGGCGTTGTAGGCCTGGCGCAGGCAGTTGCGCAGCGCCAGCTGGCCCAGTAGCCGATCTCCGACCCATCCTCCGATCGCGCGTGGTCCCCTGCCCTGTATGCATGACTACCACGAGCGTGCGACGCGGTGCGCGTTCTGGGAGGTTTCGCACATGACCGGCCCACCCGTGATCCTGCCTCCGTTCGACGAGGACAGCGCGCGACGCAAGGTGCAGGTCGCGCAGGACGCCTGGAACACCCGCGACCCCGAGCGCGTCGCGCTGGCCTACACCGAGGACTCGCAGTGGCGCAACCGCGACGAGTTCTTCACCGGCCGCGAGGCGATCAAGGACTTCCTGCGCCGCAAGTGGGCGCGCGAGCTCGACTACGCGCTGCGCAAGGAGCTGTGGTGCTACCAGGGCAATCGGATCTCGGTCCGCTTCGAGTACGAGTCCCACGACGCCGACGGTCAGTGGTGGCGCAGCCACGGCAACGAGCACTGGGAGTTCGACGAGCAGACCGGGCTCATGCGCCGCCGCGACGCGAGCATCAACGACTACCGCATCGACGCGAACGAGCGAAGGATCGCGACGGACTAGGGGACGCGACCAACCAAGCCGCTCTCCAGCACCGGCAGCCCCGGCGGCGCGCCGCCCTCGATGATCGCCTCGAGCGCCGCCAGGTCGACGTGCTCGGAGATGAGCGAACCGAGGCGGTCGAGGTGGCGCTCGCGGACCGCGGCGAAGGGCTCGGTGCCCGCCACCCACCGCCGGCCGCGGCGCGCCGCCACCCAGGCGAGCAGGCCGCGGCGGACCTCGTCGCCCTCGAGCAGCCCGTGCCACGACGTGCCGAGGACGGCGCCGACCGCACAACCTTCGCCCTCCGTGCTGGCGTCGTCGATCATCGCCTCGCCGCCATGGCGCGAGGGCTCTCCGTGGCGGATCTCGTAGCCCGTCGCGGGCGCCCCGCCGGCCAGCGCGACCGTCCCGGCCACACGGCGCAGCCGCTTGTCGGGCGCGAAGCGCGTGCGGACGGGCAGCAGCCCGAGGCCGGCCACCGTCCCGCGGCGGCTCTCGACCTCGTCCTCGATCGCCTCGCCCAGCATCTGATAGCCGCCGCAGACGCCGAGGATCGGGTCGCCCGCGGCCGCGCGGCGAGCCAGGGCGGCGTCGAGACCGCCGGCGCGCAGGCGCTCGAGGTCCTCCACCGTCGCCTTGGTCCCCGGCACGAGGACGAGGTCGGCGCGCTCGATGTCGGCCGGCGAGCGCGTGAAGCGCACGCTGACTCCGGGCTCGGCGGTGAGCGCATCGACGTCGGTGAAGTTGCTCATCCAGCGCAGCCGGAGGACGGCGACCTCGAGCGTGTCGCCGCCGCGGGCGGCGGCCGCCTCGGGCCGGGGCGCCTCGAGCGCGAGCGAGTCCTCGGCGTCGAGCCACACCCCGTCGAGCCACGGCAGCACCCCGAGCGTCGGGCGTCCGGTGAGCGCCAGCAGCTGCTCGAGCCCCGGGGCGAGGATCGTGTCGTCGCCGCGGAACTTGTTGATGACGAACCCGGCCACGAGCGCCTGGTCGTCGGGCTCGAGCAGCGCGAGACTGCCGTAGAGGGAGGCGAAGACGCCGCCACGGTCGATGTCGCCGACCAGAACGACGGGGATGTCGGCCGCGCGCGCGAGGCCCATGTTGGCCAGGTCGCCCGCGCGCAGGTTGATCTCGGCCGGGCTGCCGGCGCCCTCGCAGACGACGACGTCGTAGCGCGCGCGGAGGTCGGCGAGCGCGTCGAGCACGGCCCCACGCAGGACGGGCTTGAGGTCCTGGTAGCTGCGCGCGTCGGCGTCGGTGTAGCGGCGGCCCATGAGCAGGACCTGGCTGTGGCGCTCGCCCGAGGGCTTGATGAGCACCGGGTTCATGGCCGCCTCGGGCTCGACCCCGGCGGCGGCCGCCTGCAGCGCCTGGGCACGCCCGATCTCGGCGCCACTCGCGGTGACGGCCGAGTTGTTGGCCATGTTCTGGGCCTTGAAGGGCGCGACCCGGACGCCGGCCCGGGCCAGCCATCGGCAGATGCCGGCCGTCACGACGCTCTTGCCGGCGTCCGACGCCGTCCCGCACACGAGCAGCGCGCCCCTCATCGCGCCGACACGTTACCGGCGCCGATCGGCCTGCCGCCGGCGCGCGTAGAGCCGGCGCATCTTGACCCGGCTGCCGCACGTCGCCATCGAGCACCACCGCCGCGTGCCGCTCGTGTCGAGGAACAGCCAGCCGCACGCGGGCCCCGGGCAGCGGCGCACGCGGGCCAGGCGCGCCGGGTCCGCCAGCAGCGCCATGGCGTCGACCGCGACGGCGAAGCGGACGGCGCGCGGCTCCGCCGCCGGCCACACCAGGCGCCAGGCGCCGTCGTCGGCAGGGGCGAGCCGCGCGGCGGCCGCCGCCTCGGCGTGGTCGCGGGCAAGCGCCTCGAGGTCGGCACGTCGCGGCCCGCGACCCTCCGCGAGCGCCGAGAAGACGCGGTAAAGGACGAGCCGCAGCGCGCGGGCGGCCTCGAGCTCGGCGTCGTCGAGGACCCGCGCCCGTCCGCTCACCACCCCAAGGCGGTGGCCCCAGCGAGCCAGGTCGCGGGGGACGAGCAGCGCGTCGGTGCCCGGCGTGAGCGGCTGGCCGGCGGACGACCAGTCGACGCTGTTGGCGAAGTCCAGGCACAGGGCACCGCCCCAGAGCTTGATCGCCTCGGGCGTGACATGGCGTTCGTATGACTTACCGGTATGAGTCGTAAATCGGTAAGGTAGCCAAGATGCACGAGCACAGCAACGTCAGCACGGGCGTGCGCGCCGGGCTGCCGCTCCTGCTCCCGACGCTCGCCCTCGGCGTGTCCTTCGGCGTCCTTGCGCGTCCCGTCATGGGCCCGGCGGCGCCGATCGCCATGTCGATCCTGGTCTTCTCGGGGGCGGCCCAGTTCGCCGCCCTCAGCGTGCTCGCCGCGGGCGGCGGCGCTCTGGCTGCCATCACGGCCGGGATGCTCCTGAACGCGCGCTGGCTGCCCATGGGCTTTGCCATCGGGCCGTCACTGCGCGGCGGGCCGCTGGCGCGCGCCGCACAGGGCCTGACGATCGTCGATGCCTCCTTCGTCATCTCCAGCCGCGGCGACGGGACCTTCGATCGCGGGCTGCTGATGGGTGCCACCGCCGTGCAGGGCGCGGCGTGGGTTTCGGGCACCGTGATCGGCGTCCTCGCCGGGCCGGTCCTCGGCGACCCGAGCAGCCTGGGCCTCGACGCGATCTTCGTGGCCTTCTACCTCGCGCTGCTGATCGAGGAGGCCCGCAGCCGCCGCGCGATCGTCGCCGGGCTGGCCGGCGCCGCCATCGCCTTCGCCCTCATGCCGTTCACGCCGCCCGGCGTGCCGATCATCGCCGCGTCCTTCGCGGCGCTGGTCGGCCTGCGGAGCAAGGCGTGACGACCGCCTGGATCGTCGTCGCGGTCCTCTCGGTGGGGACGGCGATCATGCGCGCCGCGGGGCCGGTCGCCTTCGGCGGGCGCACCCTGTCCGGCCGCGGGACGGCCGTCGTCGGCCTCGTCGCGCCGGCCCTCCTCGGCGCCCTGGTCGTCTACGAGACGGCCAGCGCAGGCGGACAGGGCGTCGAGCTCGACGCCCGCCTCGTGGGCCTCGCCGCCGCCGGACTGGCGCTCGTCCTGCGCCTGCCCCTGATCGCCGTCGTGCTGGTCGCCGCGGCAGCGACCGCGCTGGCCCGGCTCCTCTAGCCCATCCGCAGGACCGGCTTGACCACCTCACCGGCGAGCGCGTCCTCGGCCGCCTGGTTGATCTGGTCGAAGTCGTAGGCGCGCACGAGGCGCTCGACCGGGAGCCGGCCGGCGCGCCAGAGCTCGATGAGCTTGGGGATGAAGACCTCCGGGACGCTGTGGCCCTCGACCATGCCCTTGATCCCGCGCCCGACGGACAGCACGCCGTTGACGTCGAGGCGCTCCTCGGTGCCCAGCGGCGGAGCCCCGACCAGCCCGCAGGTCGCGTCGGGGCCGAGGACGTCGACGGCCTGGCGCAGGACGCCGGGGACGCCGCTGGTCTCGAGGCTCGCCTCGACCCCGCCCGGGACCAGCTCCCCGATCGCCTCCACCGGGTCGACCTCGGCGGCGTTGACCGCGTCGGTTGCGCCCAGCTCCTGGGCGAGGGCGAGCCGTCCAGGGCGCACGTCGACAGCGATGATCGGCGAGCAGCCGACGATGGCCGCCGCCATGACCGCGGAGAGCCCCACGCCGCCGACGCCGAAGATGGCGATCGACGAGTTGGGCAGCGGGCGCAGGATGTTGATGACGCTGCCCGCGCCCGTCTGTATCCCGCAGCCGAACGGCGCCACGAGCTCGAACGGGACGTCGTCGGGGATGGCCACCACGCTGCGCTCGGGGATGACGGCGCCCGTCGCGAAGCTCGACTGGCCGAAGAAGTGCGAGTGCACCGGCTCGCCCCCGCGCGAGATCGCGGTGCTGCCGTCCGCGCGCGTGGCCAGGAAGTTGCGCTCGAAGAACTCCGTGCAGTGGAAGGGGTGGCCCCCGGCGCACATGCGGCAGCCGCCGCACGACGCGTAGGTGGAGGCGACGTGGTCGCCCACCTTCACGCGCGTCACCGCCGCGCCGATCTCCTCGACGACGCCCGCGCCCTCATGGCCGAGGACGACCGGCATCGGCGTGGGGAACGAGCCGTCGCGGATGAGCAGGTCGGTGTGGCAGATGCCCGAGGCGACGATCCGGAGCCGCACCTCGTCGGGCTGCAGGCTGGAGAGCTCGACGCTCTCAAGGGCGAACGGCGCGCCGCCGCGCTCGACGACGGCGGCAGTGACGACGGTGGCACTCATCGATGCAAAGCCTCCCGGGCGATGTGGTCTTCCGACCGGCTTGGTAGCGTCGGCCGATGAGCGTGCCGGTGGAGGGGCCTGAGCACATCAGTCCCCACGCGAGGGTCAGCTACGTCATCGCGCGCCTGGATCGCGCCATCCGCCGAGAGATCGCGGAAGTGGCCGCGCCCCACGGGCTGACCGCGACGCAGTTCACCGCCCTGTCCGTGTTGCGCACCGGCAAGGGCCTCTCGAACGCCCAGCTCGCGCGGCGCTCGTACGTCACGCCGCAGTCCATGATCGAGATGCTCGGCACGCTGGAGAACAAGGGCCTCGTGCAGCGCGCGCCGGCGCCCGACCACGGCCGCATCATGCACGTCGAGCTCACGGCCAAGGGGCGCCGGGTGCTCGCTCAGTGCGACGAGGAGATCGATGCGCTCGAGGGCAAGATGACGCACGAGCTCTCGCCGGCCCAGCTGGCCGCCTTCGAGCGCGCCCTGCGCAGCTGCGTGCACATGCTCGGCGCCGGCCTCCCCGACGCCTGATCGCGCTGGCGCGGTCTGGCCCACGAACCGATCAATATCAGGTCGGCTGATACGTCGTCGGCGCACTGCCGCGCACGACCGCCGGCGACCACGCGCCGGTCATGACCTGCTCCGGGCGCCCGCCGCCGTCGGCCTGCACCTTCCAGATGTCGGTGACCGGCGAGGACGGTCCCTCGGGCAGCCCGTAGGAGACGTGGTCATTGTCGTACCACTCGATCTGGTCGTCGACGTTGCGCGTGTCGGCCAGCGTCCGGGCGCGGAGGGTGGCCAGGTCGAGCACCGCGGGGCGCCAGTGGACCGGCCCGACGCCGCCGCCCTCGCGCTGCTTGAAGGCGATCCGCGTCCCGTCGGGCGATAGCGACGGGCACTCGACGCCGTCGCGCAGGACCTTCATCTCGTGGCGAGCGAGATCGCCCTGGACGAGGTAGGTCTTGTCGGCGCTGCCGAGCGTCGCGTAGAAGGTGTTGTCGTCGCGGGCGAAGGTGACGCCCCAGAAGTTGAAGTTCGCCGCGTGGATGACGCGTCCGTCGTGGCGCGTGGTGAAGCGCTCGAGCTGGGCCAGCTCGCGCCCGGTGGCGGCGTCGCGGATGAACGTGCGCGTCGAGAACCCAATCTGGTTGTAACCGTCGCCGGTGACAAAGACGGTGTAGGCCACGAGCTTGCCGTCGGCCGACACGCGCGCGCGGCTCGGGTTGCCGGGCAGCGAGAAGGAATGCTCCTCGCGGAAGGTCCGGGGGTCGAAGATGATCCCCCGGTACGTCGTGATCACGCCGCGGCCGGCGCGTAGGCACAGGCCGCGGCCGCCGGCGACGTACACGCGATCGCACGACATTCCGGTGATCGCGGGCCGGGCAGCTGGGTTGGCCAGCGGCACGATCCCGACGCGCCCGTAGCCGGCGCCGCGCGCGGTGTCGCGGAAGACGATGTGCGGAGCGGCGACGAGCGCCCGCGAGACCGGGGCGGTGGACCCGCCGCCCGCCGCGACGGGGTCCTTTCCACCGGCCAGCACGACGGCGGCCACCGCGACGATGAGCGCGACGCCCACGAGGACACCGAACGCGACGATCCGCGTCCGCGAGGTCGTGGTGGTCACGCCGGCGCCTCTTCCGGGTGCGTGCGCAGGGCGATCGCCGCCGCGGGCAACATGACCGCGAGGCCGACGAGGAAGACGAGCATCGCTGCCTGTGGGCCCCAGGCGACCCAGATGGCCCCGAAGGCGACCGAGGACATGAAGCGGGTCGTCGCGGTCCCGGTGGTGATGAGGGCGAAGCCGCTCGTGCGCAGGCGCTCGGGGATGGTCGGGCTCGCGAGCGCCATGAGCACCCCGTCGGTCGACGCGTAGTACAGGCCGAAGAGGAGGAGCGTGCACAGCACGGCGCCGGCGCTGAGGTCGGCAAAGCGCAGCACGAGGTAGACGCCGAGCAGCGCCAGGTGCCCGGCTAGGAAGACGCGGCCGCGCCCGATGCGGTCGGCGATGCGCCCGATGGGGACGGCGAAGCCGAGATAGGCCAGCGCCGTGCCGAGGAAGAGCAGCGGGAACCACTTGACGTCGAGGTGGGTCTGGCGCTGGATGACCAGGTAGACGAACGCGTCGCTGATGGTCAGCAGCCCCAGCCCAGAGCCGACGAGCGCGATGACGCGAAAGCGCGTGATCCGGAAGAGCCCGAGGGCGGCGCGGAGGGTGACGTGCGCCTTCGGCGCGGCCGGCTCGTCGACCTCGCGCTCGCGGCTGCGGCGGTTCTCGACGAAGAGCAGGAGGATCCCCAGCCCGATCAGCGCGATCGAGAAGGAGACCAGGAAGACGGTGTTGTACTGGCCCGGGAGTTGGGCGAGCAGGACGAAGGCGGCGAGCGGGCCGAGCATCGCTCCGACCGTGTCGAGCGCGCGGTGCACGCCGAACGAGCGGCCCAACCCGGCGCGCTCGCTGTCCAGCGAGATCAGCGCGTCGCGTGGTGCCGTGCGGATGCCCTTGCCGAGGCGGTCGACCAGCAGCACGGCGGTCGTTCCCAGCCATGCGCCGCCGACCGCGACGAGGCCGAGCTTGCACAGCGCCGACGCGGCGTAGCCGGTGGCGGCGACCTCTTTGTGGCGCTCCTTGCGATCGGCCAGCAGGCCGCCCAGCAGGCGCACGAGCGCCGTGGCGCCCTGGTACATGCCGTCGATGAAGCCGAACTGCAGCGGGCTGAGGCGGACCTGGTAGGTCAGGTACAGCGGCAGGACCGCCGTCACCATCTCCTGCGAGAGATCGGTGAAGAGGCTGACGAGGCCGAGGAGGATGACGGTGCGCGAGACGGCGACCCGGCGCCGGCTGGTCCGCGTGGCCGGGCCCGCGGTGATCTCGCCTGCGGTGAGCTCGCCTCCGGGGGTGGCGATGACCTCGGCCGGCACGTTGCGCACGGAGGTGTACACGCTCGTATAACGCGGCCGCGGACCGCCGATTTGCACCAGTGGACGGGAAGGTTCGACTCCGACACAGCGTCTTGTTCATTGCACAGGCACGCTCGAGACGTCGTCCAGCCGGTCCAGCCCCCCACCGGCAGACGTCGATGCGGCCCCGGCGTTACAGGCACCCCTCAGGGGCAGTCCGCGTCGGGGCCGCCGAGCGAACAGTCAGCACTGGGCCCCCAGGGCGCGAAAGGCGGGGGCCAGGGCGTCGTAGAGCGAGGCGAAGGTGGGCAGCAGGTCGGCGTAGACGGCAGCGGCGCCCGCCTCGGGCTCGACCACGTCCTCGATGCTGACGAGGTCCGCGGCGCGGTCGATGCTCGGCACGAGCCCGAGGGTCTCCATCGCCAGCAGCGCGGCGCCGAAGGCCGACCCCTCGCGGCCGGCGGCGAAGCCGATCGGCATGCCGAGCGCGTCGGCCAGCATCTGGCGCCAGAGGTCGCTGCGCGCGAAGCCGCCCGTGGCGCGGATCTCGGCGACCTCGTTGCCCGCGTCGCGCATCGAGGCGAGCACGAGCGCGAGCTGGAGGCAGACGCCCTCGAGCGCCGCGCGCACCAGGTGTCCGCGACCGTGGCGGCTGGTCAGCCCGACGTAGGCGCCGCGCGCCACCGAGCTCCAGTGCGGGGCGCGCTCGGAGAGCAGGTAGGGGAGCATGAGCAGCCCCTCGCTCGCGGCCGGCACCTTCGCGGCCAGCTCGAGCAGCTGGGCCTCGGGGTGAGGGCCCAGGTCGGGCGCCAGCGCCTCGCCGGCCCAGCGCAGCACGGCGCCGCCGTTGTTGATCGCGCCGCCGACGATCCAGCGCCCCGGCACCAGCGCGTAGCAGAAGACGCGCCGCTGCGGATCGACCGCGGGGCGCTCGACCATGAGCCGCAGCGCGCCGCTCGTGCCGATCGAGCAGGCGGCCACGCCGGGGCGCACCGCGCCGAGGCCGAGGTTGGCCAGCGGGCCGTCGCCGGCGCCGACGATGACCGCCGCCCCGGCGTCGAGGCCGAGGTCGGCCGCGGCCGCCGCGCCGAGTTCGAGGCGGTGCGTGGTGGGCACGAGCGGCGAGAGCGAGTCGGCATCGATGCCCGCGATCGCGAGCGCCTCGCGGTCCCAGTCGAGCTCGCGGAGGTTGAGCAGGCCCATGCCCGACGCGATCGAGTGGTCGACGGCCCAGTCGCCGGTCAGGCGAGCCAGAACGAGCTCCTTGATCCCTGCCCAGCGCCGGGTGGCGGCGAAGGTGTCGGGCTCGTGCTCGGCGAACCACAGCAGCTTCGGCAGCGGTGACATCGGGTGGAGCGGCGTGCCCGTCCGGTCGTGCAGATCGGGGTGCTCGGCGCGCAGACGCTCGGCCTGCTCGGTCGCGCGCGTGTCGCCCCACGTCACCAGGGGCGTGAGGGCCCGGCCGCCGGCGTCGAGGCCGACGAGCGAGTGCATCGCGCCGCTGAACGAGAGCGCGCCGATGCGGGCGCCGCGGTCGCGCGCACCGGCCGCGGCGGCGCGGATGGCCGCGAGCGTGCCGTCGACCACGACGGTGGGGTCCTGCACCGCCTGCCCGGGCTCGGGTTCCAGCAGCGGGTACGCCGTGTCGCCGCGGCCCAGCGCGCGTGCGTCGGCGTCGAAGGCAACCGCCTTGGCGCTGGTCGTCCCGATGTCGACGCCGAGGACGACGTTGGCCCCCATGGGCGATGTCTAACACGCGCGGCCCGGCGGCGCGCTTCACCGAGCCGGCGGAGAACTTCGCCCACCAGCACCAGGACGTGCGCGTGGAGAACGGCCAGCAGTTCGGCGACCGGCTCCAGTTCGTCGACTTCGCCTACACCGCGCGTGTGGCGCGGGTCAACGGCGCGGCGCTCGCCAACCTGGCGTGGGCGCCGACGGCGCCCAAGAACGCCAAGATCGACACGACGCAGCTGACCAACGACACGACGCTGATGTGGGACGTCAACCCCGAGCCCGACCTCGCGGGCTACGAGGTCCTGTGGCGCGAGTCGACCGATCCGCTGTGGACGCACTCGATCCCGGTGGGCAACGTCACGCGCTTCACCATCCCGGACCTGTCGAAGGACAACGTCCAGGTCGGCGTGCGGGCCGTCGATCGCGACGGCTACCGCAGCCCGGTGGCGTTCCCGGTGCCCTCGCCATAGGATCGCGGCCATGCTCTTCATGGTTCGCTTCGACATCACCCAGCCCGACTCCATGTCCACCGACCAGCTCTGGAACGTGTGGAACGAGGAGGCCAAGGCGGCGCTGGGCGCCAAGGAGGCCGGCGCCGTCGTCGACCTCTGGAAGGTCGCGGGGGAGCGCACGGTCTTCGCGCTGTGCGACTTCCCCGACGGCGACGCGCTCGACCGGGCGCTGGCGGGCCTGCCGATCAGCGTCGCACTCGGCGCCGGCGCGAAGACGACGACCTGGGCGGTCTACCCCTACGAGCAGTTCGCCGGCTTCCTGAGCGACACGGTGGAGGGCGGCTAGCCGCCTCACGGCTGCACGGGCGGCCCGGTCGTCCCGGCGACCGGGCCGGTCTGTGCAGCGCGTCGTCGGCGAAGCGTCCGGCCGCGGGGGTCGTGGCCGGAAGACGGTATCGCCGTCCTGCTAGCGTCGGTTGTAGGTGCAATCACCTCCTGACGCCGCTCGCAAGCGCTGGATCCTGGCCCTGACCTGCCTCGCGCAGTTCATGGTCATCCTCGACATCTCGGTCGTCAATGTCGCGCTGCCGTCGATCCGCAACGACCTCGGCTTCTCGGCCGTCGACCTGCAATGGGTGGTCAACGCCTACACGCTGACCTTCGCCGGCTTCCTGCTCCTCGGCGGCCGCGCCGCCGACCTGCTCGGCCGCCGGCGTGTGTTCGTGGCCGGGCTGCTGCTCTTCGCGGCCGCCTCGCTGGCCGGCGGCCTCTCGACGAGCCAGGGCATGCTGACCGCCGCGCGCGCGGTCCAAGGGCTGGGCGGCGCCGTGGTGGCGCCGGCCACCCTGGCGATCATCACGACAACGTTCGACGAAGGCTACGAGCGCAACCGCGCCCTCGGCTACTGGGGCGCGATGGGCGCCGTGGGCGGATCGACCGGGGTCCTGCTCGGCGGCGTGCTCACCCAGCTGCTGGGCTGGCAGTGGATCCTCTTCATCAACGTGCCGGTCGGGATCCTGGGTGCGATCGCCGCGATGCGCTTCATCCCGGAGAGCAGCCGCACGGTCGCGGGAGAGCGCCACTTCGATGTCGCGGGCGCGCTGAGCGTCACCGCCGGCCTCGTGCTGCTGACCTTCGCCATCGTGCGCACCGACGTCAACGGCTGGACGTCGCCCGCGACGCTGGAGGTCGCCGCGGCCGGCATCGCGCTGCTCGTCCTCTTCCTCTTCATCGAGCGCCGCGCTCCGCGCCCGCTCGTTCCGCTGGGGATCTTCCGCTCGCGCACGCTCACCGCGGCCAATCTCGTGGTCTTCCTGCTCGGCTGCTCGGTGTTCGCGATGTGGTACTTCATCTCGCTGTACCTGCAGCAGGTCCTCGGCTTCACGCCGATCGAGACCGGGTTGAGCTTCCTGCCGATGACCGGCGCGATCATCGTCTCGTCGACCATCGCCGCGCGGCTGTCCGCGCGGCTGGGCCCGGGACCGATCCTCACGCTCGGCATGACCCTGATCGGGATCGGGATGCTGCTCTTCAGCGGCATCTCCCCGGACGGCACCTACATCAGCGACGTCCTCTTTGCGGGCGTCGTCACCACGACGGGCCTCGGCTGCTCGTTCGTGCCGGTCACCATCGTCGCCGTCGCCGGCGTCTCGCGCTCGGAGGCCGGCCTGGCGTCGGGGTTGGTCAACACCTCGCGGCAGGTCGGCGGCTCGCTCGGGCTGGCGGCCCTGGCGACCATCGCCACCCAGCGCACGAGCGACCTCGCGGGCAAGGGCGGGATCGACGCGGCCGCGCTGACGGGCGGCTACCAGCGGGCGTTCGTCGTGGGTTCGGGCTTCGCCTTCCTCGGGGCCCTGATCGCGCTCGTGGCCCTCGTCCGCGTCCGCCACCCGCAGCAGCAGGCCCAGCAGCAGTCTGCACCGGCCCCCGTCGACGCGTAGTCCGCCCAGGGGCCCCGGGCTTCGCTAGCGCTTGCGCCCCACCTGATCGCTCGGCGGCTTGAACAGACGCGTGTGCGGCACGTCGAGGTCGAAGATGCGCGCGGCGTTGCCGCCGAGGATCAGGTTCATGTCGTCCTGCGCCATCCGCACCGAGGTCAGCTCGCGCAGGCTCCAGCCCCAGTAGTCGACCTGGTAGTGGGGGATGCCCTCGCCGCGCAGCTGGACGGCGTAGCTGGGCGGGTAGCGCCCGGGCTGCGAGTAGATCTGCATGCTCGCGCCCCAGTCGGTGCCCCACAGCAGCTTCGAGGGCCCGATGTTGGGATCCATGAGCGGCTTCTCGTAGAGCTCGCGCCACCACAGGCCGGTCTCGACGTAGACGTTGTCGTTGGCGGCGATGACGGCGACGCACTCCTCGTAGAAGCGCTCCCACCAGCCGGCCTGGACCCCGCCGTGGTCGAAGATCAGGTTGACGTCGGGGAACGCCGCCGCGATGTCGAGCATCCAGAGCGGGTTGACGTTGGCCGGGCCGATCGGGCCGTAGGAGTAGGCGGCCGTGTAGCCGTAGGGGATGCCGGTGTGGATGCGGGCCGCGACGCCGTGCTGCTGGGCGACCTCGACGATCTTGAGGATGTTGGCGATCGCGTCGACGCGGCTGACGAGCGCCGTCTGGTCCCACGGGGCCGGCATGTAGGGCAGCGACTCGCCGATGGCCACGAACCTGCCGGTGCCCAGCAGGCGGTCGAGCTCGGCGCAGACGCCGTCGATGCTCCACTCCTCTTCGCCGGCGCGGCAGCGGCGGATGTACTCGGTGGCCCCGCAGGCGGCGACGTACCTGTCGGGCGAGCGCTCGACCATCTCGAGGTTGAGCTCGTCGGTCATCCCGAAGGCCGGGAGCAGCACGCACATGTCGACGCCGTAGCAGTCCATGTCGTACTCGAGACGCGGCGTGTTGTCGTAGGGCTCGAGGCCCCCCATCGTCTTGCCCAGCGTGCCCCACTGGCTGCCGCCGCTCGTCTCGGGCGGGCGCTCGGAGATGCCCTTGCCCGCCGCGAAGCGCTGGGCGTGGACGTGCGTGTCGACGACGAACCGGCCTGCCTTCATGTCGCGTGACTCCTTCGGTCGAGCACCCGCTTGGCCTTGCCCTGCTCGGCCCGCGGCAGGGTGCCGGGCGCCAGCACCTCGACCTCGGGATTGACGCCGAGCCCGCCGCGCAGGCTCGCGCGCACGCGCGCGTGAACCTGTGCGTCGCCCTCGACCTGGATGGTCACCACGGGCAATCCCCGCGGGCCGTCGTCGAGGACGATGCGGTACTCCGGCGAGAGTCCGTCCTGGCGGCGGACGATCTCCTCTACCGCGGAGGGGAAGAAGTTCGCGCCCCGGTACCAGATCATGTCGTCGGTGCGGCCCTCGATGCGCTCGATGCGGGCGAAGGTGCTGCCGCAGGCGCACGGCTCGCTGACGACGAGGCGCCCGACGTCACGCGTGCGGTAGCGCAGCAGCGGATGGGAGTCGCCGATGAGCGTGGTGAGGACGATCTCGCCCGGCTCGCCCTCCGCCACCGGCGCGCCGCTGTCGGCGTCGATGACCTCGACGGCGACGATGTCCTCGGGGATGTGCAGGGCGCGCGACTGCGGGCAGTTGCCGCCCAGCGGCCACACCTCGGTCAGCCCGTAGCCGTCCACGATCTGCTCGACGCCGAAGCGCTGCTCGATCGTGGCGTGGGTGGCGTCGATCGCGGCGCCCGGCTCGCCGAAGGACGTCACGGCGCGCAGCCCGCATGCGGAGAGGTCGACGCCCATCTCGGCCGCGACCTCGGAGAGATGGACGATGTAGGACGCCGCGCCGGCGATGACGCCGGGGCGCAGCTCGGCGATGGCCTGCACCTTCGTACGCGTGTCCCACATCCCCGCCAGCACCGGGATGCTGCCGCGCAGGCGCGCCGCCTCGACGCCGACCGAGGGGCCGAGCAGGCCGTCGACAGGTCCGAGGAGCATGAAGATCTCGCCGGGTGGCGGGGCCGGGTTGCGGTGCAGCATCCCGATCATCAGTCGCCAGTCGCGCCAGGAGACGACGCGCTTGAGCTTGCGCCCCGAGGTACCCGAGGTCGTGAAGATCCCCATCCACGCCTCGCGCGGGCTGCACGTGTAGTCGCCGAACGGCGGATGCTCCGCCTGCTCGGCGCCGAGGTCGGCGCGCGTGGTCAGCGGCACGTCGACCAGGTCGGCGACCCCGCGGATCTCGCCGGCGCCGCCGAGGCGCTCGCGCCAGAAGCCCGACGTCTCGCGGACATAGGCGGCCAGCGCCCGCACGCGCTCGTCCTGGAGGGCGCGGAGCTCGTGGCGGGGCAGGCTCCGGATCGCCGGGTCGTCGGTGCGGTAGTCCGGGAGCGTCGCGATCACGACGCCGGGGCGCCGTTGCGCTCGACCGGGAAGTGGCAGGCCACGGCGTGGTCGGGGGCGAGCTCGCGCATCTGCGGGACTTCCGCCGTGCAACGCTCCTGGGCGCGCGGGCAGCGCGTGCGGAAGCGGCATCCGCTGGGCGGATCGATCGGCGAGGGCGGATCCCCGCTGATCGCGGTGTGCGCCTCCGAGCGGGGCGCATCGGGGTCGGGGCTGGGGATCGACGCCAGCAGCGCCAGCGTGTACGGGTGGAAGGGCTCGCGGTAGAGCGCCTCGGCCGGGCCGAGCTCGCACAGGCGGCCGAGGTACATCACCGCGACCCGGTCGGAGACCTGCTTGACCAGCGCGAGGTCGTGGGCGATGAAGAGGTAGGAGAGCCCGAGCTCCGCGCGCAGGCGCTCGAAGAGGTTGAGGACCTGCGCCTGGATGAGGACGTCGAGCGACGACACGGCCTCGTCGCAGATGATGAGCGCGGGGTCGAGCGTGAGCGCGCGGGCGATCGCCACGCGCTGGGCCTGCCCCCCCGACAGCTGGCGCGGGCGGCGCTTGCCGTAGACGTCGGGGTCGAGGCCGACGGTGTCGAGCACCTCGCGCACGCGCCGGCGGCGCTCGTCGCGGCTGCCGACCCCGTAGGCGACGAGCGGCTCCTCGACGATGTCGGCGACGCGCCACTTGGGGTCCAGCGAGCCGAAGGGGTCCTGGAAGACCATCTGCAGCGAGCGCCGCGCGTCCAGCAGCCGTCGGCCCCTGAGGCCGACGAGGTCGTTGCCCTGAAAGCGCACGGAGCCCGAAATCGGCCGTGGTGCCTGCAGCACCGAGCGCGCGAGCGTCGACTTGCCCGAGCCGGTCTCGCCGACCACGCCGAGCGTCTCGCCGGCGCGTACGTCGAAGGAGACGTCGGAGACCGCTTGCACGACGCCGCCCTTCACGCCGCCGTGGCCGCGCACCACGAACTCCTGCACGACGTTGCGCGCGGACAGCAGCGGCTCCTTGCCGTTGGCGCTCAGGCCCACGGGGTCTCCCCCTCTGGCGGCTGCGCGCCCGGCGCGACCGGGGGCGTGGAGGCGGCGTCCTCGCACGGCAACCAGCACGCCCAGCTATGGCCGGGCGAGCCCTCCTCCAGCGGCGGCGCCGTCTGGCGGCACATGTCCTGCGCCTTCGGGCAGCGCGGCGCGAACGGGCAGCCGGGGGGCAGCGCGGCCAGGTCGGGCGGGCGGCCGGCGACCACGGGCAGCGGCGTGTGCGGCGGGCGCTCGACCCGGGGGATCGCGTCCAGGAGCGCCTTGGTGTACGGCATGCGCACATGGGCGAAGAGCTCGCGCGTCGGCGCGCGCTCGACCGCGCGACCGGCGTACATGACGACGACCTCGTCGGCGAAGCTGGCGGCCAGGCCGAGGTCGTGGCTGATCATCACGAGCGCCATCCCCAGCTCGCGCTGCAGGTCGCGCAGCAGCTCCATGATCTGCGCCTGCGTGGTGACGTCGAGCGCGGTCGTCGCCTCGTCGGCGATCAGCAGCCGGGGCTTGGAGGCCAGGGCGATCGCGATGACCACTCGCTGGCGCATCCCGCCCGAGAGCTGGTGGGGGTATTCCTGCAGGCGCTGCTGCGGCGAGGGCAGCCGCACGAGCTTCAGCAGCGCGAGCGCCCGGTCGCGCGCGCCGGCGCGATCGACGCGCGCGTGGGTGCGCACCGCCTCGGCGACCTGGGCGCCGATGCGCATGGTCGGGTTCAGCGAGCGCGACGGGTCCTGGAAGACCATCGCGATGTCGGCTCCGCGATGGCGCCGCATCGCCTTGTCGGACAGACCGAGCAGCTCCTGGCCCTGGAAGCGCACCGAGCCGGACGCCGTCGCGGTCGGGGGCAGCAGGCCCATGACCGCCCGGGAGCTCACGGTCTTGCCCGAGCCCGACTCGCCGATGAGCGCCAGCGTGCGCCCGACCGTCAGCGCGTAGCTGAGGCCGTTGACCGCGCAGATGCGGCGACCGCCGTGGTCGAAGTGCACGCGCAGGTCGCGCACGTCGAGCAGGGGTCCCTTCCCCGGGCCGCTGTCGATCTCGACGTCGACGTCGACCGGGGCGCCGCGGCTCATCAGGAGACGTTCCCGCGCGAGCGCAGGGCGTCGCCCAGGAGGTTGAAGGCCAGGACCGTGACGAACAGGAAGGCGCTCGGGAGCAGCACCAGCTTCGGCTCCGCCGACAGTACCGCCTGCCCGTCGAAGATCATGTTGCCCCAGCTCGGCTCGGGGGGCGGGACGCCGAGGCCGAGGAAGCTCAGCGCGCCCTCGAGGATGATCGTCACCCCGATCCCGAGCAGGCCGAAGGTGATGAGTTGCGGCACGATGTTCGGCGCGACATGGCGCAGCAGGATCCGCGGCGCACGCGTGCCCGCCAGCCGCGCGGCGAGCATGAACGGCCGCTCGCGCAGGCGCAGGGTCCCGGCCCGCGCCAGCCGCGCGAAGGCCGGCACGCTGAAGAAGCACAACGCGTAGATCGTGTGCAGCTTGCTCGCTCCGAGGCTCTGGGCGACGGCGAGCGCCAGCACCAGCGACGGGAATGCGATCAGCACGTCGAGGATGCGCATGATCACGGTGTCGGTGAAGGAGCCCCAATACGCGGCGAGGGCGCCGAGCAGGCCCCCGAGCACGAGCCCGATGAGGTTGACGGCGAAGGCGATCTCCAGCGAGTTGCGCCCGCCGTAGAGCAGCCGCGACCAGAGGTCGTTGCCCACCTGGTCGGTGCCGAGCGGGTGCCCGGAGGAGAACGAGGAGATGTTGGCGTCGAGGATGTTGCCGCCGGTCGGCTTCGGCACGGTCCCGAACAGCGGCCACACGAAGCACAGCAGGAGGATGACCGCGATCATGGCGCCGGGGATCACGAGGTCGAGCGAGCGCGTCCAGCCGCGCCGGAACGCCCTCGGCTCGGCAGGGGGCGCCATCGCGAGGGTGGCTTCGGCCTCAGGCAGCTGGGCGGCCATACCTGATCCTCGGGTCCAGGAGCGCGTACACCACGTCGGCGAGCAGGTTCGCCAGCACGACGACGACGGCGAGGACCAGCACGATGCCCTCGACCACCGGCACGTCGCGGTTGTTGATCGCCTCGAGCAGCGAGTGGCCGATCCCGGGGACGGCGAAGATCTGCTCGATGATCACCGTCGCGCCGATCAGCGTTCCCAGGTTGAGCGCCACGATCGTCAGCAGCCCGAAGAGCGAGTTGGGCAGCGCGTGGCGGACGAGCACCCGCCAGGGCCCGACGCCCTTCGCCTTCGCGGTGACGACGTAGTCCTCGCCCTGCATCTGCTCGAGGATGTCCGCGCGCAGCAGTCGCGTGTAGAAGCAGAAGAGCGGAATGCCGATCGAGAGCGCCGGCAGGGTGAGCGACTTGATGAGCTCCCCCGGCGTGCCGGTGTTGTTCGTGTAGATCGCCGGGAACCACCCGAGCTTGACGGCGAAGACGTACACGAGGATGACGGCGAGCACGTAGTTGGCCACCGACAGGCCGGCCATGCTCGTGACCATGCCGACGCGGTCGACGAAGCCGCCCGGGTTGCGCGCCGCCAGCAGGGCGATCGGGACGGTGAGCGCCAGCGAGATGATCAGCGCGTAGAGCAGCAGCTCGAATGTCGTCGGCAGGCCGTCCTTCAGGATCGACGTCACCGGCTGGTCGCTGGCCAGCGAGTTGCCGAGGTTGCCCGTGAGGACGTCGCCCAGCCAGTGGAGGTAGCGGACGATGAACGAGTCGTCGAGGTTGAGCTTGTCCCGGAACTCGCGCAGCTGCTCCTGGGTCGCGTTGATGCCCAGCAGCTGCTGCGCGGCGTCGCCGGGCAGCAGCTGGATGACGGCGAAGGTCAGGAACGTCACGCCCCACAGGACGGGGATCGCCGTCGCCACCCGGTTGCCGATCAGCCGCAGGGCCGGCGAACGCAGAGCGAGCGCCGGCCCCGGCCGTACGGCCTGATCCGTCACGCCCCGCCGCCACCTCCCATCGAGACCTCGTCGTAGAGGATGCTCGGCGTGACCACGACGCACGTCAGCGCCGTGGTGAGGCCGGGCCCGGTCACACCCTTCGCGGCGACACTCGCCGGGGCGAAGGCGAAGAGGAACGGGCTGTAGGCCTCGTCGTTCATGTATTTGGCGGCCTGGTCGTAGAGCGACTTGCGCTGGCCTTGGTCGAGGGTGCCCGATGCCTGGCCGAGCAAAGCGTCGAGCTTCTTGTCCTTGACGCCGCTGAACGGCGACTGGGAGGCATACCGGAAGGCGACGCCGACGCCCGCGGCCGGGTCGTAGGAGCCGGCCGTCTGGAGCATGGCCGTCCACTTCTTGGACTGGAAGGCCTGGATCAGCGGACCGAGGTCATAGGACTTGATCTGGGTCTTGATCCCGGCCTGGGCCCACTGGCTCGCCAGCGCCTGCGTCGTCTGCTTGGCCACGAGCACGTTGATGGTGCCGAGCTGGGTCTTCAACCCGCCGAGCTCCTTGACGAGTGCCTTGGCCTTCGCGAGGTCGTAGGTGCGATAACCGGGCACGTCCGCCGAGAAGAACAGGCCGCCGGGCCCGGTGAAGCCCTGCGTGCTCGGGTAGCGATTCTGGAAGAGCTTGGAGCGGATCGCCTCGGAGTCCGTGGCGTAGTAGATGGCCTGCCGCGCCTTGGGGTTGTTGAACGGCGGCGCGTTCGTGTTGAGCTGGATGTTGTACGGCGACGTCGAGAGCTGCTGGGTGACCTGCAGCTTCGGGTCCTTCTTCATCTGATCGATGAGCGTGGGCGTCGACAGGTTCTCGTAGGCCTGCGCCTGCCCGGCCTGCAGCGCCTGGTAGGCCGCCTCGTCGCCGCCGATCGACTTGAAGGTCAGCTGATCCAGGTAGGGGCGGCCCGGCTTGAAGTACGTCGGGTTGCGCTTGAGCACGATCTGGGAGCTGAGCTTGTCGCTGACGACCGTGAAGGGGCCCGCGCCCACGGGCGTGACCCGGAACTTGCGCTCGCCGAGATTCTTGATCGCGGTGGGCGAGGGGACCCAGTTGGCGTTGGAGTCGATGAACGACGCCGCGGCCGGCGCGTAGACCGCGGTGAAGTTGATGACGACGTCGTTGCCCGAGGCCGTCACGGACTTGACCGGCCACGTCGGCCGGCAGGTGCACGAGGACTTCAGGACCTTGTTGATGTGGTCGGCCACCACCTGGGCGGTGAAGGGCGTGCCGTCGGAGAACTTCACGCCGGGGCGGATGGTGAGCGTGAAGGTCTTGCCGCCGTTCGAGAACTTGAACGCGCTCGCCAGGCCGGGCACGAGCTTGCCGCCCTCGTGCAGCTCGATCAGCTGGCCGTAGATCGAGTTCATGAGGCTCTGGTTGGCCGCGCCGTTGGTGTTGGTCACGGGGTCCAACCCCGCGGGCCACGCGCCGTCGTAGCCCGAGTTGAGCACGACGGTCATCGAGCCGCCCTGCTTGGCGCCCTTGGCGGCGGTACTGGAGCCGCTCGACGAGGACGTGCTGTTGGTCTTGGCGCCGCATGCGGCGAGGGCAACCGTCCCCGCGACGGCACACAGAAGAACGACCGGCCTTACCCGGTGTCTCATCGTCTCCCTCCTCCTGCTCCTGCTGTTCGCATCGCGCACAGGTGTGCGCAACCCGGGTAGGGACCGTACTCCCGGTTTCGGAGGTCGTCAATAGGTCAGGACTCCGAATGTACGCCGAGGTTTCAAGTCCTCGGGATATCGGCGCACCAGGCTCGTCTGAACGCTAACGTTCCGTCTATGTCCGCGACCGCCGCCCAAGAAGCCACACCCCCCGAGCAGACCGAGCCTGTCTTCTCGCTGACCCTCACACAGGACCAGAAGGACATCCGCGACTGGGTCCACGGCTTCGCCGAGGGCGTCGTGCGCCCGGCCGCCCACGAGTGGGACGAGCGCGAGGAGACGCCGTGGCCGATCATCGCCGAGGCGGCCAAGATCGGCCTCTACGGACTCGACGCGCTGGCGCAGTTCTACGCCGATCCCGCCGGGCTGTTGCTGCCGATCGTCAACGAGGAGCTCTTCTGGGGCGACGCCGGCATCGGCATGGCGATCATGGGCACCTCGCTGGCCGTCGCCGCCATCTTCGGGCAGGGCACCGGCGAGCAGATCGGCGAGTGGATCCCGCAGTGCTTCGGCAGCGTCGACGAGCCGGCGGTCGCCGCCTTCTGCGCCTCGGAGCCCGACGCCGGCTCCGACGTGTCGGCCATCCGCACGACCGCGCGCTACGACGAGGCCGCCGGCGAGTGGATTCTCAACGGCCAGAAGGCGTGGGCCACCAACGGCGGCATCGCGGGCGTGCACGTCATCATCGCCACGGTCGACCGCGAGCTCGGGTCGCGCGGTCACGCCGCCTTCGTCGTCCCACCCGGCACGAAGGGCCTCGAGCAGGGCGCGAAGGTCAAGAAGCACGGGCTGCGCGCGTCGCACACCGCCGACGTCCACCTCGACGACTGCCGCGTCCCCGGCGCGTGCCTGCTCGGCGGCAAGGAGAAGCTCGACGAGCGTCTCGCCCGCGCGCGCGAGGGCCGCAGCGGGCGCGGTCAGGCCGCGCTGCAGACCTTCGAGGCGACGCGGCCGACCGTCGGGGCCCAGGCGCTGGGCATCGCCCGCGCCGCCTACGAGTACGCGCTCGACTACGCGCGCGAGCGCGAGCAGTTCGGCAGGAAGATCATCGAGAACCAGGCCATCGCGTTCGCGCTGGCCGACATGAAGCTCGAGATCGACGCCGCGCGCCTGCTCGTCTGGCGCGCGTCGTGGATGGGGCGCAACGCGATCCCGTTCGAGAACGCCGAGGGCTCGATGAGCAAGCTCAAGGCGGGCGAGGTCGCGCTCTGGGCCACCGAGCGCGCCATGCACATCCTCGGCGGCAACGGCTACACGCGCGAGTTCCCCGTCGAGCGCTGGCACCGCGACGCCAAGATCTACACGATCTTCGAGGGCACCTCGGAGATCCAGCGGCTCGTCGTCGCGCGGGCCATCTCGGGGGTGCAGATCCGCTAGGGCCCGCGCGTTCGCGTCCGCGCCGCTCGCGTCTGCGCCGCTCGCGTCCGCGCCCGCCCGGCATGCGTCTTCGCTCGCGTCGGCGGTCGCGAACAGCTCACCGAGGGGAAGAAGCGCCGCCGCTCGCGCGCGCGACCGCGCGCATTGCTCCACAGCTTGCGCGTGTTTCGCAGCAGCCGCGGCGCTCCGTGCTGCCGAATGCACGACATGGATGCACAAGACCGCACGCGGCGCCGTGGCGGCCCGGCCTCTCCTCCCTCGGTGCGCTGTTCGCGACCGCTCGCGCCCAGCGGAGACCGCCTGCCCGGCGGCGCGGACCCGAGCATCTGGCCCAAATAGAGGTGGCGGGCCGGGCGCTTGCGCCCCCGGCCCGCCGGTGCGGAGCTTGAAAGCTCGGGCTCAGGCGCCCGAGACGACGACCTCGTCGGTCTCGATCGGCTCGAGGGACGAGATCTCGGAGCGGCGGTCCTCCCAGTGCGGTGGGATGCACATGTGGGTGCCGAACTCCTCGACGGTCTCGTCGATGGTGAAGCCGGCCTCGGTGGACCACGCCAGCTCGCACAGCGCGCCGCCGGGGCTGCGCATGTACATGGAGAAGAAGTAGCCGCGGTCCTTGGACTCCGACACGTCGGTGAAGCCCAGGCCGACCAGCCAGTCCTTGACCACCTGCTGGTTGTCGGCGTCGACCACGTCGAAGGCCTGGTGGTGGATCGTCCCCTCGCCGAACGTCCACGAGCCCTGCGGGAGCTCGGGCTCCTCGACGAGCTCGAGGATGCGCCCGTTGCCCTCGTCGTTGCCGATCGTGAACTCGTGGTGCTTGCCCTCCGAGCCGGTCTGCGCGCCGCCCATGCCCTCGGTGATGAAGAACGCCTGCAGGTCGGGCTCGCGGACCGAGCACGTGGTCCCGTAGGCGCCGCGGATGGCGACGTCGGCGGTCACGCCGTGAGCTTCGTAGGGCTTGCGCGGGTCGTCGTCGGAGACGCCGACGATCTCGTACGGGATGCCGCACGGGTGCGCGAAGCACACGCGCTCCTTGCCGAAGCGGGTGACGACCTCGTGCTCGACGCCCTTCTCGCTGAGGCGGTCGACCCAGAACCCCGTCGCGTCGGCCGGGACCGAGAGCATGAGGGTCTTCAGCTGGTTGCTGCCGCGCTTGCCCATCCACCCGGCCTGGCGGTAGGGGAAGGAGGTCAGCAGCGTGCTCGCATCACCCTCCCGGTTGCCGTAGTAGAGGTGGTAGATCGGGATCTCGCCGTCGAACAGGACGGTCTTCTTGACGCTCCTGAGGCCGAGCAGCCGGACGTGGAAGTCGTAGTCCTCCTGCGCCCCTCCGACGCAGAAGGTCAGGTGGTGGGTACCGCGGATCGTGCCCTTGTTGGGCATAGGCCTCGTCTCCTCATGTGCGCTCTGCGAACACTTGTACGGCGTTCGCCACTCTACCAATGCCGCCCGGAACTTGGGCGTTTTTTGGCCGCAGGCGAACGCTCGGCGTGCACACGGCCGTCAGCTCGCCGTCGCGACGGCCACGGTCTCGACCGGCCGGCGGGAACGCTCCAGCGCGGCGGAGATCAGCTCCGCCGTGCGGCGCAGCTCGGGCAGCATCACGCCGCGCAGCTCGTCGACCGGCACGCGCGGGGCGGCGGCGGCCAGGTTGATGGCGGCGATCGTCGCCCCGCCGACGCGCAGCGGCGCGGAGATCGACCGCAGCCCGATCTCGAGCTCCTGGTCGACCAGCGCCCAGCCCTCGGCGCGGACGGTGTCGATCGCGGCGCGCAGGCGCGACCGATCGGTGATCGTCCGCTCGGTGAAGGCCTCGAGCTCGGCGTCGGCCAGGAACGCGTCGAGCACGTCGTCGGGGAGGCCTGCGAGCAGGACGCGCCCGATCGAGGTGCAGTGCGCGGGCAGCCGCGAGCCGACGCCCAGCGAGATGGTCATGATGCGCCGCGTCGGCATGCGCGCGACGTAGACGACGTCGGGCAGGTCGAGCGTGGCGGCCGAGCACGACTCGTTGGTCCGCTCGCTCAGCTCCTCCATCAGCGGCTGGGCCGTCTCCCACAGGTTCAGCGACGACAGGTAGGCCCAGCCCAGCGAGAGCACGCGCGGGGTGAGCGAGAACAGCCGCCCGTCGGAGCGCACGTGGCCGACCTCCTCCAGCGTGAGCAGGATCCGGCGCGCGGTCGCGCGCGTGATCCCGGTCATCCGGGCGACCTCGCTCAGGGTCAGCGCGGGGCGCTCGCGCGAGAAGACCTGGATGACCGCGATGCCGCGCTCCAGCGACTGCAGCGACTGCCGACGATCACGCCCCGAGCTCATGGCGTGCTCACTGTACCTTCACCCTGCCACGATGCGCACAAATGTGCGCAAAGCGCACACCCTGGCGCCCGCCGAGTCAGACCGTCAGCCCCTCGCCCACGAAGCTGCCGAGCGCATCGACGGCCTCGCGACTCTCGTCGAACATGAGATGTCCCACCCCGGGCAACGTCCTCACCTCGGCATCGGGGATGAGGTCGGCCCACACGGCCGCCTGTTCGACCGGGATCAGCCGGTCGGCGTCGCCCCACAGCAGCAGCGTCGGCATCCGCAGGCGGTGCAGCCAGCGGTGCAGCTTGAGGTCGTACGGGCGCGTCCACATGAGCCGCGCGGCCGAGGTGCTCTCGCGGTAGCGGTCGGCCAGGAACTCCGGGGTCGGCGGCATCGGCACGTGCCCCTCGAAGATCGACATGTCGGCCGTCAGGTAGGGCGCGAGCTGGTCGCCGGGGATGGCCAGGAAGTCGGTCGTCGGATGGTCGTCCACGCGCATCCCGAACGGCGCGGCCAGCACCAGGCGCGTCACGCGCTCGGTGTGGTCGGCGGCGAAGGTCGCGGCAAGCCAGCCGCCCAGCGAGTGCCCGGCCAGCGCCATCTCCCCGAGCTCGAGCTCGTCGAACAGGTCGAGGTAATGGCGGCGGTAGTCGTGGATGTCGTCGACCGTCGTGTCGTCGGCCGAGGGGCCGAAGCCGGGGTGGAAGGGCACGATCAGCCTGAAGCGCTCGGCCAGCGGCAGCAGCGCGTCGAAGCCGGTGACCGTGCCCGCGCCGTGCAGGAAGACGAGCGGATCGCCCTCGCCGGCGATCTGCACGACCGTCTCGATGCCGCGCAGGGTGAAGCGCTCCTCGCTGTAGGGCGACATCGCTACTTCACCCCCGCCAGGACCTTGGCGGCGGCGCCGGTGCTCGACCGCGCCCTGACGCGGGGGATGACCTCCTTGGCGAACATGTGCATGTTCTTGACGGCCTTCCACTCGGGCATGTCGCCGTGCTGGAGGACCATGAGCATCCGGCTGCACTGGGCCTCCTCGGCCCAATGCGACAGCGTGTCGGCCACCGTGTCGGGCGAGCCGCAGATGATGCGCCCGATGGAGACCATGTCGTCCCACGTGGCGCGCGTCCCGTCGGCGAGGGCGGCCGACTGGGCGCGGCGCAGGAACTCGCTGCGCGATACGTACCCGGGGGGCGAGAGGAACTGCGGCGGGACGCGGTGCATCCACGAGAAGAACTTCTCGATGTGCGGGCGCGCCTCGCGCACCGCCTCCTCGTCGGTGTCGGCGACGTAGCAGATGACCGTGAAGATGGTGTCGTCCGGCCGGACCGTCCAACCCTTGGCCGCGGCCGCCTCGCGGAAGTTGGCCATCGCCTTGAGCTGCTGCTCGATGGGCGTGAAGACGATCGAGTAACCGGCGCGGAAGTCGGTGGCCACATCGACGGTCTCCTGGCTGCCCGAGCCGACGATGTAGATCTTGGGGTACGGCTTCTGCATCGGTCGCGGCCACACGTTGAGGAAGCGGTAGTTGTAGAACTCGCCGTCGTGGCGGACCGGGCCGTCCTCGGTCCACGTCTTGAGGATCACCGACAGGTTCTCGCGGAAGCGCGCTCGCGCCGTGGTCGGGTTGAGCTGGCCGGCGTTGGACCAATACTCCATGCCCGTGCCCAGCGGGAAGCCGTACTCCATGCGCCCGTTGGACATCACGTCGAGCATCGCGTACTCCTCGGCGACGCGCGAGGGCCACGACAGGTTGATCGGCACGCCCGCGACGAGGATCTTCACGCGCTTGGTCAGCGCGGCGAGGTAGGCCGCGCGCACGGACGTCGCGGGCTGCATCGAGTAGATCGTCTGGTGGTGCTCGTTGACGGCGATGGCGTCGAAGCCGAGCTGTTCGGCGAGCAGCATCTCGCGCGTCCACCGCTGATAGAGCTCGTGGGCCACCTCGGGGTCGAAGTTGCCGTTGGGGTAGTTGACCCACGTCGAGTCGTAGCGGTCCGAGTCCGCCGGCTCGTCGATGTAGTGGTGGTGGTTGAAGAGATAGAACTGGATGTCGTCGAAGACGTTCATCTGACCCCTCTGTTCGCCATGCGCACAATCGTTCGGCGCTCAGCGATGCTTTCGGCCGGACCCCCGAATGTCAAGGGGAATTGAACACCCGCGCGCCTGGTGCGCCTCCTCAGTACGCCTGGCGGTAGAGCTCGACGATCTCCTCCTTGCTCGCGGGCTGCGGATTGAAGCCGGGGCTGCCGCTGTCGAGGGCCGCTTGGGCCATGTCCTGGACCACGCGCTCGAAGTGCTCGCGGTCGACGTCGGCCTCTGAGAGCGATGGGATACCGAGGTCGGCGTTGAGCGTCTCGAGCTCCTCGACCAGGCGCCGGGAGGCGACCTCGTCGGAGTCCTCGGCGCCGGCGAGGTCCATCTCGCGCGCGATGGTCGCGTAGCGCTCGGGGGCGCCGGCGACGCTGAAGCGGGTCACGGTGGGCAGCAGCAGCGCGTTGCTGAGCCCGTGGGCGAGGTGGAAATGGGCGCCGATCGGCCGGCTCATGCCGTGCACGAGCGCGACGCTCGCGTTCGAGAAGGCCGCGCCGGCGAGCGTGGCGCCGAGCATCATCGCGCCGCGCCCCTCCTCGTCGTCCGGGTTCTCCACCACGCGGCGCATGTGCGCGCCGATCAGGCGCGCCGCCTTGAGCGCGAGCATGTCGGTGAGGACAGTGGCCTTCTTCGAGACGTAGGCCTCGATCGCGTGGGTGAGCGAGTCCACTCCGACCCACGAGGTCAGGTTCGCCGGCGTGCTCATCGTCAGCCGGTAGTCCGAGATGGCGACGCGGGCCATCAGGTGGCCGTCGAGCATCATCATCTTCACGTCGCGGTCGGTGTCGGTGATGACCGCCACGCGCGTGACCTCGCTGCCCGTCCCGGCCGTCGTCGGGACCGCCACGAGCGGGAGACCCGGGCCGGGGACCTGGTCGTAGCCGGCGTAGTCGCGCAGGTCGCCCTCGTTGGCGAAGGCCACCGCGGCCGCCTTGGCCGTGTCCATCGGGCTGCCGCCCCCGATCGCCACGACCCCGTCGGCCTCGTGGTCGCGCAGGGCCTCGAGCGCTCCCTCGACGTTGGCGACCGTCGGGTCGGGCTGCACGTCGCCGAATGTCGCCACCTTCGCGCCCGCCGCCTCCAGGCGCTCGACGAGCGGCCCGGCGGGGCCCTTGTCGAGCAGGAAGCGGTCGGAGACGACCAGCGGGCGCTCGATGCCGATGCGCGCGACGTGCTCGGCGAGGCTGTCGGACGCTCCGCCGCCGATCAGCAGGTCCTGGGGCAGGTGCAGCTCGATGGTGGCGTCCGCCGCCATGGCGACTCCTCTCGGGACGTATCAGGGACCCTTCTACGCTAACTGGCCCTGCTGTAGCTTGCCGACCATGCCCGCCACGGAAGCATCGGTCAACGGTCACTACGGCACGGCGGTGCGCCGCCGGGAGGACCCGCCGCTCATCCAGGGAACGGGCACCTACACCGACGACGTCGACGCGCCCGGCGCGCTCCACGCGCACTTCGTGCGCTCCGAGGTCGCCCACGGGCGCATCCTGGCCATCGACACCGAGGCCGCGGGTGCGGCACCCGGCGTGGCCGGCGTGTTCACCGGCGCCGAACTCGACCTCGCTCCCTTCCCGCCGGGGCCGATGGCGCCCGACGACATGCTGCGCCCGACGCTGGCCCGCGACATCGTGCGCTTCCAGGGCGAGGCGATCGCGGTGGTCGTGGCCGACAGCCGCGCGGCGGCCGTCGACGCCGCGGAGCTCGTCGAGGTCGACATCGAGCCGCTCGACGTCATCGTCGATCCCGAGCGTGCGCTCGAGGACGACGCACCGCAGCTGTTCGCCGACAAGGGCTCGAACCTCGCCTTCCAGGGTGGCACCCCGGACGAGGGCGCGCTCGAGGGCGCCGACGTGGTCGTGCGCAGTCGCTACGTCAATCAGCGCCTCGCGGCCGTGCCCATGGAGCCGTCGGCCACCGTCGCCGTGCCCGACCCGGAGTCGGGCGGGGTGCGCATCTGGGCGCCGCTGCAGGCGCCGCACACGGCGCGCGACGTGTTCGCCGGCTCGCTGGGCCTGGAGCAGGACGCCGTCCACGTGACGGTGCCCAACGTGGGCGGCGGCTTCGGCGCGCGGATCGCCGCCTATCCCGAGCAGGCCGCGGTGGCCGCGGCGGCGCTGCGCCTGGGCAAGCCGGTGCGCTACGTCGAGAGCCGCTGGGAGACCATGATCGCGATGCAGCACGGGCGCGCGCAGGTCCAGGACGTCGAGCTGGGCGCGCGCAGCGACGGGACCCTGGTCGGCATCCGCGTGCACGTGATCGCCGACTGCGGCGCCTATCCCGGCGACGCGGTGATCATGCCCTTCCTCACCGGCCAGATGGCCTCGGGTACCTACGCCATCCCGCGCGTGGACTTCGGCTTTCGCTGCGCGGTGACCAACACCACGCCCATCGGCGCCTACCGCGGCGCCGGGCGGCCGGAGGCGACCGCGCTGATCGAGCGGGCCATGAACCAGCTGGCCCAGAAGCTCGACATGGACCCGGCAGAGCTGCGCCGTCGCAACTTCATCCCGCCGGACGACTTCCCGCACAAGACGGTGGCCGGCGCCACGTACGACTCCGGCGAGTACGCGCGCGCGCTGGACCGAGTGCTCGAGGCGGCGGGCTACGACGCGTTGCGCCAGGAGCAGGCGCAGCGTCGCGAGCGCGGTGACGTCAAGCAGCTCGGGATCGGCCTGTGCACCTACGTCGAGCTCACCGGGCTCGGCGTCGAGGTGGGCACCTGCACGGTCGACGAGGAGGGCATCGTCACGGTCAAGACCGGCACCTCCCCCCAGGGCCAGGGCCACGAGACGACGTGGGCGCAGCTCGTGTCGTGGACGCTCGGCGTGCCGATGGACGACGTGCGCATCGAGCACTCCGACACGCGCAAGGTCCCGCGCGGCATGGGGACGATGGGCTCGCGCACGCTCGCAGGTCGGCGGCAGCGCGATGATCAACGCCACCCGCGAGGTGCTGTCCAAGGGCCGCGAGCTCGCGGCCCACATGCTCGAGGCCGCCGTCGACGACGTGCAGGTCGTCCCCGGCCAGGGCCTCGGCGTCGCGGGCACGCCGTCGGCGACGATCTCCTGGGCCGAGCTGGCCAAGGCGGCCGGCGACCCCGCCAAGCTGCCCGAGGGCATGGAGCCGGGCCTCGACGCGATCAACGACTTCGAGACCCCGGACTCGAGCTATCCGTTCGGCGCCCACGTCGCCGTCGTCGAGGTCGACACGGAGACCGGCCTGGCCAAGCTCATCCGCCACGTCACGGTCGACGACTCGGGCAACATCGCCAACCCGCTCCTCGCCGAGGGCCAGATCCACGGCGGCATTGCTCAGGGCGTCGCGCAGGCGCTCTACGAGGAGATCGCCTACGACGAGGACGGCAACTGCGTCGCCGGCTCGCTGACCAGCTACGCACTGCCGACCGCGGCTGAGTTGCCGATGTTCGAGACGGCCCGCACCGAGACCCCCTCGCCGCTGAACCCGCTGGGCGCCAAGGGCATCGGCGAGTCGGGCGCCATCGGCGCGACGCCCGCCGTCTGGAACGCGGTCGTCGATGCCCTGTCGCACCTGGGGGTCGAGAACATCGACATGCCGGCGACACCGATGCGGGTGTGGCAGGCGATCGAGGCGGCGCGGAGTGGGGCGGGCGCGGCCGCGTAGGGCCGCGGTGGCCGCTCACGCGGGCGCCGTGGGGTAAGAGCGCCGCCGCTTGCGGCTGGCGCGGCGTTGGTGGCTTAGGGCGGCGAGGGCGGGGAGCCCTGTCCGCGCTTCGGACGGGCGCGAACCAGTCCAAGTAAGACCCGGAATCCGGGCACAACTCGGACTGGTTCGCGACCACTGGCGCGTTGCCGCTCACTCACGACCTGCCGCGGACGAGGCGGGCCGCCCTCCCTCGGTGATGCAGTAAGCGCCGCGAGGAGCGCCGACGAACACGGACGAACCCGCCGAGCCAAAGCCTGCGCTAGCGTGTTCGCCTGTCGGACATGTGTGCGCCATGCGACCACTGCCCGGGGGCGGAAGCACGATGAAGGTCGTCGTGGCGCCTGTCGACGACTTCGCGCCGGGTGACCGGCGGATCATCACCGTCGGCGGCCGGTCCATCGGCGTCTTCCGCGTCGGCGACCGGTTCTACGGGATCCGCAACCGCTGCCCGCACCAGGGTGGGCCGTTGTGCCAGGGGCGGATCGCGCCGTGGGCCCGGTCGAGCGGGCCGGGCGACTTCCAGCTCGACGCCGAGGCGACGCTGCTGGCCTGTCCGTGGCACGGTTGGGAGTACGACCTCGCGACCGGCCAGTCGTTCCTGGGTCCCGGCGAGCCCGGCGTCAAGAGCTACGACGTCGACGTCGAGCCCGGCACGCAATTGGCCGGCCGCGAGCCCGGTCCCTACGTCGCCGAGACGTTCCCGGTCCACGTCGAGGAGGACTACGTTGTCATCGATGCCTAGCACCACTCCGCAGGCGGCCGCCACCGAGGCCACCGACCGCGCCGTCAAGCTCGTCGACACCGACATCCACCCGGCGCCGCTGCCCAGCTACATCGCCGAGCGCCTCGACGAGCCGTTCCGCTCGCGCTACGAGCGCTACGGCGTGCGGGTCGCCAACCCGCCGCAGATGTACCCGCGCGTGCGCAACCAGGGCTATCGCGTCGACTCGTGGCCCGAGGGCGGCTTCCCCGGCAGCGATTTCGACCTCATGCGCGAGCAGCTGCTCGATGAGCACAAGGTCGACTACGGGATCCTCATCCCGCTGCACGGCCACAGCTTCGGCGCCGAGGCGCCCGAGTATGCCGCGGCGCTGTGCCGCGCCGTCAACGACTGGGTCCGCGAGGCGATGCTCGATCGCGACGAGCGCCTGTACAGCACGATCAACATCGCGCTCGAGACGCCCGAGCTGGCCGTCGCCGAGATCGAGCGCCACGCCGGCGATCCGCGCTTCCTCCAGGTCCTGCTGCCGACCACGGCCGAGTACCCGCTGGGCAACCGCAAGTACTGGCCCGTCTACGCCGCGGCCGCCGAGGCGGGGCTGCCGCTCGTCGTCCACACGGGCGGCCTCGAGCAGCACCGCGGCGCGGGCTGGCCCTCGTACTACCTCGAGGAGCACGTCGAGTACGCCAACGGGATGGCCGCGGTGACGACCAGCTTGCTCGCCGAAGGCGTCTTCGCTCGCTTCCCCGAGCTGCAGGTCGTGCTCGTCGAGGCCGGCATCTCGTGGGCGGGGCCGCTCATGTGGTCCATGGATGCTGCGTGGTCGGCCATGCGCGACGACGTGCCGCATCTCGACCGCAGGCCGTCCGAGCTCTTCCGCGAGCACTTCTGGTTCACGACGCAGCCGATCGAGGAGCCCGACGACCCCGAGCAGCTCGTGCAGGCGCTCGAGTTCACCGGCATGACCGACCGGATCATGTTCGCCTCCGACTACCCGCACTGGGACTTCGACTCGCCGGCGATGACCCTGCCGCGCGCGGTCCCCAAGGACCTCAAGGCGAAGATCATGGCCGCCAACGCCTGCCGGCTGTACGGCTTCGGCTCATGACGGCGCCGCCGCTGGACGGCGCCATCGACGCCGACGTCCACGTCGCGCCGGCGTCGATCGACGCGCTGACCGCCCACATGGACGACTACTGGCGCGACTACCTCGCCAACGCCGGCCTCGTGCTCTCGCCCAACGTCGGCGGCAGCTATCCGCCGAGCACGCCGCGCGCCCCCAGCGACGTCTCCGCCCTGCGCGAGCAGGTGCTCGACCCGTGGGGCCTGCGCCACGCCGTCCTCACCTGCCTGACCGCCTTCGACGCCAGCCGCAACGGCTACTACGAGGCCGCCCTGTGCAGCGCCATCAACGACTGGCTGCGCGCGGAGTGGCTCGAGCGCGACGAGCGCCTGCGGGCGTACCTGACGATCCCGACGCTCGACCCCGACGCGGCCCTCAAGGAGGTCGAGCGGGTCGGCTCGCACGAAGGCTTCGTCGGCGTGCTCGTCCCCATCCGCGGCGAGACGCGCTGGGGCAACCGCCGCTACCACGAGCTGCACGAGACGATCGCCGCGAAGGACCTCGTGCTGGCCCTCCACGCGTGGGGGCGGGCGGGCAGCGCGCCGACCGCGAGCGGCTTCACGCACACCTACTTCGAGGACTATCTGGCCAACTCGCAGCTCGTCGCGCAGGCGCAGGTCCTCAGCCTCGTCTCCGAGGGCGTCTTCGCTCGCGTCCCGGCCCTGCGCGTGGTCCTGCTCGAGTGCGGCTTCACGTGGCTGCCGCCTTTGCTGTGGCGCTTCGACAAGGACTGGAAGGCCGTCTGGCGCGAGGTCCCGTGGGTCAAGGACAAGCCCTCGGAGTACGTGCGCCGCCACTTCCGCGCCGCGACCACGCCGGCGCAGCTGCCCGCCGATCCGAAGCAGGCCGCGCAGCTGGCCGAGATGCTCGGGGCGAGCGACATGCTCGTGTTCGCCAGCGACTTCCCGCACGATCACGGCGACGGCAACCTCGACGCGCTGCTCGAGGCGCTCGACGACGCCGGTCGGGAGGCCGTCATGCGCGGCAACGCCGCCGCGCTCTACGGGCTGGCCGGCTAGCTCGCCGCCGGATCCGGGCCTGGCGGCACGATCGGCAGGCCGAGGCGGCGACGCCCGAGGCCCGTGAGCAGGAAGTCGCGCTGGGCCGGTGTGTTGTGGCTCCAGTACGTCGACATGTCGCGCCAGTAGCGCTGCATGCGCTGGCCATCGCGCGCGCCCGCCGAGCCGCCGGTCCGGAAGAGGATGCCCTCGACGGCGTGCCACGCGATCCGGCAGGCGGTGGCCTGCAGGGCCTCCAGGCGCGCGTCGTCCTCGGCGGTGAAGGGCCGGTCCTCCTCGACGTTCTGGCGCGCGAGCTCCATCCACTGCTGCGCGCCCTGGATCACCGCCGCCTCCGCGCATGCGATCTCCGCGATCGCCTCGCCCAGGTAGCGCTGGTAGTCGACGAGCTCGTAGCGCTTCATCGTCGGCACCCAGGTCGCCGGGCGGGTGGTGATGATGCGCTGGTACTCGTCGAGCGCCGCGTACGCCGAGCCGACCATGATCGCGCCGAACTCGCCGTGGAAGAAGCCGAGCGTGCGCCCGGCGTACATCGGGTTGCCGTGCAGGCGCGAGCCGGCCGTGCCGCCCTCGACCGGCAGGTCGACCATGAACGCGCGCGCGGTGTGCGACGCGGGGATCCACGCGTCGTCGATCTGGATGCTGTGCGAGCCGCTGCCGCGCATCCCGAGCACGCCGTGCCAGTCGTCGAGGCGCTCGAACTGGTCGGCGGAGATGACGAACATCATTCCGGGGTCCTGTGGGTCCTCGGGGTGCAGGAGGGTCTGGCCCATGAAGTGCGTCGAGTACGGGATCCCGGAGGCGTAGGAGAACTTCCCGCCGATCACATAGCCGTCGTCGCGCGGCTGGGCGACGCCCACCGGCGCGCCGTAGGACGCGCACACGAAATGGCCGTCGGGCCCGAAGAACTCGGCTTGGGCCGCCTCGTCGAACATCGAGGCGACCTGCAGGACGTGCGCTCCGCCGAGGCACAGGCACCAGCCGGTCGACGGGCACCCGCGCGCGATCTCGATGATCACGCGGAAGTAGGTCTCGAGGTCGAACTCGTAGCCGCCGAAGCGGCGCGGCTGGAGGATCCGGTAGAAGCCCGCCCGGGCGAAGGCCTCGTGCGTCTCCAGCGCGTAGAACGTGCGCTCCTCGGTCTCCGGTTGGCGCGCGAGCAGTTCGGGCCGCATCGCCGAGGCCCGGGCCACGATCTCGCGTGGCGTCAGGTCGGGCTCGGGGACCTCGAAGGTGCTCGACGCGGCGGACGCCTCCTGCATGCTGACCTCCCGTCTGGCTCTGGACCGCTCGACGGCGCCGTTCGCATAGCGAACGACTATGCGCTAGGCGCACCACGCCCGAGGCTACCTTCGGCTTCCGAATGCGTCAAGGCGTATGTCGCAGGTGAACACGATGGCCGCGTCGGGCCCGTGCAAACTCCCCCGAACAGGCGGCAGTGGCGCCTTGACGGCGCGCGAGTCGAGCGGGTAGGTTCGTTTTCCGTACAGCTGTGCGCTTGGCGAACCGAGGGCTCAGCACCGCAGTCGGAGGAGGAGGAGGGTCACACGTGAGGACGATCTTTGGCTGGAACAGGTGGCGGCCCGGGGTAGCGCTGGTCGCGCTCGTGGCCGGACTGTCGGTACTGGTTGCCGCGTGCGGCAGCAGCAACAACGACAAGACGACGTCGAGCGCCGGAGGCGGCGGTAGCTCGACCACCGCGAAGGCCGCCACCGACGTGTCGAAGTGCGGGACGAAGCCGGGCACGAAGGCCACCGGAACGCCGATCAAGGTCGGCGCGATCGTGACCAAGCAGCCGGGCACGGACTTCACCGACGGCGCCACGATGGCGCAGGCGTACTTCACCTGCGTCAACGACAACGGCGGCATCAACGGCCACCCGATCTCGTACAAGGTCTACACCGAGCAGACCAACCCGGCCCAGATCGCGGGCTTCGCGCACAAGCTGATCCAGACCGACAAGGCGGTCGCCATCGTCGGCGGGTTCAGCCTCATCGAGTGCGCCGTCGACCACAAGTACTGGGAGTCGCTCGGCATCTACGAGCTCGACGCGGGCATCGCGCCCGAGTGCTGGGGCACCTCCAACAGCGCCGCCCCGAACATGGGCCCGCGCTACAGCTCGGACGGCGCCGTGCAGGGCGTCGTGCGCGCGGGGGCGAAGAAGATCGCCTTCGACCAGTCCAACGTGCCGGGCACCGGGTACATCGCCCAGGGCCCCGCGGCCGTGGCCAAGAGCCTGAACGTGGGGATCACCCAGTTCAAGGACAACGTGCCGATCCAGGACGCGAACTCGATCGCGCTCAAGCTCGTGCAGGCCGCCGGCACCGACGGCGGCGTCGTGCTGAACTTCACGCCCCCCGAGGCGCTGAAGATCCTCCAGGCCGCGCAGCAGCAGGGCCTGCAGGACCGTGTCAAGGCGTGGGCCTGCTCCACGCCGTGCAACACGGACTTCGTCGCCAAGGCGCTCGGTCAGCAGTGGGACGGCAAGCTGCTGGTCAACGCCGAGCTGAACGTGACGGACGCCCCCGGGCCGCAGTCGCAGCTCTACCGCGCAGTGTTCGAGAAGTACGGCAGCAAGGTCACCGGCGGTCTCGGCTCGTTCAGCCAGATGGGCTTCGTCATGGGCCAGCAGCTCGTCATGGCCCTGCAGGCGGTCAAGGGCGACAGTTACACGATCAAGAACGTCAACCAGGAGATCAAGAACATCAAGGGGTTCAAGACCGACATGCTCTGCAAGCCCTGGTACTACGGTGACGCGCCGTTGCATCTCCCGAACAATGTCGACTGGACCACCACCCCGAAGAACGGCAAGATGGTGATCAAGGACGGGTGCATCCCGATCTCCGAGGCGGACCCCGCGATCGCCCAGGTGCGCAAGATCGAGAAGGACCAGCCCGATCTCACCAAGCCGGGCACGCCGGTCGCGCCCTCATAGGTGGTGGGTTAGGCAAGTAGCGCAAGAGAGAGAGGGCGTCCCAGGTTCCGAATGCCGAGCATCGAGGACTTCAAGCCATTCGTGGTCACCGGACTGGCTCTGGGCGGCGTGTATGCGCTGTCCGGAGTCGGGATGGTGGTCCTCTATAGGGCAACGGGGGTGCTGAACCTCGCGTTCGGCGCCGTCGGAGCCATGGGCGCCCTGCTCGCCTGGCAGCTGATCAACAACAACGGATGGGCGCAGGGACCGGCGTTCCTCGTCTGCGTGCTCTTCGGCGGAGCCATCACGCTGCTCTACGGCGTGATCTTCGGCCCACCGCTCGCGAGCCGCGATCCGCTCGTGAAAGCCACGGCGACGCTGGGCCTGGCGCTGATCCTGCTGGGGATCATGGACCTCGTGTGGAGCGACAAGGCGCGCTCCATGATCCTGCCGACCTCGAACCACGGGTTCGAGGTTTCGAACATCTTCGTCAACTACACACAGGTCATCGCGGTTGGCTTCGCCCTCGCAGTCATGATCGTCACCGCACTGTTCCTCCGTTTCACCAAGACCGGCACGGCGATGCGCGCGCTGGCCAACGACCGTGAGATCACGGCCACGCTCGGCGTCCCGGTGCGGCGGGTCGAGGCGGCGGCATGGCTCGGTTCCGGGCTCCTGTCGGGAGCGAGCGGCCTGCTGCTCTCCAACCTCGTGGGTCTCGATGCCGTCACGCTCACCTTCCTCGTGATCTCGTCGCTCGCGGCCACTCTGATCGGCCGTTTGCGATCCATCACGGTGACCTTCATAGCGGGCATGGTGATCGGCCTCGTCAACGCCCTGGTCACGCCCATCGTGTCCATATCCCAGTACCGCGACATGACGCCGTTCGTCCTGGCCACGATCGCCCTCCTCGTCCTCTCCGGCCGGCGCGGGAGCGCCCTCGCGGGGAGGGCAGGTTGAGGTGAGCGCCGCGGGAGCCACCAGCGCACGCAGCGCGCGCCGTGTCTGGATGCCGCACCTCGACGCGGGCGAGCGCCTGCGGGCGGTCATCATCGCCGTCCTCCTGTTGTTCCTCGTGCTGGTCCTGCCCCAGCTCCTGAGCGGCTACTGGGTCACCGTGTGCACGTCGGTCGCGATCTACGCCATCGTCGCCCTGGGGCTCGGCATCCTGATGGGCAGGACCGGCCTCGTGTCGCTCGGGCAGATCGCGCTGCTCGCTCTCGCCGCGTGGGTTGCCGCTCGACTGTTCTTCGCCACCGGCCTGCCGTTCCCGATCGTGCTGCTCCTCGCGGGCCTGATCACGACGGCCCTGGGCACGCTCGTCGGGCTACCGGCCCTGCGACTGAGCGGGCTGTACCTGGCCCTGATCACGCTGATGCTCGCCGGCGCCATCACGGTGGTGCTGAGGGCGACGAACTTCCCGAACGGCGGCCATGGGTTCCTCGGCCACCTGGAGACCGACCGCGGGAACGCGAACATCCGCCGGCCGGCCATCGCCCAGGGCGACACCGCCTACCTGCGGTACGCGGTGATCGTGGCCGCGATCATGTTCCTGGTCGCGCTCATCCACGTGCGCGCCAGGCCCGGTCGTGCGTGGGCGGCCATCCGGCAGAGCGAATCGGCCGCGCTCGCGGCCGGCGTCAACGTCACGCTCTACAAGATGTGGGCGTTCGCGCTCGCATCGTTCCTGACGGGCGTCGCCGGGGGGCTGCTGGCGGCGAACTCCGGCCAGCTCTTCATCACGACCTTCCCCACCAGCGACTCGATCACCCTCCTCGCCGTCGTGCTGATGGGAGGCATCTACAGCCTGTGGGGAGCCGTCGTGGCGGCCCTGCTGATGCAGCTCCTGCCGGCGCTCCTCAACAACTGGGGCGTCGCAGCGGACTGGCTGACGATCGTCTTCGGCGTCGGCATCCTCCAGGTGCTCCTGACCGCGCCGCAGGGACTGGTCTACCAGTTCCCCCGCGACATGGCGAAGCTCGGACGGTTGATCGGCGGACTCGTCGGCCGGGGCCGACCACCGACGCGGGAGGGCGCGGGGTGATCGAGATCAAGGACCTCACGGTGCGCTTCGGCGGCGTCACGCCGCTCGATCACATGACGATCGACTTCGCCGCGGGCACCAACGGCCTCATCGGTCCGAACGGCGCGGGCAAGACCACCTTCTTCAACGTGCTGAGCGGCTTCGTGCGTCCCGCCGAGGGCAGCGTCACGGCGTTCGGCGAGAACCTGCTCACGATGGCCCACTTCCGCCGCGCCCGCTGGGGCGTGCGGCGCACGTTCCAGACCGAGCAGGCGATCGAGGAGCTCTCGATCTACGACAACGTGGCGATGGTGCACGAGCACTCCTCCAAGGACCGCATCGGCGATCGCCGAGACGCCGTCCTGTCGGCGATCGAGTTCGTGGGCCTCGAGGCCAAGCCCCAGACCAGGGTCGGCACCCTCGGCGCAGGCGAGCGGCGCCTCGTCGAGCTGGCGCGCGCCGTCGTGGGGAAGCCCCGCGTGATCCTGCTCGACGAGCCCGCGGCAGGTCTCCCGGAGGAGGAGAGCGAGCGCACCAGCCAGGTGATCAAGAAGATCCCCGACGAGCTCGGCGCGCTGGTGATCCTCGTGGACCACGACATGAGCCTGGTGTCCGCCTGCTGCACCAAGACCGCGGTGCTGGACTTCGGCAAGCTGATCGCCTCGGGAGACACCGCCGAGGTGCTGCGCAACGACGAGGTCAAGAAGGCGTACCTCGGCGTCGAGGCGGTGGCGGTGTGAGCGACGCCGAGGTCACGGTCACGACGCCTTCCGAGGACCAGGCCGGCGCCGTGCTGCGGCTCGAGGACCTGACCGTGGAGCGCGGGGCGCGTCCGGTCGTGCACAGCGTGTCGCTCGAGGTCACGCGCGGCGAGGTCACGGCACTGCTCGGCCCCAACGGCGCCGGCAAGTCGAGCCTCGTGCTCGCCGTCGGCGGCGTGCTGCGCGCCGCCGGCGGGAAGGTCACGCTCGGAGCCCAGAACCTCACGTCACGGCGTCCCGAGCGGATTCGCCAGGCCGGCGTGGCGATCGTGCCCGAGGGGCGCCGTCTGCTGCCGCTGCTCACGGTGCGCGAGAACCTCGCCGTCGCCACCTACGCCCTTTCCCGCTCCGAGGCGAAGGCCGGTCTGAAGACGGCCTTGGAGCTGTTCCCCGAGCTCGAGAAGCGCCTCGACGTTCCCGGCCGCCTGCTCTCGGGCGGCGAGCAGCAGATGCTCGTGCTGGCCCAGGCGCTCGTGTCGAGGCCGAAGTTCATGTTCATCGACGAGCTCTCGCTCGGCCTGGCCCCCGTGGTGGTCCAGCGCCTGCTGCCCACGATCCGCGAGGTCGCCCAAAGCGGGGTCGGAGTGCTTCTGATCGAGCAGTTCGCCACGGTGGCGCTCGGCCTCGCCGAGCGCGCGTACATCATGGAGGGCGGCCGGATCCAGTTCTCGGGCATGGCCAGCGAGCTCAGAGAGAATCCCGACCTCCTGCACTCGGCCTATCTCCTGCGCGGCAGCGTCGGGCAGAACGGCGCCCCGACCTAGGCCGAGCCGCGTGCTGCGCGGCAGCGTCGGGCAGAACCGCGCCCCGACCTAGGCGGAGCCGCCTGCTGCGCGGCAGCATCGGGCAGAACGGCGCCCGACCTGGGCCGAGCCGCCTGCTGGGCGGCAGCGTCGGGCAGGACGGCGCCCCGACCTAGGGCCGAGCCGCCTGCTGCGCGAGGGCCTGGGCCGACCGCGTACCCTCGGAGTCGTGAAGCCCCGCCTGCGCGGAGTCAGCCACCAGTACGCCTTCTACGTCGCGCTGGCCGCCGGCGCGGCGCTCGTCGTGGTGGCCCGCGGGGGGGAGGCGCGCGTGGCGGCGCTCGTCTACGGGCTATCGCTGGCGGCGATGTTCGGCGCCAGCGCGCTCTATCACCGCATCGACTGGTCGCCGCGCCCGCGCGCGTGGCTGCGGCGCCTGGACCACTCGATGATCTTCGTCCTCGTCGCGGGAACCTACACGCCGTTCGCCCTCGTCGTGCTCGCACCGGCGCTCGGGTGGGCGATGCTCGGCGTGGTGTGGGGCGGAGCGCTGGCCGGCGTCGTCGTCAGCCTGCTGTGGATCGACGCCCCGCGCTGGCTGACGGCCGTGCTCTACGTCGCCCTGGGCTGGGCCTCGATCGTGATGATGCCCCAGCTCTGGGACCGCGCGGGCGTCCTCGCCGTCGCGCTGCTGGCCACCGGCGGCCTTCTCTACACCGTCGGCGCGGTGGTCTACGCGCGCCGCAGGCCCGATCCCGCCCCGCGGGTCTTCGGCTACCACGAGGTCTTCCATGCCCTCGTGATCGCGGCCGCCGCCGTGCATTTCGCGGCGATCGCGTTCTTCGCCGTCTGAGTTTCGCAAAGGGTGATTCACACGGTCCCGTGGCCGGGTAAGGGACCATCGCACTCGCTAGGCGCGCCCTGGGAGAGGGGCACGTCGCATCAGGAGGAGGAGGAGCGATGAAGGTCAAGTTCGGGTTCGGTGCAGTGTTCATCTGCTGCGTCGTATTGGCCGCCTGTGGCAGCAGCAACAGCGGCAGCAGCAGCAGCGGAGGCGGCAGCGGTGGCGCCTCCAGTACGACTGGAGGCGGCGGCGTCAAGGTCGAGGGCGCGAAGGTCATCGACCCCAAGTCGCTGGACAACCCGCCCAAGGGGACGGTCAAGTACTGCCAGGGCAAGGACACGACGGGCGCGGGCAAGGCGATCGTCAAGGACTTCAACGCCAAATTCGCCGCGCAGGGCTACAAGGCCACGCTGACCGAGTTCCCGGCGTCCGCTGACCAGCAGCGCACCCAGTTCATCCAGCGCCAGCAGGCCAAGTCCGACGACTGCGACGTCTTCAGCTCCGACGTGATCTGGACGGCCGAGTTCGCCAGCCAGAAGTGGTTGTACGACCTGACCCCCTACGTCCAGGCGCAGAAGTCGAAGTACATCGCCGCGCCGCTCGAGACGGTGCACTACGCCGACAAGTACTGGGGCGTTCCCGAGACCAGCGACGCGGCCTTCATCTACTACCGCACCGACAAGGGCGGCGGCACGCCGCCGTCGACATGGCAGCAGGTCTATGCCGACGCCGCCAAGCAGGGCGGAATCGTGTACCAGGGCGCGCCGTATGAGGGCCTGACCTGCGACTACCTCGAGCTGGCCTTTGCAGCCGGCGGCACGGTCCTCAACGACGGCGGCACCAAGTCGACGATCAACTCGCCGCAGAACATCAAGGCGCTGCAGCTCATGGTCGACGGCATCAAGGGCGGGTCGGCCCCCAAGGCCGTCACGACCTACATGGAGCCCGAGACCGACCAGGCGTGGACCAGTGGCAAGTATGGCTACATGCGCAACTGGACGTACGCCTACGCCGCGGACAACAAGAGCCCGAGCAAGGTCGCGGGCAAGTACAAGGTCGCCCCGCTGCCGAGCTTCGAGGGCGGCGGCAAGGCCGGCATCCTCGGCGGCCACAACAGCGTCATCAGCGCCTACACGAAGAACCCGGGGCTCGCGCTGAAGTTCTCGGACTTCTACGCGTCACCCGCGTTCCAGAAGAAGCTCCTGCTCACGTACTCGCAGGCCGCGGTCATCCCGGGCACCTACAGCGAAGCGGACGTCAAGAAGGCGATCCCGTACGCGCCGGAGCTCCTGCAGGCGCTCAGCCAGGCCAAGGCGCGGCCGGTATCGCCGGTGTATCCACAGATCTCGCAGGCGATCTACAAGAACGTCAACGACGCGCTCGCCGGCCGTGTGAGCCCGGCGGACGCGCTGAAGAAGGCGGACTCGCAGATCAACAGCGCACTGTCGACCTTCTGAGCCAAGTGAGCTGAACCATGGAAGCCGCCTCTGTCCAGACAGTCGGCGCGCCCACGCAGCGGCGGCGCTCCCGGGGCATCCCGGAGCGCCGCCTGGCGAAGCTGATGGTCGCGCCGTCGATGATCCTCATCGCGGTCGTCGCCGCGTACCCGATCATCTACGCCGTTTGGCTGTCGCTGCACGAATACAGCGTCCGCCAGGCGGGCCTCTCGCGCTGGGCAGGGTCGCTGGGACTGCGCAACTACTCCACCGCCCTGCAGTCGTCCGAGTGGTGGGCGGCGTTCAGGCACACGCTGATCTTCACGGTGTCGTCCGTGACGTTGGAGTTCTTCATCGGCCTGGGCATGGCGCTGGCGATGCACGCGGCGTTCCGCGGGCAGGGGGTCCTGCGCACCGTCGTGCTCGTCCCGTGGGCGATGCTCACGGTCGTCACCGCGATCATCTGGCGGACGATGTTCGTGTCGCCCTACGGCTTCGTGAACTCGGTCCTGGGCACGCAGACCGTCTGGCTCGGGTCCGAGCCCCAGGCGCTGATCATCATCATCCTCGCCGACGTCTGGAAGACCGCGCCGTTCATGGCGTTGCTGATCCTCGCCGGGTTGCAGGTGATACCCGGCGAGGTCTACGAGGCGGCCGAGGTCGACGGCGCCTCGGCGTGGCAGCGGTTCACGCGGATCACGCTGCCGCTGCTCACCCCGGCGATCCTCGTGGCGCTGATCTTCCGCACGCTGGACGCCCTACGGATCTTCGACCTGCCCTACGTTCTGACCCAGGGCCAGAACGGGACGTCGACGCTGTCGACGATCGCGCAGGAGACGTTCGCCACGAACCGGATCTACGGGCTCGGCTCGGCGATGGCGATCCTTACGTTCATCGTCGTGATGATCGTCTCCTTCTCATACATCCGCTTCGTCGGCGGAAACCTTCGAGGACTGGCGGAGGAGTAGGCGATGGAAGCCGGAGCTGCAACTGCACCGCAGGCCGCAACGCGCGCGCGTGCGAAGACCAGGAAAAAGTCACGGGACCGCTCGAAGGTGCCGTGGTGGATGTGGTTCGTCGTGCTCGCGATCGTCGTCTTCTGTCTGTTCCCGTTCTACTGGCTCCTCAACATCTCGCTGAAGACGGGCAACGACCTGCTGTCCTCGAGCCTGTTCCCGCCCAATCCGACGCTCAAGAACTACAAGGACGTCTTCAACAACCCCGATTTCACCAAGGCGCTGCGCAACAGCGCGGTCGTCGCGCTCAGCACCACCGCGCTCGCGCTCGCCGTCGGGTCCTTCTGCGCCTACGCGCTGGCGCGGCTGAAGCTGCGCGGGAAGTTCGTGATCCTCGCCATCGTGCTGACGATCTCGACCTTCCCGCAGATCGCGATCGCGGCCCCGTTGTTCAAGCTGTGGTCGGACATCGGGATCTTCAACACGTGGATCGGGCTGATCATCCCGTACCTGACCTTCGCCCTCCCGCTCACGGTCTACATCCTCGTGTCGTTCTTCAGGGAGATCCCGAAGGATCTCGAGGAGGCCGCGCTGGTCGACGGTGCCACGCACTTCGAGGCCTTCCGCAAGGTCGTCGTGCCGCTCGCGGCGCCGGGCCTGGCCACCGCCGGGATCCTGACCTTCATCGGGGCGTGGAACGAGTTCCTGCTGGCGGTCACACTGACCTCGTCGTCGAGGGCCAGGACCGTGCCGGCGGCGATCGCGTTCTTCACGGGCGCGACGGAGCACGAGGTTGCCTACGGGAGCATCGCGGCCGCATCCGTGGTGATCTCGGTTCCGCTGATCATCATGGTGCTGCTGTTCCAGAAGCGCATCGTGGCCGGACTGACCGCAGGCGCCGTCAAGGGCTAGGACGCCCAGCATGGAGGACGTGCCCGGCCTCTCCGAGGTCCTGGCCCCTGACGGCTGGGCGAATGCCTCCAGCGCGTCGCTGGGAGAGGGCGATCCGGGCCGCTACAACTGCCTGTTCGGGCGCGACTCGCTCATCACGGCGCTGGCGGTGCTGCCCGCGCGCCCCGACGTGGCGGCCGCGACGCTGCGCGCGCTCGCCGCCATCCAGGGCACCCGCGAGGACGTCACGTGGGACGAGGAGCCGGGCAAGATCGTCCACGAGGTGCGCCCCGGCGCCTCGGTCGCGCGTCAGGGCTACCTCGGGCTCGAGGTGCCCGACGGCGAGCTCCGCTACTACGGCTCGGCCGATTCGACGCCGTTGTTCCTGCACGTGCTGGCGACGACCGGCGACGCTGCGCTGGCCGCCGAGCTCGAGCCCAACTGGCGCGCCGCCGGCGACTGGCTGCTCGGCGCGCTCGAGCGCGGCGGCGGCCTGCTGCGCTGGCACCGGCGCGCCCCCGGCGGCCTCGTCCAGCAGGGCTGGCGCGACTCGACGGACCCGGTCGGCTCCCCGTCGCGGGGCAGCGGCATTCTGCACGAGGACGGCTCGCCGCCCGAGCCGCCGGTGGCCGACGGCGACACGCAGGCCGCGGCGCTCGCCGGCCTGCGTGCGCTGGCCAGGCTGTCCGGCGACGGCGGCCACGCGGACGCCGCCGAGGCCCTGGCGGCGCGCATCGGCGCGGCATGGGATCCCGAGACGATGGCCCTCGACGCCCACGACCGGCCCGTGCGCGGTGCCGGCTCGCAGCTGGGCTGGCTGCTGTGGGCCGGGGCGCTGAGGGAATCCCACCCACCCGCCGCCGAGCGCCTGGCCGAGCCCGACGTGCTCACGGACTACGGGCTGCGCACGCTGTCGGACCGCCATCCGCAGTTCGATCCGCAGTCCTACCACCGCGGTTCCGTCTGGCCGTTCGACTCGTGGCTGGGCTGGGGCGGCCTGCGGGCCGCCGGACACGACGAGGCGGCCGAGCGCGTCCGCCACGGCGTGCTCGCGGGCGTCGAGCGGATCGGTCACTACCCCGAGCTCTACGCGGTCACGAAGGCGGGTCCCGAGGTGGCGAGGCTGTCGAACTTCGTGCAAGCGTGGACGGTCGGCGCGGTGTGGGCCCTGCGCAACGAGTGGGACGGTGGGGCGCATGTGGTGGCGTGACGGGGTCCTCTACCAGGTCTACCCGCGCTCGTTCGCGGACTCCGACGGCGACGGCGTCGGCGACCTGCGCGGGATCACGGCGCACCTGGACCATCTCGCGTGGCTGGGCGTCGACGGCCTGTGGCTGAACCCGACCTTCCCCTCGCCCAACGCCGACTGGGGCTTCGACGTCTCGGACTACTGCGGGGTGCATCCCGAGCTCGGGACGCTCGACGACCTCGACGAGCTCGTGGCGCGCGCCGGCGAGCGCGCCATCAAGGTGCTGCTCGACCTCGTCCCCAACCACACGAGCGACCAGCACCCGTGGTTCAGCGAGCGCCGCGACTTCTACGTCTGGCACGAGGGCCGCAACGGCGACCCGCCCAACAACTGGAAGAGCAACTTCGGCGGCCCGGCATGGACGCGCGACGACGCCAGCGGCCTGTGGTACCTGCACAACTTCACTCCCGACCAGCCCGACCTCGACTGGTGGAACGAGGACGTGCGCGTCGCCTTCGACGACATCCTGCGCTTCTGGATGGACCGGGGCATCGCGGGCTTTCGCGTCGACGTCGCGCACGGGATCGTCAAGGACCGCGAGCTGCGCGACAACCCACCCGCCACCGACGGCGACACCGAGCACGACCGCTGGCTGGGCCAGCGCCTCGAGTACTCGATGAACCGCGACGAGGTCCACGACGTCTTCCGCCGCTGGCGCTCGGTCACCGATCCCTACGACGGCGTCCTCCTGGGCGAGACGTGGGTCCTCGACCTCGAGCGCCTCATGCGCTTCTACGGCGAGGACCTCGACGAGCTGCACCTGGCCTTCAACTTCGTCTTCCTGCTGGCCGAGTTCGAGGCCGAGCAGCTCGCGCCGATCGTCGCCCAGACCGAGACCCTGCTGCCCGAGCACGCGTGGCCGACCTGGACGCTCGGCAACCACGACATGGTGCGCTACCCGACGCGCTGGGCGCGCGGGGACGCGGGGCTGTCGCGCTGCGCGCTCATGCTGCTGCTGACGTTGCGCGGGACGCCGGTGCTCTACTACGGCGACGAGCTCGCCATGGCCGAGGCCGAGATCCCGCCCGAGCGGATCGTCGATCCCGTCGGCCTGCTCAACGACCCCGAGCGTCCCGGGCGCGACGGCGCGCGCTCGCCGATGCCGTGGAGCGCCGAGCCGGGCGCGGGCTTCAGCGCGCCTGGCGTCGAGCCCTGGCTGCCCCTGGGTGAGCTCGCGGGGGTCAACGTCGCCGAGCAGCGGGCCGACCCGCACTCCGCGCTGACCTTCACGCGCGACCTGATCGCCCTGCGGCGCGGGGAGGAGGACCTGCGCACCGGTGCCTACGAGCAGGCGCTGGTCGACGACGGCCTGTGGGCCTACCGGCGCGGCGACGGGTTCCTGGTGGCGCTGAACCTCGGCAGCCGGCCCGCGAGCGTGCCGGCGGACGGCACGATCGCGATCGGCACGCGCCGCCAGCGCGACGGCGAGGCGATCGCGCGGTCGGTGCTGCTGGCGCCCGGCGAGGGCGTCGTGGTGCGCCTCGCGTAGGGGCGCGCGCCCGCGCCGGCTCGCGTGGCGCGTCCGCCGGCGCGGGCGGTCCTGCGCGGCCAGGCATCGAGGCGAAGGAGCAGGCGGTCTGCGGGGCGTGCGTGGTCGGCCGTGGCGCACCGGCGCCCATCCGCATGCGCGTGCTGTGTTCTGCATCGCATAGATGTATAAGGCAGCACCCGCGGCCTCCCGGGCGCGTTACCGCTCACTCGCGTGGCGCGTGCTGTCTCAGCGAAGCATGTCTTCGCTCATGCAGCACGCACCCGCTCGCTGGCGCGTTGGCGCTCGTCGGGTCCGGGCTCAGGCCGCCCGCGCCCTTGGCGGCGCGCTGCCGCGAGGGACGGACGGGGTGACGCGGTGCGCCCCTACGCGCCCATCGCCAGCTTCACCGCGAGGGCCAGCACGAGGACGCGCCCGGCGACCGAGGTCCACGTCCTCGCGCGCGCCGGCAGGCCGTGGCGCATGAGGGCGCCGCCGCCGGCGAGCGTGCTCTGCCAGGCCAGCGAGGCGGAGAAGGCGCCGATGACGAAGGCCGCCTTGCCGGGCGCCGGGGCGTGGGCGACGGCCGGCAGCCCGACCATGAGCCCGGCGAAGGTCGCCGCGGTGGCCGGGTTGACGGCGGTGAGGGCGAGGAAGCGCGCGACGAGGCGATGGTCGGCGGGCGGCAGCGCGCCGGCGGCGGGCGCGCGGCGCAGCGCGATGAGCCCGTAGAGGCCGACGGCCGCCAGCGCGGCGGCCGCGGCGAGCGCGATCTCGTGCTCGGCGGGCGCCAGCCAGGCGCCGACCGCCAGACCGGCGACAGCCGCCACGGTGGCGTAGAGGCCGTCGGCCAGCGCGGTGCCGAGGCCGGCCAGGAACGCCGGGCGAAAGCCGCCGCGGACGCCGAGATCGACGATGAGCACGCCGATGGCGCCGAGCGGGATGGCGACTGCGAGGCCGGCGACGATGCCTGCGGCGAGGGCTTCCATGGCGCGCTGGAGGGTGGCCGCCAGACATGCGAAGATCAAGCAGGAGCATCCAATCACTGCGAGATCCTCATCCATGGACGACATCGACCGCGCAATTCTCGGTGAGCTCGTGCAGAACGGGCGCGCCTCTCATCGGCGCCTGGGCGCCGTCGCCGGCCTCAGCGCCAACGCCGCGGCCGAGCGCATGCGCCGCCTCGTGCGCTCGGGTGCGATCACCCGCTTCACCGCCATCGTCGACCACGCCGCCGCCGGGCGGGCGCTCTCGGCGCTCATCGACGTCCGCCTCGCGCCCGACCAGACCAACGACGGCTTCGAGCTGGTCGTGTCGCGGCTCGACGGGCTCGTCTACGCCGCGCACGTGACCGGTGCCTTCGACTACCACCTGCAGGTCGCGTGCCGCGACACCGCCGAGCTCGACGCGCTCCTGCGCACGCTCAAGCGCAAGCTCGGGGTGGCGCACACCGAGACGCGCGTGGTGCTGAGGACGGCCGTCGCCGCAGGCGGCTGAGGCGGCCGCAACCTGACACCGCGCGGCATGGGTGTCGAACCGCGTATGGCGCGACGCGCGCGTTTGGCAGGATGCCGCTCCTATGGCGCGTTTCGGCATCCTCACGGGCGGCGGCGACTGCCCCGGCCTCAACGCGGTGATCCGCGGCGTCGTGCGCGCCGGGGTCAACCGCCACGGACATCAGATCGTCGGCTTCCGTTACGGCTGGGCCGGCGTGCTCGAGGCCAACACCGTCGAGCTCACTGCGCAGAACACGGCGGGCATCCTGCACCGCGGCGGCACGATCCTCGGGACGTCGCGCACCAACCCCTACAAGGGCGACGGCGACGGCACCGCGCTCGTGCGCGAAACGCTCGAGCGGGAGGGCGTCGATGCCCTGATCCCCATCGGCGGCGAGGACACGCTCGGCGTCGCGGCCCGGCTGGCCGCCGACGGCGTGCCGGTGGTCGGCGTCCCCAAGACGATCGACAACGACCTGGCCGGCACCGACGTCACCTTCGGCTTCCACACCGCGGTGCAGATCGCCACCGATGCCATCGACCGCCTGCACACGACCGCGGAGTCGCACAACCGCGTCATCATCCTCGAGGTCATGGGCCGCCACGCGGGCTGGATCGCCGCCTACAGCGGCATCGCCGGCGGGGCCGATGTGATCCTCGTCCCCGAGCGCCCGTTCGACGTCGACGAGGTCTGCGAGCGGATCAAGCGCCGCCATGCCCGGGGGACGACGTTCTCGATCGTCGTCGTCTCCGAGGGCGCGACGCCGCGCGACGGCGCGGGCATCACCACCTCCGGGGCGAAGACCGACGCGTTCGGCCACGCGCGCCTGGGCGGGATCGCGGTCGAGCTCGAGGGCGAGATCGAGGAGCGCACCGGGTTCGAGACCCGTATGACCATCCTCGGCCACGTCCAGCGCGGCGGCACGCCGACCGCCTACGACCGGGTGCTCGCCACGCGCTTCGGCGTCAAGGCCGTCGAGGCCGCCGATCGCGGCGAGTGGGGCACGATGGTCTCGCTGCGCGGGACCGACATCGTCCTGGTGCCGCTGGCCGAGGCGGTCGCCGAGCCCAAGCTCCTCGACGACGATCTCTACGACACCGCCGAGGTCTTCTTCGGGTAGCGCCCGTCGGACCGTGTTCCGGATGGTGTCGCTACCCTCGCGGGGTGCGCCGTCTGTCGCCGGGTCTCGTCGTCGTCGCCCTCGCGCTGGTCGCCGCGGGCTGCGGCTCGGACACCAAGGCCGCCAACGACTACGTCGACGCGGTCAACCGGGCCCAGAACCAGTTCGCGTCGAAGTTCGATCAGCTCTCGGGCCAGATCACCTCGACGAGCACGCCCGCGCAGGACCGCCAGACGCTCGACGGCTTCCGGCAGGCGATCGACAAGGTCGTGGCCGACTTCCGCGCGGTGAAGGCGCCCGACAAGGTCAAGCCTCTGCACGACAAGCTCATCGCCGAGGTCTCGTCCTACGGCGCGCAGATCGACAAGGCCAAGGGCGCGTTCTCCAACAACGACCCGCAGGCGATCGTCAAGGCACAGGCCGATCTCATCGCCGGGGTGACGAAGGTGCAGGCGCAGATCAACCAGACGATCGCGGACATCAACAAGAAGCTGCGCGAGTAACTACCCTGGGCCCATGCTCGAGGGCCTGATGCAGAACGACTTCCAGCTGACCGTCGGAGCCATGCGCCGGCGCCTGCGCAGCTGCTATCCGAGCCAGGAGGTGGTGACGCTCGAGGCCGACGGGCCCGTACGGGCCTCCTACGCGCAGGTGGCCGAGCGCGTCGACCGCCTCGGGCGCGTGCTCGAGCGCCTCGGCGTCGAGCGCGGAGACCGGGTGGCGACGTTCGCCTGGAACTCCCAGCGGCACTTCGAGCTGTACATGGCGGTGCCCTCCTACGGCGCCGTCCTGCACACGCTGAACATCCGCCTGTTCCCCGAGCAGGTCGTCTACATCGTCAACCACGCGCAGGACGGCGTGATCTTCGTCGACGGCTCGCTCGTCGAGCCCCTGGCCAAGCTCGCCCCCGAGTTCGAGGGCGTGCGCCACTTCGTCGTCATGGGCGACGGCGACCTCGACGCGCTGCCCGGCGCCCTCTCCTACGAGCAGCTGCTCGAGGAGGCCGGCGAGGGCGAGTTCGCCTGGCCGGAGACCGACGAGCGCGCCGCTGCGGCGCTCTGCTACACGAGCGGCACCACGGGCAACCCCAAGGGCGTCCTCTACTCGCATCGCTCGGTGTCGCTGCACTCGACGACGATCTGCACGGCCGACGCCGTCGGGCTCTCGTCGCGCGATCGCGTGCTGGCCATCGTGCCGATGTTCCACGTCAACGCGTGGGGCCTGCCCTTCGCCGCGGCGCTCACCGGCGCCGAGCTGCTGCTGCCCGGCCCGCACCTGCAGGGCGAGCCGCTGGCGCACTTCGTCGAGGGGGAGCGCGCGACGCTCCTGGCCGGCGTGCCGACGGTGCTCGGGGCCCTGCTCGCCCACGTCGATGAACACGGCGGCGACCTGAGCTCGCTGCGCGGCGGGATCTGCGGCGGGTCGGCGGTACCGCGCAAGCTCATGGAGGGCTTCGAGCGCCACGGCGTGCGCATCCTCCAGGCGTGGGGGATGACCGAGACGAGCCCCATCGTCACGGTGGCGCGGCCGCCGGCGGGCGTCGACGAGGGCGAAGAGCACTGGGCCTACCGCACCACCCAGGGCCGGATGGTGCCGTGGACCGAGGTCCGCCTGAGCGAGGGCGCCGGCGAGATCGAGGCGCGGGGGCCGTGGGTCGCCGCGCGCTACTACGAGGACGCCAGCGGCGACGACAAGTTCACCGACGACGGCTGGCTGCGCACGGGCGACATCGGTGAGCTCGACGAGCAGGGCTTCGTGCGCATCACCGACCGCGCCAAGGACCTCATCAAGTCCGGCGGCGAGTGGATCTCGTCGGTCGAGGTCGAGACGCTGCTCATCGATCACCCGGCGGTGGTCGAGGCGGCGGTCATCGCCATGCCCGACGAGAAGTGGGGCGAGCGGCCGCTGGCCTGCGTGGCGCTGGCCGAGGGCGCGGGCGTCTCGCCCGGCGACCTGCGCGAGCACCTGTCCTCGGGCCTGGCCAAGTGGCAGCTCCCCGAAGCCTTCGCCTTCATCGACGAGGTGCCGAAGACGAGCGTCGGCAAGTTCGACAAGAAGGTCCTGCGCCGGCAGCTCGCCGAGGGCGAGCTGGCGGTCGAAACCGAGCGCGACGCCGTCAGCTAGTCGCCGCGACGGCGAGGAAGTTGCGCACGGCCGGGCGCGACTCGCCCGGGCGGCAGGCGATCGCGGCCACCGACGGCTCGACGTCGGCCACGCGCACGAAGGCGAGTCCCGGCCACGCGCGCGACCGGGCGACGGACTCCGGGACGAGGCCGAGCGCCCGCCCGACCCGCGCCGCCTCGAAGAGCTCGTCGAGCGATGTGCAGACCGCGCCGATGCGCGCCGGGCGGGTGCGATGCTCGGCGCACATCCAGAACGCGCACCACACGTGGTCGGTCTCGAGGTTCATCCACGGCTCGTCGGCGATCTCGGCGAACACGACCTCCTCGCGGTCGGCCAGCGGGTGGCCGGACGGCAGCGTGACGTAGCGCGGCTCGCTGGCCAGCGCGTGCAGCTCGAGCGCCCTGGCGAAGGGCGGGCGCACGATCGCGACGTCGGTCTCGCCGGTGAGCAGGCCCGCGTAGGGGTCGGTGAAGGTGAAGTGACGGACGTCGAGCGCGACGTCGGGATAGCGCTCGCCGAAGGCGCGCAGCAGCTGGGGCGTGGCGGGCAGGCCGGTGGTCGAGCTGAGGCCGATCGCGAGCCGGCCGGCCGCGCCGTCGGCGTGGCGGTGGGCGGTGGCGATGGCGAGGTCCACGGCGGCCAGCGCCTCGCGCGCACGCGGGAGGAAGTCCTCGCCCGCCGCGGTCATGCGCACCCGGCGCGTCGTGCGCTCGAAGAGCTGGACCCCGACGAGCGCCTCGAGCTGCGCCACGCCGGCGCTCAGCGCCTGCTGGACGACGTTGACCCTGGCCGCGGCCCGCGTGAAGTTGAGCTCCTCGGCCAGCGCGACGAAGTAGGCGAGGTGGCGAACCTCCGGGCGCACCCTTCGGACTGTAGAGAGGCCGCTTCACGTGCTGGCGAACTGCGGTTCTGCGGCGAGCTCGGCGGCGACGGCGTCGGCGCTGAGAGCGACGAGCCACTCGAGTGCCGGGTCGGGCAGGAAGGCCGCCATACGCGCGGTCAGCTCCGCCTTGGCGGCGTCCGACAGCGACGGCTCGCCGTGGGCGAGGTTGCGGACGGCTTCGCGCAGCATGAGCTGGTAGCGGCGCTGGGCGTCGAGCGCCTCGAGCCCGGCCGGGCGCCCGTGGCCGGGGTAGAGCGTGTCGATCCCGGCGAGCAGGTCGCGGGCACGGTCGAGCGCGTCGAGCCACGCGCCCGTGAAGCCATCGGCGTTGTAGCTGTGGTGGGCGTTGTAGAACAGGTCGCCGGTGAAGGCGACGGGCGCGTCGTCGTCGGGGCCCTGAACGATGTAGAGCGCCTCGCTGGCCGACTCGCACGGCCCGAGCTCGTGCGCGCGGATGCGCAGCCCGCCGATCGCGAGCGTGGCGCCGTCGTCGACGACCGCGTCGGGGTAGGCGGTCTGCGCCGGCCATTCGTCGCCGTAGGTCGGCGACCACTGCGCGCGCTTGGGCTCGGCCACCTCGTCGATGACGGCCTTGCCCTCGGGCGTCGCGTAGACCGGGACGTCGCGCTGGCCGCTGACGAGCTCGACGACGCCGTTGAAGTGGTCGGGATGGCCGTGCGTGACGAGGACGGCGAGCAGCGGCTTGTGGAGCGCGTCGAGGCGGGCGCGGAGGGCCCGGGCATCGGAGACGAGCAGCCCGGCGTCGATGGCCACGACGCCGTCGCCGGTCTCGACGAGGTACGCGTTGACGAAGAGGCCGTTCGCGGCGGCGGTGTAGGTGTAGATCGCTGGGGGCATCTCGTGCCGCAGCGTAGGTGCGCGCGCCGCCGGTGGGAAACACCGATTCGGGCCGAATTGACCACCGGCGGTGGTCGATCAGAGGAAGAGTGTCGGCTGCGCCCGCCGAATCGGTGAGGCCGATCCGGCGGGCGCGCCGCGCGGGGGTCAGCGACCGGCGGGGAGAGAGACTGCGGCCGGGCGCTTGGAGACGAGCGACACCATGTCGGGGAGGAGGACCCAGGTGCTGCCCGCTCGGGTGAGCTCAGTGACCTTCGGTGTGAGCATGCGCGCAGCTTCCCGTCTGGCGGCCCGTGTGACGACGGGGCCACCCGGCATGTTCGAGGTACGGGCAGCCGCACACGCGATGCCCCGCCCGCGCGGCGCCACAGGCGCCGCGCGGACGTGAGCATGAAGAAGCCGAGACACCTAGTCGGCCGTGGCCACAGCGACCTCGCGCTGCGGGAGCAGCCCCGACAGCGCGATCGCCAGCCCGGCGACCGCGACGCCGGTGACGACGACGAGCGCCGTCCGGTAGGCGTCGAGGATCACGCCGGTGTCGGTCGAGCCTCCGGCGTGGGCGGTGATGATGGCGCTGACGACGGCCAGCCCGATCGCGCCGCCGACCTGGAACGAGGTCTGCACGAGCCCCGACGCCAGGCCCTGCTCGTGGTCGCCCACGCCGTTGGTCCCGGCGATGTTCAGCGTCGGGAAGCTGAGCGCGAAGCCGATGCCGAGCAGCAGCATCGTCGGCAGGATCTCGAGGACGTAGGACGGGGCGATGTCGATGCCGCGCACCGCAATCGCCATGTAGCCCGTGGCGAAGGACAGCGCGCCGAGCGCGACCAGTCGCGACGTCCCGAGCCGGTCGACGATCGGGCCGATCCGAGTCGAGACGAGCGCGACCAGCAGACCCGCCGGCAGGAAGGCCAAGGCGGTCTCGATCGCCGACCAGCCGTTGAGCGTCTGCAGATACAGCGTCATCACGAACTGGAAGCCGACATAGGCACCGAACATGGTCATCATCCCGAGGTTCGCGCGCACCAGCGAGCTCGAGCGCAGGATGCCGAGGCGAACGAGCGGGGCGGCCGACCGCCGCTCGATGGCGACGAAGAGCGACAGCAGGATCGCGCTCAGCGCAAAGGCGCCGATCGTCTGTGCCGAGGCCCAGCCCTGGTCGGGCGCCTCGACGATGGTCCGCACGAGCAGGAGCATCCCGGTGGTCAGGGTCACGGCGCCGGGGACGTCGAAGCGCCGGCGCGACAGCGCGGCCCCGCGGTCGTGCGGGATCACGCGCCGGCCGACGGCCAGCAGGGCGATCGCGATGGGGACGGGGAGCAGGAAGGTCCAGCGCCAGCCGAGCTCGGTCAGCACGCCGCCGAGCACGAGCCCGAGGGAGAAGCCGCTGGCTCCGGTCGCGGTGTAGATGCTGAGGGCCCGGTTGCGCTCAGGGCCCTCCGCGAACGTGGTCGTGATGATCGAGAGGCCCGCCGGGGCGGTGAAGGCCGCGGCCGCCCCCTTCAGGAAGCGCGTCACGATGAGCAGCGTGCCGCTGTGCACGAGCCCGCCGAGGGCCGAGGCGACGGTGAAGATGCCCAGGGCCACGAGCAGCGTCCGGCGCCGGCCGACCAGGTCGGCGGTCCGCCCACCCAGCAGGAGCAGGCCGCCGTACCCGAGCACGTACCCGGACACGATCCACTGCAGCTGCGAGGTCGTGAGGTGCAGGTCGGCGTTGATGGAGGGGAGCGCGACGCCGACCATCGAGACGTCGAGCCCATCGAGGAAGAGCACGCCGCACAGGACGACGAGCAGCAGGTTGGAGGAGGAGAAGCGGGAGAGCATTCAGAGAGAATACATGCAGACGCATAAATTCTATGTGCATTTGATGTGACAGCAAAAATTGCTCGCGATTGCTATACTTGACGCCGCTGTGGACCACCCGCACGATGAAGCCCGTCTCATCGAGATCTGGCGCGAGCTGCTCGACCGGCACGCGCGGACGACGACGGCCCTCGAGCGCTCGCTCCACGAGCACGGCCTGGGCGTCAGCGAGTACGAGGTCCTCGAGCGTCTCGCGATGGGCCAGAAGGACGAGCACCGCATGCAGGAGCTCGCCGAGGAGGTGCACCTGAGCCAGAGCGCGCTCTCGCGCGTCGTCGGGCGCCTGGAGGCCGACGGCCTGGTCGTGCGAAGCATGTGCGCCGAAGACCGCCGCGGCATCTTCGCCTGCCTCACCGACGCCGGCCGCGAGCGCTACGCAGCAGCCCGCCCCGCCCACCGCGCGGTGCTGGCGGCGGCGCTCGACGCCTGAGCAGAGACCCGCGCCAGGCCCGTGAGCCGGGACCGAGGAGATGCGCCCCTTTAGACGGAGGGGGAGGGATTCGAACCCTCGGTGCGCCAATGACGCACAACGGTTTTCGAGACCGCCCCGTTCAACCACTCCGGCACCCCTCCACGGGACCCGTCACGGGGAGGCTGGAAGGGTAGCGGCGCCGGGCGCCGCGCCGCGCTCAGGGGGTGATCGTGTCCGGGTCCCAGCCGATGACCGCGGCGCCCCAGCGCTCGCCGTGGACGTAGACGGGCACCGAGAGGACGGTGAAGATCGCGCCCGTGTCGCGTGCGTAGGTCTGCACGAGCCGCCGCCGCTCGCCGCCCGCGGGCTCGGTCAGGTCACAGCCGGCGGCCCGCAGCTCGGCGCGCGACAGCACGCGATGGGGCATCTCGCGGCCGATGCCGACGCGGTTGGCCCGCACGAGGGCCGGGTTGTCGGTGAGGATGCGCTTGATCCGGTTGCCGAGGAGGTCCTTCGACGGGTCCCCGGTCCAGTCGGCGCACAGGGAACGGGCGTGGACGGGGGCGTAGACGTTGAGGTCCGAGCCCGCGGCCAGGACGAGCCGCGGATGCTCGGCCAGCGTGCGGTCGTAGAGCTCCATGAGCGGCTCGTCCACGAGGTGGTCGTAGCCGGTCGAGAACTTGGGCGGGTCGAAGCCGCCGAGCGGCACGCGCGACACGTCGAACAGCCGCCGCAGCCCGGCGATCCGCGCCCCAGTGATCTCGTCGTAGCGCGGGTCGAGGACCTGCGCGAGCGAGGCGCTCCCGCTGTCGACGACGCCTTCGATGACGCCGCCGATGTCGCCGGCCAGGCGACGGGCGACCTCGCCGGCGCGATCGACGAAGGAGTCCGTCCAGAACGGGCCGAGGAGCTCGTAGACGTCCTCGGCCGAGGACGACAGGTCGAAGGCCTGGGCGCTCATCTGCCTGGCGTGCTCGTCGACCTCCGTGACCGCGAGGACGCTGCCCTGCATGTGGCCGGACATCTCGCCCAGCGCCTGAAGCTGCTCCTCGGCGGCCGCGGCGACGCGCTCGGCGGGTTCGGTCAGCTGCTCGGCGAGCTCGCCGATCCGGCGCACGGTCTCGCGCGCGGCGTGCGCGTCGGCGACGCCGTCGCCGTGGGCGCGGGTGGCGTCGATGGCCTCGCGCAGGGGATTGAGGTCGGAGTGGGTGGCGGCCACGACGCTCGCGATGCGGCGCGTCTGGGCCTCGCTGTCGGCGGCGAGCTTGCCGATCTCGTCGGCCACGACGCGGAAGGCGGCGCCGTGGGTGCCGGCGCGCGCGGCCTCGATCGTCGCGTTGAGGGCGAGCAGCTTGGTCTTGTCGGCGACCTCCTTGATGACGCCCGAGAAGGTGGCGATCTCCGCCAGTTGCTCGGCGAGGCGCTCGATGCGCTCGCGCTGGGCGCCCATGGCTTCGACGGCCTCGACGACCCGGGCCAGGACGGCCGTCCCCTGCTCGACCTCGGCGGCGAGGTCTCCGCACATGCGAGCGGACTGCTCGCCCGCGAGCGCCGCGTCCTCGGCGCCGCTGTGGAGGGCCTCGACCGCGACGGCCACGCCCTCGAGCTCGGTGCGGATGTGGTGCACGCGCGACGACACCGCCGCGGTGCCCATCGCCGTGCGCGCACCGCCGCCGCTGAAGGCGAGGACGGCGCGGTGGATGCCGCCGACCATGTCGGCGACGGCGGAGGCCAGCTCGGCGAGCTGATCGGCGGGGTCGGCGCTGCCTGCGGGCGGCACGGACGTGAGGTCCCAGCCCGCGTGAGGGAGCTCGACCTCGGGCTCGGCCGTGAAGGGGGAGTCCAGCATGGTCCTCTCATCGGCCAAAAGTGGGCCGAGGTGTAGGACATCCGTCCGCCGAGGTAGTTGGCGCCCAGGCGCGCCTTCATCGACGGCTGCCGAAGAAGCCGGTCAGCAGCCCAGCGCATTCGGCCGCCAACAGGCCGCCCGCGACCTCGGGGCGGTGGTTCAGGCGCGGCTGCGCGAGGACGTCGAGCACGCTGCCGGCGGCGCCGGCCTTCGGATCGGTCGTCCCGTAGACCACGCGCGGGACGCGCGCGAGCACGATCGCCCCGGCGCACATCGCGCACGGCTCGAGCGTCACGTAGAGCACGCTGTCGAGCACACGCCACGATCCGAGCGCTGTCGAGGCCTCGCGCAGGGCCAGGATCTCGGCGTGCGCCGTCGGATCCTGGCGCAGCTCGCGCTCGTTGTGAGCGGCGCCCACGACCTCGCCCTCGTGCACCACGACCGCGCCGATGGGCACGTCGTCGTGCTCGAGCGCGCGCTCGGCCTCGCGGAGGGCCAGGCGCATGAACCACTCGTCACGTGGGAAGAAGCGGTCAGCCGGGGCCACGCGCTCACCTTACGTCCAGGCGACAAACATGGTGCGAGACTGTGGCGCTCGAGGGCTGTTGTCTGTGCAGGGGACGACTGGCCCTCCTTCTATGCGTCGCTCGATACCGATTCTGCTCAGCGCGCTGCTGGGCGCGCTCACGATGACCGCGAGCGCCCACGCCGATCTCGACACCGGCCAGGTCGTCGTGCGCTATCGCGACCGCCAGGCCGTCGTGCACTACGCCGACGCCGCCGCGGCCCACCGGGCGCTTCCGGCGCTGCGGCGCCGGGCCGGGGTCGTCTCGGCGGGCCCGCGCTACGTCGCGCGCCCGGCCGACTTCGACGACACCGGCGTGGCCCAGGCCGCCGGCACGCCGGGCGGCTGGCAGGCGGTCGAGTGGGATCTCGTCGGTCCCTTCGGCATCGACGTCCCCGGCGCCTGGACCCAGCTTGCGGCGATGGGGGCCAGGGGCGGGGCGGGCGTCAAGGTCGCCGTCGTCGACACGGGCGTGGCCTACGCCAACCGGCCGCCGTACCGCCGCTCGCCCGATCTGCCGGCCAAGCGCATGCGCCCCGGCTACGACTTCGTGGCCAACGATGCCTACCCCAACGATCGCAGCGGGCACGGGACCTTCGTCGCCAGCGCGATCGCCGCGGCCGCCGACAACCACTTCGGCATGATCGGCGTCGCCTACCGGGCGGACATCATGCCCGTGCGCGTCCTCGACTCCCTCGACGAGGGCACCTCGTCGGCCATCGCCCGCGGCATCCGCTACTCCGTCGACCATGGCGCGCAGGTGATCAACCTCTCGGTCGAGTTCTTCGACCTGCTGAGCGGGCGCCCCTACACGATCACGAGCTCGCCCGACGTGCGCGACGCGATCCGCTACGCCGGCCAGCACCGGGTGCCCGTCGTGGTCGCCGCCGGCAACTCCGGCGAGGCCGATATTCCCTCGAAGGTCCTCGACAACTCGGTCATCTACGTGGGGGCCACGACCGAGCACGGCTGCCTCGCCGACTACTCGAACTTCGGGCACGGCGTCGACCTCGTGGCGCCGGGCGGCGGCAGCGACGCCGCGCTGCCCAACGACCCGAACTGCGCGCCCGACGCCAAGTCAGGGCGCAACGTCCAGCAGGTCAGCGTCAAGCACGGCCAGTACGGGGACTTCTCGATCCCGCGCGATCGCAGCGGGCGCCTCGGGCTGAAGGGGACCTCGATGGCGGCTCCGCACGTGACCGGCGTGATCGCCCTGCTGCTCGCGTCGAAGGTCCTCGGGGCGCACCCGACGACCCAGCAGATCTCCCAGCGCCTGACCGACACGGCGCGCGACCTCGGAGCGCCGGGGCCCGATCGCTATTACGCCGCCGGGCTCGTCGACGCGGCCGCCGCCCTGCGCGGCACCAAGACGCCGCCGGCATAGGCCGCGCGGGTCCGCCTCGGACGGCGAGCGTCGGCGGCTTCGCCGTTCAGGTCGTCCGGATGATGAGCACGCTGCAGGGGGCGTGGTGGCTGATCTTGTTGGGCACCGAGCCGAGCAGGAAGCGCTTGGCGCCGGTCATGCCCTTGTTGCCGACGACGATGAGGTCGGCGCCGCGCTCCTCGGCCACGTCGAGGATGGCGTCGGCCGGATCGCCCTGGCGCGCGTAGGTCTCGGTGGCGACGCCGGCAGCCTCCGACTCGGCCGCCGCATCGCGCAGGGTGGCGTCGACGTCCTCGCGCGCGTTGACCATCCACTGCGGGTCACCGGGGACCTGCTGGGCCTCCTCGCGCAGGCGCCCGGCGGGTACCGGCTCATAGGCGCTGACGATGTCCAGGCGCGCTCCGTGCCGGCGCGCCAGCTCCACCGCCTGGCGCACCGCCTCACGCGCGGTCTGGGATCCGTCCGTCCCCACGACGATCGAGGCGAACATGGCGCCGCAGTCTAGGCAAGCTTCACGATGGCGATGACGATGCCCGCGAGCACGAAGACGCAGATGGCCGCCTGCGTCCAGATCCAGAAGGGCGACATGTGGCCAAGCTAGCATCGCGCTCGTGAGCTCCGAAGCGCACACCCCTGCTCAGCGTGCCGATGCCGTGCTGCGCGCCGCCGAGGCGGCCGCCGCGGCCGCGCAGGCGGCTGCCGCGGCGGCCCAGGCGGCGTCGCTGCCGCCGGTCGAGCCGGTGGCGGAGCCGGAGCCGGCCGCAGCGGTCGCCGCGCCCGAGCCGGCCGCCCCGGTCGCGGAGCCGGCACCGCCCCCGGAGCCCATCGCGCCGGCGCCGCGGGTCGTGCAGGTCGAGGCGGCCGTCATGGTGCAGCGGCCCGGCCCGGTGGCGCGCATCGAGACCCTCCCGGAGCCCATCGCGCCGGCGCCGCGGGTCGTGCAGGTTGAGGCGGCCGTCATGGTGCAGCGGCCCGGCCCGGTGGCGCGCATCGTGACCCTCCCGCGCGCGCCTGCGCCCGTCGAGCCGTCGGCGCCCGAGGCGCCCCCCGAGCTCACCGCGTCTCCCGAGCTCGGCGCCCCGCGCGAGCCGCTCATCCATGAGGCCGGCGCCGCCCAGCGCCTGCTCGCGGCAGCCGGAGAGCTCGAGGCCCACGTCGCGCAGGCCCGCCGGCAGCTCGACGCGCTGGAGGAGGCGCTCGGCCGGCTCGAGCGCGGCGACCAGCCGGGCGAATAGAGTCTCGTCGCCGCATGGCGTTCGACCCGACCGGATTCTCGATCTCGACGTCCGACCGCGACGGGCGCGCGGTCGTCGTCATCCGTGGCGAGCTCGACCTCGCGACCGCGCCCGACCTCGAGGCGGCGCTGCAGGAGCGCCTGGACGCCGGTCAGGACGTCGTCGTCGACCTGCGCGAGCTCGACTTCATGGACTCCACGGGGCTGCGCGTGCTCGTCGCCGCCCACACCCGCGTCGAGGGCACCGAGCAGCGCTTCCTGATCGTGCGCCCGCGGCCGGGAGCCCCGATCGAGCGGATCCTCGCCATCGCGGGCGTCGAGCGCGTGCTCGACCTCATCGACGACGCCTGACGAGCAGCGAACGGCGGGCGCCCGGGCGCTACGGTGCCAGGATGTCGACCACCGCGGACCTCGCCTTCGATGCGGCCACCCTCGAGCGCTTCGCCGATCTCGCCATCGGCTTCGCCGCCAATGTCCAGAAGGGCCAGATCGTCGCGATCGGCGCGGAGCTCGGCAAGGAGGCGATGGTGCGCGCGCTGGCGGCGAAGGCCTACCAGCACGGCGCGAAGTTCGTGGACGTGCAGTACTTCGACATGCACGTCAAGCGCGCGCGGATCCTCGACGCCGACGAGGAGACGCTCGACTTCGTTCCGCCGTGGTACGGGCAGCGGCTGCTCGAGCTCGGACGCCTGCGCAGCGCGCGCGTCGCCTTGTCGGGGCCGGCCACGCCGGGCCTGCTCGACGACCTCGATCCCCGCCGCGCGGGTCGTGATCAGCTGCCCTTCGTCCGCGAGGCCGGCGTCGTGGTCAACGAGCGCACGACCAACTGGACGATCGTGCCCTACCCGACCATCGGCTGGGCCCGGCAGGTCCATCCCGGGCTGCCGGATGAGGAGGCGCTCACCCGCCTGTCCGAGCAGGTCCTGCACGTTTGCCGCCTTGACGAGGAGGACCCGGTCGCGGCGTGGAAGGAGCGCGCGGACTTCCTGGTCGCCACCGCGGCCCGCGTGACCGAGCGGCGCTTCGACGCCGTCCGCTTCGAGGGTCCGGGCACGAACCTCACCGTCGGGCTGCTTCCCACCACGCTCTTCATGGCGGCGCGCTTCGAAACCATCGACGGCATCGTCCACATGCCCAACCTCCCCTCCGAGGAGATCTTCGGCGCCCCCGACCCCCAGCGCACCGAAGGGGTCGTGCGCGCGACCAAGCCGCTGGTCATCGGCGGCTCGATCATCAAGGGCCTCGAGGTCGAGTTCCACGAGGGGCGCGCCGTGCGCATCGATGCCGAGGAGGGCGCCGAGGTCCTGCGCGGCTACGCCGCCCGCGACGAGGGCGCCGCGCGCCTCGGCGAGGTCGCGCTCGTCGACGGCGACGGGCGCATCGGCAAGCTCGAGACGGTCTTCTTCGACACGCTGCTCGATGAGAACGCCGCCTCCCACATCGCGCTCGGCGAGAGCTACCGCTTCACGGCGGGCGAGGAGGACCATCCGCGCCTGAACCACTCGTCGATCCACGTGGACTTCATGATCGGCGGCGACGACGTGGCGGTCACCGGCGTCACGACGGCCGGCGAAGACGTGCCCGTCCTGCGCGGCGGCGCCTGGCAACTCTGAGCCGACGGTCTCGGGCGCCCGATGCCGGCGAGGCCGACGAGAGCGGCCTCTGGCACGCCACCCGAGCAGTTACGCTTCCTGGCGCCTGGAGAGGTGCCGGAGCGGTTGAACGGGCGCGACTGGAAATCGCGTAACGGGGGTTAACCTCGTTCGAGGGTTCGAATCCCTCCCTCTCCGCTGGTTTGTGCACCGGATCGCAGTCGTAGCACGTGAGAAGCCCGCAGGGACGGGGCTTCTCGGTCGGGCGGCTCTCGAGCCTGCTCTCGGCACCCGAGCTCCGTCGGCTGTCCCTACGAGGCGATGATGTCGCGGTGCAGGTCGGCCTGGACGGCCAGGCCGCCGGACTGCGGGAGGTGGTCGGCGACGGTCTCCTCGTCGAGCGCCGCCAGCCACGGCGTCAGGTAGCGGCCGTTGATCTTGCCGGGCGGCCACCACAGCGTGTGCGTGGTCGCCTCGCCCTCGCCGTCGCCCCCGGACGCGTCGTAGCGCATGTACCGGGGTCCGCTGCCGGTGAGCAGACGGCCGCGCAGGACCGGGCGGAAGGGCTTGCGCTCGACGACGGCGCCCGCGTCGGCGGCGATGTCGGCGGCGGCGGCATCGGCCTGCTCGGCGGCGAGGCCGCCGAACTTGACGGGGAAGTCGATGCCGTCGCCCGCGGCCCAGACGCCGGGGACGCCGGCGACGCGCCCGTGGGCGTCGACCTTGATGAAGCCGTCGGGGTCGGCGGGGATCCCGTCGGGGGTGCGGCCGCGCAGCCGCGGCAAGGAGAGGATGCGGTTGGCCTCCAGACGCCGGCCCGAGGGGCGCATGACGATCGCGCGCGGCGGCCCGGCATCGATCTCGGCGTAGGCGCCCAACTCGACCTTGACGCCGGCGCGGTCGAGCTCGGCAGTCACGACCTCGATGGCGCGCGGGCCGAAGATGGCCAGCGGCGCGCGCTCGGGGGTGACGAGCGTGATCTCGGGGTCCATGCCCATGCCGCGCGCGTCGCTCGCGATGAGCAGTGCGAGCTCGTAGGCGGGCAGCGGCCATCCGGGGCCGGGCGGGATGACGATCGCCAGCCGCTGGCTGTAGCCCTCCTCCAGGTCGCGCAGCAGCCCGCCGACGGCGTCGACCTCGCGGGTGTCGTCCCAGGTGAAGACGTTGCCCGACGTGTAGGCCGGCTCGGCGCTGGCGCCTGTCGCCAGCACGAGCGCGTCATAGGCGAGCTCCTGGCCGTCGCCGAGCTTCATCGACTTGGCCGCGGCGTCGACGCCGGTCAGCGGCGCCTGCACGAACGCCGCCCCCGTCGTACGGGTTGCGTGTGTCAGCGGGGTCCGACGCTGATGGCCGAGGGCGAAGGGCTCGGCGACCGCCAGCGGTCGGTAGACGAAGTCGGGGGTGGGGGAGACGAGCGTCAGATCGACCTTGTCGCCCGCCAGTGCGTGGAGCGCGAGCAGGGCTTCGAGTCCGGCGACGCCGCCGCCGGCAACAACAACGCGATGAGGAGCGTGGGTCATGAGTTCACCAGGGTCGTGGACCAGGTCAGGTACGCGTGGGTGGCGCGCAGCTCGTCGGCGACGGGCCGCCAGCTCCGGAGCGCCGCCACCGTCGATTGTGTCACCGCGTCGGCCTCGAGTTCGAGGCGGGCGATCCTGCGCGTGCGTGCCTCACGCTCGAGCGCGTCAATGAGCGCCAGGGTGATGGTCGTGGTGGGAGCGAGCTCCAGGTGGATCTCGGCCCGCGGGCCGTACAAGCGCGAGAGCGTGGCCCGTCCGACGATCGAGCCGTCGTCATCGACGGCAACAACCGCTGCGCGATCGAGCGTCCCGGGTCCGGAGGGGCGGACGACGATGGGATCAGGTAGCGCGCTCACGCTGCGATGGTTGCGCGCCGGCGTCGGGCCGCCATCGGGACCGATCCGCCGCCCGCGTGCGGGCGATTACGGTCCAGGATCATTGCCGGGTGACGCTGCTGATGGCACCGCTCGGCAACCTGCGCAACGTCGGCGACGGGCGATGCTCCAGGTCGCGGGCCGCGAGCCAGGGCGTCAGCCACCGCGCGGCCACCTTGCTGGCGGGCCACCACAGGCATTGGTCGGAGACCTCGGCGGACGTGGCGTCGCCCGGTGGCTCGGCGCGCAGGTAGCGGGCGCCGTCCGCGGTCCGCACGAGCCCCCGCAGGACGGGACGGTACGGTCGCGGCGGATGCTCCGCTCCCGCCTGCCACGCGATGTGCTCGGCCACCACGTCGGCCTGCTGCGCGGCCAGGCCGCCCTGTTTGTGGGTGCCGGCAGTCGCGTCGCCCACCGCGAACACGTCGTCGTCATCGGGCACCCGGAAGGCGTCGCCGACGGGAACGAAGCCATTCGCGTCGCACGGGACACCCGGGGTGTTCGGCCCGGAGAGGAGCGGGAGGTGCACGACCCGGTCGCATGTCAACCTGGCGCCGGCCGAGATCTGCACGACCGTCGGATGGGGCACGGTCGCCTCGACGCCCGCGAGCAGCTCGATGCCGGCCTTCCGCAGCGCAGCACGCATCCACTCGGCGGCCGGAGCGCCGAAGGCGCTCAACGGCTCGAGCTCGGGGGTCACGAGCGTCAGCTCTTCAGGCGTGGCGAGCGCCGCCACCATCAGCGCCAGTTCGTAGGCCGGCAGGGTCCACGTGCACCCCGGGGGGACGACGATCGCGATGCGCTCGGCCGTGCCGCCGCGGAGGTCGGCGATGACGCCGTCGAAAGCGTCGGCATGGTGCGCGCGTGTGAAGCAGACACCGTGCTCGTAGGCCGGGTACGGGAACGCCCCGACCGCGAGCACGAGACGGTCGTAGACCAGCTCATCCCCCGACTGCAGCTGCACGACCCGGTCGTCACGCTCCACGCGTGCGATGGCGTCGTGGAGGAAGGTGGCGTCGAGGTCGGCCGCCAGCGCGGCGACCGGGTAACGCTGCGGGGATCCCAGGCCGAACGGCTCGAACACCTCGAGGGCATGGACGGTGAAGTCGTCCTGGGGCGCGACGAGCGTCAGGAGCACGCGGTGCCCGACGAGGCTCCGCAGCGCCACCATCGTCTCGAGTCCGCCCACTCCGGCGCCCGCCACGACGACGCGCAGGGGGTTGTCGTCGGGGTGCGGGTGGCGTGGCATCGGCTCAGGGTCCTCCCCGCGGGAGGCGATGCCATCCGGGTCCGGTCGCCGATCGCGTCCGTGGGAACTACGGACGCGCCGCGCGACGGCCGATGGTGCCGGCGCGGCCGGCGAGAGCAGATCGAGCGATGCCGCGACGATCTCACGGACGGGTCTCCAGCGCGGCGCGCGACTCGCGCGAGCCGTCGACGCCGACCCCGATCGTTCTCGCCTCGCGGGCGCTTGCGCTGTGCCCGCGCGGTGCGACCAGGACAGGGCACGGCGCGCCGTGTAGCGTGCCCGCGGTCACGTCGCCCGCCAGCACGCGCCCGACGCGCCCGCGGTGGGCCGAGCCGACCACGATGAGGTCGCCGTCGTGGCTTGCGGCGGCGTAGTGCAGGGCGCGACCGGGCGAGCCGTCGGCGACCACGAACGGGCGCGCGGCCACCCCGGACCGCTCGACCTCGTCCCGGGCCAGCTTCCGCGCGCGATCCTGGATGACCTGCTCGTACTCGCCGTCGGCGCCGCGGCCGAGGTAGTGCGCCAGGTGGAAGGCGTGCACCGCGATGAGCTCGCTGGCGAACTCGCGCTGCAGCGAGGCCGCGAGGGCCAGCGCGTCGCGGCCGCCTTCGCGCCCGTCGACGCCGACGATGATGGTCTTGAACATGGTGTGCTCCTCTTCGTGACGCGGGATGCTGGGCGTGGGCATCAGGGCTCCTGCAGGTCGTCGCGGTCGATCGGACACGACATGCAGCGCGGGCCGCCGCGGCCGCGTCCCAGCTCGGCGCCGGCGATCGTGATGACCTCGACCCCCGCCCGGCGCAGGCGCGTGTTGGTGTCGACGTTGCGCTCGTAGGCGACGACCACGCCCGGCGCGATCGCCAGGACGTTGTTGCCGTCGTCCCACTGCTCGCGCGCGGACTCGAAGCGGTCGCCTCCGGTGTCGAAGGTGCGCAGCTGTGCGATCCCCAAGGCGGCCGCGATCGCGTCGAGCAACGCCGGGACGCGTTCGGCGTCGACGCCGCCCCGGCGCGCGGTGAGGCGGTACGTGGGTGCGGCGACGACGCCCGGATAGACGGTGCAGGCGTCGACGTCGACCATCGTCAGGACGGTGTCGAGGTGCATCGAGGAGCGCTGCTTGGGCAGGTCCACAGCGAGCACCTCGCGCGCCGCGCCGGCTTGGAACAGGCGCTGGGCCAGGGCCTCGACCGCGCCGGGCCGGGTGCGCTCGCCCATCCCGACGAGCACGGCGCCGCGCCCCAGCACGAGGACGTCGCCGCCCTCCAGCCGCGCGGCGCCTGGCATCGCATCGCTCCAGATCTCCCGCTGCGCATCGGCGAAGAGCGGGTGGTGGCGGTAGATCGCGCTCAGGTGCACGGCTTCGCGCCGCCGCGCGGAGTAGGCCATGTGGTTGACGCTCACGCCGCCGTACACCCAGCACGAGGTGTCGCGCGTGAACAGGTGGTTGGGCAGCGGCGCGATGACCAGTGCCTGGGGGTCGGCGGCGGCGGCCAGGCCGCTGGGCCGGAACGGCAGCTCGTCGAGGGCCACGCCGCCGATGAGGACCTCCGCCAGCTGCTCGACGGGGAGGTCGGCCATCCAGCCGCGCAGCTCCTCGCGGAGCCGCGGACCGAGGTCGAGCTCGCACAGCGTCTCGTCGACGACGCGCTCGCGCACACCGTCGACGGCGAGCGTCCCGGCCAGCAGCCGGCCGAGAAGGAGCACCTCGATCCCCCGCTCGCGCAGGGCATCGGCGAACGCGTCGTGCTCCTGGCGGGCCCGACGCACCCACAGCACGTCGTCGAAGAGCAGCTCGTCCTTGTTGGCCGGCGTCAGCCGCTTCAGTTCGAGATCGGGGCGGTGCAGGACGACGCGCCGCAGCGCGCCGACCTCCGATCCCACATACAGCCGGGCGGTGGTCGTGGGTGCGGCGATGGCGCTCACGCCATCGCCTCGTGGCGGCCGTGCGCCGCCTCGACCTGGGCCTGGGCGGACGCCTCCGGGATGGCGTCCTGAGAGGTCTCGCCTCCGCGCCACCACATCATGAGCACGTACACCGGCACGCCCTCCGGCAGCGTGAGCTTCGGCGGACGTACGCCGGATGGCGCATCGATGAACATCGGCATGGTGGCCCCTTTCTGGCGGTCGAGGCAGTGATCCAATGCTCGCCGGAGAGTGCCGACGTTCCATCCGGCCCAAGCCGCTGACCTGCGTGGGAAACCACGCAACGCCGAAGCCCCCGCAGTGCGGGGGCTTCGTTGTCGCGCCAGGCCTTGCTCGCGAGCGATCAGCTCGAGAGCACGGCCTCGCGTCGCGCGACCGCAGGCTCGGTCTTCTCCCTGTCGAACACGCGCATGACGCGGAGGGTCAGCACGAGGAAGCCTCCACCGGTGATCATGAGCGCGAAGCCCATGACGATCGCGAAGGTCGCCACGCTCTCGGCGAAGTAGGACGAATGCAGGGCGGTTGTCAGCGCCGTCTCGGTCACCCACAGGTTGCGCAGCGGGTTGTCGACGGGCTGGCCGGTCTTGGCGTTGACCGCGGCGAGCTTCTGGTCGTTCGTCGGCTTACCGTTCTTGCCCAGGTAGCGGCCCATCTGGGCATACGTCTGGCCGCCCGTGGCCTCGAGGGTGTGCTTGCGCATGACCTTGGCGAACGCCTCGGCCTTGGTGCCGTTGTTGACGAGTTGATTCGGGATGCTCGAATCGGGCGTCCCCACGATCTGCTCGCGGGCCAGGTCGCTGTGGACGCGGTCACGCCCGTTGTACCCGGTGACGATGGAGCCGGCGCCGAACACGATCAGCACGACGCTCGCGACGATGCCTCCGTACTGAAAGAGCTTGCTCATGACCAGTTTCCTTTCCTGCGGTCGATTGATGCTTCGGACTCTGCAGCGCTCCGAGCCGCGCGAAATCCGGGGTGCGGACGGCTTCTTGTCGGTAAGCCTCCGGACGCGGCCTCCGCATTCCGCCGCAGCGACATCGCGGGTCCACCGCCTCGGTCGGCGCCCCGGGCACGCCTAGCGGCGGCGCCGTGGCTGCCAAGGAGACGGCCGACACGGTGCTCGCCGCCGACGACTTCTCGACGCTGCGTGCGGTGGCGATCGTGCCCGTGACGTGGGCCGAGGAGCGCTGGCGCGTCAGATGGCGGTCCCGACAAGTGCGCCGATCGCCGCGGTGATGGCCATCGCGACGGCTCCCCAGACGACGACCCGGAGGCCCGCGCGGCGCCGCGGGGCCCCGCCCAGGCGGGCGCCCACGTCGCCAAGGCCCCCGAGCGCGATCAGCGTGACGACCACGGTCACGCCGACTCGCGTCGCTGCCGGGGCCAGCGCGACGGCCAGCAGCGGCACTGCCGCCCCGGTCGAGAACGACACCGCCGACGCCCAGGCGGCCTGAAACGGCCGTGCGAGCCGCCGCTGGTCGAGCCCGAGCTCGTCTCGGAGATGCGCCTGCAGGGCGCTCTGGCGCGAGAGCGTGACCGCCACCTCGCCGGCCAGCGCCGGCGGTAGGCCCCGCGCCTCGTAGAGCCCGGCCAGCTCGCGTAGCTCGCCCTGTGGATCGCTTCGCAGCTCGTGCTCCTCCAGGCGGATGTCGGCCTCCTCGGCGTCGCGCTGCGAGCTGACCGAGACGTACTCGCCCGCAGCCATCGACAAAGCGCCCGCGACGAGCCCGGCGATCCCGGCGGTGACGATCGCGGTCGCTGACGCGCCGGACGCCGCCACGCCCAACACGAGGCTCGCGGTCGACAGGATGCCGTCGTTGGCGCCGAGCACCGCGGCGCGCAGCCAGTTGGAGCGGTGGCTCAGGTGGACCTCGGGAGTCGACGACGCGGACACGGCGCGCCCCTATCGCTCGACCGGCTGCGCCGCCGGCGACCGCGTACGGCGCCCAGTGGAGCGTCGCGGCCGCGTCGTCGCCCGCCGGGACGCGGTCGACTCCGCCTCGGCGCGAAGAACCGACCACGATGAGCCCGGCGCCCTCGCGCTCGGCGATGGTGCGCAGTGCGTGAGCGGGCGAGCGGTCGGTGAAGACGATCGCTCGGCCCGTGGCTCCCGCGCGGGCGAGCTCGGCCTCGACCAGGATCAGGACGTCTTCGTGGATAAGCGGCGCGGCTGTGCCGGCAGGTAGGTCGATGAGCTCTCCCCATCCGGCCGCGTGCAGCAGCGTGGCGAGGGCAGGCGCATCGCGACCGGCCTCGCGACAGTCGACGCCGACGACGATGCTGGTGAACATCGGTCCTCCTGGGAAGTCGACACGGCCGACGCTACGCCAGGGGAGCGGCGCTGCCATCGGGGACCGCCCGCGACCCGCCGTGGGAAACCACCGACGCGGTCCTTGACCGTGCCCACACGTGGTGCTCTCCGTTATCGGCTCGAATGCCGAGCACCGCGACGCGATGGACGTGGTGCTACGTCGGCGGGCCGACCACGTAGCGCGCGGGCACGTAGTTCTGGTCGCGCTGGGGCGGGCGCACGTAGGCCCGCTCCTGGCGCGGGGGAAGCTTGATCTTCTCGCGCGGGACGTCCCGGTAGGGGATGAGGCTCAGCAGGTGGCTGATCAGGTTCAGCCGCATCGTGCGCTTGTCGTCGGCCTCGACGACGTACCACGGCGACTCGCGCGTGTCGGTGTAGGCGAACATGTCGTCCTTCGCCTCCGCGTAGTCGACCCAGCGCCGGCGAGCCTCGAGGTCCATGCCACTGAGCTTCCACTGCTTGGCCGGATCGTGCAGGCGCGCCTTGAAGCGGCGCTCCTGCTCATCGTCGCTGACCGACAGCCAGTACTTGACGAGGATGATCCCCGAGCGCAGCAGGTCGCGCTCGAACTGCGGGCAGGTGCGCATGAACTCCTCGTACTCGTCCTGCGTGCAGAAGCCCATGACGTGCTCGACGCCGGCGCGGTTGTACCAACTGCGGTCGAACAGGACCATCTCCCCGGCCGCGGGCAGATGGGCCACGTAGCGCTGGAAGTACCACTGCGTACGCTCGCGCTCGGTCGGCGTGCCGAGCGCCACGGTGCGGACCACGCGCGGGTTGGTCTTCTCGGTGATGCGCTTGATCGTGCCGCCCTTGCCGGCCGTGTCGCGGCCCTCGAACAGCACCACCACCTTCAGGCCCTCGTGGACGATCCACTCCTGTAGGCGCGCGAGCTCCACCTGCAGGCGTTCGAGCTCCTTCTCGTAGCCGCGCTTGCCCAGCCGCCGGGCCTCGATCTCCTTGCCGGAGTCGAGTGGGGGCCGTCTCCATGCCGGCTCGACTTTTGCCACGTGGCGACGGTAACGCACCAGCACGGTGGCCGCGCGCGGAAACCCGCGATCGTCATCGTGCTCACCACGGTCCCGCCGCGATGGTCAGCCCGACGATGCTTGCGCGGTGACCGTCACACGCGCCGGCGACGCGTGCGCCGGCCCCTCACGGCGACGTCGACCTCCGTGCCACGGCCCCGAGCAAGCGGCCACGCTGCTCGACGGCCCGCCGACTGGATCGCCCGCAAGGGTTTAACAACCGTCGACGAACTGCGCGGGATGCTCTTGGCGGCGACGCGGCCGAGCGCGAGCGTGCCGTTTGCGTCATCGCAATGTGCGAGGCCAACAGCCGCGCGTACGGTTCGTGGTCATGGCCGAGACACAGACGGTGGCGCCGGTCGGGCCACTCGCCCCCGACGACCTGCGGCGCCTGAACGCCTGGTGGCGCGCCGCCAAAGCACGCCCCAGGCTGCGCAGGTCCGCCGCCACGCAGAAGCCGCGCAGCTCATTGAGGTCGGGGCTGGCACGTGGTTTGCCCCATTCCTTCTGGGAATGCCACGGAGGGCGGCCTCGCATGACTTCTCGGGGCTCTGCGGCTCCACGCCCGGGCTACGCCGCCGATCCTCGACATAGCAGGCAGATCACCGAGTAGGAGCGACTTCCACTCCGCCGAGGTCGCGCCCAACATGGCGCAGTGTCGGCCGGCACGTCCTCGGCGCCGATCTCAGTGATCGCGCAGCTCGCGCATGCGGCGCCCGAGCGCCGCGACCGCCGGATCGGAGCTGTCCAGCCGATGCGCGAGATCGAATAGGTGCTGCGCTTCGGCGCCGCGCAGCGCCCGAAGCGTCCGGCGGACGTTGACGCCGCCCTGCGGCGGCTCCTGGCTGGCCGGCGGGGCGACTCCATGCTCGGCCAGCCAGCGCGGGAGGTACTCGCCGGCGATTTTGCCCTGCGGCCACCACAGCGGAGCGCCCTCGGCGTCACCGCGTCCGCGCAGACGCCGCCTGCGGTGGCCGACGAGGAGCTGGCCGTGCACGACCGGCTCGCCGGGGTCGGGCACGTTGTCGGCTCCGGCGAGACGTGCGATCGCGGCGGCTGCGCGCCGGGCCTGGTGGGTCGCGAGGCCGCCGAACTTCAGGGGCGAGACGACGCCGTCGCCCGCCGCCCACGTTCGCTCACATCCCTCGACCAGGCCGTCGTCGTCGGCGCGGATGAAGCCTTCCTCGTCGCTCGGCACGCCCTCGAGGTCCGGGCCGAGGAGGCGCGGCACCGCGTATACGCGCTCGACGTCGAGGTGCTCGCCCCCCGGGTCGAGCAAGAGCCCGCTCGGCGCCTTACGCGCGACCACACCGGTCCTGGGTTCGACGCCCGCCCAGCGCAGCTCCTCGGCCAACGCCTCGCCGGCCTCCTCTCCGAAGAGCGCCAGCGGCGCGTGCTCGGGCGTCACGACCGTGACCTGCACGTCGTCGTGGCCCATCTCGCGCGCTTCGCCTGCGGTCATGAGCGCGAGCTCGTACGCGGGCAGCGGCCACACGGCTCCCAGCGGCACGACGATTGCCAGCCGCTTCGTGTAGCCCTCGTCGATGTCGCGCAGGAGCCCGCCGTAGGTGTCGGGGTCGCCTTCGGGCCACCACGTCGTCGCACCGTCCACGCCGGGGACCGGTCGGCCGCCGGTCGCGAGGAGCAGCGCGTCGAAGCCCTGCGCGCCGCCGTCGCGCAGGCGCACCTGCCGGTTCGCGTCGTCGACGCCGACGGCCGCATCGATGACGAGCTCAGCACCGGTCTCTTCCGCGAAGCGCTTCAGCGGCACGTGGTGGGCATGGCCCATGCCGAACGGCTCCGCCACCGCGAGCGGGCGGTAGGAGAAGTCGGGGTCCGGGGCGATCAGGCGCAGCGATACGCGCTCGCCCGCCATGGAGTGCAGCGCAAGCAAAGCCTCCAGGCCGGCAACACCGCCGCCGGCGATGACGACGTCCATGATCGGGACCATAGGGCACCGCCGTCAGATGGCGCCAGATGGACGGCCAAGTCGCGCAGGCCTTGCGCGGCTGCACGCTCCGTGCCGAATGCGGATTGCGGGCGCGGCGTCTGCCGACTACGTTCGCGTCATGCCGACGAACGCCGCGTTACCGCTTGCTGCCATCGATGCGCGCAGTGTCATGTCGCCGGGGCTCGTGACCTGTCTGCCGGGTGCGGCCCTCACCGACGTTGCGACCCTCATGGCCGTCCACCAGGTCCACGCGGTGCTCGTGGACCCCGGCGCCGCCCGCCTGATCACCGCGCGCGACGTCGTTCGCGCGACACTGGGCGGCGCGACGACCGCCGAGGACGTCGTCGCGCCGGAGGCACCGTCGGTGGCCCCTGGCGACACGCTGCTCGCCGCGGCGGTGCGTATGGTCCAAGCGCGGGAAGGGCACGTGGTCGTCCGCGATCACGCCGACGGTCGTGTCCGCGGTGTCCTTTCGAGCTTCGATGTCATCGCCGTCCTGGCCGGTCACGAGCCGCGCCTCGCGCGGATCGTCCGCCCGGCGCCGGCGCGCCCGGCCATCAGCGGCGGCCCGCTGAGCGCTCACGTGGTGCGCGACGTCATGCACTGGGGCATCGTCTTCTGTGCGCCTGTAGCGCCCCTCGCCGACGTGGCACGCGTGCTCGTGGAGCGCCGCACCCACAGCGTGATGGTCTGGCGCGACGGGAGCATGGCGTTCGTCACCGACATGGATGTCGTGGCGGCCGCCGTCCGTGGCGGGCCGCGCCCGACGGCGGGCGAGCTCGCCAGCGCCAGCGGCGGCCTCGCGCTCGTGCCGGCGGACGCCACGCTCGATCGCGGCGCATCGCTTGTCGCCGAGAGCGCGGTCGACCATGTGGTGGTTGTCGACGGCGATGGCGTCCCGGTGGGAGTCCTGTCGACGCTGGACATCGTGGGAGCCCTGGCATCGGAGTGACACGCGCTTTCGCGCATGCTCCTCGCGCGCTGGCCCGCGAGAAGCGCTTCAGCAACGAACGTCCGGCAAAGGCAGGCGACCCGGCCCGCGGCGACGTCACTTGTGGCCCCCAGCCTGAACACCGGCGATCTCGAGCGTCGAGTAGGGCGGGCAGCTCGTGGGCATTGTCTGCGCGCGACTGGACGCCCATGCGCGCTCGAGGGAGTCGCGGCCGAGATCCGCGAGGCCTCTGTGCTCCAGGAGGCGATGTCGTTCGGTCGCGGTCCGGTGGCTCCTCAGCCTGGCCGTCGAGAGCAAGCGGCCGCCGGCTATCAAGGCCTGTACGTACACCCGCGGCAGCGGTAGCGTTGGCACGCGATGACCGCGATCGTCGAGAAGGTCGGTCTCGATGCCCTCCTCGACGCGCTGTGGCAACGCGCCTACACGGTGATCGGACCCACCGTGCGGTCGCAGTCGATCGTCTACGACGAGGTGCACAGCGCCGACGACTTCCCGGCCGGCTGGGTCGACGTGCAGGAGGGCGGCACGTTTCGCCTCAGGCGTTCCGGCGACGACGCGCTCTTCGCGCACACGGTCGGGCATGACTCTCTCAAGCGGTTCCAAGGCGCCGTGGCGCTCGAACAGGCTGTCGCCGGCCGCGCGCGAAGCGGCCGACGCCGCGGGCCTCGAGCCGGTGTGCCGCAACCCGTTTCGCAGCATCATCGTGCGCGCGGTCGAGATCGTCTACGCGCTCGACGAGGCGCTGCGCCTGCTCGACGCTTACGAGCCGCCGGATCCGCCTGCGGTCGAGGTCGTCCCGCGCGCGGGTGTGGGGTTCGGCTGGACCGAGGCGCCGCGCGGCCTGCTCTGGCACCGGTACGCGATCGACGACGACGGCACGATCCTCGAGGCGCGGATCGTGCCTCCGACCTCGCAGAACCAGGGCCGGATAGAGCAGAGCCTCACGGCTTCGTCCAGCAACACGTCGAGCTGGCCGACGACGAGCTGCACCTGCGCTGCGAGCAGGCCGTGCGCAGCTACGACCCCTGCATCTCCTGCGCGACGCACTTCCTGCGCCTGGAGATCGACCGCGCTTGATGGTCATCGGCGTGGGCAACGCGTGGCGTGGCGACGACGGCGCCGGCCTCGCGGTCGCGCGGCGCGTGCGCGAGCTGGCGCCCACCGGCGTCGAGGTCCGCGAGGTCGAGAGCGACGCGACGGCGCTGGTGGACGTGTGGTCGGGTGCCGAACACGTCGTCGTCGTCGATGCCGCGCGGTCGGGCGCGGCCCCGGGCACCGTGCGGCGCTTCGATGCCCGCTCACAGCCCCTGCCGGTGCGCAGCCTGCGCTCCTCGACGCACGCCTTCGGCGTGTCGGACGCCGTCGAGCTGGCGCGATCGCTGGACCGCCTGCCGGGCCGGCTCGACGTCTACGCGATCGAGGGAGCGAGTTTCGTCGCCGGCGACAGCCTGAGCCCGTCGGTCGAGCGGGCCGTCGCCGCGCTCGCGGATGAGCTCAGCGCTGCGCGGCGCTCGGCGCGGCGCTGACGGCCCCGGACTGCACGCGCGAACCCTGGGCGCTCGGCAGGCTGCGGCTTCGGGCCACGACGAGGCGCGCGACCTGGCCGAGCGCACGGGCGGTCGCCTGTGGCTGCAGCTGGTGGTCGACGCCACGATCTCCGGCGGCGCCCGATGCCGCCGAGGCGCGGCAGAGCGCTCCGCGTGAGCGCCGCGCCTCGCGGGTGACATCGCGGGCAACTACGGACACCGTGCGGAGGTCCGCACCGATGGCACGCCGGGACCCGGGTGGCATGGTCGGTTGGCACCCAGGCGCGGCGCGCGTCGTACGCGCGGTCCGCGCGCGATAGCCGGCGCCCGGCCGGCTGGAACCACCACAGCATCGAGGAGCCACCATGGCAACCATCGAGAAGCCTGCAACCTACGAGCCGCCGGGTCGTCCCGGCAGCCTGGTCGATGTGAAGGACCGCTACGAGAACTTCATAGGGGGCGCGTGGACGCCGCCCGAGACCGGCGAGTACCGCGAGAACCTGAGCCCGGCGACGGGCGAGCCGTTCTGCGAGATCGCCTACTCGACTCCCGCAGACATCGAGCTCGCGCTCGATGCGGCACACGCCGCCAAGGGCGCATGGGGCAAGACCTCCGCCGCCGGCCGCGCCGCCGTGCTGGACGCCATCGCCGACGCGATCGAGGCCAACCTCGAGATGCTCGCGATCGCCGAGAGCTGGGACAACGGCAAGCCGGTGCGCGAGACGCTCAACGCGGACCTGCCGCTGGCCATCGACCACTTCCGATACTTCGCCGGCGTGATCCGCGGTGAGGAGGGGAGCCTCTCCGAGCTCGACGAGAAGACCGTCGCCTACCACTTCCGCGAGCCGCTGGGCGTCGTCGGCCAGATCATCCCGTTCAACTTCCCGCTGTTGATGGCGGCGTGGAAGATCGCGCCGGCGCTGGCCGCCGGCAACTGCACGGTCGTCAAGCCGGCCTCGCCGACGCCGTGGTCGATCCTCAAGCTCGCCGAGGTCATCGCCGACGTCGTCCCGCCAGGGGTGCTGAACATCGTCAACGGGCCTGGCGCGGGGATCGGCAAGGCGCTTGCCTCCAACAAGCGCATCGCCAAGATCGCCTTCACCGGCGAGACCGTGACCGGCCGGCTGATCATGCAGTACGCGGCCCAGAACCTCATCCCGTCGTCGACCGAGCTGGGCGGCAAGTCGCCGAACATCTTCTTCGAGGACGTGGTGGCGGCCGACGACGCCTTCCTCGACAAGGCGATCGAGGGCCTCGTGCTCTACGCGTTCAACAAGGGCGAGGTGTGCACGTGCCCGTCGCGCGCGCTCATCCAGGAGTCGATCTATGACGAGTTCATGGGCCGCTGCCTCGAGCGCATCGCCGCGATCAAGCAGGGCGATCCGCTCGACCTCGCGACCATGATCGGCGCGCAGGTCTCGACCGCGCAGCTCGAGAAGATCGCGGGCTACGTCGAGATCGGCCGCGAGGAGGGGGCGGAGGTCCTGATCGGCGGCCAGCGCAACGTCCTCGAGGGCGAGCTCGCGGGCGGCTATTACTACGAGCCCACCGTCCTGAAGGGCCGCAACGACATGCGGGTCTTCCAGGAGGAGATCTTCGGGCCCGTGCTGGCCGTGACGACGTTCCGCGACGAGGCCGAGGCGCTCGAGATCGCCAACGACACGATGTACGGGCTGGGCGCCGGCGTGTGGAGCCGCGACGGCAGCCGGGCGTTCCGGATGGGCCGCGGCATCCAGGCGGGCAGGGTGTGGACGAACTGCTACCACCTCTACCCGGCCCACGCGGCGTTCGGCGGCTACAAGACGTCGGGCGTCGGGCGCGAGAACCACAAGATGATGCTCGACCACTACACGCAGACCAAGTGTCTGCTCGTCAGCTATGACCCCGAGCCCCTCGGGTTCTTCTGACATGGGCGCGCGGGTCACCGCGACCCCGGAGGCGCTCGAGGCGATCGAGCGCCTCCGGGCCGTCCACGGCCCGCTCGCGTTCTTCCAGTCGGGGGGCTGCTGCGACGGCAGCTCCCCGATCTGCCTGAAGGACGGCGAGCTCCCTGCGGGTCCGAACGACGTGCTGCTCGGCACGGTCGGCGGTGCTCCCTTCTACATCGACTCAGACCAGGACGAGCGCTGGCGCCGACCGACGCTCGTCCTCGACGTCGCCGACGGCGCGGCCATGGGGTTCTCCCTCGAGGGCCTCGACGGCGTCCACTTCCTGACCGTCTCCCGGATGGCGGCGCGCTGATGGATGCCGCGCGCGACGAGCTGCGGGACATCACCCTCCACGGCCACCGCGTCTTCTTCCGGTCGGCCGGCAGCGGGCCGGCGCTCGTGCTGGTCCACGGGATCACGTCGACGTCGGCCACATGGGCGAACGTGCTCCCGTACCTGGCCGAGCGCTTCACCGTCATCGCCCCCGACCTGCTCGGGCACGGCGAGTCGGCCAAGCCCCGCGGCGACTACTCGCTGGGCGCCTACGCCAGCGGGATCCGCGACCTGCTACTGGCGCTGGGGCATGAGCGCGCGACCTTCGTCGGGCATTCCCTGGGCGGCGGCGTGGCCATGCAGCTCGCCTACCAGTTCCCCGAGCATTGCGAGCGGCTCGTCCTCGTGAGCAGCGGCGGCCTGGGCCGGGAGATCAGCGCGCTGCTGCGCGCCGCCAGCCTTCCGGGGTCGGAGCTCGTGCTCCCGCTCCTGGTCGATGACCGCGTCGTGGGCGCCGGCCGGCTGATCGGCGGTTTCCTCGGCCGCATCGGGCTGCGCGTGCACACCGACGTGGGCGAGGTCCTTAGAGGCCACGCCTCGCTCTCCGACGGCGAGGCGCGCGCGGCCTTCCTGCACACGCTGCGGCCGATCGTCGACATCCGCGGCCAGCGGGTCGACGCCACGGACCGCCTCTACCTCGCCGAATCGATCCCCTTCCTGATCGTCTGGGGGGAGCGCGATCCGATCATCCCGGTCGACCACGCACGCGCCGCCCACCGGCTCGTCACCAACAGCCGCCTGGAGGTCTTCCCCACCGCCGGCCACTTCCCGCACCTCGACGACCCGCTGCGCTTCGTGCGCGTGCTGAGCGACTTCATCGACACCACCGAGGCGTCGCGGGCCGACGCGGCGCGCTTGGGGAAGCTCCTGCGCAGCGGCGTGCACGAGCCCGTCGCGACGACCGCGAGCGGCCGAGGCCGTCGTGCGGCCGCAGGGTGAGCGAGCGCCGTCGCGCGGGGACGCGCAGGCCCTCGCGCTGACGGGGGACCTCGGTGCCCAGCTCGGGCGGATGAAGGGCGCGGGCGCGAAGCTCGTGCAGCTGCTCTCGATGCTCGCCTTCCAGCGCGAGCGCTCCCAGGGCGCCCTCGGCGCCCTGCCCCCGGGCGCGGCGCCGATCGCCTTCGATCGCGTGCGCCGGGTCGTCGAGCACGAGCTCGACGCGCCCGTCCGCGAGCTGTTCAGCGACTTCGACGAGGAGCCCTTCGCGCTCGCGTCCCTCGGGCAGGTCCACCGCGCGCGCACGGACGACGGGACGCAGGTCGCCGTCAAGGTCCAGCACCCCGGCGTGGCCGAGGCGATCGAGGCCGACCTGCGCAACCTCGGCCTCGTGGGCCCGATCCTGAAGCGCCTCGCGCCCGGGCTCGACGCGGCTGCCCTCCTGGCCGAGGTGCGCGAGCTGATCTCCGACGAGCTCGACTACGAGCTCGAGGCCCAGCACCAGCGCCGGCTGGCGCGCCGCCTGCGCGGCCATCCGCACATCCTTGTGGCCCGTGTACACACGGGCCTCTCGACGCGCCGACTGCTCGTCCTCGACTACGTCGGGGGGCTGGGAGCGCAGGAGATCGCGCGGCTGCCCGAGGCGGAGCGCGACCGTGTGGGCGAGCTCGTCTTCCGCTTCTACTTCGGGCTGGCCTGGCGCGACCGGATCGTCGCCGGGGACCCGCATGCCGACAACTGCCTGCTGTGCCCGGACGGTCGCGTGTGTCTGCTGGACTTCGGCCTGCTGCGCGACGTCGACCCCCGGTACGTGGAGGGCGAGCGCGCCGTCATGAGCGCGATCGCCGACGGCGACGCTTGGGGCGCCCACGACGGGCTCGCGCGCCTGAGCTACCTGCCCGATCCGCACGCCGTCGACGCCGACGCGCTGCTCGCGCACCTCGCCGCTGCCGGCGAATGGCTGCTCGCGCCGGGCTTCCGCCGGCTGGCCCCCGAGGACGTCGATCGCACAGTGGAGCTGGGCTATCCGCCGCGCTCGCCGTGGTTCGCGCAGATGCGCCGCCTGAGTCTCCCGGCGCCCGCGCTCCTGCTGCGCCGCATGGAGCTGCAGGTCCTCTCCGTCCTCGGAGACCTGCGCGCGGGCGCGGACTGGGGCGCCCTGGCCGCCGAGCACCATGCGGCTGCGCCCGCGTCGACGGACCTCGGCCGCGAGGATCGTGACTTCTTCGCGCGCCGCGCACGCTGAGGAGTCACCAACTGCACCTTTCCACGGACTCGATCGCGTAGTCGCAGCGCTTGGCTGCGCGTTCCGGCGCCATGAGACTGGTTCACGTCCCCACACCCGCCAGGAGGCCGCCATGCACGCCACCGCCGATCAGCATCGCAGGACGAGCCGCCCCGGCGACGTCGCCGAGGATCTGGCCGTCCTCGTGGTCATGCTCTCGGGCGCGATCCTCGTTGTGGCGCTCATCGTCGCGGCGTTCGTGATCTGAGGCCCGCGCAGCCCTCCGAGCGCCGCGTGTGTGCGCGCAGAGTCGCGACACGGGCGGCGCGGCCGTTGCGGGCCGTGATGCCCGCTTCGGTCTTCAACGTGCTCGGCCGGGCCCGGCCGCGACCCCGCTACCTGGACCTGCGCGGCACCCCGCCCGCCCGTCCCAGGTCGAGGGCGACCGCGAGGATCAGCGTCGCGGCCCAGGCGTTGACCGGATCGATGACGAGCGGCTCGTGGCCGCCGACGTTGTTCGCGATCAGCCAGATGACGAACCAGAGCACTGTCATGGGCGTCGTCTCATCTCGATTCGAGCCTAGGCGCGCGCGCCGGGCGAGCCATCGGTGCGTTCGCACGTCGGCGGCGCGGAGAGCTACGGAGTGCGTATGGGCAAAGACCGCGGATGGCGGGCGCGCGGCGGCGCCGTAGGTTCGCCGTACCGCCTTCGAACCAAGGAGCCTCCATGCCCACCCGCGTCGCCATCAACGGCTTCGGCCGCATCGGGCGCAGCTTCGTGCGCTCGGCCTACGAGCGAGGCGCCGATCTGGAGATCGTCGCCATCAACGACATCGCCGACCCCGCGACCCTCGCCCATCTGTTCACCTACGACTCCGTCTACGGCCAGTTCGGACCCGAGGTGACCTGCGACGGCAGCTTCATCGCCTTCGACGGCCGCGAGATCCGCGTGCTCGGCGAGCGCGCCCCCGCCGACCTGCCGTGGGCCGACCTCGGCGTCGATGTCGTCATCGAGGCCACGGGGCGCTTCCGCACCCGCGCCGACGCCGAGCAGCACATGAAGGCCGGCGCGAGCAAGGTGATCCTCTCGGCGCCGAGCAAGGGCTCCGAGCCGGTCGACGCCAACGTCGTCCTCGGCGTGAACTTCCACGAGGTCTACGACCCCGCCGTCCACCACATCATCACCAACGCCTCGTGCACGACCAACTGCCTGGCGCCGGTGGCGAAGGTCCTCCACGAGACCGTCGGCATTCGCCACGGCCAGATGACGACCATCCACGCCTACACCGCCGACCAGAGCCTGCTCGACGGTCCCCACAAGGACCTGCGGCGCGCCCGCGCGGCGGCCATCAACCTCGTCCCGACGAGCACCGGCGCGGCGCGGGCTGTGGGGCTCGTGATCCCCGAGCTCGAGGGTCGCCTGAACGGCATCGCCGTGCGCGTCCCGACCCCGACGGGCTCGCTGGTCGACCTCACGATCGAGGCCGGCCGCGCGACGAGCGTCGAGGAGATCGACGCGGCCTTCCGCGAGCGCGCCGACAGCGGGCACATGACGGGCATCCTGGCCTACAGCCAGGCGCCGATCGTCTCCTCGGACATCGTCAAGTCGCCGTACTCGTCGATCTACGACGCGCCGCTGACCAGCGTCATGAACGAGACCCAGGTCAAGGTCGTGGCGTGGTACGACAACGAGTGGGGCTACGCGACCCGGCTGGTCGAGTTGGCCGAGCAGGTCCTCGAGCCCGCGCACGCGCCGCTCAGCGCGCAGGGTGCCGCGGTGGTCTGAGATGACGAATCCCGCCCCCACCGTGCTCGTGGCCTACGCGAGCAAGCACGAGTCGACGGCGGAGATCGCCGAGCGCATCGCCGAGGCGATGCGCTCGGCCGGCTGCGACGCCGAGGCGCGTCCGGCGGGCGAGGTCGACGACCTGTCCGGCTACGCCGCCGTCGTGCTCGGCAGCGCCGTCTACGCCAAGCGCTGGCAGCGCGAGGCGCGCGAGCTTCGCCCGCCGCCACGCCGCCGCGCTGCGCGACATGCCCGTGTGGCTGTTCAGCAGCGGGCCGTTCGGCGCCGTCGAGGAGCATCCGACCGCACCGATGCCGCCCGTCGCGGAGCGGCTCGCCGCGCAGCTGGGCGCGCGCGAGAACGTCATGTTCGGCGGGCGCGTGCCCACCGACCCGGGCAACTTCGTCGAGCGCGCGATGCTCAAGAACACGCCGCCCGAGCGCCGCGACGCGCGCGACTGGCCGGCGATCGAGGACTGGGCGCGCGGGGTGGCCTCGCAGGTCGCCGCCCGCGAGCCCGCGCCGGTGCACTGACCCTCACGGTCCCTCCGGCAGCCGGACGGCGTCCATCGCCGCCCGGCGCTGGCGGGCGCATGCCCGCGAGCCCGCCGAGCTCCTCGGCCAGCAGGTGCGCGGAGCCTCGCAGCGGGCGGGCGGGGCACAGCCCCAGCTCCAGCCCGAAGCGGCGGTAGGGAGCGAAGAAGTACGGTGCGCGCAGGTGCCACGCCGACGTCACGACGCTGACGCGCTCCGCCACGCCGAGGGCCAGGACGATGGGCAGCGACCGCGACGCGTTCTCGGCCGTGTTGCGACCCGCGACCTCGAGCAGGACGGGCACGTCGGCCAGCGGCCACTCGCGCCCCATCTGCTCGGCCTCCGACAGTCCGTCCGTGTGGGTGTAGCCGGTGAGCAGGACCGCGCGCACCGGCGTCTGCCGGCACAGCGCGGCCGCGCGCGCCATCCGGGCGCGCGAGTGCGCGGAGATGCGGTGCTCGGCGCTGATCCCGGGCTCGCGGTGGCCGAGGACGATGGCCACGTGCGCGCTGTCGCGGCTCGCGGTCGGACGCAGGCCGGCGGCGGCCTCGCGGTCGCACAGGACGGTCAGGCACGGATGGCCGCGCAGCAGCGAGGCGGGCGAGGCGGGCCCCATCGGCCCCTCCAGGGCCGCATGGAGCGCCTCGGCCTTCTCCGCCCCGGTCACGATGAGCAGCAGCTCGCGCGCGGCCAGCAGCGTGCGCAGCCCGACCGTCAGCGCCTCGCGCGGCACGCGCTGCGCTCCGCCGAAGTCGGCCGCGGCCGCCGCGACGGTCGACGGGTCCAGTGCCACGCGGCGCACGTCGTCGCCGGGCCGCGACCCGGGCTCGTTGAAGGCGACGTGCGCATCGCGCCCCAGCCCGAGGACGGCGAGGTCGACCGGGGCGGTGTCGAGCACGGCCTGGTAGCGCGCCGCCTCGGCCTCGGGGTCGGCGGCGGCGCCGTCGAGCGCCTCGCGCCGGCCGATCGCGATCCCGGCCAGCTCGCCGTCCAGCGCGGCGCGGAAGCTGCGCGGATCCTCGGCTCCGAGGCCGAGGTACTCGTCGAGGCCGAGCACCGTGACGTGCCTGCTGGGCAGCGAGCCGTCGGCCGCGTGGTCGCGCAGGGCCGCGTACAGGCCGCGCGGCGTGTGGCCGGTGGGGAGCAGCACACGTGCGCGCGGGCGCGCGCGAATCCGGTTGGCGACGAGCTCGGCGGCGGTCAGCCCGACGTGGCGGGCGTCGTCGAGCACGAGCAGCGACGGGGACGCCATGCGCGCAGTGTCGCGCTCGGGGCCGCTTGCGGGAAACCACGGACTACGCCGGGGCGGAGCACTGACCCCGAGGGGCGCGTGCGCCGGATGTTGCCGTGCCGCCGCGATGGCAGATTCAGAGCATGTCTGCGACCGAGCCGCTCTCCCCACTCGACGCGACCTTCCTCGAGCTCGAGGAGGCCGACGTCACTGCGCACATGCACATCGGAGGGCTGCTGGTCTTCGACCCGCTCCCGGACGGCGGCACACCCACGCTCTCGCGGCTGCGCCGCCACCTCGACGCGGCGCCTCGACGCGCTCCCGCGCTATCGCCAGCGGCTCTCGAGCCGCACCACGGGCGGCTTGCATTGGCCGTCGTGGGTGCCCGACGAGCACTTCGACATCGCCGTCCACGTCACCCGCGCCGCCCTGCCCAAGCCGGGCGGCGAGCGCGAGCTGCTCGCCTGGGCGGCCGACTTCTGGTCGCACCGCCTCGACCGCGGACGGCCGCTGTGGCGCATCGTCCTCCTCGAGGGCCTTGCCGGCGGGCGCTGGGCGCTGGCCACCAAGACGCACCATTGCCTGGTGGACGGCGTCGGGTCGGTCGACGCGGGCGCCGTGCTGCTCGACGCCGAGCCGAACCCGCCGCGCCGTCGCCCGGCGCGGCCGGCGCCGCCGGCGTTCGAGCCGCACGCGCCCGGGGCCATTCGGCGCCTGGCCGGGCTGCCGATCACCGCCACCGAGGCCGTGGTCGACGCCGTCCGCCACCCGCGGCGCGCCGCCGAGGCGCTCGACTCCGCGCGGGCGCTCGTCGAGCTGCTGCTGCGCGACGAGCTCGTCGCCGCGCCCAAGACGAGCCTCAACGTCCCGCTCAGCGAGCACCGCCGGCTCGCCGTGACGGAGGTGTCGCTGGAGGAGATCAAGGCGATCAGCCACGCCCTGGGCGGCACGGTCAACGACGTCGTGCTCACCCTCGTCACCGCCGCGCTACGCGACCTGCTGATCGCGCGCGGCGAGACGCCCCCGGCGGCCGGTCTGCGCGCCATGGTGCCGGTCAACATCCGCAACGCCGCCGAGCAGCTGGAGCTCGGCAACCGCATCACCTCGCTCTTCGTCCACCTGCCGGTCTCCGTCGCCGAGCCACGGCCGCGTTTCCGGCGCGTGCGGGCCGAGACCATGCGGCTGAAGGCAGCCCATCAGGCGGCCGGAGGCCGGCTGATGGTCGACCTGGCCGGCCTGGCCCCGCCCGTCCTGCACAGCGTCCTCGCCCAGTCGCTGTTCGCGACCCGCCTGTTCAACGTGACGGTGACCAACGTCCCCGGCTCCCCGACCACCCTGTACGCGTTCGGTGCGCCGCTGCGCCGGGTTGTCCCGCTCGTGCCGCTGGCTGCCGAGCATGCCGTCGCGGTGGCCGCGCTGTCGTATGACGGCACGGTCTTCTTCTGCGTCCACGCCGACCGTGACGCGGCGCCGGATGCGCATCGCGTCGTCGAGGGCATCGAGGCCGAGCTCGACGCGCTGGGCCTGGTCGCCGAAAGAGCCGCAGCGGTGGCGGCGCGCGAGGCCGCCCTCGCGCGCCAAGCGGCCCACGGTTGACCGGCACGGGTCCGTACTCGTCACCTGCCTGTCTCGGTGAGACATACGGACGCACGCTGCGGGCGTGCGCCGATTCCACCCCGGCCTGACCGAGATACGGTCGCGTCGATGTGGCGGGAATGCTCGTGACGCCCACCCCGCAGGTCTTTCAGACGCTGGCAGAGCGCTATGACAGCGCGCTCTTCGAGCCGTCCGGCGCATCCCGCCGTGTCCGCTTGACTGTCAGCGGAGACGCGTCGTGGGATGCGTTGCTCGTCGACGGCGGCGCGCACATGCTCCCAGCCGCGGGGGATGCGGATGCGACGCTCACCGCCGACGCGCGGACCTGGGGCGCGATCGCCCGGGACGGCAGCGCCGGCATGCGCGCCTATCTCTCGGGCCGGCTCGCGATCCGTCGCAACCTCCACCTCGGTGTCGGCTTCCTGGCCGCGACGAGCGGACACGAGGATCCGGCGCGATTACGCTTCCGCATGATCGCGACCCGCAGAGCGCGGCTCTCGACGCTGGAGGCGGGAAGCGGCCCTCCGGTCGTGGCGGTGCACGGGCTCGGCGGGACGAAGGGATCGTTCCTGCCGACTGTCGCGGCGCTGGCGGACGGCTTTCGCGTCATCGCCCTGGACCTACCGGGATTCGGCGATTCCGACAAGCCGCTGGCGGCGCCGTATGACGCCCGCTACTTCGCTGCGGTCGTCGTCGACCTGCTCGACGCGCTCGACATCGAGTGCGCGCACCTCATCGGCAACAGCCTCGGGGGGCGCGTGGCGCTCGAGGTCGGGATGCGCCATCCGGACCGCGCCGGACGGTCGGTGCTCCTGGCGCCCTCGTTGGCGTGGAAGCGCCACCGCACGTTGGCGCCGCTGCTGCGGGTCGTCCGGCCGGAGCTCGGCCTGATCCAGTTCACGCCGCGTTCGATCGTCGAGACGATCGCGCAGCGGCTGATCCCCGGGGCCGACGACGGCTGGGCCGCGGCGGGCGTCGACGAGTTCCTGCGCGCCTTCCTCACCCCTGCCGGCCGGTCCGCCTTCTACGCGGCCGCACGTCACATCTATCTCGAGACGCCCAACGGCAGCAACGGCTTCTGGCCAAGGCTGGGGGAGCTCCAGGCCGATGCACTGTTCATCTGGGGACTCCGCGACCGGCTCGTGCCGATCGCCTTCGCGCGCCACGTCGCCGAGGCACTGCCGGCCGCCCGCCATCTCGAGCTCGACTGCGGACACGTCCCGCAGATCGAGCGGCCGCGGGAGACGCACGCGGCGATCCGCGCGTTCCTCCGGTCGTGAGGAGCAATCGAAGTACCCGGCGCTCGGCCGCCGCCGAGGCCGCAGCAATCCGGTGGAGCGACACGAGGGCTGGCGCGCGCTCTACGCCGTTCCGGCCGGCGTGAGCGCAGTGCGCCGCGAACCTCACAGGGCCCAGAAATGCCCCACGTGTGCCGCGGCGCGCGAGGTGATGATCGGGTCGGGCGCAATCGACTCTGACGTGCCTTCTCCGTTGAGCGCCGCGACCGTCGCCAGGACGCATTCAGCCAGTGCCGCGGCGTCGTAGCCACCCTCCAGCACCGCGCCGACAGGGGCGCCAACCTCGCCGGCAAGATCTCGCACCTGACACGCCATCTGCGCGTACGAACGGCTCTCGAGCACGCATTCGCCCAACGGATCGGCGCGGTGGGCGTCAAACCCGGCGGAGATCAACACGAGCTCCGGCTCGAACTCGAGCGCGGCCGGGACGATCACGTGCTCGAGCACTGACAGCCACACGTCATCGTCTGATCCCTTCGGCACCGGGACGTTGATCGTGTAGCCGAGGCCGCTCCCCGAGCCGGGATCGTTGAGAGCGCCTGTGCCCGGGAACAGACCTGACTGATGGATGCTGGCAAAGAGGACATCCGCGCGCCGACGGAAGATCTCCGCGGTTCCGTTCCCGTGGTGCACGTCCCAGTCGATGATCAACACCTTCCCGACGCCAAGCTCCTGGATCGCGAGCTCGGCGGCGACCGCGATGTTGTTGAACAGGCAGAAGCCCATCGCCAGGTCTCGTTGGGCGTGATGGCCAGAGGGGCGGACAGCACAAAACGCCGAGTTCGCCGTTCCCTTGATCAAGGCTCGCACCATCTCGCACGAGGCGCCCGCCGCATGGAGCGCAGCGCCGTAGGAGGCCTGGCCCACAAACGTGTCGGCATCGATCTTGCCGCCGCCGCCGGCGCAGAGCTCGGCAATGGTCCGGACGTGCTTCGGGGTGTGCACCAGCTCCAGCTCTGGCGGGGTCGCCGCCGGCGCCTCGACCCGCTCGCACCCGAGCCAGCTCGCCGCGGCCATCGCCGCTTCGACCGCTTCGAGCCGCTCCGGGCTGTCTGGATGCTCAGGAGCGTGCGCGCGCGGGTCGTGCTCGAACGACGAGGAGTGACGCAGATAGAGCACGAGCGGATCCCACACTAACCGCGAGCCACGGCCCGGCCGAGCCCGGCAGTGCGTGAGGAGTGCGTAGTTCGCCACACCGCTCGTGTGGGCGTTGGCGGATGAGGGACGCATCGCCCGGAACCAGACTGAGCGCATGAGCCACGCCACTGTCCGGTCCTCTGTGGGATCGAGCTGAGGAGGATCCATGTCTGAAGCAGTCATTGTCGATGCAGTCCGGACGCCGATCGGCCGCGCGATGAGAGGGACGCTGCGCGACCTCCGCGCCGACGACCTCGCCGCGATCCCCCTGCGCGCGCTCGCCGAGCGCAACCCGGACGTCGATTTCCGGGAGACGGTCGACGTGATGATGGGCTGTGGGTTCCCGGACCACGAGCAGGGCTACAACGTGGGCCGCAACGCGGTCCTGCTGGCTGGATTCGACCACCACGTCCCCGCGGTCACGGTCAGCCGCTTCTGCGCATCGTCGCTGCAGACGATCC